>NZ_JH376797.1:0-110068 GCF_000234095.1 Centipeda infelix ATCC 43532
AAAGAGAGTGGAATTGCCATCGCTCAACGGATAAAAGCTACCCTGGGGATAACAGGCTAATCTCTCCCAAGAGTCCATATCGACGGGGAGGTTTGGCACCTCGATGTCGGCTCATCACATCCTGGGGCTGAAGCAGGTCCCAAGGGTTGGGCTGTTCGCCCATTAAAGTGGTACGTGAGCTGGGTTCAGAACGTCGTGAGACAGTTCGGTCCATATCCATCGCGGGCGTAAGATACATGAGGGAGGCTGCTCCTAGTACGAGAGGACCGGAGTGGACGGACCAACGGTGTACCGGTTGTCCTGCCAAGGGCACGGCCGGGTAGCTGCGTCCGGAAGGGATAAACGCTGAAAGCATCTAAGCGTGAAGCCCGTCCCGAGATGAAGTATCTCATTCCTATAAGGAAGTAAGACCCCTTGAAGAAGACAAGGTAGATAGGCTGGGTGTGGAAGCACAGCAATGTGTGCAGCTGACCAGCACTAATCGGTCGAGGGCTTGACTACATTCTAAGGTAGTTTTACCCAATACATTTGCAAGGAAGTTTCTTCTGTGAAGTTTTGAGTGAGCAAGACTCATTCAAGCATGCGGTGATGATGCCTGAACGGTTCCACCTGTTCCCATTCCGAACACAGTAGTTAAGCGTTCAAAGGCCAATGGTACTTCGTTGGAGACGACGTGGGAGAGTAGGTAGTTGCCGCAAAGGGACTCGTGAATCACGCGCGGTTCACGAGTTTCTTTATAAAATTTATATGGCGGCTTTGGTGAAGCGGTTAACACACTGGATTGTGGCTCCAGCATGCATGGGTTCGATCCCCATAAGTCGCCCCATAGGGGTATAGCTCAATTGGTAGAGCAACGGTCTCCAAAACCGTAGGTTGTGAGTTCAAGTCTTACTGCCCCTGCCACTTTGATTTTAACCGTACCGTTTATGATGCGGTTTTTTTGTGCTCTCATCTACTTTTTCTTGTCAAAGATATGATAATAGTGTAGAATGACAAAAAGCAAAATGTGTGTTTTGCTGTGAGTTGAAGGAGGAGATAAATCTATGAAGAGATTCGTACAGATGGCACTTGTTCTGTGCCTGACACTTTTTGCTGTGCAGGCAGGGGCATCCCCTTACTCGGATAAGGTGACACTGCCAGAGGGGGCTGTCATCACGAATGTAAACCGCTTGGCGATTGGTGCTCCTCTCTATGTGCAGGTGGAGGATACGTCTCCCTCGCTTGAGATTCTGACACAGGTGGTTTCGGATGCCGGACGCATTACGCGTGCGAATGTTGTGAGCTATGATGCTATAGCAAATGCGCTTCAGGCGGATAAGAGCATTGATCTCAAAGTCCTCCCGCGTCGTGAGGCGGCAAAGGTCTTTAAGGAAAACGTAGCGTCCTATGCGGATGCCTATGTCATCCTGACGGTTGCAAACAACAGCCGTACGACGTTCTTCTTCGATGTCTATCGCTCCGGTTCGAACGAGCTGCTTTATACCTACGAGGTGCGTGCGAACAAGTCGGATGGAGACACGGTGGCTGTTTTCACATCCCTCTCTGAGCAGTTCTACAAGAACTGGCAGCGTTCGGTGGAAGCGCAGAATAAGGGGAAATAATAGATACTGTCCAAGCTCCCATTCATTTGGGGGCTTTTCTTTTGTGAAAATTATAGCAGCAGATCATAAATGTGTTGACAAACTCTCACAGCTATAATAAGATAGACAAGCTATCTTTTGTACGGAAATTTTGGGGAGGCACATTTTATATATGGCGACGAATGAAAAGCTGCGCAACATTGCAATTATCGCACACGTCGATCACGGTAAGACGACGCTGGTCGATGCAATGCTGCGTCAAAGTCACGTCTTTCGCTCGAACGAGCAGGTCAATGAGCGCGTGATGGACTCGGGAGATATCGAACGTGAACGCGGAATCACGATCCTCTCGAAGAATACGGCGATTCTTTACGATGACATCAAGATCAACATTGTGGATACGCCGGGACACGCGGACTTTGGCGGTGAGGTGGAACGTGTTCTCAATATGGTGGACGGCGTTCTGCTGCTTGTCGATGCATTTGAAGGCCCGATGCCGCAGACAAAGTATGTGCTGCGTAAGGCACTTGAGCAGAAACTGAAGCCGATTGTGGTCATCAATAAGATTGATCGTCCTGACCAGCGCGTGAATGATGTCTACGACGAAGTGCTTGAACTGTTCATGGAACTGGACGCGGACGACGATCAGCTGGACTTCCCTGTGATCTATGCAACGGCACGCGACGGTATTGCAAAGTTCAAGATGGAGGATGAGAGCGATAATCTGGAACCGTTGATGCAGACGATTGTGAAGGAGATTCCGGCACCGCAGGGCGATGCAGAAGGTCCTCTGCAGATGATGGTGACAACGCTTGAGGCGGATGATTATGTGGGACGCGTGGCGATTGGTCGGATCATCCGCGGTACCGTGCGCCCCAATCAGAATGTCGTTATCATCAGCGGCGATCATGAGACGAAGGCAAAGGTCGGCAAGGTCTATGTCTATCAGGGGCTCAAGCGTGTCGATGTGAATGAAGCGAGTATGGGCGAGATTGTCGCTCTGACGGGTCTTGGCGATGTCAGCATTGGCTATACGGTAGCGGATGCGGAGAATCCGGAGGCCCTGCCGACAATCAACATTGATGAACCGACCCTCTCGATGACGTTCGGTGTCAATACGAGTCCGTTTGCGGGACGCGAGGGGCAGTTTGTCACCTCGCGCCACATTCGCGATCGCCTCTTTAAGGAGGTCGAGACAAATGTTGCAATGCGCGTCGAAGAGACAGATTCGGCGGATGTGTTCAAGGTCTCGGGGCGCGGTGAACTGCACCTCTCCATTCTGATCGAGCAGATGCGCCGCGAGGGGTACGAGCTGCAGGTCGGCAAGCCCGAGGTTGTCTACAAAACGATCAACGGACAGAAATGCGAGCCGATGGAGAATCTGACGGTCGAGGTGCCGCAGGAATACATGGGCTCGGTTATGGAGGCCCTTGGCACGCGCAAGGCGGAGCTGTCGAACATGACGGAGCTGTCGGGCTATATCCGCATGGAGTTCTTCATCCCTGCGCGTGGTCTAATCGGTTTCCGCTCGGAGCTGCTGACAAGTACAAAGGGCAATGGCATCATGAACCATATCTTCCACGGATATGTGCCATACAAGGGAGATATGAGCGGCCGTTCGCACGGTTCATTGGTGGCGTTTGAGCAGGGAGAGACGACGGGTTACGGTATTTTCTCACTGCAGGATCGTGGGACGATGTTCATTTCGCCGGGGCAGCAGGTCTATGAGGGCATGATTGTCGGCGAGAATGCGCGTGATATCGACATGGACATCAATCCATGCAAGAAGAAAAACGTTACGAATATGCGCACGTCCGCCTCGGATGAGGCGATTCGTCTCACACCGCCGCGCATCCTGAGTCTTGAACAGGCGCTTGAATACATCAACGACGATGAGCTGGTTGAGGTGACGCCGGAGAACATTCGTCTGCGCAAGGCGATTTTGGATCGCACGGCACGAGGGCGAGCAGCAAAGAATGCACGCAAGTAAAGGAAGCACTGATAAATTCAGTCGCGCCATCTTGACGTATCTTTTTTGCCCGCACTGTGTCGACAAATCCTCCACATAGCCCTTGCTATGCGTCCGGTTTGTCTCCTTGTTCGGACGAAAAAATCTACGCCAATCTGTCGAACTTCATTTTATCAGCGATTCCTAAAATGATATAAAAGTCCTGGTGTATACGGGAAAAAATCATTTTTAGACAATAACCTTGCATTTCTGAAAGAAATGTGATAGTATGTCTCCGTTAGTAGAATGCATAGTTGTCTCTCATTGCATTTGAATTCATATCTACGAGGAAGGAAGAGGTAAATGAGTGCGAGTTCGTTGATATCACGTGTGAAGGATATGGCTTCGCACGTCGTGGACACTTTTTTCCCTTCCGATTCGTATGAGGATGAGGAAGATGTGATGGAGTCCAATGCAGAACCCACTGCACAGATACATCAGGCGGAATATGCTATGGAGCAGCGTCGAGTTGTCAACGGCGGTACGGTCTCTTTTTCGGGAGCATCCTATGGAGCATCTACATCGACTCCACGAACACCGTCGACGGGGGATGGAGGCGGTACACCGCTGACCGTACATACAACAAAGGTCGCAGAGCTCAAAGTACGCATTCATCGTCCACGTCGTTATGATGATGTTGGGGCGGCGGTAAAGCAGCTCAAACAGGGGATAGCTGTGACGGTCAATTTTGACTGCCTGAACGGGCCCGAGCGTCGGCGTGTCTGTGACTTTTTGAATGGTGCGTGCTATGTCCTTCACGGAACAGCACGCGTGATATCGAGTACGATTATCCTCTATGCTCCGAAGGGCGTGGATGTGACTGAGATGGTTGCCAAGCCTCTTTAATTTGTTTTATATGAATTTTATAGGGATGGGGAGCTGTGTGCTCTCCATTTTTTTGTAAAAAAATACCACTAGGGCGTTGTCACGCTGTGTTTCTTATGCTATAATGTTCCGCAGTGTTTAGGAAGCACTGATAAATTCAACACCGTCATCTTGGCACGTTTTTTCGCCCTACCTGTGTCGAAAAATCCTCCACATAGCCCTTGTTATGTGTCCGGTTTGTCTTCTTGGCAGGACAAAAAATTAGCGCTCATCTGACGAACTTCATTTTATCAGCGATTCCTTAAAAATCACGCGTTTCCGATAGTTGCTCTGTGCCGCGCCAGTCGCGGTGGTGCAGCGGATGAGGGGCGCGGAAGGAACAACAGGAGGTATACTCACATGGCAGTAATTTCTATGAAGCAGCTTCTGGAGGCAGGTGTCCACTTCGGACATCAGACCCGCCGCTGGAATCCGAAGATGGCGCGTTACATCTTCACGGAGCGCAACGGGATCTACATTATTGATCTGCAGAAAACGGTGCGTAAGGTGGATGAGGCATACAACTTCCTCCGCAGCGTTGCGCAGGAAGGCAAGTCCGTTCTTTTCATTGGCACGAAGAAGCAGGCGCAGGAGGCAATCCGCGAGGAGGCTCTGCGTGCAAATATGTTCTATGTCAACGAGCGTTGGCTCGGCGGCATGATGACGAACTTCCAGACGATCCAGCGTCGTATCCACCGCCTCAAGACGCTTGAGGAGATGGAGGAGAACGGTACGTTCGAGCTGCTGACGAAGAAGGAAGTACAGGGCCTTCGTCATGAAAAGGAGAAGCTCGAGCGCTATCTGGGCGGCATCAAGGATATGAATCGTCTGCCGGGTGCGCTCTTCGTTGTCGATCCGCGCAAGGAGCGCATTGCGGTTGCTGAGGCACGCAAGCTGAACATTCCCATCGTTGCCATCGTCGACACAAACTGCGACCCGGACGAGATTGACTACGTGATTCCGGGCAATGATGATGCGATCCGTGCGGTGAAGCTTCTCACGGGCTGCATGGCAGATGCTGTGCTTGAGGGCAATCAGGGCGGTGCACCGGAGACGGCTGCGGCTGAGTAAAGAATGAAACGAGGGGTAAGGGAGTTTATCCCTTACCCCTTTTTTGTGAATGTATTGGGAGGACCTACAATGGCAATTAGTGCTGCAATGGTAAAGGAGCTGCGTGAGCGTACGGGCGCAGGGATGATGGACTGCAAGAAGGCGCTTGCCGAGACCGACGGCGATATGCAGAAGGCGATTGACTATCTGCGTGAGAAGGGCATTGCAAAGGCGGAGAAGAAGGCCGGACGCATCGCGGCAGAGGGGGCTGTGACGGCATACCTTACGGCGGATGCGAAGGTTGGCGCGATCGTCGAGATCAACTGTGAGACGGACTTTGCGGCGGGCAACGAGCAGTTCCGTGAGCTGAGCGCGAAGGTCGCAAAGCATATCGCAGAGACGAACCCCGCGGATCTCGACGCACTGAATGCGAGCCAGCTCGACGGCAAGGATGTCGCCGCCCTCATCACCGAGGCAACGGCGACGATTGGCGAGAAGATCTCGCTGCGCCGTTTTGCACGCTATGAGAGTGCGGGCCGCGTCGCGACGTACATCCACATGGGCGGAAAGATTGGCGTTCTCGTGGAGCTTTCGGGTGGCGACGAGCAGCTCGGCAAGGATATCGCAATGCAGATTGCAGCGGCATCGCCGCTCGCGATTGACCGTTCCGGGGTAACGGCAGACCACATTGAGCATGAGAAGGAAGTGCTCCGCAAGCAGGCGCTTGAAGAGGGCAAGCCGGAGAAGATCATTGAAAAGATGGTCGAGGGGCGCATCAACAAGTTCTATGAGGAAGTCTGTCTGCTTGAGCAGAAGTTTGTAAAGGATCCCGAACAGAAGGTTTCGGCGGTGCTCGGCAGTGTGGAGGTCAAGGCATTCACGCGCTTCCAGCTCGGTGAGGGCATTGAGAAGAAGCAGGAAGATTTTGCTGCGGAGGTTGCTGCACAAATGCAGTAAGATCATGAAGTGAAGGGGCTGTTGTGCAAAACGCATTTTGCGTCGCACAGCGCCCCTTTTTTGCAGACATCCAGGGGAAAATATGCTATAATGGCGCAAAGAACAGACAGGAGGAGTCATCGTGGAAGCGAAATATCGCCGTGTCGTCTTGAAACTTAGTGGAGAGGCTCTGGCAGGAGATCAGGGCTTTGGAATCAACCCTGCCGTTGTCGAGGAGATTGCTGCACAGATTAAAAGGGTGCGTGATCATGGCATCGATGTTGCCATTGTGGTCGGCGGCGGAAATATCTGGCGCGGGCTTGCGGGCAGTGCAAAGGGCATGGATCGCACAACGGCGGACTACATGGGCATGATGGCGACGGTGATGAATGCACTCGCGCTGCAGGATGCACTCGAAAAGCAGGATGTCGACACGCGTGTCCAGAGCGCGATTGAGATGCGCCAGGTGGCAGAACCGTACATCCGTCGTCGCGCGATTCGTCACATGGAGAAGGGGCGTGTGGTGATCTTCGGCGCGGGGACAGGCAATCCGTATTTCTCGACCGATACGACGGCGGCGCTGCGTGCGGCTGAGATTGAGGCAGATGTGATTCTCATGGCGAAGAAGGGGACGGACGGAATCTATGACTCCGACCCGAATAAGAACCCGAATGCAAAGCGTTTTGAAACGCTTGCCTACATCGATATCCTCAAGAGAGGGCTTGCGGTCATGGATGCGACAGCAACGAGCCTGTGTATGGAGAATAAGATTCCCATTGTGGTGTTTAATATTGATGAGTACGCAAATATTGCACGTGCCTCATTCGGAGAGGCGATTGGAACGACCGTAGGAGGCGAAGCCGTATGATAAAGGATATTCTCGCGAAGCATGAGGCAAGTATGAACAAGGCGATCGAGGCACTTCGCCGGGAGTTTTCGTCTCTGCGTGCGGGGCGGGCAACCCCGAATCTTCTCGATAAGGTGATGGTTCCCTATTACGGAACGCCGACATCGGTCAATCAGCTTGCGAAGGTGACGGTGCCCGAGCCTCATATGATTGTCATTACGCCGTGGGAGAAGTCTATCCTGCACGAGATTGAGATTGCAATCTCGAAATCCGATCTCGGACTTTCGCCGAATTCGGACGGTACGGTGATCCGCCTTGCGATTCCGCAGCCGACGCAGGAGCGCCGTAAGGAGCTCATCAAGACGGTCGGGAAGAAGACGGAGGAGGCGAAGGTTGCCCTGCGTAACATCCGCCGCGATGCAAACGAGGCGATCAAGAAGCTCGAAAAGGACAAGGAGATTAACGAGGACGAGTCCAAGCGTGGGCAGGACTCTGTGCAGAAGCTCGTGGACAAGTTCGTCAAGCAGATGGAAGAGATGCGTGCGGCGAAGGAAAAAGAGGTCATGGAGATCTGATGGCCGACCTCCGTTTGGCGCGTCCATGGGACGCGGTCCGATCGGTATGCGTGACAGCCGGCATATTGTATCAGATGAAAGAGACACGATCCCCACGCAATTTTTTTGCGGTGGATGAGACGGCACATTATGTCGTTCGTGTGCAAGAGCGCGACGGCAACTGTGTCTTTACACGAACCTTTGCACCAGCGCGAAGTCCCTCAGTCGCTGCGTATGAGAAAGACTTTTGCTGAACGGATCAGACTTTCGGCAATCGTCGGAGGAGGCAGAGTGCGAGCAAGTTAGAAGGGATCATGATGTGGAGAAAGATATTTGGCGGTGGAACGAAAAATTCTGTCGCCACGGGGGAATCTGTTTCGCCCGGTCTCACGGTTGAACGTGCAAGTATGCCGCGCCATATCGCGATTGTTATGGATGGAAACGGGCGTTGGGCAAAGGCACAGGGGAAATCGCGCTCGGCGGGACATGAGGAGGGGGCTCGCACGCTCAAGCGGATCGTGCGTGCTGCTTCGGATATGGGGATTGAGGTGCTCACGGTCTACGCGTTCTCCACGGAGAACTGGAAGCGTCCACAGCGCGAAGTCGATTTCCTCCTGCGGCTCTTTGACTCCTTCTTGGAGAAGGAGCTTGCGGAGATGCACGCAGAGAAGGTGCGCCTACACTTCATCGGCCGACGCGACCGCTTTTCCGAGCGCTTTCAGCGTCGGATGGCGGATGCCGAGGCACTTATGGCAGGGAATACGGGCATTCACTTCAATCTGGCGGCGAACTATGGCAGCCAGGACGAGATCGTGCGTGCCGTACGATCCATCGCCGAACGCACGGCAGCAGGAGAGCTTGCTCCGGAGGAGATTGATGAGGTCCTTTTTTCCAATGCGCTTGATACGGCGGGCGATCCGCCTGTCGACCTCTTCATCCGTACGAGCGGAGATCTTCGTCTGAGCAATTTTCTCCTCTGGCAGTCGGCGTATGCGGAGCTTTACTTTACGGATACACATTGGCCGGATTTCACGCCGGAGGAACTGGCGCGTGCCATTGCGGATTTTGCGGGGCGCAGCCGCCGCTTCGGCGGACTGGACGCCGAGGAGCAAATGGGAGGCAGGCTTTGATTACACGCATTATATCGGGAGTTATCGGTATTGCCCTCGCTGCTTATGTGATTCAGGCGGGAGGGCGTACGTTTGCGATTAGCGCGGCGGTGCTCGCCGTACTCGCATGGTTTGAGTATGTGCGTGCTTTTTCACGCCGCGGCGGAAATCCCACACTCTTTACGGGGGTACTCGGTATCGGCGGTATACTGTACGGTGCATACCTCGGGCAGCTCGATATCATCCTGCTTGCGGTGATGGCTTCTACCGTGCTTGCGCTCATTACGTCGGTACTGCTGCGCGGTGACGTATCCGTTCCGGATATAGGTATCTCCGTGGCGGGCATCGCTTATATCGGGCTTCCGTTTGCACATCTCATCATGTTGCGCGATCTCTCGGGGATGCGTTTCGTAACGCCAATCGAAACGTTCGATCTTGGAACGGCGATGATCTGGATCATGTTCATCGGAACGTGGGCGAGCGACAGTTTTGCCTACTTCGCGGGACGTGCGTTCGGCTCGCACAAACTAGCACCTGCGATCAGCCCGAACAAGACGATTGAAGGTTTTTTCGGCGGTCTTATCGGAACGATTGCAGCAATGGTGGGACTGGGGTATCTCCTCCATATGCCGCTCACGTATATGGCGGGGCTGGGTGCTGCGATTGCCGTGCTCGGTATGTTTGGCGATCTAGTGGAGTCGCTGATGAAACGGCATACGGGCATCAAGGACTCGGGCGCGATCATTCCCGGACACGGTGGCATATGGGATCGCTTTGACAGTATTCTCTTTACGGCACCGCTCGTCTACTACTATACCATGTACGTTGTCCTGCGCTGATGCGCCGGTCATCATAAAGGAGCTTGGATGTTAGAGAAAATTCTTGCGACGGTCTTTGTCTTCGGACTTCTTGTCTTTGTGCACGAGCTTGGTCATTTCATCACGGCAAAGCTGACGGGTATGCGCGTGGATGAGTTCGCCATTGGATTTGGCCCGCGTCTTGTGCGGTTTCGCTATGGCGAAACTGTTTACTCGATCCGTATCGTGCCGCTTGGTGGATTCAACGATATCGCGGGCATGGCGGCGGACGACAACGACGCAGGGGAGCGCGGCTACTGCCGCAAACCAATCTTGTCGCGCATGATTGTCATCCTTGCAGGATCGGCGATGAACTTCATTCTGCCGGTGGTGCTCTTCTTCGGCATCTTCTTCTTTGCAGGGGTGCAGACACCGAACCCAGCACCTGTGCTTGGCACGGTGCTCGCGGATAATCCTGCAGCGAAGGCAGGACTGATGGCGAATGACCGCATCGTTGCAATCGACGGCAAACCGATTGAGACGTGGCAGGAGATGGTGGACGCGATTCGCATGAATCACGGGGCAGTGCCCCTGACCATGCAGGTGGATCGCCAGGGGCAGGAGCTGACGGTCAGTGTGACCCCGCATTACGACGCATCGCATGACCGTGGTGTCATTGGCATCGTGAATGCGTATGAGACAGCCTACCCCGGGTTCTTCCAGTCCGTCTCAATGGCCTTTGAGCGTACGACGATGATTATTGTCATGATGCTCGATGCGCTTTACCGTATCGTTCTTGAACTGTCCGGCTCGGAGCTTGCCGGTCCCATTGGCGTGGCGCAGATGGCGGGCGAAGTCGCGGAGATGGGAATTGTGCCGCTGCTGAATTTTGCGGCACTGCTCAGTCTGAACCTTGCAATCATCAACCTACTGCCCGTACCGGCACTCGACGGTGGGCACTTCTTAACGCTCTGTGTCGAGGCGGTGCGCGGAAAGCCGCTCAGCCCAAAGGTCATGCACTACATTCAGAATGCGGGCGTGGGGCTTATCGTCGTGCTCATGCTGCTCGCGATGAAGAATGACGTGATGCGTATCTTTGCAGGAGGCTGACCCTCTCATGGCAAATTATGAGCGCCGCAGAACGCGGCAAATCCATATCGGAAATATCCCCATCGGAGGCGATGCGCCGATCTCTGTACAGTCCATGTGCAATACAAAGACGACGGATACGGAGTCGACCGTTCAGCAAATCCGTGAGCTTGCAGCGGCAGGCTGCGATATTGTGCGCGTCGCCGTACCCGACATGGCAGCGGCGAAGAATCTCGGCAATATTGTGCAGCAGGTCAAGACACCGCTCGTCGCCGACATCCACTTTGACTACAAGCTCGCGCTTGAGGCGATGGAGCAGGGGGTTGCGGCATTGCGCATCAATCCCGGCAACATCGGTGGGACGGAGCGCGTGAAGAAGGTGGTTGCGGCGGCACGCGCGGGGGGTATCCCCATCCGCATCGGGGTCAATGCCGGCTCGCTTGACCACAAGCTGCTCATGAAGTATGGCGGCGTTACGGCGGAGGCTCTTGTAGAGTCTGCGATGGAGCATGTGCGTGTGCTCGAGGAGTTGGACTTCTATGACATGAAGATTTCGCTCAAGGCGCACGATGTGCCGCTGACACTCGCGGCGTACCGCCTCATGAGCGAGCGTGTCGACTACCCGCTGCATCTCGGCATTACGGAGGCGGGTACGGCGGGGACAGGAATCATCAAGTCCGCGGTCGGTGTCGGTGCGCTGCTCGCGGAGGGCATCGGCGACACCATCCGAATCTCGCTCACGGGCGATCCCGTGGTCGAGGTGCGTACGGCGAATGAAATCTTGAAGGCACTCGGGCTTAAGGAGTACGGTCCGACGCTCGTTGCGTGTCCGACCTGTGGGCGCACGAGCATCAACCTCGTGGAGATCGCCGAGAAGGTCGAAGAGCGTCTGCGCGGGATGGAGGACCCCATCGAGGTCGCAGTGATGGGCTGTGTTGTGAATGGCCCCGGCGAGGCGCGCGGTGCGGATGTCGGCATCGCGGGCGGGAACGGCGAGGGGCTGATCTTCCGCAAGGGCGAGGTCATCCGCAAGGTGAAGGAAGAAGAATTGCTGTCCGAACTGTTTCGGGAAATTGATGCAATATTGGAGGAACGCAAATCGTCATGAGAGCTACGAATCTGTATGCCCCTACGCTCAGAAATACACCTGCCGAGGCGGAGATAGCAAGCCATCAGCTCATGTATCGAGCAGGGCTAATCCGCAAATCGGCGGGCGGCATGTATAGCTATCTGCCGCTCGCATGGCGTACGATCCGCAAGATTGAGCAGATCATCCGCACAGAGATGGACGCAGCGGGCGGACAGGAGATCATGATGCCGATTCTCCAGCCGTCCGAACTCTGGGAAGAGAGCGGACGTTGGGGTGCATACGGTGCGGAGATGATCCGCGTCAAGGATCGCCATGACCGGGAGTTCTGCATGGGGCCGACGCATGAGGAGATGATTACAGCACTCGTGCGTGATGAGCTGCGTTCGTACAAGCAGCTGCCCGTCCTGCTCTACCAGATTCAGGACAAGTTCCGCGACGAACGTCGGCCGCGCTTTGGCGTTATGCGCAGCCGCGAGTTTATTATGAAAGACCTTTATTCTTTCGATAAGGATGTCGCGGGGATGAACGAGTCCTACCGCAAGATGTCGGTTGCGTATACAAATATCTTCACGCGCTGCGGACTGGACTTCCGCGCCGTGGAGGCGGACAGCGGCGCGATCGGCGGCGGGCATTCCGAGGAGTTCACCGTGCTCGCGCCCGAGGGCGAATCGCGCATTGCGTGCTGCGATGCGTGCAGTTACGCGGCGAGCGATGAGAAGGCGGCACTGCGTCCGATTGCCGCACTCGATGAGGCGGAACTGCCGCTTGAGAAGGTGGCGACCCCTCATACGAGCACGATTGCGCTGCTTGCAGAATACCTCAAGATTCCCGTGGAAAAGACGATTAAGGCGGTCGCCTATCAGACGGAGGACGATACCCTCATTCTCGCATTCCTGCGCGGTGACCACGAGGTGAACGAGATCAAGCTCGCGAACGCCGTTCCGGGCGCACGTGAGCTGCGCATGGCGGATGAGGAAGCGATCCGTGCGGTTGGCGGCTGTCCCGGCTTTATGAGCCCTATCGGCATTGCAGAGGGCACGCATATCGTCGTCGACGAGACGGCGATGTGGATGCACAATGCCGTTTCGGGGGCAAACGAGGTGGATTTTCACTATATGAATGTGAATCCGAAGCGCGATTTTGGGGATGTGACGGTGGCGGATATTCGCCTTGTCGAAGAGGGGGATGCGTGTCCTGTCTGCGAACAGGGACATCTCCACATCGGGCGCGGCATCGAGGCGGGGCAGATCTTTGCCCTTGGGACGAAGTACAGTGAAGCGATGGGCGCGACCTTCCTTGACGAGGCGGGCAAGGCACAGCCCATGCAGATGGGATGCTACGGTATCGGCGTGGGGCGTACGATGGCGGCGGCGATCGAGCAGAACCATGATGAGCATGGCATCATCTGGCCGCGTGCGATTGCGCCGTATGAGGTCGTTGTCGTCGCAGTCAATGCCAAGGTGGAGGAGCAGCTCGCGTACGCCGAGGAGATCTACGAGGAACTCCGTGCGGCGGGGGTCGATGTACTGCTGGATGATCGGCGTGAGCGTGCGGGCGTGAAGTTCAACGACTGCGATCTGATCGGCTATCCCGTACGCATCGCCATCGGGCCGAAGACCATCGAGAACGGCAGCATCGAGGTAAAGGTACGCCGAACGGGCGAGCTCGTGAACTTTGCACGCGATACCTACTTGAAGGGCGTGCAGGATATGCTTGCAACGCTTTGAACGATTTTAGGGCGGCGTTTTCATGCGTCGCCTTTTCTGCACGCATATTGAAAAGAACGCCCTTTATTGCTATAATGAAAACGTAGATAATCGTCAATGTTGGAGGTGGTCGCTATGTTTCGTCCATTGCCGTTCAATTTGAGAGAGAATGCCGAGAAGGGGCAGGAGATCCTTGGGAAGGCTCTTGAGACCGTGATGGAGCATTCGTTTAACCCGCTCGACAAGGTGGGGGGGATGCTCTTTCCGTTCCGCGTCGATGTGATTGACTGCGAGAACGCATATGAGCTGTTTGCGGAACTGCCCGGCTTTACGAAGGAGGCAATCGAGGTCTCCTACAACGAGGACGGGAGACTCAGGATCAAGGCGGAGCGCATTGTGCCGGAAGAGTCCGAGACGAAGTATCTCTGCCACGAGCGCAAGGCGGGCACGTTCGAGCGTTCCTTCCTCATCGACGATGTGGATGAGGCGGAGGTGTCCGTATCCTATGAGGCGGGGATTCTGCATGTCATCCTGCCGAAACTTGAGGTGAAGAAATCCTGCCGGGTCTTTACGATCCAATAAGTATTAAAGATGTAGGGATATGTGAGCGGAGGGGAATATATGTCGGAAGATCGCGACTGGGAGCAGTTCAAGCAGAAGTTAAAGGCAAAGACGGAGATTGATCTCGATCTCTACAAAGAACCGCAGATGAAGCGGCGCATCAACAATCTGATTACACGCGCGGGATACAAGGGCTGTGTCGAGTATTTCGACCATGTCTGTGAGAATAAGGACGATTTTGCGGCGTTTATCGAGTATTTGACGATCAACGTGTCAGAGTTCTTCCGCACGCCGGAGAAGTTCAGCAAGCTCGAGACGGATGTCATTCCCGATCTCATGACACGTTCGCCGAAGCTCAATATCTGGAGCGCAGGCTGCTCCATCGGTGCAGAGCCGTATTCGCTCGCAATCATCATGAAGGAGATGACGCCGACAACACGCCATCGCATCCTTGCATCTGATCTCGATATTGAGATTCTCGCAAAGGCCAAGCGCGGTGTCTATACGGCGGATGAGATAAAGAGTATGTCACCGGATCGCCGCCGCAAGTATTTCGATGAGGACAACGGTCATTTCGCCGTGAAGCAGGAAATCAAGAATATGATCGAGTTCAAGCGGCACAACCTGCTGCGGGATAAGTTCGAGACGGGCTTCGATTTGATCCTCTGCCGCAACGTCGTCATCTACTTCACGGATGAGGCAAAGGATCAGCTCTATCGCCATTTCTTCGAGGCACTCAAGCCCGGTGGGATTCTCTTTGTCGGGGCGACGGAGTCGATTCTGAACTTCCGCAAGATGGGCTATACGAGCTTTCAGCCGTTCTTCTACCAGCGGCCGCTTGAGTCATGACGGCGGCTGTGCTTACGGAAGAACAGCGGCTCGCGTTGCTTCTGCGCCAGATCAAATGGGCAGAGGAGAAGACGGTGTTTTACCGTGATACCTTTGCACACGCGGGGATTCGTGCCGCGTCCGTCACATCGTTTGCGGACATGGCGCGTCTGCCGTTTTTGGAGTGTGCAGCAAAAGAGGGGGCGGATGCCCCTTTTTTCATGCTCACACTGCCACATTCGGGGCTTCTCCGTATCAGTGGCTTGCATGATGGTATGGGAGCGGGACAGATCCACTGCTACACGCAGGGGGATGTCGCACGGCAGGTTCAGACCGCGACAGATATGCTTGTCGTGTGCGGGGTAAACCGTGCGAGTACGGTGCTCCTTGCGGGTGATTTCACGGATAGCCGCACACTCGATCTCCAATATGCCCTTGACACGATCGGTGCAGCAGTTCTGCCGTGCACAGCCGGGACTGCCGCTGATCTGCTGTGTGCAGTGGTGCCAGATACCGTCATCGCATGGGAGCACGAGCTGCCCGCGATTGCGGAGGCAATGGGCGACCTGAGTCTGAACCGCCTGATTACAATCGGAACACATCTTGCACCGCAGGAATTTGCGCGGGAGATGGCGGAGTGTATGGGCGCACGGCACGGACATATCTTCACACGTGCGCAGATAGGGGCGCTGATCGGCGGTTCTTGTCCTGCGGGTGAGGGCATCCATCTTGAGGAGCGGCTGTTTTTTGCCGAGGTTGTGGATGGTGTGGGGCAGTGTTCGCATGCGGATGGGGCGCGGGGGGAGCTTGTCCTCTCTACCCTTACCGCAGAGGCAATGCCTGTTTTGCGCTATCGGACGGGACTTTTGGTGCGTTTTGTACGCGAACAATGCAGATGTGGGGATGCGCGTCTGCGCATCATAGAGGAGTGAAAACATGGCAGATGATCGGTTGATTGCGGCACTGGATGTACCGACGCGTGCAGCAGCGGAGCAGCTTGTCACACGTCTTGGTGACAGTGTCAGCTGCTACAAGGTGGGCATGGAGCTCTTCTATGCACTTGGCGGAGATATTGTTACATGGCTGAAGGGGCGAGAGAAAAAGGTGTTTCTTGACCTGAAGCTGCACGATATTCCGAATACGGTCGCGAACGGACTGTGTTCGCTGCTGCGGCTTCGTCCCGACATCCTGAATGTCCATACTGCCGGCGGGCTGCGGATGATGACAGTTGCGCGTGAGGTACTGCACGCGGCGGCAGACAGGGAGGGGATATCCTGCCCGAAACTGATCGGCGTGACCGTGCTCACGAGTATGGATGCAGAGGACTGGGGCGGGCTCGGACATACGGGCACGATTGCAGACGCGGTACTGCGCCGCGCACAGCTTGCACAGAGGGCGGGGCTGGACGGTGTGGTCGCATCACCTGCCGAGACGGAGGCGATTCGCCGCACCTGCGGCGATGATTTCCTGATTGTAACGCCCGGCATCCGACCCGCAGGTGTTGCGCATGACGATCAGCGGCGCGTGATGACACCGGCAGGGGCAATCCGTGCGGGTGCGTCGCAGATTGTGGTCGGACGTGCGATCTATGCAGCAGAGAATCCACGCGCAGCTGCGGAGGAGATTTTGAAGGAGATGGAATCTGTATGATGACGCAGGAAGAAGTACGTGCCCTGCTTGTGCAGACGGGCGCGATCATGGACGGACATTTCTTGCTGACCTCGGGGCTGCACAGCCCACACTACGTTGAGAAATTCAATGTGCTTCAGCATCCGGAATACACAGCGCAGCTCTGCGCGGCGATGGCGGAGAAGTTCAAGGACGCAAATATTGAAACGGTGGTCGGTCCCGTGACGGGCGGTATTCTGCTCGCGCATGAAACGGGAAAGTCCCTCGAGACGCGCGCAATCTTCACGGAGCGCGTGGACGGCAAGATGACGTTCCGACGCGGCTTCTCTCTGCGCGAGGGCGAGCGCGTACTCATCGTTGAGGACATTGTGACGACGGGCGGCTCGATCAAAGAGGTCATTGATGTGGTGAAGGCAGCAGGTGCTGTTCCCGTTGCCGTTTCCATGCTCGTTGACCGCAGCGGCGGCAAGGCGAACTTCGGCGATGTGCCCGCGACTGCGCTTCTCACGATGGAGGTCGAGACCTACGCACCTGAGAACTGCCCGCTCTGCGCGAAGGGGATTCCCATGACAAAGCGTGGTCGAACGGGTAAGTAAGGAAAATGGCTGAGGAGTTTACAGAGAAGATCGACGCAGCGCTTGCAGCCTGGACGGTGCTCGATGATCTGCCCGCCGAACTCAATGGGTTCGTCCTCTCGAAGCAGCGGCAGGAGAGCGAGGGGCAGTACGATTTCTTTCGCTACGATCAGACGCAGGAACATCGCGCTGTTGTCGGCTTTTACGATGCCGCAACCACTTCGTACAAGCTGCGCGTCGAGATCGGTGTCGTACGCTTTGCCCTGCCATCCTTTGTTTACGGAGATTTGGAAGCGTTCGGTATGGAACTTCGCCGTTCGCTCCCAAACGTGATGACGGAGCTTCATGCAGATACGCTTCAGATGCAAGAGTTGCTGCCTGTGCGCGAGAGTATTGAGACGTGGGCGTACGGTGCGGAGCTTCCCGAAGAGATCGAGGGGTATACGCTCTTTGTCCGTCCGTCCGCACCGGCACAGCTTACGAACGGCTCCTTCCTCATCATTGACTATGTGAATTTTGCACGAGGGAATGATGTCGGGATCTATTACAACTGCTATCGGAATGAGTTCTTTGGTGAGTATCATGTAGGCGGGATGCCATATGTCAGCTACTCGTTTGATGCAGCGAATCTTGAGGAGTTGGAACAGCGGCTGAAACTGCAGCTTGTGCGATATCTGCGTACGGCGACGGAGCAGTGGGAAAAGGAACAGAATGGAAAGTGAGGAAAATGTGCAGAGGGACGAGTTAGGCGCGCTGCGCACACAGATCATCGAGCGTGCGCGGGGCGTGTTTGCGCATATGGACGAGGTTGCGGAGTTCAATACGCAGAAGGTATTGGATGCCATGCGGGAATGCCGCGTCTCGGATGCGCATTTCGGGGTGAGTGCGGGCTATGCGTACAGCGATCTTGGGCGCGAAAAGCTTGACGAACTCTACGCCCGCGTCTTTGGTGCGGAGCGGGCACTTGTACGGACGCAGTTCGTCTCGGGGACACACGCACTCGCAACGGTGCTGTTCGGCATTCTGCGCCCGAACGATCAACTCGTCTCCATCACGGGGGCTCCCTATGATACGATGCAGACCGTCATCGGCTGGGCGCATGAGAGCAGTGGCTCTTTGAAGGAGTTTGGCGTTGACTACGACGAGCTGCCCATGCAGGACGGTCGCGTGGACATGGACGGCATTGAGCGCATTGTGACAGCACGGACGAAGGTTGCACTGGTGCAGCGTTCGCGCGGCTACAGCGAGCGCGAGCCACTCAGTATCGAGGATATCCGCGCGGTCAGCACACGGATCAAGGCAGTGAATCCCAACTGCATTATCTTCGTGGACAACTGCTACGGGGAGTTCGTCGATACGATTGAGCCGACGGAGCTCCCTACGGTCGATATTATGGCGGGCTCGCTCATCAAGAACCCCGGCGGCGGAATTGCGCCGACGGGCGGCTATATCGCGGGGCGCAGTGAACTTGTGGAGATGGCATCCTATCGCCTGACCGCGCCGGGGATGGGGGACGAGCTTGGCGCAAGTCTCATCTCGAACCGTCTGCTCTTTCAGGGGCTCTTTCTCGCACCGCACGTCGTTGCACAGGCACTCAAGGGAGCGGTTTTTGCCGCAGGGATCTTCGAGGGACTGGGCTGTCGCACGTTCCCTCGCTTTACGGACGCACGCAGCGACATCATACAGGCGATTGTGCTCGGGGATGCGGAACGGATGAAGGCATTTGCACGCGCGATTCAGGCGATGTCGCCTGTGGACGCATTCGCCGCGCCCGAGCCGTGGGATATGCCGGGCTATGCCGACCAGATCATCATGGCGGCTGGGACGTTCGTGCAGGGCGCGTCAATCGAGCTGAGCGCGGACGGCCCCATGCGTGAACCGTACTGCATCTATCTGCAGGGCGGGCTGACGTTTGAGCACGCGGCACTTGGCGTGATGGCGGCGGCGGAAGCAATCCTGTGATTTCTGTTTCTGTATGTGCGTGTGTGCTCCACGCAAACACCTCGTTACACAAGTGGTCGCACACTTATCTGCCTAAATACCTGCGGACTTCTTAAACGCGCTTCGCTTGGACGAAAGAAGTCCGCAGGGGGCAGAACGTGTGCTTTTCCCCTTGTTTCACTAGGGTTTGCTTTGGCACACATCGCTGCGCATCCCAAGTTACATCCATATCCAAAATCTCTCATCATAGGATTGCTTCCTATTGATGGGGGATTTTTAGTTTATAAGTAAGTTCAGTTTTTCGGATATTTTTGCAGATTTACGGATATTCTTTTGCTATTTCTTTTTGTATACTATAAATAATCAGACGAATAAAGAACGAAAGGATTCGATGCTGCTAAAAACAATTTGGAGGGGATTCGATGAGTGTAGCGATTAACATTGAGAACGCTGTGAAGAAGTATGGCGATCTCACAATCATTCCGGGGATTACAGAGCACATTCGCAACGGTGAGTTCTTCACCCTGCTCGGACCATCCGGCTGCGGAAAGACGACGCTCCTGCGGATGATCGCAGGGTTCAACAGCATTGAGGGCGGGGATATCCTCTTCAATGAGCAGAGGATCAACGATATTCCCGCGCACAAACGGAACATCGGCATGGTTTTCCAGAGCTACGCGATCTTCCCGCATCTGACGGTGCGGCAGAATGTGGAGTACGGACTGAAGCTGCGCGATGTGCCGAAGGCGGAGATGAAGGAGAAGGTCGACCGCATTCTTGATGTCGTTCAGATTGCGGACTATCAGGATCGCCTTCCCGAACGTCTTTCGGGCGGACAGCAGCAGCGTGTGGCACTCGCGCGTGCCATCGTCATCCATCCGAGTGTGCTGCTCATGGACGAACCGCTCTCGAACCTCGACGCGAAGCTGCGCATCGAGATGCGCTCCGCGATTCGTGAGGTACAGAAAAAGGTCGGCATTACGACGGTCTATGTCACGCACGATCAGGAGGAGGCACTCTCCATCTCCGACCGTATCGCCGTCATGAGCAAGGGCGAGATCCAGCAGACGGCACAGCCGCAGACGATTTATGAGCGTCCGTGGAACATCTTCGTCTCGACCTTTATCGGACACTCCAACCTGTTCTATGGGCGTGTGCAAAAGCCGGGCGATCGGGTGTGCGTCACCTTCCGCAACGGCTATGAGATGCCGATGGAGAATCTCGGTGCGGAGGCGAAGGACGGCATGGAGGTTGTGATCTCCGTACGTCCCGAGGAACTCTCGATCCAAGACGACGGGCTCCCGTGCAAGGTGAAAACAAAGGTATTTCTTGGAAAATACATCAACTACAGTCTGGACTTCGACGGCGAAATGATCTTGCCGGATCAGGCATCGCTTGAGTTCTCACAGGATCTTGGGCATGCGACGCGGCAGCTCGAGGTCGGGGATACGGTGCACCTGCGTCCGAATGCGCTCAAGGTCAACGTATTCACTGCAGACGGCTCGCGCAATATCCTGAAGGATGTGGTGCGCTATGAGTAAGCTGAATTTGCGCTGGGACTTCTGGACCGGCATCACGGTTCTGTCCATCGCCGTCTTCGGACTCTTTCTGATCTACCCGCTCTTCTCTCTGTTCTCTTCGGCGTTTCAGGATGCCATGACGGGGGAGTTCACACTCGAACATTTCAAGCATTTCTTTGAGCGGAAATACTACTATCAGTCGATGATCAACAGCTTTAGCGTGACGGCATGCGTGACCATCCTCGCGATCATCATCGGAACGGCACTCGCGTACTTTATGACGATCTACCGCGTGCGCTTCAAGAGCGCACTCGAGATCTGCATCATCATCTCGCTTCTCTCGCCGCCGTTTATCGGCGCGTACTCGTGGATTCTGATCGGCGGGCGCAGCGGCATGCTGACGCAGTGGCTGCAGGAGACGTTTCAGTATGAGTTCCCGTCGATCTACGGTTTTACGGGGATTTTGCTCGTCCTGACGCTCAAGCTCTATCCGTTCATCTACCTCTACGCAGCGGGTGCGATGAAGAACATCGACTCAGCACTGATCGAGGCGGCGGAAAGTCTCGGATGCAGCGGCATCCGCAAGGTGGTGACGGTCATCGTACCACTCATCACACCGACGATCCTCGCGGGTGCGCTCATGGTCTTTATGAACGCAATGGCGGACTTCGGTACACCGATGCTGATCGGCGAGGGGTTCAACGTCATGCCGGTCATGATCTACTCGGAGTTCATCAACGAGGTCGGCGATCAGGCGAACTTCGCGGCGGCGATGGCGGCAATCATGGTCGTCATCACTTCGACGATCTTCCTGCTGCAAAAATACGTTGTGAGCCGCAAGTCCTTTACGATGAGCTCGCTGCGTCCCCTTGAGGTAAAGGAGATGAGGGGTGCGGGCAATGTCCTGATGCATGTTCTCATCTATCTGCTCGTCGCTGTTTCGATGATCCCGCAGCTCGTTGTCATTTACACCTCCTTCCTTGAGACACGGGGGGCAGTCTTTACGGGCGGCTATTCGCTCGACAGCTATACGACGATCTTCAGCAGCCTCGGTACGGCCATCTCGAATACCTATCTATACAGTACGGCGGCGATCCTCATCATTGTCTTCCTTGGCATGACGGTCGCGTATCTGACGACGCGGCGCAAGAGTATGCTCACGGACATCATCGACACGCTCACGATGTTCCCGTACATCATCCCCGGCTCTGTTCTGGGTATCACCCTGCTGCTTGCGTTCAACGAGGAGCCGATCCTCCTCTCGGGCACGGCACTCATCATCATCATCTCGCTCGTCATTCGGCGGTTGCCGTATACGCTGCGCTCGAGCTCGGCGATTCTCTATCAGATCAGCCCGAGCATCGAGGAGGCGTCCATCAGCCTCGGGGCTTCGCCGCTCAAAACCTTCTTTAAGGTGACGGCTGTTATGATGCTGCCCGGTGTCATGAGTGGTGCGATCCTCTCGTGGATCACGGCGATCAACGAACTCAGTTCCTCAGTCATTCTGTTCACGGGCGCGACCAAGACGATGTCCGTTGCCATCTACACGGAGGTCATCCGCGCGAGCTACGGAACGGCAGCGGCACTCTCGACCATCCTCACGCTCACGACGATCGCTGCAATGGTGACATTCTTCAAGGTGTCGGGCAGCAAGGATGTGACACTGTAGGGTTTTCAGGAATCGCTGATAAAACAGTCTCTCAGATTGGCGTAGATTTTTTCGTCCGAACAAGGCGGAAAACCGGACGCAGAGTGGTGCTCTGTGGAGGATTTTCTGCCGAAGTGCGGGCAAAAAAGATGCGTCAAGATGGTAGTGCTGAATTTATCAGTGCTTCCTTAGGCAAAAGCCTTTTTCATAGATGGTTTTCTGTCAAAAGGAGGTCTTTTCATGAAGTTCAAGAAAATGTTTGCCGTTCTCGCAGCATCGCTGATGCTGGGCGGCGCGCTCACCGGCTGCGGCGGGGGCGGCGGAGAGAAGAAGGCGGCATCGGCAGATGACAACTCCCTCGTCATCTACTGCCCGCATCCGCTGACGTTCATCAATCCCCTTGTCGAGGAGTTTGAAAGGCAGAGCGGCGTGAAGGTCGAGGTCATTGCGGCGGGCACGGGTGAGCTCCTTAAGCGCGTCGAGTCCGAGAAAGCGAATCCGCTCGGTGACATCTTCTGGGGCGGCTCGCTCAACACAATGAAGCCGAAGGCGAATCTCTTTGAGGACTACACGTCGAAGAACGAGGATCACATCCAGGCTGCGTTTAAGAACACCGAGGGGCCGATGACGCGTTTCACGGATATCCCGAGCGTCATCATGGTCAATACGAACCTCATCGGCGATGTGAAGGTCGAGGGCTACGAGGATCTGCTGAATCCCGCGCTCAAGGGCAAGATTGCATTTGCCGATCCGTCCAAGTCCTCCTCCTCCTATGAGCACCTCATCAACATGCTCTACGCAATGGGCAATGGCGACCCCGATAAGGGCTGGGACTATGTGGAAAAACTCTCGCGCAACCTCGACGGCAAGCTGCTCTCCGGCTCCTCTGCGGTCTACAAGGGCGTTGCGGACGGCGAGTATGCTGTGGGACTCACGTTTGAAGAGGGCGGCGCGAAGTACGTTGCGGACGGCGCGCCGGTCAAGCTCGTCTACATGAAGGAAGGCGTTATCTCCAAGCCGGACGGCATCTACATCATCAAGAATGCAAAGCACATGGAGAACGCGAAGAAGTTCATTGACTTCATCACGAGCAAGGAAGCGCAGAGTATCATCACGGCGCAGCTCCACCGCCGTTCTGTGCGTGACGATGTCGATCCACCGGTCGGACTTCTCCCGAAGGATCAGATCAAGATCATCGATGATGATGAACAGGTGGTCGAGAAGAACAAGAAGGCATGGCTCGATAAGTTCAAGGATATCTTTACGAGCGTGCAGTAAGAACAGCTGGGTAAGAGACAATACCGGAGGGGGCATCCTTCCGGTATTTTGTGTTTACAGAGATTCTGTTATAATAGAAAATAATCGAATTTCGCAGGAAGGAGGATAGAGATGCGACGTTTTCAAGATGAGGTGCGCAGTGTTCTCCTTAAATATGCGCTTGTTCCTGGCTTTCTCATCGCGCTTATCTGCATCCTGCTCGCGGCAGTCTATTGGGAGCGGAACGTCGCGGCGCGTACGGCGGACGAGGCACACGTCGCGGGTGAGATCTTCACCGAGATGACGCATGACTATGAAGATCGTGCGGCGGCGATTGCGATGAACGGGACGGAACTGCTCGCCGGGGACGCTGAGGAACGCCGTCTGTATTTTGAGCGGCTGTATGCGGAACTGAATCTGCATGGCAGACTGCCACGGTTTTTTCTGCTGAATGCGGACAGGGGCGTTCTTTTCCAAACGCGGAGTGACTTCCCGTCCTATCTTGCACCGCCGACGGAGAATTGGGGCGTGCTCTCGCGCATGGACGGACAGATGGGCTGCGTGGAGGAATTCATCCCGCACAGTGACCGCGAATGGGATTATGTTGTCGGTCAGGCGATCCGTCCGGTCGCGGCACAATCTGTGGCAGCTGCGGGAACCGTGGAGGGCTATGCCGTCTTTGTCGTATCCATGCGCGAGCTCGAGAAACGGCTGCAAACGGGTGAAAAGATGCACTTTATCATTGTCAACCGCGAGGGGCGCGCACCCTTTTCCACGATGACCATTTTCCGCGACCCCGTCTTTTACAAAATTGCCCCCGAACTTGTAAATGCGCATGGGCTCTGTGAGGTGGGAGGACAACAATTCTATGTGGCACAGGAGCAGGTGCTCGATGGGCGTTTTACGATCTATGCAGCCCTGCCCGTCGGCAGCCGCATCGCCCAATTTGCGACGGGTACGGCGATTCTCCTCGCCGTGTTCCTCCTGATGGTGCCGTTCATCTTCTTCCGTGTGCGGCGGGAGACAGCGGAGAAAATGCGTGCAATGGATGAGATCGTCGATGCGTTCCGTGCCGTTCGGCATGGGAATCTGGATCGGGAACTCGCCATTTGCACGGGTAACGAGTTCGAGGAGATCGCGGGCGAATACAATCGTATGGTGCAGAGCCTTGTCCGTCTCATGCAGGAAAATGAAGAGAAGGCACGCGCAAGTGTCATTTCCGAGCTGCGTCAGCTCGAATCGCAGTTTAATCCGCATTTCCTCTTTAACACACTCGAAAATATTAAATTTATGACGAAGCTCGACCCTGACGCTGCAACGCGCATGATCACCGCACTCTCGGCACTCCTCCGCTACAGCATCGACAATCGTGTGCAGCGTGTCCTGCTCGCTGAGGATATCCGTCATCTCGGCAACTACATCGAGATCCAACGGCAGCGTTTCGGCGCACGTCTCACATACCGGCAGGAGATCGCGGAAGCGGCGGGGAAGTGCCTCGTGCCGAAGCTGCTCCTGCAGCCTGTCGTGGAGAACGCCATTCATTACGGGGCAGATGCAGAGGGCGCGATTCATATCACCACGCGGATTATGATTGCAAACGGGAAGATGCAGATTGTCATCGAGGATACGGGCGTTGGGATGGCGGAGGAAACGCTGGCATCGCTGCGGCGGATGATGCGGCGCGGAGAGAACCGCTCCGTGCATACCGGGCTCTACAATATCCATCGGCGCATTCAGCTGCTCTACGGCGTGGAATACGGGATGCAGATCGAGCGGCGAGCGGAGGGCGGCACGCGTGTCACGATGGTGCTGCCTGTGAACGTCGGAAAGGAGGAGGGCAATGCTACGTATTCTGATCGTTGAGGACGAGGAGATCATTCGTCGGGGACTGATCTCCGTGATTGACTGGGCAGGGATGGGCTGTCGTGTCATCGGCGATGCGCCGGACGGTCTAGTGGGTCTCAAACTCCTGCGCACGGAGCGTCCCGATGTTGTGCTCACCGATATCCGTATGCCGCGTATGGACGGTATCGCGATGGCGGAGCGTGCACGCGCGGAGGGAATCCTGCCGCAGCTTGTCTTTCTCACAAGCTATGCGGACTTCGACTATGCGAAGAAGGCGGTTCAGCTGCACGCGGCAGATTATCTGCTGAAACCTGTCGATGAGGTGGAGCTTGCTGCCCTTATGCGGCGGATTGCAGAAGATGGGGTGGTGCAGGAAGTGATGCCGCAAAATGTGGAGAGTATGGACTGGCAGCGGTACTTCTCGGACGGGTCACTCAACCCCTATGTGCGGCACGCGATAGAGCGTATCCGCACCGACTACCGCGAGAAACTCAGCATCGAAGTACTCGCCGAGAAGGCGGGTGTAAGCGCGAGCTATCTCAGCCGCAAATTCAAGGAAGCGACGGGGCAGACCTTTCTTGAATGCTTGACGCGCACGCGTTTACAGAGTGCCGTGGCACAGCTTCGCTCGGGTAAGTACCGCGTCTACGAGGTTGCGGAGGAAAACGGATTTGGTGACTACAAGAATTTCTGTACGGTGTTCAAAAAATATATGAAATGTTCGCCGCGTACGTTTTTGCAGGGGACAGGGGGGAGGTTGGCGCAGGAGGATGAATAGGAATGCAAAATACCCGCAGCATTTTGCTGCGGGTATTTGCGTTCAGGGATAAATGTGCTGATATATATATTACGCCGCAGGGAATGCGACGACAAGCAGCATCTTGAACGGCGTTTCCTTTGCCGCATAGACGGAATGCGGATGAGTTGCAGGCATGACGATGCTCTCACCCGCCTTGAGCGTATAGGTTTCGTCATCGATCGTGATGATGCCCTCGCCCTCGAGTGCCGTGACAAGCGCGTCGCCCGTCGATGCGTGTGTGCTGATGCCCTCGCCCTTGGCGAACGCGAAGAGCGTGACACCGAGCCCCTTGTTCTGAACGAGCGTCTTGCTGACGACCTGTCCCTCTGCGTATGCGACCTGATCCTTGAGCAGGAGTGCTTGTTGATGCTGGATATTGTTTAGGATTGCCATGATGTTTCCTCCTTGTGTGTTGTGAGAATTTCTGTGCATATTATACACAGAATATCCTCTAAAGAATGTGACCAAAGCCACAAATCCGAGAGGAACACTCGGATTTTGAAAAATCAAAAATTTTTCCAGTTGTCAAACGTGACCCTTTGTCCTATAATAACGAATAGATTGTTTTAGGGAAGCACTGATAAATTCAGCCGCGCCATCTTAGCGCATCTTTTTTGCCCGCACTGTGTCGACAAATCCTCCACATAGCTTTGGCTATGCGTCCGGTTTGTCTCCTTGTTCGGACGAAAAATCTACGCCAATCTGACGGACTTCATTTTATCAGCGATTCCCTAGTCAGAGAATTGAGGAGGATGAAGGATGGCGTTGGATCGCAGTGCTGTGATCGATGAGGTGCAGAAGCTGGTCGATGCGCCGTCGGTCTACGAAGGACTGAAGGCGAAAGCAGAGGTGTTTCTGGAGGCGGTGGACACGCCACAGGAAAAATCTGCGTTTCGGACACTCATTGATGAAATAAAGAGCGATGTACTGACGATCGATCAGCTCATCAGCTTCACGGAGTCAGCGGACGGTGTCGCACTGTTCGGTGCGCAGAGAGCCGGAGAGTATAATGCTGCGGCAAAGCAGGCGAAGGAGCAGGGGGAAGATACCTGTATCTGCCCTGCGTGTCAGGCCGGCAAGGAGATCCTTGCGAATCAGGCGGCGATTGTCTCGTAGTCGTGGTGTATGGAAAGGAGCTGTTGCACGAATGCATTCGTGTAACGGCTTTTTTGGTGAAGAAAGTGAACATATGACCGTTGCGGATGTCTATATCAACATTCCGGTCAAGAGCATCCGACAGGAGTTCACCTATCTCCTGCCGGAGCGGCTTGCGCAGGTCGCGGCAGGGTGGCGTGTCTTCGTCCCGTTCGGCAGCGTGCGCAAGGAGGGGTTCGTCACCTGTGTGCGCACCTATGATGCAGCGCGGGATGGACAGCATGCGCTGAAGGAAATCATCGATGCGGTGGATGAGGAGGCATGGTTTTCCCCCGAGCTTCTTGCCGCCGCACAGGAGCTGTCGGACTTTTACCTTTGTTCGGTGGCGGAGATCATGCGTCTCTTTATGCCGGGCAAGAGCGGTCTCAGAATTTTTCCTGTCTATGCAGCGGCGGAGGATGGGGATGAGGGGCACCCCATCCTTGTGGATGCGCGCGTCCATGCCGTCTATCGACATCTGCGTGAGCACGGCAGTCAGCGCATGGCGCAGCTGCGGCGGGAATTTCCTGCGGGAGAGGTCGAGCTGTGTGTGGAAAAACTTCTGCGCTATGATCTCGTGCGCAAGGAGTATGAGGCGGATAAACGCGACAAGGCGCAGTATGAGAAGTTCTATACTGCGGGGGAGATTACGGACGATCTGCTCGCGGGACTTACGCGAAAGCCGGCGCAGATGCGGACACTTGCCCTCTTTCGGGAGCAGGGCACATACACGCGTACCGAACTCGATGAAAAAGGAATCTCGCTCGCAACCATCAAGAACCTCGTTGCAGCCGGATATCTGACCGAGCACCTGCGGCGCAGGCTGCGCTCCAGCTATGGTACGGGGACGGCGGGGGCATATGCCGAGGAGCTGACGGAGGCGCAAACATCGTCAGTCACGCAGTTGCACGCGGGCATTGCGGAGGGCGCGTTTCGTGGCTATCTGCTCCACGGGGTGACGGGCAGCGGCAAGACGCGTGTCTACATCGAGACGGCGCGCGCCGTGCGTGCGGCGGCGCGTCAGGTGATCGTGCTTGTGCCGGAGATTGCCCTGACGGGGCAGCTTGTCACGGCGTTTCAGGAGGTGTTTGCAGACGATATTGTCGTCCTGCACAGTCAGCTCTCGCTTGCCGAGCGCAACGACGCGATCTTTCGCGTGCGGCGCGGAGATGCGGGCATCATCCTCGGTGCGCGTTCGGCACTCTTTACACCGGCAGCCGATGTCGGTGCAATCATCCTCGACGAGGAGCAGGATATGTCCTACAAACAGGACGAGTCGCCGCGTTACCATGCGCGTGTGGTCGCAGAGATCCTCGCGCGGCGGCACGGGGCGATCCTCGTGCTTGGCAGCGCGACCCCCTCGCTTGAATCCTACGCGCGGGCACGAGCGGGGGAGCTGACGCTCCTCTCGATGCCCGTGCGCATCGGCAGTCAGCCGCTGCCCGAGGTGCGTGCCGTCGATATGCGCGAGGAGCTGCGGCGCGGGCGGCGCACGATCATCTCGCCCGCCCTGCGCGAGCTCCTCACGGAGACAATTGCGCGCGGCGAGCAGGCAATCATCATGCTGAACCGACGCGGCTACGCGACCTTTATCATGTGCCGCTCCTGCGGAGCCGTCATCACCTGTCAGGAGTGCTCACTGCCGCTCGTCTATCATGCGAACGGTGCGCTCGTTTGTCACCACTGCGATCTGCGTGCCCCCGTGCCCGATACCTGTCCGAAATGCGGCAGCCGTTACATCAAATACTTCGGCTCGGGCACGGAAAAGCTCGAGGAGGAGCTGGGGCAGATTCTTCCCACAGCACGGATTGTGCGCATGGATCGCGATACGACGGGACGTAAGCTGGCGCATACGGAGATCCTGACGCAGTTTCGGCGGCGTGACTTCGATATCCTGCTCGGCACCCAGATGGTGGCAAAGGGACATGATTTGCCGGGCGTGCAGTCGGTCGGCATCATCAGTGCGGACGCGAGCCTCAACCTGCCGGATTTCCGTGCGGCGGAACGCTGCTTTATGCTCATCACACAGACGGCGGGACGCGCAGGGCGGCACGGCGCGCGCGGTGCGGTCATCGTACAGACCTACAACCCTGAGCACTATGCCGTGCGTGCTGCGCTGCGGCAGGACTACGAAGCGTTTGCGGCGCAGGAGCTTGTACTTCGCAGCGAGCTCTTCTATCCGCCGTACAGCCGTCTCGTGAAGCTGCTCTTTCGAGATCCGCAGCGTGCGCGTGCGTGGAATGCAGCAAACGAGTTCGTCGCTGCAGCGCAGACGGCGTTTACAGGAACGACAGGGGGCACGGTGATCGGGCCCTCGCCCGCACTGATCGAGCGGGAGCGCGGCGCGTATCGTTTTATCGTACTCATCAAGACAGACGCGCTTGCAGTCGTACAGAACTTCTTGCGTACACGCGGACTGCATCTGCGCGACGATGTTGCGATTGACATCGATCCCATCGCAATTTTTTGAAAAATAATAGAAAAACCTATTGAATATAATTGGAAATCCTGTTAATCTGGAAATAGAAGGAAAGACAGATGATATGCGAAGCGGCATGAATCTTTTTCCTTGGAGCAATGGAGGAATGACTTCCTATGGTGACGACTCTCGGACGGGCGAAGATCAATCTGACGCTCGACATTCTGGGACTTCGGGATGACGGGTATCACGAGATTGCGACGGTCATGCAGTCCCTCGCACTCGCAGATACGCTTACGTTCACGCGGCAGGAGGAGGGAATCACACTGACCGTGGATCTGCCGGGGCTTGAGGCAGATGAGCGCAATCTCGCCCACCGCGCCGCTGCACTTATTATGAAGGAGTGTGGTCTGCGTGGCGGTGTTCATATTGCCATTGCAAAGCGTATTCCCGTTGCCGCAGGGCTTGCGGGCGGGAGTGCGGATGCGGCAGCGACACTGCGCGGGATGAATGAACTCTATGCACTTGGACTTTCCGATGATCGGCTCTGTGTACTTGGTGCGCAGCTTGGCTCGGACATCCCATTTGCCCTGATGGGCGGAACCGTACTTGCGACGGGGCGCGGTGAGATCATGCAGGCACTTCCGGATTTTCCCGCGACTCACGTCGTGCTCGCAAAACCTCCCGTTGCTGTGTCGACACCGTGGGCGTACCGCAGTTACGATGCACACCCGCCCGGATTTCATCCGGACAATGCGGCATTTTTGGAGGCACTCGAACGCGGCGATCGCATGCGGTGCGCAGAGCTTGTCTGCAATGTGCTTGAGCCTGTGACCGAGGCGGCACATCCCGTGATCGCTGACTATCGCGCGCGGATGCGTGCACACGGTGCGCTTTGTGCAATGATGTCGGGCAGCGGGCCAACGGTGTTCGGACTCTTTGCGGATGAACATGCGGCTGTGGAGGCGGTAGAGACATTTCGCAGGGAAACGGATGCCGAAATATGTCTGACGCATACGGCGGGCAGATACGGGGAGTAACAGGAGAGCCATACTATGCAAGGAAAACTATCACCGGTTGTTGTCAACAGCTACCAGCCGCTTCGCGAAATTGTCTGTGAGGTGCTGCGCGATGCCATTCGCGGCGGGATACTGAAGCCCGGCGAATGGCTCAAGGAGAACGATCTCGCGGACGAACTTCTCGTCAGTCGTACACCTGTACGCGAGGCGATCCGAAAGTTGGAACAGGAGGGCTATGTCGTCACCGTTCCGCGGCGCGGTGCCTACGTCGCAAGTGTATCCATTCGTGACATCAATGAGATCTTTGAGATTCGCGCGGCACTTGAGGCACTTGCCTGTGAACTCGCGGCGGAGCGGATCACCGATGAAGAGCAGGAGCGTTTGGAGCGCCTCCTCGTCGGCATCGGACGCGCCATCGAGGAGCATGATATGGAGCGCATCGTGCGCACGGATATCGAGTTTCACGAGCTTCTGTATCAGGCAGCGCGCAACGAGCGTCTACTCATCATTATCGGTAATCTGCGCGAGCAGCTCACGCGGTTCCGTACAATCTCGATGTCCTATCCGGGACGACTCAAGGCGACCCTCGAGGAACATCGTGCGATTGTGGATGCGATCGGCTCGGGCGACGCGCGCCATGCACGCAAGGTCGGCGCGCGACACATGGAAAATTCGGAGAAGACCCTGCTTTACGCCATTGAGGAGCAGGAAAAAAAGACAGGTACCACCTTGGTGAGACGCAAGGGGAAAAAGAGTCAGGAAGACGCCGAGTAGGCGCTTCCGGAGAACGGGAGGGGCATAATGTTGGATTTTATAACGGTCATACTGGCAGCAGGCAAGGGCACGCGCATGAAGTCAAAGCTACCCAAAGTCCTGCACCACGCGGCAGGGAAATCTATGCTGCAGCACGTCATTGACGCGGCAGACGCGGCAGGTGCACGGCGCAACATTGTGGTCACGGGCTTTGGCGGCGATGTGGTGCGCGAGAGCATCGGTGACAGTGTGGAGTATGTGGAGCAGCGTGAGCAGCTCGGTACGGGACACGCCGTCCTGCAGACGAAGGAGCTGCTCGCGAAGGAGCATGGAACCATCATGGTGCTTTGTGGAGATACGCCGCTCCTGACAGCGGAGCTTTTGGCGCGCTTCCATGAGGAGCATGTGCAGACGGGCGCAAAGGCAACCGTGCTCACGGCGATCATGCCGAACGCAAAGGGCTACGGGCGCGTTATCCGCCGCGAAAATGGCGAGGTGCTGAAGATTGTCGAGCACAAGGACGCGACGCCGGAGGAGCGTGAGATCCACGAGGTCAATGCGGGCATCTACTGTTTTGATGCACAGGCCCTCTTTGCCGCGCTCGCAAAGGTGACGAACGATAATGCGCAGGGCGAATACTACCTGCCCGATGTGCTCAGTATCCTCCGTGACGCAGGGGAGAAAATTTGGGCGGTCACAGCAGACAACTATGAGAGCACGCTCGGCATCAACTCGCGCAGCCAGCTTGCCGTGGCGGAGCGGATTCTGCGCCGCCGCAAGGCCGAGGAACTGATGGCGGACGGCGTGACGATTATCGATCCGCATACGACGTTTATTGATGCCGAGGTGCGCGTCGGCATGGACACGGTCATCTATCCCTTTACCTTCCTCGAGGGGGTCACGGTCATCGGAGAGGACTGCGTCATTGGCCCAAATGTCCGCTTTCAGAATATGGTTGTCGGCGACAATGTCAAGGCACACTATGTTTACGCGCACGACGCCGAGGTCGAGAATGGCGCGGAGCTTGGGCAGTTCAACCACATCCGCCCCGACAGCCACATCGGTGCGGGCGTGAAGATGGGCAATTTTGTCGAGGTGAAGAACTCCAACATCGGTGCGGGCTCGAAGCTGCCGCATCTCTCCTACATCGGGGACTGCGACCTCGGTGCGCACGTCAACATGGGCTGCGGTACGATTACGGTCAACTACGACGGCAAGCAGAAGTTCCGCACGGTCATCGAGGATAACGCCTTCGTCGGCTGCAACTCAAACCTCGTCGCACCCGTTACGGTGGGCGAGGGTGCGTATGTTGCTGCCGGGTCGACGATCACGCGCGACGTCCCGGCCGGCACGCTCTCCGTGGCACGTGCACGCCAGAAGGAGATCGAGGGCTGGACCGACAGACGAAAATGAGACTCGTACATGATCTACGCGTATGGTTCTGGACACTGCGAAAAAGGCGGAGGACGCTCTTCCCAAAATAAATCATGCGTGTTATACTATAAATAGTTCTTGTGTATTCTATTTATAGGAAGTACTGATGTAAAACTCGTCGAACCGGTAGAGTTTGATCGGTGCTTTTCATGTGACGCATCTGGTTTTTAGGAGGAACAGAGAGATGAGTTTTCCGACCGACAACGTATGCATCCTGACGGGGAATGCGAATCCCCAGTTGGCAAAGGATATCGCGGAGCGTATCGGCATACCGCTCTGCGAAGCATTCGTCGGGCACTTCAACAACGGTGAGATTCAAGTGATGATCGAGGAGAGTATCCGGGGAAAGGATATCTTCATTATCCAGTCGACCAGCTTTCCTGTGAATGACAACCTCATGGAGCTGCTGATTCTCACAGATGCGTGCAAGCGTGCGTCGGCACACAGCATTACGGCGGTTGTTCCGTACTATGCCTATGCACGTCAGGATCGTAAGACGCGTGGACGCGAGCCGATCTCGGCGAAACTCGTTGCGAACCTCATGACGACGGCGGGGGTATCCCGCGTTGTCACCGTTGACCTTCATGCGGGACAGATTCAGGGATTCTTCGATATTCCAGTGGATCATCTCGCTGCTGCCCCCGTACTCGCGAGCTACTTCCGTGAGCAGGAGATCGAGGACCTGGTCGTCGTTTCACCGGATCTTGGCGGTGTCACGCGCGCGCGTATCATGGCGGATTTCCTCCATGCGCCGATTGCGATCATCGAGAAGCGCCGCCCCTGCCCCGGGTGTGCGGAGGTCATGAACCTCATTGGTGAAGTTGAGGGCAAGACCGCGCTTCTCATCGATGATATCGTCGATACGGCAGGGTCACTTTGCGAGGGGGCAAAGGCACTCCATGAGCGCGGGGCAAAGCATGTGCTTGCGGCGTGTTCGCACGCCATCTTGAGCGACCCCGCAGTCGAGCGGATCAATGCCTCCGTGATCGACCAGCTTGTCATTACCGACTCCATTCCGGTTCCTCCTGAGAAACAGTCCGATAAACTCGTCACACTCTCTCTTGCACAGTCTCTCGCGGATGTTATTGTGCGTATCCAAAGCCATCGTTCGGTGAGTCTGCTCTTTAATCATCACTGATTTTTCGTACACATGAGAAAGAGACGTTTAAGGTGCGTCTCTTTTTTCATATCATTTGTAGGAGTATTTATGCACGTTATCATCATCGGTTCTGGTCCGGCAGGAGTCTCTGCCGCTCTCTATGCGCGGCGCGGTGGCGCAGATGTGACGGTTGTCACGAAGGGGGCAGGTGCACTCAGAGCTGCCGAGCTTGTCGAAAACTATTATGGGTTCGATGTACCCATCACAGGGGCAGAACTTGAACGACGCAGCATTGCGGGCGCAAAGAGGCTCGGTGTTGTGTTTGCGATGGATGAGGCGATGTCTGTTTTGCCGAGGGATGATGGGCAGGGCTTTCGCGTGGAAGGGGGACGCTCTGCGTACGAAGGAGATACTGTTATCCTTGCGGCTGGTGCTTCACGCAGTATGCTTTCCGTACCGGGACTGCAGGAGTTCGAGGGACGCGGGGTTAGCTTCTGTGCAATCTGCGATGCGTTCTTTTATCGTGGGAAGAATGTTGCTGTTATTGGTGCGGGCGACTATGCGCTGCATGAGGCGGAGATTCTTCTCCCTCATGCAGCGCGGCTGACGCTTTTGACGAATGGTGCTGCGCCGGATATTCGTGTTTCGGACGGGATTACAGTGGAGCAGCGTGTCATCTCTCGTATCGCGGGAACGCGACGTGTCGAGCGCATTGTCTTTGATGATGGCACGGAGATGACGGTGGATGGCATATTTTTGGCGAGTGGTACGGCAGGAAGCTTTGAACTTGCGCGAAAGCTCGGTGTACTGCAGCGTGACGGCAAGATCGTTGTGGACGCACAGATGGAGACGAATGTCCCAGGCATCTATGCGGCAGGGGACTGCACGGGTGGGCTGCTGCAGATTGCAAAGGCGGTCTATGAGGGGGCGGCGGCAGGGCTTGCCGCCGTGCGCCATCTGCGTCGGCAGTAATACCCGTACAGAGGGAGAAAGGGGGGGACAGAGATGTTGGAACATGCTTCGGAAAGCCGCCATTTTCGCGACTATATTGAGCAGTTTGACCTGTGGAAGGGTCTGACAGCGGCGCAGCGGGATGAGCTGATCGCGCATACGCGGTACAGCTGCTATGCAAAGCGTGAATTTATCCACCGAGGAGCACTTGCACACTCGGGGACACTGCACGTGATCTCTGGATCCCTGCGCATCTATCTCATCTCCGAGGAGGGGCGCGAATTCACGCTTTATATTTTGCGCGACGGGGATATTGGTCTTATGTCAAGCATATCGCACCTCAATTCTGTTCCGTGTGATATTGCAATTGAGGCCGGAAAGAATACGGAGCTCTTCATCTCTGATACAATGGCGGTACGCAGTATTTTCGCGGAGAACATTGATGTGCGTGCCTGTGCCTACGAGTATACCATCGCACGTCTCTCGGAAATGCTGTGGAAGCTCCAGCAGATGATCTTCCTGTCGGCAGATCGTAGACTTGCGCGGTTTTTACTTGCTGAATCGGCGCGTACGGCAGGAGATGAGATCCGTCTGACACATGAGGAGACGGCACAGTATCTTGGTACGGCGCGAGAGGTGGTCAGCCGGCTCATCCGCGAGTTCAGTCAAGAAGGGCTTGTGGAGACCGCTCGCGGACGCATCCAAATTTTGAACCGTGCGGCACTCAAGGAGCGTGCAGGGGCATGAGTGCTATTTCTCGGAGGAGTCTATGTTGATCTATGTTCTGTTAGTGCTTGTCATCTTGCTGCTCATCATCCTGTTTCGCTATCTGCCGCACCGCATCTTTTTGATCTTCGTCATACTGCTCGCGGTGGTGGGCGGCATCCTCTTTTATATGCAGACGGCGGATCGTGCTCCGGAGCCGCTGACCATCGAGGAACGTGCGGTGATTGCCCACGATCAGGAACTCTTCACGCCGTGGTGGGGGATGTATCAGAAGCAGATCGCAGAACTTGACCGCAACTGGACGCGCTACTATCAGGTTCTCGCAGATGCAAAGGCGGGTGAGACCACGCTTGCGATTACGCACATGCGCCTTATGGATCTGGAACGGGATATGCAGGAACTGCACACTCGTTTCGAGAAAAATGCACCGCCGACGGAGCTGTCAAACCGTGTCTATGATCCGATTGCTATCATTGTGAGCAAGACGGACGATTATATCGCTGCCGAGCAGAAGGCAATCACGTTGACGCGTGCCGCCGCAGATCCCACAGCGATGAAGGAGCAAAATCCAGCCGCACAGGCGCGTCTCTTGGAGCTCGTTATGCTGCGCGAATCTCCCGTTGCACTTTTTATCGGTGACGAAGTTGGTGCCATTCGAGACTATTTCGCACCTGTCTCTGCCGTTCATGAGGGTGTGGGGACGGCAGAGGTACAGGAATCCGACTCCAAAACAGAAGATAAATAGAGCCTGCTGTACGAACTTTTCGGATTCGTGCAGCAGGCTTTTTTATGAGTGTGGGATAAGGCAGAAAACTGTAAGCCAATCGGATGGGCTGTTTTATCAGTGATTCTCTACGCATCCAATGCTTTTCGCATATTGGCAATCAGCTGAATACCGCCGTCGATATCGCCGTCGATGATCTGTTTCACTACGGCACTGCCGACGATGACACCGTCCGCCTGCTTGGCTGCACGCGCCGCCGCCTCGGGCGTGCCGATCCCGAAGCCGATCGCGAGCGGTACCTCCGTATAGCGGCGTGCTGCCTTGCAGACAGAGCCGATGATGGAGTAGTCGATCTCCTTGACCCCCGTGACACCGTAGTTCGAAATGCAGTAGATGAAGCCGCGTGCATCCCTGCACGTCTCCGCCATGCGTTCCTCGGTTGTGCCCGGTGTAATGAACTCCGTGAGGGTAAAGTCATGCGCGGCGCATATCCGCCGCATATCCGCTGACTCCTCGTGCGGTACGTCGGGGAAGATCACGCCGTCCATACCCGCCGCTTTGAAGTCCGTGACGAACTGCTCGAAGCCGTAGTGATGCACCATGTTGATGTAGCCCATGCCAATGAGTGGAATCTCGGAGTGTTTCCGAATCTCTTTGACGACTTCGAGTGCCTTCTTTATCGTCATGCCATTCCGGAGGGCGATGACGCTCGCCTCCTGAATGACAGGACCATCTGCCATCGGGTCGGAGAAGGGAAGCCCAAGCTCGATCACATCTGCTCCCGCCGCCTCGGCGCGGCGCACGATGTCCACGGTCGCCTCTGCGCTCGGGCAGCCCGCCGTCACATAGATGTAAAGTCCTGTGCGACCTTCTGCGCGCAGTTTTGCGAGTTTTTCATCCAGACGCGTGCTCATGCGATATCCTCCCCCAGTTCCTTTGCGACCATCTGCACGTCCTTATCGCCGCGTCCCGAAAGACAGACGACAACGTTCTCGCCTGCCTTCGTCTCCGGCATGAGTTTTTCAAGATACGCAAGCGCGTGCGAACTCTCAAGCGCGGGGATGATGCCCTCGATACGCGAGAGCCGCTGAAATGCAGCCAGTGCCTCTTTATCCGTCACGGAAACGTAAGTAACAATTCCCTGATCCTTGAAATAGGAATGCTCCGGCCCGACGCCGGGGTAATCCAATCCCGCCGAGATGCTGTACGCCTCCACAACCTGTCCGTCCTGATCCTGAAGGAGATAGCTGTATGCACCGTGGAGAATGCCGGGCGTGCCCGCGCCGCTGAGGGTCTTGGCGTTGTCACCGTCCGCGTCGCCGCGCCCGCCGCCCTCGACACAGAACTTCTTGACCTCTGCATCGTTATGGAAATCGTAGAATGTCCCGATGGCGTTGCTGCCGCCGCCGATGCACGCGACGAGGTAGTCGGGCTTTGCGTCAAAACGCTCCTTTGCCTGTGCGCGGATCTCCTCACCGATGACCTTCTGGAAGTCGCGTACCATCTCGGGATACGGGTGCGGACCGACCGCCGAGCCGATGACATAGTAGGTGTCCGTGATGTTCGTCGCCCAGTAGCGGATCGCCTCACTCGTCGCATCTTTGAGCGTCCCCGTGCCGCTTGAAACGGGTATGACCGTCGCCCCGAGGAGGCGCATACGGAACACGTTGAGCCGCTGACGTTCGACGTCGACCGCGCCCATGAAGATGTGGCACTCCATGCCGAAGAGTGCAGCGACCGTCGCCGTCGCGACACCGTGCTGCCCCGCCCCCGTCTCCGCGACGATGCGCTTCTTGCCCATACGCTGTGCGAGAAGTGCTTGTCCGAGTGCGTTGTTGATCTTGTGTGCGCCCGTGTGCAGGAGATCTTCGCGTTTCAGATAGATATTCGCCTTGCCGTAGTGCTTCGTCAGCCGCTCGGCAAAGTAGAGGTTCGTCGGACGCCCCGCATAGTCGCGCAGATAGCTGCGGAACTCTGTGAGGAAGGCATCATCCTCGCGGTATTTCAGATACGCTGCCTCAAGTTCGTTCAGTGCGGGCATCGCAATTTCTGGCACATACTGCCCGCCATAGTCGCCAAATCTTCCCTTCTTACCCATATACCATTGCTCCTTTATATTTACCAATTCTCTTGCAAATACACCCACATCTGCCGCCCGCACAAGCCCCTCGCCCACGAGCACACCCTTGCAGCCCGCCGCATGGACGCGCAGAGCATCCGCACGTGTGAAAATGCCACTCTCGCTGATAATCGTGCGCTTCATATCTGCATACGGCAGGAGGTCGAGCGTCGTCTGAACGCTCGTCTCGAACGTCACAAGATTGCGGTTGTTGATGCCGATGAACTCCGCTGGTGTCTGCTGTGCAATCGCGAGATCGGCGCGGTCATGCACCTCTACGAGAGCATCCATGCCGAGACTCCATGTGAGGTAGAGCAGCTCCTTCAGCTGCTCGGGTGTCAGGATGCGCACGATGAGGAGAACCGCATCCGCACCGAGTGCACGCGCCTCGTAGACCTGATATGGGTCGATGATGAAGTCCTTGCGCAGGAGCGGCGTATCCACACGCGCACGCACCGCCGCAAAGTCCTCATTGCTCCCAAGAAAATGCGGGTCGGTATGCACGGACAGCACCGCTGCCCCTGCTGCCGTATAGATGTCGGCAAGTTCTGTGACACTGTGCACGGTCGTCAGCCGCCCCTTTGCGGGCGACTGTAATTTGCACTCTGCTATGAGACCCCAGCCTCGCCATCGGAAGTGCTCCGCCATGCGGAACGTACCGCATGGGAGATTTTCTTTCAGTTCATCGAGCGGGCGGCGTTTCTTTGCATCCGCTACGATGGCGCGCTTCTTTTCGACAATTTCGGCTAATATATCGCGCATACTGCACCTCCTTCGGGCCTCTATAATATTCTGCGTCATGCGACGTATTCCCCCATTCTAGTGGAGGACATCGCATTTGTCAAATGCGATGATGGCAAGCTACTCCAAAGCAAACCCTAGTGGAAGTTTCGTACCACTTCCATAAAGACTCTGATTTTTTCCTCGGACTTCCCTCCGTCCTTCTCAAGTCCGCCCGATACATCCACGCCGAACGGTTGAAAGATTGCAGCGACTTCTCCGACATTCTCCGCCGTGATACCGCCCGCAATCAGCACGGGCTTCGTCACGCGTGCGATCTCCCGTGCCGCCTCCTGCCAGTGGAATGTCGTTCCCGTACCGCCCGCTGCTCCCTGCACATAGCTGTCCACAAGGATCATCTCGGCAGGGTACGCGTTCGCCGCATCCGCATCGAAATCATTCCCGTAGCGATATGCCTTGATCACAGGATACTGCGATTCCTTCGCCATCTCCGCCGTCTCATGCCCGTGCAGCTGCACATAGTCCAGACCCACGAGGCCGGCAATCGCATTCACATCCGACATCGGTGCATCCACAAAGACACCGACTTTCTTTACGTGACGCAGTGTGCGTGCAATCTCCCGTGCAGCCTCGGGTGCGATATAGCGCCGACTGCTTTCCGCAAAGATAAAGCCGATATAGTCCGCCCCTGCTTCCTCCGCTGCACAGGCCGCCGTGATCGTCCTCATTCCGCACATCTTCACACGCATAGCATCGCCTCCCGTTCGTATTCCATCATCTTAGGGACAGACCCGCCGTTTGTCAACTTCTAAAAAACTATTGACAAAAGCCCCATTTTGGTGTATCTATTTGAAATAGTGTTGCGCGCTCGTAGTCCAGTGGATAGGACGTTAGCCTCCGGAGCTGAAAGCGTGGGTTCGACTCCCGCCGAGCGCACCATTTGCAATTTTGTCCTGCGGATGTTCCGTAGGACTTTTTATTATGTGTATCGAAAAAGGATTTTGATTGACCGTGCAGAATATTTACTCTAAGAGAATTTAACTTTTTCGTTAGGAGATGAATGAATGGCGCGAAAAGAGGTGCAGACAGCGGTGCGGCCGGTGCTCATGCGCAGCTTGCATTTGAAAAAGAATGCCTTTCGGCAGTTTTTTTATGAGAGCTCGCTTCGATTCGGACAGCAGATCGGAAGGGATATCGCGGAGCTCAAGGATGAGACAGCATCCATTGTCAATAAAAAGTATATGTTCTCGCTCGCGACGGAGAAGAGCGGAGCGCAGAGCTTTCTGAAGTGGATTGCAGACGAGTTCAATGCGGAGGATGTCTCCCATGAGCAGGAGGAGCGTCTGCGCCGCTTCGTGGCGGAGTATCCGAAGATCCGTTCCTACATCCGCATCGAGGAGGATCAGCTGCTCTTTGACCACAACCGCTTTGCCGAGGATGTGGTGGCGGGGCGGTTCAAAGAGACGATCTTCGGAATGACGTTTGATATCCAGAGTGTAATCGAGACGGCGATCAATACTGGGTCGGTTGCCCTTGATTTCTCCATTGAGCCGTTTAAGAAAGAGCTGCTCTACGTCGATTACGTACGCGCAAACATTCAGCCGTATGCAGAGCGTCTGCTGACGGATATGAGCCTCGGGCACTGGGATCTCTATGAGGAACTGACGGAGGAGGGCCGTGAGGACAGCGTCTGCCTGCGTCTGCCATCGACGGATTTCCTCGTGGCACGACCGCCGCAGATGGATGTCATCATGAACGGCACCTGTGCAATCGACTTCGGTACGCGCAGTACCGTTGTGGTCTGCCGCGACCGTGAGGCACGTCTCCTGCGCATTGGCAAGGGCGACTACGAGAACGAGCCGACGCTGCAGGATTACGAGAATCCGACGGCGATCGAGCTGATTGACATCGAGAAGTTCAAGCAGCTCTACCGTGCGCGTGAGGGGCGGCCGCTGACAGAGTGGTCGCAGGTCACGGCGTCGCATCAGGCGGCGGACGCGATTTTCGAGCGGCAGTCCACGGAGGGCATTGCCGTGTACTACTCCGTGTTCAGCGAGCTCAAACGCTGGACGCGCGATACGGCGAACTCACCAATCCTGAAGGATCGGCGCGGCTACATCCAAGAGGTCAAGCCGTACGCGGAGACGCAGCCGCTCGATGCGGGCGGGTTCGACCCGATCGAGATCTATGCCTACTATCTCGGTCTCTACATCAACAATATGCACCGCAACATCTACTTGGACTATATCCTGTCCTTCCCCGTGGGCTATGAGAAGAGCGTGCGGGAGCACATCCGTATGAGTTTCGAGCGGGGGCTTCGGAAGACACTGCCGAAAGCGCTGCTCGATGATGCGGAGATGATGCGTCGCTTCCGCGTGTACGACGGTGCGAATGAACCCGCAGCGTATGCGATCAGTGCCCTTGAGGCTTACGGGCTCGAGCCGAAGCGCGTGGGTGAGGAGGTCGCCTACGGGGTCTTTGACTTCGGCGGCGGCACGACGGACTTTGACTTCGGCGTGGAATACGTACCCGAAAACGGGCGGCGCAAGTTCGTGATCGAACAGTTCGGCTTTGGCAGCGATATGTATCTTGGCGGCGAGAACATCCTCGAGCTCCTTGCCTACGAGGTGTTCAAGGACAACCTCGCGGAGATGCGTACGCATAAGATCACGTTTGCACTGCCGCCCGAGGGGGAGACGTTCGCAGGGGCGGAGGCTCTCGTGCGCGAGACACGCGATGCCGCATCTCATCTGAACAACAAGATTCTCGCCGAGCGTCTGCGCCCCTTCTGGGAGCGTGGTGCAGGCTATGAGGAGTTTGCGGCGGGGGATAGCTTCGATACGAAGATCACACTGTTCTCGTCGGAAAAGACGGGGAATGCGGGCAACCGTGCCGAGATTCGTCTGCACATCGATGTGCGTAAACTCGAGCGCACCCTTGAGGATCGCATTCGACGCGGTGTCGAGAACTTCTTCCAGGCGATGGCGACCGCGTTCAAGGGACGTGATGTGCGTCAGATCCACATCTTCCTCGCGGGAAACTCGTGCAAGGCTCCGATGGTTCGCAAGCTCTTCGACGAGTATATTGCGCGTCAGATCAAGGCGCTGCATACCGTGCAGTCTGCCTCGGCGGAGAAGCCGGAGGCTGCAGGCGGGAAAAAGACGGATGCAGCGCCTAAGGGGGCACAGGCGCAGAGCAAGGATGCGCCGTTTCTCCTCTATCTGCCGCTCGGCATGGAGGATAGAGAGCAGGGCGCAAAGGTCCTGCATGATGGCTTTGATCGCCTGCGCACGGGCAAGACGGGCGTTGCATTCGGACTTCTCCGCTGCCGCAAGGGCGGGAAGGATGTCAAGATCATTAACAAGAATGTGGATGAGCATGACGAACTTCTCTTCCCGTATTTTCTCGGCAGCTTGAACGAGCGCGGCTGCTTCAAGGTGGACATCGATGCGCGTGTCGACTACGGCGTGTGGACGTATTTCACCTATGCGGACGAGGATGAGTTTGAGCTCTACTATACGCAGGAGCCACGTGCGCTGAAAGGCGCTATGAAGGCCGCTGAGGTGCGTATGGTGCGCTGCATGATCGATGCGGATGACGTGAACGACGACGATGCCGTCGGTGTCTACATCCGCAAGAAGTCCCCGAATACGATTGAATACACTGTTGCCTCGGAGAAGAGCCTTGGGGCAAAGAGCTACAAGGGCACGATCTACACTGTGCGTTTGGGGTGAATCGTACATCGGAAAGGAGCGCCGTGATGCAACACTTACCGTTTAAGAACTACATGGAGGATGCTGTCGCGCATATGCTGAAACGCCTTGCGCCGCAGTATCCCGAGATCTGTATGTGCGACCGCTGCCGCACGGATATGATGATGATTGCGCTGAACAATCTCCCGCCGCGCTACGTCTCCACGCACAAGGGGGACGTGCTTAAACGCGCCGAGGGCATGGAGCTCCAATACGAGGTGGAGGTCTTGACCGAGACCATGCGTGCAATGCAGATTGTTGGCGGACAGCCGCATCACGGACGCAACGAAGAGGGCATCTGATTCATTGCGTATTTGAAACACCCGCAGATAAAATTTGTCAAGCGGGTGTTTTTTTGCTAAAATAAAGGAGAAATCAAAGGCGATCTGCGCGTCGGCGTCTCTGAAGAGGCGCGGGCGCATTTCTTTTGTTGTCTGTGTGCGATGGAGAGGAAGCTATTATGTTCGCGAGGCTAAGGCGTGATATCCGCGTTGTCTTTGAGCGCGATCCTGCGGCGCGGAGCACGATTGAGGTCTTGCTCTGTTACGGTGGTCTGCACGCGATCTGGCTGCACCGCATAGCGCATGCACTCTATGTGCGTGGTTGGGTGCTGATCCCGCGCCTAATCTCCAACTTCGGGCGATTTCTAACAGGCATCGAGATCCATCCCGGCGCAAAGATCGGCGAAGGACTCTTCATCGACCACGGCACGGGCATCGTCATTGGTGAGACGGCGGAGCTTGGGCGCAACGTCACGCTCTATCAGGGCGTGACGCTTGGCGGTACGGGGAAGGAGAAGGGCAAGCGTCATCCGACGCTCGGCAGTAATGTTGTTGTCGCCTCGGGGGCGAAGGTGCTCGGCTCGTTCACTGTAGGTGACCATGCGAAGATTGGCGCGGGCTCTGTTGTGCTGCGACCCGTGCCGGCCCATGCGACCGTGGTCGGCATCCCGGGGCGCATTGTCATGATGAACGGGCAGCGCGTTCGTACGGAGGCGGATTTTCTGCGGGCGCGGGAGCTCTCGCTCGAATGTGACGAGAGCGCAGAGGAGCTTGCACGCGAGCTGGACGTCGATCTCGATCACGATATGCTGCCCGATCCAGAGGCGGAGATGATCGAGCAGCTGCGGCAGGAGATCGACGTGCTGAAAGCCCGTCTCTCAGCGTTGGAACAAAAATAGGGGGTTATCATGCTTACCGTTTACAATACAATGACGCGAAAAAAAGAAGAATTCCACCCGTTGCGGGAGGGGGAGGTCAGCATCTACTGCTGCGGTGTGACACCGTACAACGATCCACACATCGGAAATGCACGCCCCTTTGTCACATGGGATGTCATTCGCCGCTATCTTGCACGCAAGGGCTACAAGGTACGCTACATCCAGAACTTCACAGATGTGGACGATAAGATCATAAACGCCGCCAACCGCGAGGGCGTGACGTGGAAGGAGATCTCCGACCGCTACATCGCAGCGTACTTCAAGGCGATGGATGCGCTGAATGTGCGCCGGGCCGACGTGTTCCCACGCGTCTCCGAGACGATGGCGGACATACAGCGTATGATCGAGACGCTGATTGCACGCGGCTATGCGTACGTGACGGAGGCGGGGGATGTCTACTACCGCGTAGAGGCGTTCGATCACTATGGCTGCCTCAGCGGGCGCAGTCTCGACGATATGGAGGCGGGTGCACGCGTCGAGGTCAACGCAGCGAAGGAACACCCGATGGACTTCGCCCTCTGGAAGGCGGCAAAGCCCGGCGAACCCTCGTGGGAGAGTCCGTGGGGGAAGGGCCGTCCCGGCTGGCACATCGAGTGCTCGGCGATGTCCGTGAAATACCTCGGCGATGTCTTTGACTTCCACGGCGGCGGCAACGATCTCATCTTCCCGCACCACGAGAACGAGATTGCACAGGCAGAGCCGTGCATTGACGGCGACGAGAAGTTTGCGCGTTATTGGCTGCACAATGGATTTATCACGATCGACAACGAAAAGATGTCGAAGTCGAAGAACAATTTCTTTACGGTGAAGGATATCCTCAAGGAGTTCCCGGGGGAAGTCATCCGCTTCTTCATCCTACAGACACATTACCGCAGCCCACTTGACTTCAGCGACGAGCGGCTGCATGAGGCACAGACGGCACTCGACCGTCTGCGCAACGCGAATGCAGTCATTGCAGAGCTCTCGGAGCGTGCAGGCACGGCGGACACGGCGGCAGGGCTGGCTGCACAGGCAGAGACGTTCCTGCACGACTTCGATGCGGCAATGGACGACGACTTCAACACGGCACTCGCTATCAGTCAGATGTTTGGGCTTGCCAAGGAGATCAACCGCTACCATCAGGAGATCGAGCGCGGCGCTGCATTTGATGCGGCGAACTTTGGTCGGGCGGCGGATGCCTATCATGCGATGGCGGTGATCATCGGCATCTTTGAGCAGGAGGAAGCGACGGCGGACGATGGGCTCACGGATGCGCTGATGGAGCTCATCATCGGGATTCGGCAGGAGGCGCGTGCGGCGAAGAACTGGGCGGTTGCGGACAAGATTCGCGATGGGCTCAAGGAGGCGGGCGTCGTGCTTGAGGATACGCCGACGGGCGTGCGCTGGAAAAGGGCTTGAACGCGCATGAAGTTTGAACGGTTCCAACAGCTTGTACGCATGATGTTCCTGCCCGATGAGACGGGCAATATCCGCACACGTTACGAGAATGTCGATGCGTCAAACGTACATCCGCTTGTTCTCGCATACGTAGGCGATGCCTACTTTCACCTCTATGTGCGGATGCGTCTGCTCTCCTACGAGCAGACGCAGGTACAGGCACTTCATTCGTTCAGTGCACAGATTGTTTCGGCGGCGTGGCAGGCACGTGCCTATCGGGGCATTTCGCCCATGCTCACGGAGGAGGAGCAGACGATCTATCGGCGTGCACGCAACACGAAAAGTCATGCGCCGCGCAGTGCATCCGTTGCGGACTACCACGCGAGCACGGGCTTTGAGGCATTGCTCGGTAGTCTCTACATCCGTGAGGAGCACGAGCGTCTTGAGGAACTCACAGAGGCAGCATTTCAGATCATCGCAAAAGAGATGATGAGTATTCAGCAGGAGCAAATACATGGAAATTAAACTGATCTCAAAGACACCGAACTATCTAAAGACCTGCTGGACGGCAGCGCGGACGTGCTACAGTGCAGACTCTCCGATCGAACTCCTAACGGAGGAAAAGACGGACGAGGAGATGCTGCGTCTCTTGGAGCGCATTATGACGAGCAAGCACCTCTCGGTGGTCGAGCACTGCTCCATGACGTTTGCTGTCAAGGATGTCTCGCGTACGCTGCTTGCACAGTACAGTCGTCATCGCATCGGTGTTTCCCTGAGTGTGCAGAGTCAGCGTTATGTTTCCGAGCAGTCCGGAAAGCAGGCGGACGGACTTTTTGGTCATGTCGTTCCGCAGACTGTTTCAGAGAACGAGGCAGCGTACACGCGCTATATGGCGTGTATGCGTGAGATTCAGCAGGCGTATGACGATCTGCTTGCCATGGGGGTTGCAAAGCAGGATGTACGATTCGTCCTGCCGGGCGGTGCGTGTACGAATTTTGTCACGACGCTTAACCTGCGTTCCTTTATGGATGTGTACGAGAAGCGTGTTCTGACCCCGGGTGCACAGTGGGAGATCAAGGAGATGATGCTCCGTATGCGCGACCTCCTTGTCGCGACGGAGCCGTGGCTCGAACGTTTTATCCCGCGCGGGTGAGGCAGGGGGACGAAATGAAAGCGAAGGAACAACGCGCGGACAGGCGGACAGAAAAACGCGGTGAAAAACACGCCGAGAAGCACGGCGAGAAAATTGCAGAGACGCGCACGGCGGAGCAGCCTACGCATATTCTTGCCGGCCGTCATGCGATTGTCGAGGCAATCAAGGCGGGGCGCGGTATCAACCGCATTCTGCTCGCGGACGGTCTGCATGGCGGAGCCGTGTATGAGCTGCGCGATCTTGCGCGTGCGCACGGCATTACTGTAGATACCGTTGGACGAGCAAAACTGGATGCCGTCGTTCCTGATGGGGTGCGCCATCAGGGAGCGATCGCCTATGTCGCGCCCGTCGCCTATGTCGCCGTCGAGGAGATCATTGCTGCGGCACGGGAGCGCGGCGAGGAGCCGCTGCTGCTCCTCCTCGACGGCATCGAGGATCCGCAGAACCTCGGTGCACTGCTGCGCACGGCGGATGCGGCTGGCGTGCACGGGATTCTCCTGCCGCGCCGACACAGCGTTCCCCTGACGGAGACGGTTGCACGCGTCTCGGCGGGGGCACTTGAGTACGTCCCCGTTGCCCGCATTGGCAACGTTGCGCAGACCATGCGTGCGCTCAAGGAACAGGGCTTTTGGATTGCGGGTGCGGACATGGCGGGGGAGGAGACCTATGACCGGGCGAACCTCACGGGAGCCCTCGTGCTCGTCATTGGCAGCGAGGGGCACGGCATGAGCCGGCTCACGCGCGACCTCTGCGACTTTACCGTGCGTCTGCCGATGCACGGCAAGATCAATTCGCTCAATGCCTCGGTCGCGGGGGCGATTCTCATGTATGAGGCACTGCGTCAGCGCACGGCGAAGGCTGCGGTGCAGCATGGCTAGACAGCGTGCGTGCGCGTACTATCTCGTCGACGGCTACAACGTCATCAACGCATGGCCGGAACTCATGCGTCTGCGTGGCAATCTCGACGAGGCACGCGATGTCCTCGTGCATATCCTCACGGAGTACGGCGCGTTCGAGAACTACGAGATGACGGTGGTGTTCGATGCGTTCTTTACCGAGGACGAGGAGCACGAGCTGCAGATCACCGATCGTATGCGGGTTATCTACACGGGCGCGGGTGAGACGGCGGACAGCTGCATTGAGCGCCTTGCGTATATGGCGGTGCGTGTGGGACGCGAGGTGTATGTTGTCACTTCTGACGGTGCGGAGCAGAGCGTCATTCTTGGTGCGGGGGCGTACCGCATCACCTCGCCTGAGCTGCGCCGTTCGGTGAAGAAGGCAAAAAAACAGATGAAAGCGGAGTACATGAATCCGCACATCCAGCCGCTCGCCCGCAGCGAACTGCATGAGAGAATTGACCGCGACACGCTTGCGCGCCTTGAGGAACTGCGGCGCAGGAAATAGGAAGCGAAAAGCCTCTTTGAGCCACAAATGGCTCAAAGAGGCTTTTCGTGTGCCGATTTACCACCGCTTTGTCTTGCGCCAGAACGAGGGGCGCAGGAGGATGAGCAGCGTGAATATTTCAAGTCTGCCAAGCAGCATGGAGAGACAGAGGACCGCCTTTACAAAGTCCGAGAGTGGTGCATAGGTGGAGGTTGCGCTCACAATGCCGAATGCGGGACCGATGTTGCCGAGCGTTGTGATGGCGACGGCGACCGCATCGAACGGGAGCAGACCGTCCATGGTGAGGAGGAATGCTGTTACAAAGATGATCGTGAGGTAGAGAAAGAAGAACGTCCCTGTACGCAGGAGCATCGCACTGTCCACATGCGCACCACTGAGCGAGATATCAACAACACGGTGCGGATTTAGCTTCTGGAGGATCACGGCGCGTGCATTGCGAACCAGGAGGATGATACGTGCAACCTTGATGCCGCTCGCAGTAGAGCCTGCGCAGCCGCCAATCATCATAAGAAGGAGCAACAGCAGCTTTGAGAACGTTGGCCACGTCTCGAAGTCTGCCGAGACAAAGCCCGTCGTCGAGAGGGAGGTCACCTGGAATACGGCGACGCGTGCGGCAGAGCCGACGTTCAGCCCCATTTCTACAATGAGGTTCAGTGCAACGAGCAGCATCGCGACGAGAATTATGCAAAGGTAGGTGCGGAACTCCGTGTTGCGGAGAATGACGAACGGTCCCTTGACCCATGCGCGGTAGTAGAGGGAGAAACTGCCGCCTGCGAGAAACATGAAGAGGGCAGTCCACAGCTCGAACGCAAGACTATGAAAGTGCATCGTGCTGTCATCGTATGTCGAGAAGCCGCACGTCCCGATGGTTGACATCGCGTGCGTGATTGCAATGCTGAAATCTACGCCGCAGAGCATAAAGATGACCGTTGTAAACGCCGTAAATATAAGGTAGATTTTGAAGAGCGCCATGGTCATATCACGCAGCCGCGGCATGACGCGATCCATCGTCGGTCCCGCGCCCTCGGCGTTATACATATAGATTGTACTTGCACCGGACTGCGGGAGGAGCGCGATGAAGATGACGATGATGCCAAGACCGCCGATCCATGCCGTCATCATCCGCCAGAACAGGATGCTGTAGGGGAGATTCCCGAGCGAGGAAAAGACGGTCGCTCCCGTCCCCGTGAAGCCCGAAATACTTTCAAAGAGCGCGTCGAGAAAGCCGAGGTAATTGCCGAGGAGATAGGGGAGCATTCCGAGAAATGTCCCTGTGAACCACCCGAACGCCGTAATGGCAATGCCTTCGCGTGCCGTTAGTTCCTCGGCTGGTTTTCCATAGCGGCGGAATCCGACCCCGAGGAATGCACTGACGAGGACCGACAGCATGAACGCCTCGCGGCTCGGCTCATCCCCATAGACGGCGAGTGCCAGTGGAATCGTAAGAGCTGCCGCCATTGCAAAGGAGAGGCGTGAGAGAATGTAGTTGACCGTATAGATATTCATAGTGTTCTACCACTTATGCCCTGTATCCTCGAAGAGTGAGCCGAGGAAGAGGAAGAATGCAAAGAGTTCGATGCGCCCGAGGATCATCAGCAGACTGCATATGATCTTCGTCCATGCGGGCAGCATCGCAGCCGTATCGAGATCCGTGAGCGAGGCGACACCGCCTGTTGTCGTGAGACACGAGACCGTCAGTGCAATCGTCTTGATGGGGCTGAGACCCGCGAGGGCGATGAGGAGGCTGCTGAGGGAGAAGACAGCGGCGGTGATGAATGCGAGTACGAGAATTCGCCCCGCAGAGTGCAGGGGAACGATTTCGCCGCCCTGTCGTACGGCGAATACCATGTGCGGATGGAGCGTACGCAGGAGTTCCGTCCGAGCGAGGGAGAAGAGCACAAGCACGCGCGATATGCGAAATCCGCCCGCCGCCGACCCCATGCAGCCGCCGATGATCGCAAGCAGGATGAGCAGCAGCTCAGAGCCGTTGTGAAACGGGATCTCCTCCTGCAACATGAGCCCGTTTGTCGAAAGAAAAGAGATGGCGTAAAAAAAACCGTAACTGAGTGCGCCCGTGAGCGTTTGTGTGCCGTGCAGGATCGGAGGCACAGAGAGTAATGCACCCGCACCGAGAAAGAGTACGAAGAACGCACGCAGCTCCATGTGACGTGTGAGTGCCGTCTCTGCCCTGCGGTGCAGCATTTGCCGAAGCGTGAGGAGTGGAAGTGCGGAGAGCAGAGCGACGAACCCTGCTCCGAACATGAGCAGCGGCTTGGGCGAAAGACCACCCGTCATTGGTCCCGCGCCCGAGGAGATTGTAAAGAGTGCGAGGATAAATGCGGGAAAGACCTCGTCGCCCGCCGCGAGATAGATCAGGACGGAAATGCCTGTGATTGCGATGTAGAGCATCGTCATTTCGCGCATGGGACGCGTCATGCGATTCCAGAGCGGGCTGAATAGGCGTTCCTGACGCACGCTGAAATCCATGCCGAAACATCCACCGACGACAGGCAGCACAGATACGAGAATGACGATAAAGAGCAGCCCCCCAAACCAGCTCATCAGCCCCCGCCAGAGGATGAGGGTGGGAGGGAGCGTATCCCCAAGTGCCGTCATGCCCGTCGTCGTAAGCGCGGAGATACACTCGAAGAATGTGTCTACGGGCGAGAGATGCAGCCCTGCCAGATGGAACGGCAGCATACCGAGCACGGCAAGCAGAAACCAGACGGCGAGGAGGAAGAGCGCACCCTCCTGTACCGAGAGCTGGCGCATATGGCTGCGTCCCATATTGCCGAACACCATGCCGAGGATGGCGGTCAGCACGCCGAGGGCGAGAAATGACCCCGCAAGCGGATCCCCGAACGCGAAGCCGTAGCCGAACGGGATGAGATAGAGCGGCGCAAAGACGTACGCCGTGCGCCCCATGAGCACCCAGAACAAATCAAAACGCATCAGTCGTCTCCAAAATAGGCAAGCGCCTTCTTTGCGAAACTTTTGAGGACAAAGAGGATGACGCGGTCACCCGGCTGGAGCTCTGTCATGCCATTGGGGATCGCTGCTGCCTCCTCGCGCACGTAGGCGCAGACCAGACATTCGCGCGGGAGATTCGCATTCATCAGCTTCTTGCCGACAACGGGAGCACCGGCACTGACAATCACCTCGAGTGCTTCGGCACGTGCGCCCTCCAAGAGCGTCACACGCGTCACATCGCCGCCGCGCGCGTAGGCAAGCACCTCGCTCGCCGAGAGCAGACGCGCCGAGAGTGCGATGTTGACACCGACCTTCTCCATAAGGTCGATGTACTCATTGCGGTCGACGCGCACAACCGTCTTGATCTTGTTGTTGGAAAGATGGCGGGCGAGGAGCGCCAGCATCAGGTTCAGCTTGTCATCCTCCGTCAGGCAGACAATGACATCCGCCTCGGCGACACCCTCCTCTGTGAGAAGGTCGATATCCGTGCCATCCCCGCAGATTGCAAGACCCGTGGTCAGCTTCTCTGCGAGCAGTTCGCAGCGCTCACGATTTCGGTCGATTACCTTTACCTGTACGTCCTGTCGCTCCAGCAGGAGTGCGAGCGCACGCCCTGTCCGCCCCGCTCCGATGATGGCGGCGCGTTTCAGCTTGTGCGTATCGCTCGGAACGAGGCTTTGGCTGAACTCCTCAATGCGTTCGGGCAGCCCTATGAAGTAGGCATTGTCCCCGGGGAGGAACATATCGTCGCCATGTGGAATAATCATGCGATGGTCGCGGAAGATCAGCCCTGCAAGTACGCCGTGCGGCAGTGTCAGCTCCTTGAGCGGTTTGCGGGCGATGGCGGAGCGGCGGCGGATGCGCGTCTCAAACAGGCGCACCTTGCCCTGCGCAAAGTCCTCCACGTTGAGTGCGGCGGGGGTCATGAGAATGCGAGAGATTTCGTTTGCCGTGATGAGCTCCGGGTTGAGCATGAGATCAATATCAAAATTTTCTTTGAGATACTGTCCTGCCTGTACCGTAACATTCATATCGCGGATGCGTGCGATTGTGTGTGTGATGCCGTGCTTCTTCGCGAGTACGCAGGCGACAATGTTCACCTCGTCGCTCTCCGTCACGGCGATGAGGATATCCGCGCTCTTGATGTCGGGATCGTTCATCGTGAGCGGACTTGCGATGTTCGCTTCGATTGTCAGCACGTCGAGCGTTGTTTTTGCCGCTTCGAGCTGGCTCTCCTCGCCGTCTACCACCACGACATCCATGCCCTCCTCCGAAAGAAGTGCTGCGATGCTGTAGCCCAGCCGTCCCGCTCCCGCAATTACAATACGCACAATGAGCCCCTCCTGCGTTACCAATTAAAATACAAAAAGTATACCATAGATTTGTGGCAAGTAAAACTAGGGAAGCACTGATAAATTCAGCCACGTCATCTTGACGTATCTTTTTTGCCCGTACTGTGTCGACAAATCCTCTACATAGCCCTTGCTATGCGTCCGGTTTGTCTCCTTGTTCGGACGAAAAAATCTACGCCAATCTGACGGACTTCCTGGTTCTTGTTACAACAAGGAAACAAATCTTGTGTCGGCCGCACAGATCAGCGGTTTCTTCCAAATTGTTGCGGTGCATCCATATACCCATTTGCGGCTTCCTCCTCCATGCGTTTGGCAGCGCTGTGCAGCCTTGTGAGCGCGGAGAATGGAGCGAACTGTCCCGCACGGTCATGGAGGGACATGGGGGGATGTGTCTTTGAGGTGGGGCGCGGCAGATGGATGATGTCTGCGTAGTCCTCGATTTTGCGCTGCATTGCATGCTCCTCTCTGTTATGCCTTGTGTCCGCCGATCTGAGCATTGCGCTGGCGTGCTGTTGCTCCGTCGAAGAAATTCGCTCCGCGCAGGATGGCGTTCTTTCCGTATGCTTTCTTGATGGCGACAATTGCCTCCTGCAGTGCCTTTTCCTTTGCCCGAGTGGCTTCCTCCTCGGGGGAGAGGGCATTTTCAGTCGCCTCCTCGGGGGTGAACAGCGACATCTGCTCGACGGTGGAGGCACGCTGCTCCTCCGTCATCAAATGCTGCGCGGAGACGGTGATGCGCCGGATGAGAAGCGCGGGATTGACGATCTCGTCAAAAAGCTCTGTCAGTGCCTTCATGATCGTTTGTGTCGATGTGCCGCGCTCGATGAATGTCCTGCCGTGTGCCGGCCACGGAACTTTTCTCCCATAGCGGTCTGTTCGGATGCGTCCGTGATAGTGGTCGCGTATCTCGGGGCGGGTCAGACATTCGATGTCATAGCCAATGGTGAGCTCGAGCCGGTCACTCGTGAGACGTTTTTCTGCGAGCTCGATTGAGATGATATCCGCCATCTCCCAGACAACGAGGCGTGCCTTCTGCGGCGTATATGGATGCTGCAGAACCTGTCCTCGGTGTATGCTGCGTGACTTCGGACGGTAGTTCTTGATGTCTTCTATACGTGTGGATTCATAGCCCCATGCGTGGTCGATCAGCAGCTCCGCCTGTACGCCGAAGAGGCGGTAGAGGAGCTCCTCGTTGTGGCATGTATTCGCCCTGCCGAGTGAGCAGCGTGCGATATCACCCATCGTATAGAGCCCATTCTCTTCAAGCCGCCGCGCGTAGCCTTTGCCGACGCGCCAAAAGTCCGTGAGCGGACGATGTGCCCAGAGCAGTCTGCGATAGCTTATCTCGTCCAGCGTCGCGATGCGTACACCGTCGGCATCCGGCTTCATGTGTTTTGCTACGATGTCCATTGCGACCTTTGCGAGGTAGAGATTCGTCCCGATGCCCGCGGTTGCCGTAATGCCTGTCTCGTGCAGCACTTCGCGGATGAGCCGCATGGTGAAGTCATGTGCAGAGATCTTTCCTGTGTAGAGATAGCTTGTCACGTCGATGAACACCTCATCAACGGAGTATATGTGGATGTCCGCAGGGGCAATATGCCGCAGATAGACCCCATAGATGCGCGTACTGTAGTCCATGTAGAGTGCCATGCGCGGTGGGGCTATGTGATAGGCGATGCCGAGCTCAGGATGCGCTGCGAGTTCTGCCGCGTCCGTTGTTTCGCCTGTGAGCGTTCTCTGTGGGGCTCGGTATCTGCGGCGTGCGTTTGCCTGCTCGATGGCGCGGATGACCTCGAATAGGCGCGGTCGACCGCCGATTCCGTGCGCCTTGAGCGCGGGGGAGACGGCGAGGCAGATGGTCTTGTTCGTACGGCTCTCATCCGCGACGACAAGATGCGTCGTCAGCGGGTTCAGTCCGCGCTCTATGCACTCGACCGAAGCGTAGAATGCCTTGAGGTCGATTGCGATATAGGTACGTTCCTTCGGTTTCATCGTCATCCCTCCTAGCGTGCAGTATAGCACGAATGTTTGTTGTTTGTAAATTGAAGAAGGAAAAAAAGGGGAGATGTCGAATCACACTAAGGAACAAGAAAAGGAGCGGAACGATATGAAGATCATTGTGACGGGCGGTGCCGGGTTTATCGGTGCAAATTTCATTTACCACGAGCTGCGTGAACATCCTGAAGATCGTATTGTCTGCTATGATGCGCTGACGTATGCGGGGAATCTGGCAACGCTGGACGCGGCGCGGAAGTATCCGCAGTTTTCGTTTGTGCGTGGGGACATCGCCGACCGTGCGGCGGTCTATGCGCTCTTTGAGCGAGAACAGCCGGACATCATTGTAAACTTTGCGGCGGAGTCCCATGTCGACCGCTCGATTGAAAGCCCCGAGATTTTCTTGCAGACGAATATCATTGGGACGAGTGTACTGCTCGATGCCTGCCGCAAGTACGGAATCAAACGGTATCATCAGGTCTCGACGGACGAGGTATACGGTGATCTTCCGCTCGACCGCCCCGACCTGCTCTTTACGGAGGAGACACCGCTCCATGCGTCCAGTCCATACTCCTCGTCCAAGGCATCTGCCGACCTCCTCGTGCAGGCGTATGCGCGTACCTACGGCGTGCCCGTTACCATCTCACGCTGCTCAAACAACTACGGTGCGTTCCAGTTCCCCGAGAAGCTCATCCCGCTCATGGTAATTCGTGCCATGCACGGGGAGAAACTGCCCGTCTACGGCGATGGACGAAATGTGCGCGACTGGCTGCATGTCGACGATCATTGCAGTGCCATCGACGCGATCCTGCGGCGCGGGACGGAGGGCGAGGTCTACAACGTCGGTGGACATAACGAGCGTTCGAACATTATGGTTGTACGTACGATTCTCGCTGCACTTGGCAAGGGGGAGGAGCAGATCAGCTACGTCGAAGACCGCAAGGGGCATGACCGCCGCTATGCAATTGATCCGACGAAGATCGGGCGTGAGCTCGGCTGGCAGCCCGCGACGAAGTTCGATGATGGCATTCAGACGACGATTGCGTGGTATCAGGAGCATGAGGCGTGGTGGGCGGACATCCTGAATGGTGCATATGAGAAGCGCAACGCGCAGGCATGACTGCGTGCCTGTGAAATTCAGCCTTGACAACGCACATGCTTTTCGCTATACTACCCTTTGTCAGCGCGTACGCGCGGGGGCATAGCTCAGCTGGGAGAGCGCTTGCATGGCATGCAAGAGGTCAGGGGTTCGATCCCCCTTGTCTCCACCATATTGAGAATGAACGGATGTGAGAGCAGGATCTCACATCCGTTTTTTGTCGCGTGGAGCTGTGTCATTCAATAGCTGGAAAATGACAATAAAATAGACTTTTGATAGTAAATGTGTAAGGGAGGCGATGGTGTGCTGTGTTTTTCGGGCGTGTCTGTGGACTATGGAGCGGGTGAGGATGCCGTACACGCGCTTGCGAATACTTCGCTCTGTGTGGAGCGGGGAACGGTGCTCGCACTCATCGGCGCGTCGGGCTGCGGCAAGTCGACGCTGCTGCGCGTGGGGGCGGGGCTGATCCGTCCGACGGCGGGCACGGTGACGAGCGAGGGGGATCCTATCGATCCGCGTATGCTGCGCATCGGTTTTCTGCCGCAGAACTACGGTCTGCTCGCGTGGAAGACCGTTCACGAAAACATCCTGCTCGGCGTGCAGATCAAGGGGGAATGGAATACACAGCGGATGAACACATTCGATGAGATCGTTTCGGATCTTGGTTTGCGTGAACTGCTCGACCGCTATCCGCGTGAGCTCTCGGGTGGGCAGCAGCAGCGCGTGGGGCTTGCACGCGTCTTCCTGCTGGCACCCGATCTCCTGCTGATGGATGAGCCGTTCTCCGCGCTCGATGCGATCACGCGCGAGTCGATGCAGGAGGTGTTCCTCTCACTCTGGAAGAAATACGGCGTCACCACTATACTTGTGACGCACTATGTGGAGGAGGCACTGACACTTGCAGGGCGGATTGCTGTCATGACGGGCACACCGGGGCGCGTCACCGAGATCATCGACAACCCGTTTGCGGGCGACCTTGCACATCGTTCCTCGCCGGAGTTCTTTGCGATGGGGCAGCGATTGCGTGCAAAGATTGCGGGGGGCGGTGTGTGATGAGCAGAATTTCATTTCGGATGTTCGCACTCGGCATCTGTCTCTGTCTCGCACTCTGGGCGGGTATGGCATACCTCCTCCAGATGCCTGTGATTCCTTCGCCCGTGCAGGTGCTCCTTCGTCTCGCGGCGAAATTCCCCGATACGATCGCCGTTCATGCGGGCTACAGTCTTATGCGCATCGTACTTGGTCTCTTTGCTGCCGTTGCCGTGGGCTATCCGATCGGTGTGCTGATGGGATACTTTCCGCGCGTGAACCGTCTGCTTGCTCCTCTCCTCTATCTGACCTATCCCGTGCCGAAGATTGCACTGCTGCCCGTGGTCATGCTGCTCTTCGGTGTGGGGGAGTGGAGCAAGCTGATCCTCGTGTTTCTCATCATTGTCTTTCAGGTTGTCGTCGCCGTGCGTGATGCCGTGGCGGCAATTCCTTCAGAGACGTATGCGCCGCTGCGTGTCCTCGGCGCATCGTTCGTGCAGATCGTGCGGCACATCATCGTGCCCGCCTCGCTGCCGAAGTTTATCACAGCTGTCCGCGTGGCGATGGCGACGGCGATCTCCGTTCTCTTTTTCACGGAGACGTTCGGTACGCAGTATGGTATCGGCTACTACATCATGGACGCGTGGCTGCGCGTGAACTACCTCGATATGTACGCGGGCATCGTCGTTCTCAGCGCGATGGGGCTGCTGCTCTTCGTCCTGCTCGACTGGACAGAGCGGCGGCTCTGCGCATGGAATCGAACATAAGGGAAGCACTGATAATTTTATCAGCGATTCCTTGCTTTTCTTTTTCCTACAAATGTCCTATAATGTAAATTGGGATAGGTTATGTAAATGAGTTTGGGAGGGCTCTGTTGTATGAAAGGTACTGTAGTCGCCACTTGGATTAGTACGTCGCGTGAGCTTTGGGGCAGCGCGTTGGTTGATAAGGTTATGCAGGAGATGGGGTGGGAGCCGGATCGGCTCTTTCTGCCTCTTGAGGACGTCGATGACGGCACGATCAAACGCCTGATGGATACGCTCAGCAAGGCGAATGGTCTGCCTGTTCGAGATATTTGGTATGAAATGGGACGTGATAATATCAAGTCCTTTGCGCGTGTGTATCCGTCGTTTTTCGCGAATAAAAATCTATATACATTCTTGGCATCGACGTATGATATTCATGTAGAGATCGTGAAAAAGATTGCGGGCGCAAAACCGCCTCAGCTCATTATGACGCCGATTTCGGAATACGAGGCGGTATTTACCTATGACTCGAATCGGGGGCTTCTGGACTATTTTCGCGGGCTGCTCAACGGTTCGGCAGAGTATTTCAAGGAAAAACTCGGGGTCGAGGTTCAGGAACAGACCGCCACGCATATGAAGCTGAAGCTCACCTTTGAAAAACCGATCTTCCGAGAGAAAAAATTTGGCATCAATAAGCTCGTCGCCTTTACCGGCTCGCTGTCGGGTGGCATTGGTCTGCTGACATTTGCAGGAACGCTGATTTTATCGGTGCTGCTGAGCCTTGGCGATGTTTCGTGGAAGACGTTCGTCATCCCTGCGTGCGGCGGGCTGTTTGCCGCGCTCGGCGCCAGTGTCCTCCTGCGTCCTCTCGGAGCAATTGAAAAAGAAATTGATCAGTTGGTCGAAAACAAATATTTCGACGCGCTGACGCTCCGCTCAGGCGACGTGTTCGAGCGGGTGAGTGACAAGCTGATCAAGTATCGCAAGCAGGCGCAGGCGAACTTTACGGGCTTCAAGGGGACAGGGGACGAGCTGCGGCGATATGGCATTGACTTTGACGGGTTGGCAGAAAATATGGGCGGTGCCTCGGAGGATATCGCAGGCGTTATCAACGAGGTTGCCGACAGTGCCACGACAGGGGCGGAGAATACCATATCCGTCGCAGCCTCCCTTAACAATAACATGACAGCACTGCAATCGGTCGTCGATGAGCAGGTCAAGAATAACGACGCGCTGAATTATGCCGTCAACAGCATTCACGAGGGCTTCAGCAAGGTGCGGGCGTCCAGTACGAACCTCAATCACAGCATGGAAAAATTCACTGAGGTGAAGGAAGAGGTCGAGTCCCTCAGAGAGGCGACGGAGAAGATCATGGCGATCACGGGGCTGGTGACGGATATCGCAGGGCAAACGAACCTGCTCGCCCTCAATGCAGCGATTGAAGCAGCGCGTGCAGGTGAGCAGGGGCGCGGGTTCAGCGTCGTTGCAGAGGAAGTTCGAAAGCTTGCAGAGCAGTCGCAGGGACACGCCGAGGTCATTACGAACGATGTCATGGCGGTAACGCGTATCATCAACGAGGTCGTCCTTTCGGTCAACGAGGAATACGAGGTCTTGGAGCATGAGAGCAATCAGCTCGTCCGCGTTGTCGAGGGGAACAGTCAGTACATCGACAACATTCGCGGTGTGTCGGGAAGTATTTCGGGCATCATCGAGCAGCTCAAAACCGAGATGACGAATATGGAAGATGTTCTCGGCAAGGTCGAGCATATCGCCGCTATGGCGGAGCAAAACTCTGCCTCGACGGAGGAAGTAAACGCCGCTATGCACACGCATAATCTGAAGCTGCAGGATATGATGGAAAAAATCAAGCAGTTCAAGGAAGTCACGACGGCGTTTTCGGCAGATATCAATCACTATAAGACCTGACCCTGTCCTATGAAAAAGGCTGCTGCACAAAGACGGTTTTGTCCTTGTGCAGCAGCCTTTTTATGGAATCGCTGATAAAATGAAGTCCGTCAGATTGGCGTAGATTTTTTCGTCCGAACAAGGAGGCAAACCGGACGCATAGCAAGGGCTATGTGGAGGATTTGCCGACACAGTGCGGGCAAAAAAGATGCGTCAAGATGGCGGTGCTGAATTTATCAGTGCTTCCCTAACGTATGAGTACAAATCCGCTTGCACTGTCCCAGACAACAGAGCCGTCCTCGGCTCGACTGACGGCAATATGGTCGAAATGGAGGAGGCAGCTGCCTGTCTCGTAGTTCTGTAGCTCCCTGCTGAGGCTGGTTTTTTCGTTTTGTTCCCCATATTGTACGAGTATGCGCGCATAGGGGTGCAGGTCGATGCGCTCCTCCGTGCCGTCTGTGCGCGGGACGACGAGGACACCCTCATGCGTAATATTGTTCGAATCAAATGGGAGCAGTGTGCGATAGCCTGCAATGGAGAGTTCTTCAAAGTCCTCTCCATAGAAGTAAAAGGACGTGCGCATCGCGTTGAACTTGGTGTCGAATACCTCTGCTGCGAGCGGGGAGGCATCCTGTTCGAGGTAGAACGCAATATCGATGATCTCGTCCACAACCGCGGGCGGAGTGTCGTCACGCTTTATGATCTGTCCGTCCTGCAGTAGGTTGTGTTCTGTGAGCAGCTGATTGAGCCGTGCCTCCTGACTGCGGAGCGGTACGTCGACGACGTTGAGCGGGGTGAGACTGAAGATGAGCGCGAGGATGGCTGCGCAGAGGTATACTTGCTGGGGCTTTCGTCGAAGGAAGGCGACGGCAAGCGCATAGATGCCGCAGAACGTACAGATCATGGAGGTGTAGCGCAGCGTTGTCAGCCCGTACGCCTCATAGCGGAGCCAGACGCCGTAGAGCTGGACGGCGAGGATGGGGAGGAAGAGGAGCAGCCCCCATTTCAGAAAGCGGGAAAAGAGGGGAAGCCGTGTTTGTGCGGCGAGCGTGCCGAAGAAAAAGGCAAAGCCGAGGAGAGCGAACGAAGCGTACCAATTCATCGTGCCGACGGGCATCTCGCCCGCCCCGATGATCTTGCCGACGTAGAGGTAGAGGATGAGGAGCAGGAGGAGATAGACGGGGAAGAAGAGATAGAGGAGCAGCTTCTGCGTGGTGGTGGGGAACTCATAGCGTGCGCCCGCACTTGGCAGTGCACCGAGGAATGCGGCAAGCCCCCAGCCGCCGTATGCAATCAGACCGGAGAAGAGATAGGTCGTCTCGGGAAGCCATCCGTCCGCATCGGTGACAATCAGTGCCCAGAATGCGGCGACGCAGAGGATGAGTCCGAGAAAGAGCAGGATGCTCGTTGCGATGGAAAAGGCGGTGGCAAAGAGGAGGGCGGGCAGCCCCGGGGCTTTGTTTGCTCGTTCGAGGAGAAAGAGTGCGAGGAAGGCGAGTGCGAGATAGATGCCCTGCGTCCCAACGATCAGCTGGCGGCTCGGATTTTCCACGCCATACCACGCATAGGCAAGAAGGAGGAACAGGACGGCAGACGATGCCGCGCGCAGCAGCAAGGATTTTTTTGCGGGGAATACATCCGTGAAGAGGCGGCAGGTGACTGCCGTCATCCATGCACCGAAGACGGCAGGGACGAGGCGTATGAGATGCTCGAAGTAGTCGCTGTGCCAACCCTCCGCATACAAATCGGGGCGCAGCAGGATAATACCTGTACTGACGAGGAAAAGGACTGTCTGCCAAAAGACGGCGACGGGAAAACGACGGATGAGTTCATGTGCCCTCCCCTTCAGCTGCAAGATGCGTATGGTGATATTCATAGCCATCATCCTCTCTGTGCATTGATATTCCTTATATTTTATGTGTATATGGAATCACCGTCAATGCGTACCACATTAAGGAAATGAATACTTCTTCTCAATATCTTTACAACGACCTCCGAAAAATGGTAAGATGAGCGCGTGAGTTTATGCCGCATGGCATTCTTTTGGAAAAGGGTGGTACGCAAAGATGAACGAGCTCCTCTATAAGATTCCCGCCAACACGCCGCGCGAAGAGGTCATCCGCCAGCTCAAGGCGCATCCCGAGGTGCGCTTCGTCTCGCTTGTCGGCATCGACATGGCGGGCAACGATACGGACGAGAAGATTCCCGTGCGGATTTTCATTGAGGACATTGAGAAATTCTACAATGGAACTGCCGTGCAGACGGACGGTTCCTCTGTCGTCCTGCCGAAGATTGCGACGATCAACAATGCAAAGGTGGATCTGCCGATTGATCCCGCAGTCAACTGGTTTGTGGACTACGACCCCGAGGGGGCGGACGAGGAGACAGGGCTGCCCATCGGGACGCTGCGGATTCCCTCGTTTATCATTCACGAGGAAAAGCGTGTCGATTCACGTGCGGTACTCGTGGATACGCTCGCCTATGTGAAAGCGGAACTCCTCGATTTCTTCCATCGGAATCCTGAGATTTCTGCTGCGCCTTCTCTGAACGGTGCGGATATCGTGGACATCGCGTTCACGTCGGCGACGGAGCTCGAGTTCTGGGTCAAAACACCGCTCGATGACAACGCATCCATCGAGGAGATGTCTGCCTCGCAGGTGATGAACGAGCAGTACTGGGAGCGCACGCACGGTGCTGTGCGTACGGCACTTGAGGACTGCATTATCCAGCTCGACAAATACGGCTTTCACATGGAGATGGGGCACAAGGAGGTCGGTGGACTCAAGGCGCAGATCAACGAGAGCGGGCGCATGACGCACGTCTGCGAGCAGATCGAGATTGACTGGCAGTATGATAGTGCCGTGCAGGCGGCGGATAACGAACTCTTCGTCCGTACCTTTGTCCGCGAGATCTTCCGACTCTACGGGCTTGAGGTCAACTTCAAGGCGAAGCCGCTCATCGGGCTTGCGGGCAATGGTGAGCACACGCATCTGAGTCTCGCGGCAATCACGAAGGACGGCAAGCGTCACAGCCTCTTTGCCGCAGACGACCAGAATGCACACTATATGAATGCGGTCGGCTACGGCGCACTCATGGGGCTGCTCAAGAATTATGAGGCGATCAATCCGTTTGTCTCCGCGACAAACGACGCATTCAACCGTCTGAAGCCGGGCTTCGAGGCGCCGGTCTGCGTCGTCACCTCATTCGGTGCGTCACCTGCAATCCCGTCGCGCAACCGTACGGTGCTTGTCAGCCTCATCCGCGACCTCAAAAATCCGCTTGCAACGCGGTTCGAGCTGCGCGCGACCAATCCCTACTCGAACACCTACCTCGTCATCGCCGCTTCGTACCTCGCGATTCTCGACGGTATCAAGTATTCGGCGGGACGCACGGCGGATGAGCTGCTCGCGGAGCTGTCGAAGCAGCCGGGGGAATCGGCAGGCTATCTTGAGAAAGACCGTGCCTATCGGAGCGAGGAGGACGTGTTCGAGCACTATACGGCGGACGAGCGCGACGCGCGCTTCGGCAAGCCGCCCGCGACGGTCTGGGAGAATATGCTCGGCTTTGATCTCTATCCCGATAAGGTGGCGGTGCTCACACAGGCGAATACACTCCGCCCGCAGATCATCGACTCGTTCCGTACGGGTGCGCTCCTGCGCTGGAAGATCGAGCTCATCAGCCGCATCATTCCCGAGAACCGCAACATCGTCCGCCGTATGACGGAGATCAAGAGCGACTTCGTGACGGATCAGGATGCTTATATGTGGAACAAGATCCACGATCTGCGCATCTACCTTGCAAAGGACACGATCGACGACAAGGCTCTCTTTACGCTGCTCATCAAGGCGCTCAATGAGGGCGACTATCCGACGGCATCCGCACTGCAGCTTGAGATGTATGCGAAGATGGAGGAGCTTAAGGAGCTCTACGACGCATATAAAAAGAATATGATCTAAATGTTGAATCTGTGTCAAAACTTACGGGCGTACGTGCTCCACGCAAACACTTAGTTGTGCAAGCGTTCGTGCGCTTGTACGCTCAAATACCGTCGGACTTCTTAAACGCGCTTCGCTTGAACGAAAGAAATCCGACGGGGCGTACCGCGCAAGCGGTCAACGTCATCCAATCGCACTTCGCTATCGCTCGTGTTCTTGGGACGTTTTCCCATACGACCTGTTTCCCAATCAGCTTCGTCCTACGAACTTGCTTCTTGGACAGGTCAGTATTTTCTCGCTTGCTCCACTAGGGTTTGCTTAGGAGCATCGTAGCGCGTATTCTTTCATAATAGTTATCACAGAATCAGGCAGTTGTGGCTTCGTCGAATTTTCGTCGAAGCCTTTTCTGAAAAATAAAAGTCAAAAAATCAAAGAAAGTATTTGACTTTTTGACTTTAACTGATATAATGGGTTCATAAAGACAAATATTCGATGGAGGGACATATTATGGAACAGGATAAATACACAGCGCGAACGCTCGCGGCACTGCAGTCGGCACAGCAGATTGCGGCGATGCGCTACCATCAGGAAATCACGTCGGTACACGTACTGCTCGCACTTGCTAAGGAGCCGGAGGGGTTGCTTGCAACGATCTTCGATGTCTGCGGTGTTGATCTGCCGCTGCTCAAGGCACGGCTCGAAAAGGAGCTTGCCGCCATTCCGAGCGTGCGCGGGACAAACCGCCTTGGCATGGGGATGGACATGGTGCGCGTGCTCGGACGTGCCGAGGAACTGGCGAAGTCGATGAAGGACGAGTACGTTTCAACCGAACATCTGCTGCTCGCGCTCATCACGGATGGGAGCGATGAGGTACAGTCAATTGCGCGTGAGTTCCGGCTGACGAAGAGTGCGGTGCAGGATGCCATCCAGAAACATCGCAAGCAGAATGTCACGAGCGAGAACCCCGAGGAGGGCTATCAGTCCCTTGAGAAATACGGGCGCGATCTGACAGCGGCGGCGCGTGCGAACAAGCTCGACCCCGTGATCGGACGCGACGAGGAGATTCGCCGCTCGATTGAAATTCTCTCGCGCCGTACGAAGAACAACCCTGTGCTCATCGGTGAGCCGGGTGTCGGCAAGACGGCGATTGTCGAGGGGCTTGCCCGCCGTATCGTGGCGGGGGATGTGCCCGAGTCGCTGAAGAACAAGACGCTCTACTCGCTTGACATGGGCGCACTGGTCGCGGGCGCGAAGTTTCGCGGTGAGTTCGAGGAACGTCTCAAGGGTGTGCTGAATGAGATCGCAAAGTCCGAGGGCCAGATACTGCTCTTTATCGACGAGGTGCATACAGTTGTCGGCGCGGGTGCGGCAGAGGGCGCGATGGATGCGGGCAATCTGCTGAAACCGCTCCTCGCGCGCGGTGAGCTGCGCTGCATCGGTGCAACGACGCTGAACGAGTACCGCAAATACATCGAGAAGGACACGGCACTCGAACGCCGCTTCCAGCCCGTCATGGTCGGCGAGCCGAGCGTGGAGGACACGATTTCCATTCTGCGTGGACTGAAGGAACGCTACGAGGTGCATCACGGCGTACGCATCCGCGACGCAGCACTCGTGGCAGCGGCGACACTCTCCGACCGCTATATCTCCGACCGTTTCCTGCCGGACAAGGCGATCGACCTCGTCGACGAGGCGGCGGCAAAGCTGCGCACGGAGATCGAGTCCATGCCCGCGCCGCTCGATGAGATCCGCCGCAAGATCCTCCAGCTCGACATCGAGGAGGAGGCACTGAAAAAGGAGACGGACGAGGCATCGAAGGAAAAACTCGCCGCTCTTGTTGCAGAGAAGGAGCAGCTGCACGCCGAGGAAGCGAAACTCCAAGCAAAATGGGAGAGTGAGACGCAGGCGATCCTGCGCGTGCGTGCCATCAAGAAGGAGATGGATGAGCTGCGCGGCGAGATGGAGGCGGCGGAGCGTGCCCAGAACCTCGCACGCGCCTCGGAGCTGAAATACGGCAAGATGCCGGAACTCGAGAAGAAGCTCGCGGAAGAGGAGACGGCGATTGCCGCGAAGGCGGACGGTGAGCGGATGCTCAAGGAGGAGGTTGGTGAGGAGGACATCGCGCGTGTTGTCAGCCGTTGGACGGGCATCCCCGTGACAAAGATGATGACGGGCGAGCGCGAGAAGCTGCTCCGCCTTGAGGAGGTGCTGCACGAGCGCGTCGTCGGACAGGACGAGGCGGTGACCGCCGTCAGTGAGGCAATCCTGCGTGCGCGTGCGGGCATCAAGGATCCGAACCGTCCGATCGGCTCGTTTATCTTCCTCGGTCCCACAGGCGTGGGCAAGACCGAGCTTGCAAAGACCCTTGCCGAATCGCTCTTTGACGATGAGCGGAGCATGATCCGCATCGACATGAGCGAGTACATGGAGAAGCACAGCGTCTCGCGTCTCATCGGCGCGCCTCCGGGCTATGTCGGCTACGATGAGGGGGGCCAGCTGACGGAGGCGGTGCGCCGCCGCCCGTATAGCGTGATCCTGCTCGACGAGATTGAGAAGGCACACCGCGACGTGTTCAACGTGCTGCTGCAGATTCTCGACGATGGGCGTCTGACGGACGGCAAGGGGCGCGTCGTGAACTTCAAGAATACGGTCATCATCATGACGAGCAACCTCGGTTCGCATGAAATCCTGAGCAAGGACTATGCGGAGGCGGAGACGGCGGTGCGCGCACTGCTCAAAGAGTATTTCCGCCCCGAGTTCCTGAACCGCGTGGATGATACGATTGTGTTCAAGGCACTCACAAAGGACAACGTGAAGCGCATCGCGGCGATCATGCTCGCGGCACTCAGCAAGCGCCTTGAGCGTCAGGCGGATATTCAGCTGACGTGGGACGATGCGGCGATTACGGCACTTGCGGACGAGGGGTTCGACCCCGACTTCGGTGCGCGTCCGCTGCGTCGTCTGCTCACGCACACGGTCGAGACCGCCCTCTCGAAGAAGATCATCGCGGGTGATGTGCGCGGCGGCGATACCGTGGAGCTTGGCTTTGACGGGACGGAGTTTACGTTTAAGAGATTGTAAATCCAAAAGTCTGCCCCGCTTGCGGGGAAGGGGGACAGCGAAGCGGTGGAAGGGGCACAACAGGGAGCAATATAAAGGTGTATTTTCCTTCATATTGCTCCTTATTTCATTTCCGTATCAAAGGTTACAGTACTTTTTCATCGCTTTGCGTTATAATCGTCACACAGAGATGATGATGTACGATAATATAGATAAAGGAGAGAACCCATGGAAAAGGTACTCGATTTGAAAAAGACGGTTGCCGAGCTGGTGGAGGAGAATCCCGAAGTAAAGGAGATCATGTCGCAGATCGGATTTAAGGAAATTACGAACCCCGTTGCGCTGAACGTAATGGGGCGCATCATGACGATTCCGCGCGGCGCAGCGGTGAAGGGGATCGAGCTCTCGAAGGTCATCGCGGCATTTGAGGAGCGTGGCTATCAGGTGATCAGCGATGATGCGCAGTCGCGGCAGGGGCGCATTCGAAACTTCATCGAGCGGCTGTCGGGCGGCGAGGATCTCGACTCCGTCCGCAAGGACTTCGTGCAGGAGTTCAGTCACGTCGACGCACAGGAGATCATGACGGCAGAACAGACCCTTATCAAGGAGGGAATGCCGATCACAGAGGTACAGCGCCTCTGCGATGTTCATTCGGCGCTCTTTCACGGCGTAGCGAGCGAGCCGCCGGCAGGTGCGCTCTCGCATGACGAGATTCACGCACAGGCGGCATCGGTGAATCCCGATGACATCGACGCGCTGCCCGAGGGGCATCCGCTCACGATCCTGCGTGCGGAGAATACGGCACTCGACGCGCTGCTCGACACGATTGAGGGCGAGCTGGACGGCGCAAAGCGTACGGATGTCATGCTCCAGCACATTCTCGCGCTCGGTGATGTGCGCTCCCACTACATCAAGAAGGAAGAACTGCTGATGCCGATTCTCTACGATTACGGTGTCACGGGACCCTCGCAGGTCATGTGGGGCATCGACGATGAGATGAAGCGCGAGCTCGCCATGATTATCAAGGCGCTCAAGGCGGACGAAGAGACGCTGCCCATGTATGAGTCACGGATCCGTGCACTCACGCAGCGCGTACGTGAAATGATCTTTAAGGAGGAGAAGATTCTCTTCCCACTCAGCCTGCGCTATTTCACGCAGATGGAATGGTATCGCTGCTATCACGATCTGCCGGACATGGGCATCTCGTTCGGCGTTCCCATCCCTGCGTGGGAGGCGGCGCAGCCGTGGCTCGATCAGGAGGCAGCGCGTCTCGCACAGTCTCAGGTGGGCGGGAAGCTCCAGTTTCCGACCGGTGAGCTCTCGATGGAGCAGCTGACAACGATTCTTCAGCTGCTGCCCGTGGACATCACCTTTATCGACAAGGATGATGTCGTCCGCTTCTTCACAAACGAGGGGCAGGTGTTCACGCGTCCGCTGTCCGCACTCGGGCGCGACGTGATGAACTGCCACCCGCCCGAGATTATCCCCGTGGTGCGGAATCTGATCGCGGACTTCAAGGCGAAGAAGCGCACGCAGATGATCGTGCACCGCTACATCCGCGAGCGTCCGATCCGCGTGCAGTATCAGGCGATGTATGATAAGTCGGGCGAGTACATCGGCACGGTCGAGTTCGTGACCGACCACGCAGAGCCGCTGGAAAAATTCCGTCGCTGAGACGTGACATAAGGATATGACAATACAATGAGTTCTTAGGCATGAACTGGCACGAAACCGCTTCATGCCTTTTTTGAATGGGATTCCTTTAGTCTTGACATTGTATGTTGAAGTGGATACTATAGATGTTAGAATGAAATGAGGAGGGCCAGAAATGAACAAATGTGAAGCCTATGACAAGCTTGTAAAAGATGCGCAGAAATTCTATCAGGATCAGGATGGATCTTCTTTTCTGATGCCGCTTGATGAGACGTTTGGTGTTTGTAAAGAAATCAATCTTTATACCTATTGGCAGGGCAGAGGATATGCTGAAACGACGCCGGAAATCAAATACTTGTTGGTTGGACAGGACTGGGGTAACCCATATTCTGTACCGAAGACGTTTCAAGATCGGATCAGAGAGATTATCAGCGGAAAAGACTTACCGTATATCAGTGACGAAAAGAAAATGGACAGTGGGTTTCAAACGGATAAAAACTTGATTGAACTCTTTCGTCATTTGGGTTATGAAATTGCACAACAGCAGTACGATGAGCTTTTCTTTACGAATTTTTGCTTGGGCTATCGGCGTAAAGAAAGCAGCAGGGGTATGAAGAAGGAGGTCATGAATAAGGACAGGGAGCGTTTTCGGGAGTTATGTACCATATTGCAGCCAAAGAATATTTTGTGCTTGGGACGTATGAGCTTTGAATGTGTTTATAAGGCACTTGTAAAAGGATCCAGAATACCATATAAGGGCTATATGAAATACATCGAAGAACATCCACAGATCAACGCGGATCCTGTGTATGGGGGCGGGGTGATATACCCGCTGGCACATTGCGGCGGTCTTGGGATAAGGAATCGACCATTGGAGCAGCAAATTGAAGATTGGAAGTGGGTCGGGGAGACCTCCATGCAATGAGATGAAAAAGGAGGGGCTGCGATGTCTCGGCAGGAACGCAGGCGAATCGCGGAAGAAACCATACAGGTTACGCATCGAGGCAGGTATCAAAAGGATGGAAAAACAATAGTTCTTCCCAAAGAGAACTGTAGCACAGCAATTCTCATAGATGCCAAGGAGGCAAAACGCTGTGGAGAAGTTGTAAAAAGTTGCTGCTCGATATCAGATACGCCCGATATCTACATCTTGGATGCAGATTCTTTTGCCTGTGCCGAGGGAATGGAGAACGTCCTCGTAATGAATTTCGCCAATGCACACGTACCCGGCGGCGGGTTTCGAAACGGCGCAAATGCACAGGAAGAATGTTTGTGCAGAGAGAGTACGCTCTATCATTCCATAGGCGGCGATGTGGCATACGAGATGTATGACTATAACAATCGTCGAAAAAATGCCTGTGATTCCGACTACATGATACTATCACCCCATGTATGCGTCTTTCGGGATCTTCATGATGATTTTTTGGATGAGCCGTTTCTGACCTCTGTCATTACGATTCCTGCGCCGAACCGCAACGGTGCGGCGCGGGAGGTTTCTCCCGCTGTGCTGTCCCGTGTAATGAAATCGAGGCTAAGGAAAATGTTTGCCGTTGCCGCAGCGCATGGGTATTCGTCTCTCGTTCTTGGCGCATGGGGATGCGGGGCATTTGGACACGATCCACATAACGTTGCAAAGTATTTTTATGATATTCTTATGAATGAAGGATATCATAAATACTTTCAGACAATAGCATTTGCAATTATTGATAGAGGTGAAAAGAAAAATTTTCACGCATTTGCAGATGTATTTCAGGATGTTGGAACAATATGCACCAATGATACATCTGAAGCTGTGACAGCAGTACCGGGATTTTATCAAACAAATCATCCGTTCATCACATACAACTTTTCGCAGGAAAACATTTCGCCTGAGAATATGGGGTATTCCTATGGCACAACGAAGAACGGAATTCCCTTTATGGCAGAAATCTGGGAGCAGACCGATGGCGATCGGGCTGTGGCATTCTATCTTCCTGTTATGGAAGGCTTCATGAAGCTTGAGGGCATGCCGCTTGTCAATGAAGCAACCGATACGAAGACCTTTTTTATTCAAAAGCCGGTCAAGGCGTTTCATGCTTTGTGTGTCGGCATGGCAGACGGCGGCATGGTGGACGATTTAAGCGTTCTGTTTGCTTATGTCAGGTTTTTGGAAGAATGTAATTTGCTTGCATTTTCAACCGACCTCCAAAATGCATATGCATTTCTCTTGACAGATGTGACAGGGCATGATCTGATTGCGATTACGATATCGCTCACAATAGAGGGGGAGACAGTGGCATCTACACCGCTTTCCTGGATTCCGTTTCACCATCCGTCCCCAAAGAGAACACATCTGCGTTTGGTGTAGTGCATTCAAAAAGGAACGTAGACGCATATAACTTAGCCTGTCAAGAAAAATACTTGACAGGCTTTTCGTTTGCCGCTATAATTCCAACAGTGTTTAGAAACAGGTGATGTGCATGGAGCGACTTTATGAGCTCGCAAGACTGTATGACCTGTACGGCGGGCTTCTTACGGGAAAGCAGCGCGAGTGTCTGCGTCTGCACATCGCGGAGGACTTTTCCCTCGCGGAGATCGGCGAGGAGCTGGGCATCACGCGGCAGGCGGCGCATGACAATATCCGCCGCGCAGAGCGTGCGCTCACGGAGATGGAGGAGACACTCGGACTCCTCGCGCGTCAACAGGCGCAGGAGCACGCACTTACTGCGATCTGTGCGGAGCTGCGTGCACTCAGAGAACCGATTGCGTGCGTTGATGTGCGGCGCATCGCGGACGAACTGGAACAATACACATCACAGGACGATACGAAGGAGGTGGGAGAATGATCTTTGAGAATCTGTCCGATCGTTTGCAGGGGATCTTCAAGAAGCTGCGCGGACATGGCAAGCTGACCGAGGACGATGTGAACGATGCCATGCGCGAGGTGCGGATGGCACTCCTCGAAGCAGATGTCAACTTCAAGGTCGTCAAGGACTTCGTCAAACGCGTGAAGGAGCGTGCCGTCGGGCAGGAGGTGCTCGACACACTCACGGCGGCACAGGCGGTCATCAAGATCGTTGACGAGGAACTGACCGCGCTGATGGGCGGGACGGAGAGCCGTCTCAACATCAGTCCGAACCCGCCGACCGTCATCATGCTCGTCGGCCTCCAAGGCTCGGGTAAGACCACATCGGCGGGCAAGCTCGCGCTCATGCTCAAGAAGCAGGGCAAACGCCCGCTGCTCGTCGCGGACGACATCTATCGTCCCGCTGCGATCAAGCAGCTCGAAGTCATCGGTGAAAAGGTCGAAGTGCCCGTGTTCTCGCAGGGGCAGGAGGATGCCGTCGCCATTGCACGCGCCGCGATCGGTCATTCGGCATCGCACGCGAACGATGTCGTCATCATCGACACTGCGGGACGTTTGCAGATCGACGAAACGCTCATGCAGGAGCTGCGCGATATCAAGGCTGCGGTAAAGCCGCATGAGATCCTGCTCGTTGTGGATGCCATGACGGGACAGGAAGCCGTCAACGTCGCGCAGTCTTTTGACGAGTCGCTCGGGCTGGATGGCGTCATCATGACGAAGCTCGACGGCGACGCACGCGGCGGTGCCGCACTTTCGATCAAGGCGGTCACGGGCTGTCCCGTGAAGTTCGTCGGCATGGGCGAGAAGCTCGAACCGCTCGAGGTGTTCCACCCCGACCGCATGGCATCGCGCATCCTCGGCATGGGCGATGTGCTCTCCCTCGTGGAGAAGGCACAGGAGAACTTCGACCTCGAAAACGCGAAGAAGATGGAGGCGAAGCTCCGCAAGAACGACTTCACGCTCGACGACTTCCTCGATCAGCTGCAGCAGGTGAAGAAGCTCGGATCGCTGAATAGCATCCTCGGCATGATTCCGGGGATGGGCAATCTCAAGAAGAAGCTCGGCGATCAGGAGTTTGACCTCGACGGCAAGGAGATGCGCCAGCTTGAGGCAATCATCCGTGCGATGACACCGAAGGAGCGTGCGGATATCACGATCATCAACGGCAGCCGCCGCAAGCGCATCGCTGCGGGCAGCGGAACACGCGTGCAGGATGTCAATAAGCTGCTCAAGCAGTTTGGCGAGATGCGCAAGATGATGAAGAAAATGAAGAAGATGAAGGGCAAGGGCGGAATGCCCTCCATGCCGTCACTCGGCGGCATGGGGCTTCCGAAGATGCCATTCTTCAAATAATACACAATGAATCTCACACAACGAAAGGTGGTGAAATTATGGCAGTCAAGATTCGTTTGAACCGCATGGGTGCGAAGAAGAATCCCTTTTATCGCATTGTGGTCGCCGACTCGCGTGCACCGCGTGACGGTCGATTCATCGAGATCCTTGGAAACTACGATCCGTCGAAGCAGCCCGCTGTCGTCAGCATTGACGAGGAGAAGGCAATCGACTGGATGAAGAAGGGCGCACAGCCGACCGACACGGTCAGGAACCTCCTGAGCAAGAACGGTACGATGGCGAAATTCGCCGAGGCAAAGCGTCAGAAGGACTGACAAATACAGTGCGTGCGCGGGGGACTTCACCATCTCGGTGAACTCTCGCGGCGTGCGTATTGCGATGAGGAGAGACGACCGGCGTGAAAGAGATAGTCGAGGTTATCGCAAAATCCTTGGTCGATCATCCGGAAGCTGTCGTCGTTGACGAAACGCAGGATGATCAGGAGATCATATTGAGACTTCGTGTGGCAGAGGATGACATGGGTAAGGTCATCGGCAAGCAGGGGCGCATCGCAAAAGCGCTGCGCAGTGTTGTCAAGGCTGCCGCGACGAAGGAGAATAAGAGGGCAACGGTCGAGATCGGCTGATGTGCAAACGGCGTGCGTCTCGGACGGTCGCCGTTTTTGCATATTTGTTGCAATAGGAGAAATACAGAGTGGATACAATCACAATGAAGGTGCCTGTCACCGTCAAGGCAAAGCTGACGGAGAAGCTGCGTGCGAAGATGCTCAAGGAGATGGAGGAAGGTCTCAGCCGTGCGGAGCTCGAGGTGCAGCAGCTCGGCATCCAGGAGAAGCGCGTCATGCAGGAGGCGGAGCAGGGCGAGCTGACGCCGCAGGCGATTCAGCACATCAACGCGATCCGTCAGGAGCGTCAGCGTCGTCTCGACTACATCGAGGAGACGACGGCACATCGCGAAGAGCTGCAGAAGTTCGTCGAGGGTGCGGAAATCGTGCAGGGCACGCTTGAGCGTCTGGTCAAGGCGAAGGTCGGCGACGATATGCGCGAGCTCATGAACGTCGAGATTCTGGTGGAGGATGACAAGATTGTCGCCATCCGTTCCTGATGCGAGCAATGAGCGCATCGTCATTGGACGCGTCGGTGCGGCGCATGGGATTCGCGGCGAGCTGCGCGTTATCCCGCTGACGGACTTTCCCGAGCGTTTTGCTGCGCTGCGCGAGGTTATGGTCGGCGATGAGCTGCTGCACATCGAGAGCGTCAAGCCGCAGGGGAAGAACTTCCTCATGCGTTTCCGTGAGTATGCTGTCCGCGAGGACGCGCAAAAACTTACGGGGCGGCATCTCACCGTTGCGCGAGCAGAGGCGGCACCGCTCGATGAGGGCGAGTACTACGTCTTTGACATCGTGGGGCTGACGGTGTACGATGAGGAGGACAATGAACTTGGCACGGTCGAGAATGTTCTCCGTACGGGCAGCAACGATGTCTATGCCGTGCGCAGTGAGGATGGGCGTGAGATTCTCATTCCCGCACTGCGTGCGGTTGTACGCGAGATCGATGTGCCGGGCGGGCACATGACAGTACGATTCCCGCAGTAAGCGGACGGGGAGGACATCTCTCCGCTCCGCTTTTTCTTTGCGGAAAATCGCGTCTCATGTTATAATGTATCAAAAGTTTCTATTTCTTTTATTCATAAGGGGTCAGAATATGCTCACCTGTATCACGCACTCTCCCGAAGAGACTGCGCATTTAGCGGGAACAATCGGTAAAATCATCCGCGAGGGGACGGTGATCTGCCTCGATGGAGAACTTGGGGTGGGCAAGACGCTCTTTGTGCGTGCGCTTGCGCGGACGCTCGGGGTGGAGAGCGACGTGACGAGCCCGACGTTCAACCTCATGAACATCTATGAGGCGGCATGTCCCATTGTGCATTTTGACCTCTATCGAATCGAATCCGAGGAGGAACTGGAAGACATCGGCTTCTATGAGTACGTTGAGGCGACGGAGGGCATTGTTCTGATCGAGTGGGCGGAGAAATTTCCCGATGCGATGCCTGAGGATCGCGTGCAGGTAAACATCGCGGCACTGGACGGGGAGGAGCGGCAGTTCACCTTTGCCGCCGAAGGGGAGTTGAGTACGGCTCTCTTGGAGGAGTTGAGCGATATTGTCAATCCTGAGCATTGATACCTCCTCGCAGGTCTCGAGCGTTGCCGTTCTGTCGGCGGAGCGCGTTGCGGCAGAGATCAGCATGCAGGGAGCACTGACGCACTCGGAGACGTTGATGCCGCACATCGAGACGGCACTCCGTATGGCGCGTGTGGAAAAATCTGAACTCGAGGGAATCGCCGTCAGCATCGGCCCCGGCTCGTTCACGGGGCTGCGCATCGGACTTGCGTCGGCAAAGATGATGGCGTATGCCCTGCACATCCCTCTCATCGCAGTACCGACACTCGAGGCGCTTGCCCATCACTATATCTGTGAGGGTGTGCGCCTCGTTCCTATGATGGACGCGCAGAAAGGAAATGTCTATGCGCAGGAATTTGCGTGGCGTGCGGATGGCGATGCGCTGATATTGCAAGAGATTCGTTCCCTTGCGATTCTTCCTCTGACGGAGGTCATCGCGGGATTGGATAACGCAGAGCAGCCTGTGATTTTGCTCGGCGATGCCATGCAGAAGAAAACGACGCTCGCACTTCCGGCAAATGTGCGCCTTGCTCCGATTCATGCACGGATGCCGCGTGCGGCGTGTGTAGGGCTCGCGGCACTCACGCGGCTTGCACGCGGGGAGATGGACGATCCCGTGACTGCTGCACCGCTCTATCTGCGCCGCAGTGAGGCGGAGGTGCTGTGGGAGAAGCGGCACGGTACGGAGGCGGCGCAGTGATTCACTTTCGTACACTGCTGCCGGAGGACGCAGAGGGCGTGGCTGCCGTCGAGCGTGAGAGTTTCCCGACACCGTGGTCGCGTGAGGATTTCTGGCGCGAGGCATCGAATGACTTTGCCTGCTATATCGTTGCGCTCGAGGATGCGGAAATCATTGGCTTTGGCGGCTGCTGGATCTCGTTCGAGGAGGCGCAGGTGACGAATATCGCGCTGACCTCCGCGCAGCGGGGCAGAGGGCTTGGGAAAGATCTCATGACACGGCTCATGTGTGCGGCGGCTGCGCGCGGTGCGGAGCGCATGACGCTTGAAGTGCGTCCGTCGAATACGCCTGCGCTGCGTCTCTATGAGGGGCTCGGCTTTGCAGCAATCGGCGTGCGCAAGAAATACTATCAGGACAATGACGAGGACGCGATCCTGATGTGGCATACGAAATTGAAGGAATTTGCAAATGAAAGATGTGCAGGAAAAACTGACGCTCGGGATTGAGACGAGCTGCGACGAGACCTCGGCGGCGGTGCTGCGCGGGAAGCGTGAACTCCTCTCGTGTGTGATCGCGACGCAGATTCCGATCCATCAGAAATACGGCGGTGTCGTGCCCGAGATCGCGTCGCGCAACCACATTTTGAGCATCCTGCCCGTCATCGAGCAGGCACTTGCGGAGGCGGGGACGGAGCTCGCAGAGATCGACCAGATCGCCGTCACCTATGGACCGGGGCTGGTCGGTGCTCTTCTCGTCGGTGTATCGGCGGCGAAATCGCTCGCGTTCTCCCTCGGTGTGCCGCTCATCGGGGTCAATCATCTGGAGGGGCACATCTTTGCGAACTTCCTTGCGGCCGAGGATCTCAGACCGCCCTTTATGTCGCTCGTCGTCTCGGGTGGCCATACCGCACTCGTCGATCTCGCGGATTACGAGACGTTTCGCCAGATGGGCAGGACGCGCGACGATGCGGCGGGCGAGGCATTTGACAAGGTGGCGCGTGTGATGGGGCTGCCGTATCCGGGCGGCCCCGAGATCGACAAGCTCGCTCGTGAGGGTGATCCCACCGCGATCGACTTCCCGCGTGCACTTGCACAGGAGGGAAACTACGAATTCAGCTTCAGCGGGCTGAAATCCGCCGTGCTGAACTACATCAACAGCGAGCAGATGAAGGGGCATGAACTGAACAAGGCGGACATCGCCGCCTCGTTCCAGTCCGCCGTTGTCGAGGTGCTTGTGCACAAGGCGTTTGAGGCGATTCACGAAGCGGGGCGCGATACCCTTGTCCTTGCAGGCGGTGTTGCGGCGAATAAGTCCCTTGAGACACGTCTGCGTGAGACGGCAGCGGCGGAGGGCATCCGCTATCTTTATCCGCCGCCGCGTCTCTGCACGGACAACGCTGCCATGATTGCCTGTCGCGGCGCGTATCAGGCGGCGGCAGGGAAGTACAGTGACCTTTATCTGAACGCCGTAGCCGGGTTGGATTTTGATTGATTGCAGAGCCGATATACGACTGTTTTGTCGTGTATTGGTTCTTTTTATTTGTCTACAGCCCTTCATGACAAAGGGCAAGGTCTTTTCGTTGCAAGTATGAATGCCATTCGTTATAATAAAAATGTCAACGGTCGAAAGGAGGCGGACAGATGGAACTGACAGCGCGTATGCGGGCGATTCTGTCCGTGCTCCTCACCGCAGACGGCTATGTACCCGCCGAGCGCATCGCCTCTGCCCTCGATGTCAGCGCACGCACCATTACTCGTGAGATGCACGGGCTTGAGATGGCACTGATGCCGTACGGCATCACACTTCTCAGGCGCACGGGCGCGGGCTTTATGCTGACGGGGGATAAGGCAGATCTGACGCGGCTAAGGACGCAGATCTCCAAGACAAATGTACGCGGGGAACTGACCCCCGATCAGCGGCGTTCGATTCTCGTGACGCGTCTCCTCATGGCGGATGAGCCGCTCAAACTCTTTGCTCTGGCACGCATTCTGGACGTGACGGACAGTACCGTCAGTCACGACCTCGATCGGCTTCAGCCATTTCTGGCGGAGCAGGGAATCACGCTCGTACGCCGTCCGGGACTTGGGGTTTACGTCGAGGGGGCGGAGCGGGACATCCGCAGTGCACTCGTTCGCATCATCCACGATCATGTGGATGAAGTGGATCTGCTCGCGCTCGTCGCCGACGACGGTGCGGAGGGGGCGGCATCGGCGGCGGATCGGGTTCTGCTCGGTCTCGTCGACGGAGCACAGATACGGACGATTGATGATATCGTTGCCGAGGAGACGCACGGGCGGGATATTCCCGATACCGCGCGTGTCGGGCTGGTCGTCCATCTCGCGCTCGCCGTGCGGCGCATGCAGCAGCACGATGCGATTGTGATGGATGCGGGGACGCTCGGAGAGCTGCGCCGCACGGAGGAGTTCGCGGCAGCGCGCATGATTGCGGCGCAGTTGGGCGCAGCATTTGCTCTCTCCGTCCCCGAGGCAGAGATCGGCTACATCACGATGCACCTCCTCGGTGCGCGTGGTACGGCTCTCCCTGCAGGAGCAGGGCGGGTGGACAACTTTCGCCTCGTACAGATCGCGCAGTCGATTATGCGTCTTGCCTCCGAAAAGAGCGGTGCGCCCCTCATCAGAAGCCGTACACTGCTCTCCGGTCTGGTGAATCACCTCGCCCCGGCACTGCATCGGCTGAAACTCCACATGGATATCCGCAATCCTCTGCTCGTAGAGGTGGAGGCGGAGCATCCGGAACTCATGGAGCTCGCGCGGTACTCCACGCGTATGATGGAGGAGGAGGTTGGAACACCGCTTCCCGCCGATGAGACTGCGTATATTGCCATTCATATCGGCGCAGCGCTGACGGAGGCGGGTGGGGATCGCCCCGTTGTGCGCGTGCTCGTCGCGTGCCCTACGGGACTTGGGACGAGCCGTCTGCTCGCAAGCCGCATCCGCCGTGCCTACGATCGCATCCGCGTGGTGGGGGAGATCTCCTCCCTCGCACTCACGGCACAGGAGATCACACGCCGCGCCGTCGACTTCGTTGTATCGACCGTTCCGCTCCCGCCGCTCCCCGTGCCCGTCGTCGTCGCGAGTGCGTTTCTGACCGCATCCGATCGGGCGCGGATCGATACTGTACTCGCCGCTTGTGTGCCGCGGTCTGCTATTGAGACGCAGGAAAAGCCGCGGTTTAGCGAGGCGATGGCGGAGATTCATTGTCTGAGCGGTGCGATTTATGAGCTGCTTACAGGCTTTCGACTGCGTGTGGATGTACGGGTGCAGACACTGCCGCAGCTGGCAGATGCGGCGGCGCAGCTCCTTGTATCGGAGAGTGCGGCGGATGTTGCAGCAGCACTTCTCCGACGTGAGGAAATCGCGCCCACATGGGTCGCGCCGCAGATGATTTTGCTTCACACAGAGGCATCTGTGCTATGCACACCACAGATCGGCGTTCTTCGTCTCGCCCAGCCGCTTCCCTACGGGGCGGACACAGTGCATACGGCACTCGTTATGCTTGCTCCGACAGAGACGGCAGCGGCAAAGCAGCTCCTTGGGGTGATCTCGGCGCAGATTGCGGAGCGGCCGAGCTTCACGGATATCCTCGCACATGGGGACGCAGATGAGATGCGCCGTACACTGGAATACGTTTTTGAAGAGCATTTTCGTGAAAGATTGGAAGAGCTCTTGTAGATAATTTTTTATTTTAGAAGGGGGATTATGATGGGTAAACAAGGTGGAGGTGCACAGGAGGCCATGCAGAAGTTTGGCCGCTTCCTGTCCGGAATGGTGATGCCGAACATCGGCGCATTTATTGCGTGGGGCTTTCTGACGGCGCTGTTCATCCCGACGGGGTGGATGCCGAACGAATACCTTGCGCAGGTCGGCGGTCCGATGAGCAAGTGGCTGATTCCTCTGCTGATCGGCTACAGCGGCGGCGCAGCAATCTATGGACATCGCGGCGGTGTCATGGCGGCGATTGCCACGTCTGGCATCATCGCGGGCTCGGACATCCCGATGTTCCTCGGTGCAATGATTATGGGACCTCTGGGCGGCTGCATCATCAAGAAATTTGACGATGCCATCCGCGACAGCATTCCGGGCGGCTTTGAGATGCTGGTCAACAACTTCTCGCTCGGCATTCTCGGCGGCATCCTTGCGATGATTGCCTACGCCGTCGTCGGCCCCGTGGTCGGCGGTGCGAATGACATCCTGCGCAGCGGTGTGGAGGGAATTGTTGCGATGGGGCTTCTGCCGCTCGCATCCATTATCATCGAGCCGGCAAAGGTGCTCTTCCTCAACAACGCACTCAACCACGGCGTACTCAGTCCGCTCGGCATTCAGCAGGCACAGGAATACGGCAAGTCCATGTTCTTCCTGCTTGAGGCGAATCCGGGCCCCGGTTTCGGCATTCTGCTTGCCTATTGGCTCTTCGGTAAGGGGATGGCAAAGTCGTCCTCGCCCGGCGCAATGATCATTCACGTTCTCGGTGGTATTCACGAAATCTACTTCCCGTACATCCTCATGAAGCCGATCCTCATTGTTGCGGCGATTGCAGGCGGTATGTCCGGTGTGTTCACGCTCGGACTCCTCGGCGGCGGCCTGATTGCACCGTCCTCCCCGGGCTCGATCTTCGCGATCATCGCCATGACGCCGAACGGCTCGGCACTCTTTGCAAACCTCTCGGCGTTCGCCGTTGCGACGGCGGTTTCCTGCGCGGTTGCCTCTGTCTTTATCAAGATGTCGAAGGATGTCGAGGAGGATTCGCTTGAGGCGGCACGCGAGAGCATGGCGGACATGAAGAATCGCGGTAAGGAGCTCCCCGCAGAGAAGAAGGTTGCGGGCAAGGATCTGAAGGTCATCGTCTACGCCTGTGACGCGGGCATGGGGTCGTCCGCACTCGGTGCGGCGGCACTCCGCAAGAAGCTCAAGAAGGACGGCTATACGGACATCTCCGTCACGAACTGCGCCATCGGCGCAATTCCCGCTGAGGCACAGCTCGTCATCTCACATGAAAAGCTCGCGGAACGTGCGCTTGCAGACTCGCCGCAGGCAGAGCACATCTGGGTGCGCGACTTTACGCAGAACAATGTCTATGAGATTGTCACGGCGCGTCTGAAAGAAGCGTCTGTCAAGGCAGGTACACCGGCATCCGATGCGGAAGCCGAGGCGACTGATACCGTCAGCGCGGGCGTTCTGCTCAAGGAGAATGTCAAGGTCGGTCTCCCGAGCGTCAGCCGCGAGGATGCAGTCACGGCAGCGGGCAGGATGCTCGTGGCGAGCGGCTACGTCGACGAGGGCTATGTGCAGGGGATGCTCAACCGCGAGCAGGATCTCTCGACCTACATCGGCAAGGGCATCGCGATCCCGCACGGCGAGAATGCGGTCAAGGACACGATCAAGAAGACAGGCATCGTCGTCTGTCAGTATCCCGAGGGGGTTAAGTTCGGCGATGAGACAGCACATCTCGTCATCGGCATTGCGGGTGTCGGCAACGACCACCTTGCCATCCTCGCGAACATTGCGACGATGGTCGGCGACTACACGGATGAGCAGCTCGCAGAGCTCTTCAAGACTAAGAGTGCCGAGGAGCTTTACGAGGTCTTTACAAAGGCAGATTGAGAAAATATACAGACGTGCATGCTCCACGCAAACACTTAGTTGCGTAAGCGTTCGTGCGCTTGTACGCTCAAATACCGTCGGACTTCTTAAACGCGCTGCGCTTGAACGAAAGAAATCCGACGGGGCGTACCGCTCACTTTTCCCGCTTACTCCACTAGGGTTTGCTTAGGAGCATCGCAGTCTCCATTTTCCCGTGACATTTATCATAAATCTGGAAAGCTGAAAGGAGATTTCGATGAAACAGGCAATCCATTTCGGCGGCGGCAACATCGGCCGCGGCTTTATCGGGGAACTGCTCGTGCGTTCGGGCTATGAGGTCACATTTGTCGATGTTGCGGAGACACTGGTTGATGAGATCAACGCGCGCCGCTCCTATGATATCGAGGTGGTCGGAAGCGTACCGAAGACCATTCACGTTGAGCACGTCAAGGCGATCAACAGCAATGTGAATCTCGAGGAACTGCTGGATGCATTTGTCACGGCGGATATCGTGACCACCGCCATCGGACCAAACATCTTGAAGTTTATTGCGCCGAACATCGCAAAGGGGCTTGTACGCCGCGTTGAGAAGAACGAGACGCCGCTCAACATCATTGCATGTGAGAATATGGTGGGCGGCTCGACCGTCCTCAAGAACTTTGTCTATGAACATCTGGACGATACAGTCAAGGACAAGGTCGCGCGCTGCATCGGATTCCCCGACGCTGCCGTTGACCGCATCGTACCGATTCAGCACAACGAGGATCCCCTGCTCGTGAAGGTCGAGCCGTTCTGCGAATGGGATGTCGACCGAACGGGCGTGGTTGGCGCAGAGCCGCAGATCGAGGGGCTGACGTGGGTGGACAATCTCGAAGCCTACATCGAGCGCAAGCTCTTCTCCGTCAACACGGGGCACGCCTCCATTGCCTATATGGCGTATCTGAAAGGACTTGAGGATATCGCCTCAGCAATGAAGGATGAGGCGATCGTTTCCTTCGTCCGTCGCGTCTGGGCAGAGTCGAGTGAACTGCTCATTGAGAAATTCGGCTTTGATCGTGAGCAGCTTGCAGCATACATCCGCACGGCAGAGGAGCGGTTTAAGAATCCGCACCTCTCCGACGCTGTGACGCGCGTCGCACGTGGACCGAAGCGCAAGCTCGGCGCAAAGGATCGCCTCGTCTCGCCGGCAGCGCAGCTCATGGAGCGCGGCAAAAAGCCAGAGGCACTGGCAACCGTCATTGCTGCAGCCCTCCATTTCGACTATGCGGATGATCCAGAGGCGGTTGAGGTGCAGAGCTATATAAAGGAGCATGGACTCCAAGAGGCGATTACGCATTTCACGGAAGTCCCCGCAGGTACGGAACTCTTCAACCTCATCCTTGAGAAGAATGCAGCATTGAAGAAGTAATATTGAATGTAATGCCCCCGATCGATTAGATCAAAGTTTCTAATCGATCGGGGGCATTTTGTTGTTCTTGTGCGTTTACGTCATATTTTTTCATTTTTCATCAAAGGTGGGATGCCGCTCATGAGAATATTTTCACCCAGTACTTCATCGTTGATATAGTCAATGAATTCTTGTGAGATATGTCTGCCGAAAGACTTCCACATTTGTTCATGATCAGAGATGCTTTCAAGGATGGTTACATCGATCACATTTCTGACTTCATCATCACCATTTTCCCATAGAGATTGGATTAGCTTGCAATATTTCTGAAATGTTTCACTCTCTGAATCCACACTGAAATCCTTTTCTATTGGAATGGTTATGGCCTCGATTGCAAAAACGTGAGCCAGCACAGTCCCATAGTCCCTGATATGCTCTTTGTAATACGGTTTGTTTTCTGGAAATACATCTGTGACGTAATTTGCCATTTCTACAATGTTCATGATGATTCTCTATGCTTCGTTGACTTTATGTATTTTGACGCGCTTTGAAAGAGCTCGTTCCTCTTTGTCACGCAGCCCCATATCCGTAATTAGGAGGTCAATATCCTTCCATGAGGTGTACTCTACAACTGCTGTCGAGCGAGCCTTCGCGCTGTGGGCGAGAACCATATTTGTGCGTGTGTTGCGGATGACCGTCTTTTTGACCTCGGCATCTGTGAAATCAATAGATGTTGGACCATTATGTCCATGGAAGCCGCTCGAGCCGAGAAATGCAATGTCCATGTGAACCTTTTCAAGAAATGAGGTTGCGCCGAATCCAACCAATGACATTGTTGTCGCACTTAGGAGACCGCCACACATATGGACTTGATTTTCGCTTTCTGCCAACATATTTGCGACACTGAGGGAGTTCGTAAAAATGGTTAAATTCTTTCGCAGGTACAGCAGCTTCGCCAAACATAGATTTGTGCTGCCGGAGTCAATAAAGATAACGGCATCGTCCTCGATCAGTGTCGCCGCATACTCAGCAATCAGCTGCTTTTGCTCCATCGCCTCCATTGTACGGTCTTTCAGAGGTCGTTCCATACGCTCCAATACGGAGAGTGCACCGCCGTGGCTTTTCTTGATGATGCCGAACTGTTCGAGATAGATCAGATCCTTTCGTATTGTTTCCTTGGATACGGAGAACTGCTCCATCAGATCACTGACCTTGATACTGCCGTTCGTGACAATGCTCTCTGCAATTTTATTGCGTCGTTCTTCTGTTAAAAAACGTGCCATATATGCCTCCTGTTATTCATTACATCTATTGTAGCAAATATTTTCAAAGGATACCATTCTTTTCTAAAACCCAGAAACGACAACTAGTATAAAATAAAAGACAATAAAAAACAACTTTTTAATTGACAAAAATAGCGAAATAGAATAAACTGTAAAAACAAGAAAGGACAATTATATAATTGCTTAAAATTGGAGATGTAAGATGCTGAAAAAAAGAGAGATCACCATAGCACCATCGCTGATCTGCGCCGACCTGTGTAATCTGGAGCGCGAGGTACGAACCTTGGAGGAGGCTGGAATCACTACGCTTCATGTGGACTTTGTCGAACCTCATTTTAGTCCAAGTATGCCGATCGGGTTGGATATCATTCGGCAGCTTCGTCCACGTACAAAGTTGGCGTTTGATGTTCACGTCATGACACTGATGAATGAGTTCTTCATTCACGAGCTTATCGACATCGGCGTTGAGAGCATTGTTTTTCACGTTGAGACAGAGCGTCATATCGAAAAGATGCTGCAAATTATTCGCGGCGCCGGAATCAAGGCAGGCGTTGCACTGAATCCAGCCACACCGCTCAATGTTCTTGACTACATTGCGCCGGAATTGGACTACGTTCTGCTCATGCTCATCAATCCGGGCTATGCCGGTACTGCGGGAGAGGAGCGCGTTTCCTATGCGGCAGAGAAGATTCGTGACTGCCGCTGCAAACTGGATGCGCATGAGAGCAAAGCACGTATTGTGATTGATGGCAGAATATCGTTCGATGTGATTCCGGACTTTGTGAAAGCCGGTGCGGATGTGCTGGTTGGGGGCAGTGGGAGCGTATTTCGCAAGGGATACAGTTATGCGGAGAACTGCCGTGTACTCAGAGAATTGCTCATGTCTGTGTGAGCAGAGGGAGGAGAGAATGATGAATTATGCAGAAGCATCCGCTCTTGTTTTGGAGGAATGCCGTACAGCGCTTTCCCGCATTGAAGAACGGCAGACGGAGGAATTCATCGAGCGCATTACGGGTGCGCGCAAGGTTTTCTGTGTCGGCATCGGTCGTGTGAAACTGTCGCTCGAGGCATTCGCAAAGCGTATGTGCCACTTCGGCATTGACATCCACATCGTAGGGGATATCACCGAACCTGCGATGTCGGAGGAGGATGTCCTCATCGTCGGTTCGGGCAGCGGTTCCTCAATTATTCCCGTCGGCATTGCGCAGAAAGCAAAGTCGCTCGGTGGAACGATCATTCACATTGGCTCGAATCCGAACAGCCCGCTTGCGCCTATCACCGATCTCATGGTACGTATCCCTGTGCAGACAAAGCTGTATCTCGCAGATGAGATCCGCTCACAGCAGCCGATGTCCAGTCTGTTTGAACAGACGCTTTTTCTCTGGGGGGATACAGTTGCCTGTCTGATTGCACAGCGTCGTCATATGGTGGGAAAAGAGCTGTGGCAGTATCACGCAAATCTGGAATAGAAACGTGAGATGAAAGGAGAATCGGAGATGAAATCCAATTTTCGGGCAAAGGTCCAAGCGTTCGGAGGCTTCCTGACGGCAATGGTGATTCCAAATATGGGGGCATTCATTGCATGGGGCTTCATCACTGCATTGTTTATTCCGACCGGTTGGATGCCGAATGAGAAGTTTGCAACTCTCGTCGGACCAATGGTCAGTATGTTGTTGCCACTTCTGTTGGCGTATGCCGGAGGAAAACTTATCTATGATGTGCGTGGCGGGATCGCAGGTACCATCGGTACGATTGGTCTGATTGTCGGTGCTGAGATCCCGATGTTCCTCGGCGCAATGATTATGGGGCCACTTAGTGCATGGGTCGTGAAGCGCGTGGATGGTGTTTTGGAGAAGCACATTCCGACAGGCTTTGAAATGCTGATTAACAACTTCTCACTCGGCATTCTCGGATTTGTCCTGTGCCTTTTGTCCAACACCATCATTGGTCCTGCGGTACAGGAGGCAAACGCTCTCATCAGTGCTGCGATTCAAGCCCTTGTCAGCACGGGGATTCTCCCGCTCCTGTCGCTTGTCAATGAGCCGGCAAAGGTACTCTTTCTTAACAACGTCATCGATCAGGGGGTGTACTATCCGCTCGGTATGCAGCATGCCGCAGAGAGCGGCAAGTCCATTTATTTCATGCTTGCCTCGAATCCTGGTGCGGGGCTCGGACTTCTTCTCGCCTATGCCGTCTTTGGAAAGGGGGCGTCGAAGAGTACAGCACCGGGCGCGATCATCATCCACTTTCTCGGCGGTATTCACGAGATGTACTTCCCCTATGTGCTGATGAAGCCGATCACGATTCTCGCCATGATCGGTGGCGCAGCTTGCGGCATTATGACGTTCCAGTTCTTTGATGCGGGATTGGTCGCGGGACCCTCCCCCGGATCTATCTTTGCGTATCTTGCATTGACGCCGAAGGGGAATTTTATCGGTGTGATTGCGGGCGTTACAGTTGCGACACTTGTCAGCTTCCTTATTACCAGCGTTATCCTTAAGCTGTCCAATAAAGAGGATGAGGATGTTCTTAGCGCATCGGCAGCTCAGTCTGCTCAGATGAAGGCAGAGGGGCTGGATTTCCTGCAAAAGACGATGGGAAGTGCAACTGCCAAAGATACAAGGTATTCGTTTATCGCATTTGCGTGCGATGCAGGCATGGGGAGCAGCGCGATGGGTGCGAGTACGATGCGCCGAGCACTCTCAAAAGCCGGACTTGACCTTCATGTCGAGCATTTTGCTATCGAAAAGATTCCGCCGGAGGCAGATGTCATCGTTGTTCATGAAAAATTGGCAGATCGTGTAGGAATGGCAGTGCAGGGCAAGCGCATCATAACAATCCAAAATTACTTGGATGACCCTGCAATTCGTGCCTTGCAGGAAGAGATTGCAAAACAATACGGAAAAGCATAACAGAGCCGGCTTGTTCTGGTGACGAAGGATTGCTCGGAGTACGGGAGCTGTTTTACCTGTCGATTGACAATCTTTCTGCCTGTACTATGCGAAAGCAGTGCGCCTTCTTGTATCGCTGTTTGTCGTATGACTGTAAGAACCGATGATTCTGTATGAGGGAGCGGTACAAGAACTACTGCAGGGATTTCCGGCGGAAGTTTCGATGCTGCTGTTACAGTTTGAGCCCCTAAAAATCCTCTGATCGGTGTGTGTACATATTGCCGATCGGGGGATTTTTATTGTGCATTCATTCGTTCAAAAATACTTGAAAACCCATATGACATGATATAATCTATAAAAGAAATATCATCCATCGCTGTAGGGAGGAACTATGCGTTATCCGATGAAACTGATGCCGGTGCTTAAGGATTATATCTGGGGCGGGACGAAGCTGAAGCAGGAGTATGGGAAAGAGACGACGCTTCCGACAATTGCGGAGAGCTGGGAACTCTCGTGTCACAGAGACGGACCGTGTATCATCGCAAACGGTTCGGCGGCGGGGCAGACCCTTGCGGCGTGGTTGGAGGGCACACCGGAAGCTCTTGGTCGCCGTGCGGAGCACTTTCCCTATTTTCCATTGCTGATCAAACTGATCGACGCGAAGGATAGTCTCTCTGTGCAGGTGCATCCGGATGATGCCTATGCCATGCGCGTCGAAGGCGAGTATGGCAAGACGGAGATGTGGTACATTGTCGATGCAGAGGAGGGGGCGTGCCTTCTCTACGGTTTTCGCGCACCGATCACGCGGGAGGAGTTTGCTCGGCGGATTGCAGACGACACTCTGCTCGATGTGGTAAACCGTGTTCCCGTAAAAAAGGGGGATGTGTTCTTCATCCCTGCCGGAACCCTCCATGCCATCGGTAAGGGAATCGTTATTTGTGAGATTCAGCAGAGTTCCAATACAACGTATCGCATCTATGACTATGGACGTGTCGGAACGGATGGCTTGCCCCGCGCACTGCACATCGACAAGGCGGTCGATGTGACACGCCTCACACCGCCGCAGGAGCATTTTACGATGGCGCGACCGATGGATGTGTTCGCAGGAATGCAGGTGCGCCAGCTCGCCTCCTGTTCATATTTTACGGTATATGAGATTGTTGTCGAGGATCCGGCACAGCTTCGTGTCGGGGAGGAATCCTTTCAGTCCTTCACGGTGGTCGACGGAGCGGTGACGCTCTCTGCGGGGGAGAATGTTCTGCCGCTCCGAAAAGGTGAGAGTGTCTTTTTACCGGCGGGGCTTGGACGGTATGAACTCGCAGGGAGCGGACGAATCATCCTGAGTGAGATGTGATTTGCCGCATATGCAGTGTGCTTCATAGATACTTTGGAAAGGACGGATTATGAACTGCCGCAAACTTGGAAATCTCACCGTTTCGTCGGTTGGGCTTGGCTGCATGGGCATGAGTCAGAGCTACGGTGTGCCAGCCGACAAGAAGGCGATGCGTGAACTGATTGCCGCTGCCGTGGATATGGGCGTGACGCTCTTCGATACGGCGGAGGTGTACGGAACCCCCGATGATCCGCATGACAATGAAAAACTCGTTGGGGCGGCACTTGCGCCCTATCGCGACAAGGTTGTCCTAGCGACGAAGTTCGGCATTCACTTCGACATGAGCCTGTTGAAGCAGGGGAAAAGTCCGATTGTTCCCGATGCGCGTCCCGAAACCATCCATGCATCTGTGGACGCGTCACTGCGGAGACTTGGCACGGACTATATCGATCTCTACTATCAACACCGCGTTGACCCGCAGATCCCTGTCGAGGAGGTCGCGGGGGTGATGGGAGAGCTCATGCAGACAGGAAAGATTCGTCACTGGGGGATCTCTGAGGCGACGGAGGAGGACATTCGCCGTGCACACGCTGTCTGTCCGCTCACGGCAGTGCAGAATCGCTACTCCATGATGGCGCGTGCAAATGAATCGCTCTTTCCTGTGCTTGAGGAACGGAACATTGGCTTTGTCGCGTTCTCTCCGTTTGCGAACGGCGTGCTTACGGGTGCGTATGATAAAAACTCTGTGTTTGCAGCCGGAGATATGCGTGCGCGGATGCCTCAATTCAGTGCGGCGGCCATGGAGGAAAACGGTCAGCTGCTTACGCTTCTCCAAAACATCGCAGAGGAGAGAGGGGCGACATGCGGACAGATTGCGCTCGCATGGATGCTCTGTAAGAAGCCGTACATTGTGGCGATTCCGGGGACACGCAAACGCGTACGCCTCATAGAGAATGTGGGGGCTGCGGACATTGCACTCACGTCTGAGGAAGTTGCCGCGATTGATGCACGTTTGGAGACGATTCCTATGTCAGCTGTTTTTGGTGTCATACAAAACTAACTGTGACAAACATCACTGATCGGTGATAAATTTTATATATGCTGAAAAAATAATGAAGAAGCGGTCGGAATTTCACGATGAAGTTCCGATCGCTTCTTACATGCCTAATTATCAGTCGACATGAACAATATTCAACTTTGAAATAGCTTACAGCTATAGAAAAGACTAATATAAAATATGTATTTCATTTTTCTTTTATACCCGTGGTAAAATAAACAAAAGTTATGGAAGGGATAGCTCATGGTTGAAATTCGTTTGAACGATGTCAGTCAAATGTTTGAAGGGCGTGAAGTCTTGCATCAACTGACGCAATCCTTTCATGGCGGCAGTGTGACTGCCATCGCAGGGGCGAACGGGAGCGGAAAGTCGACGCTTCTGCGTCTCGCGGCACGGCTCATGCTCCCGACATCCGGGACAGTTGAGACCTTTTTGGACGGCATATCGATCCATGGCGCGGACTATCGCAGACTGCTCGCGATGGCGACACCGGAGATGGAGCTCTATACGCGCCTCACAGTACGTGAGAATCTCGCATTCCTACTCTCCGCACGCGGGGTTTCATGTGAGGAGGCGTATTTGCAGGAACTGCTCGCGCGTGTTGGACTGCCCGCAGAGGTTCTGACGCGCATGACGGGGCAGCTCTCGACAGGGATGCGCCAGCGTGTACGGCTCGCCGTCGTTCTCGGTGTGGATGCCGAGGTGTGGCTGCTCGATGAACCGGGCCTTGCCCTCGACGAACATGGACGTGCGTTGCTCCTCAATGAAACGCGCGCAGCGGCAAAGAGGGGGCGGCTCATCCTGTGGGCGACGAATGAACCGGAGGAAAGGAAGGCGGCGGATGCGTGCTTCGATCTTACGAGCGACACTCAATGTCGCCCGTAAAGAACTCCTCGACGGCATCCGTCTCCGCGCCGGCTATGTGACGATGGGGATGTTCGCACTGACGGTGATTGCCTTTCTGAGTATGTCGCTCGCGTGGGGGACGATGGATGTCCGCCTTGCGTCGGCACTCCTCTGGATCGTGATCTTCTTTGCGGCAACATTGCAGGGCGAGCGGCTCTTTGCGGAGGAGGCTGCAGCGGGGACGCTGCTCTTTCTGTGGATCTACGTTCCGGCACAGGCGGTTCTCTTCGGCAAGATGGCGGCGCATTTCATTACGCTTGTCGTACTTTCCGCATTCGTTCTTCCGCTCGTTATCATTCTGATGGATGCACCGCTTGTCCTCAATGCCTGCTTCGTCGGCACATTGTTTTTAGGGCTATGGGGCATGGCGGCGGCGGATACGCTGCTCGCGGCGGTCGCCGCAAATGCGAGTGTACGCGGGGGCCTCGTTCCTGTCCTGCTGCTCCCGTCCATGCTTCCGATTCTCTTGCCTGCGATCTCTCTGTCGGCGGGTGGGGGAGAGCCGGCGCTCTTGGGTGGTATGCTGATCTATGATATGGCACTCACCGTGGGTGCGTCGATGTTGTTTGATTCTCTCTGGATTGAGAGTTAGAGATGGGGGTCTCATGCTTGCCGGGGTGATTGCCGCTCTGACATTGGCTGTGCTCTACGCCGTGTTCTTCGTCGTCCCTCCTGCTGAGGGGCTGGGTGACTATGTTCGCATTGCTTTCTTCCACATCCCATGTGCTTGGGTTTCGGTCATCGCATTCTTCTGCGCCGCCTACTGGGGCGCACGTTATTTGAAAACACGTAATCTTCGCTATGATACAAAAAGTGCGCGGTCTGCTGTGCTCGGATTGGTCTTCACGCTTCTCGCCACGGGGAGCGGGGCAATCTTCTCAAAGCTCACATGGGGCGCGTATTGGAACTGGGATCCGCGGCAGACGACAATCTTTGTTCTGTTCCTCATCTATGGGGCCTATGTGACGCTCCGTATGACGATGCGGGACGAGCGTGCACGCGCCTCGTCGTCGGCGGTTTACGCACTCTTTTCCTTTATTGCGGTTCCGTTCCTTGTCTTTATCCTGCCGCGCATGTTTTTCTCGCTGCATCCGTCGCCCGTGCTCAACGGGGCGGGGCGCCTCGATATGGATGCGGTGATGCTCGGAACGCTCATATTATCGCTTGTCGATGTGACACTTATGTATGTTTGGCTGATGAAACGGGGGGATCGTCATGCGTAAATACTTCTTCGTCGTACTGATTCTTGGATTTATCGGATATGCGGGGTACTTCTTTGCGGACTCCGTGACCCCCTACGTCAGTGTTGCAGAGGCGCGTACCTCCGAGCGGAATGTGCAGGTCAAGGGGCTGCCCGACGACACTGTCGAGCCGCACATGGAGAACAATATGTTCGTGTTCTCCATCTCCGATGAGGAGACGGGCGAGACGATGCTCGTCCGATACAAGGGTGTAAAGCCCGATAACTTTGATGAAGCGTACCACGTTGTCGCGATTGGGAAATATACGGGCGATGCGTTCGCAGCGGACAAGCTGCTCATCAAATGCCCGTCGAAATATGAGGCGGAAAAAGGAAAGGTTCAGGTATGATCGGAACGTTATTCTTGGGTGCGGTTCTGTTCTTTGCCCTTGCTGCAGTGTTCTGTGAGACGCAGGGAAAAACAACCGAAGGACGGATCTGTGCAGCCCTAGCAGGGCTCGCATCGCTTGGTGCAGCGGCGTTCCTCTTCGTCATTATTCTGAACGATGATTTCAGCTACACCTACGTTATCAGTTACTCCTCCATCAGTCTGCCGCTGCTCTACAAGCTCTCCGCATTCTGGGCGGGGCAGCAGGGCTCATTTCTCCTCTGGCTCGTGATTCACGCCGTTGTCGGTGTTCTGATTGCACGCGAGGGGCGGATGACAGCGACGGGGCGCACGATCTACCACGCACTCACCGCCATGCTCGTCCTCCTCGTCCTCTTTAAGAGCCCCTTTGCTCCTGCAGAGACTGTTGCCATGGACGGGCACGGAATGAATCCGCTGCTGCAGGATCCGTGGATGGCGGTGCATCCGCCGATCATCTTTGTGGGCTATGCGCTGCTTGCAGTTCCGTTCGTCTACTCTCTTGAGAGCATGATAAAGGCACCGATGGACGGCAGTTTCCTCGCTCCGATGCGCCGCTGGACGCTCATCGCGTGGGCATTCCTCGGTGCTGGCATCTTCATCGGCGGATACTGGGCGTACAAGGTACTCGGATGGGGCGGCTACTGGGGCTGGGATCCCGTGGAGAACTCCTCGCTTGTCCCGTGGCTGCTCGCCTGTGTCCTGCTTCATCTGATCTCTGTTGCGCGCGGGCGGCACGGGGCATTCTACCTCGTCCATCTTGCGGCGATCTTCTCCTACGCATTTGTCCTCTATGGAACATTCCTCACGCGCAGCGGCATTCTCGGTGATTTTTCCGTTCATTCCTTTGCGGGCTCGGACATCGGTCTCTACATCGCCCTTGCCAATGCGGCTGTCCTGCTCTTCGGACTCGGCGTTCTGACCGTTCGGATTGAACGTCTGCCGAAGGGGGCGGTCTACGAGCAGCACCGCAGCCGAGACTTCCTCGTCCTGCTCGGGATGCTTCTCATCGTATTCATCGTCGCTGTCGTATTCTTCGGAATGTCCATGCCGCTCATCTCCGGGCTGCTCGGAGAGAGTGCGGCGGTCGATACGAGTTACTATGTGCGTACCTCGCTGCCGATTGCGGTGCCGCTGGCGCTTCTCATGGCACTCGGCGTACTTCTGCCCTACGGCAGTGGACGCGTCGCACGGCCTGTGTGGATCTTCGTGATCTCCGTGGGCGGCGGCGTTCTCGCGGGGCTGGTCGGAGTCACGGATATTCCGTCGGTTCTGCTCTCCACCTTTGCCCTCCTTGCCGCACTTGCTGCCATTGAGGCATTTCGCCGTCAACGCATTGGTCTGGGCGGGATGGTCGCCCACGTTGGCACGGGACTTGCGCTGCTCGCCTTTATTCTCTCGGGGTCGGGCAGTCAGACAACGACGGTCACACTCATCCCTGACGAGCCGCAGGAGGTCTATGGACACACGATCATCTATCGTGGACAGTCCTTTGCCGAGAGTGGCAGTGAGAAGTCCTACCGCTATGAGGTGGACGGAAGTCTGTGCGAGGCAGTGACAAAGCTGCGTGCAAACGGTGAGGATGCGGCACGTGAGCCTGCAATTGCAAGAAGCCTTGTGGGCGATCTCTATATCGCACCGTCGCCGACCTCGGCGGAGCGTGCCGAGCTGATCCTCCATCGAGGCAAGACTGTCATGGATGAGGGGGACTATGCCTATCGCTACGAATCCATCGCGTTTGAGCCGCAGGGCGGCGGCAAGACCCTCGTCACGGCGCAGATTGCGCTGACGGACGGCGAGGAAGTTGATGATGCCGCACCCACGATCCTTGCGACGGAGACGGGGGGGACATCCCAGCCGATCGAAGTGATGAACGGCAAGTTCCGCATTCGTCTCACGGGTGTCTCGGCGGATGAACGCGACATACGGATCGAGATCCTGCCCTCTGTGGCAGAGGAGGCGGCACTTCCCGTTCCTGCCTCGGTCAGTACGAAGCCCGGCATCTCCATCCTTTGGCTCGCCTGTGTTCTTGTGACTGTCGGTGGTCTCCTGGCAGCCACACAGGTGGTAAGTCCCGTCAAAGGAGGTGGATCGGAAAAGCGGTCTGAGTGAGAAATCATAGAAGGGAGGAAGGACACATGAATTTGAAGCAGTATGCAAAGGAGCATACGCTGCGCTGTATCATCGGTGCATTTCTCGTGGGACTGTTCGCCGTCGGCGGCGGTATGCTCATGGACAAGGCATCGGCATCGCCGAAGTTCTGCGGCATGTGCCATGCCATGCAGCACGAGGCAAAGACACATGCCATGTCCACACATGCGGACATCGCCTGCGTGGAGTGCCATCTGCCGCACGACAATATTGCCGTTTACTATTTTGAAAAGGGCAAAACAGGCATGCATGACACGCTCCATCAGGTGCTGAACGACTATCCCGTACATATCAAGATCTCCGATCACGGACGGGATATCGTGAATGCCAACTGTCTGCGCTGCCATACATCGACTATGGGGTCGGTATGTCTGGATAGGGGCAAGGACGGAAATGCAAACTGTACGAAGTGTCACAGTGGTATGCCGCATGGTTCCAATCCTTTAGAAGGGGGGATAAGAGTTGAGTAACAGAAAGAAAATCATCGCGGGTGTTGCCGGCGTCTGTGCCCTGTTCTTTGGATTTGTCGCCGTTCGCATCGGCGCGCACCCGAACGATGACAGCATCAAACGCGTGCAGATCCAGGGCGACACTGCTGCCAAGATCGGCAAAGAGGCGTACAAGGACGCCTATCCACTCCAGTACAACTCGTTCATGAAAAATAATGAGGAATCTCCATCGCCCACGGGCTACGGCGGCAGCATGGAGGGCAACAGTCATCTGGAGCACCAGCCCGAGATGCTGGAAAACTTCAAGGGATACAAGTTCGCCATCCAGTATGACGATGACCGCGGGCATACGTATGCGGGCTACGATCTCCTGCATACGAAGAGGCTTCCGGGACAGAAGGGGAGTTGTCTACAGTGCAAGGGTTCGTATGTTTATGATGTGTACTTCAAAGAAGGTGGATGGGCGTATGCATCGAAGCCGTTTGATGAAGTTGCGGCTCCCATCACGATGGACGAGTGGTTCGGCTGCTCGACCTGCCACGATCCCGAGACGATGGAGCTGCGCGTATATCAGCAGGGCTTCATTGAGTCGATGGCAAAGCGCGGTGTGGACGTAAATGCGGCGACGCATAACGAGATGCGTGCCTATGTGTGCTCGCAGTGTCATACAGAGTACTACTTCACCGCCGAGGATGGTCGTGTCGCACATCCATACGAGAACGGTCTGGATGCCGAGTCCGAGTATCAGTACTATCAGTCCGGACAGGCAGGCGGATTCAAGGGTGACTGGATGCACCCCGACTCCAAGACGATGATGCTCAAGGCGCAGCATCCGGAGTTCGAGACGTGGGCGACGAGTGTCCATGCCGATGCCGGTGTTACCTGCGTGGACTGCCACATGCCCTATATGCGTGACGGCGGCAAGAAGTACACCTCGCACTGGATGACGAGCCCGCTGAAGACCACGCAGCAGTCTTGTCTGAAGTGTCATGACGAGAGCGAGGAGACCCTCGTTGCACGCGTCAAGACCATCCATGACAACACGTTCAAACTCCAGCGTATCGCGGGACAGACCGTTGCACGCGCACACCGCACGGTCAAGGCTGCGATGGATGCGGGCGTGCCCGATGCAGCACTTGAAGATGCACGCGCGAAGATTCGCGAAGCACAGTGGTACTGGGATTGGGTTGCCGCCGAGAACGGCATGGGCTTCCATAACCCCGACAAGATCATGCGTACCCTTGGGCTTTCGATTGATCTCGCACATCAGGCAATCGAGTCCGCCGAGGGAGCACGCCACGGCTTCCAGCCGCTCTGATCGGAGCACAAAGAAACCAAAAAAGAATCGCCTCATGTTGGGGCGATTCTTTTTACGTTCGGTTTGTTTTACAGCATCCCGCTCATCCAGATGAGACGAACGCCAAGCGCGAACATGGCGAGAGAGAGGAGGACGAGGATGACCTTGGACTTCGTCTTCTGCGAGATGGCAGCACCGATCTGAGCGCCGACGGCGGCACCGATGGAGATGCAGATGGCGGGCGTCCATACGACGTGCCCGAGCCAGACGTGACTGACGACACCGAACGCCGCCGAGCAGGCAAGGACGAAATGCGAGGTCGCCGTCGCCATGTGTACGGGGAAGCCGAGCAGGTAGACCATGAGCGGCACATGGATCACGCCGCCGCCGATGCCGAAGATGCTCGAGATGAAGCCGACGCCTGCGCTCGAGCCGATGCCGAGCGAGCGGTTGAATGTGAAGCCTGCAGGGAGCGTGTGGACATCCGTATGTTTCTTGTGCGTGGCGTTCCAATACATGAGCAGTGCCATCACAAGCAGGAATGAACCATATGAGATGTAGAGCATCGGTCCCGTGAAGTCGTCGACGATGTACGATCCAAGAAATGCGCCCGGCAGCGTCGCGAGCGCAAACGGTACTGCGGCAGGGAAGTAGACGCGCTGCTGACGAATGTAGGCGAGCGTCCCCGAGAGGGCGTTTGCAAACACAATGACGAGCGATGTGCCCGTGATCTGTGCTGCCGTGTGAAAGTACGGATAGACACCGCCGTCCGACAGGAAGAAGATAAAGATCGGCACGCAGATCAAGCCGCCGCCGATGCCGACGAGCGTTCCAAACGTGCCGACAAAGAGTCCGAGGATGAGAAAGAGCAGAATATCAAGTCCCATAGGAAAACCTCCCCAAATACGGAAAGCCTACAAATAAGGCTTCCCAAACACATTGCTCATTATAACACAAAGGAACTATTAGACAAGGGGGCGCAGTTGTGATATGATGAGCGCAAAGAAGCCGATTTGCTATTTTGGGGACTTGTTTTAGGAGAGCTTCTTTGAAATTATATTAGGAAGGAGGATCGGGGAAGGGGCGCCGGCATGGTCTGGCACGTAATCTTAGTAAGTACTAAAGAAAGAAGTGACAACGTATGGTTACATTTCTTGGTGCGCTTGCCACACTCATCATCGGCTACATGGTCTATGGTGCAATCGTGGATCGGGCGTTTGGGCGTACGGGGGAAGTCGCGCCTGCGATTCGGCTCGAGGATGGAGTGGACTACATCCCGCTGCCGACGTGGAAGGTGTTCCTCATCCAGCTGTTGAACATCGCAGGTCTCGGCCCGATCTTCGGTGCGCTTGCGGGGGCTCTCTGGGGCCCGAGCGTCTATCTCTGGATTGTTTTCGGTACCATCTTCGCCGGAGGTGTGCACGACTATCTTTCGGGTATGATCTCGTTTCGTGAGGACGGCAAGAGCCTCTCGGAGATTGTCGGAAAGAATCTGGGGCATATCATGCTACAGATCATGCGTATCTTTTCAATTGTTCTGCTCGTCCTCGTCGGTGTCGTCTTTATGACGGGACCTGCGATGCTGCTCGCGAAGCTCACAAGTATGGACGTACTCATGTGGCTCGGTATCATTTTCATCTACTACACAATGGCGACGCTGTTGCCGATCGACAAGATCATTGCGCGGTTCTATCCGCTCTTTGGTATCTGCCTCATTGTCATGGCACTTGGTATCATGGGCGGTATGCTCTTTGGTGTCGGTGGTCACGTCATGCCGGAGATGACACTTGAGAATCTGCATCCGAAACAGCTGCCGATTTGGCCACTCCTCTTCATCACGGTTGCGTGTGGCGCGGTTTCTGGTTTCCATGCGACGCAGTCGCCGATCATGTCACGCTGCCTCAATGATGAGCGCATGGGGCGCCCTGTCTTCTACGGCGCGATGGTCGCCGAGGGAATCATCGCACTCTGCTGGGCTGCAGCGGGCGCAACGTTCTACGATGGTACGGCAGGGCTCGGCGCGGCACTCAAGGAGGCAGGCCCCGGCGGTGTCGTCTATGAGATCTGCAACGGCTTTATGGGCGTTGTCGGCATTGGCGGCGTGAGTATCGGCGCGGTTCTCGCGATGCTCGGTGTTATCGCCTGCCCGATTACCTCCGGTGACACGGCATTCCGCTCCGCACGTCTGACGCTCGCAGACTGGCTCAACATCCCGCAGAAGGAGGCTCCGAAGCGCCTTCTCATTGCTGTTCCGATGCTCGGCATCGGTCTCGTCCTCTCGCAGATGGATTTCTCGATTATCTGGCGTTATTTCTCGTGGGCAAATCAGACCCTCGCGATGATTACACTCTGGATGGGGGCGGCGTATCTCTACCTGCATAAGCCAGGCTCGTATGCCTACGTTGTAGCGCTCGTGCCGGCGATCTTTATGTCGGCGGTTACGACGACATATCTCCTGCAGGCTCCCGAGGGCTTCGGGCTCCCGACCAACATTACCTATCCGGCCGGCATTGGCTTCGCAATCCTCTTCACAGCACTTTTTGTTCGCGCATACATCCTGCGCAAGAGAACGCTCTGACAGATAAGAGTTTTATAGACCGCCGTACAAGGGGACGGCGGTTTTTCTTGCAAATTTAATATTTTATGGTAAAATAGTACCATATTAGCAACGGAAGGATACCCGTTCGCATACGAAAAGGGAGGAGCTATACACATGGCGAAGACCGAAGAGACAGAGGAGAAAGACGTATCCAAAGAGTCAAGGAAACCCTCTGAGGAAGAGGCTCTGCGCGAGCGCATCGGCGGAGCAAAGGAAGGAAAGAAGGCGGCTGCTGAGAGCACCGTATCTGGAGGAAATGAAATGGCAACAGAGACACCCGTATCCGAAGGCATGACGAAAGTAGAGAAGTTCAAGGCGTTCTTAGAAGAAAATGACCTCAGCTTCTTTGACGACCCGCAGTCCTTTGATGATGAATACCATACGACACGTTTCAACTCGCGCATCGAGGCGAAGGGGCAGATTATGCCGATGGCGATCTTTATCGACGACAGCATCTTTACAATCATCCGCACAAACGTAGCAGCGGGCATCAACGTAAAGAATGTCGATCGGATCAAGAACTACCTCAATGCACTCAATGCAGAGTACAAAATCTTTAAGTACTATCTCCGCGAGGACGGCAGCATCTATCTCGATGTCTGCGTTCCGTCTGTGGCCGAAACGTTCGACGGTGTCATGATCCGAACGTTGCTCGGGATCATCGTGAAGCACCTTGAGGATGTCTATGAGGATCTCATGGCGGAGGTCTGGGCGAAAGACTGAGCAAAGCTGGATGCCGAGAGACTGTCTGCGGACAGTCTCTTTTTCTGTGCTTGATTTTCCTTTCATATCTGGGTACAATAAAGTGCGTCAAAGATATGTGTGCAGCAGGGGAGGGATGGAATGGACTGGAAGAAGATGATCGGCGGGCGGCAGTTCTGGACATTGATCGCGGTACTGTTCATCCTTCTCGGTGTTGTGATGATCGTTGGACATTCGCGTGAGGAGGCATCGCCTGCGCCTCTGCCTGCTGCCGAGGATGATGCAAAGGTGCTTGTGCTCAACTATCACATGGTGAACTCCATGTTTATCTCGCTTGCGATTGAGCCGGAAGACTTTGATTGGCAGATGAAGTATCTTGTCGATCATGGCTATCACAGCATCACGCTCGATGAACTCTATGCCTTTCTGGAGGGGCAGGGGAGACTTCCGGATCGTCCTGTACTTATCACGTTCGATGACGGCTATGTTGACAACTATACAAATGCCTATCCGATCCTCAAAAAATACGATCTCAAGGCGACCATCTTCATTGTGACCGGCTTTGTCAGCAAGCGCAAGGGGTATCTCACATGGGATCAGCTGCGTGAGATGGAGCAGCACGGTATTACGGCGCAGTCCCATACCGTGACCCATGCGCCTCTGCCGGAGCTGTCCGATGAGCGCATCCGTGAGGAACTGGTTGTGTCGAAGCAACAGGCAGAGGCAGAGCTCGGGCATCCCGTCGAGTTCATCGCATATCCGACGGGCGTGCATGATCTGCACATTGTCTCCCTTGCGAAGGAGGCTGGGTATAAGGGCGGTTTTACGGTTAAATACGGTAACGTTGATCGGAACAGCAATGTCTATGCAATGGAACGTGTGCCGATCTTCCGCACAGGAGCAACGAATGTGGACTTCGTTGATCGTCTGCGTTATACGTCGAATATTACTCAGTACGGATGGACGAGAAATTGATGGAAAGGGAACGAATCTCATTTGGGAAATACATTCAAAATGATACTACAACAAGCATTTCACACTTTGCAAACGATTGACATTGTGCTATAATGACGAATGTAAATCCGTATACAGGACGGCCGCGAGGAAACATGGATACTCCGTTCTCCTGTGCGCGGGTCAGATTTTATGTACTGCGGGGAACCCCGCAAAGGAGGAATTACTATGAAGAAGACAATGGTGGCTGCTCTGGCAGCAGCAATGACCATCGGCGCTGCGTCCACGACGTTCGCCGCTGCGAATCCGTTCTCGGATGTGCCCCGTGATCACTGGGCATACGATGCTGTGACGCAGCTTGCTGCGGACGGTGTTGTCGAGGGCTACGGCGACGGCACGTATCGCGGCGACCGCAACATCACGCGTTACGAGATGGCGCAGATGGTCGCAAAGGCGATGGCAAAGGAGAACGTTCCTGTATCGGATAAGGCTCTCATCGACCGTCTCGCAGCTGAGTTCGCCGATGAGCTCAACAATCTCGGCGTTCGTGTCTCGAACCTCGAGAAGCATGCGGATATGGTGAAGTTCACGGGCTACCTCCGCTATGACTACTTCAGCAATCGTAAGGAAGATGCAGCAAAGAAGAACAAGGATCGCGTTCGCTTCCGTCTCTTCCCCTCGGCAGAGGTTAACGATCACTGGAAGGTCAACGCGCGTCTTGATACTGAGTACTACATGAACAAGGATGACAGCAGCTCGATGACGCTTGCGCGTGCCTATGCTGATGGCAACTACGGCAAGCTGAATGTCAAGCTTGGCAAGATGGATCTCTACTCCGGCGCGGATGACGGGCTGGTTCTTGATACCGGTATCTCGGGTGCAAAGGTTACGTTCGGCAATGTTGTCAAGGCATCGGTTACGGCTGGTCGTGTCAAGGATTTCGGCGATGGTGACACAAAGGCTGCGAACTGGCATGATATGAAGAATTTCGATTTTGCAGCAAACTATCAGGGGATCGAGCTCACTGCTGCGATGGGCAAACTCACGGGCGGTGTCGGCTACCATCATCTGAACAGCACCTATTTCCGTGATGCTAAAAAGGCTCCCCGCTACAGCAAGACGAGCACGGATAATGCAAACATCTGGGCGGTTGGTGCTAGCTATAAGTTTGACAAGAATGTTGCACTGAAGGCTGCATACGCACAGAACACGGAGGCTGACTACTACCACAAGTCTGCAGCTGTCCAGCTCGACTACAAGGGCGCAAAGAAGTCTGATATGGGTTCGTGGGGGGCATATGTTGCCTATCGTCACCTCAACAAGTATGCAGCACTTGCACCGACCTACACCATCCTCGGGCGTGATCAGAAGGGCTGGGCTGTCGGCGCATCCTATATGCTCTTCAAGAACGTGACGACGAAGGCGGAGTACTTCCGTGGCAAGGATATCACGGCGGACAAGAAGGCAAGCACGCTCTTTGGTCGCGTTGAGTTCGCGTTCTAATCTGACTTGCTCCATCAGCGGAATTACCGCACAGCAAAAAGAGCACTGCAATCGCAGTGCTCTTTTACTATGTCTGATTATAATATCTCTTTCAAGATCCACGGCACAAGCGGCTCTCTGCATGGCGGGGCAATGCGGTCTGCCGCCGCCTTTGCATCCTCCGAGGCATCCTCAGGAGCAATGCCGATGTCCGCCATACGAAGAAGCTCGACATCGTTCTCATAGTCGCCGCAGGCGATGATGCGCCGCCCCGCATAGGCGGGCATCGCCTTCAGTACCTCTGCCATTGCGCCCTTACTCGTGCAGGGGGGGACGAACTCAAGGTAGTTGGCCTCGGAGTAGAACGAGTTGGAGCATTTGTCAATGCCGAGTTCCTGCGCCAGCCGTTCGACGAAGCTCAGGTTGATCGGCGCGTCGCAGATAAAGAATTTTAGCCATGTCTCGTCCTCGACCGTCTTCAAATTGGTATGGTTCACATTGTAGAACTCGTCGTCGAGACGCGGGTCGTCGTTTGCCTCGGGGCTGAGGATATTGCACTGCTCTGCCGTATAGACCTCGACGCAGGCGCGCGGAAACTGATAGAGGACACGCGCAGCAAACGTGCGCCAGAGATCGCCGTCGAGGGTGCGCGTCTCAAGCACCTGATTTGCAGCGAGATCCTTGAGCATCGCGCCGTTGAAGAAGATGCTCGGTGCATTGACTGTGATGCCATCGAGGTAGGGGAGGGCGGACTCGGGTGTACGTCCCGTCGCGGCGGCGAATGCACCGCCAGCCGCCGTAAACGCATTGAGTGCACGGATATTCTCCTCAGAGATCATTTCATAGCGCGGGATCAGCGTGCCGTCCAGATCGCTGATCAGAAGGATATCGTCGTATCGTTTTTCGCACATAGTACACCAATGCCTATCAGATAGTTTTCCATCATCGCGGGACCGTCATGTGTCAGAATGGATTCGGGATGAAACTGGATGCCCTCAATGGGGAGCGTCTTGTGGCGTATGCCCATGATCGTACCGTCCCCGAGGTCGCTCGTGATCTCGAGCACATCGGGCAGACTTTCGCGCTCAATGATGAGGGAGTGGTAGCGTGCGACCTGTGTGCCCGCATGGATGTTATGATAGATCCCTGTGCCGTGATGGCGGATGGGGGATGCCTTGCCGTGAACGATCTCGTGTGCGCGAACGACACGACCGCCGAACACCTCGCCGATTGCCTGATGCCCGAGGCAAATCCCCAGGATCGGGACTTCACCGCCCAGCTCGCGTATGATGTCCTCCGTGATCCCCGCATCCTTTGGCAGTCCGGGACCGGGAGAGATCACAATGCCCTCATAGTTCTTGTTGCGGATTTCATCGACCGTTGTTACATCGTTTCGGATGACCTCGACCTCTGCACCGAGGTTCGTGAGCAGCTGATAGATGTTGTAGGTGAAAGAATCGTAGTTGTCAAGCAAAAGCAGCATCGTTCTCCACCTCCTCTACCACCTCGAAGAGTGCCTTCGCCTTTTGCAGGATCTCGAGGTATTCCTTCTCGGGCACGGAGTCTTTGACGATGCCTGCACCTGCCTGGATGATCGCTGTGTCGTCATTCTCGATGCACATGGTACGCAGAGTGATGCACATATCCATGTTCCCACGAAAGTCCATATAGCCGACCGTGCCTGCGTAGAAACCGCGATTCTCATGCTCCTCTTCGTGAATGATCTCCATGGCTCGCAGCTTCGGTGCGCCGCTGACCGTCCCTGCGGGAAAGGTTGCACGCAGGACATCCATCGGTGTGTAGGCGGGATCAATCGTACCGACCACACTGCTGACCATGTGCGAGACATGGGAGAATCGCTCGACCTCCATCAGTTTTGGTACGCGTACTGAGCCGGGGACGCTGATGCGTCCGAGATCGTTGCGTGCAAGGTCGACGAGCATCGCGTGCTCGGCACATTCCTTTTCATCGGCACGTAGCTCTGTGGCGAGCAGCGCGTCCTCCTCATCCGTTTTGCCGCGTTTGCGCGTCCCTGCGATGGGGTAAGTATAGACCGTCTTGTCCGAGACCTTGACGAGCATTTCGGGGGAGGCCCCGACAAGTTTCACCTCACCGAAGTTGTAGTAGAACATATAAGGAGAGGGGTTGACCTGCCGCAGGCGGCGATAGAAAAGGAATGCAGGGCGCGTGACCTTTGTACGGAAACGGAAGGACGGCACCGCCTGAAAGATGTCGCCCGCGTAGATGTGTTCCTTGATTGTGTTGATGGTCGCGAGAAAGTCAGCGGAGGGGGGCCCATACTCCGCCATAAAGTCCACGGGGGTGCTGCGTTTCGTCTTTGGCGTGGCGGGGGGGGCGAATGGCGTGGCAAGGCGTTTGCACATCGCGGTGAGACGCTCCATAATCGTGTCATAGAGTTCATCCACATCCTCGCCTGTATGGATATCTGCAAGGTAGTGGAGCTGCGCGCTGTTACGCAGGGCATCGTAGACGACAAGATATCGGCACATCATGAATTGTCCGAGCAACTGCTCACCGCCAAGTTCTACCCCGCGTACGCGGTCGAAGGTGGCCGCCGTCTCGTATGAAAAATAGCCCGCCAGTCCGCCATGGACGAGGGGAAGGCTTTCACCGTTCGCTGTAGCGGGCATGAAGCGTGCAGCATATGTCTTTATCGTTTCGTGCGGAACGCCCTCGATGCTCTTCATTAGACCGTTCTCGTTTACGAGTAGCTTGTCCGCAAAGACCTGAATGTTGACAAACGGCTCACCGCCGATGAAGGAGTAGCGCCCAAACTGCTGCTGGGTCGTGTCGACGGACTCCATGATATAGCCCTTTTTGTCTCCGACCAGCTTGTAGTAGATGGATACAGGTGTGTCGAGATCCATCGTCAGCTCCGTGGAGACCGTGATGAGGTTCGCTGTCTGCGCCGCTGTGATAAAATCTTCTTTCGTCAGACTCAGCTTCATTTATTGATCTCCATGACAACATCTCGCTCCTTGCGTCCAAGCACCCAGCCAAGTACCTTCAGCTCGGCATAGAGCATCTGTTGTTGCTCGCGGTTGTTCTCACGGCTGAGTTTCAGCTGCTTGTACTGCTGTCGACCGAGGTTGTAGCGTGCGAGGATCTCCGCCTCGCTGCGCATCTTGTGGCGTCCGCCGGCGTGCATCCGCACGAGTTCCTCTATCTCTGCCTCGCCGTACGTGGGTGGAGGCGGCGGTGCTGCCATCTGCCGGACAAGATCGGTGAGTTCGCGATCACTCATGTTCATAAATGTCTCCTTTACTTCCATTGTGCGCGGCAGACAGCATCTCACAGAGTACACCGTCAGGATTTCGCGCTGTTCTCCTCCATATAGCGGATCATCGCCTCGGCAACGTGCTTTGCATCTCTGACGGCGTGCACGACGGTCCATGGTCCCTGCACAACGTCACCTGCTGAGAATACGCCGGGACGTTCGGTCATGCCATTCTCATCAACCTTCACCAATCCCTTCTCGTTCAAGGTAATGCCCGTTGTTGAGCGGGCGATCTTGTCCTTTGCCGCCTGACTTGCCGCGATGACGGTGCTGTCAGCGGGAACGAGATAGGGAGCACCTTCGCTGATTAAATTTTGCTCCTCATCAAAAATGCGGTCATACAGCATCGGCCCCTCGGGCGTAACGGAGTGGATGCCCTTGCCGTATTGGATCTCACAGCCGTCCATGAGAGCATACTCGAGCTCGCGCTCGCTCGCCGAGATCCCGTTTCGTCGGGCGTAGATCGTGACATATCGGCTGCCCTTGCGGATCGCCGTACGTGCGACATCCATTGCAGAGTTGCCCGAGCCAATGACAGCAACGCGGTCGCCGAGGTGATAGACATCAGGGTTCTGGAGATAGTTGACGGCAAAGTGGCAGTTGCCAAGCGTCTCGCCGTGGATGCCAAGGCTTTTCGCACGCCATGCGCCCGTCCCCATAAAGATGGTCTCGTAGCCGTCACGGAAGAGATCATCCACCGTTAGCGCACCGCCGATCGTCGTGTTCGGGCGGATGTGGATACCAAGCGTGTAGAGCTTTTCCTCATAGCGGTCAAGGGTCGAGGGCGGCAGACGAAAATCGGGGATGCCGTAGCGCAGCATTCCACCGATGCGCTGCATCCGCTCGAAGATCGTGACACCGTAGCCTTCCTGTGCGAGCTTGACTGCGACAACAATGCCTGCAGGTCCCGCGCCAATGACGGCGACATTGTGTCCGTTGTAGGATTTACGTTCGAGGACGAGCTTGTCGAGGTAAGTGTCCGAGATGTAGTGTTCGATGCTCGAGATCTGAACCGGCGCACCGCGCCGTCCCTGGATGCAGTTGCCCTCGCACTGTGCGTCGTGATCGCACACGAGCGAGCAGAAAACACTCATCGGGTTATTATCGTAAAGCATCGCGCCCGCCTCATTGATCTTACCGTCGAGAAAGAGGCGGATCATTTCCGGGACGTTGGTCTGTACGGGACAGCCCTTGATGCGGCAGAGCGGCTTCTTGCATTGGAGACAGCGACGAGACTCGTTAATGACGTGAACAGCCATTGTTGATGATTCCTTTCGTTATGTTGTAAAGCTTCCTAAATGATTGTATACACAGGGATTATTATATCACAATTCAATTGGTATGTCATAGGAAGTAGAAAAAGAATCTGTCTTTTCCTGTAAAAAGGGACGAACAGAGATTTTGGTCCACCGATTGTGTTTTTGTTATCAAATTTCCATAGTGTTCAAAAACTTATTTTTATTACCAATATGGGTGTTTATATACAAAGACCTTGTTATTTCGAAAAGATTGTGCTAGGGTGAAAAAGCCCATGATAGATGGATGTTGTTATGGAAGAGGGGGAACAGTTGTGCAGTTTAAGTCAATTCGGACAAAGTTTTTGGTATCTGTGTTGCCTGTGATGCTTGTCGGTTTTCTTGTGTTCTTCGCCGTCAGCTACAAGATGGCGAGCAATATGCTCGTAGAGAACGCGGATACAATCGGCAAGGGGGTCGGAAAGCAGGCAGCCCTTGAGGTGCGGCGTATCTTCGATACGAACGAGGTGCATCTTGGGATGTTGGCACGGAGCTCAGCGATCCTTCACGGTGATGATGCGGCGAGGCTTGCAAAGATGCAGGAGGTCCAGCAGGATACCGATGTGTTCTCAAACATTTCCTATCTGGATCTGAACGGGATAGGCATTGACTCAGCCGGCAGTGTAATTGACCGCAGTGACCGTGACTATTTCAAGAAGTCGGTTCAGACACAGAAGGTGGTCGTCTCTGAGCCGATCATCTCGGCGATTACAGGAAAGGTGGTTGTTGTCATCGCTGTGCCGGTGATCGAGAACGGAACGCTCATGGGCATTGTGACGGGGACGATCGGGCTCTCGCGCTTTGATGATACGCTCGCGAAGATGACGACGTACCGCACGGGACAGCTTGTCGTCATGGATGAGACGGGGCTTGTCATCATCCATCCGAACGAGGCGGCGCAGGTCGGCAAGCTCGACTTTAGCAAGGAGGTGTCGAGCGTCAAGCTCTCGACGAGCCTTGTGGATGCCTTCAAGGCTGTGATTGACAAGGATGAGCCCGCCCTTGCACACTATACACGTGAGTCGGGTGAGGAGATGACGGGGACGCTCGTGCCGATTCACCTTGATGGTCGTCGTTGGGTTGTCATGTCGGAGGCATCCGACAGTGAGATTTTGGAGAATGCACACAGTCTGCTGTCTGTGCTTGCCGTTTTGACCGTTGTTATTCTTCTTGTAATCTCGGCGATTATCTTCTTCATTTCCAACAGCTTTGCGGCAAATATTCAAAAGGTGGTCCGTGTCTGCGAGATTATCAACAGCGGTGATCTGCGCGAAATACCGAAAACGATTACCTCACAGGATGAGATGGGACAGCTCTCAGATGGCTTTATCAAGATGCGGCATACGCTCAACACGCTGATTAAGAGGATTCAGTCCAACGCAGCGGAGCTCTCAACCTCGGCGGAGGGGCTCACTGAGGCTTCGCAGCAGTCGGCGGAGGCATCGAATCATGTTGCGATGTCAATCTCAGAAATTGCAGAAGGTGCTGAGCGTCAGTCTGCAGCCTCCTCTTCTGTCGCAAAAGCAACGGCATCGATTTCAAACCATGCGGAAAAGATGTCGAAGCAGGCGGATGTAGTTGCAGAGGTGACGAATAATACGGTTGAGCGCGTACGTGAGGGGCGTTCCTCCATCGACGAGGTTGTCAACTACATGGAGCAGATCAAAAATGGGTCTGAGACCGTGGATGCTGCGATCTCGGCGCTCGGAAAGAGTTCCGAGGAGATCAGTCACAGCGTCGAGGTGATCGGCAGTATTGCTGAGCAAACGAATCTGCTCGCGCTCAATGCAGCCATTGAGGCGGCACGTGCAGGCGAGCATGGCCGTGGATTTGCGGTGGTCGCCGAGGAGGTGCGAAAGCTCGCTGAGGAATCAGGCGAGTTCTCGAAAAAGATCTCTGAGACGATGCAGTCCGTACAGGCAGATATGGAGCGTGCGGTCGAGGCGGGCAAACGCGGCAGTGAGTATGTCGGGCACGGTCTGGACTCGGTGCGTACGGCAGACGGTGTGTTCCAGTCGATTGCAGAGTCGATTCAGCAGCTCGGCGACGGTGTGAAGGACATTACCGCAAGCATCCGCCAGATGGAGGATGAGACGCAGACAGTACGTGCGCAGATTGAGGAGATCCAAAAGGTCAGCACGGCAAACGCTGACGGCGCGCAGAGTGTATCTGCGGCAACCGAGGAGCAGTCGGCATCAATGCAGGAGGTTGCTGCGGCGACGCGCCGCCTCTCCGGCCTTGCCGATGAACTTGCGGATGAGACGAAGAAATTCAAACTCTAAACGAAAAGAATTTGATGGGGGTTACTGCACTTGCAGTGACCCCTTTCCTGTTGTATGATAGGGGGCATAGGTAAAGGAGGCGTTTCCATGGGAAAAGCGATGATTATTGGAGCGGGCGGCGTTGCAAGTGTTGCCGTGCATAAATGCTGTCAGAATCCGGAGGTGTTCGAGGAGATCCTCATTGCCTCGCGTACAAAGTCGAAATGTGACGCACTGAAGGAGAAGCTGGACGGCGGCAAGACGAAGATTCGGACGGCAGCGGTAGATGCGGATGATGTTCCGGCACTGACCGCACTTATCCGCGATTTTCAGCCCGATGTGGTGCTGAATCTTGCGCTCCCATATCAGGATCTGCACATCATGGACGCATGCCTTGCGGCGGGCGTGCACTATGTCGATACGGCGAACTACGAGCCGGAGGACACGGCGAAGTTCGAGTACAGCTGGCAGTGGGCATACGCCGATCGTTTCCGCGAGGCGGGGCTGACGGCTCTGCTCGGCTCGGGCTTTGATCCCGGTGTGACGGGTGTGTTCAGCGCATACGCCATGAAGCATGAGTTTGACGAGATCAACTACATCGACATCCTCGACTGCAACGGCGGCGACCACGGCTATCCCTTTGCGACGAATTTCAACCCCGAGATCAACATCCGTGAGGTCTCAGCGAAGGGCAGCTACTGGGAAAACGGCGCATGGGTCGAGACGGAGCCGATGGAGATCAAGCGCGTCTACGACTTCGCCGAGGTCGGTCAAAAGGATATGTATCTCCTGCACCATGAGGAGCTTGAGTCGCTTGCAAAAAATATCAAGGGCATCAAGCGTATTCGCTTCTTTATGACGTTCGGCGAGAGCTATCTGACGCATTTGCGCTGCCTTGAGAACGTCGGCATGACCTCGATCGAGCCGATTGACTTTGAGGGGCACAAGATCATCCCGCTCCAATTCCTCAAGGCAGTGCTGCCCGACCCCGCGAGCCTCGGCCCGCGCACGAAGGGCAAGACGAACATCGGCTGCATCTTCTGCGGAAAGAAGGACGGCAAGGACAAGAATTACTACCTCTACAACGTCTGTGACCACGAGAAATGCTATGCCGAAGTCGGCTCTCAGGCGGTCGCCTATACGACGGGCGTGCCCGCGATGATCGGGGCGATGATGGTGATGACGGGCAAGTGGCGCAAACCGGGCGTGTTCAATGTCGAGGAGTTCGATCCTGACCCGTTTATGGACGCGCTCAATGTCTGGGGGCTGCCGTGGCAGGAGAGCCACAGCCCCGTGCTGGTAGACTGATGACGTGGCGCACGGAGTGGGATGTCGTTCCCACACCTTCGTACCTCGTCTACGAGGAGCTGCTTGAGAAAAATCTGCGCATTCTTGCGGAATTGGCGGAGGATACAGGGGCAAAGGTGCTGCTCGCCCAGAAATGCTTTTCCATGTATCACTACTATCCGCTGATCGGGCGTTATCTCTCGGGTACAACGGCGAGCGGCATCTATGAGGCACGGCTGTCGCAGGAGGAGATGGGCAAGGAGAACCATGTCTTTAAGCCCGCCTACGAGGAGAACGAGATCCCGCGCCTTGCGGCGATCTGTGACCACATTGTATTTAACTCGTTTGCTCAGTGGGAGCGGTTCGGTGCGGCGGCGCGTGCAGCGGGCGCATCCTGTGGCATCCGCATCAATCCCGAACGCTCGACGCAGGAGCACGCGATCTATGATCCCTGTGCGCCGAACTCACGCCTTGGCGTGAAGATTGCAGACTTCCGTGCGGACTTGCTTGAGGGAATCGACGGACTTCACTTCCATACGCTCTGCGAGCAGGGGGCGGATGCACTTGCCGCGACGCTTGAAGCTGTCGAGGAGAAGTTTGGGAAATATCTCCACGGGATGAAGTGGCTGAATTTCGGCGGCGGACATCACATCACGCGTGAGGGCTATGATATTCCCCTGCTCAAGCGGCTGATCCGCCATGTGCAGGACACCTATGATGTCGCGGTCTATCTTGAGCCGGGCGAGGCGGTCGCGCTCAATGCGGGCTTCCTCGTCGCCGAGGTGCTCGACGTGCAGACGGATGGGAATGTCATTCTGAACACGTCAGCAGCCTGTCATATGCCCGATGTCATCGAGATGCCCTATCGTCCGCCGGTCATAGGCGCGGGTGCGGCCGGGGAGAAGGTGCATACTTATACGCTTGCGGGACCAACCTGTCTTGCGGGCGATACGATTGGCACATATTCGTTTGATACACCGCTGAGCGTTGGCGACCGCGTCGTCTTCGGCGACATGGCGATCTATACGATGGTGAAGAACAATACGTTCAACGGAATGCCTTTGCCGAACATCATCGCCGTTTCACCGAGCGGAGAGTGGGAGATTGTGCGTGAATTCGGATATGAAGATTTCAAGATGAGACTTTGAGTGAGGGAGCTGTTGCACGGAGC
>NZ_JH376797.1:110408-136205 GCF_000234095.1 Centipeda infelix ATCC 43532
GCCGTTATTCAAAGCCTCCCCCGTCGCAACGGGGGAGGGGGACCGCGACAGCGGTGGAAGGGGCGCTTTTGGCAATACTGACAAAAACATAACAAAGAGCTGTTGTACGAGTCAAGACGACTTCATGCAACAGTCCCTTTTGCTTTCTGGGGAGCGAGAAGTTTGGGACGTTTTACCAACGCATTGAACTAAATAAAAATAGTTATTAAAAAGTATAAATTTCTGTTGACAAGGAAAACCCTCTGTGCTATGATTAACCCATCAAAAGGACATACGCAATCCCTCGAAATGAGAGCGATTGGTTATAATCAAAGGAGGATATTCAATGTCACTCATCAACAAGGAAATCAGCGATTTTAAGGTGCAGGCATTCCAGAAGAAGGCGGGCGCAGCACAGGGCGAGTTCGTCGAGTACACGAAGGACAGCATCAAGGGCAAGTGGAGCGTGTTCTTCTTCTATCCGGCGGACTTCACGTTTGTCTGCCCGACGGAGCTGGCGGATCTGCAGGAGCAGTACGGCGAGTTCCAGAAGATCGGCTGCGAGATCTTCGGTGTTTCCTGCGACACCCACTTCGTCCACAAGGCGTGGCATGAGAGCTCCGACCTCGTCGGCAAGCTGGCATATCCGATGCTTGGGGATCCGACGGCGAAGCTCGCACGTGACTTCGAGGTCTACATCGAGGATGCGGGACTTGCTGAGCGCGGCACGTTCGTTGTGAACCCCGAAGGCAAGATCGTTTCCTATGAGGTGAGTGCGGGCAATGTCGGCCGCAACGCGCAGGAGCTTCTCCGCAAGGTGCAGGCACTCCAGTTCGTCGCTGAGCACGGTGATGAGGTTTGCCCTGCGCGCTGGAAGCCGGGCGAAAAGACGCTCAAGCCGAGCTTCGACCTCGTCGGCAAACTCTAAGAGATAAACGGAGCACTTCGCGAGGGGACTTGCGAAGTGCTTTTTCCTATGGAATCGCTGATGAATGTATTTATCAGTAATTTTCTGTGATACGTATAAAGAGGTGCTTTGGTGGATAAAATGTATGATGCCGTCATTGTCGGCGGCGGCCCTGCGGGGCTCTCTGCGGCGATCTATCTGGCGCGCGCCAAATGCAAGGTGCTGGTGATCGAAAAGGAGAAGGTCGGCGGGCAGATTACGATTACCGCCGATGTCGTGAACTATCCCGGCACGGGCAAGATCAGTGGCTCTGAGCTTGCGGCACAGATGGAGCAGCAGGCGCGCGGCTTTGGTGCTGAGTTCGTCGAGGCGGAGGTCATTGGGCTGAAGCTCGACCAGGATATCAAGGAGCTTGAGACAACGGTGGGCACGGTAGAGGCTCTGAGCGTCATCCTCGCGACGGGGGCGAATCCACGTAAGGTCGGCTTCTACGGTGAGAAAACGTTTCAGGGGCGTGGTGTCGCCTACTGTGCAACCTGTGATGCAGAGTTCTTCACGGGCATGGACATCTTCGTCATCGGCGGTGGGCTTGCAGCGGTGGAGGAAAGTATGTTCCTCTCGCGCTATGGAAAGTCTGTCACGATCCTTGTGCGCAGCGATAAGTTCCGTGCTCCGCAGACAGCAGTGGACGCGCTTGCGAACTATCCGAACATCAAGGTTCGCTTCAACACGGTGGTGGAGCGTGTCGGCGGCGAGACAATGATCTCCTATGCCGATTTCCGCGATGAGGTCACGGGCAGGGTCGAGCACTATATGGCAAAGGAGGGCGAGACGTTCGGCGTTTTCGTCTTTGCCGGCTACATCCCGAACACGGGGCTGTTCCGCGAACACATTGCGCTGAATGAGCAGGGCTACGTCATCACGAACGAGGAGAAAGAGACGAACGTTAAGGGCGTTTTCGCGGCGGGCGATGTCTGCATCAAGACGCTCCGTCAGGTCGTAACGGCAGTCTCCGACGGTGCGGTCAGCGCAGTTGCGGCGGAACGTCATGCGGCGGCATTGCACGACCGCCTGAAGATCCCTGCCTTTGCGCGCGCCGAGGTGGATGCGAAGCGTTTTGAACAGCGCAAGAACTCCATTGAGAAGGAAGCGGCAGCGGGGAATGAGACGAACTTCATTTCTGCCGAGATCCGTGAGCAGCTGGCGGCGGTCTTTGACAAGTTCGAGACATCAGTCAAGCTCGTCGGACACTATGACGACGGCGATCTCTCGCGCGAACTGCGCGGTTTTATGGATGAGTTTGAGGGTCTGACGGACAAGATCAGCTACGAGGAGCGTGACGATGCGAACGGGGAGCCGGGCATCGAGCTCCTGCGCGCCGATGGTTCGCCGAGCGGCATCATCTTCCACGCCGTTCCGGGCGGGCACGAGTTTAACTCCTTCATCCTCGCACTCTACAATGTGGCGGGACCGGGGCAGGAGCTTCGTGACGAGACGCGTGCGAAAATTGAGCAGATTTCCGCACCGGCAGATGTCAAGGTGCTCATGTCGCTGTCCTGTACGATGTGTCCCGACGTGGTCACGGCGGTACAGCGCATCGCGGTAGAGCGCAGAGATGTCCGCGCAGACATCTACGACATCCGCTACTTCCCCGAGCTGAAGGAGAAGTACAGTGTGATGAGCGTCCCCTGCATGATTGTTGGAGAAGACCTTTTCTTTGGCAAGAAAAACATTGACGAGATCATTGATATTCTGGTCAAACGTTGATAAAATAATTGTCGGTGGAGGAAACAGATGACTGCTTCCTCCACCCATCACGCCGAGCGGATGCCGTCTGTGCCCCTGAGCAAGGCATAGAAGGACGGTATTCCCATTGGTTAATGTGTTTTGTGTATTTGTTTATTTGTTTTAGCAAAGGAGAGCATTATGGAACTCAAGGGGTCACAGACCGAGAAGAATCTTTGGGCGGCATTTGCCGGCGAGTCGCAGGCGCATACGAAGTATCTCTACTACGCATCGCAGGCGAAGAAGGACGGCTACGTTCAGATCTCGAACATCTTCAACGAGACGGCGGTCAATGAGAAGGCACATGCAAAGATCTGGTTCAAGCTCGTGCACGGTGTCGGCGATACGAAGGCAAACCTTGCGGATGCTGCCTCCGGAGAGAATGAGGAGTGGACGAGCATGTACCCCGAGTTCGCGCGCGTGGCGCGTGAGGAGGGGTTTGACAAGATCGCGCGTCTTTTCGATGCCGTCGGGAAAATCGAGAAGGAGCACGATGCCCGCTACAAACTTCTCCTGCAGAAGGTGGACGAGGGAACCGTGTTCGCACGCGATGAGAAGATCATCTGGCAGTGCCTCAACTGCGGCTATGTCTGCGAGAGCCCGAAGGCACCGATGAAGTGTCCCGTCTGTGAGCACCCGCAGTCCTTCTTCCAGCAGGTTGTGCAGAACTACTGAGCCATACGGCTTTGACAGAAAAGGGACTGTTGCATGAACGCCCCTATCGGCTCGCTACGCTCGCCACTTACTGACCTGTCCGAGAAGCAAGCCCGAAGGGTGCAGCTGAGCGGGTAACAGGTCGTATGGGAAAACCTCCCAAGAGCACAAGCCGAAAGGCGCAGTGTGATTGGAAGAGGTTGAACGCTCCCCCGTTGCGACAGGGGAAGCTAAGATGCCATAATTCCAGCCTCCCCCGTTTACGGGGGAGGGGGACCGCGTAGCGGTGGAAGGGGCAAAAAAATGAGCTGCTACACGAAGTCACATGGCTTCATGTAGCAGCTTTTTCGTTTAAGGAAGTTGACCTATGCGAACAAAAATTGATCTGTCCGCTTATCTCGTGATTGGCCCCGAGAACACGAGTGGACGACCCGTGGCGCGTGTCATCGCAGAGGCGGTGCGTGCGGGATTCACCTTTGTCCAGATCCGCGCAAAGGGTGTGGATGCACGCGAGGTGATCGAACTCACGCGTGCAGCGGCGGATGTGATCGCGACACAGGAGAAGTCGGATGCCGTGGCGCTCGTGATGAACGACCGTTTGGACTGTGTCCTCGCGGCACGGGAGCAGGGCATCAAGGTGGATGGCGTGCACGTCGGGCAGACGGATATTCCCGTCGATGTTTGCCGCAAGTATCTCGGTGCAGATGCAATTGTCGGGCTCTCCGCACGGACAACGGAGCTGCTCGACTATGTGGCACACTGTGATACCGCGTGCATCGACTATCTCGGCGCGGGACCGCTGCATGTGACACCGACAAAGCCCGAGGCGGGACGTACCGCCTCGGGCGAGATTGTGACGCGCAGTCTCGATGAGCTTGCGGCACTGCACCGCATCAGTCCCGTACCCGTGGTTGTGGGCGGCGGGGTCAAGGCTGCGGATCTGCCTGCGCTCAGAGCGACGGGGGTGGAGGGGTTCTTTGTCATCAGTGCCGTCGCGGGTGCGGAGCATCCGTACAGTGCCGCAGAAGAGTTGGTGCGCTTATGGAGTGCGTAGAGGTGCATCCCGTTACTGTGATTTGCTAACGATGCTCTTGGTGGTGCGATGTCCCGAGCGAACCCTAGTGAAGCAAGCGGAAAAAAGGGCGCGTTCTGCCCCCTGCGGATTTTATTCGTTCAAGCGAAGCGCGTTTGGAATCCGCAGGTATTTAGGCAGATAAGCGCCCGACCGATTGCGTAACGAGGTGTTCGTGAGGGACACGCACTACAGAATATCAATCATTCGTAATACTTCAGCAAACTCTGCGTGCCGTCCGCTCCGCCGCCGCGCTCCTCGATGGCGCGTGCCTCGCGGAGCACCTGCTCCAGAACGGGGAGCGTTGCACCGTATTCCTTTCCCGTCTCGGCACCGATTGCCATATCCTTGACGAAGTGCTTAATCATAAAACCGGGGGCAAAGTTACCGTCGAGTGCCATGCGTACCATGTTGCTCATCTGGAAGCTTGCCGCCGCGCCGCCCGAGATGGAGGCATAGACCTTCTCGAGGTCAAGCCCTGCTGCGCGTGCGTATGCGAATGCCTCGCACGCACCTGCCAGCGCGCCCGCGATGGCGATCTGATTCGCCGCCTTGGTCTTTTGTCCTGCGCCTGCGCTGCCCTCGTAGACAATGTTTTTGCCCATCGCGGCAAAGACGGGCTGCATTGCCTTGAATGCGTCTTCATCTCCTCCAACAAGAATATTCAGCGTGGCATTCCGTGCGCCCATGTCGCCGCCCGTAACGGGCGCATCCAGCGCGTGGATGCCGCGTTTTTTTGCTTCCGCATAGATGCGTTCGGCAAGGGCGGGGGAGGAGGTTGTCATGTCGGCGGTGTATGCGCCCTCCGAGAGATTTGCGAGGATGCCGTCTGCGCCGAGGTAGATCTCCTCTACATCCTTTGGATAGCCGACGATGGTGATGATAGCATCCTGACCGCGTGCGCATACGCCGGGGCTTTCACAGTATTTCGCACCGCACGCAACGAGCGCATCCGCCTTAGATTTTGTGCGGTTGTAGACGCTGAGCTCATAGCCCGCATCCATCAAATGACCTGCCATCGCCGCGCCCATGATGCCAAGTCCGATAAAGCCGATTTTTTTCATAACAAATCCTCCATTCCATAAACGTCTTTCACGTTCAGTGTAGCATAAAATCCTGCAAGAAGCAGGATTTTTTTGATGGATTCCGAATTTTATAAGTATAAGCGTGGTACGTAAATCCGAAGGGAGGCTATTTTATGCGGCTTGAATTTTTGGGTGCAGCGCACGTTGTCACGGGCTCATGCTATCTGCTCCATGTGGGCGATCACAGATATCTCGTAGACTGCGGTATGTATCAGGGGACGCGCCGTCTGCGCGAGATGAACTATGAGGATTTCCCATTTAACCCCGCCGAGATCGAGGCGGTCCTTTTGACACATGCGCACATTGACCACTGCGGGCGCATTCCACGCCTTGTGCGCGAGGGGTTTCGTGGGAAAATCTATGCAACACGGTCGACCTGTGATCTCGTTCGCATCATGCTGCCCGACTCGGCGCACATACAGGAGAGTGACGCAGAGCTCTTCAACCGTAAGAATGCGCGCCGCAGCGAGGCACCCATCACGCCGCTCTATACACAGGCAGATGCCTTTGCCGCACTTGAGCTGTTCGAGCCTGTCGTCTATCAGTCCACGGTGCAGGTGGACGATCTGCGGCTGACCTTCCGCGATGCGGGGCATATTCTCGGCTCGGCAATTCTCGAGATTGTCGTGGAGGAGAATGGGCAGACGTCGAAGATTGTCTTCTCGGGCGATCTCGGTCAGCCGAACCAGCCGATTCTGCGTGATCCCGAGGCGATTGCAGGGGCGGACTTCCTGCTTGTCGAGTCCACATACGGCGATCGTATTCATCGCGACTATGACAAGGAGACGGCGCTCCTTGAGGTCATCCGCGACACGATGGATCGCGGTGGGAACGTTATCATCCCTTCGTTTGCCGTCGGGCGGACGCAGACGCTCCTCTACTATTTCTACAATCTCTGGAAGGCGGGGCGGCTCGACGGGGACATCCCGATCATCATCGACAGTCCGCTTGCGATTCAGGCGACGCGCGTGTTCCTAAAAAACTATGAGGACTTCGACGAGGAGACGATTGCGTTCTTTGGTGAGCAGGGGACAATTCCCGCATTTCCACAGGTGCGCATCGCGGAGACTGCAGCTGAGTCGCGCGCGCTGAATTCTGCCGAGGGCTCGGCGATTATCCTCTCCGCCTCGGGGATGGCGGATGCGGGACGTGTGCTGCACCACCTCAAGCACAATCTCTGGCGTCCCGAGTCTACGATTCTCTTTGTCGGCTATCAGGCAGAGGGGAGCCTTGGGCGGCGGCTCGTCGATGGGATCAAGCGCGTGCGCGTACTCGGTGAGGAGATTGCGGTCAAGGCGCAGATCCAAGTGCTCGAAGGATTCTCGGCGCACGCAGACGCGGAGCAAATTGTCGACTGGATGCGGTCGATCAAAGATCCCCGCCCTGCGAAGGTATTCCTCGTCCACGGTGAGGGGCAGGCACAGGAGGCTCTCAAGGAGCGGATTCAGGAGGAGCTCGGACTTGAGGTGTACGCACCGTTCCTCGGCGATATCGTGACGATCCAGGGACGGAGCGCGAACCTCATCCATTCGAATATCCCGTCCGTTTCGGTTGAGGCGGAGATGGAGGATGTCATGCGCGACTTTGATGCGGAGTATCGCCAGCTGCGCAAGGCGATCATCCGTACGGTCGTCCGTCAGCCAAAACTCATGGAGCCGATCATCCGTACGATGCAGAAGGCACGCAACTACTTCAAGAAACTTGCCGCGCCATATAATGTTTGATATTCTTTCTTTTTCTAAAATGAAGAATGATTATCTGAAAATTGGATATCATGGAACTGTGTGCGCTGCACTTGCATACTACTGTGAAATACGTTAAAATAGGGAAGCCTAAAATGGCTTTCCTATTTAATATATATCAACTGAAGTAAATCTATATGGTTTTGTATAGATTCTGATAGGTGGTGTTACTATTGGAAACTCCATTCCGTGTCGGGGTGGATGTCGGTTCGACGACGATCAAGCTGGTTGTTCTCGGTGAGGAGCATGAGATCCTTTACAAGAATTATGCGCGACATTTCTCCGAGATTGGCAAGGCACTGCAGGACAATCTCGCACAGCTGAGAGATGTGGTGGGCGAGGCGAAATTTTCGTTTGCACTCACGGGCTCGGCAGGCATGGGCATCGCCCAACGCATTGGACTGCCCTTTGTGCAGGAGGTTATTGCTTGCGCCTCTGCTGTGCGCCGTCTCATACCGGAGACGACGACGGCGGTCGAGCTCGGCGGCGAGGACGCCAAGATCACGTATTTCGGTGATGCCCCCGAGCAGCGCATGAACGGTGTCTGCGCTGGCGGCACCGGCTCGTTCATCGACCATATGGCATCCCTTCTCTCAACCGATCCCATTGGCCTCAATGCGCTTGCTGAAAAGGGAAAGCGCGTGTACGCGATCGCCTCGCGCTGCGGCGTGTTTGCCAAGACGGATATCCAAGCACTCATGAACGACGGCGCGGAGAAGGCGGACATCGCGCTCTCCGTCTTTCAGGCAGTCGTCAACCAGACCATCGGCAACCTCGCACAGGGACGGCCGATTGGCGGAAATGTCGCGTTTCTCGGCGGTCCCCTGCACTTTCTCCCGGAACTGAAAAAACGCTTTATCGAAACACTGAAGCTCGACGCAGATCACGTCGTCGATGTGGATTACGGCAATTATTTCGTCGCGGTCGGCGCGGCACTCTCGGATGATGCCAAGGCAACCGATATGCGGGAGGTGGAGGCGTGCATTGCGCGTGCGGAACAGGCTGCTGCAGCGGAGACTCGCACGTCGGATATAACACTGTTTAAGGGGGCGGAGGACTACGCCGCCTTCCGTGCACGCCATGACCGTGATCGTGTGCGGCGCGGAGAACTCGCAGATTATCACGGTGCGGTTTACATCGGCATTGACGCGGGGTCGACGACGACGAAGCTCGTCGCCATCGGCAGGGACAAGGAGCTGCTCCACACGTCCTATGGCAGCAATCATGGCTCGCCCTTGCAGTCTGTCATTGATGCACTGCGGGAGTTTTATGCTGTTATGCCCACAGATGCCTATATTGCGGGTGCGATGACGACGGGCTACGGCGAGGCGATTGTCAAGGCGGCACTGCATGCGGATGGCGGCGAGGTGGAGACCTTTGCCCATCTGCGTGCGGCGCAGGAGTTCTGCCCCGAGGTCACCTTTGTCCTTGACATCGGCGGACAGGATATGAAGTGCTTCTTCGTGCAGGATGGCAGCGTCGGCAACATCACGCTCAACGAGGCGTGCTCGGCGGGCTGCGGCTCGTTCATCCAGAACTTTGCCGAGGGCCTGCACATGACCGCTGCGGAGTTTGCGGGAAAGGCGGTGGATGCAAAGGCGCCCGTCGATCTCGGCACGCGCTGTACGGTCTTTATGAACTCGAAGGTCAAGCAGGCGCAGAAGGAGGGGGCGGAGGTCGCCGACATCTCGGCGGGCATCGCACTCTCGGTCGTCAAGAACGCACTGTTCAAGGTCATGCAGATCAAGGATGTCACGACGCTCGGCGATCACATCGTCGTGCAGGGTGGGACGTTCTACAACGATGCTGTTCTGCGTGCCCTTGAGAACATCCTCGGAAAGGATGTCATCCGTCCCGATATTGCGGGGCTGATGGGGGCGTACGGCGCGGCGATCCTCGCACTGGAGACGGGTACGGAGCGGTCGACCCTGCTCGGCGCGGATAAACTCGGGACATTTGAGACGAAGACCAGCTCCTATCGCTGCGGGAAATGCGGCAACAAGTGCCTGATCACGATGCAGCAGTTCCCGAACGGCGAACGCTACTTCACGGGCAACCGCTGTGAGCGCGGCATCGGCGGAGAGAAGCGCACGGACGATACGCCGAACATCTACAAGTTCAAGTACCGTCGTGTATTCAAGCACTACAAATCGCCTGCAGAGCCGCGCCGCGGGCGTATCGGTATTCCGCGTACGCTGAATATGTACGAGGACTATCCGTTCTGGTTCACGTTCTTTGACAAGCTCGGCTACGGGGTCGTGATTTCGGGAAAATCCTCGCCGCAGCTCTTCTATAAGGGCATGGCGACGATCCCCTCAGACTCACTCTGCTATCCTGCAAAGCTCGCGCACGGGCACATCGTCGATCTCGTAGAAAAGGGGGTCGACACGATCTTCTATCCCTGCGAGCCGCACAATATGGATGACAAGCCGGGCTCGTCAGCGAATAATTTCAACTGCCCGATTGTTGCATCCTATGCGGAGAATATCCGCATCAATATGGACATCCTGCGTGAGAAGAACATTCGCTTTATCCAGCCGTTCCTGCCGATCAACGACCGCACGCGCATGATCGAGCGGCTTGTGGAGGAGTTCGGCAAGGCGGAGGGGATCGGGAAAAAGGAGATCACCGCAGCCGTCGATGCGGGCTATGCCGAGATCGAACAGTATCGGCAGGATGTGCGTGACTACGGGCAGCAGATCCTTGACCGCATCGCTGAGACGGGAGAGCACGCAATTCTTCTTGCAGGACGCCCGTACCACGTCGACCCGGAGATCAATCACGGCATCCCCGAGATGATCCAGTCATACAAGCTGCCGATCCTCTCCGAGGATGCGGTCTATCATATCCCCGTGCAGGAGCGGCGGCTTCAGGTCGTCAACCAGTGGAGCTACCATGCGCGGCTCTATCATGCGGCGCAGTTTGTTGCGGAGCATCCGAATGTGACACTCATCCAGCTCAGCTCGTTTGGCTGCGGTCTGGACGCACTCACCACGTCAGAGGTACGCGAGATCCTCGAGTCGCACGAGCGCATCTATACGATGATAAAGCTCGATGAGGTGTCGAACCTCGGTGCGGCGCGCATCCGTCTGCGCTCGCTGATCGCCGCGCTTGCCCGCAGGGAGAACCCTGCCTATCATGAGGTGCCCGTCATTGAGCGTCCGCGCTTTACAGAGGACTGCAAGAAGACACATACAATCCTTGCGCCGCAGATGGCACCGATTCACTTTGAGCTCTTCCGCACCACCATGCGCAAGCACGGCTATAACGTCGTCATCCCGCCAATGCCCGACAAGGCATCGGTGGATCTGGGGCTGCGCTACGTGCACAACGATATGTGCTATCCCGCGATTGTCGTCATTGGACAGCTGCTCGCGGCACTCAAGGCAGGGATGTGCGATGCCGACCACACGAGCATCGCACTCTTTCAGACCTGCGGTGCGTGCCGCGCGACGAACTACCTCGGTGTGCTGCGCAAGGCACTGCGCGACGCTGGCTTTCCGAATGTCGCCGTCTTTGCCGTGCGTGGGCTGCCCGAGGAGACGGACAGCTTCGCCTTCAGCCGCGAGATGATGGTGGATGCCATCAAGGCGGCGATCTACGGTGATCTGTTGATGAACGTACGCAACCGCATGATGCCGTACGAGCTTCAGAAGGGGGCGACACAGGCGGCGTTCGATAAGTGGATGACGCGCGCAAAGGACGAACTTGAGCACGGCAGTGTGTTCAAGTTCCGCCGCATGGTGAAGGACATCGTGCGTGACTTTGACCACATCCCCATCGACGAACAGCTGTGGAAACCGAAGGTCGGCATCGTCGGCGAAATTCTCGTGAAGTACCATCCCGTTGCGAACAATGACATTGAGAAGGTGCTGATGGGGGAGGGGGCAGAGGTCGTCATGCCCGACTTCGTTGATTTCTTCCTGTACTCCGCATATGACCCAATTGCACAGCACAAGCTGCTCGCCGGCTCGTACAAGGATCGCCTTTTTGGACGTATGTTCATCAAGGTCATCGAGTTCTTCCGCGCCCCCATGCGCAAGGCGCTGAAGGAGAGCCGTCACTTCCGTCCGCCGCAGTCCATCGACCATACGGCGGAGCTCGCCGCGCGTCACGTTAGCCTCGGCAATATGGCGGGGGAGGGGTGGTTCCTCACGGGCGAGATGGTGAAGCTCATCGAGGAGGGCGTGCCGAACGTCGTCTGCCTTCAGCCGTTCGGCTGTCTGCCGAACCACATCACGGGCAAGGGGGTCATGCACGATCTGCGCAAGGCATACCACGGCGCGAACATCACAGCGATCGACTGTGACGCGGGATCGAGCGAGGTCAACCAGCTCAATCGCCTGAAACTCATGCTTGCCGTAGCGAAGGAGCGGCGGCCGGCAAAGGCAGATGCTGTGATGCAGACAAACGAAAATGCAAAAATGAGATGATTTGGAATGGGGGCTGTTGCACGAAGCTAGAAAACTTCGTGCAACAGCCCCTGGTCATTGTCAGCAGTATCGCTACAAGCGCCCCTTCCACCGCTTACGCGGTCCCCCTCCCCCGTGTCGCACGGGGGAGGCTTCGATTATGGTATCTTAGCTTCCCCCGCCAGAGCGGGGGAGCGGTCAACCTCTTCCAATCACACTGTGCCTTTCGGCTTGTGTTCTTGGGAGGTTTTCCCATACGACCTGTTACCCGCTCAGCTGCACCCTTCGGGCTTGCTTCTCAGACTGGTCAGTAAGTGGCGAGCAAAGCGAGCCGAAAGGGGCGCTCATGCAGCAGCTCCTTTTTTATTACAAAAACACGTTCCGCGAACAAAAATTTCACAAAAATTTGTTCCAAAGTATTGACCGAACACTTTTTCTGTGTTATTCTATATCCGAACAGAGGTTTTGAGAATGTATATACGGATATAGGAAGTTGTTTTCGTAAGCAGAGTGCGTAAAACAGCTTCGTAGGAGGGATAACGATGAAGAAGATCGGTCTTGTGCTCAGTGTATTTGCTCTCATATGGATGGGCGTATCTGCGCTCCATTTGACGAATCCCTATCTGCGCTCAGCGGAGTTCATCGAGGTGTCTGTGATGCGCGGCGAGAACGTCTGGACGATTGCACGGAAGTTCGCGACGAAGGAGACGATGGCGGAGCAGCTTGAGGAGGCGATCATCGAGGTGAACGGCCTATCGCCCGACGGTGCTGTCGCTGCCGGCCGCCGTCTGCAGATTCCCGTACTCGAACCCGCCGAACAGCTGCAGGCGATGGCAGAACACAAAGCCCTTGACACAGCCGCCCGTGCGCCTTATAATGACGTTACCGATTAGGGTGGAAACATATAGGAATCACTGATAACGATGCCTTGTTCCTAGGGGATGGATTTCCTATCCCACAGGGGCAGGGCTTTTGTATATTGGAAGGGAGAGCGTTCTATGATAAAGCTGACATTGCCGGATGGCTCCATTCATGAGGCAGAGGCGGGAACGACGCTGCTGGATGTCGTGAAGAGCATGAGCAACTCGCTCGCAAAGAAAGCACTTGCAGCGAGCCTGAACGGGAAGGTCGTCGATCTGACAACGCCCGTGACACAGGATGCCGCATTCCAGGTGCTGACCTTTGAGGATGCGGGCGGTCGCCATGCGCTGCGCCACACTGCCGCACATATCATGGCTCAGGCAGTGAAGCGCCTCTATGCGGACAGCAATGTGCAGCTCGCCATCGGCCCCGCGATCGAAAACGGCTTCTACTACGACTTCGACATGGATCGCCAGCTGACGGATAGCGATCTGCGTGACATCGAGAAGGAAATGAAGAAGATTGTCAAGGAGAATCTCAAACTTGAGCGGCGTGAGATTCCGCGCAATGAGGCAATCGAGTTCTTCCGTGCCGAGGGCGAGAACTACAAGGTCGAGCTGATCGAGGATCTGCCCGAGGACGAGATCATCTCTACCTATACGCAGGGAGAGTTCACGGATCTCTGTGCGGGACCGCACGTCATGAGTACGGGCAAGGTCAAGGCATTTAAGCTGCAGAGTGTTGCGGGTGCGTACTGGCGCGGCAGCGAGAAGAACAAGATGCTGCAGCGTATCTACGGCACGGCGTTCGAGAAGCAGGAGGATCTCGATGCCTACCTCCATATGCTTGAGGAGGCGGCAAAGCGCGACCATCGCAAGCTCGGCAGGGAGCTTGACCTCTTCAGCATCCATGAGGAGGGGCCGGGATTCCCGTTCTTCCATCCGAACGGAATGCTGCTGCGCAACGCGCTGCTGGACTACTGGCGCGAGGTGCATCGCCGCTACGGCTATCAGGAGATCAGCACACCCGTGATCCTCAGCCGCAAACTGTGGGAGACCTCGGGACATTGGTTCCACTACCGTGAGAATATGTATACCACCGAGATCGACGAGGAAGACTATGCGATCAAGCCGATGAACTGCCCCGGCTGCATGCTCGTCTACCGCTCGCAGCTGCACAGCTACCGCGATCTGCCGCTGCGCCTCGCGGAACTCGGGCTCGTGCATCGCCATGAGCTCTCGGGTGCGCTGCACGGACTTTTCCGCGTCCGCAACTTCACGCAGGATGACGCGCATCTCTTTGTCACGCCCGACCAGATTGAAGGGGAGATCCAACACACGATCGACCTCTTTGACGAGGTATACCGCACGTTCGGTCTCTCGTACAAGGCGGAGCTCTCCACGCGTCCCGAGGACTCGATGGGCTCGGACGAGATGTGGGAGCTTGCGACAGAGGGGCTGCGCAAGGCTCTTGAGAACCGTGGGTTGGATTTCGTGGTGAACGAGGGCGACGGTGCGTTCTACGGCCCGAAGATCGACTTCCACCTGCGCGACTCCATCGGACGTACATGGCAGTGCGGGACGATCCAGCTCGACATGAGCCTGCCCGAGAAGTTTGACCTCACCTATGTCGGCGAGGATGGGGAGAAGCATCGCCCCGTTATGCTGCATCGCGTCGTCTACGGCTCGATCGAGCGGTTCATCGGCATTTTGATCGAGAACTATGCGGGGGCGTTCCCCGTGTGGATGGCTCCCGTGCAGGTGCGCATCCTGCCGATCACGGAGCGTCATGCGGCATACGCTGAGCAGCTGCGGAAGAAGATGTTCGACCTCGGCATCCGCGTCGAAGTAGATGACCGCAACGAAAAGACGGGCTACAAGATCCGCGAGAGCCAGGTCAAGAAAACCCCGTACACGCTTGTTGTCGGCGATCAGGAGCAGGAGAACAATACCGTTGCACTGCGCAAGTACGGTGAGAAGGACAGCACTGTCATGAGCGTTGACGACTTTATCGCGCTCGTACAGGAAAAAATTGCAGCGCGCGCACAGGAGTATTGACAAGATACCCTCATCTGTGGTAGTATGACATCTGTTACAAGCAGAAGCCACCGCTTCTCACCTGCGGGCACACAGCGCGTTGGGTCGAATGAAAGATGACAGAGATTTTTCAAGGGTGGCTTTGTGCCGCCCTTTTCTATTGCAGGATGGCGTCGAGGCGTGCATCCGAACCAGGAGGTGTTCTTGCCATAAGCAGGGAATCTTTGCGAATCAATGAGGAAATCCACATCCGTGAGGTGCGTGTCACCAGCGCAGAGGGAGAACAGCTCGGCATCATGCTGACGCGCGACGCCCTTCGCATGGCGGAGGAGCAGCATCTCGACCTGGTCGAGGTTGCGCCGAAGGCAAAGCCGCCCGTGTGCCGCATCATGGACTTTGGAAAGTTCCGCTATGAGCAGCAGAAACGCGAGAAAGAAGCGAAGAAGAAGCAAAAGACCATCAGCATCAAGGAGGTCAAGCTGCGTCCGAACATTGACGAGCACGACTTCAATGTAAAGCTGAAGAATGCGCTTCGTTTCGTCGAAGAGGGCAACAAGGTCAAGGTGACGATCATGTTCCGCGGCAGAGAGCTTTCTCATCCGGAACTCGGCCGTGCGGTTCTCGACCGTGTTGCCGAGCGGATGACAGATCTCGTGACCATTGAGCGCGGTGCAAAACTGGAGGGGAAGAACATGACCATGATCCTTTCCCCGAAGGTGCAAAAGCCGACGAAGACAGTCAAGCCCGCGAAGGAAGATAAAGGAGGAAATGGCGATGCCGAAAATTAAAACGCGCCGCGCCGCTGCAAAGCGTTTCAGCGTAACAGGGAGCGGAGAGTTCCGCCGCAACAAGGCGTACAAGAGACATATTCTGGAGAAGAAGACGCCGAAGCGCAAGCGCAACCTGCGCAAGGCTGCTCTTGCCGATTCGTCGGACTACAAGCGCATCCGCAAGATGCTCCCCTACGCGTAATTGGGGTAATGAACAAACTCCCCATGAGGGTAGGAACTAGGAGGAAATGCAATGCCAAGAGTTAAAAGCGGTGTCACAGCACATCGTCGTCATAAGAAGATCCTGAAGCTCGCAAAGGGCTATCGCGGCTCGCGCAGCAAGCAGTTTAAGAAGGCAAACGAGACTGTCATGAAGGCGCTCTACTACGCACGTCGTGACCGTCGTGCGAAGAAGGGGACGTTCCGCCGTCTCTGGATTGCCCGCATCAATGCCGCTGCCCGCGCCAATGGCATTTCGTACAGCCGCCTCGTCGCGGGTCTGACGAAAGCCGGTGTCGAGGTCAACCGCAAGATGCTCGCTGACCTCGCTGTTGCCGATGCTGCTGCATTCACGCAGATCGTCAACGTGGTGAAGGAGAACCAATAAAAGAGATCGAGCCTGATGAGTCCATCGATTCATCAGGCTCATTTTTTGCTATGAAAAACATACAAAGCATTACAAGTGCGGCGAATCCTCTCATTCGGCTCACGCACGCCATTGTGCACACACAGCGCCGCGCGGCAAAGGAAGGGCTGTTCATCGTCGAGGGGCTGCGGATCGCCGAGATGGCAGCGGCATCGGATTGGAAAATTTGTCATGCGCTCGTGACGGAGCAGGCATTGCGTGGGGAGCGAGGGCACGTGCTGGCGGACAGTTTGCTCGAACGCGATGTTCCCGTGTATCTCGTCACAGAAAAATTGTTTTCGATGCTCTCCGACACGGATAGTCCGCAGGGAGTTTTGCTCGTGATGGAGCGAAAGCAACGTATTTCGTTGGACGAAATGCACGCGGGCACATATGGGGATGAGCCGCCGCTCTACATTGCTCTCGATCGCGTGCAGGATCCCGGCAACGTCGGGACAATCCTGCGAACGGCGGACGCGATCGGTGCCACGGGCGTGATTCTCCTGCACGGCTCTGTGGATATCTACAGCGGGAAGGTCGTACGCGCGACGATGGGGGCACTCTTTCATGTTCCCTTGGCCGTTCATGTTGTGGCAGAGGAGCTGATGCGCTTTGCACAGGAGAAGGGCATAGACCTTCTTGCGACAGCGTGCGATGCTGAGGCTCGGACGCATTTTGAGGCGGATCTGCGGCGGCCTGTGGTGATCGTATTCGGCAATGAGGCAAACGGCGTGTCGGAGGAGCTCCTGTGCGCGTCGGAGCACATCTACATCCCCATGCGCGGACACGCCGAGTCGCTGAACGTCTCTGCGGCGGCGACAGCGGTCATGTATGAGGCACTGCGCCGGCGCATCTATTCATGAGATGAGAAAAGGGACTGCTGCACGAAGTTTTCAGCTTCGTGCGACAGTCCCTTTGTGTCGTATCTTATTTACTTCGGCAGCATGGCGAGAAGCTGCTCTTTGGAGACCAGTCCGATGGACTCATCAATGGGTTCCCCATCCTTGAAAAAGATCAGAATCGGGAGGCTCATCACACCGTACTTTTCGGCGATATCTTGCGCCTCGTCCACATTGATCTTGCAGACCTTAATATCCGGGCGCTCTGCGGCAACCTCCTCCACAACGGGCGTGAGCATACGGCAGGGAGTGCACCACGTTGCCCAGAAATCAACGATGACAATCCGATCTGCATGCAGTACCTCGTCATTAAATGTCTCGCTTGTCAGTTCAATAACAGCCATGTCTCGAATCTCCTTCATCAAATATCCCTATTTTTTCATTTATCATAAACAATATGCATGATTTTTTCAAGTGATATTAGGAAAAATTTCCTAAAATTATTTTTTCATCGATCCAATCGTTTATGAATGGGGGATTGTTCGGTTGCGCGCAGAGAAGAAAAGGTATATAATATCTGAAAAAGGGAGTTCTTTGTCTCGGATGAGGATAGAAGTGCGAGAGAAGCGAGGAAATGGAATATGAGCGGGAAGAAGAGAATCACGCTGAGCCCTGTGCTCAAGCGACATAAGTTCATCTTTGATCTGATGAAAAACACGACCTCCGACTACGTTTTTATCATGGATCCGATTTCCAATGTCTTTCTGGCGGCACCTGGATTCGTACAGATGTACGATCTTCCTGCAGAAACGATGGAGAATATTGTAGATGTTCTGAGCCCACTTGTCTGGATGCAGGATCGCAAGCCCCTTGCGGAACTCTTTTCCTCACTCGGTAATCTGACGGACGGGAGGGATCGTCAGCTCGATTTCCGTATGCGCGATGCGAAGGGAGATTATTCATGGCTGCGGCTCAAGGGAAGGATCGGCACTTCCGAGGATGGTATGCCGGATCTCTTCGTCGGGACGATCAGCCAGCTTGCACGCCGCAACTCTGCGGATGCCGTTACCGGGCTTCTCAACCGCTATCAGTTCATCGAGGATCTGGGCGATGCGCTACGTGTAGCGCGTGAGACGGGCGGCGGCGGCGGTCTCCTCGTCATGGGTATCGACAATTTCCGCACAGTCAATGAGGCGTTTAACCACGAGATCGGAGACATCATCCTGCGTCAGATCTCGGAGCGCATTCTTCAGAACATCCCGCGAAAGCTCTCACTCTATCGTCTGGATGGAGACGAGTTCGGTCTCATCTATCCCGGTGCCGATGCGGAGATGCTGACGGAGTTCTTTATCCGTGTGCAGCGTGAGTTTGCCCACCCGCAGGTCTATGACGGGCGACAGTACATTGTCACCGTATCGGCTGGTATGGTGTTCTATCCGCAGTCGGCGCGAGATCCGCTCGTTCTGCACAAGTATGCACAGGCGGCACTCGATGCTGCGAAATCGGGCGGCAAGAACCGCCTCAATGAGTTCTCGAAGGAAGTCTACAATCGCTGGCTGCGCTCCCTGACGATTCAGGAGCAGATCCTGCAGGATGTCAAGGCGGGTTGCCGCAACTTCGAGCTCTACTTCCAACCGCAGGTGGCAGGTGATGATCAGCATCTCGTGGGGGCGGAGACTTTGCTCCGTTGGAAGAACAGCAAGGGGCGCATGGTCGCACCGATGGAGTTCATTCGCATCTTGGAGGAAACCAAGACGATTGTTCCGGTCGGACGTTGGATCTTCGAGCAGGCACTGCGCGTCTGCAAGGAGTGGCGGCAGCACATTCCCGATTTCCACATGAGCGTCAACATGAGCTATGAACAGATCAAGGATCTCTCTTTCCTCGAGTTTGTGGAGGATTGTCTGCACCGGCACGATATGCCGGCGGATGCGGTCGTTCTTGAACTCACGGAGAGTAAGATCGTCAGCGATTTGAAGTTTGTGAATGCGCAGTTCGACGCATTTCGCAGCCACGGAATCAAGGTTGCAATGGATGATTTCGGGACGGGCTATTCCTCGCTCTCCTCACTCAAGAATCTGAACTGCGATATTGTAAAGATTGATCGTGCCTTTGTCATGCGGATTCTTGAAAATCATTTCGATCAGAAGCTTGTGGAGTACACGGTGGATCTCTGCCACAGCATCGGCATGACCACATGTATCGAGGGGGTAGAGCAGCAGGAGGAGTATGACTGTCTCGTGAAGATCTGCAAAACGGACACGATTCAGGGCTATCTCTTCGGTCGCCCCGAGCCGCAGGATGTATTTGAAAAGAAATTTTTGGGGATGTAATGGCAAGAGAAAAGACAGCGGAGGGGCTGACGCTCCTTGGGGAGCAGCGGACGGACTACGGCTATGACTATGCGCCCGAGGCACTTGAGACCTTTCAGAACAGGCATACGGATCTCGACTACTGGGTGCGGTTCAACTGCCCCGAGTTTACGACGCTATGCCCGATTACGGGTCAGCCAGACTACGGGACGATCTACATCTCCTATATGCCCGCTGAACGTATGGTCGAGAGCAAGTCGCTGAAGCTCTACCTCGTTAGCTTCCGCAACCACGGCGACTTTCATGAGGATGTGGTCAACGTCATCATGCGTGACCTCATCCGACTGATGCAGCCGAAATACATCGAGGTACAGGGAAAATTCCTGCCACGCGGTGGGATCTCGATCGACCCCTATGCGAACTACGGGATATCGGGGACGAAGTACGAGACACTGGCGTGGGAGCGTCTCTCCATGCACGACCGCGTACCGGAACGGGTGGACAACCGCTGATGGCGCGGCAGAAACGAATCGCCCTCATCAATGATATCACGGGATTTGGCCGCTGTTCGGTAACGGTGCAGCTGCCGCTGATCTCGGCGATGCGCGTACAGGCGTGCCCGCTCCCGACGGCGATTCTATCGGTACATACGGGCTTTCCGAATCACTATCTCGACGACTATACGGATCGTATGCGCCCCTATATGGAGAACTGGGCGGCGAACACACTCGAATTTGACGCGATCCTGACGGGCTTTCTCGGCTCGGAGCGTCAGATCGAGGTGGTGCTGGAATGTATTGCTCGATTCAAACAGCGGACAACGCAACTGGTTGTTGATCCAGTGATGGGGGACAACGGCAGCCTTTACTCCTCCTATACACCCGCGCTTTGTGCGAAGATGCGTCAGCTGCTCCCACAGGCGGACGTGGTGACCCCGAACCTCACGGAGGCATGCCAACTGCTCGGTGTTTCCTACCCGATGGGCGGTCTTGTGACGGAGGATGAGCTTGCTCGGATGGCGGCAGCAATTGCAGCGATGGGACCGCGCACGGTTATCATCACGGGGCTTCATGCGAGTGAGAATGTGCGTACCTATCTCTATGCGGATGGATGCGGACGTTCTTTTGACAATCCGAAGGTCGGACGTGACCGCTCGGGGTCGGGGGATGCGTTCTCTGCGATCATTGCGGCGGCACTGGTGCGCGGGATTCCTCTCGCAGAGGCCGTGCCGCGTGCGGCGGACTTTATCGGGCACTGTCTCACCTATGCGGAGGAACTGGATCTGCCGTGGAATCATGGGCTTCCGTTCGAGGAGTTTATGGGAGAGCTTACGAGGTTGTAAAGCTGAATTAAAATAAGCTGTCGCATTGCGGCAGCTTTTCTCATTTCTGTGTATGATAGGAGAATCTTATGATTGTATATGCGACACACGCGGGGGGGCGCTATCTCCCTTTTGAGGAGAGTCTTAGGGAGCAGCCGGAGGGCAAGCGTGCTGTCTACGTCAACATCACGAATGACTGCAACTGCGACTGTGTCTTCTGCCTGCGCAGCATGAAGGAGATGGTGCAGGAATCCTCCCTGTGGATCGAACATGATCCGTCGAGCGAGGAGATTATTGCAGAACTTGACCGTCTGCCGTGGGACTATGTGAGCGAGGTTGTCTGCTGCGGCTTTGGCGAGCCGCTCATCCGTCTGGATACCGTGCTTGCCGTTCTGCGCCATGTAAAGGAGCAGCATCCCGATGTGCCGACGCGTGTCAATACGAACGGTCTCGGGGAACTGGAGCATGGATGTGTGTTCGCGGAGCGTTTTGCGGGACTGCTCGATACGGTGTCCATCAGTCTTAACGCATCCAATGCGGAGCGTTATCTCGCGCTCACACGGTCGAAGTTCGGCATCGCCTCCTATGAGGCGATGCTGACATTTGCCGAGCACTGCAAGCCCTACGTGCCGAATGTCGTGCTCACCGTCGTGGAGAAGGTCGAGAACGAGGAGGAGATCGCCCTCTGCCGTGCGATTTGCGCGGAGCGCGGGCTGACCCTGCGCGTGCGCACATACGAGGATAGCTAAACTTATTGTGTCAGCTTTGCACCATAGAGCGGTGTGCGCTGATCCATTGCGGCGAGGAGACGCGGAACGGGGAGCACGCGCAGGACGATAAGACAGATGATTGCCTCGGGGACGAGATAGGTCGCGTTGAACACGAGGGAGTAGAGATAGGGCGACGTATCCGGCGGAGCGTATGAGCCAAAGAAAACGACCCCTGAGATGTAGTGACAGAGGAACCGTCCCGCAAAGGCGAGCAGTGCGCCCGCATAAAAGCGGCCCGGAAGAACTGCGGCGAGCGCGAGTGCCATGTATGGCAGCGGATAGTCAAAGAGCACCTGCAGGGGATGGACGATGAATGCGTCCTGCATGAGATTGATCATGCCGTAGAGGAAGCCGGCAAGGCAGCCAACCCCCGCGCCGTAACGATAGGTGAGAAAGAGCAGCGGCACCATTGCTCCGAGCGTGACACTCCCACCCTGCGGCATATGGAAGAGCCGCAGTTGATGCAGTACAATCGTCAGCGCGAGCATGAGAGCGACATTGATGAGCATACTCGTTGTGAATTGGATGCGGCGCATATGCAGATAGCCGAGGATGAAGATGAGTACGGCGAGCAGTGTGAAGAGACTGGTCGGCTGTGCCAGTAGCTCTGAAACGCTCTTGATGAGTGTGTCCCATAGAGACCTCCTAGATCGAAAAACATTTTGGGGGGAGGGGCTTTGACGTACCATGATGTGTGTGCAATGCCCTCTGCACCTTCCATTTTATCACGCTTTCATAGATTTTTTTAGATAAATATGCTAAACTGAGCATTGATATTTTTACGAATGAATAGAACGAGTGTATACTTACATATACAGGAGGACGATATGGACGAGAAGATCAGAGATCTCAGGGAGCGTGCCCGTGCCGCGATTGCGGAGACGGCGCAGAGCCTCGGCGAGCTCAACGATATCCGCGTGAAATTTCTGGGGAAAAAGGGCGAGATGACCGTGCTCCTGCGCAGCATGAGTGCCCTTGCACAGGAGGAGCGTCCACGCATCGGCAAGATTGTCAACGAGGCGCGTGCCGAGCTTGAGGAGCTGCTTGCGGCAAAGTCCGAGGAATTAGCGCAGCGGGAGCTCGCGGATAAGATTGCCGCCGAGCAGATCGACGTGACTCTGCCGGGGCGTACTGCGCCCGTGGGGCATCTGCACCCGCTCACGATCACGCTTGACCGCATCAAGAAGATCTTCCTGCAGATGGGCTTTACGATCGAGGAGGGTCCCGAGATCGAGAGCGATTACTACAACTTCGAGGCTCTGAACCTGCCGAAGGATCATCCCGCGCGCGATATGCAGGATTCGTTCTACATCACGGAGGACATCCTCCTGCGCTCGCAGACCTCGCCCGTGCAGGCGCGTACGATGCAGAAGAACGAGCCGAACACGCCGATCCGCATGATCGCGCCCGGCCGCGTCTACCGCCGCGACTCCTATGATGCAACGCACTCCCCGATGTTCACGCAGGTGGAGGGGCTGGTCATTGACAAGGGCATCTCCTTTGCCGACCTGAAGGGAACGCTTGAGCTCTGTCTGCATCAGCTCTTCGATGCGGATGCAAAGGTGCGCTTCCGTCCGAGCTTCTTCCCGTTCACAGAGCCGTCGACCGAGGTCGATATCTCCTGCTCCTCGTGTCATGGGGCGGGCTGCCGCGTCTGCAAGGGAACGGGGTGGCTTGAGATCCTCGGCGCGGGCATGGTGCACCCGAACGTCCTGCGCATGAGCGGCTACGATCCCACGCAGGTGTCGGGCTTTGCATTCGGCATGGGCGTTGAGCGCATTGCCATGCTCGCGTACGGCGTGGACGATCTGCGCCTGTTCTACGACAATGACGTGCGGTTCTTACATCAATTCTAAGGAGGCGGGACGATGCAGGTTTCTATCAAGTGGCTGAAAGATTATGTGGATATTGACGAAACAGCGGAGCAAATTGCAGACCGCCTCACGATGGCGGGTGTTCCCGTCGAGCGTATCGTGCGTGCGGATGAGGGGCTTGAGAAGGTCATTACGGCACGCATTGAGAAGATCACGCCGCATCCGGACTCCGATCATCTGCTCATCTGTCAGCTGGACATTGGAAAAGAAGAGCGGATTCAGATTGTGACGGGTGCCTCCAATGTGCGGGAGGGGCATATTGTTCCTGCCGCTATGGTTGGCGCAGTGCTTCCCGATGGCAAGAAGATCTCCAAGGGCAAACTGCGCGGCGTTCCATCGAACGGCATGATGTGCTCGGCGGGGGAGCTTGCGATCAATACCGAGGGGCTTCCCGACGAGCAGGTACATGGCATCTATATCCTGCCGGAGGATATGCCCGTCGGGATCCCCGCCGCCGAGGCACTGGGGCTGGATGATGTCGTGCTCGAGTTCGAGCTGACGGCGAACCGTGCGGACTGCTTCAGCGTCATTGGCATTGCGCGTGAGGTGGCGGCACTGACGGGCAAGGAGCTGCGTTTTCCATCCATCACAGTGGAGGAAACGCCATCCGAGAGTGCCGCCGAGCTCGTGCACATCGGCATCGAGGCACAGGAGCTCTGCCGCCGCTTCTCAGCGCGTGTGCTGCGCAATGTGAAGATTGCGCCGTCGCCCGCATGGATGGTGGAGCGTCTGCATGGCGCAGGCATCCGTGCGATCAACAACGTGGTCGATGTGACGAACTTCGTCATGCTCGAACTGGGGCAGCCGCTCCATGCCTATGACTACGACGCTGTCGCAGGACACGGCCTCACGGCACGTCGGGCGCATGCGGGGGAGAACCTGCACACGCTGGACGATTCGAACCGTGTCGCCGTTGGGGATGAGCTTGTCATTGCCGACAGCGAAAAGCCCGCAGGGCTTGCGGGCATCATGGGCGGGCTTGAGTCCGAGATCACGGAGGGGACGACCTCCGTCATTCTTGAGGCGGCATCCTTCCACGGCCCGACGATTCGCCGCACGGCACGCCGCATTGGCCTGCACTCCGAGTCCTCGGGCAGGTTTGAGCGCGGTGTCGATGAGACAGAGACCGTGCGTGCCGTGACGCGAGCCGCACAGCTGCTCGTCGAGATGGGCGCGTGCGCGGTGGCAAAGGGCGTGGTCGATGTCTACCCGAAGCATCGTGTTCCGACGGTACTTGAGTTCAGTGCACGCACGGTAGGCGAGCGTATCGGTGCGAATATCCCCGGCGACTGGATGGCATCCGCGCTCCGTTCACTTGGCTTCATCGTCGAGGAGAAGGGGATTGAGACCTATCACGTTGCCGTGCCATCGTGGCGCGGTGACGTGACGATGATGGAGGACATCTCAGAGGAGGTTGCACGTCTCTACGGGTATGACAACATCGCTTCACGCCTCCCGACGGGCGCGGTACAGCAGGGCAGGACGAGCGAGCGGCAGGACTTTGTCGATACGATGCGTGGGACGCTTGCCGCGCTTGGCATGACGGAGGAACTTTCCTTCAGCTTTACCAGTGAGAAAACACTGGATAAACTCGGTGTCCCCGCGGACAGCCTGCTTCGTCAGGCAATCCCCATCATGAACCCGCTCACGGACGAGTACCCGCTCATTCGTACAACCCTCCTCACGAGCGTACTTGAAAATGCGGCACGCAACGTCGCCCGCAAGAACATGGATCTGCGGCTCTTTGACATCGCGCCCGTATTCTTCCCGAAGGCACTGCCCGTCACGGAGCTTGCGAACGAGAAACTCATGGTTGCGGGGCTGATCACGGGACGGCGGAGCCCGATTGCATGGGATACGGACAATGCACAGGTCGATTTCTACGATATGAAGGGCATCCTTGAGCGATTCCTCACGGCAATCGGCGTGCAGAAATACACGGTGGAGCGCGGCGAACACTTTGCCATGCACCCCGGCAAGACGGCGTTCTTCAAGAAGGGGCGCGACGTGATTGCAACCCTCGGTGAGATTCATCCGACCGTTGCCGCGAACTTCGGCATCGCACAGAGCGTTTACGTCTTTGAGATGGAGGTTGACACCCTCCTGCGCTATCGCAAGAAGAAAAATGCGATTGCGTCGCTGCCGAAATACCCCGCATCGACGCGTGATCTTGCGATCCTTGTGGATGCAGAACTCTCTACGGCGGAGATCGAGCGCGTCATTGCCAAGAAGGGCGGCAAGTTCTTCCGTGGCGCGACGCTCTTTGATGTCTACATGGGCAAGCAGGTCGGGAGCGGGAAAAAGAGCATGGCGTTCCATCTGCATTTCCAGTCCGATGACAAGACCCTGACCGATGAGGAAGTGGATGCGGCATTTGCGGACATCCTTGCGGCGGCACAGAGCCAGCTCCACGCAGAGCTGCGTGCATAAGAGGCGGTGAGAGCCATGACAGAGGAGAAAAAGCAGCCCCAGCGGGTTGTGATCGAGATGTTTGGGCAGACCTACCAGCTCAAAACGGATGACCCCGAACGGCTCAAGCGTCTTGCGGCGGAGAGCGACCGTCGGATCAAGGAGATGTCGAAGAAGGTGCGCAGCTTTGACGTGCAGCGCATCGCCGCACTCACCGTTCTGCAGATGATGGATGAGTATGAGCAGCTGCAGCGGGACTATGACGAGCTCGTGCAGCTGCTTGAGGAGAAATAAGGAGCCCCCCTATCGGCTCGCTGCGCTCGCCACTTCCCCCGTAAACGGGG
>NZ_JH376797.1:136492-476594 GCF_000234095.1 Centipeda infelix ATCC 43532
ATGGCGGGGAAGGGGGACCGCGCAAGCGGTGAAAGGGGCACAAAGAAGGGACTGCTGTAAGAAGTTTTTAGCTTCGTGCAACAGTCCCTATTTTATTGAAATCCTATCGAATACTGAAACTTACATTTGTTGTGACCGATACCGTCGCGCCGGTGGGGTTCGGATAGCTGCCGACGGCGTATGCCGCAGCAACTGCCGCATCGTCGAGCACGCCGTGCCCCGAGGAGGAGGCAATCGACACGCTCGTAATCGCGCCCGAGGAGCTGATCGTCGTAACGATGGTCGTCGTTCCCTCCAGGCGACGCTTCATCGCCATGTAGGGGTACTCCTTGTTCGCGTTGACTGCCGCCCAGAATCCGTTGGTATCAAACGGGGCACTGCCCGTTCCCGAGACATTGCCGTCGCCCGAGCCCTGACCTGCACCCGAGCCGGAACCTACGCCCTGTCCGTCGCCTGAGCCGTCGCCGCTGCCCGTGCCCGATCCTGAGCCGGTGCCGCTGCCCTCACCGCTGCCTGAGGCTGAACCGGAGGATGCGGCGGCAGGTGCGGCATCGGAGGAGGGGGCAGCTGTTTGAGAAGCTGCCTGTGGCACAGTCACGGCATCCGGGGTCGGCACAACTGCCTCGGTCGGTGTCACAGGAGGAATCGTCTGCTGCACCGTCTCGACGCGCTTTGCGACCTCTTCCGCCTTGAGCGGCTCGGGGAAGAGGTTTTCGGCACTTCCGCCGCCCTCGTGTCCGCTGCCCTGACTAAAATCAGATGCCTGCAGATCTATCTCGTAGACCTGCTGCTCCTGCTCGGCAACAACGACCGCGAGACCGACGGCGAGCAGGAGAAAGATCACGAAGTGAATTCCGGCAGAGACGATATAGGCCTTTCTCCATGAGAGGTGTTGATCCATATATCTATCCCTTCTGTTCTGCGGCAATCGAGAGCCGTTTTACCCCCGCTCCTTTGAGCATATCCATCACGGCGACCACCTGACCGTGTGCCGTGCGCTTGTCCGCCTGCAGGACGACCGCCGCATTCGGGTTCTCCTCCATGTGACGCTTCATGATTGCCGCCGACTCCGTGATGCTCACGGGATTGTTGTCCAGCGTAATATGCCCCTGTTCGTCAATCGTCATAATGATTGGGAGCTGTGCCGGAGCAGTCGCAGACTGTGCCTGCGGCAGCTGGACGGCAAGTGCCTTCTGCGCGACTGTCTGCAGGCTGTTCATCATGAAGAAGACAAGCAGGAAGAAGATGATGTCGATCATCGGGATAATCATGAACTCCGGCTTCTTTTTCAGTCGATGATTGCTAAAATTCATTACGCATCCCAGCTTTCTTTCTTTGCAGTGACGATCGTCGCGCAGAGACGCTCCGTATCCGTCACAATCGTATCGAGCTGATGGCTGAAATAGGTGTAGACACAGAATGCAATGATCGCAACGCAGAGACCAGATGCCGTCGCGACAAGAGCCTCACCGACACCGCCCGTGATCGCGGCCGCGCCGCCGCCCGCATCGAGCACGCTGAACGTCTGAATCATACCCGTGACCGTGCCGAGCAGACCGAGCAGCGGGGCAATCGTGACAATCGCACTCAGATAGTCGAGATAGCGACGGAAGTTGATCGATTCCATCGACATACGGTCGGAGAACGCGCCCTTCATCGAGGTCTCCGTGGATGCGTTCTCCATACCGCTCTCAATGATACGGGCAATCGCGGAGGGGTACTCCTTGCAGAGGTTTACAATCGTGTCCCAGTCCTGTTGTACGGCAGCATGATAGACCCCGTGGAAGAACACACGCGAACCCTTGCGGTTGATGCGGTAGTAGTAGAATCGCTCCACCGCAATCGCAATCGTGATGAGTGAGAGAATCAGAAGGGGATACATGACCAGTCCGCCGCTGTGAAAGAGGTGGACTGCGCTTTCAAAACCTGACATAAGTTGAACTCCTTTGTATAGATTAGAACATCATGCGCATACCGAGACGGTAGATGCGCCCGCCCATTCCGAGGAACGGGTCATATTGGTTGAAGATGTTGGTGATGCCGGCGTAGAACGTAAGGAAGTGGTGGTAGTCCTTCTCGACCATCAGATTCCACAGACCGTAGTTCTTCTCGCGGGCGACTTTCTCGCGGGTGGCATCGTGTTGAATGTCGCCGCGCATATATGCTTTCGCATCTGCCTCATTCTTGAACATTCGATAGACCTTTCCTGTATTGGGATCGGTAAATTCGACGTGTTCCAAGTTCCTGGCACCGCTGCCTGTGAGGCGTCCCGTTGCGATGCGGTCACGAATATCAAGGTAGTTGCGTGTATAGTCGCCCCAGAAGGTCGCACGCCATCCATTCTTCGGGTCGCTGTACGTCATCGTGAGGTTCAGCATGTGCCGGCCACGTCCCTCGAGGCGCTTGCCCGTCTGACGGTCATAAGCATCGAGATAGGTATATCCCGCCTTGATATTGAAATCACGTGCAACCTGATGAGAAACCTCTGCCTCGATGCCTTGTGTACGCGCCTTGGCGATGTTCTCATAGGTATAGATATCATCCGTAGCAGGAATGCCCTTCGCATAATCCGTCTCATCAATCACATCGTTTTCAATATCGCTCCAACTGTTCGCTGCGTTGAGATTGTTTACAAGATCGTCATAACTGTACCAGCCATAGGGATCCGGATATAGTATTTGCCGATCATAATAAGTACGTCCGTAGAGATTCTTGCTGTCCTTTTCTCCCTTATACATGATCTGCATATAGTCTTTGTAATCGTTGCGGAAGAGTGTGATCTTCGCACTCGTCTTCTTGTCGAAGTCCTTTTCGACGGAGATGTCCATGTTGAGTGCCTTCTCGGGCTTCAGCTCAGGATTGCCTTGGAAGAACCATCCGTTTCGAATGGGGGGGCTGGCATTCAGCGATGGTTCATACATCTCCCAGTCATGGTAGAGCTCGGCAATGCCACCTGTCGCGAAGCTCGTGCCAATGTTCGTCTTAAAGCGCACATTGTTGCGTGCCTTATACGTTGCACCGATGGAGGGGGAGACGTTTACGCCGAAGTGACTGTGGTTCGTATAGCGCAGAGAAGGGATCACAAGCAACTTCTTGCCGACCTGCCAGTCGTCCATGATGTAGGCGCTGTAGTAGCTCAGCGAGGTTTCATAGACATCGGCTTTTGCTGTCGTCTTTGAAATGATGGATGGATTATCCTTGGCGGGGCGGACATAGAGTCTGGATACTTCACGCGCCGTTTGCCCTGGGACGTGGATTCGTGTTCCCTCACCGTATTCATCGTGATAGTCCGCGCCGACGGTCACATAGTGCTTGTCGTGCGCCATTACACCGATCGATGCCTCCATGACATTATCTATGCGATTAAAGTAATCGAAGTACATATGACGGTAGGGGACACCAGGCTTGCCAAAGACATCATAATTCACATCGGAATTGTGTTCCGTCTGATAGAGGCGCACGTGATAGTCCGTGCGGCTTGTCTGCTTCTTCCAATCGATGCTGAAATTATTGCGCCATGCATCCTCATAGGCAATCATATCTATGACTCTGCCCAGTGATGTATCCTTCTGCAGGTCTTCCGTCTGGCGGTCTGCAGAGATGGTGATCGTCTCGTCCTTGCCGATTGTAAACTCAGCGCGTGCACTCATCGGATTGCGCTCGCCGTAGTACTGCATGGACGAGCCGTCTCTGTCGTAGAGGAAGGGGGCGGTCTTGCTCCATCCGTAGGAGAAGTCCATATACGTCCCGCCCCCAAGGTCGCCCGTGGAGTATCCGATGCTGTGGTTGTACTGATGTCCCTTCACGTCGATCCACGATCCTTCGGTCGTGAGACGGACGCCCTGCCGATGCGAGACCTTCGTGATGATGTTGATGACACCGCCGATGGCGTCTGCACCGTAGCGTGCCGTACCCGAGCCTCGAATGATCTCAATGTGGTCGATGTCATCGAGCCCGATGCGGTTCACCTCGTCTGTCGCGCCATAGTACTTGCTGAGGCCGCCCGCCAGTCTGCGTCCGTCGACGAGGATGAGCGTGTGGCGCGGCTCGGCACCGCGAATGCTGACGGTCTTACGCCCCATGTTGTCCGTGCCCATCTGGACATCCTGCTCTGCCGCGAGTGCGTCCGAGAGCGTGCGTGCACCCTTGCGGTCAAGATCGGCACGGGAGATGATCGTCTTTGTCTCGGGAGCTTCCTTGAGCATCTCTTTATCGAAGTCCACCTCCACGTGGATATCTTTTGTTGAGACTTTTGACTTACTCCCCCCCCCCCCCGAAACGTCCTCTGCTGCGTATCCGTGCGGCGCACCAATGCAGGCGAGTACAGCAGCGGTCAGAAGTGCATATCGTCCATGACGCAATTTTCCTTTGAATGACATACCTTGAAAAATCCTTTCCTGTAGAGATGATAAATAATGAGCACGATAATTATTATATGAAAAACCATATAGATGTCAAGAGTAACATTCATTTTCAAAAGCTCTGTTTTGACAATGCGAATTTTTTTTATTATACTGAAAGAGTTGAGAAGGGAGAGATTCGTTTCTTTTCCAACCATAAACAGATGAGAGGAGGTGAATGCTTGTTATTCGATCGTATTTTACGTTTTTTCATTGTGCTCATCATGGCGATTGTCGGCGGAACTCTGTTTGAGCTTGCGATTCCGACGGTGAGCGGCTATTTCGCGGCATCGTTTTGGCATGTCGAGCTCGGGGTGCTTGGGCTCTCGCCGGCGGGACTTCTCTGCATTCTCATCGGTACTGCTATCGGCGGCGTGGTCGGCTATCCGCTCGCGCCGTTCTTCACGGGACGCCTCAGACGTTTCTCCGTGTGGGTGGAGGGGCAGCTTGGCAAGATGCCGACGCGGGATGTGATCGCAGGGGCAATCGGACTTTTTATCGGACTCATCATTGCGCGTCTCCTCGGTGACGCGTTTTCTATGATACCGATTGTCGGCGACTATATTCCCATCGTGTTCAGCATTGTGCTTGGCTATCTCGGTGTTCATATCATGGTGCGAAAGCAGGAGGAGCTGGCGGCCGTCTTTGACTTTATCCCGCGTTTCCTGCGCGATATGTCGCGCGCTCGTGAGGGGCGTGTCTCCACGCAGACGGCGGCATCCTCCGCGCAGTCGGATCGGCAGTACAAGCTGCTCGATACGAGTGTCATCATTGACGGGCGCATCGCGGATATCTGTGAGACGGGATTTCTTGAGGGGACGCTGCTCATTCCGGTGTTTGTTCTTGAGGAACTGCAGCATATTGCGGATTCGCCGGATTCTCTAAAGCGCGTGCGCGGACGTAGAGGGCTTGACATTCTGCAAAAGATCCGCAAGGAGTCGCGCATGAAGGTGGAGGTCACGGAGACGGACTTTGAGGACATTGCAGAGGTGGACTCGAAGCTCCTGCAGCTGGCACAGGAGGTCGGCGGCAAGATCATCACGAACGATTTCAACCTGAACAAGGTTGCACAGCTGCGTGGTGTTCCCGTGCTGAACATCAACGCGCTCTCGAATGCGGTGAAGCCGGTCGCGATCCCCGGCGATCTCATGACGGTGCAGATTGTCCGTCCGGGCAAGGAGCACGGGCAGGGGCTCGCGTATCTCGATGATGGCACGATGATCGTTGTGGACGGCGGGTTCCGCTGCATGAACGAGGTTGTGTCTGTCGAGGTGACTTCGGCACTGCAGACGGCGGCGGGGCGCATGATCTTTGCAAAGCTGACGCGGTAATCACAGGGCGCACAGGAGGGAATATATGGTTAGTGTTGTCTTCCCTGCGGCGGGACAGGCACATCGGATGAATGCTGGACTGAACAAGGTTTTTCTGACGCTCGCGGGCAAACCGATGCTCCTGCGGACGCTGCTCACGTTTTCCAAGGTGTCCGAGGTCGGTGAACTGATCGTCGCCGTCGGTGCGGATGAGGTCGATGCGGTGAAGGGGCTTCTCAGCCGTGTGAAGGGGCTTGCTCCGTGGCAGGTAGTCGAGGGCGGCTCAGAGCGGCAGTATTCGATCCGCAACGGACTTGCCGTTGTCTCGGAGGAGGCGGATATTGTACTTGTGCACGATGCGGCGCGTCCGCTGATCCGCCGTGAGACGATTGAGGCGCTCATTCGTGTGGTACGCGCGGAGGGGGCGGCGATTGTCGCCGTACCTGAGAAGAATACGATCAAGATTGCCTCGGAGGACAATATTGTCGTGTCGACGCCGCCGCGCAGTACGCTGTGGCAGGTGCAGACCCCGCAGGGGTTTCGCAAGGAGATCCTGCGCGAGGCGAACCGCCGCGCAGATGAGGATGGGTTTCTCGGGACGGACGACGCGAGCCTTGTGGAGCGCATCGGTGTTCCCGTGCACATTGTCAAGGGTGAGTACAGCAATATCAAGGTGACGACGCCCGAGGACATGGTGGTCGCGGAGGCAATCCTGCGCAACGATATGGGCGCAGGTGAGCTGATGAAGACGGCTGTGCATGAGGCAAAGCGTCTCCTCGGGGGTGTCGTGCGGCGGCGGAAGGGAGAAGGCGAATGACGCGTTTTGGCATGGGCTATGATGTGCATCGTCTGGTCGAGGGGCGAAAGCTGATCCTCGGCGGTGTGGATGTGCCGTATGAAAAGGGGCTGCTCGGACATTCGGATGCGGATGTGCTGCTGCATGCTGTCTCGGATGCGATTCTCGGTGCGGCGGCACTCGGGGACATTGGGACGCATTTTCCGGATACGGATGAGCGTTTTCAGGGCGCGGACAGCGGCAAGCTCCTTGCGGAGGTCGTTCGTCTCGTGCGTGCGGAGGGCTATGCCATCGGCAATGTGGATGCAACGATTGTCGCGCAGGCACCGAAGCTGCTGCCGTATATCCCTCGGATGCGAGAGAATATTGCGCGTCTGCTCGGTGTGGCGGTCGGCGATGTCAATGTCAAGGCGACGACGGAGGAGCGGCTCGGGTTCACGGGCAGCGGTGAAGGGATGTCTGCTTATGCCGTTGCGGGCATAGAGCGCGTATAATATAGGAGGTAGTAACGTGGCAAATCAGCTCAAAGAACTCTTGGGAATCGAGGTTCCTATCCTGCAGGGCGGCATGGCGTGGATCTCGGAGGCGAATCTCGCGTCTGCGGTGTCGAATGCGGGCGGTGCGGGCATCATCTCGACGGGCGGGCGTACGACGGAGTATACGCGCGATGAGATTCGCCGCTGCCGTACGCTGACGGATCGCCCGTTTGGTGTCAATGTGATGCTCATGGCACCGAACAAGGACGAGATCGTGGATGTGATCTGTGAGGAAAAGCCGGCGTTCGTGACGCTCGGTGCGGGCAATCCCGTTCCGTACTTTGAGAAACTCCATGCGGCGGACGTGAAGGTCATCCCCGTTGTGCCGAGTGTGAAGCTCGCAAAGCGTGTGGAGGAAAAGGGCGCGGACGCGATCGTCGTCGAGGGCATGGAGGCAGGCGGTCACATCGGCGTGCTCTCAACGATGCCGCTGATGGAGCAGGTCATCCCAGAGGTAAACCTCCCTGTCGTTATGGCGGGCGGCTTCGGCGACGGACGCGGGCTTGCGGCAGCACTTCTCATGGGTGCGGCGGGCATCCAGATGGGGACGCGCTTCCTCGTCGCCGAGGAGTGCGTTGTGCATGACAATATGAAGGCGAAGCTGATCGAGGCGGTGGACACGGATACGATTGTGACGGGCTTCACCATCGGTGGATCGGTACGCGGTATCAAGAACAAGTTCGCGGAGGACTTTGTCGCGCTCGAACTCTCGGGCAAGGCGACGAAACAGGAGCTGCTCGACCGTGCGACGGGCACGAACAAGCTCGCCGCCGTGGAGGGTGATGTCGTCAATGGCATGATGCAGGCGGGCGAGACGCTGACACTCCTGCGTGAGGTCGAACCGGTCAAGGTGATTGTGGATCGCATTGTGCGCGAGGCGCGTGAGGTGCTTGCGCGTGCAGCGAAGATTGAAGTTTAAGGGGTAAATCAGGGGAATGGGAACCGACGAACTGACACGGATTCATGAGCTCGCGAAGCGCGTCACGCTTCTCGAAAAGATGGCGCTGCGTCAGCAGAGTCGCCTTGATGAACTGGTAGAGCGGCTGGAGGCGGCAGAGCGGCGTGCGGGTGAGATACCGCCGCGCAGGGAGGTGCAGAAGGAGCAGCCTGACAATCCTGCGGCTGAGGCGAACGCCGCCGCACAGCGTGCTGTCCCATCGGTGAGCGATCTCCTCAATGAGGAGATGAAACGCGACCTTTCGCGTGCATATACAGGAGCCGCCGCGCCGTCGCCGAATCCCTTGGCAGCGGGGCAGCCGGCGAAGCCGATGAATGCGATGGAGCGGGCAGCCGGAAGCTATGCGCGTGCGACGGGAGGCAAGGAAGCAACACCGAGTGACCGTGCGAAACAGGATGAAGCCGCACGAAAAAAAGCCGCCGATGCGGCGGCTTCGCTGGAGCAGATTCCTGTGCAGGAGCTGCGTGAACGAACCCCTGCCGAGCGTGCGGCAGACTATGTACGCGACTACAATGCGCTCTACGATGTCATGGGGACGATGTTCCAAAAGAAGAAGGCGCAGGACGACTTCATCAAGCTCTACGAAGTGCAGGGGATGCGCTGCACAAATATGCAGCTGCGCCTCAGCCGCCCCGAGCTCGAACCACGCTTTGTCGCCGTCACTCCGACGCGTGATGCGGACTTCTGGGGGATGCCGCTCGGCAACAATCTCTTTGCCGTCGTACCAAACCCCTTCCTCGTCTACGGGGAGGAGATGCACACGGCGGGCGGTATGCGCGAGGCATTCAACTCGAACTATCGCGCGGGGACTACCTACGGTCGCTTTACCGTCAAGGAAACGGCAACCTTCCAGTTCGGCACCATCGGCAAGGTGTTCAAGAAGGGACAGCTTGAGGTTACGGTATAAAGGCAAAAAATAAGGGGCTGTCGCACGAAGTTTTCTAACTGCGTGCAACAGCCCCTTGTCATTATGTCAACGGTATCGCTACAAGCGCCCCTTCCACCGCTTGCGCGGTCCCCCTCCCCCGTGTCGCACGGGGGAGGCTAGGATTATGGCATCTTAGCTTCCCCCGTCGCAACGGGGGAGCGGTCAACGTCATCCAATCACACGTCGCTAACGCTCGTGTTCTTGGGTCGTTTTCCCATACGACCTGTTTCCCGATCAGCTACCCCCTTTGGGCTTGCTTCTCGGACAGGTCAGTAAGTGGCGAGCGCAGCGAGTCGATAGGGGCGTTTATGCAACAGTCCCTTATTTTTTTGTCTGTTCATGCACCTGTCGTCCTGCGCCTGCGCCGTCGATGGCGACGGCGACACCGGTCTCGGTGAAGGTTTTCATGTCGTTTACGACGTGGAGAGCAGCGTGTAGGATGTCGATGCCGAAGATGCCGGCGATGCCGGCGGTCAATTCCGTGTCGATGGTGAGCATATCGGGGAGAACATGGAGGAGATGGGGAGTGAGGGCGGGGGAGTTTGCTTCTGTCTTGTGTGCGAGACGATCTGTCCGTGCATCGCCGGGGAGGATGAGACTGCCGCCCACCGCCGCACCGTGCAGGGCATCTGTGAGCGCATCGGTGATGGCGGCACTCGCCTTGTGTTCATCTGTGCCGAGGATAAGGATCGGGGAGCTGCGGGCGAGACGGTATGCAGCTGCGTATGCGTCCTCGCTGTCGTGTGAGGTGAGGATGTGGACGGGGATGCCGCGTGTATCCGTCAGGGCTGAGAGGATGCGCACGAGAACTTCGGGAAGTGCTTCGCTCTCTGTGATCAGGAGCAGTGCCGCCTGTGTGTTCAGAGGAGGACGCTCGCAGTGCATCACGCCCGCGAGCCGTACGGCAATCCGCTCAAGATAGCCGAGGCTGTGGATGGGCTTTGCGAGGTTATCGAGGCGGTATTGACAGGCGGACATAGAGGATTGGTTGGGAGGGGGAAGACGCAGTGACCCCACCGCCGCTTTGCGATTCCACTCCCCCTCTGTGACGGGGGCGGCTTTTAATAACGCCATATTAGCTTCCCCCGCTTGCGGGGGAAGTGGCGAGCAAAGCGCGCCGATAAGGGGGCGGTGGATCGCCTCCTCTGGTGAAGTATCTATTGTTTCCCAGACCTTTAGCATCTGCCCAAGCGTACGAAGCACAATCGACGAGCCTGCTGCTTCGCTTAGGCGTATATCGAGGCGGAGGATCGGCGTAGGTCCGAGGTGGTGCAGCGCGTGCGGATGCGAGTGTTCTGTCAGCGATGCGTGCGAGGCGAGGAGATAATGCACGCAGTTCGGCGCAAGTGCGTGTGCTACGAGTGCCGCAGATGTGGTATTTGCCCCATCGAGAATGACGAGCATCCGCCGTGCAGCCGCCCCGAGAATGAGCCCTGCAATGCAGCCGAGCTCAAATCCTCCGACCTTTGCGAGCACGTCCAGACCGTCATGCGGATCGGGGCGGTTGACATCGAGGGTGCGGCGGACGATTTCAACCTTATGCGCGAGACGCGCGTCGGAGATATTCGCGCCGCGTCCCGTGACCTCCTCGGGGGGCAGTCCGAGGAATGCCGCGACCATCGCCGCACTCGATGTTGTGTTGGAAATGCCCATCTCACCGGGCAGGATGCAGCGGTCACCACGATTGGCACAGTCATTTGCGATTGCGATGCCCGTTTCAATGGACTGGATTGCCTGTGCGCGTGTCATGGCAGGTCCTTTGGTCATGTTTGCCGTTCCGCGTGCAATGCTGTGGTGTAGAAGTCCGTGGATGTCTGTGTGTTCCGTATTCACGCCAAGATCGGCAACGATAAGGTTTGCGTTTGCATAGTTTGCGGCGGCGTTCGCTGCACCGCCGCGTGCGATGAGGTAGTTGCACATCATGTTCAGCGTGGTCTCGGGCGGGTAGGCACTGACGCTCTCGGCGGCGACACCGTGATCGGCGCAGGAGATGACAACGCTCGTCTGTGGGGGAGCGGGGTGGCGTTCGCCCGTGATACTGATATAGCGGAAAAGTACATCGTTCAGCCGCCCAAAGTCCACGCCGTCCTGTGACGTCATAGCCCTATCGATCTCGGCAGAAAGATCTGTGACGGGAATTGTGATCTTAGAAATTGTGCGTTCAAGAAGATTCATGCGCGTACCTTTTCCTTTTTCATGCGTTTCAGGGAGAGCCCGATACGGCCGCGTGCCTCGTCAATGCTGATAATCATAACGTCGAGGGAGTCGCCGACGGAGAGTGCGTCGAGCGGATGGCGCACGCGGCGGTGGCTCATCTCGGAGATGTGGAGAAGCCCCGCCTGTTTCAGCCCAATGTCGATGAATGCGCCAAAGTCCGTGATGTTGCGTACCGTTCCTTTGAGGATGGTGCCAACGGCGAGATCGGAGAGCTTTACAATGTTCTGACGTGTGAGCGGTGCGGGCAGATCCTCGCGCGGATCACGCCCGGGACGTGCAATTGCCTTGAGGATGTCCGTGACGGTCGGAATACCCGCGCTGAGTTTTTTTGCAAGCGGTGCTGCCGCTGTCTGTGCGGTCTTTAAGGCGAGGGCAGGGAGCTTCGCACGGTCGCGCAGATCGTCCTCGCTGACACCGAGCTCCGCGAGGATGGAGCGTGTAAGCTCATAGGACTCGGGATGAATAGCAGTGCTATCAAGCGGCGTTTCGCCCTCGTGGATGCGCAGGAAGCCCGCGCACTGCGTAAAGGCGGCATCGCCGAGGCGTGCGACCTTTCGGAGTGTCTTGCGGCTTGTGAAGCGTCCGTGTTCGTTGCGATAGGCGACGATATTCTTTGCAATCGTCGCGTTGATTCCCGCAATGCGGTTCAGCAGAGCGGGGGAGGCGGTGTTGAGGTCAACGCCGACATGGTTCACCGCATCCTCTACGGTTGCGTCCAGTGTCTCCTTGAGCTGTTTTTGACTGACATCGTGCTGATACTGTCCGACGCCAATCGCCTGCGGATCGATCTTCACAAGCTCTGCGAGCGGATCCTGTACGCGCCGCGCGATGGAGACTGCACCGCGAATCGTGACATCGTAGTCGGGCAGTTCATCCTTCGCGAGTTGAGAGGCGGAGTAGACGGAGGCACCCGCCTCGTTCGTGATAAGGTAGTGCACATCCTTCAGATCGTTGTCGCGGATGAGTGCGGCAACGAATTGCTCCGTTTCGTAGGAAGCAGTGCCGTTGCCGATCGAGATGAGCGTAACCCCGTGCGCCTTGATGAGCTTCAGCAGGGTCTGTGCCGCCGATCTGCGTTCGCCGTCACTCCGTGTGACCTGTATCACGCCGCTTGCGAGGACGTTGCCCGTTGCGTCGACGAGTGCCATTTTGCAGCCCGTGCGATAGCCGGGGTCAAGCCCAAGAACGGTATGGCCTGCGAGGGGCGGCTGCAGGAGGAGTTGACGGAGGTTGTGCCCGAACACGGCGATCGCCTTTTCCTCGGCAGCCTCAGTCAGCTGTGTGCGCAGTTCACGTTCGAGCGCGGGGACGAGCAGACGCTTGTAGCCATCCTCAATCGCCGCATGCAGTTCTCCTTCGAAAATCGAGGGACGCTGATGGATCCTCTTGTCAATCCACGCGATGTTGTCCTCGTGGTTGACAGCGATGCGGACAACGAGACAGCCCTTTTTCTCACCGCGATTGACGGCGAGAATCCGATGCGAGGGAAGTGTGCGGACGGGCTCGCTGTAGCCGTCGTACATCTGAAAGACCTGTGCATCCTCGGCATCGGCATTGAGCGTCGTTTCAAGGACGGCACTTCTCCAAAACTTTTCGCGCATGAGGCGGCGCAGCTCCGCCTCGTCCATGATCGTCTCGGCGAGGATATCACGCGCACCCGCAAGTGCGTCGGCGACCGTTGGGACTTCCTTTTCTGCATTTACATACGGTGTAGCAGCTTCCTTGGGCGAGCCTTTGGCCTCTCGTTGGAGCAGCATCGTGTTTGCAAGGTTTTCCAGCCCCCGCTCACGGGCAATGGAGGCGCGTGTGCGTTTCTTCTGTTTGTAGGGGCGGTAGAGATCTTCGAGTGTCTGAAGTTTTTCGGCGGCTTCGATTTCTGTACGCAGATCGTCCGTCAGCTTACCCTGCTCCTCGATGCGTGCAAGGATTTCCTCCTGGCGTTTGACAAGGCTGCGCAGGTAGGTGAGACGCGTCTCCACTTGACGCAGCACCTCGTCCTCAAGGGAGCCGGTCGCCTCCTTGCGGTAGCGTGCAATGAAGGGAATCGTGTTGCCGTCGTCGAGGAGTGTGATAACGGATTCGACCTGCTGCGGACGAATGGAGAGTTCGCCTGCAATCGCTGCGGGAATATCGGAGATGCGCATGAAACCAAACCTTTCTTTTTCGATTGAATGTTTTCCATTATACCATGATTTTCGTGCCGTGCAAAAGATATCATCGATTCTCATAACGGGACTATTGACAGGCGTTTTCGGATAGAGTATTATAATACATAAATAATAATGATTTTAGATTTGATAGAAAAGAAATGTAGGAATGATTATGCGAGAACATACGATGCTGACCCTTGGTGAGGTGACGGATATCCTCCGTCAGAATAAAAAGAAGGTGACACCGCAGCGCCTTGCCGTCTATGCCGCACTTGCTGCGACAACGGAGCATCCGACGGCAGAGACGCTCTACAAGGAGCTGCGTCCAAACTATCCGACGATGAGCCTTGCAACGGTCTACAAGTCACTTGATGCGTTCTGTGAGATTGGCATTGTACGAGAGCTGAATGTAGGGGAGGAGGCGTTCCGTTACGATGCGGATATCTCTGCGCATCCTCATGTGCGATGCATTGTCTGTGATAAGGTCGCGGATGTTCCCATTGCATCGCTTCCGTCTCTTGACAAGAACGTTGCTTCCGTCACGGGGTATCGTATTGTTTCACAGCAGATGTATTTTTTTGGGTACTGTCCGGACTGTCAGAAAACAAATGTCGAATCGTCTTCGTGAACAAAGCAATTCTGTGGAACAGGTTCATCTGATTGGATGAGCCTGTTTTTTTGGAGGAAGTTCGTCCTTACTTTATTTCGCGTGAAAAATAAAAAATATTTTTCCATACTATGTAAAAAGTCCTGTATCAAAATTTCAGAAATGCAGGAATTTATATGCGAAATTCTTGTCTTTTGTATCAATTTTATGCAAAAAGGAACCGCCTACTGCCTCTGTGTTGCTTTATCTACATCATATCAATAGAAGGAACGTAGACGTTTGTTTTATTTTCTGAATTTTTGTTTGACTAATATTTTTTCTTTTTTAAGAAAATTTTTTCTTGACTAAACTTACTACATGATGAGAAAATAACGATAAAAATAATGGGGCTATCATCCTAAATTAAATGATTCATTATTCCTTTGAAGTACAGATCATAGACGTATAATTATTTCACATTACGCCATTGTGGAGGGACAACAGATTCATGATTCGATATCGATACGGAACTGCCTGCTTGTTGTGCATGCTTGCGGGAACACTGCCGCACGCAACATTTGCGCAGACAACACCGTCATGGGTATATGATGCGGTGCATCATCTGGAAGAGGAAGGCTACATTGATCTTGGCGGGCGGGAAGCCGCAAGCATTCCGCACGATGATCTGACAAAGATTGTGGCACAGGGACTGCATGAGATCGACCGCATCCAGCAGGGGACGCTGGCGGATGAGTACGGACGCATCACGAGCCTTGCCGTACGCGATGAAGCACATATGAAGCTCTATTGGGAGCAGGAGAGGTATGCGCTGAAAGGGTACGAAGCAGCGCAGACAGACGCGCGAAAGGCGGAAGAACTGCTCGCTCGCCAATCCATGCGCGGGGAGAATCGTCTCGAGGTCATGCAGCCGTTGCAGGAGCGGACTGCTGCCGCGAGTCGTCGGCTTCAGTTCGCTGCTCGTGATTATGCACTTGCAAAGGTGCGCCGTCAAAAACGGGAGCTTGCCCTGGCGAAGGTGCGGGAGCGTCAGCAGATGATCTTCACCTCCCTGACGGGGGAGGACGGCGGCGATTCTTCCATATCTGCCGAGCCCCTGGTCGAGCCGCAGGTTCTTGCGCTTGCCGCGCGTTTGCGCTCTGCATTCATTGAGGATTTGGCAGAGACAGGTTATATGGATCGGGAGAATGCCGAGCAGCAGCTCTATGCATCGGTGCTTCTGCCCGAAGCAAAGGTTCCGCGTGTGAAGGTCGATGCCGAGGTGCGGATTGATGCCTCCCGCTCCGCCGGGGGTGAGCGCGGGGACAGTCGTTCCCGCGTACGTGCCCGCATCTATCCGGACTATGACATTGATGGGAATTGGCACGCCGCAGGGATGGTCGAGTATGAAAAGCGACTGACGGGCGGCGGAGGCGATAAGGATGGAAAACTGAAGCTGGATCGTTACTATTTGACCGGAAGCCTGGGAGCTGCTCAAACAACCGTCGGCGTGTTTGGTGCAACGATGGCAGAGGGGAATATCTACGACAGCAAGTTTCGTGGCGTACGATTTTCGATGGGAGCGCCGATTACCTATGCGGCGGAATACGGACGAATTGACCGTGCACACACGGTCGCGAATCTGACCGCCTCCTACGATGCGAAAACCTATAAGGCGGAAGCGGGGATGTACCGCTTTGACAAGATCGGCAATGCGACGCGCAATATCTATATGCTGAACTATCGAAAGCCGATCGGTGCATTCGATTTTGGTGCAATGCTCCTCTATGGAAGGGATCACGCGGCCGGCAATGGAACGGGGTATGTTTTCACTTTGGAGCGCGGCGGTGCGAGTGCATGGCGACCGGGTTCTTCCTCCTATTTTCTGAAGTATTATCATCAGCCGAGTTCCACGTACGTGAGCCATACGATGAATGGCTCTGCGGACTATATGAGCTATGACGCTGCGCTCAGAGGTCCAGTGCGCGGCGGCTTCCGTGGTTGGGGTGTAGGGTGGTCGTATACGGTGAAAAAAGATCTGAACTTCTCTATCGAGTATTTTCATCTGTGGGATTTGCAGACGCACGAGCGGAGCAGGACAATCTGGGGGGCACTGACGCGATATTTCAAAAATTATGAAGAATAATCGGAGAAAGGAGAATTTTTGAATATGTTGGAGCGACTGGAACGGGGCAGTGAAAAACTGGCTGTTGTAGGACTGGGCTATGTTGGACTGCCCCTGGCGGCATCCTTTTCCGAGCATTTTTCAGTCATCGGGTATGATTACAATGTGGACAAGATTGCCGCATACCGTATGGGCAGGGATCTCACCGGAGAGCTTGGTGCACAGGGAATACGCGAGACGAGGATTGACTTTACGTCGAACGAGGAGCGTATCCATGAGGCATCCTTTATCGTCGTTGCTGTGCCGACACCGATCAATGGTGACAAGACACCTGACCTTGAGCCGCTGAAGGAGGCGACGCGCACGGTAGGACGCAATCTGCGGCGCGGCAGCATCGTGGTCTACGAGTCCACAGTTTATCCCGGCGTGACGGAGGATATCTGCTGCCCGCTCCTCGAGGAGATCTCGGGGCTGCGCGCAGGTGTGGATTTCAAGGTGGGCTACTCGCCCGAGCGAATCAATCCGGGTGACCGTGTGAACCGCCTTGAAAATATCGTAAAGATCGTCTCGGGTATGGACGGGGATACACTGAATGACGTTGCGGATGTCTATGGGCGGATCATTCGTCAGCTCTTCCGTGCCTCGTGTATTCGCGTGGCGGAGGCGGCGAAGGTGGCGGAGAATGCCCAGCGGGACATCAATATTGCCTTTATGAATGAGCTCGCCATGGTATTTCATCGGATGGAGATCGACACGGGCGAGGTTGTCGAGGCGATGAATACAAAGTGGAACGCGCTCGGCTTCCGCCCCGGACTTGTCGGCGGCCACTGCATCGGTGTGGATCCGTACTACTTTATCTATCAGGCGCAGAACCTCGGCTATCACTCGCAGCTCATCTCGACGGGTCGACGCATCAATGACGACATGAGCAGCTACATTGCATAGACGGTTGTGCGCGAACTTGTGCGCGCAAAGGTTGATCTTGCCGAGGCACGTGTCTATCTCATGGGAATGACGTTTAAGGAGAACTGCCCCGACACCCGAAACTCGCGTGCCGCAGATGTCTATCGCAGGCTTGCGGAGTACAATCTGAATCTTTGGGCGGTCGACCCACGTGTAGATGATGAGGTATTTCGCGATGAATACGGTTTTGATATCACACATCGGGATGCGGTGCGTGATGCGGACTGCATTGTCTATCTCGTGGCACATGATGAGTTCCGCAGTATGACGTGGAGTGAGCAGAGCAGACTGTTCCGCGCGGACGGTCCGCATCTCATCATTGATGTGAAGGGGCTTTTTTCGCGTGAGGAAACCATGCGCGAGGGCTTTCAATACTGGAGCCTTTGAGGAAAGGAGCTGCAGATGAATTATCGTAAGTTGGGGGGCGTTGCACTCCTTGGACTTCTGCTCGTCTGCGGCATATGGATCCTCTTTCGGGACTATGTGATTGAGAAGTCGGATACACAGGCGGAGCTGACGGATCTCAGTGCGTCGTATGCAGCGTCCGAGGAGATTGCTGCTGCCGCGCAGCGTTTGACGAACGGGGAGAAGCCGGCGGAGGTTGTGACGCGACTTTTGGATGACAGCGCACGTGTCGCCATCGTGTTCGACGGTTTGCCGGAACGCCCCCTTGCGGAGCGGCTTCTGGATGTTCTGCAGAAACACAATGCCTCGGCGATATTCTTCGTCGAGGGACAAAATGCGGCAGAGCAGCCGGAGACAATCCGTCGAATCTATGATACCGGGTATGAGATCGGTAACTACACCTTTGTCGGTATCAGTGGCGCGGAGAAGCTCCCGACGGATCGTTTGCTCGCGGAACTTTGCCGCACCCAGCAGGTTGTCGCGACGCTCTCGCCAAAAGCGCCGACACTTTTTCGTGCGCCGCGCACGACATTCACAGATCCACTGCTACAGGCGGTAAAGGCGGCAGGGATCGATTATGCTGTCAAGGAAAATGTACGTCATGCGGCGGGGACGTTCCGGAATGCCGCGGATGCAGCCGCGTTTGCCGCGACCATACCGCGCGGCAGCATTATTTCCATCGCTCTGACGCGACCTGTAGATCCGCTCCCGAAAGATGTGGGCAAGACGGATGAGCGACCTGCGGTGGACAAGAAGCCGAACATCGAAGACCCTCCCGCCGTACGCAATACACCGCCGCCGCCAGATCCTGCTGATGAGCTGGATTGGCTGCTTACAGCACTTGAGAGCACGGGCATAAAGGCGGTGGATCTTCACGATTTCCGTAAAATCCATTACATACCGGTGATTCCCGCGGTAGATCCCGGAAAATAGAGAGGCAGGTGAGAGTATTTGGCGCAGCAGACAATGGAGCTTGATGAGCGGCACAAGCTGAAGCAGCTCGCAGGGCAGGCTTCGGACGGCGTGCAGGATGTCCTGTATGAGGAGAAGCAGGATCGCCGCCTCCTCTCCCATGTGCCGGATTCGACAGGACATCGCAGCAATCACAGTCGCCGTGGAGCCTCGGAGGAAATGAATACCGAGGACTATGTACGCTATGAACAGGATGCAAAGAATGGACAGCGTTATCTCGTTGACTATCCGATCGAGATGCGCCTGCCGGGCGGCAGCAGCCTCACCGGGCGTGCGGTCGACATCTCCACGACGGGCATCCTCGTACGGATAGATACCGTTCCGGGGCGGGCTGCACCGACGTTTGAATGCGATGTCAAGCTGACCTTCGAGATCACGCCCGGCTCTATGCCCGAGGGCTATGAGATGAAGGTGAAAAAACTCCCCGCATCGGTGGTGCGTCGCTTTGAGACGGAGGCAGGGGTACTCTACGGTATGGAGTTCAAAAAGAGTCTCGCGGAATATGCTGCCGCTCAGCGTCGCGATTACATGCTGTGGATTGCATCATTTTGTCTTGCAGTTATTGCATTCATCATTGTACTTATGCGTGCGGAGTCTGTCATCTATTTCAAATTTAACCGATGGCTCTATCTCTACAGCATCATAGCGGCGACATTCCTTCTGACGCGTTATCTCTTTGCGTCGTTCTACCGTCCTGTACGCATTGACCCCGATTTTACACCGGCCGTGACGATCATCATACCATGCTTTGATGAGGAGAAGTGGATTCAGCGCACGATCCACAGTTGTATCAATCAGGACTATCCCGTAGACAAACTTGAGGTGATCGTTGTCGACGATCATTCCAATGACCGCTCTGCCGAGCGCGTTGTAGAGATGATCGAGCAGCTCAAGGCAGCGGATACGAGCGACAACGCCTATCATGTTTCCGAGCGCATTCGCTTTTTGCAGCAGCCGTTCAATATGGGCAAGCGCGACGCGATGGCGCGTGGTGCACGGGAGGCAAAGCACGAGCTGTTGGTCTTTGTGGACTCGGACAGTTTCCTTGATCCGTTTGCCGTACGCAACATCGTACAGCCTTTTCGTGACAAGGAGATGGGCGGCGTGTCAGGGCGCACAGATGTTGCCAATACCTACACCAATTCCCTGACGAAGATGCAGGCCGTACGCTATTCGGTCGCCTTCCGCATCATGAAGGCGGCGGAGGGGTATTTTGATGCAGCGACCTGTCTCTCAGGACCTCTGTCTTGCTACCGCAAGGATCTTGTGCTGAAGTATCTGGACGATTGGCTGAACCAGACCTTTCTCGGACAGAAGGCGACGTTTGGGGACGACCGCAGCATGACGAATTTTATCCTGCGTCATCATCGGACGACGTATCAGGACTCTGCCGTCTGTATGACGATCGTGCCGCGCTCCTATCATGTATTCCTGCGCCAGCAGATGCGATGGAAACGTTCGTGGCTGCGCGAGTCACTGATCGCCTCTAAGTTCATGTGGAAGAAAGAGCCGTTCATGTCGCTCGGGTTTTACATGGGCGTCCTTGTTCCGATCGCCGCACCGATCATCGTGCTCTACAACTTTCTCTATGTTCCGATCATGCACCGTGTATTCCCGACGAGCTTTATCATTGGCATGATGATGATGGCGCTGCTTATGAGTATGGCGCAGCTTCTTATCCGACGGAGTACGACGTGGATCTATGCGCTGTGGTTCTGCATCTACTATGAGGCTGTGTTGCTCTGGCAGATGCCTGTCGCATGGGTCACATTTTGGAAGACAACGTGGGGTACGCGTCTCACACAGGCAGATCTGGAGGAGCTGAAAAAGAGGCAGGAAAAGGAACAGGCGAAGAAGATGGAAATGGGAGGGGTAGGATGAACGAGAGGGAAGCCCCGACGAATGCCCCCGTAGAAATCGGTCATGAGGATTTTACAAGACGGAAGAAACGATGGAAAAAGGTACGTGTCTGCATGCAGTTTGTCATCCTGATTGCGGCAGTCTATGTCATTGTGAATCTCTTCTTTACATTCAAATCCTATGTAGCGTTTACAAATGATGATGTCAGTGACGTGGATCAGGGCTTTATTGCACTTTCGTACTTCGGTGTCGACCGTATCGGCGATACGAGCACGCTCATTGGCAAGGAGCAGCTGCGCCGGCAGCTGACGGAGCTGCGGGATCAGGGCTATGTCACGATCACGCAGAAGGACATCCTCGACTACTACCGCAACGGGAAGCCGCTGCCGCCGCGCTCCCTCTATCTGATGTTCGAGGATGGGCGGCGGGATACGGCGATCTTCGCGCAGGAGATCATGGAGGATCTGAACTTCAAGGCGACGATGATGACCTATCCGGAGAAGTTTGCGCAGAAGGATCCGAAATTTCTCATGCCAAAGGATCTGCACGAGATGGAGGAGTCCTCATTCTGGGAGATGGGGACAAACGGATACCGTCTGGAATACATCAATGTGTTCGATCGCTACAATAATTTTATTGGGGAAATCGATCCGCTGCGGTTTGATATGGTGCGCCCCTACCTCGGACGACGTTACAATCACTATCTGATGGATTACATCCGCGACAAGGATGATCTTCCGACGGAGAGCGAACGCCATATGAAGGCGCGTGTGAGCTATGATTACATGCGCCTGCGTGATATCTATGAGAATGAACTCGGCTATGTGCCGCAGACACATGTCCTGATGCATGCGAATACGGGGCGTTTCGGCAATCATCCGCTGGTCAGCGCGGTCAATGAGCGTTGGATTCGCGATCTCTTTCCGATGAATTTCAATCGTGAGGGCTTTGTGCTTAATGAGCGGGGAAGCAGCCTCTACGATCTCACACGGATGCAGCCGCAGCCGTATTGGCCGATCAATCACTTACTTATGCGGATCAAATACGATACGAATGACGATCTTGTGTTCGTGGAGGGGGAGCAGGAGACCCGCAGGGCGTGGGAGCTGCTGGAAGGAGCGCTGGAAGCGCATGATGAGTCCCTGATCCTCACGACGCTCCCGGAAGGAAACGCACTTGTACGTCTGCAGGAGGGAATGGAGCTGCGTGACCTGCGCTTTGAGGCATATGTCGAGGGCAATGCCTTTGGCGCGCAGCAGGTCTATCTGCGCAGCACATCGGACTGCAGCAATGCGATCCGCGTGCAGCTGGTCAACAATCAGCTTGTGGTCGAGGAGATCATCGGCGGTTCGGAACGTGAACTCTATCGGGAGAAGCTGCCCGTCATTCTGGAGGAGACGATTCCGTCCGTCGAGGAGGATCGTCGTGATGCGATGGTGCGCGAGAACGAGGCGTTTGCGCGCTATGCACCGTCGCCCATTGCCGCGCGGGAATACCTCGGACGTGCCGAGGCATTGCGTGATACGCCGGTTGCGACCGTCGCAGATGGTGCGGAACCGTACGAGGGCACGCAGAGCTTTCATCGGCGCAGCAAACATAGGATGGCGATTCTCCTGCGCGATGATCTCCTGTCCGTCGAGATCGACGGACATATGGGGCCACAGGAGCTGCCTGTGCGCCTCACAGAGCGGGGCAGTATTTTCCTCGGCGCTTCATGGAAGGGAGCTGCGTGGAGTCAACGAAATCTTGCGGATGATGTATATGACGGTATCTTTCATAAGGTCCGGCTTCTTGCGCATACGGGGCGCGACGCCGGTGAGGGGCGTGTGCTCTATACGAGCGAGTATACAGGTTGGGAAAAGACGAAGAAGAATATGAAAGAGCGATGGGATGCGCTCATCGCTTGGTTCTTGGAGTATTTGTAAGAGATGAACAAAGGAGAATACCCTATGCGGCCCGGCATGATCTGCCTGCTGTTTGCTGCGAGCGTGCTGCTCGGCGGATGCGTGGAAGCGGAGCCGCTCAGGAGTGGTCCGCACCCGCTGGTACATCTGACGGCATGGCAGACCTATTGGGATATGGAGGGGGGCAGGAACGACTATGACCTGCTCCGCAAAAAGATGGACGCTATTTCCTATTTCGCTGTCGCCTATGACGAAAATGATGCTCTCTATGTGCCGGAAGCGGTTCGTGCGATGGCAGAAACATATAAGGGGAAAAAAATTGAAACATATCTGAGTTTCACAAATGACATTGTGGGGAAGCGTCGTTTGGAAAAGGACAGGGAACTCCTGTGGCGTCTGCTTGGCGATGATGCCGCCCTCGACCGTACGGTCGAGGGAATTGTCTCGCTTGCAGCCCAATTCGGTGTGCGCGGCGTGGAGCTGGACTATGAGAACTTTGCGAAGGATGAGAAGCTGTTGCAGCGTTATCTGGTCTTTACCTATCGTCTGTCGACAGCGTGTGTGCATCAGGGGCTAAAGCTGCGTATCGTTCTCGAGCCGTCCGTACCGTTTGATGCCGGCTTTGCAAAAGGACCTGAGTACGTCGTCATGCTCTACAATCTCTATGGCAAACACAGCGGACCCGGGGCGAAGGCGGACGGTGCATTCATCGAAAAGACGCTTGTGAGGATGGAGGCTCTGCCCGAAAAGCGTGCCGTTGCCTTTGCGACGGGGGGATGTCTCTGGCAGGATTACGGTCTCTTTGGACGAAAGAGTGGTGAGTGTCGTTTTATCACGGAACGAGAGGCGGTCGATCTTGCGAAAAAACACCGTGTCATGCCTGAACGGGATGAGGAAAGTGCCGCGCTGCACTTTCGCTTTGATGCGGACGGACATGAAACAGAGGTATGGTATGCAGACAGCGAAACGCTGAATACCTGGATCACGCTCGCTGCCAACCGCGGCATCTCATCTGTGAGCATCTGGCGGCTCGGCGGAAATGTGGATCTTGGACAGGTGCATAACAAATAAAAACTTTTCGATGAAAAGGAGGGCGATGATGCGGCATAAGAATGTAGTTTGTATTCTCATCGGCATATTCTGTCTCCTTGGGCTGTGCACCGATATGCGTGCGGCGGCTGCGGCAGACTATGCGGCACTGCGCATTGCGAACGGGGGGCGAATTGCACACGCGCAGCGGTTTATCACCTCGGTAAAGCCGGCCGTCATTTTTACCTTTGGCGGGTTGTCAAAGCAGGAGGCACTGAATGATATTCTGCATGAGATGGAAGCGCAGGGGATGCGTGGGACGTTCTTTGTCACGGAGCGCGAACTCCAACGCAATGGTGACAATATTGCCCGCATTGTCGCTGAGGGGCAGGATCTCGGCGTAGGTCTGCGCCCCGTGGAAGGGGCGGATTTTGCGGACTACTGTGCACAGATCGAGCGCATTCAAACGGCACTTCGGACGCGTTACGGCACTGAGACGAATGTTGTGCGTCAGATGTCGGGGGCGGAAGAAGATGTGATTGGTGAGGCTGTTTCTGCGATGGGATGCGTTCTCGTCGGGCAGAGCGTCAATATTGTGCAGTCCAAGCATAAGAATGCACAGAGCGCAGAGGAGGTGATGCCGCAGTTGTTTGGGCGGTGGACGACATCACTGAATCGCGGTGCGATTGTCTATCTGCGCACGGACTTTTACACGCGCCCTGCGCTCGCGGCGGAGATGCTGCATGCGGTGGTGACGGCAAAGGTGGATAACATCGCCTACACGAGTTTCGGTTCTGCAGGCGCACAGGCAATGCACGAGCGGGAGGCATCGCGCTATGCGATGATCTCGGTTGCGGATGGACTGCGTGATACAGCGGCATGTTATACGTATCCCGTAGATTTGAGCGCGCTGCCCGAGGAGATGCGTCCCTGCGTGCGCTCCCCCTTGCTGGAGGGAAGGGCGTTTTCGAAGGAGTTCTTCAAACGGTATATTGGTGCGCCCGAGGTCGGTGAGAATGACCGTATGCTCGGATTTTCGCGCAGTGAGATTGCACAGGCGGATCAGACGGGCATTGTCAAAACGGTTGCGGACAATACGGTCTTTCTGACGTTTGACGACTGGGGCAGCGACGACACCATCAATCATCTGCTCTACGTCCTGCGTAAACATGAGGTGCATGGGACATTCTTCGTCATTACATGGAACATCCACAACAACCCGAATCTCCTGCGTGCGATTGCAGCGGAGGGGAATGAGATCGGCAGTCATACGGACGGACATAAACCGATGACGATTCAGGACGAAAAGGGGCGGCAGATTCCCGTACAGAATCCGGAGGAGTACGATGAGGATGTGCGTTCTTCCTATGAAAAGCTGGCGGCGACCGTTGGCGACATGAAGCTGCAGTCGGGACGATACGTGCTTACGCGTCTCCTGCGCCCGCCGACGCTTGCCGTCAGTCGTATGGGCGTTGCGGCGATTCTGAACAATGGATTTACCTATGTGGTCAACGGCAGTGGCAGCACGGAGGACTACGATGCAGTTACGATGGAATCCCTCGTCGGCATCATGCACCGCCTGACGCATGAAACAGACGGTTCGGTGAAGCGCGGTGCGATCCTCGTCATGCACATGAGCTCGACTGCTGCGCGGACGGCGGAGGCCCTCGATATCCTCCTTACAGCGAATGACGCACTGCCCGAGGGACATCCCGGCAAGTTTAAGATCGGACTGCTCGGCGACTATCTCACGGGTGACTACGATCAGACGATGAAGCAGGTGAAGCCTGCGGCAGGATATAAACTTCACTAAAAAACCCCTTGAACAACTCCGTTGGTCGGAATTTGTTCAAGGGGATTCTGTTTGTCTCAGCCGCGGTTACGCCGTGCAAGGATGCGGATGACTTTTGCCCCTGTACTCTTGATCTTGCGGATCGGGGCGACGCGTGTCGTGGTCTTCGGACGAATCTCAGAGGGCGAGCGGAAATCTCCGCGCCTGAGATGGGTGGTTTTTGTTTTTCGGGTTGAAATGCGTTGCGCAGAGTGCGTGCGATCGGGTCGAGCGCCGCGTCCTCCATGCAGAGATAAACGTCGAGCGAGACATGGTGCAGGTCGGGATGGACATGCAGTGCCAAATGCCCGTCCGGCAGAAGCGCCATGAGTGAGATGTGTCCGCTTTTCTGCACATCGCTGATGATCTGCAGGGGAACGAGATCGAGTTCTCTGAGTGCATCGGAGACTTTTGTACGTAGCTCTTCCTCGCTGCTGCATTTGCCGGCCTTGCAATTATAAAAATCCACTGTCAGCATCCTTGATTGAATGTTCATGCGCATCCGTCTCCTTACACAGTGTATATCTTGTTCTCATTATAGAGGAAAGGACGGCGTACGTCAAGAAATATGGTCGAATTGTCCTAAATGGATGTCCGTCCATATGAATTGCTTTTCCCAATAAAATCTCATGGAAAAATATACGCGCTTATGATATACTGATTCTGCACGCCTGATGGGCGGTGCAATGGAATTATTGATACGAATACATCTTAACTTGACGGAAGGAGACTTCTTTTATAATGTTTGGTCTTTTTGGTGGACACGATATGGGGATTGACCTCGGAACGGCAAATACACTGGTACATGTCAAGGGGCGCGGCATCGTTCTGCGCGAACCCTCTGTTGTTGCAATAAAGAGTGATTCGGGTGATGTTCTTGCGGTGGGCGAGGAAGCGAAGCAGATGATCGGTCGCACGCCTGGCAACATTGTCGCGATTCGTCCGATGAAAGACGGTGTGATTGCGGATTTCGACGTGACGCAGGCGATGCTGAAATACTTCATCCGCAAGGCAATGCGCTCGCGGTCATTTGTGCGTCCGCGCGTTGTGGTCGGCGTTCCCTCCGGTGTCACGGAGGTGGAGAAGCGTGCGGTCATTGACGCGGCACAGCAGGCAGGTGCGCGTGAGGCGTATCTGATCGAGGAGCCGATGGCGGCGGCGATTGGCGCGGGGCTTCCGGTGGAGGAGGCAACGGGCAGCATGGTTGTCGATATTGGCGGCGGCACGACGGAGATTGCGGTCATCTCGCTCGGCGGTATCGTGACGAGTCGTTCCATCCGCATCGGCGGCGATGAGATGGACTCGTCGATCGTGCAGTACATCAAGCGGATGTATAATCTCATGATTGGTGAGCGCACGGCGGAGGAGATCAAGATCACCGTCGGCACGGCGATTGTCACCCCCGATACAGATCGTACCATGGATATCCGTGGGCGCGACCTTGTAAGCGGTTTGCCAAAGACGCTGACGATCCATGCGAAGGAGATTCGCGAGGCTCTGAATGAGCCGATCTACAAGATCATCGACGCGGTAAAGGGAACTCTTGAAAAGACACCGCCGGAACTTGCGGCGGATGTTATGGATCACGGCATCATGATGACGGGTGGCGGTGCGCTGCTCATGAATCTGGACAAGCTGCTCTCACATGAGACGGGGATGCCCGTACTCGTGTCGGAGGACGCGCTCTCCTGTGTCGGCGAGGGGACGGGACGTACCCTTGAGAACATCGGTCTTCTCAAGAACGTTGTCATGTCCTCGAAGAAGTTGAAGCAATGATTGACCGAATCGGACGGGCAAGACAGGCGGGACGGAAGATATGGGCACTGCTCTTCGTTCTGCTCGCTCTGTTCTGCGTCATTTTCTTTGCCGCCCGTGGACGTTTTCAGGCGACCGCATCGACGAGCACAGTGGGAACGGTGCTTGCGCCGTTCGAGATGGCATTTTCCTTTGTAGGACAGCAGGTTCGCCATGTGACCTCGAATCTTTGGGAAATTGCAACGGTACATGAGCAGAATCAAATGCTCAAAAATGAGGTCGAGCAGCTGCGCCGGCAGAATACGATGGCAGAGGAATATGCAGCGGAAAATGTGCGTCTGCGTGAACTCCTCGCGTACAAACAGGCGGCGCAGCAGTTCGATCTTCTTGCAGCGCGCGTCATCGGGCGTGATGCGGCACTCTGGACGAGTACGATCGTTGTGGACCGCGGATCGAAGGACGGCGTACGTGAAAATATGCCCGTGGTTACGGGCAAGGGATTGGTGGGCCGCGTAACGGAGGTTGCTCCGCTCTCGTCGAAGGTGCAGCTGATTCTTGATGTGCGTTCTTCGGTCGGCACACTTGTCCAACGCACGGAGTCGCGTGTGACGGGCATCGTCACGGGGACGATGGATAATCCCTATATGCCGCAGATGGTGAACATCCCGCGCAATGCGGATGTGCAGGACGGTGATGCCGTTGTTACCTCTGGTTTTGGCGGCATCTACCCCAAGGGAATTCCCGTGGGCAGCATTGTCTCGCAGCACAGTGACGACACGGGACTTTTGAAGGTTGCTATCATTGAGACGGCGGTAGATTTTCAGCGCCTTGAGGATGTGGCGATCATCACGGCATCGCGCGAGGCTCCGCCGGCTCCGATTCAGCCGACACCGCTCAGTCCGGGGGCGGCTGCTGCGGCGCAGATCTCTGCAGAACAGGCAAAGGCGGCGGGGCAGTGAAGAAATACAAGTTTTTTTTCGTGTTTTTTATTGCTTTGTTTGTCCTGCAATTTTCTTTTTTGCCGCTGGTATCCGTTTATGGGATTGTTCCCGATTTGCTCCTCCTTGCAACGGTTTCTTACGCTTTTCTGCGCGGCAGCGTGTGGGGGGGATTTGTCGGTTTTGCCCTTGGCATGGTGGAGGATCTGAGTGTCGGATCGTTTTTCGGGCTGCACGCATTCACGTTGACGCTGATCGGACTCTTTTTCGGACGTTTCTCTGATCGCGTGTTCAAGGAACAGTTCTTTCTCCCGATTACAGCATCGGTTGCGGCAACCTTCGCAAAGTATGTGATTTCTGCGATGCTTGTATATTTGCTTGGCTATCATTTTAACCTGTTTTTGCATATGGGACGTGTACTCTTTATTCTGCTCCTGTTTCAGCTGATCTTTGCATATCCGATTCACTGGGCGACCTTCCATTTGGATAAGCGCGTACGCGACCCCGAGCGTTAGAATGCATTTCTCGGAGTGTAATTGTGAACGAAAATGAAGATTTTAGCGGACGTCTGCAATTCTTAAACTTTGTGCTTGTGCTTATCATTGTGGTGCTGATCGGACGGGCGGGCTATCTGCAGGTCTATGACGGCGCGTTTTATGCGCGTCTTGCCGAGGGGAACCGCATCCGCATTATCCCAGCGGAGGCGGCACGCGGGACATTCTATGACCGTAACGGCGAGCTGCTCGTGACGAACCGTCCCGGTTTTGCGGTGTCACTGCTTCCCCTGACCGAACCGATTTCGCCCGAGGTGATTGCGCGTGTATCCAAGCTTATCAATGTGCCGGTGGAAGAGATTCAGCAGAAAATTGACGCGCATGTGGGCTTTGATCCGATCCGCATTAAGACCGACGTGCTGCCCGATATTGTTACGATTATTGAGGAGCAGAAGGACAACTACCCCGGTGTTGTAATCGAAGTTCTGCCGATTCGTGACTATATTTATGGAGAATATGCGGCGCATGTATTCGGCTATGTGAGCGAGATTAACGAGGAGGAACTGGAACGCCGCAAGGATGATGGCTACAAGTCGGGCTATATCATCGGGAAATTTGGTCTTGAACGCATCTACGATAAGGATGTGCGCGGCATCAACGGCGGTGACCAGGTCGAGGTGGATGTATCGGGGCGGCCCATACAGCTGCTCGGGCGGCAGTCGCCTGTTCCCGGCAACGATCTCGTCCTAACGATCGACAAGCACCTTCAGGAGGCAGCAGAGCAGGCGGTAGACGCCCAACTTGCGTTGGTGCACGCGTATGCTGCTGCTGCTGTCGTGATGAATCCGCAGACAGGTGAGGTGTTGGCGATGGTCAGCCGCCCCGCGTTCAATCCGAATCTTTTTGCGGGCGGTATCTCCACGCTGAACTGGAATGTATTGAACAACAATCCCTATCACCCGATGGACAACAAAGCGATTACGGGCGAGTATCCTCCCGGTTCGACATTCAAGATTGTAACGGGCACGGCGGCGCTCGCCGAGCACAAGGTGACACCGCAGGAAAAGATATTTGATTCGGGGCATCACTGGATCATCCCGAAGACGAATGCGGGCGGCGAGGCGCTCGGCTGGATCAACTTCCAGGAGGCGATGGCGCACTCGGACAATGTCTACTTTTATGAGATGGGCAATCGCCTTGGCGTCGATGCACTGGAACGCTATGCGCGGATGTTTGGGTTGGGTGAACGCACGGGGATTGATCTGCCATATGAGGCAGAGGGGCTCGTGCCGAACCGCAAGTACAAGGCGGACAACTACGAGGACGGTGAGTGGTATCTCTCCGAGACGTTCGATGCGGCGATCGGGCAAGGCTTCAACCTTGTGACCCCGCTGCAGGCGGCGATGGTGATGGGGGAGATTGCGGCGAACGGCAAGCGTTATCAGCCGCATCTCGTCCAGCGAATTGTGGATGTCCATGGGAATACGGTGCGCGAGTTTCAGCCGAAGCTGCTCTCAGAGTTGGATGTGAGCCCGTCCGTCATTCGCAATGTGCAGGAGGGACTGCACAGCGTGACAAAAATCGGTACGGCGGCAGGCGTGTTTGCCGGATTCCCGATCGATATCGCAGGCAAGACGGGCACGGCGGAGAATTCACAGGGACGCGACCACGGCTGGTTTGTGGCGTATGGTCCCTATGCAAATCCGACGATTGTTGTCGCGGTGATCGTGGAGCAGGGCGGCTTTGGTTCGCTGTCTGCGGTGCCGATCGGCCGCAGGATTATGGAGGCGGCATTTCGACTGGATCGTGTTCCGCAGGATGCAGGGAAGAAATGAGGGACGGAAATGAGCGAGGATAAGATCAAAATCAAAGGGGAGAACGGCGGGCTCATGCTTGGATTCCCCGCCGATATGGATTTTTCGGAGATCGTGGCGGAGCTGGGGGCGAAACTGGAATCCGGTTCGGGTTTCTTCCTGCGCGGTACATTGGTGCGTGTTCCAAGGGATCGCTTTGCGAAAGAAGAATTTGCCGAGCTGCAGGAACTCTTTCGGACCCATGGGCTGATCTGCCGTCTGGCAAAACCAGAACCGGTTGCTCCCTTCGTGCCTCCTGCTGCCGCGCATCCGCGTGAAGTAGAGCCCGTGCCGCCGCAGGAAAAACCACAGGAAGAACTGCAGCGTATGCTCGTCATCGACAAGACCTTGCGCGGCGGTCAGGCGGTGGAGACGGAAGGCTCTGTCATTGTCTTTGGAAATGTCAACCCAGGTGCGCAGATCACGGCGGGCGGCAGTGTGGATATCCGCGGCACATGCCGTGGTGTGATTCATGCGGGTGCCGCAGGGGACTCGACTGCGTTTATTATTGCAGATCATCTGATGCCGACACAGATCCGTATTGCGAACTATGTTGCGCGTTCGCCGGATGAGCCGGAGGACTCAGGAAAGGCGGAGCGCGCCTATGTGAAGGACGGTCAGATCGTCATTGAGCCAATAGAGAGGTAGGTTTTGAAATATGAGTGATATCTACGTGGTGACATCGGGAAAGGGAGGCGTCGGAAAGACAACGACGACGGCGAATCTGGGCGTGGGCTTTGCCATGCGCGGAAAGAGCGTCGTTCTCATCGATACGGATACGGGGCTTCGGAATCTCGATCTCCTGCTTGGACTTGAAAACCGCATTATGTACGATCTGGTCGATGTGACCTCGGGGCGTGTGCCGTACAAGAAGGCACTCGTGCGTCACAAAAAATATGATTCGCTCTTTCTCCTGCCGACCTCTCAGGTCAAGGACAAGAGTGCGGTGAATCCCGATGAGCTTGCGACGCTCTGCGATGAGCTGCGCCGCTCCTACGATGTCATCATCATCGACTGCCCCGCCGGCATTGAGCAGGGGTTCAAGACGGCAATCGCGGCTGCCGATACGGCGATCGTCGTGACAATGCCGGAGATCTCGGCAGTGCGTGATGCAGACAAGATCATCGGCGAGCTGGGGCGCGCAGACAAGGAGGATATCCGCCTCATCGTCAACCGCATCCGTCCGAAGATGATTGAAAAGGGCGATATGCTCGATATGGACGATATTGATGAAATCCTTTCCGTCAGCTGCATCGGTCAGATTCCGGACGATGAGATGGTTGTAACGAGTACGAACCGCGGTGAACCCTGCGTCACGATGCCGGATTCTCCTGCGGGGCAGGCGTACCTCGACGTGGTTGGACGTCTCTCGGGCGAGGAGATTCCGTTCCGCGAGTTTGCGAAGGAAAGTATCTGGGAGTCGATCAAGAGCAAACTCTTTGGGAAAAAGTAAGGAGGGGACAGCGTGATTGAAATGCTGAGAAAGCTTCTTGGAAAAAAGGAAACTTCCGGCGACGTTGCGCGCCGTCGTCTCCAGCTGGTTATCATCAACGATCGAGCGAATGTCTCGCCGGAGATTATGGACAATATGCGCGCGGAGATCATTCAGGTAATCTCGAAGTATATGTATATTGATACGCGCGAGATGGAATTTTCTCTCGAAAACGAAAATGACACGATGGCACTTGTCGTCAACATCCCTGTCGTCAGTGTTCAGCATGGTGGCAGTGATATCTCAAGGCGCAGACGATGATTCTCTCAAAACGTCTCCTGCGCCGTACGGATCTGACACTGATTGCGGCTACGGCGGCAATCGTCATCATGAGCCTCGTCATCATCGGCAGTGCAACCCATGTCAACACGCCAAGCGAGGAGCGCTACTGGTTCGTTCAGCGGCAGGGCATCTCGATCATTGTAGACATCGCACTTGCGGCATTCCTGATGAATTTCGACTACAAGATCCTGCAGCGTTACGGCAACCATTTCTACGTGTTTAATCTCGTGCTCCTAATCCTTGTTATGCTGATCGGGCAGACAGCACTTGGTGCACAGCGGTGGATCGCACTCGGCCCTATCAGCATACAGCCCTCGGAGTTCTCGAAGCTCATCATGATTATCGCGCTTGCGGCGATGATGGAAAAGCGCGGCAGGATACATACGCTCAGTGATCTCGCGCCAGTCGCGACATATGTCGGCGTACCGTTCCTACTTGTCTTAAAGCAGCCGGATCTTGGAACATCGCTTGTCTTTCTTGCGATCTTCTTCGGCATGGTGTTTGTCGCTGGGATTCGTCTGCGCATCCTCTTTGCCATTTTCGGTCTGGGGCTGGCGGCACTGCCTGTCCTCTGGCATTTTTTGAAGGACTATCAAAAGATGCGCATTATGGTGTTCATGGATCCGAATGTCGATCCGCTCGGTGCGGGCTATCACATCATCCAGTCGAAGATCGCGATTGGCTCGGGGCTGCTCTTCGGCAAGGGGCTGTTCGGCGGAACGCAGAGTCAGCTGAACTTCCTGCCCGAGAACCATACGGACTTCATCTTCTCTGTTGTGGGAGAGGAACTGGGCTTCGTCGGTTGTACCGTCCTTCTGCTGCTCTATCTCATCGTGCTCTGGCGCGGCGTGCGGATTGCACAGAATGCGAGCGATACGTTTGGTCGGCTGCTCGCAGTCGGCATTACGTCGATGATCGCATTCCATGTGCTCGTCAATGTCGGAATGACGATGGGAATTATGCCCGTTACGGGCATCCCGCTCCCACTGATGAGCTACGGTGTGAGTTCACTCACAACCAATATCATGGCAATTGCCATTCTGCTGAACATTCAGCTGCGACGACAAAAATTACTGTTTTAGGGAATCGCTGATAAAATGAAGTCTGCCAGATTGGCGTAGATTTTTTCGTCCGAACAAGGCGGAAAACCGGACGCAGAGTGGTGCTCTGTGGAGGATTTTCCGCCGAAGTGCGGGCAAAAAAGATGCGTCAAGATAGTAGTGCTGAATTTATCAGTGCTTCCTGAGACTTTCTGAGGCTGTGCGCCTTCGCGTGGCAGTCTCTTTTCTTTTCTGTGTATATATTGATGTATGGGGGATAATGAAACAATGGTGCAGCTCGATCACAGCATCCTGCAATCGGTACTGAAACCTGCGCGGTATACGGGTGGTGAATGGAATGCCGTGCATAAGGATTGGTCATCGGTTCAATGTAAATTCGCGCTTGCGCTGCCCGATGTCTATGAGGTTGGCATGAGCAATCTCGGGCTTGCCATCCTCTATGAGATTCTGAACCGCCGTGCGGATATTGCAGCAGAGCGCGTCTATGCCCCATGGGTCGATATGGAGGAGAAGATGCGCGAGCGGGGAATTCCTCTTTTCTCCCTTGAGAGCCGCCACCCGATTGCGGAGTTCGATTTTCTCGGTTTTTCGCTGCAATACGAGATGATCTACTCAAATGTGCTGAATATGCTCGACCTTGCGGGGACCCCGCTCTATGCACATGAGCGCGGAGACGATATGCCATTTGTCATGGGCGGCGGACCGTGCGTCTACAATGTCGAGCCGATTGCGGACTTCTTCGATTTCTTCGTGATCGGAGAGGGCGAGGAAGTTCTTCTTGAGATATGCGATGCTTTTATTGCGTGGGATTCCGCAGGAAGGGCCGGCGGACGCAGAGGCTTCCTCACGCGGCTTCTCTCGGTTGATGGCATCTATGTGCCCTCGTTCTATGAGCCTGTCTATGATACGGCGGGCAATTTCCGCGAACTGCGTCCGCTGCACCCCGAGGCACGTCCCGTGATCTACAAGCGCGTCGTGCGGGATATGAATGCAGTTATGTCCGTAGAGCATCCGCTTGTGCCCTATATGGACATCGTGCACAACCGCATGATGATGGAGCTCTTTCGCGGCTGCTCGCGCGGCTGCCGCTTTTGTCAGGCGGGTATTGCCTACCGCCCCGCGCGCGAGCGCACGGAGGAACATTTGCGCGAGATGGCGAATGGTCTGATCGAATCGACGGGCTACGATGAAATGAGCCTCACTTCGCTCTCCTCAGCGGACTACTCCTGCCTCGGTCGGCTTGTGGACGATCTGATGACAGATTATGCAGGGGAAAAGCTCAGCTTTTCTCTGCCGTCACTGCGCATCGACAGCTTTTCGATTGACCTCGCGCATCGGATGCAGCAGGTGCGTAAATCGGGGCTGACCTTTGCACCCGAAGCGGGGACGCAACGTATGCGCGATGTCATCAACAAGGGCGTGACGGAGGAGAATCTGCTGACTGCGTGCGGCGCGGCGTTCCGTCATGGGTGGAAGCAGGTGAAGCTCTACTTCATGATGGGGCTGCCGACGGAGACAGATGAGGACATCATCGGCATTGCACGCCTTGCGAAAAAGGTGGTCGATCTCTATACGGAGATCCGTGGGCGTCGTGGCTGCAAGGTGACGGTCTCCGTCTCCTGCTTTGTGCCAAAGCCCTATACGCCGTTCCAGTGGTTCGGACAGCTGCCGATTGAGGAGTTTCAGCGGCGGCAGCAGCTCCTCAAGGAGCACATCACCGATCGCTCGATTACGTTCCACTACCACGATGCGCGTCTCTCCGTGATCGAGGGGGTCTTTGCGCGCGGCGACCGCCGCCTTGCGCCTGCACTCTATGAGGCGTGGAAGAACGGTGCAAAGTTTGACGGTTGGTCGGATCTCTTTGACGACAGCCGCTACTTCGCTGCGTTTGAGAAGTGCGGCATTGACTGGGAATATTTCAGTCGTCGCACGCGCACGATTGGCGAGCCGCTGCCGTGGGCACATACATCGCCCGGTGTGCTCGAACGATTCCTGAAGTCCGAGTGGCAGAAGGCACTTGCGGCCTCGCTCACGGAGGACTGCCGCCGCACGCACTGCACGGGCTGCGGCATCTGTCCGACGCTCGGTGTGGACGTGATCGACTATGCCGGCACGGAGGCAGAGCAGACATCTGCGCCTGTGGAGGTGCATCCACGCGCGGCTGAGACGGACGCAGAGCATGCGCCTGCAGCGCGCAGCCTCTTCGTCTATCGCGGGCTGATTACAAAGGGGGAGGAGTTGCGCTATGTCTCCCACCTCGACTATGCGAATCTCTTCGTGCGTGCGTGCAAGCGCGCAAAACTCCCGATGGCGTATTCGGAGGGGTTCAACCCGCACATGAAGGTCGCGTTTGCGTCCGCGCTCTCGCTTGGTGCGGCGAGCGATGCGGAGTATGTGGACTTCGAGATGACGGAGGCACTTCCGCCGAGTGTGGTTATGAAGCGTCTCGGAGAACACCTGCCGCGCGGGGCGCAGATGGTGCGGCTCAAACTATTGGAAGGCAAGCATAAGGCTCTGATGGCGGATGTGGACGAGGCGCGCTATCGGATTGCCGTACCCTATGCGGGCGATCTCGATGCGGTGCGCGAGAGCGTGCGCCGCTACAACGCGGCGGAGAGTGCCGTATGGGAGCGCGTGACACCGAAGAAGAAGCGTACGATTGAGACAAAGACATACATAAAAACGCCCGTCTCCTTTACGTTGGAGCACGAGCGTCTGACGTTTTGGATGAATCTCGTCGTGACCTCGGAGGGCAGTGTCAAGCCCATCGAAGTGCTGTCCGTGATGGTGCGGGATTTTGCCCTGCCGATTGATCCGAACGAGGCGTATGTGACGCGCATCGGACTGTTTGCAGACGGTGTGGCACTGATCGACCGGGCATGATTTCACGCCTGAGACCACTTGATAGAGTGATATGAAGTAAGGTATCATACACAATGCAGAGATAGTTTCATTATCATTTGCATTGATAATAATGTGGATTTTAGGAGGTATCTTGATTGACACTGAAGGATGGGAAGACAGGAATGACGCTGAAGATTTTGCAAATCGGTGAGTCACCGCTCAAGCAGCGTCTCATGTCGATGGGACTCATTCCGGGAACGAAGGTGACGGTTCTGCGCTCAGCCCCCATGGGGGATCCGATCGCGATTGGCATTCGCTCGTACAATCTCGCGCTGCGCCGTGAGGATGCAGCACTTATATCCGTCGAGCAGGTCGGTTAGGGGAGGACCGGAATATGTCAACACTTGCAGTCGCTCTGACCGGCAATCCGAATACCGGTAAATCGACCATTTTCAACGCGCTGACGGGAGCACGTCAGAAAATCGGCAACTGGCCGGGGGTTACGGTCGACAAAAAGATCGGCCACACGCATTATAAGGGGCGGGCAATTTCCGTCGTCGATCTTCCGGGGACGTACAGCATCAACGCACGCTCGCCGGAGGAGAAAATCGTCATTGACTATCTGACGAATACGAAGCTGGATCTCGTCCTGAATGTCGTGGACAGTTCGAACATCGAGCGCAATCTTTTCCTCACGGTGCAGCTCCTTGAGAAGGGGATTCCGCTCCTCATCGACCTCAATATGCAGGACGATGCACAGCGACGCGGCATCAAGATCAACACAGCAAAGCTCGAAGAGGCACTCGGTATGCCCACCGTAGAGACGACGGGGCGCAGCAGCAAGAGTACAAAGACGCTGCTCGATGTCTTTACGAGTACGGTCATGGCAAAGTATCAGCCGAGTGATCTTGTCAAGGAGCACATTGCGAAGATCCATGAAATTGAGGGCAGTTCGCGTACAGAGGCGGAGAAGGAGGAGGCGATCATTGAGGCGCGTTACGCACTCATCGATCAGGTCATGGCGCAGGCAGTGACGGTTCAGAGTGTCGGTGCAACGCGCTCGGAGAAGATGGATCGTTTCCTTGCAAATGGTGCTCTTGCGCTGCCGATCTTCTTCCTGATTCTCTATGCTGTGTTTCAGATCACGTTTACATGGATTGGTCAGCCCATTGCCGACGAGCTTGAGGTACTCATCAACGATGAGTTCTTGAACTTTGCAAAGGATTCACTTGTGGCGGCGGGGGTTGCGGACTGGATGGTCTCGCTCGTTACGGACGGCATCATCGCGGGTGTCGGCTCGGTGCTGACATTCGTCCCGCTCATCTTCGTCCTGTTCTTCTGCCTCTCGTTCCTCGACGGCACTGGCTACATGGCACGCATCGCGTTCATCACCGATCCGATCATGCGCCGCTGCGGTCTGACGGGCAAGGGCATCATGCCGCTGATGATGGGCTTCGGCTGCGCTGTTCCGTCCATCATGGGTGCACGTGCGCTCGACTCGGAAAAAGACCGCATGGTCTCGATCCTCGTTACGCCATTCCTGACGTGCGGTGCGAAGCTGCCGATCATGGCACTGTTTGCAGCGATGTTCTTCCCCGATAATGCGGCGAACGTTGTCTTCCTCATGTATGTTATCGGCATGGTTATGGCAATCGTCGTGGCAAAGCTGCTCGGCTCGACCATGTTCAAGGCACAGGGCTCAACCTTCCTGTTGGAGCTTCCGCCGTACCGTATGCCCGATATGAATTCGGTTCTCTTGGAGACATGGGATAAGGGCAAGGGATACCTCATCAAGGCCGGTACGATTATCTTTGCGGCATCGGTCATCCTCTGGTTTATGTCGAACTACAACTTCAGCGGACCGTGCGAGATCGAGGACAGCATCCTCGCAACACTTGGCAGCTGGATGTCTGTGCTCTTCACATTCCACGGCTTTGCAACGTGGGAGGCCGGCGCGGCTGTCCTCTCCGGCATCATGGCGAAGGAGACGGTTGTTGCGACAATCGGCATTCTCTACGGTGTTGCCGATGTCTCGACAGAGGCGGCAGATGCGGTCGACACGGCCTCCACGATGCTCCAGACGGGAATGGGTGCAGCGTTTACAAGTCTTTCGGCACTTGCCTTCATGGTGTTCTCACAGCTCTATACGCCGTGTGTCACGTCACTCGGTACGCTCAAGAAAGAGACGGGCGCGTGGAAATGGGTCGGCTTCTCTGCCGTCTATATGTTCGCGATTGCTTGGTTTGTTTCACTTCTCGTCTATCAGATCGGTCGGGCACTCGGATTCTGATGAAAGGATTCGTTTTCTGAGGAGGGATTCCTATGGCGACCTATGTCGTTGGTGCATTCGTGGCGGTCGCACTCTTTTTTGCAGTCCGCCACGTCTATCGGAACTTTTGTCTGGGCAGGGAGGACTGCTGCGGCAGCAGCTGCTCGTCCTGTGATGAACCGCCTTCTTGCTGCCATTCATCGGAACAACTGAAAAAATAAGACAAGCGCGCTCTCTAGGGGGGGCGCGCTTTTTGCTGTGTGCAAACGAGCACAGGGATATCGCATATGAAGGAACGCTGAAAATAGTGCCATGTTTGCGGATATCATTCGCCGGATTGTGTCTTTCGGATTCGCTGTGCGATCAGCGCGAGTACAGGCAGCTCAATCAGCGGGCCGATGATGAGGGCGAGTATGGTCAGAGGGCGGTCGGGGAATGCAGCAGCGGCGATTGCCAGTGCGAGCGGTGAGTTGCGTGCGAGGGTGGTGAAGCTGAGTGCCGTGAGGTCTGCGCCACGAAATCCCAGCCGTGTGCCAAGACGGCGTACGAACACATAGTTGACGATGAAGAAGATCAGCATGACGAGGAGCATATCGGCGAAGAGCTTAGGATGTGCAAACAGCAGCGTGCTTTCCGATGCAAACATAGCAAGGACAGCGGTCATGAGAAAAGCGAGCTGCAGCCCGTCTCCCCATCTGCGGAGGTGTGTGATGCCATGTGCCGCGCGCGGAAAGGAACGTCCAAGTATCCGGCTGCATACGGCAAGAGTCAACGGCAGGAGCAGCACAATCAGTGCGCTGCGAACAACCTCTGCATCGGTCATGTGGACAATATCCCCGTAGAATAGAGCCAGATCGACGGGCAGGAGCAGGATTTGCAGTGTGAGGTTCAGCGGCAGGATTGATGCCCCGAGCACGGTGTTTCCACGCGCCTGTGCCGTAAAGACAAGGTACCAGTCCGTGCATGGCGTTACGAGAAGCATCATCAGGCCGATCTGCATATCAATGCTTTCATGAAAGAAAAGAAGTCCCAATGCATAGGAAAAAACGGGAGTCCACAGGAAATTGACAGCGACGGCGGTCAGCGTGAAGCGGACATTCTGAAACGCCGCACGCAGCTTGCTGCCGTCGGCGGAGAGGAAGACCATGTAGAGCAGTGCCCCCAGTGCGGGCGTAATGATATGAGCAGAGGCTTCGCGGAGTCCCTCCACAGATCCGAGCCAAATCCCTGCCAGTGCCGCTGCAATGATGAGCAGCGGCTGATAGATTGCAGCTAAATTCATCCGTTCATCCTTTATCCGTGATTCCTTACCTCTTTTCCTTTGCGCTCTCCTCGGGGCGGAAATCCAGCGGCTGCATCTTTGCATCTTCGGCTGTGCGTGCGTCGATCAGTCCCTGTGCTTCCATTGTATCGAGGACGACTGCCTGCCGCTTCTTTGCGGCGATGAAGTTTTCAAATGGGGAGAGTTCGGAGGGGGCATTGGGGATGCCCGCGAGCATGGAGGCTTCGGGCAGGTCGAGCGCGGCCGGTGCTTTTCCATAGTATCCCTCGGCTGCGGCATTCACACCGTAGAAGCCCGAACCGTAGTAAACGACGTTCAAATACATCTCGAGAATCTCATCCTTCGAGTAGGCGATCTCGATGTCGAGGGCGAGCAGAAGCTCCTGCACTTTGCGCGTGAAGGTCTGCTCGTTCGCGAGAAAGAGATTCTTTACAAGCTGCTGTGTGATTGTGCTCGCGCCTTCCTCGATACGTCCATGCTGGATGTTGACGAGGGCGGCGCGTGCCATGCCCGTCATGTCAAAGCCCCAATGATCGTAGAAACGCCGATCCTCGATCGCCACCATTGCACGCTTGAGGTCGGGGGAAATGTGTCCGATGGGGACATAGTCGGAGCGGTTCAGGCGCGCGTTGATCGCGCGGCGGATGAAGAGGACGCGTGCGAGCTGTTCGAAGGCATCGGGATCGTGGATCTCGTGCAGCTGATTTGCGGGCAGCTGCCGCTCGGCAGAGGGCAGGAGTTCACCGATGCTCTGCCAGACCTGTGGGACGAAGAGAAATGTGCCAACGGAAACGAGGACGGCGCACAGCAGCATACTCAAGAAAAAACGCCCAAATTTGCGGGGCGTTTTTTTCTTTCCTGTGCGTTTTCGTGCCGTTGTTTTGCGTCTGCGCGTGCGTTTCGGCGGGGTCTCGTTGATCGTATCGTTCATACTGTACTCCACATATTGTTTTAGTGCTTCCCAAAGTATTTTGCACGTATCCGATCCCGCACCTCCACAAGGTTGGACGGGAGCAGACGGATGTTGTAGCCGATGAAGACGGGGGAGGTGGCAAAGCGCGGCATGATCTTGATGAAGATGTCTGCGCCATCATTGTAGAAGAAGATGTTGTAGCTCGTCAGCGGACGGCGGAAGGCATTCATAAAGAAGTCAACCGCGATCTGGATGTAGTCGGCGATGGTTGCAGTCGCCCCCGCATCCGCAGGGACGATGTTCAGCTCCCAAAAGCCGACGCGCGGTGTGGTGGAGATGTTCAGCGTGACGCCGTCCCGCTCGTCCACGGTCAGTCCCTCGAACTCGGCGCGGCGAAAGGCAAGCTCCTGCCGAAACGTGGGGAAGCCGACGAGCTGCATATGCGGGTGACGGATTGTTCCGCCCGAGTACGGTCCATAGTTCTTGAAAAAGAGCACCGTGTCATACTTTCCGCTCGCACGCATCTGCGCCCAATGCTCCATGCCGAACGCGATGAGGCGGTGCATATGGTCGCGCGTGTAGGCGGGCATATCTGCATCGCAGTCCCTGCCCTCGATGAGGACGAATTGATCCGCCTCCTCGATGACGTTGTACTTGTTTTTGAGCAGGATGATATCGCCGTCTGTCGCGATGATGTCTGTCAGCTTGTCCGTTGCACAGAACGGACAAGCCGCATTGCTGTGAATGATGTTTTCGGGCTTCTGCCGCCCGATATCCGTATTGAAATGGGCAAGGTTGATGTCCATAAAATGCTCCTGAGTTCCATTCATCCCTTTCCCTATTATATATCTTCCGTGTCGATTCGTAAAATATTTTATCGAAAGCGTGCAATTCACAAATGCATTCATGTTATAATGAAAGACATTGCAATGAGGATAAGGAGTTCCTATGAGAATCGATCTTGTAACGCTCTTTCCCGAGATGTTTGCGGGCGTATTTGGCACGAGCATCATCGGGCGTGCGGCAGAGCGCGGCATATTGGATGTTCACTATACAAATTTTCGTGACTACTCGACGGATAAACACCGTCATGTGGACGATACCCCGTGCGGCGGCGGGGCGGGCATGGTCTTAAAGCCCGAGCCCCTTTATGCTGCCGTGCGTGACATTCGTGCCAAGACCACCGATTGTGAGGGGCGGCGGTGCACCATCATCTTCGATCCTGCGGGCGAGGCATTCACGCAGAAGACGGCAAAGGAACTGGCGGCATACGAACAGCTCATTCTTATCTGCGGACACTATGAAGGTTTTGATGCGCGCGTCTACGATCTCGCCGACCGCCTTATTTCCGTCGGGGACTTCGTACTGACGGGCGGGGAGATCCCTGCGATGCTCGTGGTCGATGCGACGGCGCGCATGCTGCCGGGTGTGCTCGGCGACGATACGTCTGCACCGACGGATTCATTTTTTGATGTGCTGCTCGGCTATCCGCAGTACACGCGTCCGCGTGTGTTTGAGGGCAAAGCGGTGCCCGATGTCCTGCTCTCCGGCAATCATGCGGAGATTGCACGCTGGCGGCGTGAGCAGTCCCTGCTTCGTACCATGCGCCACCGTCCGGAGCTACTGCCATTGGCAAAGCTCACAACGGAGGATCTGCTCTTTCTGTCAAAACAGAACGAAAAATGGTGAGAAACTATTTTTGCGTGAATCTTGAGGAAATGGTATAATGCAAAGGAATGATTGTTATGCCATTTCTTTCTGCCCGATAGGGGGACTGTACTGTGACGCAATTTGATAAGCGAAACTTGTCGATGATGATGGATTTCTACGAGATGACGATGTCCTACGGATACTTTCGTCAGACACACGGCGACGTGCGCGTTGCCTTCGATCTCTTCTTTCGCTCGGTTCCCGACAGGGGGGGCTATGCCGTCTTTGCAGGGCTTGAGCATGTGATCGAGTTCGTGGAGAATCTTTCCTTTTCGGATGAAGACATCGATTATTTTCGTGCACAGAATCTGTTTTCGGAGGAGTTTTTGTCGTTTCTGCGCGGCTTCCGCTTCCGTGGGGACATCTACGCCGTGCCGGAAGGGACGATCATCTATCCCAACGAGCCTCTGATGACGATTGTTGCGCCCATCATCGATGCGCAGCTGATTGAGACGGCGATTCTCGCACAGATCAATCATCAGTCTCTGATTGCAACGAAGGCTTCGCGCATCGTTCGTGCGGCTGAGGGGCGCAAGGTGTCGGACTTCGGCGCGCGGCGTGCGCACAACATGGACGCTGCGACCTACGGCGCACGCGCGGCCTACATTGGCGGTGTCGATATGACGGCAACGGTGTCGGCAGGACAGCAGTTCGGCATTCCCATATCGGGGACGATGGCGCACAGCTGGGTCATGTTCTTCGAGGATGAGTTCACGGCGTTCAAAAAATATGCGGAGCTCTATCCGCAGGCGACCGTGCTCCTCGTCGATACCTACGATGTCATTCATTCGGGGATTCCGAACGCCATTCGTACGGCGCATGAAGTGCTTGCGCCGCAGGGGCACCGCCTTGCGGGGGTGCGCATCGACTCGGGCGATCTGGCATATCTCTCGAAGCGCGTCCGCACGATGCTGGATGATGCAGGGCTTACGGACTGCAAGATTATCCTGTCGAACAGCCTCGATGAGTTTACGATTTCCTCGCTCCTTCTCCAGGGCGCGCAGGTGGACAGCTTCGGTGTGGGCGAGCGTCTGATTACGGCGAAGTCCGATCCCGTCTTTGGTGCAGTCTACAAGCTTGTTGCTGTAGAAAAGGACGGCGTGTTTGCGCCGCGCATCAAGATGTCGGAAAACGTGGAAAAGCTGACGAATCCCGGGCTCAAGGATCTCTACCGTATCTACGACAGGCACGGCAAGGCGGTCGCAGATATGCTTGCCGTACGGGGGGAGGAGATCGATCTCACGAGGCCGTTCCGCTATGTCGATCCGCGCAAGCCGTGGAAGAACCGCTTCTTTGAGGGGGTCACGGCGGTGAATCTGCGCCGTCTCTATGTACGTTCGGGCAAGCGCGTAGAGCAGCTGCCGACGCTCGAAGAGATCCGCTGCTATGTGCAAAAGCAGCTGGCGGAGGAGATCTGGCCGGAGGAGCAGCGTTTTGAGAATCCGCACCGTCACTATCTCGATATGACACCGATGTATTACGAGATCAAGATGGGTCTGCTCGACGATATGCGCGGCAAGCATAGTTAGGATATATATGATTACAGGAAAGACAAGACTGCTTGCCGTCATCGGTGCCCCCATCGCCCACAGCCTCTCACCGATCATACAGAATGCAGCCCTGCACGCCGCAGGGCTTGACTATGTCTATACGGCTCTGCCCGTACGTGCGGATGCTCTCGCATCTGCGGTGCGCGGTCTCCGCGATGCGGGCATTGCGGGATTCAACGTGACGATTCCGTTCAAGACGGAGATCATTCCGCTGCTGGATGCGCTGAGTGAGGATGCGCGGCGCATTCAGGCGGTGAATACCGTTGTGATCGAGGACGGCAGAATGGTCGGTCACAATACGGATGTCGCCGGGTTCCTCGCGGGCTTTGCGGAGCGGGGGATTGCGCTCACAGGGAAAAAAGCTGTACTCATCGGCGCGGGCGGCGCAGCGCGGGCGGCTCTGTGGGGACTTCTGCGCAGCGGTGTTTCCTCCGTCGTGATCGGCGTACGCAGTGTGGAAAAAGGCGCGGCACTTGCGGCAGACTTTGCAGTGGACGGCGATGTGCGGGCGGTATCTTTTGATGATACCGCATGGATTGTTGCGTGCAGCGATGCCGATATTGTCGTGCAGACAACGCCGCTGGGTATGACACCGCACACAGCGGAGATGCCGCCCGTCGACACTGCGTCGATGAATCCCGCCGCAGTTGTATACGATCTGATCTATACGCCTGCCGAGACGCGCTTTCTGCGCGAGGCACGGGCGCAGGGATGTGAAACGATCAACGGCGAGACAATGCTCGTCGCGCAGGGGGCGGAGGCATTTCATCTCTGGGCAGGTGTGCGTCCCGATATGGAACTGATGAAACGAACGCTGCGTGAGGAGCTTGCACGGAATACGTTGCGGTACTGACACCGATGGCGGTTGAGGAACCGGAGGACTTGGTGGAGCAGTATGGCAATTAAGGTAAAACGCGCGGGGGTGCGGCGTGCGCAGTGCAGCTGCAGTATGCCCGCTGTCTGGTGGGCGCTCTCGTACGCGCGGGGAGCACTGGTTATCTTTCATAGTCCACGCTCCTGTGCACATGTGGTGCGTGAAAAGGATGTCGGTAGCTTTCACCGTCTGGTCGGTGCGGGCACGTATGCACCGCCGTCGCCCGTACCGCTCCTCACAAGCGGCATCGCTGAGGGCGACGCGGTGTTCGGTGCGGCGGAGCGTCTGCGTGCGTGCATCCGCTATGCGGCGGAGAAGTATCATCCGCATGCTGTCTTTATCGGCGGCTCCTGCGTGAGCGGCATCATCGGAGACGATACGCGGGCAGTGGCGGAAGAGATGGAGGAGGAACTCGATCTGCCTGTTGTGGCAGTCCCCACGAGCGGCTTTTTGGACAATGAATCCTTTGACGGCTATCTCTCGGTTGCGCGTGTGCTGACCGACCGCTTTATGCATCCACCCGCGCAGGTGAGGCAAGGGACGGTGGCGTTTCTCGGGGACTATGGCGGCTTCTACAGCTCCTATGTGCAGGAGCTGAAGCGGCTGCTCGCGGGGATCGGACTGCAGCTTACGGTACAGTTTCCCACCTATACGCCGCTGGATGAGATACAGGCGGTATCGGAGGCGGAGCTACTCATTGTGCTCGGCAGTTCGATGTCGGACGAGAAGCAGGAGATGCTCGTCGCGTTCGCAGAGGAGCTGCATACGCGCTTCGGTACGCCGTACTTTGCCGAGGCGTTTGCGGGCGGTGCGGAGGAGACGGCGCATTGGCTGCGCTGCATCGGTGTACAATGCGGGCGTACGTCGGAGGCGGAGGAGGTGATCCGACGCGAGGAGGAGGCGTTCGAGCGCGTTCTCGTGCGTGCGCGGAAGATGCTTGACGGGCGGCGCACGGTGCTGGTCGTTGGGCGTGAGCTGCACTGGCTGCAGCCAGAGATCCTCCTGCACCTGATCGAAAAGGCGGGCGTATGTCTCGCCGGGATCATCTTGCTCGCACTCTTTACCGAGGAACAGCGTACCACAGTAGAGGAAGGGCTGCGTCAGTGCACGGATGTACCGATCCTTGCGGTGGAGGATTCCGCGAGTGAGGAACTGCTGCGGGCGGTGGATTTCGTATTTACCACGCATGAACTCGTGGACGTAGGGCTGCGGCAGATCCTGCTCGGCAAGCTGCCCACGGTCGGCTGGGCGATGGAACGGCAGCTCATCGAGGATATGGAGCACGTACTCTATCGGCATACGGACAGAGGAGGGCTGATCTATGGATGAGGCGGTTCTCTCCTTCGACGATATGTCCGTGTGGATGGAGAGCTGTGCGCTGACAGGCGCGGCGGCGTTCTTCGCGGGGCTGCGCGGCTGTGCCGTGATCGTCAACGGCCCGCTGTGGTGCTATCTCTTTACGCAGCGGCACATCGAGCAGAGCCAGAGCGACATCTCGCACCGCATGAAGTGCACACAGCTCGACAACGATGCAATTGTGTTCGGTGCGGAGGATTATCTGCGCGAAGCCCTGCAGCCGCATATCGACCATCCGCCCGCGCTGCTCGCCGTCATTAGCGGTAGTTCGGCAAGTCTGATCGGCGATGATGTCGGTGCGATTGCACGCGCGGCGGGGGTGACCTGCCCCGTGGTCGCTATTGACAGCGGCGGGCTGGTCGGCAGCTTTGCGGATGGATGGGCGCGTGCTTCCTGCGCGATGATCGATGTGTTGCTCAGAGAGACACGGGGAGAGGTGCGGTGCGGGGTCAACCTCATCGGCATGACCTCATCCTACTACAACGGTGAGAACGATGTACGGGAGCTTGTACGCCTGTTGACGGGGGCGGGCTATGAGGTGCGCCACGTATTCGGTTGCGACATGCCACCCGAGAGCATTGGCGATCTCTCACAGGCGGAGCTCAATATCGTTGTGCATGATGAGCTCGGGCTTGCAGCGGCAAAGCACATCGAACAGCACTGCGGCACGCCGTATATCGCACCGCTTCCCCCGTACGGCCGCGCGGGGACGAAGCGGTGGCTTGCGGCGATCTTTTCCGCACTGCCGCCCGTACGCGGCGAGGATGCCATGGAGGAGATTGCGGCGGCGGAGCGCAGGGACTTCCTACGGATCAACGATCTCAAGAATACGTGGGGAGAGCTGCTCTTTGATACCGCGCTCATCCGTGCGCCGCGCTCGTCGGCGTGGGGGCTTGCCGAGGCACTGCGGACGGAGTGGGCGGATGTGCGCCACCTCGCGGTTGCAGCGCAGCTGCGCGAGGACGCTGCTGCCGTAAAGATCGCGGACGAGCGGCTCGCGGAGACGGATACGGCGCGGGCGCAGGGAGTGCTCGCGGCGATGGAGCGTGGTCTGCTCATGGGGAGCAGCAGTGAGTCCGTGCTTGCCGACCCGCGCAGGATGCTCTACGTCCCCGTCTCTTATCCTGTCGTGGATCGGCTCCACATCTCGGATCAGCCGTTTATGGGACTGCGCGGCGCACGGCACATCGAGGACATGCTCTGGAACGGGAGCGTCCTCAGGCGGGAACTGTCTGTCCGCGCAGGTATACATGGATAAGATGGATGCTCTATGAAAAATCGGGGCTGCTGCACATTTCTTTCGTGCAGCAGCCCCGTTTCTCATTGATGAGCTTGTGGTGGGAGGGGGACACAGGTGCGTGTCTCGGGGATGTGTTCATACCCGACAATCTTCGCGGTGACCCCATACAGTTTTGTGAGTCGTTCCTCTGTGATTGTATCGTTTGTCTGTCCCACGAAAAACACGCCGTCCCGCCCCATGATGGCCGTCTGATCTGCACAGTAAAAGGCATGACTTGGTGCATGTGTCGTCATCATAACCGTGATCCCCGCCGCACTGAGTGTACGGATGCGGTTCATCACGAGCACCTGATTGCCGAAATCGAGGCTCGCCGTGGGCTCGTCCATGCAGAGGAGCTGCGGCTGCTGCGCAATCGCACGTGCCAAGAGGACAAGCTGCCGCTCTCCGCCGCTGATCTTTGTATGGTCTCCTTCTTCTCTCCAACGTCGATAATGACCTGCGGATTCGCGGAGAGCACTGCCTCCTTGTTGAAATTCTTCATGCCGTAAAACTGACCGAGCACGGGAAGATCGCGGTACTGAGCCCCCACATAGGGGAGCGTAGCATCTTTCCACTGTCCGGAAATACCGACGAGCTTGTCCGGAGCAATGGCAAAGAGTGCCATCTGGGCAAGACCGCCGGATGGTGCGATGCGATCAATCTGTTTTGGGAGCTCGACTGTACGTCCTGCGGAATCCGTGAAGGTATATGTCGCGGCGACAGGATTCTCCTTTTCCTCCTGGCCGCATCCGACGAGCAGAATAAGGAGGAGGAATAATACGGTGAGCAGTGCATTTCTTTTTTTCACAATCATCATCCTTTCGTTCTCTGTTCACGGTTGAATCTGCTGAATCGCTGTGTTATCCTAGGGGCAACAGATCTGTGAGGAGGTATTTTCGTGAACTACTGGAATCTTTACGATGAGATCATCGACGGATTGCCACAGGACATCTATATCGACGACTATGCCGTCGGACGCCCATGGACGTATGTGCGTGCAGGGGATTTGGTCGGCATCTGCATGACGATCCCTGCGTACAGCCGCCCGCGTCTACGAAAGGAGAGCTTTCTCGGCTATTCGCTGCGCGAAGCGGGAGAGTACGTGCGCTCGTGGCAAGGGCAGGAGGCATCCATTGCCGCTGCTGCCATCAACGCATTTTACAATCAGCCGTCCAAGGTGGAGGCGATGCAGGGATTCCACGGCGAGGATGCATCCGCCGAAACACTGGATGAGCGCAAGAAGCTGGAAGCATTCGCCATGTATACGGAGCAAATTCGCGGCAAGAAAGTCGCTGTCATCGGTCACTTTCCGAATTTCCAAAAGAAATGGGAATCGATATGCGACCTCTCCATCCTTGAGATGCAGCCCGAGTGGGGGGACTATCCGGCGGAAGCGGCAGAGTTCCTTCTGCCGCAGCAGGACTTTGTCTTTATGACAGGGGCGACCTTTGCCAACAAGACCATGCCGCGCCTTTTAGAGCTCTCAAAGAATGCCGTGACCGTCCTCGTTGGCCCCTCCGTGCCCATGCATCCATGTCTTTTTGACTACGGTGCAAACGGTCTTTCGGGATTTACAGCAACCGATGCTGCACTCGCTGCCGATCTCGTTCATTTCGGCTATGAAACCGATATTGCAAGCTGTGGAAAAATGGCGGACGTTCTTCCACATTTTGTCTGAATACAACATAACAGAGTTGCCGTACGTTTTCAAAGCGTACAGCAACTCTGTTTTATTTTACGAGGTTAGAACGTCATATCCACGCCGAGGAGGAAGTTTGCTCCTTCTGCCGGATGATAGAGCTTGTCCTGATCGTCCCCGCAAAAGAACTGTTTACGCACCCTTGGAACGAGGCAACAAAGAAGTTCCTCGGGATTACGAAATGAGTGAAGAAGCAACATGACGAAAGAAGAGTTGTTTGGACGGCTGCGCAGCCGCTTTGGCGAGGTCTTGCGGCGGTATCATATGGAGGATGATGCGGTCGACATTACTTGCCGCTCTCTGACACCGGAGGAGGCGATTGGCAGTCATACGAAGCGCATGGATTTCCCGATCCTGACGGGAAAGGATGTGATGATACAGGCGGAGTATCGGGGGTGCAAGGGGCAGGCGTTTACCGATGCGCCCGCAGAATATCATGGCAGGCTGAAGGATGTACTGACCATGGATCTGTGCGGTGATCGATATGCGCGAAGTCTCTTTCTGGCGACGCTCAATGCGGTCATAGGCGCAGTTGGCCTCTGTGTCGGAACCAGTCACTGCCGCAACGATGGCCCGGAACAATGCGCGATGGATATTCGCTCGTATCTGGATGAGTTCTATCCAAATGTCAAGCGCATCGGACAGGTGGGATTCCAGCCGGCGATGGTGGAGATGTTGGTGAACTCAAACTATGAGGTTCGCGTCATGGACTTGAATCCGCAGAACATCGGGCAGATCAAATACGGCATTCAGATTGAAAATGGTGCTGACCCGAAGGCAAAAGATGATATTGTCAAAAACTATGCTGATATTATCTTTTGTACGGGCAGTACGCTTGCCAATGGAACCATCGTGGACTATCTGGATGTTCAGCCGGAGGTTCATTTCTACGGCATAACGGCAGCGGGTGCTTGTGCCCTGCTAGGACTGAAGCGTCTTTGCTTTGCCCATCGGTATGAGGCATCATAAATCTCGCGTATCTCTTCGGGCAAAAAATCAAAAAAGGTGCGGCATAAAGGGGGATCCTCGTGCAGCACCTATTTTTGTATGCGACGGGATACGAGATTATCAGGGCTTGCTGGATTTATCCTTGTGTTCCGTAATCATCCTTTGCAATATTTGACAAATAGCATGGGAAGCACTGATAAATTCAGTCGCGCCATATTAGTGTATCTTTTTTGCCCGCTCAATGCCTGCAAATCCTCCATATAGCTTTGGCTATGCGTCCGGTTTGCTGCCTCAATCGGACAGAAAAATCTACGCCAATCTGACGAACTTCATTTTATCAGCGATTCCCATGGATTTGTGTTTTGAAAATCTCTCGCTTTTGTGTTATGATACAGGGTGTTTTGAGATGGGAGGGTATGAGTGGCAGCGATAACATATGAGCTGATTCGCAAAGACGAGACGACGGGTGCACGTGCGGGCGTGATCCACACGCCGCACGGGAGCTTTCCGACGCCCATCTTCATGCCTGTGGGCACGCAGGCGACGGTCAAGGGCGTATCGCCTGACGAACTGCGTGAACTTGGTGCGGGCATCATCCTCAGCAATACCTATCATCTCTTTCTCCGCCCCGGCATGGAGCTCGTGCGCGAGGCGGGCGGGCTGCATCGGTTCATGCACTGGGACGGCGCAATCCTCACGGACAGCGGCGGCTTTCAGGTGTTCAGTCTTGGCGACCTCCGCAAGATCACCGAGGAGGGCGCGACATTCCGCTCGCACATCGACGGATCGAAGAAGTTTCTGTCGCCCGAGGTATCGATGGAGGTGCAGAAAGCACTCGGCTCGGATATTGTCATGGCGTTCGACGAGTGTATCCCGTATCCTGCCGACCACACCTATGCAAAGGCATCGACGGAGCGCACGCAGCGGTGGCTCGTGCGCTGTCGTGACGCAATGGCGGATGCAGAGGGGCAGGGGCTTTTTGGCATTGTGCAAGGCGGTATGTACCGCGACTTGCGTGCGTGGCACGCCGCCGAGGTGACGGCACTTGAACTGCCGGGCTATGCCATCGGAGGCCTGAGTGTCGGCGAGCCGCACGAACTGATGGAGGAGATCCTCTCCTACACGGTGGAGTTGCTTCCTGCCAACAAGCCACGCTATCTCATGGGGGTCGGTACGCCGGACTACCTTCTCACGGGTGTACGGCACGGAATCGATATGTTCGACTGCGTTTTCCCGACGCGCGTGGCGCGCAACGGTATGGCGATGACGTGGACGGGGCGGCTCGTGATGAAGAACGCCGTGCATACGCACGACCATACGGTGATCGAGGAGGGCTGCGGCTGCTATACCTGCCGCAACGGCTATACACGGGCGTACATCCGTCATCTCGTGCGTGCCGAGGAGATCTTTGGTCTGCGTCTCCTGACGCTGCACAATCTTTACTTCTTGCAGGAGTTCATGCGGCGTATGCGTGCGGCGATTATTGCGGGGACGTTCTCCGCATTTTATCAGGATTTTATGAATCACTATCATAAAAAATAAGGTTATTAAATGAAGGAGTTGTATTTATGGATGCAGAAATGATGGCACAGCTGAGCTCGTGGGGGCCCATTATCATATTGGTGCTCTTCTTTTATTTTCTCCTCTATCGTCCGCAGAAGCAGGCGCAGAAGAAGCGTGATGCCATGCTTGCCGCGCTGAAAGTTGGCGATGAGATCATCACGCTCGGCGGGATGCACGGCAAGATCACGGCACTTGATGATAAGAGCGTGACGCTGCGTGTGGCAGACGGCGTGAACATCGTGTTTGAACGCTCGGCGATCAGTGCTGTGAATACGTCCGAGTGATGCGGCGTATGGCAGATGAGATTTTAGCGGAACAAAAGAGCATACTGCGGCGGGAGATGCTTGCCCGCCGCCGTGTATTTTCGGCGGCGGAGCGCAAAGATGCGAGCCGCACCATATGTGCGCGCGCGGCACAGCTGTCCGCGCTGAAGGCCGCGCAGACCATTATGCTCTATGCCTCCATGGCAGAGGAGATTGATCTGGTTCCGTTCATGGAGACCCTGCTCGCGGACGGACGGCGTATCGTCCTGCCTGAGATCACGGGCAGGGGGACGATGGAGGCGCGGGAGCTGCCCGCGATCGATGCGCTGACGGACGGTGTCTTCGGTATAGCAACACCGGATCCCACGCGCGGCAGCATTGTCCCCCCCGAGGAGATTGATGTTATCATTGTCCCGGGAGCGGCATTTTCTTCGGACGGCGGACGTTTGGGGCTGGGCGGTGGTTACTATGACCGTTTCCTGCCGCGTGCGCGAAACGCCGTGCGGGTTGTGCTCGCCTTTGATTTTCAGATTGTTCCCGATGTCCCAATGGGCGTGCAGGACGCCCGCGTCGATGTCATTTTGACCGAGCGGCGCATGATTTCCTGCAATGGATACTACCTTGAGGAAGAGGTGTGAGGACTGTTGAGACAACATAGTCTGTTAAAGCTGGTGATTTCGATTGTGGTCATCATCGGCGCGTTTTTTTTCCTAGTTCAGCCGCTCGCGAGCTCGATTCGGCAGGGACTTGACCTGCAGGGCGGAACGCACGTCGTTTTGGAGGCGGTCGATACGGAGCAGGCGCAGGTCAACGACGATGCGATGAACCGCGTCATTGCCATCATGGAGAAGCGCGTCAACTCGCTTGGACTGACCGAGCCAATCATCCAGCGCGAGGGGGAGCGCCGCGTCATCATCGAACTGCCGGGCATCAAGGATCCAGATGCTGCGATCCGAACGATCGGCAAGACGGCGATGCTCGAGTTCCGCGACGAAGAGGGGCATACGGTGCTCACGGGTACGGATCTGAAGGATGCACAGGCATCGACGAATCCGCAGTCGGGGCAGAACGTTGTCAACCTGGAGTTCTCGGATGAGGGCGCACAGAAATTTGCCGATCTCACGATGAAGAACGTCGGGCGTACGATTGCGATCCTGCTCGACGGCGAGGTGCTGACTGCGCCGAACGTGCGTGAGCCGATTCTCGGCGGGCGTGCGGAGATCACGGGGCAGAAGACGCTTGAGGAGGCGCAGAACCTCGCGGTCGTCCTGCGCAGCGGCGCGCTGCCCGTGAAGGTTGAGATCATCGAGACGCGCACGGTCGGCCCGACGCTCGGACAGGATTCGAAGGACAAATCCCAGTTTGCCTTTGTCATCGGGCTTGGTGCAGTCGTTCTCTTCATGGTCTTCTTCTACCATCTTTCGGGATTCATCGCAGATGTAGCCCTGATGGCATACACGGTCATGCTGCTCGGCATTCTCTATCTAATGGATGCGACATTGACCTTGCCGGGCGTTGCTGGAATCATCCTCTCCATCGGTATGGCGGTCGATGCAAACGTCCTTATCTTCGAGCATTTCAAGGAGGAGTATCAGGTCAATCGAAAGTCCCTGCGGCTTGCAATGGATGCGGGCTTCAAGCGTGCGTTTACGACGATCTTTGACTCGAATGTCACAACGCTGATTGCTGCGGGCGTGCTTTTCTTCCTCGGAACGGGGACGATTCGCGGCTTTGCGATCACGCTCGGTGTCGGTACGATCCTTTCGATGTTTACGGCGATTACACTGACGCAGTATCTGCTGAAGCTCATGATTAACTCGAAGCTGTCCGACAGTCCATGGCTCTACGGTGCGAACGGCTTCATGCTCGGTGTGAAGAAGAAGGGGGATGAGAAGAATGCCTAAGTTCGATATTGCGGGACATCGGAAAATCTGGTTTCTCATCTCCCTCGTGCTCATCATCCCCGGGTTGATCTGCATGGGGGTACGTGGCTTCAACTTCGGCATCGACTTCACGGGCGGGACGATCATCGACCTGCGCTTTGAGCAGGCGGTCACGCTCTCCGATGTGCGTTCGAGCCTTGCGAAATACGATCTCGATGGGAGCACGATTCAGCTTGCGGGGGCGGAGTCCGGCATCGAGTCTTCCGAGAACGTCATGATCCGCACGATCGACCTCGAGGAGAACCAGCGCAAGGAGGTTATGGCGTCGCTCACGCAGGATGTCGGCCCCTATACCGTGCTCCGCGAGGAGAAGGTCGGCGCGACCATCGGCGGAGAGCTGATTACAAATGCGGTGCTCGCACTTGTAATCTCGTGGGCACTCATCATCCTCTACGTCGCCTATCGCTTTGAGTGGCGATTCGGCGTATCGGCAGTGCTTGCGCTCATCCACGATATCATCATCGTGCTTGCTGTATTCTCGTTTACCCAGCGTCAGATTGACTCGTCCTTTATTGCGGCGCTGCTCACAATCGTTGGATACTCGATCAATGATACCATTGTTATCTTCGACCGCATCCGCGAGAATTTGAAACTGCATTTCAGGCGCGGCGGCGATGTGAACGAGCTTGTTAATACCTCCATCTATCAGACACTGACGCGTTCGCTCTACACGGTATTCACCGTTCTGTTTACAACGTTCGCACTCTATTGGTTCGGCGGCGAGACGACGAAGGATTTCGCATTTGCGCTTCTCGTCGGTTTTGCGTGCGGCTGTTACTCCTCTATCTTTATCGCGAGCCAGCTTTGGATCGAGCTGAGAAATCGCACGGAGCGGCGGCCGGCTGCCAAACCGGCTGCGGTGGAGGGGTAAAGAAAAGAGCCTGTCCCATGACAGGCTCTTTTCCTATTGGAAAGGGGGGAGACTATGCTGAAAGAATGGATTGTGCACGAGGAGACTGCGGAGGGCAATGTCCTCGCGCACGCATTGGGGACTGCGCCGATCATCGGACAGATTCTGTGGCATCGCGGCATCAGGACAGAGGCGGCGGCACGAGCATTTCTCCATCCGGAGAATGATCCGTTCCATGATCCCTTTCTCATGAGGGATATGGAAAAGGCAGCAGCGCGGATCATGCGCGCGATTCGCGGCGGGGAGCAGATTGTTGTCTATGGGGACTACGATGTGGACGGGATGACCTCGACCACGCTCTTGATGAAAAATATCCGTGCACTCGGCGGCACGGTCTCCTACTATATCCCGAATCGCTTTACGGAGGGATACGGCATCAACGGAGCGGCACTGCGTCAGATTGCAGCGGAGGGATGTGGGCTGCTCGTTACAGTGGACTGCGGCATTGCTTCTGTACAGACGGTTGCGGATATGGAGCGGGGGATGGACATCATCATCACCGATCATCACTTGCCGGGGAGCACACTGCCACCCGCCTACACCGTCGTCAATCCACATCGTTTGGACTGTCCCTATCCTGATAAGGAGCTTGCGGGGGTCGGCGTTGCGTTCAAGCTCGTGCAGGCGCTTTGGCAGATGGCGGAGCAGCGTCTCTATACAGATGACATGGATATCGTTGCACTTGGAACAGTTGCAGATCTTGTTCCGCTTGTCGGGGAGAACCGCAAGATTGTTCAGATGGGGCTGCGGGTGATGTCGGAGAACCCTTCCGAGGGCATTGCGGCACTGATCCGCGTTGCAGGGCTTGAGGGGAAGGCGATCAATACGGGTATGGTCGGCTTCCAGTTAGCTCCGCGTCTCAATGCTGCGGGGCGCATCGAGACCGCGCGGCACGGTGTGGAGCTGCTCCTCTCTGCGGACGCGCAGGAGGCGGATCGGACCGCGGGCGAACTGAACATGCTCAACACGGAGCGTCGCGATTTGGAACAGAGAATACTCACAGCGGCGGAAGCAATGCTCACGGATTTTACCCCCGATGTGCCCGCTATCGTGGTTGCGGGTGAGGACTGGAACGCCGGTGTCATCGGTATTGTCGCATCCCGTCTCGTCGAGAAATACTACCGTCCGAGTATCGTGCTTACGCGGCAGGGGGATGTCTACAAGGGGTCATGCCGCAGTATCACAGGTCTGCATATATATGAAGCTCTTGCCGCATGCAGAGAGACACTCATCCAATTCGGCGGGCACGAAATGGCGGCTGGGCTGACGCTTGCGCGTGATCGCGTGGAGGATTTTCGGCGTGCGTTCGCGAACTATGTAAATACGCATTTGACAATAGCGGACTTTACACCGAAGATCTCCATTGAGGGGATCTTCGCCCCTGCGGACTGGATGCTTGCGATGGTGGAGCAGCTCACTCTGCTTGAGCCGTACGGCATGGGCAATCCGCGCCCCGTCTTTGGGGTTAGGGATCTGCGTCCGCAGTCGGCGGCGGCGATTGGCGCGGAGGGAAAGCATCTGCGCATGGAGGTCGGAACGCGTACGCAGCACGTGGCAGCGCTCTACTGGAATGCGGGGGATCTCGCCGAGCTCGTGACAGAGGAGGCAGGGGATTTTGCCTACACGCCGAACATCAACGAGTGGCAGGGGATGCGCTCCGTGCAGTGCATGGTGGACTCCATCATGCCCGCCGCACATGAGCGCGTCTTTCCGAATCGCGATCTGCTGAAAGCAGTCTATACGTTTCTCAGCCGGCTGCGCGATGGGACGGATCGGATTCCGTACGGGGAAATTGCGCTTACACGTCATTTTTCACGTGAGGTTTTCCATGTTTCGAGGTATACGATGGAAACGTCCCTGTGTATTTTTCGCGAACTCGGACTGCTCGCACCTCTGACGGAGGGCGGCTGGCAGTTCATCCCGCCGACAGGAAAAATGGATCTTACGGATGCGCCGACCTTTCGTCGGCATGAGGACAGAAAGGGGGATATGAACGATGGCGGATGATGCTCAAAGGGGTGTCACCATAGATATGATTTTGGATAAGGTGCGCTCTTATCAGGCGGATGCCGATCTTGCGAAGATACGGAAAGCATACGACTGTGCGGAGAAGGCGCACAGCGGACAGGTTCGCATCTCAGGCGATGCCTACATCGTCCATCCGCTCAACGTCGCCTATATCCTCACGGGACTTCACCTCGATGACGAGACGATCTGCGCCGCACTCCTGCACGATGTGGTGGAGGATACCTGTGCGACGCTTGAGGAGATGGATGCGGAGTTCGGCAGGAACATCATGGAGCTCATCGACGGTGTGACGAAGCTCGGACGCATCGAGTATATGTCCAAGGAGGATGTCAAGCTCGAGAACTACCGCAAGATGTTCCTCGCGATGGCGAAGGACATCCGCGTCATCATGATAAAACTCGCGGATCGCCTGCACAATATGCGGACGCTCAAGTATATGCGCGAGGACAAGCGTCAGCGCATCGCCAAGGAGACCATCGAGGTCTACGCACCGCTCGCGAACAGGCTCGGCATTTCCAGCATCAAGGTGGAGCTCGAGGATCTCTGTCTGCGCTACCTCGAACCAGAGGCGTACTATGCGCTGGTCGAGGAGGTCAAGCACAAGCGGCAGGAGCGGCAGGAGTTTATACGGGAGTCGATTCGGCAGATTCGTGAGAAACTCGAAGCCGCGGGAATTGAGGCGGAGATCAAGGGACGTGCGAAGCATTTTTACAGCATCTACCGCAAGATGAAGCGCGATAACAAGAGTGTGAGTGAGATCTATGATCTCTCCGCTGTGCGCGTGCTCGTCTCCTCGGTCAAGGACTGCTACGGTGTGCTCGGGGTCATTCACGCGATGTGGAAGCCGATCCCCGGCAGGTTCAAGGACTACATTGCCATGCCAAAGTCGAATGGCTATCAGTCCCTGCACACAACCGTCATGACGCATGGCGATCCGCTCGAGATACAGATTCGAACGAAGGCGATGCACCAAGTCTCCGAGTTCGGCGTTGCCGCGCATTGGAAGTACAAGGAGGCGGGGCGCAGCATCGGCGCGACCGACGAGAACGATCAGAAGATGTCGTGGCTGCGCCAGATGGTCAGCCTGCAGAAGGAATACGACGATCCGAAGGAATTCTTCGAGGCCCTGAAGCTCGATGTGTTCTCGGATGAGGTCTTTGTCTTTACGCCGCGCGGCGATGTCATCGACCTGCCGAAGGGGTCGAACCCGATTGACTTTGCCTATCACATCCACACGGAGATCGGTCACCGCTGTGTCGGCGCGAAGGTTAACGGAAAGATTGTGCCGCTCGAATACAAGCTCAAGAACGGCGACATCGTGTCGATTGTCACAAACAAGGGGGGAGGCGGTCCGAGCCCCGATTGGCTGAATACGGTCGCCTCCTCTGCGACGCGCAGCAAGATCCGCGCGTGGTTCAAGAAGGAGAACCGCGAGGAGAATGTCGAGCGCGGCATGAACCTCATCCGTGACGAGGCAAAGCGACTCGGCTACGCGCCGAAGGAACTGACGGCGGGCGGGCGGCTCGGCAAGGTTGCGGAGAAACTCAACGTGCAAAGCGAGGACGATCTCCTAGCTGCACTCGGTTACGGTGGTGTCTCTCTGCGCGGTGTCATGACGAAGCTCATTGAGCTTCACCAACAGGCGATCAAGGACAGCACGCCACCCGAGGTCTCGCAGATGCTCTCCGAGCTCAAGGCACCGCGTCGCGGCAAGCGCAAGAAGGCGAGTCACGGCGTCCTCGTCGAGGGCGAGGGCGGCTATCTCGTGCGTCTTGCACGCTGCTGCAACCCGATCCCCGGCGATCCCATCACGGGGTACATCACGCGCGGGCGCGGCGTATCCGTGCACCGCTCTGACTGTCCGAATGTGCTCAACGATACAGAGTTTACGCGTGTGATTGAGGTGAGCTGGGACATCGGGCTCGACAAGGACTATATTGTTGGCATTGAGATTATATGCAACGACCGCAACGGTATGCTCGCTGAACTCCTCGCCGTACCCGCCGAGATGAAGGTCAACATTCACACCGTCAACGCAACCCCGAATCGCCGGAACAAGACCTCAACCGTCCTCCTCGGGCTCAACGTCAGCAACATCGATCAGGTCACCCAGGTCATGACGAAAATGCGTCTGCTCAAGGATGTTTACCGCGTCACACGTACCATCGGCAGCTCGGCACTCCCGAACGGGGAGGTGTGACCCTTTCTGTCACATTGTTTTTTCGCATATTTTGTGGTAATATCAAGCGTATCAATTCCCCTGTGAGGTGAAACTAATGGAAGATCAGAAAACAATGATGTTCTCCTTCGGCGAGGACAAGCCGAAAGCGGACACTGTCATACGCGAGGCCGCCGCAGCAATGCGGGAAAAGGGATACAACCCCATCAATCAGCTGGTCGGCTATCTGCTCTCGGGTGATCCGGCGTATGTCACAAGCCATCATGACGCGCGGAGCAAGATTCGCAGCCTGGAGCGCGACGAACTTCTCGATGAACTTGTGCGGTTCTATCTGGAGCATGAGAAGTGAAGCGCTATCTCTCACTGGACATCGGCGACGCGACGATCGGCATTGCCGTCAGCGACCTGCTCGGGCTCACGGCGCAGGGCGTTGAGACAATCCGCCGCACAGAGCTCTCTGCTGATCTCGACCGGCTTGCACAGCTTGTGCAGGAGTATGAGCCCACGGGCTTTGTCGCAGGGCTGCCGAGGCACATGAACGGAGATGAGGGGGAACGCTGTGATATTGTCCGCGCCTTTATGGCAGAGGTGGCAGAACGGTTTCCATCGGTTGCAATCCACTACTGGGATGAGCGTCTGTCGACGGTCGCTGCCGCGCGTGCTCTCATCGCAGCAGATGTCTCGCGTAAGAAGCGGCGCAAGGTTATCGACAAGATGGCGGCGGTCTACATATTGCAGGGATTTTTGGATCGGCAGCAGCATTTGAAATAAAGGAGAAGTCAAATGGCAGATCACGAAGAACTTCACGATGATGATGTCATCGTTGTGATGACGAATGAGGACGGCGACGAGTTTTACTATCGTGAGGAGATGATTATTCCAATCGGGGAGGATCGCTTTGCCGTGCTGGTCGCGCTGAATGTTTCCTCCGAGGAAGATCTTGAGAACGCCGAGGAAGGCGACGAGGCGACAATTGCGAAGATTGTCATGGATGACGATGGTGAAGAAATCTACACGGATCCAACGGATGAGGAGTTTGATGCGGTGCGCCGCGCTTACGAACTGATCGAAGACGAGGAAGAGTGAGAATGAACGGCTGTCATCCGAGGGAGATGACAGCTTTTTCTCATCAGTAAGGCAGCCGCAGGAGAGAGGGAGGATTTGCTTGAAGGAGTCGTTGCAGGGAATATGGGACTTCTTGAAGACCAATGGTTTGCGGCAGGCGTTTGATGCCGTCTACCGTGGAAGGGGAACACCGCTCCAGAAAAAAATTGTGTTCGGGATTCCGGTGCTGGGGATCTTATTCTTTTTGATTGTTCTCCTCGTTATCGTTCCGTTGTCCGAAGCACCGTCCCGTACAGGAGCGTCGGGGACACAGATCTACTTTACCGTTCGTCCGGGCATGAGCGTGCGTGAGATCGGGAAAGAACTGCATGAGCGCGGTGTCATCGACAGTGAGACAAAGTTCTGGTGGACGGCAAAGCTGAACGGCTTTGAAAACAAGGTCAAGAGCGGTACCTTTGCACTGGAGACGGGCATGGGCGAACGCGATGCTCTTGAGATGCTGGTCTATGGCAATACGGTGACGATACGATTCACGATTCCCGAGGGCTTCGGTGTGCGTGAGATTGCCGCACGGCTCGAGGACGAGGGGCTGGTAAAGGCGGATGATTTTATCGCGCGTGCCAAGACCTACCGCCCCTACCCGTACATTGAGGAGCATGAGAACGTCCGTTATGCGGCAGAGGGGTTTCTCTTTCCCGATACCTATGAGATCAACGGTGCGTTTGACACCGCACGCATCATGGAGATGATGGCGGAGAACTTTGACCGCCGTCTGACAAAGGAGATGCGCGACCGTGCGAAAGAGATGAACCTCTCGATCTACGAGCTTGTGACGCTTGCCTCGCTTGTCGAAAAGGAGGCGTATCACGAGGAGGATCGTCCGATCATCGCACAGATCTTTTTGAAGCGTCTGCGCATTGGTATGCCCCTGCAGGCGGACCCCACTGTGCAGTATCTCCTTGACGTGCCGAAGGAGGATCTGCTCTACCGTGATACGGAGATCGAATCTCCGTACAACACCTATCAAAATGTCGGACTGCCGCCGGGACCGATCGCAAGCCCCGGTACGGCATCATTGAATGCGGTATTGCACCCAGCGGATACGAACTATCTGTACTTCGTCGCCGACCGGAATGGCAACAATTATTATGCGACGAACTACGCGGATCATCTCGATCTTGTTGATCGAGTACGCTGAAGTATTGGGAGGCTGAATGAGAAAAAGACCGGAGCTGCTCGCACCCGCGGGAACGATGGAGAAGCTGCAGATGGCACTCGCCTATGGTGCGGATGCCGCGTATCTTGGCGGTGCACAGTTCGGCTTGCGTGCGTTCGGCGGCAACTTCACGGACGAGGAGATACGAGCGGCGGTGCGGCTCGCACACAGGGCAGGGAAGAAGATCTATGTGACCGTCAATGTGTTCCCGCACAATGATGATCTTGTCTCCCTGCCGGATTATCTGCGTACTCTCTCTGAGGCAGAGGTGGATGCCGTGCTCGTTGCCGATCTCGGTGTCTTTATGCTTGCGCGTGAGGTCGTGCCTACTCTGTCTGTGCATATCAGCACACAGGCGAACAATGTCAACTGGCGCACGGTACACGCGTGGCAGGAACTCGGTGCGGAGCGCGTTGTGCTCGCGCGGGAGCTTTCGCGCGAGGAGATACGTGAGATTCGCCGACATACCGACGTGGAACTGGAGCTGTTTGTACACGGGGCGATGTGCATCTCCTACTCGGGACGATGCCTACTCAGCAGCTATTTTACGGGGCGCGACGCGAACCGCGGCGAATGTGCGCAGTCCTGCCGTTGGAAGTATGCACTCGTGGAGATGTCGCGTCCCGGGGAATACTACCCCGTCGAGGAAGATGAGCGCGGTACCTACATCATGAACTCGAAGGATCTCTGCCTTCTGCCATATCTGGATGAGGTGGTCGACTGTAGGATTGACAGCCTAAAGATCGAGGGGCGTATGAAGAGTGTCCACTATGTCGCGAGCGTGGTCAAGGCATACCGCATGGCGCTCGATGCTTGCCTTTCGGGGAAAACGTATGAGGTGCGGGCAGAGTGGCGGGCGGAGCTGGAAAAGGTCTCGCACCGCGCCTACACCACGGGATTTTTCTTTGGAAAGACAACGACGGAAGATCAGATCTATGGGTCATCCTCCTACGAACAAACCTCGGATTTTGTCGGACTGGTGCGTTCCTATGACACAGAAAAACGGCTTGCGACGGTGGAACAGCGCAACAACATGAAGCTCGGGCAGGAGATCGAGATCTTTCAGCCTGTGGGCGCGCCCTTTCGACAGGAACTTGCCGAGATGTGGGACGCGGATGGACGGGAGATCACGGCAGCACCGCATCCACAGCAGATTGTCCGTATACGTATGGAACAGCCGGTTGAGGTGAGCAGTATTTTGCGTCGCGATGTACCGATGAAGAAGGAGGAGCGATGATGGCAAATGTGATTCGTCGCTATGCATGTGCTGCAGGGCGTGTGCAGGGCGTAGGATTTCGCATGTTCGTGCGCCAACAAGCGGTGATGAATGACATCACGGGGTGGGTGATGAATATGTCCGACGGTACGGTGACGATGGAGCTGCAGGGCGATGCCAATGCCGTCGAGGCTGCCTTTACCGCGATGCGTGCGGGCAATTATTTCATTCATGTGGAGCGTCTGGATATTGAGGAGCGTGAACCTGTGGACGGAGAGCGGGATTTCACCATCAAATATTAGGAGTGTATCATGGGGAAAATACTCGTAATGAATGGACCGAACCTCAATCTGCTCGGTACGCGCGAGCCTGAAATCTATGGCTCTCTGACGCTTGCAGACATCCATGAGCGTCTGCGCTGCCGTGCCAATGAGGCAGGGCTGGAGATTGAATTCATGCAGTCGAATCATGAGGGGGTGCTTGTGGATGCGATTCAGCGTGCACGCAGGACGGTGGACTACATCATCCTGAATGCCGCTGCACTCACACACTACAGTATCGCCCTCCGTGACGCAATTGCGGCGGTTGATGTGCCCGTCATCGAGGTGCATCTCTCGAATATCCACAAGAGAGAGGAATTCCGTCACAAATCTGTGATCGCCCCCGTTGTGGTCGGGCAGATTGCGGGGTTCGGTGCGGAGAGCTATCTGGCGGCACTTGAGATCATTATCTGGCGGATGGGAGACATGCGATGAACATGGAAGCGCGTATTGCGCGTTTACGTGCACTGCTCACTGAAAAGATTGTGGACGCAGTGCTCATAACAAAGGAGGAGAACGTTCACTACTTCAGTGGATTTCGCGGAGATTCAACGGTGCTCCTCGTGACGCATGAACGCCTTCTGCTCGTGACGGACAGCCGCTATACGGAGCAGGCTGCGGTACAGGCACCCCTCTATGAGGTTGTCGAGCAGCGGGACGGTCTGTATGGGAAAGCTGCGGAGCTTGCGGCGGACGCCGGTGTTGTCTCCCTTGCCTTCGAGGGCGGAGCACTCGTCTACATCAAGGTGATATGGCTGCGCGAACGGCTCGGTGAAATTTCCTTCGATACGCCGCTGAATCTCGATCTGCTGCGGCAGGTGAAGGATGCGGATGAGATTGCGCTCATCCGCCGTGCGTGCAAAATTGCGGACGAGGGCTTTGCCCATATCCTTTCATACATTCAGCCGGGTATGACGGAGATGGAGGTCGCTGCGGAGCTTGAGCATCACATGCGTATGCTTGGCTCGGAGCGTCCCGCGTTTCAGACCATCATCGCATCGGGGATACGCGGAAGTTTGCCGCACGGTGTCGCAAGCGATAAGACGATTGCACGTGGGGATCTTGTGACAATGGACTTTGGTGCGGTCTGCGCGGGTTATCATTCGGATATCACACGCACCATCTGTGTGGGGCACGCGGACGCGCGGCAGCGCGAACTCTATGATGCGGTTCTCACGGCACAGAAGCGTGCACTGACGGCATTGCGCCCCGGCGTTACGGGCATTGAGGTCGATCGCGTGGCGCGGGATTATCTCGCGGAGCACAATCTCAATCAGTATTTCGGGCACGGGCTTGGGCACAGCCTCGGACTTGAGATCCACGAGGAGCCGCGTCTCTCGAAGGCGGGCAAGGATGTTTTGCAGCCGAATATGCTCATTACGGATGAGCCCGGCGTCTACATCCCGAGCTGGGGCGGCATTCGCATCGAGGATACCGTCCTCATCACGGCAGATGGCTCGGAGGCACTGACGCATGCGTCAAAAGAATTTATTGAAATCTGCACATAAAACCGCTATAATATGCAGAGATGATTACTATATGGAGGAACGAATAATATGATTAACAGCACCGATTTTCGCACCGGCCTTACCATTGAGTACGATGGGGGTGTCTGGCAGATTGTCGATTTCCAGCATGTAAAGCCGGGGAAGGGTGCCGCGTTCGTCCGTACGAAGATCAAGAACGTCGAGACGGGTGCCGTGGTTGAGCGTACGTTCAACCCGAACGAGAAGATGCCTGCTGCGCACCTTGAGACGCACACAATGCAGTTCCTCTACGAGGCGGACGGTGTCTATACGTTTATGAACACGGAGACTTACGAGCAGTCCGAGCTCTCGCGCGAGCAGCTCGGCGATGCGCTGAACTACCTCATGGAGAACATGGAGGTTGCGATGCAGCAGTTCAAGGGGCGTATCATCGGCATTCAGCTCCCGAACTCGGTCAGTCTCAAGGTTGTCGAGTGCGAGCCGAGTGTCAAGGGAAATACGGCGACGGGCGCAACGAAGATGGCAAAGGTTGAGACCGGCTACGAGGTGCGCGTACCGCTCTTCATCAACGAGGGGGATGTGCTTCGCATTGACACGCGCACGGGCAACTACATCGAGCGTGCATAAGTACAGAACGGAGGCATGGACATGGAAAATGACAAGAACGCAGTGAAGAAGGAGACGGGGCTCGGCACGATCCGCGTTGCGGACGAGGTCGTCAGCATCATCGCGGGGCTCGCCACGACAGAGGTCGAGGGCGTTGCAGGCATGAGCGGCGGCATCGCGGGCGGCATTGCGGAGATCCTCGGACGTAAGAATTTCTCCAAGGGCGTCAAGGTCGAGGTCGGGGAGAAGGAGGCTGCCGTCGATCTTTACATCATCGTGAAGTACGGCATCCGCATCCCAGAGGTTGCACTTGCAGCACAGGAGAATGTCAAGCGTGCGATTGAGACGATGACAGGGCTCTCCGTGATCGAGGTCAACGTGCACGTGCAGGGCGTCGGATTCCCCGAAGAGGAGCCGAAACCTGAGGAATCGCGTGTCCGCTAAATGCAGCTGAGGGGGAAGCGATGGGTATTATAAATCGTCTGCTGCTCCTGCCCTACACGCTGTGTATCATCGCGCTCACCATTGCCGTGGTCGCCGCAGCTCTGCGGATTGTGCCGGAGAGTATCTGGATGAACGAGTTGCGCTATGCGCTGTCTCGCCAGGAGTTGCTCGCAGCGTGCGGAGTATTCTTCCTCGTCAGTCTCAAGCTGTTTTTTGCGGTGTTTTCGCATACATCGAGTACAGCGCGGACACATGGTGAATTCATGGTGGTCGATACGCCGGCGGGCGCGGTTCAGGTGGCGCTCTCCGCTGTGCGCGGCATTGTGGAGCGTGCAACACTCTCCATGCAGGGAGTTCGGACGGCAACTGCCGTGATTTCTGTGCATGACGCACCAAAGGACACTGTGGCAACACCGATGCAGGTGGAGCTGAAGATCACACTCGCGGATCATACAAGTCTGAATTCGGTATCAGAAGAGTTGACTGCAAAGATTCGTCAGGAACTCCACAATGTACTCGGCATTGCAGATGTACCCGTGGCGCTGCGCGTAACGGAGATCTCGAACAACGCGGGTGATGCGAAGCGGGCACTGGCTTAGCGGGAGGACGGTATGAAAGAAAAATTTCTGCTCCTCCTTCAGGATCAATGGGAACATCATCGCGGGCGGACGGCGGGACTGCTGGTCGGTACGCTATTCGGCGTGCTCGTTCTACTGTTTGGCTTTTGGCATATCGTATTCATTCTCCTCTGTGCAGGAGTAGGGATGTATATTGGGCTGCGCGCAGAGCGCAGTGGTGGTTTGGCGGAGCTGATTGATACGAGTGCCCTGAGCCGCCTGTTTCGGAGGATGTCATGAGCCGCAGACACGCGCGGGAAGCCGCTCTCCTGACGCTCTTTCAGTTGGAGTTTGATGCGGGTGAGGCATCGGAGGAGAAGGCAAGCGAACTCGCGATTGACGAGGTGGAGGGCATCAAGGAGAACGACCTGTCCTACGCGCATGCACTTGTGCAGGGGACGCGCACGCATTTGGCGGAGATCGATGCGGAGATTGCTCGTCTCGCGAAGGAGTGGAAACTCCACCGCATGGCCGCTGTCGACCGCAACCTGATCCGTATGGCGTATTATGAAATGCGCTATCAGGAGGAACCTATCGATCCTCCGGTCGCCATCAATGAGGCGGTAGAGCTTGCAAAAAAATATGGCTCGGATGACGCGAGCCGCTATGTAAACGGGATACTTGCTGCAATGCAAAAATCTGTTCAAGTCTAAGGACACACCGATGAAGAAAGAATCCGTTGCACGAGAGTTTCGTGCAATGGTTCTTTTTTTATCAACGTGGAAAGGCATTTTATGACCGTTCATTCTGTCAGTGATGTGACACGCTATATCAAAGGAATATTCGAGGGAGAGGAGATCCTCTCGGATATCTTGATTCGCGGCGAGGTTTCAAATTTCAAACGCTACCCCTCAGGACACTGCTATTTTACACTCAAGGATGCAGATGCGAGCATGAAATGCGTCATGTTCAACGGGTACGTGCGGAATCTGCGCTTCAGCCCTGAGAATGGGATGCAGGTGATTGCGGGCGGCAGTGTGTCCGTCTACGAGCGTGACGGTGTGTATCAACTCTATGTAAATACTCTGACACCGGAGGGGGCGGGCTCGCTTGCCCTTGCCTTTGAACAGCTGAAGGAGAAACTGTATGCAGAGGGGCTTTTCGACGAAGCGCACAAGCAGCCCCTGCCGCGCTTTCCGCGTCGTATCGGGATTGTCACCTCATCCGCCGGAGCTGTTCTGCGAGACATTCACAAGGTTGCAAAGCGTCGCTGGCCGGCGGTGCAGCTGATCCTTCATCCCGTACTTGTGCAGGGGACGGAGGCGGCGGAGCAGATCGCCGAGGCAATCCGCTTTTTCAACGAGAAATATTCCGTGGATGTACTCATCGTCGGACGCGGCGGCGGTTCGACAGAAGATCTTTGGGCATTTAACGAAGAGCCCGTTGTGCGCGCGATCTATGCCTCGCGGATTCCCGTGATCTCTGCCGTCGGACATGAGACGGATACGACACTCGCGGATTTTGTCAGTGACCGCCGTGCGGCGACACCGTCACAGGCGGCGGAGTTTGCTGTGCCCGATGCGGCAGAGCTGCGGAAGTATATGGAGGGACTGCTTCTGCGTCTCCATGCGGGGCGCATGCGTCAGATGGAGCAACGCAGAGAACGTCTCCGGACACTGATCGATCGTCCGTGGTACCGGAATCCAAAACTCCTGCTTGCAGGCCCGATGCAGCACGCGGATCGCGTTGTGGAACGTCTCCACCGCGTGGCGAAGGACAGGCGTACGAATGCGCGACAGCGTCTTGAGCTCGTACTGAAACGTCTCGAACTCCTGAACCCTGTGCAGATTCTCTATCGTGGATTCAGCGTGGTGGAGAAGGACGGGAAAACAGTGACCCGGTCAAAGAATCTTGCGGCCGGCGATCATCTGAGCATTACATTTGCGGATGGAAAAATATCTGCCGTGGTTGCGGCAAAGGAGAAGCAGCATGGCGCGAAAAAAAGAGATGGCATTTGAGGAAGCTCTCGGTGCACTGGAGCAGATTGTCGCGGAGATCGAGACGGGAGAGCTGTCCCTTGCCGATCTCATGGCAAAGTATTCAGAGGGGATCAAGCTGTCGGATGTCTGTATGACCTCCCTCAAACGTGCTGAGGAGACGATGGATCTTTTGGTAAAGGAGACGGCGGCGGGCATCGCGGAAGAAAAGCTGCAGATCGGAGGGTGAGATGAAGGAGCTCTGGAAGAAACGGCAGGAACTTGTCGAGTGTGCATTGAAAGATGAGCTGGCAAAGACACCAGTACTTGACCCAATTCTGCGGGAGTCGATGGAGTACAGCCTCATGGCGGGCGGGAAGCGTCTGCGCCCGATCCTCCTGATGGCGGCAGCGGATGCTGTGGGCGCGGATGGAACGAAATTCCTCCCTGTCGCCTGTGCACTTGAGATGATCCATACTTACTCGCTCATTCATGACGATCTGCCCGCAATGGATGATGACGACTACCGCCGCGGCAAGCTGACCAATCATATGGTGTACGGGGACGCTGTTGCAATCCTTGCGGGGGATGCGCTCCTCACACTTGCATTTACAGTGATTTTGCGGCAAAAGGACGTGTCTGCAGAAGCTCTCCTGCGCGTGGTTGATGAGATCAGCCGAGCGGCGGGGGCTGAGGGCATGGTCGGCGGACAGGTGCTCGATCTCAGAGCGGAGGGAGGGCACATCTCGATGGAGGAGCTGCGCCGTGTTCACATGGGCAAGACAGGTGCGCTCTTTCACGCAGCGCTGCGCAGTGGCGCGATCCTCGCGGACGCGACGGAGGAGCAGCTTGCGGCACTTACATCGTATGCTGATCATTTCGGGCTGGCGTTCCAGATCACGGACGATATCCTCGATGTCATCGGAACCTCCGAGGAGATCGGCAAGCCCGTCGGCAGCGATGAGAAGAATCACAAGTCGACCTATGTGTCGCTGACCTCTCTTACCGAGGCGCAGGAGCTTGCGCGCCATACGGCAGAAGAGGCAGAGACGGCACTCTCAATTTTCGGTACAGAGGCAGATTTCCTGCGTGATCTTGTCGCGCATCTGGTGAATCGGAAGCAATAGGGCATATGAAGAAAGAGCGGTTGGATGTTCTGCTCGTTGAGCAGGGATTTGCCCCCAGTCGGGAGCGTGCAAAGCGGCTCATCATGGCGGGACAGGTGCTCGCAGATGAGCAGCGCATCGACAAGGCGGGGACGACGGTATCCGTGGATGCAGTGCTGCGCGTTGTGGGGGAGGATCTGCCCTACGTCAGCCGTGGCGGGCTGAAACTGGAAAAAGGAATGGCTGTCTTCGGTGCTGTCCTTACAGGGAAAACGGCAGCGGATATCGGCGCATCGACGGGCGGATTTACGGACTGTATGCTCCAAAACGGTGCAGCAAAGGTGTTTGCGATCGATGTCGGCTACGGTCAGCTCGATTGGAAGCTGCGTACAGATGAGCGCGTCGTCAATATGGAGCGAACAAATATCCGCAATGTGACATTGGAGATGTTAGGCACACCTCTGGATTTTGCCTCTATTGACGTGGCGTTTATCTCACTCGATAAGGTCCTGCCCGTCGTCCGTACATTGCTTTCTGAGCATGGCGAGGTCATTGCTCTGATTAAGCCGCAGTTTGAGGCGGGCAGGGAGCGCGTGGGCAAGAATGGTGTCGTCCGCGATCCCGCCGTACATGAGGATGTGATTCAAGCGGTTCTTTCCGTGGCTGAGGTGCAGGGATTTTTCTCTGCGGGACTTACGTTTTCCCCCGTGAAAGGACCGAAGGGGAATATCGAATACCTTCTGTATCTCAAGGTGCGGGAGGGGGAGCAGAGGATTGATGCGGCATTGGTGCACGATATCGTGTCAGAGGCGCATCGTACACTGGATGGATGAGGTGTTGATATATTTATGAGGACGGTTGCAGTTTTCCCCAATCTGATGAAACCGGAGACACGCGACATCTTGCTGCGGATTCGCGATTTTTTCGCCAAACAGGGGGCGCGTATCATTTTGCCGCGCGTGCGTGCGGTGGAGTTCGGTATGGAGGACTGCGGTGTCGATGACATCGAGAATCAGCCGGCAGATTTTGCACTCAGTCTCGGCGGAGATGGAACTCTGCTCGGTATCTGCCGCAGATATGCAGAGAATCCTGTGCCCGTCTGCGGCATCAACATGGGAACGCTTGGCTTCATGGCAGACATCGAGCAGAACGAGCTCGAATCACGGTTGCAACGGCTTTGTGCGGGAGACTATAACATCGAATGGCGATGTTTCCTTGCGGGATTTGTGACAAAGCCGGACGGTGCGGAGCATTTCCTTGGATATGCCATCAATGATATCGTTGTGATGAAGGGCGATCCGGCGCGTATCATCTCACTTGGTCTTGCGGTCAACGAGACCCCGCTCGTCGAGTGCAAGGCGGACGGATTCATTGTCGCATCGCCGACCGGCTCCACGGCGTATTCGCTCTCGGCGGGCGGCCCTATCATGAATCCCATGGTGAAGGGGATTGTCCTTACGCCGATCTGTCCCCATACGCTGAACATTCGTCCGCTTATCATCCGTGAGGAGGATGTCGTACACATTCATCTGGTCGACATGCGGCAGAGTATCATCGTCACACTGGACGGACAGGAGACGACCAAGATTCATCCGGATGACATCGTTACTGTCAAATGTTCGGATGTTCGCGCGGGTATCATCAAATTTGCGGACAAGGACTACTATCAGACCCTGCGCACGAAGCTTTGGAGAAACTGCTAGGAGAGAGTGGAATGAAAAGTCGGCGTCACGAACTCATCAAGAAGATCATTGGGGAAGAGATCATCGAGACGCAGGAGGCACTTGCTGAGGCTCTGCGGGTACGTCATATGCGCGTCACGCAGGCGACCATCTCGCGGGATATCAAGGAACTCTTTTTAATCAAAGTGCCTGCGGGCGGCGGTCGCTATCGCTATGCCGTATCACCGCAGGAGAGGGTGCATTTCTCCGAAGGACGGATGAAGCGTCTCTTCAAGGACAATGTGACACGTTGTGATTTCAGTGAGAACATCGTTGTTGTCAAAACGCTTCCGGGAGCAGCTGCGACGGTTGCCGCCGCACTCGATGCCTCGGATTGGCAGGAGGTCATCGGTACGGTTGCAGGTGACGACAGCATCTTTGTCCTCGTCAAGCCGATGGATGCGGCAGAGGGGCTTGTCATGCGCATTCAGGAACTCATTCGCTGAGGGGAGGAAACGCTATGCTGCAAAGCCTTCGTGTCTGGAATTTTGCGCTGCTTGAGGAGGTTGCCGTTGAGTTCGGCGCAGGGCTCAACATCCTCACCGGTGAGACTGGTGCGGGTAAATCCATCCTGATTGACGCACTCGGCGCGATCCTCGGTCAGCGAATATCTGCCGACGCGATTCGGAGCGGCTGCGATGCTCTCCGTGTTGAGGCGGTATTTTCGCTCGATGAGAGCGATGCGGAACTGTGTGCTCTGCTCGCGGAGCAGGAAATCGAATGTGAAGATGAGCTCATCATTCTGCGTAAGGTGGCGCGCACGGGCAAGGGCTCGATCCTTGTCAACGGATGCCATGTCACGCTGACCTTTCTCAAAAAAATCGCGCCGTATCTCGTAGACATCCATGGGCAGAACGAGAACCTTGCCCTCCTGCACGAGGACGCACAGCGTAATCTGCTCGAAGGAGGGGACAGCAACCTGCGTGCGCATCTCACGGCATATGCAGCGGTCTATGCAGATTGGAAGGAGAAGACGCGCCTCAGAGAGGAACGTGCGGAGGAGATCGATGACATTGGCGAACGTCTGGATCTCCTGCGTTGGCAGGAGAAGGAGATTGCAGAGGCGGAGCCGGTAGAGGGCGAGGATGAGGAACTCGAGGCGGAGATTCGTCGTCTCTCCCATTCGGAACGCTTGGTTGAGAATGCTGCCGAGGCAGTGAATCTCCTCAGCGAGGATGGGGAGGAGGGGATCGCAGTCCTGTCCGCGCTCGCACATGTCACCCATGCACTCGATGAGATTGCACGCTATGACGATGGACTCACAAACGCACAGACAATGATCGAGGAGGCATACATCTCCCTCCAGGAGGCATCCTACGAGGTGCGCGACTATCTGGACAGCATCGATGTAGATCCCTCACGCCTCGATCAGATGCAGATGCGCATGGACGTGCTCGACCGGCTCAAAAAGAAGTACGGCGGGTCAATTCCCGCCGTACTGGAGCGTCTTTCCTGCATTCGGAGAGAACTTGAAAGCATCGACAACTACGATGTCGATATGGAGCAGCTCGACAAGGAGATTGCTGTCCTGCATGACCAGCTTAAAACCTGCGCAGCAGAGCTCACCGCACGCAGACAGGAGGTTGGCGCGGTACTTTCCACTGATATTGCGCGCGAACTGCAGGGGCTCGGCATGGCAAAGGCGCGTTTCCGCATTGTCGTTACACCCGAGGAGAAATATACAAGTCGTGGTGCGGACAGTCTCGCCATGCTCTTTTCCGCAAACGTGGGCGAGGAGGAGAAGCCCCTTGAAAAGATCGCCTCGGGCGGCGAGCTCGCACGCATTGCGCTCGCGATCAAATCCATCGTTGCCGCACGCGATACGGGCGGCACGAGTATGGTGTTCGATGAGATCGACACGGGCATCGGCGGGCGCACCGCCCAGATGGTCGCCGAGCGTATTGCCTTCGTCGCGCACTACAAGCAGGTGCTCTGTATCACGCATCTGCCGCAGATCGCTTGTATGGCGGACGAGCACCTCTACATTGCGAAATCCGTCAAGGGGGATACGACCGTAACGCAGGTGACGGCACTCTCCGACGAGGAGCGTGTACGTGAGATCGCACGGATGGCCTCCGGCGATGATGTCACCGAGGCGGCGCTGGCAAACGCACGCGAAATGCTTGCGGGTGCGGGAAAGAAAAAGGCGGCATTTCAGAAGAAGAAAAAAGCAGCAAAGAAATGAGAGGTGTGCCAATGACAATATATGGAATGAAACGCATTTTGCTTGCGGGGCTCGCGACATCGGCACTCTGTATGGGCAGCGTCCACGCAGAACAACCGATACAGCAAATTCCTTCGCCGCTCGTCTCATATACAAGTGTGCGCGACGCATGGGCAGTGGCAGGCCTTCCTGTCTACACGCCGACACTCCTGCCCGTCGGCTATGCGCAGAAGGATATCATCGTTATCGACAGGAGCATCGCCGAGATCTTCTACCGCAATGACGCGGGTAAGGAAATTTTATTCCGTATGGCGAAGGGCGATGCGGATATCAGCGGAGACAGCACTGTCTACGAGGTCAATCAGGTTGTGCAGATCGGCCGCCAGTACATCCGTGTCAAGGGCACGGAGAAGCTCGTCAGGCTCGCCCTTTGGTCGCGCGGCGGCTATACTTTCTCCCTCTCGTTTGAGGAGCCTGTCCCCGTTGAAGCAGTACAGGCTATCGTCAGCACGCTTCCTTGGAACTGATCCATATTCGACAAAAAGAGAGATTCCATTCGTCATACCGAACGTGAACTGACCCCCAACAGTTAGACTTAACAAATCTAACTCTTGGGGGTATTGTTATGGCAAAATACGGGAGGGAATGCAAGCTGAGAAACACATTTCGTTCGTATCATTCGTGCTTCGTTGGAAGAAATGGATTTTCTTGCATTATTGAAATAGATATTATATAACAGAATACAAGATATGATCTTTAAGGAAGCACTGATAAATTCAGCCATGTCATCTTGACGCATCTTTTTTGCCCGCACTGTGTCGACAAATCCTCCACATAGCCCTTGCTATGCGTCTGGTTTGTCTCCTTGTTCGGACGAAAAAATCTACGCCAATCTGAGTGTCTGTTTTATCAGCGATTCCTTGAGAAGGAGCGTAATATATGAAATATCCTATGAAACTCATTGCACCGCTCAAGGATTATCTCTGGGGTGGAACGCGACTGAAGTACGAATACGGTAAGGAAACTCAGCTGACGAAGGTTGCCGAGAGCTGGGAACTCTCCTGCCATAAGGATGGCAAAAGCGTGATCGCAAACGGCGCAGCGGCGGGGCAGACACTTGCGGGATGGTTTGCGGCGGAGGGAGCAGATGCTCTTGGGACGAATGCCGCGAAGTTTCCCTTCTTTCCTCTTCTCATCAAACTGATCGACGCACATGACAATCTCTCCGTACAGGTACATCCCGACGACGACTATGCTTTGCGGGTCGAGGGGGAGTATGGAAAGACGGAAATGTGGTATATCGTCGACTGCGAGGACGGGGCAGAGCTGCTCTACGGCTTTGCACAGGAGATTTCAAAGGACGAGTTTCGGCGGCGTGTCGAGAACAATACCCTGCTCGATGTTGTACGGCACGTGCCGGTCAAGAAGGGGGATGTATTCTTCATTCCCGCAGGTACCCTCCACGCAATCGGCAAAGGCATCCTCATCTGCGAAATTCAGCAGAACTCGAATACGACGTATCGTATCTATGACTACGGCCGCGTCGGCGCAGATGGGAAACCGCGTGATCTCCATATCGAAAAGGCATTGGAGGTGACGCATCTCAGCTTCTCTGCAAGTTCGGAGAAAAAGCCGCAGGTGTGCAACATATTTGCAGGCACTGAGGCACGTCTCCTTGCCGCATGTGACTATTTTACCGTCTATCATCTTGCGGTAAAGGGGCAAACTGCACTTTATGCTGGGGCAGACTCCTTTCAGTGTTTGACCGTCTTGTCCGGCAACTTGACGCTGCACTCCGAGGAGGAGGCTCTAAATGTGCAGCAGGGCGAGAGCATTTTTTTGCCGGCAGGGCTTGGTCGCTATGTACTGAATGGATATGGAGAGCTGATTCTCAGTAAGGTCTGACACTTCATTGGTTCCGATTGGCAGCCCCTAGGGAATCGCTGATAAAATAGACCCTATAATGCGGCTGAATTTATCAGTGCTTCCCTAGATCATCTCTTTTTCCCATAAGCGGATGGTGTTGAAGTTGAGTTTGTCCGCCGTGCTCTCGAGCAGGGAGATCTCCTCGGAGGTGAGCGTTATCTTCATTGCCTGCACGGCATCTGTGACATGGTGTTCTTTTGTCACGCCGATGATGGGCAGCGTGCCCTTGCTGATCGCCCATGCGAGGGGGATCTGTGCGATGCTGACCTTGTACTTGTCTGCGAGCAGTTTGAGAGAAGTGTTCATTATCTCGATCTTGTCCATGATCGGATTGTAGACAGCTGCACGCGCTGCGTTATCCGGCATTGGGTGATGTGTGTCGTATTGCCCCGAGAGCGCACCCTGCTCAAGTACCATATACGAGAAAAATCGGATGTCGTTTGCATGGCAGTAATCGAGGATGCCGGATTCCTCGGAGGTGCGGTTCATGAGACTGTAGTGGTTCTGTACCGCACCGAGTTTTTGCCCGTGCGAACGAAGGATTTCGTCCGCCTCCTTGATCTCTGCGAGGTTGTGGTTTGAGACACCGATCATCGGTGCATCGTCTTTGCCCGCAAAGAATTTTGCCACGCGTTCGATCCAGTGCGGAGCCTCGGTCGGGTTATGAAGCCAGTAGATGTCCATGCGATCTACGCCGAGCAGCTTCCGCTGCATTTCCCACATATCCGCTACGGGGGTGTCCGAGGACGGATCCACACACTGCGGCGTGAGCTTGTCCGCGATGAGGTAGGTGTCGCGTGCACGCCCCTTGAGGAATGTGCCGAGCATCTGCTCCGATGTACCCATGCCGTATGCGTATGCCGTGTCCCAGAGGTTCAGCCCATGTGCCATCGCAGCATCAAAGACAGGGCACAGCTGCTCCTCTGTGTAGTTTGTACCGAATGTGCCGTCGTTGCCCCATGCCCATGCACCGAGCGCAATCTTTGGCAGATCTGTCATTGTGATTCCTCCCATTTCTTGTAAAAACTATTCCTATCGTAGTATTCGGTGCATCAGCGGCGTTTTCCTTTGTCGATGTTTTTTTCTTGTCTTACGTGGAGAAACGTCGTACAATAAAACTGGAAGTTGGATGTATGATAGGGTATAGGAGGGAGACCTATGGAGGTCAATGCAAATCTGGCGCAGGATGTCTTCAAGGATGCGGGGGAGAGTGTCATCTTTGTCATGCTCTCACTGAAGCGTGAGGACATTGAGAAGGAGCGGGAGATCATCGCCGACATGGCGGATCGGATGGAGGCGATTCAGCGCTCGATGAACATCCGCGTCGCACCGGAGACGGTGAAGCTCTCGTTTGGGTTCAGCAACCGTGCGTGGGAATATCTCTTTCCCACGGCAAAGAAGCCGAAGGAACTCGAGGATTTCCAGGGGGTAAACGGCGAACACCACACAGCACCGGCGACATCTGCTGATCTCTTCCTCCATGTGCGTGCGGGTCAGGCGGCGACAAGCTATCTCGTCGTCGATCAGATCATGGGCTTCCTGCGTCCTGTCGTAGACGTAGTGGATGAGACCCACGGTTTTCACTATCTTGAGGGTCGTGCAATCATTGACTTCATTGACGGAACGGAGAATCCCGTCGGTGAGGAGGCAAAGGAGTGGGCGATCATCGGCGCGGAGGATCCGGAGTTCATCAACGGTTCCTATGCCTTCGCGCAGAAGTATGTTCACGACCTCGACGCATGGAGGGCACTCCCGACCGAGGTGCAGGAGAAGTACGTCGGCCGCAGGAAATACAGTGATCTCGAACTCTCCGACGAGGAGAAGGATCCGCGTGCGCACAACGTCATCTCGCAGGACAACCGCGACGGCGAGGAGCACAAGATTGTGCGTATGAACGTCGTCTTTGCAAATCCGGGTGAGGGGGTGCGCGGCACCTATTTCATCGGCTACGCGCGTCACTGGGATGTGACACGGCAGATGGTTACCAATATGTTCACGCAGGATGACCGTCTGCTCGAGTATTCGACCGCCGAAAAGGGGCAGCTCTTCTTCATCCCGTCGAAGGAGCTCCTCGGACGTATCGCCGAGGGGGAATTGTTCTAGGGAGCATTGAGTAGATCGGTATACACTTGGGAATATATATCAATTGAGATGTTTGTGGTACAATAGTGGGGGGAAGTTTTATTGACCTTTTTGGGGGAGGACACCATATGGAAGAAGTATTGAAAAAAGCAGAAGCTGAGGCGGGCATCTGGAAAAGGAGACTGTGCAGCTTGGGGAGAAAGCCGAAAAAACAAGATGAAAATTGTTGGCGTGATTGCCTCCGGTCTGTCCATCTGTATGTACGTTTCCTATATTCCGCAGATTCTTGGAAATCTGTCCGGTCATCAGGGGGACTGGATTCAGCCTTCGTCGCATTCATCAACTGCACGATGTGGGTTGGATATGGATTTTTCAAAGAGCATCGCGACTGGCCGCTTGTAATCGCCAATTCGCCAGGCATCATCTTTGGTCTGACGGCTGCATGAGAAATGAAAAGATGACTTTTACGCTTGTTGTGAGAAAGGAGTCCCACACTATGCAAAAGTCACCAGACAAAAAATTGATTCATCGTATTTTATCCGCGCTCACGTGCGGTGGTCTCGCCCTGTCGGCTGCAGCCGCATCGGCTGCGCCCGTTGTTGTTACGGAACCGGTCACGGAGGATATGGTCACCACGACAGAGGGGATCGCCGCAAATATTACGGGCGGTGTCGGAAACATCGTCGTTGGAACGCCAAATGCTGCCGACGAGACGAAGCCGGTCATCGGAGATCCATCTTCTTCCTCCTACTACAAATACTGCCGTGTCGCCGGCTCCTGGCTTGGCTCAGACGAGGTGAAGACGCTTGTCCTCAAGGGCGGTACGGCGATCATCTATAGCGGTACAATGGGGGATGTCACGGGAGCATCCATCTATCTAAAAAATGGAGGCATGGCAACTGTAACAGGTGCCTCGGTTGTGTTTAATGGCGGCAATACCCAGCAGAGTGAGTATGGTGGGCTCTTTGGTGCGCTTGCCAGTGTCAACGCGGAGGCATCGGCTCCCTATGCGCGGGCATACACCTCCGGTAATACCCTGACGATCAACGATGGTGACATCGACGGCCCTTCGGCAGGTGCGACAAGCTATGCAAACTCCAACACTGGGCAGAGCGAAGTCATTGCCTCCGCAAATAAGAACACCGTCACAGTGAATGGCGGCGAGGTCATGCGAACTGTGCGCTGTGGATACGGCTATGCCTTCTCCACAGCGGGGACGGAGCATGTTACGGCGGAGACGAATGAAAACAACGTACTCATCAATCATTCGGAGATCACGGGCAATGTTGAGGGAGGATATGCAACGGCAACAACGGAGAACGGCGCTGCCATTGCAAGAGCAAAAGATCTAACACTTACCCTGAATATGCGAGATTTCATCCGTCATACTTTGCCGTATATGATGCCCCCAAAAAGTTAGACCTGAAAGCGTAGGAAAGTAATTTCCTGCGCTTTTTGCTATGCAGTTTGATGTTTGCTACGGTGCTGCGCAGGACTTAGCCGGCCAAAAGACCTGTTTAATATGGTGCTTGTTATAGTGGACGATGTTATTCCTCGATCGCTGTCTTGCGTCCCTCGCAGCTATGTAAATACGTTCATAGCTTTAATTGTCTAAAGAAATTCTCCATTGACAGTTCCCCTTACGAGACATGCAATGAAGTGAATTTTTGATGATAATAAAAGTGTACTCCATCCTGTTGAGGATTTATTTCCTCGGCAGAAGAAAACACATAAAATTATTTGATTTCATTTTATTACTAATTTTTGTTTATTGACATATAATTTTGGATATGATACCATACATGTGATTCTTAAGAGTCGAATTATAATTAAATATTTTGCCGATCGGGTGCGCATTGCGCTCAATAGAGAAGCAGGTGAGAAACCTGCGCTGTCCCGCAGCTGTAATGCGGAGTCGACCCCATGATGCCACTGGGAAACCGGGAAGGCGGGGAAGATGATGATGCAGAGCCAGAAGAACTGCCCGATCGGAACGCTGTATCGTCCCTGCGAGAGACAGGAAGGCGCGATTTTTTTGTGTATTACATATGCCTTTTTGCCGGAGAGCAAGAAGGTTTTTTCATTCTATAATACATGCAATTTTTGTTGTGAAGCACATCGAGAAAAAGGGGGCTCTGGACCAGGCAGAGGGAGGGGGAGATGATCTGATGTGTCAACGTCGCAGATGCAAGCATATATCGGATATAAGGATAGTTTTTTCTCTTCTCGCTGTGATATTTTGCACGATTTTAATTTTACGTCAATTTACAGCAACATCCTTATCAATTCATGATGTTCTGCCGGAGATGCAGACGGCAGCACGCTGTGTGCAGACCTATAACTCACATGGACAGCAGGAAATGTTGATCATCACGAGTGAACCGCAACGGGTTGTGGTAATGGATTGGAACAACATTGAAATCCTCTTGGCTTTGGGATTGGCTGATCGAATTGTACTAGCCTGTATGGAGCCTCCACACACGGTTGATTTACAGGAGCGGTATCCGGAGGAATTTGCCAAGATAAAGGAAATTGCTCCTGAGCGTGTAAGTTTGGAAATGATTCTGGCAACGGAACCAGATCTGATTTTTGCACGTCAATCCGCATTTTCTGAGCGGAGACTCCAGTCTACAGAATGGTGGCATCAACGAGGTGTAAATACCTATATTCCTATAACATCAAATACCAGAGAGAAACAGACTATCGAAAAAGAACTCCGATACATACGTGATGTTGGTATCGTGTTTGGCTGTCCGGAAAAAGCTGAGGCAATTGCAGCAGACATTTCCGCTCAGATTGGGCAGATACAAGAACAAACAGCGGGGAAGAGACAGGATCGGGTAATCGTTCTGGAGGGGGCTCCGTCAAAATATGTGATCAACTATAATGCGCATTGGCTCGTTGGTGATTTTCTGAGCACACTTGGCGCTCGTATGGTGACAGATATGCAGTTTCGTGATGCGGAGACTTTATTGATCTTAGATCCAGATATTATCTTTGTGGAATATTTTGATGATCATACGGCTTCTTTTGCAGATCAGTTGATGCATCATCCGGAATACCGTTCGCTCAAAGCCGTGCAGGGAAATCGCGTCTACCCGATTCCTGTGGAGTTTATGTATATGCCTGGGCTACGCACTGCAAAGGGGCTTTTCCTATTTGCAAAAGGCCTGTATCCGGACATTGAATGCGATATGGAAACCAAAGGGGGCGTTTCAAAGGCCGTATCAAATCGAGAATAACATGTATCTACATGAATGTTAGAAAGGATGATTCCTATGAAAAAAAGAGTTGCTCTTCTCAGTATTCTGCTTGCTGGGGCTGTCCATCTGCCGACCGTATATGGCGCAGCCTCTGAAAGCACGTATTCGTATTCTCTGCCGGATGTTTTTGTGTATGGCAATTATAAGGACAAAATTTTCCATGGCGGGCAAATTGTACGTAAGAACAGTTTAGGCATTATGGGCAATACAGACTTTATGGATGTACCGTTTAATGTGATGAGCCTCTCGCAAAAATCCATTGATATGAATCGATCTTCTGGAAATACACTCCTTGAGGTGCTTACATTGGATCCCACGGTGACCTCTGATGGCGACAATACCTATAATGATGTGCATATTCGCGGCTATCGTCTGCGTTCGCAGCATTATTATATCAATGGTGTACCGGGGATGCTCTCCCCTTCGTCTGTTCCAACCAATTTTGTAGACAGGGTGGAAATCATTTCCGGGCCCAATACGTTGGTGAATGGGATAGGGGGGTACTTTGCCAGTGCGGCCGGCGCCGTGAATCTCGTTCCGAAGGTTGCGGAAGATGAGACAAAGATATCCTTCCGGGAAACTTTTTCCGGGAAGAGCCATTTTGTTCATGAACTAGATCTTGGAACACGCTTCGGGAAGAATAAGGAGTGGGGTGTTAGAGCAAATATTGGACTCGAGGACGGAACAACGCGATTCCGAAATGAAAAATATAAGGAAAACAATGGCTTTGTCAACATTGATTATCGGGGAGAAAAAACATCTGCACAGCTGTTGCTTGGTCATCGGGAAGTGCACCACAAAGGATGTCAGACGGGAATCCGACTGAATAAACATTCTCTGCCAAAACCGCCGCAGGGGGATGTAAACTTTCAGCCTTCGTGGGGAGAATACAGTCATGCCAATGATATTGTGACATTTTCTTTGGAGCAGCAGCTCAATCCATCGACAGAACTGTTTTTTAAGTTCGGGCATCATACAGATGAGTGGGATCCAGTGACCGTTCTGTACTATCCCAAGCTGACCGATGAAAAAGGAAATTTTACGGTCGGTGTGGAGATGTTTCGGGAGAATAATACCTTTCGTGGATATGCCGGTGGCGTTCGTCTGAAAGCAAATACCGGTCAGATGCGTCACGATATTGCGCTGAGCGCGGACCGGTTGGAGGGTGAGGGATGGATTGAGTATGATACAGATTACTACGATGACCTGATTCCTCCCTATACGGGGAATATTTACGATAAATCCTCTTTTGATAAAATGCTCCCGCCTAAGTCACCGAATTGGGGGTATCATGATGATGGCAGTCTCGATTTTGTCATGAAGGGAATTAGTTTTGTCGATCGTATGGTCACTGCTGATGAGAAATGGTCTTTTTTGCTCGGACTTCGTCATCAAAATGTTTCGGAGGCGAACAAGGACAGTTCCAAGTTCAGTCCGAATCTCGGATTGATGTACGCCTTAAATCCCCATGTGAAGGTTTATGCCAACTATATGGAAAGCCTTGGCAGGGGAAGAAAGGTGGGCAGACGATATGCCAACAAGGGAGAATATCTGCCGCCACAGACCACCGAGCAATACGAGCTTGGCGTGAAATGGGACGCCAAGCGTCTGGGAGGAAGTTTTAGCATTTTTTCCGTGGAACAGGAAAATCTCCATGTGGATGCGAACAATCGGTATGGTTATAATGGACGGCAAAAAAATCAAGGGGGACAAGTAACGGTATTCGGACAGGTAATGCCAAAGCTCAGTCTTCTTGGTGGTGTCATGTATCTGAATGCCAAGCAAAAAGGAGGGGCAGATGACGGTAGAACGATTGCGGGGATTCCAAAATGGAATTTCACACTCTCTACCCAATATCAGATGAACGAGGAATGGGCATTGACGGGGCGTATGGTGGCGAATAGTAAGGCTCCTATGAATCCGCTTGCCAGCAAGCATGTACCGGGGTGGTGGCGACTGGATCTCGGGGCGCAGTACAAGCGTACATTTGCGAATGGAGATGCACTGCGCGTGGGACTCAATGTGTTTAATGTGTTGAACAGGGAGTATTGGGTTGTTCAGGATGCCGTTGCGGAATCTGTCTCGATGCATGGTCCGCGCAGTCTGGTGCTGTCTATGTCGTATGATTTCTAAGAAGTGCCGTCATTATGGAAACAGAATGTAAGTGCAGGTAGGTTCTCGTACTTGGACATTGTTTCTATAGATTCACTGGTTGTTATTTCGTCAAAGGAGAATCAGCAAATGAGAAAGAAAATTCGTGAGGGTGCAGTGCTTGGTGTTCTCTTATCATCTGTCCTGTATGGGGGGGATGTTCATGCACAAGAGATTTCTTCGCGTGAATCTATCGAGGAGAATGATCCGTCAACTTTATATGCGACGAAGGATATTGAGGTCACCGGTGAGCTCAAAGATCCGTTTGGCAATGCTATAACGGAGCAGTCCTACTATCGCACGGGCGGTGATGTGAATATCATTGATCGGGATATGCTTGAGAAACGTCATTATGATCAGCTCAGCGATGCACTGCGGCAGATTCCGGGGATACAGATCAAGACGCCGGGGTATCGCGGAGGAGAATTTGAGTATACACAAACCCACAGCATTGTGACAATCAATGGCGATGATCGTGTAGTTGTGCTCATGGATGGGCGTCGCATGGATAACTCTGTGGGCAGTGTCGTTTCGGGACAATCGTCAAGTGCATCGAAGGCGGTCATATCTGCCGTTCTTGAAGATTGCCTCCGATTCACATCTCTCGAGAGATGATATGGGGCAAAGGCTCATCTTCGGCGATGAGCATATTATCTGCACGAACGATTCGTATTTGCGGAGGAAAAATGAGAATGATGAAGTCATTGATACAATTCATATTAAGCAGGACGACGATGGTATTGATATCGAAGACAGGATCATACGGTTAAAGGAATACATTAAAGCAAATTCTTAATTGATAACGTAGTCACTTTTCATATGAAAGAGATTCCATTGTGACCTACCCCCAAAAGTTAGACTTGGCTAATCTAACTTTTGGGGGCATTGTCATGTCAAAATACGGTAGGGCATGTAAGCTGAAGATTATGCAGGAATATCTTGCAGGATACGGAAGCTATGAGGCACTATCGAAGTACTATCACGTTTCTCTCACTCCCATCAGGAGATGGGTAAAGGCTTAAAGTATATACAATTCCTACAAGGGGGTGGTCGGCAAGGTTGCAGACCGTTCCCAGAGACGAAGATTTAAAACCTTCGATTCAAATCGGAAAATTACGATGGATATGAGTAAGTTCAAATACTGGATGTAAAATAAGGTGGCGATCGAGAAATAATCGTCTACTATAACGAGTATCGTATCAAAAAGTCTCTTGGTTGGCTCAGTCCTGCTCAGTACCGTTACAAACATCAAGCCGCATAGCAAAAAGCACAGAAATTTGCTTTCCTACGCTTTCATGTTTAACTTTAGTCACTACAATTTGGAATCTCTTTTTTGTTGATTAGAAAATGTAGGAGCAAAGGTCGATGTGATTATCCGTTATTTTTCAGCGATTCTCTAGGTTTTCATCCAAGAGGGGGATCGTGAAAATAACCGGTGTCTCATATGGGTGTACGGCACGGATTGCCGCCATGGTTTCACCTAAATGGCTCTCATCTACACGCACCTCAACCTTGAGCTCGGAAGCCTCATAGAGCTCACCAATTGTCCCCTCATACGGCGAAGCTCCCTCAAGTGGACGCCATGAGCCAATGACATGCGAATAGGCGAGACAGCTGTCATAGTTTCCACTCTGCCCTGCTCCCACCGCCCGCAGTACATTCCGAAGCTGCGAAAAATGTGTCTCCGGAATAAAGATTTCGAGTTTTACATATTTCGTTTGCGTATCCATTATATACACTCCATCTGTAACATCACTCGATATTCACCCCAATATCGGAGCGCAGCTGGATTGCCTCCGCAATATGCGCCGCCGTGATGACGGGACTTTGCCCGAGATCAGCAATCGTCCGTGCTACCTTGATGATACGGTCGTGAGAACGCGCCGATAGGTTGATACGGTGAAATGCCGCCTCAAGCAAACGCTCTGCCTCCTGCTCAAGCCGACAATATTTCTTTATCATGCTGTGATTCATCTGTGCATTACAAAAGAGGCCGTGTCTCTGCAATCGCTTGCACTGAATGATGCGCGCCGCCACAACGCGCTGCTGAATTGATTCGGAGGATTCCGCCTTACGCGTAGCATGAAGATCCGCATAGGTCACACGCGACACACGGATATGAAGATCGATACGGTCAAGCAAAGGTCCTGATAATTTTCGTGTATATCGCTTGATCTCGCCCGCAGAGCACTCACATATATGATCCTTATCTCCGTGAAAACCGCAGGGGCATGGATTCATTGCCGCTACCAAAATGATACTAGAGGGAAACGTCAGTGTTGCGTTCGCACGCGACACTGTAATCTGGCGATCCTCAATCGGCTCGCGCAGGACCTCAAGCGTCTTCTTGCTGAACTCCGGCAGCTCATCGAGAAAGAGCACGCCGTGATGGGCAAGCGTCACCTCGCCCGGGCGCGGGATGCTCCCACCGCCGATCATCGCCACCGTCGAGGATGTATGATGCGGACTGCGGAAGGGGCGCGTGGTCACAAGCCCCGTATCCTTGCCGAGCAGCCCAGAGATACTGTAAATCTTCGTGATCTCGATGGCTTCTTCCTTCGTCAGCTCCGGCAGAATCGAAGGCATTCGACGTGCCAGCATCGTCTTGCCCGAACCGGGTACGCCAACCATCAAGACATTATGCCCGCCAGCCGCTGCAATCTCAAGTGCACGCTTCGCCTGATACTGCCCCTGCACATCGGCAAAGTCATCGGTGAAGGTGGCATCCTTTTTCTGCTCTGTGGGGTGTGGCGCAGAAGGAGTTAGTGTTTCCGCACCCGTCAGATGACGCACAAGCTGCGCCAGATTTTCGACCGCATAGACCTTTATTCCGTCAATGAGGAGTGCCTCGTCTGCATTGGAGGGAGCAACATAGAACTCCCTCAGACCGTGCTCACGCGCCGTGATTGCCATTGGGAGAATGCCGCTGATCGGACGGCAGTTTCCATCGAGAGAAAGCTCCGCTGAGAAAAGTGCGCTCTGTATCGCCGCCTCGGGAAGCATACCGTAGGATGCCAGGAGTCCGACGGCAATTGGCAGATCAAGCCCCGAACTGTCCTTTCGCACGTCCGCAGGCGCAAGATTCACCGTCACCCGCTCCTGCCGCAGCTGAATGCCGGAGTTGCGAATGGCAGTCCGCACACGCTCCTTCGACTCCTTCACCGACGTATCGGGAAGCCCCACCAGCTCAAAGCCCGGCAGACCGGACGACACATCCACCTCAACGTCGATAATCCGTCCGTCAATCCCGAGGGTCGTCGCACCATAGGTCTTTGCAAACAACGGCCTTCCCTCCTACGTTTCAAATATAAGAAAATTATAACACAGGATAGGGGTTGTTGCCTAATGATTCTTTGCAAAAGAAAAGAGATTCCAAACGCTGGGTAGGGCGAATGGAATCTCTTTTGTGTGCGGAATGTACCGTATGACAGGAATTAAGCTCCGACTGTTGCGGCTTTATATTCAACCGACGCACCATCGGACGGCATATCATAATTCACCACGCCGCGACGTGCCAAACATCCTCGCAGTGTATGCCTCGTAAGCGCAGCATGTGCGACATTGTCCAAGTGCGTCAGATAAAGACGGGCGTTAGGCGCAGTCATTGCAACGCAGTGAACATCCTCATCATTCATGATGAGGCGTCCGTTTTCCACGGTCTCTGCGGCACAACAGTTCAGGGCAATCACCTCAGGCTGATAGTTCCGCAGTGTCTCAGCTACGCCAGAATACCAGACCGTATCCCCTGTCAAATAGAAGGTGTTCTCCTCCGGTGCCTCAAACACAATCCCCATCGCGTCACCACACGGAACAACGGTGCCGTGCAGGGCAGGGACGCGGGTCAGTCTCGCCGCACCGAACTCCATACCGCTTGTCGGCAGGACGAGTACCTCTGAAAACCCGGAACTCCGCAGAACAGAGGCATCCTCCTCCGACTGACAGATGACTGGCACCGCCTTATCAAGCGGCGCACCGACCGTCCCGTCCGGTGCCATATCAATATGATCGGGATGCAGATGCGTAACGATGTAGTAGTCGACACCGCTCAAAATCTGCCCCATATCCATCGGCAAATCATAGAACGGCATCGGGAGATGCTCCTTCATCGGATCGGGGACATGGAACGGCATGTCTGGAATATCGACAAATGACAGCTGATGTTTCGGCGCAAGCCACGGGTCAATCAGAAATACCTTCCCCGCATAATCCAAACGGTTCGTTGCATTGCGAATCTGTGTGAGTTTCATAAGTGTTTCTCCTGTTCATTATTTGGTTGATCTGTTCATAGTATAGTGTACTTCACAAATGACGGCAAGAAAAACAATGGGACTTGCCGCAACAATATTGTTGCGGTAGAATAGATACCGATGAAAGAGACGGGAGGTATGAAGATGAATCGAAAGCAGATGGAGTATTTTATTGAGGTCTATCGCTGCGGCAATATCCAGACGGCGGCGGATCATCTTTATGTTGCAAGGCAGGGTCTCAGCAGAGCGATGCGGTCACTCGAGGAGGAGCTTGGACAGCCGCTTTTCATCCGTACCCCGCGCGGAATCATTCCGACCGATTATGCAGCAGCGCTACTGCCCCACGTTCAACGTATGCTGGATGAATATCAATCCATCGAAAGCATGAAATCCCTCGCCACCCATTCAAAAAGTGTCGTTACCATTTTTGCACTGGATCACGTCTTTTCTTATCTCGGAGCGCAATTTCTACAGGATTTTCATACTACTCATCAGAGCATTATTTTGAGCATTGTCGATACAACGGACGACGATGCAATGGAGGGACTTCTGACAAAGCGATGTCATTTTGCCATCGTCACCGCCCCTTTTGATCAGACCCGCTTTCAAGGGGACGCACTCTTTTTCTCGCGCTACTGTGCACGTCTCTCTGCGCATCATCCCTTGGCAGAAAAAAGCCGTATCACCTACACAGATCTCGACGGGCAAATGATCATCAGTAAAGGACGCGCCTATCACTGTTTCCGTCACAATATCGACAAACACATCCTCCTGCCCGGTCTCAAAATCGAGATTCTAGCCGAAACCGCCGATGAATCTCTCATTGTTGATCTGCTGCGTCATAATCCTGCGATCAATCTTGGTTATGACTATGCAGCCGTCATGAACAGACAGCCGGACATTGTCATGCGGGAACTCGGTGACGGAAAAGATACGGGACAGGTGGTCTGCCTCATACAGGACAAGACCGTCATCCTCACCGAAGCGGCGCGTACATTCCGTCAATTCCTCTTGGATTGGCTGAAAAAAACGAGAAAGGATCGTATCATATCTCCTTGACGATCTCACTCTCGGCATGGATGATGCGGAACGTCAGTTCCTTTTCCTTCATCCCGGACTCCAATGCCCCGAATGCCCTCAGCGCACCGACCCATGGATGAAAAAGAGGCATAGGGACTGCAAGCTCTTTACAGATTGTGATATAATAGGAAAGTCTATGTTTCCAGAGTCACGATTATTGTGAAATGGAGGAGCACCGCTTGGCTGAGAAAATTCGACCGGAACTGCTCTCTTTTCTGCAGCCAAATGCTGCTTTGCTGCGTGTACTGGTCGTAGAGAGTCTGAGCTATCTGCCGGAGCTGCGCAGAATGTTTCCGCGGGCGGAGCTCTATGCTGTTACAGCTGATATGGATGCGATGGAGATGGATGTTCCTGCGGGCGTTCATTGGCAGATTCTCGATTATCTGAGTGTTCCGCTTCCATATACACGCGGATATTTTGACTATATCATATCTGACCTTACGCTGGAGAAGGCGGACAACCCGCAGGATATTGCTGCGGGATTTTCGATGTTTCTCAAGGAGACAGGGGCATTTTTGACGAGCTTTCGCAACATACGCCACTGGTCTGTACTGAAAAATTTAATGGAGGGACATTATTATAATATTGTGTCCCGTCTCTATACGAGAGCCGAATTTGAGAATCTTCTTTACGCGTCCTTTTACAAAAGCATCCGTGTGCAGCAACAGAAACGGGAGGCTCCGACGGGGCTGATTGAGCGCCTCGTCACTGCCGGTTTTGAGAATGAGCTTGATGATCTCGAGACAGAGTTTTATTTTGTGCGTGCGGATCGCTCCATGCCGGAGTTGTCGCTCCTCAAATCGATGTATACGAAGGCTGCGCGTGAGCAGATGGTGCGATTGATTCACCGAATTGAGTACGACGTAGAGCGAGAGTCTTCGGTGCAGTCCTTGTGGGCGTTGCTGGATCGTTTTTCTGTGTTTCCTGCCTATGCAGCTTCTTTGGTTCGTGAGACTGTTGTCCATACAGAAGCGTTCTATCGTCGTTTGTCAATGAACTATGATGGGCGAGATGCATTTATTTATGAGATGTTGGGTGTAAGTGCGATGGAGTGTGTTGATCCTGTGGATCGGGAGTTGTATTACAGCTTGCAGAGAGAATTTGCACATGGGAAAAAATAGAGAAATTATGGATATGGATCAGAATAAAGTAGCATTTATTTCTTGCGTCAACGATGAAGATATGTACAGTGAGTGCCTTTTGTACTTGAAATCACTGTATATCCCAGGTGGCATGTCGATCGAATACATTCCTGTACGCAATGCTGCTTCCATGTGTGCGGGTTACAACGAAGGGGCGCGTGCCTCCGACGCAAAATACAAAATCTATCTGCATCAGGATGTGCTTGTCGTCAATAAGGATATTATTGTCGATCTGCTTTCGATCTTTGAAGATCCGACGATCGGTCTTGTCGGCATGATTGGCTGCCGCAGTCTCCCACGTTCCGGTGTCTGGTGGGATGGCCTGCGTACTTACGGGCGCGTCCTGCATCACTGCGAGCCGGAGAGCGTGGTAGACTCGCACTGCATGGAGCCGGAGGGCAACTATATCGATGTCGAGGCCGTAGATGGGCTCTTCCTCGCGACACAGTATGGTATCCGTTGGCGTGAGGATCTGTTTACGGGGTGGCATCTCTATGACACGTCGATGTGTATGGAGATGAAGCGGCATGAGTTTCGCGTGGTTGTTCCGAATCAGGAAGAGGATTTTTGGTGCATTCACTGCCCGCGTGAGAAGCCGCTTGCGCCGGAATATAAACGGTATCAGAAGATCTTTCTGCATGAGTATGGTGCAGAGCTGCATCCCGAGGTCTAAGCAAAATATGCGTGGAAAGGAGGTTTTTATCTATGCAGGAGCAGCCGCCAAAGGCAGAGCACACGGCGGAGGAAAAGATCAACTGGCTGAGACTCGCGACAAAATTTTCTGCGGATGGTGATCTAAAGGGGATGCGTGCCTGTGCCAAAGAGGTGGATCGCCTTGTGGCGGGGGATGTCGACGCAATGGCGGTCAATGCCGAGGTCGCGCTTTACAGTGGACGCATTGATGAGGCAGAGGAGCTTGCCCGCAAGGTGCTGCGTGTTCAGCCGCGGCATCCGCGTGCGCGCATGGTGCAGGCAGGACTTGCCGCGTTGGAGTTCCGTCTGGACGATGAGATCCCCCTGCTTGCCGACCTGATTGAGGAGCTGGCGCATAAGGCAAAGGTGCTGGGGGAGGAGGATCTCTCCTACACCATCTATCATCAGATGCTGAAACGCGCACGCGGGTGGCTTGCCGATGCACTCTATCTCGCGGGGGAGGCAAAGGGGGCGGCGCATGAGCTCCTCATGTCCAGCCGTCTTACCGATGAAGCAGATGAGGCAGCGGAGCTCTACAGTAAATATCTCTTCATGCGAAACTACCGCCATCTCGGTGCAAAGGATGGCCGTCTCAAGGCGGAACATTATGATCGGCTGCTGGATGTGAGCCCTTATGTGCATGGAAATGTTTCCAGATCGGCTCAGAAAAAACTGCGCGTCGGCTACATATCGCCTGACTTTCGTGAGCATTCGGTCTCGTACTTTTTGACACCTTTGCTGCGTCATTTTGACGGCGAACAGTTTATGGTGTTCTGCTACGCTACGGGGCGCAGTGATGCCGTGACGGAGCGGCTTCGCACGCGACGCGTGACATGGCGTGATCTGCGCGGTCGCCCGCCACGCACGGCGGCGCGTCTGATTGCAGAGGACAAAATCGATATACTGGTCGATCTTTCCGGTCATTCACAGGACAATGCACTGCCAATAATGGCATATCGTCCTGCTCCTGTTCAGATCTCTGGTATCGGGTATACGAATACAACGGGGCTTCATGCCATCGACTATTTTCTTTCGGACGAAATCTGTATTCCGAAGGGGGATATTCAGGCGGAGGCTGGGTTTACGGAGCGCATTCTGAGATTGCCCCATTCACATCTTTGTTATGCCCCCGAGGCAATCCGTGCGATGCCGGAGGCAGGCTATGAGCCGCCCCTTCGTAAAAACGGATATGTGACGTTTGGCTCATTCAACAATTTCGCGAAGGTTACGGATGAGATCCTGCTCCTATGGCGCGGTATCCTTGAATCTGTGCGCGGCTCGAGACTTGTTATCAAGGGGAAGATATGCAGTATTGACTCCGGGATCAATTTTGTAAAAAAACGTCTCTCCATGCTGAATTATGACTTGACGCGTGTAGAGTTCCGTCCGTATAGTCCGGACTATCTGGAGCAGTATCGGAACATTGACATTGCGCTCGACACTGCGCCATACAACGGCGGACTCACAACGTGCGAGGCACTCTACATGGGGGTTCCCGTTATTTCGCTGCGTGGGCGCACGCACGGTTCTCGTTTTGGTGCGTCCATTCTGACGAATGCAGGTGTGCGTGAACTCGTTGCCGAAAATGACATCAACTATGTGCGGCGTGCCGTCCAGCTTGCCGAGTCTCCGAAGCTGTTGGAGGCGTATCATATGGGACTGCGTGCAAATATGAAGCGATCCCCGCTCATGAATGTCGAGAACTATATGGAAGAACTTGAGACGGCATATCAGGAGATTTGGGAAGACTTTTGCAAAAACACTACACGCGCGTAATGCATAAGAAAGGAGGAACAGAATGTCCTTTGCCCATCTGCATGTGCATACGGAATACAGTCTGCTTGACGGCGCGAGCCGTGTCAAGGAGCTGATCCGACGCACAAAGGAACTCGGAATGGATTCGGTTGCCATTACTGACCATGGTGTCATGTACGGTGCTGTCCGGTTCTATAAGGAGGCAAAGGCGCAGGGGATTCACCCTGTCATCGGCTGTGAGGTCTATCTGGCACCGGGCATGCGACAGGAACGTGCGGAGGTAGACGGAACTCGATACTATCATCTGATTCTTCTTGCTGAAAACGAAACAGGCTATCGCAATCTGGTTGAACTAATATCCCTCGCAAATATCGAGGGATATTATTATAAGCCGCGTATTGACAAAGAACTTCTTCGTCAATACCATGAGGGCGTTATCGCACTCTCTGCATGTGTGGCAGGGGAGATTCCACAGGCAATCCTGCGCGGGAACAATGAGCGGGCAGAGGCTCTGGTCGCAGAGTATGTGGAGATCTTTGGGCAGGATAATTTTTTCTTGGAGATTCAGGATCACGGTCTGCCCGAGGAAAAGACAGTCAACCGTGCTCTGCGTGAGCTTGCAAAAAAATACGATATCGGACTTGTTGCTACAAATGATGTGCACTATGTCCATGCGGATGACAGCGAATTTCATGACATTCTTCTCTGTGTGCAGACGGGGCGGACGATCAATGATCCCGATCGTATGCGCTTTTCCGGTCCCGACTACTATCTGAAATCAGAGGAGGAGATGGCAGCTCTCTTTGCGGACTACCCCGAGGCACTTGAGAATACGGCGAAGATTGCCGCACGCTGTCAAGTGGACTTCACCTTTGGGGAGCTGCAGCTGCCGTTTTATCCATTGCCTGAGCACTTTGAGAGCGACGATGCCTATCTGCGTGCACTCTGCGAGGAGCGTCTTTCCTCACGCTATGCGGATGTTACGGACGAGATTCGCACGCGTCTGGACTATGAGCTGGACGTAATTCACGGCATGGGATATGCCAGCTATTTTTTAATTGTCTGGGACTTTATTGTCTATGCGCGTGGACACGGTGTAGAAGTCGGCCCCGGGCGCGGTTCTGCGGCGGGCAGTATTGTCGCCTATCTGTTGGGGATCACGAATATTGACCCGCTGCGCTATGCGCTCCTCTTTGAGCGATTCCTCAATCCCGAACGCGTATCCATGCCGGATATTGATATCGATTTTGATGATATCAATCGCGGTCGGGTTATTTCGTATGTCAAGGAGCGTTACGGCGAGGATCATGTCGCGCAGATCGCCACGTTCGGAACGATGGGGGCAAAGGGCGCAATTCGCGATGTCGGGCGCGTGCTTGAAATGTCGTTCAGCGAAGTATCTGCCATTACCAAGCTTGTTCCTGCGGAACTAAACATCACGTTGGAGCGCGCCCTCAAAGAGTCGTCGGACTTCCGTCGTCTCTATGACGAGGACGAGAGTGTTCGTAGGGTGATCGACCTTGCGCGAAGGATCGAGGGGCTGCCGCGCAATATCTCCATTCATGCGGCAGGTGTTGTGATTGCGAAGGAGCCGCTTGCGAGCCAGGTGCCCGTCTGGGTCTCGGAGGGGACGCTCGTTACGGAGTTCGACAAGGACGATGTGGAGGCACTCGGTCTGCTCAAGATGGACTTTCTGGGGCTGCGTACCCTCACCATTATTGCAGATACAGTGCGTCATGTACGTGCATCGCATGGGATTGAACTGGATGTTGATGCGATACCGCTTGTCGATGAGAAAACATCACAAATGCTGTGTGATGGAGATACAGGAGCAGTCTTTCAGATGGAGTCGGCGGGCATGACGAATCTTGTCAAGGATCTGCAGCCGAAGGGCTTTGTCGATCTTATTCCGACGGTGGCACTCTACCGACCGGGACCACTCGGCAGCGGCATGGTGACGGACTTCATCGACGGTCTGCATGGAAAAAAAGAGGTTGTCTATATGCATCCTCTCCTTGAGTCGATCCTAAAGGAGACGTTCGGCGTTGTGCTCTATCAGGAGCAGGTCATGCAGATTGTGCAGGTACTTGCGGGGTTCAGTCTCGGACAGGCGGATCTGCTGCGCCGTGCGATGGGGAAGAAGAAACATGAGCTCCTGATGGCACAGAAGGAAATCTTTTTACAGGGCTGTGCGAAGAACGGGCTTGAGACATCGCTGGCGAATCATATCTTTGATCTCTTGACGCACTTTGCGGACTATGGGTTCAACAAGTCCCACAGTGCCGCCTACGGTCTGCTTGCATGGCAGACGGCATATCTCAAGGCACATTATCCCGTGGAGTTTATGGCGGGTGTACTGACGAGCATTATGGACAAGACGGACAAGATCCCCGTCTACATTCAGCTCTGCCGCCAGATGGGGATCAAGATCCTGCCGCCCGATATCAACTCAAGTGCGGCGACGTTCGGCATCGAGGATGGCGCTATTCGCTTCGGGCTTGCTGCTGTCCGCAACGTCGGCGAGAATGCGATTGTAAGCATGGAGCGTGTACGAGCAGAGGGCGGGAAGTTTCGCTCGCTTGTCGATTTCTGTGCGCGTGTTGATATGCGTGCGGTCAATAAACGTGCGCTTGAAAGCCTCATCAAATGCGGCGCGTTTGACAGCATCGGTACGGAGCGCAACCAACTCCTTGCATCCCTCGATGCTGCGATGCAGGACGCAGCTCGTCGTCAGCGCGATGTGCTGAGTGGGCAGGGTGGTCTCTTTGGCGAGGAAACGATGGAGGAGGTTCAGCAGATTGCCGTCTCCGCAGATGTTCCGCCGAGTACGGCACGCGAGCGTTTGACCTGGGAAAAGGAAGCGACGGGCTTTTACATCACGGGGCATCCGCTGGACGATTACAGTGATACGCTCTCCGCCCTGCTCTCCATCGGTGAGATCCCGAATACCGTGCGCAAGGATCGCCAGCTTGTACGCATCGGCGGCATACTGACGAGTACGAAACGCTTTACAACGAAGAAGGGCGACACGATGCTCTTTGCGGAGTTGGAGGATTTCAGCGGCAAGATTGAGGTGACGGTGTTTCCGCGTGTGTTCTATGCACATGTCTCCGCTCTGGAGCTGGATGCGATCATCGTTGTGGAGGGGCGCGTCGATACAACGGGCGAGGAGCCAAAGCTGCTTGCCGAGGAGATCTGGGGGATGAATGAGTATCGCTCTTCTTTCTACCTGATTCCGCAGACAAATGTTGATCGCCGTACGCTATGGACGGCGATGCAGGAGATTTTCGCTGCGCATCCGGGAGATCATCCCGTCTATGTGCAAAGTGAGGGACGATGGCGCAGGCTGGGAGAGACGTATTGGATTGACGGCTCGAAAGAAGCGCAGAGCGCACTCACTCGTCTGATGGGCGAAAGTGCTGTCAAAATGCGATAGGAAGCGAAATGGAAGAACGATTGCAGAAAATCCTCAGCAATGCGGGTGTGGCGTCACGCCGTGCGGCAGAGGAGATGATTCGTGCGGGGCAGGTCAGTGTGGATGGTGCTGTCGTGACGGAGCTCGGCTCGAAATATGACGCGGCACATCACGTGATTGCCGTCGATGGCAACCGTATTCAGCCAGAGGAAAAGCGATTTTATATTCTCCTCAACAAGCCGCGCGGATATCTCTCGACGGTGCGGGACGATCGGGGGCGCAAAACGGTGCTCGATCTCCTGCCCGATCTCCCTGCGCGGCTCTATCCCGTGGGGCGGCTCGATGCCGATACGGAGGGGCTGCTCCTCATCACGAACGATGGAGCACTGACGCAGGGGCTGCTCCATCCACGCTATGAGATCAACAAGGTCTACCATGCAGAGGTAGTGGGAGAGGTCACGGCAGAGGGGCTGGAACAGCTGCGCCGTGGAATCCTGCTCGAAGACGGCAGAACTGCTCCCGCACGTCTGCGCGTATTGCGCGTGGAGGATGGGCATACCGTGGTCGAAACGATCATCCATGAGGGGCGCAACCGACAGGTGCGCCGTATGTTTGCCGCGATTGGCTGCCGTGTCGCGGCACTTAGGCGCGTGCGATTTGCACGACTGACACTGCGCGGACTTGCCTGCGGTGCATACAGGCATCTGACGGCAGAGGAGATTCGGGAGCTTCGTGAAATTGCGGGGGTGACAGAGCGTGAAAAGAATCATTGTGGTGGGGGCGGGACCTGCGGGCATGATGGCGGCGGCGGCAGCGGCAGAGTGCGGCGGGAGCGTTCTGCTGCTCGAGAAGATGCCGCGTGTCGGCCGCAAAATGATGATTACGGGAAAAGGACGCTGCAACGTCACAAGCGCCGATGATGTTCCCGATATCATCAAAAATATTGTCGGGAACGGCAGATTCCTCAACAGCAGTATACGTGCCTTTGACAATGCGGATGTGATGGCATTCTTTGAGGGACTCGGCGTTCCACTCAAGACCGAGCGCGGCAACCGTGTCTTTCCGACGAGTGATCGTGCCGCCGATGTCGTGGATGCCATGCTGAAATACCTGCGTGATCAAAAGGTCGAGATTCAGACGAATGCGGCAGTCAGTGCGCTCATCATCGAGCATGGAGAATTATGCGGTGTGCGTCTCGCGGATGGTGAGAGGGTCGAAGCAGATGCTGTGATTCTCGCGACGGGTGGCGCATCCTATCCTGCGACGGGTTCGACGGGGGACGGCTACGCTCTCGCAGACGCGGCAGGACATACGATTGTGCCGATTTTTCCCGCACTTGTCCCTCTTGTGACGCAGGAAATGTGGGTGAAGGACGTTCAGGGGCTGTCCCTACGGAACGTGCGAGCGACCTTGTATCATGCGGGGAAGAAAGAGCAGGACTTCTTCGGAGAGATGCTCTTTACGCATTTTGGCGTAACGGGACCGATCATCCTTCAACTGAGCCGTCGCGCTTCCGAGCTGCTCATGTCAGGGGCAAAGGAGCTTTCGCTTCGCCTGAATTTGAAGCCTGCGCTGACGCATGAGAAATTGCGGGAGCGTGTGGATCGGGACTTTACGGCGTACGAACAGAAGCAGCTTCACAACGGCATGATCGACCTTCTGCCCAAGCGGCTGATTGCCCCCGTTCTTCGTGCAGCAGAGCTTTCACCCGAGCGCGTCGTCGGACAGATTTCGTCAAAGGAGCGGGAACGACTCGTGCGTACATTACAGGCACTCCCACTCACGATCATAGGGACACGTCCCATTGCCGAAGCGATTGTGACGGCGGGCGGTGTCACGACGCCTGAGATCGACCCGCGCACGATGGAATCCAAACTTGTGAAGCATCTCTATTTCGTCGGTGAACTGGTCGATGTGGATGCCTATACGGGCGGCTACAATTTGCAGGCAGCGTTTTCGATGGGACATGCCGCCGGCTGCCACAGTGTATGGGATTTGGAAGGGGCATAAGTGAATGGCTGAGATGAAAATGATTGAAGCCGCGCAGCATGGATGGCGGGGCGCGGTTGATATCCCTGGGGACAAGTCCATCTCGCACCGCAGCGTCATGTTTGCGGGGCTCGGGGATACGCCTGTGCATATCCGCAACTTCCTCCATGCGGCGGATTGTCTCTCGACGGTTCATGTGATGCGTGCGCTCGGCAGCACGGTCGAATTTCTGAACGAAAACGAACTGATTGTTACGGGAAAAGGACTGCATGGACTGACAGAACCGATGACCGTACTGGATGCAGGAAACTCGGGGACGACGCTGCGCCTCATGATGGGGCTGCTCGCGCCGCAGCCGTTCCTCTCGGTGTTCTGCGGTGACGCATCGCTGACGCGCCGCCCAATGGGGCGCGTGCTCCTGCCGCTCTCTGCGATGGGCGCACGAATCTACGGGCGAAATACAAACAACAACCTCCCGCTTACGATTGTACCGACGGGAGAGAAGCTGCGCGGCATCCACTATGAGAGCCCCGTTGCGAGCGCACAGGTCAAGTCTGCGATCCTGCTTGCAGGGCTCTATGCGGATGCATCGACCACCGTGACAGAGCCATATGTATCGCGTGACCATACGGAGCAGATGCTCGCGGGCTTTGGCGTGCGTTTGGAGCGCACGGGGACGAGTGTCACCGTTTTCCCAGTGGAGGATGGGGCTTATCGTGCACCGGAGGAAATCACCGTGCCCGGGGATATCAGCTCGGCAGCATACTTCCTCGTCGCGGGCAGTATCATTGAGGACAGCAGTCTTTTGCTGCGGAATGTGGGCATCAATCCGACGCGCACGGGCATTCTGGATGTGCTTACAGAGATGGGAGCGTATATCACGCTCCAAAATGAGCGCACGAGCGGCGGCGAGCGCGTGGCGGATCTCACAGTCGAGACAGCCCCCCTGCGCGGTGTGTCTTTTGGTGCGGAGATCATGCCGCGCCTCATCGACGAGATTCCGATTATCGCCGTCGCAGCACTCTTTGCCGAGGGCGATACCGTCATTACAGGTGCTGGTGAGCTGCGTGTGAAGGAGACGGATCGTCTTCATGCGATTGCGACGGAGTTCCAAAAGCTTGCTCCCGGCAGCATCGAGGAGCGCGAGGATGGGCTTATCATTCATGGAAAAACAGAGATCCAAAGGGCGCAGGCGAGCAGTTACGGCGATCATCGCATGGCAATGTCGCTTGCTGTTCTCGGTGCGGCGGCGAAGGGCGTCATCATCGAGGAGCCGGATAGCGTGAATATTTCCTATCCGACGTTTTTTTCCGAAATCGAGCGGCTGTGAATGAGGAGGATTTTGATATGAAACGTGTGATAGCGATTGATGGACCTGCCGGTGCGGGCAAGAGCACCGTTGCAAAGATTGTGGCGGAAAAACTCGGTTATACCTACATCGACACGGGGGCAATGTACCGCGGTGTCGCGTGGAAGACGCTGCAGCAGTCACAGGAGGCGCGTGATGAGGATATTCTGCGTGCTGTCCAGGACATCGACGTGCGTCTTGCCTGTACGGAGAGCGGCACACGCGTCACGGTTGACGGCACGGATGTGACGCGTGAGATCCGCACGCCCGAGGTCACGCATATCGTGTCGCGTGTCGCAGCACTTGGTTCTGTGCGTGAGAAGATGGTGGAACTGCAGCGTGCGATGGCGGCGGACGGCGCAGTCGTCATGGACGGGCGTGACATCGGGACGAATGTGCTTCCGAATGCCGACGTAAAGATATTTCTGACGGCATCCGTCGAAGAGCGTGCACGTCGTCGGTATGACGAGATGAAGGAAAAGGGCTATGCGGTCGATTTCGACGAACTGAAACACGAGATTGCCTCACGCGACAAGCAGGACAGCGAGCGTGCGATCTCCCCACTGCGTCAGGCGGAGGATGCCGTTCTACTCGATTCGACCTCGCTCACGATTGATGAGGTTGTCGCTCGTATCTTGAAGCTCTCGGAATAGGCGGTCACTATGCTGTACGGATTTTTACAGATTGTATTTCGGCTTTTTTTTTACATCGTCTTCCGCACGCGTGTCTACGGACGTGAGAACATTCCTGCAGAGGGCGCGGTGATTCTCGCCGCGAACCATGCGAGCAACATTGATCCGCCGCTTATGGCGAGCCTCATCGACCGCCCCGTCAGCTATATGGCGAAGATCGAACTGTTCGAGAACCCGATCTTTGGTGCGGCGATCCGCCGTTGTCATGCGTTTCCCGTGAAGCGCGGCGAATCCGACCGCGGTGCGATCAAGGCGGCGGTTACCGTGCTCAAGGAGGGGCGTGTGCTCGGACTTTTCCCGGAGGGGACGCGCAGCAAGACGGGGGAACTGCAAAAGGCGGAGGCAGGCGTCGCCCTGATTGCAGCCATGACAGGTGCCCCGATTGTGCCTGTCGCCATCCTCAACACACACCGCATCTTCTCCAATGGCGGATTTATCCCGCAGCTGCGCATCATGTACGGAGAGCCGATCACGTTCGACGGCGACCGCAAGAGCAAGGAGACGCTGGATGCGTTCTCTGCTGATATCATGGCACACATTGCACGAATGAAGGATGAGCTGAGCAAAAAATAGGTCAGAGCCGTTGATCGCGTTCTTTTGGACAATGTCATTTCCCGAAAGAATGCGATCAGCGGCCTATTTATATGGATGCCTTAAGGTTCTCCATAGAATCCATGCAGAAAATTTACAGAAAAAAGGGATAATATGTGGAGCAGAGAGGAGGACTGTTCGTTGCAGGTATCCATACTTGCGAGTGGAAGTAAGGGAAACTCGGTCTATGTTGAGCTGGACGGTGTGCGGATCTTAGTGGATGCGGGCATCAGTGCGGCACGGATCACGAAAGGCTTGCGTGCACGCGGCGTAGAGCCGCAGAGTCTCGATGCCGTACTCGTCACGCATGAGCACATCGACCATGTGCGCGGGCTGAAGGCGCTGGCAAAGCAATATCATCTGCCGATCTTGGCGACGCGCGGGACGCTTGCGGGCATTGACGGTGGCGCGACGTTCGAGGACGATATGCGGGGGATTACGGGAGATTTCAAGATTGGCGAGGTTGCGGTGCACCCCTTTGCCATCTCCCATGACGCAGCAGAGCCCTGCGGATTCCGCATCGAAGGCTCGCACTGCTGCACGATTGCGACCGACCTCGGCGTTGTCACCGATACGGTGCAGGAGGCGATGGAGGGGGCGGATGTCCTCGTACTTGAGGCAAACCACGATGCCGATCTCCTGCGTCGGGGCAGCTATCCGTGGCCGCTGAAACGGCGCATTCTCTCGAATCGCGGGCATCTCGCAAACGGAGAGGCGGCATGGGCACTCACGCGCATGAAGAAACACCCGCGTAAGGTCTACCTCGCGCACCTCTCGGAGGAGAACAACCGCCCCGCTCTTGCGTGCGATACCGTGCAGGATATCCTTTCCTCACGCGGCATGACGCTCGACGTGGAGAGTTGTCTGCCGGAGGGCGGGGCAGAGATCATTCTATAAAGGAGATGTCATAATGAACATCCGATTTCACAAGAAAAAGGGGGCTGCACTCGCTGCGGCGGCAGTTTTTGCATCCTTTGTCATATTCGGCGGCTGCTCGATGGGGACAGCTGCCGACAACTCTGTCGGCGGTCTGAAGCCCGCACAGGCAGTCGATGTATCAGGCCTATCGGAGGCGCGCAATACCCCCGTCGTCCGCGCGGCAAAGGCGGTCGGCCCTGCTGTCGTCGGCATCACGAACAAGGCGGTCGCCCGTGACTGGTTCAACAACCCTGTCGAGACGGAGGGCGTCGGCTCCGGCGTGATCTTCCGCAGTGACGGCTACATCGTGACCAACAATCATGTGATTGACGGAGCGAAGGAGATCATTGTCTCGCTCTCCGATGGACGCAGTCTCAAGGGGAAACTCATCGGAAAGGATGAGTTCACCGACCTCGCCGTTGTGAAGGTGGATGAAAGCAATCTGCCGACAGCGACCTTCGGCAATTCGGATACGGTCGTGGTCGGTGAGCCTGCGATTGCGATCGGCAACCCGCTCGGGCTTGAGTTTCAGGGCAGTGTTACCGTTGGGGTCATCAGCGCACTGAACCGCACGCTCGATGTCAGCGACAAGCGTGTAAAGCTGCTGCAGACCGATGCGGCAATCAGCCCCGGTAACTCGGGCGGTGCGCTTGTAAATGCGGATGGTGAAGTCATCGGCATCAACAGTGCAAAGGTGGCTGCTGCTGCCGTCGAGGGGATGGGCTTCTCCATCCCGATCAACACGGTGCAGACCATCGTGAACGAACTGATCGAAAAGGGCTATGTGGCTCGTCCGTACCTCGGTGTATCCGTCTTTGATCCGGCGACGGCGGCACGCTACGGCTATCAGCTGAATATCGACAAGGGCGTCTACATTTTCCGTCTGACCCTCGATGGGCCGTGCGGCAAGGCGGGTTTCCAACGTGGTGACATTATCCTTGAAATCAACGGCGAGGAGGTCAACAGCGTTGCGGAACTTCGGAATAAGATTGCCTCGTACAAGGTCGGCGATAAGGTAACGGTGACGTATGACCGTAATGACACGAAGCGCAAGGCAGAGGTCACTCTCGAAGAGATGCCACAGGAGGATCGTTGAAGATCACGATTGTCTGCGCGGGCAAGATCAAGGAAAAGTACCTGCGCGACGGGATCGCCGAGTATGAGAAGCGCCTGCGTCCCTATGCGGATGTACGTACGCACGAAATCGCAGAAGAGCGTATGAAGGAGAAGCCCTCTGCGGCGGAAAAGGCGGAGACTATTCGTCGTGAGGGGGAACGGCTTTTGGCGCAGGTGCCGCAGGGGGCACATCTCATTGTGCTCGATGTGGGCGGCGCAGAACTGTCCTCGGAGGAACTTGCGGCAAAGATTGACCACCTTGTAGTCACAGGCGAGAGCCATATTGCTTTTCTCATCGGAGGACCCTTTGGCCTTGCGGATGAATTGCGCCGCCGTGCCGATCTGCGGCTTTCCTTCTCGCGTTTCACATTCCCACATCAGCTTATTCGCCTCTTTCTGGTAGAGCAGATTTACCGTACATTTAAGATCAGCAGAGGAGAGCCCTACCATCTGTAAATTTTGGAGAAGTGCCGATTTTGGCACTTCTTTTTTGTATTTCCAGTGCATATTGTATTCATACCGGCAATCCCTATACAAACCTTTGCGCCGTGTGCTATACTCAGTCACGTTCGATGAAGGGCACCGAGCAAGCAAGAGGGAGGAATTATAATGTCTGACATGAAACAGTATGTAAATGATATTCTGGATCTGGTATCGAAGCGCGATCCCGATCAAACGCATTTCAAAAACACGGTCGCCGAGGTTCTGACATCGGTCGTCCCCCTTTTGGAGAAGCATCCAGAGTACAAGAAGCACAAGATCCTTGAGCGCATGATTGAGGCAGACCGCATCATCACGTTCCGTGTGCCGTGGGTGGATGACAAAGGCGAGATTCAGGTCAATCGCGGCTATCGCGTGCAGATGTCGAGTACGCTTGGCCCGTATAAGGGAGGTCTGCGTTTTCATCCGAGTGTCACGCTCGACATCCTGAAGTTCCTTGCCTTTGAGCAGGTGTTCAAGAATGCGCTGACGGGGCTGCCGATCGGCGGAGGCAAGGGCGGATCGGATTTTGACCCGCATGGACGCAGCGATAACGAGGTCATGAACTTCTGTCAGAGCTTTATGACGGAGCTCTATCGCCACATTGGGCCGAACGTGGATGTCCCTGCGGGCGATATCGGTGTCGGCGGGCGTGAGATTGGCTATCTCTTCGGTCAGTACAAGCGCATCCGTGACTCGTATGATGCAGGTGTTCTGACGGGCAAGCGTACGGACTACTGGGGCAGCCTTGCGCGTACGGAGGCAACGGGGTACGGTCTGCTGTACTTCGTGCAGGATATGCTTGCGGCGAAGGGCATCGACCTCGCGGGCAAGACGGTCGTCGTCTCTGGTGCGGGCAACGTTGCGATCTATGCGATTGAGAAGGCACAGGAGTTTGGGGCGAAGGTCGTGACCTGCTCCGACTCGAATGGCTACATCTACGATCCGGACGGCATTGATCTCGCAGCGGTCAAGGACATCAAGGAAGTCCGCCGTGCACGCATCAAGGAGTATGCAGCGACCCATCCGAACGCAGAATACCATGAGGGCTGCAGCGGTGTCTGGTCGGTGAAGTGCGATATTGCACTGCCGTGTGCGACGCAGGGTGAGATTGATCTGGAGTCGGCAAAGCTGCTCGTTGCAAATGGCGTACAGGCGGTCGGTGAGGGGGCGAATATGCCGTCGACTCTCGATGCGATTGCATACTTCCAGAGCCACAAGGTGCTCTTTGCACCGGCAAAGGCGGCGAATGCGGGCGGTGTTGCGACCTCCGCGCTCGAAATGTCGCAGAACTCCGAGCGTCGTCAGTGGACGTTTGAGAAGGTGGACAAGCGTCTCCGCAAGATCATGTCACACATCTACCGCGACGCAAAGAAGAACGCGGAACTGTATGCCGACCCCGACGATCTTGTCGCAGGTGCAAACATCACGGCATTCGCAAAGGTTGCGGATGTTATGCTCGCACATGGGCTTGTGTAAGTGTAGAACCGTATAGAGAAGGGCTGCTTCGGCAGCTCTTTTTCTTTGAACACTCGTGCAGAAATGCGGGAACTGTGCTATAATAGGCGGGATTTTAGAGATCCTTGTTAGAGGAGGAGTATATTTACAGTGGATATTTCATTGATGGAACTGGTGAAGGTTGTCATTCTGGGTATTGTGGAGGGACTGACGGAGTGGCTGCCCGTCTCAAGTACGGGGCATATGATCCTCGTCGATGAGTTCATCCGGCTCGATGTGTCGACGGCATTCATGGATATGTTCCTCGTTGTGATCCAGCTTGGCGCGATTCTTGCCGTCGTCGTGCTGAACCTCGAAAAACTTAACCCGTTCCTTAAGAGCAAGTCGGAGGCAGAACGGCGTGCGACATTCGATCTCTGGGGCAAGGTCATCATCGCCTGCCTGCCCGCCGCCGTGATCGGGCTTGCCTTCAATAAATATATGGAAGAGCATTTCATGAATGCACCTGTCGTTGCTGCAATGCTGATTCTCTACGGTGTGCTCTTCATCGTGGTGGAACGCTTCAACAAGCGGCGCACACCGCGCGTCGAGAGCCTCGCAAAACTGGACTACCGCACGGCGTTCATCATCGGCATGTTTCAGGTGCTCTCGCTCGTCCCTGGGACGAGCCGCTCGGGTGCGACGATCCTCGGTGGTATCATCTTCGGTGCGAGCCGTTATGTTGCGACGGAGTTCACGTTTTTCCTCGCGATTCCCGTCATGTTCGGCGCGTCCTTTCTGAAGCTCGTAAAGTTTGGATGGAACTACACGGGGACAGAGCTTGTAATTCTCGCGGTTGGTATGGTGACGGCATTCATCGTCTCCATTCTCTCGATCCGCTTCCTCCTGCGCTACATCAAGCGCAATGATTTCACAGCGTTCGGCTGGTACCGCATCGCACTCGGCATCGTCGTACTCGCCTATCTCTTTGTGATTGGCGATCCGACGAAGGAGTAACACATGAAAATTATTGCAGGACTGGGCAATCCCGGCACGGAGTATGCACAGACGAAGCACAATGTCGGCTTTATGCTGCTCGAGTCGCTTGCGGTGCGTCTGAATGCACCCGCATGGAAGGAGGATTTTTTCTCTGCCATCACCGAGGTGCGCATTGGCGGAGAGAAAGTATTTCTCGTCAAGCCCTTAACCTATATGAATAACAGCGGCGAAGCGCTCGGTCCGATGCTTTCCTACTATAAAATAGATGCGGATGAGCTCGTCGTTGTTCACGATGATATGGATATCCCTGCAGGGACGGTGCGTATACGGAAAAAAGGCGGTTCGGGCGGCCATAACGGCATCAAGTCCATCCTCGCCCATGTGGGCAGTGAGGACTTTGCACGCGTGCGCATTGGCATCGGAAGACCGCCCGCAGGATGGACGGTTATCAACCATGTCCTTGCGCCGTTTGCGGCGGAGGACGTTTCGAAGATCCGCACAGCAATCGACTATCTCCTCCCTGCGGTGGAGTGTATCGTGACGGACGGTGTAGACCTTGCAATGAACAAGTACAATCCGCACAAGAAAAAAGCGAAGAAGCAAGAGGGAAGTCATGAAGCCCAAGAATCAGGCGGCACGTCCGCATAGACATAGTGACGAGATCACAACGGTCTATGCCGACAAGCACGGAAATATTCGCACGGCGGAGGGTGTGCGTGCAATGGGGCGTATCGGCGCAGAGAATGTTCCGCTTACGTCTGCGGATGTCATTCCGCTGCCCGAGAGTGCCGATCTCATGTTTATGCCTGAACACACTGCTGTGGGACAGACGGCAGACGGAGTGGAGAAGTGCATTGCGGGAACGGCGGTTGCAGCGATTCTGCCGCAGGGTTATACGCGCACGCATCTGCCCTCCTTTGTTCGCGCCGATGGTGCTGCACCGCTGCCGCTCTACGGATATACGGCGGTCGTTTCCCACCGTGGTGAGCTGTGCGTCGCCGCCGTCTATACGGATGAAAACGAGAAGTGGGACCCCGCCAACTACAACGGCAAGGAACTGAAGAAGCTCGTGCGGCGGACGATGAAGGAGCTCCCGAACAACCGCATTGTGGAGCAGGTGGGAAACTGCTCACTGAACTATCACTGTCTGACGGCGCAGAATCTGTTTTATCGGCGTTGGGAGTGTGGGGTTCCGACATCGCCCGTCTGCAATGCAAACTGCCTCGGCTGTATCTCTCTGCAGAGTTCGGAGTGCTGCCCCTCACCACAGGAGCGCATCACATTTTCGCCGACGGCAGAGGAGATTGCCGAGGTCGGTATCTACCATCTCTCGCTTGCGCCCGATGGCATCATCAGCTTCGGGCAAGGCTGCGAGGGCGAACCGTCGCTTGCTGCTGATCGCATTGCTGAGGGAATCCGCAAGATTCGTGCCGTCACCGCGCGTGGTCAGATCAATATGAACTCGAATGCGGGCTTTCCCGCAGGGATGAAGAAAATCGTGGACGCAGGGCTGGACTCGCTGCGCGTCTCCATCATCAGTGCACGCGATGAAAGTTATAATGCATATTACCGTGCGAGCTACCCGCTGGACAATGTCAAGGAATCCCTGCGCTATGCGCTCGATCACGGTGTCTATGTGTCGTTGAATCTGCTCCATTTCCCGGGCTTTACCGACCGCGCGGAGGAACTGGCAGCTTGGCAGGAGTTCTTCCGTGCACTGCCCGTGCAGATGATTCAGATGCGGAATCTGAACATCGATCCGACGCTCTTTCTGCGAACGATGCCGGAGGCGGTCGGTGCGCCTGTCGGGACGCGCGTGTTCATGGACGAGCTTCATGCGGAGTTTCCGCAGCTCGTCATCGGCAGTTTTAGTCATTATGTCACTGCATGACCAATTGACTTCTCGCGCAATATCGGATAGAATGACCCCATGCACGTTGGTGCATGGGGATTTCTTTTATGAAAAAGATATCGGGAATCACTGAATTTATCAGTGATTCCTAATTCTTAGCGCTGGCTCTGAAAACGGATTGTGTTTCCAGAGGACGAGGAGAAGGTTGTCGAGTCATCAGCGGATGCCTTCCGGCACGCTCTGTCGAGAGTCTGCGGTCAAAGCGCAGGGGCGACCCTGCGGACAAAGCTGCAGATGGAGTGAAATCCCTGAGAGAAGTGTTTTCTGTCAGGAGGTATTTTTATGTGTGGAATCGTGGGTTATGTGGGGGATCGTCAGGCGGCGGAGTTCCTGCTCGACGGTCTGTCGAAGCTCGAGTATCGCGGCTATGACTCGGCAGGTATCGCCGTCTATGATGGAGAGAACATCCGCGTGGAGAAGAGTGTCGGCAGACTTGCCGCACTGCGCGACAAGATCAAGGGGAATGTGCCCATGGGCAGCCTCGGCATCGGTCATACGCGTTGGGCGACGCACGGCCGTCCGTCGGATGTAAACTCGCATCCGCATACGGACTGCCATGGCGACTTTGCCATCGTGCACAACGGCATCATTGAGAATTATCTTTCGCTGAAGGAAGAGCTGATTGCCAAGGGGCACGTCTTCAAGTCCGAGACGGATACGGAGGTTGTCGTGCACCTCTTGGAAGAGGTCTACAGTGGGGACTTTGTTGCCGCCGTGCGTGCGGTTCTGGAGCGGATTGAAGGCTCGTATGCGCTTGTATTTATGAGCCGTCGGCATCCCGATCTGCTCGTCTGCACGAAGCAGGACAATCCGCTCATCATTGGACTTGGCGAAGGCGAGAACTTTATCGCTTCGGACATTCCCGCCATTATTTCCAAGACGCGCCGTACCTATATTCTGGCGGACGGGGAAGTTGCCATTGTCCGCAAGGACGCAGTCGAGGTGACAAACCATCTCGGTGCCCCCGTGCCGAAGAAGGTGTTCGAGGTGACATGGAATGCCGAGGCGGCGGAAAAGGGCGGCTACGAGCACTTCATGCTCAAGGAGATTCACGAGCAGCCGAAGGCGGTGCGCGACACAATGAGTCAGCGCATCACGTCAGATAAAAATGCTGTCTCCTTTGAAGAACTTGCGTGGGATGCGGACTATCTGAATTCGTTTAACAAGATCTACATCGTCGCATGCGGTACCGCGTACCATGCGGGACTTGTGGGCAAATACTACATCGAAAAGCTTGCGCGCGTTCTTGTTGAGGTGGATGTCGCCTCGGAGTTCCGCTATCGCGATCCGATTGTCGATGCGCATACGCTTCTGATTGTGGTTTCGCAGTCGGGGGAGACGAGCGACACACTCGCCGCGCTCAAGGAGTCAAAGCGACGTGGAGCAAAGACCCTTGCCATCACAAATGTAGTTGGATCGTCGATTGCGCGCGAGGCGGATCAGGTTGTCTACACATGGGCGGGCCCTGAGATCGCGGTCGCATCGACGAAGGCATATACGACGCAGCTCGTGCTCTTCTTTATGCTCGCGCTCTACATGGCGGAGATCAAAAAGTCGATTGCGGCGGAGCGTACGGCGGAGTTGGTTGCGCAGCTGCATGAGATCCCCGCACAGGTCTCCGAGATCCTGTCCGATGTCGACCCAATCAAGACCTTTGCGAAACAGTACGGTTTCAACGAGGATGTGTTCTACATCGGGCGTGGTCTGGACTACGCCGTGTCACTTGAGGGGGCGCTCAAGCTCAAGGAGATCTCCTACATTCATGCAGAGGCGTATGCGGCGGGTGAGCTCAAGCACGGGACGCTTGCCTTGATTGTTGAGGGTGTTCCCGTGATCGCGCTCGCGACGCAGCGCAATGTCTATGAAAAGACCCTCTCGAACATTAAGGAGGTCAAGGCGCGCGATGCAGTTGTCATCGGTATCGCGGCAGAGGGGGACACGGAGCTCGAGAAGTATGTTGATCACGTTATGCACGTTCCGGCATCGGATGAGTTCATCATGCCGATTCTCTCGGTGATTCCACTTCAGCTGCTCGCCTACTACGCTGCAATCACGCGTGGCTGCGATGTGGACAAGCCGCGCAATCTGGCGAAGTCTGTTACAGTCGAATAATATCATTTGCAAAAAAGATGGCAGAATCGCAGCAATGCGGTTCTGTTATCTTTTCTAATGTTTTGTGCAGGAGGTCTTTTTATGGATCTGGCAAAGTATATCGATCATACTCTTTTGAAGACGGATGCCCGAAAAGCAGATATGGACAAGCTTTTGAGTGAAGCGAAGGCGTATGGTTTTTCCTCCGTCTGCGTCAGCCCCATATGGGTTTCCTATGCGGTCGAATGGCTCAAGGGGTGCGGCGTAAAAACCTGTACCGTCATCGGTTTCCCGCAAGGGGCTACACCCACGGAGGTCAAGGTGTTTGAGGCGAAAAAGGCGATCGCGGACGGGGCAGAGGAAGTCGATATGGTGATTCCAGTGGGTCGCCTCAAAGACAAAGATCTTGACTATGTGCGGAACGATATTCGCGCTGTTGCAGAGGAGGTCAAAGGACAAGCACTTACAAAAGTTATCATTGAAACATGTCTTTTGACCGATGAAGAGAAACGACTTGCCTGCCGCCTTGCCAAAGAGGCAGGCGCGGATTTTGTCAAAACCTCGACAGGGTTTTCGACCGGCGGTGCTACCGTTGAGGATGTGAAACTCATGCGAGAGACCGTCGGTTCGGATCTGGGGGTAAAGGCATCCGGCGGCGTGCGATCACGGGCAGATGCCGAAGCAATGATTGCCGCCGGAGCATCGCGTCTTGGCACAAGCAGTGGTGTGAAAATCATTGAGGGATAAAAGGATGAGCAGAACCTCGGCGTGGGGTTCTGCTTTTTCTTGTGAAAAGACGTGACAAAGACCGCATAGTCTGCTATAACTATGTTCATTATGGTAAATGAAACAGCACGTATCAACATCAATAATATCCTTGAACGCGCCATCGACATCGGCCAACGTATGCTTGTGACGGGCGCGGAGGTCAGCCGCGTGGAGCGCACGATCAACTTCATCTGCCGCGCCTACGGCGTGCGCCATGTGGACGTGATGGTCATTACGACCAGCATTGTTGTGACGCTGCGTGGGGAGGACATCGGCGTGCTTACGCAGATGCGCCGTGTCCCCGGGCAGAACTTCGACTTTCAGCGGCTCAAGGCTCTGAATCAGCTTTCACGCGAGATTTGCGCCCATCCCATGACCTCGGACGAGATCAAAAAACGCATTCGGGAGATCGACACGATGGAGGTGATCTCACTCAAGGCATCCCTGTTCTATTGGGCTCTGATTGCCGCGAGCTTCTCTGCGTTCTTTGGCGGGCGTTTCGATGATGCCGTCTGTGCGGGCATTGTGGGCGTGCTCTTGCGTCTCTTGCAATATCTCCTCGGTCAGACGAAGTTGAACCCGTATTTTGCCCTTGTCCTGCTCAGCTTTGTCGGGGGGATGCTCGCGAACTCGTTCATGTATTTTGGTCTGGACATTCATCCCGCCGCAATCAACATGGGCAATATCATGCCTGTCATCCCAGGGCTTGCCCTCATGAACTCAATCCGCGATATGTTCAACCAGGAGACGATATCAGGGCTCATCAAGAGTGCCGAGGCGTTTATTCTGAGCCTCCTCATTGCAACGGGGTTTGCATTCAGTGCGACGGGGACACTCATCGCCTTTGAGACGGCGGGATGGGTTTATCTCCTGACCTCGTTTGTCGGCGGCTTTTGCTTTCATCTGCTCTGGCACGGTCACTTCAAGGACGCTGTCATGGGAGCGGTGGTCTGCATGGGTGCGTGGGGATTCACGATGCTCTTTGTGGCAATGGGATGGAACGAGTTTGCAGGCTACTTTGCGGGGGCGGTCTTTGCAACGATCGCTGCGGAAATTTTGGCGCGCATCTACAAATCGCCCGCGACGATCTTCCTCATCATCGGTGTGATTGCGATGGTGCCGGGCGGCTCGCTCTACCGTACGATGTTCTACGCCGTCGCTGCCGACTGGGAGAAATTTGGAACGCAGGGGATCAAGACGTTCCTCTATGCCGTTTCGATTGCAGCGGGGATCGTCATCGCAACGGCGATCTGGGAGACGGTCAAGGCATGGCTGATGAAGCGCAAGAAAAAAGATGGTATATCCTGTACGGAGGAATGCTGCGAAGGAAAATCGTAAACAGGGGGATTTTATGGCAATGACACGGCGCACGCGGCTCTGGCTGACGATCTTTCTCGGCGTGATGACGGCAATTGCGCCGCTCTCGACGGATATGTATCTGCCGGCATTGCCCGAGGTGCAGACGGATTTTGGTGTCTCGACATCGCTCGTCCAGCTGACACTGACGATGACGACGCTCGGCATGGCACTCGGTCAGATTCTCGCAGGGCCTCTGAGCGATCTCCACGGGCGGCGGATTCCGCTCTTCATCGGGATGCTCGTGTTCATCGGTGCGACACTCGGCTGTGTACTCGCCGAGGATATTTATCTCTTCCTTTTCTTCCGCTTCTGCGCGGGCTTTGCGGGAGCGAGCGGCATTGTCATTGCGCGTGCGATTGCGCGCGATGTCTGCGAGGGGGCGGAGCTGACACGATTTTTCGCGATTCTCATGATGGTGAACGGCTTTGCGCCCATCATCGCACCTGTCATCGGTGGGCAGATCCTGCTCTTTGCCGATTGGCGCACGACCTTTGTGCTCCTCACGGTCATCGGCGTATTCCTTGCAGGTGCGACACTCATCTATCAGGAGACACTGCCGCGTGAGCAGCGCAGTGCGAACGTGACGGATTCATTGAAAAAGTTCCCGACGCTTCTGCACGACCGCTATTTTCTCGGGCACTGTCTCCTCCAATGCTTCGTGTTCGGGGCATTCTTTTCCTATCTCTCGGGTTCCTCGTTTGTTTTTCAAAATATCTATGCCGTCTCGCCGCAGGGATACAGCATGATCTTTGCCGTGATTGGCGCGGGACTGCTGCTCGCCGGGGTTCTTCCCGCACGTCTTGCGGGGCGTGTACCGGATATCACCATGTTGAAATATGCGGTGTTCGTACCGCTGATTGGGAGTACGCTGCTGCTCGCAGGATTTTATTTCTCTGCACCGCTCGCCGTCATCGTCCTCCTGCTCTTTCTTACGGTTGTTCCGCTCTCTGTGATGGGGGCGGCGAGCTTTTCGCTTGCGCTTTCGCGGCAGGGAAAGAACGCCGGCAGTGCATCGGCACTCATTGGCTGCTTTTCCATGCTGCTCGGCGCGTGCATGATGCCTCTGGTCGGCATTGCGGGTGACCATACGGCGATTCCGATGGGGATTATCATGCTGGCAGGCTACAGTCTGGGGTGGCTGGTTTTTCGCCGCATGATTGCGGTCGACCATATACGAGCATAGGAGGTAAAGACAGCTGATGAAAGCGTTGATCTACGATATGGACGGTGTGATCGTCGACAGCGAGATCATACACATGAAGGCGGAGACCATCCTGCTTGCGCGCTATGGGATCACGGCGAATGAGGCACTGCTGATGCCCTACCGTGGGACGAGCGACAAAACAATGTTCGAGGATATCAAGGAAAAATACGATGCTGCCTATGACGTGGCGGGCATTGTTGCGGAGAAGGACGACCTCATGCGCGAGCTCCTGCGTACGGAGGAGCTTGTACCGATTGCGGGGGCGCTCGAACTCATTGCGGCGACGGATGCACTGCGGCCGCGCGGCATTCGCACGGCAATTGCGAGTTCCAGCCCGCATGAGACCATTGCGCATGTGACGCAGACGTTTGGCATCACGAACAAATTTGATGTGATCGAGTCGGGAGCGGAGCTGCCCATGTCGAAGCCCGACCCAACGATCTATCTGAAGACGGCGGAGCTGCTCGGTGTCGCCCCTGCGGACTGCCTCGTCATCGAGGATGCGGCGGTGGGTGCACAGGCAGCACTGCGCGCGGGCATGACCTGCATTGGCTTCTGCAGTCCGCACAGCGGAATTCAGGATTTTACGGGCTGCGCACGCATCGTACAGAGCCTTTCGGAAATTGATTTGCATGTGTATTTTGGCGGATAGAAAACGCGGATTTTCAGCTATCTTTCACCCCATTTTCCTATAATTCTCGTAATAAAAATCGGGAGATGATACGATGCGTGTGCTTTTGGCGGAAGATGATCTGCGCCTCGGGAAGCTCATTCAATATATGCTCGAACAAAACGATATCTCGGTCGAGTGGGTGACGGACGGCAGTGACATCTATGAGTATGCGACCTATGCGGAGTACGATATTCTGATCCTGGATTGGATGATGCCCGGGGAGACGGGCGTCGAGGCCTGTGCGCGTCTGCGCCGCAGCGGCTATGATCGTGCGATTCTGATGCTGACGGCACGTGACTCGGTGGAGGATCGCGTGACGGGACTTGACGCGGGGGCGGATGACTATCTCGTGAAACCGTTTGAGTTCTCGGAGCTGCTCGCGCGTCTGCGTGCACTCGGACGGCGTGCGACACAGCGCATTCAGCATGAGGTGGATGAGATTGGCGGATTCAAATTGAACCGTACGGCGAACATCCTTGAGAAGAACGGTAAGACGATCCAACTTTCACCGCGCGAGTTTCAGCTCTTTGACCTGCTCGCACAGAACATCGGCATCGTTGTGCCGCGCGACATCATCCTCGACCGTATCTGGGGTCTTGAGGCAGATGTCAGCTCGAACAACATTGACTCCTACATGAAGATGCTGCGGAAAAAACTGGATGCAGCAGGAGAGGGCGACGCAATCAAGACGGTTCGTGGGGTTGGTTACAAACTGGAGACGTCGCGTTGAACGAGCAGAATGTATTTGGGCGCAGCCGCTTGCGGCTTATGCTCCGTTACGCGCTTGTTATGGGAGGACTGGTCATCGTCCTCCTCTTTGCCATGCACAAGACGATGGAATGGGCGATCACGTCCGAACAGGCGCGTGAACTCTTAGACACGGCGGATAGTGTGGCGGAGGCACAGGCATATGCTGTGCTTCACGCCGGCATGGATACGGACGAGGCACAGCTCTACCGCAGTACGAACGATCGTCTCTTCTACTATGTCTTCGACGGCGAGGGAAGGCTCGTCAGCTTTTCGCGCGCGTCTCTCCGCATCGAGTCCTTTGTGTTGGACATCGTGACTGCGTGGGACGCGCCCGAGCGGGAAGTACGCGTCTTTACGAAGACGAACGAGCGCGGTGCATCGACGAAGGTGATGATGACAGCGCAGACGGTGTTCAGCCCCCCGCTGCCGATCCAGACAGTTTACGTCGGCAAAGATGTCACCGCCATGTATAACGGCATGGAAAAGGCGACGTGGGCACTTGCGATTCTCGGCGGGCTGGCACTCATATTTGCTGCCGCTATCGGCTATGTGCTTTCGGGTGGTGCAATGAAGCCCGTGCGCGAGGCATATGAAAAACAGCGGCAATTTGCCGCAGATGCCTCGCATGAGCTGCGGACGCCGCTCGCCGTCGTACTCGCCTCGGCAGATCTTCTGCGGAGTGATCCATCGATCACGTCGCCCTTTTTGAAGCAGGTTGTTGAGGATGTGCGTGATGAGGTAAAGAAGATGACGAAGCTCGTCAGCGATCTCCTCACTGTCGCGCGCAGCGATGCGAAGGCAAATCAGGTGAAACCTGTACGGATGGATCTCGTCGCTGCCGCGCAGCAAACTGTGCGCATCATGCGCCCCTTTGCCGAGAAGAAGGATATTGTCATCGCGGAAGAACTGCCGAGACGTGCGGAGATTCATGCGGACGAACAGAAGATACGTCAGCTGATTCTGATTTTGGTCGATAACGCAGTAAAGTACACACCCGAACACGGACGCATTTTCGTTCGCATACAAGAGGAGAAGGGCGGTGTGGAGCTTTCCGTTTCCGATACGGGTATCGGTATTGCACCAGAACATCAGGAGCGCATCTTTGATCGCTTCTACCGTGTGGACAAGGCACGCTCGCGCCGTATGGGCGGCAATGGTCTTGGACTTGCCATCGCGCGCGAGATTGCCGAGGCGCACGGGGGAACGATTGCAGTCGAGAGCGAGATGGGCAAGGGGACGACGTTCCGCGTCCACCTAAAGACGAGAACAAAGAATTAGAGAGAGCGCAAATGACAGAGAATTTTTTTGAACTCGATCATGTCACCCATGTCTACCAAAGCGGAGAGGGGGAGGGGCATGAGGCACTGTGCGGTATCACCCTCTCCATTGCAGCGGGCGAATTCGTGGCGGTGCTCGGGGCAAACGGTTCGGGCAAGTCGACCCTTGCACGGCATCTGAACGCCCTTCTCCTCCCGAGCGAGGGAACGTGTCGGGTGCGCGGATGGGATACGAAGGACGAGACGCGGCGATGGGACATCCGTCAAGAGGTCAGCATGGTGTTCCAGAACCCCGACAATCAGCTCATTGCAGCGGTGGTTGCGGATGATGTCGCATTCGGCCCTGAAAACCTTGGGGTTCCACCTGCAGAGATCCGTGCGCGCGTGCAGTCTGCGCTTGTACTCGTCGGTATGGAGGCATACGCGCAGACTGCACCGCATCTGCTCTCAGGCGGGCAGAAGCAGCGCATCGCCATCGCAGGAGCAATCTCCATGCAGACGCATTGTCTCGTCCTTGACGAGCCGACGGCGATGCTCGACCCGCGCGGCAGGGCGGAGGTTCTCCGTGCGGTCAAAAAACTTCACGACGAGCAGGGCATGACGATCGTCTACATCACGCATTTCATGGAAGAGGCGATTGCGGCAGACCGCATTGTGCTGATGGATGCGGGGCAGGTTGTCATGGACGGAACGCCGCGCGAAGTGTTTTCCAAAGCGGAGCAGGTGCGTGCACTTGGGCTGGACATCCCACTCGCAGCCGATCTGGCCGAGCATTTGCGGCGCGGTGGACGTGATCTACCGCAAGATATCATAACGGATGAGGAGCTGCTGCATTGTCTATCGAGATAGAATCCCTTTCGTACATATACATGGAGAAGACACCGCTCTCACACACTGCCCTACATGATGTTACGCTGACAATTCATGAGGGTTCGTTTACCGCGATCGCGGGTGAGACGGGCGCGGGAAAGTCGACACTGATGCAGCTGATCGGCGGTCTGCTCGTTCCGACTGCGGGCCGCGTGCTCGTGGATGGTGTGTCTCTCCATGGAAAAAGCAAAGCGGAAAAAGAGGCGGCGCGAACGGCGCGTTTCCGCGTTGGCATGGTCTTTCAGTATCCGGAGCACCAACTCTTTGAGGAGACGGTCTGCGCGGATATTGCATTTGGCCCGCGCAATCAGGGGCTCTCAGACGCCGATGTCGAAAGTCGTGTGCGCGAGGCGATGGAGCTTGTCCGTTTGCCCGACAGCTATCGCGAGCGCTCGCCATTTGCCCTCTCGGGCGGGGAGCGCAGACGCGTTGCCATTGCAGGTGTGCTTGCGCTTGCGCCGCGTTATCTCGTGCTCGACGAGCCTGCAGCAGGACTTGATCCACGCGGACGCGAGGAACTGCTCTCCATGCTCACGATGTTCCACCGTGAGCGCGGTGTCAGCATCGTCCTCGTCTCCCACAGCATGGAGGACATCCTGCGCGTTGCCGATCACATGGTAATCCTCGCGGGTGGGCAGGTCATCGGTGAGGGAACGCCGTACGACCTCTTTCAGCGGGATGATCTTCTCGCGCGAGCCTCGCTCGCCGCTCCGCATCTCCTGTGCCTCGGACGGAAACTCGAGGCGGCGGGCTATCCCGTCGGGGACTGCATGACGGTTGTGGATATGGCGGAAAAGATTTTGGCGAGCGGAAGATAAGGCGCACAAAAAAACGGACAATATCGTCCGTTTTTTTTAGAATTACACATTCATGCGCGGCGGTGCAGATACACCCGAGGAGGTAATGCCCGCAGCTTTATCCTTCTCACGCTCTTCTTCGAGGTAGTAAGAAGGATCAACGCCAAGCTCATGAATGAAGTGGTAGAGGTCATTGCCCGTCGGGACGACCTGTATGGAGGCTGCGCCGTCCTTTTCCTCCGAGAGGTCGATGACCGTCCGTTGATCGAGCAGCTTTCCGTTGGCGTCGGCGAAGAGAATGATGACGGGGGTCGTCGTCCGTCCAAACTTGCTTTCCTTTACAACGGCAAAGCCAAAGGTGGTCTTGAGTACCGCGCCCTCCGGATAGAGAGCGACATTGTTAAAGAAGGTCTCAAGAAGTTTTTGGTCGAACTGCCCTTTGTTGATGTTGTGCATGATGTTGTAGGCAATGTTCGGCATATACGCCTTCTTATATGGGCGTTCACTTGTCAACGCGTCGTAGACATCGGCAATCGCCGCGATCTTGGCGTAACGGTGCATTTCCTCGCCCTTGAGCCCGCGCGGATAGCCCGTACCGTCGATGTGCTCGTGATGCTGTCCTGCAATCGCCGCAAGGATGCTTGCCTTCGGCAAATCTTTCATCTTCAGGATGCGGCGTGCGCCGTCTGCAGGATGCTTCTTCATGATATCGAACTCGCTCTTCGTCAAGCTGCGGTTCTTCGTGAGGATGTCCGTGTGCACGTCGATTTTTCCAAGATCGTGCAAGAGACCGCCGAGCGTGATGAGGGACAGCTCCTCCTTCGGCAGGTGACAGAGCATTCCCATCATCGCCGAGAGAACAGCGACATTGACACTGTGTGCGAATGTATAGGCATCGTGTGTACGGATGTCCGTGAGCTGTACGAGGTTCGTGTGGTTGTCGAAGAGATCAAAGACGATGGAATCCGTCACCTTTTGCAGGGCGGGAACGTCCAGTGTTCCGTTTTCTTCGATGGATTGAAACGTGTTGTAGACGGCACTGATTGCGTTGACGCGCGTCTTTTCCTCGATGACATCCGGCGGCGGTAAAAGTTTGTGGTTCGGATCCATTGATGTCACTGTGATCGACTGGATACCAAGCTTTTGCATACGGCGGATATAGTCAATCGTGACGGGTTGTCCCTTGACGAGGTAGCTGCCCCCTGCGGTATTGAACAAACTCTGTCCAAGTACCATGCCATCCTTTAACTTCGAGATAGGAAGTCGTAGCATTTTCTCCCCCTTGTTGCGTTTCCTTGTGTATCGCCGCATCCTGCGTGATATTGGCGCAGTTTCCCCGACTGCGGAAGATACAGAGTGTGCCTAAGGAATCACTGATAAAATGGAGTCCGTCAAGATGGCGCGGCTGAATTTATTAGTGTTCCCCTAATATGTATGCGTTTTTAGTTTACATGAAATACTATTTTTTGTAAAGCTGTATTATGGTGTACGAAGTTCCATTTGATTTGCATGGAACTTTTGTTTTTGTTATACTGTAGAGAAATCATCTGGAAGGACGATATACGGAGTGAAACAGGGGAAAACGGCGCATCTGTCAAATGAACAGAATCATGTGTTTCTAAAATATGCAGGAGCGGTCTTTGCACTCTCCTTTCTGCTTGTTTGCGCCATTTATTATTACGGAAACCATGTCATGTCAGGATCGCTGCGCGATATGAATGCATTTGCGGATATGGCGGAGAACGATCTCGGCTATGTGCTCATCATGGGGATTGACCGCAGGGCTGAGGATATCGGACGCAGTGATACGCTGATGCTTGCGGCGGTCGACGAGAGGCAGGGACGTGCCGTGCTGCTTTCCATCCCGCGCGATACGCGCATCGAGGTTGGCAGCTACGGGTATGATAAGATCAACCATGCCTATGCGTTTGGTGGGCACGAGATGACACTTGCCTCCGTGGAAAAACTCGTGGGCGTTCCCGTGACGCATTACGTTCTGATCGATACGTCGGCATTTGAGCGTATCGTAGATGCCGTCGGAGGCGTGGACATCAACGTCGAAAAGCGGATGTACTATGAAGATCCGTGGGATGATAATGGCGGTCTTGTCATTGATTTGCAGCCCGGCGAGCAGCATATGAGCGGCGCACAGGCGATCCAATATGTGCGCTACCGCGACGGCGAGGGGGATATCGGACGCATTGCGCGTCAGCAGCATTTTATGCGCGCGTTGCTCGCACAATTCATATCCCCGCAGGTGCTTCCGCGTATTTCCTCTGTGATTGACGAGGTGAAAAACTCTGTCGAAACCGATCTGAGTACGCGTCAGCTCCTGACACTTGCAAATCGGATGAAGGACATTGCGTCGGGTGGCATGACGATGCAGATGGTCGCAGGTACGCCTGCCTACCTCGGTGATATCAGCTACTGGATTCCGGATCTCGTAGAGACACGGAAGGAACTTTTTGCAGCGATGGGCAGGGAACTGCCTGCACGGATGCAGGAGCAGGCGGAACGTGATGCGGCTGCTTACCGCGCAGATATGCCGGAGCGACTGCGTGTCATGACGGAGCCTGACAAACGGGAACTTCTGCCCTCATCTGACGAACTCTTGGCGGAGGGGGATCGCGTCATCGAGGCACAGCGCACGGAACGTGGGATTGTGGCGAAGAAGTCCGACGAGAAAGAGAACACGGCAGCACGCAATGAACATGCGGCAAAGGATCATACGAAGGATACGGCGCAAGACATCTCCGTCATGATTATCAACGCGAGCGGCATTGACGGTGCGGGGGCAGAGATTGCGGATACCCTGCGTGCAAAGGGATTTCGCATCAGCGGTGTGGAGACGGGCAGTGCTTCGGATCGACCAAAGACCGCTGTGATGACAACGGAGGCTCATGTGAACCTGTTCTATGGGATGCCGTTTCCCTGCGTCATCATGCCCGTTGACGGAGCGGGCGAGAAGCAGGCAATTGTAATCATTGGGCGTGACTATCGCCCTGATGCCGTGCATGGAGATGGAGACAAGTAATATGGGAAGTTTGAAGGTTATCGGGCTCGAGAAGGCGTTTGGTATACGCACGCTCTTTTCCCATGTGAATTTTGAAGTCATGCGCGGGGACAAGGTGGGTCTCGTCGGGGCGAACGGCACGGGCAAGACAACACTGATGCGGATTCTTCTCGGCTGCGACGAGAGTGACGGCGGACAGATCGTGATGGATCGCGCCGATACGGTCGGCTATGTCGAGCAACAGGCATCGTTCACCCATGATACTCTCTATGAGGAACTGCGCAGTGCCTTCTCGGATCTCATCGCACTGCGTACAGAGAAGGAGCGGATGGAGGAGGAGATCGCTGCGGGGCGTGCAGGTTCGGAGGAGCTGACTGCCTATGGGAATCTCGTGACACGGTTCGAGGCGATGGATGGCTACGACTTTGAGAGCCGTATCCGCCGTGTGGCGTTTGGGCTTGGTTTCTCCGAGGTTGACCTTACAAAGGATGTGCGACATTTTTCGGGTGGGCAGACAACGCGCATCTGCCTCGCAAAAGCCCTTCTGCGTGAGCCGGATTTTCTCTTTTTGGATGAGCCGACAAATCATCTCGATATCGGCATGATCGAGTGGCTTGAGAAATTTCTCCAATCCTATCGCGGCGGTGTGCTCCTGATCTCGCATGACCGCTATTTCCTCGACCGTGTGGCAACGCGTATCTTGGAGCTCGACCACGCCGAGGTCACGGCGTACACGGGCAACTACACGCACTATATGCGTGTGAAGAACGATCGGCGCGCGGCACTGCAGAGTGCGTATGAGAAACAACAGATGCAGATCAAGAAAACCGAGGAATATATTGCGCGCTATAAGGCAGGCATCAAGGCGAAACAGGCACGCGGACGGCAGAGTCAGCTGAACCGCCTTGAGCGGATTGTGCTCCCCCCCGAAGCGGCACGCTTCAAGTACTTTACGTTCGCGAAGCCGACGGAGTGTGCGCAGCGTGTGGCGGAACTCGAGGACATTACATTCGCATATCCCGGCGGGCAACGTGTGCTTGACCGAATCTCTCTCCTCATCCGCAAGGGGGACGGCGTGGCTCTCATCGGCGAGAACGGTGTCGGCAAGACGACGCTGCTGCAAATCCTTGTTGGGGAACTTGAGGCGACGGGGCGTGTGAAAATCGGCAGCCGCGTGAAGATCGGCTATTTCTCACAGCAGCATGAGGGGCTTGATCCCACAAAGACCATATTGGATGAGATCTGTTACACATACAGTCTGGATGAGGAGACGGCACGCGGCTATCTTGGTGCGTTTCTCTTTCACGGGGACGATGTTCTGCGGCTCATCGGTGCACTCTCGGGCGGCGAACAGGCGCGTGTGGCATTCCTCAAGCTCATGTTGACGGGCGCAAACTTCCTCGTGCTCGACGAGCCGACGAACCATCTCGACATCCCTGCACGCGAGGCAGTGGAGGAGGCGTTGATGGCATTCCCCGGCACGTTTATCGCCGTGTCGCATGACCGCTATTTTCTCGACAAAACGGCAAACTGCACTCTTGAGCTAAAGGATGGCAGGATCACGGAGTACCTCGGTAACTACAGCTACTATCTGTTGAAGAAGGAAGCCGAGGGAGAGGCGGCTGCGGATGTGCCGTGCGCGGAGAAGAAGGCGCAGAGTGCGCCTCTCGTACAAGAGAAAAAAGTCCGCGCGGAGGCACCTGCTGCGCCGAAAGCCGCGGTACACAGTGCCATCCCTGCCGCCCGCCGGCAGGAGATGATTGAGCGCACAGAGGCAGAAATCGCAATGGCGGAGGCGGAACTCAAGGGGCTTGAGTACGAGATGAACCGCCCCGAGACGCAGGCGGATCCGGAGCGCAGTCATGCGATCGCTGAAGCATATGCAGCGAAGGAAATTGAGATCATGCAGCGTTATGAGAAGTGGGAACAGCTGACGGAGGCGTGACATGGAACTCCAACAAAACCTTGGGTTTCACACCGAGGAAGAAGAGCTGACAGGCGTTGTTGATCATGTCATCTTCTCTGCGGGCGACGGTGCATTCGCCGTCTTTCGCCTGCGTATGGAGCACGCGGGGAAATGCACGGCGACAACGAAGGGGGGGGCTCCGTTGGTCGGGCAGGAGGTTCGTCTGACGGGGAGCTGGATCACGCATCCGCGTTTTGGGCGGCAGTTTCAGGCAGTGCGTATGCGTGTCAGTGCTCCGACGAGTGCGGGCGGAATTGAGCGCTTTCTCGCATCGGGCACCATCGACGGGATTGGTCCCGCAATGGCACGGCGGATTGTCGAGAAGTTCGGTGCGGAGGCACTTCTCATCATCGAGCGTGCGCCGAGCCGACTCAAAGAAATTTCGGGCATTGGCCCGAAGACCGTCGAGAAAATCACTGCCTCCTATATGCGCCAGTCCGAGCTGCGCGACATCATGCTCTGGCTTGAGGAGCACGGTGTGAGCGGCACCTACGCGGCGCGTATTTTCAAGGCATACGGATCGCTTGCGGTCGAGGTGATGGAGAAAGCTCCCTATCGTCTCGCGCAGGAGATTGACGGGATCGGCTTCATTACAGCGGATACCATTGCCATTGCCGCAGGATGGGAAAAAAACTCCTCTCCGCGCATTGCTGCAGGGCTTTCCTATGAGCTTACACAAATCTCCTCGGGCGGACACTGCTGCATTCCCGAATCCATGCTTGCGGAGCAGGCGGCGAAGCGTCTTGGCGTCACGCGCAGTGAGGTCATGGAGGTGCTCAGCCGTGAGGTGAAGATGAGCCGTCTCTATGCAGTGGACGAGATGGGGGAGCGTCTCATCTACGCACCGCAGCTCTACAAGGCGGAGGCGGAGACGGCACGGCTTCTGCGGATGCTGCAGAGAAAGGCGGATCACATCCACGTTCACGATACTGCAGCCCTCGTTACGGCGTGGGAGGCGGAGCATCGTGTCAGCCTCGCTGCAGCGCAGCGTGAGGCGGTCATTGCCGCGCTCGAACACGGCGTTCTCGTTCTGACGGGAGGCCCGGGCACGGGCAAGACGACCGTCGTGCGCAGCATGATCGACATCCTCGGGGCGCAGGGGCTTGAGATCCTGCTTGCCGCCCCGACGGGACGCGCGGCAAAGCGTCTCGCGGAGGCGACGGAATGTCCTGCAGCGACCGTTCATCGTATGCTTGAGGCGCAAGGCAGGGAGGACGGCGAGATGCGCTTTGGGCGTGACGCAGAGACGCAGCTTGAGGCCGATGTCATCATTGTGGACGAGGTCTCCATGATGGATATTGTGCTCATGCAGCATCTCCTCACCGCCGTCCTCCCGGGGGCGCATCTCATCCTCGTCGGCGATGTGGATCAGCTCCCTGCCGTCGGTCCGGGTTCCGTGCTCAAGGACATCCTGCGCTCGGGTGTCATTCCGAGCGTCCGTCTGACCGAGATCTTCCGTCAGAACAATACGGGCACGATCGTCCTCAATGCACACGCCATCAACTCCGGCCGCGTGCCATCCTTCACGGAGGCGGATTTTTCATTCGTCACAGCAGTATCGAGCGAGGATGCTGCCGCGCAGATTGTTTCCATTTGCGCACAGCTCATTCGCACAGGCACTGATCTCATGGATCTGCAGGTGCTCTCGCCCATGCGGCGCGAGGCATGCGGTGTGGATCTGCTCAACCGCAGTTTGCAGGCGGCACTGAATCCGCCTGCGGCAGACAAGGCGGAGGCAGTCGGATTCCGCCTCGGCGACAAAGTCATGCAGACGCGCAACGACTATATGAAGAATGTGTTCAACGGCGACATCGGACGCATTGTCCAAATCGATTCGGAGCACCTTGTTGTCGCATTTGCGGAGGATGTGGAGATTCCCTATACGCGGGACGAGTTCGGTGCGCTCACGCTTGCCTATGCGATGAGCGTGCACAAGAGCCAGGGCAGCGAGTACGACATCATCATCCTCCCGCTTGTGCGTGCGCATCACATTATGCTGCAGCGCAATCTCCTTTACACTGCCGTCACGCGTGCGAAGAAGGGGGTCATCCTCATCGGCGACCGCACGGCACTCTTTTCCGCCGTCAGCAATGACCGCACCCGTCGCCGCTATACCCTGCTCGCGGAACGATTAGCGGAGAAAATCTAATGCTGGATCGCCATGCAAGCGGTTGATTTTTGTATTCGAAAACGGTATAATGAGAAAAATAAAAGGGCACTGTGGCAGTGCTTCCGAACATATCACCTTTTAAGAGGTCCTGTGAGGCCTTAAGGGAGTTTTCAATGAAACACACAACACCATCCGTCTATCCAATTTTAGAATGCAAAGCTTTCTTACGCCTTTCTTTTGGCATTGGAAAGCTTTTTTAGTGCGTGAAAGGGGATGCACATGAGTCAGGAGTTATCACTCAAGGGACGGGATGTTCTTGCGCTCGAAGATTTTTCGGCGGAGGAGATTCGTCTCGTTCTGAACACGGCACGCGAGATGAAGAACATTGTCGGCCGCGACATCAAGAAGGTGCCGGCACTGAGGGGAAAGGCGATCGTCACGCTGTTCTACGAGCCGAGCACACGCACGCGCACGTCGTTTGAACTCGCGGGGAAATATCTCGGTGCGGATGTCGTGAACATCACGGCGAGTGCGTCCAGTATCGTGAAGGGAGAGAGTCTGCGTGACACGCTCTATACGATTGAGGCGATGGGAACGGACGCAATCGTCATGCGGCACAAGGCGGAGGGCGCTGCCGCGTATGCTGCCGATGCTGTTTCTCCCGTGATTATCAATGCGGGCGATGGCGCACATGCACATCCCTCACAGGGACTGCTCAACCTCTATACAATCGAGGAGAACAAGGGAAAGCTCGCGGGGCTGAAGATCGCCATTCTCGGGGATGTGCTGCACAGTCGTGTTGCACGCTCGGATATTCAGGGCATGCGCAAGATGGGCATGGACATACATATTGCGGGGCCGCGTCCTCTCCTGCCGCGCTTTCTGCATGAGGAGGAGGGCATCACCATCCATGACCGCATCGAGGACGCGGTCGAGGGTGCAGATGTCATTGAGGTGCTGCGCATCCAACTCGAACGCATGAAGGGCGGACTGTTCCCGTCGACACGTGAGTATGCACGCATCTATGGGCTGAATGAGGAGCGTCTGGCACTGGCAAACGATGCGCTTGTTCTTCACCCCGGCCCCATGAACAAGGGGTGGGAAATCTCGGAGTCCGTTGCGTACGGCGTGCAGTCACGGATTCAGGAAGAAGTGAAAAACGGAGTTGCCATCCGCATGGCACTCTTCACATTGGTTCTGATGGGAGGGAAAGCCTGATGAGCGCATTGATTTTGAAGGGCGGTCGGGTGATTGACCCCGCCGCACAGCGAGATGAAATCTGTGATGTCCTCATTGCGGACGGTGTCATCCGTCAGGTTGGGAAAGATCTGGGTGCAGATGGTGCCGAGGTCTATGATGCCTCCGGCAAGATTGTCGCACCCGGCTTGATTGATATGCACACGCATCTGCGTGAGCCTGGACAGGAGGCGAAGGAGGACTTTGCCTCCGGTTCACGTGCAGGTGCGGCGGGCGGCTATACGACGATTGCAACGATGCCGAATACGCGTCCCGTCGTGGATGATGCGGCACTCATTACGAGCCTCATCAAACGCGCGGAGGATGCTGCCGTCATCCATATCCGCATCATCGGTGCGGTGACGAAGAATCAGGAAGGCAAGGAACTTGCGGAGCTTGGCGATATGGTCGAAGCGGGGGCGGTTGCGTTCTCGGACGACGGTCATTATGATCCGTCGGCAAAGGTGCTGCTCAGTGCGTATGACTACCTCGTTCCCTTTGACAAGGCCATCATCAATCATGAGGAGGACACCTCCCTCGTCGAGGATGGCGCGATGAACGAGGGACATCGCAGTGCGATGCTCGGCATCAAAGGGCGTCCGATTGTGGCGGAGGACATTGCCGTCGCGCGTGATGTCATGCTCGCGGAGTACGCAGGTGCGCATGTGCACGTTGCACACATCAGCTCGGGGCGCGCCGTGCAGCTTGTCCGCGAGGCAAAGACGCGCGGTGTGCGTGCGACAACGGAGGTCACACCGCATCATCTGACACTGACGGATGAATGTGTAGACCCACGCGACAGCTCGACGAAGGTGAATCCACCGCTGCGCACGGAAAGGGATGTCGAGGCGATGGTCGCAGGGCTGCTCGACGGAACGATTGAAATGGTCGTTACCGACCACTCGCCGCACGCACCCGAGGAGAAAGATCGTGAGTACATCTATGCGCCAAGTGGATTCCCAGGGCTTGAGACAGCACTTGGCGTACTGCTGACCGACCTCGTTCACACAGGGAAAATCCCGCTTGAGACACTGATCGAACGCATGACTTACGGCCCCGCGCGCGTCTTCAAGCTGAACGCAGGCACACTCAGTGAGGGTGCGCCTGCCGATGTCACGGTGATCGATCCCGATCTCCAATGGACAGTTGACGTGAACAAGTTCTATACGCGGGGCAGACACTCTCCGTTCAACGGACGGCAACTCAAGGGAAAAGCGGTGCTCACCGTGGTTGATGGCAAGATTGTTATGAAGGATGGGGTCATAGTAGTATGAAAGGGAAACTGATACTGGAGGACGGTTCAATCTACACAGGTGAACTGTTATGCAGTGATACAACAGCCGTGGGTGAGGTTGTGTTTACCACGACGATGACGGGATATCAGGAGAGCCTGACCGATCCTTCGTTCTGCGGACAGATTCTCACGATGACGTATCCGCTGATCGGTAACTACGGTGCGGCGGCGAAGTTCATGCAGTCGCGCCAGTCTTTTGTACGCGGTTTCGTCATCGGCGAACTCTGTGACGCGCCGAACAACTGGCAGTCAGAGGAGAGCCTGACGGACTTCCTGACCGAGCACAAGATCCCATGCCTTTACAATGTGGATACGCGTGCCATCACGCGTCACATCCGCTCTGCGGGTGCCATGAAGGGCGTAATCGTTCCCGCAGATCTGGGGGAGCGCGAGATTGCAGCATTGCAGACGGAGGAACTTCCGCGCAACGTCGTGGAAATCGTTACGACCCCCGAGGTCTACACACTTGAGACAGAAATGCCCGATGCACCGCATATTGTGGCAATGGATTTTGGTGTGAAGCGCAGTATTCTACATAACATCAATCGGATCGGAGCAAAAGTTACGGTTGTACCTGCGCAGACCAGTGCAGAAGAGGTGCTTGCACTGAACCCTGACGGAGTGTTCCTCTCGAACGGTCCCGGCGACCCGACGGATGTGCCGGAGATTGTGGAGGAAATCCGTAAGCTCGCGGAAAAGAAGCCGATCTTCGGCATCTGTCTCGGACATCAGCTGCTCGCGCTTGCGTTTGGTGCTAAGACGTACAAGATGAAGTTCGGACATCGCGGCGGCAATCAGCCCGTCAAGAATCTCAAGATGGGCAAGGTGCACATCTCTGCACAGAACCACGGCTATGCGGTCGATCCTGCCTCACTTTCGGGCACACCACTTGTTGTTACACATACAAATGTCAACGACGATACGATTGAGGGACTGCGTCATACATCGCTGCCGATCTTCTCCGTGCAGTATCATCCGGAAGCTGCGCCGGGACCGGACGACAATATGTATCTCTTTGATGAGTTTTGGAATCTGATGAAGGGGGAGTGACGTATGCCGCGCAAGGAAAATTTGAAGAAGGTCATGGTCATCGGCTCCGGCCCTATCATCATCGGACAGGCAGCAGAATTTGACTATGCGGGCTCGCAGGCGTGCCGTGCACTGAGGGAAGATGGTCTTGAGGTTGTGCTTGTCAACAGCAACCCCGCGACCATTATGACGGATTCGAATATTGCAGACCGTGTCTACATCGAGCCGCTGACGCCGGAGTTTCTTGAGGAGATCATTGCTAAGGAAAAGCCCGATGGTCTCCTGGCGACGCTTGGCGGACAGGCGGGGCTGAACCTCGCCGTACAGCTTGCCGAGAAGGGCGTTCTCGCGCAGCATGGCGTGGAACTGCTCGGAACTTCACTCGAGGCAATCGAAAAGGCGGAGGATCGGGAGCGATTCAAAGAAACGATGGAAAAACTCGGCGAGCCAATTCCCGAGAGCACAATCGTTGAGGATGTCCATGCAGCCGTCGAATTTGCAAAATCAATTGGATATCCCGTCATTGTACGCCCCGCGTATACGATGGGTGGTACAGGCGGTGGAATTGCCGAGAATGAGGAAGAGCTCATTGCGACGGTCATCAAGGGGCTCAACTATTCGATGATCGGTCAGGTACTCATCGAGCGCAGCGTCGCCGGATGGAAGGAAATCGAGTTTGAGGTCATTCGTGACAGCAATGACAACTGCATCACTGTTTGCAGTATGGAGAACTTTGACCCCGTTGGCGTTCATACAGGTGATAGCATTGTTGTTGCTCCTGCACAGACACTGACGGATCACGAGTATCAAATGCTCCGCAGTGCGAGCATTCGCATCATCCGCGAACTCGGCATCGAGGGTGGTTGCAATGCGCAGTATGCACTCGACACAAAGAGCAACAAATACTATGTCATTGAGGTCAACCCGCGCGTCAGCCGCTCCTCGGCACTTGCGTCCAAAGCGACAGGGTATCCGATTGCAAAGGTGTCCTCAAAGATTGCGATCGGATACACACTGGACGAGATTGTTAACTCGGTCACAAAAAAGACGAAGGCATGCTTTGAGCCTACGATTGACTACTGTGTGGTGAAGTTCCCACGCTGGCCGTTTGATAAATTTATCTACGCAGACCATACACTTGGCACACAGATGAAGGCAACGGGCGAGGTTATGTCGATTGATCGCAGCTTTGAGGGGGCAATTCTCAAGGCAGTGCGTTCGCTTGAGATCGGCGTGAACCGTCTCTACATCGACCGCTTTGCTACGTGGGACGATGAGCGCGTGGAAAAGCAGCTCGCACTTGTCAATGACGAGCGCATCTTTGTTATTGCCGAAGCTCTGCGACGCGGTAAGCTGTCCGTTGATGTCATCTCGGATATCACGAAGGTGGATAAATGGTTTATCCACAAGCTCAAGCACATCACGGATGTGGAGAATCAGCTTGCCGCCTCGCCGCTCACACCGAAGCTGCTTGCAGCAGCGAAGTGGGTGGGGCTTGCCGATGTCTCCATCGCCGAGCTCACGAAGAAGACACGCGATGAGATTCGCACGATGCGGCGCACGCACAACATCCTGCCATGCTACAAGATGGTGGATACCTGTGCTGCCGAGTTCGAGGCAATGACACCGTACTATTACTCCACGTTCCATGGCACGGAGGACGAGGTTGCTGTCTCCCATCGGAAAAAGGTGATCGTACTCGGCTCGGGGCCCATCCGTATCGGGCAGGGAGTCGAGTTTGACTACTGCTCCGTGCATTCGGTCTGGGCACTGCGCGAGATGGGCATCGAGGCGATCATCATCAACAACAACCCCGAGACGGTCAGTACGGATTTTGACATCTCCGACCGTCTCTACTTCGAACCACTGACGGTCGAGGATGTGCTGAACATTGCTGACAAGGAGAAACCGGACGGCGTTATTGTTCAGTTTGGCGGACAGACCGCGATCAATCTCGCGGCGGAACTTGAACGTGCAGGGCTCCGCGTCTATGGAACATCTGTCAACGATATCGACCGCTCCGAGGACCGTGAGCGTTTTGACGAGGTGCTGACACAGACGGAGATTTCACGTCCCGAGGGGATCAGTGTGACAAATCTCGCGGACGCTGTGGCGGGAGCAGACCGCATCGGCTATCCCGTCATGGTGCGTCCCTCTTACGTCCTTGGCGGGCGTGCGATGGAGATTGTCTATAACGAGGAAGAACTGCGCGATTATATGAGCCGTGCGGTCAAGGTCACGCCCGATCATCCCGTGCTTGTCGACCGCTATATGCAGGGAACCGAGGTCGAGGTCGATGCCATCTCCGATGGGGTGGATGTCGTCATCCCCGGAATTATGGAGCATATCGAGCGTGCCGGCGTCCACTCAGGCGACAGCATCGCAGTCTATCCGCCGCAGACGCTGCCCGCGCGTGTGATCTACACCATCATCGACTATACGAAACGGCTTGCCGTCGCGCTCCATGTCAAGGGCCTGCTCAACATCCAGTTCGTTGTCGCACGTGATGAGGTCTTTATCATCGAGGTCAATCCGCGTTCGAGCCGTACCGTACCGTTCCTCTCCAAGATCACAAACGTCAACATGGTCGGTGTTGCGACGCAGGTGGCGATGGGGGCGACGCTAAGAGAACTCGGCTTCCACTCAGGGCTGATTCCGCCGCGTCCCTATGTTGCGGTCAAAGCTCCCGTCTTCTCCTTTGCAAAGATGACGGATGTCGACATCTCGCTCGGCCCTGAAATGAAGTCGACGGGTGAGGTCATGGGGCTGGACTATCACTATGCGCGGGCCCTCTATAAGGCGATTGTCGGCTCGGGGTTGAACATCCCGACAAAGGGCTGCCTGCTATTTACCGTTGCGAACAAGGACAAGGAGGAGCTCAAGCAGCTCGCAAAGGCATTCTCCGAGTTCAACTTTGACATTGTGGCGACGGAGGGCACGGCAAAGGCGATCGCATCCCTCGGCATTGACGTGGAGGTGGTCGGCAAGGTGCATGAGCGCAGCTCGGACATCATTGAGATGATTAAGAGTGGCAAGATCAACATGGTGATCAACACGCTGACGCAAGGAAAACACTCCGCACGCGACGGCTTCAAGATTCGCCGCGCCACCGTGGAGCATGGCATCGCCTGCCTTACCTCACTTGATACGGCATGGGAGGTGCTGCGCGTGCTTGAGTTTATGCGCAATCGTCGTCTTGTCTATACACTCGCATTACAAGACTATGTTGGCGGAGGGGATGACCTTGCCTAAGGTAATCGAGGAGGCACGGATTCTTTCGCACGAAGCACCGATTTCGGGCGTCGATATTCTGACGCTCACCGCTCCCCAGATTGCACAGACATCCTTGCCGGGGCAGTTCGTACAGGTTTCCGTACCGGCGGATGCGGGATTTTTGCGCCGTCCGCTCGGCATTGCGGAAGTCTCGCGCACAGAGGGGTGGATTCGCCTCATCTATCGACAGGTGGGGCGCGGAACGAGGGGACTTGCGAATGGTGTGGCAGGAACACTCGTCTCCGTCCTTGGCCCTCTTGGGCATGGATTCAATACTGCGCTCAAACATCCGCTCCTTGTCGGCGGGGGCATGGGGCTTACGCCGCTGCTCTTCTTTGCGACGGCGCACCCGAATGTCTCCGTTCTGATGGGGGGGCGCACAAAGGAAGAAGTTTTCTGGGAAGAAATTTATCATCCCCATGTGCGCGAATGCTTCATCACGACGGACGATGGCTCATATGGAACACAGGGATTTGTGACAACACTTCTGCCGAGACTTCTTGCGGATGGCAGTTATGACGGCGTTGCGGTCTGCGGCCCTCCCGTCATGATGGAGCGCGTCGCCGATATTGCAAGCAAATACGGGATTCCCTGCGAGGTTTCGCTTGAAAAGCGCATGGCGTGCGGGCTTGGCGCGTGCCTGTCCTGCGCTGTGGATACAAAGAGCGGGCGACGTAAGGTCTGCAAAGACGGCCCTGTCTTTCCGGCGGGGGAGGTGTACTATGCCTCCTAGTACAGCAAAATATCCGTATGATGACCTCCTGCGTACGAATATCGCCGGCATCGAGATGAGAACCCCCGTCCTCACAGCATCGGGGACGTTTGGCTTCGGCGAGGAGTTCGCGGACTGTGTCGATCTGGCACGTCTCGGCGGTGTCATGGTCAAGGGGACGACGCTCGCCCCTCGTCGAGGAAACGATGGCGTACGCATTGCAGAGACACCGCAGGGAATGCTGAACTGCATCGGACTTGAAAATCCAGGGGTAGAGCACTTCCTGACGGAAATCCTGCCACGTATCCAACCGTACGGTATGAATGTGATCGTCAATATTTCGGGAAGTTCTGTCGAGGATTACGCGGAAATCGCCGAACGTCTGAATGTTGATGGCGTTGCTGCGCTTGAGATCAACATCTCCTGCCCGAACGTCAGGGAGGGGGGCATCGTCTTTGGCACAGACCCGCGTGCGGCGGCAGATGTTGTGCGTGCGGTGGTGTCGGCATCCGAAAAACCTGTCATTGCAAAACTCTCGCCGAATGTCACGAGCATTACGGAGATGGCACTTGCCGTCGAGGAGGCGGGGGCAGATGCGATCTCGCTCATCAATACGCTCGTCGGAATGCAAATCGACATCCATCGCCGCTGCCCAGTTCTCGGCAACAGAACGGGAGGGCTTTCGGGACCCGCTGTAAAACCCGTTGCCGTGCGTATGGTCTGGGACGTGGCGCATGTTGTCCACGTTCCCGTGATCGGGATGGGCGGAATTTCCTCGTGGGAGGATGCCGTCCAGTTCTTTCTCGCAGGCGCATCTGCTGTCGCCGTTGGGACGGCAAACTTTGTCGATCCCACCGTCACGATGAAGATTTGTGACGGCCTTGGATATTACTTGCATGAAAATCATTGTTCCAATATCGCCGAAATTATAGCAAAGGCGTGGAAATGACATGGCTTTATGAAAAAATTTCTCACAAAAAGGATTTCATGTTCGTAAGGATTCATCTCGGCCTATACCGTACAAGGGCTAGGGTGAATTTTGACACCTGCACCCCATATGTGGTATAATCTTCGCGTTGGTATGAGAAACCGAGACAATCGCGTCCATCTATGGGCGAGGAAAGTCCGAGCTCCACAGGGCAGTGTGCCGGATAACGTCCGGCGAGGGCAACCTTAGGGACAGTGCCATAGAAATTTATACCGCCGATCTTCGATCGGTAAGGGTGGAAAGGTGCGGTAAGAGCGCACCAGCAGTCGGGTGACTGGCTGGCTTGGGTAAACCCCACACGGAGCAAGACCAAATAGGGAAGGGCTAAGGCGGCCCGTCGACCTTCCGGGTAGTGTCGCTTGAGGCATCCGGCAACGGGTGTCCCAGATAAATGATTGTCACCGTCCTTTGGACGGCACAGAACTCGGCTTATTGGTTTCTCACATCAATGCTATGAAAAAGCATTTATTGTGCTCAGGGTTTCCCCGGGCATCCGTGGAAGGAAGTGTTTGCTTGCGAAAGAAAATTAAGATTCTTGCATTATCCGCAATGCTTCTCTGCTCCGCATCCATTGCGAGCGCAGAGTCATTCCAGCTTGGCGATCAGGGAACGGACGTAGCTGAAATTCAAGGGCAGCTGTCCAGCTTTGGTTATGACGTTGTCGCTGACGGTGATTTTGGACCTGCAACGGCAGAGGCTGTCAAGGATTTCCAGGCGTCGCAGGGGCTCACAGTCGATGGGATGGTCGGTCCAACGACATATCAAGCACTTCTTGGGAAAACCATGCCGCAGGTCAGCCGCGGTTCGAACTACATCGTTCGCCGCGTGATCTCAGACTCCATGCAGTACATTGGGGTTCCGTATTCCTTCGGTGGCACAACGCCTTCCGGCTTTGACTGCTCGGGCTTTGTGCGCTACGTGTTTGCCAATGCGGGCATCTATCTTCCGCGCACGGCAGATGCACAGTACGATGTTGGCTATCCTGTCTCGTCGTCGGAGATGGTTCCCGGTGATCTCGTCTTCTTCTCGACGTATGAGTATGGTCCTTCGCATGTCGGCATCTATCTCGGCAACGGCAACTTCATCAACGCCTCGTCGAGTCGTGGTGTTGCGATTGACAACCTGTATGGCGGCTACTGGGGGGCCTGCTATATCGGAGCACGTCGCATTATGTGATGATACAGAATCTTGGGAGGGGCATAGCCCCTCTTTTTTCATAGGAGGAGACAATGTCCGATCTATTTCTTTGCCTTCTCATCTTCCTCATGCTATACTATGTGTTCGGTGACGAACTCTTCCCACGATAAATGTACTACATTAAATAGAAAATATTCCTGCCGGTTGCAATCTGCTATAAATTTATGTAATATGGGGAGCGTGCAGTCATGGAAGATCGATGGTATTTAGCCGCACTCCTGCAGTGCCGCCAAATGGGAAGTGTCCGAATGCGTCGCCTGTGTGCCACCGTATCGGACATGCGTACGATTTGGTTGATGAATGTGGGAGATCTCCGAGAAACAGGTGCGCTCACGGAAGCGTTTGCCGAGGCACTTGCCCGTCACAGTGCGATGCACCCTGAACTGCCCGCGCAGATCAGGGAGGATTGTACGCGGCTGAACATGGGGCTCATTACGATCGACGATGCGGATTATCCTGTTGTTCTGCGTGAAATCTTTGATCCGCCGCTCGTCCTCTATTATCGTGGAACACTCGTCCCAGATGCACGCCGGATCAGCATGGTCGGAGCGCGTAAATTTACCGCCTATGGAGAGGCTGCAGCAATGGAGTTTGCCGAGCGTCTTGCGGCGGCAGGGGTCACCGTTGTAAGCGGTGCGGCACGCGGCATTGATACGCGTGCACATCGCGGTGCACTGCGCGGCGGGCGAACGGTCGCCGTCCTTGGCTGCGGCGTGGACATTGCCTACCCGTCTGAGAATCACCGTCTGCTTGCACAGATCGTCGAGATGGGCGGCGCGGTCATCTCCGAGTATGCGCCGGGCACACAGCCGCTGCCCGTCTTTTTTCCTGCGCGGAATCGAATCATCAGCGGGCTCTCCGAGGGAACACTTGTCATCGAGGCGGCACAGCGCAGTGGCTCGCTCATCACAGCAGAGATGGCACTCAGCGAGGGGCGGGACGTGTACGCAGTTCCGGGGAGCATCTACTCACCACAGAGCGGCGGCTGTCACAACCTCATCCGCGCGGGGGCGCGGTTGGTCGAGTCTCCGCAGGAGATCCTTGAGGAGATGCGTTTGGTTGAACCCCCGCGTCGTTCCGCGCGCGAACAACTGACACCGGAAGAAGCCCGTATTTATCAAGTATTGTCCTTCGATTATGCACTGAGCATGGATGAGATCCTGGATAGTATGCCGGAGCACGATGGGGCAAATATCCCACTGCGCCTGCTGCAAATGCAGCTCAAGGGAATTATTACAGAGAATGAAATGCACGCCTATCGGCGCGCTGAAAGGAACTGACGGATTGGTTACGCTGAAATCTGCATCCAAAACGAAAACATCGAAAACAAAAAGCTCCAAAAACACAAAGACAACGGAAAAAAAGTATTGCCCAAAACGCTTGTGATTGTAGAGTCTCCGGCCAAGGCAAAGACCATCGAGCGGCATCTCGGAAAGAACTATATTGTCAGAGCTTCCATGGGACATCTGCGCGATCTTCCGAAGAGCCAGTTCGGCATCGATGTCGACAATGAATTTTCGCCGAAATACATCAATGTACGCGGTAAAGGCGAGCTCATTCGTGCGCTCAAAAAAGATGCGAAGAATGCGGACAAGATCTATCTTGCGAGCGATCCCGACCGTGAGGGGGAGGCGATCGCGTGGCATTTGGCGCACATCCTTGGGGTCAACCCGAATGATGACTGCCGCATTGTTTTCCATGAGATCACAAAGCCGGCGATTGAGGAGGCGGTGCAGCATCCGCGCCCCATTCACATGGAACAGGTAGATGCGCAGCAGGCACGCCGCATGCTCGACCGCATCGTCGGCTACAAGCTCTCGCCGCTCCTTTGGCGCAAGGTTCGCAAGGGGCTGTCTGCGGGGCGCGTGCAGTCTGTGACCGTACGTCTGATCTGTGATCGGGAGCGTGAGATCGAGGCATTCCGGTCTGAGGAGTACTGGACGGTTGAGGCGAAGCTGAAAAAGGGAAAGAATGCGTTCATGGCAGATGTCACCCATGTGCGCGGAAAGAAACTCACGCTGCGCAGCGAGGAAGAGACGAAGCAGCTGACTGACGATCTCGCACGGCAGGAGTTTATCGTCAAGGAAGTGAAGCACAGCGAACGCCGCAAAAAACCTGCACCGCCGTTTACAACCAGCTCCCTCCAGCAGGATGCGGCGCGCAAGCTCGGTTTTACCTCGGGACGGACGATGATGATCGCTCAGCAGCTCTATGAGGGCATTGCCTTAGGGCGGCATGGATCTACAGGTCTCATCACCTATATGCGAACCGACTCGACACGCATTTCAAATCTTGCCATCGACGAGGCGCGGAGCTTTCTCAGCGAGGAATACGGCAAGGACTATATCCCGACGCGTCCCACCATCTATGCAATGGGCAAGAAGGCGCAGGATGCGCATGAGGCGATTCGCCCGACGAGCATTCTGCGAACCCCGAGTGAGGTAGAGCAGTATCTGAACCGCGACCAACAGCGCCTCTACACGCTCATTTGGCAGCGCTTTGCGGCGAGCCAGATGTCCGCCGCCGTCTACGATACAATTGCTGCGAAGATTGCGGCGGGGGACTATCAGCTGCGTGCACACGGCTCAAAGCTTAGGTTCAAGGGCTACACTGCCGTCTATGTAGGTGCAGAGATTGCGAAGAAGGAGAAGGATACCATCCTGCCGGAACTTGCGGCGGGAGAAGCTCTCGCACTCTCTGCGCTGAAGCCCGAACAGCACTTTACCGAGCCGCCGCCGCGCTATAACGATGCGTCCATTGTTAAAACACTTGAGGATATGGGGATCGGTCGCCCAAGCACCTATGCGCCGATCATCGAGACCATTCAGAAGCGCGGCTATGTGGAGCGGCGTGAAAAGCAGTTCCGCCCGACGGAGCTCGGCTTCATTGTGACCGATATGCTTGAGGAATATTTCAAGGACATCGTGGATGTAAAGTTCACGGCGAATCTTGAAGGGGAGCTGGATGAGGTCGCGGACGGCACGCTCAATAAGAATACCCTCCTCCGTAAATTCTACGATCCGTTCGAGGAGACGTTGAAAAAGGCGGAAGATGTCATCGGCGAGGTCGAGATTCCCGACGAGGTCACGGACATCCCCTGCGATAAATGCGGGCGTATGATGGTGGTCAAGCAGGGGCGATTCGGTAAGTTCCTCGCTTGCCCCGGCTTCCCCGACTGCCGCAATGCAAAGCCACTTCTGCGCGATACGGGAGTTGCCTGTCCGAAATGCGGCGGCAAGATCGTTGAGCGCAAGAGTCGACGCGGACGCGCCTTCTTCGGCTGTGATCACTATCCAGACTGTGACTATACAACGTGGGATGAGCCACAGCAGGAAAAATGTAAGGTATGTGGTTCATTCATGCAGAAACACCGCTACCGTACAGGGCGAAACATCCTCTATTGCAGCAACGAAGCGTGCTCCTCACGCATTGGCAGCCCCATTGAGAAGGAGCTGGCGCGCCAGAAAGAGCGTGCACAGGCGGCAAAAAAAGCCCCCGCCGCACCACCCGCTGCAAAGAAGAAGTCTACACGCCGCAAGGGGACGCACGCATGAGAAAGATCATCGTCGTCGGTGCCGGACTCGCGGGATGCGAGGCAGCATGGCAGACCGCCGAAGCAGGTGCGACGGTCGAGCTCTGCGAAATGCGCCCCCTGCGCAGATCGCCCGCCCACCAAACGAATAGATTTGCCGAACTCGTGTGCAGTAACTCCCTGCGCGGTGCGGGACTTGAGAACGCCGTCGGTGTCCTCAAGGAGGAGATGCGCCGGTTCGGCTCGCTCATCATGGAGGCTGCGGATGTAACCACTGTCCCTGCAGGCGGAGCACTCGCTGTGGATCGCACGAAGTTCAGCGATTATGTCACAGCGCGCATTCAGGCACATCCGAATATCACAGTACATCATGAAGAGATCACGGAGATCCCACAGACGGATGACAAGATCGTTATCATTGCCTCGGGCCCGCTGACCGATGGGGCGCTTGCTGATGGAATCGCCGCCCTCCTCGGTAACGATTCCCTCTATTTTTATGATGCAGCAGCACCGCTCGTGAGTTTTGCAAGCATTGACATGAGTACTGCCTACCGTGCCTCACGATATGGGAAGGGCACGGCGGCATACATCAATTGCCCGATGGACGAGGAGCAGTATGAGGCATTCTACACGGCACTCACCACAGCAGAGACGATGCAGGCACACGCCTTTGAAAAGGAGATCTTCTTTGAGGGGTGTATGCCCGTCGAGGTCATGGCATCGCGTGGAAAGAATACTCTGCTCTACGGCCCTCTCAAACCCATGGGGCTTGAGCACCCCGAGACGGGCATACGCCCGCACGCTGTTGTCCAGCTGCGGCAGGACAACACCGAGGGCACGATTTACAACATCGTCGGCTTCCAGACACGGCTGAAATGGGGCGAGCAGCAGCGCGTTTTTCGGATGATTCCGGGGCTTACACATGCGGAGTTTCTGCGCTACGGCGTGATGCACCGCAACAGCTTCATCAACGCTCCGCGACATCTGCGCCCAACCTTTCAGACACAGACGAACGCTGCCTTGTTCTTTGCGGGGCAGATGACGGGGGTGGAGGGCTATGTCGAGTCGGCGGCATCCGGTCTGACGGCGGGTGTGAATGCCGCACGGCTTGCGGCAGACGAGGAGCCGCTTGTGTTCCCGAAGACAACCTGTCATGGAGCACTTGCACACTATATCACCTCATGTGATCCCGCCCATTTTCAACCGATGAACATCAACTTTGGGCTTCTCCCTCCGATCGAGAATCCGCCACGCCGTATGCGTAAGCCGGAGAAAAAACGGATGCTTGCGGAGCGTGCGTTGACAGCACTCGCAAGATTTCAGGCAGAGCATATGAAAGGACTATGCACAGTATGACATTTCATGCAACAACCATTGTCGCAGTCAAGAAGGGAAACAAGGTAGCCATTGCGGGCGACGGACAAGTGACCTTTGGGGAACGCGCGATTATGAAGGCAAACGCACGTAAGGTACGCCGTCTCTATCATGGAAAGATCCTCGCGGGATTTGCGGGTTCGGTCGCGGATGCATTTACCCTGTTTGAGAAATTCGAGGTCAAACTCGAATCCTACAGTGGGAATCTGCAGCGTGCCGCTGTCGAGCTTGCAAAGGACTGGCGCACGGACAAGGTACTGCGCAAGCTTGAGGCACTGTTGCTGGTCGCGGACAAGGAAGGCATTCTCATGATCTCCGGAAACGGTGAGGTCATTGAGCCTGACGGAGACTGTACCGCAATCGGCTCGGGCGGCTTCTTTGCACTCGCCGCAGCGCGTGCACTCACCGCTCACAGCACGATGGACGCATCTGAGATCGCGAGGGAATCCCTGTCGATCGCAGCGGATATCTGCGTCTATACCAATCATAACATCACGGTGGAGGTACTGGAATCATGAGTCAAATCGGAGTCAATGAACAGACCCCGCGCGAGATTGTTGCCGAGCTGGACAAATACATTGTGGGACAGCATGAAGCAAAGCGCTCCGTCGCCATTGCACTCCGCAACCGCTGGCGCAGCCGTCAGCTCGACGATGAGATGCGTGAGGATGTCATTCCGAAGAACATCCTGATGATCGGCTCGACCGGTGTCGGCAAGACCGAGATCGCACGCCGTCTTGCGCGTCTCGTGCATGCACCGTTCCTCAAGGTTGAGGCGACGAAGTTCACAGAGGTCGGCTACGTCGGGCGCGATGTCGAGTCCATCGTGCGTGACCTTGTCGAGACCTCCGTGCGCATGGTGCGTCAGCAGAAAATTGACGAGGTGCAGGAAAAGGCGAAGGAGAATGCCGAGGAACGCCTCATTGATGTCTTTGTCCCTCCGGCAAAAAAAACAGCCAATCCCCTCAGCAGCATTTTCTCCTCGGATACGGAGGAGAAACAGGAGACCGAGGAACCGCCGAAGTATCAGGCGGGGCGTGAGTGGGTACGTAAGCGCCTACAGAGGGGCGAACTAGAAAACGATGTCATCGAGATCGAGGTGGAGGAGTCGGCGCGTCCTGCCGGCAATATGTTCTCCGGCTCGTCGCTTGAGGGGATGAGCGACAACCTCCAATCCATGATCGGCAAACTCGTTCCAAAGAATCGCCGCAAGCGCAAGGTCACAGTTGATCAGGCACGCAAGATCTTTGCGGCGGAGGAGGCGGACAAGCTTGTCGACATGGACGCAGTCGCCGAGGAGGCGGTGCATACGGCCGAATATAGCGGCATTGTTTTCCTCGATGAGATCGACAAGGTAGCTGTCAGCAATGGACGCAGCGCAGGTGCGGACATCTCACGTGAGGGCGTGCAGCGCGATATTCTGCCCATCGTCGAGGGCTCGACCGTCATGACAAAGTACGGTCCCGTAAAGACCGACCACGTCCTCTTCATCGCGGCAGGAGCGTTCCACACGGCAAAGCCCTCCGACCTGATCCCGGAGCTGCAGGGGCGTTTTCCTATTCGCGTGGAGCTGAAGTCGCTCGTCAAGGAGGACTTCGAGCGCATCCTTACGGAGCCGAAAAACGCGCTCATCAAGCAGTACAGCGCACTCCTCGGTGTCGAAGGAATCTCCCTCCGCTTCGCGGACGACGCCGTCAGTCGGCTTGCCGAACTCGCGGAGACCGTCAATGAGCAGACCGAGGACATTGGCGCACGCCGACTCTATACTCTTTTGGAAAAATTACTTGAGGAGCTGTCCTACGATGCCCCCGACCTTGAAGAGAAGGACATCGTCATCGACAGTGCCTATGTGGATCGTTGTCTTGCGGATATTGCTGGTGATCACGATGTATCTCGCTTTATTTTGTAAATCACAGAATCCCCCGTCAGTGCGGGGGATTTTTTATTATCGGTAGATTGTAAAATCAAGTTGCACATATAAAAAGTCCATAGCGGAAGCCTTGTGGTAAAATAGGATTGAACAGACCAATCTACCAAAGGAGAGCCGCTATGGATCAACTAAAGTGTATCACAAAATCGCCGCATTGCAAAGGGGCACATCTCACATTCAAAGTACGTTTATTCGCAAAATAGAATTTCCGCACAGAACATCTTTTGTGCAGCAATCCCATTTTTCTTGTGTGAATCGAGAAAAAGCGATAGAATATAGATAAGTAGATTTATCGATCTTTTTCTGTTGCCTAAGTTCCACTTTTATGCGATAATTCATTATGAGAAAATATGGGAAGCACTGATAAAACTCAGCGATTCTTACGCGTATAGGAGGTGAGCGCAGTAATGGACGAACAGGGCGGACTCTTTGAGCATGCTGCATATCAGCCGCTTGCGGAGCGCGTTCGTCCACGTTCGCTCGAAGAATTTGTTGGACAGGAACACCTCCTTGGTAAGGGGAAGGTATTGCGCCGCCTAATCGAGAGCGATCATATCACCTCTATGATTTTCTGGGGACCTCCAGGCGTTGGCAAGACAACGCTCGCACAAATCATTGCGGCGCAAACACAGGCGAAGTTCATCAATTTCTCTGCGGTGACGAGCGGGATCAAGGATATTCGTATGGTTATGCAGGAGGCGGACCGCCGCCGTATGTACGGCGAGCGCATCATTGTCTTTGTCGATGAGATTCACCGCTTCAACAAGGCACAGCAGGATGCCTTTCTGCCATTTGTCGAAAAGGGCAGCATTGTGCTGATCGGAGCAACGACGGAGAATCCTTCGTTCGAGATCAACAGTGCTCTCCTGTCGCGCTGTCGTGTCTTTGTCCTGCAAGGGCTGAATACGGAGGACATCGGGCGCCTGCTCCGCCATGCGATATCCTCCGAGCGTGGGCTTGGAGGTCAGCGTATTCATCTCTCTGAGGACGGACTGGCAGCGATTGCCACCTTTGCAAACGGCGACGCGCGGAGCGCACTCTCCACACTTGAGATGATCGTCCTGAATGCAGAGGAGCGCGATGGAGAGATCTATGTGACGGAGGAAAATCTCGCCCAATGTATTTCGCGGAAATCCCTTCTTTACGATAAGAGCGGTGAGGAGCACTATAATCTCATCTCGGCACTGCACAAGTCGATGCGCAACTCAGATCCCGATGCGGCGGTCTACTGGCTTGCGCGGATGCTTGAGGCAGGGGAGGACCCCCTCTATGTCGCACGGCGTGTGGCGCGCTTTGCGGCGGAAGATGTCGGGCTTGCCGATCCGAGAGCACTTGAGCTTGCTGTTGCGGCATATCAAGCCTGTCACTACATCGGATTCCCCGAGTGCAACGTTCATTTGACTGAGGCGGTGATCTACCTATCTCTTGCGCCGAAGTCCAATGCGATGGAGACGGCATACCTAACCGCCGCTGCAGATGCGCGGAGTATGTTGGCCGAACCCGTTCCGCTCGTTATTCGGAATGCGCCGACCAAGCTCATGAAGGATCTCGACTACGGGAAGGGCTATCAATACGCACATGACACGGAGGAGCATATCACGAATATGCAGTGTATGCCGGACAGTCTTGTCGGAAAAACATACTATCATCCGACCGAGCAGGGGATGGAAAGCCGCTTTCGAGAACGTCTGGATTGGATTAAAGACTGGAAAAAAAGTCACTCCAAAAGCGATTGAAATAAATAATATTAAATAACTAAAAAATACGATAAATAATAAAAAATAAAGTATATCATGACGATTCTATGCGTCACAGAGAGAAAGGAAGGAACTCCGGCATTGGATGGGAAGCTGAAATTATATGGGTTTAACAACCTCACGAAGGCGTTGAGCTTCAATATCTATGATATTTGCTATGCGAAATCGGCGCGTGAACAGCGGGATTATATTAAATACATTGATGAACAATATAATTCCGATCGTCTCACAAAGATTCTTTCGCAGGTTACGGATATGATCGGCGCACGGATTCTCAACATTGCCAAGCAGGACTATGAGCCGCAGGGAGCAAGCGTTACGATGCTGATTGCGGAGGAGGCGGCGGTCGTCTCCGGCAGCAAGAAACCTGTAAAAGAAAAGCCGCCCACGTCGGAGACCATCCTCGCACATCTCGACAAAAGTCATGTCACCGTGCATACCTACCCAGAGTATCATCCCGATACGAGCATTGCGACGTTCCGCGTCGATATCGACGTGGCTACCTGTGGGGAAATCACACCGCTGCAGACGCTTGACTATCTCATCAGTCAGTTCGACTCGGATATTATCACGATGGATTATCGCGTACGTGGATTCACGCGTGATCTGCAGGGGCGCAAGCTCTTTATGGACAGCAAGATGACCTCTATTCAGGAGTTTATCAAGCAGGAGACCTTGGACGAGTATGATGCCGTGGACATCAACCTTTATCAGGCAAGTCTTTTTCACACGCGTATGCTCATCAAAGAGCCGCAGCTGCAGAACTATCTCTTCAATACAGATGTTGACGAGATTCCTCCGAAGACGCGTCTGCTCATCAGCACTAGTCTACGCCGCGAGATGATCGAGATCTTCAGCGGAAGGAATGTCTACTGACGATTGCTTTCATCTGTTTATTGCCACCGTATGTGGAGGGGGGACAATCTTATGCCCATGTTCAAAAAATCTCTCCTCATCCTTCTTGTTATTGCACTTGCGGTTCTCGGCGGCACGATGTACGGATCTTATGCGGGGCAACAGGCAATCACATTGGATGAGGGGACGCGTGAGAAGGCTTCTATGCCACGCTCCGTTGTTGTCTATGTGACAGGCGAGGTGAAAAAGCCCGGGCTTGTCACCCTGACGGAAGGGCAGCGCATTGCCGATGCGGTAAATGCGGTGGGGGGCGTGATTGAGACAGCGGATATCGAACGTGTCAATATGGCGGCGCTCCTTGAGGATGGTATGCAGGTTCGTGTGCCGGAGCGCATTGGACGAGATGCTACACCTGTAAAAAATGCATCGGTGGGGAAAACTGCAGGAGGGCAGATCAATCTCAATACGGCGAGCGAGAAGGAACTGCAGGAACTGCCCGGCATCGGCCCCGCCATGTCTGCGCGTATCATTGAATACCGCGAAACAAACGGCGATTTTCAAACAATCGAGGATATCAAAAAGGTGCGTGGTATCGGCAATGCTAAATTTGAAAAGCTGAAAGACAAGGTGACTGTATGAAGATGGGGCAGTATCCGCTCTCCTTCCTCTGCGGTCTCCTGGCGGCGTTTGGTCTGGGAACTTTTTGTAGTGCGTGGCTGCATATTTCTTTTGTAACATATGCGCCGTATTTCATCTCGTTGCTCTTGGCAGCAACCCTTACATCGGCAGTCCTCGCTTTGAATGCAAATAAGCGGACGTGGATTGCCTTTGTAGGGCTTTTTTTCATATTGGGGCTTTTTCGCTTTGCCGCTGCATACGAGCTCTCCGCGCATGATATTTCTCATGCAGCAGGCGAGCGTGCGCGCGTTGTTGGGACGATTGTGGCCGCCCCCGTGGTCCGCACGGATGCGAATCAGGTGCAGCACATACGCTATACGGCGGAAGTTCACCATATAACGCGGGGACATGAGAAACATGCAGTCAGCGGAAAAATCTATATCTATATGCGTCATCAAGGGGATAATGCTCTGTCATACGGACAAATCGGCGATGAGATCACGGCGGAGGGGACGATTCGCCGTCCGCACAGCTATCAGAATCCGGGACTGATTGATACAGTATTTTTACTTCGCTGTGATGGAATTACGGCACGTCTCTTTGCAGAAAACAGCGAAATAGAGATCGTCCCCAACGAGACACCGACCTTTGCACAGGAATTTCTTCGGTATGCGGCACTGGTGCGCGTGCATTATATCGACCGTATGACGGAGGTCATGCCACGCGAAGATGCCGCCGCAATCTTTGCCATGCTTTTCGGTGGATACGAGGGCATCCGTCCGGAACTGCTCGAAGCCTTTACGGTCACGGGGATTGTGCACATCCTATCGGTCTCTGGCTCTCACATCAGCCTCCTCGCCGCAGTCATCGCGTGGATTGCGTTATTTTTTCGACTGCCGCGCGCCCTTTCTGCAGCAGCGGTCATCCTTGCGATTATCATCTATGTGATCCTCGCGGGTCTTGTTCCTCCCGCCATACGCTCGGGCATTATGGGGGCAGTTGCATTTCTGGGACTTGTGCTCGGACAGGAACGCGACGCACGATATATGCTGGTTCTTACGGGACTGCTCATGTTGATGGTCTCGCCTCTGCTCTTCTTTCATATCAGTTTTCAACTGTCTTTTTTGGCGACAACGGGGCTGCTCTTTCTTGCTCCCGTCCTTCGTGAACGAATGAAGCCTCTGCCACGCATACTCGCGGCAAGCCTCTCCATTACAATGGGAGCGCAGCTTGCGACACTGCCTGTTCTCGCGTGGCATTTCAACCAGATCTCCGTATCGTCGCTCCTTGCAAATCTCATTGTCGTACCTCTTGTTGATGTTATTATTATTCTCGGACTAGGCGGCGGTATTGCTGCCTTTTTTCTTCCATTTCTCGGTAAAATTGTCTTTGGTTTTGACAGCCTTCTGCTTGGTATGACGTTTGAAATAACGCGGGGGGTGGCAGCATTGCCCCTCGCACAGCTCGAACTCCCCTCCATGGGGGTATGCGCAGGGCTTTTTTACTATGTGTTTCTTGCATTCTTTATTTTACCGCAAGAAAATCAGATAAAAATATTTGAATTGATACGACGCTTTTATATAATTATCGTTACTATTCTTGTAGTGCTTGTTGTTGCTGTATTTTCTTGGCATATTGTGCGCCCCAATGAGATGGAAGTTCATTTTATCGATGTTGGACAAGGGGATGCAGCTCTCGTTTTGACACCGCACGGTCATGCTATGCTCTTTGATACGGGCGGCACGCGGGATGGTACGTTTGATATCGGTGCGCGTGTCGATGTTCCGTATCTGCGCCATCATGGGATTCACGCCGTGGACTATATATTTCTCTCACATGCGCACGAGGACCATGCGGCAGGTGCAGGTGCCATTCTCTCCCGTCTTCCGGTAAAGCATGTCTATACCGCCGACGAGGGAACTGCCGCATACGCACGAAGTATGCGACTGGGGGATGGAAATCCTCTCCTGATGAAATTGGGCAGGGCGGAGGCAGGGCAGTCAATTGTTTTGGACGGGGTGACGGTTGATGTTCTCTATGCCCCCGGCTATGGGGAGGTGGAACATGCAACGGGCAATGAAGTGTCGAATGTCTATCGGGTTCGCTATGGAAATGCAAGCTTTCTTTTTACGGGCGATCTTGTGAAGGAGCACGAGGAAAAAATGATTGCACAGGGAATAGATCTCCATGTGACGGTGCTCAAGGTGCCGCACCATGGTTCGGATACGTCCAGCAGTGAGGATTTTGTTCGTGCGACGCACCCGCTCTACGCTGTTTACTGTGTGGGTGCGGACAATACGTTTGGACATCCGCGCACCTCTGTGGTGGAACGATATGAACGTATGGGCGTGCGATCTCTGCGTACAGATCGGGACGGTGCGGTTGTCTTTCGCACGGACGGGGAGCATCTTTCGGTCAGCACCTTTGTCGAGGGGAAAATTTTGCGTGACTGATGACACAACTTGGCTTTTTCTTTTTATTTACTTGTGTAACATATCTATTGTAATCCTACAAAATCCTACATATCTCACAAAATAAATACTTGCTTTTTTTGCGAAAAGTTGATAGAATACTACCTGTTGTTGTCGGGATGTGGCACAGTTTGGTAGCGCGCATCGTTCGGGACGATGAGGCCGCAGGTTCGAATCCTGTCATCCCGACCATCTATATCGACACATAAAGACCAGCCGACAGGCGGGTCTTTTTCTGTTTATACACGGAATGTGAGGTATGTATGACATTCGAGGAAAAACGCTGTGCGGAAGAATTGGTTGACTTTATTGAGGCTGCGACATCGCCGTATCATGCGGTGGAGCAGAGCAATAAATCCCTGTGCGCTGTTCCCATGGAGGAAAATGAGAAGGTCGCTGCAGGACAAATTTATTCTTTTCCGCTCTACCACACCGGGATGGTTTTTGTTGTGATTGGCGAAAATGCGGCGCAAGGACCGCTTCGCATTGCATGCGCGCACACAGATTTTCCATGCCTGCGTGTAAAACCCAACCCCGTACTCCGAGAGCATGGCTATGGCAAGCTGAATGTTGAGGTATATGGGGGACTGATCCGCAGTACATGGCTGGATCGTCCGCTCTCGCTCGCGGGTGCGGTCGCTCTGCGCGGTGTGGATCCCTTTGCGCCGACATTGCGGCTTGTGGACTTTCGCCGTCCGCTCATGATTGTGCCAAATCTTGCAATTCACATGAACCGCAAGGTGAATGAAGGGGTTGAGCTGAAGCCGCAAAAGGATCTTCTGCCATTGTTCTTCCAAAACGGCGACGGCGATGAGGATGATACGAAGAAACTGCTTGTCCTGCTCGCGGAGGAACTCGGCGTTTCGGCGGAGGATATTCTCTCCTATGATCTGAATGCCTATCCCTATGAGTGCGGCTGTCTTTTGGGATGCGACGACGCTTTTCTCTCCGCACCGCGCCTTGACAACCTCTCATCAGTCAAGGCGTGTATGGATGCCATCCGAGAATGGAACGGTGAAGGTATTCGCGTTGTGGCTCTCTTCGACAATGAAGAGGTGGGGAGCCGCACAAAGCAGGGCGCAGGCTCAACGGCACTCGCTATCCTGTTGGAGCGTGTCTGCTACAAGCTGGGGCTTGACCGAGAGGAATATCTCAGAAAAGTTATGGAAGGGTTCTGTCTTTCTGTAGATGTTGCACATGCCCTGCATCCGAATGCCCCCGAGAAGGCAGACCCGACGAATCAGCCTGTGCTGGGCGGCGGCACTGTCCTCAAGGTCGCTGCGAATCAGTCCTATGCCGGCGATCCCGAAGCATTTGCCGTTGTTGCGGGGCTTTGTGAAGGTGCGGGGATTCCGTATCAGGTCTTTACAAATCACTCCGATGCGGCGGGCGGTGCGACACTTGGGTCGATTCTCTCCACGCAGGTTCCGATGCGGACGATGGACATCGGCGCACCAATTCTTGGAATGCATTCGGCACGCGAAACAATGGGAGCACGGGATCAGTTCGCCCTCACGCAGCTGCTTATGTCTTTTTTCTCCGCTTGAGAGACATTCACATAGAAGCGTGTTATAATAGGAAATATTGGGTAGAAAGAAGGGATTTCTTGCGTGCGGTCGTCACACGAGTGAAAGAAGCGTCCGTCGAAATTGAAGGACGTATCTGTGGGCAGATTCAGGTCGGCTATCTTATTTTGCTGGGGATTGCCCCCGAGGATACATGGGAGGATGCTGCGCATCTGGCGGAAAAAGTCGTTCATCTGCGTGTGTTTTCCGATGAAAACGGAAAGATGAACCGTGCGCTTGCCGAGGTGGATGGTGCGGTACTTGTGATTTCACAGTTTACCCTGTTTGCCGATCTCAAAAAGCGTCGCCCGGGATTCTCCAAGGCGGCAAAACCGGAGCATGCAATCCCGCTCTATGAAGCGTTTATGAAGGAGCTCAGGGAGCGCTGTGTGCATGTCGAATGCGGAGCGTTCGGCGCGGATATGCAGGTGTCCTCGCTCAACGACGGCCCCGTCACCCTGCTCTTTGATACGACCGAGGTATGAAATGAATACGGATTTATTAAAAAAATACGCAGCTCTTGTGGTTCGTGTTGGCGTCAACCTCCAGAAGAATCAGCCGCTTGTCATCCATGCACCGATTACGTGTGCGGACTTCGTACACGCGCTCACATCAGAGGCATACGATGTCGGTGCCTATGATGTTGCTGTCAACTGGAACGATGAGGAGTTCTCCCACATTCGCTTTCAGAAGGCAAATGAGGAGCGCTTTCGCGAATTCCCTGCGTGGCGCAAGGCGTTTTATGACGAGCATGCGGCACAGGGTGCGGCATTCATCTCGATTGCGGCATCGGATCCCGACCTCTATTCGGACATCGATCCGAAGCGTCTCACGGAGGCGAGCCAGACGGCGGGCAAAGCTCTCATGGACTACCGTGCGCGTCTGATGAGCAATAAGAACACATGGTGTGTTATCTCTGTGCCGACAACAGCATGGGCACGCAAGGTGTTTCCAAATTGCTCGGATGCGGAGGCGGTGGAGCGTCTTTGGGGAGAGATCCTCAGTGCTGTGCATGTCTCCGAAAATGAGGATGCCGTATCTGCGTGGCGCACGCACATTGATGTTTTGCAAAAGAGGACAGCCTTTCTCAATGCACAGGCATTTACGGAGCTGCACTATCGGAATCATCTTGGTACGGATCTGCGCATTGAACTGCCAAAAGGTCATATCTGGATGGGCGGTGCGGAAAAATCCGCAGAGGGAACGCTCTTTGCCGCCAATCTTCCGACGGAAGAGGTATATACGCTTCCGAAACGCGACGGGGTGAACGGTACGGTCGTTGCCTCGAAGCCGCTCCACTACAACGGGAATCTGATCAGCGGATTCACGCTTACGTTTGAGGCGGGGCAGGTTGTCTCCTACAAGGCAGAGCAGGGGGAAGAACATTTGAAGGAACTGCTCCATACGGATGAGGGCGCGTCCTTCCTCGGCGAAGTGGCACTTGTGCCGTATGACTCTCCGATCTCGCAGAGCGGCATCCTCTTTTACAATACGCTCTTCGATGAGAACGCATCCTGCCACCTTGCCTTTGGGAAGGCCTATCCGACCTGCATAAAAGGCGGAGAAAGTATGACAGAGGATGAACTTCGTCAGCACGGTGTCAACCATTCGCTTGTCCATGAGGACTTTATGATTGGCACGAAAGACCTCACGGTGGTCGGACGGACATCATCCGGCGAATCCGTTACCATCATTGAACATGGAAACTTTAGGAATCACTGATAAAATGAAGTCCGTCAGATTGGCGTAGATTTTTTCATCCGAACAAGAAGGCAAACCGGACGCATAGCCAAAGCTATGTGGAGGATTTGCCGACGAAGTGCGGGCAAAAAAGATGCGTCAAGATGGCATGGCTGAATTTATCAGTGCTTTCGTTACCTTCTAACGAGGCATGAGGTGAGAGGATATGCAGAGATATTTTCGTTACAGTGTGCTGATGCTTCTTTGTCTTCTTTCTTTCCTGTTCACTTTGGATGGAGAAGCTGCGGGCAAGATCAAAGCAGAGGACTTTTCCTATCAGAACATATCGCTCGGAAACTCTGAGGAGAATCTGCGTGCACGCTGGGGAGAGCCTGATGTTCAGACCGAACAAGTCATCTGGGGCATTCATCTCAAGACTTTTACCTATGGGGATATTGTCGTTTCAACTACAGTTACAAGCGGAAAGGTGGTTGATATCAATCTGATCGGTGAGAAGTATCGTCTGCGCAAGGATGTCCACTATGGCTCGACGAGTAGTTATCTCATGAAGGTGTATGGAAAAATGCCGCGTCATTTTTTGGACGGCAACACTTGTTATGTATTCTCCCATCCAGAACATCCACGTGAGCGTTTGATTTTGAATCTCGATGCAGAGAACCATGCGCTTACATCGGCGCGTATTACAATGCTCCCACTCAGTGACGAGGAAGCTGACGAGATGGCTCTGTCCGATGACGAATCCTTTGTCGAGCTCGATCTGAAGCACAGCTTTATTGCATCCAAGGAGATTGATGTGTCCAATCTTCCAAAGAACGACAATGTGAAGCTGGGAGGCTATGTCAAATGACACATGAGCTGCATATGCGCGTACTTGGACACCGCGTCATGCGCTATGCCGGAATCGCTCTCGGCTGCCTGATCGCAAGCTGCTCAATCAATCTCTTTCTCGTTCCTGCCCATCTCCTCACAGGCGGTGCAACGGGCATTGCGATGATAGTATATTATCTTTTTGGTCTGCCCATCGGTCTTCAGACATTCGTCTATAATATCCCGCTGCTCTTCATGGCGTGGCGGTTGATGGGACGGGCGTATACCGTTGATATCATCATCGGTACGGCGATCTTCTCGTTCTTTCTCGACTTGACGCGACCACTCAATGCCTATGCGCCCGTGAGTGACATGATGCTCACCACTGTATACGGCGGTGTCTTTGCAGGGCTGGGGTACGGACTTGTCTTCCGCATGAACGGCAGTACGGGTGGTTTTGACATCCTCGCTGCGATCGTTCGCAAATACTATGACCTGCATATGGGCGGCGTTCTTTTCTCGATGAACTGTTTCATCATGCTCATTGCGGCGTTTCTGTTCGGGATGGCCCCCGCGATGTTTACCCTCATCTATATGTTCATCAATGCAACGGTTGTAGATAAGATTGTCGCAGGCTTCAATCATCGCAAGGCGGTTCTCATCATATCAAATAAACACAAAGAAATTGCCGAGAGCATTATTGATGAAATGCACCGTGGCGTCACGTTTCTGCATGGACAAGGGGCATACACGCGCCGCGAACGAAATGTAGTTTTCGTTGCGGTCGGTACAACGCAGGTCGGCAAACTAAAATTTATTGTGCACAATGTTGATCCCCATGCCTTCGTCATCATCATGTCCGCGAATGAGGTCATGGGACGCGGCTTCGGGCGAATCAATCAAAATGATGCTTCGGCATCAGACGATAACTATGAAGAAAAGGGAGGGAAATAAACGCTATGGACGTAACCTATTTGCTGAACAGTGGTTTTCTCGTGCGTGTGGATGATGTCCTGCTGGTCTTTGACGCATTTGACGACCCTGCGGGTGTGCTCGATCAAGAGTTGGCAAAAGACAACTTTACACATCTGTATTTCTTTGCCTCCCATGCACATTTCGACCACTTCAATCCGATGATCGCACGTTATGCCGATAAGGTGCAGCGGTATCTCCTGAGTGAGGATATACGACGAACTCCGGGGGCTGCACGTATCCCTGCGGACCAGATCAGCTGGATTGGTCTCTATGACGCATGGCAGGATGATCGTATTACGGTGACAAGTTTTTCTTCGACTGACGAAGGGACATCCTTCCTTGTGGAGACCAACGCCAAACGCATCTTCCACGCCGGGGATTTTAACTGGTGGGATTGGACGGGGGAAACTGACGAAAACCGAAAACTTGCGGAGAACGGCTTTCGTAAGCAGATAAAACGGCTCGCGGGCCTGTCCTTCGATCTTGCATTTTTTCCCGTGGATGGGAGGCTCGGTCCGTCGATGGAACGCGGTGCAAAGGTGTTCTGTGCTGAGACGCACCCAAAGGCTCTCGTTTCCATGCACTCCGTCGGCTATCCCGCATGGCACCCGTCCGAAGGATTCTTTACGGCAGGACGTGAGATTCCGATCTGGTCGCCGACCAAAGCGGGCGAGCAACATTCTTTTTGAAATATAGGTTGAAATATAGGAGGGCATTCGGTAGAATGGGGAAGAAATTTTATCTTTTGACAGTCGGCGTTCTTGTTGCTATTGCTGCAGTACTATTTGCAGCACACAGCGGGAATGCTGGGATGTCATTCAATATGTTGTTGGATCAGGAAAAAGGAGAGAACAGAGCAGTGACAAAAAATCGCATTGCAGAATTTACAACGAACAAGGGCACGTTCGAGGTGGAACTTTTCGAGGACAAAGCTCCCATTACAACAAAGAACTTCATCGATCTCTCGGAAAAGGGCTTCTATGACGGGCTGATCTTCCATCGCGTCATCGACGGTTTCATGATTCAGGGCGGTGATCCGAGCGGAAACGGGACGGGCGGTCCAGGATATACGATCCCCGATGAGTTCGATCCCTCTCTCAAGCATGACGATGAGGGCATTCTCTCTATGGCGAACGCAGGTCCCAATACGGGCGGCAGTCAGTTCTTTATCACACTTGCTGCCACCCCGTGGTTAAACAACAAACACGCGGTCTTTGGCAAGGTTATTGAGGGCATGGACGTGGTGTGCGACATCGGTCATACGCCGACTGGATACGCTGACCGCCCCGTGCACGATGTCGTGATTGAGAAAATCACGATTAAAGACGCGGTAAAATGAACTATGCCTACCTTTTGTTGTGTGCGGACGGGAGTCTCTACGCCGGTTGGACGAACGATCTCCGGCGGCGGCTTCGCGCACACAACGAAGGAAACGGGGCGAAGTATACGCGTGCCCGTCGACCTGTCTGCCTCGTCTATGCCGAGGCATTTGAAACGAAAGAGGAAGCGCAGAAACGAGAATGCCAATTCAAGAAGCTGCGCCGCCCACAGAGGCTTTTGCTCATTCGTGCAGGACAGGAAAACGCGGAGATCACTGCTTTGGTAGAAAGTATCAATTCGGTGAATATACAATAAAGGGGATTATTTCATGACAGAGAAGAAGGTCATGCTGACCGAGGACGGCTACAACAAGCTCGTCGAAAAGCTCAATTATCTCAAAAGTGTACGCCGCATCGAGGTTGCCGAACGGCTGAAGGCTGCCATCGCGCTCGGAGATCTCTCCGAGAACTCCGAGTATGATGATGCGAAAAACGAGCAGGCATTCCTTGAGGGCGAGATTCAGGAACTCGAAACGAAGATCCGCAACTCCGATATCATCAAGGCGGGCGATGGCAAGACTGTCACCATGGGCAGCCGTGTGACGGTAAAGGATCTGGAATTCGATGAGGATGAGACCTTCCTCATCGTCGGTTCGACCGAAGCAGATCCGGATGAAGGGAAGATTTCAAACGAATCGCCGCTCGGCATGGCATTGCTCGGGCAGCAGATTGACCATGTAGTCAATGTCAATGCACCAGCCGGTATTATTCAGTACAAGATCATGGATATCAAGAAGTAAGGAGCAGGGATGGCAGAAGAAAGAGAAAGCACAGCAAATACACCCGAACAGGATTTGAGTGAGATGATGCGCGTTCGCCGTGAAAAGATGGATGCGTTTCGTGCAATGGGGGTCGCTCCCTTCGGACATCGCTTCGAGGTCACAGACTATGCAGCGGATCTGAAGAAGAAGTACGACTACCTTGCCGAGGATGAAGAGGGCGCAGAAGTGCACGTTGCCGGGCGACTAATGGCAATACGGGGTCATGGCAAAGCATCGTTCTCGACACTTAATGACCGCACAGGAAATATACAGATCTATTTCAAACTGGATGTTCTCGGCGAGCAGAAGTACAAGGAAGAATTCAAACGCCTCGACCTCGGCGACATCATCGGGGTGCGCGGTGTTGTCTTTAAGACACGGCGCGGAGAGGTCACCGTACGTGTGGAGGATTTTGATCTGCTCTCGAAATCCCTGCGTCCTTTGCCCGAGAAGTTCCACGGGCTCAAGGATGTGGACACGCGCTACCGGCAGCGCTACCTCGATCTTATGGTCAACCACGAGGTACGCGAGACCTTCCGCAAGCGGACAAAGATCATACAGTCCATCCGTCGTTACCTCGACGAGCGGGATTTTCTCGAGGTGGAAACGCCCGTGCTCTCGACGCTTGCGGGCGGTGCTGCAGCACGTCCCTTTATTACACATCACAATGCACTTGACATCGATCTCTATCTCCGCATTGCGACGGAGCTCAGTCTCAAGCGTCTCATTGTCGGCGGTCTTGACCGTGTCTATGAGATGGGACGTATCTTCCGTAATGAGGGCATGGATGTACGTCATAATCCAGAGTTTACCTCCATTGAAATCTATCAGGCATTTGCCGATCACCGCGATCTCATGGCGATCACAGAGGGGATTGTCCGTCAGGCGGCGGAGGATGTGCTCGGGACAACGAAGATTACATACCAGGGGGTCGGGATTGACCTGAACAATGTTCGTACAATTAGTATGAATGACGCTGTACGAGAGGCGACAGGGAAGGACTTCCTCTCCTGTAACACTGTCGATGAGGCGCGTGTGATGGCGCGTGAGATTGGCGTTCCGTTCGAGGAGCGCCACGGCATCGGCGGTATTCTGAACGCCGCATTTGAGGAAAAGGTCGAGGATACCCTGATGCAGCCGACCTTTATCACGGGACATCCAACCGAAATCTCACCTCTTGCAAAGCGCAATGCGGACGATCCGCGCATTACGGATCGCTTTGAGTTCTTCGTTTATGGACGGGAGCTTGCGAACGGTTTCACGGAGCTGAACGATCCGATCGATCAGGAACAGCGCTTCCTCGAACAGCTCCGGCAACGCGAAGCAGGGGATGCCGAGGCTCATGTTATGGATCGTGATTTCATCACGGCACTGGAGTACGGGCTTCCCCCGACGGGAGGACTTGGCATCGGTGTTGATCGCCTTGTTATGCTACTGACCGACAGTGCATCGATCCGCGACGTGCTTCTCTTCCCGACGATGAAACCGCTTGCGGAATAATTTGAGAAACGCCTTGACAAGCAAGCCTCTTATCGCATATACTTGTCAAGGCTCACGGGTAGGTGGCCGAGTGGTTAAAGGCAACAGACTGTAAATCTGTCATCTTCGGATTACGATGGTTCGAATCCATCCCTGCCCACCACCGGCGGCATAGCTCAGTTGGCTAGAGCATGCGGTTCATACCCGCAGTGTCCGGAGTTCAAATCTCTGTGCCGCCACCATACGAAAATAAAACTCAGTTGATCGGAGTGATTGGCTGAGTTTTTTCGTGTCTGAGAAAAAGCTCTGTCCAAATCCTTGATAGATGAAAATGAAATCATTTTCCACGAAAGTTTGAATAATTCTCCAAAATAACTAATTGATTTTTCTGAATGAGAATGCTATAATGGTTCCATAGTTAAGAGCTATTGGTATACCTTGTTCCGAATCGTGTCACTTATTGCTAGGGATGGGTGACAGGAGAGTTGTTTAAGGAGGAAATACTATGAAGGTAACTGTTGTTGGTGCAGGTAACGTAGGCGCAACTGTTGCGAACGTCGTCGCGCTCAAGAAGTTTGCACGCGAAGTCGTCCTCATTGATATCAAAGAGGGGGTCTCCGAGGGCAAGGCGATGGACATGATGCAGTGCTCCCATGCGCTGAACTTCGACACGACGGTCAAGGGTGTTACGAACGATTATTCTGCTACGGCGAACTCCGATGTCGTAGTTGTTACCTCCGGTCTCCCACGCAAGCCCGGTATGACGCGTGAGGAGCTGGTCGGTGTCAACGCAAAGATTGTCAAGAGCGTTGTTGAGCAGGCACTCAAGCATTCCCCGAATGCGATCTTCATCATCATCTCCAACCCGATGGATGCGATGACCTACCTTGCACTGAAGTCCACTGGTCTGCCGCGCAACCGTGTCATCGGCATGGGCGGTATGCTCGACAGCAGCCGTTTCCGTTACTATCTCTCCGAGGCCCTCAACGCGGCAGGACATCCCGCAACCCCGAGCGATGTGGACGGCATGGTTATCGGTGGTCACAATGACAAGACGATGGTTCCGCTCGTCAGCATCGCAACGCTGCGCGGCATCCCTGTTACACAACTCCTCTCGAAGGAGGTACTCGCCGATGTTGTCCAGAAGACGAAGGTCGGCGGTGCAACGCTGACGGGACTTCTCGGCACATCCGCATGGTATGCACCGGGCGCATCCGCAGCAACGCTTGTCGAGGCAATCGCACTGGACTCCAAGAAGGTCATTCCGTGCTGCGTCTATCTCGAGGGCGAGTATGGCGAGAAGGAGCTCTGCGTCGGCGTTCCCATCGTGCTCGGCAAGGACGGTTTCGAGAAGGTCGTCGATGTGAAGCTTGAGGGCGAGGAGAAGGCGAAGTTCGACGAGAGTGTCGAAGCGGCACGCGCAGTCAACGCACAGCTCGGCGATGCGCTGAAGTAAGTCTCTTTCGAAAGAATGCAAAAGGTCTTTGTGGTTCGCCACAGAGACCTTTTTGTTGGAATACGGATATTTCTGTGCGAATGAGAGATTTTCCCTTGACATTCTGACAGTATTTCCACTATAATAGCTATGCGTTTAGAGCGTGCAATGACTCACTAGCTCAACTGGCAGAGCAACTGACTCTTAATCAGTAGGTTCACGGTTCGATTCCGTGGTGGGTCACCATGTGCCTTTTATCCGCTTCGCGGTTTTGAAAAAGCAGGTTGGTATGCCAACCTGCTTTTCGTATATATATGCAAAACAGGAGGATCATTTGTGAACATCTTGATACTAAACGATGACGGCATTGCGGCGGATGGAATCCGAACGCTCGCACGTCATCTGGCCCAACGCCATGCTGTCACTGTTGCAGCACCCATGCACCAGCAGAGTGGTACATCACATGCATTGACGATCGGACGTGCGATTGAGGTACGAGCCGATGAAAATTTTGATGAAGAGTATGAAATTTGCGCATGGGCGATCGATGGCACACCGACAGACTGTGGCAAGCTCTATCTCGATGCAATCGCCAAGGAAATGCCGGATGTAGTGCTCTCAGGCATCAATCATGGTTCGAACCTTGGGACAGATGTCATCTACTCGGGAACGGTCGGTGCAGCCTTTGAGGGGTTCTTTCACGGGATTCCGTCGTTTGCACTCTCCCTGATCGAGAGTAGTGAAATCTCGTATGCAGAGGTAGCGGTGTATTTCGAGCCGTTTATGGATAATGTATTGGCGACAATGGATCAGCCGTTTCTGCTCAACATCAATTTTCCAAAGAGACTCGCGGGAGATGCCCCGCAGTTTGTCTTTGCCCGACAGGGCGAGCGCGATTATGTCAACGCTTTCGAGCGCATCGAGGAGAACGGACGTATACATTACAAGGTTGCGGGCGAGGTTTCGGATACCGACAAGGGGGTAGGTACGGATATCTATGCCGTGGAGCACGGGCTGATTTCTGTGACACCGCTCGGTGTAGATATGACGGACTATCCACTGCTGGAGGAATTCGGCAGATTAGGGAAACGTTGATAAATTCAGCACCGTCATCTTGACGCATCTTTGCCCATCTGACGGACTTCATTTTATCAGCGATTTCCTAGTTGTACCTGACTAATATACTCATTGATAATCACTATAAAGAGAGGGGATTGCTGCTTCTCCTCTTTTTTTTTATGCCCATTTGCGGTATAATACGAACGTGAATAGGATTCATGTTTTGCTTTGGGGGAATCTGTGTGCTGTATCCGATGAATGTTGATCTGACCGGGTGTCTTGTCATCATCATCGGTGGTGGTGCGGTCGCGGAGCGCAAGGTGCGTGGTGTCCTTGCGGCGGGAGAGACGGCGTTCGTGCGCGTGATTGCTCCCGAGATAACGGCGCAGCTTCGTACGTCTGTGGACGATGGACGCATCGAGTGGCATTCGGTGTGCTACACATATGGTATGCTCGAAGGGGCATTTTTGGTCTATGCGGCGACGGACAGCGCTACGATCAATGCCAAAGTTGCAGCCGAAGCAAAAGAGCGAGGCATTCTCGTCAATGTGATCGATGATCCATCTGCATCCTCGTTTCAGATTCCTTCGTCGGTACGACGCGGAAACTTTCTGCTGACGGTATCGACGGGCGGGAGAAGTCCTGCACTTTCGCACGCGGTTCGGATGGAGCTTGAGCAGCTCTATCCCGCTTCTTTCGGTGTGTGGCTGGATTGTGTGGCGCGTCTGCGCCGTGAGATGTGGACAATGCTGCCGACAAGCAGGGAGCGAACGGAATTTTGGCGCATGGCACTGCGTCCACATATTTTGAACATGGTTCACGATGGAGAGTTAGAGAAAGCGGAGGTTGAGTTACGTAATGCAGCTCTTGATATTGGGGCTAAATCATCGGACAGCTCCGATTGATGTGCGTGAGCGGGTCTCATTTTCTCGTGAGGAACTGCGTTCGGGGCTGATGAGTCTTGGAGAATATGATGGTCTGAGCGGTCTGGTGGTTCTATCCACCTGCAACCGTACGGAGCTTTATGCGTCTGTAGACGATCACGAATGCGGCGCACAGGCACTGCGGCAGTTCTTGAACGATCTTGCGCAGGGTGGAGACGACCTTGACGAATACCTTTATACCTACGTCGATGATGAGGCGATTCGTCACCTCTTCCGCGTAGCCTCCAGCCTTGATTCGCTGGTGCTCGGTGAGGGGCAGATACTCTCGCAGGTGAAGGAAGCCTATGCGATTGCACGCGAGGCGGGAGCGACGAGTACGGTGCTTAACTTACTCTTTCACCGTGCCATCGCAACGGGCAAGCGTGTACGGACGGAGACGCGCATCGCGTATCGCTCGGTATCTGTGAGCTATGCTGCGGTGGAGCTTGCCGCAGCCTCGCTCGGCGGGTTGGGCGGGTGCAGCGGTCTGATCTTCGGCGCGGGCAAGATGGCGGAGCTGACTGCGGAACATCTGCGTTCCCATGGGATCGAAACGATCTTTGTCGCCAATCGCCATATTGAGCGTGCCGAGCGTCTTGCCGAACGCATCGGAGGGGAGGCAATTCCCTTTGACCGCGCACTGGACTATATGACCTGTGTCGATGTGGTCGTTACCTCGACAGGAGCACCGCACTATGTCATCAAGGCATGGGAGGCGCGCCGCGTCATGGCGCGGCGGCAGGGGCGCAAGCTCTTCCTCATCGACATTGCCGTTCCGCGTGATGTCGATCCTGAGGTTGCGGGCATCAAGGGGATTGAACTCTATAACATCGATGCTCTCGAGGCTGTTGTGGACGAGCATCTCAGTGAGCGTCAGGCGGAGGCGGTCAAGGCGGAGAAGATCGTGAACGAGGAGGTGGCATCCCTTCTCGAACGCTTCAAATATCTGTCCTTTCAGCCGCTCATGGCTCTTCTCTCGGGACGCTGTGAGCGGATCCGCGAGCGTGAGCTCAAGCGCGTGAGCGCAAAACTGCCGGATCTTTCGGAGGAGGAACGGCGACAGGTGGAGCATATGAGCCGCATGATTGTACGAAAGATTTTGCGCACGCCCATGATGAAGATCCGCGCCTCGGCTGGCACGAAGGACGAGGCATTCTACATCGAGGCGATGCGTGCCCTCTTTAAGTTGGATGCGATAGGAGAGACAGGGACAAGTGAACAGCGACACAATCACTATCGGTACGCGGGCAAGTAAGCTGGCACTGTGGCAGGCGGAATACGTCGCTGCGGAGATTGAAAAACAGCATCCCGCTGTGCGTGTGGAGCTCAGGAAAATGACGACAAAGGGCGACCGCATCCTCGATGCCCCGCTCGCAAAGATCGGGGGCAAGGGGCTCTTTACGAAAGAGCTTGAGCAGGCGATGCTGGCGGGTGAGATTGATCTTGCCGTACACAGCCTGAAGGATATGCCGACGGAAGTCCCTGCAGGGCTCGTCATTGGGGCGATCACGGAGCGGCTGGATGCAGGGGATGCCTTTGTCAGCGTTCATTATCGATCGATGGAGGAGCTCCCACAAGGGGCGAGGGTCGGCACATCGAGCCTTCGACGACGTGCCCAGCTGCTTGCCGTGCGCCCAGACCTCACGATCCTTGACCTGCGCGGCAATGTCAATACACGCCTTGCGAAGCTCGATGCAGGAGAGTTCGATGCAATCGTCCTTGCGGCAGCCGGGCTGAAACGCCTTGGGCTTGGTGATCGTATTCGTACGATTCTCCCACAAGCCATGATTCTTCCCGCCGTCGGGCAGGGGGCACTCGCGATTGAGTGTCGTGCGGACGATATGCAGGTTCTGGGGTTGATCGACTTCCTGCGTGATCCGCAGATGACGGCGGCAGCAGCGGCGGAGCGTGCATTTCTGCGCCGCGTCGAGGGGGGCTGTCAGATCCCCGTCGGGGTCTATGCCGAGGTCGGCGAGGGGAACATGCTCCATGTCGAGGCAATGATCGCCTCTATCGACGGGATGCGTGTCTGTCGGTCGCGTTCCATGGGAGCTGTGGATGCGGCGGAGAAGATCGGCGTTGCTCTGGCAGAGGAGCTGCTGGATGCCGGCGGTCGGGATATTTTGAAAGAGATAGGTATTACAGCATGAGCGGAAAAGTATTTCTTGTCGGCGCGGGTCCGGGCGATCCGCGCCTTTTGACGGTTGGTGCAATGAACTGCCTGAAGGCGGCGGATGTTGTCGTCTATGATCACCTCGCGGATGAGAGTATTCTCTCCTATGTACCCGCCAACGCAGAGCGTATCTATGTCGGAAAGCAGTCCAACAAGCATACAATGCGGCAGGAGGATATCAACGTCCTGTTGGCGGACAAGGCGGACGAGGACAAGATTGTCGTTCGGCTCAAGGGCGGTGATCCCTTTGTCTTTGGACGCGGGGGCGAGGAAGCACTTGTGCTTCTTGAACGCAATATTCCATTTGAGGTATTGCCGGGCGTGACCTCGGCGATCAGTGTTCCCGCCTATGCGGGAATCCCCGTGACACATCGCGGTGTCGCAGTCTCCTTTGCCGTCATCACGGGACACGAAGATCCGACAAAAGCGGAATCCCATATACGGTGGAAGCATCTCGCGACGGGTGTCGATACGCTGGTATTCTTGATGGGGGTTGCAAATCTCCCTGTCATCACAAAGAATTTGATCGAAAACGGACGCCCTGCCGAGACTCCTGCGGCAATCATCCGCTGGGGGACGCGTGTCAATCAGGAGACTTACGTCACGACTGTGGGCGAGGCGGCTGCGATGGCAGCGCGTGATGGCATTCGCCCGCCCGCGATCTTCATCGTCGGTGAGGTTGTAAGGCTGCGTGAGCAGCTGCGCTGGTTCGACCGTCCGGATATTCGCCCGCTTCTTGGCAAGCGCATCCTTGTCACGCGTGCACGCGCACAGGCATCTGCACTGACGGAACAGCTGACGGCACTTGGTGCGTCCTGCATCGAGACACCCGTGATCCGCATTGCTCCGCCGGCAGATGGCTATGCGGCACTGGATCATGCCATCGAGGACATTCATGTCTATCAATGGCTGATCTTTACGAGCGTGAACGGTGTGGAACATTTCTTTGTACGCCTTCACCATGCAGGGAAGGACACGCGTGCCCTTGGCTATGCGAAGATCGCGGCAATCGGCTCTGCAACGGCGAAAAGACTCCGCTCGTTTGGCATTCATGCGGATATTGTCCCCGAGGAGTTCCGTGCCGAAGCTCTTGTTGAGACACTGACTCCCATTTTGCCGCCGCGTGCGCGTATTTTGCTGGCACGTGCACAGGAAGCGCGCGACGTGCTGCCAGAGTCGCTGCGCGCGCATGGGGCAACAGTCGATGTCGCACCTGCCTATGAGACAGTCCCCGAACTGGACGGCGGTGCAACACTCGCCGATCGCCTGACGCGTGGCGAGATCGACGTTGTTACCTTTACCAGTTCCTCCACGGTCAAGAATCTCGTACAGCAGCTTGGGAATATCACGCCGCTGCAACAGACAAAAATTGCCTGCATCGGACCTGTTACGGCAGATACAGCGCGGAATTATGCGCTCGAACCTGACATTGTGGCAGAGAATTATACGATTGATGGCTTGGTCAATGCGATAAAGGAGCACATGCAATGAATCTGATACAGCGTCCGCGCCGTTTACGTATTTCCTCAGGGATGCGCGATCTCGTACGCGAGACAGAACTCTCGCCGCGTGATTTTGTCTATCCGATCTTCGTCGTGCCGGGAGATCATATCAAGGAAGAGATTCCAAGTATGCCCGGTTGCTATCACTACTCCGTGGATCAGGTCGCAAATCTTGCACGCGAGATTGCCGCGCACGGAATTCCTGCCGTCGAGGTGTTCGGACTGCCGGAGTACAAGGACGAGATCGGCTCAAGTGCATGGGATATGACGAGCCCCGTGCAGCGTGCGATTACTGCGGTCAAGGAGGCTGTTCCACAGCTCCTCGTAGTCGGTGATGTCTGCCTCTGTCAGTATACGAGTCACGGTCATTGCGGTGTACTGCATGATCACTATGTGGACAACGATGTAACCCTGCCGCACCTCGTTCAGACTGCAGTCAGTCAGGCGCGAGCGGGGGCGGACATCGTCGCGCCATCTGACATGATGGATGGGCGTGTGTCTGCCATCCGTGCGGGGCTCGATGCTGAGGGTTTTGTTAACACGAGCATAATGAGCTATGCGGTAAAATATGCCTCGGGCTACTACGGTCCATTTCGCGATGCAGCGGACAGTACCCCCGCATTCGGCGATCGCCGCCAGTATCAAATGGATCCCGCAAATGTGCGCGAGGCTCTGAAAGAAGCGGCACTTGACGTGCAGGAAGGTGCGGACATTATCATGGTGAAGCCTGCACTTGCCTACCTGGATGTCGTACGTCAGGTCTACGAAATGACGGATCGTCCGATCGCGGTCTACAATGTCAGCGGCGAATATGCAATGGTAAAAGCCGCCGCTGCAAACGGCTGGATTGATGAGCAGCGCATTGTCTTGGAGACGCTTATGAGCATGAAGCGTGCCGGCGCAAAGATCATCATTTCCTACCATGCGATGGATGCTGCTGATTGGCTCAATGCATAAGGAGGTTTGCTATGCGGAGTACAGAAAAATCGAAGACCGCCTTTGCCGAGGCGAAGCAGCATATGCCGGGCGGCGTGAACAGCCCCGTCCGCTCCTTTGCGAACGTGGGCGGGAATCCGCTCTTTATCGCCCGAGCCGAAGGCTCCAAGATCTATGATATTGACGGAAACGAATACATTGACTACGTCGGCTCATGGGGACCGATGGTTGTCGGTCATGCCCATCCACAGGTGGTAAAGGCCCTTCAGGAGGCTGCAGCGCGAGGTACAAGCTACGGTGCGCCAACCCTTCTCGAAACGGAGCTCGCAAAGCTCGTGCAGACCGTCTATCCGTCCATTGAGGTCATTCGCATGGTGAACTCGGGGACGGAGGCGACGATGAGCGCGCTCCGTCTTGCACGTGGCTATACGGGGCGCGACAAGATTGTAAAGTTCATTGGCTGTTACCATGGACACAGCGACAGTCTGCTTGTCAGTGCCGGCTCGGGGATGGCGACGTTTGGCGTGCCGAGTTCGCCGGGCGTGACGAAGGGGACTGCCGCCGATACAATTGCCGTTCCGTACAACGATGAGGATGCCATTCGTTCTGTCATGGAACGTGAAGGCGATCAGATTGCGGCAGTTATCATAGAGCCGGTGGCGGGCAATATGGGGCTTGTCCTGCCGCGTCAGGGCTATCTCTCGCTGCTGCGTGAGCTTACGGAGAAGCACGGCGCACTGCTCATCTTTGACGAAGTCATGTGCGGATTCCGCGCCTCGCTCGGTGGTGCGCAGGCAGCGTACGGGATTCGTCCAGACCTCACCTGCCTCGGAAAGATCATTGGCGGCGGCCTGCCCGTCGCGGCATATGGTGGACGGCGTGAGATTATGGAGAATATTTCGCCCTCCGGTCCCATCTATCAGGCGGGCACGCTCTCTGGTAATCCGCTCGCGATGATAGCGGGCATTGAGACGCTGAAGATCCTCACGACAGAGCCCGAGGAGGGGAGGGCGGATTACAGCCGCGAACTGACGATCAAGACAAAGGAGCTGCTGCTCGGATGGCAACATGCTGCAAAGGATGCGGGTGTTCCGATCTGTGCGCATCAGGCGGGCTCGATGTTCGGCATCTTCTTCATCGACCGTGAGGTCTATGATTACAAGGATGCAGAGGCAGCGGATCAGAAAGCGTTCCGCATCTGGTTCGAGACCATGCTTGACGAGGGGATCTACCTCGCACCGTCGCAGTTTGAGACAATCTTCTTCTCCGGTGCGCATACGGATGACGATATCGCACGGACGATTGCTGCAGCCGAGAAGGGCTTTGCTGCAGTGAAGAAATCACGCGGATAAATTTTATCGGTATGAGGCTGTTGCATGAGGCTTACCTGCTTTGTGCAACAGCCTCTTTGTTTTGAGAAAAGTGCGATTGATCGTAGGAATGGCATATGTTATAATTCAATAGTAGTTTATTGATGATTGTATTGAGGCGGTGTTTCTCATTCGTGAGATAGATGTTGCTGAAGGGAAAAGCAGCAAGGGAGAATCCTTCCTCAAGGGAACTTTTGTCCTGACGATCGCGGGCTTCGTGGTCAAGGTCATCGGTTCACTCAACTGGATCTTCGTTTCCCGCATCCTCGGCGGTGAGGGAATTGGTCTCTATCAAATGGCTTTTCCCATTTATTTTTTTGCCATGACGGTCTCGCAGGCAGGTGTTCCTGTCGCTATTTCGATCATTACGGCAGAACGCGTGGCTCTGAACGATATATATGGCGCGAAGCGTGTCTTTCGCATTTCAATGATGCTCATGCTTTTTACGGGGCTCTTGTTTTCGATTCTGACCTATCTCGCTGCGGACTGGCTGATCGATTGGCAGCTGATCCGAGACGCGCGCGCATACAAGGCTGTGGTGGTGCTGGCACCGACGGTCTTCTTCGTGACTCTGCTCGCCAGCTCGCGCGGCTATCTGCAAGGCTGGCAGCGCATGACCCCGACGGCGGTATCGCAGATTGTGGAGCAGATTTTCCGCGTGGTGACGATGATCGTCCTTGCAAGCCTTCTCATGCCATGGGGGCTGGACTATGCTGCGGCGGGAGCATCGCTCGGAGCGTTTGCAGGTGCGGTGACAGGGCTCATTGTCCTCGTCTATTTTCACATCAAACTGGAGCGTGACATTGCGCGTGACTACGGCACGGAGCTGAAACCTCTGCCAGGGGCGGCGTACGAGTCTCGGCTCTCCATTATCAAACGAATCTTTAAGCTCGCACTGCCCGTTTCGGCGGCGAGCATCATGCTGCCCGTCGTATCGAACCTCGACCTCATGATCGTTCCGCAGCGTCTGGAGGCGGCAGGCTACAGCATCAGCGAAGCTACGGAACTATTCGGCTATCTAAATGGCATGGCGGTGCCGCTTGTCAATCTTGCAACAATTCTGACTGCATCCATGGCAATGAGCATTGTGCCCGCGATCTCTGAGTCGCGCGTACTCGGTGACCGCTCGCGTGTCTACGATCAGACGGCAGCGTCCGTTCGTATCTCAAACTTTGTCTGTTTCCCTGCGTTTGTCATTGTGTTTGTGCTGGCGACACCGATCTCGGCACTGATCTACAACGCGCCCGGAGCAGGTCCCGCTGTCATGATCTCGGCAGTGAGCATCATTCTGCTCGGACTACATCAAGTGTCGACGGGAATTTTGCAGGGACTTGGACATCCAACGATCCCGATGGTGAATATGCTGCTCGCGGCTGTGGCAAAAATTTTTCTGAATTGGCATCTCACGGCGATCCCGTGGCTCGGCATCATGGGTGCAGCCTGGGCAACAGCGGCGGATATGGGAGTTGCGGCACTCATCAATCTGTATTTCATCTATCGATTCATCGGTTATCGGATCGAACTGTTACAGTTCATCAAGACAATCTGTGCTGCTGCGATCATGGCGGGCGCAGTCTATCTATCCTACGAATGGACACTTGTATGGTGGGGAATCCCTGCTATCTCCACATTCGGTGCTGTGTTCTTCGGCTGTGCTGTCTATATCGCTGCGATGCTTCTCCTGCGGGCTCTCATCGAGGATGATCTGCGCCGTCTGCCGATGATCGGCAGTGTCGGAATTCGATTCTTGCAGCGAATTGGAGTTTTTAAGGCATGAAAAAACTTGGGCTGATCTACAACCCCGTTTCGGGTCATGCGCTTTTCAAGGGCAAACTGGATTCCCTAATTGATATGTTTCAGCGTCATGGAATTGTGCTCTTTCCTTACCGCACACGCGGCGGAGGACAGGACAATCTCGGGCACTTCCTCCGCGAGATGTGCCCCAATGGCGTACTTGCTGCAGGAGGCGACGGCACGGTACATGCCGTAGTGAACGCCATGCTTGCCGCTGATATGGATATTCCACTTGGCATTCTCGGCAGCGGAACATCCAATGACTTTGCAACGCATCTTGGCATTGAGGACTGGGAGGCATACATCGAACGTATCGCGGCAGATGAGGCACGCCGCGTTGACCTTGGAATGCTCGAAGGAATAGGAAAGTATTTTGTCAATGTCGTCAGTGCGGGAATGCTGACAGGAATTGCCCATGAGGTTAAATCCACATATAAGAATGCACTTGGAAAGGTCGCTTACTATCTGAAGGGAATCGGCGAGATCCCGCGTCTGCGCTCTTTCCATGTCCAAATCACAGCAGATGATGTAGCGTATGATGCGGATGTTTTTCTGTTCGTCATTGCAAACAGCCCCGTGGTCGCTGGAATGAAGAAAATCGGTCATGACATCGCTATCGACGATGGGATGCTTGACCTCCTTGCCGTCAAAAAAACAGGTCTGCCGCAGTTTATGTCTGTTGCGGCAGACCTGTTCGCCGGGAAGCCGGTGACAGAGCGCGAGAACATCCTGCACATTCGTGCAAAATCTTTCGATATTCACGCGGAGGAAGATCTCTACAGCGATATCGACGGAGAATGTGGACCTCTGCTTCCGCTGCGTGTGCGAACGCTGCCGCTTGCACTCTCCGTGTACTGTTGAATTTATCTGTACTTCCTTAGTGGATTCCGAGGTAGTAGGCTACAAATTGCTGAGCCGTGCGCCCGCTGCGTCCGCTGTGGGTCATCTCCCAACGAAGCCCCGCGATGCGCAGCTCCTCAGAAGAGAGATGGATGCCCTTCTGCGTCAGCATATGGTCGATAATCGCAAGATACTCGTCCTGATTGGGCGTATGAAAGTGAACGACGAGTCCGAAACGATCTGAGAGAGAGATCGTTTCGTTGATACTGTCGTCGCGATAGAGTTCATCCTGCTCGCGGTCGCGCCATGTCTCACGTACAAGATGGCGTCGGTTGGAGGTTGCATAGAGGCGTACGTTCGGTGGGCAGGAGGAGACACCGCCTTCGATGGCGGACTTAACCGCCTTAAATTCGGCATCAGAGTCCTCAAACGAGATGTCATCGAGAAAGAGGATGAACTTCCGCCCGGCATAGTTTCGCAGCGTGTTCATAATCTCAGGCAATTTGCGCAGCTGCTCCTTTGTGATCTGTACGAGACGAAGCCCGCTCTCTTCATATTCACTGACAAGAGCCTTGACGGCAGAGGATTTTCCCGTACCGCGTGCACCGACGAGGAGAACGTGATTGGCGGGTTTTCCCTGCACAAAGGCACGCGTATTCTGGATGAGCAGTTCTTTCTGCCGCTGATACCCAATGAGATCTCTCATCTGTGTCCGTTCAAAATACTCTACGCCGCGGAGCTTATTCGTTGTGTCATCCCAATGGAAGACGATATACGATGCAAGCTCTCCATAACCATAGCGAGCGTAGAAGGTAAGCAGTGCCTCGGCGTAATCTTTCGGTGTCTGTGCTGCCTCAATCCACGGGATCAGGAAGTCCTCCGTCTTATCGTAGATGTTCCAGGTCGGTTCGTAGTTATCGAGAAGCGGTACACCGAGAAACTCGCTTGTCGGCAGGGTCAGCAGCGGATAGAGCAGTGTGATGTCATGATAGAATGCCTGACGCAGACCGTTCCCCGGCGGCAGTCCTGTCCGCTCCATGGTCTCAGATACGAGGTTTGCGTTATGCGTGAAGATGTGCAGCAGATATTGCGGGAGCAAATTACCGCTGAGTCCCTGCATTTCCGCTGCGCGAACGAGATGTGCAGCAGCTTCCGCTTGAGATGTCGGATCATCTGCGTCCCACTCGAGGAAGCTGAGAACGGGGTCATGATTGAGTTCGTTCAGTACCAGGAGAGAGGAAAGCTTTACATTTTGGCTCATAATTCTGTCCTTTCTTTCTGAAAGAAAATCGGAGACATAATAAAATCCGTGCAGTGATATTTCGTGTGAGCGGTCGGCAGGGTGAGGCTGCGCAACTCGGTCGCACGGGTATCGAAGGCGAGCATACGCTGCAGCAGAGAGTACGTTGCAGCGTCATTTTTGCGTGTGCTGCTTGTTAAAAAAGCTGCCGTACGCGTGATGATGGGGAGCGTAGATATTCCTTTGATCGTACGCAGGAGTCCGCGCCCGCGTGCATTGAATGCAAGGGGACGGATGTATGCCGCGCCGCAGACATCACATTCTTCTGCATGGTCTTTTTGAAAATGCAGGAGCAGATGCATGATGAGGCGGGCGATTCTGCTCCGCGGATAACGCTTTGCGGATGCTGTTTCAAGAAAGACCTTGTAATCCGTCGCCGTTTCCAAACTGCGGATCAAACGATGCTCAATGCCCTCCGTAACACCATATGTTTTCATGAGTGCCGAAACATCTGTGACAAGCAGCAGGTAGCGCAGAAGCTCAAGCAGACTGTCCTCCTGCGGAAGCCCCTGTCGATGCGCCTCCTTGAGATCGTCCCACACATACGGCGATACGCTTTTTTTTAGCTGATCCCATGCGGGGAACGGTGCTCTGAGTGCGTAACGGATGGAGGAGGCACTGGTAATACCCGCATGAAGCTTCGGATCGCCATGCTGTGCCGATATGCGCTGGATGCCGAGCGGCAGGATCTGCGGCGCAAGGAGTCTCAGTGCACGCAGATACTCGATTGCGAGAATGTTGTTCGGCGCGCGCAGCAGATCTTCAGAGATGACTGCATTGTCCACCAGTGCGCGCGTAAGTGCACTGGCATAGGAACAGCCTTGTCCGAGGAATTCGCGAAGCTGCATCTGCACGGGAGATGTGTCAATCCGTGCTGCAAGCTCCGAAAGCAGTTCCGTACCCTCCGCTTCCGTGCCAAAGGCAAGGTGCGTGACAATCCCAAGGCGCGAGAGCAGGGAAATACCACCACGCGCAAAGTCCTGTGCACTGCGGCAGGCATAGACAAAAGGGAGTTCGAGAACGAGATCTACGCCGCCGGCAATCGCATGACGCGCTCTTGTCCATTTGTCAAGAATGCACGGTGCGCCGCGCTGGGTGAAGCTTCCGCTCATAACAGCAACGACGTATGCTGCGGGATGTTGCCGACGTACAGCTTCCATCTGAAAGCTGTGGCCACAGTGAAAGGGATTGTATTCGGCAATGATGCCAACAACTGCCATAGCACCCCTCCCCACATTTATTTTCTCTATATTTTATCAGTGATTCCTCAAAAAAACAATATTTGTATAGGGCCGTCGAACAAATACAATTTCTTGTGTTTTCAGTGCGTGAATGCTATACTAAACGCACATTTATATAAGATAACATTGTATTGGAGAGAACGATGAAGAAGGAGCGTGTTGTTGTCGCAATGAGCGGTGGAGTGGACAGTTCACTCGCTGCAGCATTGCTTTTGGAGAGCGGATATGACGTTGTAGGCATGACCATGCGGCTCTCGGATGAGACCCGCATGGTCGAGCCGAATGCGCTGAGCAGTGTAGAGGATGCGCGGCGTGTGGCGGATGTGCTCGGTATATCTCATCAAGTCGTAGATTTTACCGAAACCTTTGAGCATACCGTTGTTGACTATTTCCTCGATGCGTATCTCGACGGGCGTACGCCCAATCCGTGCGTTGTCTGCAATCACCACATCAAGTTCGGGAGGCTTCTCCGCGCGGCAGAAGACATCGGTGCACAGTATATCGCGACGGGGCACTATGCACGCATCGATCGGAATGAGGAAGGTGTTTATCGTCTGTGTAGGGGAATGGATCATGATAAGGATCAGTCCTATGTGCTCTACCATCTGAATCAGGAAAAACTGGCGCATGTCATCTTTCCGCTGGGCAATCTCCGCAAGAGTGAAACACGCCGCATGGCAAAGGAATACCATCTGCCTGTGGCACATAAGACGGAGAGCCAGGAGATCTGTTTTGTCCCGCATGATGATTACAAGGCGTATCTGCGGAAACACCGCCCGAACGGCACATGTTGCGGTAATATTGTCGATGTGGAGGGGAACGTACTCGGAAGACATGACGGCGTTGCATTCTATACCATCGGTCAGCGCAAGGGGCTCGGAATTGCAGCTCCACAGCCGCTGTATGTCACTGCACTCGATGCAGTAAATAACCGCGTCATTGTTGGAACAGCAGATGCAGTCTATGCACAGGAGCTCATGGCATCGGATCTGAACTGGACAATGTGGGACACGTTGGAGGAAGAACGGACGGTACAGGCAAAGATCCGCTATGGAAAACGGGAGGCGACTGCGCGCGTCATGCAGCAAGGGGATCGCGTACGCGTCTGTTTTGCAGAGCCGCAGCGTGCTGTGACCCCCGGTCAGTCCGTGGTGTTTTACGAGAACGATATCGTACTGGGCGGCGGGATCATTGACGAGGTGATCGCTTGAACGATTGCTGCGAGAAGGGGAGGGGATTATGGTGAGCCGTGCAATGAGGGTAAAGATCGTATGTGCAATGCTGCTTGGTGTTCTGCTGGTGTTTGCAGGACTTTTCTGGTATTTCCGTGTCTATACGAAGACGCCGGAGTACGCACTTCGCTCCATTGAAACGGCATTGGAGCAACATGATGAGGCCCTGTTTCAGCGCCATGTGCGCTTGAATGATGTCCTGAACTCCGGGTATGACGACTTCATGATGGGGACGATGGATGCCGAATTCGGACACTCGCACGAGTCGGCTGCAGCACTTGAGGATTTCTCGAGAATGCTCAAGCCCGCATTTATCCAGATGCTTCAGGATGCCGTGCATACGCGCCTGACAACCGGTGAATGGCCCTCGGCGACGCAGGCCGAGGATGGCACTGATACGGAAAATATTCTTTCCCGCATCGGTGTGCGAGATCTGGTGTTCCATGATGTCTCCAATTTAACACTTCATGAGGACACGCAGACAGCGGAAGCGGATATCCTCGCACATCAGGATGAAGCCGATGCGGACTTCACGTTCAATCTTCTGCTCGCCCCCTCCGAGGAGGGAGACTGGCAGGTAGTCGCCATTCAAAATCTGCATGAATATGCAGTTCTCTTGGAGCAAGCACGCCGCCAACGTATTGAAACCTACTTGGCAGAGAGCGATGCCATCATTGCACGTCATAAACGCATTGTAGATGCAGCGCAACTACGGCTTTACTCCGTTCTCGGGGCAGGTGCGCTCGGCAGTCAGACAACACGCGATATGGCGCGTCAGATCATGGAGAAGGACATCCTTATCGATTGGCAGGAGTGCAAGGATGAGCTCTCCGCTGTTACTGCACCGCGCAGCATGCAGAGTTTGCATCAGCTGAGGCTCAAAATCTGTGATCTGCACATTGCCTATGCGCAAGGATATGCGGCGTGGATGACGGATAAGAATGCGGCGACCATCCGCACTGCGGAAAACAATCTGCGGCAGGCGGAGGTGCTTGAGGTGGAAGCAAGCTTCCTTGAGCAGCGAGCAAAACGTTCATTTGGTGATAAGGCGGAGTAAGGAGTGAGATGATGCTCGACTCGAGCAATGATACGGTGGCAATTCTCTACGATATCGAGAATGCTCCCATAGAAATGCTTCAATATACCATCGATCAGGCACAGCGTTATCAGCCCTGCCGCATGATCGTTGTCTCCGACTGGGAAGCACATCCGGAGCAGAAGCGCTGGGATCGTCTGATGGAGTATCCGGATCTGACCTTTCGGCAGATCAGTCGAACCTTTTTCGGAAAGAATTCGTTGGATTCCGCACTCTACGATTCGGCACAGATCCTCTATCAGGAAGGCGTGCGAAAATACTTCATCATCACAACGGATTCGGATTTCGTACGCATTGCCGAATCTCTGAACGCCGACGATCCATCCTATATCATCGGTGTCGGAACGAAACAGGCAAGTGAGGATTTGCGCAACGCCTACAACGAGTTTTTCGTCTATCCGCCCGAGCCAAAGCAGAGCCAAAGCACAAAGAAGAGCAAAAAGGAAAACAAGACAACAGAGGTGAAGACCGTGGCAAAGAAGAAATCAGCAGAGGACAAGAGTACCAAACAGAAGCCTGCGCAGGAACAGGCGGCAAAGGCAGCGGAGCAAAAGAAGCAGACGGCAGTGACGACAAAGAAGAACGCCGCCCCCGAGAAGTCGGTGAGCGATACGGCAAAGACCACCACAAAGTCCAAGAAAAAGCAGACACTAAAGGCCGCTGTCCCCGTGGAAAATGTGCCGACAACTGCAATGACCGGCTTTTTGACCGTCCGGCTTCCCAAGACCCTGCGCAGCTCGCTGGAACAGAAGATGCTTGAGGAGGAAGTCTCTCTAGATGAGCTTGTAACCTATCTCCTGATGCGCGGACTTACGGCGAAGTAATGGGAAACTCCGCAATAAAAAAAGAAGAACGCGTGCTGCTCTATCAATTTCCAACAGAGCAGATTTCATTGGCGCAGGAAGTTCTTCGTACGCTTGGTGTCCGTGTTCAGATTCTTCCTGCGGATGCATGGCACGAGAAGCTCGGCTATCTGCTCGGAAGCAAGGGATTCAAAGCTGCGCAGCCCCAGCAAGAGCAGAAGTTCGACTTCCCGCACCGCCTCATTCTGTTGGAGAATATTCGTGGAAAGCGACTGACAAAGGTTCTCACAGCGATAGAGAACGCCGGGATTCCGCATATTACGTATAAATCGACGATTACTCCGTACAATACGCTGTGGACACTGCGTTATCTGTGCGAACACATGGCGAAGGAACATGCTGTTTCTGCCGGAGCGATCAAGCGAGAAGGAGATGTATGATGAAGAGATTACTTGCTGCGGCACTTTCTGCTTTGCTCCTCCTCGCGGCAGGCTGTGGGTCGGAGTCGCAGCCAAAGGATGCAAAGCTTTCGAAGATCACCATCGGTCTGATGCCGGATACAGATTCCATCCCGTTCATCATCGCCGCAGAGCGCAGGTACTTTGCAGAGGAAGGTGTCGAGGTCGAGCTCGTCCCATTCAAGAGTGCGATGGAGCGGGATGCGGCTCTCCAGAGCGGCAACCTCGACGGTGCAATCTCTGATCTTCTCGCGGTTATCTTTGCACGCTCGGGCGGCTTTGCCCTGCATGCAACTTCCTACACGGACGGAAATTATAACCTCGTTGCGGGCGGCAATACGGGCATTTCCACCGCTCCTGATCTGCACGGCAAGGAGATCGCCATCTCACGCAACACCATCATCGAGTATGTGACGGATGAGATTCTCGCGGTGAACGGATTGAACGAACGGGAGGTCTCCAAGGTCGTTATTCCGCAGATTCCCGTACGACTTGAGATGCTGCAGAGCGGAAATCTCGCGGCGGCGGTTCTGCCGGAGCCAATGGCGAGCGTTGCCGTTGCCTCCGGCAGCCGCTACGTCACGGGATCGGGGGAGCTCGGCATAAATCCCGGCGTTATCGTATTTGCAGATTCTGCCATCAACGAGAAAGCGGATTCCATTCGCGCCATGTACCGCGCCTACAACAAGTCCGTGGAATATCTCAACCATGCGCCGCGTGCGGAATACATCGATCTTGTCATGGAAAAAAGCGGATTCCCTGCCCCCGCGCGTGATGCCCTTGAGCTCAAGCCCTACCGTCCTGCGGGACTTCCGGCGGAAAAGGATATAGAGGAGGCGGTGCGCTGGGTGAAGAGCAAGGATCTTGCGGGGGACTATCGCTATGACGACCTCGTGTCCAAACTTCTCGTGGAGGAGAAATAATGCCGTACCTCTCGCAGACGAGTGCGCCTATTCAGGAGGCACTTGAGCGCATGAAGCGTGCGCGCCTCGTGCCCTTCGACGTGCCGGGACATAAGCGCGGGCGCGGCAATCCCGAACTCGCTGCATTTCTTGGAAGCGCGTGTTTGGATGTCGATGTCAACTCGATGAAGATGCTCGACAATCTCTGTCATCCCGTTTCCGTGATTCGAGATGCGGAGCGTCTTGCAGCGGAGGCATTCCGTGCCGCACACGCATTCTTTATGGTGAGCGGGACGACAGGCTCGGTACAGGCAATGGTGCTCTCGGCGGTGGGGCGCGGCGATAAGATCATTATGCCGCGCAATGTCCATCGGAGTGCAATCAACGCCCTCATTCTCTGCGGTGCAGTTCCAATCTATGTGAATCCAGGGATCGACGATATTCTCGGCATTGCACTCGGGATGCGTGTAGAGGATGTCGCCGCAGCAATTGCGCGTCATCCGGATGCAAAGGCGGTCTTTGTCAACAATCCGACGTATTATGGAATCTGTTCCGACCTCCACACAATTACGGAACTCGCACATGCCCACGGGATGAAGGTGCTCGTGGACGAGGCACACGGCACACATCTGTATTTCAGTGACCGCCTTCCTGTCGCCGCGATGGATGCAGGTGCAGATATGGCGGCAATCAGTATGCACAAATCCGGCGGCTCGCTGACGCAGAGCTCTCTCCTGCTCTGTTCGGACTCCATGCCGCTCGGCTATGTGCATCAAATCATAAATATCACACAGACGACAAGTGCGTCCTATCTGCTCCTCGCGAGTCTTGACATCAGTCGACGGAATCTCGCCCTGCGTGGTCGGGAGGTCATCGATAAGATCATCGACCTCGTTGCCTATGCGCGCGACGAAATCAATGCAATTGGTGACTACTATGCCTATGGACGTGAGCTAATCAACGGTGCCGCTGTTTTTGACTTCGACACGACGAAGTTGTCCATTTTTACGCGTCCGACAGGTCTTGCCGGCATCGAGGTCTATGACATCCTGCGCGATGACTATGATATCCAGACAGAGTTTGGAGATATTGCGAACCTGCTCGCCTATGTGTCGGTCGGGGATCGCCCGAAGGACATCGAACGTCTTGTCGCGGCACTCGCGGAGATTCGGCGCAACTACCGCAAGGATCCATCCAAGACGCTCAAGATGGAGTACATCGACCCCGTCATCGTCTGCGGGCCACAGGATGCGTTCTATGCGGAGAAAGAGTCCCTTCCGATTGCAAAGTCCTGCGGTCGCATATGCAGTGAGTTTGTCATGTGCTACCCGCCCGGCATTCCCATTCTTGCGCCGGGAGAACAGATCACGGAGGAGATTCTGACCTACATTCGCTATGCAAAGAAAAAGGGATGCCAGATCACGGGTCCCGAGGATATGAGCATACAGTATCTCAATGTGATGACGGAGAGATAAATATGGAATTTTGGTATACAGAACAACATACGCCCGATGTGCGCCTTTCGATTCGCGTGAATCGCCAGCTCTATAGCAGACAGAGCGAGTTTCAGCGCATCGATGTGTTTGAGTCGCCCGAGTTTGGGCGATTTTTGACCCTCGACGGCTATATGATGCTGACGGAGAAGGATGAGTTCATCTATCACGAGATGATTACCCACGTTCCCATGTGCGTACATCCGGAGGCAGAGAACATCCTCGTGATTGGCGGCGGCGATGGGGGAACCGTGCGCGAACTTCTGCGCTATCCTTCCATACGCCATATTGACCTTGTGGAGATCGACGAGATGGTGGTCGATGTCTGCCGTGAATACCTGCCATCGACGGCATCATGTCTCTCGGATGGGCGCGTTCACATCCACTACGAGGATGGGCTGCGCTTCGTGCGCAAACCCATCGACACATACGACCTCATTATCGTGGACTCGACGGATCCATTCGGACCGGGGGAAGGTCTTTTCACGAAGGAGTTCTACGGAAACTGCTTCAAGGCTCTGAAAGAGGACGGCATCATGATCAATCAGCATGAGAGCCCGTTTTATGAACAGGATGCCTATGCAATGCAGCGTATGCACCAGCGCATTGTCCACTCATTTCCATTCAGTCGTGTATATCAGGTACATATACCGACCTACCCATCGGGACATTGGCTCTTCGGATTCTCGTCCAAGAACCGCCGCCCTGTCGAGGGCGTGGACTTTGCGCGTTGGAAGTCGCTCGGCATAAAGACACGCTACTATAACACACAACTGCACGCAGCTGCATTTGCTCTGCCGAACTATGTGGAGGAGATACTCGAAGATGTGGAACCGCAACATTGAAACGTTTCTCGGATGTGACGGGACGTATGAGGACAGCCATATCGTGATCTTCGGCGCACCGTTTGACTCGACGACATCCTATCGCCCCGGAACGCGCTTTGCTGCGCGTATCATGCGGGCAGAGTCCTACGGACTGGAGACGTACAGCCCCTATCAGGATCTCGATCTTGAGGATGCACACGCGTTTGACGGCGGCGATTTGGAGCTCCCGTTCGGAGACACGGAGCGTGCGCTGGATATGATCCATACATTTACGAAGAATATTTTGACGGACGGACGGCTGCCATTTCTGATTGGCGGCGAACATCTTGTGAGCCTGCCCGCAATCAAGGCGGCGGCGGAAAAACACCCCGATCTTGCCGTGATTCATTTCGACGCGCATACGGATCTCAGAGATGAATATCTCGGCAACCACCTCTCTCATGCGACGGTAATCCGCCGTGTCTGGGATTTCCTCGGCGACGGACGCATTCATCAATTCGGCATTCGCAGCGGGGAGCGTGCAGAGTGGCAGTGGGCACGGGCAGGGCATACGAATATCCATCCGTTCACCTTTTCCGGACTATCCGAGACGATTTCGGGGCTCAAGAATCGTCCCGTCTATCTCACCATTGACCTCGATGTGCTCGATCCATCCGCATTTCCTGGCACCGGAACCCCCGAGGCGGGCGGTGTGACCTTCATTGACCTCATGAAGGCCGCTCTTTCCGTCATTCATGGGTGCAATGTCGTTGCCTGTGATATGGTCGAACTCTCGCCGCCACTCGATCCGAGCGGTACATCGACGGCGACGGCACTCAAGCTCCTGCGGGAGATGATCCTTGCACACGAGGCAGATTTTCTTCGCCCGCAAAGAGTATGAGGATTTCGTTTGATACCTGCAGAACGATTTGTTATAATGATTCGGATATGACAAAGAAAGACGGTGGAGGCATGAAGGTAACGGAACAGGATCTCACGACAACGGCGCATCTCTCGCGCCTTGCGATTCCTGTAGAGGAAAAAGAAGAAGCACTCAAAACATTGGGGGATTTTCTAACGTATGTGGATAACCTTTCCAATGTCGATACAGAGCATGTGCATCCGACGACGTATGCACTGCCCATCGAGAATGTCTTCCGTGCCGACGAGGTGCGCCCGTCCCTTTCCAATGAGGCGGCACTCTCGAATGCCCCTCTTGCAGAGGACGGCTATTTCAAAGTACCGAAAGTACTCGAAGGGTAAGGAGGAGCTGTTTTGAGTCTATATGAAAAACCGGCGCATATCCTGCACGATATGCTTACGCGCAAGGAGATCAGTGCACGCGAACTGACCGAAGACGTACTTTCGCGCATGGACGCGGTCGAAAACGAAGTCGGCGCATATCTTTTGGAAAACCGCGAGGATGCACTTGCTGCCTCGGATCGCGTGGATGCGAAGATCGCAGCGGGGAAGGAGATTCCTTTCCTCGCGGGTATCCCGGGCGCGATCAAAGACAATATCTGTACGAAGGGCGTGCGTACGACAGCCGGATCAAAGATTCTGGAGAGCTTTGTTCCGCCCTATGATGCAACGGTTATGACAAAACTGCATGATGCGGACGCTGTCATCCTTGGCAAGGCAAACCTTGACGAGTTTGCAATGGGCGGCTCGACGGAGAACTCTGCCTATCACCCGACCCATAATCCGTGGGACACGGAGCGAGTTCCCGGCGGGTCGTCGGGCGGCAGTGCGGCGGCGGTTGCATCGGGGACGGCGATCTGGGCGCTTGGCAGCGATACGGGCGGCTCGATTCGTCAGCCCGCCTCGTTCTGCGGCATTGTCGGTCTGAAGCCGACCTATGGGCGCGTCTCCCGCTACGGACTTATGGCGTATGCTTCCTCCCTTGATCAGATCGGTCCCCTCACACGCGATGTCACGGATGCCGCGCACCTCATGAACGTCATTGCAGGGCACGATGTCATGGACTCGACCGCAAGCAGGGCAGATGTACCGGACTATACGAAGGCATTGCAGAATGACGTAAAGGGACTCAAGATCGGTCTGCCCAAGGAATACTTCATCTCGGGAATGGACAGCGATGTCGAAGTCTCTGTCCGTAAGGCGATTGCGGATGTTGAAGCGATGGGGGCGGAAGTGCGCGAGATTTCACTTCCGCACACGGACTATGCCGTCTCGACCTACTATCTGATCGCCCCCGCAGAGGCTGCGACCAACCTCGAGCGTTATGACGGTGTCAGCTACGGTGTACGCGTCGATGGGGAAGATCTCGTCGACATGATGACGCGCACGCGCACGGAGAAATTCGGTGCGGAGGTCAAACGCCGCATCCTCATCGGCAACTATGCTCTTTCTGCGGGCTACTACGACGCATACTATCTCAAGGCACTCAAGGTGCGGACGCTCATTCAGCAGGACTTCACGCATGCCTTTGAAGAGGTTGATGTCATCATGACACCGACCGCACCGACCCCCGCCTATAAGATTGGCGAGATGACGAGCCCCCTGCAGATGTACCTGCAGGATATCTCGACCGTGCCTCTCAACCTTGCGGGGCTGCCCGGTATTTCTGTACCCTGTGGCTTTACCGCAGCGGGACTTCCCATCGGACTGCAGATCATCGGACGTCCGCTCGCGGAGGAGACGATCCTACGTGCGGCATATGCCTATGAGCAGGCACATGATTTCCATACGAAAATGGCACCGATTGGAGGAAAGGCATGAAATACGAAACCGTCATCGGTCTTGAGATTCACTGTGAACTCAAGACAAAGACCAAGATTTTCTGCGGCTGTGCGACGGGCTTCGGCGCAGATCAGAATACGCATGTCTGTCCCGTCTGCCTTGGGCTTCCCGGTGTCCTGCCCGTCGTCAATCGTCAGGTCGTAAACTATGCCATCAAGGCGGGGCTTGCAACCAACTGTGAAATCAACGGGTACAGCAAGTTCGACCGCAAGAACTACTACTATCCAGACCTTCCGAAGAACTTTCAGACCTCACAGTTTGACCTCCCGATTGCTGAGCACGGCTGGGTGGATATTGACACGGAGGCGGGCAAGAAACGTATTCGTCTGACGCGCATCCATATGGAGGAGGACGCAGGGAAGCTCGTGCACTCCGGCACGACGATCAAGGACTCCTCTTCGTCCAACGTGGATTACAACCGTACGGGTGTCCCCCTGCTTGAAATCGTCTCCGAGCCGGATATGTCCTCGGCGGAAGAAGCGCGTGCCTACATGGAGAAGATCAAGACGATCATGGAGTACATCGATGTCTCCAACTGCCGCATGGAGGAGGGGAATCTCCGTGCGGATATCAACGTCTCTCTGCGTCCCGTCGGCTCGGACAAACTGGGCACGCGCACGGAGATGAAGAACATCAACTCCTTCAAGGCACTTGAGGATGCCATCAACTACGAAATCGAACGTCAGACCGAGGTGCTTGAGGACGGTGGTCACATCATTCAGGAAACGCGCACATGGGATCCAGAGCGCGGCATCACCCTCTCCATGCGCAGCAAGGAGGAGGCACATGACTACCGCTATATGCCGGAGCCTGACCTGCCGCCGATTGTGACGAGCAAAGAGGAGATCGAGGCGATCTGCAAAGAGCTGCCCGAGCTGCCAGATGCACGCCGTGCACGTCTGATGGACGAAGCAGGGCTTTCCGCTTACGATGCGGGCATCATTACAAGCTCGCGTGCAATGGCGGAATACTACGATGCTATCACGGCGACGGGGGCGGACGCGAAACTCGCGGCAAATTGGCTGATGAGTGATCTCGCAAAGAACCTCAATGCAGAGGGAAAGACAATCGAGGAGTCCCCCGTTGATGCAAAGCGTCTCGGTGAGATGATCCTGCTCATCTCGAAGGGGACGATTTCCTCGAAGATCGGCAAAACTGTATTCAAGGAGATGTGGATATCGCCCGATGCACCGGAAAAGATTGTTGCGGACAAGGGGCTTGTCCAGATCACCGACACAAAGGAGATCGAGGATATTGTCGATCAAGTCATCGCAGCGAACGCAAAAGCCGTTGAGGACTATAAGGGCGGCAATAAGAAGGCAATCGGTGCGCTTGTCGGACAGGTGATGAAGCAGTCCAAGGGTAAGGCAAACCCACAGATGGTCAACGAACTCTTGGCAAAAAAACTCGGCTGAGACAAACAGCCTTTTCCGAAAGGGAAAGGCTGTTTTTGTCAAAGGGGGCATTTCCATGAACTATAAAGCCGCTGTATTTGATTTGGACGGAACACTTGTCAACTCACTGGACGATCTGGCGGACAGTGCCAACGCCACACTTCGCGCACACAGCTTTCCCATGCATGAGGTGGAGGCATATCGCTATTTTGTCGGAGACGGCACACGAAAGCTGATGGAACGCATTCTCCCGCAGGAGAACGCTGCGGATACGACCTTTGTGGAGCAATTTATGTCGAAGTACAAGGATCGCTATGCGCGGAATCTGCTCCAAAAGACGAAGCCGTATGACGGCATTATGGAGATGCTTGAGGAACTACGACGACGCGGTATTCCGATGGCAGTCTGCACAAACAAACATCAGTCTGCGGCAGAGATGATTGTGAAGACGCTTTTTCCGCATGGGATTTTTCAGGAAATCATCGGCGATCAGGAAGGACTGCCGCGTAAGCCCGACCCGCAAAAGGTGCTTCACATCATGAGAAATTTTGGGGTCACGGGAGAGCAGACCGCATATTTTGGCGATACAGACGTAGACATGGACACAGCACGCAATGCAGGAGCGTTTGCGGTCGGCGTTCTCTGGGGATTCCGGCCAGAGGAGGAACTCGTGGCACATGGGGCGGATATTCTCCTGATACACCCGATGGAACTATTTGAAAAGGTGACGTTTGCAGAGCGATGAAACATAGAAAAACGATAAAGCAAGCCGCGCAGACGATTCCCGTCTGCAAAGGGCGAACCTATGAACTTCAAATTGATCGCCTCGGAACGAGCAGTGAGGGGGTCGGACGATACGAGAATTTTACTGTCTTTGTCCCGAATGCACTCCCCGGCGAGAACGTCTCCGTCATCATAGAAGAAGTAAAGAACAGCTATGCACGCGGACGCATCAAGCAGATCCTGCATGAGAGTGTCGATCGCGTTGCACCGCTCTGTGAACTCTACGAGGAATGCGGCGGCTGTCAGCTCCAACACCTCTCCTATGAGGCACAGCTGCGTGCAAAACGTGCACAGGTCGTAGACGCATTGACCCATATCGGCAAGCTCCCGCAGATTCCCGTGATGGAAACGCTGCGTGCAGAAGAACCGTGGAACTATCGGAACAAGATGCAGTTTCCAATTGGACGAAATATCGGAAAGATCGTGATTGGCTGCTTTGCACAGGGCAGTCACAGGATTATCAATACGGAAAACTGCCATATCCAGCGTGCGGAGAACAACGACCTTGCAAATGCTGCACGCGAGATTGCAGAGCAGCTTCACATTCCTGTCTATAACGAGGACACCCACAAGGGCGTTCTGCGCCACATTGTCGGGCGCGTCGGACGCAGCAACGATCTCATGGCGGTCATTGTTACTGCAACAAAGCAGCTCCCACGCGCCAAGGACTTTGTTCGCATGATGCGTGAGCGTCTGCCAAACCTCGTCAGTGTCCATCAGAATATCCAGACCTATCGCAACAACGTCATCATGGGACGCGACACACAGCTGCTCTGGGGACGACCGACAATTATCGATTCTTTGGGGCGGCTGAACTTCCACATCTCCCCGCGCTCCTTCTTTCAGGTCAATACAAGACAGGCAGAACGCCTTTACGAGCAGGCACTCGCCTATGCTGACCTGCATGGGACAGAGACTGTCATCGACGCCTATTGCGGTACGGGAACAATTACGCTGTTTCTTGCTCAAAAAGCTCGAAAGGTCTACGGCATTGAAATCGTACAGCCCGCCATCCTTGACGCGCGAAAGAATGCACGTGACAACCATGTAAAGAATGCCGAGTTCATCGTTGGCGACGCGACTGCCGTCATGCCTGCACTCTACAAACAGGGCATTCGCCCCGATGTCGTCGTTGTCGATCCGCCGCGTGCCGGATGCACCGAAACCGTCCTGCGCACCTTCGCCAACATGAAGCCACAGCGCATCGTCTACGTCTCCTGCAACCCTGCCACACTTGCGCGCGACCTCGCCATCCTGAAAGGACTCGGCTATCTCGCACAGGAAGTTCAGCCCGTCGATTTATTCCCTCAGACATCGCACGTCGAGAATGTTTGCCTGCTAAAAAAACAAAAATAACGGAAATCCAAGAGGTTTCAGCAGATTGCTTGATTGCGGGCAGTCTGCCGAAATCTCTTTTTGTTCAACAGATTGATTTTTCGTTCAAAACTAAGTATGATTGAACGAAAAATAGAATGCCGAATGAAAGGACTTTGGGAAGCTTCGCCCAAAACAAAATCCATATAACAATCATATAAGGGAGAGGTATCAATATGCTGCCAAGATATGACGAATTTTATATGCCATTGCTTCGTGTCCTGCAAGACGGGAAAATCTACACAATGAAGGAGGTCAAAAAACTCATAGCAGAGAAGCTCCATATCTCAGATGATGCTCTCTTAGAGAGACTTTCTAGTGATAGGCAAACGGTCTATGACAATCGTATTGGTTGGGCAAAGACCTATTTGAAAAAAGCAAAAGTTATTGAATCTCCAAAACGTGCTCAAGTTGTGATTACAGATCGTGGAAAAACATTGCTTGCGAGCGGTGAAATCATTACAAATGCACTTCTAGAGCAGAAATATCCAGAGTTTGCAGAATTTCGTGGGAAGAAAAATATTGAAAAAAAAGTCGCTCTCCCAACACTTCCTCTGAGTGAAGAAACACCGCAGGAAATACTGGATCGTGTCTATGGAACCATCACCGACCAATTGGCAGATGATCTTTTGACTGAAATTATGGCACAAAGTGCTAATTTTTTTGAAATACTTGTCGTTGATTTAATGAAAGCGGTGAATTATGGGGATGGCTTTGTCACAAAAATGAGTGGTGATGAGGGAATTGATGGCATCATCCACGAGGATAAACTTGGTTTCAATTTGATTTACATACAGGCAAAACGCTGGAAACCGGAAACAACCATCGGAAAGCCCGAAATTCAAAAATTTGCCGGTGCGATGATGGGACCGCCAAAGATAGAAAAAGGTCTTTTTATTACGACCGCAAAATTTTCTCAAGGAGCAAAGGCTTTCGCAGACGCGCAACATATTATTCTTGTCGACGGGAAAAAACTGACAGAGTTGATGATCGAACACGAGTTAGGTGTATCAACACAAAAATCATACCGTATCAAGCGCATCGACACGGATTATTTTGCAGATAATTGAGGATTTCATAGATGGAAAACAACAACATAATCGACATCCCCAGTCTCCAGTGGTACCCGGGGCGAATCTGGAAATAGGGAAGTAGACCCTTGTATTTCAAGGGCGCAAGGTTTTTCTTGTCTCCCGTTTTAGTAAAATGTCTCCCATTTGTCTCCCAATTTTCGAGGGAGACAAACGGGAGACGGGGACGGAGTATTGCTATTTCTTCGATCATGGAGTATAATAGCCATAGAAAAAGGTGCTATCGTGTAAACGGTCAGCCCCAAACTTATCTCGGTGAGAAAATCCCGCCTAAACTTTAGCTGGGGTCAGGCGGGTTTTCTTATGCCTTTAATGCAACGATACAGATCGTCACCATGAACACTAACGCCAAAAAGTCGTATAGCTCCATCGGCATCGCCCCCTCTCAGGGGCTAAGATTGACCGCCTACCGAATAGATAGCACCTGCTCGGATTATATCACATCCACAGGCTTTTGGGCGGTCTTTTTTTGTGGAGTTACAGTACATTCTTCACCTTGCCCGAGATGATCTGCACGGGGACGGCCTGCATCTCCGGGCGGTTCTCGATGTAGCGGAGCGTTGTGTCGTAGTCCGAGTGCCCCGCACGCGCCATGATGTCATTCGGAGCCGCCTGTGACTCTCCGAGCATGGTGAGGTTCGTGTGCCGCATGCAGTGGAAATCGAAATCATGAACACCGAGCTCGCGGATCCTCTTGCACTGATACCCCAAGGTCGTCGGCTTGATGTACTTCCCGTTCGGCTGCGTGCAGATGATATCAATGCGCGGTCCAGGGGCAGGATAGCCCTTCTCCAAGGACACAATCTTTTTGATGTCCCGTCCTTGATAGTCTTTTGCCGGGACAATGTAATTATAAAAGTAATCCTCTCCGTAGTAGAGCTCGTTCTTCGCCTGCTGTCGCTTCCAACGCTGCAGGAGGGGGAGAATGACCTGCGCATCGAAGGAAAGCGTCCGACGGCTGCTATCGGTCTTGAGATCGCACACATAGTGCAGGCCAATCTTTCCGCGCATAGCAAGCCGTTGTATTTGCTGTGTGACTGCAATCGTCATGCGTTGCATATCGCAATTATCCCATGAGAGACAGAGTGCCTCGCCGATGCGCGTGCCGAAATAGAGACCAATGACAAGCGGCATGTGAAAGGTTGTACCGAACGGATGCCGCTGGAAGATCAACGCAAGCTCGCTGTCCTCGATACGCCGACGCGGCTGCCGATGACTGAGCGGGGCAAACTCTTTGCCCGGCACCTTGATAAGGCGTGCAGGATTTTCCCGCAGCAGCTCCATCGGATAGATCGCATAGTCGAGTGCCGTGGAGATGTTGCTGAGGATCCGCGCGACGGTCTCATAGGCATAGCCGTCCTTGCGCTTCTCTTGGACGAATCGGTCGATGATCGCAGGCGTGAGAGAGGATAGGCGGTACTCACCAAGTGCGGGCTTGATGTGCAGCCGGATATTCTTCTCGCGCAGCTCCAACGTGTTGTTGCGTGCAGAGAGCCGCGTGCGCTCATACCAGATATCGAGATAGTCCGCGAAGCTGATGCTGGTATCGTTCTTTTTTGTGCCGCCGCCGATGTAGGCATTGTATGCTTCGACTCCGGCCATTAGCGCATCCTGCTCTGTGGCATATCCACCGCCTTCGCCGCGCCGACGTTTGCCGTCAACCTTTGCCTTCTCGAAATAGTATGCCCACGATGCTCCGCGTTGCTTTACGCGGACGTGATCGAGTGGGTTATTTGATTTTTTTGACATGATAAAAGCCTCCCATGTTGAAAATTGGAGGCTAATCCCATATAATAGGTGTTGGCGTAGATGTGATTAGCCTCACATTTATTCTTTGCCGTCCGGAGGTGGTGCTCCGGGCGGTCTTTTATGTGGGAAGAAAACACAATATTTTCCCTCTTGATTGTTCAATTAGGGAAAAAGAGCCGATTTTTCCCAGTTGGTTGATGTTCTGAACTATGCTATACTGGATGCGTTGCCGCCCCTACACATGGCAATGGGAGGGGGTGTGCGTATGAGTGTTATCGCGTTTCTTCTCTCCATCATGGCGGGTGTAATCGCCAACTACATCTGCAAATGGCTCGATGAGAGAGACTGACGGCGACGAGCCTAGGTGTTAGTCCCTGCCTGCACAATGGGAACAGAAAAGCCCCCGAGCTGCTATCTCGGGGGCTTTTCGTGTGCTTAAGTGCTATCGCGTTTGCCATAGATAGTATAACACAAGTCCCCAATGAGATGCAAGCTATGAAAATGCTTCAATACGTCTGCGTTCCTCTGCCTGTAGTTCCTCGGCGAATGCAGCGAATCCCTGCAAATCCTCCGTATTGAGATAGTTGATGTACTCCTTGCGCCGCTCCACGGGAATCACAATCGGCGTCATGCCGGCGAGGAAACAGCTGTACACCATCAGCGCACGGCCGACCCGTCCGTTGCCGTCCGGGAACGGATGAATATGCTCGAATGCGATGTGCTGGCGGCAGATGGCGAGCACCTTATCTGAATCGGATGCAGCGGCATCCATCTGCGCAGCGAGGTTGTCGATCCAGTCCGTCAGTGCCGACGGAACGAGGTAGGGCGGCGTAGGTGTGAAGTCTGCGCCAATGATCATATTCGGGCGCTGCTTGAACTGTCCGGGTACGCTCTCGATCGCATCCTTGCAGAGGATTGCGTGCACCTCGCGGATCAGAGAGAGGGAGATCGGTGTGCCAGATGTCGACTGCTCGACAAGAAACGTCATGAACGCCTTATAGTTCAGCACCTCGTTCAGCTCGCGCATATCCATCGCACGCGGGACATAGCCATCAATGAGCACGCTCTTTGTCTCGCCCTGCGTCAGCGTGTTGCCCTCGATCGCGGTGGAGTGATGCGCCATCCGCACCATGAGATCACTGAGATATTCGGGTGAGTATGTCATCGTGAGCCTCCTTTCTAGCCCTCCGAGAGGAAGCGGTACTTGTAACATTTGGCAAAAACGTCGCCTTGCACTCAATGAACCTGCACTCTACGGAAAACAAGAATAGGGATAATTCTGTAGACAGAGGATTGAAACAGCTGATTCAAAGAATCGGACATCACATCGATGGCATCATCTAATGAGGAAATATCCGTCGAAGAAGAAGCCCTGTCAGCTGTGTCCAAAATTCCAAGTGTAAACCATTCGCCAGGGATTTGTGTTCCATATGTACGATTAATATCGCTTTGCGCAATGGAAAGCCCGCCGCTTTTCAATGTACCTGTTACAGAAAAACCATCTATTTCAAGGGTGAGGGTTATTGTGTTTGGGATTTGTGCAAGAATATCTGTGAATATACGCATCATAGATTTAGCCTCCCTTGTCTGGGGGACGCCAAATGTAGCAGCGTTCTTTGTGAAGATTGGCATCATAGACTTGATGGACTCGATGTCCTGAATTTTGATACGGGATTGAAGTAAAACCAGCCGCCCTGTACAGCTTGTTGGGAGTTGACTTAACGGGTGAATACCCAAGTCATTAAGTAATTGTATGATCTGGCTGTGGTATGGATCGTATTCCTCAGCAGCTTTTTCGTTCGATTCGTTGCGTTTTCCCCACGTTCCCTGTACGACTTCGATAGAGCCTTTCGTAGACAAAGAAGAACCCTCGGAAGTGCCTATTGTTTTTGTCACACTTCTGAGGGTTCCGTTTCGGATTTGGGATATAAAGGAATCGGTACGTTCCTTGTCGATATAAAGAAAATCAATCAAGGTTTGGGCATCAGAAAAGTTAGTTTCAACGGCTTCTTTTGTCCCCATTTATTTACCTCCTCGGCAATTTGCCGACAACGGGAGGCGTGTTCGTCATATTGCTTTTTGATAGCGAGAGGGTCAAAATGGAGCACTTTCACTTCAGTTTGATTTTTCATAACACAACCTCCTTTCTTGTATTATATACGGAAATTCGTGAAATGTGAACCTTATTTTATTGTCTGTGTACAATTGACTGCCTCTGAGCGGCCTTTTTTATGTTCTCCATCCCTCCGAGAGGAACTGGCTCACATAATATTCGTCCAGATTGTAGCGGTAGGCCATCAGATATGTTGCAAACTCATCTGCCTCTCGCTCAATACGCGTATTGGAGTATGAGACGTTTCGCATCGAGAAGGCGGTATATCTTCCATGGCATACGATGTGCCCGAGCTCGTGACAAAGGACAGCCGCTTGCTGCCATTCAGGGAGATTCTTGTTGATTGCGATTGTCCTGCGCCGCAGTGTTCGTTTCCAGAAGCCGTTGACCGTTGACGGGAGGTCGAGGAAATAGACGCTGCAGTTCAGTTCCTTTGCAATTCGGTACGGGTCTGATGTATCGTGTCGAGCTACTAGATTTCTGACGCGTAAAGGGATATTCAGAGACACTGACAGCACCTCCCTACATTTCTCTCTTTCCCTTATTTCTTGCGTTTGTTTTTCTCTTTGACATCCCAGAAGATGAGTTCGAGTGCCTTTTTTACCTTTTCTTTGTCCTCTCCGTTGAGGACAACACCGTTGTATGTGAGGTTATCGTCATCGAGAACCGCCTCAAGCTGGCGGCGCGTACGTGCGTCGATCTTTTTCCCCGTGGGGGACACGTCGGGCAGATCGTCGGATGCGGGGGCGGAGGATTGCACAGGAGATCGTGGATCGTCATTAACTCCCATTAAGTAGCTTGGGGATACATTCAGTGCCTGCGCTATCTTAAATATATTCCGCTGTTTTGGTTCATAGTTACCCGATAAATATTCACTGATTGAAGCCTTGCTTATGCCCGTCCGCTCATGAAGCTCGACTGCTTTCATGTTTGCAGAATCCATTGACGCGCGTAGACGTTCTGAAAACGTACCCATATGGACAACCTCCTTGATGTGATTATATAGCAGAAATTCGGAAAACACAACTAAAAATACCGTTTTTAAGAAAAAAGTTCGGAAAACTTGAAAAAAGATATTGCAATAATTTCGTGAAGGTGGTATTCTATCTTTAGTTAAGAAAACCGAATAATGGAGGCGAGGTGAAATTGGTGAGTTTTTCTTACGATAAGCTGCGGGGGAAAATCAGGGAGGTATTTGGCACTCAAGACCGATTTGCTGAGGCACTTGGTATGTCAAAGTCTACGCTGAGCCAGAAGCTCAATAACAGCTCGGAGTTCACGCAACAGGAAATGATGGACTCGATGAGGCTGTTGAAACAAAGCCTTACGCAACTCGATGAATATTTTTTTACCCCAGAGGTTCGGAAAACCGAATAACAGTAACCGCGAGAGGAGGTGAGTGGATGGAGGTCATCATCAAAGGCGAGGCAAAAGAAATCGCCGCCCTGCTACTGGAGATAGAGGGGCGGCGAACGTTGACCAAAGAGGAGGACGTTGATGTTGTGGTTCAGTCTTTCGTGAGTGCTTTGCAGAGCACGCGGAACATGAACTCTCTGTTGTAATCCATTGTGGCACGGATCGCGAGAGCTACGAGTTTTTCGGCATCAGTACCTTCCGGAAGTTTTGCTGTTACTTCGTCGAGCGAGACTTTTAATCTGCTTTCGAGGTCATCTTGAAGCATTTCGGACGGAACGGATTCGAAAATGCTAACCAGTTCTTCTTTCGTCATCTAAACCACCTCCTTTCCGCGCTGATTATAGCACGGCGGGGAGGGAGCAACAACCCCGAGCGTGGAGACAGACGGAATCCGCGCAACAGAGAGGAGGTGAGGGGATGACAAAAGAGGATATGGATTTGGCGGTCAAGGAGATTCACGAATATCTCCTTGATAAGGGGGCTTTGTATTGGCAAGCGAAATGGGTTTTGCGGATACTGAATCAAGAGTATGAGAAAAAAGGCTGCCAACTTCTTGACCTAATGGAGATTAAGGAGTTGGCAGAGGTAAAAAAAGAGCGTGGGAAAGAGCGACTATTTTAGTCGCGCGGAAGAACATCATCGGCAGCGTCGAACAGGTCTGTCATGATGTTGTGGAGATTGTGAATCATATCGGGATAGGACATTGCAGACAGGTCATGTTTAGCGGCAAGAACCTCTACTGCAAGCGTCGGAATCATATCCTTCACAGTCTCGATCGTTTGATTTGTAGCCATATTAGCACCTCCTTTCCGTGTTCAGTATACCACGGTGGGGAGGAGCACAACAACCGCGAGAGGAGGTGAGGGGATGGCAAAAGAAAAGCCCCTGCACGAGCAGGGGACTATGGGTGATCGCCAACCAATCTATCTGGCAGTCAATATTCAATTCCCTGAGCAGGTGAGCTTTTATCGGGATGTTCGTGCATTGTTCCTGGGTTTTGTCATGATGCTTGGCGAGATGCTAAAAACAATCCGGTTATCCTACTATCCATATTTGGAGAAACTTCGTATTCGACGAAAGCGGTGACGCTGATAGGAAACAGAGATCTCGAAAGGAGAAAACCAATGAGCAACAACCAGAAACACCCGCGTTGCCATGCCCGCACCGTCGCTGAGATCGTGCAGGACATCCGCATCACCGCAGCCGCACTCCGTGAAATCTTTGGCATCGAGCGTCATGTCGCAATCAACAAGGCGGTCTGCCTCGCAGAGGAGGCCTACGGACTTGAGATGTCTGCGATCAAGCCGGTTGTCTATGGACCCGTGAAAGGAGTCAAGCACATGGAAAAGTCACGTTTTGAGGTCTACCTGCATAGTGTCCTAACAGAGGCTCAGATCGGGCTCCTGAAGGAATCTCTGCTTGCAGGTCGGCGGATTTACTTCTACGGCGCGGAGGGGACAGGGAAGTCGATGCTGTGCAGCATTCTCCGTCATAACGGGTTCGATGGAGTATTTGAGCCGGGTTCAGTCGTGATAGGCGGATCTGATGATCCAATCGGTCCATTTACTCTCCCGAAGAATCCGCGCGGAGTTGTCCTTCTGGAACTCTACGGATTGAAAAAGCACCTCGATCTGACCGAGGTGCTTGGATTCAGCCGCAGCGATATTGTTGCATGGCTCACGGCTTGAGTACGTTCGGGACGCGTGCATTGAAGTACCAGTTTGGCTCTGATTCATCGGTGCGCTTCCTTTTGAAACCAGCGGCAACCATCGCCTCAGAGAAACATTCACTGGTGACGTGCTGATCTGGGAATCCTTGAGTACTCACGAAATGCTGTTTCAGTCCGTACGCCGAGTGCCGGCGGTTATACCCGGACTGCACTTTGAAGTTAAGGGCAATGTAGTCAAGAAGTGCGTCCTGCATATCGGTTGACAGATCAGCAAAATGGTCAACATTTGGCATATCGTCATCTCCCTTCTGTGCTCAGTATAGCATATCAGTGGGAGGAGAAGAAAAGGTGATTCGTGTGATTGACAATAAATTTTCTGCGATTCTTGGCAGCAGGCTCATCAAGATCAGCCAAGTGGCACGGGACACAGGAATCTCACGCACGACACTCACGAACATCTACTACAAGCGCAGCACGTACATCACGTTCACCGTACTGAACAAGCTGTGCAGCTACCTTGAGTGCGGCGTGGATGACCTGTTTCTGTATGTCGCTGACAGCGATGCATACCGAAAGGAGGGATGCTGCATCAGTAAATCATCAGACGGTTGAGTATGATGTGAGGCTAAGGAGGTGCAATGATGGACAGTGCAGCAATGGAGTCCATCATCGCCAGTGCGATCGAGCGCGCAAGCAGATCGGTCGCTGTTGTGAGGGAGCGTCAAACACCAGACGAGCTCCTCACGGTCGTAGAGGTCGCCGAGGTACTCGGTGTTGGAAAGAACTACGCGAACATGCTGGTACAGTCTGGTATTATCCGGGGCATCAAGCTGAACGGCATGAAGGTACGCCGGCGTGAGCTTGAGCGCTGGATGGCTGCAATGGACGGGATGGACTTGGAGGATCCTCGGAATCCCGTCCCGATCGGGAGAAGGGAGGCGGTCGCATGACCGCGCAAAAAGTTATCGTTGGGTGCTGCATCGCAGGGGCGGCGATCCTCTGCTCTGGCGCGGTCAATCCATGGGAGGACGGCAAGAACGCCGTCCTCGTTGAGGAGGTCTACACGGTCAAGAGCGGCGATACGCTCTGGAATATCGCCGAGGAGTATCTCCAGAAGAACACCGGTACTCGGAGGTATATCTTAGAGTACAAGAGCGGTATCGAACAAAACAATCCGTGGCTGCTTGAGCGGCACGGGATGATCTATCCCGGGGACAAACTGACGCTGACCTACTGGGTGAAAGGAGATACGCAATGAGAAGTGAGTGGAAAATCTCAAGTATGTACCTCGGCGGCAAGAAGGTGTATCAGGTCTACCGTATCAAGGATATGCGTGTTGTTGATCACAGCGGCAACCGCGAATACGCAGGTGGTCTGCTGCACGATGAGCGTGAGGCGATGGCACACGCAGAGAAGCTGAACAAGGAGGCGCACGATGTCTAAGTGGTATGTGGAATATTACTTTCACCACGGGGGAAGCGGCTCAACGCGTCGGTATCGAGTTGTCCGACTGATCGACCCCGCTAAACCGGATAGCTATGAAAACAAAGAATACGCAGGTAGCTACATCAAAAAGAGTGAGGCGAATGCAGAAGCAAAGCGCTTGAACAGCGAAGGAACGCCATGAACCGCCGAGGACGCGGGTGTCTCACCTGCACGGCAGCAGTATGCGACGGGTGTCCGGGTGTTCCGCGTACACGGGAGGAGACGGCAATGCGCCGCAGCGCAGAGCTGCCGCGCCGAAATGTACACACAAAAAAGGCGCCCAGACCGGTAGCCGCCAGTCTGAGCACCATAGGAAAAAAGATATTCTGTGCTTATTGTAGCACGCCAACAGGAGGTAATGCAATGTGAAGATCAAACAGATTCTGCGTCAGTATCGTCGGGATTTTTGGGCAATTTTTCGCTGTGAGGCCTGCGGGCACGAATGTGAGGAGCGGGGCTATGACGATGCCAATTTCCACGTGAATGTTATTCCCGATATGAAGTGCCCACAGTGCGGAAAGACGGAGCGGGAGATCGATCCAAACTACCGTCCGCTCAGCACGAAGTATCCCGAGGGAATGCTGTTGTGAGATAGGAGATACAACATGACAATCAACATTAACATCACTGGTATGGATCTCGCGGCAGCAGGTAAGGAGGGCATAACCGCCCTCGTGAATGCCTGCACGGCATTCGCCGGCGCATCGCTCGGCACGGAGATCGAGATGTCGGACAAGCCGCACAAGATGACGTCGGGCGACGGCATCGTCGTGCCGGAGAAGGTGTATGCGGACGAGCCGATTCCGGCAAAGGCAGAACAGGCGGCACCTGCACCGATTGCTCCGCCGGCTGCCTCGGAGACCATGGTACCTGCTATGCCTGTCACCCCCACGACACCTGCACCGATTCCGACAGCCGCCGCGCCGACGTATACAGTTGAGGAGCTACAGACGGCATGTGCGCCGCTGATGGACGCGAACCGCATGGCAGATCTGCAGCAGGTTCTCACGAAGTTCGGCGCGACATCGCTGCCGGATGTTCCAAAAGAGCAGTACGGTGCACTCGCCGCCGATCTGCGTGCATTGGGGGCGCGTCTTTGATGGCCGCCGCACACGCACTTCTCAGCGCGTCGAGCGCACACCGCTGGCTCGTATGCACCGCCGCCCCGAAGCTTGAGGCTGAGTTCCCCGACACGACGAGCACCTACGCTAAGGAGGGTACGCTCGCACACGAGATCTGTGAGCTGAAGCTGACGAAGTACATCACAACAATGCCGCGTGGGACGTATACGAAGAAGCTCAACGTGCTCAAGAAGCACGAGCTCTATGACCCCGAGATGGACGAGACGACGGACACCTACCTTGACTACGTGAAACGTACGGCACTCGGTTATGCAGTGCCGCCGAGCATTCAGATCGAGCGGCGTGTGAACTTTAGCGACTACGCCCCCGACGGTTTCGGCACGGCGGACTGCCTCCTGCTTGCAGGAGATACACTGCACGTCATTGACTATAAGCATGGCAAGGGCGTTGTCGTCGATGCGGATCACAATCCGCAGATGATGCTCTACGCACTCGGGGCGATACACGACTTCGCCCTGATCTATCGCTTCAAGATTGTCAAAATGGCGATCGTGCAGCCACGCGTCGGCAGTATCAGCGAGTTCACCTGCACGGCGGACGAACTCCTGCACTGGGGTGAGACGGTCGTGAAGGTCAAAGCGGCGGAGGCTCTGGGAGAATCCCCCGTCTTTGCAGCGGGCGAGCACTGCCGTTTCTGTCGAGCAAAGCAGCAATGCAAGGCGCGCTGTGAGTACTACGATGCGGCACTGAATACAATTCCCCTGCACAGAGATCCGAGACTAATTACACTAGAGGATTTGGGGTCCTACCTCAAGAGTGCTGGAGAACTCAAGAAATGGGCAGAGGATCTCCAAGAATACGCCCTCAGCGAGTGCCTTGCCGGGAGCAACGTCCCCGGCTGGAAAGCTGTGGAGGGACGCGGCAGCCGATCCTTTACGGATATGGATGAAGCCTTCGCCATCCTCGAGAAGGACGGCATCGAAGAATGCCTGCTCTGGGAGCGCAAGCCGCTGACACTCGCGCAGGTGGAGAAGACGGTCGGCAAGAAGCGTTTCGCGGAACTTGTCGGCACGATGGTGGTCAAAACTCCGGGCAAGCCAACGCTCGCCCCGGAGTCTGATAAACGTCCTGCGGTCACGAACGTGCCGCAGGCAGCAGATGTGTTTTCATAAGGAACAAAAGGAGAAAAAGAACATGAGTTACCAAACACGACCCTCGGATGTACTGCTGCGGAACGTGCGTCTCTCGTACGTCCGGTTTGACAAGGCGGTCTCGCGCAACCCCGGGCAGGAGAAGAAGTACAGCTGCACGATCCTCGTACCGAAGACGGATCTGGCGCAGAAGCAGGCGATCGATAGCGCCATTGAGGCCGCAATCGCCATCGGCCGTGAGAAGTACGGCAACGCCGTTCCCCCGAAGCCCAAGACAGTAATCTGGGACGGCGACGGCTACACGCAGTCTGGCAAAGAGTTTGGCCCCGAGGCAAAGGGGCACTGGGTGTTCACCGCGGGTCTTGCAGAGGCACGCGGTCCTGTGCAGGTGGTTGACCTGAGCCGCAACCCGATCCTCAATCAGAGTGAGATCTACAGCGGGATGTACGCCAACGTCCTCGTCAATTTCTACTTCTACAAGAATGAATCCGTCGGCGTCGGCGCTGGGCTCGGCCCCGTGCAGAAGGTCGCGGATGGTGAGCCTCTGGGCGGTGTCCTTCCCTCGGCGGATGATGTGTTTGGTGCGCCGGACGTCGCAGCTCCAATCGGGCAGACATACGCGGCAGGGGCTCCGCCGTACGCGCAGCCGAGCGTACCGCCCAGTGTCGCCTCGGCGGCGATGCAGCCGCAGGTTAACCCACTGACCGGCGCTCCGATGTAACCCAAAGATCTGTAGAACGAGGGGGCAGCCGCCCCCTTTTGAGGACTTATTTATGCGACATCTATCCATTGATCTTGAAACCTACAGCGAAAACGACATTAAGCTGGGCATCGCGAAATACGTGGAATGCCCGAACTTCAAAATCCTATTATTCGCATACGCGTGGGACTTCGGCGAGGTACACGTTGTCGATCTTGCCCGTGGGGAGGAAGTTCCCGCCGACGTGATCGACGCGCTCACAAATCCAGAGGTCACGAAGCACGCATTCAACGCGGCGTTTGAGCTGCACTGTCTGCACCGCAGCGGTATACTGACTCCTTACAGGCAATGGGCGTGCACGCAGCTCCACGGCCTCTATCTCGGTTATCCCAAAAGCCTTGACGGCATCGGCAAGGCTCTCGGGCTACCGCAGGACAAGAAAAAGAGTGCGAGCGGTAAAGCCCTCATCCGTTACTTTTGTCTGCCGTGCAAACCGACGAAGCGCAACGGGGGCAGGACGCGCAATCTGCCGGAGCACGATCCCGACAAGTGGGAGGCGTTCAAGGCGTACAACGCGCAGGATGTTGTGACAGAGATGGAGGTCTGCCGCCGTCTTGCGGCGTTCCCCGTTCCCGGCGCGCTGCAAGCGGAGTGGGTGACTGACCAGAAGATCAACCGGCACGGGGTTCTCCTTGACCTGGATCTCGTACGCGGTGCACTCCAAATCGACGCCGACGAAAAGCAGCATCTTATGCAGGAAGCCGCAGCGATCACGGGGCTTGACAACCCCAACAGCCGCGATCAGCTGCTCAAATGGCTCAACGACAACACGAACGTCGAGATGGAGAAGCTGACGAAGGAGAGCGTCGCCGAGGCACTCGAGGTCGCTGACGATACTGCTGCGAAGGTGCTGGATATCCGCAGACGGCTCTCAAAGACCTCTGTCAAAAAGTACGAGATGATGAAAAATGCTGCAGCCAACACCGACAACCGTGTGCGCGGTGTGCTCCAATTCTACGGCGCGAATCGTACCGGCAGATGGGCGGGGCGACTCATCCAGGGGCAGAACCTGCCGCGCAACTATTTGAGGAACCTCGACCTTGCCCGTGATCTCGTACGACGGGGGAATCGGGAAGCGGTCGCACTTCTCTTCGGCGATGTAGGTGATACGCTCTCACAGCTCATCCGCACGGCGATTATCGCACCCGAGGGGAAACTGCTCTGCATTTCGGACTTCTCCGCGATCGAGGCGCGTGTGCTTGCATGGCTCGCGGGGGAGAAGTGGGTGCTTGAGGCGTTTGATCGGGGAGAGGACATCTACTGCGCGACCGCATCCGGTATGTTCCACGTCCCCGTCGAAAAACACGGCGCGAACAGTCACCTGCGCCAGAAGGGAAAGATCGCAGTGCTTGCAAGCGGGTATCAAGGCGGTCCGAACGCGCTCATCAGCATGGGTGCTCTCAAGATGGGGCTCACCGAGGAGGAGCTGCCCGACATCGTCAGCCGCTGGCGCAAGGCGAACCCTCGCATCGTGGATTTCTGGCAGAAGGTCGAGAACGCCGCACTCTATGTGATGAACACGGCGCGTCCCGTCGGTCTTGACCACGGTATTCTTTTCGCACGCGAGAGCAACCCCGCCGATGGAAGCGACTTTCTCACGATTACGCTGCCATCGGGGCGAAAGCTCTTTTACCCAAGCCCGCATCTTGCGGTCAATGCCTTCGAGCGGCAGGCGCTCCATTACCGTACGCAGGTCGGCGCGAACTGGGGCACAAACAGTACCTACGGCGGCAAACTCACGGAGAATATCACGCAGGCAGTCGCACGCGACTGCCTCGCTGCGGCGATCACGCGCCTCACGGAGGCGGGCTATCCTATTGTCATGCACGTCCATGATGAGGTCGTGATCGAGATCGACGAACTGAATCCGGAGGAAACGCTCGCAGCGGTCAATGCCATCATGGCCGAGCCGTTGCAGTGGGCGCTAGGACTGCACCTGACCGCTGCGGGATTCACCAGCAAATACTACATGAAGGACTGAGGGAGGCGATGATTTGCAAAACGATCGCATCACACATATCAGCGTCGGACGAAGTCGTACCTCGAAAGAGTGGCAGCGCACCGAGTATCTCTGGAGCGAATTTGTCGAACGGCTCCGCACACCTGCGCGAACGGATGAAACCGTTGAGCAGTACCACGCTCTACCAAAGAAGGAGCAGGGCAGGCTAAAGGATGTTGGCGGCTTTGTCGGCGGTACGCTCAAAGGTCTCCAGCGTAAGGCAGCGAACGTCGAGAGCCGTGATCTCATCACGCTAGACCTCGATGCAATCGCGCCCGGAGAGACCGACGCAATCATTCGCCGCATCGCAGGCCTCGGCGTCGCGTACGCCGTCTATAGTACGCGCAGCCATACCGAGCATCATCCGCGTCTTCGTGCGATCTTCCCGACGGATCGGAGCGTCACAGCGGACGAATACGAGCCGATCGCGCGCAAGATTGCAAGCCTCATCGGAATTGATCTTTGCGATCCGACGACGTTTGAGGCGAGCCGCCTCATGTTCTGGCCAAGCTGCAGCAAGGACGCCATCTATGTGTTCTCGTATGAGGACAAGCCGTTTCTTTCATCGGACGGGATTCTCAGCACGTACGAGGACTGGCACGATGTGCGGACATGGCCGCAGGTGCCGGGTGCAAACGAGGCGAAGGAGCGGCTGGCACTCTCCAAGCAGTCGGATCCGACGAAGAAAACGGGCATCGTCGGCGCGTTCTGCCGTACCTATGACATTCTCGGCGCAATCGAGAATTATATCCCACACGCCTACGAACCGACGGACAGTAGTGACCGACTGACGTTCGCGATGGGATCCACGGTCGCAGGTGCGGTGCTCTATGACGATAACAAGTTCCTCTATTCGCATCATGCGACGGATCCATGCAGCGGTCAGCTGGTCAACGCGTTTGATCTCATCCGCCTGCATAAGTTCGCAGAGCTGGATGAGCCTGCGAAGGAGGGAACGCCAAACAACCGGCTGCCGTCGTTCCTTGCGATGCAGAAGGAGGCACTCGCAGATGCAGCCGTCGCCACGGAGCTGCAAACGGAACGCGCCGCACAGGCGGCGGACGTGTTCGGGATGGCAGAGCCTTCGGAGCACACGGAAACGGGCGGCGGGGTGGAGAATCCTGCAGTCGATGTGAACTGGATGCGCACAGCAGGAATCCAGTTCAGCGACACGGGGAAGCCGAAAAAGACAATGGACAACATAGTGCGGATTCTTCGGAACGATCCGCTGCTGAAAGGTAGGATCGCCGTCGAAAAGTTCTCCCTGCGGATGCTTGTCTTTGGTACACTGCCATGGAACCCGTCAGACAAACAGCGCGTGTGGTCGGATCACGACGACGCGGGCGTGCAGTGGTATCTGGAATACCGTTTCGATATCACCGGCAAGGATAAGATTCTCAGCGCAGTTCAACTTGCTGCCGAGCAGAATGGATTCAACGCCGTAACGCAGTACCTTGAGGGGCTGACGTGGGACGGTGCTGCGCGTCTGGATACCCTCTTTCACGATTATCTGGGTGCCGTGGATGAACCCTATACGCGAGCCGTCTGCCGTAAATCGTTCGTTGCCGCTGTCGCGCGAGCGATGCACCCCGGATGCAAGTATGACTATGTACCCGTTCTCATCGGGCGGCAGGGGCTTGGCAAGAGCACACTTCTTGCGAAGATGGCAAAGGAATGGTTCAGTGACAGTTTTTCCTCCTTCGACGGCAAGGATGCGCTCGAAGGGATTCAAGGAAAGTTGCTGATCGAGCTTGCCGAGATGACGGGCTACACGCGGTCAGAGGAGAATATGATCAAGCAGTTCCTCTCACGCACAAGCGATTTCTTCCGTATGCCGTTCGGGCGCAGAGCAGCCGAATTTCCCCGTCAATGCGTTTTCTTTGGGTCAAGCAACGATCACGAGTTCCTAAAGGATTCGACTGGAAATCGCCGCTTTTGGCCGGTGGACGTTGGAAAGTGCCCGGTGCAAAAGAGCATCTGGGAGGATCTGCCGCATGAGGTTGACCAGATCTGGGCGGAAGCTGTGGCAAGATTTAGGCAGGGCGAGGCGCTCTATCTGGACGATCAGGAAGTCATTCAGGCGGCATTAGACAACCAAAGCGGGCACCGAGAAGTCAATATCAGGGAAGGCCTGATTGCCGAGTTCATCACGCGCCCCATTCCAACGAACTGGAACATGATGAAGCTGCCCGAGCGAAAAATCTTCTGGAGCGGCGTCATGGAGGATCGCGGTGACCTCATCCCGCGCGATCGGGTCTGTGCGCTTGAGATCTGGTGCGAGTGCTTCGACGGCGAGCCGAAGTTCATGCGGCGTGGCGATGCGAAGGAGATCAACAAGATCCTAGAAAACCTTCCGGGCGTTATCCGCGACGATGCCACAAGGCGATTCGGGTACTGCGGCGTGCAGCGCGGATTCCATATCATAAACTGAACAGATGTAACACAATAAGAGTACGCCGTAACAATGAAGGTTTTTTATGTTTCTTCATTTTTGTTGTTACGCTTGTAAATTACGCGCTAAACCCTTATATCTCTAAGGATTATACATATTATGTAACATGTAACTTATATTTATATAAATATATAAATTAGGGGATTAGGGGGCATTACACATAGCCTACACCGCCTAATTTATATATCTATATGTGCGTGTGTGACATTGTTACACGGAAAGGAGCTCGGGATGAAAGAACGAGATATCGAAGTGCTGCTGCGCGATGGCGTCAAGCAGTTGGGCGGCAAAGCCTATAAATGGACATCGCCGGGGAATGCAGGTGTGCCCGACCGCATCGTTATTCTTCCGGGAGGGCGGATTGTATTCGTGGAACTGAAGCAGGAATGTGGGCGTCTGACACGGCTGCAGAAGGTGCAGCAGGAACAGCTGACCCGCCTCAAGGTGCCTGTGGCGACGCTGTACGGCATCGCAGACGTACGCAAGTTTTTGGACTGGGCAAAGGAGCACAGCACGTATGATCTTCAAAGCACATCCGTACCAAAAGTACTGCATTGATCGGCTCATCGTTGATCCGCGCGTTGCTCTCTTTCTGGACATGGGGCTTGGTAAGACGATCATCACGCTGTCGGCGATCTATCACCTGAAATACGCACGGTTCGCCGTCCGTAAGGTGCTTATCATTGCGCCGAAGAAGGTCGCGGAGGCGACGTGGCAGCGCGAGGCGGCAAAATGGGACGGGGTGCACATCCTCCGAATGCAGATGGTTCTCGGCACACAAGCACGGCGGTTGCGGGCGCTGAATACGCCCGCCGACATTTACATCATCAATCGCGAAAACGTGTCGTGGCTCGTGGAGCATTACCGAAATGACTGGCCGTTTGACATGGTGGTCGTCGACGAATCCAGCAGCTTCAAGAATCCGCGTGCCAAACGATTCAAGGCGTTGTCGTACATGTATCCGCACATCAAGCGGATGGTGCTTCTCACGGGGACGCCAAGCCCGAACGGGATCATCGACCTTTGGAGTCAGATCTATCTTCTGGATCGGGGCGAGCGTCTCGGCAGCACGTTTTCAGGCTTTCGTAATCGGTATTTCACACCCGGGGAGCGGTCGCGTGACATTATCTATACCTACGACCCGAAAGATGGTGCAGAGGACGCTATTATGAGCGCCATCGGCGACATCGCAGTGAGTATGAAGGCGGCGGACTATCTGCAGCTGCCGCCCGTGGTCGAGGATACGATCCCCGTCGTACTGGATGTAAAGGCGCGCAAGGCGTACGACACGATGGAGCGGACGATGGTGCTGGAACTCCTGCAGAGCGGCGAGCAGATCACGGCGGCGAGTGCTGCGGCACTCTCGAACAAGCTGCAGCAGCTTGCCAACGGGGCGGTCTACAACGAGGAGCACAAGTCTCATGCGGTGCATGACTGCAAGATTGAGGCGTTCATGGAGCTGATTGAGCAGTTGGGCGGGAAATCTGCGCTGGTCTTTTACAACTTTCAGCACGATCTTGCGCGGCTTCTCGAAGTACTGCGTCAAACGAAGCTGCGCGTGCGCATCCTGCGCGGAGCAGAGGATGAGCTGGCGTGGAATCGGGGCGAGGTGGATATTCTCCTTGCGCATCCTGCGAGTGCCGCCTACGGGCTGAACCTGCAGGACGGGGGCAGCCATGTCGTCTGGTACGGGTTGAACTGGAGCCTTGAACTGTATCAGCAGGCAAATAAGCGTCTGCATCGGCAGGGACAGACCCGGACGGTTATCGTGCACCATCTCGTCTGCGTGGATACGCGCGATGAGGACATCCTGCGTGCGATCGGCATGAAGGAGCGGGCGCAGGAGTTCGTTCTTGAGAGCCTCAAGGCTCGCATCGATAAGTACAGAGTACACTGAGGAGGACTACGAAATGCTGATTTTCATGAAGAATGCCAAGAAGTTTTTGGATCTGAAAAGCGATAACGAAAAATTTCACGCACTGCATTATACGGACTGTCGTGTGTATGCCTCGAATCCGTACATGATGGTCTGGATTGACGGAGCCTTCGGCAAGGGGGGAGCCTATGATTTTTTGACGGGGGCGGAACTTGACGCAGAAATGCCGGATTTTGCGAAGGTGATTCCTCCGGTTAAAGATACCTCGGCCTATGCCATCTATTCGGCGGCAGAAATTGAGGAGCTGCATACGTTTCTCAAAGGGGTGGTCGCTATGTCTGCAAAGAGAAAGGATCCGCTGTCTGTGCAGCTGGAGTGGGAGCCTGTGATTATGGCGTTCAAAGTACGCGAGCCGAAGCTGCAGGTACAGTATGATGCGGCATCGTATGCGAAGAACCATCCGCACGATGAACACGAAAAGGCTTGTGCCAACGTTAAGTTCCTTGCCGATATCGTCGGTTACTTCGCACAGCGCAAGACGGAGGTACGTATGTATGCACCGCTTCGCGTATCGCTGCAGACACCTATTCTCTTTACTGCGGAGGGAACAGGAGCAGTATTGAGTCAGCGGCGTGATATGACGATTTATAAGCGTGATTAGGGAGGGTGAAAAATGGCAGATCAGAAATATCCGCAGAGTGCGGAGTCGAATGAATACAGATACATTGATTTTGAGTGGTTGGATGAGATTGCCACGGGACTGACAGCGGGCGCGGAGAAGCATCCTGGCGAAACATGGCACGATATCCCTGCGAAGGAGCACGCTGCACGGGCTCTGCGGCATCTCTCGATGTGGCTTGCTGGCGATCGGAGTGACAGACATATCATCAACGCGAGTATGCGCTGCATGATGGCGCGGGCGATGGAGCGTGAGGGAGGAAAAGAATGACGGCGAAAGAATATCTGAGACATATCCGCGATGCAGAGAGTGATCTGCGGAGTGCAGAGGCGGATTACCAACGCGCACGAGATGATGTTATGAATCTCAAGGCGATTGAATACGACAAGGACAAGGTCAGCAACTCACACATCGGTGATCTTTCGGATGCGATCGCAGCACTTGAGAAATACGCTGAGCGGGTCAACGCGAAATGGGATGAGCTGATTGCCATGCGCGAGGAGGCGAAGGAGAGGATTGGAGAGATCGCAGACGGACGCTACCGTGAGGTGCTGATGCGGCGATATATCTGGGGTGAATCATGGGAGTACATTGCGGTAGGGATGGGATATAGCTTTCGGCAGGTAACACGATTGCACGGAGGTGCATTGCGGGCGATTGCGGAAAAGATGTCCTAGAATGTCCTATACGACCTGTGATATAGTATAACCTGGCAAGAGAAGATGCTGAGGCGGATTCTCGGAGGGCACAGCTGCGGCAGTGCTCTTTTTTGTTGCAGAGGAGGCGGATATGTGGACAATATGAAAAACCCGCCGTGTGGCGGGTAGTGCGTCTTATGCAAGAGATATTTTTTTCTCGTAAAGAGCGGTGAGTGCGTCTTGCAAGACTTTTGAGATGTTGAGTTGCTCGGCTTCGGCGAAGGTGTTGAGCCATGCGGGGATCGTGAGATTCTTACGAACGGATTTGCTGCCGTACTTTGCGGCGTATGCGTCCATGTCGAGAGAAAGCAGGGAGACAAAGCCCTCGCCAATCTCTGGATCCGGGTGAATGTCCTTGATGTTGCTTGCGGGCGGGACTTCGTTGCCGTCCTCAAGTTCACCGAGGATCCACCCCGAGGCGGCATCCTCTCCCATAGCAATTGCATTCGTAAGGCTATCCCCTTCGCTGATACAGCCGGGCAAATCGGGGACAACGACGGTAAAGCCGGGGTTCACTTCACAAGGATAAAATACGGCGGGATATACGAGGTTCATATAAAAGCCTCCTTTCGGAGACGGGCTTTATTTTAAGCCCGTCATCCGCAAGACAGATTTGACAGTTTTCGGGTCGAGGTCGCCGGGATGATTCGGTATCGTGACTTTCCCTTTCTTCTCTCTATGCTTGTAGTGCATATGCGAGCCGTTGGAGCTGTCGAGATACCAACCGTCCTTCTTGATGATGCGTTCAAGTTCCTTGAATCTCATCGTGTTCCCTCCTTCTGACTGTATTATACGCATTATACGCATAAAGGTCAACATGTTTTTGAAATATTTCTTTTGGAAAGACAAACTATTTCGTGGGGGATATTATGCTGAATCGAATCTGTGATATTTGCGGACGGACGGTGGTACAGGGGCGGAGTTGTCCATGTCAAGCACAACGGCATCGCACCTATGACCGTGAGCGGCGGGACAAGAACAAAGCTGCGTTCTACCACGGGAAAGCATGGCAAAGAACCGCCAAGGCGGCGCGCATACGCGCCCGCTATGCGGATGAAGTCATATATGCAGAGACAGGGCGCATTGTTCCGGGCGCAGTCGTCCACCACATCGAGCCGATCGGGGAAAATCCTGCGCGTAAATTGGACATGGATAATCTTATTTTTGTATCGGCGCGGACGCATAAAGAGATTCATGACGCCTATCAAAAGAATCCGCGTGCAAAGCGTGCAATGCAGGAAAAGCTCGCGGCAATCCGCAGGAAAATAGATGGGGCGGGGGAGGGGTAAAAAAGTTTGGAGCAGGAAATATAAAACCGCGTCCGGTCTTTTTTCTTGGAAAAATGCCAGAAATGAAATTTTTAGGGACGATTGAAATAATACAGAACAATAAGAGAGGAGGGGCAGCGATGGCGGGACGACCGCGCAAGGCAGTCGGTGTTTCCAAAGGGAAAATCGGCAAAGAGAAGCAACTGAATCGAAAGGTACAAGAATCGAAGATCAAGGTTGACCGCCTCCAACTCGAGGAGGGCGCACCGGATTGGCTCTCGCCCGATGCGGCTGAGGAGTATATGCGCATTGTCCATGAGGCGGGCAAGATCGATCTGCTTGATAACATCGACCGTGCGTTCCTTGCCATCTACGCAGATAATTATGACCGCTATACGAAAGCAAGTGCCGCGCTGCAAAAGGAGGGGTTGACTGTGATGACGGAGGACGGCGAGTTCCCGTCTCTGTACATCAAGATTGCAAACGACGCGGCGACGCAGATTCATCGATGTTCGACGAAGCTGGGACTTGCGGCGACCGACCGTCTGAAGCTCATTGTGCCGACGGCAACGGATGATAAGCCGAAAAACAAATTCTTGAAATTTCTGTAGGAGGATGCGACATGGAGAAAAAGAGGCGACGTTCCCCGCCCATACACGGGGACGGGCAGTGACTGACAGGACAACGGCGTATGCGCGGCGGATTGTCGACGGGAAAAAGATATGCGGTTGGACGGAGTATCAGGCGTGCAAACGCCACCTTGACGATATGGCGGATAAGGATTTTCCCTATATCTTTGATGTGAAGGCGGCGGAATATCACATCGACCTCGCCAATCAACTCACCATCGGCGAAGGACGGACGACGGCACGCCTGACAACGCGCGGATTTCAGAACTTCATCATCGGGAGTTTGTTTGGCTGGCGCAGGAAAAGATCAGTCCTGCGCCGCTTCCGTGAGGGCTATATTCAACTCGCACGGCAAAACGGGAAGTCGTTTCTCGCCGGGGAGATGTGCAATGACTTTGCAACGTTTGCGGGCTATCAGCACGGGCGCATCTACTGCACGGCGACGAAACAAAAACAGGCGAATATAGTATGGGAGGAGGTCGTTAAATTTATATCCTCCGACCCTGATCTCGCAGAACTGTACAAGGTGCGTGAGTATGACCACACCATCCGCTCCCTTGTCACAAATACGACCATAGAAGCCATTGGCAGAGACACAAAGTCCGCCGATGGCTTCCGCTCTATTCTGGCAATCGTGGATGAATACCATGCGCACCCGACTGACCAGATGTATAAACTCATGCTGGATGGTCAGATTGCCGTGGACAATGCGCTCACGCTTGCCATAACAACGGCGGGCTTTAACCTGAACGCACCGTGCTATGAGCAGTATCAATTCTGCAAAAAGATACTATCGGGAAACGTTCGCAAGGATTCGCTCTTCATTTTCATCACGGAGATGGATGAGGATGATGATATATGGGAGCCGAAGAACTGGGCAAAGGCGAATCCGCTGAACCTATGGAATCCCGATGATACGCTCAATGATGAGATGATTGCCCGTATGGCGGAGAAGGCAATCGACGCACGCGAGAAGCAGGGGAACGACCTTGTGAACTTCCAGACCAAAACACTGAATCGTTGGGTGGAGTACACTGGCGGCGGACTTCTTGACCTTGCGGCGTGGCGTTCGTGCGCGTCGGATGAGACGCTTGCGGATATGCGCGGGCGTTCGTGCTATCTCGGCATTGACCTTTCAAGCGGCGGTGATCTCACCAGTATCGCACTGCTCTTCCCAGGTGAAGATGAGGAAGTTTATCTATGGTCGCACAGTTATCTGCCGGAGCTGCGTCTTGCCGAACATATCCGAACGGATGACGCTCCCTATGGTGTATGGAAAGATGCGGGACTGCTCACGCTCACGAGTGGTATCTATGGTGTCAAGACAGATTACAAATACATCATCGCCGACCTTGTGCGCATCATCGAGGCGTATGAGATCGAGATTATCGGTTGTGGCTACGACAGTCACAATGCGAGCGCATTCCTGTCCGACCTGGAGGCGGTTCTTCCCTGTGACCTCACCGAGATCAAACAGTCCGCGCGTGCACTGAACGACGCAACGAAGGATTTTCAGTTGTCCGTGAAGGCGGGTAAGGTGCGCTATGACCGTCAAAACGCACTGCTCACATGGAGCATGGTGAATGCAGTCATATCCGCGCCGAACTCGTTCGGTGAGATCAAGATTGACAAGATGACGCAGACGAATCGGATTGATCCGTGTGATGCTGTCATGGACGCATGGGCGGTGTATTTTCACGGACACAACAACGCTGTTGTGGATGCGGAGGAGGCACTGTCTATCTGGTTGGAAGTAACAGCAGGGGGAGGTGAAGAAAAGAGTTGAAAATCATGGACAATGTCAAGCGGCTCTTTCGCAATGAGGCAGAGGGCGGTGTGACGCTTGCGGATATGCACGATTTTTTCTTTCGCGGAGGCAGTGCGGGGGATGGTCCCGACCTCTCGGAGATCACCTATTTTACCTGCCTCAAAACGCTTGGCGAATCCATCGGGAAAATGCCTGTCTACCTCATGGACAGCAATAAAGAGCGCGTCACGGGGCACGAGACGGCACGTCTCTTGAGTGTGCAGCCGAACAGCATCATGACGCCACTCCAATTTTTCACAACGCTTGAATATCACCGCAACCACTACGGGAACGCCTATGTGCTGATTGAACGTGACCGTGCCCGCCTCAAGAATCTGCATATCCTGCATCCGCAGCGCGTGCAGGTGTGGGTGAACAATACGGACACCTACACTGACCGCCGCTATTTCTACCGATACGCCGACAACCAAACGGGAAAGGAATACTGGATTTCGCCCGATGATATGCTTCACCTAAGGGCGTGGGTTACGGATGATACGGGGCTTGTCGGAAAGTCTGTGCGGCAGATACTCGCCGAGAATATGGCTGGAAACAAAGCCTCGCAGAAGTTTTTGAGCGACCTCTACCGCAAAGGCCTCACGGCGAATGCGGTTGTGAAATATGTCGGCGACCTAAAAAAACAGGGACAGGACGCGATGCTCAAACGCCTTGACGAACAGGCACGTGACAATTCGCGGCGGCTCATCACACTGCCCATTGGGGCGGACATCCAGACGCTTGACCTAAAACTCACAGATTCGCAGTTTTACGAACTGAAACGCTATTCCGCGCTGCAGGTCGCGGCTGCGTTTGGTGTCAACCCCGATCATCTGAATGACTATACGAAGTCCAGCTACAACAACAGTGCCATGCAGAACCTTCAATTCTACGTGAATACCCTGCTCTATAATGTCTCGCTCTATGAACAGGAGATGAACCGCAAGCTCCTCACGGAAACTGAGCAGATGGCGGGGAAGGGCTTCAAGTTCAATGTATGGGTGATTCTGCGCGGTGACCCGTCGCAGCAGGCAGACATTCTACAAAAAATGGTACAGTCGGCAATCTACAGCCCGAACGAGGCGCGCGCCAAGCTCGACAGTCCGCCGTGCGCGGGCGGTGATGTGCATATGGTGAACGGCTCGTATGTGAAGCTGGAGGATATCGGAAAGGCATACGCTGGGAGAGGAGGTGATACACATGATTGAAATACGAAACGAGACGGCGGAGAGTGCAGAACTCTACATTTCAGGCAATATCATCGACGATGACACTGGTGGGCTGATTGATGCGTGGTATGAGAATAGCACGGGCTATCAATGGCCGGATAAAATCCGGCAGCAGCTTGACAGCCTGCGTGGGAAAGACCTCACGATCTATATCAATTCGGATGGCGGGAGCGTACCGGCGGGTGTTGCCATGGCAAACATGATTGAACGACATGACGGCCGTACAACGGCAATCGTAGACGGATGGTGCTGCTCGATTGCAACGCAGATATTCTTTGCGGCGGATGTGCGCAGGATACCGGCAAACGCCTATTTGATGATTCATAAACCCGCCGTCTATGGCGCGGCCGGCAATGCGGATGATCTGCGCCGCGAAGCCGATGTTCTGGATACGATTCAGCAGGGACTTGAAGCGACCTATCGGAAGGCTGCGCATGAGGAGGTGACCGATGCGGACATTCACGCGATGGTCAATGAGGAGACGTGGCTGACAGGGGAACAGGCGGCGGAGTTTTTTCATGTAGATGTGCTGGAATCCGCGCGCATGGCGGCATGCGTCGGCAGCGTGAAATTCATGAAGGATGTTCCCGCCGATGTGCGTCTTGTTGAGCATAAAGAGGACGCTGCCAAAGAGCAGCAGGATGAGAAAAAATGCTGCCAAAAGGCAGCGCAGGTAAGCAAGGCACGGGTGGCAATCGCCCTTGCCCTCGCGAAAGGAGCGACAATCTAATGAAAAAGTCGGATGAACTCAAGAAGATCGTGGACGAACTGCGCCGTGAGGTCGAAAACCTCCAGCAGGAGGAACGCTATGAGGAGGCGGCCAAGCAGGCGAAGGAGCTGACGAACGCCGTTCATCAGTATGAGGCGGCGGTCGCTATGGAGACTGCACAGCGTGCGGACTTTGTAGGGAGTGCCGCGCCAATTCAAACAGCCCCTGTGAGTGATGCGGTCATGCGCAACCGTGTTTTTAACAAGCTCGTTCTGGGGCGTACATTGGACGAACAGGATCTTGAATTTGTGAATCAGATTGGCTCGCCGGGCATGGTTGAAGGGACGCCGGGCAAGGGCGGCTACCTCGTACCTGAGGAGCAGATGACGCAGATTCGCGAATATCGCAAGGCGTACACCGCGCTGAAGGATTTTGCGCATGTGCAGCAGGCAGGCAGCACGTCGGGCAAAATGCCGACGCTCGGCGATGAGACCGGAAAGCTCGTTGCGTTTGAGGAGCTGAACAGCATCCAGCAGTCGGACTTTGACTTCGGGCAGCTGAAGTACGAGATCAAGGACTATGGCGATATCATCCCCGTGTCGAATCAGCTGCTTGACGATGCCGATGTGAATATCACGGGAATCATCGGTCAGCGTTTCGCACGCAAGGCGGTCAACACCGAAAACGATGAGATCCTGAAGCTCCTCAAGAAGCTCACTGCGGAGGCGGTGACGGACGCGAAGGGCTTCATGAAGGTGCTCAATGTGAGCCTTGACCCCGCCTACTATGCGAACGCGCGCATCCTGACGAATCAGGACGGCTTCCAGTGGCTCTCCGAACTCGAGGACGCGCAGAAGCGACCTTTGCTTGTGCCCGATGTTGCCGCGCCCGACACCTACCGTTTCCGTGGTAAGGAGATCATCGTCGTATCGAACGGGACACTTCCGACGCCGGCGAAGAAGGTGCCGTTCTACATCGGTAGCTTTGCGGACTATGTCGCATTCTTTGAGCGCGCGGGCGTTGAGATTGCCGTTTCGCAGGACTTCCTTTTCGACAAGTATGCAACCGCTCTGCGCTGCGTGGAGCGTTTCGGCGTTGTTGCAGATGATAAGGACGCCGTGAAGCTGGCACAGGTGACATTGGCGTAAGGAAGGAGGTACGTCATGGCGGTGACGCTTGAGCAGGTCAAGACGTACCTGCGCGTTGACCTTGACATTGAAGATGACCTCATCAAGTACTGTATGCAGGGCGCGGAGTCGTACCTTGTGAATGCGATTGACAATTTCACGAAAAATTGCAAGCACGAGGACTTCGCGGCGTCGGCGGACATCCTGCGCCTTGCGGTCATCGCTGAGATGTACGTCCATCGCGACAGCCTCGACGAGAAGACGCAGGAGTTCCCGTATTTCATTCGTTCGATGATAACGCAGCTACAGAACTATGTTCCGGAAGGTGCGCCATGATTCGCGCGGCGCGCCTGCGTCATCGAATCGAGATCCTGCGTCCCTCATATGGGGAGGATGTAGGATTCGGCGGGTTGGAGGGGTATGCGTCCGAGGGCATGGCTTGGGCGGAGTTCCTGCGCCCACGTTTCACACAATCGGATGCGATGGGAAGCGGAGTCGCGACTGAGATCACACAGGGCATACGGATCCGACCTCGTCCCATTGAAAAGGGGTGGAAAGTCCGGCGCGGCGATGAGGAATTCCATGTTCTCCATGTCGATGACAGTACGGCGGGTGAGATTATCCTGACAACGAAAGGAGTTGACCCGGGTGGCTAAGTCTATCAAGATTTTTGCGAACATCAGAGAAGAAGCATTTCGTGCGATGGTGGACGTACAGAAATACGATGAAAAGACGCAAAAGGAGATTCGACAGGCGACGCGGGACGGTGTTGCAGCTGTCCATGCCGCCGCCGTGCGTACCGCCCCAATTCGGGCGACGGGTAATTTGCGTAAGGGCATTGAGCAGGAGTTCGACGAAAAAACGTGTTCGGGCAAAGTTCGTGCAACCGCGCCACATTCTCATCTTGTGGAATTTGGCACGCGTGAGCGCGTTACGGCTCCCATTCGTAAAAAGGCGCTGAAAATTGGTGAGGGATTTGTGCGTGGGTGGACGTTTACCGGGAAAATGCCAAAGAAACCGTTTATGCGCCCGGCCATTGAAAAAGAACGTCCCAACATCGAGGCGCGCATAGAAAAGGCGGTGAAGCCGTGAGGGTCATACGGGAAGTCCCTATGGTCGCACTCCACACGGCACTCGTGAAACTCCTCAAGGCGGGGCAAACCTGCCCCGTACACGGGGAAGTCCCATCGAAAGCGGCGCGCCCGTATATCACCGTCGGAGACGCGACATTTAAGCCCGTCGGCACAAAAGAGTGCCTGATATGGCGGGTGACGACGAACGTAGAAGTCTGGGCGGCGCGTGAGCAACGACGACAGCTCAACGAGGTCATGAATGACATCTCGACGCTTGTCACGGAATATTGGAACAAACTCACAGTCGATGGCTTTTACGTCATGGACTGCGACATTGATTTTCTTGAAACATTCGAGGAAAACGGCGGCGGCTATCATGGGATTGTTACCGTCGTGACAGATTTACAGAAACAGGAGGAATAAACATGTTGACAGACCAGGAACTCAAGAAGCTCCCCGATAACCCGTCCAAGGCGACGGCATCGCCGGGGAAAGACACACTGCTCTACATCAACAAAGGGAAAGAGAATGCTCCCGCATGGGTGCTCGTCGGAGGGCAGCGCAATACGCCGCTCTCGCGTAAGGCGAACACGCTGGACGCCTCCCATAAGGCGTCAGGCGGATGGGGTGCAAATATGCCGGGGCTGAAATCGTGGTCGATTGAGTACAGCGGACTTGTCATTATGACTGATGAGGGGCTGCAGATTCTTGATTATTGCTTCACCGAAAGCAAGCAGGCCCACGTCAAGATCGAATATCCCGATAAGAAGTATCGCACCGGATGGGCGTTCATCACGGACTACAACGAGGACAATGCACATGACGGCATTTCGACCGTCAAGGTGACACTGCAGGGGAACGGTCCGATCAGTGAGCTCAAGAGCGATGCGGTTACCCCACCGTCGGGACCTTGATGGGAGGATTAAAGCATGAAGAAAACGGTAGTGGTGGCGGCGGCGGGGAAGACGTGGGAACTTTGTTTCACGATCCGTTCCCTTGCCGCATTTGAACGAAAGATCGGAAAGTCGATAATTTCGATCGTTGCGGGCGGCGTTGTCCACATGATTGAGCAAATGAATATTGACGCCACCGTTGCGGGGCTACGCTGTGCGCTTTCCATCTCGGAAGATGAGGCGTATGACCTCATTGATGAGATTTGTTCCGGTGGAGGGAACTTGGATTACATCAACGGGTGTATCATTAACGCCATCCTCGCGACGGGGCTTTTTGGTCAGGATAAGGAAGATACGGAGACGGAGGATGAAGACGCGGGAAAGCAGTAAGCTCTTTCGGTGAGTGGGTGGAGGCGGCGGAGGAAATTGCCTACGCCGAACTCACCTTAAAGCCGAAAGAGTTTGAGGAATTGCAGCCGCGCGAGTTCTATGCCCTCATACGAGGGTGGAAGCGGCGCGAAAAGGCACGGGACTATAAGAAAGCATATTTCGTTTCGTGGCTGATTGCACCTCATGTGAAAGAACCAATCAATGCGGAAAAGATCGCGGAACCACTTTGGCAGACTCCGGCAGATGTGCAAAAAAAGGCGGAAGAAGACCGCCGTATCCTATATGAGGAGTTCGGATTGACAGAATGATGGAAAGGAGGTAGCGATGGCAACAATATCGGAGATGGTGATAAAGATCGGCGCGGATGCGTCGGGATTGAGCGCGGGTCTCAACAAGGCGCAGCAGGACATCAATAAGACGTTCTCTGTGAATCCTGTCAATGAGTTCTCCGATGCACTCACGGGAACGACGGGGAAAGTAGATAAGCTCATCGGCTCGTTCTCCTCGCTGGCGAAAATCGCGGCGACGGGATTTGGGCTATCCAGCCTTATATCGGGTGCGGTGGAGGCGGGCGAAGCCGCCTATCAGCTCGCGAATCGTCTGCAAATATCCTATGCCGAAGCTGGGAAGTTTTCGCGTATTCTAAAGCTCACGGGCGGGGATGCAGACACATGCGGCGCGGCGTTTATGCGTCTGGACAAGACGCTCATGTCGGACGGTGAGGCAGGCGAGCGTGCACGCGCAATGCTGGATGCGGTCGGTGTTTCCCTCACAGACAGCGCGGGAAAGATTCTGCCGCTCAACGAACAGCTGAAGAACCTGTCGGAGGGCTATAAGAAAGCAGTCGAGGCGGGATACGGGCAAGAGTTCATTATGAACACGCTCGGCGTCCGCGGCATGGCACTCACAAAAACCCTGCAAAACTACACAGAGGCAGCGAATAACGCTGCAAAAATCAAGAGCATCGGGCTTGACCCCGAGGAAATGCACCGTATCAGCCAACAGCTGAAACTCGTCGAAATGCAGGCAGGACAGCTCAAGAACGTCGGCGGTGCGGTCATTGCCCCGATTGCTGCCGATGTATTCCCTCCCATTATCGAGGGGCTCGCGACGACGGCGAAATTCGTTGCCGAAAACAAGAAAGAGCTGAAAGACCTCGCGAAGACGGGGCTGGAAGTTGTCGCAGTCTATAAGACAATGCAGGCGGCGGCAAAGATCAGCGCGGGTGTATCGGGTGCATGGAAGGCAGCACAGGCTGCGCAGATGGCGCAGAATGCGCCGCAAGCGGATCCGGCCGCACTCACAGCGGCACAAGAAAAAAGCATTGCACGCCGTATGCGGCGAATTGACCAGCTCACCGAAAAAGAGATCAAGGCGATGGAAAAAACCGTTGCGAAGATGGCTCTCTCGGAAGAGGAAAAAGTACGCCTTGCTACAGAGTCGGCAATGCGCATTGAGCAGGCGGCTGCACAACGTGCAGCGCAGGAACAACTGTACATGGCTGAGATGTACGGGAAGATCAACCTGCAAGCCGCGCAGAGTGCTGAAGCGCAGATTGCGGCGATGCAGACCGTACGTGCCGAATCGGCGGGGACGGCGGCACAGGTCATAGGGAACAACGTACGGGTTACTGAAAGTACGGGGGGCATTGTCGGAGCAAATGAGGCGGTCATCGCATCGGAACGCGCAAAGGGCGCGGCGGCAATGGCTGCGGGGGCACAGAGCATTTCTGCAAGCGAAGCAGCAGCGGCGGCGGCACGTATGCAGGCGGGAGCGGTGGAAACGGTCGCGGCAGCAAATGCGGCGGCTGGGGCATCTGCCGTAAGCGCAGGAGCGACAACCGTCACAGCAATGGGAACAGCTACGCGCATGGTACGCGGTGCGGCGTCAGCAGTGTTTGCACTCGCGGGCGGGTGGCTGGGTGTTGCGGCGGCAATTGGATACGCTGCCTATAAGCTCTGGGAGTATAACAAAGAGCAGAAGGCAACGCGTGAAAAAAACACGTACGAGGTCAACGGGCAAAAGTATCTGGAGCGAAACGGTACATTCTATCGACTGGAACAGGATGTTGACCCAATCGCTATTGCAAATGGAAATATGATGGGCTCCATGACGCGTGAATATGAGGTGGAGGAGACCGATGCGGCGACGCTGGAAGATCTCAATTCCGCGTGGTTTGAGCGGCACAAAGACGATGAGGACTATCTTTTAGAGCTGCAAAAGGAGGCGGCAGAAAAACAGAACGAGGCGGCTGATTTAGCGCTAAAAGCCGCTATGGAAGAACTGGACAACATGAAAAGCGATAAGGGTGAAAAACACACCCTGCCAAAAGAAGATACCGTCAAGACTTACGAAATCGAAGTGCAAATAGGGGAAGAGGTCTTGGACGAAGCCCGCGCCCGTATTGGTACAGAATATCTATTAGGTGGACTTGGCGACGATGGAGGCGGGCTTGCAACGGATTGCGGCAAGCTCGTTCTGGACGCCTTCACAGCGGCGGGCGTTGCTTTTGAGAACAGATATGTCCCCGACATGATCGAAGAGGCAAAGCGGAAAGGCGCATGGCATGCAGCGGGCGACGGTTACGTGCCGCAAGCAGGAGACGCCGCCGTCGTGCTGGGAGATGAGCACATTGTTGTATCGAACGGAAAGGGCGGATACGTCGGTGCGAACAGCAGCACGGGTGTTATTGAGAAAAACAGCGTTGAAGCAGATTTCGGGAAGGTGACCGGATACATCTCTGTTGCTGAACTCACGGGCGGCGCGACGGTCAGAAAAACCGTCGGCGAGAGCGACAAGGCAGCACAGGAGGCAATCAAGAAGCTCAATCAGGCGAAGACACAAGCAACACGGCTCTTTCAGACAATGGAGAGCGAGATCACGAGTGAGACGAAAACCGCATATGAGGCAGGCATGGCAAAACTTGCTGAGAACGTCCGCGCCAAACAGCAGGAGATCAACAAGATTGCACAGGCTGGCGTAGATACGACCGTGCTGCAGGCTGAGCTTGCGGAATACGAACATGTTCTTACGGAAAAGATTGTCAATCAGCAGAAAGAGGCGCTGGCAGAGGTACAACGCGAGGAGCAGAAAATCACCGCCGAGATGGCGGGGGACTATGCGGCACTTGCAGAAGCTCAATATCAGGAGACCATCGCACGCATTGAAAAGGAGCGCAAGGAAAAGTACAAAGCAATTGCTACCGACAAAAACATCTATGAGGAAGAACTAGCCCTCAATAAATGGTACAATGCCGAAATGCTCAGCGCTGCCAAGACGCGGGAAGATGCTTTACGCGAGGTCAACAAGCGGCGCTTGCAGGACATGCAGGACAAAGGAAATATCATCGGCATAAAGAGCTACCTCACCGAAAACGGAGATCGACAACAGCAGGATCTCGACCTCGCGGGGCAGTCTGAGCTTGCAAAAGCCTACGTCAAAATTTGGAATGATGCACATAAGAGCGTTTCCGGTTACCTCGCCGATGCGGCCGAAAATGTATATGGAACATTGTCGGACTCCTTGACGGATTTTATCAAGGGGACGAAATCCGCGCAGGATGTATTCCGAGACTTCGGGAACAGCGTGCTCTCCATGATGGCGCGGATTGCGGCGCAACGTTTTGCCGCGAACATCATGAACGGGCTCTTTGGAAATATGTTCGGCGGCGGGAAAACAGGAATGTCGGCATCGACCGCCTACACATTTCCTACGGGGGTGACGCCTGTTCATGCGCCGACATATACGCTCCCGAGCATCCGTGCGTTTGCAAAGGGCGGCATTGTCACTGCGCCGACACTTGGACTAATCGGCGAGGGCGGCGACCGTGAAGCAGTTATCCCACTCAACGAGCGCAACCTGAGTGCGCTTGCAGGTGGACAAGGAAAAGGAGCCAACGTCGTAGTCAACATTACAAATCGTTCGGAAAGCAAGGTGCGGGTCGAGAATAATCGCTATGATGCTTCTTTGAACCGTATGATTTTAGACATTGTAGTGGATGGAGCCAATCGCAACGTTGGAGGCTTCGGCACAAACTTACGAACTGCGTTGGGAGGCGGCTAAATGGCGGACGCAATCAAATTCCCTGACATCGGTCATCCGTGCCTTCCTACATCGTCCGGAAGCGGGAGCTCCCATACGGTGAATGTGCAGGATAGCACGATCAGCACAACAAGTGACGCGAACTACAAGCACACACGTCCGCGCACAACGCGCATGATTCGGACATGGACGTTTGCATGGAACGGCGTTCCCGAGGTCCTGATGAAAAAGCTGTTGGCATTTTATCGTCAGGTTGGAACCTTTCAGGCATTCTCCTTCACAGACTGGAATATGGGAGAAACGCATACCGTACGATTTGCGGAGGCTCTTTCCTATCAATTCAATTATCCGGGCTATAGCTTTACATTGAAATTCGAGGAGGTGTGACAGATGAATCATTTTTCCAAGATCGCGACGCTTGAAAAAAACAAACTTTCGACGGATGCGCCGTTTTTGATTTTGGTACAAGTGAATCATACGGCGCTCATCGAACCGATTTATCTCGTGCGCAACACCGAGGATGTTGTTTGGAAGGGGAAGACGTGGACGGCATTCCCAATGGAGCTGGATAACTACGAAGAAGATGGGAAGACATTGCCGTCTCTGAATCTGAAAATCAGCTCGGGCGGCGGGCTGCTCACAACATACTTACAAAAGTACGACGGACTCGTAGACGCAAGGGCGAGCCTCTACATTGTGAATGCAAAGCTCTTGGATGTTCCGGAGCCTGAAATGGAGCTTGCCTTTATTGTTAATTCTGCAAACTATGACGAACAATGGATTTCTTTCACACTGGGGGCATCTCCGGAGATTGCGGATAGATTTCCGGCGTGGCGTTATCTTACGGATTTTTGCCCGTTTGTTTGCGGTGATATTCGATGCGGCTATCTGGGTGCGAAGCAGTGCAGGAATAACCTGGAATCCTGCCTTATCCCGGAACGATTCGGAGGAGAGCCGGGTATTCAAGAAGGGAGGTGATTACATGAAATACGATGATCTGATTGGAACACCGTTCATCGATGGCGGGCGCGACAAAGAAACAGGGCTTGACTGTTGGGGGCTGGCGCGCGAGATGTTCCGGCGTCAGGGCATTGACGTGCCGGACTATCACATCAGCGCCATGCGTACGGCAGAGATTGCACAAGAAATGAACGCAGAGGAAATGGACTGGCTGCGTCTGGATGAGCCGGAAGAAGGCTGCCTTGTCCTGCTGCGCCTTGATGCTGGAGTCTGGGCGAATCATGTGGGCATCTGTCTTGGTGATGGGAGATTCATTCACGCGTACAGTTCGGCGGGAACGTGCATTGACCGCTTGGCACGATGGCGGTCGCGGATTGTCGGATTCTACAGACCAAAGGAGGCGAGACGATGATACAGATTGTGATGGTGGAAAATCCCTTCGAGATGAAAAAGGAAATCCACTCCGGATGCTACAATCAGGGGAACGTCTGCGCCTACGTGGATCCGACGGCGAAGGATATATACCTAAACGGTGTATTGGTCGAAGACGTGGAGCATACATATCCACAAGACGGCGCGCAGCTCATTGTCATGCCGCACATCGAGGGCGGCGGATTGAAAAAAGTGTTGGGATTCGTGGCGATGATCGCCTTGACCATGTATGCGGGGAGTATTGCGGGCGGTCTTTGGAGAGGCGCGCTTGGGAGTGCGTTTGCAGGCGGTACGGTTGGAGCGACACTGGCATCCGGCGCGGTCATGTTTCTTGGTGGTAAAATCATCAACTCTATCTTCCCGCAACAAACACCGAATATGAGCTGGATGAGCGAGCAGGAAACGAGCCGTTCCTATGGCTGGGATATTCCTACACCGACAGCGATGGCGGGGCAAGTCGTAGGAGAGACCTACGGCGAATGTCTGCCCGCGCCGCAGCTTTTGGAGGCGCACGTCGAGACCATCGGAGATAAGCAATATTTAAACCTGCTCTACTCTGGCGGCTACGGTCCCGTCGACTCCATCGACAACATACGCATTGATTATACGGATATCAGCGTTTTTAGCGGTGTGGAGCTCGAGACGCGCCTTGGCACGAATGACCAAACGCCAATTTCGTTTTTCAAGAATACACCGCTCGATCAGTCCGTCGGCGTGGAGCTTGTGAAAGGATCCTCGGTCGTTCGAACGAGCAACAGTAAGAGAGCCTCCAAACTTGAGGTTACGCTTGAATGGCCGGGCGGCTTGTACCACATCAACGATGAGGGCGGGTATGAAAACGCAACAGTCAAATTCATACTGAAGTACCGCCGGGGCAAAGATGATGCGTGGCATAATTTCAAACATCAAGGAAACACAGAATCTGAGTATAGTGTGACGATGGCGACGGCGGACGCCGTGCGCAGGACTTTTTCTGTAGAAGGATTGGAGCCGGGGCAATACGATGTGCAGGTCACGCTGACAGAACGTCCGACAACGACACGATATCAGACGATGACACAATGGACGATCATGACATCCTACACAGACGGCGTATACAGCCGCCCGAACAAGGTGCTTGTCGGGCTGCGGATTCTTGCGACCAATCAGCTTTCGAGCGGGATTCCATCGGTCAACTGGCGTCAGAAAAGAAAGACGGTGCATGTATGGGATCCTGTTGCAGGAGAATATGTCGAAAAGGCAGCGGATAATCCGATCTGGGCGGCGTATGACATCCTGCACCATTGCCGCAAGTTGAAAAACATCCATACGGGCATGTATGAATTCGTCGCCGATGGTGTCGCAAAAGAATCTTTAGGCGCATACTGGGAGGAATGGGTATCGGCTGCAGCCTATGCGGATGAAGAAATCCTTAATCAGGACGGGGAAAAAGAGCCGCGCTTCCGCTTTGACGCCATCTTCGATACCGCGCAAAAACGCATGACCGCTGCACAGAAGGCGGCGAACATCGGTCATGCCGTCATTATCCCGCACGGTCGGAACTATGGCGTTGTCGTAGATCGTCCCGGTACAATGACACAGATTTTCGGTGAGGGCCGGACGACCGTCTCGACCGTCAAGGGATCCTTTTCCTCGAAGGAGGATAGAGCGAGGGCAATTGAAGTCACCTATAACGATGGGGAGAACGACTTCAAGAATACGGTCATGACGATACGCTCGCCGAACTACAACAAGGACAGCGCATGGACGGACAATACAGCGCCGCTTTCGCTCTTTGGTGTCAGGCGACGCTCGCAGGCGTATCGCGAAGCTATTACAGCGCTTGCGACCAATGAGCGGCAAGTGCAGACCGTCACACTCTCGGCGGATATTGACGCAATCGTCGCCGAATACGGGGACATTGTCGGATTCAACCATGCTGTCAGCCGCATCGGCATCGCGTCCGGGCGCATCGTCACGGCAACGAAATCGACAGTCACGCTGGACAGGGAGGTGGAAATCAGCGCCGCGAAGACGTATGAGCTATACATCCAGACGGCAGCCGACACGCTCATCAAGCGCAAGATTGCAGCCCGTGACTACAAAGGCGACACACTGCTCCTAGAAACGCCGTTTGACGATGACCGGATCCCGGAGCTGCATGACAACTACGCATTTGGCGAGACGAACAAGGCGGTCAAGCCGTTCCGCATCGTCGGCGCGGCACGGAACGGCGACATGCTCGTAGACCTGACGCTTGCCGAATACGATGAGGCGATGTATGCGACGGAACTTGACTATGCCAAATATCCCGAAGTGGACTATACGGATACATCCGAAACAGCGAACGTTCTGACCGTTGTTGCGACGGAGAGAAGCTACGAGGCAGGCGACGCCGCCGTTGTAGATGTTTTTGTCAAATGGACGATGAGTAAGTCCGGAAGAAGTCCAGACGGTTACATCGTTGAGCTTTCCGGGCGAAGCGGTGACTATAGCGACCAAAACCGCACGGAAAAGACAAGCTACACATTTCACAACGTCAAGCAGGGCGAGACGTACGACATTACGGTAAAATGCGTGTTTGGTGAAATCACCATAGGTGGCGCGGCAACCATGCTCAAGGTCAGCGCCGGCACGAAAGCGCCGACGGTAAAGCCGGACGCGCCGCAGAAGCTAAATGTCGTCATGGGACGGACGGTCAAAGTATTTTGGAACGAAGTGACCAATACACATATCGCTTGCTACGAACTGAGGACAAATGCAGACAAGGGGAAGACCGAAGGACTGCTGCTGCAAACGAAAGACATACAAGCGTCCGTTGAGTTGAAAAATCGAAAAGGGACGCTCTACCTGTTTGCCAAAAACCGTATAGGTCAATACAGCGACCCTGCAAAGATTGATTATGAAAAGACCGTGCCGCGCGCGCCGAAATGGCTGAATGTTGCGGGTAAGATGGGTGCCGTTGCCATTACAACAGAAGCCGTCCCGAACGATTGCATCGGCGTGGTTGCGAAACTCAAAGGCGTGAGCACGCCGGAGAGGACCGTCAAGTCGGAATCGCCGGACATGCTGATCGCGGCGGAAGCGGACATCTATGCCGTGAAAGTTGCCTTTTATGATCAATTCGGTGAGGGCGCGGAATCCGCACAGCAAGACGTGGCAGTCAAAGCAAAGATTGACAAGGCAGACATCGAGAACCTTTCCATCGTCTCGGCTGATCTCGATGCGGTACTTGCGAAGCAGCTGCAGGACATGCAGACGGACGCGGCATCTGCCAAACAGACAGCAGGTGAGGCAAAGACAACGGCGAATAGCGCCAACACAGCGGCGGGTGCAGCGCAGACCACCGCGAATGCGGCGAACACAAAGGGCGATAACGCCATCAAATCCGCGAACGACGCGAAGAATACCGCTGCTGCTGCACAGAAAACGGCGAATGATGTAGTCGTACGTGTCAAGGCGACGCAGGACAGTGTCACCTCCATCGTCGCCAAGCTCTCTGGCAACCCGCAGACATCGGGATACAGTGCCATCACGCAGATCTATAGCGGACTGCAACTCAAGGTGGACAAGAACGGTGTCGTCTCAGCGATCAACGTCGCGCCGGGCGGTGTGCGCATCGACGGGAAAGTCCTGCACGTCACCGGCGCGACACAATTTGACAACAATATCATAGCGAATCGTATGATACAGGCGAGGGCAATCACAGCGGATAAGCTCAATGTCGGCAGTCTGTCGGCGATATCGGCAGACATCGGATTGTTACGAACGCGTACAAGCGGTGAACGTGTCGAGATGGAGAACAACCAGATACGTGTGTACGATGCAAATAATAAACTGCGTGTGCGAATGGGGGTATGGTGATGGGCGTAGGACTGCAGGTGTTTGGGGAGAGTGGTGAGATAAAGCTCGACCTTACCAAACGACTGCCAAAGATTATTGGCACAAAAGAAATAACAGGGAGCGGGGAAATTCGATTTGATCAGTATCCAGGCATGAAGCCTTGGTATTTAACAGGCGGAAGACTTGATGCTGCTGAGGAGGGAAAGACGCCATTTTTGAAAATTGATAACATAAATCGGCGCATTATCTGGGGCGATCTTGGTAATAAAACGCGAAGCATCCTTTACGGAGTATATTGATATGGCGAAATACTTTGAAGCAGTCAATCCGAACAACGAGTCCATTGTGATCGATGATACATTTATGTGTCTGGAGCTTCGCGGCGTTTTTCCGCTTTCGGATTTTCGCCGATATCCAGGAGACACATATCACAATCCCTATTATGAACAAAAGCATAACCTAGGAGGGGACATTCTTTGGGGATTTGGCTTGAATGGGCTTGCGGGGAAATCATTTTGCCCAGAGATTATGCCATATTTAGGCAGCGTGTCCGTCTATTTTCGCAATCCAAACGCAGGAAATTTTCACAAAGATAAAATTCTACGGGACGATATTACCACATCAGCAAAACTATATGCATTTTCTCTGGACGCGCGATCCCCAACAGAACATATGGCAGGCCTGGAGGTTTATAATGATCTCGGGGAAGTCGTATATTCATCTGCCTACGGGCATTTGCATGTGTTAGCGTGTGGCTGCGAAAATGAGGTTACTATTTCTCATAACGGATCACCTGTAGTGTTTGTTTTGGGGAAAGATATCTCGTATGACTACCACGTATCCCACAAAAAGGGCATTGTCGGCGCAGAGTATGCAATGTATCCACAAATTACTGTGGGAGATAATAGTGTCTCGATCAAAAAAATCACAAAAATGATCGCATATGCCGGCAGTATAAATGATGTTAAGAAAGACCCGAAGTATAAACACTATCGGGGTTCATGGCTTGCTTTTGGATGGCTAGTCGGTGAGGTTATCTAACATAGGAGGACAAAATGAAAAAGAAGTACATCGTCAATGGGAAGATCACCTACCCACAGGGGGACAGCACTCTCACGAACTTCACATTCACAAACGTGGAGACGGGCGAGATGTTCAGCCTTGCGACAACAGATCAGACGGAGGCGGACGAAATCACCTACGGCGATCACGTTGTCATCGAGGTGAAGAAGGATCCTGACCCGCCGAAGGTGCGGGAGTAGTAGCGGTCAAAGAGGCGTGCATCATACGGTGTACGCCTTTTGCATGTCTGGAAAGGATGAGCCTATGGCAAGAGGAGAACTATTCGCCGAACTTGAGGGAATCAAGGCGCAGATCAAGGCACTCGCGGAGAGTCTGCCGATGGGGCGCGACCAACTCTATGCGATCAACGAGCGTATCGCCCGCCTCGAGGAAAGCACCAAATCCGCACATCATCGTCTGGATGAATTCAAGCATGACGTGTGCTGGACAATCGGTGTATCGACAACCATTGTCGGTATGTTCGCGAGCGTCTTGACGTGGGCGCTTGGGAGGTGAGCAACGTGAAACAGGAGCGGCTTCCTCCGGTCGATTGGATGGTCGGGACAGGACTTGTCATCGTGGCAGTCCTGTCCGTTTTTTATGGGACGCCCGAGCTTTCGAGCAACGTCACATCGGGACTGATCGGATTTCTCGGGCGGTCGGTAATCAGTAAGAAAGGAGCAAGATAAATGGCACATGTACTTCATCCGTCGCAGATGCGGCGCGTATCGCCCGCAGAACTTGAGAGCCTCGCCATGTACTACCGTGAAGCAATCGCCGACGCAGCGCGGAAACAGGGGCGTGAGACGAAATTGTACCTTCACTGGTCTGCCGGACACTACGGGCAGTTTTGGGATGATTATCACGTCCAGATCGACAGGGACGGCGAGATCTACGTCATCGCTGATGGGGAACTGGATGACATTCTGGCGGCAACCTACTGCCGCAACAGCGGCAGTGTAAGCATCTGCCTCCTTGGCTGTGTGGGAGCAACAACCAACAACCTCGGACAGGAGTCGCCAACGCCGCTGCAGATCGAGGGTATGGCAAAGGCAGTCGCGGCACTCTGTAACGGTCTCTGGCTGACCATCGACAAGCAGCGTGTACTCACGCACGGTGAGGCGGCGGACAATGAGGATGGCATCTGCCCGCACGACCCGTACGGCCCAAAGTCGACGTGTGAGCGTTGGGATCTCGAATACCTCGGTACGATGGAGAGCCCAAAATACCACCCGTGGGCAGAGGACGGCGGACGCGGCGGTGACGTGCTGCGTGGAAAAGCTAATTGGTACCGTAAGTATTGGCAGGAGAGCGGCGGCACGCCGTGAAAGGAGATTACATCATGAGCAAGTGGACAGACATCCGTGACAACATCGTCAAGGAACTCAACGTCGAGCAGGTAACGGAGGAGGCCAAGCAGCGGATCACACGCGCTATCCTCGCCGAGGGCTTGCCGCTGATCGAGCAGAGCGTCGATAAGTTCGTAGCGCAGATCAAGGAGCAGGCAAAGGATGAGCACGGCTGGTGCTACTGGCGCGATGCGGTCGTCCTGCCCGCAGTCATGCAGGGCTCTGTGTGGCTTATCAAGATGGTGCTTGATAAGTCGCTGGCACCGACGGTCAAGACTGTGTGAGACAATAACATAGAGGTGTTCACTGCCCCGGAGCTACGGCTCTGGGGCTTATTTTTGTTGTCTCCCTTTTTGCATTCTCGTCTCCCATTTGTCTCCCGTTTATGGGTTTTTATCTTAAAATATGATATAGTATTGATAATGATGGATTATGATTTTCTCGTGCTATACATATCCGTATGCTGATAAACTCCAGTAAAATCAACATCTGAGAGGAATACACATAATGATTGATAATGACAACGTAATCGACATCCCGAGCCTGCAATGGTACCCGGGGCATATGCGGAAGGCAGAGCGGCTGGTTAAGGAGAATCTGAAGCTGGTAGATGTGGTCGTCGAACTGCTTGATGCGCGGATTCCGATGAGCTCGGCGAATCCCGTGCTGCGCGAAATTGTCGGTGATAAACCGCGCGTTATTGTACTCAATAAGGCAGATCTTGCGGATGAGGCGGCGACACGTGCATGGGTGAAATACTTCGCTGCAGGAGGGATTTCGGCGGTTCCAGTGGATGCGGTCAAAGGACGCGGTGTCAAGGAGCTCGTACAGGCGATTGCAAAATGTGCAAAACCGAAAACGGACAAGCTCGTTCAGCATGGGGCGAAGGCGCGTGCTGCACGCTGCATGATTCTCGGCATTCCGAACGTGGGAAAATCATCGCTCATCAACCGACTGTCAGGTGGGGCAAAGACGAAGGTGGAGAATCGTCCCGGCGTCACTCGTGCAAAACAGTGGATTCGTCTCGGTGCACAGCTGGAACTGCTCGATATGCCGGGGATACTCTGGCCGAAGTTCGAGGATCGGCAGGCTGCACTTCACCTTGCCTTCACGGGGGCAATCAACGACAATGTCTACGATGTGGCGAGCGTTGTTCTCCTTCTTCTCGATACGCTTCGCACAAAGTATCCTGTCTACCTCAAGGATCGCTATCGACTGGAGGGGGAGGTTCCAAGCGGCGTAGAGCTGCTTGAGGAAATCGGACGAAAACGCGGCTGTCTGCGTGCGGGCGGCAGGGTCGATGATGAGAAGGCACAGCAGATTGTATTGACAGATTTTCGTTGCGGGCGACTCGGGTGCGTTACACTGGATGCGCTTCCGTCCAAAGATTCCGCAGAGGACACGCGGTAAAGGAAATGACAAATTTGACGATAAAAGAAATAGAGAACATATTTCTTCATGGCGATGTGACAGATGACTTGATTGAATCCTGTCGAAGGGATGCAAGGAAATCTGTGCAGACCATTCTGCGCCGCTACGAGCGTACACAACGGGAGCGGGAGCGTCTTGATGCGATGTATGTATATGAGCGTGCCGCCGTCGCGGCGGGGCACACGCTTGTTGCAGGTGTGGATGAGGCGGGGCGCGGCCCTCTTGCGGGTCCTGTGGCCGTTGCCGCTGTCATCCTGCCGCATGAGGCACATCTGCCCCGGATCAATGACTCTAAAAAGCTGTCCCCCGCCGTGCGCGAAGAACTCTTTGCACAGATTTCCGATATTGCCATATCCTATCATGTTGCACTGATCGATGCGGATACCATCGATTGCATGAACATTCTTCAGGCGACGAGGATGGGGATGTACGAGGCAATCGCAGCCCTCACGCCCGCCCCCGATGAGGTCTTGATCGATGCCGTGCAGCTGCCGAAACTCTCTATGCCGTCGCAGTCCATCATCAAGGGGGATGCAAAGTCAGCGTCGATTGCTGCAGCATCGATTTTGGCGAAGGTGACACGCGATCGACTGATGGACGAGTACGACTTCACATATCCGAATTACGGCTTTGCAAAGCATAAGGGGTATGGGACACGTGAACATGTCGAGGCGATCCGAACATACGGTGTATGTCCTCTTCACCGCAAATCCTTTGAGCCGATCCGCTCCATACTGAACAATATATAACAGAAAAGGCTGTGAATACCGTGTCGATGGAAGCAAATACTACAACAGCATCTCCCGTCATTCCTGCCGCCTCGCAGATCTCGCAGGGGAGAACGACTGAGAGCGTACAAAACCGCGGAGATCAGGGCGATTCGTCCGCCGCATTCAGTCAACGCACGAATGTCTCGATTGAAACAGCCATCGACCACATGGCAGATGTCCTATCGAAGATCAACGGACGCCAGCAGACGAATGTTCAGCAGATGCCGCAGGAGCTCAAGGAAGTTATCCAGAATATGATTCGGCAGTCCTTTTCCCTTGAGACAACCCTTGGTCAGGGACTTGGAAGCACAGCAGCCAGTCAGCGCTTTTCGACCGATCAGCTGACAACACTCTCCCGTATGCTCAATCAGCTCGGGACGATGTCCGAGGAAGGCAGTGCACCACAGGTGAGTGATGATCTTGCATCCCTCCTCACGGGTCTGAAGACGGCTCTTTCCAAGGAGGCGGGTGGAACATTTGAACCGATCATGCTGACAAAGGCGGCGTTTCAGCTGCTCGATACGGGGAATGCGGAACTTCTTCCAAAAGATTTGCAGACATTTCTCGCCCAACTGAACGCCCAAGGATCTGCTTCCGCCTCCGGCAATGCGGGGGCGAATTCGCTGACCTTCCTGAATCAGCTGGTTCAGCTCCTGATGCCGCGTGGTACGGAAAATACAGCACAGCAAATGCCGCAACCTACAGCGGTGCAGGAGGGTATGGCACAGCCCACAGCGCAAAATTCAGCCGGAGGGCAAGAGGGACGCACGTCTTCGTCAACGCCAAATACATCATCTGCTGTGCCCGAAGAGACAACACCTGAACAGCAAATGCTCCGCACACAGACCCCTGTATCGACAACGAATGCAGGGGCAAAAGAGAGCACCACAGCGACACAGCGGCAACCAGCTGGTATGCCGCTGGAAAATACAGGAAAAGCCCCGCAGCCCCCTGCACAAACGAACTCCTCCACGCCGCAGAGCACACCCCCCGCTGCAAATGAGGTGGGAATTGCACAGAAAGCCGCAGCCGGCGAAGCACCTCAAGGGATAAATGCCCCCGAACGTGTGCAAACTCCTGCTCCTTCCACAGGAAACACACAAAACGCAGCACAGAACGCAAAGGAAACGACAATGCCTCTGCCACGACAAGGCGAGTCACAAACTCCTGTGGAAAACAGACCTGCTCCAGACACCGGCACAAAAACGCCAACCAACACAGAGGCACAGACACAGGCTGCGAAGTCAAATCCGCAAGGGGAGACCGCCGCACAGTCCGTACGTCCGCAGGGAGGACAAGCAGCAGAACTGCCAACTGCCCCAAATACTCCTGCACACAGTGCAGCGCAAATGAAGACCCCTGAGATGCAGAGTACGATTCCGCGATTCTTCACGCAGACGATGGAGAATACGCCGCAGACGATGAACGTCCTGCGGAATCTTGCACAGACGCTGCTGCAGAACGAGAATTTGAGCCAGAAGGAGGCTCTGCTGCTGCAAAACTTTGTCAGTGGTCGCGGTCAAACACTGAGTGAGGGAGATGCAAAGCAACTGCAGCAGCTCATTCAGCTGACCCAGCAGAACATTCCCGGTACGGTTCGTCAGGCGGCGTTTGAGCAGCAGATGCCGGATCTTCCACGCCTTTGGGCGTTTATGCAGATGGCAGATATCGTAAAGACACGCAAAATGACAGCGGAGCAGTACAAGCGTGCAGGCAGGGATGTCGCGGCTCTTGCACTCACCATGCGCAACGCGCTTGAGGGTGAGAATGCTGCGCCGCAGCCTGGACAGCGCTCGATGAACTTTGTCATGCCGCTCTTTATGGGAGCGTCCGAATATCCCGCCTATATCCATGTTTACGATGAGACAAAAAAAGACGAGGAGACAGATCTCATAAAAAAGGAGACATGGCTTCGCATCTGTGTGCTCACGGACAACATTGGAACGGTGGAGCTCATCAACCGTATCTACGAGGAGAATCATGTGGATATGCGGCTCTATTTCTCGGATGCTGATGCCGCGTGGGAGTTCCGTCATGTACTCGACGAGATACGAGAGTCGGCAGACGGAACATCGCTTGTCATCGAGGGCATCCAGATCGGGGCAATCGGCGAGCGTCGTTTCTTCACAAATTGATAACACTGAAAATATTCGTTCTTTCTTGACGTGAAATGAACAGAAAACGTATAATACAGAAGTATGACTAGGGCACAAGGATGGGTGAGAGATGACGGAACAATGGGATAAGGACACTTCACCTGTCGAGGATGGGACGGTCGAGCAGGAGGCACGCGCCGTTGCGATCAAATACGATGTCAAGAACGACAAGGCACCGCGCGTTACGGCGAAAGGACGTTCGCTCGTTGCCGACCGCATATTGGCGGAGGCACGCAAGAATGGTATTCCCGTCTATCAGAACAAGTCCCTCGTCAATATGTTGATGGCACTTGAGATCGACCGCGAGATTCCGCCAGAACTCTATCGGACGATTGCAGAGGTACTTGCACATGTCTATCGCATCGACCGTCATGCGGGCGAACGGAGACCGTCATGAACAACAAGCACCTCGGTGACCGGGGTGAATCCTGTGCAGAAGAATACTTGCGGCGGCAGGGCTATCGTATTCTCATGCGCAATTATCGTACGAAGATCGGCGAGATTGACCTCATTGCGGACGATCACGGCACGCTCGTCTTTATCGAGGTGAAAACGCGCAGCAGTGTGCGCTACGGGGTGCCTGCCGAAGCCGTGAATTACAAAAAGAGGCAGAAGATCATACAGACGGCATATTGGTATTTATACGAACAGCGCAGGGAAAACACCATCTGCCGCTTTGATGTCCTCGAGGTATATGCCATCGGTGACAGTTGGAACGTACATCAGATCAAAGGTGCTTTCGAAACATAATTTTCGTATGATGGCGCAGCTTAGCGGAACTCGCGTCATCTTTTTTATTTTTGCAAAAATTGAATCATATCCACGAGTATGGTATAATGGAAATCAAAGTATGCGGCATGTGGAGGCCGCGATAGGGAGGTATCATTTTGAATGTTGCAAAACCGATTTATGTCATCGGGCATCGCAATCCGGATACAGACTCCATCTGTTCCGCAGTCGGATATGCACATCTAAAACAAGCGATGGGTGTCAATGCCGTTGCTGCACGCGCCGGAAAGTTGAATAAGGAAACGAAGTTTGTCCTTGAGTATTTCCATGTGGAACAGCCACTTCTCATTCCCGATCTTTACCCACGCGTCAAAGATATTGCGATGGACTGCAAAATTGTCGTTCGTCAGCACGACACACTTCGCAACCTCGGCGAGGTGCTGCGTGAGAACGATCTGCGTTCCATCCCTGTGACAGACAGCAAGGGAATTCTTGTCGGCATTGTTTCCGTCAGCGATCTGGCAAAGCGTTATTTCCAGGAGCTCGGCATGACGAATCTCTCGGATATGCGCGTCCGCTATCGTGACATCATCCGCGCGACGGACAGCAATGTACTCGTCTCGGGAGAAGAGGGCGAGACAATCAAGGGTCAGATTCGTATTGCTGCCGGCAGTGTTGAGACGATCCACAAGCTCATCAAGGAAAATGACATCGTTCTTGTCGGCGACCGCCGTACAGAGACGATTCTCGCCTGCATCCGGCAAGGCATCTCATGTCTCATTATGACAGGAGACGGACGCGTTCCTGCGGAGGCTCTGGAGGAGGCGGAGGCGCGCGGCACCTTTGTCCTGTCAACGCCATACGATACCTATACAGTGGCGCGTCTCATCAATCAGTGCGTACCGGTTCGGCGTATCATGCACGATAATCCCGTCTGCTTCAAGCCACTCGATCTTCTCTCCGACATCAAGGGAACGATGGAGGAGACGAATTTCCGCAACTATCCCGTCCTCGAGAACGGGCGCATTGTCGGTCTTGTCAGCCGTGACCGTCTCGTTGTCTCAGAGCCGGCGCAGGTCATCCTCGTGGATCACAACGAGCGCAATCAAGCAGTCGAGGGCATCGAGGAAGCGAAAATCGTCGAGATCATCGATCACCATCGCTTCGGCGGCATCAGCACGAGCGAGCCAATCTACACGCACGCTGAGCCGGTTGGGTGCACCGCGACCATTGTCTCTAATATGCATTGGCAGAACGACATCGACATTCCTCCTTCGATTGCAGGTCTTCTACTATCTGCGATCATCTCGGATACCGTGCTCTTCAAGTCACCGACCTGCACGCCGAAGGATAAGAAGGCGGCCGAACGCCTTGCGGATATTGCAAATGTTGATCTCAATGCCTATGGCCTTGAGATGCTCAAGGCAGGCTCAAGCATCGGCAATATGTCGCCGATGGAGATTGTGCGCAACGACCTCAAGGAGTTCACGATTGGAGCATACCGTGTTGTCGTGAGCCAGACCTCCGTCATGGATACAAAGGAAATCATGGCGAAGGAGGACGAGCTGCTCGCCGCGATGAAGACCATCTGTGATACAGAAGGCTTCGATCTGAGTCTCGTCATGATTACAGACATCCTCGAGGAGGCGACCTATCTGCTCTTCACGGGGTCGCCACGCACGCTCATCGGTGAGGCGTTCCGCAAGGATACGAGTGGAACTCATCTCTATCTGCCCGGCGTCATGTCGCGCAAGAAGCAGATCATCCCGCCGCTCTCGGAGGCGGTCAAGCGCATCAAGACGTAAGGTGCATCCGATATAATAACGGCAGGGGCGGAGTTTGCCATAGCGGCGGCCCCGCCTTTCTTCATTGGAAGGAGTTTTCATGGATTTGTTTCAGGGGCTGAACGAGCCGCAGCAGAGAGCCGTAGCCTGTCTTGAGGGACCTCTCCTCATTGTGGCAGGCGCAGGCTCCGGCAAGACACGCGTGCTGACCTTCCGCATTGCAAACCTCTTGGAGCACGGTGTTCCGCCGTACCGCATTCTTGCCATTACATTTACGAATAAAGCCGCACGCGAAATGCGTGACCGTGTCGACACGTTGATAGGTGAATCTGCGCATGGTGTATGGCTGAGCACATTCCACTCCTTCTGTGCCCGATTCCTCCGCATGGAGATCGAACACCTCGGCACCTATGCGAAAAACTTCGTCATCTATGATGCTTCCGATAGCAAAAGTCTGATCCGCGAGTGCCTCAAGGAGCTGAATATTGACGAGAAACACACGGCTCCGGGGGCTGTGCAGTCGCATATCTCGGACGCAAAAAACCGTTTGCTCGATGTCAAGGCATTCACGGCACAGGCGACAGATTTCTTTGGCGAGCAGGTGGCGAAGATCTATGAGCTCTACCAGTCAAAACTGCGTGCAAACAATGCACTCGATTTCGATGACCTTTTGATGCTGACGGTGGAACTGCTCTCGAACAACGCGGAGATCCGCGAAAAGTACCAGAAGAAATTTCAGTACATCCTCGTGGACGAATATCAGGACACAAACGGTGCACAGTACGCGATCACGAAGCTGCTTGCCGCAGGACATCGCAATATCTGCGTCGTCGGTGACGCGGATCAGTCCATCTACGGCTGGCGCGGTGCGGATATGCGAAATATCCTGAACTTTGAGCGTGACTATCCCGAGGCGACCGTGATCCTGCTCGAACAAAACTACCGCTCAACAAAGAATATCCTTGCTGCGGCAAATGCCGTCATTGAAAACAATCTGACACGCAAGAAAAAAGATCTCTGGACAGATAATCCCACGGGCGATCCAATCACAGTCTATGAAGGCGGTACGGAGAAGAACGAAGCCGCGTTCATCGTGCGTGAGGTGGAGCGTCTGCACACCATGTTCAATACGAAGTATGGCGATATCGCCGTGCTCTATCGGACAAATGCGCAGTCCCGCAACATTGAGGAAGCCTTTTATGCAACGGGCATTCCATATGCTATGGTAGGCTCCGTACGGTTCTATGACCGCCGTGAGATCAAGGATATCATTGCGTATCTGCGCGTGATCTACAATCCGCGCGACACGCTGAGTCTCCTGCGTATCATCAATGTGCCTAAACGCGGGCTCGGACAGACCACGCTCGGACGTATGATGGAGAAAGCGGCAGAATATCGCCTTTCCCTCTTTGAGCTCATTACAGATATGCAGCTGCTCGACACGATTCCAAAGTTGTCGGCAAAGGTGAAATTTGAACTTGAGGATTTTTCCGCGCTTGTATTTACATACATGGGACAGCTGGGAACGCGACCACTGCACGAGATTGTCGAGGATATCATTGAGGAGTCCGGCTATGCCGCAGCTCTTGAGGACGATCCGAAGGAGGACAATCGCGACCGCCTTGAGAATCTGCGCGAGTTTATCAGCGTGGCAAAGAACTTCGAGGACGGTGCAGAGGAAGGGCAGAACGGACTGGAGGACTTCCTCGCCCAGATTTCACTCATCTCCGATGTGGATGAGACAGAGCAGTCTGAGGGAAATGTGACCCTCATGACCTTCCATGCGGCAAAGGGATTGGAGTTCCCGACCGTATTCATGGCGGGCATGGAGGAAGGGCTGTTTCCACATTCGCGTACGCTGCTCGACGATACGGAGATCGAGGAGGAGCGGCGCACCTGCTATGTCGGTATCACGCGTGCCGAACGACGGCTTTATCTGACCTATGCACGTCAGCGGACGATCTACGGACGAACGGAGATGTCGCGTCCATCACGCTTCCTTGCCGAGATCCCGGAGGAGCTACTTGAACGCAAGACAGCAGATGTCTATGCAGAAGCAGGTGTGCGGGGACGTGCCGATGTCTGGGGGCGTGGTTCCTCGGGGGGACGCCGCTCCTATCTGCCGCCGCCGCCACAGCATACGGCAGAGGATGGGAGTGTCATCCGCCCCGATACCGCAGCCAAGTTCACGGCGGGGGATGCCGTGCGCCACAGCAAGTGGGGAGACGGACGCATCGTTGCCATCAGCGGTGAGGGAGAGGATGCAGAGCTCACGATTGCATTCCCGGGGGAAGGAATCAAGAAGTTTGTGCAGAAATATGCACCAATTTTGAAGCTATGAGGGAAACATGAGCGATATCAAGGAAATCAAGAGCGAGCTCACGGAGCTGCGGAAGAAGATCCGCAAGTATTCCAAGCAGTACTATGATGAAAATGCGTCCGACATTTCGGATTATGAGTTCGATCTGCTCATGCAGCGGCTCAAGGCGATCGAGGCAGAGTACCCCGAGCTCATCACAAAGAATTCACCGACGCAGAAGGTGGGTGGAACTGCACAGCGTGAGGTGGGGGTACTCGTTCCGCATGATGTTCCGATGCTTTCGCTCCAAGATGTGTTCAACGAGACGGAGATTCGCGCATTCGTTACAGGTGTGCTTACACAGTTTCCATCGGCAGAGTTTGTCGTGGAAGAAAAAATCGACGGTTTGTCTCTCGCCCTACGGTATGAGAACGGCATCCTTGCGCGCGCGATTACACGCGGCGACGGAGTCGTGCAGGGGGAGGATGTCACGCTGAACGCACGCGCTATTGACGACGTTGTAGAGACTCTGCATGATTCTATTCCATATTTTGAAGTGCGCGGAGAGGTCTATATGGAACGCGCGGCATTCGCAGAGGTCAACGAACGGCAGGAACTGCTTGGTCTGAAAATGTTTGCAAATCCACGCAACTGTGCCGCAGGAACACTGCGTCAGCTGGATGCACGCGTAACAAAGGAGCGAAAGCTCTCGATGTTCGTATTCAACTTGCAGCGTGCAGAGGGGCATACCTTTGTCTCACATACCGATGCCTATGATTTTATGCGTGCACAGGCCATCAAGATCATTGCGAACTATAAGGTCTGCCATACAGCGGATGAAGTCTGGAACGCAATCACCTCAATTGGTGCACGGCGCGGGGAACTACCCTACGACATTGACGGTGCCGTCGTTAAGGTCAACGACTTTGCGCAGCGTGCAGAACTCGGTGCAACGGCAAAGGCGCCGCGCTGGGCGATTGCCTACAAATATCCGCCCGAGGAAAAGGAGACGATTCTCCGCGATATTGAGCTGTCCGTCGGACGGACAGGGCGCATTACGCCGACGGCAGTGTTCGATCCCGTGCAGCTCTGCGGTACACGCGTCGAGCGAGCGACCCTGCACAATCAGGACTATATTGACAGTCTGGATGTACGTCTCGGCGACACGATTCTCGTCTACAAATCGGGGGAGATCATCCCACGCGTCAAAGCAGTGGTGACAGACAAACGTCCGCAGGATGCGCAACCCTATGTGATTTCTGATGTATGCCCTGTCTGTGGCTCTCATGCCGTACGCGAGGCGGATACGGCAGATATGAAGTGTCAGAATCCCGCCTGCCCCGCGCAGGTGGAGAACCACATCCTGAACTTTGTCGGCCGTAACGCAATGGATATCAAGGGATTTGGAGAATCAGCGATCATTGCACTGACACGCGCAGGTTATCTGCATGATGTTGCAGATATATACGCACTGCATTTACATCGGGATGAACTCATCTCATCAGGGCTGATTGGACGGGAAAAGAGTGTCGATAACCGCCTTGCTGCCATTGAGGCAAGCAAGGCAAATACACCGGATCGCCTCCTCACGGGGCTGGGGATCTCGGGCATCGGGCGCGCGGCAGCACTCTCACTCATGCAGGCATTCCCGTCCATTGATGTCTTGCAGGATGCAGCATGCTCAGATCCCGAAAAAATCCGAGCCGTTCCCGACATGGGAGAAATCAGCGTGCTGAAACTCACGGAGTTCTTCACCTCAGAAACGGGGCAGGCATTGCTCGACAAATTCCGTGCTGCGGGCGTGAACTTTGCGAGTACCCCGATGGAACGCGCAGGTGCGGCACTGGACGGCAAATCTTTTGTCATTACGGGTACGCTTCCGACGCTTTCCCGCGAGGAGTGTGCCGCTCTGATTACGTCGCATGGCGGTACGGTAAAAGGTTCTGTATCGAAGAAAACCGACTATCTCGTCGCAGGCGAAGCAGCAGGGAGCAAGCTGCAAAAGGCGGAAGATCTCGGCATTCCGATCTTGGATGAAGATGAACTTAGGTCTATGATTGCGGAAAAGTAAAGGATAATCATGAGATGAGGGGATGTCATGCGGTTCATCCATACGGCAGACTGGCATTTGGGAAAACTCTTCGGACAGCGGCATATGACAGAGGATCAGGCGTATGTATTGGAGGAGCTGCTTGCACTGTGCAAGGATGTGCGCCCCGATGCCCTCGTTATTGCAGGTGATGTCTATGACCGCGCCATTCCACCTCCTGAGGCAGTCGAACTCTTCAACGAAATATTGACACGGCTCGCTGCACAGGGAATCCGCGTGCTCTTTATTGCCGGAAATCATGACAGTGCTGTGCGCCTCGGCTTTGGCGCACAGCTTCTTCGTGCGTCCGGCATCTATCCGGCGGGTATTGTGCGCGCCGAGGAGCCGCCTGTCATCCTCTCAGATGAACATGGGGAGGTCTATTTCTCGCTCATCCCCTATGGAGATCCCCCGCATGTACGCGAGGCATTTGCGCTCGATGAAAACGTATCCTTCGATGGTGCGCTTGCCGTACAAATTGCGGCGGCACGTGCACAGATTCCATCATCGGCTCGCAGTGTGGCAATTGCACACGCCTTTGTCATCGGCGGTCAGACCTCGGAGTCCGAGCACGCGCTCTCCGTCGGCGGCAGCGATCAGGTCAGCGCGGAGCACTTCACTGCATATTCCTATACGGCACTCGGACATCTCCACGCACCCCAGCGGGCGGGTGCGGAGAACGTACGCTACTCCGGCTCATTGCTGAAATACTCCTTTGATGAAGCGCACCAGAAAAAGGGCATCGAGCTCGTCGAACTCGATGCCGTGGGGGCAGCATCTCACACATTCTACCCGCTGACACCGCGCCATGATGTACGCATTGTACGCGGCATGATGGATGAGATCATGGCGGATACATTCGATCCGCTTCCGCATGATGACTATATCTGTGTGGAACTGCTCGATACGGATGCCGTGCTCGCCGCACATGAGAAACTGCGGCGAGTCTATCCGAATCTCTTTACCATCACACGCCCGAACATCAACGTCAACCGACTTTCCTCCACCGAGCGCAGCTATGAACGCGGGAAATCCGACCTGCATCTCTTTTCCGATTTCTTTGCGGAAGTGACCGCCGTGCAGATGACAGAGACAGAACGGGACGAACTCATTCGTATCATTGATTCGATGGAGCAGGGGGAGCGTGCAGAATGAGACCTCTGAAACTTCGCTTACAGGCATTCGGCTCCTATGTCGAGGAGCAGGTACTGGACTTCGAGACGGCACTGGCAAACGCGCCATTTGTTCTCATTCATGGTGCAACGGGGACGGGAAAAACAACCATATTGGATGCGATTGTATTTGCACTGTATGGCGAATCCAGCGGCAACATTCGCGAGGGTACAACACTGCGTTCCTCCACCGCCCCCCCGGAGCGGGTCACGGAAGTAGAGTATGTATTTGCGCTCGGTCGCCGTCGCTTTCGTGTGCTGCGCTCCCCTGCATACGAGCGTATGTCGCGCGGCAAAATGACACGGCGTGCGGCAACAGGACAGCTCTATCGGCTTCCCGATGAGGGAGAAGATGGGGAGGAGACGCTGCTCGATTCAAATGTGACCGAGGTGTCGAAGCGCATCGGCCAGCTCATCGGCTTTGATGCAGATCAATTTCGTCAGGTCGTTCTGCTGCCGCAGGGACAGTTTCAGCGTTTTTTGCTTGCCGAGGTCAAGGATCGCAGTGCCATCATGCAGCGCATTTTTCGCACGGAGCGGTATCAGCGTCTTGAAGAGGCTCTGCTGCAGGAATCCATACGTCTGGAAAATGCGGCAAAAGAGGAACGCGCTCAAATTGACCAGATGCTGCATACAGAAAATCTGAACACAAGCGATGAACTGCGTGCGCGTATTTCCGAGCTGAAAGAAACAATCGACCGCCATGCCGAAGAGCTCAAGAATTTTGAGACGCGTCAAAAGGAAGCGCGTCATGCGCGTGAGCTCGGTGCGTCGGCAGAACAAAAATTACAGGAGCTTGCAGCTGCACAGAAACACCTCGCAGAAAAACAGGCGCAGGAAGAGGATGTGCGGGATTTTCGCATGCGTTTGGAGCGTGCACAACGCGCCCATCCTGTCCTCTATGCGGAACGCGAAGCAATACAGGCAGAGGAGCTGAAAAAGCGTCGGACGGATGAGTTCAATGCGGCAGATGCCCGTTTTATCGCTGCAAAAACAGCATATCAAACAGCGCAGAAAGCACGGAAAGCGGCAGAGGAACGAGAGCCAGAACGCACGAAGAAGGTACAGCGGATGCAGCAGCTTGCGGAATACGCAGAGCGTGCAGCACAGCTCCAAGGATGTCGGAAAATCGTAGAGGAACTTCGCGCCTCCAATGCACGCGCCGAAGAGACGGCAAAAAGCAACGCGCACACAATCGAGAATCTGCGTACGGAGCAAGCCGAGAATGCGGAGCGCATCGCTGCACTTGAAAAAATTTTGGCGACACGCGAAGCCTTTCAGCACGAGCAAGATCTCCTGAAACGCTGTCAGAATACCACTGCTCGCATTGCAGAATGGAATGCGCAAATAGCGGAACTGGGAAAAGGGGAAGAAGCGGCACGGCAGACATGGCAGACTGCCGCCGAGACATTGACCGCCGCAAAGACGAAGCTGCGGCAGATGCAGACGCTCTATAACCTCGGCAGTGCCGCACGTCTCGCCGAGATGCTTGCGGATGGCACACCCTGTCCCGTCTGCGGCTCACTTTCACACCCAACCCCCGCCATCCACACGGAAGATATCCCATCCGAGCAGGTCTTGGAGGAGTGCACAAAATCCGTCGATATTGCAGAGAAGTCCGTGCAGGAATCCGCCCGCAAACTGGAAGATGCCAAAGCGGCTCATGCGAACGCATTGCAGAGCTGTACCCGTGAACAGGAGCTTCTGCGCGAGTATCTTCCCTCCGATACATTGGAAGAGCTTTCACAGCGCGTTGCACGACGCGATGCGGAATTGAACAACGCCGCACAGGAGCATCAGGAACGTGCGGCGCAGTGTGCCGCGCAGAAGACACGCCTTGAAAAATTGCTGACGGATCAAGAAAGGCAGGAAGGGGAGGCACAGGAAAAACGTGACCTCCTGCGCGTGCGCGAGGGAGAGCAGGCTGTGTTGGAGGCACAGCTGCCTGAGGAATACCGTGACCGCGCGCTCCTTGATGCACACATTTCTCGTCTGCAAGAGGAAGTGGAGCGGGAGAAAAAGGCTTATGCGGATGCGCTTCAAAGAGCAAATGAAACATCCGCAGAATATGCACGCACGGAAAATGGAAAGAATACCGCTCAGCGCACTGCAGAAGAAGCATCGCAGAACGCGCAGACGGCACAGACAGCATATGCAGATGCACGTAGATCTGCCGGATTCTCCTCGGAGGAGGAATACCATGCGGCGGTCGAAGGGAAATGGGCGGAAGACGAATTTCTGAAAAAAGTGCATACGCAGCTGAATAAATATGCCGTTGATCGAAAAGCCGCAGAGGACGTATTTCAAAAGGCAAAAGATGCCGCTGACGGCTGCGTCGCGCCCGATATGGAAGCACTGAAGGCCGCAGAGGCGTCCGCCGATCAGGCGGTGCAGGAGGCTGCGCAGGAGCAGGGCAAGCGTACGGAGCGTTGGAATGCGCTGAACCGTATGATGCAGAGCATCGTTGCGCTCGAACAATCCGGCGCAGCGCGTGCACAGCGTTACCGCATCATCGGCAAACTCGCCTCTGTTGCGGCGGCAAAAGCACCCTATCAGGTGCATTTTCAGACCTACGTACTGCGCTCAATCCTGAGCGATGTCATCGAGGCGGCAAATGCACGTCTCATCGTAATGAGCCGTGGACGCTATCGCCTCATCCACGGGGAGGGCGGACACAAAAACAAATGGTGGGGGCTCGAAATTGACGTATTCGATGAGTACACGGGGCTGCCGCGCGTCTCACGCACGCTGTCCGGCGGCGAGACCTTCCTCGCGTCCCTTGCACTGGCACTCGGACTGTCGGATGTGGTGCAGCACTATGCGGGCGGGATGCACCTTGACATGATCTTCATCGACGAGGGGTTTGGTTCGCTCGACAGCGAGACCCTCGACATTGCGATCCGTGCGCTGCTTGAGGTACAGCAGGAGGGCGGGCGTCTTGTCGGCATCATCTCCCATGTGGAGGAACTGCGCGCGCGCATTCCCGTCCATCTGGAGGTGTTGCGTACGGCAAACGGCAGCAGAGCTCGCTTCACACAGGGCGGCTTGGAGGCATTATGACGGCAAAACTCGAGTTCATCATCGGACGCGCAGGAACTGGCAAGACACACACCTGCCTTGTCGCGATGAGACAGGCACTGGAGCGTGAGCCGCTCGGCAGACAGCGCATCCTCCTCGTTCCGGAGCATATGACCTATGCCGCAGAGCACGCACTGGCAAAGACGCTGACGCACAGTGCGGGATTTTTACAGGCCTATGTATTCGGCTTCCGCCGTCTCGCACGGCAGGTACTCCTTGAGACCGGTGGTGCGCACCTGCCGCGCATCAGCGACATCGGCAGACGCATCCTCCTAAAAGACATCCTGCTCAAGCACGAAAAGGAACTATCGGTCTTTGCACGCTCCGTCGGCAAGCGCGGATTTACCGAGACATTGGGACATACCATCGCCGAACTCAAGCGTTACCGCCTGAGTACCGATGTCCTCCGTGCTGCCGCCGATGATGATGCACATACGCAGGGGCGGCTTTCTCAAAAACTCAGGGAGCTCGCCCTCATCATGGATGATCTCTCGGCACGCATGGAGGGACGGCTGACCGATCAGACCGATCGCATGGAGCGCCTTGCCGCCCAGTTGAAGGACGCACCGTTTTTGCGTGGGGCTGAGATCTGGGTGGACGGTTTCGATTTTTTCAATCCGCAGGAAATGGCAGTTTTCGTGGAACTCTTTCACACTGCGGATACGGTTCATATCAGTCTGACAATGGACGGGCAGCGCGAGGGGAGCCGCGTGCGGGTCAATCTCCCCGAGAACACAAGGGATACGGGGCTGTTCGCGCGTTCTTATCAGACCATGCAGGCACTGACGAATCTTCTCGTCGAGATGGACCCGACGGCGGCACCGGAAATACATCTTACGGAGGAGCAGCAGCGTGCACAAAAACCATCGCTTGCAGCGATTGAACGACATCTGTTCGGACACGCACGTCTTGCTCCCATCGCGGACAATGCACTCAAGCTCGTCGAAGCCGCAAACCCGCGCCTCGAGGCGGAGGCGGTCGCGTCAGATATACTGCGCTTGGCACGTGAGGAGGGATATCGCTATCGTGAGATTGCCGTTCTCGTACGCGATATGGATACCTATGCGGATCTCCTGCTGCCGGCATTTGCCGACTGCGGCATCCCATGCCATCTGGATGCAAAGCGTCCGAGCACCCATCATCCTCTCGCAGAGCTTCTGCGCGCCGCCGCACAGACGGCATGGCGCGGCTGGGGGTACGATACCGTATTCCGTGCCCTGCGCACTGGATTTTTTCCTGTTGTGGCAGAGCCAACAGATGATGGTGGCTTTTCCTGCGGCGATTGGCAGGAAGCGGTCGACCGACTGGAAAACTACTGTCTGGCGTTCGGCATCCGCAGCGAAAATCAGTGGACGGCAACGGAGGACTGGGATTTTGTCCGCCGTACGATCTCGGAGGATGCGCAGGAGACTGAGCAAAATGCCATGCGCATTGCCGAGGAGATTGCCCTCGATGACATTCGTCGGCGCATTGCGGCACCGCTCTCACTGCTGACACAGAATCTTCGTCGGGAGGGGGGCTCTGCGCATGAGCGTGCCCATGCACTCTACAAATTCCTCACCAAACTGGAAGCACCACAGACGCTGGAGATGTGGAGAGCGGAAGCAGATGCCGAAGGGCGTCTTGCGGATGCGGCGGCACACCGACAGATCTGGGCTTCCTGCATGACACTCCTGGAGCAGCTGGTCGAGGTCAGCGGCGACGAGAACCTCTCTGCTCGTGACTTTGAGGAGCTGCTGGAGGACGGTCTGGATGCACTCGAAATTGCTCTGATCCCGCCGGGGCTGGATCATGTCACGATTGCCGCCTTCGATGAGAACAGTCTCGCGGGCATTCGTGCCGCCTATATTGTCGGTGCAAATGCAGGGACGATGCCGCGTGTGGGGGCACAGCAGGGCGTGCTGTCGGATGCAGATCGCCTTTCCATCCGCGAGTCGCTCGCACATACGAATCATACGATCTTCGGCGGCGGCCATGAGCAGAGCTTTCTGGAATGCTATCAGCTCTATCGTGGTTTTACCGAGGCACGGGAGTATCTGTGGGTTTCGTATGCGCTCTCCTCTGCCGATGGAGCGGCACTTGCACCGTCGCCCCTAATCGCTCGTCTGCGTACGATTTGTCCGACGGTGCTCTCCATCCCGCTTGCCATGGTGGAGCGTACGGATGATCTTGTGCTCTCCGCGCCCCATCCCGTACTCTCATCGCTGGCAGGGGCTCTGCTCGGACAGAAGGAGCGCGGGAAAATGCTCCCCCTCTGGGGCGATGTCTACAACTGGATGCGCAGCAATGCCGTGATGCATCCGCTGCTTCGTCTAATGGTGCACGGTCTGGTTTCATCGCAGCGTGAGGAGGAGCAGCTGTCTTTGGCGACGGCAAAGCAGCTGTTTGCGCGTGACGGGCGGATCAGCGGCAGCACAACACGTCTTGAGACCTTTCGTCAATGTCCGTTCCGCCACTTTGCAATGTACGGTCTCTGTCTCAAGGAACGCGATGTCTATGAGTTTCAAAGCAATGACTTTGGCACGCTCCTGCATGAGATCCTGCATGAATACGGTGAATGGGTGCGTACGAAACACGCGAACGACTGGTGCGCGGCAGAGCCGGACAGCGCGGCAAAGATCGATGAGCTGATGCACGAGGTCATTCCGCGCATCCGCAGCTCCGTCCTGATGAGCCGCGCCAGCTACCGCCATCGGATCGAACGCATTCGACGCACCGCGCAGCAGGTCATCCGTCACCTGACATCGTGGGCAAAGGCATCGTCATTTCATCCGCTTGGATTTGAGATCAGTTTTGGACGTGGCATGGATGATGTCCGCTTGGAGGAGTTTCAGCTTGCGGGCGGGGCAACACTCTCCCTGCGCGGGCAGATTGATCGCTTTGATGTGACGAAGACGCGTGACTACTACCTCGTCCTCGACTACAAGACGGGAGGAACATCCCTGCTCCTGCCCGAGATTCGCCACGGGCTGAAGATGCAGCTGCTGCTCTATCTCTTTGTCATACGCAGTCTCCTCCATGATACAGACAGTTTTCCGGCGGGGATGCTCTATGCGCCTGTCGTGAATCCCATCATCAAGAGCGATGTGCGTCTGGATGACAGCGACCTTCACAAGATGGTTGCAAAGGACATGGTACTCACGGGGATGCTGATCGACGATCCGGAGATCACACAGAGCATTGACGCGATGGGGGAGCATCTCTGCATCACCTTCAACAAGGATAAGAGCATCTCCAAGGCATCGGCAAGGCACATTCGTTCACGCGAGGAGTTTGAACAGCTGCTTGCCTATCTGCCACAGTTGATCCGCACGACTGCCGAGGAGATCCTACGGGGCAATATACAGGTTGCGCCCTATCGTTTTCGGGATCGCAATGCCTGTACCTTCTGTACCTATCGCTCCATCTGCTCGTTCGATCCGGAGCTTGGGCAGGGGGATCGTTATCGCGATATTGCAGACAATGCACAGGCAGCAATGGAGGAGATTGCACAGATGGTGTGCGGGGAGGTGAAGTCCGATGGCTGAACGGATGCAGTTTACCGCCGATCAAAAAAAGGCGATTGAGACGCGTGGACAGAACATCCTCGTCGCAGCGGCGGCAGGGTCGGGAAAGACACGCGTGCTGGTTGAGCGCATCATCTCGCAGGTACGTGCGGGAACGCTGTCGCTGGATTGCATCCTCGTCCTCACCTTTACCAAGGCTGCTGCATCGGAGATGCGTGAGCGCATTGAGGCAGCACTCAACGCCGAAATTGATGTCATTGTCGAGAACGGCGGGGCACTCGAAGAGGTCGCTGCGCTCGAACGGCAGCGCGTCCTCCTCACGGGGGCGGACATCTCAACATTCCACTCCTTTTGTCAGCGTCTGATCCAGTCGCACATCGATGCGACGGAGATCCCGCCGACCTTTCGCATTGCAAGCGAGCAGGAGATTCGGCTGCTGAAAAACGACGTGTTTGAACAGATGATTGAGAGCGAATACGAGAACGCGGCAGTGGGCGACCCCGAGGGCTTTCTTCCCTTTTCCGATGCCTATGGAGGCGTGAAGGGGGACGACGAGAAACTGCAGGGAGAAATCCTCGCACTGCACGCCTTTTCGCTCAGTCAGCCCTCGCCCGTGACATGGCTTGCGGCACAGGGGAACGAGCGCACCGATACGCCGTATTGGGGGCGTGACGGGTTTCAGACCCTTGCGGATGAGCTCGAATACACTCTTTCAGAGGTCTGCACGAACTATGCGGCAGCAATCGAGCTTCTCAAGAGCGGCGGCAACGACCTACGCACGGCAGCAGCCAAATGTCTTGAAGCACTTGCGCATAACAAGGGAATCTATGAGGATTTGCACGCAGAGCTCAATGGATTTGTGAATGCCAAACAGGACAGCGCATGGGAAGCATTTCTGGCGCAAGCGGCTGCGGCGAAAAAGGCGAAGAAAAATATACCGCGCAAAGCGGTCGAGGACTGTGATCCCGATGTCGGAGCAAAACTCAAGAAGCTGACGGAAAAGATCCATGCCCCGTGGGATGGCTGCATTGCGCGTCTGCCCGCGACAGCACAGGAGCTATGCGATACCGAGAATGCTGCAAATGCCGCCATCCGTCAGTACGTTCGCCTGACAACCGCATTTCACAATACGTTTCAGCAAAAAAAAATCGAGCGCGGCATCCTGGATTTCAGCGACCTTGAACATACGGCACTCGAACTGCTCTGTCGCGATCCGAAGCAGCTGCAGGAGGATCCTACCATTGCCGCACCGACGGAGATTGCCGATGAGCTGCGCGCCCATTACGACGCAATCATGGTGGACGAATACCAAGATACAAACGGACTGCAGGAGGGGATTCTGCGGCAGATTGCACGCGAAAACAACCGCTTCATTGTCGGTGACGTGAAGCAGAGCATCTATCGGTTTCGCCTTGCCGATCCGTCGCTCTTTCAGCATACCTACGAGGTATACCGTGGCGACAGCGCAGAGGGCGAACTCGTGACGATGTCCGAGAACTTCCGCAGCCGCGCCGAGGTGCTTGAGCCCATCAACGAGATCTTCTCACAGATCATGAGCAAAGAAGCGGTCGACATTTCCTATGATGTTCATGCGTGTCTCAATCCGGGACGCGTATTTGCAGAGCCGACAAAGGGAACGTCACTTGCAGGGCCGCTTGAGATCAACCTCCTACGTGCAGACTATTCCGCTGACGCGGAGGAGCAGGGGGAGGAAGAGCGAAAAGCATTTGAAATTGAGGCGCATTTTATTGCACGCCGTATTCAGCAACTCAAATCCGAGGGGTACGTTCTGCACAACGGGGATGCCGTCCAAAACAAGGATATTGTCATTCTCCTGCGTGGCGCGAAGGAGCGTGCTGGGATTCTGCTCGATGCGCTGCGAAAAGAAAACATCCCCGCATATGCGGACGATACTGCCGGCTATTTTGAGGCGAGCGAGATTCGCATGATGCTCTCCCTGCTTGCCGTATTGGACAACGCCCGTCAGGATACGCCGCTTGCCGCCGTACTCGTATCCCCCATGATTGGCATGACAATGGAGGACATGGCGGCACTGCGCATACATACACCACTTGGCGGTATCTATGACATCCTAACAGGTGCAGCAGGGGAAGGACTTTCAGACAGTCTCATAGAAAAGGCGGCAAATGCACTGGAGCGCATCCGACGTTGGCGGCGCTGTGCCCTGGTGCAGAGCGTTCCCGAACTACTCCGCCTGCTCTATCGTGAGACGGGCTACTATGACTACGTCGGTGGACTCCCCGGCGGCATCCTACGACAGGCAAATCTGCGTATGCTCATCGACCGCGCTGCCGATTTCGAGCGGACAAACGAGCGCGGACTATTTCGCTTTCTGCGTTACATCGATGCACTGAAGCGGCGCAGCACAGATCTCTCTGTTGCGCGTACCCTCGGTGAAAGCGAGGATGTCGTGCGCATCATGACGATCCACCGCAGCAAGGGGCTGGAGTTTCCCATCGTCTTTCTTGCGAACATCTCAGGTGCATTCAATACGCAGGATACAAGGGGCGATTTGCTCTACCATGCACACGAGGGCATCGGTCTGCGTGTCTATGAGAACAGCATGACCGGACGGCAGAAATACGATACCATGTCGCGAAGGAAAATCAAAGCCGTCATTCAACGCGAGACGATGGCAGAGGAGATGCGCATTCTCTACGTCGCCATGACACGCGCACAGGAAAAACTCATCCTGACGGGCACGCTGAACATCACGCGTACGGGCAAGGACGCATTGGAGCAGCTCCGCGAGAACTGTCTCAAATATGCACAGACGGAAGACACTGTATTTCCAAAGGAGGCTATTCTTGGCGCGAAATGCTATCTCGACTGGATTGCACTTGCCCTGATGCGCCATCCCGACGGAGCTGTCCTCTTCGACGATGTGGACGAGATTGCTCTCCGCCCGCCAACCAATGAAAAGGCACGTTTTGATCTACGTCTCCCGCATGAGGATGTGCAAGTTCCGCAGGATCTGTCAGAGGAAAGGGAAGACAACGTCCTTTCTGCCGTCCGTGCCGATGAACCCCTCCCGGCGGGCAAGGATGCCGACCGTGTCGCGGCGGTTCTGGGCTGGGTCTATGATTTGCGCGGAACAGCGCAGATCCACGCAAAGACCAGTGTCACAGAGCTTAAGCGGCAGCAGGCAGCTGAGGAGGAGTCGATCGCTCCATTCCTGCCGGCTGTTGCTGATTCAGTAGATACACCCCAAGAATGGGAGGTTCCGCGATTCCTGCGCTCATCGGAACAAGAGCATCTGACACCGATGGAGCGCGGCACGGCAATGCACACCGTCATGCAGCAGCTCGACCTGTCGGATATCCCAAACATCTCCGCCATTGAGCGTCAGCTCGACCAACTCGTCGAAAAGGGGATTCTCACGGAGGCGGAGCGCGGCATCATCGATGTCGGGAACATATGGACATTCGTCTCTTCAAAACTGGGGCGGCGGATGCGTGCGGCAAAGGCAGTCTATCGTGAACTCCCCTTTGGACGTCTCCTTCCGGCACATACCTACTACAAAGAGGCAACGGATGAGGACGATCAGATTTTTTTGCAGGGCATCATCGACGTTCTCTTTGAGGAGGAAAACGGTGACTACATCCTGCTCGACTACAAGACCGACCGTAAAATCTCCGCCGCAGCAGCACGAGCCCGCTATCAGTTCCAGATCGACCTCTACTGCGACGCTGTAGAAACCATCCTTGGCAAGGAGGTCAAAGAGCGTTACTTATTCCTGCTTGATACAGGCAGAGAGGTGAGGCTGTAATAGAACATGTGCGGTAGAGAACGTGTCAGCGCAGGAGGAAAAGCAAGCAGGAATATATCTCTTCTTCACGAATTAGTAAGTCTTGAAAGGAAGTGAATCAAATGGCAGATTGTATTTTTTGCAAGATTGCTCATGGGGAGATTCCCTCGACAAAGGTCTATGAGGACGACACCGTGCTCGCATTTCGTGATCTCGATCCGCAGGCTCCGGAGCACGTTCTCATCATCCCAAAGAAGCATCTTTCGAGTGTACTGGACTTTGGCGCAGAGGATCGGGAGCTGGCAGCACATATTCTGACCGATGTTGTTCCTGCACTTGCGCGTACGTTGGGTATTGACGCGGGCGGTTTTCGTCTCGTGACAAACACAGGAGCGGATGGCGGACAGACGGTCGGACATCTGCATTTTCATCTGCTTGGCGGACGTTCGCTCACATGGCCACCGGGCTGACAAAAGCATCATATTCCAATTAGGGTAGTGTTATGTCACGTTATATTGTGATAAATACTGCCTTTTTTGTTTAAGTTCCCTCACAAGCAAACGATATAATTTATATAAGATAGAATAGTTTGTCAATATAGATAGGAGGTGTCAGCGATGGTAGAACGTGTTGAGCGGGTCATGCGAATCAAGCGCCTCAGGTTCAACAACGACGAGTTGTTCGAGCGGAGAAAAGGCTTTGAAGAGCAGGAGCAGGGAGAGTCGTTTGCTTCTATTTTTGAAGATGAAATAGAGAAGAAGAAAAAACGTCAATCGGACAATGATTCCTCAAACAGCGCGTATCAGCTTGATGTCGGTCGTCCTACGCAGTCCCTTTTTTATCAGGGAAAAGCTGATATTTCAGTGGTGAAGGGAAAGCTGCCCCATGCCGGATGATGTGCATGGAATGCGGCTGGCTCTTGCGGAGGCAGAACGTGCCTATGCACTTGGTGAGGTTCCCATCGGTGCTGTCATATTGGATGAGACGGGAACCGTCATTGCCAGTGGATATAATCTGCGTGAAACACAGCATGATGCAACGGCACATGCCGAGCTGCTCGCCATCCAACGTGCCTGTCAGCATCTCGGCCGCTGGCGTCTCACGGGCATGACAATCTATGTAACCATCGAGCCATGTCCGATGTGTGCCGGTGCCATCGTCATGAGCCGCATCAGCCGCGTGGTCTATGGAAGTACGGATACAAAGGCGGGAGCCTGCGAGTCACTCTTTAACATCACGGAATGCCCTGCACTGAACCATCAGCCCGAAATGCGTTCCGGCGTCTTGGCAGAGGAGTGCTCAGAGATCATCAAGCGTTTTTTTCGCGCACGGCGAAAAAGCAAAGGTGCGCCATCATAGACAAACCGTTCCTCACTTGCTTGCACGATAAAAGCCGTCCACAGCGTTTTGCCGTGGACGGCTTTTACATGGGAAAAGTTACTTGAGTGCTTCCTGCAAGGTCTTCATATTATTTTTCATTGTGTCGATATAGGCATTCTTCGCCGCAGGGGTTGCCTCACCAGTCACAACAGGATCGAGTGTATAGATCTTCGCTCCCGTCTCGCGAGCGATGGTCTCAGCAGCAGCAGGGGAGTACTGGGGCTCCGTAAAGAGAACCTTTGTGGGGAGGGCGTTGACCTGTTCGATGGTCTCCTGCAGCTCCGTCGGAGTCGGCTCTGTGCCGGGCTCACGCTCCACAACACCGATGATGTTCAGATTGAATTCCTTTGCAAAGTAGGGGAACGCCTCGTGAAACGTGACAATGTCCTTGTGCGGAACATTGTCGAGAGCCGCGTGCATTTCACTCTTGAGCGAGGTGAGCTTTTCGATGTATGCGACGGCGTTCTTCTCGTATGCCGCAGCATGCGCGGGATCAGCTTCCTTGAGCTGGTCGGCAATGTTCCGTACCTGCGTAATCGCATCCGTAACACTCAGCCAGACGTGGGGATTGTCCCCCTCCTCGTCATCATGAATGAGTTCGATGCCGCGCGAGGCATCGATGACCTTCAGCTTCTTCTGCTGCTCGGTCACCTTGTCCATGAAGTCCTCCATACCGGCTCCATTGATGACAAAGGCATCCGCCTTTTCGAGCGTCTTCATATCCTCCGTCATGAGCTGATAGTCATGCAGGCAGCCCGTCTGCGGCTTCGTCATATTATATACTTCGACGCCGTCCACACCGTCTGTAATGTTGATTGTCGCAACATACATGGGATAGAACGAGGTAACAATGCGGAACGGCTCTGCCGTTTTCTTTTCTGCGGGCTTGTCCGCGCCGCCGCAGCCGACAAGGGCAACGGAAAGGACAAGGAGCAGGAGAGATAGAATCTTCGTTGTACTACGCATGGGTAACAGATCTCCTTAAAGCAGTTGAACATTATGTGAATTTGGTGAAATTTCACGAGTAGAATAATACCGCACGTTGAGAGGTAATGTCAATATAAAATATAAAAATTTTTTATTGTTGCATACTATGTATAAATAGATGTTCAAACGAACAGTTGATGATATCCTCAGCTGTTTTGTGAAAATTTCATAACACGATTGACACGGATTATCCCTATGGGGTATAATGTCCTTGCATCATTTATTGGTGCAACATTACTCCGCGCGTGGAGGGAGGGGAAATGCATGGCAAATGAAATCAAGGTCGGCAAAAATGAGTCGATCGATAGTGCTCTCCGCCGCTTTAAGCGTATGTCACAGAAGGCCGGCACTCTTGCCGAAGTTCGTAAGCGTGAACATTACGAGAAACCGAGCGTTCGCCGCAAAAAGAAGTCTGAGGCAGCGCGTAAACGCAAATACAGGGGCTGATTGCAAAGAGACATCCGTGGACGCTGTGCCACGGATGTTTTTCTATTTTATGTTTTTACGAAAGGATGGACAACAATGTCATTGATGGAAAAACTGACTGCAGATATGAAGGAAGCCATGAAGCAGGGCGAGAAGGAGCGTCTTTCGGTTATCCGTCTCGTGCGCGGTGCCGTGCGTCAGGCTGAGATCGACGGGAAGAAGACGCTGAGTGACGACGAGATCATCGGTGTGATCACAAAGGAAGTAAAGATGCGCCGTGACTCCATTGAGGAGTTTGAACGCGGCGGGCGCAGTGATCTGGTTGAGAAGACACAGGCAGAAATTGCGATCCTGATGCCGTATCTCCCCGCGCAGCTCAGTCCCGATGAAGTGCGGCAGCTTGTCGAAACTGCCGTTGCCGAGGTCGGCGCAACGACCGCAAAGGATATGGGCAAGGTCATGGGGGTTCTCATGCCGCGTGTAAAGGGGCGTGCCGACGGAAAACTTGTGAATGAAATTGTCCGCGCTCTCTTGAAATAAATGTTCTGATATCGTAAACTCCCCGTACATTCCTTTTGACAAAGGCGCGGGGATTTTCGTATAATTGGAACGAGAATAACATATTAAAGGAGCGGATGATATGGCGGAGAAGGACAAGAAGGACAGCAAACGCGACAAGCCCATGACGCGCGATGAGGCACTGGAAAACGCGCTCAAGCAGATCGAGAAAAATCATGGCAAGGGCGCGATCATGCGTCTTGGCGAAGCCAAGGCAAATATGAATATTGAGGTGATATCGACCGGCATCCTGCCGCTCGATATTGCCCTTGGCGTTGGAGGCATCCCGCGCGGCAGAATTATTGAGGTTTACGGCCCCGAATCCTCCGGTAAGACAACCGTCACCCTCCACATGATTGCAGAGGCACAAAAGGCAGGAGGACTTGCCGCATTTATCGATGCAGAGCACGCGCTCGATCCGGAGTATGCGCGCAAACTGGGTGTCAACACCGAGGATCTCCTCATTTCCCAGCCGGATACGGGCGAGCAGGCACTTGAGATCGTGGATGCGCTTGTACACAGCGGTGCCATCGACATCATCGTGGTAGACTCCGTCGCGGCACTCGTTCCAAAGTCTGAGATTGAGGGCGACATGGGATCGTCCGTCGTCGGTCTCCAGGCACGTCTGATGAGCCAGGCGATGCGCAAACTCACGGGCATCATCAGTAAGACCCGTACCGTTGCCGTCTTCATCAACCAGCTGCGCGAAAAGATCGGCGTCACCTACGGCAATCCGGAAACGACAACAGGCGGCCGCGCACTGAAATTCTACGCCTCCGTGCGTATTGACGTGCGCCGTGCAGACTCCATCAAGCAAGGAACGGAGTCCCTCGGCAACCGTACGCGTGCGAAGATTGTCAAGAACAAGGTCGCACCGCCCTTTAAGACGGCAGAGTTTGACATCATCTATGGCGAGGGTGTCTCGCGTCTTGGCAGCATCATCGACATGGCGGTCGATCTGGATCTCATAAACAAAAGCGGCGCATGGTACTCCTATGAGGGAACACGTCTCGGGCAGGGTAAGGAAAACGCAAAGGCGACCTTGGAGGAAAAACCGGAACTCATTGCTGAGATTGAAGAAAAGATCCGTACCAAACTCCTCGTCGAAGGTGTAACCCCGAAAAAGAAGGGCGGATCAAAAAAATCCTCCGCCGATACAGATCAAGAAACATCGGATCTTCCGGAGGAAGAAGCGATGTCGGAGACGGATGAATGAGCGATGCTCACGATACGGGAGTGAAGCGTTCTCGAAAGTCCGCAGATAAAACGGCTCTGATGACGGCAGTTGACTATCTTGCACGGCAGGCACACAGCGAACAGAAGCTACGTGAAAAACTCACGCGCAAGGGCTTTCCCGAAGAGGAGATCGAGGCCGCCATCACCCGTCTCATCGAGCGTCACTATCTTGACGATACGGATCTCTGCACTCAACAGTTCATGTATCTCTACAACGAAAGTCGGTATTCCGTTCGTCAGATCTGTGCGAAGCTCATGCAGCGCGGCTTCGATCACAACCTTGTATGGAGTGTTGTCCCCGAGGATACCTACGAACGGGAAACAGCAGCTGCCGAGCGCGTGCTTGCAATGAAGTTCAAGCCAACAGACAACTATCAAAAGATGATGGCAAATCTCTATCAGAAGGGGTTTTCCGTCGATGTATCACACGCAGCCGTGCGAAATTTTACGGAAGATGCAGAAGATTAGAGAGAAAGGGACATCTATGATGAACAGACCCGAGACCTCGGAAATGATTTTGGTGCTGGACTTCGGTGGACAGTACAACCAGCTCATTGCGCGCCGTGTGCGGGAGAATCACGTTTACTGTGAAGTACATCCACATACATTGTCCATAGATCGCATTCGAGAACTTGCACCGCGCGGCATTATTCTGACAGGCGGTCCGAACAGCGTCTATGGAGCGGAAGCCATAACGGCACCAAAAGAACTCTTTGCACTTGGGATTCCCATACTCGGCATCTGCTACGGTGCCCAGCTGATGGCACATCTCTGCGGCGGGCGCGTTGAAACGGCTCCCACGAGCGAATACGGGCGGACAGAAGTCGACATCACGGACAAAGCGTCCCGTCTGTTTGACGGGATTCCATCCAAAAACATTTGCTGGATGAGCCACACGGACTATATCAGCGAGCTCCCTGCAGGCTTCCATACAACGGCAAGCACCCCCGTCTGTCCGATTGCTGCGATGGAGAATCCGAGTCAAGGGCTTTATGCTGTGCAGTTCCATCCCGAGGTCATGCACACAGAACACGGCACGGAGATTCTGCGTAATTTCGTCTATCACGTCTGCAAATGTACGGGCACCTGGCGCATGGATTCCTTCGTTCAGAAGACCATCGAGGAACTGCGCGCAAAGATCGGCACAGGACGTGCGCTCTGTGCGCTCTCGGGCGGTGTAGACTCCTCCGTTGCAGCAGTTCTGCTCTCCAAGGCAATCGGCAGCCAGCTCACCTGCGTCTTTGTCGATCACGGTCTCCTGCGAAAGAACGAGGGGGATGAGGTCGAAGCCGTTTTCGGAACATCCGGCACCTACGATGTCAACTTCATCCGCATCAATGCGCGTGACCGCTTCTATGCAAAGCTCAAGGGAGTAACCGAGCCTGAGGCAAAGCGCAAAATCATCGGTGAGGAATTTATCCGCGTATTCGAGGAAGCGGCGCATGAGATCGGTGCAGTGGACTTCCTCGTGCAGGGAACAATCTACCCCGATGTCATTGAGAGCGGACTTGGCAAATCCGCGGTCATCAAATCACATCATAACGTCGGCGGACTTCCCGATCACGTCGACTTCAAGGAGATTGTCGAACCGCTCCGTTTGCTCTTTAAGGATGAGGTGCGTGCAGCCGGGCGTGAGCTCGGAATCCCGGATCATCTTGTCGACCGACAACCGTTCCCGGGACCCGGTCTTGGCATCCGCATCATTGGCGAGGTGACAGCAGAGAAGGTTCAGATCGTGCAGGACGCGGATGCCATCTACCGCGAGGAGATTGTAAAGGCAGGTATTCAAAAGAAGCTTGGACAGTATTTTGCCGCGCTTACCAATATGCGCTCCGTCGGCGTCATGGGCGATGGACGCACCTATGACTATGCTGTTGTGCTGCGTGCCGTCGAGACCAGCGACTTCATGACGGCAGAGGCGGCGCAGCTTCCGTGGGAAATCCTGTCAAAGGTGACCACGCGCATTGTCAACGAGGTACACGGCGTCAACCGTGTCCTCTATGACTGCACAGGAAAACCTCCTGCAACCATCGAACTCGAATAAATAAAAATAGCGCAGAGATCCTTATATATCAAGGTTCTCTGCGCTTATTTATTTTCTGTGACCCCCGATTGACCCCTTTTGTTGCAGGATCACTTTCGATGGTGTCAATGATCATATCGCGCTCCTGCGGATACAGGTGAGCGTAGGTTTGTAGTGTAGTCTCGATTTTTTCATGACCGAGGCGTTGTGAAATCGCTATGATCGGTATTCCTCGGTGAATGAGATAGGAGGCATGAGAGTGTCTAAGATCATGAAGGCGAATTTTCTCTATGCCAACCTGTGCAGCTACACGCCTCATTTCATAAGATAATCCATGTTTACCGGTTTCAAATAATCGTGCGTTTGGATTGATTGAATGCTGCGCTTGGATAAACTGCTGGACTTCATCGACAAGAAATGCAGGGATGCTGACATCTCGGCGGCTCTTTGGTGTCTTAGGCGGGCCGATTATAGTCTTGTTATCTAGCCGTGCGTAGCTTTTGGTTATGTGTATCAAATTTTTGTCAAAATCAAAGTCCTCCAGGGTCAGTGCCAAAAACTCTCCAACACGCATCCCTGTCCAGAAAAGGATTAAAAAAGAAATTCTGTATAGTGGAGTAGTGGTGTGATTGATAAATTTTTGAAAATCATCAACCGTCCAGAATCTCATTGCATCGGCATGACTCTTTCCGATCATCCCTGCTCGTTTTGCTGGGTTAGTTGGTAGACCATAATAATTTACGGCAAAGTTGAAGATGGCTGCAACTTGATTGTTGATAGTACGGAGGTATGTCTCTTGATAATCGCCTTTGACAAGTTCGTTTTGCCACTGCCGTATTTTTGCAGGAGTAATCTGGTCGCAAGGCAAATTTGCGAAGAACGGCAACACCTTTGAGGTGAACATATATTCTTTGCTTCGATATGTTGTAGGTCTTATACGTGGTTTTATGTCCTCCATGTATAGATCATATAACGCTTTGAAGGACATAGAATGTGAACCTTGTTTCTGCCGATGAAAATCCTGCTCAAAAAGCTGAGCGTCTTTTTTCTTTGCGAAACCTCGGCGTGTGGTCTCTTTTTTTTCACCTGTCCAGTCGGTATATTTGATCTTTACGTACCATGTTCCGCGCTTTGTGTCTTTATGAACGGACAAGCGATCATCCCTTTCCGGTTTGAATTCTATAACATACTTTCCACAGCCACGGCTCTCATCAAGTTTGATCTGGCATGAACACACAGAAAAAAGCCCTGGGTCATCACTCCCGAGGCTTTTTCATCGGTATAACGGTGTCTATCTATACGTTCTTGTAGATTATACCGCCTATAGATATATCTTTCATGCCACAGAGAGAGGGTTTCTTTGGATGTGATGCATCGGAATTCCCAGTAATATCCAAAACATCATTTTTTGAAGAGCCTTATGTAAATCCGGAGAGCACGAGACAAAAAGGCACTACTTTTTTTTCGCCACAGCCTCCACAGCTGTCTTTTTTTTATGCTTTAGGTAGTTGATATACTGGCGTATTTCGTTTGCCATTTCTGGAGTAATATCCTCTATATCTCGCAAGACTTCTTCCTGATGGGAAGAAGTCTTTTCTTGTGTGATAGGTGAAGGGTCGTTCGTTCGGCCCAGCAAATAGTCTAGGCTAACATTAAAGAAATCTGCTATTCGGATCAGCATTGTAGTATCTGGATCCCGTTTCTCATTTTCATAAAAATTATATGATTGCCGACTTATGTTCAGTATTTTTGCTAAATCTGTTTGGCTTAGGTTATGTTGCTCACGCAATAGTTTCATTCTGTTCATCTGCAACCCCCTGTTACATTATGTCAACTATTTGTAGCAACTTCAATATGTGCAACATAATATAGCGATCTAAAATAATTAGCTACATTCTGTTGACAATAAGAAAAATATAACGTATTATTTCCTTGTCAACATAATGTAGCAGTTTGGGTGGTGAAAAAATGAAGTGGTTGACAGAAATGCGTATCAAAGGAAATCTATCTCAAATAGAAGTAGCGAAGAAATGTGCTATTAGCCGTCAATATTACAATTTTATCGAAAATGGATTGCGTCGCCCATCTCCTGAAGTGGCCAAGCGCATTGCTGATGTTCTTGGCTTTGGGAGTGAGTGGTATAGGCTGCTTGAGGCTGAGGAATCGGCAAATAAAAAGCCCGCAAGTGCGGGCTGAGAGGATGGTTCGTATGGAAAACAAGAAACCTACGAGTAATTTTATACGTCCAGATGAAGTTGCAGAGATTTGCGCGGTCTCCATGTCCAAAGCGTATAAAATCATTGCTGAACTCAATGCGGAGTTGCGCAAACGCGGGAAATTCACGATTCGCGGAAAAACAAATCGTCGTTTTTTCGAGGAACAATATCTTGAAGTTTGATGAGCGAGGAGGGGATTTCCGTGCTCCGATGGGAAACTCATGATGTCAAGTTTGCTGGAGATCGTCGTACATGCCTTGCACGGCTTGATTACGGGCAAAAATGGATTGTCAGCGACGTGAATATGACGACACGGACATTTCGAGATTTTATACGTAGACTTGCAAAATATGCTAGTGCACAGAGTATCGAGGTTAAATATATGTATGATGGAGAACAACAGACTGAGCGGGACACTGTGTTGTTACGCCTCGAGAATTACCGAGAACAGAGAAACGGCTATGACTTCCAGCGTGTATTGAAAGCCTATGGCATCAACATCAACAGTTTTTGGAACACTGCTCATTCGTAATGTTTTCAAAGAAATATCCGTACCGATGGGACGGTACGGATATGTGAAGCAGAATCTGCGCTATGCTGATATAAGACTATCCACAGTCAATCCTCATTGTGCAAACTCTCTGTTGATTATATCAAATATCAAAAGAGGGGACAAGGGGGCATTATACAAGGGCTTAGAGGGAGGAATATGATGTCAGGCGAAATTGAGAAAAATCCAACGGAGTATATCCACGAACTCGAGGAGAAAATTCGGCAACTAGAATCCCGAGAGCCCAAGCTCGAGCGTATTGTCGAGATTACGCCGGCAGACTATGAGAGTTTGAAGCGTGAGAATCGAAAGATGGAGCAGCAGATACGAAAGTACCGACAGATTTTATCCGTCGGTGGGGTATCGGAACTGTCTCTGCTGATTGATCAGTACATTGAGACGAGCAAGAAACAGCTGAAAAAGATTTCAGGTGAGATCAACATCTCCAATTTTGACAAGATCCATATCCAACAAATTATCCAGCTTACGGATTATATAAATGCCGTGCAGCAGGAGTTTAATGCATTCATTTCGATGCATACAGAGGGGAAATGGGTAGTACATCCGATTTATCGAAAACTCGAGTCAGACATTCGTCAAATTAACGAGATGCTGTCATGTAAAACAAACTTCTATAGGATTGAGGAGTCTCGATTGGAAGAATTTCATCAGACACTGCTCCAGATGATTGAGGTCATTGGCAGCTACTTTGAGGCCGCCAATGAAGAGCAATGACGTTTGGTGAAAAGCTTCGGAACTTGCGAGAGGAACGAGGCTTTTCTCAAACGGATCTTGCGGGAATCACCGGTTTTACACGGCGGTCTGTCTATAACTGGGAAAGAGACAAGAAGCACCCCAAAAATATTGCAACACTTGAGGTATTAAGTCGTGCGCTGGGAGTAGATCTCACATATTGGTGGAACTAGGCATTATCCGTCAAGTATGTAGTGATTAGACGGCGAGTTTCTTCATGTTGGTGCTTTAGCTCTTGACGAAGATCATTGAGTGCTTGTTGTATGGGTATGTCCTTATGTTCTATTCCAAAAAACTCATCTGCTGATATGCCGAATAATGACACCACCTTATAGAGTTCTTCAGCTGGCAATTTTGTGACACCTTGCTCGTAGTTTTGATAGGTTCGTGTTGTTATTCCGAGCTTCTCCGCAATTTCTACTTGCGATAACCCCTGCTGCTTTCGGACGAGCCGCAAACGGTCTGATATTTTTATCATCAACATTCTCCTTTTCGGTCACACGAAAGAACTTGTATCTATTTTACCAATTTTTGTGTGTAAAGGATAGGGAAATATGGTCAAATTACATAAAGGAGTGTACAAAAGTGAACGAGTTCATATCTTGCAGTATTAAAGATCGGAAACCATATCAAAAAATCAAATCAAAAATGTCTGTTCTGTTTCATAAATGGATTGATTTTCTTAATCACTACAACATTTTCTTTGTGCTCCTGTTTGGCCTCTTAGTGCTTATCGTGATCTCTTTTATGCTCTGTTTTATTACATCTTCTCAGATTTTGAGTAGAAATGCAGTTATTGCAAATTTGGGGTGGGTTCGTTCCAACGTAGGAAAGACATTTGTCGGATATGTGCCAGTCACATATGAAAGAGACATACATGTGAAAACTGGCGAATCTCCAAAAGAAATTATCACGACAGGATGTAGTGTTGCAGAGGGCGTAAATCATGCAGAGCGCATATACATACGGGGGATTTATCCGGATAAAGATGAGGCACTTGCCTTTTTGGATAAGCACTCAAAAGGCAGTCGTGTAACAGTATTTTTGGAGGAAGGGGAACTTATCTATCGTGTTCGCGAAGACATGCTCGAGGTTGGATCCTTTCGTGTAAGTGATTCTTACGTTCCCTGGTATGACGCAGAGCCTGTAGAAATACTCGATCATGAGGCGTTTCAGCCCGGACAAGTGGAATCAGGTTCATATTAGAACAACAGATGACAAGGTGGTAATACGATGAAGATCGCTGATAATGTTTTTGGAGGAAAAATTGTTTTTATATCTGGTGCGATCACCGGTGTAGAAGGGTATCGAAAGATATTCGCGGCTGCAGAACAATGGCTGCTTGAGCAGGATTGCACGGTACTCAATCCTGCTGTGCTGCCGCCGAGCGGTCTGGAATGGGAGGCGTACCTGCGCATCACAAAGGCGATGGTACGCGAAGCGGATGCCATCTATGTGCTCCAAAACTGGGAGCACAGCCAAGGCGTTCGAGAGGAGATTGCTCTCGCAGAGAGCCTTGGCAAAGAGATTATCTACGAGCCACGAAAGGCGGTGATCGTATGACACCTATTGATCCGATGGCGATTTTCTGACTTCTTTTCATGATCGTAGCAGGCCATAAATCGAGAAAGCGGTGAACGTTGTGGGAAATGCTCGTGTGCTTTATCCGTATTATCGTATTGGCTTTGGGGCAAGAGACACTGCCATAAAGCAATTCCTCGAAAGTCCTTTTTGGCGTGGTCTTTGTTCTGAAGATGAAGATCTGGCAGAAGAGCATTACACTGAGGAGGCGGCAGAAGAGTTTTTTGTCACCTATCAAGTCTTATTTGACCATGATGGAAAGAACATTCTTTCTCCTCAATGGCTTGTAGATGCAATGAAGGAGTAGCTGCTATTTTGCGCATTGAATCAGGACGTATGAAAATGGTAAATGAAATTTAGGAGTGGGTGAGTGTGCTCAAAGAAAACACTCTTTACGGCGTGGTAGATAAGGTTAAAGTTGCAATTAAGAGATTGCAGCTACATGTGCCTCCCGAGGGGTACTATGTAGCCTTTTCTGGAGGGAAAGATAGCTGCGTCGTATATGACCTCTGTAAGAGAGCAGGGGTCAAATATGATGCTCACTATAATGTGACAGGCGTAGATCCTCCTGAGTTGGTGAAATTCATTCGTCTCTGTTATCCGGAGGCGTGGGAAGGTCGCAATATGCCCATCAGGACAATGTGGCAGCTCATTCCCGAAAAGCGGATGCCGCCCACGCGTATGGTGCGCTATTGCTGTCAGGTTCTCAAGGAGGGCGGCGGCAAAGGTAGATTTGTCGTTACGGGTGTGAGGCACGCCGAATCTACGCGACGTGCCAATCGGAAAATAGTGGAGACGTGCAATCAGCACCGCAATAAACAATATCTGCATCCGATCATTGACTGGTCGGATGCGGATGTATGGGAGTATATACGCTCCCGCAATCTGCCGTATTGCAGCCTCTACGATGAGGGGTACAAACGCCTCGGCTGCATTATGTGCCCGTATCAGGGCAAGGCGGGGATGCTACGCGACGCAGAGCGTTGGTCTGCATATGCGAGAGCATACGAGGAAGCATTTCAACGTATGCTTGATAAGAGACGTGCAGATGGTTTTCCTACACAATGGGAGACTGGTGCGGATGTTATGAAGTGGTGGATCGAACAGGATCATCGTTTGAAAGAAAATGATAAGCAGCTTAGTTTGTTCGGCATGCGGATGGATGAAAACTCTGTGTAAGGAGAAGGGGGGGATATTTGCCGGAAATATGTACTGTTGAAGAGCGCGAAAGTGCATGATTATTAGATTTTGGGGGATATCATGAGCAACATACAAGCATCTAATATGCAGGTGACGGAAGAACGTATCAGACAATATCCCAGAAATGTGCTTGAACACGGTGCTGGAATAGTTGGCACATCTGTCATGCAGGATCCAAACTTACATGTGATTGCAAAGACAATTTACTCTTATCTCTGCGCATATGGCGATACGGATTGTCTCCCCAGAGATCAGATTTGCTATGACCTTAACATCAACAAGAATACCTACGCGAAGTATATGAGGCAGCTAGTGGATTGTGGATATATTACCCGAATTCAAACACGGGACGAGAATAACTATTTTTACCGAAACATCTACGAGATCAATTCTGAGGTGTAGAGTTTCTTGTAGAGTGGTCTGGAATGTGATGCGTATCTTCGCATCACAACGACGATGGTACGCGAAGCGGATGTTGTCTATGTGCTCCAAAACTGGGAGCACAGCAAAGGCGTTCACGAGGAGCTTGCTCCCGCGGCGCGTCTTGGCAAGGAGATCATCTACGAACCACGAAAGGCGGTCATCGTATAAGAAAATTCATGGTTGCAGAAAAGACTAAGAGGAGAGCAAACAATGATGGCTACCTATAACGTGTCATTTGAATACAGTCTTATGGGGAGCGTCTATATCGAGGCAGAGAGCGAAGAAGAGGCAAAAGAAGTGTTCCTGAATAAATATGATGGAAGATGCGAGAAATTGCCGGAAGATTCGAGGGCATCTTTTGAGGATATGGAACTGGAAGTTACGGGTATCGAATTAGAGGATGAAGATGATATAGAGATAATTGAAGTCATGAGAGCAGGGCGTTATGACGATCACCATTGATCCTAGAGCGTTGACTGCAACGGTTTTCATCCTTCTAACATTTTATTTTTTTGTTAGAAGAGATGGCTTACGGCTAATGATTATGACCGTTATGATGTTTTTCGTTAGTTATTTTAATCTGGCGAGAGATCTTCCGAGGGAAGCTGTAATTTCTGCGATGGACGTTTTTCTTGTTTTTCTTGCTGGAGCAGCTGTTGTTGTTCTGTATTCTGTGTATTGTTTCACAAGGAAGGGCAAAGAGGAAAAGCGCATGAAGTGAGGGGAGCATATCGATGGAATCCATTGATTTCCGTGTCATCATAGCGATGCTTGGCGTAATGGGATGGGGACTTGTTTTTCACTATAAGGGGCAGTCATGAACAGAAAACTTTTCTCTGTGGGAGCAGTGCTATTCCTGCTGCTTTTCCCGTTCTGCGTTCATGCAGCCGATCTTCCTGTCACGTCTGCGTTCGGATGGCGTTACCATCCGATCTCAGGAGAGTGGTCTTTTCATGCGGGTGTAGATCTCGGATATGCAGCAGGAACGCCTATTCCTGCGCTCTTTGACGGTGTTGTGATCCAAGCCGGCGACTATGCGGACGGTTATGGTAATCAAGTGCTTCTCTATCATCCGTTATTTGATGGATATACACGCTATGCTCATATGTCCGAGGTTGATGTCAGAGTCGATGAGTATGTGGGACAGGGCACGATTATCGGTCTTGTTGGTGCAACGGGACGCGTGACCGGACCGCATCTGCACCTCGAGTACATTATTCGAGGGGTAGACGGGAATTATATGTATGCTGATCCACTTGTTTTGTGGCAATAGGAAAGGTGAAGAACGATGGCAGCGACAAGCCTTCTGATTTCGGAATCCCCGCTTACCGTTCAGCCGAATCTCGCCGTTCTCATTGGTCTGAATGAGGCGATATTTCTTCAACAACTGCAATACTGGATCAGCCGTGAAGCTGGAATCTGCGACGAGTATGGTCGCCGCTGGATTTATAATACGGTCAAGCAGTGGAATGTTCAATTTCCGTTCTGGTCAGAAAGTACCATTAAACGCACCATCAAGTCTCTTGAAGATCAAGAAGTGATGATTTCGACGGTGATCGGAAATTCGTATAACAAGACGAAGGCCTATACCATTAACTATGAGCTGATCGAAGAACTTAGTAAGAAAATCGTACATAGGCAATTTCAGGCGAGCATAGAAAGTGTTGATCGGCGTATCTCTGCACCTCCACCGATGCGCGAGAAGATGGAATATACCGAAGAAGCCTCTGCTCCAGATCTCATGAAGCAAGAATATGAGGTCACTGATATATCGGAAGATGGCACAGAAGGTCAAAAAATCAAAACTGATGAACCACGCATAAGTGTCAAAATGACACTACATGAGGAGCAAGGTGAACCGTATCGTAGTGTCAAAATGACACCACAAGACAGACCCCAAGAAAACCCAATAACGGCGCGGGATTGCGTGCCTCCCTCGCGCGCGCACGTAACAGAGACTACAACAACAGAGAACACGCATAGAATACATGAAACAACAACAGGCGATGTCCGAAGTCTTTGTGCTGCACTCGGTATATCCAGTCCATCATTGGAGCGGTTTATTCGTCGCTATGGCGAGGAAAAAGTATATGAGAAGGCCCGATTTTTGGAGATTGCCATGCAGACGAAGACCGTCCGGAATCCAACGGGCTGGCTTCATTCTGCCCTCAAGGAAAACTATACATTTTCGCCTAGATCACCACAGGGGGAAGCCCCCTCCGAACAAACAATGCCCGCCCTGTCTTATGTTCCCCCTGCGCCCAGTTCTGTGCTTACAGAGCAGAACAGAACTGTGAAACGTAACCTGCGTGAGGTTTTGGCTCATCAAATTGCCGTTGAGGGGGAGGGCTCTGCGTTTGCCCAGGAGTACCTGCGCAGATACGGAAATGCAGAGGGACGATCCAGTCCTTGAGAGAACGGGGGATGTGGCATGGGAAACATATCTATACCGACGCTCGGAGAGGAAATGGAGCTTTCATTTCGTCGAGAGCTTGCAGTCGTGGTCGGATTGAACGAAGCGATATTTCTCCATCGGCTTGATCAGTTGCTTGCTACAGTGTTGTGTATTCATGAGGATGGGCACAAGTGGGTATGCAAGACAGTCGAAGATTGGCAGCGTGAGGAATTTCCATTTTGGTCAGAAAGCACGATTAAAAGGATCATCGGCTCCCTGATACAGAAAGATTTCGTAATTGCCATCAAAGCCGAAGGAAAAAGTTCGTTCGATCACACAAAGGCATACACCATCGACTATGAACGGCTGGATAAATTTTACCGCAGTCTGGCGTATCGGTTCATAGCACCAAAGCCTTATATCATGAACTAATGGAGGGCATATGCTGTATTACAATAAACCTATTATGGGGATGTACTTGGCAGAGACGATGCTCAACGAACATTACAGAGCTCATAAGAAACGAAAAGAGCTTGCGGAATTAAAACATTTTGCCCGTGAGGCATCTGTCAAAGATTCCAGGTTATGGGGGAAAATACTGTTTCGCATCATGAAGCAGGAAACAAATTATGTCTTGGTTGATATGGTCATTCGCGCTCTCCCGCAAGATTGGCAAATGTTTGTTGATCTCAAATACCGGCGTAAAGAACGAGTTATTAAACAGACGGAGATGCTTCATGTCTCCTCGTCACAGCTTGGTATATGGAATTCTGCAATTAAGCTCAATGTTCTCAATGCTTTGCAGTATCACTTGACGGTCAATGATGTTTTTCTCCGAACAAAAGTCATAAATATGCTGGAAGTTCTGGCGACGGTCATTGCGGCAAAAGAAGAGTTGGATCCTGATTTTGAGATCGTCGATGAGTTTTGGTTCCACTCGCTTGTGCAATATTATGACCAGTACAGCAAGTTGCTTGAGAAGATTGATGACTGTATATCACATCAGGACTGTCGTATGAATATTGCTGTTGCGGCAATGGTGGAGAACCCCTATGAATCCAATATTGTCTTAGCAGATAAATGTGGTATTCACTCGGCTAGTTTTGGTCGTTATGTGCGAACCTTCCAAGAGGAAGTGAAACGCTATATCTTCTGAAAATGTTTTTGGCTCTGCCCAAATGGACAGAGCCTTGTTTGTTCAAAAGACAGGAAAAACCAAGATTTCCCCTGATATACAATGACATCGGAGGAGATCACATGAGTAAAAAAAAGAGGTTCTTTTTCTGGACGGCACTATGGTTCTATGTACTGCTTGTGGTCAATCCGTTCCATCTGCAAATTCCCACATTGATCTATATGAATACAACGGCCAGTCTCCCTGTCGGAATTTATTTTGCGATTCCAGGATTTGGTGTGCGTGATGGGGACATTGTTGCCTATGAACAGGATGAGAAAGTCATGGAGGTCATTCGACGAAACGGTTGGATACCGAATGGAGGTCATCCCGCATTTATCAAATATGCGGCAATCGAGGGCGGGCACTACGAGGTTGATCCAGAAAGTCTCTTGTTCAGGGTCAATGGGAAGCTGATCGGCAATGCCATGACCAGTGATGGAAAGGGACATACAATGATTCCTCGCTGTGGTTCTTTTGAAATCACGCATGGATTCTTCTTGCCATATACATCTGCTTCCAGAAGTTATGATGGAAGATATACTGGAATCGTTTCAACACAACGAATATATAGCCGTGTCATACCATTATTGACAAAATAAACGAGGATATACAATGCAGTATCGTCAATTTGAGTGTATTGGTCTCGACGAATATGCTGACATACAAAAAGAAATCTACGGCATCCTATATCGGTCTTCCTTTTATTATGACTATGCATTCATGCAAGCGATTGAAGAGGCTGTTGTCAATGCGGCACAGTATTCTGCAGATCCTCACAATGCTCATATTTTGATTGCGATGCGTGTTATGACACATAATATTGCCGTGACTATTTCCTCGCCAACACCGCCGTTCGACGCAATTGCATTTCAACAGAGGCTTAAAAATCTGACAAAAGACCCCATAGTGAAAGAAATGGACTGGGGTGAATACATTTGGCGGAGCGATACCGGCGCAGGGATCTGGTATATGCTCACAGGCTGTGAATACCTCTGTATGGATGCTCGGGGACAATCGGTCACATTGTTCGCTCGGCGCTCCATGCCGACGGTCGGTATAACAGAAACCCGTATTGGCTTGCTTGTTCCGAGATTCCTGATAAAGCAAAATGGTGTTGTTTTTTCATAAAAGAACAGGAACAATTATGAAACTTACCCTGATTGACGGTAATGCTGTTACAATTCGCGTCATTGGACGGTATGATTTTCGTCATGTATCAATGATTGCAGATGAGCTTGATGATATGCTCCATACAAATCGTATAAGAAAGGTCACAGTTGACCTCTCACATACTACTTCCGTCTCGGCAGCCGGGGTTCGTCAGCTTGTTGGCATTCAAAAATGTGTTGGTCAAAAATTCTTCCGCATCATTTCTCCTAACACATTGGTTTCATATGCCTTTATTGCGGCAGCTTTGGGGAATGTGTTTGGTCTATCCAAAGGAGATGATTGAGTGATGAATGAAAAGTTGCAGGAATTGAAAACAACCTCAGCTTATCTACTGGTTTTTCTTTTCCTCGAATTATCTGCAGTAATTTATATCTCCACTATTCATCTTTCACCGACGCAGATGTCCGACTACGAACAGGCGAAGCAGGATCTTGTGCAGATGAATCGAGAGGAAGCAAGTATTCAGCTTGCAGAAAAAGAAGACCCTCACGTTCGTCAAGGATTGAATGCGTTGCTCGTGGCAAAGCCGGAAGGGTGTGATTTTCTGGAGCTTTCTGTCGGTGATCTGAATGATGAGAATGGGGAAAGTCACCTATATGCGTATATTACGGTCATGACGGAGAATGATAGAGTACTTCAAGCGTTTCGAGAAAATATCAACAACAATCCTGCGCTTGGAGATGCCTCGATTGACAGTGTATATCAGGATTCCAGTGGGCATAGAATTGTGAGGCTTTCAGTGGGGAGGGCGCAGCCGTGATTCTGAAATTACCAGAAAAGAAAAAGAAAACATACGCTCAGCTCTCTTTTTGTTGTTGCTCATCAGTGGTTTGTGCGTAACAGCCGCACTTTTTCTTAGCCTAGGAAAACTCAGTGCCCTACATCGACAAGCGGATGAGATCCGCGAAACGATGACCGAATGGCAGGAAAAGGCGAAGTTCATCAACGGGAAAGCATATCGACCGGTGCTTGCAGAACAAATAGATGCTGTATCATCGGATATTTTTCATGCTGTCGAAGCGCACCATCTGGAACTGATCGCTTATCAATCGCTGCATCACAGCCAAGAGGAAACAGAATTTCAAACATTTTCATTATCGGTCAAAGGTTCATATGCAAACAGTATTGCTTTTTTAGAGGACTTTCGCGCGAAGGATGCGCTCATTACGATCATGTCTACGACGATGTATCCGCTGGAAGAAAACATACAGACGGACTTGCGCTATCGGGTTTACATAAAATAGGGGAGCGGTATATATGTTGCTGACTCGGACAAGAAAAAAAGTTCTGGGCACAGTGTTGACAACCGGACTGTATGCATGGGTGATGGGAACGGCATACGTTACAGATCAGAACATCCAGGATAGTTTTATACGCTCATCAATGGTTACGGATGTCGAAGGATCTCGTGAAGGTGCTATATTTGATGCCCCGGTTATTACAGTAAATCCATTCGTGCAAATCTTTGTACGCAAAGATGAGAAGAGTATATCACCAGAACGCGTGCTGCCAAGTATTCCCAGCATCAACTATCCGAGACCCAATATACCTGTCATCACGGCTCGTCCGGTAGCACTTCCACAAGAGACCCTGCAGCAGTCAGTTGGAAATCCATCAGTCACGCATGAAGGAACACACGATAGGAGATATTCCGATCCGATTGCCTTCATCCAGTCAGGGAACGAAAGTACAGTGCCATCCGATGGAATCACTTACTACGGCGGTGAGGGCAGCCATTTGTCCTCAGATCCTAAAAGTGTAAAAGACGAACCAATGAGAGTTGATAAATGACAGGATTTTCAGCGACTTTTTTTAGATAAAATAAATTTTGGGTTGGAGGTGTTCTGTGTGATCTGGAAACATCTAGCCGGGGTATTTGCGCTGGATGTCCTGCTGATTTACTTCATGAAGCCGGAAAGTCCTTTGTATACGCTATTGCTCTCGATTCTCTTATGGCGTATCTCATGCGAGGACTTATCCGGTATCAAGACAGATATAAGGCTTCTTTTCCTGTTGTTTCTCGTTGGAGCATTTTCCCATGAAAAAGCGATCCTGACATATCTTGTCCTATGTGTTGTGGGATCGACCTTATTCTGCGCTTTTCAGTATTTCCGTTCTCCAGAACAGAATAAATTCGTGAAGTCGTATATTCCATACGATCTTGCCGGGCTTTCCATTATACTCCTGTACTATCTGCTTGTGCTTCCCATGCCGGATGTACTCTATCGGGCAGCGTTCCTTCCACTGGCAGATCAAACGACATGGATCTTTGGCGTGGAAGCCATATCTGTCGGTATTGGGGCATTGCTGCTAGGCAGCCACTTCCAAGGAGACTACATGCGAAAAGGGATTTTCTATGGCGTGTTGTTCGGCCTTTGCAACCCTCTTGTTTCCCTCAGTTCTATGCTGATCGGTCATTGCCTTCGCTATGGGAAAGACCGCTTTGAGCATTAGCATAAAAATCTTATTGATAAAGGATGTTAGGGAGGTATTTTTTTGAAGATTGAACAAATGTTTCATCGCCCCGAGCATTTCACACCACCGACAAATTCGCAAAGCCCGGCAGAAAAAGCCGGCCGGAAGTGGGATGCTCGTGAGGGTGAGATCATTGAGCAGAATTACAATCTGCGTCGCCTCTTACTGGGGCTTGTCGTCGTCATCGTCGCACTGGCTGGAGCCTTGTGCTACAAAGCGGTTACGGAGAATACTCTCGTCTATGTAGTGGAAACAGACATTAAGACGGGAGAGGTTCGCAACGTCGGAACAGCGAACTCCATGGCGAACTATACGCCAAACGATGAGGTATACAGCTATTTTATTCGTCAGTTTGTGCAGGATATTCGCAGTGTTCCGCTAGATGAGGTCGTTTATAACAAGCAGCTGAATACAGCGTACAGCTTCCTGACAAAAGACGGTGCAAACATCCTCACATCGCGTATGGAGGCGGAAAACCGTGTAGAGAAGTTGCATCGGGCGACCGTACAAGTCACAATCAACAGCGTTATCCCCATGGAGGGCGGTAAAAGCTATCAGGTGCGTTGGTCAGAGGTGGAATATCGTGCCGGTGCCAGCAAGCGTGAAGTTACGCCATATACAGGGATCTTCACAGTTGAGATCATCAAGACAGACGACAAGGAGAAACTTGCCGTCAACCCTCTGGGAATCTATATCAAGGATCTTCGTTGGGAGCGGGACACCGAAACGAAGACCTCTAAGGATCCGAATACACAGCAAACGGCTCAGACGGTCACGCAGTAAAAGAAGAGGAGAATAAAGGATGAAAATGAACAAAGGAAATCTCAAATTGCTTGTCTGCTGCTCACTCGTGTGTTCCGGCATCTTCGCTTCTGGCACGGTCGGAGCAGCATCGCTTTCCGAATTTCGAGCGCGGTATGCGCCCGTAGAGCAGCAGACATCCGATCCGGAGATCAGTAACGCTGCAGAAACTGCAATGCAACATAATGAGCAGCTTCAGGTAGAATTGGATACCCTCACGGAGCAGCTCAAGACGCTGAAAGAGCAGAAAAATGTTGGCAGCGAGGATATGATCCGCGCGATTTCTGTACGACTGGAAAATCTTGAAAAAGAACTGCGGGCACAGTCAGACTTACAAATGGAGTTGATGCAGCTGTTGGAGCACAGGTACAAAGCGTCCTACAGTGACTATGACGATACTTCATCACGGCGGCCGCTCGTCAATCCTGTGCCATATGGCAATACTGTTTCCTATACGCAGGACGCATCCAATGCACAGGGAAACAGTACAATGACCTTTTCTTATGCGCCCGATCAGCTCTATAAAATCTACTGTCGGACGGGGTACCTTACAGACATCGAACTGAAAAAAGGGGAACAGATCTCTTTTATCGGCGGCGGTGATACGAGTTCATGGGCAGTCAATAAAACAATGGTGGCCGATGTACCGCATATATACGTCAAACCAGTCGTACAATCCAGCACAACAAATATGATCATCACGACAAACAAGAGGAGCTATCAGCTCATCCTCACTGTGAGTGATTGGTACAATCCAATGGTACGCTGGAGTTACGGCCTCGAGGATCTTCAGACCACGATCCTGCAAAATGCGAAAGATGAGCAGACCATCACAGCCAATATGAGCGTGACCGGCGTTGATAAATTGAACTTTTCCTACAAGGTATCCGTGAAAGGCAATGACAGCTATAAGCCTGAGATGGTCTTCGATGATGGAGAGAAGACTTTTGTACGAATGAATAAGGGGGTAAAGCGTCTCCCTGCATTATTTATTCGAGAACCAGGGAAAAAAGATCTCAGCTTGGTGAACTTCAAGACAAAGGACAACTGTTATGTCATTGATCGGATTATTGACCGCGCAGAGCTGCGATTCGGTGAAACCGATATTGTCAAAATCGAGCGCAAGAAATAATCCGTGAAAGGAGCTGACTTCATTGAAATTAAAAGAGATCATAGGAAATTTCTCCGAAGTCGCCAGGCGAAAGCTGAACGTAAAAAGGGATGAAGAAGGACTTGCTATCCCCGAGGAAGAGCTTGACAAGGGGATGGATATAAAGACACCGGAAGGAAATAAATCTATGCTCAAAGGAGAGCATGATACGATTTTCGGCCTCTCAAAACCCGTTGTCGTGGGGATTGTGGTGTTCTTCTTCCTTGTCTTTGGCTTGGCGTTCTTCTACGCTGCGAGCGATGACAGCAATGCTCAAACGGAGAAGAAGTCTGCACGCGTCGAGGATATTGCGGATTCTTCGCGTGTTCAGGGTGGTACATCCGCAAAACTCTCCGATGATTACGGGGCACTCGAACGAGCGAATGCCTCGAGAACCCATCAGCACGGGCAACAAGATCCCCATAAAAACATGGATATGCCACAAGATCAGCAGCCGCACGGTGCTGCAGTACAGCCGGTAGAAAGCGTTCAGGCTATTCCACAGCAACCGGGCTATGGGGGATATGCGGAAGTCCCACGAACATCAGTCGTTGTACCTCCTCCAGGCAGTGCATATAGTCAGACGTATGCTCTGCCATCGCAAGATCAAGGAGCCTCTCGTGTTGAAGCAGAGCGCACTGCGGCAGAACGTCTTAAAGAACAATTCAAGTCTGCGATTGCATTTGTTTTTGACGGCGGTGGAAAATCTTCCGGTGCGCCATCAGATCCAGCGGGAGATCCTTCAATAACGGGTGATGGAACGACAAATACGCCTGGAAGAATTGTAAGCACAGCACAGAGAATTTCTTCACCGACATACAGTGAGCCGACAGAGCGCACCGTAATGGCTGGAACGCTTATTCCTGCAATGCTCATGACCGGTATCAATACAGATGCTCCCGGCCCCGTCATAGCGCAGGTAATGGCTGATGTTTATGACGTGAATGGTATCAATCTGATTATCCCGGCGGGCAGCCGAGTGCTTGGAACGATTGGAAAAACAGAAGGGAGCGGCAGTAGAAATTCGGTATCGAGCCGTATTGGCCTTTCGTTTGACACTGTAGTGCTGCCAAACGGTGGTTCATGGAGTATCGGTAATTCTATGATGGCCGTTGACGGTGTTGGTTATTCCGGCGTAAATGGGAAGTTGAATCGTCATACGGGGAGCAACTTCATGAAGGGACTATTCAACAGTGCTTTGACGGCACTTTCCACGGCAGCAGTAGATCGTGTTACATTGGATGCGTCCGCTTTTACAGCACTCACGGAAGCACAAGCACCGACAGCTACGGTCGCTCCTGGCTACACTTTTAGTATCTATGTGACGCAGAACATTGCGTTTTGAGGACGGCTATGATGGATGAAAAAATGGGAAAGGTCACGAAAGCGCGTGAAGCAGTCGCAACTGATCTAAAAGCGGCAGATCCTGCAATGTGGCACAGAATCATTATGTGTATCCTGATCGGGTTTGCAGGAATCGCGCTGATCGGCGGCGTTGTCATGGATTTTGTATTGGAACGCCAAACACAGGAGCTTCGTCATATGCCGGTTATCGGGATCGCCGAAAACGCCGTTTTGCCACAAGACCAATATTTCATCTATCAGGTATATTTCGATGACACGAATCACACACATTATTTGGTCAGCTCGACATCCGGCGGTGTTGTAGTTTCCGTCGCAGCACCGGAGGGAACAGAGGAGCCTGAAGACGTGATGAGTATGATTCACTACGATCCGGCTGCGTATCTGCTTGAAGTTGACCAGAGCGGTCGATGGTCATTTCTATCGACTTCGGTACGAGAGAATATCTTGAAGAAAATACAAGCACCTGTGGCTCCTTGACAGGAATCAGCCCCTTATCCATTGAGACAAGGGGCTATTTTTATGAGATTGGATGTATTTTACTTCCAAAAGCTGTCTGGAACCACAAACTCAATGGTTTCTTCTGTAGGAGTTCTCCTCGATGCGGTTTGATGGTATGCGCAGCGAGACATTGCGCTCAAGAACTTGTTGCGACCGATCTCCTCGATAGCACGTTTGGATGAGATTCTACGGCCGTTCTTGGTGAGCCGTACCACCTGTGTCGCTTCCTCGATTTGCGGCAAGTGCTGTTCTCCGTTGCCGATCCGGATGAGATAGGCTTTGTCTGCTTCTGTGAATTTCATTTCATTACCTCCATTTGATACCTGACCGTGAGGAATCTTACTGCTCTTGTGAGCCGTACTCCCCTGCATTGTCTTTTTTTGACAGCCATCGAATACCGCCGGAGACGAGAAAAGCAAGTGCGCAAAGCGGCCGGAGGCTTTACACTTGCTTTTGGAGTCGCAGGTGGTAGGCTGATGATGGCAAAAAAAGAAATTACGTCAGGTAGATAAAAGACAAGAAAAACCCCAGTTTTTTATGGATATAATGACATAGAAAGGGAAGGTGATTATCCATGATGATTGATGAAGAGATCAATCGTGAGGCGCAAAAGAAAGCGTTTATTTATACTGCGTTCATTTTTGTCATTTTGACATTGATAACGCAATGGTATATTACGCAGGCAGTAGCGGAGGAGTGTAACTATCATCCCTTGCTGGGAAGTTATCTTTCCCTTGGAGACAGTAAAATATATCCTCCATACGATTATTTCCTGTGGTCATACGATGAACATCTCAGCAAGGCGATTCCAGATATTCTGGATGCATATTCTTCGGTTACACAACTGGTTTTGCTGCTCTCCATGGTTTGTATGGTGTTTTTGAAAAAGGCGTTTTTGAAACAAACATCACATGGGAGCGCGTCTTTCGCGTCGAAGAAAGACATTGAAAAATCGGATCTTGGATCTTATGCCTCGAAAAATGGTGGTGTATACGAGTATAAGAAAACGAAGAAGAAACTCCTTGGTCTGATTCCCTACACGAAAAAAGAGAAGATCATCAAAGATTCCGGCGTTGTTGTCGGCATCAATCCTTATACGCATAAACTTATGCTGCATGATGGTGTTGAACATATGCTTCTAATGGCACCAACGCGCAGTGGTAAGGGTGTATGTACAATTATCCCGACAGGTCTGATCTGGAAGCACAGTATCTTCTTTTTCGACCCCAAAGGAGAACTGTGGAGTTTGACAAGCGGCTACCGTAAAAATGTACTCAAGCAAAAGGTGCTCAAGTTTCAGCCGCTTTGTACGGATGGATCTGCAGCGCGATGGAATCCTCTTGCTGAAGTTAATTATCGAACAACAGAGGAACTTTCAGACGTTCAGTCCATTGTCTCCGTTATGGTGCGGCCGGATGGGGAATCGAAAGGCGATGACTTTTGGCCAAATTCGGCAGCAGCTTTGCTGAACGGCGTTATCCTGCACCTGCTTTACAAACATGATCGAGAGGAGCGACCGCTTCCTTGCCCGACGGACATCATGTCATTTCTTTCCAGCCCGGATAAATCAACGGAGGAATTGTTTACAGATATGCGGGATTATCCGCATATCAGCCCAGATGAATTCATGGAAGTAGAAGAAATCGGAGAAGACGGGAAGCCCGTTCTTGATGAAAATGGCGTTGTAAAGCGCAAGAGAAATCCGCTCAAAGAGATTTATGGGGAATACATCAAAGATTTTCGACCGTTTGTTCAGGCACTTGGAATAAAAGTGAAATCCATTGATGAGATTCGTGTTGCCTTGCGACAAAAGATCAAGCAGGGGGAGAAAATCCAGTGGGAAACCATGGATTCCTCGGGACTGCCGACGAATGCGCCATATCATCTGCTGTTATCACATCCGAAGGTGGCTGAGTGTGCAGCCAACATTCTGAACGGTGCGCAGCAGACAACTGCGTCGATTATGCAGACGGCACAAACATCCTTAGCCATTTATCAGGATCCGGTGGTGCAAAATAACACCAGCGTGTCTGATTTCGCCATTCGCGATCTTCTCGATCCACAGCAGGAAGTGTCGCTTTATCTTTGCATGGAGGTCAAAGACATTGCGGCCGTCAAGCCGATCGCACGTCTTTTTATCCAGATGATCTGCTCGAAACTCATTCGAGACATGAAATTTGAGACAGATCCCAACAAACCTGCACCGAAGAAGCAACGCCTCTTGCTTATGTTGGATGAGTTTCCACAGCTGGGCAACATGAAATGTATAGAGCTTGCACTTGCCATCTGTGCGGGCTATGGCATCAAGGTCTGCATTGTCTGTCAGGATGTCAATCAGCTCAACAAAGAATATACAAAGGACAACTCCATTGGCTCAAACTGCCATGTGCATATCTACTTCACACCGAACATTGATTCCGGTGGCGCAACAGCCGAGGTAATTTCAAAAACGCTGGGGAAGCGTACCATATCGACCATCTCTCACAGTGATGGAGGCGGCGGATTTTTCAAGGGGTCAAATTCTACATCACAAACGGGACGAGAACTCATGACACCGGATGAGGTCAGCCAGATGAGCTCAGAAAAAGAACTTATCTTCGTGGCCGGCCATAAGCCGATTTTTGGTGATAAGCTGCGTTATTATGAATATCAGTTTCTCATAAAAAGAACACAGATCAAATCCCCTGCGATGAGTGATACTGTTACTCGTGTCACGAATTTCAAGGAACTGTTCCATGTGCATGAAGCAGATCGGTCAGCAAAAGAGGATGATCGGAAGCGCGTTATCGAAGATCAGGCGAAAAGAGCCGGCTTGTCGTACAGGGATTACGTCCAAAAACTCGAGGCTGAAAAAATGGAATACGAGCGCGAAGTTATTCGACGCATTACAGGGGAAGATCCTGTTGAGGAGGAACTGAATGAGCAAGAAGCTGCTGACACAAGGACTGAGACAGCAGGGGAAGAAAAACCTGTCAGCCAGTCCGAAAATATCAACGGTGAAACAGCCGCCGATCATCGGACATGGGCAGAAAGTCCGAAAAAGGTAGATATGGAGCGCGGCATGTATAGGGGAACGGTCGAAGATGCACGGCAGTCGGCGATTCAACAAGAGATGGAGCTTAAAGAGAAAAGACGAATGAACATTTTACAAGCGACTGAAGACACTGTTGAATCATCGCCGACAGACATCGTATCGCAGCTCATTGACACAGATGTTTCTCTGCTTGCCATTATGGACACCGAAAAAGAAGATGAACAACCGAAAGAAATAACGGCTGAGACATTGCTCTCCAATTTTATTTTTGGAGAGGATGATCTTGATGAGGCCGCGCCGGATGATCTGGATATGGATGATGATTTGTTTGGTGAGGATACAGCGGCAGGAGGGGATTCTCCCAATAGTGATAGTCCCATATCAGGTTTGGATGCCTTTTTAGGCACATTGAACAAGGAGCGTAGGGAATGAATCGCAACAGCGAACGATACAACATAACAATGGATGCACTCATCACCTCGATGAAAGCAATCATGCCGTTTATGCAGGATAAGAATGTCTTTGAAGTATATGTGAACCCGGATGGAAAAATCTGGACAGATAGTCTTGGAAAAGGGCGTTCGTATACCGGAAAAAATATGTCCCCGGAAGACACGAGAGGAATCATAATCGCTGTTGCTGCACTTACGGAGCAGCTGGTAGTATCGGATCGTCCTGCACTTGACGCAGAAATTCCAGCGAATTCGTTTTTTCCGAAATGTCGATTTGAGGGGAATTTGCCCAATATTGTTTCTGCGCCCACCATCAACATTCGTAAGCATCCAGAAAACATATTTACGCTGGAGAACTATGTGGAGCAGGGAACTCTGACGCAGCAGCAATATGACTTTCTGGTGGATGCAATTCATCACAAAAAGAATATTATTGCTGCCGGCGGCACAAAATCTGGGAAGACGACATTTCTCAATGCGATTCTAGCGGAGATCTCGAAGTTGGATGATCGTGTCATCCTGATTGAAGATACGCCTGAACTTCAATGCAGCGCGATTGATTGTGTTCAGATGCGTGCTACGCCATCGTTTTCGATGGAGGATTGCCTTAAACAGGTGCTGCGCATGACACCGGATCGCATTGTTGTCGGTGAAGTTCGCTCTGGCGAGGCACTTGCGCTTCTTGACGCATGGTCAACGGGACATGGAGGAGGGTGCTCCACAGTTCACAGCAATTCTGCTGTTGATACGCTCCTTCGTCTTGAAAATATGACCGCGCGTGTTTCGCGGAATCCGCAACAGGCTACGATTGCACAGGCCGTACACTATATTGTCTATCTAAAATACATTGGGAAAATGAGAAAAGTGCAAGAAATCCTTGAAATCGAACGCTGGGATCCAGCCTCTAAAAAATACGTTTATCATGCGATAAATTGATGAAAAAAGTTGTCGAATGAAAAAACATAGGAAATTCGAGCACTTTTTTTGGAGTAATATAAAGTATGTTTGTAGGGAGTATATCAAGGAGGTATGATTTATCATGGATTTTAAGAAGAAGATTAAGACCGCTGGAAAGTTCGTAAAGGAGAATAAGCTGCTGATGCTTCAGCTTGGTCTCATGGGGGCTGTCCTGGTCAGCAACGAGGTTTCTTTTGCTACTGCTGTACAAGATGATGCCTTTGCAGTTGTAACAAACCCGTTGGAGAAGCTCCAGAAAACAATCACAGGTCCTATTGCTACGGCAATCGGTACGGCCGGTGCCGGCCTTCTCGGCCTTTCTGTCACAATGAACTTCGAGAATCAGATCGCAAAACGCGCCATTCAGGGCGTTGGCGGTGTCGGGCTTGCGCTTGGAGGCGCAACCGTCGTCTCGAAAGTCGGAACGGCGTTTCTTTTTTGAAATAAGTTGATTACTTATGGCAGATAGAGAAACAGAAGTCAGCTCATGGTACGATGCTGCTTTTTTCAGAGGATTGATGGAGCCAGCATTGCTTGCCGGAGTCCCAAAGCCCGTATTGATTTGGAATGCAATGTTTGCCGTCTTTCTGATCCTAAACTTCGGGTTCTTTTACATCCTGATCTTCACGTTTCTTTTGCATTTTTTGGCAATCTATGTCTGCAAAAGCGACGTTCAGTTCTTCGACTGTATCAAGTCCTATATGAACAAGAAGAGATATTACAATACCTGACCGGTACACATGACGGAAGCGGGAAATCCCGTTTCCGTTGTTTTTGTTTATAGAGTCCTGAAAAAAGACAGGAATCCCACGCTGTTTTTTGCTCTATACTCAGATTAACAAGGGAGAAAGGAGCAGACCGCATAAAATAACTATTGTTGCGGCGACGAAAATATGGCATCACTCAATGAATTTGGACTGCAGTCTACTGCAATCGAAGAATGGATTCCGTGGGGCGGCATTGTTCGCCCTTCTGTCATGAAACAAAAAAACGGCTCTATGTTCAGCATCATCACCTATCATCCTTACACAACGGATCTTTCGACAACACTTCCACTTTGGGAGTTCCGGCGTGGTTGGGTCATTTGGAATGAGCACCAGCATTGTGCAGATATGCCAGGGCAAGACTATCTGATCCTTGGCTGGAATCCATTTTATGCGACCGGGAGAACTTACGTTGAAAATGCCCTGCGTCCGAAAATCTCGATCAATGAGACTGTGGACTACTTTGAAAAAGAGGTTCACAGTTTCTTGGCAGATTTTCAAAAAATAACATCGGCCAGACTTTTGGAATATCAGGAGATCATGGATGTCCTTTCCTTTTCTCTCTCGATGGGAGACGATCGCCAGGAACTTCCGGATTGTCCCCTCTACATGGATGCATTGCTCTCGCAGGACATAGATTTCCAATTTGGCGGAAATGATATTTTCATCAATGGTAAGCGTGTATGTGCTGTTTCTTTGCTTGCTCCGTATGAACTTGATGAAGTTTATAGCCGATTGGAGCACATGACCTATCGTCATACACGCAGACTTCTATTGTTCAATGAAAAAGAGGCGAAACGAGATTTCCTCAAATATACAGGGAAGTGGTTTCCTACAAGGTCTGTTCTCAGGCGCATGGCGACGGATGACATCATAAGTTCGTATAACGGCTATTATACGGATACCTTCCTTTTCCATCTGGATCAGGCAAATGACGAACCGTTCCGTGCATTTTTTACAGATGTTTTAGATCGTGCATACCTCCCTTATATCGTGGAGGAATACAACTTGAAGAAAGTGTTTTGGGGAAATCTTCCAGGGCTGTACCTTGCAAATGCAGATCCACCAATCACCGGCTTTCAAGATCTCGCCGAATTCCTTCATGCACATATCGAAGTGCAGAAAGAGAATGAGGATGTTTTGGAGAAGGCGGAGAACAGCCTCATCGACGTGAATGTTGAAGTGCAGGAAGATATCGAAGATCATGCTTATGAAGGAGTGAATGCCTAAATGTATCGCTTGGATCGTTTCCTGATAAAAAGTGAACCTTTGAAATATACGCTGCCGTGGGCAAGGATTATTCCGGGATCGCCGACGATCGTACTGAATAAGGATGGCTCCATCCAGACAACCTTCAGCTATCGAGGTCCGGATCTGGACTCTGCCATCAGGGAGCAGCTGTCCGTCATGACGCAAAAATTAAATTCCGTCTTCATGGCAATGGATACGGGGTGGGTTATGTTTTTCGAGTCTCAACGGATTCCTTCCACAGATTATCCAACGGACGCTTATTTTCCAGATCCGATTACCAAAATCATGGACGATGAGCGCAAGGAGTTCTTCAGCAGTGGAGACTCTCATTTTGAATCGAACTATTATGCCACGCTCTACTGGATGCCGCCAAATGATCACGAAGGTCGGTTACGGTCTTTTGTTGTTGAGGGAAAGAAACAGAAAGGTCTCACGGAAGATGACTATCTTGTTGCCTTCAAAACAGTCGTAGAGGCAGTCTATGAAGCGTTTTTTGCGTGCCAGATCCCCTGTGAGATCCTATCGGCAGATGAGATGGTTTCCTATCTCTATTCGACCGTATCCATGCATCGCCGTAAGTTAAAACTTCCAAAGCATCCGCTGCTTTTGGATCAATTTCTCTGTGATTCTGCACTTTCCGGTGGCTTGGAGCCGCGACTTGGCAGTAAGCACATGCGAATTGTTACGATTATTGGCTACATGGATAACACCATTTTCGGGATCTTCGATAATCTGAATCTGCAAAATTTTTCTTACCGATGGATCTCCCGTTATTACTGCCTTGGGAAATTGGACTCCTTAGATGAAGTCCACAAGAAAACAAGGGAATGGAAAGCCAAATTTAAGGGCGTTATGGATATGGTGCGGGAATTCGCAAGTGGTCAAGAAGATAACAGCAACATCAATCAGACTGCCGTCACTAAATATCAACAGGCAAAAACGGCAGAGATGTGGATCGAATCAGATATTACATCCTACGGCTATTACACATCCTGCATTGTTGTTTTGGCTGATTCGCCGGATGAAGCGGACGTGCGGGCAAAAGCCGTTGTCCAGACGATCAACAACATCGGCTTTAAGGCGAAAGTCGAGGATCTCAACAGTGTGGATGCGTGGATGGGAACACTGCCGGGCAATGTCGGTCGTAATGTACGACGACATTTGGTATCTTGTACAAATCTCATTCACATGATGCCGCTTTCAACAATATGGGCAGGTGCATCACGCAATAAACATTTAGATGGTCCGCCGCTGCTTTATACACAGACATCCGGAAATACGCCGTTCCGATTAAGTCTGCACGTCGGTGATGTTGGTCATACTCTCGTAGTCGGCCCTACTGGCGCGGGGAAATCCGTGTTTTTGAACATGGTGGAGGCATCGTTCCGAAAATACAAAGATGCTCGCGTCTTTGTGTTTGATAAAGGAGCATCCAACTACGTCCTCACACGGGGCGTTGGAGGAACCTTCTTCGACCTCGGTAACGAGGAGTCCGGCGCATTATCGTTTCAGCCACTGGCAATGATTGATGACGACAAAGAGCGTCAGTGGGCGCTTGAATGGATCTGTGACTATGTACGGCAGGAAAATCTTGAAATCACACCGGAGCGCAAGCAGCTGATCTGGGATGCCCTAGAAGCCGTGGCTACATCATACGTTGGGGAAAATAAGCGTCTGCGGCGCATGACGAACCTTGTGAATGCGATCCAGTCAGAAGAGCTTAAAAATGCACTTGCACCACTTTGTTCCGGCGGGCCCTATGGCCGTATCTTTGATTCGGATGTAGATAATCTCCAGCTTGGTTCATGGCAGACCTTCGAGATGGAAAAACTCATGAACACACCGCAGATTGTCGGTACGACGCTTATGTATATCTTCCATCGAATCGAGCAGAGCCTGAAAGGGGAGCCGACCATCATCGTCCTGGACGAATGTTGGGTGTTCTTTGACAATGAGCAGTTTGCGGCCAAGATTCGTGAATGGCTGAAAGTTCTCCGTAAGGCGAATGCTTCTGTTATCTTTGCAACGCAGTCCATTACGGATATTGTCAACAGTCCAATTTTCCATACAGTACTTGACTCCTGCTATAGCCGCATATTTCTCCCCAACAATGATGCGTTGGAAGAAACAATGAAGGAGAATTACGGTCTGTTTGGCCTCAATCGGAGACAGATTGAAATTATCGCATCGGCAACAAAAAAGCTGCATTACTACTATGTATCCTCTTACGGATCACGTCTTTTCCAGTTGGCACTGGATGCATGTCCTGTGTCGCTTGCCTATGTTGCTGTCAATACCGAGGGGGTCATTGCTGCGAAAGAAATCTTTCGGAAGTATGGTTCGGAAGGATTCAATCGCCGCTGGCTGATGCGTTCCAATATTATCGAGGATAAATCGGCTGATCCACCGGAAGAAATTGCTGCTCAGTGATGTTTCGTGTAGAAATGAGGCGTTACTATGTTGTTATACTTCGTACTCTTTCTGTTTGTGAGTATTACGGCTTGGCTGCTCTATCGCATGAACCAAGTAAATATGCATCTTGCAGAAATAGAGGATAATTTACGGATGTCAGAGCAGCATATACAAAGTCTTAGAGCCGGTTTGAAGGAGCTGATGAGATACGACGATCTTTACGGCGAGGAGCGCAGGGGATGAGAAATATTACAGTCGAATACCTTGATCTTCTAGGCAAAATTATCGTTGAGAGAAAAAAGCAGGATTCTGGTATACCTCCTCAAAATCGACAGGCAGAAAACTATGAAAACGACCTGACCGCCTCAATTCGATTGTTGGAGAAGGGATATGATGTGAAGTCAGTCATGTCTGTCATTCGTGACAAGTCCCCAATGACGAAACTTCTTCCGGATGTACGTGCAATGGTTTTGTACACCGGAAAGGTCATGGAGAATGTCAATGATGTATGGACGATGCGTGCGGAGCGTAGCCTTTTAGAGGCCGCGGGAAGCTATCAACGTCGCATTGCAGCACAAAGATCAACATCAGCGATTCGCGGGGATTACCAAGTTGGCATGGCCATGATTTTGAAAGACGGATTCCATTTATCTCTCGTGGAGCAGGTTATTCGGCGTTCTGCGATGAATCGGGATGCGGATGAATCCTATTTCAACACACTTTTTTCTGCCCTTTCAGACGGCCAAAGCCGATATGCTGAAATTTTGGCATATGATGCGGATACCATGCATAGCGAAGTAGACGTGTATCGGAAATTTGCCCGAGAATACATGGATAGGACGCATACCACCATCCTTTCCAGCGACGATGAACAGAACATCATCGAAACGATCTATCGGGATTATATGCAGCGGCTTCAAGAAGAGCAGCCGAATTATCATAGAGATACGCAGCGTATGATGGCTTTATTGGAGGAACAAGTGCAGCCGATTCTTCGTAAGGCAATCATCCTTGCGTCACCTATTTACGTTGAGGCGGGACGCAACAAGAAAGAGTATCTTGCGGGAACTTTTTCTGTGATTCCTGAGAGCCTTGGATTCGACCGACAGAACGAATCGGCTTATACCAATCTTACAAAAGGTCTTGCAGAAGAGAAGACCGACCACAAATATGGCCGCGCAGCAATACAGCTTCTGCGCCGTCATATCCATGCTGAGGACGTAAAACGACATCTTATTACATTGGCAATCGCTGCCGCACTGACCGATCCGAGTGATTATGCTGCTTTGATTTTGGCGCGGGCGCAAGCATTTCTTGCAAGAGAAAATGCAATCAAGGCATTTGATGGACAGAATTCAGACTCGTGCATAAATGACTATATAGGGAATATGCATTGTCAATATATTGAAAAAGGCTTTGTGAATCCCGATATGGATATTGCCGCGATGAAAGAACTACTCCTCAATGGACGGTATGAGCAGGATCAGATCAAAGATGTGATGATGCGTTATTCACCAAACGCTGTATTTGATGGTGTAGATTATCTCTCATACGTTCAAAAACTTGCCGATCATGAAATTGCACGCGAGAATGAAAAACTGAGTCACTACGTTGTCATACCTCGCTCGGATATGAGGGAGAATTACGAAGAAGAGTACCAATATCAGCGGCAAAAGATGGAAGGGCGCATCCGTCTCCCGTATAACATTACGATGGATGCGAAAATCGTAAAGGCACTGTTGAACGCCGGGGTAGAATCCAGAAATCTATCACCGATGCTTTCTCGATACAAGCCAAAGAATTGGGACAAGGATTATCCTGGTGTATCGTATGGCTCTTATGTCATCAAGCAAGCCGAAAAGAATAGTCAGGAGAAGCGGCAGGTTCAAGAACAATTCATTGTTCGCACACGGACAACAACAAACAACACAGATAATACATCTGCCTGAATCGGGGGGTGCAGGGGGCATTGCCCCATGAGGAGGCGGGTGGGGTGGCGGTAGCAGTAGGCATGGTATGGAATACCTTCCATACGATGCTTTCTGCGAAAGCCAGATTATTATGGAACAGTGAATGAGCAGAAGGTTATTTTTTTCTTGAGAGTGCAGCAACGCAGAATGAGCGAATAGCGAATGTAGCAACGCGGAACGAAAAGAAAATGATAACCCTGCGAAATGACTGTTCCTTTCCTTTTCACCTCAATTTGCAACTAAATACAGTTGCAATAAAAATAATGGAATGCTATAATCTACTTGAAAAAGGAATTTCCTCTGTAAAATCATAGGATTTTGAAGCTGTACTTTTGGACTACTATGGAAGCAGTAGAGCTTGCATAGGAGGAAACCGCATGGACGAGAAAGAACAGCTTCAGGTCGAGATACGGAATCATCTTATCGAGGTAGGTGGGAGCACTTATCAATATAAAAATTTCCTTGATACAATCGCAAAGTTTCACAAATACTCTATCATAGAGCAGATCAATCTGCATTATCACGCACCATCTGAGGCAAGTGCCGTTGCTCCGGATTACGTTTGGAAAAATTCTTTCCGAACAACATTGCGTGATGGGGCAGTTGCAATCCCGCTCTTGGTAACACAGGACAATGAGCAATATGATGTGCGGTATGTCTATGATATGCGAGATACTCTCGCATATCAGAATGGCGAAGCTGCTTTGCAGGGGATTCCGTGGAAGTTTTCCCCTGAATACGAAAACCTCGTGAAAAGCGCATTGGATAGTGCGTCTGCACAATCAATAGATGCGGCGATTCGTGCAAAGGTTGTTGAGCTAACCACAGCCCAAAACACGGCACATGATGATTTTATTACGGCAAGTGTTGAGTACATTGTGCGTTCCCGCCTTGGACTCTCGAATCAAACTACATTCCCGGAAGAGATGAGTATACCGCAAGATGTTCATATTGCGGTGATTCTGGGAGAAGTTAATCAAATATCGCGCACGATCCTGGATTCGATTGGCAAGGTAATTACTGTGGCAAATAGAGAAAATGCTGCAAAGAAGGAGGCTGTTTCAAATGAAAATGACCGAAGAAATGATCCTGAAATCTCTTTATGGGACATGGGGCGATATGAGAAGGGAGTACCTGAGAAAGACGCAGCCCGAGGAGTGGCAGCGAATGCTGGAGGACGGAATACTGGATCAGTACCTGCAAGAGTACGAAGAAACGATGTACGAGAGGTCGGAGCAGATGACCGAGGAAATCTGCCGGCGGGACAACGTGACAGAGGAACTCAAGAAGCGCGACGTAATGCAGTGGATCCACAGGTACAACAACGTTCTGGCCGAGGTGCGGGAACGTCTGACGGAAGAGATCATGCCGGCAGTCCAAGAAGCCTCAGTGTAGGGGACTTCTCTATCACGATCCCCGAGACATTGCAGTCAGAATCGGCAAATAAGATTTTTGCAGATCTTCAAACAGCACGAGAGGAAGGGCAGATTACGAGTGCGCAAGCCCGTGGAATCTACCTTTCTTTCGTGCGTGAACTTATGTCTGCCGAGGCTCTTACGACAAAAGAACAGGATGCGTTGATCGGACGTGCATATTATGAGGTCGCTGCGACATATACCAGTCCGATAGTTATTCAACAGTCTGCCCGCAAGGAACAGGTAGAGACTGTGCGCAGCGTTCAAGAGGAGACCATTCCGAAAGAAGCACCTGTCAGCAAAGAAGATACCGCATTATCCATGAATTCCTCAATCAAGACATGGTATCCGGAAAAATATCCGAATGACCAGAGTGGAACATACTTGGAGGATATTACCTTTCAGGAACTTACCGATGCACTTCCAATGGGAAGTGAGCTCTATGCATATGCGGGAATTGATTCCAGCGATGTCCGAGAGCGTTTGTTCATACAGCTTGCAGAGCTATCTGAACGCCCCTACGATGATATTTTAAGTGTTTGGACAGATTCCCCATCAGCCGACCTCGTGAAAGAACAGCTGGAGGAAACGGTCAACGATCCTGAGAATATACCAATGGATTCTTCCACTATTGAAACAGACCCCCCCTCTGAAATTCATGAAATCGAGGAAACGGTACGTCCTGTTTACGAAGCTGAGATAGTTGATCCGCAGACAATTGAAGTTCCTGCGTCGGAAGATCATATCGAAATAAATGTGCCGCCCACCATTGATGCCGAATTTACAGAAGTAGATCTTTCCAAACTGGATTTATCTGCGGATATGTCCACGATGGCAGGGAAAAGAGCTGTGTTTGAGCGAAATATGGCAGCCATTCAAATTGCCAATCATTTGGAACGCACAGGAAATCTCCCAAACGAGCAGGAACTTGAGGTGCTGAGATCCTATTCCGGCTTTGGAGGGATCTCGGAGGCTTTTGATGCACGCAACACCACATGGCACAACGAATACGTGCGGGCAAAAGAAGTAATGACAGAACCTGAATACTTATCAGCACGAACATCTACGCTGGATGCTTTTTACACACCGCCGGAGATTGTTCAGGCAATTTATCAGGGACTTGAAAAAGCAGGTTTTAGGGAAGGGAATATACTTGATCCATCGACCGGCACAGGACGCTTTCTGCACCATATGTCGGAAGACATGAAAGAGCGCAGCCACAGAGTTGGTATTGAGCTTGACACGCTGACGGCGAAGATTGCGCGGTATGCGACGGATGGCGCAGTCATTCTGAATAACGGATTCGAGCGCACCAATTTCCCGCAAAACGCCTTTGATCTTGCGATTTCCAATGTTCCGTTTGGAAATTATATCATCACGGATTCCAATTATGACGGGAACTACTTTGTTCACGACTACTTCCTGAAAAAAATGATGGATCAAGTTCGGCCGGGCGGTCTTGTTGTTGCGATCACAAGTCACGGAACAATGGATAAAAAGGATGACACTCTCCGTAGAGAACTCGCTCAAAAAGGTGAGCTGATTCGTGCTGTCCGACTGCCGAACAAACTATTCGCGGGTGCGGGCACGGATGTCCTGTCGGATCTTCTGATTTTTAGAAAAAGAGAAAAAGAACTGGCTCCGAATGCTGAGATGCCGGCATGGGTAAACGCTGATCTACAGGAATTTGTCTACTTTGACAATGGAAAGCGCGTCGAGGACGGGTATCACCTGAATCGTTACTTTGTAGAGAATCCGACCGACATACTTGGAACACTCTCGGCACGAAACAGGGCATTTGGTGTAGAACCTTACGTTGAAGGTGACGACCGTGGGATAAAGGCACTTGCGGATGAACTGAGTGCTGTTCTTTCTGGCATTCCGACCAATTCGTATCAGCCTCTTCCAGTTGCTCTCCCTGTCCCACAAGAGATTGAAAGGCCATCCAACAATCAGCCTTTCGGCTTTTATGAGCAAAATGGATCCCTCGTCTACTATACGCCACAGGGGAAAATCGAGGCAAAGGGCTTCGACAAAAAGAATGAACAAAAAATACGTTCGGCGATACGCATTCGCGATGTAATCCGTGAGATGTTTGACGCTGAGACGTATGGCTGCAGCGATACAGAGCTTGCTCAATTTCAGGACAAATTGAATCAGCTGTATGAGGAGCATACAAAAAAATACGGGCGTATTCACCAGGATAAATCCTTCCGTCGTGTTTTCTCCATGGACGCATCCTATCCGATCCTGCTTTCATTGGAGATCGTCGAAAATGATGAGTACATCGGACGGTCAGATGTTTTCTCCAAGCGCACCATCCATGCTTATTCAGCTCCAGATCACGCAGAGACACCGGGCGAAGCTCTAATGATCTCCATGCAGGAAAAAGGACGTGTCGATATTCCGTATATGGCGAAACTGACGGGAATGTCTGCCGAAGATGTTGTGCGAGACTTGGAATATACCAGTATTTTCGAGGATATGGAGACAAATTCATATCTTCCGGCCGATGAATATCTGTCCGGGGATGTTCGCGCACGCATGGAGGCTTTGGAAAAACAGATCCAAAAGTGGCAGCAAGAGATGGAGGATGTTGTAAAAGAACAAGCATTTCCTGTACCGAAGGACTTTCCGTATCGGCTGTCCGGGCGTAACTTACCTCTCGAGAAAATGGCGCGATGGAATGCCATTGGATTTCTTTCAGACGAAGATAAGAAAACACTGTTTCGGGGAGAAAACAGAGAGGCGTTTTACTATGTACTGAAACATTCCTCGGAGCAGTTTCAAAAAGAATATCTCCGTTTCTTGGAAGAAAATGCCCCAGAAACGGGGGCTGCTCTGAACGATCCTATGTTTTATTTGGAGTGCCTACGGAACAACGTCATGTTTGATTTCGATGTCAATGAAACACATCGCATATTTTCAAAGACGCTTGCATCGTTGGGACTGGATCATCGGGATCTTACCGAAGAAGCGACAGAAATTAAGATGATGGGCTTTCTTTATCAGACGTTCTCAGATTACCAGAGAGGCGCACATCCAGAAGTCTTGGAGCCACAGCGATTGGTCTCGGCACTTCAGGAACATCTGCGAACGTATGACGAGAAAATCGAAATAACGAGAAACGGTGATGATAATCCGCTCATTTCCTATTTGCGCGATGAGATTCAGCGGGCTGGCAAGAATTTGGAGGCTCTGGAAAAAGTAAAACCGAAGGATCTGACCGCCGATGAGATCAAAATCAATTTAGGCGCAACGTGGATTCCGACGGAGGATATTGAACAATTTATTCGAGACGTACTGGAATATCGCGGGACAAATCGCCTTGTTCAGTATGCTGCCTCCACGGGAGAATGGAAGGTGGAGCATAACAGCGGGGACGCTTATCGCTCGAATCAGGTCAAGATGTATTCGACCTTTGGAACGAAAGATACAAACGCGTTGGCCATACTCGAGGCTGCGCTCAATCACCGGCAGATTCGGATTCGTAATGATAAAGGGGTGGTGCTTGAGGAGGCATCTCTGCTTGTGGCGCAGAAGATGGATAACCTGCGGGACGAGTTCCTCAAATGGGTGTATCGGGATGAAGAACGAAAAATGCGACTGGTGAGCTACTACAACAGGCACTTCAACAATATCGTACCGCGTGAGTTTGATGGATCTCGGCTCACCTTTCCGGGGATGAATCCGGAGATAGAATTGAAAAAGCATCAAAAAGATGCTGTTGCACATACGTTGTATGGTGGAAACACACTCCTTGCCCATGTTGTTGGAGCAGGAAAAACTTTTGAAATGCAGGCCTCTGCAATGGAATCGAAGCGGATCGGCCTCTGTAAAAAATCGCTCATGATTATGCCAGGACATTTGACAGAACAGTTTGGTGCGGAATTCTTGCGGCTTTATCCGAATGCGAAAATTCTAGTTGCGACACCCAAAGATTTCCAGAAAGATAAGCGTGCTGAGTTTTGTGCCAAAATTACGGGGCAGGACTGGGATGCCGTCGTCATGAGCTACGAGCAGTTCGGGAAAATCCCGCTTTCATTGGAGCGGCAGGAGCAGTTTCTAAAGCGCGAAATCCAAGAACTGACGGATTCTCTCGAAGCGCTTAAAATAGCGAAAGAGGGGAGAGGCTTCTCTGTGAAACAGATGGAGAAGCAAATCAAGAAGCTGAAAAAGCAGTATGAAAGCGTCATGGAGGCGTATCAGAGCCGTCAGGATGCGACAATTACATTTGAGCAGCTTGGAATTGATCGACTGTACGTCGATGAAGCTCATTTTTACAAGAATTTGTCGTTTACGACCAAAATTCAGGGATTGAATGCCACGGGCGCAGAAAAATCGACGGATCTGCTTGCCAAAATTCAATATCTGAACGAGATCACAAATGAGCGCGGTGTTGTTTTTGCGACAGGAACACCTCTCTCAAACTCTATGGCTGAACTTTATACCCTTCAACGGTATCTGCGGCCTAGCCGCTTGGAGAAGCAGGGACTCTATCACTTTGATGCTTGGGCAAGTGCTTTCGGGCAGGAAACCACGACCATGGAAATCGACCCGGCCGGCAAAGGCTTCCGCGCCAAGACGCGCTTTGCACGATTCAACAACATACCGGAGCTGATGAGTATGTTCAAGGAGTTTGCGGACGTGAGAACAGCCGAGAGTTTGAAGTTGCCTGTGCCGGAATATGACATCAACATCATAAAGGCAGAGGCCTCTCCTCTGCAGAAGGAGCTTGTTGATCGCCTTGCCGAACGCGCAAAACGCATCCGGCAGCGCAAGCCGATCCGACTGCGTGAGGATGCTGATGAATCCAGCGGAAAAGGCATGGATAATATGCTGGTCGTCGTCAAAGAAGGACAGTCTGCTGCGCTGGATCCCCGCATTATTGATCCAAGTTATCCGGATAATCCAGCCGGGAAGGTTAATCTGTGCGTCAACAATGTATATGACATATACAAGGAGACAATGGATAAGAAGTCAACGCAGGTGATTTTCTGTGATCAGTCTACGCCAAACGCAAAAGCTCCATTCACTGTTTATGGGGATATTCGGGATAAACTCATGGGAAAAGGTGTGCCGAAAGACCAGATCGCCTTCATCCATGATTATGATACACCGGAAAAGAAGGAGGCGCTTTTTACGCGCGTTCGGAAGGGCGAAGTGCGGATTCTTTTGGGATCCTCAGATAAACTCGGCGTTGGAACAAACATCCAGGATAAGTTGATCGCTTCGCATGATTTGGACTGCCCATGGAAGCCGAGCCAGATCGAGCAGCGGTTTGGACGTATCGTTCGTCGAGGAAACGAAAATGAGAAGGTCAAGGTCTTCCGTTATGTAACAGATGCGACCTTTGATTCGTATATGTGGCAGACGAATGAAACCAAACAGAGGTTCATCTCACAGGTCATGACGAATCGGACACCAGTGCGCGAAGCAGACGATGTGGATGAATTTACAATGACCTATGCGCAGCTGAAAGCCGCTTGCACGGGGAATCCTCTCTACAAGGAGCAGTTCGAGTTGCGTAGCGACCTACAAAAACTAGGTGCAGAGCGTGCGCAGTATTTGGAAGACCAATCCAGGCTGAACAATCGCCTGAATGTCGGACTTCCAGCGTATATCAAGACGGCCGAGGGATTCCTTCAGAATATGCGGAAGGATATTGATACGCTGAATCAGAACGTAGATGATAAGTCACTCGTTTTGGGCGGTGTAACATATAAGACCCCGAAGGAAATCGGAGAGGTGCTGGCCGATTGTGCGCGTGCGATTTATGATGGTAAATTCAAGGAAACTCCGCGCGGCCGCTATCGCGGTATGAAAATCTCGATTGTGCAGAATGAGCAGCACAAGATCGATGTCATTATGTCCGGCATGACTACAACGAGCTTCCGCATCGGTGCTACGACCCCAGAGGAAAATGCAACACGCCTGGAAGATGCTCCGCGTACCGTTTTTGAGAAACTCCCATCGGCAGAAGCAGAAGTGAAGCGGCTGTACCAAGAAGTCGAGGACTGCAAAGAGGGGCTTGGCAAGCCATTCCCGAAAGAGGAAGAGTACCAAGAAAAAACACTGCGGTTTAACGAGGTCAATTTGCTGATCGAAGAACAAAACAAGCAAGAAGATCAGCAGGTAACAAAGACTCTCGAAGCAAAACAGGAGGAAGCGGTCGCTCGCTGAAAGGGGGAGTTGTTCATGTTGTCATGGATTCTTTGTATTGTTGTCGGTGTCGGCATTGGGCTGTCTATTGCAGCCCTTGCCAAGAAGGATAAGGAAAAGGATTACACTGCGATCTTCACGCAGGAAAATCCTCACCTGGAAAGGAAAATCGACACGCTTTTTGATGGTGTCAAAAGCCGCTTTTCTCGGAGATAATGTGGTATAATGTCATGAGAAGATAAAGGCTGAGAGGTATATGATGTCCCACGAGAATTTACAGGATGTCTATGCGGCAGAGCAAATGCCACAGGAGATACAAAAGCAAATAGCCGTGCTCGAATCCACGTCACAGGCGGTTCTGATCCAACAGGCACAAAATGACCTGCAGCAATGTATCGAACAAGCCTATGACAGGGGAAGCATCTCAGAGGGGACACGCACCTATCTGAGCGCACATTATCTTCACGATGCGTTCCTGCCGGAGCAGCTTTCGCAACGGAAGATCGCCCTCTTTCATGGCTCGCTGGATGCCGTCGGCTGGCCACAGCTCTCGAAATGTCGTGCGGCAAACGATTTCGGCAAGTGCTTTTATTGCACCGAGGAGATGGATCTGGCAAAAGAATGGTCTTGCCAATACGGAAAAGCCGGTGTTGTTTCGGGCTATATCCTCAAAATGGACGGCCTGAACATAGTCAACCTGAACTCAGAGCAGTATCATACACTCAACTGGATCGGCACACTGCTCGAGCATCGGCAGCCGAACAATTTGGACGATGACAGCAAAGAGGCACGGGACTACCTGATTCAGAACTTCGCCGTTGATCTTTCACGGGCAGATGTCATTGTCGGCTATCGCGCCGACGATTCATATTTCCAGTATGCAACGGACTTCCTGCGGAATCGCATCAGTCTTGACAAACTCAGTGAAGCGATGCGGTTGGGCAAACTGGGAGAGCAGGTAGCCATTAAATCCGAGCGAGCATTCAAGAGACTTGAGTTCAAACGAGCCTATCCGACGGCACAGAAATATATTGGTCTCTATATGCAGCGTGATACGCGTGCGCGAGAGACCTATCGGAAATCCCTCAGAGGGCAAATTCGCATCCCGAACAAACTCACCATCGAGCGCATCATCCAGGAGGGGATAAAGAATGATGACGAGATCCTACTCAGACCTCTATATCGAGGACGCACAAGAGAATCTTGGCAACATGTTTGATTATGCCGTAAACACCTGCCATATCCCCATCGAGGAAACAGCAGCCTACTTTATGGATTCCGGTGTTGCGGATCAATTCGGCAAGGGAAACCCACGCTACGTTGCGGGGCGAACCGGCTGTGAGCTCTTGTGGGACTGCCTTTGGGAACTAAATATTGAGCAGCCTCCTCAACCTCCTGCGCTCTATGCAGAAAAATCCCCTGAATATTGGGCAGGATGGGCGCTTGCCTACTATCAATGGTTGAAAAACATCCCATTTGAGACCATACTTGAAGCCGTACCCATGAAAAAAATTGTGCGCAGCTATTATCCGCTGCACGAAGCCGACATTCGGAAATTCGTCGAAGTCATGGATGCATGGATGGCTGAAAAAAATGTCCATACACCACGCAGTCGGCAATCATGGACACCTAAAAATATGGAATATGCACGCTAAGCTCACGAGCCTGCCGGAGACGGCAGGTTCTTTTTGTTAAAAGAGTGGATTTTTCTGTGGTTGCGTTCGTATATACTGGGAGGAAAGCATGGAAAGGAGAGACCCATATGCCTTATATCAAATTGTTCCTTGCGTGCGCAACCTCATGGCTGCTTTTGCTCCCACTAAGAGCAGAGGCTGCCGACGTATACAGTGTGATCTACTCCGATGCGAGTTACTATAACGGTAATCCCGTGGAGTGCGACTGGATCGCGAATGCTGTACTTTACGCATCGGCAAGCTACAACGTCGATCCACTTCTCATTACGGCGGTAATGGAAACGGAATCGCATTTTTACATGGGAGCCGGAAGTCGTGCCGGTGCAATCGGCCTCATGCAGCTCATGCCGAATACGGCGGCCGGTATTGGTGTGAATCCCTATGATCCACTCGGCAATGTGATCGGCGGTACAATCTACCTGCGTACACAGCTCGATAATTTCGGCAGTTGGGGTGAGTATGGCGTAACCACAGCCGTCGCAGCATATAATGCGGGGCCGGGGGCAGTCTATCAATACGGCGGCATTCCTCCCTATGCAGAAACGCGGGATTATGTCGTTAAAGTTCATCGGGCATACATGAATCTATACAACATGTGCCAGTATTAGAAAAGGAGGCGAGGGGATGGATCTGACACAAACGGCAGGATTTTCACTGCTCTGTTTCATTCTGTGGAGTTTGCTCTATATGTACTGTACTCCTTCGACGGGCAGACTGCGGGTTTATGCGAAGATCTTTCTTACGGGAAACGCATTGCTTCTGTTTATTTCGTTGAATCTGTATTTTTCGGCGAAAAATGCGATTGAAGTCAAGCGGGTCATCGAGAAATACAGCGTAGAATCCACGGTAGATTTGCTGAAAATCATGCACGAGCCAGGACATACTGCAGAGATGCAGGAAAACCGCTTGTTCATTGACCAGGGGACGGATCATGAACGTATTTTCGTCCTGATGCGTGAGCCATTTTTCTACATCATTGACCAAGGGAGAATGGTGCAGATGACAAAAGAACTGCCAAATTAAGGTAAAAATGAAAAAACATCGGAATCCAGAGCCTGTTTTTTTCGGTAGGATATACATTAGGGGAGACTAGATTAAAGAAGGAGTGTGTTTGACCTATGAAATCCAAGAAAATTGCTGTGACTGTCGGCGTTGCATTCGGTATTGCCGCCTCGTTTCTTGCAATGATTCCATCCAGTCATCGCTCGGAAGCTGCGATTGCGGTCATTGACCAAAAGAATATCGAGGAAGCAATCAAGACGGCAATCGAGACGGCGAAGATCCTGACGACGCAGGAAAAGGAGCTTGCTCTGATGGTTCTCAATGCCAAGAAAATTGGTCCGGCGGAGATTCAGAAAATCGTCGATACGCAGCTTGGCCACCAGAAAAAGATGCTGGATGAAAAAATGGGGCAAAACGGTGTCCTCGGACGTATATGGCGTACTGCAACAAACAGCCCCGATGCCGATCCACTGGATGTTGCATGGCGCGACCGTATCGGTGATCTCCAATCCATCATCAACGGCAATACAACTGTGTACGACGGTATCATGAACGAGCGTCGTCGGCAGGAGACTCTCACAGAGACCTTCAAGGATGCGGCAAAATCGGCACAAAGTACGCAGCAGACGAATATGGACATTGCCAAGTCTACACAACAGGCTCTCGAAAACTCCAACAAAGCAGAGGGAACCATGCAGGTCATGCAGGCAGGAAATGCAATCAACGCAAACAGCGTGATGGCACTGCTTCAGATGACTAAGATGTATAGTAACGCCGTTGCAGCCGAAGCATCGCACTATCAGGCAGAGAACATTCGCCGTGCCACGGTGGAAGCGAATCAGCAGAAATCGGCAGAGCGTAACATTGCAGCAGGACAGGCTGCTCTTGAAAGCATCAAGTCAAAAAAATGATGGGAGCATGAATGATGAAGCAAAAAATCCAAGCGTTATATCCTCACATACCGCTCGGAATGGCACTCATGCTGGTTATCGTTCTATTTGCGGATAGCAGTGTGGCATCTGCCGCAGGATTCAGCTCAGATATTGGTCTCAAAGCCGGAGACGGATCCTTTCAGAACAATCTTACGACCATTACCAACGGGATGTTTACGGCGGCGCGAATTATATCAACCATCATGATCGCACTCGCAGGGCTTATGATCGTATTCAATGTCGAGTCTGCGAATAAGACGACATGGAATATTATCCTCGGCATCGGTCTTGCGCTGAACTTTGGTACCGTCCTCATGGGGGTATACGGTGGATACGTTGGAGCCGGCGGTGATCAGGCGGCATTTGAGTATAAAATGCATGTCGATGCTGATAAGAACAGCAAATGGTATGACTTCCTGCAGCCCTTTACACGGACATATATTGATTATACAAAATCCGGGGCTGTTGCCATCATACCGGTTGCAGGAAAGCTGCTCATCGTATTGACCGCGATCTCTGCATCCATCAAAGTTTCGCTGGATCTCATCAGCGGAGATAAGATGAAATTCCTTGTCCAGACACTCCTCGAGACAGGGTTCTATCTCTTCCTCATCCTGAACTGGTATGGGCATGGAATTGACATCATGGGCAGCCTCTGCAACGGGTTTGAATCCATCGGCTATCATGCGGGAGGGTATACATCGGCAGATGGGGCACGCGGCAATTCTCTCATCGAGAATGCTGTCGCAATGTTCTCTACCGGCTATGGTGCTGCAGAAAAGGCATTTTCCATTTGGTCTCCCATTTCTTCACTTGTGACAATACTTTGCCTGGTGGTCATGTTCATCCTGCTCCTTCTCGCCGGCCTAGAACTTCTCATGGCGAAGATCGAGTTTTTCACCATGGCGATGATCACCATTCCTCTGATTCCGTTCGTTGCACTTCCGCAGACGAAGTTCCTCTTTGAGAGGGCATTAGGGGCAATGTTCAACCTTGCCATCAAAGTCTCAGTCATTTCATTTCTCGCGGCAATGTCCAGTAAAATCCTTACGGACTACTGCGAGGAGTTCGCGAAGATCGCAACAGATGAAAGCTCCGGTGGAATTATCGGCAATATGCCGGTACTTATCCAGATGGTGGTCGTGAGCTTCCTACTGTATCTTCTCATCAAGAAGATTCCGGAACTCGTACAGGGGCTTCTCAGCGGTTCTCCATCGCTTTCCAGTGCAAGCATGACGCAGACGGCAAAGAATGTGACATCGACCGCAGTTGCCGCCGGTGCTGCAGTCGCATCCGGAGGCGCAAGCGTCGCAGGAAATATGGCACAAGCTGCTGCAAGCAGCTATGGCGCAGGTGGTGCTGCTGGTGGAGGTGGTATTGCCGGCCTTGCCCGCGCTGGAATGAGTGCCATGAATACTGGGGCAGGTATGATGATGTCTGCCGCTGGACAAGGGCTATCTGAATCTATGGGAAAAAGCACTGTAGGGCGAGCTGTCAATGCAGGAAGAGCAGCTGCTCAACGCTATTTTGGAGCAGGCGGAAATCAGCAAGCCCCCACAGCAACTGGTCTTGCAATGACTGGCGCACAAAGCATCAAAGCAGGTGCACAAAGCGTAGGTAAAAATATAGCAACGGGAGTTCGTGGTGCAGCGTCTGTTGCAAGTGACGTCGTAAAAGATATTGCAAAATACTCACCAATCAAGTAAAACAAGGCTTCTCAATCCACCAACCGGATTGAGAAGCCTTATTTATCTTGCTAGAGCTGATTTCTTTGCGATTTCTGCAATGAGCTCATTCTGCTTTTCATATTCTTTTTTGAGTTCATCATATCGCTCTTTAAGCTCTTCATATCGCCCTTCCAGCTCATGTAATTTAGAGGTGTCTTCTTGGTGAAGGTATATTGAGCCTAGCATTGTTGTCAATTTAGGTGCATATTGACTCATAATGCGATCAATATCTGTTGTTGCAAAGAACTTTATTAGATTGGAAAAATCGACTGTACCAGAGTCTCCTTTTTCAATATAATCGCGGATTTCTTTTTCTTTTTTTTGTCGGCGTTTTTCGGCCTCTTGCTGTTCAATGATCTTCCCGCGCTCATTACACTCATCATTCCACTGTTTCAAACTGGAAAAGATACCCATGTGAATCACTCTCCTTGTATGTGGCATTCATATAATCTCAAGATAACACGTCATTTTGGGGGGAATAGAGCGGCTCGTAGGCTGTGAGGATATGCTCAACAAGTCGGTTGAGATTCACACCTGTTTGTATTGCGTGGATTGCCAGTGCCCGATGTAGTGCAGGGGTGATACGGATGTTGAAGCTGCCCTTATACGGAGTTTCCGGGGTAACGTGATTGATGCTGCATTGTTCAAGATACTGATCGACCGCTTGATGAAAGTTTTTGACCAGCTCGTCAGCACTGACCGCCTGATAGGTGACTTTTTCCTGTATGCCGAGAACCCGTCCGTAGAGCACACCGTCTGTCTCCGAGATCTCTAGGGAGCCGATGTATTCCTTATATCGTAGAATATTCTTCATCATTTACCTCCATCCTTTTTTATTTTACAAGATTCCTCTGGAGAACGCAACTATATATAGTTGCTCATGTTAAATGAAAAATGATAGGAATTTTAAGCAGCCGTTTCGCGGTAGGATAGAAGCATATAATTACGAGAGGATTGCAGATATGAGATCAAAGTACGTTTTGTTGTTGATCGTCCTTGTTATACAGATGGTTGCGGCAGTTGGAAGTGCGGCAGGTTTATCACCTATGGACGCGCCTCTACACGGGCATGAAATTGAAGTGACAAGTGGGTTCACTCCACGCCGTGTGCACCCCCTTTCAGGAGAGGTACGTCAACACAACGGAATAGATATTGGTGGAGATGCACATGAAGCCGTTTATGCTGTGGCAGATGGAACGGTAATCTTAGCGAGATATGAGTCCAGTTTTGATGGATGGGTCATCATTGAGCATACGGCATCAGACGGCAGTAAATATCAAACATGGTACGGCGATCTTGACCCAAATGACGGGTATCTTCCTGCCAATACCATTATGAACAGCGTCGAAAATCATGTGCGAAAGGGGCAGTTGATCGGATATTTAGCGTGGGGAAAAACAGCTGTCTCAACGGGTCCTCATTTGCATTTTGAGGTACGCATAAATGATACACCAATCAGCCCCGCGCTCTATCATCCCTATGCTCCGTGGCTTCCTGCCAACGCGACGGATGAAGGTCTTGATATGAGTCAGAAAAGCAGAGGAATGGTCTGGGATGCTGCATTTGCGTTTATGGATCCCGTAAAGAAAGCGATTGATACAGTCGCACTGGCCTGTACGAAAGCGGTGGATCTTCTCAAAGGTATTATCAAATATACGATTGCAATTCTGATGACCATAGACCTTGCAATAACGTATATTCTGCTTTCTGTAGATCGGGACAAGGGACAGGAGCCGAATTTCAGCATATTCAAGTTGCTGGCACTCAAAATGCTGCTGTATTTGCTACTCTTCTATGTCATTACCTCATGGGGAGCTTTCGTCATCAATTCATCGAGAGACCTATTTGTCGGTTTTGGGGCATCGACCAGCGGTCTTGATATAACGCAAGCAAAACAACTGTTGGTGGATCCGACCTCACTGGTCACGAAAGGTGCGCAGATTATTGAACCGATCTTTACCGTCTTAAATGAAACCGATGCGGGAGGTCTGGACTGGCTGGCCAAAATTGCATCAGGCGCAGTGGCAGTCATTTTCCTCATCATTATTTTTGGATCGTTCCTTCTTTTTGCCTTTGAGATCATCATGGCGTACCTCGAGTTTTACCTCATTGCCGTATTTGGCTTGGCCAACTTTGTTTTTGCCGGCGTTAAATGGTCACGGCGATTTGCAGAAAATGGTATGAATGGAATTTTCAGTGCCTCTATCAAGTTGTTTTTCTTCTGCTTCTTTGCTGCTATGCTGCAATCCGTAATGACAACAATGGTCGTAGATGATCTGATCCGAATCAAGACCGTACCGATTCAGGAGGCTGTTGGGAATCCAAATGGAAACTTCGGCGGCCGTGAAGGGATTGACATGGTTGTTGAGGCGATTCGGCGTGTAGAGACAGGGGGACAAGATCATCCATTTCAAACGCCATCACAAGACGGTTGGGGCTACGGAGCGTATCAGATCAGTTACGAATACTGGGATGTATGGTGTCAACGTGCCGGTTTTGAACCACCGCCGATGCCGTGGGGGGATGATTCTGAGGCTTGGTCTAGTCCAGGGTATCAGTCCAAACCCTACAGTGGATCGTGGGAGGATAAGTTTCCTCCAGCGACAACACCGTGGCCGGAAAATGTTCAGACAGCCGTGGCAAAACATCATTTGCTCGAACTTTATGATGCAAATGGAAGCTGGGAAAAGGCGGCCGGCGCATGGAATGGTGATCGTAGCGGCGGTTACTGGCGAAAGGTTGTCACTGCCTCAGATTCGATTCAAAAAACACAACACACACTCCAGATCATCATACTGTTAAAGCTCGCTATGATCTGCATCCTGTTCGTATTTATGGGAGATAAGCTGTCACAGCTGATTATCAAGCAGTTCGGTATAAGCAATGGCTTCAAGTTCTTACCAGGCACATGAGAAAGGAGATTTTTGTATGAAACGCTTTTCCAACACTTCAAAGAAAGCCGTGGTGGTCTTGTGCGTTCTTTCCTTTGGATTTGCTGCGCCATCACTTAGGGTCGCCTATGCATGGTCGATTCCCGGGGTTACAGAACCCTTTGATCCTCCGAATTATTACAGCCCAACAAGTATTTCGTGGCCGGACAGTGCACCGTCCCCATTCGCATTGAAAGATCTGGCTGCGCAAGGCGGCTTGGTATATGACTATACTCGTCATATCAAGAGCATCCTGTACGGGACAAAGTTCGTTGCGTGGCTCGAAAAGCTGTTGGCCAAACTTGGGATAGAGGAGACACAGGCCAAACATCTATCCAACGAACAGAAACAGCAGAGTATGGGGGACATCCAAGGTCTGCAAACTTCCGTACAGAAAAACCAGGAAAAAATTGACTTGAACCCTCCAGCCTTTGACCGGAAATACGATGATGGTATTCCTGGCAAAAAACTGGATTACAGGGAAGTGTCTAAGTTTTTGTCGGATACATTTGCAACAGCCACACAGCATACAGTCAATCGCTATCGCAACATGGACAACATCATGCAAACTCTGCAAACAGCATTACAGAACTCCAATCATGCTGTGGGTGAAACACAGGCACTGCAATCCGCTGCAGTTATTGAGTCAATCAAGCAAGCGGCCATCGCGGATCTGAGTACCGCAATAAGCGATCAGATACAGATACGCAATGTTCGGCATATGCAGGAAAATGCCGATACGCAGCAGCAAGCAGAGCAACAGCTAAACGGAACATATCATCTTCTCAACCCTGGTGATCCAAATGACTTGGTCATGCTGCAATCCTATGAAGCAGATACAGGCTATCAGTCCTATAAATCAAAACCAATGCCTGATTTTTAAGTCATTGTCTATGATTGCTAAATCATAGGATTTCAGAATGCATTATCTCGCTATACTGATAAAAAAGGAGGCGATGATATGCCGGATGAAGCAAACAATATAGTTCAACTGGATAAAAATGTTCAATACGATCTTCGGAATGACACGCTGCGGATCGAGCGACAGTATCTCCATTGCGTCCAGGTTGTCTTGCGGAGCGATTCTCTAGGCGAAAGAGAACGCCCCCAGGCAAAGAGCGCGTTCATCGGCGGTGCTGTCATGGAACTGGATCTTCGCCCCGAAGGGAACAAGGCGATCCTCCGTACCGCACAAGGGGAGAAAACGATCTCCATTATTGGCAGCAAGATTGAACCAAATCGTACACTGATCGGGAAAAAGAGAAATATAATTGAAATTGGGGAAATCCTTAGAAACCACTTGGTGGGCAAGGAAGCTCTACGGACATTTCTTCGTTCTCCGCCGCAGGAGAGAGATTCGCTCATCGTTTCCTATCTGGACAGTATTGTCCACAGACTTGCCCAGGAAGCCCGCCTTCTTCAACCGGAGTCAAGTGTCACGGAAGAAATGAAGATGCTGCAGCAGCGGGAGGATTTTGCCTACGGAAAGGATTATACCAGCCTGTATGATCCTGTCATATATGTGCCCCAGAAAGAGCAGGGGCTCGATGTTGAGGCGCACACAGAGAAGGAAATGCGCCCATCCGCGCGTGCGCAAAGGAGGAGCAACATGAAGAGTGAGTGGTTTGTATCAAGCAACCCGATCGACCCTGTCGCGGGTGTAATGATATATCAGGCACAACGTAAGAAGGACGTGGATGCCGTCGACTACAGTGGAAACCGCGAAGAAGCGGGTCAGTGGTTTAAGGACAAAGCGAAAGCGCAGGAAATCGTCGACAAGTTGAACGCGGCAGAGCAGGAACGCGGTGAGGCGCTTACGGCAAAGGAAGCACAGGCAATCGCCAACAGTCTTAACACGGAGGAACAGCGCAAGGAAGCCGGCAAAGAGGCACCACAGGCAACGGAAGCGCAGGGAGAAAAGAAGCAGCCGGAAAAGAAGACGACAAAAGAGCTGGTCAGTGAGGCAAGCAAAGATTTCAGTGCCCTTATGGAAAAGGCACACGCAGATGGCAAGGCTGTTTGGCAAATGACCAGCGAAGATCGGAGCCATCTTCGCGCTCCTGTTCTTGTGTATAAGGACAAAGAGGGAAACGACAAGTCGTTCTACCCGCCGGTCGCCAATATGCTTCCAGCCGTCCAGCATCAGTTGGAAATTGGGAGCAAAGATCCTCGCTGGATCCCGGCAAAAGAGGCGGGGGCGAATCCGGATATTGCCATCCGTAAGGGGGCAAAAGCTGTGACCTTTGTCCTTTTCACAAAGGATAAAGAGCCGTATACAAAAAAATTCTTCAATATGGCAGATCTATCCGGGAAAGGCGTTCCCGCGCTTTCTCCTTCCCCCGATCTGCGTCGTGATGTATATCTGCATGATATGATCGACTATCTCGCCCGTCGGGCAGAGCGCGGTACATTCAAAGACAGCAACTACTTCATGATGTTTATGGACGCAAAGGAAGCAGCGAACAAGAGCTATCAAGCAAAAAAAGAAGTCTATGATTTCTCCAATCTGGATTACGAAACCTATATGAAGGCTCGTCTCGAAGCTCATCGGCGTTTGGATGCCATCTTGAAGGCAGATATTCAGACACCTGTGCCGGAAAAAGACTATGAGAAGACGTTTATTCAGCTGCTTGCCAAGGAGGTTCGTCAGCCCTCCAAGACAACAAACTATGTCATCCGGGCGGCGAGGAAGGCTCTGAATGAATTGAAGTGGCAGGAGAGCCACGTCAAGGCCGCAATCAAATCCTTTGTGCCGGAGGCTGCATTTGACAGCTTGGCGCGAAATGGCAAAGCACCATCCAATACATTGCTGATCGTCGCTGTGAAGGGGATCGAACCTCAGAAAAAACAGGAACAGGCAACTGTGCGCTGAAAGGAGATGAAGTCATGGCACCGATGACAGATGAAGAAATCTACGCCGTAATCTGTGGCGACATTGATGACCTTCCGGCAGATGATGACTTGCCGAAAGACTGAAATTACAAGACAAAACGATGAAGCCTGCACAATGCGGGCTTTTTCTATCGGTCTATGTATTTCGTGGGGAGGAGAGTACATTGGAATACATTATTACAAACGAAACCATGGATCTGTCGAACAATGAAGCGTATATGCTCATGACCTGCCTCACAAGGCGTAATATTGTCGCAAAGATGTACTATGGCGTTTGTTGCCGACAAAGTAACGAAAAGACATATTCTTTCGCTTGTATTAGAAAACTTTCCTTTTTTGATGATTTTTCTATACGAGTTGCCCGTCTCATGTTTTTAGAGCTGTTGGAAGATGTCGGCGCAGACTTTATCTTTGATAAAGAGCGGCTTGATCCGCAGGAAAAAGAAACCCTTCAAACGGTTGGCTACCCAGTTATCGAAGATGTAGTTATGGATGTATTATGTGATGCTTACGATACACGCACGGCAATCTCTCATATGATGTTTGATATGCGTATGAATGGGGCAGATCATCAGGAAGATCAAAGACAGGCAATGAATCACTTGATAGAGCTGTCTCAGACATTTAACGGAATCGGGCACGTCATCTCTTATCGCATCACACCAACTGCTCCGCAGTCAGCAAGAGCTGGCTATCGGAATGCACTGCAATCGTTTGAAGAACTGCACAACCGTGAAATGAAATCCTATGTCTTCGGCCTGGATTCCAAATCAGATGACACCCCGTTTACTCTTTCATGGCTTGCACCTATTCATGATGTGCTAAACCAGGCAGAGAATGAACTTCATCGACGATTATCAAATATCAAAGACATGGATGTATAGGAAGTATGGTGAAAGTTTTATCTGTCTGTTTATGCAAAAAGACAAGAAATATCACACGATTGAGGAAGTATACTATTTTATGTGAAATAACATTCTCAAAGGAGTGCTTCCCATGGGGCAGTATTCACTCAATCTTTTACGCATAGAATTTCGGATGAAAAATAGGTTCGGGAAATGGAAGGAATTTCAGACCTTCGAAGATGCAAACCGTTTTTTGCACATCTACAATACACGGATTGAAATGACGACGTATGAATACATCTGTTACCATGTAGTATGGGAAGATGGACATAATTTTTCCGGAACACTGCGATTTCCTTTTTCGTGTGATGAGGAACTGCTGCTGCAAAATATCATTCGTGATATTCTGTATGATCGTCTCTATCTGGTATTTCCTTCATGCTCCCTTCAATGGTTGCCAGAGTATTTTCTTCGTAGTCGAGCAGGTCATCGTGAATATGATACCATCCTATCCCATGCCGAGGGATTTGACCACGATCACTACAAACATATTTGTTTCACGGCCAAGAACTACATGGAAGGTTTGTATCAAACATATCCTGGGCTATGCCGCATATATAAAAAGGCGCGGCGATTTTCCTCCTTTATTACCAGCATCCCATATCGCTCTATGGCATACAAGCGACATCTTCTGCAGTTGGCCAGAAAGTATATACGCATAGCTCTTGATATGTGTGTTCGCGGACACCGAAAGGCGGCCAGAGCGTATACGCATAAACTCTCACGCCTTTCGCAAGAGGTTTACGCTGAACGTCTGATTAAGGATGAACGGTTCACCAAGCAGGGACTGCTTCTCTATGGAATATTTCCAGGAGAAAATCTTGGGAACAAGGCTTTGTCCGAAGCAGAGCTTCTTGATTTCTCCTGCCGAATGAATTCCGTAAAAGCGGTTCATTCATATCATAGATCCACGTCATATGAACATGATCTCTTTTACCTTGTTTATTCTGAGGTGCTTGATCATATACTGCAGGAGGAAGATTGTTGTTGCATATACGACCAAACTTCGGTAGAAGTTATTCGGAGACTTATATCGAAGAACATTCCTATATGCCGTGCGATTGAATTCATAAATCGGTATGATCCGTTTGCTGTCGGTCATCCAAATTATGGGAGAGACATCTTCCATAAGATTCATCCGCATTCCGTTATTAAGCCTTTGACAGCCGTATAGGAATCCTTATGACTTGTTTATGAACCGCTTCATTCATTATTATGATGCTTTTCGTGAAGCATGTATATAAATTTCATAATCTACCTTGACATCTTTATGAACGAGATGTATATTTACGGTATACGAAATAATTAGTTAGTTATATGCTAATTATTTCGTATACCGATTTTTTGTAACTCACGATTGTCCACGAAAATGAAGGAGGATTTTCTATGCAGTTCATGGTGGCGAATGACAACGGGAATTCTGAGCAGGATCTGATAATCAACGGGCAGAGGATCAGCTCGCCGAATGTCTTTGCGCGTGTCGGGAAACTCACGAACTTAGACGAACTCAATCCGGAGTATATCCTGAAACATATCCACGACAATCTTATTGTCTCTGTGGATGGTGCGCTCTACTATGTCGGGGCGTATGCAATGAGCAGCGGTCAACGCTGCCGGTCAATCACCGTTGGTGTCGATAATGACAAGGTGTCCAGCGATATTGTCTATGTAAACACGCTTGCGCATATCGCTGGGGAAGTAGTTGCAACCGCATTCAAGGAAAAGGGGCAGCTACCGGAGGAGGGCGAGGCTCTCAAAGCGCGTATCGACATGGCAACTGCGATTCCCGTATCTTATTACACCAAGGCAAAAGCCGCAGAGTTTGCGGAAAAGTTCATGCGAAAGCAGCATACCGTTACGGTGTATGTAGGAGCAAGGGAGTACGTTGTATTCCTTTCTTTTGACTTTGTGAAAGCTATTCCGGAAGGGGTCACAGCTGCACACGCTTTCATGGATCGGCCGGAACTGATTCACCAAGTCAAGAATCTATCGGCCAAGAAGTTTGAGACCCTGCGTATCTTGCACATTGCGATCGGCGAGGGGACGACGGAGTTCCCAATCACCACAGGCATTGCCTTTAAGCCGGATTTCATCACAGGAACATTCAACGGCAATGGCCATGCAATCACAAGAGTGCTGGAAAGCTTCAAAAAGGACTTCGGGCTTCAAAGCGTGACCCGTCAGGACTTCTCGCGCTATGTGCGCGATACCGGACACAAGTATCATGATGCGGCCATGTCATATTTTATACCGGCACTCGAAGATGAAGCAGAGGATATTTTGAATATGGCCGAGCAGGTTCTTTCAAGAGCGAACAATGAGGTAGATATTGTGGCCGTATATGGAGGCGGCTCAATCCTCATGCGCGATGCATTGGAGAAACGGCTTTCTGCGTTCTGCAAGAGGGCAAAGATCCGCCTCGTATACATTGATGATCCAGAGGACGCAGTGTTTATCGAAGCTGATGGACTCAACGCATTCCTGAGCAGTAAGTTGTTTCAGGTTCTCAAGAACAATGCGATGAGCGGTGAGAAAGGATAAGAGCGATGGCCAACGAAAAGAGCGTGATTGTCAAGTCCGTCTCTCTGGAGCGGACGGAGGAGTTTGAGCGGTTTGTTGCGCGTCAGAAGAATTTCAGCCGGTCGATTCGTGTCCTGATCCAGCAAGCGATTTTTCAGCGCAATGGGGCAATCGTCGATATTTGGGAAGAGTACGAAAAAGCCGTGCGGGACAGTGTTTTCCGGAATCAGATGAACTCTGCTCCCTATGTAGAAGAAAAATCTGATCAGAGAGGAGGCTCTCCGGAGGAAGCGGCAATCCTTGACGAATCTTACCATGAGGAACCGTCAACAAGCCGCAGCCTGTCCAGGAGCGATGAGAAAACGGACAACGATAACGGCATTCCAGAAGGGTATCAATGAATCCGCGCGGGGGCTGTCTGCCTAAAGGCAGCAGCCCTCTTTTACCGCCTGGAAGGTAGGCATCAGATTAGTTGCTCCTTTGCCTTGTTCGCGTTATAATTGGAATAGGAGGCGAGGATGATGGAGAAGATAACATATAAATATAATCCGTCGGATTATGACGAGATGCTTTGTGAATATATGACTGCGTTTTATCGGGCGTATGAGGAGAAGAACCGCGTTTTTATGATTTCTGAAATGGGGCATCTCTTTTCCGAAACGAAATATGCCATGAAAGAAGGGGATATTTCGTCAAGCGATCGTGAGGAAATGCTGACGTATTTTGGGGAGCTGCTTTATGCTTGATCTGCGTGATGTGAAATGGTTGCCGAACCGCTTCGGTGGCTCTGAGAGTAAATGGACAATGGAGTATGAGGGAAAACTCTACATGGTGAAGTTTCCCGATCCGAACCGTGCGCCGAAGCATACGGCGCTGAGTTATATCAACAATCATTATTCGGAGTACATCGGCTGTCACATCTTTCAAATGCTTGGGATGCCATCGCAAAATACCTTTTTGGGGCGTGGAACGCCGCCCAACAGCAAGAGAGAAAAGACTGTTGTTGCCTGTGAGGTGTTCTGTCAGGATAAGCCCGGCTGCCTGATCGAGTTCAGCAAGTTTTTTCTGCATGAAACAGACAGTGAAAAGCGCAAAAAGACAACGCTTGAAGATGTGATGAAGGTCATTGACGAGGATGTGACTATCAAAAACAAGGCGCAGATAAAAAATTTCTTCTGGGATATGTTTGTCGTAGATGCGCTGCTTGGAAATGGTGACCGACACCTGGATAATTGGGGGCTGATACAGTCGGAGGACGGTTCACTGTCCCCTGCGCCTGTATATGATTGTGGGTCAGCTCTTTCCCCTTTGTATTCTGACGAGCAAAAAATAACCCTTTTGGAAGACGCTGCGGGTTTTAAGAACACGGAATTCAATCTGTGTTCCGCATATCGCTATCAGGGGCGGCGCGTTCATTATCATGAGTTTTTCAAGAATCCGCCGGAAGACCTGCGCCAGGCCATCCAGCGCATTGTGCCTCGGATCAAAACGGCTGCTGCGCAGATCGACAACTTCATCGACCGCACAGAAGGGCTGTCGGATGTATCAAAAGCGTACATGAAAAAGTCGCTCATGATGAGAAGGGAGCTGATCCTCCTTCCGGCACTCAAGTGCTGCAACGAAAAAGGTCATGCGTTTGTACGTGGAGGGGGCAGATAATTCCATATCGGCCAATTATATAGATGAAAATCACCGTGTCCTATCGTAGAACATGGTGATTTTTCTTTCAAAACCTATACTTTTTAGGAGTTTGTAGATCGCCAATAAAATATGCTTCAAAAAGTCCTATCTACACTTTTGAAGCATTCCAAAAGTGCAATGGAGTTTTTGAAACAAATATGATAAAATTCTAAGCAAAGGAGGGGAACTTGCAAAATGAAGATTGGATACATCCGCGTTTCTGATAAAAAACAAAATCCTGATCGGCAGATTGAAAAGATGCTGGCCATCGGAATCGAAGAACGCTTCATTTTTGTCGATCGGCAAAGCGGGAAAGATTTTGCACGACCATCATACCAGTTGATGAAGCAGGTTCTCCGTGAGGGGGATCTGCTGTATTTGGACGCGCTAGATCGGCTCGGACGAGATTATGACGGGATCATTGAGGAATGGAAGGATATGACACGCAATATCGGCGTTGATATTGTGGTACTGGAGCAGGAATCCTTATTTGACAGTAGGCGATTTCGGGAAATGGGGGAATTGGGGAAACTGATGGAAGATCAGTTTCTCAGTCTTTTGAGTTACGTTGCAGAACAGGAGCGCAACAAAATCCGGATGCGGCAACGTGAAGGAATCAATATTGCCCAGCGGAAAGGGGTTCGGTTCGGGCGACCGCGCGTCGAGATTACGAGGGAATTTCAAGATGTTGTAAAACAATGGCGAAACGGGGAGATTACCACAAAAGAGGCGATGCGTATATCCAACATGAAGCCGTCTACATTCTATCGACGGATAGGAGACTTAAAGGAGGAACTGTGATGAAGAAGATCGTTTTGTTGTTGTTTTGTATGCTTATCTATATGCCGGCGACGTTTGCCTCAACATGGCAGGAGGATGTGGATGCCGTTACCAACGATCCCCAGAAGATCTATGAGGTATATCGCGGAATGCCTTACGCAGACTTTGAAAAGGCATGGACAGATGTGCCAAATTGGAAGCGTAAGGAAATAAAGCCTCGTTGGCAGTTGTTTGAGAAGATCCTTGAAGGAAAGAAATCTCTACGGGAAGAGTTCCAAGTGATGGGAGACAAGACGAATGTGATCAGCATAGAAGTCGCATTCTTCACCAACGACAAGAAACTGTTGGATGAAATTTTCGATTATACGCGTTCCCGTCTCGCTCAAAAACTCGGCAACGATGGCCAGGTTGAAGGCTGTAACATTGATGATGCCGGATACGCAACCCTCATTACATGGCCAGGGACACATATTATGCTGACGCGCAGCCCTGACGAAAAAGGTGGGAAAACTTACAATACGCGCATACGGTTCTAAATTTCGCTTGCTGCTTGATGCAAAGAAGCCCTCTCACATAGAAAGGGCTTCTTTTTGTATGTTGGTTATAGATCACGGTAGATTTGTTTGTTTGCTTCTTCTGCCTTGGCGGCCTCGGACATGAGCGTCCATGTTTTGAGCGCAGAGTTATCCTCCCGCATGGTTGCAACCAAACTCGCATAATGTGAGTTTCCGGAGACCGCTTCGGCGATGATAGCCGGTTTGTCTTTGGCTTTTACAGGGGCAGATACCTTATACTGTTGCGCGTTTTGCTTATCGCCCTGCACGGCTTTTGCGAGTGCCTCCATTTGCAGTTTTGCGCGGTTCATTTTTTCTGTCGCACGTTCCAGGCGCCTCTGCAACGCATCGCATTGTTCTTGATAAGGGGCGTTTTTCTTTATGATCCCAAGAGCAATATCTTTGATTTTCGCCTTTCCCTGCGGTGAGTCAATCTGTGTTGCCAGCCTCTTTTTCTGTTGCTCCAATTCGATCTTGCGGTTTGCTAAATCACGGATTCTTTGATTCAGGTCATCACGACGAGAAGCGAGTGCGCGGTATCGTTCCTGATATTCTGTGTATCGGTCGCGATCCGCAGATGCCGGAACTGGCAGTTTCCGAAATTCTGCAATATCTTGCTCCAATTTTGCTTGATCGTTCTGCAGATAGCCTTCCTGCTTTTTCAATTCTCGGAGATCCTCGCGCAATTTTTTCAGCCCGCCCTTCGTATAGATATTGCTTGCCATCTGCAATGCACGATCCATAGACAGGACTTTCTTTTTCGCAGCTTCCAGCTGTTTTTGCAATCGCTCCGTTTCTTTCTTGTAGCCATAAAATCGTTTTCGTATGATGGAATAGAGCTGATGCGTTGTGTAGGTATCCTGCTGATTTTCTGCGTGCGTTTCTGCGAATAATCCTTGCTCCAATGCCCGCATAGATATTTCCAAGTTCTGCTCGGCTTTTGTGAGTTTTTTGCGAATCTGCGCATTAGCTTGCAACGTCTTGTGCGTAATTAGTTGAATCTGTTTCTGTATGTCCGTATTCTTCAATCGGATTTCTAAAGCGTCTATTTTATCTTGGAGCAGGTATTTATCATGTTGAAGGTTTGATAGCTTTTCATCGAGTGCCGGCAAGAGCTGTCGATAGGCGGCCAGTTCTTCATCTGTCGGATTTTTAGGCTCTTCCAGATTTTCTTTGAATTCCGTCCATCGCTGGATGTCCGACAGGATTTTTTTATACGTCTGATACGCATCTTTCTCCTCCTCCGTCATATACTCGATTTTCGCATTTTCTTGTGCATCAGCAACGGATATAAGCATCCGCTGCAGGTGCTCATGGGCATGTACGGCCTCAACGAAACTATCCCGCAGTTCGCCAATGTGTGAGGTTGCGTCATTTTCGCTCTCGATGAACTCATTTGATGATACGACTGCTTTGATGTTTTTCTTGAGCCGCCCTGTCTTCTCTTTTCGCTCATCTTCCTCCATTCCATGTGCAACAAGCTCGGCAGCAAAAAGCAAGTCTTGATATTCTTTCTTGTGGACACGATACTGCTTGATGCGCTGCACCTGCGGATTGCTGTCCTCGAGCACGCCATGCTTACTGATGTGCTCCTCCGGAATACGGTTCAAAAGATTTGCCAGTACAAGATCTCCGTTCATGCGGGCTTCCTGTTCCTGGGCTTTGAGGCTGCGATGGTCAACTCTTGCGCTGTGTCCGTACTTCTCCAATACACTGTTTACGATTTCTTCATAGGAAGCCCGTAAATGTGGGACATAGGTACGGTCTGCCCATTTGCGATCTATGGGTGCTCCATGGCTGCGCATCGCTTCTTCCGTTTTGTTTTTTACGTTCTCACGCAGCGGATAGCGAAAGTAAGCGGATCGCTTCCGCTCTTTCTTTTTTTCGACCTCATCGACCAGCCGCGTGGAGAATACCAGGTGAACGTGAAGATTATGCGTCCCATCGGACATTGCGCCAATTTTATCATGTACGGCGAGTGAGTAGTAGTGATCGGGCAGGTTCTCTTGGATGAATCTGTTGACGATCTCTAAATTCTGCTCAAGGGTCAATTCATTCTGTAATGCAAATTCCAGATCTTTATAACGAGCTGCGTTTTTAGGAGAGTAGCGGTCTGCTGCTCGAAAAAAGACGCTGGGCGAATCCTTCGCCCATTTTGGAAGATGGTGCTGCTTATAGACGCAATCTCCGCGCTCTGAATACGCCTTTTCACGGTTGATATACTCAACATGACGTTGTGCGTATATCGTATCCATGTTGCTTTCGATGTTATCTAGGATTCGCCTTGCGGTTCCTCGAGCATACTGTTTTCGTCCGTCAGATAAATCCCATCGCATAAAGGTATTGTGTGTGGCTCCGTCGTGTCCCAACTGACCACTCTCATCGCTTGACACCAACAGCGCAGCGTCCTCTGATCGAGTGCCATCCACAGAGAGTTTGGGCAGTTGACGCATTGTGGGTAGGGTTCCGATGGAAGCAGCTTTGGCATTTCCACGCTGATTTTCGTCAATGTCGGGCTTTGGAATGTTCTTGCGGACGACAACTCGTCCACCTTGTTCTCTAAATCGTTCTCGTTCATCCTGTTTCTCCTTTCGCTTCTTTTCAAGGATGCTCTGCATATTCGCATCTTTGAAAGTGACTGGCAGATCGGACAAAAGAGCAGCATGGATACATTTTGCTTTGAAGGCCAGACTGCCGTTCACTATCAAAGGCTCTGTCATGGTTTCTTTTGCGACCATGAGAGCAGTGGCGATTGTGTCATAGGATGGATCATCCGTGACGACAATCCCTTTTTCTGTATTGGTGATTTTTCCGTAGGGACTTGAATAAAGCAGAACAGTCCGGCCATCAATCGCGTCTTTTTTTCGAGTTGATGAGATGACGTTATCCATGCTCTGAGGTTGGCGTTCATCTATGTTCTTAAACTTTCCTTCACGGTTGATATAGTCCGAGTGTTCGACGGCTGAAATCTGCGTTTTCGTCTTTGGGCGCTTGTCATTCTTGACGGTAAAATGGTATAAAGCCATGCTGCTTTTATTCTCCCCGGCAGGTCGTGAAAATCTTCGGAGCGGAGCGACGATAAGCGATAGCGCCAAGCTGCCAACGGCAGGTTCAGGGAGCGTAGGCGACCGACAAAAAAATTCGCCCGCGAAGCGGCGTAAGAATTGGGTCGAACGGCGTTTCAGCGTGCTGAAATGCATAAGTGAGCTTAGAGTAACTTCAGTTACTCCCATTCTATCAAAACAGGCACAATAAAGTGGGAAACAAACGGGAAACTTGATTCCCATTTTGAAAAAAATGGGAGCGTGCATGGTATACTCTGATTGAATCGTAACATTGGCGGCGGAGGATGTGGCGGCAGTGGAGAGCAATCAGCAGAAACTGGCACGCTTGAAGCGGCAGCTGGTTGAGACCAAAAAGCAGATGGATGTGGTTTCGGCAGATATGGATAAAGAGCGCAAAAGAATTCGATACGAAAAGCTTTTGCGTGTCGGTCTCATTGCGGAGGAAGCCGGTATTCTGGATTCCTACAATGAGAACGATCTATATCTGCTGTTTGTTATGAACCGCGACTATTTGTGCCAGCATGGGAAAATGGCTGCGTCCGGTGGATTTGCCTCCATGCATAATTTAGGGCAATCAGAGACGGAAAGGAAATGATTCTACAATGGCAAAAAAGAATGCGATGGATCGTCTTGCAAAAAAACAAGAGCAGTTGGAGGATTTGCTGACAAAGAAAAAGGATACCGAGGAACGTATTGAAAAAATACGAAAAGAAATGAGTGAGATCAACAACGCACAGAATAAAAAATGGACAGACGCGCTGCAAGCTGCCCTGAACAAAAACAGAAGTTCGATTGATCTCGCACGCATACCCGTTGAGGATGTAGTTGCATGGCTGCAATCGCGCTCCAGTGAATTACCGCCGTTGCCATCGCAAGAAGCATCCGCAGAAGAATCCTCGGAAGCTTTTCCCGAGGAGAATCCTTCTGTGGGCGACTCTTCGCCATCTCCGCAGGAGAATGTTTATGCGTCCGAAAATACGATGCAGTAGCTTTTGACAAAAATGCGGCGAGGGTGATAATATATGGAAAAACGGCAGGTATCTCCAGACGAGGTGCGCCAGATTCTAAGCGATCATGATCTGTGGGTGAAAACGAATCACGAATCCGGCCAACAAGCAGATTTTACAAATTGCGATTTGCGTGGATTTGATTTTTGCTCCCCCAATGAAATTCATCCGTTTCACTCCATAATTTTTCGTGGAGCCGACCTATCGGGCGTTTCCATGGAACGGCTGCATTTTAAGGATTGTGATTTTACAGGTGCGAAGATGAATCAAGCTGCAATTCTCAAAGTATGCTTTGAGAATTGTGATCTGTCTAAGGCAAACCTGTCTCTTGCACGCATATCCACTACTTTAATGCTTGATAATCAATTTTATGAAACGCGCTTTAGTAAATCCAAATTTATAGCCTGTGAATTCGAGGGAAACGCATTTCATAAAGCAAGCCTTGATAATATCGACACTGTAAAACAATGTAAAATGTCGGGGAATCGTTTTTTCGATATGAATCCCGTGTATGCAAATCTTTCTGATACCGAGTTTTTTGATAACAAGTTTTCGCATGTAGCCTTTATGCAATGTGTTTTTGATCATTCGCGTTTTAAGAGATGTCAATTCATACAAAGCGGCTTTCTTGATAGTTATGTTGAAAAATGTCGATTTGAACAAACAGAGATGCAAAATCGGTTTATGCAGGTTCAGATCATGCCTCCCCAAAGAGATACCGTTCATATTACTTGTGATTTGGGGTTGCGCACAATTATGAGTCGGGATCTATTTAAGGACGAAAAGGTTTCTATGCGACTGGATGATTTTATCAAAGGTATTTCGGCAGAACGTGATATGGATCGAGCAGTCAAAGAGTTCCTGATTACATTGGGAAAAACATTTCAAGAAGCATGTAACAATTACAAAAAGAACAATGATCATATAAGGTGATAGGAGGCGTTGATATGCAGTACTGGGTGAATGCAAAAAAGCTAAATGATTTTATCAAAATGCGCGGGCTTACCATTGAGCAGGTAGAAGCCGAATGCTATGTGAAAAAAGGACACGAACATTTTACGAAACTTGTGACCGAGGGCGGACCGACACGTGAATTTTTTTTGCTGGGATATATCGAACGAGCTATTGATGTACCAATGACAGAATTTGTTAAATCTCATATAGGTGAAGAGGGCGACGATTCCAATGACGTTCATGTCTTTGAAGCGCAAAAATCATGGCCACTTGACTATGACGAGAGTCATTACATCGACCAAAGCATGGGGTTGGAGAAGTTGAAGGAATATAACTTGATCTGACTTTGAAAAATGATAGGATTTTCAAGCCCCTTTTTGGGATATACTTATCCTGAAAGGGGCTTTGTATATGCGACTGTTTATTGCCGAAAAGCCAAGTCTAGGCCGAGCGATTGCAGAAAATCTTGGAAAGGGAGTTTTCAAAGACGGCTGCATCGAGATAAACAACGGTCAAGACATTGTTACCTGGTGTTTTGGTCATATTTTGGAGCAATACGATCCAGGCGAATATGACGAACGCTATAAAAAATGGGTGATGGATGATCTTCCCATCGTTCCCGAGAAATGGAAGCTGAAAGTCAAAAAAGAGGCTGCAAAGCAATTTAAGATTATCAAGGAGCTTACAAAAAAAGCGGACTACATCATCAATGCCGGGGATCCTGATCGTGAGGGGCAGCTGCTGATTGATGAGGTTTTGCTCCATATCGGAAACAAGAAGCCAGTGAAACGAATTCTTCTGAACGCACTGGATCAGAAAAGCGTGGTACAGGCGCTTGGAGACTTGCGCGACAACAAGGATTATATCGGTCTCCGCGACAGTGCCCTCGCTCGCAGCCAGGCAGATTGGCTCGTCGGCATGAATCTTTCACGCGCCTATACGATCAAGAGCCGAGATGCTGGGTATGATTCCGTTGTTCATGTTGGTCGCGTCCAAACGCCGACGCTTGCTCTCGTTGTACGCAGGGAAGAAGAAATACAACATTTTAAGCCGACAACACACTATGCGCTGCAGGTGATCTGGCAGCATGAAAACGGTCAGATTCCAACCATGTGGAAGTTCAAGCCGGATATGGAAGGGCTTGATTCGGAGAATCGGCTGCTTTCAAAAGATATTGCGGATGGTCTTCTTTCAAAAATCCAGTCAGCGGCGAACCATGGAGATGGTGCGCAGATTGTTGTTGTCGAGCAAAAGAAAAAGCAGGAGGGACAGCGCCTTCCATACAGTTTGTCCACGCTGCAGGTGGAAGCAGGTCGGAAATACGGTCTGACACCGCAGCAGGTACTTGACACAATGCAGTCACTCTATGAGATGAAGCTGACAACATATCCGCGATCAGATTGCGAATATCTTCCGACCAATCAGATGGGCGATGCATCCGTTATTCTAAAAAACATGGGGAACATCGAAGAAGATCATCTGGCCGAGTTTTCTCAGCGTGCTGATCCACAGATTGTATCTCGTGCATGGAATGATGCGAAGATCTCTGCGCATCACGCTTTAATCCCCACTACTGTTCCTGTGGACATGGCAAAACTGTCCGATGAGCAAAAGAAACTCTACCTTCTTGTGGCCAGAGCTTACCTTGCACAGTTCTATCCAATCCATATCTACCAAGCAACAAAAGTTGTGATCTCTTGTGCGGACGAGGAATTTGCAGGAAACGGAAAAACAATCCTGGCAATGGGCTGGAAGGAAATCTACCAGAAGGAAAAAAAAGATTCGGATGACAATGATGAGGAGGCTCCTGTCCTTCCAGCCGTTGCAGAAGGTGATGTTGTACGTTATGAACAGGGGACAGTCAAGGAGAAAATTACAACACCGCCGAAGCGTTTCACAGATGCTACGCTACTTCAGGCAATGAAGGAGATCCATAAATACGTCAAGGATAAGGAGTTGGCAGCAAGCCTAAAGGAGTGTAAAGGGATCGGCACAGAGGCAACGCGTGCTGGAATTATTGAGGGACTGAAGAAAGCCCGTTTTGTCACAACAGAGAAAAAATTTCTCGTCCCTACTGACATGGGGCGCATGGTCATATCCATATTGCCGGACAAAATTACATATCCAGATACAACGGCATTATGGGAGGCCGATCTGGATCGCATCGCAGATGGATCTATTCCTCTGAATTCTTTTTTGACGAAGCAAGTCGATATTCTCAATTCATTGCTTACTGATGCGAAGAATGTGCAGATGCAGACCAACAAGGATCTTCCAATATGTCCAAACTGTGGAAAGACAATGCGTCTTCGTAAAGGAAAGTTGGGTAATTTTTGGGGGTGCTCTGGCTACCCGGACTGTAAAACGACGGCACCAGATAAAAAAGGAAAGCCTGATTTCACCGTCAAGAAAGAAGAACGGCATACAGATAAATGCCCATCCTGTGGAAAGAAATTACGTCAAATCAAAGGAAAATTCGGGACGTTCTGGTCATGTGAGGATCGGGAGGGCTGCAATGCTACATTTGCAGACCATAAGGATAAGCCTGTGATTGTGAAGTGTCCTGGATGTGGAAAGGGGTATTTAAGAAGAGCTGAGAGTAAGAAGAAAAAAGGTGCGTATTTCTGGTATTGCTCTGATCGCTGCGGAGCAGCCCCAATCTGGGATAAAAGTGGTCTTCCGGATCTTCCATGACGGAGACATGGAACAGAAGGGAGGAGGTGAGATATAATGGTGCATATGGCTATATATGAATGCCCAAACTGCGGGCATCGTCAGGATCATTCCGGCGCGTGCGACAAATGTGGCGCACAGACGAAATGAGGAAGCTGTTCTCATAACCTGTTAGGAGAAAATCTGAAAACCATCAGACGGTTTCCTAATAGGTTATGAAAATGTCATAAGCGCATCACAATTCATACTAAAACCTTCATATACATACATCAAATCTGTTTTCAGTTCGTAAAAGTATCACAATAATTCTTAAACTATTCATAGGAGGAGCATCATGAATATAGTTGCATTAAGCGGTCGTCTCGGAGCGGAAATCAGCGAACACATTACGCAGAGTGGCAAATACGTTATTCATTTTCCGCTTGCTGTTCGTAAGAGCTTCAAAAAAGATGAAAAGGGAAATTATCCCGTCAACTATTTCCAGATCGAGGTATGGGGAGCGTTGGCAAAAACTTGCAAGGAGCACTTATCCAAGGGACAGCTTGTCAGTGTATCCGGTCGGTTGGACGCAAAGTCTTATGACGATAAAAATGGACAAAAGAGATACGCAACGATGGTTGTTGCAGCTACAGTGGACTTCCTGACACCGAAACAGGCATCTATGGTTGATGCAAATGCACTCAATTCTATGGCAACGGATCCAGATGAGCTGATCCAGGAGGAGGAGCTGGGGGATGAATCTCTCTTCCGGCAAGTCATGTCTTCCGATGACGACGATATTCCATTTTGACAACAGATCCCCTGACCCTCATTTGACCCCGAAAAACTCGAAAAAGATGAAGAATATGGAGAATCCGTAGAATAGAAAGAATGAAAAAGGCTGAAATACAGGGGTTACAAAACAATGTTAATATGGTATAGTTGAACTCGAATGAACTGAGGGAATCTCAGATAAATTCAGACGCACCATCTTTTGATGCATCTATTGTATGAAATGAGGACATTATGAACATACGAGGTGTAGTATTTGATGTTGACGACACGCTGTACGATATGGCGCAGCCTTTCTATGCAGCTATGAGAAGGCTTTATGGGGAGCGCGCCGAGTTCGACCTGCCCGCACTTTTTCTGTCATTTCGTCAATACAGCGATGAGCGGTTTGAGGAATCGCAGACCGGAAAAATCAGTATGGATGAGTTCTACATCTATCGCATCCGTATGACACTCCAGGAGGCCGATGTTCAGACGACGGATGCGCAGGCACTTGCATTTCAGCGTGTCTACATGGGGCTTCAGTATCAGATTAAACTGTCGCCGATCATGATGCGGCTGTTGACCGATCTCCGCACACGCGTGAAGCTCGGTATCATCACCAATGGTGAGTCCGCCCATCAGCGAAAAAAAATCGCCTCCCTCGGCATCTCCAAATGGATGAAGGAGGAGACGATCATCATCTCAGGCGATCATAAATTCCACAAACCGGATCAGCGCATTTTTCAGCTGATGGCGGAGCGTATGGAGGTGGATGGGGCACAGCTTCTCTATGTCGGCGACGCTTTTGATCTGGATGTCGCAGGTGCTGTAGAAGCAGGATGGAATGCGGTCTGGTTCAACCGACGCGGCCGGAGTGTACCACAAACCGCAGCAGGGCTTTCTTTTTCCGAAGTTCCCTCAGAGGAAAAACTGCTCTCGGTGGTTATGAAGGCGGTACGCGGGTAGACAATCAATTCGTCGGAATACATGCAAGGGGCTGCTGCATGAGTTATGTGCTGTGTCAATTTACATGAAAGCACCGTGGATCAAGGGTTGACAGCATTACACGAATATGCTATTATCCACTAACGTAGGCGTATAGCCTGGTTGGGCGTGAGCCCATCCCCAACCGCACGACGAGGTCATCGAATCGGTCTTACCGAACCGTAGTCGGCGAGTAACCATATAGGGAGGTGTTTTCATGTATGCAATCGTAAAGACGGGCGGCAAGCAGTACAAGGTCGCTGAGGGTGATACCATTTTTGTGGAGAAGCTTGAGGCGGGCGAGGGCGAGGCTGTCGTTTTCGATCAGGTTCTCACTGTTGTGAGCGACGGCAGCGTCAAGGTCGGACGTCCGATGGTGGACGGCGCGAAGGTGACGGCTAAAGTTGTGGCACACGGCAAGGGCAAGAAGATCCTGGTCTTCAAGTACAAGGCAAAGTCCAATTACCGCAAGCGTCAGGGTCATCGTCAGCCGTTCACGAAGGTCGTTATCGAGAAGATCGAGGCGTAATGCGTGATTTCGGTTGAAATCCTCACGAATGAAAATGGATTGATAACGGGGTATCGTGTCACCGGACACAGCGGCACGGCGAAGCACGGACAGGATATTGTCTGTGCCGGCGTATCTGCTCTAACCCAATCTGCGCTTCTTGGCATCATGGAGCATCTGCATCGCACCGTCAACTATGACATTGCGAGTGGAAATCTCGAAATGCGGCTCGTCGAGTCACCGAATGATTGTACCGAAGCGATTCTGCGGACCATGTATATGGGTCTTGCAGAGATTGAAAAGATCAGTCCAAAGGGTATTCAAATTCAGGAAGTAAAGGGGTGAACAGATTGTTCTCGTTTGATTTGCAGCTTTTTGCACATAAAAAAGGGGTCAGCTCGACCCGCAATGGTCGCGACAGCCACTCCAAGCGTCTTGGCGTGAAGGAGCAGGCAGGCACGCACGTGACAGCAGGCAGCATCATCGTTCGTCAGCGTGGCACGCATTTCCATCCGGGGCACAATGTCGGCATCGGCAAGGACGATACGATCTTTGCAAAGATCGACGGCAAGGTTGCCTTTGAGCGCAAAGGGCGTCATCAGCGCCAGATCAGTGTGTATCCGCTTGCGGAGGCCGCTGTATAACTTTGTCATATGTGGATGCCTGTGCCCGTGATGGGTACAGGCTCTTTTAGAAGCTGTTTTCACAAGTGAAATGCTGCACTTGCGAAAGCAGCTTCTTATGTAGGGGGACGTATGCAGTTCATAGACCGCGCACAGATCACGGTGAAGGCAGGAGACGGCGGACATGGAAAGTCCGCGTTCCGCCATGAAAAATTTATGCCAAAGGGCGGTCCGTCGGGCGGAGACGGCGGACGCGGTGGGGATGTCATCTTCCGCGCCGACCGCAACCTGAATACGCTCCTCTCGTTTCGTTTTCATCGTAAGTTTAACGCGAAGAACGGTGAAAACGGCGAACATAAGAACCAGTTTGGCAGAAACGCCCAGCATCTCTATGTCGATGTCCCGCCCGGTACGATTGTGATGGATGATGCGACGGGGGAGGTACTTGCCGATCTCACTGAGGTCGGCATGGAGGCTGTAATTGCACGCGGTGGACGCGGCGGACGCGGCAATGCGAAGTTTGCAAACTCTGCAAACCGTGCACCGTCGTTTGCCGAGTTCGGCGAGCCGGGCGAAAGCCGCAAGCTGCGGCTGGAACTAAAACTGCTCGCCGATGTCGGTCTTGTCGGCTATCCGAGCGTCGGCAAGTCGAGCCTCGTTGCATCCTGCTCTGCCGCACGCCCTGAGATTGCGGACTACCATTTTACGACATTGACGCCCGTGCTCGGCGTTGTGCAGACGGACTATGAAAAGAGCTTCGTCATGGCAGACATCCCGGGGCTCATTGAGGGAGCCGCAGATGGCGTTGGTCTTGGGCACGATTTCCTGCGTCATGTGGAACGCACGCGCCTGATTCTGCACATTGTCGATGCCTCCGGCATTGAGGGGCGCGATCCCGTCGAGGATTATTACAAGATCAACAAGGAACTTGCGCGCTACAGTGAGAAGATCGCAAAACGCACACAGATCCTCGTCGCAAATAAGATTGACCTGCCTTCTGCCGAGGAGCATTTGCCGCGTCTGAAGGAGCTTGCTGAGCGCAAGGGGATAGAGTTCTTTGCAATTTCTGCCGCAACACGCACAGGAGTACAGGAGCTCATCGATCACGTTGGTACATGGCTGGATGCCTATGTGCCCGAACCCGAAGCAGAGGAAGATGATGTTGCCGTATTCGATCAAAATGCCGAAGATGACGAGAAGGTAACGATCTCACGCAATGATGCGGGAGACTTCATCGTGTCCGGCAAGGCACTTGAAAAGCTCGTTGCTATGACAAACTTCAACAACGATGAAGCCGTTCGTCGCTTTCAGTATATCTGGCGTCTCAAAGGCTTGGACGAAAAGCTGCGTGCACGCGGTATCAAAGAGGGCATGACGGTTCGTATCGGGGATATGGAATTCGACTATCAAGACTGAGAAATGGAGGAAAGGATTTGCTGCGAAACACGCTGACCAGTAAGCAGATTCGAAAACTGCGCTCACTCGGCATGACGGAGGAAGCCATCGTCATGATCGGCAAGGAAGGTGTGACACCGACGGTCGTCGCCTCGGCGCGTGAGGCCATCAAAAAACGCGAGCTCATCAAGGTTCGTGTCCTGCAAAATGCACCGGACGAACCGGAGGATGCGATCACCATGCTTGCAGAGCGGGCAGACGCGAACCTCGTGCAGGTCATCGGCAGAAACGGTCTTCTCTTCCGACGCAACTTTGATAAGCCAAGGATCGAACTATGAATGCAAGAGCGCGTCTGCGTGAGGCAAAGCGCATTGTTGTCAAGGTGGGGACGAGTACCCTCACACATCCATCGGGCGGGATGAATCTTCATCGCATGGAGCATCTCGTACGCGAACTCATCGATGAAGCAAATCAAGGGAAGGATATCCTGCTCGTTTCCTCCGGCGCAATTGCCGCAGGGATGAACACGCTCGGTCTCAAAGAGCGTCCCGCAAACATTCCCGCGCGACAGGCACTTGCCGCAATCGGGCAGGGGACACTTTTGCACATCTATGAGAAGTTCTTCCATGAGTACGGACGGACAATGGCACAGATTCTCCTCACAAAGGAGAATGCTGCACGCCACCACCAGTATATGAACTCACGCAATGCGCTCCTCGCACTCCTCGGGATGAATGTCATCCCCGTCATCAACGAAAACGATGCTGTTGCCGTCGACGAGATCAAGATCGGGGACAATGATAATCTGTCGGCTGTCGTCGCCGCGCTTGTTGATGCGGATGCGCTCATCATCCTTTCGGATATTGACGGTGTCTATACGGCGAACCCGCGCACAGATGCGTCAGCACAGCTCATCTCCGAGATTCCGGAGATCACGCCGGAGATCGAGCGGATTGCCGGCGGTGCCGGCTCTGCGCAGGGAACGGGCGGTATGCAGACCAAGATCGAAGCTGCAAGGATTGCCCAAAACGCCGGGGTAACAATGGTGATTGCACGCGGCGATGAGGACGGTATCATCCGTTCCATCCTATGCGGGGAAGAGATCGGAACCCTGTTTCCCGCGCGCGAGGCGCACCTCAAGACCCGCAAGAGCTGGCTTGCATTCGGAAAGCGTCTCACGGGTGAGATTCTCGTGGATGAGGGCTGTATTGCCGCCATGCGGCGCGGGGCAAGCCTGCTGGCGGTCGGTGTGACAGCGGTATACGGCAACTTCTCGGCAGGTGAGACGGTGCGCGTCCTCAGTCCCGCAGGACAGGAGATCGCACGCGGCATTGCAGCCTATAATGCCGCAGATGTGATGCGTCTGATGGGACACAGAACAACGGATTTTCATGAGCTCGTAGCAGACGATGCACATGAGGAGATCATTCATCGGGACAATATGGTTCTGATGGTATAAGGAGTGTTCATGGTGATAGAGCAGGAGATTCGCGCGCAGGCAGAGGCAGCAAAGGCAGCCTCCTATCGCCTCGCAGCACTTCGGACGGACGCACGCAACAAAGCACTCTGTGCCATGGCGGATGCCCTGATGGCACACAGAGACAAAATCCTCCATGAAAACGCAGCAGATGTGGAGGATGCCAAAACATCCGGAATGCGTGCGTCCTATCTGGATCGTCTGCGTCTTGACGAGGCGCGTATCGCCTCTATGGCAGAAGGACTTCGTTTGACCGCAGCCCTCCCAGATCCGCTGGGAAGAGAGGACTATTCGGTGCGCCGTCCGAACGGGCTTGAGATCCGTCGTATGCACGTGCCGCTTGGTGTCGTCGGTATGATCTACGAAGCTCGTCCGAACGTGACGGCAGATGCGATCGGCCTCTGTCTGAAAGCCGGGAACGCCGTTCTCCTGCGCGGCGGTTCCGATGCGCTGCGCTCGAATCTTGCCATCGCAGAGGTGCTTTCGCGCGCCGCCTATGCGGCGGGGATTCCGCAGGGAGCAATCCAGCTGCTTGCGATGAAGGAACGCGCCGCCGTCGATGTCATGACACATCTGACAGGACTGCTCGATGTCATCATTCCGCGCGGCGGGGCTGGTCTGATTCGCCGCATTGTCGAGAGCAGTACCGTCCCTGTCATAGAGACGGGAGCCGGCGTCTGTCATATCTATGTGGATCGTGCGGCAGATATCCCGATGGCACTCCGCATTGTGGAAAACGCAAAGGTTTCGAGACCTTCTGTCTGCAATGCCGCAGAGACCCTTCTGGTACACGAGAAGATTGCGGAGGATTTCCTTCCGCAAATGGCGCAGCTCCTCCATGCAGATGGTGTAGAACTGCGCGGCTGCCCGAAAACGTGTGCAATTCTCTCGGACATTGCGGCGGCAAGTGAGGAGGATTGGTCTGCGGAATATGGCGACCTCATCCTGTCGATTCGTATGGTTACAGATATGGAGGCGGCAATCGCACATATCAATCGATACAATACGGGGCACTCCGAGACCATCGTCACCAATGACATTCGTGCGGCACATGATTTCCAGCAGCGTGTCGATGCCTCGACGATCTATGTGAATGCCTCCACACGCTTTACGGATGGCTTTGAATTCGGCTTTGGCGCAGAGATCGGCATTAGTACGCAGAAGCTCCATGTACGGGGCCCGATGGGACTTGAAGCCCTGACGAGTACAAAGTATCTTGTCTACGGTGAGGGACAGGTACGCTGACGATGTTTGCTGTGACAACGAGGACGTGCCACAAATGTACCGCCTGATTGGATATCTTCGGACACTGTGTCAGTATACGGCAACGGCAAAGGGACGACATGATATTCTCGACTATCTGTATGCGGTTGTCACGTTTTTCATCATCACCGCTTTGGTACTCGTGATTCTTCAATTTGTGAGGTGAACAGAGGTGGGAAGCCGCATTGGAATTATGGGCGGAACATTTGACCCCATTCATATGGGACATCTCATCACAGCAGAGATGGTGCGCTCGGCAGCCTGCCTGGACAGGGTTCTCTTTATCCCGTCTGCGCGTCCGCCGCATAAGGATGGAACGCGCGCAGCGTCCCCCGAAGATCGGCTTGCCATGACGGAGTGTGCCATACAGGAAAACCCGCGTTTTTCGGTATCGGATATCGAACTGCGCCGTGAAGGGCCTTCCTATACGGTGGATACCATTGCGGAGCTCCAACATCGACTGGACGGCGCGGAGCTGTTCTTTATCACCGGAGCGGACGCAATGAACGATCTCTATCATTGGCATGAACCAAAACGCCTGCTGTGTTCCTGTCAGTTCATCGTGGCGACGCGGCAGGGCGTTCCACTCGATGAGCTCCTGCTCGCAGAAAAATTTACGGCAGAGGAGCGCAGTCACATTCAGGTGCTGCCAACGCCGCATTTGGAAATCTCCTCAAGTGCGATTCGCACACGCATCCGTGCAGGGCTTTCCATTCGGCATCTGGTGCCGCGTGCGGTAGAGGAATATATTGAAGACAGGGGGCTGTATCGTGAGCATGACAAAGAGCTATGAGGAGATGCGTGCCATTCTTGAGCAGCAGCTCACCCCAAGCCGTTACAAGCACTCTCTGGGGGTTGCCGAGACAGCGGCGACAATGGCGCGCCGTTTTGGCATGAACGAAGAACGCGCACGTGTGGCGGGCCTCCTGCATGACTGCGGTCGTGTCTATGAGACATCTGAACTGCCAAAAGAGGCACGTCGTCGCGGAATTCCCATCGGAAAAATCGAATCCGCCATGCCGCTTTTGCTCCACGCCTATGTGGGGGCTTATCTGATCTACGAGGTCTACGGCATTAACGATGCCGTGATTGCACAGGCGGTCTGGCGACATACCGTCGGCGGCACGAACATGACGGCACTGGATAAGATCATCTACTATGCCGATATGATCGAGCCATCACGCACCTATCCCAAAGTCGAGCATCTGCGTGAACTCGCGCGTACAGCCTCGCTGGATGAAATGATGCTGGTCGGACTGACGGAGTCCATTCTCTTTGTTGCACAGAAGGGTGGGCTCATTCATCCGGATACCGTTACGGCACGAAATGAACTTCTTCTTGAGCGACGCTGAATGATTCTATTGCATGGACAGAGAGGGGGGGATGATGTCGGAATACGACGCAGAGGAACTTGCTGCTCAATTACAAAGTGAAAACTCACGTGAAAATATCAACAAGCGCCGCAGTCAGCGAAAACGCAAACGCCGTATGGCATTTCTGCGCGGCATCATTCGCCTCATCTGCACTATTATCCTCCTTGCAGCACTCAGTATCGGAGGATACTACGTCATCGGATGGGGGGTACAGGCGTACCGTGACGTGCGGGATATGTATGAGGCATACTTGATCCGTCAGGAAGCAAATCGTGGAGAGGTTGACGTTCGTTTTGACGGCTATACGAATGTACTGGTACTCGGTCTGGATGATGCGGTCAATATGGATAACGACGAGGAAAAACGAGCCGATGCTATTCTCCTCATCAGCATGGAAAATGCAACGGGCAAAGTGCGTATCCTCAACATCCCGCGCGATACATGGGTGGTCATGGCGCAAGACAAAGGCGAAACCAGACTTTCCAATGTTTACGCCGTCGGCGGAGCTCCCCTGATGGTGCGGACGATCAACCAAATGTTTGACATCTCCATTCATCAGTACGTTATCATCGATCTTGCGACATTCGCACAGATCGTGGACACGGTCGGCGGTATCGACCTCTATATCGAGCAGAACATGGACTATGACGATCCCGAGGCGCAGCTTTCGATCCATATGCGGCAGGGGTATCGCCATCTGGACGGAAAGAGCGCAGAGCACTATCTGCGCTATCGGAGCGACGACCTCGGCGATCTCGGGCGGACACAGCGGCAGCAGAAATTTGTCAAGGCATTCTATGCCAAGCTCCTGCGCGTCGATACACTGCCAAAGATCCCGACCATCGCAGATATCCTGAAACAAAATGTCACAACCAGTGCGGAGCTCTTTGACTCCGTGCACATTGGCAATGTCATTCGGAAACTGAGCAGCGATCCGCCGCGCACAATCATGCTGCCCGGTGATTTCTCACGGAGCGATGATACCGTCTGGATCATGGATCGCGCGGCAACGGATGAAATTATTCATGAACTTTTCCCGCCGGAGACGACGGGTGCGGAGTAACAGGAGGGAACAGCTTGACAGAGCAGGAAAAATGCCGTGTGATTTGCGCGGCGGCGGATGAAAAAAAAGCACGCGATATCGTGCAGATGGACATGATCGGTCTGACGTCAACGAATGACTATTTTGTCATCTGCTCGGCGAATACCGCAACACAGGTGCGCGCAATTGCAGATAACATTGAAGAAAAAATGGAGGAAGCGGGCATTTCCTTCCTCCACAAGGAAGGCTATCGTGAAGGAGAGTGGGTTCTGCTCGACTACGGCGATACCGTCGCGCACATCTTCCAGCAGGATGCACGCGAATACTACGCGCTGGAACGCCTGTGGGGCGATGCAAAGCTGACGCCATACGAGGAATAGGAAAGATGCAGGAAAGAACGCGAAAAACGGAGCATAACCAACGCCCATGCAAATACGGTCCGAGTCAGGTCGCCGAACTCACCGCTGTACGTGAGAGTGAACTTGGCGTATTTTTGGACGCAGAGACCGGGAACACCAGTGACGACATCCTGCTGCACCATGTTCAGCAGACAGCGCCCGTCAAGATTGGTGATCGCGTTCGCGTCTTCCTTTACCTCGATCCAAAACGCCGCCTCACTGCGAGCATGCGGACGCCCCGCATGAAGGAGGGGCAGGTCGCTCGTCTGCGCGTCATCAACGTCACAAAGGAAGGTGCGTTTCTCGATGTCGGGGCTGAGCGCGGTATCTTTCTCCCCTTCGCAGGGATGCGAGGCCGTCCGCAAGTCGGTGAGACCGTCTGGGCAAAGCTCTATACCGACAAATCAGGACGCCTTGCCGTAACCATGGAGGTCGAGGATGAGCTGCGCCGCGCCTCACGTCCCGCCGAAGGCGTGCGTGTAGGAGACCGCCTGAAAGGTTCCGTCTACAATATTACGGAACGCGGTGCATTTCTCTTTACCGAAGAACGCTATATTGTCTTTATCGACCACCGCGAGATTCCCAAACGGCCGCGTGTCGGCGAAACCGTCGAAATGCGTGTGACTTACCTGCGCGAGGACGGACGACTGAATGCCTCCCTGCGCCCACCAAAGGAAACGGCACAACAGGAAGACGCAGATCGGCTCCTCGCTCTCCTGAACGAACATAACGGCAGGATGCCATACACTGATGCAACATCGCCGGAGGTCATTCAGGATCGCTTTCATATCAGTAAAGCAGCATTCAAGCGCGCACTTGGTCGCTTGCTAAAGGAGGGGCTCATTGAGCAGCGTGATGGATGGACGTATTTATCCGAGAAAAACAAAAAGTCCTAGATTTTTATCAAAACAGGCAGGATTTTTTTTCTAAAGGGCGAATAGAGAGCATAGCAAACAATGTTTACAAGCATGGGGGAGAGAGATAAATGGCAGATACGGTTGCAGAAGAGAGAAAAGGCATCCTGCTTGAGACAGGAACGAACGAATTTGAGATTGTCGAGTTCAGCATTGGGAAGGTGAACTACGGCATCAACGTCGCAAAGGTCCGTGAGGTCATTACGCGTACCCCGGTCACAGCAATGCCTGAGGCACATCCCTATGTTGACGGACTGTTTACGCTCCGCGGCAAGGCAATCCCGCTCGTCAATATGGCGCGGTGCCTGAATCTCCAGACGGCAGATGAGCTCCAGAACATCATCGTTACGGAGATCAACAACTACGATATTGGCTTCCTCGTCGGCAGTGTCTACCGCATTCACCGCATTTCGTGGAAGAATATGGAGCCGGCACCGAATGTCGGTGAGGGGTCGCGTGTCGTCGGTATCATCAAGATGGAGGATCGCATTGTTCTCCTGCTTGACTTTGAAACCATCATTGCTGAGATCAACCCGGAGATCAACCAGAAACTCACAACGGTCACGGAGGCAACACAGGATGCCAAGACTCGCCGCGGAACAGCGCATATCGTGGTCGCAGAGGACTCCAAGATGCTGCGTGACCTCCTTGTGAACACATTACACGAGTCGGGATACAAGTTCATCCGCGACTTCGGCAATGGGCAGGATGCATGGGATTACTTGCAGGATCTTGCACGCAAGAATGGTCCGATCGAAAACCATGTGCGCATCATTATCTCCGATGTCGAGATGCCAAAAATGGATGGACATCGTCTGCTCAAGCTCGTACGCGAGGATGACCGTCTGGGCGAGGTTCCGCTCGTTCTCTTCTCCTCCCTCATCAGTGAGGAAATGAAGCGCAAGGGCGAAAGCCTCGGCGCATCCGGACAGGTGTCGAAGCCGGAGATCAACCAGCTTATCGATCTGTTGGATACGCTCATCTTTGGCGAGCCGCTTCACGATACCATCGACGAACACTAAGTTCGGATAATATAAGGACTGCTGTACTTCTGTACGGCAGTCCTTTTCGTTCTATTGACATGACTCTAAAATCTCGTTATCATAGAGATCAAGGAGATGGTAAAATGAAGGTAGCAGTCCTCATGGGAAGCGACTCCGACTGGCCAATCTTAAAGCCGGCGGTGGAGCTCCTGAAACAATTCGGCATCGAACCGGTGGTCAAGGTTGCCTCGGCACATCGCACGCCCTCTATTGTGCGTGATTTTGTCATGGAAGCCGATCACAACAAGGAGTTTGCGGCATTTATTGTGGCAGCGGGAGCTGCGGCACATCTTGCAGGTGTTGTAGCAAGCTACACAATCAAACCCGTCATCGGTATCCCCGTCAATGCGACACCGCTGAACGGTATGGATGCGCTGCTCAGCACAGTGCAGATGCCGTCGGGGGTTCCCGTTGCGTCCATGGCGATCAACGGTGCAAAGAATGCCGCGATCTTTGTCGCGGAAATTCTTGCCGTGTACGACACCTCGATCGCAGAAGCACTGATGGACTATCGGGAAAAGATGGTACTTGAGGTGGAAGCGAAAGCAGATCGGGTTGCAGCACAGCTGTAAACACCAATACACATAGGATAATGTCCTGTATTTAGGGAAGCACTGATAAATTCAGTGATTTCTTAGGAGAAATGGAAAGGCAGGCCGAATAATGGAGCGCAAAGAGGCTCTTTACGAGGGTAAGGCAAAGATTATCTATGCAACGGATCATTCCGATGAATACCTCGTATACTATAAGGATGATGCAACTGCCGGCAACGGTGCAAAGAAGGGGACGATTGCCGACAAGGGGGTCATGAACAACAAGATGACGGCGTTCTTCTTCGATCTTCTTGCAAAGGAAGGAATCCCTCATCACTATATCTCCATGCCGAGTGACCGTGAGATGATTGTCAAGAAACTTACGATCATCCCACTCGAGGTCATCATCCGTAATGTTGCCGCAGGTTCACTTGCTCAGCGTCTCGGACTTGAGGAAGGCGTTCCGATGCCGTTTCCGATCATTGAATACTGCTACAAGAACGACGATCTCGGCGACCCCATGCTCAACCGCTACCATATCCGTGCGATGAAGATTGCAACGGATGCTGAGCTGGACGAGATTGAGCGCATGTCGCTGAAGATCAACGATATCCTTACGAAGTTCCTCAAGACCAAGCGCGTCGATCTCATCGACTTCAAACTCGAATTTGGCAAAGATGCAAACGGAAATATCATCCTTGCTGACGAGATTTCTCCGGACAACTGCCGTTTCTGGGACAGCGATACGAAGGAGAAGCTGGACAAGGATCGTTTCCGCCGTGATCTCGGCAATGTAGAGAATGCCTATAAGGAGATGCTCCACAGGCTGACGGGAGAAGCATAAGAGAGATGTACGAAAAAGTGCCAAAGTGGAAGGAAGAATGCGGCATCTACGGTGTGTACTCCCATGGGGAGGACGTGTCCGAAATGACGTATCTTGGTCTCTTTGCGCTCCAGCACCGCGGACAGGAGAGCGCTGGCATTGCACTCACGGATGGTTATTGGATCGATGTCAAAAAGGGCATGGGTCTGGTCAGCGAGGTATTCCGTGAGCAGCTTCCTCATCTCGATCATGCTAAAATTGCCATTGGACACGTCCGCTATGCAACGACGGGCTTCAGTCTTGCTGCAAACGCACAACCTCTGCGCGTCAACTACGCAGGTGGAGCCCTTGCCCTTGCCCACAACGGTGACCTTACGAATGCTGCGCTGATTCGCCGCGATCTTGAAAGCAAAGGAACGGTCTTTCAGACAACAATTGATTCCGAGGTGTTTGTTCATCTCATCGCACGCTCACAGAAGACTTCCATCGAGGAGCGCATCCTCGAGGCAGTCAGTGTGGTACGCGGTGCTTTCTGTCTTTCGATCATGACAGAAGACAAGCTGATCGGCGTGCGTGACCCGCAGGGGTTCCGCCCCCTCTGCATCGGACGGACACCGGATGGCGGATGGGTTCTGTCCTCAGAGACCTGCGCCCTTGATGTCAACGGTGCTGCATTCGTGCGCGATGTATTGCCAGGTGAAATGGTCGTCATCGACAGCGATGGGCTCAAGTCCTATCGCTTTTCCAATGGGGAAGATGTTGCTTCCTGCATCTTCGAATACATCTATTTTGCGCGCCCGGATTCCATCATTGATGGGCAGTCCGTCCATACAGCGCGCTTTGAGATGGGACGCGTTCTCGCACGCGAATCCGGTTTTCGCGGCGATGTCGTCATCTCTGTCCCGGATTCCGGCACAACTGCAGCGACCGGTTTTGCCTATGAGGCAGGTATTCCATTTGCCGAAGGGTTGATCAAGAATCGCTACATTGGACGCACATTCATCCAGCCGACGCAAAAGCAGCGCGATGCAGCAGTCAAACTGAAATTGAGCCCCGTACGTTCCGTCGTAGCGGGGAAGTCGGTCATCATGGTGGACGATTCCATCGTACGCGGTACGACGAGCGGAAAGATCGTGCGGCTGCTGCGAAACGCCGGAGCGCGTGAAATTCACGTCTGCATCAGCAGTCCGCCGATTACCGATCCGTGCTACTATGGCATTGATACATCCATCCGCAAAGAACTGATCTCCGCGACCAAGAGTGTGGAGGAGATCTGCGACTTCATCGGGGCTGATTCACTCCATTTCATCTCAATCGAAGGGCTGCGTCAATGTGTTCCGGCACTCAATCCGGATCACATGTGCTACGCCTGCTTTAACAACAACTATCCTGTTCCTGAAGAGGATGCGACACTCGACGAGGATGATAAGCTCATACTCGAGCGGAGGCGGATTGCACAGCGTGAAAGGGGGCTTTGAGAACCGATGGAGAGAATGACCTACCGTGATGCGGGCGTTGATATCGATGCAGGAAACGAGTCTGTATCTCTGATTAAGGACGCCGTCCGTGCAACCTACCGCTCAGAGGTGATGGGGGATCTCGGTGGCTTTGGTGGGCTGTTTGCCCTGAATACCAAGGACTATAAAGAGCCGGTTCTCGTATCGGGAACGGACGGTGTCGGAACGAAGCTGCGTCTCGCTTTCCTACTGAACAAACACGATACGATTGGGCAGGACGCAGTAGCGATGTGCGTCAACGATATTCTCGTGCAGGGAGCAGAACCTCTTTTCTTCCTCGACTATCTTGCCGTCGGCAAACTCGAGCCGATGCAGGTTTCCGAGGTCGTTACAGGTGTTGCGCGTGCCTGCAAGGAATCCGGCTGTGCACTGATCGGCGGCGAAACAGCGGAGATGGCGGGGTTTTATCCCATAGGAGAATACGATATTGCAGGGTTCTCTGTGGGCGTTGCAGAACGCTCCAAGCTCATTACCCCCGCCCGTGTAAAAGCAGGCGATGTCCTGCTCGGTCTGCCGTCGTCGGGGGTACACTCAAACGGATACTCCCTCGTACGCAAAATTGTCTTTGAGCGCAAGGGCTTCAAAGGCGATGAGTATATAGAGGAACTCGGTCAAACCATTGGCGAGGAACTGCTGACTCCGACGCGCCTCTATCCGCGCATCTGTCTGCCGCTCATTCGAGAGTTTGATATTCACGGCATGGTGCATATCACAGGCGGCGGTTTCTACGAAAATATCCCACGCGCCCTGCCTGATCATATGGGGGCAGAGGTAAACGGTGCGGCATGGACGATCCCGCCGGTCTTCCGTCTGCTACAGGAGTGGGGGAATGTTGACTGGACGGAAATGTACCGCACATTCAACATGGGCATCGGTATGGTACTCATTGTTTCATCGGACGAAGCAAATCGTATCACAGCTCGGTTGAATGCGCAGAATGAAACAGTGTACCACATCGGTCATGTAACAGAAGGGACGCATGAGGTCGTCATCAAGGGCGGTGTCTTTGATGCGTGAGGAAAAGCTTGGCATACTCTGCTCGGGACGAGGTTCCAATCTAGCATCGATTATCGAGGCAATTGAGCGTGAAGAGATCCCTGCTGAAATTGCGGTCGTCATTGCAGACAAGCGCGATGCCTATGCACTCGAACGCGCGCGGGCGAAGGGGATTCCCACCGTTGCCGTCGTCTATCGGGACTATGCGGAGCGCGCAGACTTCGAGCGCGCCATGCTGGATGAGATGCATGCCCACGGTGTAACCCTCGTAGTTCTTGCAGGATTCATGCGGATGCTCTCTCCCGTTTTCGTCCATGCGTATACGGGTCGTATCTTGAACATCCACCCTGCACTCCTTCCGAGCTTTCCGGGGGCACATGCCCATCGTGATGCACTTGCTTATGGCGTGAAGGTCAGCGGCTGCACCGTTCACTTCGTGGATGAAGGAATGGACTCCGGCCCCATCATACTACAGGCATCTGTTCCTGTGATGGAAGACGATACCGAGGAAACACTTGCGGCGCGCGTTCTGGAACAGGAACATCGGATATTCCCGGAGGCAATCAAACTCTATGTGGAAGACAGACTGCGTACAGATGGGCGACGGGTTCACATCCTGCCCGCCGCTGAAGGAGGATCATTATGAAGATAAAACGTGCTCTGATCAGTGTATCCGACAAGACGGGTGTGGTGGAATTTGCACGCGTACTGCATAAAGCAGGAGTTGAGATTGTCTCCACGGGCGGAACAATGAAGGCACTCCGTGAGGCGGGTATCCCGGTCATCTATGTCAGCGATGTGACGGGCTTCCCCGAGATCATGGACGGACGCGTCAAGACGCTGCATCCATTTGTGCATGGCGGTATTCTTGCTGTGCGCGGCAATCAGACACATGAGAAGGCATTGCGCGAGCTGAAAATTACACCGATCGATCTCGTTGCGGTCAATCTCTATCCCTTTAAGGAAACGGTTGCAAATCCGAATGTCACACTTGCTGAGGCAGTTGAGCAGATTGACATCGGCGGTCCTGCGATGATTCGCGCTGCAGCGAAAAACTTCAAATTTGTCACCGTCATTACAAATCCCACACGCTATGCGGAGATTGCGGAGAAGATCGAAAAGGACGGAGCGGTCGACGGCATGACACGGATGCGGCTTGCGCATGAAGCATTTGCCCATACCGCTGACTATGACAGCGCGATCAACGCATATCTTTCCGGGCAGTTAGAAAAATGAGGAAGACGACGTGAACATTCTTGTAATCGGGTCAGGCGGTCGCGAGCACGCGCTTTTCTGGAAGCTCAAAGAGAGTCCGTTGACGGACAGCATCTATGCCCTGCCCGGAAACCCGGGAATGGGGGAGCAGATCGACATCTCTGCGACGGACAACGAAGCAATCCTGAAATTTGCCAAGGAGAAAGAAATCGGACTTGTGGTCGTCGGTCCCGAGATTCCTCTCACAAATGGGCTTGTGAACGAGCTCGAGAGTGCAGGGATTCGTGCATTTGGACCGCGCGCAAATGCGGCAGAGCTTGAGAGTTCAAAATCCTTCGCAAAAGATCTCATGAAGAAGTATGGGATTCCAACGGCGCGTTATGAAGTCTTTACTGAGGCAGAACCCGCACGCGCATATATTCGCAAAGAGGGCGCGCCAATCGTCGTCAAGGCGGACGGCCTTGCCGCAGGGAAGGGCGTCATTGTTGCCATGTCGGAGCAGGAGGCACTCGATGCCATAGATGCGATCATGGAGGATAATACCTTCGGGGAGGCGGGAACACGCGTCGTTATCGAAGAGTTTATGGAGGGGGAGGAAGCGTCGCTGCTTGCCTTCACCGACGGGAAGATCATCCGTCCCATGATCAGCGCACAGGATCATAAGCGCGCTCTGGACGGAGACAAGGGTCCGAACACGGGTGGAATGGGCACCTATGCGCCTGCCCCTGTCATGACACCGGAGATGACGGAACGTGCAACAGAGGAGATTCTAAAGCCGACAATTGCCGCCATGGCAAAAGAGGGCAGAGTCTATCGCGGCTGTCTTTATCTCGGTCTGATGATTACAAAGGACGGACCAAAGGTCGTCGAGTTCAACGCACGCTTTGGTGATCCCGAGACACAAGTGGTTCTCCCTTTGCTCGATGGTGATCTCGTCCGGATCATGTGCGCCTGTTCTGATGGAACACTCGCAGATGTGCCTATACACTGGAAAAGCGGGGCAGCCGTCTGTGTCGTCTTGGCGGCAGACGGATATCCTGCATCCTATGAAAAGGGGCATGAGATTCGTGGCATCAGAGCTGCAGAGGACACGGGCGCGCTTGTGTTCCATGCAGGAACTGCGAAGCAGAACGGCAAGATCATCACGAACGGTGGGCGCGTACTTGGAGTTGTCGGTATGGGGGAAGACATCGCATCTGCGGTGAAAAAATCCTACGCTGCCGTCGAGAAAATATCCTTTAAGGATGCCTATTATCGTAAGGACATTGCACATCGTGCATTAAGGAATCGCTGATAAAATGAAGTCAGTCAGATTGGTGTAGATTTTTTGTTCGATCAAGGAGACAAACCGGACGCATAGCCGAAGCTATGTGGAGGATTTGTCGACGAAGAGAGGGCGAAAAAGATGCGCCAAGATGACATGGCTGAATTTATCAGTGCTTCCTTAAATCGCTAGTTATAAAAAAGTTGGGGTCGCCGTTATTTTTCGGTGACCCTTATTTTTATGCAAACTTTATCAGCGATTCCCTAGATTCATATTCATAAATTGTTGACAAGTATTATCATTCTGTGATAGTTTTGTTGAATTGGAATATGGGGATAAACAGGGAGATGGTAGCGTGCTGACATCCTATGACAAAAATTATCTGAGAATAGGCCTTCCTGCCGCACTGGAAGGTGTCCTGATGATCTTTCTGAGCAATGCAGACATCATTATGGTTGGCAGTCTGGGAACGGGTGCCATTGCTGCCGTCAGTATCTTTTCACAGCCACGCATGATGCTCCTGACGGTCGCACGTTCGGTAGCGGCAGCCGTCACCATACTGATTGCGGAACGATTTGGCCGCGATCAGCATGATGCCTATGGTGATATTCTCAAAAAAACAATCGTTCTTGTTTTTGTTGTCCTTGGACTCGCACATATCGGGTTCTTCATCTATCTCGATGCAATTCTCCTGTGGATGGGAGCACAGCAAGACTATCTCTCCGACGCAATGATCTACGGTCTCTGGACGCTGCCCGCTGTCTTCATTACCTCCATGACGACGCTCATGCAGGCGGTCATGTTTGGACGCGGGGAGTCCATGCGTGTCCTCTCAATCAACATACAGGGAAATGTCGTCAACGTCATCCTCAATGCACTCCTGATCTTTGGTCTTGGACCATTCCCACAGCTCGGTGTTCTTGGTGCTGCACTTGGAACAATCGGCGGAACAGTTTGGTCATTCTACCTCACCCTGCGTGTACTCTATGCATGGGGCATCTTTGCACAGGGAAATTATTGTCTGACGCGCGCCTATCTGCGTGAATTTCTCAGCGTATTTGGTGGTATCTTCAGTGAGCAGGGATTTGAACGCATCGGCATGGTCGTCTATACCCGCATGGTTGCGGAACTTGGGACGATTCCGTATGCAATCCATGCAATTGCAATGAACTTCTGTGATTTCTACTACAACTTCTGCAATGGAATGGGGAAGTCGAGCACGGTTCTCGCGGGACACAATAAGGATCAGCAGAAAAGAAATGAATGGCGCCGCTACCTTTGGACGGGTATGCGGTGGAGTCTGATTTTTTCTACCGTCGCATTCCTCGTGACCTATGTACTGCGTGAGCAAATCTTCGGTGTCTATGCGCATGATCCGGAACTTCTGCCTCTTGGCAGCCTCATTATTGCATATGTTGCCGTTGTCAGCTTTCCCGAGGCATATCAAATGGTCTGTGCGGGTATTCTGCGCGCCAGTGGGAAAACAACGCAGGTGGCAGCATACTCCTTTATCAGCATCACCATTGTGCGCCCGATCATCACCTATATCTTGCTCTATGAGTTCCATATGGGACTAGAGGGAGCATGGCTGTCACTGGCACTCGATCAGAGTATGCGCGCCATCTGTGCAGCCATACTCCTGCGCAAGGTATATCATGAAAGAAATTCCAAGCATGCATTGAATCCATGTTAAGAAAGAATTAAGATAAAGTACAAGGGACTTTCTGACTATCCAAATACAACAATCTGAAATAGGTGTCTTGACAAGTATATCTAATATGGATATACTATGTTTGAATTTATGTTGAAAACCGAATACATAACGTTGCGAGTGTCGACGGATGAGTATTACTTTGTACGCATTCTGTTGAGCGATGAGAGGAAAATGGGTGGAATGCCCATGCTGTCCCGCAGCCGTAAATAGGGAGTGTTCTTCCACAGGCGCAGAGCCTGTGCCTGTAAAGTCACTGGGATAACCCCGGGAAGGCGGAAGAATGCAGCGATCTATGAGCCGGAAAGCCTGCTCGCAATAAGATTCATTGATGGACTCACGAGAGATGAGGAGATGAATGCTGCGATTTTCAGTGCTTGGGGGAGACCTGCACAATCGCTGTGTTTTGCGTTCTACTAACGCCTGTCTCAAAAGAGGCAGGCGTTTTTTATTTTGTCATTATAAAAAGGAGTTGGGGAGTTGAGTGCAAAAGCAATCCTGATGCGTTTGGTGCAGATGGTCTTTACCTTGCTGGGCGTTAGTTTCTTAACATTCAGCCTGACCTTTATTGCGCCGGGCGATCCTGTGGATGCAATTCTCGAGACAGGCGATACGATTGTCTCACAGGAGACAATTGAGCAGACCCGCCACGAGCTGGGGCTGGATCGACCGTTCCACGAACAGTATCTCAGTTGGCTGAACGGTGTGGTACACGGAGATATGGGGCGTTCCTACTCGGCAAAAATTCCGGTACAGGATAAACTCTTGCAGAATCTGCCGGGAACACTTTTTCTTGCGGGAACGGCAATCGTGATGATGCTGATCATCTCACTTCCGGCAGGAGTTATCTCAGCACTCTATCGTAATCGGTGGCCGGATCAAGTCATACGATTCTTCACCTTTCTCGGTGTCTCCATGCCGAGCTTCTGGGTGGGACTTATTCTGCTCTATGTATTTGGTCTGAAGCTTGGACTTTTCCCGATTGCAGGCGGCGAGGTCAGCCTTGATCGTATGATTCTCCCTGCCTTTACACTTGCCATCCTGCTGTCGTCGAAGTATACGCGGCAAGTACGTACAGCGGTACTTGAGGAGCTCGGGCAGGACTACGTCACGGGTCTCAAGGCACGCGGCATGTCGATGACACGCATCCTCCTTCGTCACGTTCTGCCGAATGCGTTCTTGCCGCTCATCACACTGCTCGGCCTTGCCATTGGCTGGCTGCTCGGCGGTGTCGCCGTTATCGAGATCGTATTCTCGTGGCCGGGCATCGGACGCGTTGCGGTGCGTGCGATCGAAGCGCGCGACTATCCGCTCCTCCAGGGCTTTGTCCTCTGGATTGCAACGCTCTATATGTTTGTGAACCTCATCGTTGATATATCCTATGCGTATCTTGATCCGAGACTCAGGAAGGGGGCGAAAGCATGATGCGGGATCAACTGCTGTTTCGTATCTATACAGGCATCATCCTGTTGATTGTGCTTGTCGCCATCTGTGCGCCGCTGATCTCGTCATACGATCCGTATGAGTCGCAGATTCAGAATTCGCTCCTGCCGCCATCCGCTGAGCATTACTTTGGCACAGATAAGCTCGGGCGCGATATCTTTACGCGTATTCTGTACGGTGCGCGCATCTCGATTACGATGGCGCTCACAGTTGTCATCATCTCGTCAGGACTTGGCACACTGATTGGTGTCATCTCCGCCTATATTGGCGGCAAGGTCGACAATGCCATCATGCGTCTGACCGACGTGTTCCTTGCATTTCCGGGCATCGTGCTTGCCATTGCGATTGCAGGCGTGCTCGGCGGGAGTGCAGTCAACGCAGTTCTTGCCGTTGTTATTGTAGGCTGGACAAAGTATGCGCGTCTTGCACGCAGTATGACGCTGAAGGTTAAGCAGCAGGATTTCCTAGCTGCTGCAATTACAAATGGTACACGACCGATTGCGATGATTCGTCGGCATATCCTGCCGAATATTATACCGATTATCATTGTGACTGCCGCACTCGACATCGGCGCACTCATGATGGAGCTTGCTGGGCTCTCCTTCCTCGGATTTGGCGCACAGCCGCCGACACCGGAATGGGGACTCATGCTGAATGAGGGCCGCCAGCTGATTCAGACGGCACCCTGGCTTATGATTTTCCCAGGACTTGCAATTGCTTCTGTGGTTGCAATCTTTAATCTATGGGGAGATAGTCTGCGGGATATTATGGACCCGCGCAAGGCAAATTAAAGGAGGAACATATGGGAAAGAAAAAACGATGGCTGACAGCACTGCTGACAGGCTGCATGGCAGCTGCACTGCTGACGGGATGCGGCGGCGGTCAGTCGGCAGGGGACAAGACGACGCTGAAGGTCGGTGTGACGAACTTTGCAGACTCGCTCGAACCGACGGAAAATGCCTTCGGATGGGTCGTCATGCGCTACGGCATGGGCGAGACACTAACTCAGTTTGATGAGAAAATGAATATCCAGCCGTGGCTTGCTGAGAGCTGGGAAATCAGCGATGACAAGCTGACGTGGACATTTAAGATTCGCGATGTCAAATTCTCGAACGGGCGCCCACTTACGGCAGAGGCGGTCAAAGCATCACTTGAGCGTGCGTTTGCAAAGAATACACGCGCAGCAACATTCTTCACGTATACAAATATGACTGCAGACGGGCAGATACTCAAGATTACAACGGATAAACCTGCACCGAGCATGCTCGGCTACCTTGCAGATCCGCTTTTTCTCATTGTCGACGTTGAGAGTGAGAAGGAGCGCAACTTCGCAACGCAGGGTCCCATCTGCACGGGGCCCTATGTATGCGAGTCCTTCGTGAAGGAAAAGGCCGTCATGAAGAAGAACCCGAACTATTGGGGTGGCGAAGTGCCTTATGAGACGGTCGAGATCCCGTCGATCGACGATCCGAACACGCGCGCAATGGCACTCCAGTCGGGAGAAGTCGATATGGCGGTCAACATCGCTGCAGGTGATCTTGGCCTCTTTAATGATACGTCGAAGTTCCATGTAGATCGTATCGCATCGCTGCGTACGGTTCTCGCACGCATTAATCAGAAGGGGATTCTCGGCGATCCGAAGGTACGCGCTGCATTTATCTCAATGACAGATCGCAAGGCATACAATGAGGTAATCCTGAAGGGAACGTTCATCCCGGGCAAGGCTCCGGTTCCGCCCTCTCTCGACTATGGCTTCGATCAGCTCACCGACCCGAATGCATACAATGTCGACCGTGCAAAGCAGCTTCTCGACGAGGCAGGCTGGAAGGATACGGATGGCGATGGCATCCGTGATAAGGACGGCAAACCGCTGTCTGTGGACTTTATCATCTACAACAGCCGTGCAGAGCTGCCGATCTATGCAGAGGCAGTACAGGCAGATGCCAAGAAGGTCGGTATCGACGTAAAGGTAAAGTCTGTCGATTACAATTTGCTCGACAAAATTGGGATCAATGGCGAGTACGATCTTCTGATTTCCAACATCACCACAGCGAATACAGGCGATCCTGAGATCTATCTCAATTGGTACTGGCGCACAAACGTGAACGGCAACAACCCGCAGAACGGCTCAGGATACAGCAACCCAGAATATGATGCACTTTGCGCACAGCTTGCTGTTGAGTTTGACCGTGCAAAGCGCCGTCAACTGATGATCGATATGCAACAGATTCTGCTGAATGATGGAGCTGCATTGTTCCTCGGCTACCCAGAGACAAACATCGTCAGTTCGACAAAGATCACGGGTGCGATTATGCATCCGGCGGATTACTACTGGATCACGAGCAAGATCAAACCTGCAAAGTAATAAGGAGGAGAAGCCCGAATGTTGATTGAGGTGCGAGGACTAAAAATCGCATACGAAGGCACGGAAATGGTGCACGGTGTGGACTTCACCCTCAAGGACGGGGAAGTGCTGACCATTGTCGGCGAAAGCGGCAGCGGAAAGACCACCGTCATTCGGGCGATGCTCGGCTGTCTGCCGCATGTCGGCAGAGTAACGGCGGGCGAGATCCTCTATGACGGGAAGGATATGACAAAGTGCAGCGCGGAGGAGTGGCGTCACGTAAGCGGAAAGACTGCTGCGATGATCTTCCAGGACAGTGGCAGCATGATGGATCCGATTCGTACCATCGGCGAGCAGTTTGTGGAGTATATTCAGACTCATGAGTCCATTGGTGCGAAGGAGGCAGCTGCACAGGCACAGGATATGCTTGCACGTATGCATCTGTCCAATCCCGCGAATGTAATGAAGAGCTTTCCGTTTGAACTTTCAGGCGGCATGCGTCAGCGTGTTGGTGTTGCAATGGCGATGTTCTTCAAGCCGGCACTCCTGCTGGCTGACGAACCAACGTCTGCGTTGGACGTGACCACACAGGCACAGGTCGTCAATGAGATGATGGATATCTGCCAGAAGGATGGCACATCCATTGTCCTTGTGACGCACAACCTCGGTGTCGCGGCCTATATGTCGGATCAGATCATGGTCATGCAGAACGGCAATGTCATCGAGCATGGCACTGCCGAAGAAATTATTGAACACGCGCAGAAGGACTACACCAAGGAACTCCTGCGTGCCGTACCACAGATTGGAGGAAAGCGTTATGACGCAGTCGGAGCGTGAGATCATCCTGCGCATCGAGCATATCACCAAACGCTTCCCCCTTGAGGGCGGCAAAGTTCTTACGGCATGTGACGATGTGACATTTCCCGTATATCGTGGAGAAATCCTCGGTATTGTCGGTGAAAGCGGCTGTGGAAAAAGTACGCTTGTGCGCACGCTGATGCAGCTTCATGCACCATCCGAAGGACAAATCTTCTTCAGAGACAAGGAAATTACGGGGCTGAAGGGCGAGGATGCCCGCAATATGCGGCGCAATATCCAGATGGTCTTTCAGGATCCTACAACCTCCTTCAATCCGAAGATGAAGATCAAGGACATCATCTGTGAACCGTTGCGGAACTTTGGACTCCTCAAAGGGAGCGCACATGACAAGGCAGCCGAGCTGCTGCGTCTTGTCGATCTACCCGAGGACTTTGCCGAACGCTATCCCGCAAATATGAGCGGGGGACAGCGCCAGCGCGTAGGAATTGCGCGCGCACTGGCATTGGAGCCGGAGATTCTGGTCTGTGACGAGGCAACAAGTGCGCTTGATGTTTCTGTGCAGGAGACGATTGTTGAACTGCTTGTCCGTATTCAACGGGAACGAAATCTAACAATCCTGTTCATCTGTCATGACCTTGCACTTGTGTCACGTTTATGCACGCGCGTTGTCGTCATGTACTTTGGAAAGGTTGTGGAGCAGCTGGATGGACAGGATCTTGCTCATGCAAAGCATCCCTACACCCAAAAGCTCCTCTCGTCCGTATTTACACTCCTGCCGAAAGGGAAAGCTCCGCGCATCGTCGTTCCGAATGTGGAGATTTCTGCATAGATGTCATTTCATATGAAGTGGATAAATTTAGCGCTTCTCATACTTACCCTAAAAGAGCAGTGATCTTTCACTGCTCTTTTATAATTCCATATAATAAACCTTGTATAAACATTGAATTGCGAGAAGGAAGCTTTTCAAATTTTATCTTGCTGTCAATCTGAAATAATGATATTATTGTGTTGTGAGTTTTGGTGCATCCCTCCGACTTTACATCTTCTTAGGGAGGAATCTGGATTTATGTTTAATTTCAAGCAGAAAGATGACGAATTCTTCGACTTGTTCCTGGAAAGCGCAAAGTTTTTTCAAAAAGGAGCATTTGTCTTAGATGAAGTCATGAAGGATTATACCTCCGCAACTGCAAAGGTAGAGGAAATCAACCGTATTGAACATGAAGCAGATGCCATCAATGACCGTATCATTGATAAGCTAAATCTCACCTTCATCACACCGATTGACCGTGAAGATATCTATGCTCTAGCAAACAATCTGGACGATGGTGTCGATCTCTTGCAGGGGATACTGCAGCGATATGAAATGTACCGCATGGGAAAACCAATGCCAGGCGCAGTCAATCTGACAAAGCTTCTGATCTCAGCGACTGAGGAAATTGTACGTGCAGTCTCCTTGCTTGGAAACATACGCAAAAATCAGGTACAGATCCTAGATGCCTCACACAAGATTGAACGATATGAGAGCGAAGGAGATCTCATCTATCGGAGTGAAGTTGCCTATCTGTTCGATAATGAAAAAGATCCCATTGAGCTCATCCGATGGAAGGATGTGTTAGAACAGTTGGAGGATACGCTGGATCATTGTGAACTCATTGCGGATATGCTGCGGGGAGTGGTAATGAAATATGCCTGACTTCCAGCTTTTAATCTTCCTGGTCATACTTTTGGCACTTGTATTTGATTTCATTAATGGGTTTCATGATACAGCAAATGCAATTGCAACCTCTGTTTCAACAAGAGCCATTCATCCACAGCATGCAATTATCATGGCGGCCGTACTCAACTTTTTGGGAGCTATGTATAGCACGGGGGTTGCAAAAACCATTGGATCGGATATTGTCAAATCGGCATCCCATGTAGATGAACATATACTGATTGCGGCACTCTTCGGTTCCATTGTATGGAACATCATTACGTGGCGGATCGGATTGCCGTCCAGCAGTTCCCATGCACTCATCGGAGGGCTGGTCGGTGCAGTACTCATGTCAACCGCAGGAATAGATGGGCTTAATTTCTACGGTATCGGTAAGATTATTCTCTCTCTGATTCTGTCGCCACTCGTTGGCATGGTATTGGGATGCATCATCATGCTTCTCTTGTTCCGTTTCTTTGGCCGCTTCCGTCCTACTGCGATCAATGGGAAATTCAAGAAAATGCAGATTTTAACCGCAGCTACGATGGCATTTTCTCACGGATCAAACGATGCCCAAAAATCCATGGGTATTATGACACTGGCACTCCTTGCGGGTGGATATATCGATGTGTTTGAGGTTCCAACCTATGTCAAGGTACTTGCAGCAACCGCCATGGCGTGCGGAACGGCTGTCGGTGGTTGGCGTATCATCAAGACGATTGGGGGAAAGATATTCAAGCTTCAGCCGATTTCCGGATTTGCGGCAGATCTGAATTCCTCCATTATCATATTCGGTGCAACGCTCTTACATCTCCCCGTAAGCACGACACATGTCGTTTCCGGCTCTATCATGGGCGTAGGGGCGGCAAAACGCATCAACGCAGTTCGTTGGGGCGTTGCTCAACAGATGGTTGTAGCATGGGTGATGACAATTCCGTGCACAGCGATCATGGGCGCTCTTACATATCAATTTGTAACATTATTTATTTAAGGAAAAGTATATAAAAATCCTGCTCGCTTGGAGAGCAGG
>NZ_JH376797.1:476858-657666 GCF_000234095.1 Centipeda infelix ATCC 43532
GCTTGGAGAGAGATTTTTTATATAGAGGAAAGGAAAGGGAATCTCCATGGAAAAAGACTTGATAACAATGGCAAAGGAGAATCAAATCTTCTGTTCCGACTTGATTGTTGCAGCGAAAATCAATGGGGAAGTACATGATATCCAAACGTCCTATGAGGCTGCAGATCAAATCGAATTCATAGAATTGGATTCTCCCTTGGGATGGACCATCTATCGCCGTTCTGTACTCTTTCTTTTGATTGCAGCGGTAAACAAACTAGATAAAAAAAGTGATGTAATTGCTAAGTTCACGGTAAATAAAGGGTTATATTGCGAAATAAAAATCCCAAATCGCGTGATTGACCCACAGTTTATAACAGAAATAGATCATCAAATGAGAGAAATGATTGCGGCCAACCTTCCCATAGTCAAACACAGCATTCCACGTCAGGAAGCGATTGATATTTTCAAAAATCTCGGACGAACAGGCAAGGTAAACCTCATTTCTGCACTATCAAAGCCCATCATCAGCATATACACCTGTGAGGACTATACAGATTATCTATATGGTCCGATGCTCTCTGAGACAAGCGAGCTTGGCAGGTTTGAACTGGACTACGAGCCCGATGGGGTGTTAATTCGCACCCCTGATGAAATGACAAATGGTCAGGTCAGGGAGCGCATCAATCAGCCGAAATTCGGTTCAATCCTTGCAGAATCGAAGGCTTGGGCAGATATTTTGGACTGTCGCTTTATCTCTGATCTCAATCGAATCAACAAAGAAAATACGATAGGGGACCTCATTCGTGTTTCAGAGGCACTGCAAGAGAAACGTATCGCGCAGATTGCAGACCATATTTTCTCTCATCGTGAAAATATCCGTCTGATCCTGATTGCAGGACCGTCCTCATCCGGAAAGACCTCATTTGCACAGAGACTGCGGGTTCAATTGCGTGTCAACGGACTTCGCCCCGTTATGATTTCTTTGGATGACTATTTCCTCAACCGCGAGGATACGCCACTGAATGAGAAGGGGCAGTATGATTACGAATCCCTTGATGCACTCGACACAAAGCTCTTCAATCAGAACATGATCGACCTTCTTGAGGGGAAGGAGGTCCAAATTCCACGTTATAATTTCATAACAGGGAAAAGGGAATGGAAAAAGGAGGCTGTTCTGTCCATTCACAGCAATCAACCTATCATTATTGAAGGAATTCACGGACTAAATGAATATCTGACAAAGGATATCCCCCGCGTCAACAAATATAAAATTTATATCAGCGCGTTGACACAACTGAATATCGATGCACATAACAGGATTCCAACGACAGAAGTACGTTTTCTGCGTCGTCTGGTGCGTGACTATCAATTTCGTGGAGCAAAGGCGCTCAAAAGTATTCGCCAGTGGCCGGATGTCAGAGCAGGAGAGGAGAAATACATCTTTCCATTCCAAGAAGAGGCAGATGTCCTGTTCAACTCGGCACTGATCTATGAGATCGGTATCTTGAAGAAATATGCCGTTCCGCTCTTGGAAGAAATTCATCGAGGGGAAGAAGGTTATACCGAAGCCCGACTGATTCTACGTTTTCTTCAGTATGTCGACGAAATCAACGCCATAGACAATATTCCCAACAACTCCATTCTTCGTGAATTTATCGGGAAATCCGTATTCTTCTCATAAAAAAGCTCGGGCTCTTTTCATAGAGCTCGAGCTTTTTTTGAGAAAACCTCTACAGATTACTCTTTGACATAAGCGGTGATCGGCTTATAGTGTTTCTGGAAGAACTCCTCTGCGACCTGCGGGAAGAGTGCATAGGAGAGGACATCCTCATCCGACGGGTTGATATAACCCTTGTTCTTGAGCTCCTCTTTGAACTCTGCGAACGTCGTTGCTTTTGCATCTTCGATGGAGCAGTCATCAATGATGTCCTCAGGAGCGATACCGAGAGTGTCAGTCAGGAACTTGCGATCAATCTCAACAGGTGTCCTGCCAAACTTGCCGCGCGCGAGGTCTTTGAACTCGGTCGGTACCATCTTGTAGCGCTCACCAGTCATGACATTGAAGGTTGCCATCGTACCAACAATCTGCGAGGACGGCGTAACAAGCGGGGGATAGCCAACATCCTTGCGAACACGCGGCATCTCATCCAGAAGATCCTGATACTTGTCTTCCATGCCCGCTTCCTTGAGCTGATTCGCAAGGTTCGAGAGCATACCACCAGGAATCTGGAAGTCAAGAACATTCGGGTTCACATCAAAGTAGCCTTTGAGGTTGAAGGTCTTGATAAGATCCTGCTTAACCCCAAGGAAGTACTTGGAAATTGGCGTCATTGCCTGACGGTCAAGCCCTGTATCGCGCTCCTCCCCCTCAAGCATTGCCACCATTGTTTCCGTACACGGCTGTGAAGTGTCGCTGGAGAAGGGAGCAAGTGCAGTATCAATGATATCAACACCTGCTTCGACCGCCTTCAAATAGGTTGCATGGCCAAATCCGGAGGTGCAGTGCGTATGAAGGTCAATGGGAATCTTTACCGCAGCCTTAAGCTTCTTAACAAGATCCTCTGCCACATACGGCTTCAGAAGTCCCGACATATCCTTGATGCAGACGGAATGGCAGCCCATCTTTTCAAGCTCAACCGCCAGCTCAACAAAGCTCTCATTCGTGTGAACAGGGCTGATCGTATAGACCAGGCAGCCCTGAACATGTGGTTTCTCAGGGCACTTGAGTGCTGCATCAATCGCGACTTTGAGGTTACGAATATCGTTAAGTGCATCAAAGATGCGGAATACGCCGATACCATGCTCCGACGCCTTCTGAACGAACTTCTCTACCACGTCGTTGGAATAGTGGTTATAGCCGAGCAGGTTCTGACCACGGAGAAGCATCTGAATCGGCGTCTTGAGGTTTTTCTTCAGAATATCCAAGCGCTCCCACGGATCCTCATCAAGGAAGCGCAGGCAGCTATCAAACGTAGCACCACCCCATGCTTCAAGAGAATTGTAGCCAATGGCGTCGAGCGCCGCGAGCTGCGGAAGCATGTCCGAGATTCTCATGCGGGTTGCCAGCAGTGACTGGTGACCGTCACGGAGGACAGTCTCAGTGATTTTGACCGGATTCTTTGCCATAAAAGAACACTCTCCTTGATTAAAAGTATAATCAAAAATTATATAACCCAACATCTAAATTATAGATTCAAATTGCGTTATTGTCAATGACAAGTTATAAAATTCACATATTTTTACACAGTATTTTCAAGCCTTTTATTTTTCGCGGTTCTTCCGCAATTTAGAAGCGATTTGTCTACCGTTTGTCTACCATGTCACTTGTCTACGAAACGGGCGAAGATGGCGGCAGTTTCACGCTGCATCTCCTCGGTATCATGCGCATAAAGATTTTGCGTGATAGATACGTCCGCATGACCGAGACGGGCGGCGACATCAATGGGGTTCGCTCCGGCTTCAATGAGCCGTGTCGCATGCGTGTGCCTAAAACTGTGCGAGTTCAGCCCGTGCGCAGATAGGAGACGGCGCAGCGAAGCATAGCATATGGGGAGCCCGAAACGGTCAGAGCAGACAAGCGGGCGGCGTACCATGCCTTCAGGCGCGGCTTCAATTTTTGGCGCGGTGTAGACACGGCGATCAGGACACTCATAGACAATCTGATAGGCATTTCCAAGCCGCAGTTCATTTCGTGCCTGTATCGTTTTCCATTGCCGGAGCGCATTGACCATCCCGCCATCGATGTAGATCTTACGCGTGCTTGCGCTGCTCTTGGGCACTGAAAAGAACATGCGGCATCTGCGTCCAGCACTTGACAGTTGACGGCAGATATGGATAGTACTGTTTTGGAGATCCACATCGTCCCATGTCAGCCCCAGCACTTCACCGATACGCGCACCTGTATGGTAGGCGAGCCGCAGAAGTATGTGATACTTATGTCCGATAGGGCATTTCTTGAGGAGCGCCGCGAACTGCTCCGGCGTGATGATGCTCCGCTCAACGAGCTTCTTTGGTGCCGAGCGGGGGATGCTGATACCTGCACAAGGGTTAGATGTAATAATCTCTGCTGGATATACGGCGTATTTCAACGCGTTTGAAAGAACCGTACGGGAGAGTGATAACGAGTTTTTTGAAAGCCCCTTTTCCGCAAGCCTCTTCATCCAAGAATCGACATCGCGGGGACGCAGGTCTTGGACATAAATATCGCCAAGGATCGGATTGATCCGCACACGGATCGCGGACTCATAGTCGTAATGCGTCCCGCGTGAGACGTTTGGACGCATGACGTTCTCAAGCCATGCAGCGAGATAGTCGCGCAGCTTCACCCGCTCGCTCGTGATCCCGATGTTGCCGGACTTCCAGTCTGCATAAGCAGCGACACCTGCGTCATACGCCTCCTGCTCCGTCGCATAGCCGCCCTTCTCGATTGCTTTGCGCTTTCCCGTCATTGGGTTCTTTCCTGCGTCAAAGGAATAGGAGTAAGTCTTACCTCGTTTGCGGGTGCGGATAGTTGCTTTCTTTGCCATAATGTTATACCTCCAGAAATTATGTGGAATAATCCCCGAAGGTGTGATATACTTTGCTTGCTATGGCTTGTATATCTCTCCGGAGATTGCTTGCTTCACCGTTCATCGTGCGCCAACACGGTGGGCGGTTTTTTTTTATGTGGGAAGAAACGCGATTTTTTTCCCATACAATTATCTAACTAGGAAAAAAAGCCAAATTTTTCATAGTTGGTTGTCGTGACTGGATAAAGGTGTTTGACGAAATCCTTATTTTTCGCTGAGATTAACGCTGTCGAACTCCTTGTGCTACATGTCTCCTTTTTTGTGTGGATTTTTTGATTGAATTAGCCGCCGGTAGTTTCGCTCCACGATTCGTCGGATTTTGCGGAACGCTGTTCATGCAGAGTGTCGAGGAGCCCATCTACGAGCTCACGCCCATCTTCGTCCAGTGCACGGTATTTTTTAAGATGATCGGCTTCTTTTTGAGTGCAAACGTTCGTAGAAGGTGGGCTGGTAACAGGTGTTTGCATAGGAAGATTGTCAGAAGAACCATAATCCAAGGAAACTAATTGCCCCTTATCTACTGATCTCATCAACGCTTCAACACTTGTAGACATTGCTTTTGCGAGGCTTTGAAACGTTTGGATGGATGGTATGATTACTTTTCCCGTTTTTGGGTTTTTGTTTTTCTCAAGCATGGATATGTAGCCTTTACTTAAGGCGCTTCGTTTCGCAAATTCATCCATGCTTAGCTTATGACTTTTTCGATATGCTTTTATAACATCACCTAGCGTCACTAGTATCACCTCGCTAGCCTCTATTGTATAGTATGATAAACATTTTTTCAAGGATTTTGTTTATCTCACTTGACATTTTTTGTTTAATAGGCTAAACTTTTTCTTGAAAGAAGAAGGGAGGAGGAGAAACTATGGGGGGCGCCAATAGACTCAGGGAATACCGTAAGAAGAAGGGGTTGACACAACAAAAACTCGCGGATAAAGCTAATGTTTCCAGATCCATCATTATTGGTCTTGAGCGTGGTACTATTGCTACAACAACAACGGATACGCTTCTAAAGTTGTCTACTGCATTAAACGCGACTGTACCTCAAATTTTTTTTAGAGAGAATGTTTAATCTATTAAACATTCTCTCTAAAAAAAGAGTACGGCGTTCGCCGTACTCTTTGCACCGAGATTAGCTTTTAGCACTCTAAGAAAAAGGTGATATAGGAGATCAGCTTACCATCGACGATACACGTCTGCCGCTTGCCAATAAAAGAGTACCTATGTACTGCCAGCCAGAAAAAGTCAAAGAACTGTCCTGGCTTGATGGAGTCAAGATGTTCTTGCTCATCCAGTACTCGAATCTCTGTCAGACCGTGGACTGTAATCGTTTTTCCGGTAGTCAACGTAATATTGATTCCGTACATTCTAATCGCCTCCTTATTGTGATTGTATCACTGCAGGGAGGGAGCAGCAACCGAAACAAAGGAGGATCAGCCATGAAGCTCAAGTGGAACATGAACAACGTCGTTGCCGCACGGGGCAACACCTACACCTGCATCGCAAGGTTTGACAACAGCCGCTTTTGGCTCAAGGTCAATGCGATCACGTCCGTGCAGAACTTCAAGGGAGATATCCGCCGCATCGCGCAGCTTGTAGGGGCGAAGGAGGTCGAGATCAAGTACCTCCACATGGATGACGAGGCGGGCACGCTCACCGAGCCGCGCGAGAACATCGTACTCTTCTCCGATCGCGGTGGCGACGACTACAGGTATTTCACCGAGTCAATCGACCCCGTAACGAATCGGCGCACCATCCACTACCTCGCCCCCGAAGATGTCTTTATCCTTACAAGTGTAGGAGCAATCAAAGCGGCGTAATTGCCGCAACAGAGAGGAGGAAAGAAAAGATGGCGAACAACAACCCATTCGACGTATTGAAGGACGAATTTGCGGAAGTTGTCCGCAGTGTTGTCCGCGAGGAATTGCACAAGCTCCGTGCGCAGCAGCCAGAGGCACAGCCCGTACCGGAAGAGGACGATCGGCTCGTCGGGCGCGAGGAGATTGCGCGGCGTTTGGATCTGACACCAGATACGGTATCCGCCAAGATGGGGAAAGGTGAGCTGATCTGGACGATTGATCCGATCAGCGGTCAGCGAAAGATGAAAAAGAGTACGCTCGATCAGTACATTCGTGACCTGCCCGAATATACGGGACTTTTGAGCGCACGAAAGGAGGCAGTCGCATGAGCGGCAAGAAGGCGGTGACGGGCGCGGCGATCGCACTTGCGGCGATTATCTGTGCGGGTGCGGCAAGCGATCACGCGCAGGGCGATGTACGGGATGCGGTCTTGGTTGAAGAGGTCTACATCGTCAAGAATGGCGACACTCTTTGGGGGATCGCCGAAGAGTACATCAAAAAAAACACAGGCAGCCGTAGATATATCCTTGAATACAAAGAAGGTATCTACGAGAACAACCCTTGGCTTGTAGACCGTAAGGGCTTGATCCGTCCGGGTGACGAGCTGCGAATAACCTACTGGGTGAAGGAAGGAACGTGAGATGTGTATGGAAGGGTTATCACGCAAGACCATTTTTCGGCGTGATGAGGTAGAAGGCGTAATCCTCACGTACAAACTCCCCTGCGACGATGGCTGGACAACGAATCTCTGTGTGTATGCGGAGAATGAGAATCCGGGAATCTGGAACGAGGCGAGTACACGGGAAATGGCAGAACGTCAGCATGAGGAAACCATCCGCATGGTGAAACTGATGGGCTTTGAAACGGAGGACGCATGATGGAGTACATCGATGCACGCGGATGGCGATATCGTGTCATGCAGGGACTTGATGGCAGCTGGAAGGGACGCTATCGAAAGCCCGATAAGCCGTGGCAGAAGAATCGGGCAGACGATGTTGGCTGGAAGAACGTCGCTACTCTGCCTTGGCGCAAAACGCAGGAAGAGGCGGAACGTGACCTTGCTGAGTACGCGAAGCGCAAGGAGATGCGGGTTTATCAGAAAGACGCGGAGGACGTGACATGACTAAGTTTTTCACGATGAGCGGCGTGATTGCAGCTGCCGGCTCTTACACGAAGGTCGTCAAGCACATGTCATCGCATGAGGAGAAGGGCAGACGGTTCATCCAAGGCTATCGTGTCTGTACGTATTACACGGAGGGGGACGGCCGGGACTACAGTGTTCTGGCGGAGTTCCCAGGGACGCGGGAGGGGCATGCCGCTGCGGAATCTCTGGTGCTCTGGATCTGGGAGGAGATGCTGGAGGGCAAGGAGCACATCGTTATCCATGATGCGCCGCCGGTGCGAAAGTTTATGTCGATGGCATAAACAGAAAGGACGGAGATATGCATATCAAGAAAATTTTGCATCAATACCGACGCGACTTTCGGGCACTTTTTATCTGTGAGAATTGCGAGCACGAGTGTGAAATGCTGGGATACGACGATGCCTATTTCCATGCGAAGGTCATTCCCGACAAGGTATGCCCGAAGTGCGGAAAGACGGAGCGGGAGATCGACCCGAATTACCGCCCGCTCACCACAAAGTATCCTGAATGGATGCAGCTCTAGGAAGCAAGTGAAGGAGGGATCGCAGTGACCCCCGAGGAGCGGAGAGCGAAGGAGTGCGCGCAGCACCGGGAGCGCTATTATTGGTACAAAGCGCATGGGATCTGTGTGAGCTGTGGGCAAGCGGACGCCGCGCCAGGGAAGGTAAAATGTGAAGAGTGCGCTGCGAAAGTGGCAGACCGAAGCATGGCCGCCTACTACCGGAAAAGAGAGGAGCGGAAAGAGGCGATGCGTCGGCGGCAGAGAGAGCGGTATGCAAAGCGCAGGACAGAGGGGCTCTGTACTGATTGCGGCAAAAAAGCGTCCGCAGGAAAACGGCTTTGTCTGGATTGTTTTCTGCGACGCCGCCGCTATGACAAACGGTACTTCGATGCATATCGCCGCGTGAAGACGGATTTCTCTGACGGGCTCTGCCGCCTGTGCAATGAGCCAGTTGTACCGGGAAAAAAGCTCTGCGCAACGCATTGCGATATCTTGAGGGAGAACCTGAAAAAAGCGAATGCGCAGCAATCTAATGTCGACCATCCGTGGAGACATGGCAACCAGTTAATTTTTAAGAAAGGAGATACGCAGTGAAGAGTGAGTGGAAAATCTCAAGTATGTACCTCGGCGGCAAGAAGGTCTATCAGGTCTACCGCATCAAGGATATGCGCGTTGTCGATCACAGCGGCAACCGTGAGTATGCGGGCAGGTGGTACAAGGACAAAGCGGACGCGCAGGCGGTCGTAGATGAGATGAATGCGAAAGAAGGAGAATAGCATGGATCCATACACACAGCGCACAACGATTATGAAATGTGACAATCGCACCATGCGTATTATGACAAGTGTAGGTCGATTGCCTAGCGCATGGGACTTGTGCGCATCGTCCGAGGCGTGGGTAACAAGCCTCGCGGTCTCCGCTGGGGACAACAGTCTTAGCATCACAAGGTTTTCGTTGACGCAAGAGGAGGCCGACAAGAAGCACACGGATTTCGTGCACATGGCGTTCTTGATGGGGTTTGAACTGTCCAGCGGGCACACGTCCTATAGGCGCACAAACAAAAAGAACCCGTAACGGCGACAACCGTTACGGGCGACAAGAAAGATTTACAGACACAGTATAACACGACTCAAGGAGGATTTACAATATGACGAACTGCGAAAAACTCTATAACTACTTTCTCGAGCACCCGAAGGCGTCCGCCGACGAGGTGATGGAGGCGCTTAACTGGGAGCGCAAACAAGTGAGCAAGTACAAGCATCGCCTCAAAGAGCGTGGTTTCATCGATGTGGATGCAATCGAAGGAGTGAAGATCCTGCGTCCATACCGCAAGGAGGATAAAAACAATCCGATCCACGACTACAAGCAGGACGCATATATGGAGGCAGCGGACGCGTGCCTGGATCGGATCCACGACCCGGAGACGACGATCCCGCAACTGATTGAGCTGATCCGCGAGCTGCGGATGGTGCTCAAGGCAATCATTCCCGCGTAAGGAGGCACAGGTAATGAGAACATTATATGACCTTGGCGACGCCTTTAACGGCGTTATGGACATGGTGCTGGATGAGACGATGGATCTCACGGTACTCGAGGCGTGTCTGCAATCGATTGAGGCAGACATCGCCGTCAAATGTGAGAACGGCATCGGGCTGATCCGCTCGCTCGAGAATCTGCGCGACGGTATGAAGGCAGAGGCAGCCCGCCTTACGGATCGGCAGAAGATCATCGACAACCGCATCCGAAGCATTAAGGAGTGGTATCAGCGCAATCTTGACGCGATGGGCAAATCCAAGGTTACCACGACACGCGGCACGATGGCCGTGCAGAACAATTCGCCGGCACTCAAAGTCACGGATGAAGATCAAATTCCCCTCTGCTATCTGGATCTCATCCCTGCGCGGTATGAGGTGAATAAGGACGCTGTGAAGAATGCACTCAAAGCAGGTGAGGAGGTTCCGGGCGCACATCTTGAGCAGGGAAGGAGTCTTCACATTCGATGAATATTTTCGAAAAGATTCAGGCTGTCCGTGTGCAGCTCGCTGCGGACAATCTGAAGAAGGGGAAGAAGAACGAGTATGCGGGGTACACCTACTATGAACTCGGCGACTTCCTTCCGCGCATCATGACACTGTGCAGCGAGCAGAAAATCTTTCCCGTGATCTCATTCACGGCGGAGATGGCGACACTGACGATCTATGACTGCGAGAAGCCGGATGCGAAGGTGGAGATCACAACACCAATGTCCACGGCGCAGCTTAAGGCGTGTCATCCGGTGCAGAACCTCGGCGCAGTGCAGACGTATCTTCGGCGGTATCTCTACATCGCCATGTTCGAGATTGTGGAGTCGGACAAGATCGAGGCGACGATGAGCAAGGATCCCGTCGAAGTACCTGCAGCAACATCCGCACCGTCCGATATCTCTCCGAGCGGCCGCGCGTTCCGCTGCGATATCAATAAACCGGCGCGCGAGGAGCTAGTCCGTCTCTGGCAGTTCATGGGATGGGATACGGCGAATATCGAAAACTACCTTGCCACGCGGGCACTCAATATGAATACATCACAAACGCCCGCGTTTTTTCAAAAGGTCTTGCAGGAGCAGATCGAGTTCTGCATCACGGAGTCACGCAAGGGAACACCGGGCTATGCGGGACTGCTGTTTGATGACGGCTACCCGTTCCAATAAGAGAGGAGTATTTCAATGAATGTATCATTTTTTGGCCGACTGACAAGGAACCCCGAGGTCAAGACGAATCAGACGGGGACATCCTACACAACGTTCACGGTTGCGACACAGGTGCAGGCAAAGGGGCAGGACGGCAAGGCGAAGACGCTCTTTATCGATGTGTCGGCATTCGGCAAGCAGGGCGAAAATATTATGAAGTACTTCGGCAAGGGCAGCCGCATCGTGATCCACGGCGATATCTTCGACGCAAATGCGTGGGTCGGCAAGAATGACGGTCAGCCGCACATCGGCGTGAATGTGACGCTGAACGGCTTTGACTTTGTGGACACGCAGGCAGAATCGGCGGCACGTCAACAGAGCGCCCCGCAACAGATGGCACCGCCTCCGCAGGCTCCTCCACCGGTAGTACCTACGGGCTACGCAGCGCAGATTCCGGCACCGATGCAGACGGGCGTCGCACCGTGGGCACCGCCCGCATACGGGGGGCAACCGCAGCAGGGCGTCGCCTACGGAGCAGCCCCTCCGCCGCCCACAGGGCAGAACTATGCGGCAGCTCCGTACTGATGCGCTATGGATATCAGCCTCAGACCATATCAGCAGCAGTTCATTGATGATGTTGGGTATGAGTTCACGCAGGGGCGGCGGCGCGTGTGCGCTGTGGCACCCTGCGGCGCGGGCAAGACGATTATGACGGCATGGATGGCGCGCGGCACAGCACTTTCGGGGCGGCGCGCTATTTTCATGGTGCATCGACAGGAACTCATCGAGCAGACGTCTGCGACGTTCACGGCAATGGGCATTCAGCATGGTCTTATTGCTGCAGGGGCAGCGAAGGAATATGATTTGCCTGTGCAGATCGCCTCGGTGCAGACGCTCATTCATCGTCTGCACGAGGTGCAGCCGCCCGATCTTTTGATCTGCGATGAGTGTCATCATATCGTTGCCAATACATACCGCAGGATTTTGGAGCATTTCGCCGCTGCCTATGTGCTCGGCGTGACGGCGACGCCGGAGCGGATCGGCGGGCAGGGACTCGGTGAGATTTTCCAGTCGCTTGTGCTCGGACCAACCGCCGCAGAACTCATTGCCGCCGGCAATCTGACGCCGTACGACTACTACGCACCGCCCTCGAAGTTCGACCCCGCTGCGGCGCACGTGCGCTTCGGCGAGTACGTCAAGGGCGATCTCATCCATCAGATGGATGATGCGGATGTGATCGGCGACATTGTGAAAAACTATCAGAATCTCGCAGCAGGGCGGCGTGCGATCTGTTACTGCATCAACCGCGCGCACAGTGAGCACGTCGCAGCGTCGTTCCGCACAGTGGGCATTTCTGCCGTACACATTGACGGAGAGACGCACAAGACCGTCCGTGCGCGTACCGTCGAAGATTTTCGCCTCGGCAAGATTCGGATTCTATGCAACGCGGAGCTCCTCGGAGAGGGCTTTGACGTTCCGGCGATGGAGGCAGTGATTCTTGCTCGCCCTACGGCATCACTGACGCTCTATATCCAACAGAGTATGCGGCCGCTGCGTCCCGATCCTGCAAATCCCGATAAGCGTGCGGTCATTATCGATCATGTGGGCAATGTGTTCCGGCACGGTATGCCGGATGAGGAGCGCGCATGGACGCTTGAAACGAGGAAAAAGAAGCCGCGCAGTTCATCTATTAAGGTATGCCCCGCCTGTTATACCGCCGTTCCAAGTACGGCGCGTGTGTGTCCCTGCGGGCATGCTTTTGCTGCTGCGCCGGAGGAGCACAAATACACTGAGAGGGACGGTACACTCACGAAGATCGAGGAAATCAAGCGAAAGAAGCGGCAGGAGGTCGGTATGGCACGCAGCGTTGCAGACCTTACGGCAATCGCCTTAAAGCGCGGCTACTCGCTGCGCTGGGTGTCGCGCATGGCAGACCTGAAACGACTGAGAGGATAACGCATGAAGAAATCAGAGCATGACATTCAAAACGAGATTCGCGTCGCGATCGGCGCAAAGCAGACGGCGACACTCTTTCGCGCGAACGTCGGCGAGGCATGGACGGGGATTTGTCGAAGGATGAATTGGATACCGGATCGTGTTGTAATTGATGGTGCGCGGCGGTTTCAGAGCGGTCTGCCCGTCGGATTTCCGGACCTCTTCGGATTCCGAACCATCGAGGTAACGCCCGAGATGATCGGCAAAAAGATCGCCGTTTTTGTCTTCCTCGAGGTCAAAAAACCCGGCGGGCGCACGAGCAAGGCACAGAAGGAGATGCACGCATTCCTGCAATCGGCGGGTGCGATCGGCGGTGTGGCACGCTCCGCCGAGGAGGCGGCGGCTCTGCTGCAGCGTTTATAGCCGGGCGGGTTGAAACGAGGTGAGTGTCATTGACACCATAGAATTTTTCCGCGCGTTCTATCCGGAGGAGAGCGAGGGGCATACCTATCTCTGGACGCTGCCAGATAAGCGGACGCAAGTGTTTGCCGCCGCTGCGCACGCTGAGATCGCGCAGGCGGCGCGAAATACAGGGGACGCGGGCAAGGATGTGTATTTCTCTGTTGGGCTGTCTGAGCGCCTGTTCAAGGCGCATGAGCGGGCGAAGAGCGCGGACATTATCGCGATCCCTGCGCTCTGGGTGGACATCGATATCGCAGGTGACGCTCATGCAGCGAAGTCCCTGCCGCCGGACTATACAGCGGCGCGGGCACTTCTGCCGGAGATGCTTGACCCGTCGATCGTCGTACACAGCGGGCATGGGATCCATGCATACTATATTTTTCGCGAACTGCTCGACACGCGCACGGAGGAAGAGCGTAGCGCCGCCGAGGATCTATTGCGCCGTCTGCAGGGCGCTGTGCGTGCGCGTGCCGCCATCTATGGCTGGCATGTGGACAGCGTCCCCGATCTCTGCCGTGTGCTGCGCGTCCCTGGGACGCTAAACCGCAAGGGCGGCGATGCGGTGCCCTGCATGATTACGGAGTACTCCGAGGGGCTGCGGTACAACGCGGAGGATTTCGATGTGCTGCCCGAGGTGCAGGAGATCAGCAGGGCGGAGCGTGCGGAGAAATTCGAGCGACGACCGACGGACGGGGACGCGCGGCTGATGCTCGCGAACTGCGCGTTCCTGCAGCATTTTCAGCAGAACTATAAAACCCTCCCCGAGCCTGTCTGGAAGGCGGCGTGCACGAATCTCATGCGCGGTGTTGGCGGCGAGGAGATCATTTTGCCGCTCGTCAAGGAATGGCTCGGCACGAAGTACAACAAAGAGGATACCCGCAAGAAGCTCGCGCATTATCTAAACGAGTGCACGCCGCAGACGTGTGTACACATTCAGTCAGAACTTGGCTTCAAAGGCTGCGCGGATTGTCCCGACATCAAGTCGCCCTGCGCGTGGTCGCTCGGCAAGGTGCCGCAGGCAATCGCAAAGCTCCGGCAGATCGCGCTGCCGAATGCGGAGAATACACTGAATGAGGAGACGATCGGTGCGCTTGCGCTCGTCAAGAAGGAAAACGGGCTGGAATACGCACGCTTTAAGGAGCGGTGCAAGGGGAATGTCAATCTGAACGACCTGCAGCGCGAGGTAAAACGCGTGCAGGCGTCACAGGCGGGGCTTTCGGTCGTGGAGGGGGGCGCACTCGAGGCGGGGCAAAAGCTCGGCGATATCACCACGCGCTCATTTGTCCCGGATACGCCGCTCGATCTTGCGCTCCCCGCGAACTTTTCCTACGGCGCCGATGGCGTCTATGAGGTACGCATGACGGAGATGGGGCAGGTGGCGCGGCTTGCTGCAGGTACGCCCGTCATCATCTCGGAAAAGCAGTACAATGTCGATACGCAGACGGAGAAAGTGCAGCTTTCCTTCCGCTACTATGATCATTGGGTGCATGTGGTCTGCAAACGTTCGGAGGTATTCTCTGCGCGCGGCATCATCGCGCTCACGGATCGCGGGCTGAACACTTCGAGTGAGTCGGCAAAATATCTGGTGAAATACCTCCAAGCCCTTGAGGCGGCGAATCCGAATATTCCGCTTGTTCATGCCGTCTCCAAGATCGGCTGGCGGCCATATGGGCTGAGTGAGTTTGTGATCCCATCATCGAGCAGATACCACGTCGACATGGACGACGACGGAGAGCTTGCCGCCGCCTTTACGCAGCGTGGGACGCTCGCAGAGTGGCAGGAGGCGGCGCAGGAGATACGTAAACACACTTTTGCGCGTTTTGTATTGGCAGCTGCGTTTGCGACTCCGCTGTTGCACATCTGCAAGAACCGCAATTTTATGATTTACTTCTGGGGCACGTCGGGCGGCGGCAAGACGGCGGCGCAGCGATTTGCGCTCACGGTCTGGGGCAATCCGACACGGCTGATGAAGTCGTTCTATGGGACAACGAACGGACTTGAACGCGCTGCCGAATACAGCAATGATTTCCCGCTCGTCATCAATGAGCGTCAGGTCATGATGGGGAGCAACAAGCAGGAGGCGCTTGAGAGCCTTGTCTATATGCTTGAGGGCGGTCATGGCAAGGTGCGCGCGAGCAAGTCCGGCATCCGAAAGATGGCGACGTGGCGCACGATCGCAATGGCATCGGGCGAAGAACCCTTGTCGAAAGAGTCGAGCATTCAGGGCGTCAAGACGCGTCTGATCGAACTGAACACCTATCCCGTACTGCCGGAGGAAACGGCGAAGATGGTCTATGCCATCGACGAGGAGCGGCATGGCACGGCGGGCAGGGCTTTTATGGAGCGCCTGCTGCAGGAGGCGGAAACGGCATACACGGAGATTCTTGCGGCGCGTCAGGCACTCATTGAACGGCTGCACACGGACTATCCCGAGCATTTTGAGCCGCATATTGACAACGTGGCGACGGTCGCCATCGCGGATATGCTTGTGAGCATGTGGCTGTTTGGTGAAACGCCCGAGGCGGCACAGCAGGGCGCCTATGATATGGCAGCTGTTATCATGGAAGGGCAACCAACAAAGCGTGAAATCTCCGATACGCGGCGTGCATGGGACTTTGTAGAGGCGTGGCTTGTCAGTAACTGGCAGCATTTCAGCAACGATATCGGCTATGAGTCACGTGCCAAGCTCTCACCGGAATACGGCTTCATTCGCAACGGATATGTCAATGTGTATCCGATGTATCTGCGCGCGGCGCTCGATGATGCGGGCTTCTCGTCCAATAAGTTCTTGAAGGAGTTCGCCGAAAGCGGGCTGATCTGCTCGACGCCCGAAAAAAGCAATCGTCGATTCACAAAACGGGTCAGTTATAGCGGGACGAAGATTCATGTGATTCAGATTCCACAGGAAATGGAGCGTCTTTTATGAATTTGCGGGAACTATGGGAACTCTGTGGGAACCGTTGTGGGAACCGCAAAAATCCAGTAATTTCAAGGGCTAAGCGTATATATAAGAGAGAGTTCCCACAGTTCCCACATAATATATATATACTCTTATACCACCCTTACCTTGGTACTAAATATAGGGTAAGGGGGAGGGGGTAAAAAGGTATATATATGTATTTCAAAATTTGTGGGAACTGTGGGAACCTTTGCCCCTAAAGGCTTGTGGCTCTAAGGAAAGTGCGGTTCCCACAAATGCCAAAAAGCACGGGAACCGGCGCGGGAACCCTGCTGTTTTTGCGGGAACCCTAGTTCATTCGGAGGTGATTTTATGGGCTATTTCGAACATGTGAAGCCAAAAACACAGACGCAGCCGAAAATGTCAGACACAAGTCCGTATATGTCCATGATCGAACGCATTGAGCAGCGTGCCTATGCGATGCTCGAACGAGAGGAGCAGCAGACAACCGACTATGCATGCGTGGATCCGTTCGTGGAACTTTCGCCGGAGGATTCGGATGCGTGGATTGAGCTACTGAGCAAGGCACGTGAGATCGACAAGGAGTTCTATGCACGGCTCTATTACATACGCGGAGGTGGCACAAGGCTCGTACGAGACTACCGATGGGGCTATGTGCTACAGCCAATTATCACGGGTAATAATGCAACAGGGTGGCTGAACTATGAGCAGTACGAGGAGGAAAAGCACTGTCTTGACGGCTATGTGCAGCAGCTCATCCGTCTTCTGCGTATGGTTGCGTACGATGGTGCTGCATAAGTACAATGCCAGAAGGAGGTCAAAAAAATGGCAGAGCAGAAATACCCGCAGAATGCGGAGTCGAATGAGTATCGGTACATTGAATTCAAATGGCTGGATGAGGCCGTCAAAGGGCTGACAGCAGGCGCAGAAAAGCATCCGGGCGAAACGTGACGGGATATTCCGGCAGAGGAACATGCGGCGCGCGCACTGCGGCATCTCTCGATGTGACATGCAGGGGATCGGAGTGACAGCCACATCATCAACGCAAGTATGCGCTGCATGATGGCGCGAGCGATGGAATGTGACGTATTGGAGGTGTCGAAAAATGCGTGAGTTAAAATTTAGGGCGTGGGATCTACAGACGAAGAAAATGCACACGGTCGAGAGTATAAATTTTTGTGGACGTAAAACAGTAACAGTGCAATACAATCCGATCAAGAAAATCCTATTAGACAGCGTGTGCCTTATGCAGTACACCAGAGTGAAGGACAAGAACGGCGTCGAAATTTACGAGGGTGATATCATTCATTTCCCGTATGATTGGTTTGGTGATTCGGGAAAGGATTTTATAGTCCGATGGAATGAATCATGCTGTGCGTTTGTCAGAGAGCCTATCAGTGGGAGTCGTATGTGGGGACATGCAAGTAGAGAGATACTGTCAATGTGCGAAGTGGTCGGCAACATCTACGAGAATCCGGAGTTGGTGAGCAATGAAACAGATACTTGATGCATGCTGCGGCTCTCGGATGTTCTGGTTCGACAAGAAAAACCCGCATGTGGAGTTCTGCGACAATCGGGAAGTCCCATATCATGAGTTCTACCCGAACCGTTATATCGAGGTTTGTCCGAATACGGTATGCGATTTTCGTGCGCTGCCATTCGAGAGCTCGAGTTTTTATCTTGTAGTGTTTGACCCGCCGCACCTTACGAATGCAGGGCCGACATCGTGGACGCGGCTCAAGTATGGGTGTCTTGACAAGAATTGGCCGCAGGTGCTGCATGATGGATTCTGGGAATGCATGCGTGTACTGAAACCATATGGAACGCTCGTGTTCAAGTGGAGTGAGGTGGATGTCCCGCTTCGCGAGGTGCTTGCAGCAATCCGGGCAGAGCCGCTATTCGGGCACCGCAGCGGAAAGAATATGAATACACATTGGATGTGTTTTATGAAGTTTCCAGAGGAATAACAACTACAAGCGCAAAAATGCGGTTGAAAGTATCGAATATCGTCCAAAAAGCGGGAAATATGACACTTATCTACGCGGAAAACGAGATGAAGGAGCGAAGATCATGAGTAAGAAATACGCCTACATATACAATCTGGAAGATGAAAAGTGGCATACAGATTATTGGTTTTTGTCGGATGCATTATATGTTGCGAGAGCAAATAATCCAGATGCTCAAACCGTCTATATCGCAGAGACAGAGGATTACGTGCCGCCTATTTGGGTTGATTGCGTGGTTGATAACTTGCGCAAGGCTGCCGATGATGTGCTGGCGAAGAGTTCCGAGGATTTTCTTTGTGATTTGATAGATCAGGAACTGGAAGATCTGGAAGACGCTCTAGCAGAAGCGTTCGAAAAGTGGGGGCGCGAAACTGGAAATCCATATTGGATTGAAATACCGATAAAAGGTACAGAACGCCTGTATAATCTGAAAACAGGAAAGCCCGTAGAGGAGGAATCCAAATGAACCACTGGGTAGGTATCGGACGGCTTACGCGAGACCCGAATGTGAAGTACACGCAGAGCGGGAAGGCATACGCCTCGTTTACGCTGGCGATTGACCGCCGAAAGAGCACGGACGGGAATCAGCTTTGAGGAGGGGCGCGACTTGCAAGAATACACCTTAGAGCAAAAACTTCCTGCGGATTATCAAAACGGCAGTACCTTGAAAGCCTTTACGCTGAATCTCTTTCGTTGGCATCAGGTTGCTATGAGTGACGACCTTGAGGCTTTGGAAGAATACGCAAGGCATTGTTGGCGGATCGGAACGGAGCTGCGTATCGTTGACAGGGGACTGAATGTGCAGTTCAAGATAACAGATTACGGGAGTGAACAGCCTGTTGAATACATTACGCCCTGCAGAGAATACGACATCGCAAGGGAGCAGTCGGCGCGGGAGGTGCACAGTGGCAACACTCACACCGGATGAACAGACGTTATACTTCTTCGCATTTCGGTATGCCCTACCGCGACAATCCTATGCACTGTCTTTTGTGTCTCATCTCATCCTGCAGCGCGTGAATGACTTCGATGATTGGCAGCTGCGAGACATGATTGGTGAGATCGAGGCACATTGGGAGTGGAATAAGGATATCCATCCGATTGACCGAGATGTGCAGCGGCTTTTTCGAGATTGGCTGCAAAAGGCTCTTTTGGAGCGAGGTGTGAAACAAGCGATATAAGGAAAAGAGTGGCGTATCACCGCTCTTTTGGTGCGCATGGACATGAGGAAACAAGGGGAGCAGAATGGTCGAAATCAAACAAGTAAGGGCATACCTCTGGCGTGTCCGTGATATAGAGCGGGATCTGAAACTGCTTGAACAGGAGTACGAGCAGGCAAAAGACGATATCTTGCATCTGAAAGCGATCCAGTATGATGCGAATAAGGTCAGTGGAGGCAAGATTGGCGATCTTTCTGATGCGATCATAATGTTGGAGAAGTACGCGGAGGAGATCAACTTTCAATGGAATTGCTTGATTGCGTTACGGAAAGAGGCAAGAGTTCAGATTGAGCAGATACCTGACGGGCGATATAGAGCAATATTGCTGGGGAGGTATTTATACGGGCAGTCATGGGAGCAAGTGGCGGTCAGCATGGGATATACCTATCGAAATGTACTGGGGCTGCATGGTAAAGCACTGCAAAGTTTCGCTGTTGTCGGAAAGTTTTCATAGATTTTCACATTATTTCTGTGATATAGTATAAACTGGAAAAAGCAAGGGGCACAGCTACGGCGGTGCTCTTTTTGCATGCGATGAAAACGGTAAGAAGGGAGGTAGTGCAGATGCCGAGAAAGCCGAAACGACCATGCCGCATGTCGGGCTGTCCGAATCTTACGGACAGAAAAAGCTGTTATTGCGAGATGCACGAGAAAACAATGCAGCGGCACTACGATCACTTCACGCGCGGCTACGATCAGCACGCGAGATACGGTAGCGCGTGGCGTAGGATTCGTGACCGACACTTGGCAGGGCATCCGCTCTGTGAGAAATGCAAAGAACAGGAGCGCTACGTTCTCGCAACACTCGTGCATCATATCAGACCTCTCGCCGATGGCGGCACACATGATGAGGACAACTTGATGTCGCTTTGCGCGTCATGCCATGAACGGATTCACCGACGCGGCACGGGCGACCGATAGACCCCTAGGGGGCGGTCAAATCTCTAAAAACGCATTGCTGCGCGACCGGTGCTGGAGCATACGTGAAAAAATGGTAAATCAAACAGGGTATTAAAAAATGGGGTGAGAAGATGGCGCGGGACGGTACGAACCGTGGCGGCCGACGCCCCCGCGCCGGAAGAAAGCCGCAAACAAGGTCGGATAGGGTCGCGCCGGGGCAGACGGCAAATGTTTTGGAATTTCCGGGAGTGGATCTCGGCAATGCTGACGGCATGAAGGCGGCAGATCTATGCGGCACTGACATGCCGCGCCCGAGTGCATATTTGTCGGCGTGTCAGAAGAATGGAAAGACGCTCGGTGCAGACGATATTTTCCGTGAAACGTGGCAGTGGCTCAAGGAGCGCGGGTGTGAACGTCTTGTAAATCCTCGGCTCATCGAGAGCTATGCACAGGCATTCGCTCGCTATATCCAATGCGAGGAGGCTGTGAGTCAATACGGTCTGCTCGGCAAGCATCCGACCACGGGCGGTGCGATTGCAAGTCCGTTTGTACAGATGGCACTTTCGTTCCAGAAGCAATCCAATCTGCTTTGGTATGAGATTTTCGACATTGTAAAGCAAAACTGCACGACAAACTTCAGCGGCTCGGCGCAGGAAGATCCTATGGAGAGATTACTGCGGACGCGCATGCAAAAGTAGGGAGGTGACTCTTTGCGGAAATTGACGGACTACAAACCGACAAAGTTCATGGCGGAGGACGCACACTACGACCAAGCCGCTGCGGACTACGCGGTTCGATTTATCGAGTGTCTGTGTCACACGAAGGGGACGTGGGCAGGAAAGCCCTTCGAACTCATTGATTGGCAGGAGCGCATTATTCGCGACCTCTTTGGCGTGTTGAAGCCGAACGGCTATCGACAATTCAACACGGCATATATCGAGATTCCGAAGAAACAGGGAAAAAGTGAACTCGCGGCCGCCATAGCGCTACTTCTCTGCTGTGGTGATGGGGAGGCTGGAGCAGAGGTATATGGCTGTGCTGCTGATCGGCAGCAGGCAAGCATCGTGTTCAAAGTTGCTGCCGACATGGTGCGTATGTGTCCAGCACTCAACAAGCGGGTGAAGATTCTTGCTTCACAGAAGCACATGAAATACCTACCAACAAACAGTACCTATCAGGTACTCTCGGCAGAAGCCTATACGAAACATGGATTCAATATTCACGGCGTTGTGTTCGACGAGCTTCACACGCAGCCGAACCGCAAGCTCTTTGACGTTATGACGAAAGGCTCCGGCGATGCGCGTATGCAGCCGCTCTACTTTCTCATTACTACGGCGGGGACGGATACGCAGTCCATCTGCTACGAGACGCACCAGAAAGCGAAGGATATTCTTGAAGGGCGAAAGATTGATTCGACTTTCTACCCTGTGATCTACGGAGCGAAGGAGGATGAGGATTGGACAGATCCCGAGGTATGGAAGCGGTCGAATCCGTCCCTCGGGATTACGGTCGGCATCGACAAGGTACAGGCGGCCTGTGACTCTGCGCGGCAGAACCCTACCGAGGAGAACAGTTTCCGACAGCTTCGACTGAACCAATGGGTGAAGCAGTCCGTGCGGTGGATGCCGATGAACAAGTGGGATGCGTGTGCCGTGCCCGTGGATGCAGAAGCCTTGGAATGTCGCATCTGCTACGGCGGCCTTGATCTTTCCTCAACAACGGATGTTACGTCGTTTGTTCTGGTGTTTCCTCCGATGGAGGAGGATGAACCGTTTGCCGTGCTTCCGTACTTCTGGATTCCCGAGGAGAATATCGACCTTCGTGTACGGCGCGACCATGTTCCTTATGACGTGTGGGAGAAGCAGGGTTTTCTTATGACTACTGAAGGGAATGTCGTGCATTATGGTTTCATCGAGGCATTCATCGAAAAACTGGGTGAAAAGTACAACATCCGCGAGATTGCCTTTGACCGATGGGGCGCGGTGCAGATGGTGCAGAACCTCGAAGGGATGGGCTTCACCGTTGTTCCATTCGGGCAGGGATTCAAAGATATGAGTCCGCCGACCAAGGAGCTGATGAAGCTGACGCTGGAAAAGAAAATAGCGCACGGCGGGCATCCCGTCATGCGCTGGATGGCAGACAACATCTTCATTCGCACCGATCCTGCGGGGAACATCAAGGCGGACAAGGAGAAGTCCACCGAGAAGATCGACGGTGTGATTGCGCTGATTATGGCACTGGATCGTGCGATCCGCTGCGGAAATGACCTCTCGGAATCTATCTACGATACGCGCGGCATACTGGTGTTCTGAAAGGAGTGATGCGCATGAATTTTTTCAGCAGATTTTTTCGATCGAGGGACAAGCCGCAGAATTTACTGGGCGGTCTGACTTTTTTGTTCGGACAGACGGCTGCGGGAAAGGTTGTCAACGAACGCTCTGCGATGCAGACGACGGCAGTCTACGCCTGTGTCCGTATTCTCGCGGAATCTATCGCGGGACTGCCGCTTCACGTCTATACTTACCAAGGGAAGGGAAAAGAGCGTGTGCCGGAGCATCCGCTCTATCGGCTACTGCACGACGCACCAAATCCAGAAATGACGAGTTTCGTGTTCCGCGAAACACTTATGGCACATCTGCTCCTGTGGGGCAATGCCTATGCGCAAATTCTTCGTGATGGCAGAGGACAGGTTGTCGGCCTCTATCCGCTGTTGCCCGATCGGATGGATGTGAACCGAGACAGCCGTACGGGTGATCTGTACTATCTCTACACGCGAAACGCCGAGGAAAATCCAAACTTCAAAGGTGCAGGGCAGATTCGTCTGAACCGGATGGATGTGTTGCATATTCCGGGACTCGGTTTCGATGGTCTTGTCGGGTATTCTCCCATTGCTATGGCAAAAAACGCCGTCGGCATCGCACTTGCAACGGAGGAATATGGTGCGACATTCTTTCAGAATGGGGCACGCCCCGCAGGTGTGCTTGAACATCCCGGTGTACTCAAGGATCCGTCGAAGCTGCGCGAGAGCTGGCAGTCCATCTACGGCGGTACGAAGAATGTAGGCAGAATCGCCGTACTCGAGGAAGGCGTGAAGTATCAGCAGATTGCCATACCACCCGAGGAGGCGCAGTTCCTTGAGACGAGAAAGTTCCAGATTGACGAGATTGCACGGCTCTACCGTGTGCCGCCGCATATGGTCGGGGATTTGGAGAAATCCTCGTTTTCGAACATCGAGCAGCAGTCGCTTGAGTTCGTGAAATACACACTGAACCCGTGGGTGGTGCGGTGGGAACAGGCCCTTCAAAAAGCGTTGCTCTCGGAAAAGGAGAAGCACGGGCACTTCATCCGCTTCAATGTAGACGGGTTGCTGCGCGGGGACTACAAGAGCCGCATGGAGGGATATGCCATCGGGCGGCAGAACGGGTGGCTCTCTGCGAACGACATCCGCAGCCTTGAGGACATGAATCCTATCAATGCAGACGAGGGCGGCGATCTCTATCTCATCAACGGAAATATGACGAAACTCGAGGATGCGGGACTCTTTGCAGGTCAGCCGCAGAAAGGAGAGGGCAATGAAGCGTAAATTTTGGAACTGGGTACGGAATGAAGGGGAGGGGCGGACGCTCCTGCTCGATGGTGTGATTTCGGATGAGACGTGGTGGGGCGATGAGGTAACACCTCAAATGTTCCGCTCGGAGCTGAACGCCGCCGATGGAGATATTACCCTCTGGATCAACTCGCCCGGCGGAGACTGCTATGCGGCGGCACAGATCTACAATATGCTCATGGAGTATAAGGGAAACGTCAATGTCAAGATTGACGGGATTGCCGCCTCTGCTGCATCCGTTGTTGCAATGGCGGGGGCGACCGTCGAGATTTCTCCTGTGGGCATGTTGATGATCCACAATCCCGCGACGATCTCCATCGGCGACACACACGAAATGGAGAGGACGATCACGTTCCTTGCCGAGATCAAGGAGAGTATCATCAACGCCTACGAGATCAAGACGGGCCTGTCCCGTGCGAAGATTTCACGGCTGATGGATGCCGAGACGTGGATGAATGCAAAGAAGGCGGTGGAGCTTGGATTTGCAGATTCTGTTCTCTATGAGAATCGGGAACATCCCGCAGACGATACGGCAGACGGGTTGATCTTCTCCCGCGCCGCTGTTACGAACTCCCTGCTCTCCAAGATCTGGCAGGGGAAGACGAGGAATCATGTCGATGCGGAGCCGCTGAAAAGGCGGCTCTTTTCTATGGCACATTGAAGGAGGACTATTTATGGACAAGGTTTTGGCAATGCGCGAGAAGCGCGCCGCTCTCTGGGAGAACGCAAAGGCTTTTTTGGAGGAGCATACGCATGACGGCCGACTTTCGGCCGAGGATGCAAAGACGTATGAGCAGATGGAGCAGGAGGTGTTGGCACTCGGCAAGGATATCGAGCGCATGGAGCGTCAGGCAATTCTCGACGCGCAGCTTTTGCAACCGATGACGACGCCAATCACGAACACGCCGAATGGAAGTGTCGGTGCAGAAAAAACGGGCAGGGCGAGTGATGCGTACCGTGAGGCGATGCTCCGCGCCCTCCGTTCGAAGTTCCAGCGGGTTGACAATGAGCTCATCGAGGGGACGGACGCGAGCGGCGGCTATCTTGTGCCGGAGGAGTATGACCACCGTCTGATCGATGTGCTGCATGAGGAGAATGTGCTGCGCCCGCTTGCGACGACGATTACGACGAGCGGCGAGCACAAGATCAACATCACAGCGACGAAGCCCGCTGCGGCGTGGATTGATGAGGGGGCGGCGCTGACCTTCGGGGACGCAACGTTTGCTCAGATGATTCTCGATGCGCACAAGCTCCACGTCGCGGTCAAGGTATCGGAGGAGCTGCTCTATGACAATGCGTTCAACCTCGAGCACTATCTGATTACCGAGTTCGGCAAGGCACTCGGCGATAAGGAGGAGGAGGCATTCCTGCTCGGCGATGGGGCGCACAAGCCGACGGGGCTTTTGGGGGCGGCGCACGCACTCGAGACGGAGGAAGCGAAGCTCAAGGCAGATGAACTGATTTCGCTGGTCTACGCACTGAAGCGTCCCTACCGCAAGAATGCAGCATTCATCGCGAACGATCAGACACTTGCGGCGATCCGCAAGCTGAAGGATGCAAACGGCGTCTATCTCTGGCAGCCGTCGTATCAGATGGGCGAGCCTGACCGCATTTTCGGCTATCCTGTCTATACGACGCCCTATATGCCGACTGTGGAGGCGGGCAAGATTGTTCTGGCGTTCGGGGATTATTCCTACTACAACATCGGGGATCGTGGCGTGCGCTCGATGCAGGTCCTCAAGGAGCTTTTCGCAGAGCACGGTATGGTCGGCTTTGTCATGAAGGAGCGCGTGGACGGCAAGCTGGTGCAGAAGGAAGCCGTGCAGGTGTTGAAGATCAAGGCGTAAGCTGCGGCGGCAGAGGGGAGGTGGTTTTATGCTTGTGCCGCTTGAGGAGGTCAAGCAGTACCTTCGCATTGATGGAAACGACGAGGATCTGCTTCTATCGAGTTTTGCAGAGACGGCAGAGCAGCTTTGTACGGCGCTCCTGCGCGTAAAGGATCTGTCGGAGGTGGAGGATAGTGCTATCGTACGGATTGCGATTCTCTACGCAGTATCCTATCTCTACGAACACAGGGAGGAAGCCGACCACAGGGGGCTTGCGCTGACGCTGCGTGCGTTACTTTTTGGCGTTCGAAGGGAGGTCTTTTAAGTGCGAGTGTCCATGAGTGAGCTGCGTCATCGGATTACACTCCTGCGCCCTGTCATGGATGCGGATGATGAGGGGAATATCCTCTCCTCGTCTGTGCAGGAGATTGCAAAGGCATGGGCGCTCGTTCTGCCGTTCGCGGCGAAAATCTCCGACGGTTATGCGGAGAAGGTGCAGGAGGTGGATTATCGTGTAGTCATTCGTTACCGCACGGATGTGCGTGTGACAGATCGTATCCGTTGGGGCGACAAAACACTCACACCGATTTCGCCGCCGTATCCGCTTGGCGGGAAGAAACAGTGGCTTGTTCTGGAATGCAGGGAGTTGGTGGAAGATGGCTAGATACCGAGGTTTCGTCTCTGCCGAGAAGATTCTCTCGGAACTCGGCGTGGAGGCGACGACTGCGGCAAAGGAAGCCCTCGCGCATGGCGCGGACGATGTGGTCGCAGAGGCAAAGAATCGCTGTCCCGTCTATACGGGAACAGATAAGCGTGTGGTCAAAGGCGCACTGCGAGATTCCATCCACAAGCGACTGCGCAGAAAAGACGGCTCTGTTTGGAGGATTGCAGCGGATGCAGAATCCAGTGACGGCGTATTCTACGGCGTACTCGTCGAGTTCAGCCCGCGCATCAACAAGCCGTTTCTCTATCCCGCGCTCGATGCCAAGAAGGACGGGATCCGTTCTGCCATCGCCGATGCCGTGCGGTCTGCCATTCGGAGGCGGGGGAAATGAGCACGGCACGGATGGTGTATCAGGCACTTGTACGCACAAAGGAGTTGACACAGCTTCTTGCACACGGGAAGAAGAGCATCTATCACGGGCACAGTCCCAATGCAGGGACGTATCCCGTTCTCGTTTACTCCGTTATTTCGGATGTTCCTGCGCTCTCGGCAGACGGTACGGAACTGGAACGCCGAATCACGGTACGTATCCACATCCTGACAAAGGACGGACGCTGTCGGGCGATTCATCGGGCCGTGCAGAACACACTTTTGCCGCTTGGTTTTGTAAGAGCGCAGACGCAGGAACTTGTCGAAAAGGATATATTCGTGGAAATCACAGACTATAAAACAGCAGTAGAAGGAGAATAATATGCCAAGTCCAACACCAACAGGAAAGCCCGCAGGGAATCTGACAAGCGGGCAGTTTATCAACATCCAGAAGTTACATATCGCCAAGATGCTCACCGATGAGGCGGGCGGCACGGCGACCTACGAGAAGCCGATTCCGCTCGGGAAGCTCCTGCGCAAGGTGGACATCAAGCCGCAGACGAATCAGGCGGAGCTTTTTGCCGACGGTCAGTCCGTGGATACGGCATCCAATACCGCATCCTATGACCTTACCTTCGATACCGCCGCGCTTCCTTTGGAATACACGGCGTATCTTCTGGGACACAGTATCGAGAACGGCGTAATGAAGGCGGGCAAGGACGATGTCGCTCCGTACTTCGCCGTGCTCTTTCAGTCGGATAAGCGCAACGGCAAGAAGAGATACACCAAATTCTACAAAGTCCAATTCCTCGAACCCTCGGAATCTGGCAACTCGAAGCAGGAGAGCATTCAGTTCGATACGCCGACTCTGACGGCAAAGGCGATCTATCGACTCTCTGACGGGCTGTCCTACGCCAAGGCTGACGAGGAGGCGGCAGGCTTTGCCGCAGAGACAGGCTCGAAGTGGTACGAGCAGGTCTGAGGGAGGACACGATGGATACGCCGAAACTGCATATTGCGGGCAGGGAGATTACGCCGCATCCTCCGAAGATGAAGGTATGGCGCGAGTTCCTTGCCTTTTTTGATGCCGACAAACAGGACATGGATCTTGAGACGTTCTTGGACGAGCACGTCCGCCTGATTGTCCTTGGATTCGGACGGGAGGAAGTGACAAGGGAATCCGTGGAGGAAAATGTGGATGTGGCGGACATCGTGCCGCTCACCCGTGCACTCTTTCGTTGGATTCAGTCGCTGACCTTCTCCAAACTGGTGAACCTCCCAAACGAGGAGACGGGGAAAGAGGCGTAGTTCTTTCCCCGTACCAGAATTTACTGCGCTATTACGAGCGACTGCAGTCCGCCTACGGGTGGACGATGCACGAGATTGATTCACATGAGATTGGATTCCTGCTCGATCAGCTTGTGGTAACGGCACTGTGCGAACAGCAGCAATGTGAACGCTTTATTGACGATGTGATGTAGGGAGGGGATAGGGTGGCAAAGCGCGGACAAAAGATTGATGAACTCTATCTCGATATCGGCCTTAATATCGCACAGCTGCAGCTGGACTTTGACACAGCGGGGAAAACCGTCTCGGATTCCATTGCACGCCTCAACAGCAAGGCGAATAATATCCATCTGAAGTTGGATGCCGACCTCGCGAAACTCGATGGCGTGGGGACGGAGCTGGATAAGATCAAGGTGCGCCATCAGGCGATCAACCGAGAACTGGACATTCAGCGGCAGAAGGAACAGATTCTTGCGGCTGTTTTGCAGTCTGCCAAGAAAAATGACGGTGTGGACAGCGCGTCTTATCGGCGTGCGGAGAGCAATCTCCTGCGTCAGCAGAGAACCGTCGCCCAGACCGAAGCCGAGGTGCGGAAACTGAATAACCGCCTCAAGGAGAGTACGGTTCTCTCCGGCACGCTCGGTGGACGTATCTCAGCGGGCATGACGGCGGCACAGGCAGGTGTCAAGAATCTAACGAGCGGCTTCAATGTGTTGTCTGCAAAGATGGCTGCCGTTATGGCAGTCGCGGCGACGGGTGCGGGGCTGTTCAATATCACGAAAGATGCGATGCTTGCGGGCGAGAACGTCTACAAACTCACACAGCGGCTTCACGTCTCTGCGGGGGAGGCGGCGACACTCAATCGGGTGTTTCAGCTTGCGGATACGGATATCAAGAGCATTATTCCGCTGATTGCACGTCTCGACAAGCAGGTATCTGCAGCGGGCAATTCCGGCAATGACACGTCTCGCGCACTCTCGCGCTTCGGCATCGCACTCAAAGATCAACAGGGAAATCTCCTGCCGCTCAACGAGCAGCTGGCACAGCTCGCCAAAGGGTACAAGACCGCAAGCGAAGCGGGGATGGAGGAGGCGTATACCGCAGAAGTCCTCGGAGCACGCGGGGCTGCGCTCATCCCCATTCTCGAACAATACGAAGACCTTATGACCATTTCTTCTCGCGTCAAGACCACGGGACTGCTTGACCCGGAGCAGGCGCATGAGACCTATCTCAAGTGGCGTGCGATGGAGATGGAAGCGGGACAGCTGAAACTTGCCCTCGGTGCGGCTCTCCTTCCTGTCGCCGAGGAACTCATGCCGGAGATCAATGACGGCTTCGAGTCTCTGGTTGAAGTGATTCGGGACAACAAGGACGAAATCAAGGACGCCGTGCTCGGATGGGGTGAAGCACTCAAGATCGTCGCGGAGCTTGCGGGCTTCGTCGGAGAACAGATTCATAAGGTCAATGAACACGCCGAGGCGAATGCGTGGCTCGTAAAGAATCATCCTGTGGCATCTCCGCTGATTGCAATTCCGTTTCTCGGTGGTACGGTTCTCGACGCCCTCTATGGCGATGAGTACAAGCAATATCAAGAACAACAGAAAATCGCTAAAGAGAAAGCGGCGGCAGAGGAGAAGGCGCGTGCCGAAGCGGAGAAGAACGCCAAGGCGCAGGAGCAGAATGCCAAGGCTGCGAAAATCCGTGCGGCAGCCGAGAAAGATGCCGCAAAAACGGTCAGCGAGTCTGCAAAGGCGACCGCACAACTGACGGATAGCCTATATACACTGACGCATACAGACATACAGAACAGCCTTCACGCTCTGGGTCGTGAATCCTTCGAGTTTTTCCAGAAGGGCGCAGACCCGCACCTCATTGACGAATATCGCTTGGCAAAGGAAGCGAAAATCTACGCAGACTTTCAGCGCGACGTTGTGGACAAGGCGAATGCTCTCTATAAGACTGATTTGCAGAACAAATTGGACTCCATCGCTCGGGAAGCCGACGCCTTTCGTCAGAAGGGCTTGGACGAGGCACAGACACAGGCGTGGCTGAGTGAGAGCAAGGCGCGGGTGATGGAACAATGGGAGCGAGACGTTGCTTCCAATATTGACTCCATATGGAAGACTGAGCTTGAAAACCGCCTTGCGGAGATTGAACGCGAGAAGGATGCTTGGGTGCAGAAGGGACTGGACGAGGTCGAGGCGACACGCTGGGCAGAGAAGGAAAAACTTGATGCCAAGCGCAACGCCGCTCTGGAAGTCCTCCGCTCCCAGAAAGAGGAACTGAAGGTATTCAAGGAGTCCGGGCAGGTCGGATTGATGCAGTACCTTCGCAAGAAAAACAAGTTCACGGCAGAGGACTTGGGGCTTACCCCGGAATTGCTTCAACAGTTCCAGTCGGGGCGAAAATGGGCGATGGAGAATCTATTGCCGAATTTTGCCCCCGAGAAGCGTGAAGACAGTTCCCGCATCCGTGTAAACGGGCAGGAGTTCTCGTATGCGCAGATGATGGCAGGGCTTGAACAACAGGCACAGAGCATCCAAACTGCGGGGCAGATTGGAAGTGCTTCACAGCAGGGGAATCAGACATCTACCTCTATGACGGATAACCGGCAGGTTCACATACAGGTGCAAATCGAGAACGCCGTTACGGAGGACAACGAGGGAATGCGTATGCTTGCCGATCATGTTGCCGACCGTATTCGCCCTGCTGTTGAAAATGCCCTAGGGGGTGATTCCAATTCATATTCACATTGGTGAGGTGCGGACATTATCCGTTGAAAACTGGCAGACCATTCCCGATGACCGTCAGCAACTCCTCGAAATTGTCGGCGGCGCGGTGGTTCAAGACTTCGGTCATGTGACAGAGGGCGACCGTATTTCCTGTTCGGTCACGGTTATTGCTGCCGATTGGGAGAAAATCAAGAGCTACTGGGACAGCCGCACGATGGTGTCCGTAACGGATGAGGGCGGGAGCGTCCTGCCCTCCATGCGTGTGGTAGTGAAGTCCTACGAGTATATGGCTCATTTCCCGAAGGTATATAAACTGTCTTTAGAATTTTGGAGGGTGTGACAATGGCAGAACTCTTGCATATCTATATGAACAATCCGACGGAGGGTGCCAAGGATGGGACGGAGGTCAGCTCTGGCACGGAACTCGCTCCGATCTCGGTTTTGCTCGATGCGGGCAAGAGCGAGCAGAAAGCCGTCAAGTGTGCTGTCCGCTGTGAGAGCGGCTTCCATATTGACGGAGCGTTGACGATTAAATTTGTCGGTGACCATGCAGACAAGTGGAAAGCGGCACTGAATAACGGATACACTGCCGAGACCGCATTGAACTCTGCCGAATGGAAGGACGAGATTGCACTCTCAGGTGTTGGTGCCGTGAATGTCATCTTCTGGGTGAAGGCAATGAGCAGTTCTGACGAAAAGCCGCAGCAGGATACGAGTGTGGACATTCAAGTTGAGGGACTGTTGGCTACGACATAGGAGGTGCTTGTTATGTCGTTCAAGTACATCAATCCGGGTTATGCGGAACTACTTTCGACTAGCGACGGTACAACGGTGACAGGGGAGCAGTACAGTAAAACGGGCGTATCCTTCTGGCAGCCGAACTACTACAAGGGACTCGATCTTTCCGAAGTGCCGCCGGAGCTTTACGGTAGATTCGATATGTATATCAAGAACTCTGAGAATGCAAACAGTGCCAGATTATCCATTGCTATTGGGAGTTACAAAATCGTTAAAGCTGAAACATCATGGAACTCGTGGAAGATTCATGGAAATAACAACAATAATATACTTGTTGCATCGGATGCCGTTCATACAAAAGCAATCAGTACAGTGTGGTTTCATATCAAGCCGGGAGAGAACAACAACGGCGTTTTTCACGCCATAATTGATGAACGTGAAGTTTGCAATATACAGAATGCGAATATTGGATATCTCACGGACTCAGATGCAAAGACAATCAAGATCAGCAGTCTTACCGATGAAATTCTCATTTCAAGCCTCATCCTCTCAGATGAGGAAATCAACCCACGGGAACAGGTCATTATGCTACCCGTCCAATCGACACAGACGGATATGACCGACTGCGGCGATGGCAGCTATGAAGCGACGGCGGCAGGACAGGAGCTTCTGCAGTCGGTCGATGTCGCAGCTCTTATCACGCAGTACGGAGGGAACTCCCGTGTGGTCAGTATTGCTCCGTTTGCAAAGCCCGCCTATCGGACGGCAGAGGGGCTGTGCGCTCTGACAGCAATCGAAAAGAGTGGCAGCGCAATCACGGAACACGGCAGACATATCGCAGGGCAAGATCAGAATGGTTTCGTTATAGGAACATATGACACGTCTCTAAATATTGCAGGTCTTGCGGGGCGGCAATTCGGATGGAGAGCAGGGACATGAGCATCAAACTGAAGCCCGGTGTCATCATTTCATGGTTGCCGTTTGGGCGTATAAAGTTACGTCCTATAGTTTATGTTACGTTTATCCCAATGGTTCGGGATCCAGTAAAGCTGAGGTGTGACTTAAAGCGGGAACTTCATACATCCTGCGTGGTTCACGCCGACACACGCCGACTGCTCAAAACAGGAGTGAAAGTCTCAATCAGGGGGAAGCTGATCCGACGAATTGGTCGTACGGAAGCGACAAATGCCGATACAGTGCGGCGTATCGGACAATTCTGCTCCGTCGCTACAGATACAGCACGTCAGCTTGTCAAGTCTCTGCATATATTATTGGCAGATACGAGAATTGAGATTCCACACACACTTACCTACGCAGACTTCAAAAACCGTGGGATTCGCTCGTTCTCTGTGACGCTCGAGGAACTCAGTCTATCGGACAATATTCAACTCGAAACCGTGAATCCTCTTTCCATCGGTGCGTGCGTAGAGGGGCGATTGGTGGACTACGACTTCTGTTTTCTCGTGGAGGAGACGAGTCAGCGCGGCATCATACAGTCCGTTAAGGGAACATACAGTAAGGACACGCTCCTCTACACACCCATCCATATCTACGTGGAGCGGGCGAAGGTGTCGCGCTATGCGGCGGAGATTGCGGCGGCGCTCGGGCTTCGGCTTCATCGTCTGACGGACGACTTTACACCGTCACAGAACTTCGAGGGTAGCGGTATGACCTACCATGACTTCATCTCGGCACTGTTCGGATGGACAGCAAAACTCCCGCAGCGTCAGATCAACGTCTTTATTCGCGGAGACACACTCCATATCATTCAACGCGGCATGGAGGAATCTGTCGTTGACATTACGAATTGGCCGCACGCACAGCCGACCGTAGAGCGAAAACTCCTGCGTTCCGTCTGGCACAGTTCCCATAACGATTCCACCGGGGCGCATAACGAGGAGGACACCGTACCCGTTCCCTTCACGGGGACGATTTCGTTCCACGAGATCAGCCGAACGTATTCCAACGGCTTTCTTGTCCGTGAGACGAATGAAAACGGCTACAGCACCTACTCCTACGATGGGGAATATCTCGCGGAAAAACGCACGCACAATGTGGACGGTTCGACAAGCCGCACGGATTATGCCTATGCCGCCACAGGGCGCGACGTTTATCTCTTCAAGGAGTGGGAGCGTACAACAGAACCCGTCAATGACGGAAAGAAGCATACGGAGTATGACTGGGAGGATTGGAGCCGCGAGAAGGGGACGGAGCGCATCACCTACCATGCGCCGCTTGGTTATGGTTGGTATGCGACCACGGTTTACGTCGATGGCGTGCTTGAAGGAAGCTCTTTGTCACAGGGCAAGCCCGGCGGCAAGGCGAGTCTATTCACGATTGAGCAGTCGAATCTGAGCCTCGGCGGTCATTACGCCAGTGACGATACGCTTCCGTATTCCTCGCTCATCGACACCGAATTTCCCGTTGTAGGCGCGGACTATTTGCAGATGCTGACGAGAGAGATTGAGTGGCTCAACCGCAAGACGCAGGAGACGGTCACGGTGGAGATTCGCGCACGGATTCAGAACGGCGTTCCCGACATTGACCACATCGTCGATTTCACTGAGCGCATCCGCTTCGAGGGGCATGAGTATTTTTTGCAGTCGAACACGGTGGAACTTACGCCGCGGCTTCTGCGGCAGACAATCAAGATGGTGAGGTGGTACGGATGAACGGTGTCATAGGGCTTGCTGCGGCAATACGGGCGGGGATAAAGAACTCGCAGGTGGGTGAATCACAGGCGCAGCGCGGCAGGATTCAGAATGGGCGCGTCCATATCGGGGAGCGATCCTATCCCTTCCGTGCGGCAGTAGATTGCAATACGTCAGACGGCAGTCTAGTGTGGGTACAGATTTCAAAGGGTGGTACCGCCGTTATCGTGGGAGCGTGAGGGGTATGCACAGGGCGCGAGTGAAAGCTGTGAGCGGAAATCGGGTGCTTTCGGATGGCGCATGGCTTACCTGCATAGGGAATCGAACGGTTCGTGAGGGAGAGTGGATCTGGACGGACGGTCGTTGCGTCTACGGGCATGAATCCGAGGGCGGCGGCAGCTACATTCCGACGAATGTCCTTTCCGGCATACCGCTCCTCCAAATAAAGTGGAAGGATCAAAAAAACCAGATGCTTCATTTGTACTACGCAAAAGGAAAGATTCATCCGCTCGGCTTTTCCAAAGAGGATATATGGATGGTCAACAGCAGCCGCCACTTTGCGTATGTCTCAGGTCATGGAATGCTGGATGCCGAAATGGATGAGCGGGGAAATCTCTATACCCTCGAAGCTGTGAATGTCCTCGTGTACCCGCTCATCGGAGCAGATCAGCGTGATGGCATTCTTCGTGTCAAATGTAATGGAGAAGTCATCGCCGCATACGATCTTGTGCCAATGTTTGGTGCTCCCGCCGTATCCGGCCCCACTGACCTCTATAGCTGCCAAACAGTAGGCGGGCGGGTGGATAAAACAGGGAACTTCAAAGTGATGATATGGCATTCCATGTCAGAGCATGGGGAAAACGGAAGCCATGTCAGCACAGACCGTTATGTATTCTTCGATGGCAGCAATCTTGAGCCGTGGATGGAGAACACCAAAACAACATCAAGAGACTCTGTTACAGGGGAATCTCATACTTCGGAAAGCAGATGGAGCGCACCGGATTACAGTATCCGCTATCCAATCCATGACGGCATGTATATGCGCTTTCCTGCAAATCTTGATTATCTCACTTTTGGGAAGAGCTACATTTCAAAGATTTACAGTGCAAAAGACAACCTGCTCATGGAGCTTCCTACGAATCCGACTACTCGTACAAGCCTTTGCTCTCTGGGACAGGGGAGATATCTGGTCAGCACTGGATCTCCCTTATATTTATGGAAAGAGGAGCAGCTTACGGAACTGCTGCGTGGGTGCTACAACTTCCGTCTGCGTAGGATGAAGCATCTCGGAAAATGGAAGAAAGCAGGAGGTATTTGACATGGATCAGATTTTGACAATACGTCTCTATGCGGCGGGCATCGGCATCTTTGTTGGAGAGATCCTCGGCAGCTTTGACGATCTGCTTTATGCACTCGTCGCTTTTGTTGTGACGGACTACATCACGGGTGTACTCCGTGCGATTGTTGAGAAGAAACTGTCCAGTGCCATCGGCTTCAAAGGGATTTGCAAGAAGGTCTGCATCTTCACTCTTGTGGGCGTAGCGAATGTCCTCGATGTTCACATCATCGGCAGCGGGTGCGTCCTGCGTTCCGCCGTGATATTCTTCTACATCTCGAATGAAGGAATTTCCATCATCGAGAATGCGACGAGGATAGGGCTTCCCGTGCCGCAAAAACTTCAAGATATGATATTGCAGCTACAAGACAATAACGTTGCAAACAAGAAAGGGGAGAAGAACAAATGAAAGTATTTCTGAACCCGGGGCACGCCCCGAATGGAAATCCGGATCCTGGTGCTTGCGGATGTGGACTGCGCGAGTGTGACGTGGCGAAGAATGTCGCAGACCTTGTTGCGGGTTATCTCGCTGCCGCAGGTGTAGAAGTTGTGGGGAGTCTCCAATCCGACAGTCTGCATGAAGTCGTCTCGGCTTCCAACCGTGCGGATGCCGATGTGTTTATCTCCATCCACTGCAATGCCTGCAACGGCAGTGCGAATGGGACGGAGGTCTGGCACTACTACGGAAGCGGCGAGGGAGAAAAGCTGGCAGACTGCATCCAGAATCAGATTGTGGATGCGCTCGGAACTGTGGATCGTGGAGTGAAGGGGGCAAAGCCCGGTGTCAACGGTTTGTATGTTCTCAACAACACTGACGCGGTCGCCGTCCTCGTTGAGCTCGCCTTTATCGACAACGAAAGCGATGCAGCACTCTTGAGAGACCGGCAAGACGAGTTTGCCCGTGCCATTGCGCGCGGCGTGACTGACTACGAAGCACAGTGAGGTGATTCACAATGCTTGAACGGACATGGACAGCGGTCACAGCGCATAAAAAAGCACTGCTCGTAACTCTCCTCATTCTGCTCCTATTGATTCTGTGCATTTCTTTTTCAAGAGAAAAGCAGACGGCAACCGAAAAACCTGCTGTCCTGACGCAGGAGCAGACGCAGGACACTGCGGCACTGCGGGCACAGCTCGACATCTCGCGTGCCAACGCACGGGCACTGCAACAGCGTCTCACGGAGGCACAAGCGGGGCAACGTGCACCTACAGTGACATATGATGTCACCGCTCCTACCGTGGATCGGGCGGCGCAGGTCGTTGAGCGTCAGATCAGGGAGGACGACCCGACACTGCCACGGGCGGCGAGGGAAAAGACAGATCGGACGGTCGTCACGCCGATCACAAAGGACAAGGATGGCAATCAATTGTCAACCGATCAGCAGAAGGTTGACGTGTATAAGATCAACCTCCGCAAAGATCACCGCATCAAGGCGGGAGCATCCGTCATTGATGGCAAGGCGCTCATGTCGATTGGCTACGAGCAGGGGCGATTTGAGGCTCTTGCTCACTTCGACGGCTCCCGCTACAAGGGCACGACGGTGATGTACAACGTCGCAGAGTGGTGAATAGTTGAATCGACTGGGGGAGATGTTTTGTGGCGTCTCCTCTAGTTGGTTTAAGGAAGTATGGAGCATGCTTGAGAGGGAACTATGCAATTACGCAGAAAAACTTGCCAATTTTATTCGGGAAAAAAACTTTGCACCAGTTGCCAAAAGGAAGCCATACTATCACATGGGAGCAACAATAACTGACTCTATACTACAGGCAGGTTTAAATTATCATCATGTAGTCTATCCGCGTGTTCTTAAACTCCTCACAAAATATCCGGACTACAAGACGACATGTGATTTCATTATTTTAATGCAAGTGGTTCCTCTTGGAGAACTTATCGCTTGGAAAAACTCGAAGAAGTTACAACGCATTAGTGGGTTAAGCTGGTTCTTATATAGCAATGGTATCGAAAATGAAGATCAGCTTGCAAAATGGCTTGATATAGAAGAAAACATAAGTCAGCTAAGAAGGGTTGATGGCGTTGGACCTAAAACCGTTGATTATCTAAAAATGCTTTCTGGCGGTCAGGCGATTGCTATAGATCGTCACCTATTTGTATTCTTGGAGTTGGCAGGGATACCCCATTGCTCATACCAAGATGCCGCTCTCATATATGGTAAAGCGGCAGGGGTGTTGGATATGAGTCAATATGAGCTGGACAAGCAAGTGTGGCTGTATATGGCTAAAACTTAAAATTTGATGTTTGTGTATAAGCCCCGGGGCTACGGCTTCGGGGCTTATTTTTATGCCTCTAAAAATATAACCATAAAAATAAAAAAATATGTATATAAACTATTGACAAATATGTATATACCTGCTATAATGTAATCAAGATAAAGGTCAGGCGAAAGCCCAGAAAGAGGAGGAAATCAAAATGAAGGCAGAGAGAAAGTTCAAGGGAGTCAAGGCGGCGGTCGGAGAGATGCGCGGCTGCAACCGCTACGACGGCACGTACCTCGAGGTTCACTACGATGTGGACGAGGACGAGGTGTATACGCACTTCCACTCCTCCTTCGGCGGGAACTCGTGGACGGTGTACCACGATTCAGCGGTTATCCCCGTCGGAAAATATTCGAGCCCCGTCAAGATGGCGGAGCTCAAGGAGGACATCCGCCGAGCCATCGCACGGCGGGCAGAGGTGGCGTAACATCTAAGAGGGGCGCAAGCCCCTCTTAGATGTACACAGGAGGATATCATGAAAAAGAACAAGCAGATTTACATGAACCCTGCACTTGCGGGGCTCGAAGCGGACGTGAAGGAGGCAGGGACGAGCTTTTCCGCACGTCTCGGCGAGATCGTCGAGCGGTATCAAATGATGCTCGATCTCGAAGCACTGCCAGAGTTTTCGGAGGACGAAACGATGATCCTTAGTGAGGCAATCTGCGGCAGCGTAATCGACCGCCGCAAGATTCGCGGACTGTATCTCGATGTTTTGGACACGGCAATAGGAACAAAGGAGGAGCGCGATGCCCTGAGCGCGAAGATCGAGAACCTGACAGCAGGGCAGCGCCTCAAATTGATTGAGACATTGGGACAATGAAAAAAGGAGTTTCAACGAAACAGCCCCGCACCTGCCGAGAGTGCGGGGTTGTTTTTGAGGGTGGCCCCCGTGCCTGGTATTGCCCGAAATGCCGCGCGAAACGAAGAAAAGAGCAGGCGGCACGGTATAGACGCCGCCGCAAAGACAGGGTATCCCTTGTACTTGGTGAAAGTGTCGGAGAGTGCGTCGTGTGCGGAAAGGCATTTGTTTATGTATCCGCCCGCCAACAGTACTGCCCTGACTGTGCAAAAGGGGCGTGGAAAGCATCCGATCGGCAGCAGGGGCTGGAGTGGTATCACAAGCACATGGATTTAGGCAAGAGGAGGGAGCGCCGGAAAGAGCGTTATGTAAAGAAACCTCCTACAAGTTGCCCCGTGTGTGGGAGTAAACTGGAACGATCGCAAAAGAGCTACTGCACAGAGCGTTGCGCCCGCATCGCGCAGTCCTATCAATCTGCCCGGTGCTATTATCTGCAAGGCAAGCGAAAATCTCTGCCTACATGGGAGGACTGGATCCGGCAAGAAGAAAACAGGCTGGCTCGTGGATGTAAAGTGTGCGGCAAAAAGATAGGGAGCATGAGGCACAGTTACTGCTCGCCAGAATGTAGCAAGATCGGCAAGACGTACAGTACGGCGCTGTCGCATTACCTTGCGGGGACGCGAAGTGAGCCCCCGTCGTGGGAAGACTGGATAAAACTGCATAAGAAATAGAGGGACAGCGTTTCGTGCGCCGTCCCCTCTGTTTTTGTCTACAATTTGTCTACCGTGCCTACAAAAACCTTTGAAAAAAGCTCAAATCATCATTCGTGAAAGATTCTCCTAAAAATTACCGTGAAAGCGCACGATTGCTGGGATTACTGCGAATACCAACAACAAGAAAAAACATTGTAATTCAAGGCTTGAAAAATTCACATATTTTTACACAGCTCTCACGATAAAAGTGCTAGCCCCTCCAACTATCCATAATTACCATTATGGATAGTTGGAGGGGGAAATCACTGTAAAAATTACATATCCGGTCGCATTCCTGTTTTTCCGGCAAACTTATGATAGTTGCCGCCGTTATGTCTCCGCTTCAGTTCTTCGAGCAAATCCTCCGGTGTCATATTGTGGTACGCGAGCAAAACCAAGCAATGATACCAGAGATCTCCCATTTCATAGAGCACATCCTCACGGATGTTATTTTTAGACGCAATAATTGTCTCTGCTGTTTCCTCGCCAAGCTTTTTCAAGATCTTGTCCTGGCCCTTATCAAAGAGATAATTCGTATAGGAACCTTCGACCGGATGCAGACGGCGGCTCTGAATCACCTGATAAAGATCGGACAGAATCTCTGCAAGCGGCATCTCATCTCTCGCATCAACAGGAATAATACTGTTTTCACTGGCAGGATAGAGTTTTCTACCGTTAAAGCATGAATATGTACCCGTATGACAGGCTACACCCGTCTGTTTGACACGCAGCAGAATCGTATCACCATCACAGTCATAGGAAAGTTCCTGCACGCGCTGCACGTTTCCGGAGGTTTCGCCCTTTTTCCACAGCTTCTTGCGGCTGCGGCTGTAGTACCATGCGAATCCCGTTTCCATCGTTTTCTCAAGGGATTCACGGTTCATGTACGCGAGCATGAGGACTTGATTGTTTTCTTCCTGTACTATAACAGGAACAAGTCCGTGTTCGTCAAAATTCACCATTGAAATATCAACACTCATCAGAATCGAACCTCCAGTCCGCGTGACTTCAAATACATCTTCACTTCATTTATGGAAAGTTCTCCATAGTGGAACAACGACGCAGCCAATACGGCATCCGCTTTTCCTTCGGCAAGGACATCATAGAAATGCTCCAATTTTCCGGCACCTCCGGAAGCGATGACGGGTACGTTGACATTTTCCGATACCGCATGCGTGAGTGCAATATCATAACCGTTCTTTGTACCGTCAGCATCCATACTAGTCAACAGGATTTCCCCCGCACCAAGCGCGACAACATCCTTTGCCCAAGAAATACAGTCCATCCCTGTCGGTGTTCTGCCACCGTTGACATAGACCTCCCATGTGTCTATGCCATTACGTCGTGCATCAATTGCAACAACAATACATTGACTTCCGAACCGCAAGGCGCCCTCGCGTATGATTTCCGGATTTTTAACCGCCGCTGTATTGACAGAGATCTTATCCGCCCCTGCGTTCAGCATACGGTGCATATCTTCTAAATTGCGGATTCCACCGCCAACGGTAAGTGGGATAAAAACTTTTGAAGCGCATTCAGATACGACATCGACCATTGTGTTGCGTTCTTCATGTGACGCCGTAATATCCAGAAACACGAGCTCATCCGCACGTTCTTTATCATAACGTTCGGCTAATTCCGTCGGGCTTCCCGCATCCCTTAACCCGACAAAATTCGTCCCCTTGACAACGCGCCCATCCTTGACGTCGAGACATGGAATAATACGCTTTGCAAATGTTTTTCTCAAGACGAAATTCCCCCTTTCAGAAGATGCATTCATCTCAACGAGCTGCGGCAATCGCCTCAGGTAAGGAAAGCGTTCCTTCATAAATGGATTTTCCGGCAATTACACCGATAATACCGTCTTCCTCTCTGATTTTTAAGGCATGAATATCTTCCAATGATTTTACGCCACCGGAAGCGATGACATCTATACCGGACGCTGCCGCCAGCTTTGCCGTTGCCTCAATATTAACACCGGAAAGCGTTCCATCCCGTGCGATATCGGTGTATATAATTGTCTTCAAACCATAGGAAGCAAGCTCTTTCGCCAGTTCGACAGCAGAAATACCGCCCGATATGCCCCACCCGTCCACGGCGGCAATGCCATCCTTCGCATCAATGCCAACAACGATACGATCGCCATAGAGCCGACAAGCCTCTTTTACAAGGTCGCGGTTCTGTACTGCAGCAGATCCAAGAATCACGCGTGTCACACCAAGAGCTAAGGTGTTTTCTATCGTTTCGAGAGTACGAATGCCTCCGCCCAGCTCAACGGGAATTTGAACATTGCCGAGAATCTTCTTGATGACCTCAGTGTTTTTCGGCTTTCCGGCAAGTGCTCCATCAAGATCAACCACATGCAGGCACTCAGCACCCTCCCGCTCCCAACGCAGTGCAATCTCTTCGGGTGCGCTGCTGTAGATTGTTTCCTGTGCAAAGTCGCCTCTGAGGAGACGGACACATTTGCCGTCGCGCAAGTCAATCGCGGGGAAAATAATCATCTGCTTCCCTCCTGTCCGTGACAAATAAAGTTCTGAATGATGTTTAGTCCAATATCCCCCGATTTTTCGGGATGAAATTGTGTTGCCATGATATTTTCGGCAGATATGGATGCTGTAATTTCCTCTCCATAGAAGCAGGTCGATGAAACAATATCCTTATCCTCCGGTACTGCATGATAGCTGTGCACAAAATATACATAGGAACCCTGTGGTACCCCTACAAACAATCCATTATCCCTATGTGCCTGCGCGATATCGAGTGCATTCCAGCCCATATGCGGAATCTTTTCATGCGGTGCAGATATCTTTCGGACACAGCCATCCAGGAAACCAAGCCCCTCTACACCGGAGGATTCTTCACTGCCTGCAAAAAGAATCTGAAGACCGACACAGACGCCAAGCAGCGGCATCTTACGATCAACGCATTCGCGAATGGCAGGGATCAAACCGGATGCCTTGAGCTGCTTCATGCAGTCGCCAAAAGCGCCCACCCCTGGCAGGACGATTTTGTCCGAAGCAAGAATGTCGTCGGCTTTTCCGCTCACACGAACCTTCGCGCCCAATGCAGCAAAGGCCTTCTCAACGCTGAATAAATTTCCGGCTCCGTAGTTTATAATTGTAATCATAGCGTTTCCTTACAGAACACCTTTGGTCGACGGAATCATATCCCCCAGTCGCGCATCCTTCTCTGTGGCGATCCGAAGTGCGTGCGCGACTGCCTTAAATACCGCCTCCACTTTGTGATGTGAGTTCCTTCCGTAGAGAATCTTCACATGAAGCGTGAGCCCCGCATGAAAGGCAAATGCACGCAGGAACTCCTCCGTGAGCTCCGTATCATAGCCGCCGATCATCGGTGTCATCGGCGTATCCCCGGGATCGTAGACAAGAAAGGGACGCCCGCTGATATCCAGAGCCGCCAATACAAGCGTCTCATCCATGGGCAGATAGAACGATCCATACCTTGTAATACCGCGCTTTTCTCCAAGTGCGGCGCAAAATGCCTGCCCCATCGCAATACCGATATCCTCAACAGAATGATGTCCATCGACTTCAATATCGCCATCACATTTTACAGTCAAATCAAAGAGCCCATGAGATGCAAAGAGGGTCAGCATATGATCGAAGAAGCCGATGCCCGTATCAATCTCAGACACGCCCGTTCCGTCCAGTGAGACAGAGACACGCACATCGGTTTCCCCTGTCTTTCGATGTATGTCTGCATTGCGTGTGCTCATGGATTTCCCTCCACAAAAGACTTCATAACACGATATACCGCATCATTTTCATCCGGTCGGCCGATGGAGATACGCAGCATATTCGCCAACTGCGGTGCTTTTCCAAAACTACGTACCCCGATGCCGCATTGGATGAACTCTTCATTGAGTTCCTCTGCATGAGGATAATGAAGCAGAATAAAATTGGTATGAGACGGATAGACGGTTACCCCCGCGAGACGTTCATATTGTTCCCGCATACGCTCACGCTCTGCACAGATCATGTGAATCTGCGGCTCAAACTCCGACCTCATTTGGAACACAGTATCTGCTGTCACCAAGGACAGCACGTTCATATGATATGGCATATAGGTCTTTGCAATCATCTCGATCACATCCCCATGCGCCAACATATAACCGACGCGACATGAGGCAAGCGCATACGCCTTTGAAAAGGTGCGTGCAATCATCATATGCGAATATTTTTTCAGAAGCGGAATGGACGTGTCTCCATAAAACTCGACATATGCTTCATCAATCAGAAAGGCACATGAGATATGCTCCGCAATGTGCTCAATTGCTTCGAGCGGCAACACGCTCCCCGTCGGATTATTCGGGTTGCAGATGACCGCAAGCGAAGCATCATTTTGATTGACCGTCTGAATAAACGCATCTACATCCAGCGTAAAATCATCCCGCAGCGGAACAGGAATCCCCTCTGCATCTGCTGCCGCCGCATAGATTCCATACATGGAGAACGAAGGCGTTGGATAGACAATCTTATGCGCTTTGTTTCCGCCAAATGCATGAAAAACCTTCTCTATGATTTCACTGGAGCCGTTTCCTATGATGACGTTTTCCTGACGATATCCATAGGACTCCCCGATCTGTTCACAGAGCAAATTGTATTCCTCATTGGGATAGCGTGCAAAAGCAACACGCGACAAGCGTGACAGGATACGCTCCTCGACCAAGGGAGGCTGTCCGATATTGGACTCATTTGCATTGACTTTGATACGCCAGTCCAGCTCACACGTGTCGTACTTTGGCATGGACGCCAATCCATCACGGTAGTTCAGCATGTTCTCCCCTCCTGATCTGAATTGCACGCGCATGGGCATCAAGGCCTTCCGTCTCAGCGAGACGGATAATATCATCGCTGACCTCATCCAGAGCTTTTTGCGTATAAGAGATGATACTTGTACGCTTCATAAAGGTCTCAACGTTCAAAACAGAATAAAAGCGTGCAGTCCCCCCCGTTGGCAGCACATGATTTGGACCCGCAAAATAGTCCCCGAGCGGTTCCGGCGAATACGCTCCGACAAAGATCGCACCGGCACATCGAATCTGAGGCAGCATATGGAAAGGATCTTTGATGAGAAGTTCCATATGCTCCGGTCCCGATATATTTGCAAGAACGACTGCCTGCTCCATATTCTCCGTCACGATAATACATCCATTGTCCTCAATCGAGGCACGCGCAATGTCCTTGCGCGGAAGGCTTTCCAGCTGACACTGTACTTCGTTCAGAGTGTGCTCTGCCAAGGCTCGATCATTCGTGATAAGAATGCTTGAAGCAAGCGGATCATGCTCTGCCTGACTGAGGAGGTCGGCTGCAATGTACTTCGGAGAGGCACTGTCATCTGCAAGAATCAGAATCTCGCTTGGCCCTGCAAGCATATCAATATCTACATGACCATATACTTCTTTTTTCGCCAGTGTAACGAAGATATTGCCGGGGCCCGTAATCTTATCGACACGCGGAACACTCTCTGTCCCATATGCCATCGCCGCAATAGCCTGCGCTCCCCCCATTTTGAAGATCTTACGGATACCAAGGAAACGTGCCGCAACGAGAACATACGGATTGATCACACCATCCTTGGTCGGGACAGACATGATAATTTCCTCGACGCCCGCAACCAGTGCCGGAATTGCATTCATCAGAACGGACGAAGGATATGCCGCCGTGCCCCCAGGGACATAGATGCCAACGCGTGAGAGCGGAAGAATCTCCTGCCCAAGGATTGAACCATGTGCGCGGTAGGTCATCCACGAGCGTGGTTTTTGCTCCTCGTGGTAGGAAAAGATATTATCCGCCGCTTTTTTCAGTGATGCCACAACCTTCGGGTCAACACTGTGCTCCGCCACCTGAAATTCTTCCTCGAACACCATCAAATGATCCGATGTCAAATCAACGCAATCCAGTAATTTCGTATAGTGGAAGAGTGCCTGATCGCCCTTCTGACGTACGTCCTGAACAATATGGTGAACCAGCTCTGTCGCAGAAAGATCCGCGCCGAAAAGTTCTTTATTGCGCGCGCGAATACGGTCACTCAGTACAACCTCATCAAATGCCTTCTTCTGAAGCAGTCGCCCCGCTTGTTCCATGCCAATATCTGCAACAGATACGATATTCACCGTACTTCCCCACCTTCCAAAACTTGCTTCAGATCATTTACAATGCGATAAATACGATCAAATTTCAGCTTGAAGCTCACACGGTTGACAATCAGTCGTGCACTCACATCCATGATGTGGGCAATTTCCTCCAAATCGTTTTCGACCAGCGTTGTCCCTGTTTCTACGATATCGACAATGCTCTCCGAAAGCCCCACAAGCGGTCCCAGTTCAATCGATCCGTTGAGTTTTATATACTCCATCTGCATTCCCTGCTGTGCAAAGAATTGCTCTGCAATATGCGGATACTTGGTCGCCACCCGCGTATGTGCATAGTCCAACAGACGGCTGCGGCGTTCTTCCCGTGGAACTGCCATCATCAGCCGGCATTTTCCAAAGCCGAGATCGAGCAGCTCATAAACATCCTGCCCGGACTCCACCAAAACATCCTTGCCAATCACGCCAATATCCGCAGCACCATATTCGACATAGGTCGGGACGTCGGAAGTCTTTGTGATAATGAACCGAACCTTGCATTCATCATTTGATATAATGAGTTTGCGGGATTTTTCACTCAGGTGCTCTGCCGTAACGCCGACCCGCTCAAACAAATTTGCAGAAAGAGAGAACAGCTTTCCTTTTGGCAATGCTATAGTCAGATAATCGTCAACGTATTTCGCCATATAATCCCTTCTCATCCTTTAGTCAATTAAAGAACTAATATTAGTGTATAGTACCACGTTGCTGCCTGTAGGTCAATCCATCAAAAAAGGGTTTTCAACAATCATCGCGAATAATATTTAGAAAATCCATCCATACGTACGAAAAGGAGTCGCAGATGACACTTCAAATACTATCATTTGTGCGATTAAGCGACAAGCAAATGGAGCTGATCCACCAGAGTTATCCGGATTGCACGCTCAGATGCATACGTCCAAAAGACTTGAAAGACGATCTCTCGGATGTCGATATCTTACTGGGATATGATGCGCAGATGGAGATGGAGAAGTATCTCCCCCAAATGCCGCATCTAAAATGGATTCACACATACAGTGCGGGTGTTGAAAAACTGCTCTCGCATGAGGTTTTCTGCCAGTCTGATATATTGCTGACAAATTCACGCGGAATTCACGGCATCCCCATGGCGGAACACGTTCTCGGAACAATGCTCGCGTCCAGCCGCTGTCTCATCGAGGCATGGGAAAATCAAAAGGCACATGTTTGGAAACGGCTGACCGATCCCGATGAGCTGTTTGGTAAGACTGCCGCCATCATCGGCTTGGGAAGCATTGGCAGAGAGGTTGCAAAACACCTCAAAAACATGGGAATGCGGATCGTTGCCGTAAAACAAAAGGAGTCCACAGAACCATTCGTGGACCAGCTGTTCACCATAGATCATCTGTCCGATGCTCTGTCCTGCGCGGATTATATAATCGTTACGCTCCCGCTGACACCTCAGACAAAAAAATTGTTTAACACACATACCTTTCATATGATGAAAGAAAACGCCTTTTTTATCAATGTCTCCCGCGGTGACGTCGTAGAGGAGGACGATTTGGTGGAGGCACTCAGATCGAAATGCATACGGGGTGCTTCTCTGGATGTCTTTGCTGCCGAGCCGCTTTCCGAGGATTCCCCGCTGTGGAATGTTCCGAATCTCTTCATTACACCGCATTACTCTGCAATCTCGCCAATGTATTTGGATCGCTCGCTCAAGATCTTTCGCAACAACTTGCAGATCTTCCCGCAGCGTATCGGAATGCTCAATGTCGTCGATAAAGAACGTGGTTACTGAGCCATTGATTCAATTTTGCGCATCCGCCAGCTTTAATATGGACAGCACCGGAGAATCCTCCGGTGCTGCTTTTTTTTGATGCTGCTCAACAATTGCTGCCTCACGGATATCTCCGATCTCACGTAGTGCCGCTGCTCCGATATAGGGATGGGCAATATGGACATAGAGTGCCGTCCCTATGCGTCCACACACATCACGGGAATCCTTGTGCCGTAAGAAATAAGGAGATACAAAAGGAAAAAACCGATCTGCAAGAACGGCAAATACCTTGCCCCAGATATCCGCCGTCCCTTTGATACGACCGATATCATGAAGCAATGCGCATCGTATCAGCAGGATATACGCATCTGATTCCGAATACCCTTGCTGGGTATAGATTCTTTTTGCCGTAAGAGCGACACGAAAGGCATGGTACTGATCCGCTTCGTGCATTGCATAGAACAATTTTTGCTCTGCTGCACTCAAATAGGATTTAATAAACGTATGTCCTTCCGCATCCAAGCAACCGAACAATGCCCGCAGAAACTGCCGTACACGCTGTTTCATTCAAAATACTCAAGCTGCTCACATCCGCGTTCCGCACGCGAAGATTCCGCTTCCTCATAGGACTGCGAGTGAAGTCCAAGCTCTACGGTATTGCCTACATGACGCAATTCAGATGCCCGATGAATCGCGCTGTCGATGGATGATTCCCCATACCCAATATAGAAGTTCTTGGATGGAGACGGTATGCGCCTCCCCTGGCGTTCAAGCGTCAATAAAAGCCGCTCGATCCCGAGTGCAAATCCCGTTGCCGGCATGGGATGCCCATACTCCGTCAAAAGGCGGTCGTATCGTCCGCCTCCGCATAGGGGGAATCCCAGCCCGGGTGCGTATCCCTCAAAAACCATTCCCGTATAATAGTTGAAATCTCGAATGATGCCCAGATCAAAACAGATATAGTCCGAGAATCCGTAGGATTTCAATATTCGGTATATCTCTTCCAAATTGTCAATGGCAGAGTGACTTTGCTCACTGCGCGGGAAGTCATAAAGTTTTTGAAGGAGATCCTCTTTCCCGTTCAGAAGAGGAAGCTGCTTGATCGCCATCCTATCCTTTTCAGAGAGGGGCAATGCATCAACGATACAATCCATGAGCACGATATCGTGACATTCGATTGCAGACTTCAGCGTCTTTCTTTGCACATCCTCAATCTCAAAATAGGACAAGACAGCATCGAGAAAGGCAATCTGTCCCATGTGAATCTGAAAGTCCTTGATTCCGGACTTCAAAATTGCTTCGATTGCAAGTGCGATAATTTCTGCATCCGAAGCAGGGCTGTCACTCCCCATCAGTTCGACGCCTGCCTGATGAAATTCGCACTGTCGCCCCATCTGGGTCTGCTCCATACGGAACACATTACCAATATAGGATAACTTCAATGGCCTTGGATCATCCTTCAGACGGCTGCTGACAAGACGAACGATCGGCGTCGTCATTTCATTGCGAAGCGCAAGGAGCTTATTTTTGTTGCCGAGCAACATAAAAAGAGAGTTCTCATCCTGCATTCGTGGAGCAAGCGTTTCTAAGTGTTCGATCGTCGGTGTCACAACCTCATGATATCCCCAGCATAGGAACAAGGAGGACAACATATTCTCCATATGGCGCATTGCCGCCGCATCTGCAGGAAGAAGATCGCGCGTGCCATATGGCGTCTCCAAAATCAATTGTTCAGAATTCATCGCTCTTCTCCTTATGAATATCCGCCGTGGAAATGCCTTTTTCCAACACGAGGGTGTATCCATCCGCACCGTAATTCAGGCAGCGTTTCACACGGCTGATGGTTGCAGTGCTGGCACCGGTATGTGCAACAATATCGTCATAGGTATTTCCCTCGTGCAGCATGCGGGCAACGTCCAGACGCTGGGCCATGGCGCGAAGCTCTCCTATTGTGCAGATGTCTTCAAAGAATTGATAGCATTCCTCCATTGTATTCAATGAAAGAATTGCACGACACAGTTGATCGGTCAGATCATCTCTCAATTTCTCATTTACCATTACAGAGCCCTCTCATAAACGCCCCATCCTACCTTGCTATTCATTCACAGTATAGCACAGAATAAGATAGCCGAAAAGTTCAGTCGCATACCCTTTCAAGGCAGAAAATGTAGTGTAATATTTTCCTCATGCCCTGTGATTCGGTCATGCGGCACAGATATACGAACAATTTTTTTGTCTTCAGGCTCCGTGTCAGAATCTGTGATTTCTTCAACGGTAGCCTCAGCAGGCCGACCGCTCAGTTCATATCGGACAATTTGCCCCGGATAGATCCTATTCATATCCTCCGCAGAAATCTCGGCTTCAATCCAGCAGTTCTCCACAAGATCGAGTGTGAGAATCGAAGCTCCACTGTCGATAAGGTCACCTTTTTTTGCGTGGATCTTAGAGACCACACCTTCTCGCACAGCAAAGAAGCCTATTGTCTCCGCATGATCGCGTGCCTTTGCAAGGGTCTCCTCTGACTTTTTCAACTGTTCCTCTGCTGCCTTGAGTGCCGCAGCATTTGGTACGGTCATTTGTCCCCTTCCCATCGTCAGCGCGTTCTTTTCCTGTTCATATGCCGCAGCTGCCTCATTTCTTTTGGCTGCACTGACTGCCCCCATCTCATAGAGTTCGTTCATACGCTCCATACGCATTCGTGCGGCATCCATCCCTTCGGAGGATGCAGGTGTATTCTGAGATGCCACAGCTGCGCCGTATCGAATCTGTTCGACATTCCTTTGTGCAAGCTCGACATTCTTTTGCAAGCGCGCGAGTTCTTCATCCGAAAAGACACTTTGTACCGTAACAAGGAGCATCCCCGCTGTTACATGGTCACCCTCCGAAATATGAAACTCTTGAATGACAGATGTATTCCCTGCCTGCAACTCACTTTGTTCATAGACGATGCGTGCATTTGACAGCGTGAACGCATTCGATGCGTCCATTTTATGCAGCAGAATAAACGACGCACAGAAAACGATAAGCAGCAGACCGATAAGGAATAGGTACACTCTCTTTTTTAGCAGCTCGGTGATGTCATTTTCCATGAAAACCCTTCTAAAAAATATGGCTGTCAACCAGTGACAGCCATAGACCAATACGTTTATTCGGCTGAGACCTGCTGACGGATCACAGCAACTGCCTCTTCAAATGCCTGCGGGAGTTTTTCGGGATTCTTGCCACCCGCCTGCGCCATATCGGGACGTCCGCCGCCCCCGCCGCCGACCGCTTTTGCAGCCGCCTTAATGATATTGCCCGCATGAGCCCCGCGTTTTACGGCATCCTTATCCGCCTTGACGACAAGGCTGACCTTATCGTCAATAACAGCTCCAAGGACGACAATACCTATCTCAAGTTTCTCACACGTCAAATCTGCAATGTTACGAAGTTCATCCATCGCATCCACATTGGCTTTTCCAAGGACTACATGGAAGTTCCCAATCTCTTGAACCCCCATAAGCAGCTTCTGTGCATCTGCCTGATCACGGAACTCAGCAAAACTGCGCAGCTGTTCCTGCATGCTCTTGCGCTCACTCATAAACTTATCGACCTGAGCACAAAGTTCCTCGGGTCTCGTCTTCAGTTTATGCGCAATTTCCTGAACAGTCCTTGCCATCTCTGCCGCATATGCACATGCAGCACGCCCGGTAATCGCCTCGATGCGGCGCACCCCCGCAGCGACACCCGACTCACTGACAATCTTGAACAAACCAATTTGTCCTGTATTCGTCACATGAGAACCGCCGCAAAGCTCGATGCTAAAGTCTGGAACACGAACAACACGAACAATATCACCGTACTTCTCTCCGAAGAGTGCCATAGCCCCCAGTGCCTTCGCCTCATCAATCGGCATCATGGAGATATGAAGATCGGTTGACCGCAGGATCTCCTCATTGACCAATTCCTCGACATCACGCAGCTGCTGCTCGCTCACAGGCTCAAAATTCGTGAAATCAAAGCGCAGCCGTTCCGGTGTGACAAGAGAGCCCGCCTGCTGAACATGATCGCCGACAACGCGCCGAAGTGCCGCCTGCAGGAGATGTGTCGCCGTATGATTTCGCGCGGATGAGAGTTTTTTCTTGGTATCAAGTCCAATCTCTACTGTGTCACCACACTGTATCTGCCCTTCTTCGACATAGGCAAGATGATAGACTGTTCCATCAGGGAGTCTCTTTGCATTGCTGACGGTGAGATACCCTAGATCACTGCGAAGGATACCTTCATCGCCAACCTGTCCGCCACCTTCTGCATGAAACGGCGTCGTGCTCAGGATAATACCGGCACTCTCACCATCGCGCAGTGAATCAACAAGTTCGCCATCACGCCAAATCGCAACAACTACAGCAGTTGTGGCCGTGGCATCCTCCGTGAGGCTTCCGGTATCGATGCCCGAAAGATCCGGAACAGCAACCGCCTGATTTTCTCCGCGTGCACTTCTTGCACGCGTGCGCTGCTTCTCCATCTCACGGTGAAAGCCTTCATCATCCAAGGTGATTCCATGTTCGTGAAGAATCTCCTCGGTGAGTTCCCGCGGGAATCCATAGGTATCGTAGAGCTTGAAACCAATCTCACCATTCAGAACAGTCTCATGCACATCCTTCAGACGGGTGACCTCTTCATTCAAAAGCTCAATCCCCTGCGCCAGCGTAGAGGCAAACCGATCCTCTTCCACACGGATCACGCGTTTGATATAATCCTGTTTTGTCAGGAGCTCGCTAAAATCCTTTGCATCGCGGAAAATCTCAACGACTGCATCCACCGTGCCGTCAAGGAATGGCTTTGTGATCCCAAGCATACGTCCATGGCGGATTGCACGACGGAGCGTACGACGCAGAACGTAACCGCGCCCCTCATTCGACGGAAGGATTCCGTCCATAATCATGATGGCAACAGAGCGCGCATGATCTGCAATGACTTTGAGCGAAATATCCTTTTTCGGATCCACACCATAGGCTATACCCGAAATCTTAGATGTGTATTCGATGATCGGATAGAGGAGATCTGTCTCAAAGTTTGTTCTCTTGTTCTGAACGACCGAGGCAAGCCGCTCCAAGCCGCAACCAGTATCAATATTCTTGTGTGCAAGGAGATTATACTCCCCCTCCTCCGTACGATCATACTGCGTAAACACAAGATTCCAGATCTCGAGGAAGCGGTCACAGTCACAGCCAATCCCACAGGTCGGTTCACCACAGCCACGTTCCTCACCGAGATCAATGTAGATCTCAGAATCCGGACCGCAGGGACCTGGTCCGATCTCCCAGAAGTTATCTTCCAACGCAACAATATGATCCGGCAGCACATCTGTCTCTGACAGCCATATGGAGCGCGCCTCATCATCCTCGGGATAAATGGAAACCCAAAGTTTATCTTTTGGAAGTTCAATAACCTCTGTCAGGAATTCCCACGCCCACGGAATCGCCTCCTTCTTGAAGTAATCACCGAAAGAGAAGTTTCCAAGCATCTCAAAAAAGGTCTGATGACGTGCTGTACGTCCGACATTCTCGATATCACCTGTACGAACAGAACGCTGACAGGTGGTAATACGAGGACGTGGAGGTTTCACCTTACCAGTAAAAAAAGGCTTCAGAGGTGCCATACCGGCGCCAATCAAAAGAAGCGTAGGATCGTTTTCCGGCACAAGGGAGTAACTGGGCAAACGAAGGTGGCCCTTTTTTTCTGCGAAAAACTGCAAATACGCTTCTCGCAGTTCATTTCCGGTCATATTCTTCAACGTAATCGCCCTCCTAAAATCACGTTCATCAAGAACTTGAGTGTGCGTAAGTATAGCATAAAATCAAGAAAAAATATAGAAATCCCAGCATCACAAATCGGTATACATGATACGTCGCCCCACATCACATGAGACTTTTTACCAATTCTTTTGCCTGTTCTGATGTCATAAGGATTTCCCGAGGCTTATTACCGCCGGCACTTGGGCCGATGATCCGCAATTCCTCCATTGTATCGACCAGACGTGCTGCTCTCGTATAGCCAACACCGAGCCTGCGCTGAATATTGGATGAAGATGCTTGACCCGTGGACATGACGAGTTCCACCGCATTGGGAAGAAGTTCATCATACCGCACAGAAACCTCATCTGCATCTGCACGTTCGTCTTCCGCCGCCTCATTCTCCATAAAGTCGATCAGTTCCTCATTCTCACTGATCTCCTGTCCCTGTGCACGGATGAAGTCCAGCAGCATTTCAACCTCTTCATCGCTGATAAATGCTCCCTGCACGCGAATCGGCTTCGGAGCCCCCTGCGGAGAAAAAAGCATATCGCCTTTCCCAAGAAGAGTCTCTGCTCCACCGCGATCCAATATCGTACGCGAATCTACCTGTGACGAAACCGCAAACGAAATACGCGACGGAAGATTTGCCTTGATAATTCCCGTGATAACATTGACCGATGGACGCTGCGTTGCAAGGATCATGTGAATTCCCGCCGCACGTGCTTTTTGCAGGATACGGCAGATGGCATCCTCCACGTCCTTTGGCGATACCATCATCAGATCTGCCAGCTCATCGATGACAATGACGATAAGAGGGAGCTTTTCCTCCGGATACCGGCGGTTGAAAGACTTGATGTCACGAACACCGTGATTTGCGAAGATCGAATAGCGTTTTTCCATCTCCTGTACTGCCCAATTCAGGACAGAGGACGCTTTTTTTCGGATCGGTCACAACGGGAACCATGAGATGGGGAATCCCGTTGTAATTCGAGAGTTCCACCATCTTCGGATCGATCAGGATGAGCTTTACTTCATCGGGGGTTGCCTTAAACAGGATGCTCGAAATCAAGGTGTTGATGCAGACGGATTTTCCCGAACCTGTTGCACCTGCAACCAGGAGATGCGGCATTTTTCCGATATCCGCAAAAATGGCTTTTCCGCTGATATCCATACCAAGACCAACGGTAAGCTTAGACGAAGCCTCCTGAAACTGCGGATTCTCCAAAACCTCGCGGAGCTGAACGCTTTCTAACGTGCGATTTGGAATCTCAATGCCGATGGCAGCCTTTCCCGGAACCGGCTCAATACGAACCGAGGAGGTCGCAAGCTGCAGTGCAATGTCCTCGGCAAGATTCGTGATCTTGCTCACCTTCACCCCGGGTGCAGGTTCAAGGTCATATCGTGTTACTGCAGGACCGTGACAGAAGCTGACAACCTTTGCATTCACATGAAAGCTCTCAAGTGTATGCTGTAAAACATGTGCATTTTCCTTGATTTCCTGTGCCAGCGTATCATTCTCTTTCTTGATGTGTTTGGAAAGAATATGCGTGACCTTGGGAAGCTCATAAGGACACTCACCCGTCTCATCGGCGATGGCGGAAGTTGGTGTCACAGGAGGCGGAGAAGCGAGCGAAACGACAGGTTCTTCCCCTGAAAGGAGATCGGTTACATCCACATGTCCCTCAGTCTCATCGCCCGCCTCTTCCTCCACAGGTATGCACTCCTCCATTACGATGGAAGCCTTTTCCACAGGCATAACAGGCATATCATCCTGTGTTTCAATTTCCCGTTCATAGTCAAAGAGAATCGGTGTCCGAGCCTCCTGCTCTTCCTCTATAGGAATTGGCTCTGCTGCCGAAACAGGAACATCATGTACCTGCACAGGCTCTGGTTCATGCACCTCATTTTCTTCATGGGGAACAGATTGTGCTTCCGATTCAAGCGGTGGTGTTTCCACGTTATCTTCCATAGCTGGATGGTCAGGTTCTTTGTGTTCCTCTGCAAACATGGGATCGTTTGCCTGATTATACGGAACGGCGGACAGCGTATCATGGACAATCGCCGATGTTTTTGTTTCAATTTTCTCTGCCGCCACGCTCACCTTTTCGCGCGTCGTTTGAAGGGCTGCCCCCGCTGCATTTGCTCCTTTTTTTGCCTGTTCTTTCGTTTTCATATAGCCGGAGGCAAGCGACCATGTCGTAGCCAAAAGAACCGATCCGACAATGATGGTACTCAGCAAAATAATTGCGCCATCCACACCAAAGCAGGCCCGGAGGAGGAAGAGAAGCCCACCGCCGACCAATCCCCCGCCATCTGCAAGATTCTGCGGGAGTATCTCCTCGTCAACAGGAACAACAACGTGATGCCATATGGCAAGAAGTGAAATGAACAAGCCGATGACACCAAAGAATTTTTTTGTATAGAGCAGCCCGCGATGGTGTATGATGTATTGCAGGCTTATGAGGGCGATGATCAAAAGAGCGAAGGGGGCTCCCCAACCAAAGAGATAGCGAAAGAAGTCCGCGAAAAAGAATCCGACAAAACCAACATTCAGTCCGAGAGTCCCAACCCCTGAAATCAGAGCAAACGCAAGAAGGATAAGACCAATGAGTTCATACTTCCGTCCTGATCCGTTTGGCGCCGTACTCCTCCGTTTGGCGGAAACAGACCGCGACGTTCGTCGGCCAGAACTTTTCTTGCCCAACAACAATCCCTCCATATCACATTATGCCCCCGCCCTAAGAGAGCGGAGGCATAGCAAATGAAATCACCTTTGTCTACGGTACATCAGTATACTATTTTGTCAGGCGATCTGCAACTTTTTGTGCTTCAAACAGGATGTGTTCTTCATCCAAGGTCGTGAGTGCACCATTCTCCATGAGGAGCTTTCCATCCACCATCACCGCGTCAACAGATGAGGATTTCGCAGCGTACGCAAGGAGTGACACGGGGTTGTAGCACGGCGTCCATGCCGCCCCGTGCATGGAGAAGAGTACAATATCCGCCTTATCCCCCGCCTGCAGACGACCAACATCACGAAGGGAAAGTGCCTGTGCACCGTACTCCGTCCCCATCTTGACCGCAGTGAGTGCAGGAACGGCGAGCGGATCAAGCGTATGAACCTTGTGCATCAGAGCTGCTAACTGTACTTCGTCCAGCATATCCAGATTGTTGTTGCTGGATGCCCCATCTGTACCGAGTGCGACACAGATGCCCTCTTCCAACAAACGAGGCACGGGGGCTGTTCCGCTGGCGAGCTTCATATTGCTGCCGGGATTATGTGCAACACGGATCTGGTACTTCTTGATGATATCGATATCCTCATCATCCAGATGCACACAGTGCGCCGCAAGCGTTCCATTCTCAAACAGACCTGTCGAAGCAACATGGGCAAACGGCCGCTTGCCATATTCCTTTAGACAGTTCTCGATCTCACCCACGGTCTCCGACATATGGATATGAACCTCAGCACCAAGTGCCTGTGCCTTAGCAGCAATCTTTTTCAAGTAGTCCGGCGGGCAGGTATAGAGAGCGTGGGGGCCAAACATAACGGTAATGCGCCCCTGTGCCGCTCCATGATAGTTCTCATAGAGTGCAGCATTCTCCTCCAGCTTCTTGTCACTGTCAGGCGCAACACCAATAAGACCACGCGAAAGCACACCGCGCAAACCTGAGACCTCAACGACCTCGGCAACGCGCTCCATATCCGGTCCGTACATATCGGCAAACGCCGTCGTACCACTGCGGATCATTTCGACCGCCGCAAGCATTGCACCCCAGTAGATATCATCCGAACGCAGCTTTGCTTCGATCGGCCAGATCATCTGCTCCAGCCAATCCATGAGCTTCATATCGTCCGCATAGCTGCGCAGGAGTGTCATGGACGCGTGTGTATGAGCGTTGACAAATCCGGGAATTGCAAAATGCTGCGTTCCATCAATAACCTTGTCCGCTTGAAAGTTCTCCGGAACGTCTCCCACAGCCGCAATCCGATCATCGATAACAGCAATGTTGGCAACTGGAGTTGTCCCGTCAGGCAAAAGGACGATGGCATTTTTGATCAGCGTATTCAATACAGTCTCTCCTATGCCAGCCCGAGGTATTCTTTTTGATCCGCGCTGAGTTCATCGATGGTGACACCAAGAGAATTCAACTTGATATTTGCGATCTCAACGTTGATCTCATCCGGCATCAGATGAACCCCCTTCTTCATTTCTTTTCCATGCCGCATTAGATGAAGAGCAGAGAAGAACTGTACGCCAAAGGAAAGATCCATGATCTCAGCAGGATGCCCGTCTCCCGCTGCGAGGTTGACCAGTCGCCCCTCTGCCAAGAGATAGAGACGACGCCCATCCGGCTGGACGAACTCCCTGATATTCTCGCGCACGACTTTATTGGATGCCGAGCCCTCGGTCAGCTCCGGAATGTTGATCTCAACATCGAAGTGTCCGGAGTTCGCCATCATAGCTCCGTCCTTCATCACATCGAAGTGACGCTTGCAGAGGATGTCCTTATTGCCCGTAAGCGTCAGGAAGATGTCGCCCACCTTTGCCGCCTCGTCCATCGGCATGACATAGAAACCGTCAAAGACCGCCTCAATCGCCTTGATGGGATCGACTTCCGTGATGATAACATTTGCGCCAAGTCCGCGTGCACGCATCGCTCCGCCCTTGCCGCACCATCCGTATCCTGCGATAACGACCGTCTTCCCCGCTATGACGAGGTTCGTCGTACGCATGATGCCGTCCCATGTGGACTGGCCCGTCCCATAGCGGTTGTCAAAGAGATACTTGCAGTATGCGTCATTTGCCGCAATCATCGGGAACTCAAGCTTGCCCTGACGCTCCAACGCCTTTAGGCGATGTACGCCCGTCGTCGTTTCCTCCGAGCCGCCAATGAGTCCGGGAAGAAGATCACGCCGCGTCGTATGGAGCATATCGACCAGATCCCCGCCGTCATCAATGACAATGTCCGGCTTGATATCGAGTGCTTTATTGAGAAATACGGAATATTCTTCCTCCGTGCAGCCATGCCACGCGAAGACATGAATTCCTTCTTCGACAAGCGCAGCCGCAACATCATCCTGTGTGGACAGCGGATTGCTGCCCGTAACAGCAACCTCTGCGCCGGCATGCTTGAAGATCGTGGCCATGTAGGCCGTCTTCGCCTCAAGGTGCAGGGTAATGACCATCTTGATGCCGGCGAACGGCTTCGTGACTGAATACTCCTTGTCGGCTGCCGCCATCACCGGCATAAAACGTTTGACCCAGTCAATCTTTGCGTGACCGGATGGTGCCAGTGCAATATCCCGAATCATCGACTCCATCATAAGTCTCCCTTCAATTTTCAATTCCTTTTCGTGCAGAAATTCCTCGCTCATAATAGTGGCGCACTTCCCGCATTTCCGTAATCAAATCAGCGCGTTCAAGCAGCCATTTAGGTGCATTTCTGCCTGTGCAGACAAGCTCAGTTTTTGCAGGAAGAATATCCAGCAGTTCCTCCATCTGTATTCTCTGCAAGAGTCCAAAAGAAAGCGCAATATTTATCTCATCCAATATGACAAGCTCTGCTTCTTGCTTGGCAATAACACCCATCACACGGTCAAAACCAACAGTCAGCAAGGAAACATAATCTGCCGGGGGTTTTCCTTTTGGAAAGATGACGACATCATCGCCAAGCTGTTCCCGCGCTTTTTCATCCATCATCCCCTCTTCTGCGACAAAGAAGGGTTTTCCACTGGTCTCCAGCGTCATATTCGACATTTCACGCAAGAGTCTCTGCTCACTATAGGCAAGGCTCTTCATAAACTGCATCATGAACACGCGATACCCAGCTCCGAGGGCGCGTATGGCAAGACCAATTGCCGCTGTCGTCTTCCCCTTTCCGTTTCCGGTGTAAACCTGAATCATCAGAGGAGTGCCTTATGGCTGACGTTAATGCGTCCCTTTTCATCAATTTCGATAACCTTGACTTCGAGCTGGTCGCCAATCTTTACCACATCTTCGACACTTTCCACGCGGTGTTTTGCGAGCTGTGAGATGTGGCAAAGCCCTTCTTTGCCGGGCAGAAGTTCAACGAAGGCACCGAACTTCAGGAAACGCGTAACGCGCCCCATATAGACCTCCCCCACCTCGACCTCGCGCACAATGTCCTCAATCATCTTGCGGGCGCGATCCATCGCATCCATATTCGGAGATGTGATGAAAATATTTCCATCCTCGTGAATATCGACATCCACGCCCGTTTCGTCAATGATCTTACGGACAACCTTGCCGCCCGTTCCAATGACGTCGCGAATCTTATCAATGTCAATGGTAATGACTTCCACACGCGGTGCATAGGGTGAGAGCTCTGCGGCAGGCTTGTCAATGCACGCAAGCATTTTCTCAAGGATGAACGCGCGTCCCTCCTTTGCCTGAGCCAAAGCGGATGCGAGAATATCCCTCGTGATTCCGGCAATCTTGATGTCCATCTGAATTGCCGTAATCCCCTTGGTCGTTCCGGCGACCTTGAAGTCCATATCGCCGAGCGCATCCTCCATCCCCTGAATATCCGTCAAGATGGAGTAGTCATCGCCATCGCGCACGAGCCCCATCGCAACACCGGACACAGGCCGTTTGATCGGAACGCCGGCACACATAAGCGACAGCGTGCTCCCGCAGACGCTCCCCATTGAGCTCGAGCCGTTCGATTCGAGAATCTCCGAGACGAGGCGAATCGTATAGGGGAAGTCCTCGATCGATGGAATCATCGGGAAAAGAGCACGCTCTGCGAGCGCTCCATGCCCAATCTCACGCCGTCCGGGACTGCGCATGGGGCGAGCCTCACCGACACTGTATCCTGGAAAGTTATAGTGATGCAAATAGTGCTTTGTTGTCTCAGGGCCAAGACCGTCAATGATCTGCTCGTCTCCAATGGAGCCAAGCGTCGTGACGGTAAGCACCTGCGTCTGTCCTCTGGTGAAAAGCCCCGAGCCGTGCGTACGCGGCAGGATGCCAACCTCGCAGCTGACAGGGCGCACCTCGTCCAGCGCACGTCCGTCCGGACGGATCTTCTCGTGCGTAATCATATGACGGACAATGCCCTTTTCGATCTTGTAGAGGATCTGTGCAATTTCTTTTGCGGCATCCGGGTATTCCTCGATGAAATGCTCGACCGTCTCCGCCTTAATTGCGGCAATATCCGCATCGCGTGCGAGTTTGTCACTGTTCCGCGTTGCGGCATCAAGACGCTCCTCTGCATACGCACGCACCTTAGACTCCAGCTCCTCGGAAACAGTGAAAATTGCAGGAACGATCTTTTCTTTTCCACAGGCACTCCGAATATTGTTCTGAAACTCGACAAGGCGACGAATCTCAGCATGACCGAATAGGATCGCGTCGAGAACGACTTCTTCAGAAAGTTCATTTGCGCCCGCTTCCACCATCATCACGGCATCGTACGACCCAGCTACGGTAAGGTTGAGATCCGAAACAGCACGTTGAGCCTCCGTCGGATTGATGACAAAGGCTCCATCAACATAACCAACACGAACGCCCGCAATCGGTCCCATGAAAGGAATATCAGACACCGTCAGCGCACAGGAAGCACCGATCATCGCAGCAATTTCCGGAGGATTGTCCTGTTCTACGCACAAGACCGTCGCAACGATTTGGATATCGTTGCGAAAGCCATCGGGGAAAAGAGGGCGGATGGGACGATCAATGAGGCGCGCACAGAGCACGGCATCGTTGCTCGGACGACCCTCCCGCTTGATAAAGCCGCCGGGAATCTTTCCTGCTGCATACATCTTCTCTTCATAGTCCACTGTCAAGGGGAAAAAATCAACGCCCTCACGCGGTGCACTCGAAGCAGTTGCCGTCACTAGGACAACAGTGTCGCCATAGCGAACCAGTACAGCACCATTCGCCTGCTTTGCCATCTTCCCATGCTCTATTGTCAGCTTACGTCCGCCCAGCTCAATCTCAAAGCATTGCATACAAATCCTCCTAGATTCGTTTCTTAAATCGTTCCGTATAACAAAAGCATTCGACACAATATCATAGAATCCTTGTCTCGATAGCAAAAAAGCGGGGAAGTCCCCGCTCTTACTCTTTGTCCTAAAATATTACTTACGCAGGTTGAGCTTCGCAATGATCGAACGATAGCGCTCAATATCCGTCTGATACAGATAGCTCAGAAGGCGACGGCGATGGCCAACCATCTTCAAAAGCCCACGGCGTGAGTGATGATCTTTCTTGTGTTCCTTCAGATGTTCCGTCAGGTACTGGATGCGTGCCGTCAGGACAGCAATCTGCACCTCGGGTGATCCTGTATCTCCCTCATGTACCGCATATTCCTTGATGATTTCCTGTTTCTTTTCCTGTGTGAGCATATCGAATCCTCCTCATAAATTTTCACCACTGACCAAGAAAACGTCGGATTATTCGCTATCTGAGTCATGGTTCTGTTGCGCTCATCATATTACCATAGAAATATTTTCTTGTAAACGAAAACTTTTATCAAAAATATGTTCGACAGTCTCTTTATCATCTGCAATCTGACGAATTAAATCATCGATGGAAGAAAAACACTGCTCGTCTCGTATTTTTTTGTAAAATGAAATCATGAGCTCTTCATCGTAAAGATCCCCTGAAAACTCCATGATATGAACTTCCAGCCGTCGATCACAACCGTCAAATGTTGGATTGTTCCCAATGTTTGCGGCCGCATGATAAAGACGCCCCTGGTAGAAGACTGATACAGCATAGACGCCGTTCGGCAGATGCTCAAATTCTTCGCGCAGTGCCAGATTCGCTGTCGGAAAGCCAAGCCTGCGCCCGCGTTCCTGTCCGTGAATCACCGTCCCATTGATGGTAAACGGATAGCCGAGGTATTCATTGACTTTGGACAGATCCCCATTTGCAATGAGGGCACGAATTCGCGTACTACTAACCGGTGCGCCGTCACGCATGACCGATTGGCATACGATCACCTGAAAACCGTATGTCACGGCACTGTCCCGCAAGAGTGTCGGCGTCCCGTGCCCCCCTCTGCCAAAGGTATAATTCTCCCCCACAACAATGTATTTCGGCGAAAAATGCCGCTGCAAAAGTCCAATAAAATCCGCTGCACCCGTCTCAGCAAAATCAGCCGTAAAAGGGATTTCCACCAAGGCGTTCACGCCAAGATTCTTCAGAACACAAAAGCGTATGGCGCCGCTTGCAATGCGGTGCGGCACGGCATTTGGAGCAATGATGGAACGCGGGTGGTTGGAAAATGAAAAAACAAGCGCAGCCCCATTGATTTCCTGCGCCTTTGCAACTGCCGTCCGTATGATTTCCTGATGACCGATGTGGACGCCATCAAACATACCAAGTGCAATTACGATATTTGAATATTTTGATGAAAAATCAGCAAGCTCTTTATATTTTTCCATGGGGAAAAAGCATTCTCCTCATATGTATATTCCGTTAGTCACGGCTCTCCAATGATGCGCAGCTCCGGAAAAAGTTCTACCGCGTGTTTCGCATAAACCCGTTTCTGCACGGCTGCGATCAGTCGCTGAACGTCATCTGCTGTCGCATTGCCAATGTTGATGATGAACCCCGCATGTTTCTGTGAAACCTGTGCACCGCCGACGGTAAGCCCCTTTAACCCCGTCTGATCGATCAGTGTTCCGGCAAAATATCCCGGAGGACGCTTGAATGTGCTTCCTGCACTCGGATATGCCAGGGGCTGCTTGCTTTCACGTCGCTGGTTCAGATCCTCCATGCGCGCCAAGATCTGCGCACGGTTATCTTCGTGTAAATGCAGACGTGTTTCGCAAATTGCCTCATCACAGCTCTGAAAGATGCTGTGACGATAGCCGAAATCAAGCTCCTTGGCAGAATACGTCCGAACCTCCCCCCTTGGGGAAACGGTCGTTACCGAAACGACGACAGACTTCATCTCATCGTCATAAGCCCCCGCATTCATAAAGATCGCACCGCCGATGCTCCCCGGAATCCCACAGGCAAATTCAAGCCCCGCAAGACCATTCTCCTGTGCATATGAAGCAACATCCCGCAGCAGAGCACCCGCACCAACGACGAGATCCGTATCCTCACACGATACGAATGCCATCTTACGACTAAATCGTATTACGAGGCCACGGATACCGCCGTCGCGCACCAATATATTTGACCCGTTACCGAGCCATGTAATCGGCTCGCCATATTCCCTTGCAAGACCGATGATCTTCTGTACTTCTCCCGTATTCTGCGGATAAAAGAGCAGATCGGCAGGCCCCCCGATCCGAAAGGTCGTGTGAAAACGAAGAGGCGCATCCGTAAAGAGACGCGATGAATCGAATTCCTGATAACAGACACGAACGAATTCCTTGTTCATATTTTATGCGATCCCCCACAGCCTGTTCCGGCAAGACTTAATTCAACAAAAGCATTTTGACGCAGAGCCTCGTATGCAACGACAGCAACAGCATTGGACAGATTCAGAGAACGTGCTCCCGCGTGCATCGGAATACGAATCGTGTGCGCCTCATTGGCAGCCAGCAACGATTCCGGCAGCCCCGCCGTCTCCTTGCCAAAGACGAGAAATACATCCGATGTATAGGCAATGTCGGAGTAGATCTGTGCTGCTTTCGTCGTACAGAAATAAAATGGATGCCCCTCGTACTTCACTTGAACCTCGTCAAAGCTGTCATGATAATGCACCTTGACAAGATGCCAATAATCCAGTCCCGCGCGTTTCAAATATTTGTCATCCGTCGAGAATCCAAGCGGCCGCACGAGATGAAGCTCGATGCCCGTTCCGGCACATAGCCGTGCAATGTTCCCCGTATTCCCCGGAATCTCCGGCTCGACCAGAACAATGTGCATATGTTATGAGCCTCCACTCTCTTTCAGAAATAATGCACCGTCATTATAGCGAATTACACATATAAAAACAACCCACAGGCACAGAAACTCCCGTGGGTTGCACGATGTTCTTCTTAGCGCAGAATTGCACCTTCATTCGCAGATGTCGTCAGCTTTGCGTAGCGGGCAAGATACCCCGTTTTGATCTTAGGTTCGGGCCGTACCCAGTTTGCACGACGCTTTGCAAGTTCTTCATCGCTGATTTCGAGTTCAAGTTTACGATTCGGAATATCAATCGTAATCATGTCGCCGTCTTCGATCAGTGCAATCGGTCCGCCCGACATCGCCTCCGGTGATACATGACCAACACAAGCCCCCTGACTTGCGCCGCTGAACCGTCCGTCTGTAATCAGACCGACCTTCAGCCCCATGCCTGTAATGACCGCTGTCGGGTTTAGCATCTCCTGCATTCCGGGACCGCCCTTTGGCCCTTCGTAGCGGATGACAACGACATCCCCATCGTGGATCTTCCCTTCAATGATGGCATTGACGCCCTCCTCTTCAGAGTTAAAGCAGCGTGCTGTTCCACGATAGGTGAGCATATCGTCCGCAACCGCCGATGCTTTGACAACTGCGCAATCGGGTGCAAGGTTGCCGCGCAGAATCGCAAGACCTCCCTCGGGACGATAGGGGTTCTCGACACTGTGAATCACCGTGGGATCAAGGATCTCGGCATGGGCAATACGCTCACGCACCGTGCCCGTAACCGTCAGCGCATCCAGGTGCAGCAAGTTCTTCTTCGAGAGCTCCTTCATAACAGCCGAAATTCCGCCCGCCTCGTTCAGATCCTGCATATGATGCGTTCCTGCCGGGCTCAGCTTCGTAATATACGGTGTACGTCTGCTGATCTCATCGAAGAGCGGCGGCGGGAGCTCGATCCCGGCCTCGTGCGCGATCGCAGTGAGGTGCAGTACTGTGTTCGATGAGCCGCCAATGCCCATATCGACCGTAATCGCATTTTCGAAAGCTTCGAGTGTCATGATATCACGCGGACAGATATTTTTTTCAACGAGATCGAGAATGACTGCCCCCGCCTGTTTTGCGAGCAAGCGACGCTCACCCGTATAGGGTGCGGGAATCGTACCATTGCCGGGAAGCCCCATGCCGAGCACTTCGGTCAAGGAGTTCATCGTATTCGCTGTGAACAGTCCGGAACAGGAACCGCAGCTCGGGCAGGCATGTTCCTCAATCGCCGTCATTTCATGCGCATCCATCTTGCCTGCAGCAAACATCCCCGCAGCCTCGAACGCCTGACTGACACTGATGTCACGTCCGCAGTGGCGTCCTGCAAGCATGGGACCTCCACTAACGAGGATTGCCGGGATATTGAGACGTGCCGCCGCCATGAGCATCCCAGGCACAACCTTATCGCAGTTCGGAATGAGGACAAGTCCATCAAATCCCGATGCCATCGCAACGGCTTCGATGGAGTCCGCAATCAGCTCACGGCTTGCAAGGGAGTATTTCATCCCCGTATGCCCCATGGCAATTCCATCACAGACACCGATCGACGGAAATTCAATCGGCGTTCCACCTGCAGCTGCCACGCCGAGCTTCACAGCTTCCGCAATCGTATTCAGATGAAAGTGCCCCGGAATGATCTCGTTAAATGAGTTACAGACACCGATCAGCGGCTTTTTGAGATCATCCGAACCATATCCGTTCGCATGAAAAAGCGAGCGATGCGCACAGCGTGTCGCTCCTTTTTTTACAACATCACTTCTCATAAAAACTCTCCCAATCTACATTGATTTATGGATAATACACACATCCATAAACCAACCACAGTTTACAAAGGCATGACAGAGATTTTAACGCATTCCATGTTTTTTTTCAATAGCTTTGCCGCAATGAGTTTATCGCTCATGGCACACATGCGATGAATGTGCTATAATATTAAAACTCAATTCCCTTTTGGGCTTTGATTCCCTGCTGAAAGGGATGCTTGATAAGACGCATTTCGGTAACGAGATCCGCGCGGTCGATGAGTTCCTGTGCCGCATTTCGCCCCGTAAAAATCAGATGTGTTTTCTCGGGACGTACGGAAAGCAACTGCTCCAATTCATCCAATGAGATGAATCCAAAGGAATAGGCATAGTTAAATTCATCGAGGATGATCATATCCCACGCATCGCTCCGAAGCTCATCCATAGCGGTCTGAAGAAGCTCTGCGGCAGCACACCGATGCTCTTCCTCTGCGCCGCTGCCTCTCTGTGAGAATCCGAGACCGCCCTGCCGAATTTCAATCTGATCGTTGATCGAAGCGAGTGCCTTGATGGATTCAAGTTCACCATACTTCCAGCTGCCCTTGATGAACTGGAGGATGAGCACGCGCAGATGATTTCCCCATGCACGTATTGCCATCCCGAGTGCCGCTGTTGTCTTCCCCTTTCCGTCACCGGTATGAACAATGACAAGACCTCTATTTTCCATAGGAATCCCTCAACTTTCTGAATGATATATGTTAGGTGAATACATGAAGCATTATTTTTTCTTCACGGGCATTATTTTCCTTGCAGTTCTTGGATGTATCTTTAGCATTGAGCGCATGGACCTCCTGAATCTGAGGCAGATCGACGTGACCGCCCAAGTGCAGGAGACGGATGGAAACGCAACACTCTTGTGGGAACGTCTTCCCTATCCCTGCTATTATCGCGTTGATACATACCTCAAGACGACAGGAACGGTTTCTGACGAGTCAATCTACGAACACGTAAAGACAGAGTTTACCACATCGCCTTCCTGCCCGATCTCCTCCGCACCGATCCCATTTTATTATCGGATTACGGCCTACGGTATGTTTGGTGCAGTGACAGCCCCATCATCGCCAATTCCAACACCCTACTTTATGGCAAAATCCCCAATTTCCATCTACCACTATACAAAGGAGCACCCCGCAAGCCTCAAGCCCTTTCTCGTGTGGCACAGCATTCCAAACGCCGTTCTCTACGAGGTCGAGATTCTGTCTGCCCCCCCCTCAAAAGAAAGTGGCACGGAGCTTTCCCCAACAAATCACCTGATGAGTACGCGCAATATTTTCACGAATGGATGGCAGGCGGATCTTCGTGCCTATTCGTCATATGAAAAACTGTATTGGCGTGTCCGTGCCCTCAGTCTCGAACATGAGCCAATCGGAGAGTTTTCCATAGCAGAGCCGCTGTATCTGGATAAATCCGCCGAGTTTCCGAACCGTCCGATTCCAAACACATACGATCAGGTGATGAATTTCCATCAGCCAATCTATCCCGTCTATCAATGGATTCCGCTGAACGGCGTAACGCATTATGAGGTTGAGCTGCTGACTGATCCCCCTGCACAGGAGCACGGGATACTGCCCGATCCAAACCGCGCATGGGCGCAGATGATCACTGCCACCAATGCCATCTACGACGAATATGCGAGACCTTATGCAGGTAAATATTACTGGCGCGTGCGCGGATTAGATACGCAAGGAAACACGGTGGGAACATGGTCCGATCTTGCCTCATTCACGGTCGATGCGCCGCCCAAGAATCGCCTCTACGCTGCAGCACTCGGGGACAGCATTACACACGGAGGGGGTGCAATCTCGAGCTCGCCTGCATTCCTCGAGTACAGCTATACCACATATCTGCCGTTTACCTGTCTCAACCTCGGACGGAGCGGTGATACCGCTCATACAACACTGGAACGCTTCGAGCAGGACGTGCTTCCCCTGCATCCTGAAAATCTTCTGATCCTGACGGGATCAAACAGTCTGCGAGCAACAGGCATAACGGCACAGGACATCGTCGATGATTTGGATGAGCTGCAAAAAAAATGCCTTGCCCATGACATCCGCCCGATCTTCCTAACACTTCTGCCGCTCAACCCAGAACGTATTTCTCTTGCTTTCCACTCGGAAACAGATCTCTCCTGGAAATGGAAGCTGACTGCCGTCAATATGTGGATTCGGTCGCAGGATTTCTACATCGACATCGAACCGTATTTCTATGATGTACAGAAGCAGATTCTTGATCCACGCCTTTCCACGGACGGACTGCACCCGGATATTGATGGGAAACGGATGATGGCGGAGATCATCAATCAACACCGCGACGTCTTCCAAGAACTTCCATAATGCAAAGCAGCGCGATTCTCGATCGCGTTGTTTTTTACGATTTGGATGAAATGAACATCGCGTCGCCAAAGGAAAAGAAGCGATACTGTTCTTTCACTGCTGTCCGATATGCCTCAAGCGTAAACGTACGTCCTGCAAATGCACTGATGAGCATAATCAATGTGGATTTTGGCAGATGAAAATTCGTAATCACAGCATCTACGACTTTGAATTCGTATCCGGGGTAGATAAATATATCCGTCCATCCCGATCCTGCCTCAATATGCCCCGTGCTTGCAGCCGATGCCTCAAGCGTGCGGATCGACGTTGTACCGACCGCGACAACACGTCGACCTTCCAGTTTTGCCCGTTGGATAAGCTCCGCTGTCTCAGTGGGAACAGAATAAAATTCGCGGTGCATCACATGGTCTTCAATCACATCCACATGAACAGGTCGAAAGGTCCCAAGTCCGACATGGAGGGTAATAAAGCCGAATTGGATGCCCTGTTCGTGCAGTCGTTCCATGAGGTTTTTCGTAAAATGGAGACCTGCCGTCGGCGCAGCAGCAGATCCTTTTACACGGCTGTAGATCGTCTGGTAACGCTCACGATCTTCGAGTTTTTCATGAATGTAGGGCGGCAGAGGCATAGAACCCAAGCGATCCAGAATTTCCTCAAAGATACCGTGGTAGATAAAACGTACGATACGTCCGCCGAAATCCGTATCGGCGATGATCTCACAGGAAAGTTCATCACCAAACTGAATGACAGAACCAACACGCGCTTTTTTCCCCGGTTTAACAAGCACTTCCCATTGGTCTTTGTCGATTTGGCGCAGGAGAAAGACCTCGACCTTCCCGCCCGTTTGACTGCGTGCGCCGATGAGCCGTGCAGGAATGACACGCGTATCGTTGAAGATCAGAACGTCACCGTTTCTTAGAAAATCGCCAAGTTCATAAAAATGCCGATGCTCAATCGTATGCTCTTTGGGGTGCAAAACCATAAGACGTGCGCTGTCACGCGGCTCTAGCGGTGTCTGAGCAATACGCGCCTCCGGCAGATCATAGTCAAAATCAGAAATATCCATCTCGTAGTTCACCTGGTCTAGTATAGCTTCTCAAGGATAACGTCCGTATAGTAGTGAAAGAGGATGTCCTTATAGCTCTTCCCCTTGTCCGCAAGTGCCTGTGCCCCCCACTGGGAGAGTCCAAGACCATGACCGGAGCCATAACCGCTGAAGTTTATGTCCGTCTTGCCGATGCGTATGGAAAACAGCGTGCTTGGTAGGGAAAATGCAGAGCGCAGGTCGTTGCCCGAGAGTGTGATGCGCCCCTTTGTTCCGACAAACTCTGCCGAACGAACGCGTCCGGAGGGGCTTCGGTCAGAACTCCCCTTGCCCACAGTCAGAGGTGACAAGCGAACTTCTTTCAGCGTTCCAATCGCCCTTCCATTCTTTTCCAGTTTTTGTACAAATTCACTCATGGAAACAGTACGGTTCCATGGCTGCGTCTGCATTTGAACCTCAGCAACAGAGCGCAGGTATGGCACAGAGCTGCCCCATACATATTCACTGGACTCTGTCATGCCACCGGAATCCGTATGAAAGAGCGCATCCATAATTGCGCCCTTATAGAAAAGAACTTCTCCGTGCGTGCTGTCAACCGCCGCTGTTGTCGTCCGTGTCTCTGCAGACATCCCCTCATAGACCTGACAATGCGAGGTGCTGCAGAGGTCAAATCCTTCCGCGCTGTGACGCTTTCGATTTTTCAAGGCAAAGGTACGCGCCGCCACGCTCTGTGCCCGCAGAGCCTCCGCATTCCAGCTCGGCGGCATCTCTTTCGGGACGACGCCGTAGAGATAGTCCTCTACAAGGACATGATTGACAACGGTAAGCCCCGTCCTCTTTAAAATGGCGATGCAGCCACGATACGGTGTATGATTCACCTGGATAAATCCGGAGGTCTCTGGCTGAATCACTAGACGCTCCCCATTGATCTCCCGTCCGTTTACGACAAGCTGGTCCCGCATCATACGAACATCGAGTGTTCTCCCCTGCGGCACCACAAGAATCGGCTTTTGCTCCGGATTCTCATAGACGGACAGCTTTCCGTTTGTTGCCGAAAGTTGAACCTCAGATATCCCCTGACTAAGCCCTACAGAGATTTCCGGCTGCCATGAAGCAAACACCTGCAGCGGCAGTATGGCAAACACGGCACAGAGGAAGAACATACACAGGCGGAGATAAGATTTCATCGTAAGCCCTTCTTTCGCTTATCATGCCATCAGGCGCAGACGTTTCTTCTCTTTGTTCTCCTTGCGTTGGAGCTTCCGAAGCACCCGACTGTACCGCTCCTCCTCGCTGAACACACAGCCGCAGTAGGACTGGCGATAGAGCCCGAGCTCCTTGCTCAGATCGATGCCCTCCTGCCAGCCGACGCGGAAGTCCTCGTAGTAAAAGGCAATCCCATATTCTTTTGCAAAGTGCTCCGCAACAGAGCGCATCAGATCATGCTGCTGATAAATACTGTAAAACAGCGTCGAGGTAAAGCTGTCAAATCCGTGTTCTGCCGCGTACCGTACCGATTCTTCCAGACGCCATGTATAACACATACGACAGCGCCCCTTCTTTGTCCCCTCCGCCGGGAGAGCTTTTTTGAGGAATTCGCGCATGGCATACATCTCATCTGCAATGAAGTCCATCTGCATCAGATCTGCAAATTTCCTTGCATTTTCCAGTCTCTCCTCCCACTCCTTATAGGGATGAATATTCGGATTGAAAAAATAGCCGGTCGGCTCAATGCCATCGGAACGCAGTTTTTTGAGTGGATAGCAGGAACATGGTCCGCAGCACATATGCATGAGCAGTTTCATCTCAGAGCAGTTCTCCTTGTCTGTTATCATTTTTGGGAAACATCATCCCCATATGCTCGTATCCGCCGCGCGTGACAACCCGTCCGCGTGCCGTACGTGCAATAAAGCCGAGTTGAATCAGGTACGGTTCGTAGACATCCTCGATGGTCTCCACCATTTCACTGAGTGCCGCTGCGAGAGTCTTCAGTCCAACGGGACCGCCGGAAAACTTTTGGATCATGACTTCGAGCATATGACGATCCTTGTTTTCAAGCCCCATCTCATCAACCTCAAGAGCTTCCAGTGCCTCCATCGTCACCGCTTTGGAGATAATGCTCTCTCCAGCCACCTGTGCGATGTCACGGACACGCTTTAGAATGCGGTTCGCAACGCGCGGCGTTCCGCGCGAGCGACGCGCGATCTCCAGAGCACCCTCACGCTCGATACAGACGGAAAGAATCTCCGCCGTACGTTCGATGATGAGCAAAAGAGCCTCGGGGGTATAGTATTCCAGACGCAACTGAATCCCGAATCGGTCACGCAGCGGAGCAGAAAGAGCCCCTGTCTTTGTCGTCGCACCAACCAGAGTAAACGGTGCGAGATCCAACCGCAGAGAGCGAGCACTCGGCCCCTTGCCGATGATGATATCAATCGCGTGATCCTCCATCGCCGAATAAAGGATCTCCTCGACATGATGAGAGAGGCGGTGAATCTCATCGATAAACAGAACATCATGTGCCTGCAAGTTCGTGAGCAGAGAGGCAAGATCCCCCTGTCGCTCGATGGCAGGAGCAGACGTTTGACGAAAATTCGCCCCCATCTCATTCGCAATAATCGCCGCGAGTGTTGTTTTGCCAAGCCCGGGCGGTCCATAGAGAAGGACGTGATCCAGAGCTTCGTTGCGGGAAAGCGCCGCCTGGATAAATTTGGACAGATTCGACTTCGCCTTGTCCTGCCCGATATACTCACTCAGCCGACGCGGGCGCAGACTGTACTGCCATCCGTCCGCACTCTGCTCCTCAAAGGACACCAACTCCTCATCCTCGTACATATCCAACGGTGAATCCCCCCTTTCTCAAAAACGCTGCAGCTCTGCCAATGCGTAACGGATGATTTCTTCCGTGCTTTCCCAATCGGACTTTTTCTTGAGCACAGACTGGACTTCACTCTGCTGGAAGCCAAGACTGAGGAGTGCCTCGATCGCCTCCGAAACCATATCCCCCATCGCATCCCCCAAGGAGGCCGTGTCATCGGCTGCATCGGACACATCAAAGGAGGTAGCCGAGAGCTTATCCTTGAGTTCTAAGATGATGCGTTCGGCCGTCTTTTTCCCGATCCCGGGAAGCTTTGTAATCGCCTTAACATCCTTCCGATGAATCAGGTGATAAAAATCATTTGCCGTAATTGCGGACAGAATTCCCTGTGCCACCTTCGGCCCGATGCCGGAAATGCCGATCAAGTGCTGAAATAGATCATACTCCTCCTGTGAAAAGAAACCATAAAGGAGAATTGCATCCTCGCGCACATGGGTATGGATATAAAGCATGACCTCTGTACCAACAGAGATCTGATTGCGCGTCTGATGTGAGATAAACACTCGATAGCCAACATCGTGCACATCCAAAAAACAATAGTCCGGAAATGTATATGCAACTCTTCCGCGTAAAAATCCAATCATTGACTCTGTACTCCCCGTCTACATTCGATTGCGCCAAGCGATGCTGTCCACACAGTGTGCCGCACTGATGGCAATGGCAAGTGCATCTGCCGTATCGTCAGGATGGGGCGGAGCAGGCAGGTTCAAGAGCTTCGTTACCATGTATATAACCTGTTCCTTCGTCGCCTTTCCATACCCCGTTACCGACTGCTTTACCTGCAGCGGTGTCCGCTCTACGATTGGAATGTTGTTCTGAGCCGCAGCTAGAAGAACAATACCGCGCGCCTGACCGACCGGAATCGCCGTCGTCACATTCCGATTGAAGAAAAGCTGCTCCACCCCCATTGCATCGGGGGAATACGTTTGAATAAGTGATGCCAGTTCTGTATGAATTTTCAAAAGTCGTTTTTCCACCGCCATTTTCGACGGTGTTGTGATCGCGCCGTAGGCATGTGCCCGCAGACGCGATCCATTCTGCTCTACAAAACCGTAGCCGCAGATGGCAGTGCCTGGATCGATACCGAGTACTAACATCTTATTTCCCTAAAAAAGTGCAGACACCTTGTCTGCACTTTCATCGGTGAACCTCCGTTTATTCGTCCATTTCGTAGTTGCTGTAGACGTTCTGGACATCGTCGTTGTCCTCGAGCGCATCGATCAGGGTTTGCATCTTTTCCGCATCCTTGTCGGCAAGATGAACCGTGGTATCCGGAACCATCGTCACCTCGGCAGATGCCGTCTCAATCCCCTTTTCTCCGAGAACCGCCTCAATCGCCTCAAAAGCTTCCGGCTCGGCAGTGATTTCAAAGACATCGTCCTCCGAACGCATATCCTCCGCACCTGCCTCAAGGACAATCTCAAGGAGAGCATCCTCATCATCGAACGATTCACGCTCGACAATAAAGACCGCTTTCTTCTTGAACATCCATGACACGCAGCCGTCCTGACCGAGATTGCCGCCATACTTTGAGAAGAGATGACGAACATCTGCCGCCGTACGGTTACGGTTGTCCGTCAGAATGTCGAGCATGACAGCTGTGCCGCCGGGACCATAGCCCTCGTAAAAGAGTTCTTCGTAGTTGCTTCCCTCGGTTGCGCCAAGTCCCTTCTGAATAGCACGGTTGATATTGTCCTTCGGGATATTGTTTGCCTTCGCCTTGGAAAGAGCAAGTTTCAGACGCATATTGCCTGTCGGGTCGCCGCCGCCCATACGGACGGCAATCGTGATCTCACGCCCAATCTTCGTAGTAATCTTGCCGCGAATGGCATCATTAGCGCCCTTCTTGCGTTTGATATTAGCCCATTTGGAATGTCCTGACATTGTTTCGATCTCCTTCTTAATATACAAGCTGATAGTGCTTCTTTTTCCTTTTTTGACCAATGCGGTACCATCAGAGAAATCCGCTTCGCTGAGTACATAATGCTCGTCCGTAACACGCACATCGTTGAGCGTGAGCCCGCCCTGCTGAATCAGGCGACGTGCCTCGCCCTTCGAGGGGAACACATTTCCGCGCGTGAGGGCATCGACTAACTTTTCACAAAGCTCCACGCGAATCTGCGGAAGCTCTGCCGATGCACCGCCGCCAAAGAGTACCTTTGCAGTCTCTTGCGCCTTCTGCGCCTCCTGCTCTCCATGAACGATCTTGGTCACCTCGTATGCAAGGATCTCTTTGGAGTGGTTGATCTCCTGCCCCTCAGCGGCGGCAAGACGGCGCACCTCATCCATCGGAAGATAGGTAAGCAGCGAGAGACAGATCTCGACATCGGCATCGTCAATATTGCGCCAGTACTGGTAGAAATCATAGGGCGAAGTCTTTTCCGCAGCCAGCCAAAGCGCACCGCCCGCCGTCTTGCCCATCTTCGTTCCGTCGCTCTTTGTGAGCAGCTTGTTGGTAAGACCAAAGACCGTAACATTCTTCTTGCGGCGGCAAAGTTCTACACCCGCGATGATATTCGACCACTGATCGTCACCGCCCATCTCCAGCTTGCAGCCATAGCGTTTGTTGAGCTCCATGAAGTCGTACGCCTGCATAATCATATAGTTGAACTCGAGAAAGGTCAGTCCCTTCTCCCACCGCTGCTTATAGCTCTCTGCAGCGAGCATACGATTGACAGTGAAATGCGCTCCGATATCACGGAGCAGGTCGATATAGTTGAGCTTACGCAGCCAATCCCCGTTGTCCACCATAATTGCACGTTCATCCGTAAAGTCTATGAAGCGCGATATCTGTTTGCGGAAACAATCACAGTTATGGCGGATAATGTCATCGGTCATCACCTTGCGCATATCCGTACGCCCCGAGGGATCGCCGACCGTTCCTGTGCCGCCGCCGACAAGGCAGATCGGACGATGCCCTGCTCTCTGCAAATGCGACATCGCCATGAGGGCAATCAAATGCCCTGCATGAAGGCTGTCCGCCGTCGGATCAAATCCGGTGTAAAAGGAAACCTGCTCCTGTTCGAAAAGGTTGCGCAGCCCCTCCTCATCCGTACACTGCGCGAGAAAACCGCGTTCTTTCAGTATATCAATGGCATTCAATCTATTACCTCTTTCTCAGTTCTGCCCTTTTTCTACACCCATGCCAGGCTCTGGAACCTCTGCCGCAGATGATGGTGTGTGCGTTGAGGGTGTAGTATTTGTGGCGGCGTCTCTCTTTCCTGCGTCAGCAGTGCCCTTCGTCCCTGTTTCTTTCCCATGTGCGTCCGACTTTTTCTTCGGATCTTTTTCTTTTTCATGATCTTCAACGGGGAAATCATCCGATGAGGCAGCAAAGGAAGGAGCACCTTCAAAGTGACGCACGGGCAGACCCGCATGCGCTTTCAGCATAAATGACTGCCATATAACTGCAGGGGTCATTCCTCCCGCCATGCCATGCAAGTCGCCATTGCTGTCATTGCCGATCCAGACTCCTGCGACCAGATCCGGCGTATACCCAACAAACCATGCATCATGATAGTCACTGGTTGTCCCCGTTTTTCCTGCAGCAGGACGACCAATGTTGGCGCGTGTTCCTGTACCACGTTGAATAACGTCCTCCATCATCGCGGTCATGGTGGCAGCATTCGCTGCAGAAATAACACTTTTCTCCTTCCGCTGAACCTCCTCAAGCACCTTGCCCGTACGCGAAACAACACGGAGGATGGCAACCGGCTCAACATGAATGCCGCGATTTGCAAACGTACCATATGCGCTCGTAAGTTCAAGCGGTGTGACACCACGCGTCATACCGCCAAGTGCAATTGCGAGATTGCGGTCATTCGTTGCACCATCGAGGACAAAGGTCGATATCCCCATCTCCTGTGCATAGTAAATCGCCTTGTCAATGCCAATATCCTGTGCAATCCGAACCGTCGGCACATTGAGCGACCAACGCACGACATCGCGCAGTCGCACCTTTCCGGAGAAGTTACGGCTATAGTTCTGCGGCTCCCATCCGCCAATCTTCAGCGGCTTATCGTCAATGATGGAATCCGCTGTATATTTATTCTCGAGTGCCGCTGCAAAGACAAAGGGCTTGAATGCTGAGCCGGGCTGACGGACTGCCTGTGTTGCACGATTGAACTGATCCGTGCCACGTCCGCCGACCATGGCTTTGATATATCCCGTATGCGGGTCAATCGCAACGAGAGCCCCCTGTGGCTGCACAATGCCGTTTGCATCAGTAAAATATGTAGGGAGATTCTGCATGGCAGTCTCTGCAGCCGCTTGCAAGTTCATATCGATGGTTGTGTAGATCTTCAGGCCATCCTTATAGATGGCATCATCTCCGTATTTTTCAGAAAGCAACTGAAGCACATAGTCCACAAAATAGGAAGGACCTTCAATACCATCACTGTTGTTCTTTGCAATGGTAAGCTGTTCCTTCTTAGCAGCATTCGCCTCACTGTTACTAATATAACCGTATTTCGCCATTTGGTCGAGAACAACAGCTTTGCGCTCCGTCGCCGCTTCCATGTTGTTGAGGGGAGAATAGTAGTTCGGACTCTTTGGAATACCTGCAAGCATGGCACATTCGTTCAGTGTCAAATCCTTGACATCTTTACCGAAATAGGTGCGAGCCGCAGCCTGAACGCCATAGGCTCCCTGACCGAAATAGATTTGGTTCATGTAGAGCTCTAGAATTTCCTGTTTTGTATACTGGCGTTCAAGCTGAAGCGCAAGGAACACCTCCTGTATCTTACGCTTCATCGTCCGATCCTGCGTCAGATATGCATTCTTTGCGAGCTGCTGCGTGATCGTAGAACCGCCCTCTGTGAGCTCGCGCCCCTGAATATTCGCCCAAACAGCACGCATGATTCCGCGTGGATCGATACCAATATGCTCATAGAATCGATTGTCCTCGACGGCAATAAATGCATTCTGAAGATTTTTCGGAATCTCATTGATACCGACAGGTCTTCGGTTTTCAGCTGCATGTATGTTGGCGATCTCGTTGCCGTTGATATCGTAGATCTGTGATGATGCCGGAGGCACGATATCCTCCGCGAGATTCGGTCTGGTATTCAGACTTGCCGTGAGGAATCCGCAGCCAACGCCGATAATCATGACAAACAGAATTAGACCTATGGCAAGAATTGCTTTCCCAAGAACAGAGCCGTTATTTGACTTCTTTTTTGCTTTCTTTTCGCTTTTCTGCATAGATACCTTCCCGTCCGGAGATTTCTCCATTGCACCTGCCTACAATCCAATTTCTTTATTTTATCACAAACTCCAAGTTTTGTAAGGATGTTTTGCGAAAAAGGACAATATTCCTACTTACTTCAATTCTACAACCGTTGCCCCGGTTCCACCCTCGGAAATATCTGCAAATGTAAATGACAGGACAGAACGATGATGCTTCAAATAATCCTGTAAGCCCTGTCGCAGTGCCCCCGTCCCCTTGCCGTGAATCACAAGGATCTTGGACAGCCCAGTAAACACTGCATCATCGATAAATTTTCCGAGGACGGCCTCCGCCTCTAGGACGGTCATGCCGCGCACGTCGATCTCTGGTCGAATCTCTGCCGTTTTCTGTGCAATCGATGTTCCGACATGCACCTTGGTATTCTTCTTTGGTTTTTTTCGCGTGACAAATGTGCACGCACTCATCTTGACGATGGTACGCAGTCCACCCACCTGAACAGTGAGTTCCTTGCCTTGAACAGACAGGACCGTTCCCTCCTGTGCAAGACTTTCGATATAGACAATATCGCCGCTCCGAATATCGTCGGGGCGGATTGTTTTTCCGACCGCCGGATTTTTTTGCAGAGAATCCTGGATATACGCCTCGTCCAGTCGGTTTCTTGCCTCCTGAATCACCTTGCGCCGCTCCTTCACCCCGTGATCATCAAACTGGTCCTTGAGCGACTTGATCGTTTCCTCTGCGCTGCGCCGCGCTTCACGAACGATGTTGTTCGCCTCTTCACGCGCCTTATGCAGAAGTTCCTGCCGCGTATTTGAGAGCGTTTCGCGTTCGGCACGGAGACGAGCCTCCACGGATTTTATCTCCGCCTCTTTATTACGCAGTTCGCGGTTTTTGGTCTCGTAATCCTGCTTTTCCCGTTCGAGTTCGTTGACAACATGTTCAAAATGCGTGTGTTCCTCACTGATATAGATCTCAGCACGCGCGACAATATCCTGCGGCAGACCGAGCTGACGGCTGATGGAAAAGGCGTTGCTCGCCCCGGGAATTCCGATCAGAAGCCGATAGGTCGGGCGCAGTGTCTTGAGATCGAACTCGACGGAGGCATTTTCAATCCCCGACTCTGCATAGGCATAGGTTTTTAATACAGCATAATGCGTTGTGGCAACCACAGCAATGCCCTGCTGCAAAAAATGTGCGATGATACTGCGTGCAAGAGCAGCCCCCTCATCCGGATCGGTGCCCGCCCCGACCTCGTCCAGCAGGATGAGGTCGCCCTGCTCCGCCTTGTCGATGATACGGACAATGTTCCGCGTATGCGCCGAAAAGGTGGAGAGGCTTTGCTCGATGCTCTGCTCGTCTCCAATATCCGCATAGATATTACGGTAAACGGGAATCTCCGAATCGGGTGCGGTCGGCAGGAAGCAGCCGGACTGTGCGAGCAGTGCAAGAAGACCAAGTGTTTTCATACTCACGGTCTTGCCGCCCGTGTTCGGACCTGTAATCAGCAGAATGGAAAAGTTCTGCCCGAGCTCGATGTCAATCGGTACAACCTTGTCCTTCGGGAGCAGCGGATGTCGTGCCCTCTTCAGATGAACGACACCGCTTTGATTCAATGTGGGCGGATACGCCTGCATTTCACGCGCAAGCCCCGCACGGGCAAAGATAAGATCCATCTCCGAGAGAATCGTGCAGTTCTCCGAAAGAATGCCTGCATTCTGTGCAATCTCAGTCGAGAGCTTCTGCAAGATCCGTTGAATTTCCTGCTCGCGTGCAAGCCCCATCTGCCGCACGGTATTGTTCAGCTCCACGGTCGCGAGCGGCTCTACAAAGAGTGTCGCCCCGCTGGCAGACTGATCGTGGATCACGCCCGGAAAATAATTGCGGTATTCCTGCTTGACCGGAATGACATAGCGCTCATCACGTACGGTGACAATGGCTTCCTGAAAGTATTTCTGATTCGCTGCATCGTGCAGGATCGCGGAGAGGCGCTCCTTGACGCGCGCCTGCGCCGTTTGAAGTTCGCGTGTGATCCTGCGCAGTTCAGGGCTGGCATCGTCACGGAAATTGCCGTGTTCATCAATGGTATCCTTGAGATGACGCTCCACCATGCCGAGAATTTCGATCGGTTTTGCCATCGTCTTCAGATGCGGGACATCCAATACGAGATCGCGAAAGAAGTATTTTACATTCCGCATCCCGCACATCGTACTCATCACGGAGCGCAGTTCATCGATCTCAAGAACAGCGCCCATCGACGCTTTTTTCAGCAGTGTACGCAGATCATAGATCCCCCCGAACGGCGGCGACTGCGTCTGCTGAACCTGTACCGCCTCCGCCGTCTCATGATGGAGGCGCACAACTTCGTCGTAATCTCCGCTTGGTATGACGCTGCGGCAAAGTTGCTTGCCGCATATGGTGGAGGCAAACGAAGCAAGCCAATTTGTGATTTTCCCGTATTCCAAAACCTTAAATGACTCAGTGTCCATGTGTACCTCTTATAAAATGCCGCGGAAATAATGCCCGCGCGTAATGTCTTTGCCCTCCTGCATACGCAGATATTCCTCATCTTCCTCGCAGCGCGGGGCTTTGCGCCTGAGTGCATCCCGATACATCCGAACGATGCTCTGCAATTCGCTGCAGGAAAGACCACGACCTTCGATCCGCAGGGTTGCAACCCCCATGCGCCGAAGCTGATGCACATAGGGAAGCAGGGACAGCTTTTTACTGTTGAGTATGTGCATACGACAGAACTGATCCGTCATCACAGGGAAATCCACATTCTTGCGGTCACGGAGGAAAAATTCCTGTCTACGGCATGGCATGGAGCATTTTCCCGTATCAAGCCCCCCGAGGAAGCTGCCCAAGACACAGTACTCCGAAATCATGAGCGGGAGACGCCCGCTGACAACCACGGTGAGCGAAATGGGACTATCCTTGACAAGACGTTCCATCTGTCTGCCGTTGAGTTCCGGTGACAGCGTTGCCTCGCCGAATCCATGCACATGCAGAAACCGAAGTGCAGACGGATTATAGGAGATCATCGAATAATCCGCATGGAGTGTCACGGGCACACGATCCCGCGCAAGGTATGCCGTTCCAATATGATGAACGTGCAAGGCTGCGGGCTGTTTCTCTCCAAAGCTCTCAAACAGACGGATCAGAGCCGCCTGCTCGTCCCCTCGTACAATGCGCGGTGTATTGTAGTCGATACGGATTCCACAGTCCTTCGCATAATCCCAAGCCGCCGCATAATCCCTCGGTTGGAGTGCCACTCCACGAAACGATTCCCCGCCGTAGAGAATGCCATCCGCCCCCGCAGCAACGGCGGCTTTCATCGCCTCCATGGCGTCGACAGCAACCATGAGTGTCGCCGGCTGCAGCGCACCAAAACCCGAGGATTGCACGAGCGAATCCACTGCGTTCTGCCGGGCGAAATGCACGCTGGAGGTACGGTTTTCCTCAAAGTGCTGTATACGCATCTCTTCCAGTGCGGAAATGGCGGAGCGACGCAGATTGTTCAGTTCACTGACCGGCACCATTACCGCATCATCCATATCACAGGAAAGCTCTGCAAGGGAAAACAATGTCGTACCAAGACGCCCCATCTGCTTTTCAGCGGTCTCGACCGTGAGCGGCCGATTGTTCGCCGAAACAACGATGTAGTCGCTTTCTGCCGTCGCTGTGTTCCCCTCATCGTCCGTAAGTGAGAGGCGCAGCCTTTCTCCAAGTCGCGCACGGAGAATGGCGCGAAGCGGGATGCGGTCACAGGAGTCGGCGTCATAGGAGCGCCTTGCCGCATTCATGAGTTTTGCATCATAGACCTTGAATACACGGTCATGAATGTGCACTTTTCCCCGAATTGGAAATGAAACAATCTCCCCCGCAGCAGCCTCCGCACATTCCTTTCCTCGTTGATCATATAGGTGCTCGATCTCAGCACTGACACGCCCGCCGACCTTGACCCAGAAATCCACCTGATCGTGTACGGCGAGTGCTCTGGTAAGCTTCATAGAAACCATCTGCGCAGCGTGATCATATGCCGTAACGCGTCCAATCAGAAGGCCGCGATTGTTTGGGCGACGGTCGCTCATCATATACCTGCCCTGTCGCTTTTCCATATATGCCGTTGTAAAATCACGATTGAACACCTGCGCCAGATGATCGCGATCTGTATCATCGACAGCATCCCTTTTAGGGTTGAGGTGGTGGTCAATCGCCTTGCGATAGGTATGCACAATCGTCGCAACATACTCCGGATGCTTCATGCGCCCTTCAATTTTGAGCGAATCAATCCCCGCATCAAGCAGCTGCGGAATGAGTTCGACGGCATTCAGATCGCGCGGTGAGAGAAGGAAGTTGCCGGCGGATTCGCCGAGCACGTCACTTCCCTTTGCATCAACCAGCGTATAGGGCAGACGGCAGGGCTGTGCACAGCGCCCACGATTTCCGCTGCGGCCGCCGATCATGCTGCTCATCAGGCACTGCCCCGAATAGCAGACACAAAGCGCACCGTGCACAAAGCTCTCGATCTCAGCACGGCTTTTCCTGCAGATATCCTGAATCTCGGCAATGGAGAGCTCACGCGCCAGCACCACACGCGAGAAACCGAGCTCCTCAAGCGCCTGAACACCTGCAATATTATGTACTGTCATCTGCGTGCTCGCGTGAAGCGGCATCTGCGGCACAATCTCCTTTGCCAGCCGCACTGCACCGAGATCCTGCAAGAGAATCGCATCCGCTCCCGCATCGTAGAGAAAGGAGAGGTACTCTTTTAATTGCGGGAGTTCTTCGCTGTCGACAATCGTATTGACCGCAACATGAACCTGCACATTTTTCAGATGCGCATGACGAATGACCTCCGCCATCGCATCTTCATCGAAGTTGGAGGCGTAGGCTCGTGCACCAAACATTTTTCCCGCCAGATAGACAGCATTCGCACCGTTTTCAACCGCCGCAAGAAACGCTTCCTTTGTCCCCGCAGGAGCGAGTAATTCAACCAATCCATTCAATCCTTTGCAGTATGCGAAAGTACAGAGACGTTCTGTTCCCCCATGTCAATATCGTCACGCGTCGCATCGTGTTCCACTATGTCCGCAGCAGCACGCATCTCCTCGAAAAGACGCAGCTGGTCGTCGTCCAACGTATCCTTTACATCATCCATATCAGGCAATGCAGGAAGATCCGCAATCTGCTCCAATCCAAATGCACGCAAAAACAGATCGGTCGTCCCGTAGAGAATCGGACGTCCGATCACCTGCTTGCGCCCCATTTCACAGATCAGCTCAAGTTCGAGCAAGCGCCCGATCGAACGCTCCGCACGAACACCGCGGATGTGCTCTATTTCCTGCTTCGTAATCGGCTGCTTGTAGGCAATGATGGAAAGCGTCTCCATCGCCGAGGACGACAGCGTCGGCTGCACTGTTTCCGACAGTTTCTTCACCCATGGAAAGGCATTCGGATGCGTCACAAGCTGATAGCCACCTGCAGATCTGCGCAAAAATATGCCACTCCCCCGATCCGACAGAATGTGTTCCAGCTGTGTCAGGGTCTCCTGTACCTCCCATTCGGGAGCTTCGATGATTTCAGCCAGTTTCGGCAGAGAGAGCGGAAGTCCGGCAGCAAACAGCACGGCTTCCAAAATACCCGCCCGACTAAGAGACTGCACGGCTTCCCTCCTTTTCCGAAATCACGATTTCATAGTAAAGATGCTCCTGCGAGAGATATACCATCTGCATCTTGGCAAGCTCCAAAAGTGCCAAAAATGCAGACAGCAGCTCCTCACGCGTCCCCGTGGGAAAGGCATCGCTCAGCTTGATCCTGCCGTTCCTGCGGCGCAGCAGTGTGAGGATATCCGACATCTTGTCCTGCACACGGTATTCCTCCGCAGATACAACGATTGCCGGAATCACAGGCTCCTCACGAATGCGCTGCACATCGGCAAAGATCCGCATAAGGGACTCGGCCGACAGCCCCGTAATCGGAAGACGATGTGCGGGAAGCGGCATCGGGGCACGCTCCACGTAGGGGCTCTGCGCATCGCTCAGAGAAAAGAGAATGGACGATACCTCTTTGAAGCATCGGTATTCGAGCAAACGCTCCACGAGCTCCATGCGCGGATCTTCTTCCGTCTCCTCCTCCGCATTGGTCTTCGGCAGCAGCATACGCGATTTGATCCGCAGAAGGGTCGCCGCCATCACCAAAAACTCACTCGCATATTCAATGTCAAATTGATACAGTGTATCGATGTAGTCAAGATACTGACGTGTCAGGTCTGCAATAGGAATATCATAGAGATCGATCTTATTCTTTTCAATCAGATGCATGAGGAGATCCATCGGCCCCTCAAACGCATCCAATTTCACAAGGTAATCTGTCGCCATAGAGGAGCCTAGAACAGAAGAATGCTGCCGACGATCTTATAGACACTGTATACCAATTGAAAAAGCGGCATCAGGACAACACTTAGCAGAGGTGTTGCAATGAACACAATCATAATGAGCAGACTGTATCGTTCGATCGACTGATAGCGATAGGCGAGATCCGGCGGAAGCAGGTTGCGCAGAATGTGCGAACCATCGAGCGGCGGAATCGGGAGCATGTTAAAGATTGCAAAGTTGACATTGTAGACGAAAATCATCTGAATGATCCCATAGGTAATGGAAGAAACGTCAACATTGTGCGTGCGGATGAACAGGATGATGTAGAATGCAATGAACCCAAGGAGCAGATTCATCGCAGGGCCTGCGACGGACACGAGAATATCATCCCGTTTCGGCTGGCGAAAATTACTGGGATTGACCATCACGGGTTTCGCCCAACCAAACCGTACGAGAAACAGCATAATCAACCCGATTGGGTCAATATGTGCACGCGGATCAAGCGTCAGACGGCCCATAAGGCGCGGCGTAAAATCCCCGAGCGATACAGCAGCGCGTGCGTGTGCGTACTCGTGAAACGTCATGGCAATGATGAGCCCGGGGATTCCGAGCAGCATCTCTTCAAAGTTAAATCCGAACATACACTTCTCCCACTCATTAGCCACGCAGACGTTCTTCTGCCATCATCAGCGAGATGATCGTCTTCGAGTCTATAATCTCCCCCGACTTCACCATTGCCAGCGCATCGGAGAACGGTATTTGAACGACGTTGACAAATTCGTCCTCGTCGGTGTGCTGTGTACCGACCGAAAGCTCCCGTGCGAGGTAGAGATGGATGTACTCATTGGAAAAACCAACTGTCGTCGCGATCACGGTCAGTTTATCATAGTTCTCCGCCGTGTAACCGGTCTCCTCCGACAGCTCACGCCGCGCACAATGCAGAGGGTCTTCGCCCACCATATCGAGCTTCCCCGCCGGAACCTCGAGAGTCACCTTCCCGATGGGATAGCGGAACTGACGCACCAAGATGACATTGCCGTTTGGCAGGACAGGCAGCACCGCCGCTGCCCCCGGATGGTGGATCCACTCGCGGACGGACTCTTTCCCATTCGGCAAACGCACCACATCACGGCGCACATGGAGCAGCGTCCCGTCAAAAATATTCTCACTGCTGCATTTTACTTCTACAAGATCCTCATACATGGCGGATCCCCCTCCCATCAAACATACACAAGACTTTATTCCTGTGTTTCATCCGCACGTTTTACAAACAGGGCACTCACAAAATCCTCCGCATGGAAGGGGCGAAGATCATCCATCCCCTCACCAACGCCGATCCACTTGATCGGGATGGAGAGCTGTGACTTGATTCCAATCGTCACGCCGCCCTTTGCCGTTCCGTCCAGTTTCGTGAGAACAACTCCTGACACAGGTGCTGCCTGTGTAAAAAGCTCCGCCTGACTGATCGCATTCTGCCCCGTGCCTGCATCGAGAACCAGCAGTGTCTCATGAGGTGCCGCAGGAATCTCGCGCCCAATCACGCGGTAGATCTTCTCAAGCTCCTGCATCAGGTTCGACTTGGTCTGAAGTCGCCCTGCCGTATCGACAATGACAATGTCGATATTGCGCGCCTTTGCCGCCTGCAGTGCATCAAAGACAACGGCAGCAGGGTCTGAGCCCTCACCGTGCTTGATGACCTGAGCATCGGCACGCTTGCCCCAGATCTCAAGCTGGTCGATGGCAGCCGCACGGAATGTATCCGCGGCTGCAAGCAATACAGATTTCCCCTGTCTGCGATAATAGGCACTCAGCTTCCCGATCGTCGTCGTCTTGCCAACACCGTTCGTACCGACCACGAGCAGCACTGTCGGTCCTTGTTCCGCCATGTGAAATGTATTCTCACCCGCTTCAAGGATGCGAACAATTTCCTTTTCCAAAAACGGAATCAGATCCTCGGGCGTACGGATCTCCTTCTGCTTGATGCCCTTGCGTACTGCAGTGATGAGCATCTCCGTCGTCTTGACGCCCACATCCGCCATCAACAGGGTCTCCTCAAGATCATCAATGAGTTCATCGTCAATATCAGCATATCCGATGATAAGCCGTTCAATATTATGTGTGAAGTTCTCGCGTGTTTTCGTCAGGCCTTTTTTGAGCCGATCAAAGAATCCCACAGTAACTCCTTCCTGTGCTATGCGGTCTGCTCCGCTTCATAATCCTTCAGACGTATGGAGAGGACCTTGGAAACCCCCGCATCCTCAACCGTAACACCGTACATGGTATCCGCCACACGCATAGTCCCCTTTCGGTGCGTTACAACAATGAACTGTGTGTTGACGGAGAACTCTTTCAGGAAATCGCCAAACCGCGAGACATTCGCCTCATCGAGTGGCGCATCAATCTCGTCCAAAATGGAAAACGGCGAAGGGCGATACCGCAGGAATGAAAAGAGAAGTGCAATGACGGTGAGTGCTCGCTCGCCGCCCGAAAGAGCCGATAGGTTCTGCCGTTTCTTATCGGGCAGGGTCACAAGGATCTCAACTCCGCTGCTCAGTATATCGTCTTTATCGGTCAGACGCAATTCCGCAATGCCGCCGCCAAAGAGACGCACGAAAATCTCGTTAAAATACTCCTGAATCTGGCGGAACGCCTCACGAAACGTGCGCGTCATATCCTGATCGATCTTTTGGATGATCTGCTCAATATCCTGTTTTGCGGCTCTCAAATCCGCAATCTGCTTCTCTTCCTCTTCGTACCGCGCCTTCTTCTCCGCATACTCCTCAACGGCATTGGGATTCACCGCACCGAGCGCACGAATCGCGGTATCAAGAGCGCGCAGACGCTCTTTCAAGACATCCGGATCTGCATCCTGCATAATCTCTGCAGCCGCAGTCTCGGGTGTCCGTCCAAAATCCGAAAGGAGCGTCCCACGGCAATCTCCCAGACGTATGCGAATGCCCTCCAGACTGTTGTCGCATCGATGCTGCTTGATACGGATATCCTCAATCCGTGCAACAGCACTCTTGATGGCACTGTCCAACATCCGACTCTCAGCCTCATGCGCCAATCGCTGATCCTTCAGCTCTTCGCCGCGTCTCTCACGTTTTTGGAACACCGCATCATGACGCTCAATCTCGCTCGTCAGTTCAGCAAGGCGATCCTTGTCCCTTTGCAGCTCATCGGCAAGCAGTGCATCCTGTGTGGTAAGGTCCTTCAGTGTGCGTTCTGCTTCTGCAAGGTCGAATGTACGGGATTTGCGGTTGCGCGTGCGCGTCTCGATCTCCGCCGAAAGAGCCGCAATCGAAACATCCAGCCCGTGTAAACGCTCCTCATATCCCTGCTGCTCATTCCGCAGCTCCACGCACCGATGACCGCTCTGCTCGGCTGCCTGTGTAAAGCGTTCCTCATGTGCCTCACAGCAGGAAATGTGACGTTCCATGCGCATCTGTATCTGCATGAGCTTCGCGCCGCTTGCCAGACGCTCCTCTTCCGCTCGCTCCATCTCATGAAGGGCGTTTGCCTGATCTGCAATGCGTTCCTTTAGAATATCGCATTTTCCACGCAGTTCCATGAGTTCCTGTGCCAGACGCTCCGCCGCAGCCCTTTGGTCCGCAGATTGCCCTCTCTTTTCCTTGAGCAGATGTCTTTGCTGCTCCAACGAGGAATGCAGCTCTTGATGCGCGGCCTCCTGCTCCTGCAGACGGCTGTGCAGGGCCTCGATGTCCGTGCGGCGGTTCAGCAGTGTGGATCGCTCCTTCTTGCGTCCGCCGCCCGTGAGCGAACCGCCCGGATTTAGGAGCTCGCCCGTGAGCGTCACAATGCGGAGGCGATAGCCCTCCTGTTTTGCTGCAATCAGAGCATCATCCAAGGTCTCCATCACAAGCGTCTGAGAGAGCAGATGATCCGCGACCCGCTGAAACTTTCCCTCTGCCTGAACCAGCGTATTCGCCCATCCGATGACACCGTGATAGCGTCCGAGGTTGATCTCACGGGGCGGGCGCACGGTAATCGTCGTCAGCGGAAGAAAGGTGACGCGTCCGCCGTTCTTTCGCTTCAAATACGATATGGCAGACTTCGCCGTATCCGTATCCTCCGTGACGACATTCCGCACACTCCCGCCGAGAGCCACGTCAATTGCCGTAAGATAACGCTCCGGGATGCGAATGAGATCGGCGACCGTTCCCGCGATGCCGCGCCGCCACCCCTCCGTCGCCTGCAGGACGGTCTGCACATCCCGCCCGAAGCCCTCATGGCTGTCCTGTATCCGCCGCTGAAAGTCAAGATTCTGTCGGAGGCGAAGGAGCTCCGCATCCGACTTTCGAAGCTGTGCCTCGCCATACTCAATCACACTGCGCAGTTTCTCAATGTCCTCATAAAGACGACTCTGTCCCTGCGATATGCTCTGCAAATTCTTTTCGGACTGTGCGAGCGTGTGATTTTTGCGCTCACATTCTGTCTGTGCCTCCACAAGGGCTGTGCGACGACGCTCGATTTCCTCCTGCCGACGCTCCTTGCTCTCATCCCCCTGCTCCGCAGCGTTCCGCGCAACTGCAAGCCGCTCCCTCAGGCGTGCCAGTACACACTGTACGGCTGTGCGCGATGACGCGTGCTGCGCCATCGTCCGTTCCTCATTGGAAAGCTCCGCCTGCACACATGCAATTTCCTGCTGCACGTCCGTTTGCTCCGCTTTTTTTTCCTGTATCACAGTGTTCTGCTGTGCCAAGATCGCATCGATTTGGGCAATTTCCTGCTCCGTTGCCTGCTTCTTTGCAACGGCAGATTGACGCATCCCCTCAACGTCCGTTTTGCGCTTGGAGCCTTGATCCTGCCGCCCCTTGATGTGGGATTCCTCCTGCCGGAGCACGTCCAGTTTCTCCTGCTGTCTGCGGAGCTTTCGGGTGTTCTCCTGCATGCGCCCGTCAATCAGCGCAATGTCCGCCTCGAGCGCATTCTTTTTCTCCTCAGCATCCCTGCGCGCGCGCATCTCGCGTGCCTCCTCCGCACGATGCTCGTTCAGGGTCTGTGTAAGTCCGTCCTGTTCCTGTATGAGTCTGTCATGCTGCTGCACAAGCGAGGTAAGCTGATATTTTCGCCGCTCCGCATCGAGCTGGCGAAACCGCATCGTTTTTTCCGCCTGCACAGCAAGCGGCTCAAGCTCCGCTGCCTGGGCATACATGATATCGTTTAGGCGAACGAGATCGCCCTCGTTCTCACGCAGTTTGCGCAGAGCCTCCTGCTTCCGTGCGCGGTACTTCGTAATGCCTGCCGTCTCCTCGAAGAACACGCGACGCTCCTCGGGGCGGCTGTCCAGGATGTCATTCAATCGGTTCTGTCCGATGATGCTCATGCCATCGTGACCAATTCCCGTATCCGCAAAGAGCTGATAGATGTCCTTGATACGGCAGCGCGAATCATTCAGATAAACTTCGCTGTCGCCGTTTCGATAAAGGCGGCGCTTCACGACGACCTCATCGTAGTCGATGGGCAGTTTCTTATCCGTGTTGTCAAAAACCAGTACAACCTCGGCCACACTGAGCGCACGACGCGCGGCAGAGCCGGCAAAGATGATGTCTTCGGAGCGCAGCCCGCGCAGCATACGAATATTCTGCTCGCCCAGAACCCAGCGAACGGCATCCGTGATATTGCTTTTGCCGCTCCCATTCGGTCCCACGACTGCAGTAATCCCCTGATCGAATTGGACGACAATCCGCTCGGCGAATGACTTGAATCCGTACGCTTCCAAGCGCTTTAACTGCACACAATGCACCTGCCTTTACAAATTAGTCCACTCATTATAACAGAACACATGGGAAATTTCAAAAAACGGTATCTTCCGTAAATAAATTATGTTATAATGAGAGCATTCGTGAGATGTTTTTTCTTTAATAGGGGGTAATCACATGCCACTTGTCGGAACAAAAGAAATGTTTAAGAAAGCCTATGAGGGCGGCTACGCCATTGGAGCTTTCAACGTCAACAACATGGAGATCGTTCAGGGCATCACCGATGCTGCGGGAGAGCTCAAATCCCCTCTGATTCTTCAGGTCTCTGCGGGTGCACGCAAGTATGCGCGCCATGAGTATCTGGTTCATCTCGTCAAGGCAGCTCTCGAAATCAACGACATTCCCATCGCTCTGCATCTCGATCACGGTGCGGACTTCGATATCTGCAAGTCCTGCATCGACGGCGGCTTCACGTCCGTCATGATCGACGGCTCCCACCTCCCGTATGACGAGAATGTCGCACTTGCAAAGCGCGTCGCCGAGTACGCACACGCACACGGCGTTGTCGTCGAGGCAGAGCTCGGTCAGCTTGCAGGCATTGAGGACGATGTCAATGTCTCGGCAGAGGATGCGTCCTACACGAAGCCCGAGGAAGTACAGGACTTCGTCGAGAAGACGGGCGTTGACTCGCTTGCAATTGCAATCGGAACATCGCACGGTGCATTCAAGTTTACGCCGGATCAGTGCACACGCAACGCAGATGGCGTTCTCGTTCCGCCCCCGCTCCGCTTCGACATCCTTGAGGAGATCGAGAAGCGCATCCCCGGCTTCCCCATCGTTCTGCACGGCGCTTCCTCCGTCATTCCGAAGTATGTGAAGATCATCAACGAGAACGGCGGACATATGCCGGATGCCGTCGGCATCCCCGAGGATCAGCTGCGCCGCGCGGCAAAGTCCTCCGTCTGCAAGATCAACATCGACTCCGACCTCCGTCTTGCGATGACGGCGGGCATCCGCGAGCACTTCAAGAAAGAACCGTCCCACTTCGACCCGCGCCAGTATTTGACCGATGGCCGCAGCTACATCAAGGAGCTCGTCACCCACAAGATCAAAGAGGTGCTCGGCTCTGACGGCAAAGCCGCCGAGATCCAGGCACTCCTCAACAAGTAAGATTACGCCTATGATATAACAACGTAAATGCGATATGACCTTATTTCGTGCTCAGCATGGAATAAGGTCATATTTTTCCCTATTCCCTGTTTATGGATACATCGGTTACTGGACAGTGTTCCATTTTCATTGTATAATGCGTTCAGCATTCGCCATTATGGGAATCATACTAATACCATAGGGGGACATTATATGGCACTAATTGTTAAGAAATTTGGCGGAAGTTCCGTTGCAACACCTGAAAAAATCAAAAATGTAGCAAAGCGAATCTTGAGTGAAAAAGCCCCCGATGATCGCATTGTCATGGTAGTATCGGCCATGGGTGACACGACGGATGATCTCATCGCGCTTGCTGGCGAGGTAGTGGAGAGCCCCTACCAGTATGCGCGCGAGATGGATATGCTCATGACAACAGGAGAACAGGTCTCCATCGCACTCCTTGCGATGGCATTCCGCTCGATGGGACAGCCTGCCGTTTCCCTCACGGGAGCGATGGCTGGAATGCGTACGGACAGCGCACATACGAAGGGGCGTATTCTAGGCCTTGAGCCAAAGCGTGTGCACGAGGAGCTGGACAAGGGCAATATCGTTGTCATTGCGGGATTCCAAGGAACGGATGCGGAAGGAAATCCCGTGACCCTCGGACGCGGCGGCTCAGACACTTCCGCTGTCGCGATTGCGGGTGCGATCGGTGCAGATACTTGTGAGATCTTCACGGATGTCGACGGGATCTATTCCGCAGATCCGCGCATTGCAAAAGGTGCACGCCGTATGCGTGAAATCACCTACAACGAAATGCTTGAGATGGCGCGTCTCGGTGCGGGTGTCATGCAGCCGCGCTCTGTGGAAATGGGGCAGCTCTATGGTATCCCCATTCATGTTCGCTCGACCTTTACCTCGGAGCCTGGTACCATCATTAGGGAGGAATATACAGTGGAAGAAAAGTCCTTTATCATTCGCGGTGTCACGCATGACGAGCAGGTCTCCAAGATCACCGTTCTCGGGGTTTCCAATGTTCCCGGTGTCGCACACAAGATTTTCTCTGCACTTGCAGATGCCAACATCGACGTGGATATGATCGTGCAGAGCATTCGCAGTGCCGAATCCAATATGACGGATATGGTCTTTACCGTCGCCACCATCGATGCGGAGGAAGCAAAACAGGTCGTCGAGGGCATCTCTGCAGAGATCAAGGCATCCGCCGTCGCCATTGACAACGATGTCGCGAAAATCTCAATTGTCGGTGCGGGAATGCTTGGCAGCCCCGGAATTGCCTCACGTATGTTCGGCGCACTCTCGAACGCAGACATCAACATTGAGATCATCAGCACGTCGGAGATCAGTATCTCCTGTCTCATTAAGGGCGGCAGTGTGAAGGATGCAGTCAACCGCATCCACGATGAGTTCTTCCCGAACGCATAAGAATACTTGTATACACCCACGTATCCTGTGGACATAAACAGAACAACGCGCTATCATCATAGTGCATTTTAGGGAAAGCACGGATTGAAGCTCTGCCGCTCTGTCGGAGGGTTTTACTCAATCCGTGCTTTCAGAACAAAAAGGAGAGCGTATTCATCATGGCAATTCAAATGGCTGCGTCCCATGCCGCTTCACGGAGACTCAAGGACGCAATTTTCGGTGCTGCTGCAGCGTGCCGCGCCGCCATCGTCGAACACGGCGAGGAACGCGTTGTGAACGCAACCATTGGGGCGGTGATGGACGATGCCGGAAAACTCGCCCATCTCCCTACAGTCGAGCGTGTCTTCCGCTCCCTGCCCATTGAGGATTATATTGCCTACGCACCGATCTCGGGGCTTCCGGAATATCTGGAGGCAGCGATCGACATCACCTTTGCCGGAAACCGTCCCGCAGGATATCTTGGTGCGCTTGCAACCGCAGGCGGAACGGGTGCACTGCGTACCGCTGTCGACAACTATGTGGAAAAGGGCGATCAGGTGCTCACCTCAGATTGGTTCTGGGGAACGTACAATGTCATCTGTCAGGAACTTGGCTCCTCTGTGACAAACTTCCAACTCTTTGATGAGTTGAACAACTTCAACCATACGGCGTTTGCCGCATCGGTCGATGCGCTCCTCAAGAAACAGGAAAGTCTGCTCATCATCCTCAATACACCGGCGCACAATCCGACAGGGTACAGCCTCTCCTCCGAGGACTGGGATCATGTGCTGGACTGCGTAAAAAAACACGCCGCCGCAGGAAAGAAAATCCATCTGCTCGTCGACATCGCCTACATTGACTTTGCGGGAGAAAAGCACGAAGCACGCGCCTTTATGCAGAAGTTCTCCAATCTGCCGGAAAACATCTTGACGCTCTTTGCCTTCTCCATGTCCAAGGCATACACATTCTATGGACAGCGCTGCGGTGCACTGATTGCACTCTCTTCGAGCAAGGCAGTCATCGACGAGTTCGGCGAAATCAGCAAGTATGCGGCACGCGCGACGTGGTCGAACATCAACCGCGGTGCGATGACCCTCCTGACGCGTATCCAGCAGGACAAGACCTCCTATGCCTCGTACGAGGCGGAACGCGATGCGCTCTATCATCTCGTGCAGGAACGCGGCGATATCTTTATGCAGGAAGCGGCACAGTGCGGACTTCCCGCACTCCCCTATAAGGGCGGTTTCTTCCTCGCCATTCCTGCCGCAGATCCGCAGGCGGTCTGCAACCTGCTCCACGAAGATCTCATTTTCGCTGTACCTCTGAAAATGGGCGTACGTATTGCGGCTTGTTCCGTGCCAAAGACAAAAATGTGCGGCATCGCAGAAAAAGTAAAGCACGCAATGGATAAAATGCCTTGACATTCCAGTCAAAATTTTTTAGAATAGCGACGTGTGATATTTTTCATGTGTCCATTAGCCCCGGAGGCATGAGCAGATATTGCATCAACTCTACATATTGAATGCTCTTACTCTCATAGGGGGGAATTACGTGAAAACCACGGTTATGGCAAAAGCCGCCGATATTGAACGCAAGTGGTATGTTGTAGATGCCGAGAATCAGACAGTCGGTCGTCTTGCGGCAGAGATTGCAAAGGTTCTGCGCGGCAAGAACAAGCCCATCTACACACCGCACGTCGATACCGGCGATTATGTCATCGTTATCAATGCTGAGAAAGTCAAGTTCACGGGAAAGAAGCTGACGGACAAAACCTACTTCCGTCACTCCGGCTACCAGGGCGGCACGACCTTTACGACTGCCGGCCAGATGCTCGACCGCTTCCCGACCCGCGTCATCGAACACGCTGTCAAGGGTATGCTGCCGAAGAACAGCCTCGGCGCACAGATCTTCCGTAAGCTGAATGTTTACGTCGGTCCCGAGCATCCCCACGCAGCACAGAAGCCCGAACCGCTGGCGTTTGATATTCGCTGAGTTTCGTAAAAGGAGGAATCTGTTCGATGGCACAAGTCACTTACTACGGCACGGGTCGCCGCAAGACCTCGGTTGCACGCGTTCGCCTCGTTCCGGGCGACGGCAAGGTTACGATCAACGGTCGTGAGATGGCAGAGTACTTTGGTCTCAAGACCCTTGAGCTGATCGTTCGTCAGCCACTCAACCTGACGGAGACGGTCGATAAATACGATGTCATTGCCAACGTATCCGGCGGCGGTGCGTCCGGTCAGGCCGGTGCAATTCGCCACGGCATTACGCGCGCACTCATCGAGATGGATGCAGAGCTGCGCCCTGCCCTCAAAAAGGCGGGCTTTGTCACACGCGACCCGCGTGAGAAAGAGCGCCGCAAGTATGGTCTCAAGAAGGCGCGTAAGGCATCCCAGTTCTCAAAGCGTTAATCCACACGAGCTGCAATATAAAATCCCTTTCTCTTATGAGAAGGGATTTTTTGTTTGACTTTTTTGCGTTTTTAACATATTATATTGATAGAATAACTATGTTTTACTGAAAGAGGATGAGTCAATGAAGATCTCCGCAAAGGGTCGCTACGGCATTGCCGCAATGGTGTATCTCGCACGCAACTACGATGCCTCCTCCCCCATTACAATCATCAGCATATCAGAACATCTTGGCATCTCCAAGATCTATCTTGAGCAGGTTTTCTCCCTCCTCAAGCGCAGCAACCTTGTGAATTCAATCAAGGGCTCGCAGGGCGGCTACCAGCTCTCGCGCCATCCGCGTGAGATCAGTGCCTATGATATTCTCTCCTCGATTGAGATTTCACTGATCGAAAAGACCGGACCAGCGTCTGAAAAGATGGATCAGCTCAATCATATTCTTGCCCGCGAAGTCTTTAATGTACTTGACAAGAGCATCTATGAGACGTTGAACGCAATCTCTCTGGAGGATCTTCTGACAGCGTTGGACCGTGAGGAGAGCAACGAGAACCTGATGTACTTTATTTAAGAGAGAAGATCCATGTGCCAATAAATAGAAGCAGCCCGATACAGCCGCCGACAAGGGAACCGTTGACGCGGATCCAAAGAAGATCCTCCTCTACCTTATCATAGACAAGATGATTGAGCTCCTCATCGGTAAGACGTGACAGGACGTTCCCGACGATGACACCGACGAGCGTCTGTGCATGGAGCGCCGAGCGCGCCAAAAGATCATAGAGCACCTTGGTGATGATCTTCTGCAGTTCCATCCGTTCCTCAATCAGAAAGAGCATATGCTGATATTCGACGTGGAGAATGCTCTGCAAATGTGTGTAAAACGCCGGCATGTGTTCCGCAATCGGGTCAACCTCCCGTTGGAGATCCATCTGAAAATGGTTCCGCAGCCCTTGAAACAGTCGACCAAGGGTTTCCTCAATGGGCAGTTCACAGGCAAGTCGCTCCTGCAATTCACGTGCAAGACGCAGGAGCTCTGCATCCTGCCGAAGATCTCCAATGCAGTCATGGAGGAGTGCGATGGCATTTTCCTGTAGAGGAGAGTGTTCCCTGCCCAGCTCATTCAAGACATGGCAGGTATGACGCTGGATCAGCTCCGCCCCTTCGTCCAGATTGACTGTATTGGTCACCTCAAGCAACCGCGATAAAAAGCCATCGCCAATTTTCTCACGTTCAAGCTCCGCAAGCGCGTCTCGAATCGACTGTCGCGTCTCCTCCGTCGATACTTCCTGGGCAAGGAGGCAGGAGATGCGGACAAGAGCCTTTTGATCCCATTCGTTTGTGCGAAAGAGCGCATCAAAGCGATTCATGAGTTCAGATGGATCTTCACGCAGGAGGATACTCTTGAGCCGCTCCGCCAGATAGGCGATCGCCTTCTTATTTTTTTTCGCAAAAATGACGCACGAATAAAATGAAGAACGGTTCCCGTCATTCTCGTTTCTGTTGCCTCTTTGTGCAGAAACTCTTGGAGCATGGGAAACAGGTGAATTTTCTCGATATGACGAAAGATCTTCCGCCGCGAAAAAAATTCCTTTTGCACCATTACAACGATTGCATGGATAAAACTGTCCCGTCGCCGCGGCAGAATCGCCGTATGATACGGAAATCCGAGTGGTCTGCGAAAAAGTGCCGTAACCGCGAACCAGTCCGCAACACCACCGACCAGAGCCGCCTCGCTGACCATGAGCAGCCCATCCGTCCAGATCGCAGACGGAACGTGCAGATGCAGATACAGGGCGAACAGAAAAAAGAGCGCGGACGATACGAGAGCTGCATTTGCCTTATTCCATGTTCGGCTCATAGCCCCCACATCCTTTCCGCACATACCACGAGGAGCGATAACCCCATGCCGACAAAAGCACCGACAATAGCACCATTCACGCGAATCATCTGCAAGTCAGTCTGCACCTTCCCCTCGACAAAGACGATGAGTTCGTCCTCCGATTTCTGGTTCAGATAGTCACGTACGAATTCCGCAATCATTCCGTGGTGCTTCTCCACCTCTCCCGCAGCCAGATTTTTCATCCATCGATCTGCACGATTCTGCCAGCTCTCCGAATGGGCAAATACATCTATTTTCTCATTCAGGAGTTCCTTAACGTATGGAATCCAGAAGGGGTGACTGCCCTTCATCCGATGCTCAATAAAGTCGATCAGAATATTTTCGATCTCAATATGCTCGATCACATGAACCTTGTACCGATGGAGCACCTCATGCAGGCTCGGATTGGTACGAAGTGTAGTCACAAAGGAAACAAGTGCCTGTACCCCGTCTCTGTGACGGCGGTCATCGTGCTCCATCGCCGATTGCAGAATATCCGCCAACCGCTCAGTGAGCCACGCCGCAATCATCTCATCATCGAAGAAGGACAGAACGAAGGCGCGAAACATTCCATCACCCTCATATTCCGTGCGTATGGATGCGATGTTCTCACGGAGCATCTCCTGAAATACCTGCGTCTGAATGAGCTGCAGCCCCATGCGGATCAGCATATTGAAAATGCGGTCTGCGTGGGGCTTTTCAGTCAGCACATCCAATAGTTCGACGAAGCTGTCCTCCAAGGGGAGTGCATGAAGCGCCCGTATGACATACGGAGCAAGCTCTTTTGAAATACGACGGCTGTCCACATCGGCAGCAACGTGGCGCAGAATATCCACGGTCGCCTCGATGAGGCGTTCACGCCCTCCGCGATGCTCCAGATACTCCACGAGCAGTGCACCAATATCTTCTCGTTCGATAACCTCCATGATATTCTGCTTGCTCAGCAGATCATCAGCAGAGAACTGAACCAGTGACTCCATGATTCGCGCACGATTGCGCCGAAGGATATCCGTCCGATGCGATATGCCGAGCGGACGACCGAAGATTGCCTTCACCGCAAACCAGTCTGCAAGCCCCCCGATCGTCGCCGCCAAAAATCCGTGATGAATCGTTGAAACGAGGAGGGAACTCCCCTGCCCTGCCGTCCCAACTGCACCAAATACACTGACGGCAAGTGCCAGATTTGCCTGATTTTCCTTTCGCAAATCGATCGCCTCACAGTGCCTTCACAAGTTTTTTCAAGTATGACCGAAAATCTGTTCCGAGATCAGCACGCCGCAGCGCAAACTCAACCGTCGCTTGCAAGAAACCTAATTTATCCCCCAGATCGTAACGCTTGCCCTCAAAGTCATAGGCATAAACTTCCTCAGACTGCGCCAAGACCTTGAGTGCGTCCGTCAGCTGGATCTCACCGCCCTTGCCCGGCCTCGTCTCGCGGAGAATCGCAAAGATCTCGGGACTGATGATATAGCGTCCGAGCACAGCCATACGGCTGGGTGCTTCCTCAAGGGCAGGTTTTTCCACCATATCAAAGACGCGCATGAGGCGTGGATTCTCAAGTGTCTCTCCCGCAACAATGCCATACGAGGATACCTGCTCATCCGCCACCATCTGACAGCCGAGAACAGAGCCGCCGCGCTCCTCGTAGACATCGATCAGCTGGCCCAGTGCCGAGCGCTCCGGATGATAGACAACATCGTCGCCGAGGAGGACGGCAAAGGGCTCGTTACCGACAAAGCTCCGCGCACAGAGGATTGCATCGCCCAGACCACGCATATATTTCTGCCGTACATAGTGCACATTGACATCGGTTGTCTCCCGTACAAGATCCAGCAAGTCCTGTTTTCCCTTGCGTTCAAGTTCATGCTCGAGCGCAGGAGCCGAGTCAAAGTGATCCTCGATGGCACGCTTGCCGTGTCCACTGATGATAAGAATGTCCTCAATCCCGCTCTCCAATGCCTCTTCTACAATATACTGGATGGTCGGCTTATCCACAATCGGAAGCATTTCCTTTGGGGTCGCCTTCGTCGCAGGAAGAAATCGTGTTCCGTATCCTGCTGCCGGAATGACCGCCTTGCGTATGCGTTTTTTTTGCATCTCATCTACTCCATCCGTTATGTAAATAAAGCGCGAGGCACATTCTCGCGCTTTTCTATTTGCCGTGCTTGTTGATTCAGCGTTCCAGAATCTCAAGAATTGCTGCGCCGATTTCCGATGTCTTAGCACTCCCGCCAAGATCAGGCGTCAATGTTCTGCGTTCCACGAGCAAGGTTTCAATCGCCGAAAGCACACAGTCTGCCCATTCCTGTTCTCCGAGGAAGTCGAGCATTTGGCTGATCGACCAGATTGAAGCAAGTGGATTGGCAACCCCCTGTCCCGCAATATCAGGGGCACTTCCATGAATCGGCTCAAACATCGATGGATACGTTCGCTCAGGATTGAGGTTCGCACCTGCGGCAAGCCCCATGCCCCCCGCAATCGCCGCACCAAGGTCGGTCAAAATATCGCCGAACAGATTACTCGTCACAACAATTTCGAAACGCTTCGGGTCTTTGACAAAGAACATACTTGCCGCATCGACGAGGAGGCTGTGGGTCTCCACATCCGGGTACTCCCTACCAATCTCCGCAAAGATCTCATCCCAAAATACCATGGAGTAGCGCAGAGCATTTCCTTTGGAAATCGACGTGAGTGAGCGTTTCTCCCTCCGCGCAAGCTCATAGGCATAGCGAATGACGCGTTCACAGCCATGCCGCGAAAAAACACCTGTCTGGAGTGCCATCTCGCGCTCTGATCCCGCATAGAGATGCGCACCGACATTCGCATACTCACCCTCACTGTTCTCACGCACGACAATCATATTGATATCGTCCGTTGATACATCTGCGAGAGGGCACGGAGCGCCCTTTAGGAGACGCACGGGACGCAGATTGATATACTCATCGAACCCTCGGCGAATTTGCAGCAGCAGACCGCCAAGAGAAACATGATCGGGAACACCGGGATATCCGACTGCACCGAGATAGACAGCGTCAAAGTTCTGCAGTGTATCCAGCCCATCCGCCGGCATCATTTCGCCCGTTTTCAGGTAGTATTCACAGCCCCACGGAAAATCCTCGAAGGAGACCGAAAAACCGCCGTCCATCTTTGCAATACCGTCAAATACTTTTTTCCCCTCGGCAATAACCTCGGGACCGATGCCATCTCCTGCGATCACAGCAATATTAAAATATTTCATTGTTCTTCCCCCATATCCTGTGCGCAGTGATCAGAACGCCTCTGCGATGGTCTTGATGAGAAGTGCCTCCTGTTGACGCGGAAGATCACTCTGATGAAGCGCACGCCCAAATCCGATGAGGAAGTCAATCTTCTGAAGCCGTGTCAACGTCGTATTCTCGCGAAGCACCTTCGTAATCGCACGCATTCCCGCGACACTTGGGTCGTGCTGCAGCTGAACCTCCATCGCAAGCTGTCCTGCGAGGATATGACGGCGCACCTCATCCGAAACACCGGCAAGATCCTCCCCATTGTCCCGTATAACCTGACGAGGAGCAAGATCCGGAACACCGGCAGGACGTACAGAATGTTCAACAGATGGTGTCACATCTTTGACGGGAGCGGCAACGGGATGCTGCTCCACTGTACTCCCGAGCGCCCCAAAACGATCCGGCTGTTTGGGTGGTGCACCGTTTTCGGCAGGAGGTGTCAACGAGAACTGTTCGTGCGGAAGCTGAGGGTAGCGTGCGCGTGTTGGCCGCTGCTCCTGCCCAGACGCCGCAGCAGACCCCACTGCGGCGACTTCTGCGGAACCGGCCTGCATCTGCTCCGCAGAATGTTGTTGGACGTGGCTCTCCTGCATAGGAGTAGTCTGCCGCATCGTATGCACATCCGAAACCGGATGAGTCACGTCCTTACTGACCGCATTCATCTCAGTTCCACGCATAGAGGAATACTCTTCCGTTGGAACAGCCGTAGTCTTTGGTCTTGGCGGCGGTGCGGGACGATTCATATTCACATCCCCGACCAACTCCTGTACAGGGCGACCTTCTTTTGCCGCCTGCTTCTCTTCACGTCGAATATCCTCCGCTGTGATGATGACAGGCTTTGCCTTTTGTGCAGCAAGTGTAAATGATGGATCGTTATTGCGCGCGGCAATTCGCGCATCAACGCTCTCCCAACGGAGGCGTGCCGGCTGTAACGCCTTCACGGGGGCTGCTGCAGGTTGTGGCGCACTTCCCTTTTTCTGCGTAGAGATTGATGCCTCATAATGGTCAGGCGCGCTGTTTTCCTCCAGTGCTGGATGTTTTCCAGGGTCTGTAACCAGTCGATTTGCATGGAACAGATCCTGAGAATCCACCGTTCCCGGCGTCGCTGCAAACGCAGTACTTGAGGAAAGTGTCACAAGTACAGCTGCAGTCAGCATTGTTTTCTTTGACGACATCTTCATTGATATTTCTCCTCCAACTCTCCCGTGTTATGAAAACAACTGCTCATGCCCGTGCGTGCAGCGTAGCCGCTCCCGCCAAAAAGGTAGCGACAGAAGCAGGGCGCAGTGTGGGGTTGTCGATGAGCTCCAGTCCGTAGCGTTCGCCGTTTTCCCCGCGGAAGAAGAGCACCGCCATCTGATTGTCAGCCGTTGCCGTCGCATCCGGCGTTCCATCGCCGTCCTCATCGATCTCGATCTCCTTTGCAGTCATCGCAAAGATTGCCTTGTTGGCCTCGGTCACATTCACAAGCATAATCCCCTCATAGGCGTTACTGCCCATGATCTTCTGCAGCAGTGTTACCGCTTCCTCCGGGTCGATCGTATTGAGATTCGGCAGAGTATTCTCGGGGAACGCATTCACTAGGACGACCCATGCATATTTGATATGATACTCCTCATTATCAAAGATCAGGATCTCGCCCTCTCGATTCTCAAAGAGAGCACTTGCAGGAATAATACCAACAGGCTTCTGTGGACACATGATCTGGTATTTGTACGCCGTGCTTTTATAGGTGTAGAGAAGCTTAGGTGTCACAGCATTCGCCGCGGCAGATTCCTGTACTGCCTGTGCGCCCTCCTCCGCCAATACGTATGATGGCTCCGTCAAAAATGCGACCGTGGCAATCAACGCGGCTATTTTTCGATATCTCTTCATCATAAGGAACTCCTTAGCATATCCCGTATCATAGCAAGGGCTTTATCTACAGCCGACTGCTTATTCTCAAGCCTTGTCCCGTGAAAATAATTCTTTTGAACGACTGTCTTGGCCTGATTGGAAACTGCAATATAGACAAGCCCAACCGGCTTTTCCGCAGATCCGCCGTCAGGTCCCGCAATTCCCGTAATGCCGACACCGAGATCCGTCTGCATGAGGGCTCGTACCCCCTCTGCCATCGCCCGTGCCGTCTGCTCGGAAACAGCACCATAAACAGAAAGTGTCTCCACCGGAACATGCAAAATACGCGCCTTCACATCATTGGAATAGGAGACGACGCTGCCCATAACGTATGAAGAGCTGCCCGACACATCCGTAAGGGTACTCGTCAGGAGCCCTCCCGTACAGGACTCCGCACAGGCAATCGTAAGACCTGCCGTGCGGAGTATCTGCCCTGTCTCCGATGACTGTGTCTCAAGTTCAGAGGTCATCAATGCACCCTCTCACCCACAATATCATAAGTAAATCCCTGCAAAAGACGGACGCGGACAATATCGCCGACGCGGCTCTCCGTATCCCCCTCGATATAAATCTGACCGTCCACCTCAGGTGCTTCCCGATAAGAACGTCCGACCGAAATCGCCTGCTGCTCCGCATCCCGTCCCTCGATCAAGACATCCGTTTCATGCCCTTCCAGTCCGATATTGATCTCCTCAGAGATCTTGCTCTGAAGGCTCATCAAATCATGATAACGCTCCTGCATGACCTCTTCGGAGACCTTCTGTGCCATTGCAGCTGCAGGTGTATCCTCCTCCTCGGAGTAGGTAAAGATTCCCACCTTGTCAAAACGCTGCTTCTCCACAAAGGAACGAAGCGTCTGATAGTGTGTGTCCGTCTCCCCGGGAAAGCCGACAATGAAGGTTGAACGGATGGTCACCCCCGGAATACGATTGCGCAGCTTTTGAATCAGCTTTTCCACACTTTCGCGCGTATCGGGACGATTCATCGAACGCAGAACCGCATTGTGTGCATGCTGAAGCGGGAGGTCGACATATTTCACAACCTTTGGCTCGGTTGCAAATACATCGATAAGCTCATCTGTAAAGTATTTTGGATAGCTGTAGAGAACGCGAATCCATGCAAGCTTTTCAATCTTCGCCAGTTCCCGCAGAAGCGCGGGAAGCATCGGCTTCTTATAGCAATCCACCCCATAGTTCGCACTGTCCTGTGCTATCAGAACGATCTCGCGTACACCGCTCTCTGCCAGTTCACCTGCCTCGGTTACAATATCCTCCATGGGGCGGCTGCGGAAGCTGCCGCGAATCAGAGGAATGGCACAGAACGCACAGCGATGATCACATCCCTCTGCAATCTTGATATATGCAGTATAGTTCGGGGTCGTGCGCAGACGTGGGGTCTTGGCATCATAGATGGTCTCATCCTTGCCCGCAATCAAGAGGCGCCGTCCTTTCAGTGTCTCTTGAATGACCTCCATGATACGGCTCCATGCTCCTGTACCGATAATAGCATTCGCCTCGGGAATCTCATCAAGGAGCTGCTGCCCATAACGCTGACCGAGGCAGCCCGCCACAATGAGACTGCGGCAGCGTCCCGTTTCCTTGTAATCCGCCATGCCAAGAACCGTTGTAATGGACTCTTCCTTCGCGGACTGGATGAATGCGCAGGTGTTGACAATCAGGATATCCGCCTCCGCAGGCTCATTGGTGATCTCAATGCCATGCTCCCGCATAATGCCGAGCATGACCTCCGTATCAACGAGGTTCTTTGCACAACCGAGACTGATAAAACCCGCTTTCACTGATAAACTCTCCTCCGGCTTTCGTTATTCTTCGTTGAACCGCACTTCCTTGATCCAGCGATCCATGAGGATCTCCTTTTCCTCCTTGCTGAAGTACGGTCTGCTCCTAAAAATATTGATATTCTTCCCTGCAAACATCTGATAGGAAAGAGTCATCGGATTCGTCGTCAGGAAATAAAACCGATGCTGTGCAAGTGCCAGCTGTGCCTCATCGGTCAGAAGCCAATCCGAGAACTCCTCCGCCATGTGGGCGTCATGATCCGATACACGGAAAACCAGTCCCGTCCCGTAGATAACGGCTGATGTGCCGTCCACGGGATAAAGGATACGGATCGGATATTCGTCATGGATGTAGCGCAGCGTCTCACTCAGAACAGCCACCGAGAGGTCCACCTCGCCCATCCCCGCCTGTCGTACCGGCGTATGTAGATATTTTGAGTACTGCATGATATTCGGCTGTATTTTGCGCCAGATCTCAAAGGCACGTTGATCGCCATACTCGGCGATCATGCTGTAAAGTAAATTCGACGAAGCGTCCGCCGCCATAAAATCCGTTGTTCCGATACGAATGTCACGCTGCTGTGCAAGCTGCTGCCACGAATTCGGCAAATCGAGATGTGTGCGCAGATAGTCCTGATTTACAACAAAAACAACGGGATCATACCATACTCCCGTCCAGTAGCGATTCGGATGGCGAAACACATCGGAAACCTGATCGCTCTTCTCCGAAATATAGGGAACGAGATAACCCGAGGCAGCGGCACGATCCAACGTCTCTCGATCCGTCAGAACAAGAGCGGCCTTTCCGTCACTCTCCTCCGCTGCCTGCTCATGCAAACGGCGGAGAAGTTGCTCGGACGACAACTGAACAAAGCTGACACGGATATTGTATTCTTTTTCGTATTCCTCGGAGAGTACCGCAGCGACCTCCGCGGGGAGCGAGGTGTATGCAACAACTTCCTGCATGGGGTGGCGCTGCACACTGCGCGAACCGGATGATGCGAGATAGGCGGAACCTGCGACGATTATGCTCACGAGAAGAGCTGTCACTACAATGAACAGCGTATACCGCTTCATAAATAATCCTCTTTTATACCACTAGACTTCTTACATTATAAACAAAGTCGGCGGTTGATACAAGTAATTTCATCACCACATAGCATAAACGAGTGTACGAAAGAACCTCTGTAAAAAACTTCCCACTCGAAGTAGAAGGACTTCTATGCCATTCAATTTCCTCCTAAAAAATAATATGCTTTCTTCGAACGCCCTTCTTTCTTCAATATAATAACGATTTTCTACATAAACTTTTCAATTCCTGCTTTCTGATAGAAAAGTTCCCCCCACACGCACACTCACTTCCGTCTCATCCTGATATACATTTCTCTGTTTTTCATATCAACACATAAACGCAACTTTTGTGATGCCCACCGCTTTTCTTGTTGCGTTATTGCATATAATGCTATTGTTATCCCCGTCGAGCGGCGCAAGGAGTATATCAACTACCTCAACACAGGAGACTTGAACGGATTCGCCGCCTTTGCCGCCGAGCTGCAGTCAGAGGAACGCGAACGCATGGCAGCATTCTCATAAAATAAAAATCGCCAGCCATGCTGCACACATGACAGGCACCCGAGGGGCAAATATCTTGCCGCATAACAAAAAGCGCAGGAATTTGCTTTCCTACGCTTTCAGGTCTAACTTTTGGGGGTCAGGTCAAAACAAAGGCATCTTTCTGTATCTCTTTATTTGCCGACAATCGTCTTCGTCTGTGCTACGATCTCGTCTGCGGTAAGCCCGAACTGCTTAAGCAGTGCCGCTGCAGGTCCGGAGTGACCGAACTCGTCCCGTACACCGATGCGGTGAACGGGAACAGGTGCATGCTCCGCAACAACGCCTGCAACCGCCTCACCGAGCCCGCCGAGAATATTGTGCTCCTCGACGGTCACAATTCTGCCACATTCCTTCGCAGCACGGATCACAAGCTCCTCATCGAGTGGCTTGATCGTCGCCATATTGATGATACGCGCTTTGATTCCCTCAGCAGCAAGACGTTTTCCCGCCTCGATTGCCTCCGGGACAAGAATCCCTGTAGCGATGATGGCGACATCCGCCCCATCCTGCAGGACTTCGCCCTTTCCAACGGTAAACGAGAAGGTCTCATCATGATAGACCGGTGTTGCCGCACGTCCAAAGCGGATATATACGGGGCCATCCATTTCGTATGCGGCGTGCACCATCTTGCGCGCCTCAACATCATCCGAGGGGCACATGACCGTCATGCCCGGGATCGTACGCATGAGACCGAAGTCCTCGCAGCACTGATGTGATGCACCATCTTCACCGACGGAGATACCACCATGGGTCGCACAGATCTTGACGTTCAGATGTGGATAGCCGATCGTATTGCGCACCTGCTCATAGGCACGTCCAGCCGCAAACATGGCAAAGGTAGAAACAAACGGAACAAGCCCCATCGTCGAGAGCCCTGCACCGACACCGACCATGTTGCACTCCGCAATGCCGCAGTTGAAGTGACGGTCGGGGAACGCCTTCTTGAAGGTTCCGCTTTTCGTCGCACCTGCGAGATCAGCATCCAGCACAACAATATTCTCGTGCATTTTACCAAGTTCTACCAGTGCGTTTCCGTAGCTGTCACGCGTTGCAATTTTCTTTACATCTGCCATGCTCATGCCTCCTCAATCGACTTACGAATCGCGGCAAGCTCCGAAAGCCCCTGTGCGAGTTCGTCATCATTGGGTGCCTTGCCATGCCAGCCGGCATTGTTCTCCATAAAGGAGATATCCTTCCCCTTCACCGTCTTCATCAAGATAACTGTAGGTTTCCCCGTGCCCTTATTTGAATGGAAGGTCTTGAATGCGTCTTCGAGTGCGTTGAAATCATGACCGTCAATCCAGAGAACGTCACATCCGAACGCCGCAAACTTCGCATCGATTGGTGCGGTGTTCATGACATCTGCCGTCGCACCGTCGATCTGAAGTCCATTCACGTCCACCGCAATGCAGAGATTGTCGAGCTTGTAGTGTGCGGCGAACATCGTCGCCTCCCACACCTGCCCCTCGGCAAGCTCGCCGTCTCCAAGCAGCGTATAGACGTTGATATCCTTCCCGAGATACTTTGCGCCCTTTGCCATCCCTGCCGCTGTCGAAATCCCCTGCCCGAGCGAGCCCGTGGACATATCCACCCCCGGCGTGAGGTTCATATTCGGATGCCCCTGCAGACGTGCGTCGATATGACGCAGCGTCAAAAGTTCGTCCACAGGAAAGAAGCCGCAGTTGGCAAGTGTCGCATAGAGACCGGGTGCCACATGCCCCTTGGAGAGGACAAAGCGGTCACGGTTCGGATCGTGCGGATTCTTCGGATCAACACGAATCTCCTTGTTGTAGAGATAGGTAAAATATTCCGTCGATGAAAGAGAGCCACCCGGATGTCCGCTCTTTGCGGCGTGTGTGCCGCGCAAAATGCCCTCGCGCACCTTTACCGCGAAAAGGCGGAGCTCTTTCTGTTCAGCTGCTGTCATAAAATTCCTCCTCGCCCCAATCAATACATCATCATACTCAACACATTCTACCCTTTTTTCTGATTGCCTGCAAGACACATTTTACGTCATTCATTGACAAGCGCCTCCTATGCTATTCTTCATTTGTGGTTGTCAGGCCACTTCTAGTTTAGCATAGGAGGCGCATCCCTTTTCTATTTGTCTGCACAGGAGCTGATGTGGATGTAGGCATCAATAGAAATAGGAGGCTGGTGATCGCAAAGACAATTCCACCGAACATGATCGCTGCCATACCTAAAGAATACTGACGTAAACACAGTGCTGCATAGGAAAAAGCGCAGGAAATCACTTTCCTACGCTTTCAGCTCTAACTTTTGGGGATCCTTTTCATCTCTTCTCTATTTGCTGCGTTCAGACTTCCATAATAATGGGCAGGATCATCGGGCGGCGGCGGGTCTTGTCGAAGAGGTAACGGCTGAGTGCATCGCGTACATTCGACTTGATCGCTGACCATTCGCGCACGTTCTCGTCCTCGCAGCGGTCGAGCGCCTGCTGAACACGTGCGCGAGCCTCATCCATCAGCGCCTCGGACTCGCGTACATAGACGAATCCGCGCGAGACGATGTCGGGACCGGAGACCACGCGATTGTTCTGCCGATCCATCGTCACCACGATGATGAGAATACCGTCCTGCGAGAGCTGACGGCGGTCGCGCAGAACAATGTTGCCCACATCGCCGACACCGAGACCGTCGACCATGACCATTCCGGACTGCACACGTCCGACGACCTGTCCCTTCTCCTTTGTGAACTCAAGGATCTGCCCGTTCTCGCTGATGAAGATATTCTCCTTCGGCATGCCGAGTTCGCGGGCAAGGTTCGCATGCTGTACGAGATGATGGTATTCACCGTGTACGGGCATGAAGAACTTCGGCCGCACGAGGTTGTGCATCAGCTTGAGCTCCTCGCGGCTGCCGTGCCCCGAGACATGGATGCCCTTGTCGCGTCCGTAGATAACATTCGCGCCGAGTTTCATCAGATTGTCCACGGTCTTTGAGACCAACTTCTCATTGCCCGGAATCGGGGTTGCCGAGATGATGACCGTATCGCCCGGCACAATTGTGATCTTGCGATGATCCGATGCCGCCATGCGCGAGAGCGCAGACATCGGCTCGCCCTGACTGCCCGTCGTCACGATGACGATCTGCTCGGGACGGAAGTTGTTGACCTCGTCGATGCCGATAACGGTCCCCTCCGGCGCATTCAGATAACCGAGTTCGAGGGAGATACCGACCACATTCTCCATGCTGCGGCCGAGGACGGCGACGCGACGCTTGTACTTTACCGCCGTGTCGATAACCTGCTGGATGCGGTGCACGTTCGAGGAGAACGTCGCAACGATGATACGCCCGCGTACGTTGTGGAACGCCTTGTCAAACGCCGCCCCGACTGTACGCTCGCTCGCTGTATGGCCCTCACGCTCCGCATTCGTGCTGTCGGCGAGGAGGAGCAGAACGCCCTTGTTGCCAAGTTCGGAAAAGCGGCGAAAATCCGTCATCTGCCCATCGACCGGCGTATAGTCGAGCTTGAAGTCACCCGTGTGGACGATCATGCCTACGGGGGTCTTGATCGAGAGCCCAACCGCATCGGGGATCGAGTGATTCACGCGGATAAAGCCGACACTGAAGCAGCCGATGTTGATGATATCCCCCGCCATCACAGAGTGCAGATTGCTCGAATCAACGCCGTTTTCCTTGAGACGCCCTTCGAGAATCCCGAGCGTCAGACGCGTCCCATAGACGGGTACAGGAATCTGCTTCATGACATATGGCAGGGCACCGATATGATCCTCGTGCCCGTGCGTCAGAACGATCGCCTTGACCTTATCCTTGTTCTCAATCAGATAAGTAATATCCGGAATGACAAGGTCGATGCCGAGCATGTCCTCCTCTGGGAACATGAGCCCGGAGTCGACCACAAGAATCTCATCATCCACGCGGATGGCAGTCATGTTCTTTCCGATCTCGCCCAGACCGCCCAGCGGTATGACCTGTACTTTCTGCACATTTTTCCCATGATTGCCATTACGATTTAACGACAAAAAACACACCTCCATAGAATATGGGACATTTGCATTGTGTCCCTCTTATCAAATTATGCTCATCCATTCGATCATGAAATCAGAATTCACCCACACGAAAATACAGCGACCGAAGAAGTCTCTTCTCCATCGTCGCCACATGGGAAAACGCGGTTTCCGTTCATCTTGCCGTGAAAAAATACGACCGCACAGCAATGCCGAAAACTGCAAGAAAAATGATCCGATCCATTCACTTAGCCGTTATTTTACCATTCCAACGCAGACAATGCAAATAAAATTTATCATCACACAAAAAAGGCACTCCCCGACTTATGCAGGGAATGCCAAATGCTCCAAGAAACAATCAGAAACGCATCGTCAGACCGACACCGATGCCGTTTTCACGACTTCCGTGATCCGGCTTGAAGTTGTGGTAATTCACATTGAGATCCAAATTTGCTATCAGGGATTTGTTCAGCCCTACTTGGGACTCGTTGAAGTCCTTGCCCGCGATGTAGGATGCGTACGCATTAAACCCGAACACCGTCGGTGTGCTGAGTCCAAGACCCGCAAAGACATTGTTCCTGTTTTCCTGCTTCATGCCCCAGCGATAGCCGCCGAGCAGACGGATGTTCTGGTCGAAGACGTTGTACTGCACATAGGCATCCTTCGGATTGCCGTACTCGTCACGATCATTGCGTACCACACCGACCGTGATCTCATCCGTTGCCTTATGCTCGATGTACGCTTCCTTCGTGCCAACACCGACAGCCGTATCATGCGTGCCGAGATGATTGAGCGGAGCCGCCATTGCCGCCGAGGAAACAGACAGAGCAATCGCCGCAGCCAGAGCCGCATATTTCTTCATCGTAATTCCTCCTTTCAGATATATTTGTATTATCCACTGAAAATATGGGAAATATATTATTTTCTATTTAGGATACAATGAAATTTTAACCGCTGGTGACAAGTTCTCAGAGAATTTCCTGCTTTTGCTCCCATGCAGATACAATGCGTGCCTCCTCCGCCATCAGATCACGCGCCGCCGCAAGCTGCATTTCCACCTGCTCGTACGAGGTGCCGCCGTAAGAGTTCCGATATGCGACGCAAGTCTCGGGGCGGATTGCCTCATAAATATCCTCCGCAAAGAGCGCGGAGAGTTTTTGATAATCCGCGAGCGGCAGGTCTGCGAGCCAGATGCCGCGCTCAATGCAGAGCGCGACCGCCTGTCCCGAGACGCTGTGTGCCTGACGGAACGGCATTCCCTTACGCACAAGATAGTCCGCAAGGTCGGTCGCATTCGAGAAGTCCGCCGCGACGGCATGACGCATGACATCCGCACGCACCTTCATCCCGCGGATGAGCTGTGCGTAGACGGCAAGGCTGAACTTCACCGTGTCAATGGTGTCAAACAGCCCCTCCTTGTCCTCCTGCAAGTCCTTGTTGTAGGCGAGCGGGAGCCCCTTCACTGCCGTGAGCATCGCCATGAGATGACCGACGACGCGCCCCGTTTTTCCGCGCACGAGTTCGGAGACGTCCGGGTTCTTCTTCTGCGGCATCATGGAGGAGCCTGTGCAGTGTGCGTCATCCAGTTCCACGAACGAGAATTCGCGCGAGCACCAGAGGATGATCTCCTCCGAGAGACGTGAGAGATGAACCATGAGTATGGATGCCGCAGAGAGGAATTCGAGAATGTAGTCACGGTCGCTGACCGCATCCAGACTGTTCGTATAGATGCGCTCGAAGTTCAGCCGCTTCGCGACAAAGGCTCGATCGATCGGCAGTGTCGTTCCTGCAAGAGCGCCTGCGCCGAGCGGCATGATGTCCGTCCGCGCATATACCCCTTGAAACCGCTCAAAATCACGCATGAGCATCCCAAAGTACGCCATAAGGTGATGGGCAAAGAGGATGGGCTGGGCACGCTGCAAGTGCGTATACCCCGGCATGATGACATCCTTGTTCGTCGTCGCTGATTCGACAAGTGCGTGTTGAAGTTCCCTGATACGAGCCAGCACATCCACAACTGCGTGCCGTACATACATATGCGTATCGAGTGCGACCTGATCGTTGCGGCTGCGTGCCGTATGGAGCCGGCTGCCCGCCTCCCCAATCGCATCCGTGAGGCGCTTTTCAATATTCATGTGGATGTCTTCGAGTTCGACACTAAACGCAAAATCTTCGCGCTCGATCTGCGCGAGGATGTCACGCAGCCCCTTCTCAATCGCCGCACGATCCTCCTCGGAGAGGATGCCCACTTTCGCCAGCATTTCGGCGTGCGCGATCGATCCCGCAATGTCCTCGCGGTACATCCGCCGATCGAACTGAATGGAGGCTTGGAACTCGTTGATCATCTCATCGGTTGTCTTGGAAAAACGACCGCCCCAGAGCTTCTCGCTCATTACTTCTGCCCCTCCTGCATGAGTGCACGCACCTTGAGCGGCAGACCGAAAAGATTGATGAAGCCGCCTGCATCTGCCTGATTGTAGACGTCGTCATGCTCGAACGTGACGAACTCCTGACTGTAGAGCGAATACGGCGACGTTGCTCCTGCCGAGATGATATTGCCCTTGTAGAGTTTGAGGCGCACCTCGCCCGTTACGGTCTCCTGTGTGCTGTCCACGAACGCAGCAAGTGCCTCGCGCAACTGGCAGAACCACATGCCGTCGTAGACGAGCTCGCCATAACGGATCGCCATTCCTTCCTTGTAGTGATAGGTTGCGCGGTCGAGGCAGAGGTACTCAAGTTCACGGTGCGCATAGTAGAGGATGGAGCCGCCCGGGTTCTCGTAGACCCCACGCGACTTCATGCCGACGAGACGGTTCTCACAGATGTCGACGATGCCGACACCATTTCGTGCTCCGATCTCGTTCAGCTTTGTCAGCAGTTCAACTGCACCGAGTTTCTCTCCGTTGACAGCAACGGGAATGCCTTTCTCGAACGAGATGGAGACGTATTCCGGCGCATCCGGGGCAGCCTCGGGTGCGCAGGAGATAAGGAACATGGAGTTCTTCGGCTCGTTCGCGGGATCCTCAAGATCAGAGCCCTCATGGGAGAGGTGCCAAATGTTGCGATCCATGCTGTACGTCTTGTTCTCCGTCGCAACGGGAATACCATGCTTCTTTGCATACGCGATCTCAGCCGTACGGGAATCGAGATCCCACTCGCGCCACGGGGCGATGATCTGGAGGTTCGGTGCGAGTGCCTTCACGGTCAGCTCGAAGCGTACCTGATCGTTTCCCTTGCCCGTCGCGCCGTGCGCGATTGCGTCCGCACCCTCACGCTTTGCGATATCGACGAGTGCCTTTGCGATCACGGGACGCGCAAACGATGTACCGAGCAGATACTTTCCCTCGTAGACGGCTCCCGCCTTGAGCGTCGGCCAAACATACTCCTCAAGGAACTCCTTCGTGAGATCGACAATGTGCACCTTCGACGCGCCGGAGGCAAGTGCCTTGTCATGCACGGGATCGAGTTCCTCCCCCTGCCCGACATCGGCACAGACAGCGATGACCTCGCAGTTGTCATAGTGTTCCTTCAGCCACGGGATGATAACCGACGTATCAAGACCGCCGGAATATGCCAGAACTACTTTTTTGATCTGCTTTGCCATGTTTGAAACATCTCCTTAGAAATATAAATCAGTCACCCATAACGAGTGCCATGATCGCCTTTTGGACGTGGAGGCGATTCTCCGCCTCATCAAAGATCACATCGGCAAACTCCTCAAAGACATCCTCCGTGATCTCCTCTCCCCGATAGGCAGGCAGACAGTGCATCACGATGCAGCGTGCATTGCCTGACTCGGCAACGAGTTCCCAATTCACCTGATAGGGACGGAACACCGCCGTACGCGTGTCGTGCTCCGCCTCCTGCCCCATGCTCGCCCACGTGTCCGTGACGATGACATCTGCGCCCGCAACCGCTTCCATCGGATTGTGCGTGATTGTGATCGTTGCTCCCGTTGCCGCTGCATCTGCATCTGCCTTTGCATTTGCAACGACCTCGGCATTTGGCTCGTAGCCCTCGGGAGTTGCCGCCGCGAAATTCATGCCGACCTTTGCCGCTGCATACATGAGCGAGTGCGTCATATTGTTGCCGTCGCCGACGTACGCCATCTTGAGACCCGCGAGATTCTTTCCCTTGTACTCACGAATCGTAAGCAGGTCGGTAAGTGCCTGACACGGATGCAGGAGGTCGCTGAGCGCGTTGATGACGGGAATGTCCGCATAGCGAGCCAGCTCCTCAATGCGTTCATGCCCATAGGTACGGATCATGATGCCGTCGAGATAGCGCGAGAGCACGCGCGCCGTGTCCTTGATCGGCTCGCCGCGCCCAAGCTGCAGGTCGCGGCTGCTGAGAAAGAGTGCCTGTCCGCCGAGCTGGTACATCCCAACTTCGAACGACACGCGCGTCCGCGTCGAGGATTTCTCAAAAATCATGCCGAGCGTCTTTCCCGCAAGCAGTTTATGCGGAATCCCCGCCTTCTGCTTTGCCTTGAGATCAGCGGCGAGCGTCAGAATCTCCTCCACATCGTCCGCACTCAGCTCATGAATGGAGAGTAAGTCCATGCCCTTGTTCATCATAATCCCCCTCGGTCACATATGTCAAGGATACAGTGATCCAGTACACGGATGAGTTCATCCACTTCCTTCTTCGTAAAGATCAGCGGCGGGATAAAGCGCAGGACATTCCCTGCCGTGCAGTTGATGATAACGCCCTGCTCCAGCATCCGTCGGGCAATTGCTGCCGCATCCTCATTCCTCTGCATCTCCATACCGAGGATCAGCCCTGCGCCACGCACCTCCACGATGTGTGCGGGATATTTGCGCTGCAAGTCCGTGAGTGCCTGTTTGAAATGTGTGCCCACGTCCCGCACACCTGCGAGAAAATGATCATTTGCAACCGCATCAAGCACGACATTTGCCGCCGCGCACGCCAGCGGATTTCCGCCGAACGTCGACCCGTGATCACCCGCGTGAAATGCCGCCGCGACCTTCTCCGTGACGACGAACGCGCCGATCGGAACGCCGCCCGCAAGACCCTTGGCAAGCGTCACAATGTCGGGGGTGACACCGCAGCTCTCATAGGCGTAGAAACTGCCCGTGCGCCCCATGCCCGTCTGGATCTCGTCGAAGATCAGGAGCGCATCATACTTGTCACAGAGTGCCCGTACCTGCTGCAAATATCCGTCCGCAGGGGTACGCACGCCGCCCTCGCCCTGAATCGGTTCAAGCATGACCGCCGCCGTATTCTCGCTCATCTGTGCTTCGAGTGCCGCAATGTCGTTGAACGGCACATAGTCAAACCCCTGCGGCAGCGGCGCGAAGCCTTTGTGAAACTTCTCCTGCCCCGTTGCGGTCAGGGTCGCGAGCGTACGCCCGTGAAAGCTGCCCAGAGCCGTGATGATCTGCGACTTCTCGGGATGGATCATATGCCCGTATTTGCGCGCTGCCTTGATTGCCCCCTCGTTCGCCTCGGCGCCCGAGTTTCCGAAGAACACCTTGCCGCCCGCCGTAAGTCTCGACAACTTTGCCGCCGCATCTGCCTGCGGCTCGGTATAGTAGAGGTTCGACACATGGATGAGCCGTTTTGCCTGATTGGCAATCGCCTCTACGAGCGGCACATAGTTATGCCCGAGCACATTGACTGCGATGCCGCCGAGCGCATCGAGATACTTGCACCCGTTCACATCCCATACATACGAACCTTCCCCGTGGTCGAGGACAATCGGATAACGGGAAAATACCGGCAGATAACTCGCCGTATCCCGTGCCATAATTTCATGTTCGTTCTTCATGATCGCTCCTGCCTACCGAAGTACCATTGTTCCAATACCGCGCGAGGTGAAGATCTCCAAGATGATGGAGTGTGCCAAGCGGCCGTCAATGATATGCGCCTTATGTGCCCCCGCCTCAAGCGCACGGAGGCACGCCTCCACCTTCGGGATCATGCCGCCCTCAATGATACCGCTGCGGATGTATTCCCTTGCCTCATCCATACGAAGCTGCGAGAGAAAGCTGCTCTTATCCGCAAAGTTCTTGTAGACCCCCTCCACATCCGTAAGGAGCAGCAGTTTCTCCGCGTGCAGTGCACCCGCAATCTCTGCCGCAACATAGTCTGCATTGATGTTGTAGCTCTCGCCATGCGCGCCCATGCCGATGGGGGCAACGACGGGAACATAGCCTTGATCGAGAAGATCGGTGATGAGTCCCGTGTCAATCTCCGTGACTTCGCCGACATAGCCGATATCGACCTGATGTGCCGTATCGTTTTCATACACTGTGGCGAGCTTCTTCTGCGCCTTGATGAGCCCTGCGTCCTTGCCGCTCAGGCCAACCGCACGCACACCGCGCAGGTTGAGCAGCCCCACAATCTCCGAGTTCAGCTTGCCGTCGAGCACCATCTCGGCGATCTCCACTGTTTCCTCATCCGTTACGCGAAGCCCTGAGACGAACGTGGACTCCTTTCCAACCTTCTTGAGGAACCCTGTGATCTCAGGTCCTCCTCCATGCACGAGAATCGGACGGATGCCGACAAATTTCATCAGGGCCACGTCGCGCATGACATTTTCCTTGAGTGTGTCATTGATCATGGCGTTTCCGCCGTATTTGATAACGACGGTCGTCCCGTAAAATTCCTGGATGTACGGGAGCGCGTCTACGAGAATCTCCGCCTTGTCCTGATCGGAATACATCGAATCCCTCCCTCAGGTGTGATACTCACCGTTGATCTTCACATATTCATAGGAGAAGTCACAGGTCCAGACCTTCGCCTCCTCCGTGCCATCCTTGAGGTCAATCTCGACAACAATATCGTGCGCCGTCATCACCGTTCGTAGCGTATCCGCATCGTATGATACGCCCGTGCCATCCGCATAGACGGGGATCCCGCCAAACGTCACCGTTGTATGATTGGGATTCATCGGCACCCCCGCATAGCCGACCGCGCAGATCACGCGCCCCCAGTTCGGATCTTCGCCGAAAAACGCCGTCTTGACGAGAGGGCTGTTCGCGACACTCATACCGACCGTCTTTGCATCGGCAAACGATTTTGCCCCCTTCACATGAACCGTGATGAACTTGGTCGCTCCCTCACCGTCCGCCGCAATCTTTTCCGAGATGCCCTGGCAGAGTGCGAGCAGAGTCTCCTTGAACGTCTCGTAGTCCGCATTTTTCTCCGTAATCTTCGGATTCCCCGCCGCACCGTTGGCAAGGACGATTGCCATATCGTTTGTACTCATATCGCCATCGATCGAGATCATATTGAGACTGTGCTCAATGACCTCCGACAGAGCCTCCTGCAGGAGCACGCCGTCAATATCCGCATCTGTCGTGATGAAGCAGAGTACCGTCGCCATATCGGGGCGAATCATCCCCGAGCCCTTTGCAATAATGCCAAAACGAACTTCCTTGCCGCCGATCATGACGGAAGTTGCCCCTGCCTTGGAGTAGGTATCCGTCGTGATGATTGCATTGCCCGCATCCACGCTGCCATCCGCAGAGAGTGCCTTTACAGCCGCATGAATCCCCTGCTCCACCTTGTCCATCGGCAGAAGCTGGCCAATGATGCCCGTCGATCCGACAATGACATCCGCTAACGTGCAGCCGAGCGCATCTGCCGCAATCTTCTGCATGGCGGCAGCATCCGTTTCGCCCTGTGCGCCCGTACACGCATTCGCACATCCCGCATTTGCAACAATGGCATGCGCCGTATGCGTTGCGACAACCGCCTTCGAGACGTGCACGGGTGCGGCTGCAACCGCATTCTTCGTAAACGTGCCCGCGACGGCAGCTTTCTTCTCGGTATAAATTACAGCAACGTCAAGATTTCCGCTCTTCTTGATACCGGCTTTGACACCTGCCGCCTGAAATCCCTTCGGATAGGTAACGCCCATCTTTGCACTTGCTTCGCTAAACATATATATTCCTCCGTTCACTTACGAAACCACTCTACGGATACATAGGCACGAGATCGAGCCCCATGCGCTCGTCCAGACCAAATGCGATATTCATATTCTGAATCGCCTGTCCTGCCGCTCCTTTGACCAGGTTGTCGATGGCTGAGAAGACGATCACACGATGCGTGCGCGGGTCGATGTGCCACGCAATATCACAGTAGTTCGTACCACGCACATACTTTGTTGCGGGATATGCGCCGCGTCCAAGCAGTCGTATAAAATATTCATCCGCGTACATTTTTTCATAGGCTGCATCGACGTCCTCTGCCGTAACACCCTCGCACAGCATCGCGTAACAGGTTGCCAGAATGCCGCGCGAGATCGGCGCAAGGTGCGGCGTAAAGTTGATGGTGACGGGAGTACCGCCCACATCGGCAAGGGCCTGCTCGATTTCCGGTGTATGGCGATGCGATACGGCACCGTACGCCGTAAAGCTGTCATAGAACTCCGGATAATGCGTGCTCTCCTTCGGAGATCGTCCCGCCCCCGATACACCGGACACCGCATCGACAAGGATGGAATCGAGCTGCACCAGATGTGCCTTGACAAGCGGGGCAAGCGCGAGGATGCTTGCTGTCGTATAGCATCCGGCATTCCCGATGATCCGCGCCGTTCGCACATGCTCACGATAGAGCTCGGCAAGCCCGTAGGCGCGATCTGCGCTCGGATCTGTGTGTGCCACATGATACCACTGCTCATAGATGGCAGTATCCGCAAAACGATAGTCCGCTCCGAGATCAATGATGCGTACAGAACACGCAGAAACCTCCTGCACAATTTTCATTGCGTGTCCATGCGGGAGTGCAATGAAGAGCACATCACTGTCCTCAGCAATGCGCCTTACATCTTCCATTGATACGAGTTCATTCTCATAAATATTCTTCAAATGTGGATAAATTTTCGATACACGCTCTCCCGTATGTCGCTCCGATGTCAGATGTGCGACCTCGACAAACGGATGAGCATGCAGCAGACGAATCAACTCTTCACCTGCATATCCGGATGCTCCGACAATACTTGCCTTCATTTCATCCCCTCCGTTTCAGTCCCGAAAAGATTTTATAATTATACACTCTTTATGTATATTTTTTCAAGTATTATTTCAAAAAAATTTGCCGGTCTTACAGTCATTCAAAAAATGATCTGTAAGACCGGCAAAATCACCGTTTTGCGTTCATATCCCTGCGGCGCAGAACGCGTGCGCCCTTCGTATCAAGTCGCAGGTGCAGCGGACGCGCCTCAATTTCATAGGCACGGAAGGCTTCCTGCATGGCCGCTGCAACCTCCTCTGTACACTTGCGGTGTTCAGGAACAAAAGCGATCAGGCAGGGCCCCGCTCCGCTGAGCGCTGCTCCGTATGCACCGGCCCTCTTTGCTGCGGCAAAGACATCAAACATCCCCGGAATGAGCGGAGCTCGGTAGTTCTGGTGAAGCGCATCGGCAAAGGCGTTCTCCAGATGCTTCTCCGAGCCGCGTGCAAGAGCCGCAACCATCATTGCTGCATGGCTGATATTGAACACGGCATCCTTCATCGGGACTTCAGACGGCAGTACCTGCCGCGCGGATTTCGTCGAGAGATAGAAGTCCGGCACCATAACGACAAGGCGCAGGAAGATGCGTGGCAAAAAGGAAAAGCACTCCACATGACCATCTGTCACCGTGTTCACCGTAAAGCCGCCATAGATTGCGGGTGCGACATTATCGGGATGTCCCTCGATATCCGTTGCAAGCTGCAGGAGATCATCGCGGCTGAACGGGCTGTCCACAAGTGCATTTGCCGCCGTGAGTCCCGCGACAATCGCCGTCGCACTGCTCCCAAGCCCCCGTGAAAGGGGGATACGGTTACTCATGCGAATCCGTGCACCCTGAAACTCATCCACACGCCCCGCACGCTCCAGAAGGTACTGAATGGATTTCCACACGATATTGCGTTCGTCCCCCGGAATATATGCCGCACCCTCGCCACGCGCTGAAATATGAAGCCCGGGCTCATGCGTGAGTGTCAGTGTCATCTCATTGTAGAGCGTACAGGCTATACCCAGTGCATCAAAGCCCGGACCGAGGTTCGCGCTCGTCGCCGGAACACGAACCCGTACGGAGCGTTCGCTCATAACAAATCCTCCTGTCCGTCCGCAACGCGGATCAGGCTTCGCACCTCACGCACGACAGGAAGTGCCTGTAATTTCTCCACGGCATCGGAGGCAGCCGCATGTGTCACCACATGGGTCACGGCAACGATCTCCGCATCGCCCTCCTCCGTCCAGCGCGCCTGAATTACGGATTTTAGGCTGACGCCTGCACGTCCAAAGGTCGTTGCAATCTCGCCGAGAACGCCCGGCTCATCCGCAACAACGAGACGCAAATAGTAAGAGGACTTTGTCTTTTCCACAGGGCAGAGCTTCTTCTTCTCCCCGACCTTGTACTTCATCCGCCCGGTCGTACCGGAGACAATATCACGCGCAATCTCGATGATGTCCGCAACGACCGCCGATGCGGTCGGCAGAGAACCTGCGCCGCGCCCATAGAACATCGCGTCGCCAAGCACGTTGCCGCGCACAAAGATCGCGTTGAACACGCCGTTCACCGAGGCAAGCGGATGCGTCTTTGGCAGGAAGACGGGATGTACGCGCACATCAATCCCCTCCTCCGTATTGCGTCCGACGGCGAGAAGTTTGATGACATAGCCGAGATTGAGCCCGTATTCGATATCGTCCTCAGTGATATGCGAAATTCCTTCGACGGAGACATCCTCAAAACCGATGATCGTGTCAAAGGCGAGCGAGGCAAGGATTGCCGCCTTGCGCGCCGCATCGAGACCGTCCACGTCCGCCGACGGATTTGCCTCTGCATAGCCCTTTTCCTGTGCACGGCGCAGCACGGCATCATAGCTGATATGTTTTTCCGTCATCTTCGTCAGCATATAGTTCGTCGTTCCGTTGACAACGCCCATGATCTCCGTGATGCTGTTCGCCGTCAGGCATTCCTTCAGCGGCTTGATGATCGGGATACCACCTCCGACACTCGCCTCATAGAGAAAATCCACCGCATTCTCACCTGCCGTGGCATAGAGCTCGGAGAGATGCTCGGCAATGACATCCTTGTTCGCCGTAACGACGTGCTTTCCCGCCGCCATCGCACGCAGCATATAGTCTTTCGCCGGGACAAGACCGCCCATAACTTCGACAACAACGGAAATTTCCTCATCATTCAGAATTTCGTCGAAGTTATCGGTCAGTGGAATTCCCTCGGCTTCCGGACGATGTTTTTTTGCATCGCGCACGAGAATCTTCTTGATCTCAATGCGTGTACCACAGCGCTCCGTGATCGTAGCCGCATTGATCGAGAGTGTACGCACTACCCCCGAGCCAACCGTCCCCGCTCCGAGAAGTGCAATTTTGATTGTGTTCACCGAATTTTATCCCCCATGTCAAGCCTGTCCAATGACCTCGAGTTTTTCCACACCGTCGACCACATCCAACCTTTCCAGCAGCGACTGCAAGCCGTTATGCAGTTTTGCCGTTTCAAGGGAGATGTTCACCGTCGCAGCTCCGCGTGTGGGAAACCCCTGATCGATGGTCATGACATTGCCCCCCTCCTCTGCGATAACCTGCAGAACCGCCTGTAATGTACCACGCCGATGGCGGAGCAGCATAGAGAGCGTGACAATCTTATCGCGCGTCGCTTCAAAGAAGGAATACACATAGTCCTTATACTTGTAATAGGCACTGCGGCTGAGATTTGCCTTGACAACCGCCTCGTTGACCGTACGCACTTCTCCACTGTTGATGAGTTCCTTTGCGAGGATGGTCTTTTTGATTGCCTTCGGCAAAATCTCCTCACGAACGAGATAAACACCTGTCATATCAATTTTCATGAGTAACTCCTTCAATGGATAGAAAGGCTTTTATAACGATCTAAGTATATCATATGTGAAAGAAATCGCCAAATAGCAGTACGCACTAAATTTTATTTTCCGTCCCGTTCATCAGTCGCTTGATGTTCTCACGGTGGCGGACAATGACAAGCAGTGCCGCAATCACCGTGAACACGATATACTCCATCGGATATGCAAACAGGGCGGCAAGAATCGGTGTAATGACACCTGCGACAACTGAGCCAAGAGAAACATAACGTGTCATATAGACAATCGTAAACCAAAGGACAAAGACGATCAGGGTCACATTTCCCATCAACATGGTCAGAACGCCGAGTGAGGTAGCAACCCCTTTTCCCCCGTGAAACCGCAGGAACAACGAGAAACTGTGTCCGACTATGGCAAGAAGGCCGCCTATGACCGCGGCAAGCGGGGTTCCGACAAGGGAGAGTCCCAGTAAAACACCTGCCTGTCCTTTGAGGCTGTCCGCAAGGAAGACGATGATGCCGGGAACTTTCCCGAGCGTTCGCCACGCATTTGTCGCACCGATGTTATGACTGCCATACTTCCGTAGATCCGTATGCCAGAAGAGTTTCCCGAGAATCAGTCCACTCGGAATGGAGCCGACCAGATAGGCAATAACGCCCGTCAGAAGGTAGTCCATCATCACTCTTCCTCCTTGCGGGCACGCACAACAAGGCGGAGCGGTGTCCCCTCGAAACCGAAGCTCTCGCGCAGACGGTTCTCGATGAATCGCAGATAGGAAAAGTGCATGAGCTCGGGATCGTTCACAAATATGATGAACGTCGGCGGTGTGATTCCAACCTGCGTGACAAAGAGAATCTTGAGCTGCTTTCCTTTCTTCGTCGGCGGCGGATTGACCGAGACGGCATCACGAATCAGCTCGTTGAGTACGCTTGTCTTGATGCGCATGGACTGCTGCTCTGCAACGTATTTGACAAGCTCTGTCACGCGCTCGACGCGTTGCCCCGTGAGCGCTGATGTATAGAGAACCGGCGCATATTGGAGAAAGCCCAGTTTTTCACGCAGATCGTCCGTGAAGCGAAGCGTCGATTTATCATTTTTCTCGGGGAAGATATCCCATTTGTTCACAACGATAATAACGCCCTTGCCGGATTCGTGGACATAGCCCGCGATCTTTGTATCCTGCTCCAGAATTCCCTCGGCGGCGTTGATGACCATGAGAACGACGCCCGCGCGGTCAATGGCGCGCAGGGAGCGCATCACGCTGTACCGCTCCACGGGCAGGCTGATCTTCCCCTTGCGGCGCATCCCCGCGGTATCGATGAGAAGATACTTCGCCCCATCCCGCGTAAAGTGTGTGTCAATCGCGTCGCGGGTCGTCCCGGGCACATCGCTGACAATGACGCGCTCCTCGCCGAGCAGACGATTTACAAGTGAGGATTTGCCGACATTCGGACGACCAACCACTGCAATCGCAATTTCATCCGCGTCGATATTCTCCTCTGCCTCTTTGGGAAATGCTGCAACAACAGCATCCAGAAGGTCGCCGAGATTCATCGCATTGGATGCCGAAATGGGAATCGGATCACCCAGACCGAGCGAATAGAAGTCGTAGATCAACGCCTCACGCTCAAAGCTGTCAATCTTGTTGACCGCAAGAATCACGGGCTTTTGTGTGCGCCGCAGAAGCCGCCCGACCTCCTCGTCCGAGGAGGTCAGCCCCGCACGTCCGTCGACGAGGAAGAGAATGACATCCGCCTCCTCCATCGCGAGCTCTGCCTGACTGCGCATGGAGCGAAGGATATGGTCACTCTCGTCAAACTCGATGCCGCCCGTATCAATTATTGTAAACTCGTGGTTCAGCCACTCCGCATCCATATAGATGCGGTCGCGCGTCACCCCCGGCATGTCATCGACAATCGACACACGCTTCTTGCCGATTTGATTGAACAGCGTTGATTTACCGACATTCGGCCGTCCGACCACTGCCACAATGGGTTTGCTCATCGTTTTTCGCTCCTCTCACGAATTCTTTAGTGTGCAGCGGCGGGTTTTGTATATCCCGCATTGCTCTGCCATGTATATCCCCCACTCAGACGCTCACGATGGTAATGTCCCCAGTCCGTGAGTGCCTCATGATAGTCGCGTCCCGTCGCCACCGGCTCGATACGGATATGCGGAAACTCTTTCTGCATTGCATCAAGAGAAATATCGTCCAGGAACACATCCTCGCCCTCACGCAGAGAGGAAGCAGGAATCAGCACACCATCCACAGAATGCGGGAACTTACGAAGTGCTTCCGCTATATCATGCCCCGTAAGAAGTCCTGACACATTGACCGTCGCTCCGAAATGTTCATTGATAACAGGAAGGACATGAATGCGCCGCACATCGGGGTCGAGCTCGCGCGCCAAGCGCTCCATCACAGGTGCGACCGCCGTGCCGCTGATAACGACGAGTTTGGAATCCTCATCCATGGTATTTGTGCAGTCATCGGCAGCCGTCCACTCCTCGATAAAATTTCGCGTCAGTCCGATCCCGTTGTCGAGTTGAGGAAAGCCGTCGTACATTTCGGCGGGTGGGACCTCACGTCCCGCCAGAAAATAGAACTCATCGCCAAGATAGATAAAGGTGCGCCCCTCCTCTGCGCGCATCCTCTCCTGCCATGCCTCCACCTGATCAATTACGCGTGCGGCACCAGCGCGATCAAACTGGATGAGCGGAAACGGATCCGTACGGTGCTTTGTTAATCCCACAGGCACGATTGCAAGCGAGAGCGCATGGGGACGGCGTTCTGTGATATCGCGGATTGTGCGCTCAAGCTCCTCTCCATCGTTCAGTCCATAGCAGAGCACTACCTGTGTATGATAGTCTGCCCCCGCATTCTCCAGTTTCGTCAACTGCCCGAGAATATCCGCCGCCCCCTTATAGCGCAGGATCTCGGCACGCAGCGCAGGATTTGTGCACTGCACGGACACGTAGAGCGGCGAGAGATGATATCGTTCAATCCGCGCGAAATCCGCTGCTCCCATATTTGTGAGCGTCACGAAATTCCCGTAGAGAAAGGAAAGGCGATAGTCGTCATCCTTGACAGAGAGACTGTGGCGCATGTCCGGCGCAATCATATCGACAAAGCAAAAATAACAATGATTTGCACAGGGCCGGATTCCATCAAAAACCGCACGCTCGAACTCCACACCAAAGTCCTCATCGTAGTCCTTGTCGAAGGCAATGAGCTCCTGCTCCCCATCTGCGTGCTCCACAAGAAGTTCAATCTCCTCATCTGCCATCGCAAAGCTGAAGTCAATGATGTCACGCAGGGGCATATTGTTGACCGAAAGGATCTTATCCCCCGGTACGAGTTCCAACTCCTCGGCAATGCTGCCCTCAAGAACACGCAGAATAACCCCTGGATATCCTTTCGCCATATACCCCCCTTTCTCCATGAAAAAGGAGTGACATTTCATCACTCCTCTGCTATCGTATGAACTTATTTACAAATCTTACTTCAGCCAGTCGAGATGTGCCTCGACCTGACCTTCCGTATTCTCGCTCGCCTCAGCTTGCTCCGCCTGGTGCTCATCCACATACTTCTTGATATCAGCATTGTCCGCGTCACGCTTCGCCTTGGTGATCGAAAGTGAAATGCGCTTGCGCTTCGTGTCGATGCGAAGCACCTTGACCGTCACGATATCGCCCGTATGGACGGCCTCGTCTGCACGCTCGATGCGCTTCTCGGCAAGTTCCCCCATCGGAATAAGACCATCAAAGCCCGGCTCGATCTCCATGAACGCACCGAAGTCCGTCAACTTGATGATCTTGCCCTCGATGAAATCGCCCTCGGCGTACTTCTCTGCCTTCTCTACCCACGGATCCGGAAGGGTATCCTTAACCGAGAGAGAGATGCGCTTTGCGTCGCGGTCAACACTCTTAACAAAGACGTCGAGCTCCTGCCCAACTTCGAGCACCTCCGACGGATGTTTCACGCGATGCCATGCGAGATCAGAGATGTGAGCAAGACCGTCCACCCCGCCGATATCAATGAATGCACCGTAGTCGACAAGGCGCTTGACCGTACCGCGCACAGTCATCTCAGGCTCGATGGCCGAGAACACCGCCTCCTCCTTCTCCGCGCGATCACGCTCGAGAAGCTTGCGGCGCGAAAGGACGAGACGACGCTTCTGAACATCGATCTCGATGATCTCTGTCTCAACCGTCTGATCAACGTAGACTGCGAGATCCTTGACAAAGTGGAGCTCCATCTGAGAGGCAGGAATAAAGCCGCGCAAACCCATGACGTATGCAACGAGACCGCCCTTAACCTCTTTGGCGATCTTTGCCTCGACGGTCTCGCCCTTCGCCTGAATCTCCTCGATGTCCTTCCATGCAGCCATCTTATCGGCCTCGACCTTGGAAAGGCTGCCGCCATTATCGCCGCCAAGCGACTTGATGTAAACATCAATCTCATCGCCGACTTTCACAACATCGTGTGCGTCGTCCGGCGCAGGAACGGCAAGATCCCTCTTGGAGACAGGAATCTCCTGCTTGTAGCCGATATCGACATACGCCTCATCACGGGATACCTGAACAACGACCCCTTTGACAACCGTACGCTCTTGGATATCGGGCATATCTTCCTGTTCCAAAAGTTCCTTCATGCTCTGTTCTGACACTGTTTATAAACCTCCTTGATAATCCAGTCCGGCGTTGAAGCACCGGCTGTAATACCAATTTTATTAACATTTTTAAGCCAATCATCCTGCAGCTCCGCCACAGTCTCGATATGGTATGTTTTGCACTTCGTAGCACACAGCTGGGCAAGACGCGATGTGTTTGCGCTGTTCTTGCCGCCGACCACAATCATCACATCGACATTCTCGGCAAGCTCCAGAGCCGCAGTCTGGCGCAGATCCGTCGCTGTACATATCGTACGCAGGATCTTGATCTCACGCGACTTTTCCAAAAGATGCGATACAATACTCCGAAACTTCTCGCCCGAGAACGTGGTCTGCGAAACGACGCCGAGTTTTCCGATACTCGGCAGTGCATCCGCCTCTGCCTCAGTCTCAATAATATAAGCATCCTGTGCCGTCCATTCGAAGATACTCTTGACCTCCGGATGGTTCTTCTCTCCGATAATGACAACTGTATACCCTTCCTCGGATAACAGTTTTGCTGAGAGCTGTGCCTTCTTGACATGCGGACAGGTCGCATCCACGAGTTCCACCCCGCGAGACTCTGCCTTCTCATACACCTCCGGTCCCACACCATGTGAGCGGATGATGACGAGCCCATCCTCCATCTCATCGAGTGAGCCAACAGTGCCAACGCCTTCATTCTTCAGGCGCTCCACCATCTGTGGATTATGAATGATCGGACCTAACGTACTGGATGTACCATCTGTGGAGGCATTCTGTCGGGCAATCTCAATGGCGCGTTTTACACCATAGCAAAAGCCCAAATGCTCAGCTAAAATAACCTCCATAAACCTCACCGCACTGTGTAATGATTCTCAATGAATCTACACATACATAATCCTATCCACACAATCTGAGTAACAGTATAACACGCGAATCCCTCACACGCAAATAAAATTTTTCTCTCTGTCACATATATCAACCGCTGACAATATGTTTTGCTGCAAACAGGGCAAAAAGTCCGAGTGCTATACTAAAAACGATATAAAGAACCGCGACCGTGTACAACCCCTCCTCAAGAAGGGTGAGGGTCTCAAGAGAGAATGTGGAAAACGTCGTAAAACCGCCGCAGATCCCCGTCTGCAAAAAGAGCACAAGACGCGGGTCAAGGCCGCTATGTCTTCCGACAAAGCCAACAATCAGTCCAATGCCAAAACAGCCAATCAGATTGACCACAAACGTGCCGAGTGGAAAGCCGCAGTCCAATTTCGGAACAACCTGCCCGAGGAGATAGCGACAAACAGCACCGAGTGCGCCGCCAAGCCCAACGGCTAGGAGATTCATTGTCCAACTCCGCGCAGATGCGAGGTATCGTTCATCAATGTCACAATGGCGAAGCCATCGTCTTCGAAACGAATCTTGTTGACTGCTGTGTTGAGCTGGGATATATGCCATATCGAACGAATCGGCATGGCAAGAATATCGGCAAGCAGGATGCGGATGGATGCTCCATGTGAGACGATGACAATGCGTTTGCCGCGATGCAGTTCTGCAATCGCACGCACACGCCCCGCCACGCGTTTTTGAAAGTCCGGAAATGGCTCGCTGTCTGGAATATCCGCACACTCGGGATCGTTGTAGAACTGTTTCATCGCATTCGGATTTTCTGCATTCACATCGCTGAAGCTCCGCCCCTCCCAGGCGCCGAAATTTAGCTCGCGCAACAAAGGATCTGAAATAACTCCTAACCCGAACCGCGCAGCAAGTGGTGCCGCAGTCTCCATTGCGCGCGTGAGATCACTCGCATAGACGGCATCCACATGATCAAGAGCGAGATTCCGCCCAAGTGCCTCTGCCTGTGTACGCCCCGTCTCCGAGAGCGGCACATCCGAGTGTCCCTGAAAGCGTCCCGTTTGATTCCACTCTGTCTCCCCATGTCGGATGATGATGATTTCTGTCATCTTCCTCTCTCCCTTATATAATTATGGTCGAATCTCACAGACAACACCGCCGGAAATCAGGCGCACCGTCTGCATATAACGGTAACGTCCATCAAACTCCGCGGCAAGTTTCAGCGTCTTTTGCACAACATCCCGCTCCTGCAGATCCGACGCCCAGAGAACACCGACCACGGTTCCACTGTGTGCGACAAGGGTTCCGAGTGCCCCCCATCGCTGGGCAGAAACAATGAAGTCCTCCAAATGAGGCTTTTCCAAATGCTCCTGATTGAGCCGTGCACTTCCCGTCGCGACCTGACCCAGCAACATTTCCTTCCGATGTCCTTCCGCGCGAAACGCCTGATCCACCATATGAAGAAGCTGCCGATATGCCGCATCTTGATTTCCGCGATTTCCCTTACTTTTATAATATGTAATCGTGTCAACCGTTCCTCCCACATCGAAAATCGAAATGGAAAGGAGCGGGACATTGCCATACTGCCCGAAGAGTTCCCCTGTCGTATGGCTGACATGGGACAGCCCCCCAAACGCAATGCCATCGCTTGGCTCAATGGCAATAGCGATGGCCATGATCTCGCGCCCCGTAAGCTCCCGACCAAAGCTGCGTGCCGTCGCATAAGCGACTGCCGCGATATCCGCACTCGAGGATGCCATGCCCTTTCCCTGAGGAATTTCAGAGGCCAAACAGATGCCGAACGGAAGGGAATCCTGTCCGATGTACGCAAGCGTTCGCGCCACTGCCTCCTCTGCCTTTGCACCAAGCCCGTGCATCCCCGTAAACGCATCGGAAACCGTCGCCACGGCATACATACTGATTGGTGCAGTCACGAGGAAGGGTGTCCCATCGAGGACACCTTCCACAAGTTCGCCACAGGACGCCGGCGCTTTTGCAATTATCTCCATAAGAGCCCCCAAACATTTGAATAAGATGAAGCTAGTGAAAATACCGCGAGGACAATGGTCTCCGTGAGTACGGTTGCAGCACCATAGACATCTCCTGTCACGCCTCCGAGAATCGCGGTCATCCAGCGGCAAAAGAGGAGTGCGAAGACAATGCCGAGCACAAGTGCGAGCGTCGCGAGGAGTCCGATCGGGATAACGAGTACAGAGGTCGTAACGGCAGCAATCGCAACAGTCCCGCGATCCGCCATATCCGCGAACGTCTTCCCCATGCCGTCCGCGCGTGCATAGGGAAAGCACGAAACGGCAAGCACCATCGCCATCCTGCCGATGATCGGCATGACGAAGAACACGGGTACAAGAAGAGGCGGACTCATATCAAGAAGCAGTGCAAACTGAAGGAACATGAGCAGGACAAAGGCCACGACACCGAACGAGCCGACACGGCTGTCCTTCATGATCTCAAGCTTGCGCTCGCGTTCGCGCCCCGAGAACACGCCATCCGCCGTATCCATAAAGCCGTCCGCATGGAGACCGCCCGTCAAGAGAAGGGGCAGGATCAGCAACAGCGCAGCAGTGAGTGCCCGCATTCCAAGAACAGAGACGAGAATCCATGCGGCAAACGCGTAGCAGATCCCAAGCACAAGGCCGACAAGAGGAAAGAATCGCGTGCTGCGCCCGAAATCCTCCGCAGTCCATACGGTTTGCCGCACAATACGAATCCGTGTAAGAAATTGAAGACCGACCAGAAAAGAGTTCATGAAACGCCTCTATGGTAGAGAGAAAATAGATAGTAAAAGAGCAGGAAGAGTACACTTGCTGTATACATGAGACGAATCGCTCCAAGGATGTGTTTCGCCGAGATATCCATATGCGCATCGCCCATATAGGCACGGAAATGCCTCTCTCCAAAATAATAATTCACACCGCCAAGACGGATATGCAGTGCGCCCGCAACTGGGGCCTCCGCATGACCGCCGTTCGGGCTCGGATGCCCTGCCGCATCGCGCACGAGGATGTTCAGCGCGTTGCGTCCATCATAGCCGAGGAGGTACGCCGCCATCACAAAGAGCATCCCCGTGATGCGTGCCGGGACGAAGTTCAGTACATCGTCCACACGTGCCGCCATACGCCCAAAGTAAAGGTAGCGCTCATTCTTGTAGCCAAGCATGGAATCCATCGTATTCGCCGCACGATAGAGTACGGCAAGCGGCGCACCGCCGAACGCAAAGAAGAAGAGCGGTGCTATCACACCGTCCACCGTATTTTCCGCCACGGTCTCAATTGCCGCGCGCGCCGCATCCGCCTCATCGAGCTGTGCCGTGTCACGCCCAACAATGTAGCCGACGTGCTCCCGTGCCGCTGCAAGATCGCCCTTGACCAGCAGTGCGTGAATGTCCTGCCCCGCCTTTGCAAGCATACGCGGCGAAATGCAGAAGTAGAGCAGGATCATGCTGACCAGATCCGCGCCCCACGCAACGGGAAGCTCGCGAGCCGCAAGCAGCAGCCCCTCTGCACATGCGTAAGATATACAAAGTACGAGCAGAGTGAGAAATGCCCCCATCGCAAATTTACGCTGATCGCTTCCGTTTGTGGGATAGAGCAGTCGATCCAACCAACCGATCAGACGACCAAGTACCGCAACGGGATGCCAGCGCGACTGCGGGTCGCCAAGCACGGTATCGAGAAAGAATGCCGCCATGGCAATGAGCGAGGCAGGGATCATCGATCCCCCTCCAGAATCGCCTGCAGCTTCTCCATATCGAGGCTCGCACGCACCGTCTCCGCAAGGCGGTCATAGGCACGTTCCTTCTCCTCACGATAGCGGTACTGCACAGGTATTTCCGACCAACCGCGCTGTACGCGCAATCGGTTCAACAGACTGCGCCGAAAATCGTCGTCGTCGAAGATGCCGTGAATGTATGTACCTATGACAAGCCCGTCGGACGAAACAGCACCGTCGGACACAAAATGATCTTCCTGAGCAATATGGAATGGACGAATGGTCTTCTCCAAGAAGTCCGTCTGCCCCATATGAATCTCATAGCCAAGAAGATTTCTCCCGAAAATGTGCGCCCCAAGAAAACTAAAATCCGCGGATGCTGTCACCTGACGCAGACGTTTCTGCGCCGCAAACGTCGTCTCACTCGGAAGGTAAGCAAATCCTGCTGTCTCGTCGTGCTCTGACTCTGTATGCAGCGGGTCACGTACAACTTTGCCAAGCATCTGATAGCCACCACAGATACCAAAGAGCGGCGTACCCACCGTCACACGCTCCCGAATCGCGGTTTCAAGCCCCGTTTCGCGGATGTAGAGCAGATCCTCCGTCGTGTTCTTTGAGCCCGGCAGCAGGATGAGATCGGGTGAACCGAGTTCATCGGGAGTTGTCACATAGTAAAGCGCGACATCCGGCTCACCCGCAAGTGCATCAAAATCCGTAAAATTCGAGAGTTTTGGCGTACGGATGACTGCGATTTTCAACTGATCGTCACGCGCGGAAGTATCTCCATAACGTTTCTCATCCAGAGATACCGAATCCTCCTCGTCGATGCCGAGCTGTTCGATATGCGGAACGACACCGAGTACGGGCTTACCCGTTTTTTTCTCAAGGAAGTCGAGCGCAGGGGTCAGCAACGTCACATCCCCACGGAATTTATTGATGACAAGCCCCTTGATGAGGGCACGTTCCTCTGCGTCAAGCAGTTCAAGGGTCCCAACGAGAGAGGCAAGCGCACCGCCGCGGTCGATATCCGCGATGAGGAGGACGGGGGCTTGCAGATGCTTCGCCACACGCATATTGACGATATCATTCGCCTTGAGATTGATCTCGGCGGGACTGCCTGCTCCCTCAATCACGAGCAGATCGTATTCCGCACGGAGGCGATCAAGTGCCTCTTCGACAGCCCCCCACGCCTTGAGTGAGTAGCCCTTATGGTATTCGCGTGCACTCATGTTTCCGACCGGTTCGCCCATAATGACGACCTGCGACTGGGAGTTTCCCGTCGGTTTCAGAAGCACAGGGTTCATATCGACCATGGGGGCAAGTCCCGCCGCCTCCGCCTGTGCGACCTGCGCGCGCCCCATCTCGCGCCCGTCAAGGGTGACATAGGAGTTCAGCGCCATATTCTGTGCTTTGAACGGAACAGTGCGCCGCCCCTCCTGATGAAAGATGCGGCAAAGAGCCGTTGTCAGAATACTTTTACCAACATGGGAGCTCGTGCCCATCAGCATAATGCTCTTTGCCATCAGATCGCCTCCGCAAGTTTCTTAATATTTACGGGAATCCCGCAGGTGACGAGATAGACCTCTGTCGCACTCCGCGCAATCTGTTGATTTGCGAGTCCCGCCATATCCCGATAGAGCCGCCCGAGACGATGCTCCGGAACGATGCCCGCCCCCACCTCATTTGTCACAAAGATCGTGGTTGCATCGACCTCCTCAGCCGCCTGAATGAGTGCTTGGATCCGCTCCTCCACATGGAGGGAAAAGGCATCCCGTTCCTGTTCTTCCTCGGAATATTGGAGCATATCGTTGCTCAGAAACATGGTGATACAATCGAAGAGAATCACGCCATGCTCCGCTCCTGCGGCACGAATGGCATTCTCTGTATCAAAGGGGGCTTCATAGGTCGCCCAGTCTGCAGGCCGGCGGGACTGGTGAAGGTCAACACGCACCTGCATCTCTGCATCGTAGACCTGCGCGGTCGCAATGTAGGCAACCTGCGTCCCATGCGTTGCGGCACAATGCGCGGCATAACGCTCGGCAAATGCAGATTTTCCAGAGCGGACGCCGCCCGTGACAAGAATTATCTGCCCCATCTGCAACATGCCTCCACAAAACGCTCGGCAGCCGAACTGCATCCCGCGAAATGCAGATGCAGATAGCTGCCAAGCGCGTTCTTATAGATACATCCTGCCGCATACTGCGCTCCGTTGCGCAGCTTCGTGAAGCGAAATGGACGCACAATCTCAGCCGTCCCATCCGTCTCCTCAACGGAGAAGTGAAACTCATGCCCATGCAGAAGAAGCCCGGCAGAGCCAAGGACGGTATCCACGGTCTGCTCCGCCTCCACATAGCCGACCATCTGCAGTTTCTCCGTCATGCGTGCACGCAGGGGGAATACCCCTGCCATCTCATGCTCTGCACCCGCAAAATCGACAAGCGACCGCATCAGATACATATAGCCGCCGCATTCGGCGTAGACGGGCATTCCCGCCTCTGCCGCACGACGAATGGAGGCACGCATGGAGGTGTTTGCAGAAAGCCGCCCCGCAAACATCTCGGGGAAGCCCCCGCCGATGATGATGCCGTTCACGTCGGGCAGTGTTTCATCATGCAGGGGGCTGAACTCTACAATCTCCGCGCCGCGCACCTCAAGTTCTGCAAGACTTGCCGCATAGTAAAACGAAAACGCCTCGTCCCGCGCGACACCAATACGCACGGGAACGGTTTTCTTCTCGCTTCTGTCCTCTGCAATCGTCAGCGGTTCGGCACCGCGAGCAAGTTCCAGAATCCCGTCCAGATCCAGCCCCGCCTCTACACGCGCCCTCACGGCGCGAACCGTTTCCGCCGCCGCATGTTCCTCGACAGGGGTCAGTCCAAGATGTCGCTCGGGCAGTGCCAGTGCGGCATCTCGGCGCAGCGCACCGTAGACACGCAGATCAATGCCTGACATCGCCTCACGGATCATCTCCTCATGCGTCTCACTGCCAAGACGGTTGAGGAGGACTCCCGCAAGATTCAGTTCGCGATCATAGGTGCGGAAACCGAGTGCCGTCGCTGCCGCCGATGCACCAACCGACTTTGCATCAATGACGAGGAGGACGGGGGCGCCCAGAGCCTTTGCAATTGCAGCAGTCGAGCTGATGCCGCGCCGTCCGCCGTCATAGAGCCCCATGACACCCTCGATGACGGCGATATCCGCACCCGCACATTCGCGTGCGAAAATCTCCGTCAGCCGATCCTTGGGAACAAGCCATGTGTCGAGATTATGTCCCGTACGGCCGCTCGCGAGTTGGTGATAGCCAAGATCGATATAGTCCGGCCCCACCTTGAACGACTGCACACAAAGACCACGCGCGCGCAGAGCCGCGAGAAGCCCCGTCACAAGTGTCGTCTTGCCGCCGCCCGACTGTGTCGCCGCAATGACAATGCGCGGAATATTCCACTGCATGAGTTTTCTCCTTAGGGACGTGTATTGTCAATGGTATACATGAGCGCGTTGATCGCCGCTGCTGCGATTGGACTTCCGCCCTTCGTTCCCTCAACTGTGATGTACGGGACAATCCCGTTCTCTGCAAGCTCCGCCTTGGATTCCGCAGCACCCACGAATCCGACAGGGATTCCCACGATACACGCAGGACGAATCCCCTCCTCACGCACAAGGCGCAGCACCTCAAAGAGTGCCGTAGGAGCATTGCCGATAGCGACGATACTGCCGTCAAGATCCTTGCCAAATCGACGCATGGCGACCATGGAACGCGTAATTCCAAGCTCCTTTGCCTCAGCGGCAATCTCTGGATCAGCGACCAGACAGTGTACCTCACCGCCGAAGGATGCGAGCTTCTTCTTGTTGATGCCTGTACGCACCATCTCAACATCCGTGTAGATGTGTGCGCCTGCCTTCAGTGCCTCGATGGCGCGGTCAATCGCCTCGGGATGCACACGCGTGATCGGCGCATAGCCGACATCACCCGAGGCGTGAATCAGGCGCGAATAGAGCTTCGTCGCGCGCTCATCCAGATGCAGTTCCGCCAGATGGGGGGCAATCAGCTCCATGCTACGGTTTTCAATTGCCATTGGTGCCTTGATAAAGTCCATGAAAAAAACTCCGATTTCTACGATTCCATCACCGAATCGACAAATTGCTTTACTTCCTCAAAGGTATGTGCCAAATGCGGATAATCGAGCACGGGGCGATCAATCACAATGACAGGCAGGCCCAAATCTTCCGCTGCTTGGAATTTTGCATCCGTACCGCCAATCGTCCCGCTGTTCTTCGTCACAATGACATCCGCTTTGTACTTTTCATACATTGCACGATTCAGCTCGCGCGAAAACGGTCCCTGCATTGCGATGATCTGTGCCGGTGTCAGGCCAAGCCCCTCACAGAGGGCAATCACATCTGCCGTCGGCAGGACACGCGCAATCAGCGTACAGTCTGCCAGCGGCTCTGCCCGCACAAAGCGTTCCAGATTGCGGCTGCCCGTCGTCAGAAATACGTTTCTCCCAAGCCGTGCAGCCGTCTCTGCCGCCTCCTCGTAGGAGTGTACGAGATGCACATTTTCATATGAAATATTCGTCAGATCGCGCTCAAAGCGGATGTAGGGAATCCCCTCCGCCGTGCATGCTGTCATGGCATTGCGTGAGACATTGACGGCGTAGGGATGGGTTGCATCTACAAAGGCGCGGATACCGTGCTCCTTGAAAAAAACGCGGAGCCCATCCTCATCGAGCGGTGTATCGTTGATGAGCAGATGACCGATGGCCTTTTCCCTCTGCTCTGCAAGGAGCTGCTGCCCATAGGAGCTAACCACCGACGCAGCCACATCATAGCCTGCCGCACAGAGGCAGCGCACGATCTCACGCCCGTCCTGCGTTCCCGCTGCTGTGAATATCAAAGCCCCGGCTCCCGCTTCTGATAGCCGCGCGGCGTAATCATCCAGTCACCCACCTGCCGCGTCTTCGAGTTGCCAATGATGACAAGCGAGAACATATTGATGTCCTCCTTCGTAAATTCACCGAGCGTCGAGATCAACACGGCCTCATTCGTACGGCTTGCCCCCGTTACAATGCCGACGGGAGTTTCGGGTGCGCGATGGCGCAGAAAAATTTCCTGCACCGCATTGATCTGCCCCACGCGCTTATTGCTGCGCGGATTATAGAGTGCCGTGACAAAGTCGCCCTGTGCCGCCAGCTCCGCACGCTCCTGAATGATCTCCCACGGTGTGAGCAGATCGGAGAGGCTGATAACGACAAAATCATGCATAATGGGCGCACCGAGAAGTCCTGCCGCCGCGCTCATCGCAGAGACACCGGGAATGACCCCGCCAAACTCGGGACGCTCCGCTTCATCCATCTTCACGAGCAGTTCGAGAACCAGTCCCGCCATGCCATAGATACCGGCATCGCCGCTCGATATAACGACGACCGTCTCTCCCTCCGATGCAGCCTTGAGTGCCGCGCGACAGCGGTCAATCTCCTGCGTCATCCCCGTATCGAGCACCGTTTTCCCCTCGACCAGCTCCGCAATCAGATCCACATATCGCTTGTACCCGACCACCGTCGTCGCCTCTTCGATTGTGCGACGCGCACGATAGGTCATATCATCCAGACTGCCGGGGCCGATGCCCACAACACTTATTTTTCCCATAGGAGTGCCACCGTCACTTTCCCAAATGATGTTTTTCCGAGCGCCATGCGCCCGCCTTCTTGTCCTGCCGCACAAAGTGCCGCCGCCTCGGATACGTTGCCGACACCGATCGTCTGTCGGACAAAATCGGACTCCGCGAGCCCATATCGTTCAATCATCGCCGCAAGTTCCTCGTTCGGGTAGAAATGAATTTCCCGCCCGAGGGTCGCCGCAGCTGCCAGCAAACCGTCCTCATCCCTCTTGACTATGGTGCTTGCAAAAAGGTCGATCATGGACGGCTCGCGTCCAATCATACTGCACGCCTCCGTCAGTGCACGCAGGATTTTCGCCTCAGGTACTCCCGCACGGCAGCCGACACCTGCAATCAGACGACGCGGCACGAGGTAGAGCGTACGCGGCTCATACTCCTTCGGCATATCCTCCGCACACGAGATAACGACGCGGTATTCATCCGCCCCCACGGGCGGTATTTCCCCCCGAAAAAGGCGCGTCTGTATTTCCTCCGCGCGCAGCTGTGCCTCATAGAACGCAGCGTGAGGAAGGTCACTCGCAATGTAATACGAGAGTTCCTTCCCCTCAAGCAGTGCCGTATTGAGCACCTGGATCGCCGACTTTGGCACGGGACGCAGTGCCAACCGCGCCGCCATCGCATCCGGTGCAAGAACCCCCGTCACATCCGTCGCCGTCGTGATGACGGGATCAGCCCCCACCGCCGCACAGAGCCTGCGTGTGAGTTCATTCGCACCACCAATATGTCCCGAGAGGAGACTGATGCCGTGCCGCCCAGCCTCATCGAAGACAAGCACAGCGGGGTCATACAGCTTGCTCTCCACATACGGCGCAAGCATACGCACAACAATCCCCGTCGCCATCACGCATATCAGCGCGTCATAGCGCGCAAACGCCGTCTTTATGGCATCTGCGAGACGCGTGAAATACACCGTCTCATGCGCCGTCGCGATGCTGTCACGCAAACGCTCGGGCAGATAAATGATTCCGCCGCCCTCCACTGCGCCGGAAAGGCGCAAAGCAAGGTGTGCGCCGCCCGCGGTCAGTGCAAAAAGAGCCGTTCTCACGACTTCGCGTCCCGAAACATATGCGAAAATCCGGGCGCATAGAGCTGCGAAAGATCATATTCCGTATCAAGGCAGTCCCCGACGACGATCATCGCCGTGCGGTCGATCTCCTCCGCCTTGACCTGCGCCGCAATCGTCGCAAGTGTACCGCGCAGGATTTTCTGCTCCGGCCACGTCGCACGCTGCACAATGGCAATCGGCGTAGTTTCCTCATATCCGCCCGCGATGAGTTCCGCCACAACATCCTCGATCATTGCAATCGAGAGAAAGATGCACATGGTCGCATGATGCGCGGCGAGACTGCGCAGTTTCTCACGCTCGGGTACGGGTGTCCGTCCCTCGTTGCGCGTAATGATGACCGTCTGTGAGATGCCGGGCAGTGTGTACTCCTGCCGCAGTGCCGCCGCCGTTCCGAGGAAGGAACTGACCCCCGGTACAACGTCGTAGTCAAATCCGCGTTCCTTCCACGCGTCCATCTGCTCCTGAATCGCTCCGTAGATCGCGGGATCTCCCGTATGCAGACGCACGGTCATCTTGTCCTCGGACTCCGCCTTGGCAATGGTCTCTACGACTTCATCCAAGGTCATATGCGCCGAGTTGTGAATCTCCGCGCCCTCCTTGCACATATCGAGGAGTGCAGGATTGACGAGCGAGCCAGCGTAGATAACGACATCCGCCTCCGCGAGATAACGTGCGCCCTTCACCGTGATGAGTTCGGGATCACCGGGGCCCGCACCAACAATATGAATCATATATATGCCTCACTTTCTTTGAGCGGTTATGATATAAATAGGATTGAGCGCTTTTGCCATATCGTACGGACCGACGCGCTCCAACCGACTGATCTGCACCTGTATCGCCTCATAGGTATAGCGATCTGCATGTGCATGAAAATAATCCAGACAGGCGGCAACCGTCTGCATCGTAATCGCATTCGTCACAATGCGCCCTGCAGGACACAGACGCGCCCCGATGATGTCCAGGATGTCCGCGAGTTTGCGCCCACTGCCGCCAATCAGAGCCACATCGAGTGCGGGCAGTCCCTCCAGTGCAGCAGGGGCTGCTCCATCGACGACGGTTATATTCTCCACACCGAAGTGCTTTGCATTCTCCGTAATCAGACCGATACCCTCGGGATTTTTCTCAATTGCATACACATGTCCCGCAGGTGCAAGCCGCGCCGCCTCGATCGAAAGCGATCCGGTCCCCGCGCCGACATCGTAGACGATGGCATCCGGCGCGATCTGTGCCTTGACGAGAGTGAGGATGCGAATCTCCTCCTTTGTCATGGGCACCTTGCCGCGTACAAATACCTCATCCTTGATTCCAAGATTCATAGCTCCTCCTCCTGTGCGCAGACAACGATCACACCGTGTCCGATGCCTTCATCGTTCTGTGCCGCCCCCAAAGTTGTTTCTATCACGCGCTCGTCCGCATACGAAAGCCGTGTGCAGACATACATGATGTCTCCCTCCCGCCATCCACGGGAAAGCAGTCGTGCGGCAATCGTTTGCGAATTGCTGCGCCCGTCCGTCAGCATCCCGAGCACAGCACCGTCCGTACGGACAAGTTCCGTTTCGAGAGGTTCACGCCCATGAAAGCTGAGAAGCCGCGCATCATGCCATGGCAGCGCGAGCCGTGCAAAGGCAAGCTGCAGCGAGCTGATTCCGGGAACGACCTCGATCTGTCCAACGGAAAATGTGCGCCGCAGGGCATCGAGCAAAGAGTAGTAGCCGGGGTCGCCCGAGACCATGACCACCACATCATCCTCTGCAAGAGCATCCCGAATAAAAGCAAGCACGCCCGGAATATCCGCACCAATGACGCATTCACGCGCCCCACTGTGCGAATAATCCGCAAGTGCTCGTCGTCCCCCGACAAGGATACGCGCCTTTTCGATCATTTTCTGTGCTTTCGGCAACAGATAGGCGGGATCTCCGGGGCCTATCCCAACGACAATAATTTTATGCATCACTGCTCAAGTCTCCATCCATAAGAGCGTGCAAAGGAACGTGCCCGCTCGTCCGCACCGAGAATGTCTCCCGCAAAGTTTACCATCAGCGCACCGACCTGAACCTTGCCAAAGAGATAGCGCTCCGCACGTATATGGACGCGCTCCGCGATTACGGAACAAACGCGATCCATCAGCCCTGCGCCAGAGATGACCTCCATCGCATCCTCCGTCGTATTTGCCGCGAGGACGGCGCGCACATCATCCTGTGGCAGCCCCTCAGCCGCAGCATAGGCAGCAAGCGTCTCAAGGCGTGCATCCGCAATGCGGTTGTGCGTGTGAAATACCCCCGCCGCCACCTTCACCAACTTGCCTGTATGGCCAAGGATGAGGATGCGCTCTGCTCCGCGCTCTGCCGCGCGATCCAACATGAACCCGATGAAATTGCTCGTCTCGATGAGCGCCGTCTGCGGTACGCCGAGCGAGAGCGCGATTTTCTCCCCGATCTTGCCGGGTACGAATACGAGCACGGGCTCATTCGCCGCAAGTGCCACATCGATCTGCGGCACAAGGGAATCCTTGAACGCTTCCTCCGACATTGGACGGAGAACCCCCGTTGTTCCGATCACGGAGATTCCGCCCTCGATACCAAGTACAGGGTTCAAGGTTTTCTTCGCTAGCTCCACACCTGCGGGAATGGCGATCGTCACGCGTGCACCTGTATCGGTACGCCCCGTCATCTCCTCGATGACGTTGCGAATCAGCTTTCGTGGACCTTCATTGATCGACGGCTCGCCGACGGGGAGACTCATGCCGCGCTTCGTCACCGTGCCGACACCCTCGCCCGCACAGAATTCGATCCCTGTCTCATCACGCAGTGCGACCGTTGTGAACACAGAGGCACCATTTGTGATGTCGGGGTCATCGCCCGAAAACTTCACCACTTCGGCCCGAATCCCCTCCGCCGTCTCCGTGACAGACTTCACCGGAATCGTCAGAGGCGTTCCGTCGAGCGCAGTCAGGTCAACCGTATTCCAATCCGCCCCCGCCATAAAGAGAAACGCAGCCTTGACCCCCGCCGCCGCACATGCACCCGTCGTATAGCCGCTGCGTAAATTCTTTGCCATAGTCACCTCTCAAATGACAGAAAAACAGAATTATTATATCATTGTTCCATGCAAATGAAAAGAGAGCACCATGCTTTTCGCACAGCGCCCCCCCAAAAACTCAGATATGCCGATAGAGCCCAATGACCTTGCCGAGAATCTGCACATCCGTCTCGTAGAACGGCTCCATCGAGTCGTTCTCCGGCTGGAGGCGAATGCAGTTCTTCTCGCGGAAAAAACGTTTCACCGTTGCCGATTCGCCGTCCACAAGTGCCACCACGATATCACCGTCGTTCGCGGTCGGCTGCTGTTTTACAAGGACGAAATCCCGATCGAAAATACCGACGTTAATCATGCTGTCGCCTTGGATGCGCAGCATAAATACATCCTCTGCCGTACCGATCAGTCCACGCGGGAAGGAAAACACATCCTCGACATTCTGCTCCGCGAGAATTGGCTCGCCCGCCGTCACAACACCGACAAGCGGAACGGGGATCGTACGCCCCCACGGATTCTCACCCATGATGTCAATCGCGCGGGGCTTTGTCGCATCACGGCGGATTGCCCCGTTCTCCTCAAGCATGGAGAGATATCGGTGCACCGTCGAACTGGACTTCAGTCCGACCGCCGACCCGATCTCACGCACCGAGGGCGGATATCCCTTCTCCACCAAGAAATCTTTGATATATTGCAAGATTTCGGATTGACGCCGTGTGGATATTCTGGTCTTCTTCACACTAATACCCCCTGACAGGTTTTTCGTACACACATAGCCGCTTTTATCATAGCATATATACGTTCTAAAAAAAAGAGGGTTTTGAAAAAAACCCTCAGTTTGTATCAAATTTTTGTTCTGCATCGTACAGAATACTGTCACGGCGTTCCTTCGAAGCGATGAAATAATCATGCACCGCCTGCCGATCCTCGGCTTCCACTGCGGTGATAACTTCACCGAGAATTGTCTGCAGCTGGCGCAGAGAATCCGCAATCGGTTTCCCATTCGTCATGCAGATGTCCGCCCACATATCCGCATTCGATGATGCGATGCGTGTCGTATCCTTGAAGCCTCCGCCAATGAGCTTGAGGCATGAATCCAGATCATCGCCGCTGCGGTTGAGCAATGTGACAAGCGCTGCCGCCGCCAGATGCGGAACGTGGCTGATGACTGCCGCACAGCGGTCATGCTGTGCAAGGTCGAGCGTGGTAAATTTCGCACCTGTAAGCCTTAGAATCGTCATCAGACGATCCTTCACCGCCTGCGGTACCTGCGGATCATCAATGATGACATACGCCTTATTGGCGAAGAGATTCTTCGTCGCCGCCTCGACGCCGCTCTTCTCGCGCCCCGTCATCGGATGCCCCGGCACATAGTACACGGTGTGTGGCAGGATCTCATGCAGAGCCTCGTAGACATAGCCCTTCGTACTGCCCGCATCCGTCAGAATCACACCGTCTTTCAGATAGGGAAGAATTTTCTTCACCATCGGCACGATCTGCAAAACAGGTGGACTGAGATAGACAATATCCGCATCCCCGACCACTGCCGCGAGATCGGATGAGGCTTCGTCCACTGCGCCGCATTCCACTGCCGCACGCATGGACTTCTCCGAACGGCAGAGCCCGGTGATGTAGATATCGTCCCCAAGAGCCTCCTTGAGGCAGAGCCCAAGAGAACCGCCGATCAGCCCGACACCGATGATGGCAAGCTTTGTCCCACTCATGCGCGTCGACCAACTGCGGGCGCGATCTGACGTACCTCATCCATCAACTGCTCGAAGTTGCGCGGAACAAGGCTCTGATCGCCGTCCGAGAGTGCGCATTCGGGATGGCAGTGCACCTCGATGATGAGACCGTCCGCCCCGACGGCAACCGAAGCACGCGCCAACGGGCGCACCATCTGCCACCGTCCCGTTCCGTGACTGGGGTCGGCGATGACGGGGAAATGCGTAAGCTCCTTGAGTGCCGCAACCGCATTGAGATCCATCGTATTGCGTGTATAGGTCTCATACGTGCGAATTCCACGCTCACAGAAGATGATGTTCTCGTTTCCACCCGAGGCAATGTACTCGGCTGCATTCAGCCACTCGCTGATCGTTGCGGAGAGACCGCGCTTAAACAGAATGGGCATCTTCGTTTTTCCGAGTGCTTTGAGCATTTGGAAGTTCTGCATATTGCGCGCACCGACCTGAACCAGATCGGCGTATTCCGACACGATCTCGATATCATCCTTATCGACAATCTCAGTGACGACGCGCAGCCCTGTCTTATCTCCGACATCACGGAGAATTTTCAGCCCTTCAAGCCCGAGCCCCTGGAAATCATACGGACTCGTACGCGGCTTGAACGCACCGCCGCGCAGGAATTGTGCACCGGCTTCCTTGACCTTTACCGCAACATCGTAGAGCTGCTCATAGCTCTCCACCGAGCATGGGCCCGCCATGATCGCCAGCTGTTCCCCTCCGACGGGGAAGCCCGCCACATCCACAATGCTGTTCGCCGGATGAAAGTCACGGCTAACCAGCTTATACTTCTCTGTAATACGAACTGTTTTCTCAACGCCATCCATCATGTTCATCTCGAGCCCCGCAATGAGCTTCTTATCTCCAATCACGCCGATAATAAATCGATCCTCGCCTTGAGAGAGATGTGTGCGAAGCCCTGCCTGTTCAATTTTCGCCGTGACCTGATCAATATTCGCCTGTGTGGCTCTCGGATTCATAACAACAATCATAATGCGCCTCCATCATACCTTAATCATAGCGATCTCATCACAGTTCGGATACTTTGGGCAGTCAATGCACTCTTTCCAAACCTTCTGTGGAAGTTCCTCGCGGCTGATACGGATAAAGCCGAGTTTGCGAAAAAATTCTGGCTTGTAGGTAAGCGTAAATACCTTCTCGATGCCGAGAGCCTCGCCCTCCGTGAGCAAATAGCCGACAATCTCAGCCCCGATCCCCTGCCGCGTACGATCGGGGGCAATCGCCATCATACGCACCTCGGCAAGCCGATCCCACATGATGTGCAGGGCACCGACCCCGACGACCGTCCCCGCATTCTCCGCAACAATCATGTCGCGCAGATTCTCATAGAGGGTATTGCGCGAACGCGGGAGCATCTCTCCCTGTGCCGCGTAGATATGCACGAGTTCGTAGATGGACTCGATGTCATCAAACCGCGCCTTTCGGTAAATCATGCTCTCACGCCCCTTTCATCGGGATTTTATGCGGCACTGCTCGGACAGACCTGAGCGAGCGGACACTCCCCGCAGAGGGGCTTGCGCGCCTTGCAGAGCTGCCGTCCGTGCAGAATCAGCCAGTGATGGGCATCGCTCCAATCCTCTCGCGGAATCGCCTTCTGCAGCCCCTTCTCCACCTCAAGCGGTGTCTTGCCGACCGCAAGGCGCAGACGGTTCGCCACGCGGAACACATGGGTATCAACGGCAATCGCGGGCACGTGAAAAGCAACGCTCATCACGACGTTTGCCGTCTTGCGCCCAACCCCGGGGAGTTTTTGCAGTGCTTCGAAATCAGCGGGAACCTCCCCGCCGTATTCCTGCAAAAGGATATGGCAGGTTTCGAGGATATGCTTTGCCTTCATACGGAAGAACCCGCAATCATGAATCGCCGTTTCGAGCTTCACCTGCCCAAGGGCGGCAATCGTCTCCGGCGTATTCGCATATTGAAACAGCCGTCCCGTTACCACATTCACACGCACATCCGTACACTGTGCCGACAGAATCACCGCGATGAGGAGCTCGAACGGTGTCTTGAACGTGAGGGCGGGCTTTGCGTTCGGATAGAGTTCCCTCAGAATACGCAGCTGCTCCGCCTTAATGGCTTTCGTTACTCTCATATCAGTTCGTCAGCGACCTCGTCGGCGCGGGAATCCGCCCACCACGTGCGATGAACGCCGCCGAGCTGAAGCCGCTGCGTACGGGCACAATCGGTGAGTAGCCAAGGAGACCGCCGAAGGATACGCCCTCACCGACCTTCTTGCCCGGTACAGGAATCACGCGCACCGCCGTTGTCTTATTGTTCACCATGCCGATTGCTGCCTCGTCCGCAATGATCGCAGAGATCGTCGCAGCAGACGTATCGCCCTCGATCGCAATCATATCCAGACCAACCGAGCAGACACAGGTCATCGCCTCGAGTTTCTCAATCGAAAGGCTGCCGCGCTCCACCGCATCAATCATCCCCTCATCCTCGCTCACGGGAATGAATGCCCCCGAGAGCCCGCCGACATGGGAGCTCGCCATAAGCCCGCCCTTTTTCACGGCGTCATTGAGGAGTGCAAGTGCCGCTGTCGTGCCCGGTGCACCGCACGCCTCAAGCCCCATCTCCTCAAGAATGCGCGCAACGCTGTCACCGACCTCCGAAGTCGGCGCAAGCGAGAGGTCGATGATGCCGAACGGTACGCCCAGACGGCGGGACGCCTCGCGTGCGACGAGCTGTCCCACACGCGTAATCTTGAACGCCGTACGCTTGATCGTCTCGGCAATCTCCGTAAAGTCCGCGCCCTTGAGATCCTCAAGCGCGTGCTTGACAACACCGGGACCACTGACCCCCACGTTGATAACACGGTCGCCCTCGGCAACGCCGTGGAAGGCCCCCGCCATAAAGGGGTTGTCCCCCGGCGCATTGCAGAATACGACGATCTTCGCGCAGCCGATTGCCTCCTGCTCGCGCGTCAGCTCCGCCGTGCGCTTGATGACCTCCCCCATCTCGCGCACCGCATCCATATTGATGCCCGCCTTCGTCGATCCGATGTTCACCGACGAGCAGACAATATCCGTCGCCGCCATCGCCTGCGGAATCGAATCGATAAGTACGCGGTCGCCGTGCGTCATCCCCTTTTCGACGAGCGCAGAAAACCCGCCGATGAAGTTGACCCCGACCGCCTTTGCCGCACGGTCAAGTGCTTCCGCCACGGGCACAAACGAATCCGTCTGACACGCGTCCGCCGCAATCGCAATCGGCGTGACGGAGATGCGCTTGTTAATGATGGGGATACCATACTCCATCTCGAGATCCTCGCCCGTGCGCACGAGATACTCCGCCGAGCGCGTAATCTTCTCGTACACATTTTGACAGAACTTGTCAATGTTCGGATGCGCACAGTCGCGCAGGGAAATCCCCATCGTGATCGTACGCACATCCAGACGGTTTTCCGTAATCATCCGATTTGTTTCACGGATGTCGTCAAATGTAATCACTCTGCCGCTCCTTGCTCAAATGCTGTGCATGACCTGAAAGATCTCCTGATGTTGGAGCTTGATCTCCAGACCGAGCTCCTCGCCCTTCTTCCGCAGGAGTTCCTGCAAATCCTTCAGGCGGATCTCCGCATCATCCGGCATCTCAGCAATCATGACCATGTTGAAGAACCCGTCCATGATATTCTGATTCACATTCATGATATTCACGCGCTGCTCCGCGAGAATCCCGCTCACCATCGCCACAATACCGACTTGATCCCGTCCGACAATCGTCACAACCAGCTTCATCGTCGTCACTCCTCATCGAAAAAATAAGCATTCGCACCATTCGGAGCGAATGCGGCATACATCTAGTTATAGCAGAAAATACCGAAAGCGTCAATCATCATGCCGCTTCCGGCTCATATTACAAACATATATACGCGTAAAAATCCCCATGCGTCGATAAAAGATCCGTCGCATGGGGATAAATGGAGATGGTATTAGTCATTCGGACAGATGCTTCGCTCGCCAATGGCTGCCGTGCCCATTTCCTTCGGCACTTTTGCACGGCAGATCGCCTGTGTCATCGTTCCCATCGGACAGATGACGCACCATGCACGCGGGCGATAGCGCAGCATCATCAAAATGCCGATGATTACCGAGGTCAGCATGAGGCTGTAGAAGCCGAAGGCAAACTGTGCAGCCCACGGTGCGCCATCTCCGCTGTACGCCCAGCTCCACGGCACATCAAACAGCCAGAACAGTGTCACCGTCTCCCGCAGAGGAGCACCTGCCGCCGCATGATAGCTTACGACCATCACATTGGCAAACATGGTCAGAAAGAACGCCAGGAATCCATAGCGGAACCGCCGACTGCGCAGCCACGTTGGCAGTTCATTTCGTGCGGAAAGATGCAGACGGCTGCCGAGCAGCTGAAAGAGCTGTCCACGATCACAGTAGTGATTGCAGTAATCCTTGTTTCCCGCCACCAGAGCAAAGGCGAGCGGTGTGAGAAAGCAGATCATACCGAGCCATGCGAACAGAATATTGACAAAGCCCAGTGAGAAATACACGATGGAGAAGATCCAAAAATATTGATACCATCGCTTGCCCCTCGTCCTCATGGGCACACCTCCATTCGTATGATCTCCGCCGGACACTCACGACTGCACATACCGCAGCCGACACAGCGTGCAGGATCGACCACCGCATAGAGCCCGCGCCTAACGGAGATTGCTCCACGCGGGCACACACTCTGACACGTTCCGCAGGCAACGCAGCTTCCGCGTTCAACAACAGGGAGTGGCCGTTTCCTCGTCCCCATGAGCCGCCCCCTCCTCGTCTGCCCCACAGAGCAGGGCACGCAAGATCTTTGCAACACGCTCATCCTTCAACTGATAAGCAACCTCGAGCCCGCTGCGTTCTCCACGGATCAGCCCCGCCTGGCGCAGCTTGCTCAGATGCTGCGACACGGTGGATTGCGGTGCATCCAGACAATCCTGCATATAGGAGACATTACAGCTCCCCTCGCGCAAAAGGCGGCGTACAATGCAGAGCCGTACGGGATGTGCCAATGCCCGCAAAAAATCTGCGGCCTCCTCGAGACGTTCCTGATCCTCAAGCACCATATGACTTCTCTCCTTCGCACTGCATCTTCATGTAGGTATAGCCGCCGACCAGATTCTTTACAGTGAGACCATGTGCCCGCAAAATCTGCTCCGCAAGATAGCCGCGCAGCCCCATCTTGCAGCAGACGATGATCGGTACCTGCGGATCAAATTCATGCAGACGCTCGCGCAGCCGAGGCAACGGAATGCGCTGCGCTCCTGCAATCTCGCCCGCATGATATTCCTCCGGCGGCCGCACGTCAATGAGCATCGCGCCTGCCGCAAGTTCTGCCGAAAGCTCGTGCGGGAGAAGCGGAGTGCTCCTGCCCCGCAGAATATTTTCTGCTGCATAGCCGGCCATATTCACGGGATCTTTCGCTGCGGAATACGGCGGTGCATAGGACAGCTCAAACTCTTCCAAATCTGCAACCGTGAGCGACCGCCCGATGGCAGAGGCAAGAACATCGATGCGCTTGTCCACGCCCTCCGCACCGATTGCCTGCGCCCCCAGTACAACACCGTCCGAAAGACGGAAAATCAGCTTGAGTGCAACCTCCTCTGCCCCCGGATAATAGGTCACATGATGGCGCGGGAAAATCACCGTAAAGCGATAATCCTTTCCGTACACCATGCCCGCTGACTGGAGGGCTCGCTCGTTCTGCCCCGTTGCCGCTGCCGTAAGACCAAATACCTTGAGCGCAGCGGTTCCGATGACACCACGATAGGCACGTGCCTCCCCTGCCATATGATCTGCCGCCAGACGCGCCTGCCGATTCGCAGGACCTGCGAGCGGGAGTGCCGTCGCTTTTCCCGTCTGTACGGAGCGGGTCAGCACCGCATCCCCAACAGCATAGACATGAGGGATATTGGTCTGCATATATTCATTGACAAGAATGTGCCCGCGCTCCCCGAGCGCAATACCGCTCCCGTCGAGGAACGCGGTATCGGGACGCACGCCGATCGCAAGCGCGACGAAATCCCCATGTACCGTACGCCCACTGGAAAGACGTACGCAGATCCCACCATCCTCCTGCTCCTCAAATCCGGCAACGCCATCCCCAAGCGCAAGCTCTACGCCGTGCCTACGCAGCTCATCCTCAAGCAAAGAAATCATATCTGTGTCAAAGATCGGAAGGATATGCGGCATTGCCTCGACCAGAGTAACAGACAGCCCTCGCTCACGCAGATTTTCCGCAAGCTCCACGCCGATGAAGCCGCCGCCGACCACAACAACGCTGCCGCCCGTACCAACGAGGGAACGAATGCGATCCGCATCCTGCACACTGCGCAGCGTCGCAATACGCGGATGATCGATGCCGGGGATTGGCGGACGCAGCGGCTTTGCCCCCGGCGAGAGCAGCAGCGCATCATAACTTTCCGTATATACGCCGTCCGCAGAGCGCACCTCTACGGTACGATTTTCCGTATTCACACGCGTGACTTCACTGCATACACGCACATCGACGTTATACATCCCACGGAACTTCTCAGGAGTTTGGAGGAGCAAGTCCCCCCGTTCAGCGATGACATCGCCCACATAGTACGGAAGCCCACAGTTTGCAAAGGATATATCCTCCCCACGCTCAAAGAGAACGATCTCCGCATGCTCATCCAATCGGCGCAGACGTGCCGCAGCCGTCGCTCCGCCTGCTACCCCACCGACAATAATATACTTGCTCACATGAACTCCTCCTTTTATCTAATCGATATATCCATATATTACGATATAAAGATATTTATGTCAATAAAAAACTGAGAGCACATATGCACCCTCAGATAAAATCCTCTTTCCTTGGAAAGCGTATATTTTTTTGCTATGAGGCTAAAGCCCCAAATCCCCCATCTTTATTTCCTCCACACGGCCATGCTTAATTTCAAAGGCAAAGCCGATGGTCGGGTCTTCCTCAGAGAAGTAGATGTAGTCTTCGCCATACACCATACTTGGTTCACCATAGACGCGGCGAAGCTCCTCCACGGGTGTTCCGATGCACACGCCCTTGCCTGATGCGAGGGTGCTGCGCTCCGAGACTTTGACGAGGCGCACAAAACCGTCAACGAAGTCAAGCGACAGATGATCTCCGTATTCGTATTCGACAACCGCTTTCCCTGCATAACGCATAGATCGTTCCGACTCCGTCTCAAGTGGTGCTCCATAGAGAGCACGCACATCTGCCTCTGCTGCGCCATACGCAATATCACCAAGCAGCAGTGCCTCGCGGGAAATCCGCGCCGCCGTCCTCTGCTCCTCCGCACGGTGCTGTCGCAGCACCTCAGCCTCACGCTTTGCCGCATCGTCTGCAGAGAGTGTTTTCTCCACGGAGTCACGGGCAATGGTGATCCTCCTGCCACCATCACTCTGCGGGGCTGTCACCGCAGAGCGAAACTGATCCACGACAACACTCGCTGCAACACCTGCAATGACCGCAATTCCAACAAAGACGGCACACATCCGTATGTTCAAAGATTCTCTCTCCCCTGGAACGTGTTTCCCTTCATACGCTCAAATAGTCCCGCACACTTCCCCATAGCAAGACACCATTAGCGAATCACACCCATTTTGATCTCATCGACACGGTTGGCCTCAATCTCAAAGACAAATCCGATCGAGTTGTCGCCATTCACAAAGTAGATATACTGGTCGCCGCGCATGACATCCGGCTGCCCGTACGCTGCAATCAACGTATTGACATCCGTGCCAACCGCAATATTTGCAGCCGTTTGTACCCCATTTCGAGCGCCGATCTCGACCTGGCGAACAGCACCGTCCACAAAGACGATATCAAAGTCATTGCCATACTCCCATTCGGTTGCCTGTCCGCCGGCATAGATGGGGTTATACTTCGTCTCAACCTCACGCGGTGCACCGTAGACGCTGCGCACATAGGACTCGGACGCACCGTACGCAATGCCGCCGATGACCAGTGCATCCTGCGGAACAGCCGCTTCCACCGTTGCTCCGCTGATGAGCACAGCTCCCAATGCGATTCCTGCAATCCGTTTGCCATAGTTCATGATCCACATCTCCTTTAGCGAAAAACATTCGTTATAAACTTTCGATGTTATGGACGATTATAGGAGAAGACGCTGAAAAGCCCCTGAATACTTTCATTCAGAGGCTTTTCATAGATTGTCTGTGTCAATATAGACGTTATTATCCAATACTTTCAGATGGCTCTTGACGAGATAAGAAAAACTGCCGTGAAGAACATTCACGGCAGCCCTGATCTCACAACGGCTTACGCCTTACCTGCGAGTTTCTTGTAATTATTGTAGCGTGTCTCAGCATCCTTCTGGGTCTTCTCAAAGAGTGCTTCCGCCGCCTCGGGGAAGTTGCTCTTGAGGCTGATGTAGCGGTTCTCGCCGAGCAGGAATTCCTGGAACTTCGAGAAGTCCGGCTCCTTGGAGTCGAGCGTGAACGGATTCTTGCCCGCCTCGATGAGCTGCGGGTTGTAGCGATAGTTCGCCCAATAGCCGCACTCGACGGCAAGTTTGCCCTCAAGCTGTGCACAGCCCATGCCCTTACGGATTCCGTGGTTGATACACGGCGAGTAGGCAATGATGAGGGACGGTCCCGGATATGCCTCCGCCTCGCTGATCGCTTTGAGTACCTGATTCTGATCGGAACCCATATCGATCTGCGCCACGTAGACATAGCCGTAGGACATAGCCATCATGCCGAGATCCTTCTTCTTCGTCTTCTTGCCCGTTGCCGCGAACTCTGCAATCGCCGCCGCAGGGGTCGACTTCGATGCCTGTCCGCCTGTGTTCGAGTAGACTTCGGTATCAAAGACCATGACGTTGACATCCTCTCCGGAGGCAAGCACGTGATCCACACCGCCGAAGCCGATGTCGTATGCCCAGCCATCGCCGCCGAACACCCACTGCGAACGCTTGACGAAGTAGTCATTGTCCTTGTAGATGCGGCAGAGGAGCTCGTCCGTGCCCTTCTCCTTCTCAAGGAGCTCGCGCAGGAGGTCGGCACGGTCACGCGTACCCTCGCCGCTGTCGCGCTTTTCGAGCCAGAGCTGCATCGCTGCCTGAAGCTCGGCAGACCCCTTCTTTTCCTCAAGTGCCTGTGTCACAGCAGATGCGATCGACTCTCGCACTGCCTTTGTGCCGAGCAGCATGCCGAGTCCGTACTCCGCATTGTCCTCGAACAGCGAGTTTGCCCATGCAGGACCGTAGCCCTTCGGGTTCTTCGTATACGGGATTGCAGGTGCGCTCGCGCCCCAGATGGAGGAGCAGCCCGTCGCGTTCGCAATCATCATGCGGTCGCCGAAGAGCTGTGTCACAAGCTTTGCATACGGTGTCTCACCGCAGCCTGCGCACGCACCCGAGAACTCGAAGAGCGGCTGCTCGAACTGCGAGCCGATGACCGTCGTCTTCTTCATCGGGACGTTCTTGACCGAAACCTTCTCCGTGTCTACACCATAGTCAAAGTATTTCTGCGCATCGCGGAGGTTGTCGTCGAGCAGGGTCATATCGAGAGCCTTGCCCGGGCAGACCTGCGCACAGTTGCCGCAGCCGAGGCAGTCGAGCGTCGAAACGGCGATGGTGAGGTTCATCCCCTTCGCCGGACGCGACTTCACGGACTGCATCCCCTCAGGTGCTGCAGCAAGCTCCTCGTCCGTTGTCAACACAGGACGAATCGTTGCGTGCGGGCAGACAAATGCACACTGGTTGCACTGGATGCACTTCTCCGGACGCCATACGGGAACGGAGATCGCCGTGCCGCGCTTCTCGAATGCCGTACCGCCGACGGGGAACGTGCCGTCCTCCATGCTGAGCAGCTCGGAGATCTTGAGCTTGTCGCCCTCCTGACGGTTCATGACATTCTGGATCTTGGTGATGAATTCCGGCGTCTTTGTATTGACCGGCACTTCCTCATCCACCGCATCCTTCCATTCCGCAGGAACATTCACGCGATGGAGCGACTCGATGCCGTGATCGATCGCACCGTTGTTCATGTTGACAACCTTTTCGCCCTTGCTGCCGTAGGATGTAACAACTGCGTCCTTGAGATACTTGACCGCGTCGTCGATGGGAATGATGTTCGCAAGCTTGAAGAACGCCGACTGCATGACCATGTTGAAGCGGCCACCAAGGCCGAGTTCGCGGGCGATGTGAACCGCATCCACCGTGTAGAACTGAATGTCGTTGGAGGCGATGTAGCGGCGCATCGACGCGGGCAGGTGCGTGTTCAGCTCCTCATCCGACCAGAACGTATTGAGGAGGAACGTGCCGCCCTTCTTGAGACCTGCAAGGAGGTCGTACTGACGGACATAGGACTGCTGCGAGCAGGAGATGAAGTCCGCCTTGTTGATGAGATACGGACTGATGATGGGCGACTTGCCAAAGCGCAGATGGCTCATCGTAATGCCACCCGATTTCTTCGAGTCATAAGCAAAGTATGCCTGCGCATACATATCCGTCTTGTCGCCGATGATCTTGATCGCGCTCTTGTTCGCGCCGACCGTGCCGTCCGAGCCGAGACCCCAGAACTTACACGCCGTCGTCCCCGGCTTCGTGAGGTTGACATCGCCGTGGATCGGAGTGAGGCTGCGGTGCGTAACATCATCGACAATGCCGAGCGTAAAGCCGTGCATCGGCTCGTCCTTCTTCAGCTCCTCATAGACCGCGAAGACCTGATCCGGTGTCGTATCCTTGCCGCCGAGACCATAGCGACCGCCGACGATGACGGGGTTCATCCCCGAACTGTAGTACGCCGCCTTGACATCGAGGTAAAGCGGCTCGCCGAGCGATCCCGGCTCCTTCGTGCGGTCGAGAACGGCGACCTTCTGCACCGTCTTCGGGAGATACTTGAAGAAGTGCTCGACCGAGAACGGACGATAGAGGTGAACGGAGAGCAGACCGACCTTCTCACCCTGTGCGTTGAGATATTCGGCAACCTCCTCCGCCGTCTGGCAGACCGAGCCCATTGCAATGATGACGCGCTCGGCATCGGGTGCGCCGTAGTAGTCAAAGAGATGGTGCTCACGGCCTGTGATCTTTGCCATCTGCGCCATTGCCTCTTCAACGAGTTCGGGAATGGCATCGTAGTAACGGTTGACCGCCTCGCGTCCCTGGAAGTAGATATCGGGGTTCTGTGCCGTACCGCGTACCGCCGGATGATCCGGATTGAGTGCGCGGCGGCGGAACTCATTGACCGCATCCCAGTCAAGAATCTTCGCGAGATCGGCATAGTCCACGACCTCGATCTTCTGAATCTCATGCGAGGTACGGAATCCGTCAAAGAAGTTGATGAACGGAATGCGTCCCTTGATGGCAACGAGATGCGCGACCGCAGCGAGATCCATGACCTCCTGCACGCTCGACTCTGCGAGCATGGCAACGCCCGTCTGGCGTGCCGCCATGACATCCTGATGGTCGCCGAAGATATTCAGCGAGGACGCCGCAATGGCGCGTGCGCTGACATGGAACACACCCGGCAGGAGTTCGCCCGCAATCTTATACATATTCGGAATCATGAGCAGAAGCCCCTGCGATGCCGTATAGGTCGTCGTCAGTGCGCCGGCTTGGAGTGAGCCATGCACTGCACCGGCAGCGCCAGCCTCCGACTGCATTTCGATAAGACGTACCTTCTGTCCGAAGATATTCTTCATCCCCTTTGCAGAAAGACTGTCAACGTGCTCCGCCATCGGCGAGGACGGCGTGATCGGATAGATCGCCGCTACATCCGTAAATGCGTAAGAGATGTAGCCGGCAGCCGTGTTGCCGTCCATCGTCTTCATTTTCTTGGCCATGTTACTGCTCCCCTCTCAATGGAAATACGTCTGCATTCCAAAAATATTAAAATATAACCACATGAGCAAAGAATTTGTCCCCTCTCACACTTTTGATAGAAAGAATCAAAAAGAATATCTATGGAGGAATACCGATTCTATACTTTCTGTTTATTATACAACGTAAAAACAGGCTTGTAAACAAGATACACTTTCTCAAGAGTTGAAATCATTGCCTTTTCTCATTGTTTTTTGTGATAGAAATATCTAGTCTTCCTATCAAAAAACGAGCCGCACTCAGCAGCTCGTTCGTCCAAGAAGTGGATGTATGGTTGGTCTGAGATCACGCACGCGTATAAGATGAAGTGCCTCGGCGAGGTCGATGTCACGGCGGCTGCCGCCCTCCTCATATACATAGAGCGGGTTCTCTATGCCGATCTCACTCGCGGGCATATAGACATACTCATCGGTATTCCGATCACCGAAGATAATGCCGCGCAGCAGCTGCGCCTCGCGTATCAAAACATATCCCTCCGCCAAAGCATATAGACAACGGTCGTAGACACACAGACCGCGATCACGACCACACGCATAAAACCGAGTGGATCACCTTCGTACGGCACAGGCACATTCATGCCGAAGAAACTTGAAATCACCGTCGGAATCGCGAGGATAATCGTGATCGCCGTTAAGAACTTCATCACGAGGTTCAGATTGTTCGAGACAATCGAGGAGAACGTATCCGCAAGCCGTGCGAGAATCGTACTGTACATCTCGACCATCTCACGTGCCTGTTTGTTCTCGATGATAACATCCTCAAGGAGGTCCTCGTCCTCCTCATACATCTTGAAAATATGATGCACCGAAGTATTCGTACGCAAACGCATGAGGCGGTCAAGCACCGCGCCGTTCGAGCGCAGTGCGGCATTGAAATAGGTCAGGCCCTTTTGCAGCTGCAAAAGGCGCAGAACCTCACTGTTCTTCATATCGTGGCGGAGACGGTCCTCGATCTCTTCGGAGAGTTTGCTGATCTGGCGCAGATAACGCAGATAGAACACATCGGACTTGTAGAGGATCTGAAAGAGGAAGCGCGTGCGTTTATAGGTACGGAAAAGCTTCGCCGTACGCTCGTTGAACTCCGCCATCACGGGCGTTTCCTCAAGACAGACCGTGATGATGTGCTCGTCCGTGAGGATGATTGCGAGCGGCAGTGTGTCGTAGCTGTCCTCGCCACGATAGACGGGTACATTCGTCAGGATCATGACCGAGTCATCTTCAACATCCGTATGCGACCGCTCCTCATCGTCGAGCGCGGAGCGCAGGAAGTCCGGGTCAACCTCCGTGAGTGTACTGATGACCTTCAGCTCGTACGGGGTCGGGTTAACAATGTTGATCCATGCCCCCTTGGTGAGTGTCTTGAGTGACAACTCCTGCAGAGGACCAGATTCCATGGATTTATAGATTTGCAGCAATGGTGGACGCTCCTTTCCGACCGCCCTCTCCCGTCACCGCAAAGTACGGAGGCGAAGAGAGGACGGTATACATATGTGAGGGTTGGGCTGCAAAGGTGTATCGTCCATGCTCTTCACTTCCTTTCATAAGGAATCGCTGATAAAATGAAGTCCGTCAGATTGGCGTAGATTTTTTCGTCCGAACAAGGAGGCAAACCGGACGCATAGCCAAAGCTATGTGGAGGATTTGCCGACACAGTGCGGGCAAAAAAGATGCGTCAAGATGATGTGGCTGAATTTATCAGTGCTTCCATAACGTTCAAAATGACCGAATGAATTGTAACGCAAAATGCGCCGCTTGTCCAGAGCGGCGCAGAAAATGTTATACGTTGAAACGGAAGTTCACCACATCGCCGTCGCGCATGACGTACTCCTTGCCTTCCAGACGGACAAGCCCCTTGTCACGCGCCGCAGCCACGCTGCCAAGCGATACGAGATCATCATAGTTCACGATCTCGGCACGGATGAAGCCGCGCTCGAAGTCCGTATGGATCTTCCCTGCCGCCTTCGGTGCCGTCGTCCCGCGCGTAATCGTCCATGCACGACATTCATCCTCACCCGCCGTGAGGAAGGTTTGAAGCCCTAGGAGGGCAAATGCTCCGTGAATGAGACGATCGAGCCCGCTCTCGGAGAGACCCAGATCCTCAAGGAATACCGCAGCCTCCTCCGCGTCGAGCTCGGCAATCTCCTCTTCGAGCCGTGCCGACACCGTCACCACCTGTGCCCCTGTGCGTGCCGCATACTCCTTGACCGTCTGCACATGCGGGTTCTCCGCGTCTGCCGTAGCAGCCTCATCCTCACCGACATTTGCGATGTAGAGAATCGGCTTGCGTGTGAGGAGGTTCAGGTCGCGCAGCATCGCCTGCTCCTCGTCCGTGAGCTCTACTTCGCGTGCGGGCTTCCCTTCATCGAGTGCAGACTTCAGACACTCAAGTGCCGTATGTTCCGCCTTTGCGTCCTTGCTGCCCGATTTCAACAGCTTTGTCACCTTCGCCATACGCTTCTCCACCGCCTCGAGATCGGCAAGGCAGAGCTCCGTCTCGATGATGTCGATGTCGCGCAGCGGATCGACCGCCCCCTCCACATGCGTGATGTCCGAGCTCTCAAAGCAGCGGACGACATGTGCCACGGCATCCACCTGACGGATGTGCTCAAGGAACTTATTGCCAAGTCCCTCGCCCTTTGACGCACCCTTGACAAGGCCAGCAATATCCACAAAGCGAACGCTTGCAGGTGTCGTCTTCTTGGAATGGTAGAGCTCTGTCAGCACCTTGAGACGCGCATCCGGCACCGCCACCACGCCCACATTCGGCTCAATCGTGCAGAACGGATAGTTCGCTGCCTCTGCACCCGCCTTCGTAATTGCATTGAATAGAGTACTCTTGCCCACATTCGGCAGACCAACGATTCCAACCTCAAGATTGCTCACGATGATTACCTCTTTCACAGACCGAAGTCATGTTATATTCTTTCAATAAAATAAATATACTCGTTATGTTATAGCAAAAAAAAGTGAGAAGGTCAATCATCACACACCGCTTGCAGCAAGAGAAGTATACATATTTTCTTATGAGCATTCCTGCAAATGTCACAAATGATACTTCCATTTTTGAAATCTTGTGTTATAATTTGAAGCAATCAGGGGCATTCCCCCTTCACTGTCAATTATCTTCATCATATAGGAGGTCTATCATGGCAATTACAAAAGATATGAGCATCGTCGAAATCGTTCAGACGTACCCTGACACTGTCGAGGTTCTGATGAACGCGGGCATGGGCTGCCTCGGCTGCGCGGCTTCGCATTTCGAGAACATCGAGCAGGGTGCAATGGCACACGGCATCGACATCGACGCTCTGATCGAGGAACTGAACGCGGCGATCGGCGAGAAATCTGCTGCAGTGCAGTAAAAAATATATCGGAAAAAGAACCCCATTCGTGGATAATCTCCATGAGTGGGGTTCTTTTGCGTCATGTATGTCGCACCACGGTAAATCGCGCGAGTGCAATCGGCTCCTTCGGCTGAATGCGTGCCTTCTCACGCGCAATGGCGATCTGCTGCTCTGCCGTATCAATGCCCGCGAGGTCGGGCAGGAGAAGCCCACGTCGATTGTCCGTCAGGCTCTTGACAATCACACCATAGGTCTTCGGATCGAGGTGTGCCGCCGACTCAATCGGTTCGGGTGTACTTAGCACGTCCACCGAATAAACCAGACGGCTCAACTCATGCTCCTCGATTGGTTCAAAACGCCCATCGTGCGCGGCGGCAGACACAGCATTGTAGAGAATCTCCTCGGCAAGGCTCTGCTGCGCAGGCACAAACGTCCCGATGCAGCCGCGCAGCTTGCCATATTTCTTGAGTGAAACAAATGCACCCGCACGGCTCTCCGTCAGTTCCTGCGGCAGTTCTGCGGGAAGCGGCAGATAGGAATGTGTCCGCACAAAATGCTCGATGCTCATGCGTGCAAGCCGCACATAATCATCCTCCGCCGCACGCAGTCCGGCAATCGCCCGATCCTCCGCACGCACGAGCTGCGCCGCGAAATCATTCGCCTCATTCCGACCTGTCACAGTAAAAGAGGCAACGGCATACCCCACACCAAATGGAGCTTCGTAGCTGTGCAGATCTGCATCCATCGCCGTACGGTCGAGCACACCCGCGAGCACCCACAGACCGTTCAGCCCGCAGTGCCCCGCCGTCTCGGCAAAGCTGCCCGGAATCTGCAAGAGCGAAAGGAAATCCCCTGTTTTCATGAATGCCGTGCAGAGTGCGTCAAACTCCGCGCCCTCGGGTGCAAAGCCGTTTGCACCGCCCTCCATCAGACGGTGAGAGAGATCGCCGCTCGCGATGCAGACAGTACGTCGCCCAAGCCGCTCTGCCGTCGCCGCAATCAACTGCCCGAGCAGGGCATGTGTATGCGCGGGCAGCCCCGCAATACCGATGCGGACAAATTTGGTCGGTGCATCTCCCAGATAATCACTCAAAAAGAAGAGTGGTATCATCGTCCCATGGTCAAGCGACGGATGTTTCTCCCCGAGCGTTCCCGCAGGAACCTCCTTCTGCCCCGCAAAAGCAGTGAGGACGCGCACAAAATCCTCGTCATACGGAATGCCAACGGAGATCTCGGGATGCCCGAACGCGGCAAAGTTTCCCTCCGTTCCCGTGCCCGGTGAGATGTGAAAGAAATCATCGTATGCCGTCGCGTGCGGACTGATGATGACAACGGTATCGGGACGCAGTTCCGCCGCCGCGCGCATCGTCTCGTGATACGCCCGAACAGTCGCAGAGATCTCCTGCTCCCGTCCCGCGCCAATCGCAGGGATAATGAGAGGTGGATGCGGTACGGCATAGGCAGCAAGAATGGACATTACGATCACTCCCCATAGGAAAAAGGTTCTATGATAAATGCTACGGAAGGATGCGAACAGCGTGCTCCTAAGCAAACCCTAGTGGAGCAAGTGAGTAAAGGGGGCGTTCTGCCCCCTGCGGATTTCTTTCGTTCAAGCGTAGCGCGTTTAAGAAGTCCGCAGGTATTTAGGCAGATAAGCACACGATCACTTGCGTAACTAAGTGTTTGCGTGGAGTACGCTTGTCCGTACCCTTTGACGTAGACCAAAAAAGCCGACTGAAAACAGTCGGCGATGTGCCAAGATGGTGCGGATGAAGGGGGTCGAACCCATACGCCTTGCGGCACTGGATCCTAAGTCCAGCGCGTCTGCCAGTTCCGCCACATCCGCATGTGATTACTCAGCAAGGGTATTCTATCACGACCGCGCGGGGCTGTCAATCCGTGCCTTCGACCACGCACACACCGCCGCTCGCATCCCCTTCACATCCAGAATCCCGTATGCGAATCCGCGCTGCACAAGCTCCGTCGGCAGGAACTCATCGTATTTGTCGAAAATCGGGATCTCATCGGGATAGAGGAGTTCCATCGGCTCGATGTTTCCCGCCGCCTCCTCCGCAAGAATATGAAAGAACTCCGTCGGGGTCACCTTCATCGTGAACTGCATGAAGTACGGGCGCATGGACTCAAATCCACGCAGACCGAGCCGCGCACCGCAGCGGATGCGCAGGAATCGCTCAAGTGCAAGGAAGGCATAGCTGCCGAGCCACGGCAGAAGTGCGTACATCTCTCCGCCGAGCGGGATGAGCACATCCTCCGCCGCACGCGAATGTCGTGCCGTCTCACGCGCCTGCGTGAGACGGGCGACCGCATTTTTTAGCAAATAGGGCGGGATCAACTCCTCGCGCAAGACCTGCCGCATCCGCTCAAGGATGCGCGTATGGATATCGCCGGGGCATTCGCCGAAGTAGGCAGGCACATTCCCCTTCACCATCTCGCAGTACACGAGGTGACGCTTGCGGTCAACCTCAAGCACGCGCCAGACGTGCCCTGCGATCGCAATCTTCTCCCCAACGGGCGGCGGCGTGACAATCGTGCCGATCTCCTGCGACTCGCAGCGGACGGTGTACTCCTCATTCTCTTGAAAGACGCCGTAGAAGCGAAAGGACTGCACAACGCGCTCCCCCGCAAGCCCGACGATGAGCCCGCCGCGCTCCGTCTGCTGCAGATGTTCCTGCGCGATCAGATGGCGCAGGAGCGTACGGTAGTCCTCCTGCGTAATGCGATGAAAGACGTGCAGGGAGAGCACACGATCTGCGAGTGCACGCGGCGAGAGCTCCCCACAGGATGCCGCGATGCTCATCGTCTGATGATAGAGCAGGCTGAACGGCAGACGGTCAAGGCGCGGCGGCTCGACCCAGCGCTCCTCAAGATAGAGCTGGATAAGGGCAATCCCCTGCAGCAGTTTCCATGGAATCGTTGCGGGCAGCAGAGCACGCGCCTCAGGTGCGTCCTCGCGCACGACAAAGTGCATCTCCTGCGGCTGACCGCGCCGCCCCGTTCGTCCCATGCGCTGGAGGAAGGACGAGACCGTCCACGGTGCGTCGATCTGAAAGGCACACTCGAGCCGTCCGATATCGATGCCAAGTTCGAGCGTCGCCGTCGTACACGTTGTAAAGAGACTGTTCTCATCCTTCATTCGCGCCTCCGCCGTCTCACGGAATGCGGCGGAGAGATTCCCGTGATGAATGAGGAAACGATCCGGCTCATGCTGTTTCTCACAGTAGGCGCGCAGCGTCGTTGTCACCGCCTCGCACTCCTCACGCGAGTTGACAAAGACGAGGCATTTCTTCCCGCGTGTATGTGCAAAGATATAGCCAAGCCCTGGATCGGCGGCCTCGGGCGGGGTGTCGGTCGGTGCACCGAGAACATCCGACACGACAATGTCGTCGCGTCCCTCCCCCGCCTGCGTGTCGCGCACATAGAAATGCTCAAGGGAGAGCCGCCACTTGCTCCCCTTTGTCTCGATCTGTGGCACAAGGGTCTCCCGTCCCGTCCCTGCCGCGAGAAAATCCCCTGCACGCTTGACATCGCCAATGGTCGCCGACAGCCCGATGCGGCGCGGCTGCACGCCCGCAATGCGGGAAAGACGCTCGATGAGACAGAGTGTCTGCCCGCCGCGATCGCCGCGCAGGAGGGAGTGCAGCTCGTCGATCACGACAAAGCGCAGATCGCCGAACAGTTTTGGAATCGCCATGTGCCGATGCAGGAGCAGTGCCTCAAGCGACTCCGGCGTGATTTGCAGGATGCCCGACGGGCGTTTCATCAGGCGTGCCTTATGCGTCTGCCCCACATCCCCGTGCCAGTGCCAGACGGGGATGTCCGCCCTGTGGCACAGCTCCGTCAGACGCTCGAACTGGTCGTTAATCAGCGCCTTGAGCGGACCGATGTAGATACATCCAACCGATGTGGGAGGATTCTCGTGAAAGAGCGTAATAATCGGGAAAAACGCCGCCTCCGTCTTGCCCGCCGCTGTGGACGCTGTCAGGAGCACATGATCGTCCGTCCCAAAGATTGCCTCCGCTGCCGCAATCTGGATGCCGCGCAGGCTCTGCCATTCCTGCGCGTAGATATAATCACGCACGAAGGGCGCATAGCGGTCGAACACGCTCATAGCTCGAACTCCGCGAACTGTGCGCTGATCTCTGCGCCCTCCACCTCATTCTGTGCGTAGGAAAACTCCTCCGAACCGAGCAAATCGGCGAGTTTCAATGTCGGATTTTGATAGATAATGTCGAGCACCTGAATGAAGTCACGGATGACCTCACGCGGTGTGATATGTGTGTCCGCACCGATCCGTCCGAACTCGATGCGGATGAAGTCCGCGAGATCGTCCTGCGTGACAATCTGTGCATATCCATAGAGCTCCGCATGGATGGCGGCAAGCTTTTCGATAAGCACGAGCATCTCCTCATGCGTAAGCGGCGCGAGCCGTATCACGGGCGAGAGCAGGTCACGATGCTCCCCTGCAAATCGCCCCTCGGCGAGCCGTGAGCGCAGAGCCTCATAGCTGTAGACCCCGCGTCGCGTGTCCTCCATGCAGGCGGGCGTGCCGCAGAGAATCATACCGAGATGCTGTGCGCGTCCCTGCATCGCATCGTTATACATCGTTAGGATCTTCTCGTAGTTGTACTGGCGCGTGACCGCGTGCGGGATCTTGTAGATGTTCACGAGCTCGTCGATGAGGATGAGCATCCCTGCATAGCCCGCTTGGCGCAGGAATGCGGCAAAGAGTTTCAGATACTCGTACCAGTCGTCGTCCGTGATGATGATATTCACACCGAGATCGTTCCGCGCCTCCGTCTTTGTCGTATACTCCCCACGAAACCAGCGCGCAACCTGTGCGCGCTTCTCATCATCGCCGTCCCGATAGGCATGATAGTAGAGCGTCAGAAGCCGCGTAAAGTCAAATCCATGAACGAGATCGTTCAGCCCATAGATGATGGAGGCAATCCGTCGGTCAACAGCAGCGGAAAAACCGGGGTACTCGGGGGCGATACCGTCCTCCGTCACGATTTCCTGCTGCACGCGGCTGATCCAACGGTCAAGGATGAGCGTGAGTGCCCCGCCCTCGGGCGTTGTCTTCGTCGCCATATTGCGGATGAGCTCACGGTACGTCGCGAGCCCCTGTCCGCGCGTCCCCTGCAGGCGTCGCTCGGGCGAGAGGTCGGCATCCACCACGACGAAATTCTTTGCCATGACATAGCTGCGGATCGTCTGCAAAAGGAAACTCTTTCCACTGCCGTAGCGCCCAACGATAAAGCGGAACGAAGCCCCGCCACCCTCGATCATCTCCACATCGGAGAGCAGGGCCTCAATCTCGCTGCGCCGTCCGACGGTGATGTACGGGAGACCGATGCGCGGCACAACACCGCCCTTGAGCGCATTCACGAGTGTCTGGGCAATGCGGCGCGGGATTTTCTTCGGTTCATTCGCAGCCATGCAGATACCTTTCTATCAGTTCGTCCTGATAATCGGGAACAACGGCGGGCGGATCGCCCTCGATCACCGTGTCCGCAAAATCATCGTACAGTTTTTCGTTGATGCCATCGACGAGGACGGAGAGCATCCGCCCCTCCGTACGCACCCATGCGAGGTCACCGTCAGCGAGGAGTGTGCGGAGCAGCCGAAGCTCCGCCGCATCCAGACCATTGATATCCCCTGCCCCCTCTGTCATGACGGGAGCGGCGGGCAGCGTATCCTCAGAGGATGGCGGAGGAACGACAGGCGAAGGCTCAAAAGAGGGCATCATCGGCGGCTCTTCCTCCTCCACGATCAGCCGCTCCTGCGTCACATCGGCATCCGCACGAATGCGCGCAAGCTGCGAAAAGTCGAGTCGGACACGCCGCGTCTCTGCCGCCCTCTGCTCCGCAAGAAACGTGGTAATCTCCTCATCAATTATTTTTGCCTGCCATTTTTTCAGCTTTGGCGGCTGGATCGCTGTGATTCCAAAATGTGCACGCAGTCCGGCATCCACACCGCGCAAAAACACGCCCAGACGCTGTGCCGCACGTTCGGGACGCTCATACGAGTGCAGCGTCCAGTACCCGCTCACGCACTCATAGCGGCGCAGAGGATCCACCTCATAGACGCGATCCGGCTCCTCCTTAGGCGGCTGAAATACCGCTGAAGAAAAGAGGCGGACGGGCGCAGTCTGCTCCACGGCAATCAAATCGTCAAAGAAACTGATCTGACGATGCTTCTCATAGTACTCCGCAGCGCGATCCAGCACGCGGAGCGCGACTGCATTCACCTCCGCCGTATGAGCACGGTAGAGCTTCGAGCGCTCCAGGCGATAGGAGGAGAGAGCGCAGACCGCCGCCATTGTTTCCTCTGTCGTATGCTCCGTGCGATGAAGCACCGTACAGATGGCATCATCCTGTTCCCGATATGAGAGGGCATTCCCACGCCATGTAATCAGTTTGGAATCAAGCCCATAGTAGATAACGAACTCATCTTCCCAATGCACAATATAGTGACCGATCTGCGGGTCAAGCGCGCGATATGCCTCACAGAAGGAATGCAGCTTCTCATAGCCGTCCTGTGCATCCCTGCACCCGATGAGATGCAGAAGTTCATAGACGTAGAGAGACGCATAGGACATCCCCCGCTTCTCGACCCGTCCCTGCCGCACCGCCGTCCGCCATGTGAAATAGCCACGCAGCTGCGCATCCGAGAGCGAGTCATACGTTGGAAAATACTGGTTGACCGTGCCGTTGTAAACGTAGTTGTCCTCGTAGGCCGCCATCAGCCGCGCCTGCTTCAGAAAGAGCTCCGCGCGTGACTGCCAAGCGTCGCGTGTGGTCGTGACCAGCGAACGCATCGCACGCAGCAGCTTCGGTGTTGGAGGTTTTGGCGTAGGGGCGGGCGCGTTCGGAATCGCCTCGTCACGATAAATGTACGCCGCTAGACGCTCCAAAACGCTCTCCGGCCATCCCTTCCCCATCGCGCACCTCCGTCCATCTGTTCGATTCCTTCTTCTATTTTACTACGAATCCCCAAAATAGCAAGGACGCAATCCCGTATTTGCACAAGAAAATACGCCTCCCGCCGGGCAGCAGGAGGCGTATTTTCGATAGAGAGAAAGAAATGTAGGGAATGTATGTGAATTCTGCGGAAGGGAAGACCGCAGAATACGCATCGAAAGTCAGAGAAGGCGAACGCATATCTGTGTTCTTAGTATCTCTTGCTTTCATGGATAATATAACGGAATCGACTTAGAACGCGTTGTGAAGGGCGTTAATGTTCGATTAGCTTAGCAGTAAACTGTCATTAGCGAGTTCGCTGCCCGCCGCCTGCTCGAACATCGATAGGAGGTCGCGCGTCGTGAGCCCCTGCTTTTTCTCCTGCGGCACATCGAAGAGGATGCGTCCCTCGTGCAGCATGATGAGACGGTTGCCGTAGCGCAGTGCGTCCTTCATGTTGTGGGTAATCATGAGGGTCGTGAGCTGATCCTCCGTCACAATCTGCTCGGTCAGCTCGAGCACCTTCGCCGCCGTCTTGGGGTCGAGTGCCGCCGTGTGCTCATCGAGGAGCAGGAGATTCGGCTTCACAAGCGTCGCCATAAGAAGGGTCAGTGCCTGTCGCTGTCCACCCGAGAGCAGCCCCACACGCGAGGAGAGACGCTCCTCAAGCCCAAGTTTCAGACGCGCAAGCTTCTCGCGGAACACGTCGCGCATCTCGCTCGTCGAGCCCCAACGCAGCGTTGGTGTCTGCCCACGCCGCGCAGCAATCGCAAGGTTCTCCTCGATCATCATGCGCGCCGCCGTCCCCATCATCGGATCTTGGAAGACGCGCCCGATGAACTTCGCGCGGCGATGTTCCGGCCACTTCGTTATGTCCTCGCCCGCAATCAAAATCTTGCCCGTATCCACGGAGATCGCGCCAGCAATTGCATTCATCAGTGTGGACTTGCCCGCACCATTGCCGCCGATCACCGTGACAAAATCGCCCGGTTTCAGGTGAAGCGTAATGCCCGAAAGAGCCTTCTTCTCCGTGATCGTTCCCGGATTGAACGTCTTTTTGATGTCCTCTATGCGCAGCATTACTCTGCCCCCTTCTTCATTGCATGGTATTTCGACTGAATGAGAGGCAGAGAGAGCGCGATTGCCACGAGAATCGCCGTAAAGAGCTTGAGATCATTCGGCGGCATACCGAGCTGGAGCACAACGGCAATGACTGCACGGTAGACGACAGAGCCGAGCACAACGGAGATCAGCCAGTTCTTAAAGCTGCGCGTGCCGAAGAGCACCTCGCCGATGATCACAGACGCAAGACCGATGACGATCGTGCCTGTGCCCATGCCGACATCGGCAAAACCGTTGCTCTGTGCGACCAGTGCGCCGCAGATCGCGACCATGCCGTTCGAGAGAAGCAGTCCGAGGACGATCATCACGTCCGTATTGACACCGTTCGCACGAATCATATGCGGATTCGCCCCCGTCGCACGGATGGCAGTCCCCAGCTCCGTACCGAAGAACCAGTACGTGAGCAGGATTGCAAGCACAACGACGACCGTGCCGATGAGGAGGATATTCGTCGCCGCATCCAGCCCCCAGATATTCCACTCGGTAAAAAGCGTTTCCTGCTGGAGGAGCGGCAGATTTGCCTTGCCCATGACACGCAGATTGATGGAGTACAGCCCGATCATCGTCAAAATGCCCGCAAGCAGGGCGGGGATCTTGAGCTTCGTACAGAAAAAGCCTGTGACAATGCCAGAGACACATCCTGCCGCACAGGCAGCGAGAATTGCCGTCAGCGGCGTATAGCCCGCAACAAGCATGGAGGCGGCAACAGCAGCTCCCAGCGGAAAGCTCCCCTCGACCGTCAGATCGGCAATATCCAAAACGCGATAAGTCAGATAGACACCGAGCGCATAGAGTCCCCACAGGACACCCTGCGCCGCCGTCGCAATGACGAGATCCATAACGTCACTCCTCAATTTCAGTAAAAAAGCGGACACGCTGCGTGCCCGCTCCGCTGTGTTCAACCATTCTCACGGCACAATCGTCGCGCCGTTCAGTACATCGGCAGGAATCGTCAGACCAATTTTCTCCGCATTTTTCTTGTTGATGACAACTACGAGATCATGTGCCGTCTCAATCTTCATATCCGATGGCTTCGCCTTACCCGCAAGAATATCCGCCGCCATTTCACCCGTCTGGACACCGAGTTTGTAGTAGTCAACGCCCTTGGTCGCAAGAGCACCTGCGGTGACACCGCCCTCAAAGGCACAGATCACACCTTTTCCCGCCGCATCTGTGATGCTCGTGAGCGTCGGCATCGCCGATGCGATCACATTGTCCGTCGGCTCGTAGAACACGTCCACTTCGCCGACCATGCTCTGCGCCGCCTGCTGGATATCGTTGACCGTCGAGATGGTCGCCGTGCGCACCGTGAGCCCCTTCGACGCGGCATATTCCGTCATTGCCTTGACCTGAATCTCCGAGTTGATCTCACTGGACGTGTAGATCGTGCCGATCGTCTTCGCATTCGGATAGAGCTTCATGAGCAGGTCAATCTGATCGGTGATCGGGCTCATGTCACTCGTTCCTGTGACGTTGCCGCCCGGTGCATCGTTCGACTTTACAACCTTCGCGCTCACATAGTCCGTCACCGCCGTGCCGACGATGGGGATATCCTTTGTCGCGTTTGCCGCCGACTGCACCGCCGGGGTTGCAATCGCACAGATGAGATCTACCTTGTCGCTGATAAAACGCTGCACGATATTCTGGAGATTGGACTGATCCGCCTGTGCATTCTGGCGGTCGATCGTGAGGTTCTTGCCTTCCTCGTAACCGCGCGCCTTGAGTCCGTCCACAAAGCCGCGATTTGCATCGTCGAGCGCACTGTGCTCCACGAGCTGAACAATCCCGACCTTGTATGTTTTCTCACCTTTCTCTGCCTGCTGCCCGCATCCTGCCGATGCCAGAATCCCGAGGGCGGCGATGCCAAGCGCAGCACATTTTGCGAGTTTTGTTATCTGCATCGAATCCCCACCTTTTCTATGTCTGTATTAGTCCACCAGGGTTGCATCCTTGAGCACATCCTCCGGGATCGTCAGTCCCAACTTTGCCGCGTTGCCCTTGCTGATAACAAGCGTCAGGTCGCGTGCTGTCTCGATCGACATATCCGCAGGTTTCTTCTTGCCCTCAAGAATGTCCGCCGCCATGTCGCCCGTCTGAACGCCAAGCTTGTAGTAGTCGATGCCATAGGTCGCGAGACAGCCGCCCGTCACCATGAACGGCTCGGCGCAGATCACTGCCTTGCCCGCCGCATCCGTCACACCTACGAGCGTCGGGATCGAGGAGGAGATGACATTGTCCGTCGGCTCGTAGAACACATCCACATCATTGACAAGACTCTGTGCCGCCTGTGGGATGTCGTTGACGGTCGAGACCGTCGCCGCACGCACTTTGAGTCCCTTCGATGTGGCGTACTCCGTCATCGCCTTGATCTGGATCTCAGAGTTGACCTCACTCGAGGAGTAGATCGTACCGATTGTCTTCGCATTTGGATAGAGCTTGATGAGCAGATCGATCTGCTCCTTGATCGGGTTGAGATCGCTCGTCCCCGTGATGTTTGCCCCCGGCTTCTCATTCGTCTGCGCGAGTTTTGCACTCACATAGTCGGTGATCGCCGTACCGACGATGGGAATGTCCTTCGTTGCGTTCGCCACGGACTGCGCCGCCGGTGTTGCAATCGCACAGATGAGATCTACCTTGTCACTGACGAAACGCTGCGCGATGTTCTGGAGGTTCGACTGATCCGCCTGTGCATTCTGGCGATCAATCGTGAGATTCTTGCCCTCTTCATAGCCGCGCGCCTTGAGTCCATCCACGAACCCACGATTCGCTGCATCGAGAGCATTGTGCTCAACCAGCTGGACAATGCCGATCTTATACGACTTCTCACCGCTTGCCTTCTGATCGCCGCCGCAGCCCGCCATCATGCCGAGCCCAAGCACTGCGATGCCAAGAGCGATGCCTTTCATTGCCGTTGTCATCCGCATCGAAATCCCACCTTTTCTGTTATTCTAATTATGCAATACTTTTTTATTATACATGCGCATCCACAAAAAAGCTAGTAGCCGCGCGATGAAAAATGACAAAGGACTGCTCCGAGAAGCAAAAACTTCCCAAAGCAGCCCTTGTCTTATGACGTTTGTCCTTCTTTTAAGAGGTCCTCAAGCGTATGCCATGCAAGCACCGCACATTTCACACGCGCGGGCATATTCGAGATATTCTTGAGCGCAATGGCTTCATCCAGCTCCTCAAGAGCACTGTCATCTGTCACCTCGCGTTTGATCATCGCGGTGAAGAGCTGGGCAAGCCTGTGCGCCTCCTCGACCGTCTTGCCGCGCATCAGGTCGATCATGATGTCTGTGCTCGCCTGCGAGATTGCACAGCCAACACCAGTAAAGCCGGCGTCCTTTATAACACCGTCCGCAATCTCGAGCTCAAGCGTGATCTCATCGCCGCAGCTTGGGTTATGTCCGCGCTCGCGCACCGTCGCGGTGGCAAGTGCTCCCTTGTTCTCGGGCGAGCGACTGTGCTCGCCGATAACCTCCGTATAGAGATCGCTGAGTGCCGATCCCTCAGTCGCCATAGCCGAGCACCCCCCGTACCTTTTTCAGGGCCTCGATGAACTGATCGATGTCCTCGTGTGTGTTGTAGAGGTAAAAACTTGCACGGCAGGTCGCATTCTGCCCGAGATAGCGCATCAGCGGCTGTGCGCAGTGATGCCCCGCGCGGATGGCAACACCGTAGCTGTCGAGAATCGACGCAACGTCATGCGGGTGTACGTCCATCACGTTGAACGTGATGATGCCCGTCTTGTTGTCGCGCATACTGTCACAGCCATAGAGCTCCACAAAGGGCAATTCGCGCAGCTTCGGCAGCGCGTAGGAAATGAGATCGCGCTCGATCGTTTCGATGCGATCAAATCCAACCTTTTCGAGATAGTCGATCGCCGCGATCAGCCCCGATGCACCGCTGACGTTCTGCGTGCCCGCCTCGAACTTCGCGGGCAGCTCCGCAAAGGTTGTCTCCTGCTCGCCTACATAGTCGATCATATCGCCGCCAAAGAGGAACGGCGGCATGGCATCGAGAATATGATATTTCCCGTAGAGCACGCCGATCCCCATCGGGGAGAGCATCTTGTGCCCCGAGAATGCGAAGAAATCCGCATCCATCGCCTGCACATCCACCGCAATGTGCGGAACGCTCTGTGAGCCGTCCACGACGATCACTGCCCCGACCGCATGAGCGCGGTCGGCAATCGTACGCACATCGTTGACAAGACCGAGCACATTCGACACATGTGTCACAGCGACAATTTTCGTCTTTTCCGTGATCTGTGCCGCAATATCCTCTGCCGATAGGTTGCCGTCCTCCGCAAGATAGATGTACTTGAGCGTCGCCCCGCGTGCCTTTGCAACGAACTGCCACGGAACAATATTGCTGTGATGCTCCGAGATGGTGATAACAATCTCATCGCCCTCGCGGATATTTGCGCGTCCGTAGCTGTATGCGACGAGATTCAGCGCCTCCGTCGCATTCTTCGTAAAGATGATCTCCTCAGAGCGTGCCGCACCAATGAACTGCTGCGTCCGCACACGCGCGGTCTCATAGATATCCGTCGCCTTGACCGACAGCTCGTATGCCCCCCGATGCGGATTTGCGTTGCAGTAGGTGCAGTAGTCGGCGACCGCCTTGATGACCGCCTCCGGCTTCTGCGTCGTCGCTCCGTTGTCGAGGTAGACAATGGGGCGACCGTTCATCTTCGTCTGCAGGATCGGAAAATCCTGCAAATACTCGTTATTCCTGCGTTCCACCCAAAAGTCTCCTCTCAAGGTAGCTGCCGATCTCCGTGCGCAGTTCGTCACTCTCAATGCGGGCCAGCACCGGCTCAAAGGATGCCTCGACAATCAGCTGCTGCGCCGCACGCTCGTCGAGCCCTCGGCTCATCAGATAAAAGAGCTTGTCCTCGTCCATCCGCCCAATGCTGACTGCGTGATGCCCGTCCACATCGCCCTCGTGTGAAAGCATGAGCGGAACACTCCGATTGCGTGCATGGGGCGAGAGAATCGTGACCTCCTCGTCCTCCTTGCCGACCGAGCCGCGCGCCCCCTGAATGAAGTCCAGTGTCCCGCGGAACGTCTTGACACTATGGTCCAACAGCGCACCGCGCACCTGCATATTCGCGTCCGTACGGCGGCCTTCCTGACGGATGATATAGTTGAGGTCGATCTTGCGCTTCTCATCGCCAAAGTACAGCCCCCAGACATCCGCGCGCGCCTCATCGCCCGCGAGCGTCACGCGCAGTTCCGATGCCGTATGTGCCGCCCCCGCCTCGACGAGCGTACAGGAGAACAGCCCCCCACGCGCCACATTTACGTGAATGCGGCTCGCGGCAGGCGCATCCGTCGGCGCAAACTGGATGTAGGTCAGCGCAAGGTCTGCGCCCTCGGCAACATCCACATAGATCTCCTGCGCCCCGTTTTCGCGCAGCTCCACAATATGTTTTGAACGCTCCCCCGCAGCGACGGAGAGCCTGATCTCATCGTTGGTATCCGCAAGCCCCGCAGGCACGGGGAGATCATTGACCCCCAGCCAGTGCCATGTCGGCATGGGGATACGGCTGAACACGTCCTGCATTGCCATCACCCCATCGTTCCTTCCAGCTCAATATTGACCAAGTTGTTCATCTCAACTGCATACTCAAGCGGCAGTTCCTTCGCAATCGGCTCGACAAAGCCGCGCACAATCATCGCACGCGCCTCCTCCTCGTCGATCCCGCGGCTCATCAGATAGAAAATCGCCTCGTCGCTGATCCGCCCGATCTTCGCCTCGTGTCCGATGTCCACCGCATCGCACGCAACATCCATCACGGGGAGTGTATCGCTGCGCGACTCCGCATCCAACATCAGCGACTCGCAGTTGACCGAGCACTTTGCCCCGACCGCACGCGGCGTCACCTTGACCCCACTGCGGTAGATCGCGACACCGCCCGACTTCGAGATCGAGCGCGTGCTGATATTCGCCGACGTATTCGGCGCGTCAAAGATCACCGTCGCGCCCGTGTCCAGCTCCTGCCCCTTCGAGGCGAACGTGACACCTGTGAACTCACAGGTCGCATTCTCCCCGTGCAGAATGCTCGTCGGGTAGAGCATCGAGACGTGCGAGCCAAACGAGCCGGATACCCACTCGACCGCGCCATCCTTCTCCACCTTCACGCGCTTCGTGTTGAGGTTCATCATATTGCGCGACCAGTTCTCGATCGTCGAGTAGCGCAGCCGCGCCCCCTCCTTGACGAACAGCTCGACACAGCCCGCATGGAGATTCGTCACATTGTATTTCGGCGCAGAGCACCCCTCGATGAAATGTAGGCTCGCGCCCTTCTCCACAATGATGAGCGTGTGCTCGAACTGCCCTGCCCCCGCCGCATTCAGTCGGAAATAGGACTGCAGCGGGATATCCACCTTGATCCCCTCGGGTACATAGACGAACGAGCCACCCGACCAGACCGCACCATGCAGCGCGGCGAACTTATGCGCCTTCGGCGGCACAAGCGTCATGAAATACTGCTGAACGATGTCACCGTACTCCTGCAGCGCCGTCTCCATGTCCGTATACACAACGCCCTGCTCCACGAGCGACTCTTGAATCGAGTGGTAGACCACCTCAGAGTCGTACTGTGCGCCAACCCCTGCGAGCGACGTTTTCTCTGCCTCGGGAATCCCCAGACGGTCGAATGTATCCTTGATGTCCTCGGGCACCTCGTTCCAGTCCCCGACCATCTTCGCATCGGGGCGCACATAGGTCACGATCTCATCCATATTCAGCTCGGAGAGATCAGGCCCCCATGCGGGCATTGGCATCGCATGGTAAACATCCAATGATTTCAGACGAAAATCAAGCATCCACTGCGGATCATTCTTCTTCTCCGAAATGTCGCGGATAATCTCCTCCGTCAGCCCCGACTGCGACTTATACGCCGAGCGATCTTCATTGGTAATATCGTAAATCGTCCGCTCAATGTCGGCGACCTGCGTCTTTTTCTTCGGTACAAAATCCCCCATTCGGCTCACCCCACTTGATCCTGCGCCGCAAGGATATTGGCAAAACCTTCCTTGTTGATCTGCTGAATAAGCTCTGCACCACCCTCGCGCACAATCTTCCCCTGCGCGACCACGTGCACACGATCCACCTTCAGCTTATCAAGAATACGCGCGTTATGTGTAATGATGAGACAGGAATTCTCCGCTGTATGGAATTTTGACACACCCTCGGACACAATCTGTACGGCATCCACATCAAGCCCCGAATCGGTCTCGTCAAGCAGTGCCAACTTCGGCTGGAGCATGAGCAGCTGCAGCACCTCACTGCGCTTCTTCTCGCCACCCGAGAATCCCACATTGAGATAACGCTGTGCATAGCTCGGGTCAATCTTCAGCTCTGCCATCATCGCATTCAGCTCCTTGCGGAACGGCATGAGCTTCACCTTTTCGCCCGTCATCATCTGACGCGCCGTGCGGATCATATTCTCCACCGTGATGCCGGGGATCTCCTCCGGCGTCTGGAATGCGAGGAACAGTCCGCGCCGCGCACGCTCAAACGCACGCAGCTCGCCAATGTCCTCCCCCTCGAGTACAAGGCTGCCGCCCGTCATCTCATACTTCGGATGCCCCATGATGACATTCATCAGCGTCGACTTGCCCGAGCCGTTCGGCCCAAGGATGACGTGCACCTCGCCTTTGCAAACGGTGAGATTCAGTCCCTTTAGAATCTCCTTGCCCTCCACGCCCGCATGAAGATCCTTTATTTGCAGCAATACATCTGCCATAGCAAACTCTCCTTAAAATAACCTGTTGTTTAATCCTTACAAAATTACTCGGGATTCATGTTTTCATCATTGTATTTGCTTTCATATAAAAAGTCAATATCCTAAGACACGATCTATAAACAAAACAAATAATTGAGATTTCTTTTCATAAAAAAGGACTGTTGCAGGAGCTACGTTCTCCGTACAACAGTCCTTGCTATTAGCGCAATTCCTTAAAATGCTTCCTCAAGATCCGCTTGCCGATATAGATCCCGATGAAGCCTCCGAGAAAGGCAATCCCCATGCCCGCCGCGAGGAATACACCCGTACTGTGCTCCACGAACTTCTGAATCCGCTCCATATCCATACCCGCCTCCTGCCAGCGAACCATCTCCTGCTCGAGGAAGAAGAGGAGCGGGATTGCGCCGCCAAAGACGTACGCCGCCTGTATCAGCCCATAGCCCGTTGCGAGCAGGGGCACGCGCTGCCCAACCTGCCGCACGAGCACGTCCACGACGAATGCGACCGCTGTCACCGAGCCGACGAAGGGCACATACATCATCCCCGAGAATCCGGCAAAGAGTGCCGTGCTGATCGCAACAAAAAGGGTAATCGCACCGAACTTCGGAATCTTCTTCACGACGAACAGGAACACCGTCCCGAGCAGCACGCCGATGAGCGCGGGGCTCAGCGCGTGCATCGCCGGCGAGAGCAGCACAGTGAGTGCGCCGATGCCCAGCACGAGCACACCGTACAGTGCCGAGAGTATACCGATCAGGACAAAGTCGCTGATTTTCCAAGCATTCATGATGTTTTTCCTCCAATGGATCGTTATCTGATACGCTCACGGAAGAGCCGCTCAAGTACGGCTGCGTCCCGCAGTGCAAAATCCTCTGCAATCCGCCCATCCTCGAGGAGAATGACGCGGTTGCACGAATTCATGATGAACTCGTAGTCATGCGTAATGATGATAGCGGCATTCTCCGCCCCCGTAAATTCATCAATGAGCGTGCAGACCGTCCGCATATTACCGTAGTCCAACCCGCTCGTCGGCTCATCGAAAATACCGATGCGCTTGTGCAGAAGACAGGCGGCAGCAATCACAAGCCGCTGCTTCTGCCCCATCGACAGCCGCATGGGATGCTCGTCGATCAGCGGCAGCAGGCGGAACTGCGCAAGCACCGTACGAATGCGCGCATCGATGTCCTCCGCCTCCTCATTGCCGAGCAGAAGATCATTGTATAGGCTTGCGCCGAAGATCTGAAAATCCACATTCTGCATCACATAGCTGACCGCCGTATAGCGTTTGCGTGCGGCAAGGGTTGCTCCGCCGACACAGAGACGACCGCCGCGCTCCCGCAGCAGCCCGCAGATGATTTTCGCGAGCGTACTCTTGCCGCAGCCGTTATGCCCGAGGAGCGCGATACGGTCACCCGCTCGCACAGAGAGCGAGACATCGCGCAGGACATCCTGTCCGCGCACATAGCCAAACGAAATATGTTCGAGTGACAGCAGCTCTGCACCGCCCATCGCAGGAGCAGCGTGCTCACACGCCGCACGCGTATGGAAAAGGTCGAAGCCGCGTATGCCGAACGCGTTCAGTGCCTTGTTGTCAAGTACGTCCATCTCCGCACCGCGATAGCGGCGCACTATCGTCCCCTGCTCCATAATAATGAGTTGGTCGCACACGCCGTGCAGATAGTAGAGACGGTGCTCCGCCACCACGATTGTATATCCTCGCTCCTTCAACTCGTGAATCGTACGGCGGAGAAGTGCGATCGACGGATAGTCCAGATTTGCCGACGGCTCGTCCAACAGCAGAATCTTGCACTCCAGCATCAGTGCCGAGGCAATCGCGATCTTCTGCTTCTCCCCGCCCGACAGTTCCGAGAACTTCCGTCCAAGAAAACGCTCAAGCGAAAGCATTTCCACCACCGAGCGCAGCCGCCGCTCGATCTCATCACGCGGCACACCGAAGTTTTCACAGCCGAACACGAGGTCGGACAGCACATCGAGCGTAAAGAACTGATTGTCGGGATTCTGGAACACCGTCGCCGCAATCCGCGAAATATCCCCAATGCGGAGATTCTGCACATCCTGTCCGGCGAGGAGGACCTTCCCCTCCGCTATGCCCTCGTAGAAGCCGGGACAGAGACCATTGATGCGGCGCAGGAGCGTTGACTTCCCGCAGCCGCTCTCCCCCGCGATCACGATCACCTCGCTCGCCCCTGCCGTGCAGGAGTTCCCGCCGATGCTCCGCTGCGCCCTGTCCTGATATTGAAACCCTGCATTCTGTAACTCAATCATAGCGCATACCCTCAAACAACGGTAAGACAGAGCGCAAAGGCAAGCGGCGCAAGGAAGATCATCGCCCAATCCTTGCCGCCCATGCGGACATCGAAATAGGACGTGCGCGTCCCGCTGTATTCATAGCCCTTGACGAGTGCCGCTCCCGAGAACTCCTCCGTGATCTTCTCACTGCGGAACAGCATCGGCACAACAAAATACTCGATCGCCTTCATCGGATGACGTACGACATAGCCGAGCGACACAGGGATCCCCTTGAGACGCATTGCATCCACAATTACGCGAAAATCGTCCTTCATCGCCGGCAGATAGCGGATCATCACCACAATGCTCAGGATGATGCCCCGATGCAGACGCAGACGCGAGAGTGCCGTCGTGATCTCCGCGATATTCGTGCTCTTCTTGAGCGCGATGCCGAGCACGACGAACGGATAGATGCGCAGTGCGATAAAGGCAATCAGCTGTGGCACGAGAATCGCCCCACGCGGCAGATCCGTGCCGCGCAGCAGCTCCGCCCCATATTGGAGCACAAGCAGCGCGAGAAATCCGAGGATAAACTTCACCGTCTGCGCCGCACTGCCAACCGTCGCAAAGACGAGAATCGAGAGGGCAAACGAGAGAAGCAGGATCTCCTGCCGTCCCGAAAAAATCAGAACGAACATCAGCAGCGTATTCAAATAGAGCATCGTCCGAAAGTCGAATGGTTTGGATCGTGTAGACAGTATCGTCACCCTTTCAAAGAAAAATAATACTGAGGTTAACAAAGGTCTTTTCTCGTGCTATAATGTGCCTAGGTGTTGTCATAACGGTAGGCGGTCAATTCACGCCCCCGAAAGGGGGTATTGCTTATGGGACCATACGAATTTCTTTCGTTTGTCTTCCTCGTTACAATCTGTATTGTAGCATTCAGAGCATAAGAAGAGCCGCCCGCAGTGACCAAACTTAGGCGGCTAATCTTAGCTATTTCCTAATGTAGGGGCTGACCGTTTACCGACAGCACCTTTTTCTTATGTTTATTATACGACGCAACGAGTGATTCGTCAAGCACCTCAGAACCGATATGTCACCTGCATACGTGCATAGTCACCGAGGCGGAATCGCTCCGGCCCATAGAGCGTATCACGCGTATTGATGCCCTTCGCACCGAATGTGTAGAACGCCTCAACCATGAGATTCTGCACGGGGACATAGCCTGCACCGATGGTAAAGCTCTTGATGCCGTCGAGGTAGCGGTCGGGCAGAGACTCCGTCCCGTTGCCGCCGAAGAACGAGCCGTGCTCGAAACGCTTGTAGTCGATGAAGGCGTTCCAGCTGCCCGCAACATCCATATCTGCCTGCCCGACATCGAGGCGCATCACCCAGAACGTCGGCGTATTTCCACGCTCACGCCCCTTGATGGCGAAGTCCGACGTGCCCGCCTTATGCTCATAGCGCGTGTGCCCGTTCATATAGCGTCCGAAGTCCGTGAAGTTCGCACCGTAGTCAAAGGAGAGCGCAGCATTCTTCGTGAGCCGATAGCGCGCACCGACACCGACGACATTCGCGAGTGTGTCGAACGTATCGACATCGTTCCCCGTGCCATTCGCCGCGCGGAAGGTATGCGTATTGCCGCCGAGCGAGCGCAGATAGAACGCCGCAACGCCGATATTCGGCGTAACCTCATGGCGCACCTGCATATATGCCGCCTGCTTAATCGCAGGAATACGATCCTGCTCGAGCACGGTGCCTGTCGTCTTGATAATCTTGCCGACCACATTGCCAAGCCCGACACGCGGCAGATCGGTGCCATCTTCGACTGCTTCCTCCAATGTGTACCGAACTGCCTGCCAATACATATCGACAAGATTGGTAACACTGGGATTTGCCTTCCCCGCTTCTCCCAGATAATCAGGATCATCAATTCCTGTGTAGTCGTCAGGCAAAGCGTTGATCCAGTTCTCAAGAGCAGTATACCAGTTTTGCCGGAACTGGTCGGGAGTTGTTACTGGATCGTAAAAACGATCATCTACCTCAAATTCATAAATCTTACGTATTTGCTTGTTCAAAGTTCCTCGAAGCTGATTCGTAGCAACACCGTCCTCCGTACCGTACTGCTCAACCTCTTTCTGAAACCACGCTTGCAGATATGCCTTATAGGTCGGATAATCCAGTGCTGCAGTGTCAAATGAGCTGGTTTCAATCTGTGGCTGATACGCCGTATCATCATTTACTCCTGCATCTCTATCATAGCGTGTAAGAGGAACCCAAGTTGTTGTTCTTTGCACCAATCCGTTGATATGACTGTCACTTTTCATTTGCACATTGGGATACGCCTGCTTCACAATGTTGAACATACGCTTTACAATGGCTTGCTGCTCTGCCTGTGTCGTCGCATTTTGCATCTGTTCATAGAAGCTGAGTGGGTTCGTCGAATCCATTCCAGGCGTCTTAATAAACTCATCCACGGTCGGCGCACGATAGAACGTCTCTGTCACTGCATGGGTATACGCTGAGTCCGCGATGCCCGTCGAACGGCGGAAGTCGCCGTAGCCGAGACGCACCTGCGTCCGCTTTCCTGTCCAGACGGCACGTCCACCGTCGTACTCCTTGCCGAAGTAGTAGCCCGTGATGCCGAGGGGCTCGGTCAGCCGCCCGAGGGAGAAATCCCACTCCTTCGCATGGCGCGTTACATCTGCCGTGTCGAGCCGTGCATGGTTCAGCCCCTTCGACTGTGCCGCATCCGTCTCTGTATCGACACCCGCCGTGCTCGCGAGACTGCCGAGGACGGTAATGTTCGTATTCTCGTCTAGCCTTGCATCCACACCCGCGCGCAGACGCTGCTCGAATCCGTGCCCCGCCTTCTCAAGGTAGTTCTTATACGCACTGCCGATGGTTGAGGTTGGCGTAGTGCGTGCATTTGCCGGTTTCTCCTTGCCCGTGAAGGAGTTCCACCGCCAGCGGTAGTCGCCAATCACACGCGTGCCAATTTCCTTCTCCATGTCGAACGGCGGGATGATAAAGCGCGCCTTCTTTTCCAATAGGGCGTTATTCGCCTCCGTACGCGCCGCACGCTCCTCCGCGCTCATTGGCACGGTATCCGCATCGGGACCGAATTTCAGATTGACCCCGAGACGATACATCCGCTCTTGGAATGCACGGTCGTCGTCACGGTGGTTCAGAATGTTGTCCACGCCGATATAGGCACTTGAGTCCTTGCCGAGATCCTTTTGCAGGATGAAGTTCCAGATGCCAAACGACTTCTTCTCATAGGTCTGCGTGCCGCCCACATGGAAGTTCATCTGCCATTTATTGTCCACATCATCGATATAGTTCCCGTTGTTCGCGATGCTGTTGCTGTCGAGCATATTGAGGTAATAGTTCCCCCAGAGCGTTGCGCGCCAGCCCGCGTTCTCGTATGTAACACCGAGGTCGATCTTGTGCTGCGGACGGTCGAGCAGGCGGTCGGGCATCGTCGGGTCGCTCTTGTTGATGGCGTGGAGATACGTATAGCCGACCTTCGTTGACCAGTGCCGGTCAAAGCGATGGTTGTACTCCGCCTCGAGTCCCGTGATCTCCGCCCGCCCAATGTTCTTAAAGCTGTAGATCATATCGGGAGGGAAGAACAATCGAGTACCATCTGACTTCAACTCGGGATGAAAATCCATCAGATAGCCCGTGAAGTACGTCGTCATATAGTTCCGAATGCGGTTGTGAAAGGCGTCGATGCGGAAGCTGTCCTTGCCTCCCTTGCTCTCGCCCTCAAGCCCGATATCAAAGTTCACAGACTTCTCGGGCTTTAGTTCAGGATTACCGACCCAGTAGCGACCGAGACGTGCGCGATACTCTCCGACCGGCGCGCCCGCATACATCTCCCAGTTGTAGTACAGCTCGCCCATGCCCGGCTCGGTATAGCCCGTGCCGACATTCGCCTTGAAGCGGCGGTTCGATTTCCCGCCGATGTTGTGCGTCATGCCGATATTGAACGTCATATGCGTGCCAAAGAGATTGCTGTTGTCCACGCGCAGGATCGGCGAGAGGAGTGTACGGTCATTCACCTGCCAGGTATCCTGCACAAAGACATACTGCTTCTTAATCTCCGCTGTTCCGATCGTCTGCTGATTGTGTCGCGCATAATATTCGTCCTTAAAGGCTTTTCCTCGCCAGTTCATTGTATGACCCGTTTCTGTACGGACTGCCTCGGGATTGTAATACATATAAACCGCCATTTCCGGACTAAGTATCATGCCTGATAAATAACTGTTTGCCGGATCGGCTCTCAACGCGTTGCCGAACGCCGCGCGCCGCGCTGCAACATCCGCAGGCGTGTCCGGATGTTGATAGCCATACTTCAAAAATTCCTCGTACGTAAACTGCGGCACTAAATTCTTGCCGTTCGTGTCCTTGTGTCCATACCATTCATACTCGTTATCGTATTTCGGCACGCCCGCATCATTGCGCATCATCGTGTAATCATGAATGCGTGACGTGGGCAGATCACGCCCTACATAGAGATTCTTGTCATAGTCCCACGGGTCGATGGCGCGCGTATACGTGTTCGGCGCATTCTTGAGACGGCTGCCCTCGCCCTTTTCCTGTATGAAGCCCACGCCGTAGGAAAGAAGGTGGTTGTCATTGATTTGCGTATTTGCCGATGCCTTCAGGCTCAACTGGCGATGCTCGAGATTGTCCACATAGTCGAGAATATTCGTCCCCATATAGGTGCGATTCGCAACATAGGAGGTGAGCGTAATATCGTCCTCGTGCATCTTCGCATAGTCGAGGGAGACGTTCCAGTCCGACGCACCGCCGCGCCCCGCATACGAAAGGCGGTAATTGTCACGGTCTACATCGCGCTTGAAATGCTGCTGCGGCTCAAAGAACGAGTTCGAGCGCTTCACATAGCGGTTCATCTCCTCGCTGACGCGGTCAAGGCTGAACGACAGACTGTGATTCTTTGTGATATCATAGGCTGCGGTCATACCAATGTTCTTGATGTCGCCATAGTAGCGCAGAGAGTTACGGACGAGCGATTCGTCCGAGAGTATCGAGTCCCGCACTCCGTAAACGGGCAGAATATCACGCCTGCCGCCGTACGCCGCAATGCGAAACTTGCCCTGCTGCCCCGAGTCCGCACGCAGGAAGAAATTCGCGTACGGAAATACATCGCTGTCCCCCTTCGCACGCCGCCCCTCAAGGTTCAGCTGCAGTCCCGCTTTCTTCGCTGCGTCCTTCGTGATGACGTTGACGACACCGCCAATCGCGTCCGCACCATACTTCGCACTCGCCGCCCCGCGAATGATCTCTATGCGTGCGACGTTCTCCGTCCCAAGACGCTGCAGCTCATCGCCCGCACCCGAATACTTTGCAAAGTCGCCCATCACAGGCTGACCGTCAATCAGGATAAGCGTATGGCGCGGCTCCGCTCCACGGATGGAGACGGTCACGCGCCCCATTGCGTCAATGTTTCGCGTCATGCCCGTCTCGTCAAAGATAATATCCTCAACAGATTTCGCCTGCTTCTTCGCAATGTCCTCCGCCGTGATGATCGTCGTGGACTGCGACTCATACTTCGCCTCTTCCTTCGCTGCGTCTGCCTCTACATGGATGTCGGCGGTGGAGACTGCCTCCTGCGTTCCTTCGTTCGCCCAAACCGTACCGGATACTCCCATAACATGAAGCAGTACGGCACATGTCAATGCTGTCCTTGCACTCGTTTTCATCGGATACACCTTTCTACAAACCGATTTAAAAACTCCTAAGAAGACCTGGCTAGATAGAATGATTCCATCTGTCATTTTAACATTGTGATTATATCACATTTTTTTCATTTTTCTAGTGCTATTTGAGAAAAAAATCAATTCTCAACTAAATTGAGAAAATAAGCCCCCTTCCACCGCTGTCGCGGTCCCCCTCCCCCGTTGCGACGGGGGAGGCTTTGAATAACGGCATATTAGCTTCCCCCGTCCGAGACGGGGGAAGTGGCGAGTGCAACGAGCCGATAGGGGCGCTCCGTGCAACAGCTCCGGGACCGCGAGCGGTGGAAGGGGCGCCTGTAACAAAAGCTGTAAGCATATAAAAAGAGCCCGTGATTTCTCACGAGCTTATCTTTTGCGGCAACTACCTACTCTCCCACGTCGTCTCCAACGAAGTACCCTCGGCCTTTGAACGCTTAACTACTGTGTTCGGAATGGGAACAGGTGGAACCGTTCAGGCATCATCACCGCATGCTGACTTGTTCCAAGAGCAAAGCCCATAGGGCGCATGCGATTGGCTAAACAAGTCGTACGCATAAGTGTCCCAAGAGTCAAGTCCGTAAGGACGCCGACGATTGGCTGACACTACCTGCGCACTGAATGAGTGTTGTCCACTCAAAACTTCACAGAAGAAACTTACCTTGCAAATTGTTAGGCTATACCTTCTTAGAAT
>NZ_JH376798.1:0-58374 GCF_000234095.1 Centipeda infelix ATCC 43532
GAAGACCTTCTTCACTCACGCGGCGTTGCTCCGTCAGGCTTGCGCCCATTGCGGAAGATTCCCCACTGCTGCCTCCCGTAGGAGTCTGGGCCGTGTCTCAGTCCCAATGTGGCCGTTCATCCTCTCAGACCGGCTACTGATCGTCGCCTTGGTGAGCCGTTACCTCACCAACTAGCTAATCAGACGCAGACCCATCGACAGGTGATAGCATATTCAGAGGCCATCTTTCACGGAGGAGAGATGCCTCTCCTCCGCTTCATTCGGTATTAGCATTCCTTTCGGAATGTTGTCCCCATCCTGTCGGCAGGTTGTCTACGTGTTACTCACCCGTTTGCCACTAAGCTCATAAAAGCAAGCTTTCATTCGCTCCGTTCGACTTGCATGTGTTAAGCACGCCGCCAGCGTTCGTCCTGAGCCAGGATCAAACTCTCCGCTAAAGGGTTGCCCCTATCCGAGAGCCTGTTGGCTCATTATGTCATTCTTGTAAAAGAATTGTGTTCGTTGACTAACATCAACGATGTTGCATCTGGCTTGTTAGATTTAATTCTAACTTGTTTTGCATTGTGTAGTTTTCAGGGTACATCCTGCACCGCGTAAGGCTTCAAGGTTCTTTGCAGTTCCTCGCGGCTCTCATCGGCGCGACTGTCATAATATAACACAGATGCTTTCCCTTCGTCAACCCCCTTTTTTATCTTTTTCTCAACTTTTTCTATGAGTGCTCACATCATATGTGCAATCAGCACGAGAATAACGCCGGGGATACCAAGAATACCGACAATGAGTGCCTTGAGAAAGGTGATCTTGATGCCGACACCAAAGAGGTTGATGACCCACAGGATGATGGCACCGACGATGCTGTTCGTGATGAGTTTCCATAGAATACGAAATGGCAGTGCAATGAGTTTCCCGAGAATTGCAAATACAATGATGCCAACGGCAATACCCGCAATAATCTCCAAACTAGATTTCCCTCCTGTTTTCCATAGCGCGCGAAAGGGTCACCTCATCCGCATACTCGAGGTCGCCGCCGACGGGAAGCCCGTGCGCGATGCGTGTGACCCGCACGCCCATCGGTTTGAGCAGTTTTGCAATATACATCGCAGTCGCCTCCCCCTCGACGTTCGGGTTGGTCGCGACGATGACCTCCTGTACGTCGGACGTTCCGACACGCGTGACGAGTTCACGGATGCGAATATCGTTCGGCCCCACGCCCTCGATCGGCGAGAGTGCACCATGCAGGACATGATAAACGCCCGCATAGTCGTTCATGCGCTCCATTGCCGCCACATCGGGCGGCTGCTCAACGACGCAAATTGTTGTGTGGTCGCGCCGATCCGACATGCAGATCGCGCACGGGTCGCTATCCGTGAGGTTGAAACAGGTGGAGCAGAAGCCGATCTTCTCCTTCGCCTCGATGATGGCAGAGGCAAGGCGGCGTGCCCGCTCCATGTCCATATCCAGAACATGGTAGGCAAGGCGTGCCGCCGTCTTTGCCCCGATACCGGGCAGCGCACGGAACTGCTCCATCAACTGTGTGAGCGGTGCGATACTGTGCATCAGAGAAGTCCCGGCGGCAGTCCAAGCCCACTCGTGAGTTTGCCCATCTCCTGCGCCATCATTTCGTCGACCTTCTTAGTTGCTTCATTAAATGCTGCCGAGATGAGATCCTGCAGCATTTCGATATCCTCGGGATCGACCGCTGCGGGTGCGATGATGAGGCTCTGCACCTGCTTCTCACCGTCCATGACGATCTTCACCGCGCCGCCGCCGGAAGAAACCTCGACGGTCTTGCGCTTGAGCTCGTCCTGCATCTTCTTCATCTCGTTCTGCATCTTCTGGACTTTTTTCATCATACCGGCCATATTGCCGCCGCCATTGAACATAATAACTCTCCTTTTATATAGTAGATATGTTTAGCCTAACAAAAACCGCGTGCAACGTCAAGTGTTCTCGTCAGGCGGCAGTTCATCATAGTCGAACATCTCCGCCTCCTCGTCCGCCGTTGGTTCATACACCTCATAGGGTGCATTCTCCTCCACCGCCGGCGCAGCGGGTTTCGGCGGTGCGGGCGGCTGTGGCTTCGGCACAGGTCGCATGGCAGGTGCGGCAACCTCCTCCACGCGAGCGCCGTCACCCGCGATCTTCAGCAGCTCCGCGACGGGCGCAGGGTACGCCGGCTCCTGCAGCACAGATGTCGCAGGTGGAATCTCCTCCTCATCACCCGTACAGACGACGAGAAGCGGCCGTCCCACAAGTTCCGTCATGACCTCCTCAAAGACGGCACGATGCCGCTTCATAATGTAGTCACGCGCCATATCTGTTGCGGGACGAATGAAAAAATGCGTCTCTGTCGCGCCTTCGTAGTCCGCGCCCGAGAGCAGGGATGAAGCGAGACGATTTCGCTCTTTGAGCCGTGCCTCGAACTTCTTCCACAGTGCCCCATCGAGCTGACGCGGTGCTCCCGGTCGAGGTACGTCCGCATTCCCGCTCTTTGCAATGCGTTTGGGAGCTGCTTTTTTTTGCGCGGGATGCGCCGACGGTTTCGATATAGCAGCAACTGCGCTTGTCGCTCCGCTCCCCACCGTGGCAGCCTGTGCCGTCCCGACCCCTGCGAGTTGTGCCGCCAGTCGGCGCACTTCCTCCTCAAGCCGAGCGATGCGTGCCGTATCGGCGGGATTTGACACAAGGGGAGCGGTTACTTCCACCGTCCCCTCCGATGGACGGCAAAGGCCGATCAGCATTGCCTCCACTGCGATGCGCGGCTGCGGCGCACTGCGGATCTCCTGCATCGTCTCGTTCAGCGTCTGCAAGATTGCCATGATTTCATCCTGCGTAAAACGTACCGCCGTTTCCCGCAGATCATCTGCCTGCCCCTCCGTAAGCTCTGCCGCAGAGAGGGCGCCGCCCACACCGGCGATCATCAGACTGCGGAAATATTGCGCGAGCTCTGCGAGAATCTGCTTCAGCTCACGCCCGTTTTGCAGCAGTTCTCCGAGCTGAGTGACAAGCCCCGCCGCGTCACGCTCTGCGATCTGTTCTGCCAGTTTTTGCGTCCATGCATTCCCGACCAGTCCCAGAGCCTCCTGTACGCGCTCCGCCGTGAGCACCCCCTCTGCGAGTGCGGTACACTGGTCGAGAATCGAGAGCGCGTCACGCATCCCACCGTCTGCCTGCACGGCGATGATGCCGAGCGCATCCGCATCCGCCGTGATGCCGGACTCCTGACAGACGTATGTCAGGCGGTCACGGATCTCCGTCACCGTAATGCGGTGGAAATCATACCGCTGACAGCGCGACTGGATCGTCGCGGGCACTTTGTGCGGCTCTGTCGTCGCGAGGATGAACAGCACCTGCGGGGGCGGCTCCTCAAGGGTCTTGAGAAGAGCGTTGAACGCCTCCGTCGTCAGCATATGTACCTCGTCGATGATGTAGATCTTATAGTGCCCTGCCGCCGGTGCAAACTTTACCGACTCGCGCAGATCACGGATCTCATCAATGCCGCGGTTCGATGCCGCATCGATCTCGAACACATCCATCGACGAGCCGTCGTTGATGCTGCGGCAGGAGTCACACACACCGCACGGCGTGAGCGTCGGCCCCTCGACGCAGTTGAGCGCACGCGCGAGAATCTTTGCCGTGCTCGTCTTACCCGTCCCGCGTGGCCCCGTAAAGAGATAGGCATGACTTGTCTGCCCCATCGTCACCGCACGCGCAAGCGTATGACTGATGTGCTCCTGCCCCACGAGATCGGCGAACGTCTCCGGCCGCCAACGGCGATAGAGTGCAACGTAGGACATGACGAAACCTCCCAACAACAAAAAAGCAGCCCACCAGGCTGCTGACATCACGCGATTTCTCCCACGGCAGGCCACAGTCCCCAGGCACCCTCACGGCACATGAGACGATCCGCTTACCGCTGCTTCCTTCCGGACCTGACGGGGTTCACAGGGCCCCATTGCGTGAGACCAAGACACTGCAGCCCGCCCTGAGAAAAATCAATAAAAATGGCGGAGAGTGAGAGATTCGAACTCTCGGTACGGTATCACCGCACACACGCTTTCCAGGCGTGCTCCTTCAACCACTCGGACAACTCTCCACTGTGCTCTCAAAAAAGCTATTCACTTCTGCAACGCCTCACAGTCTAGCATGATTTACGCGCCATTGTCAAGGAAAAAATAATGGAGAACCGCCGCAGCAGCTCTCCATCATATCCACTATGCAAGGACACGCGAAAGACGTACCAGCTCGGGGTCGAGCGTCTTCGTATTATTGACCGCCTCAAAGAGGTTCACACTCACAACCTGTCCCTCGTTAAAGCTGAAGATCACATCGTTGACCCCCGAGATGATCGCAAGTGCCGCCTTTTCGCCGAGCATCGATGCCTTGATGCGATCCTCCACCGTCGGCGAGCCGCCGCGCTGAATGTGTCCAAGCACCGAGACGCGTGTATCGATCTCCGTCTTCTCGCCGATGATCTTGCCAATCTCGACCGCAGAGCCCGCGCCCTCCGCGACCACGATGATGCTGTAGCGCTTGCCCGCCTCGTACATCTCCCGCAGCTCGCAGCTGATCTCCTCCAGATCGTACGCCACCTCGGGCACGAGAATGTACTCCGCACCGCCCGCGATGCCCGACATCATCGCAAGCCACCCCGAGTGCCGGCCCATCACCTCGACGAGGATGATGCGGCGATGCGCCGAAGCCGTGTCGCGCAGCTTGTTGATCGCGTCCACGATCGTATTGCACGCCGTATCACAGCCGATCGTGTAGTCCATGCCCCAGACATCGTTATCGATCGTGCCGGGCAGCCCGACGATCGGCATTCCCGTCTCCTTGCTGAGCAGTGAGCCGCCCGTCAGTGAGCCGTCACCGCCGATGATGACGAGCCCCTCGATGCCGCGCTTGCACAGATTGTCAAACGCCGTCTTCCGCCCCTCGGGCGTCATGAACGACTTACTGCGTGCCGTCCCGAGGAACGTACCGCCGCGCTGAATCAGATCGCTGACACTGCGCGTCGTGAGCTTTTCAATGTCATCGTGCACCATGCCGCTGTAGCCGTTGTGCACGCCGTAGACCTCCACGCCTTCATAGATCGCCGTGCGCACCACCGCACGCGCCGCCGCATTCATGCCCGGACTGTCCCCGCCCGAGGTGACAACCGCAATTGCCTTTTTCAGCATAAAAACATCCCCTGTCCCTAGAGAATTACCGACAAATACAGCAACCCCCATGCCACGCTTATGCGAATCACTATCTGTCCTATATTTTACGAAAGCACACGCGAAAAGTAAAGTCTTTCACAGAAAATAATATCTGCAAGCCCTATAGACAATGAAAGCAAAAAGAGATTGGACTCCTCATCCGAGGAAATCCAATCTCACGTTTCGTTTGCTTATGAATGAGAGGCAGCTCTTAGAACGCCCACTTGACGGAGACACCGCCTGTAACGCCCCGACGCTTGCCCTGCCATCCGTTGAGATTCAGGTCATAGCTCATGCGGCTGCCCTGCGGCGCAAAGCGATAGCCGAGCTCGAGGAGCGCACTGCTCCCCTTCAGCGAGGGGCTCGGTGCGCTGTCGCCCTGTGAGGTCGCGCGTGCGTCGCCATCGAGCTCATACTCCCATGCAAGCCCTGCGTAGAACTGGCTGAGTGCCGTCGCACCGTGCGTATAACGCGCGCCGATGCGCAGACGATGCGAGTTCACTGCATCGAAGTCGTACATCTCGCCCGAGCTGAGGTGTGCGCTCGCACCCGCTGTGTGTGAATACGCATAGCGCACGTACGCACTGACCGTATCCGCTGCGCGGACGTGGAAATCCTTGCCCACGCCGACCTGCATACCATAGTAAGTGTTTGTCGTATCATAGTTTGCAAGCCCTGTGTAGTCGCTCTTCGTACGACCGACGCGCAGTGCACCGTCAATCCAGTTATCTGCTGCCATCTCAAGCCTTGCCATCATGCCCGCGCCGACATAGCTGGTCTTGCCGCTGCCGTGCGTACCGTCATCGAGATAGGAGTCATAGCTGCCGCGCCCGTACTCGATGAAGGGGCCAAAGGTCAGCGTACCCGCCTGCACTGCGTTCTCACGCGCCCAGCCGACACCGAGGTTCCAGCCCTTCATATCGACATAGGAGCCGGTTTCGTGGCGGAGTGAGCCGCCGCCCATTCCTGCCCAGAGACCGTAGCTGCCGCCCGCAGCCGCAGCTGCTGCGCGTGCCTCCTTTTTCGCCGCATCCATCCCCGTACCCGCGAGGAAGTCAGCACCGTCATTGATGAATGCACTCGCACCCGCACGCGTCTCGACAATGGACTTGGACTGCTCGTCCATGCCCGCCTTCGTGACCGTTGCAATGAGCTTATGCGCGTCATGCGGATCCTGCGTGATGTCAAACGTATACCTGCGCGAAACGCCGTCCCTGCCCTCTGCCGTCACATTGCTGCCGACGGTGATATTACGCCCGCCGAGGGTCGTATTCTCCATGAGCGTGAACGTGTCGCCCTTTGCGAGCTTCTGCGTCGCACCGCTGCGATGAACAGCAAACTTCATCCCCGTGAGGTTCTTATCGCCACTGCTGACATTCGTCAGCTTCAGCAGAGGATTCGCATTGCGCACGGGCGCATTCTCCATGTCGAAACGGAGGTTCTGGATGTTGGTGATGTCGCCGACCGACGAGGACGTACCCGAGCCGTAGGAAACGGCAAGCGTATTGTCCTTCCCATTTGCCGCCGTACCGCCCGTGACTGTGCCCGTGACCGCCGCATTGCGGAGACGGATCACGTTGTAGTTCGTCACCGTCCCCTGTCCGCCTGTGATATTGCCGGTAAACGTATGTCCCGTGACATCGACCACGTTGTTCGATGCCTCACCGCTCGCGGAGTAGCCACCGACAATACTCCCCTGTGCATCCTGCGTCACATTGACCGTATTCGACACAGCCTTGCCGCCGGCGACATCCGTCCGACCGCCGTAGATGGCAGTATAGACACCACCCGCGACATTGACCGTGTTCGTATGGCTGTCGCCCGCATCAGCCCCCGTCGCAGACGTTCCCGTGCCGCTGGTATAGCCGCCGTAGACCTTCTTGTGGTTGCTGTCATTCACAGAGATCGTGTTCCCCGTGGTGGTATTGCCCGCAGCCGAGCGCCCGCCCCACATCTCGGTACCGGTCGACGCTGCCGCCGTCGCTCCCTTGAATGTGTAGCCGTAGCGAACGATCCGCGTGTTGCCGCGTGCCTCGATATTCGTTTCCTTCGTGCGGTCAGTGCTGAGCTCGGTACGGAAGGTTTTTCCGTCCTTTAGCGTCAGACCGTTTGCATTCTCGACGAGCTCGACCTCGCTCTCCGTCGCCGCAAAGTCCGCCTTAATGGAGTTCAGATCGAAGTTCGCATTTGCCGCCGTCAACGTCAGCTTCGAGGAGGCGTTCTTGAACGCGACTGTGGAGAAATTCTCAATCTTTCCGACCGTCGCCGCCGTGTTGACATTCAGCGTATTGCCCTTCTCACTGCCAATCGCACGGTTACCGCCCGAGATTTCGGCATTCGCGAGATTGCCGCCGTTGAGGTTGATCGTGTTGTTGTAGGTCTTGCCATCCGCAGCCTCGGTATAGCCGCCATAGACCTTGCCCGTAATCGTGCCGCCCGTAATGGTGACGGTATTATCGTGGCTGTCCTTCTTCTCGACATCCGTATTGCTCGTGCCTGACGTATGACCGCCGTACACGTTCGTATAGCTGCCGTTCACAGTGATCTCATTGTGGTGCGTTGCATTGCCCGCCTTGGAGACACCGCCGTATGCGTTTGTCCCATCGACAGAAGCCGCCGTGACTCCCGTGAACTGGTAACCTGTGTACTTGATCTCTTTCTGGTCCGACGAGACGCTGACATTCGTCTCGCTCTTTTTATCCGCGCTCAGTCCGGACTTCACTGCACCAGCGGTGTATGTACTGCCGAAGTCGATGCCGTTATTGTTCCGCATCAGGGTAATGTTGCGCCCGTTGCCGCCCGCCGTCAGCGTGTTCCAGTCGACCTTCGTCTGTCCGCCGCCCGTGACATTCAGCATTGTTCCGCTCGCAGCGACACCTGTTGTGTCGAACGTCATTTTCTGGAATCCCGCGACGCTCTGTGCCGTGTTCATGCCCTTCACATTCAGCGTGTTGCCCGTGCCGCTTGCCTGTGTGCCGCCCGTGACCGCGCCGCTCACCGTCGCACCATGGAGGTTCACGGTGTTGTTGTTCGTCGTCGCGCCTTCGCCGCCCGTGACTGCGCCTGTATTCGCCTTAACGGTAACGGTATTGCCCGAGGCTTCACCGAGAGCCTTGCCGCCGACAACTGCGCCCGTGATTGACTTCTCAATCGTGACTTCGTTGCCCGTTGCATTGCCGCCCGCCACATCGGTAAAGCCGCCGTAGACGTTTCCGCTGACCGTCGCAGATCCCTTAACGGTGACCTTGTTCTTGTAGCTGTTGTGCTTATCCGCTGCTGTCGTACCCGTACCGCTCGTCCAGCCGCCGTACACGTTCGTATGGCTGTCGCTGTTCACGGTAATCTCATTGTCATGCGTCGAATTGCCGCCGACAGAACGTCCGCCCCATGTGTATTTATCTGTGCCGTTTTGAACGGTCGTCGGTGTCGTCTGATTGGCAAAGGCATACCCCTCATAGGTGACCTCATGCGCACCTTTCGCAAGGACGAACTCCTTGTACGCATCCGTCATAGTCTTGACGAGACGGTTCACACCATCAGCGACGGTAACGCCATGCGTGTTCCTAATCAGCGTGCCCTTCATCGCGTGCGCACCATGCACATTGATGTCGCTGAGACTGCGGATCGTCGTTCCTGTCGTATTCGAAAGCGTCAGGAAGGTCGCATTCTTATTCATATGTTCGTTGAAACGGAAATTGATCTCGGCAAAATTGTTAATGTTGGCTGCTGTGGCATTGCCGTATACGTTCAGTTTATTGCCCGTCGTATAGTCTCTGCCGCCCACCGAGCTGCTGCCGCCGTTGATGTTGCCGGAGATGCTCCCTGTATAGGCAGCCTGCCCATCGCCAATATTGACGGTGTTGCCCGTCGCGTTTCCGCTCCCCGTACGTCCGCCGTCGATATTGCGTACCGAGCCTGCCGTAACGGTGACCGTGTTCCCCGTCGCATCACCATTCGTTGAGAAACCGCCGTAGACATCGTGATTCGCCGCTGACCCGCCGTTGATATTGACCTTGTTGCCCGTTGCGGCTCCGGACGAAGCAACACCGCCAAAGATATCGCCGCCCACCGTACCATTTGTGAGCGTAACCGTATTGTTCTCCGCTTTCCCAGTACCACCGGCTGAACCGCCATAGGTTGACTGCTGCACCGTACCGCCGTTGATGTCGACAAAGTTCCCCGTTGCATTCCCGCCGGTTGCACCCACAGAGCCGCCGGTCAGCGAGCCGGTCACCTTGCCGCTGTTCAGCACTGCACGGTTGCCCGTTGCACTGCCCCCCGGCGAGACGGTCACGCCGCCGAACATATTGTTCACCGTATCGGTCGCCGCTCCGTTGAACGTGATCTTGTTGTCGATGCTGTGGTTCTTCGCGTTCTCTCCCGTCGCCGTTGAGCCCGTGCCGCTCGTCCAACCGCCATAGACACTCTGTGCGCCATGGTTGCCGGTCAATGTTATTTCGTTTTTCGTCGTCGTATTACCAATGACAGAACGACCGCCCCATGTTGCTGTACCGTCCGTATCCTTTGTCGTCGCATCCTTGAACTGATAGGTACGATAGGTGATCTTGTCGCCGGCCGTGTGTTTCTTGAAGATGGTTTCCGTCTTGTCAGCCGTTCGTCCCACATCCGCAGGATCGTCAACATCAATACCGTGCGCGTTCTCGATCAGAGTGCCGCCGCCGACCGGTGCATTTTTCACATGGAGCTGGTTGAGGCTTTTGAGATGCGTTTTCTCGCCGTACGTATTGACCAATTTGAGCAGCGGATTGCTCGTATTCACATGGCTGAAATTAAAATGGATCGTCTCAAAATTCTTGATGTTGCCCGCCTGTGCATTGGCATTGACGTTAAGCGTGTTCCCCGTCGTCTGATCCTTCGTCCCGCTCGTTCTGCCGCCATAGATCGTGCCGGTAATCGTCCCTACTGCACTGCCCGCGCCGTCACCGAGATTGACCGTGTTCCCCGTAGCGTTGCCGTTCGCCGCCCATCCGCCGTAGATATGCTGGTGAATGGTACCATTCCCCGCCATGGTGACGGTATTGCCCGTGGCATTTCCATTCGCAGCATAACCACCGTAAACAAGCTGGTGAACATCGCCGCCCTTGACGGTGACCTGATTGCCCGTGGCGTTACCCCCCTCATTGGCAGCACCGCCGAGAACATCTCCCCAAACAGTGCCACCCTCGATGAATACTTTATTCTCGATTGCGTCGCCATCACTTCGTGATGTGGTGTAACCGCCATAAACGTTCTTAGGATCAGAAGAAGAACCTACATCGCCGGCTTTGAGCGTCACGATATTTCCCTTTGCATTGCCTCTCCCGTTCGGCGCAGAGGGATCTGCCGACCTTCTCGTCGTCATCCCGCCGATGAGATCGCCGTTCGTCCGCTTTCCCTCAAATGTGACTTCATTGTTCTCGGCGTGCCCGCCGCCATCCGTCACACCACCGTATACGCCCTCCGTAACCGAGCCGGGAATCGCTGACGATTGACGGATGAAAACCTTATTTCCCGTCACATTTCCCTTGCCGAAGGTAAATCCCCCAAACAAATCCTTCGTATAGTGCCGATCTTTGAATATCAGTGTATTGTTCGTTACGTTGCTATGATCGGATTCCGCACGGATAAACCCTGCTGCTGTACCGAACGGATGGCTCGAATCATCCATGGCATTATCCGATGGTGCATGCGCAGAGTCGATCTCCACATGATTCCCCGTCACATCCGCCGCAGACACATTCTGCGCAGACGAAAGGAATCCGCCCCCACCGAGCGCAATTGCAACGAGCAGTGCCAGACGACGTGATTTCATTTCTTTGAACAAGCAGTTCGCCTCCTAATTCTGCGTTTTCAACGCGATCCATAAAATATAATTTTCCATTAGGACGATATTACCACATTTTTTTCCAAAAGAAAATATCTATGATATAAAAACTGCAATTATTTTTCAATCGATCAACTCTTACAACGATTGTGCACACGTTCATATCTCAGGATTTGCCGATAAACGACACAAGATTCATCCGATTGGCGTAGATTCTTTCGTCCAGCAAGGAAACAAACCGAACGCATGGCAAAGTCTGTGCCGAAGATCCCATGCACGGTGCCAGCAAAAAGCTGCATCAAGGTGACACGACTGAATTTCTCAGTGCGTGCCTGAGCGCACACGACGCACAAAAAAGGCGTGCCGCACAGGACCAAACGCCTTTGTGCAGCACGCCCTTCGGGGCTGTTTTGCAGAGCTGCCCCCACTTTCGATGTGGAGACGATACTCAGAGTTTCCAGTCGATATAGGCGCTGCCCAGCCAACCGCTCCGCCGTCCCTGCCAACCGGACAGGTTGACTTCGCAGGTGACGCGCCCATACTTCGGCGCACTGCGCCAGCCGAGTTCCATGAGAGCACTCACACCGGCTGCACCGGAGGCAGGCATCTCGTAGCTCTGGAAGTGCGCCGCCGCACCGTTCCCCATCTCGTACTCAAGTGCGAGCCCCGCATACAGTGCGGAGGCGGAGTTGCGGCGCGTGTAGCGGGCCCCTGCACGCAGACGATGCGAGTCCGTCGCGTGGAAGTCGTAGGTCTCCCCCGAATTCAACCGAGCCGATGCACCATTCGTATGCGACCAGAAGTAGCGTACATAGCAGTCGAGCTGTGCCGCTCTGCCCACCGGCCGCGTCTTGCCGACACCGAGCTGCATCGCCCAGTACGGCGCAGTATAGCGATATACTTCACCCCCTGCAAGCCGTCCAATGTTCTTGTTAATCAAAATGAGTTCATTCGAGATGCGGTCAACCTTCGTATCCAGATTGGCAACGCTGCGCAGGTAATCATCCCGCGATGCGTATTCTTTCGGGAATCTGGTCTGCATATCCACGATTCGATCCTCCAGTTTGACAACCGCTTGCTTGTTCTTCTCGATGTCCTCTTTGAGTCGCCCGTGGATTTCCTTGTACTGATACCCGATAAACCCGAAAACCGTTCCAAAAAGCATGAGGACGACCGATGTCCAGTTAATCTCCATCAGAACCGCCTCCTCACACCCACGCTCCAGAACTTCGACGGCTCAATCGGATGCACAAGCAAGAGATTTACTATGGGCGCGTCTACCATAGCTACGAGGAACTCAAGACGGCGATCGAGGAATATATCGTCTACTATAACGAGCATCGTATCAAAAAGTCTCTTGGTTGGCTCAGTCCTGCTCAGTATCGTCGCAAACATCTCGCCGCATAGAAAAAGCGCAGGATTTCATTTTCCTACGCTTTCAGGTCTAACTTTTGGGGGTCACTACACTTTCAGTCTTCGTGCAACAGCCCATGTCATAGGTCCTATTTATCTCATTAACAAGACAACGTCTGCGTCTTTCCGCCAGACTTTGTCTGATCGGCAACGCCTCAGTGTCTTTGCGGCTTGAACTGCTCCTCACCCCACCCAACGATACCATGCTGATCGGGCATGATGGAGGGATCAAAAACAGGATTCTTCCCCGCTGCCTTCTGCACAAAGTAGTCGGTGAGCGCAATGCGTGCAAGGGGAGCGAGGCGCGCGATAGCATAGAGGTTTGTAAGGCAGATCATCGCCATGAAAAGGTCGGCAAGGTTCCACACAAGTCCCAGTGCTGCGATGCAGCCGAAGAACACCATCACAACGACACCAAGCCGATAGAGGAACAGCGTACGCCCTGTATTTCCGCCGAGAAAGTGTATATTGATCTCGCCGTAGTAGTAGTTGCCGACAACGGAGCTGAACGCAAAGAGGAAGATGAGCACGGCGAGAAGGCTGGATGCCCACGGGCCGAAGACGCTTGCGAGCGAATCCTGCGCGAGTGCGATGCCCGTCGTGTCACCGCCAATGGTGTACTGACCCGTGAGGAGGACGATAAACGCCGACGCCGAGCAGACAATCCATGTATCGACGTAGACGCCGAACGCCTGCACAAGTCCTTGCTTGACGGGGTGTGTGACGTTCGCCGTCGCCGCCGCATTCGGGATCGAGCCCTCGCCCGCCTCGTTCGAGAACAGCCCGCGGCGGATGCCCGTGAGGATCGCCGTGCCGATGCCACCGCCAACAGCCGCCTGTGGGCTGAACGCATCATGCAGGATGAGCACGAACATCGCAGGCACTTGGTCAATGTGCATGAGAATGATGATGAGTGCAATGAAGAGATAGATGCCCGCCATGATCGGCACGAGCAGTGCAGAGAACGATGCGACACGATGGATGCCGCCGAAGATGACCACTCCCGCGAGTACGGCGAGCACACCGCCCATGAGGTAGGTATCAACGCCGAATGCCTTCTCCATCGAGATCGCAATCGTATTCGCCTGCACGGAGACATAGATCAGACCGAACGTGACCGAGATAAGCACGGCAAAGAGTTTGGCGACCGCAGGCTGCCCAAGGGCGTTCTGAATGTAGTACGCAGGTCCGCCGTGAAAGAGGCCGTGTCCACGAGGAATCTTGTAGATCTGGGCGAGCGTGCTCTCGACAAAGCCCGTCGCTGTCCCAATGAAGGCGATGACCCACATCCAGAACACAGCACCGGGACCACCCGTCACAATGGCGATCGCAACGCCCGCGATATTGCCGACACCGACGCGCGAGGCGGTACTGACACAGAACGCCTGAAACGAGGAGATCGCCTTGCGTCCGCTTGGGCGGCGACCGAGCTCCCCCGCGAGCAGCCGCACCATCTCGGGCAGCGCACGCAGCTGAATAAATCCGGTCGAGATTGTGAACCACAGACCGCAGCCCACAAGCACAACGATGATGATATAAGTCCACAGAAAATCATTGATCGAGCCGACCATAGAGTTGAGAAAATCCATAGAAACCATCCTTTCCAAAAGAATAAGCAACATCATAATGGAAAGAACGAAGATTTGTCAAATTGCATTCCTGTATTCTTTCATAAGGAGAATCATTCAGGTACTTTTATATCCTGCTTTCTTTACTTCTCTCTAAAAAGAGTGTAAAATGACAGTAGTAGTAAGTTTCAGGAACAAGGGAAGCACCTTATCAGTGATTCCTAAAAGCGGGGGACATGATATGCTGAAAAAGACAAAAATTATCTGCACACAGGGTCCGGCAACGGATCCGGAGGGAATTGTTGACGCGCTCATCGAGAGCGGAATGAACTGCGCACGCTTCAACTTCTCCCATGGTACACACGAGGAGCACCTCGAACGCATCAACAAGGTACGTGCAGCGGCAGAGCGGTCGGGCAAGGTCATTTCGCTCATCCTCGACACGAAGGGTCCTGAGATGCGCCTTGGTGAGTTTGCTGACGGCAAGGTACAGCTTGAAAAGGGCAAGCAGTTCACGCTGACCTACGAGGATACGCCGGGCGATGAGACGCACGTCAGTGTCAACCACAAGAACCTCTACAACGAGGTAAAACCAGGCGACACGCTGCTCCTCTCGGACGGTCTCGTCGGACTCGTGGTCGATGAGATTCGCGGCAAGGACATCGTGACGACGATCCAGAACTCAGGACCGATGTCGACGCGCAAACGTGTGGCGGCACCGGGTGTCGAGTTGGGACTGCCCGCGATCTCCGAACAGGACGAGCGCGACATCATCTTCGGCATCCAGAACGATATGGACTTCGTTGCGGCATCCTTCATCCAGCGTCCGGCGGACGTGGAGGAGATCCGCCATCTGATCGCAAAGTACGGCGGTCACATGGAGATCATCCCGAAGATCGAAAACCTCGCGGGGGTCAATAACTTTGACGAGATTCTCGCGGTCTCGGACGGCATCATGGTCGCACGCGGCGATCTCGGCGTTGAGGTGCCGGCGGAGGATGTGCCGGTCATCCAGAAGGAGATCATCCGCAAGTGCAACGCGGTCGGCAAGCCCGTCATTGTCGCGACGCAGATGCTTGAATCCATGACAACGAATCCACGCCCGACCCGTGCGGAGGTCTCGGATGTCGGCAACGCGATCTTCGACGGCGCGGACGCGATCATGCTCTCCGGCGAGACGGCAAGCGGCGACTATCCCGTCGAGGCGGTCAAGACGATGAGCACAATCGCCCTGCGCATGGAGCAGTCGCTCGAGTACGACACGATCATCCGTGCACGCAGCATTCGCGAGCGTTCCTCCGTGACGGACGCCGTCTCTCACGCAACGGTACAGCTCGCCTATGAGACGAGTGCCGCCGCTATTCTGACACCGACCCAGTCCGGCTACACGACGCGCGTGGTATCGAAGTACCGCCCGAAGGCGATGATCGTCGCCTACGCACCAAGCCCGATGATTGCGCGTCACATCAACCTGCGCTGGGGTGTCTACCCCATGCAGGGACGCAAGTGGACTGGTGTCGAGGACATGATCGAGTCCTGCACGCGCGGCGCACTCTCGCACGGCTACGTCAAGGAGGGCGACAAGGTCGTCATGGTCGCGGGCATGACCTACAACGAGGGCGGCTCCGTTGCCGTCCGCGTCACGACGATCCATTAAACACGACTCAAAAATGACGAAAGGAAGCCGCTTGTTTGTGAAACGGCTTCCTTTTTTATGAAAAGGAGACTACAATGGAAACGATTCACAGCGATCACGCCCCCGCCGCCCTCGGTCCATACAGTCAGGCGATGCGCGTCGGCAGCCTCGTCTATACCTCGGGTCAGATCGGCATCGACCCCGCCGCAGGAAAGATCACCTCGGATACCGTCGAGGGACAGGCGGCGCAGGTCTGCGCGAACCTCAGAGCCGTCCTCGCCGCCGCCGGCACCGACCTCACGCGCGTCGTCAAGACCACCTGCTTCCTCGCGGACATGGCGGACTTTGCCGCATTCAACGAGGTCTACGCACGCCACTTCACAGGGAAGCCCGCCCGCTCCTGCGTCGCAGCAAAGGCCCTGCCCGCAGGAGCCCTCTGCGAGATCGAAGTGATTGCAGAGGTTTGAGGATCGTATTTTATTTATAACAAGCAAGTGCTACAAAAGCGCGATTGCATGATGCAGGTCAGAGTTCATGCGATCGCGCTTTTTCATATGCGAAGAATCACGTCATCCCATCGTAAAACTCTCTCTGATTGCTTGCAAAACCTCTTCTTTGCTCACATTTCCCAGTCCAAGCTGTTTGAAATTGATCTCTTCATTTTCCATCGCGTTGCAAAAGTGATCTATATCCGTGTAAATCTCTGTTGGAACAGGTGTAGTAATATCAGGCTGCACATAGGAAACCAAACGAAGCACATCGTTCTTATGTTTGCTTATATCATTACGATGCACATCTTCCCCCTGTGACATTCTCTCACGATTATCAAGCCATGCCTTGACCTTAAATGCGATAAGATAAGGGATATCCAAGACGGGAACCCCCACACTGGAAGAAACGATCCCTGATCGCAGGAACTCATAGTATACATCATTCAGCAGAATGGCAGACAGACTGGATATGTCATCATCGACGTGAATCGGAGCCAAGTGTATATCCGATCTTGGTGTGATGTAATCCGGCTGTCGTGAGAACAACTCGATGATCTTAGGATATTGGTCATATTTTGGATTCATAAAACGATAGTATTGCGGTGTTTTATCCGATCTGCACCACGTCTCATACCCCGCCTCACGAATAAACGCCCAGAACGTCTCCCCGAAATTCGATGTCATCGTTTCGACGATCAAGACCATATCGAGATCCTTTGTTGCACGGAAATCACCACCCTGCTCGTGAATAAGCAAGTCACACGCAGTTCCCCCAATGATGACATACTGTTCTCTAACCATGCGAAAATGTTGCTCAAATGTCAAAAGTCCCGGAATCATACCGTCCCTCCCAAACGTCGTCCAACATCTCCTCGATTGCCTGATCGACTCGCTCATCCGTATTCTCCCGCAGTGACAGTGCAAGTGACAGCGGGTCTACACAGCCATCTCTGCTGAGGATATGTGGAGCATATCGCCACAGCTCCACGCGCACCTGACGCTCCTCATCAACGAGTTCCTCCTGCAGCTCGATCGGACAATCTCTACGATAAACAGCATAGATATCACATGAGGGTGGATTCAGCCAACTGTATTCTGATAGCGCCGACTCACCTGCAAGGAAAAAATCAGGTGTCAGCACCGTACGATCTGCATAGCCGATGGAGTGTACCGGAGAGCGCAAAAACACATGTGCCCGCTCGAACAGGACATTCGGCTCATCAGTTCTACGCAAGATAACGCGCAATCCCTCTCTATGGCGACGAAAGAGTTTCGACTCCACCAACTGTTTCGCGACACGGCTCATCGTCATCGCCGAAAAAGGAAGCCAATCAGACAATACTGCTTGCGGAACTCTCTGTGCAGAAACGTATAAACAATAAAAAAACGTGATCTGTGTCGCCAGAAGAAAGTGATTTACAGGCTGCAATCGCTCTCCCGGCACCATGTAGGTTCCGATAAAGGGCAAATAACTCATTTTCCCTCTGACAATAAAGGGAATTTTATATTTTATCAGTGCACCTCTGCGCGACTCGGATATACGATCGAATACGAGTACAACAGGAAGCTGTGCGAACAACTCTACCTGCGCTATATGCTTTCTTAGTGTGGTTACACTGACTAGGGTGCTCTCCGGCTCGATTAAAATACAAGAGGATGATTCGATCTCGGCGCGATAAAATTGATAATTCGCACGTAGAAATAACGGCAGTTTCTTAGCCTTTTCCCACGAAGCATAGCGTATCTCCAACCCCAATTCTTCTCGCAGCACAATCTCTCCCCCTTTCCTTTTTAACTCTTTTCTTCCATTCTAACTTTTTGAGTGTTAAAAGTCAATTTTTAATGTTATATGTTTGGTTGAAGGAAGCACAAAAGCCCCGCACCACAAAGTGGGGCGGGGCACAGTACAATACATTGTAAGGAACGGCTTACTCCATCACCATCGGCGCGATCTTCTCCTCCGCCATGAAGCGGCTGAGCTTCTGCACGCTTGCCATGAGATCACGATAGTTCTCGGGCGTGAGCGACTGCGGACCGTCGGAGAGAGCGCGAGCAGGGTTCGGATGCACCTCGATGATGAGCCCGTCCGCGCCCGCTGCGATGGAGGCAAGCGACATCGGCTTAATCATGCGCCACTTACCCGTGCCGTGGCTCGGATCGGCAATGATCGGCAGATGCGAGAGATGCTTGATCGCCGCAATCGCACTGATGTCGAACGTGTTGCGCGTGTACGTCTCATAGGTACGGATGCCGCGCTCGCAGAGGATGACGTTCGGGTTCCCCTCGTTCATGATGTACTCTGCCGCGTTCAGCCACTCGTCAATCGTCGCCGCAAGTCCGCGCTTGAGCATAACAGGCTTGCCCGCACGCCCGACCGCACGCAGGAGACCAAAGTTCTGCATATTGCGTGCACCGATCTGGAGGAGATCAGCATAGGCGGCGACCGTATCCACTGCCTCGACCACCGTGACCTCGGTCACAACGGCGAGCCCTGTCTTTTCGCGCGCTTCGGCGAGGTATTTCAGCCCCTCCTCCTCAAGCCCTTGGAATGCGTAGGGCGAGGTGCGCGGCTTGTACGCGCCGCCGCGGATGAACTGTGCGCCGCCCGCCTTGATAATCTCTGCCGTCGCGAGCAGCTGTTCGCGCGACTCGACGGCGCAGGGGCCCGCCATGACTACAGGGGTCCCGTCGCCAATCTTTACGCCGCGCACGTCGATGACCGTCGGGGCGGGATGGAACTCACGGCTCGCGAGCTTGTAGCTCTTGGAGATGGCAACGGTCGTCTCAACGCCGTGCATCGCATCGAGCGGAGTCGCCGCGAGCTTTGTCTTGTCGCCGATCACGCCGACGATCTTCTGCCGCGCGCCCTCCATGACCTTCGCCTCAAGCCCCTGCTCCTCAATGGCGCGGATGACGTTTTCAATATCCTCCTGCGAGGCATCCGAGTTCATAATAACAACCATTTATATCGCTCCTTACTATTCATTGCGTGCCGTGTGTACGGGGAAAACACCGAGCACCTTCAGCCAGACGCTCTTCTCTGCGACGGCATCGATGGCATCGCGTATGGCATCCGCATCGCTGTGCGCGTCGAGATCGAAAAAGAACATATACGCGCCGAGTTCCGTCCGCGCGGGGCGTGACTCGATGCGTGTGAGGTTCACCGCGCGATGCGCAAATTCGCCGAGCACATCGTAGAGTGCCCCCGGCCGCGTACCGTCAATCTGACAGACGAGAAGCACCGTATCGGGCTCCTCTGCAGGCGGCGGGAGCATGCCGTCGCGCACAACCTCAAAGAAGCGTGTGCAGTTCGAGCCGCGATCCTCGATCCTGCCCGCGATTTCGACCAGACCGTTCAGCGCACCTGCACGGCGCGTGCAGATTGCCGCCGCCCCCGCATCCGCGAGCGATGCGCCGACGATCTCCGCCGCGCGCGCCGTGCTCGCCGTCTTGATGAGCTCCGCCTGCGGGCAGTGACGCAGGAGGAAGTCGCGGCACTGTGCGAGGGGCTGCGCGTGTGAGTAGACCACGCGGATCTCTGCATCCTTTGCGCGCGCCATCAGATAGTTGTGCACGGGCCAGATCACCTCGCGCCGCACGCGCAGCGTATCCGAGCGTGCAAGCGCATCGAGCGTCACCGCGATCGCCCCCTCAAGCGAATTCTCCACGGGCACGAACGCAGCGTCCACCACGCCCATCTCCACCGCATGCAGGCACTCGCTGATGTCGCCGAAGCATACGATCTCACGGTCAAGGCTCTGCCACTCCATGAGATAGCGTGCCGCCGCCTCGCTGTGCGTCCCCACGGGACCGAGCACGCCCATTTTCTGTCTCACACACATTCCTCCTATAGGAATCTACTATACTATATGCGCGACGTGTTGACAAGGGCAATGGGAAACACTTTCATTTCAGGTGCATTTCACTTGTGTTACACCTGTGCTATAATAGAAACGATTTCTCAACCATACGAAGGGAGCAGCTATGTCGCCAAAGGAGTATCTTGCCATTGTTCACTGCATTGCCGGACTCAAGGAGCGCACGCGCCATGCGTGGATGACATCGGGACGGCAGGAAAGTGTCGCCGAGCACAGCTGGCGGATGGCGCTGATGGCATACTTTCTGCGTGACGCCTTTCCCACCGCCGACCTCACACGTGTTCTCCTCATGACACTCCTGCACGATGCAGGCGAGGTCTTTACAGGTGACATCCCGACGTTTGAAAAGACGGATGCTGACCGCGCACGGGAACACGAACTGCGTGACGAATGGATTGATGCACTTCCCGCGCCCTATGCGGCAGAGGTACGTTCCCTATTCACCGAGATGGATGCGATGGAGACCGAGGAAGCGAAAATCGTCAAGGCACTCGACCGCATGGAGGCAGTCATCACGCACAACGAGGGCGATCCTCACACATGGCTGCCGCTCGAATACGATTTGCAGCGCACCTACGGTGTGAAGGAGGCAGCATTCGCTCCCGTACTCAAAGAGTTGCGTGCGGAGGTCAACCGCGAGGTCGACGAAGTGATTGCAGGACTGAATAAGGAGACTGAACTATGAAAACGAACTACGGCAACTGGATCTCGACCCCGATGATGAAAACCCTCGCAGCAATCGCGGGGGGGCTCTACGTACTCACTACGCTCTATGCGCTCATTTACGACCGTGTGACCGCGCCCTTCTTCATCCTTGCCATCCTCTCCTTCGTCGCGACCGTCGTCGTCCTCTATATGTACTACTGCCGCTATGTCTTCTCCTTCGAAGGCGGCGGACTCATGCGCCGCATTCACACCTACCTGCTCGATCAGCTCCCGTGGGACGGACTGGGACGAATGCTCGAGGTCGGCTGCGGCTCGGGCGCACTGAGCATTGCGGCGGCGAAACGCTTCCCGCTCGCCGAGATGCAGGGCATCGACTACTGGCCGCCGATGTGGAACTACGGACAGGCGCAGTGCGAGGCAAACGCTGCCGCCGAGGGTGTCGCAGATCGCTGCACATTTCAGCACGGCGACGCAGCAAAACTCGACTTCCCCGACAATCATTTCGACGCTGTTGTCAGCAACTTTGTCTTTCACGAAGTACGAACGCAAAAGGATAAATTCATGCTCGTGGAGGAGGCTTTGCGCGTGCTGAAAAAGGGCGGCGCGTTCGCCCTCCACGATACGTTTGGAAACAAGGATATGTACGGCAACATGGATGAGTTCGTCGCCTACCTGCAGGAGAAGGGCATCGCCGACATCGCCTATCTCCCGAACACCGAGCGAAACATCCCCATGCCGCCGCCTGTGCGCTTCATGATGCGCGGCATCGGCATGCTCTACGGGACGAAGTGATATTCCGCAATTATGCTCGGTACAGTGCAAGACTTCTAAGCGAACCCTAGTGGAGCAAGTGAGTAAAGAGCGCGGTACGCCCCGTCGGATTTCTTTCGTTCAAGCGAAGCGCGTTTAAGAAGTCCGACGGTATTTAAGCGTACAAGCGCACGATCACTTGCGTAACGAGGTGTTCGCGTGGAGCTTGCACTGCACAGATGAACATCTTTCACCGAAAGGAAAATGCCTGTGTTCTGCAAAAAGTTCTCTGCCGTACTTGCCGTTGCCGTCTTTCTCTGTGCCGCCCCTGCGTATGCGGCACAAACCGAACCCGCGCCGAGCATCCCGCGTCCCGCATTTCCCGCCACGATTCCACAGGGGATGACCGTGGATGCAAAACTTGCCGCAGGGCTGCACTTCGCCGTACCGAAAGCGAACCTCGACATCCTCCCAATGCCCACCGCAGAGCCGACAGAAATCACCATCATGGGCGAGGCAGCGGCAACCGAGGAGCAGATGCTCGCCTACCTCCTGCGCCGCAACCCGAAGCCAAAGCTCACGGGCACCCCCGAGGAACTCGTCCATGCCTACTACGAGGAGGCGGAGCACGAGGGCGTGCGCCCCGATCTCGCGCTCGCACAGGCATTCAAGGAAACGGGCTTCTTTGCGTACGGCGGCGATGTCGACTGGAGACAAAATAATTTCTGTGGGCTTGGCGCAACCGGAAACGGTGCAAAGGGGCTGTCCTTCCCCAACATCCGCACGGGAGCGCGTGCCCACATCCAGCACCTCCTTGCCTACAGCCGCAAAGAGCTGCCGCGCAGCCCCATCGCCGACCCGCGCTACGACCTCATCCGTACGAATCGTCCCGACATCTACGGACAGCTCACACGCTGGACACAGCTCAACGGTGTCTGGGCAGTCCCCGGCAAGAACTACGGGCAGGAGATCATCATCATCCGTGACCGCGCACGTCAGCCCGACGGCTCCGATGCTTCCCTGCGTGCCGCGAACGCACACATCATGCAGGCGGGCGATGCCGACAACTACATCTATCGCGGGCTCGTCTATCTGCATCGTTCAGCCTACGCCGAGGCACTTGCCGACTTCACCGCCGCACAGAAACGCAACACGAAGCGCAGCGAGCCCTACCTCGGCATTGCACTCGCCCATACGGGCGCAGGGAACATCAAGGAAGCTCGCCGCGCCTACGAAGTCTATCTGAAAGTCGCCCCCGACGATGCCGCCGCCCTCCACAACTACGGGCTCGCACTCCTCGCGGAGAACAATCCTGTAAAAGCAGCTGCAGCCTTGCGCGATGCCGTCCGCCGCGCCCCACAGAACGCGGACAGCTACAGTGCACTCGCCGTCGCCCTCATCCACACAAAGGACTACGCGGGCGCATGGAAAGCCCTCACAGATGGTGCCGCCATCGCCCCCGCAAATACCGACATCCTCGTGAGCCAGATCCTTTTGGAAGCTTGTCTCAAAGACACGAGCAACAAGAAGAAAAAATAACAGAAAAGAGAAAAGGATAAAGTACGGCGACTCTCCCATGGAATTGCATCGGTATAACAACTATAAATGAATGGCAACCGTGCATATCGCACGCAAAAGAGCCGCACCGAGATCACATCTCGATGCGGCTCTTTCCATTTCACACCAGTACTCACTCCTCGAGCTTCAGAAGTCCCGGCTGCTCGATGTGCCACTTATCCTTATGCAGAGAGAAGAGTGCGGGCATATCGACGGTAATTTTATCATAGCTCTTGCCCACCTCGTAACGCGCGGCGAAGGTTTCCTTCATGCCCGCTTCCTCGTGCAGTTTCTGATCGTACGGGAACATGGGGCTCGGGATGACAGCGATGTCGTTCGGCTGTCCCGGAATGTCGTACGCCCAGAACGTCGCCTCGTTGACATCCTCCACCGTCTCGAACTTCGGCATCGCCTTACCGTTCTCGACAGCGGCGTGATCAGAACAGATGAGGAGATGCAGAGAATACTTGTCGATGAGCGGCTGGCAAAGTTCTGCGCCACGCTCGGGCGAGAAGGTCTCGCGCATGGCATGGTAGTCATCGAGGAGATCCTGCCAGATCGGCTTGCTCTCAAGCAGTGCATCGAGGTCGATCTCTTCCTCCTCTGGTTCCGGCTCCGGCTCTGGCTCCGGCGTAGGCTCAGGTTCCGGCTCAGGTGCCGGTGCGGCGGCGCGCGATTTTAGCTCCTCGAGATCCGCAGCGAACTGTTTCGCCTGTTCCTCGACCTGCAAAATACGGTTTTCGAGCAAACCGACCTGTTCCTTGAGCTTTGCCACTTCCTCAGCGGTCTGACTGTCCTTCGTGACAGATGCCTGAATCTCCGCCGCGAGGCGTTCCGCCTCCGTGCGCAGCCACGAGACATGCCCCTCGATGACATCGACCGTGCCGCCCGTTTGTCTCCACGCATAGTGGGTCGCAACGGCAGCAATCGCAACAGCGGCGACAACGAGAACAAACGAGAGTATTGTCATCACGTCCGCCATGACGGGGTGAATGAAGCCCACCGCCTGTACAGCGGAAGCTGCTACCTCAGTCTCCATAGATATCAGCCCTTTCCCTCTATCTCAATCCAACGCTCGAAGTAAAATTACAGCAGACACATATCTGTATATTTTCTCTCTGTACCCCTGAAATTCCTGCTAACAAATGTTTCGATACATAGAAAAAGAGCCGCCTCACATAAAGCGACCCTTTTCAATCAAGCAATTACACAGTGCATATCAGCACGCGCCGACGAGAGCCGCGCCGAGGTTCTTACTGCCCTCGAGCCCCTCATCGTCCGGCTCGTTCTCGACGATGAACGTGTCAACGAGATTTGCACCGGCTTCCTTCGTGCGCTCGGACCATGTCTCCATCCACGCACCTGCGCCCCAGCCCCACGAACCGAAGAGCACAACCGGCTTGCCGGAGAGCTTGCCGCTCTCGACCGCCGCTGCGAAGAACGGCTCATACGAGCCCTCCTCAAGCTCCTCGGCACCCATCGAGGGGCAGCCGAGTGCAAGCCCGTCATAGCCGTCGATCTGATCCACGGTGAAGCTGTCTACCTCAAAGCACTCAACGTCAGCACCCGCACCCTGTGCGCCCTCGACGACAGCCTCTGCCATCTTCTGCGTGTTGCCCGTGCCGGACCAGTACACAACTGCTACCTTTGCCATGTGAAATCCTCCTCATAGAAAACCCGAGAGATCTTCTCTCCCTATACTGCCTGCACCAACTCGGCAAGGGGACGCCCCGCCTCCAGCCGCGTACAGAACTCCTGCGTGCAGACCGAGTACTGCTCAAAGAGCGCGCGTGCCTCGGCCTCGTTCGTGTAGACCTTCCAGTATCCGCTGTAAACAAAGTCCTGCCCGCGCCGCGTGATGAATCCGCGCACATCCTCCGGCGGATAGCCGAGGAAGAGCCCGACCTCCGGCGGCAGCGTCTTGCGTACACGCATACGGAGACGCAGGAACTCGAGACGCTCCTCCATACTGTCTGTAATGCGGTAGCCTGCCTCGCACAGGATATCCTGCGCCGCAGGCACGGCGAGTGCGCGCGCGACGAGCTCCGTACGATAGAAGAGAATGAGGACATACTCCTCGCCCTCCGCGACACGGAACGTCGAGATTCCCTTACAAGAAAAACAGGGCTCATAGGACGCAAGCAGCGCGTCAAAATCCTGAAAGCGGCTCTTTTGAAAGGACAGGAGACTTCCTGCCGTCAGACCCGCAAGCAGGGGTGCAGCGTGATAGCCGAGCAGATGCTCAAAATCTGGACAACGCATCGTAATATCCCCTCCATGCCAAGGCGCAGCATGAGTACGCCTGAAAACTCGTCCGATATACTATTATATCGCAAACGATTCTCATTAGCAACATCTTTTCTCACGGAGGAGAGTATTCTGATATGGTCTGACCATATTATAGCGAAGATTATGCTCGGTGACAACAGAATCTTTTTTATTTATTCATAGGGAGAATCTAATGCCATTTATCACGCACTGTGGTTGGAAATATTGACAAAAAATCGCGTGTGTGCTACGTTTAACCAGAATCTCAGCCAAAGGAAGGCTACATAAAATGATACACCTAAAGAATATTGTAAAGACATACGAGGGAGACATCCACGCGCTGCGCGGGATCAACCTCTCCATTGAGCGCGGCACGATCTATGGCATCATTGGGCTCTCGGGCGCGGGCAAGTCCACGCTCATCCGCTGCATCAATATGCTTGAGCGTCCGACGAGCGGCGAGGTGCTCATAGACGGACGCGACCTGATGAAAATGAGCGAGAGCGAGCTGCGCGAGGAACGCCGCCACATCGGCATGATCTTCCAGCACTTCAACCTGCTGTCCTCCGCGACCGTCTACGACAACGTCGCATTTCCACTGAAGCTCGCAGGCAAATCTGCAAGCGAAATCAAACCAAAGGTTACGGAGCTGCTCGCCCTCGTTGGGCTCGCCGACAAGGCGGACAACTATCCGAGCCACCTCTCGGGCGGGCAGAAGCAGCGCGTCGGCATCGCGCGTGCACTCGCGAGCGATCCGAAGGTGCTGCTGTGCGATGAGGCAACCTCGGCGCTCGATCCGCAGACGACGAAGTCCATCCTTACACTCATCCGCGACATCAACCGCCGCATGGGTCTGACGGTGGTCGTCATCACACATGAGATGCAGGTCATCAAGGATATCTGTGACCGCGTCGCCGTGATTGACGGCGGTGTCATTGCTGAGGAGGGCGATGTGGTGGATGTGTTCACCGCACCGCGCGAGCCGATCACGAAGGAGTTCATCAGCGTTCTGCTCTCGAACGAGCTGCCGACCGCATTTCGCGGCAACCCCATCACGAAAGAACCGTCCCCCGACAGTTATATGCTGCTGCGCCTGACCTTCCTCGGCGAGCGTGCGGACGATCCCGTGCTCGCCGATATGATCCGCCGCTTCCCTGACATCGAGGTCACAATGCTCTTCGGCACGCTTGACCAGATGAAGGATCTCCCGTTCGGCCGCATGATTATTGGCATACGCGGCGAGCGCAGGGAGATCGAGGCGGCGATTTCATATCTGTCCGCACAGCATTTGAAACAGGAGGTGATCGGCTATGTCCGCCGAAATGATGCCCCTGCTGACTAAGGCGTTGGGCGAAACCATCTACATGGTGATCGTCAGCATGGCAATCTCGACCGCCATCGGCGTACCGCTCGGCGTGCTCCTGCACGTCACGGGCAAGGGAGAAATTCTCGACGCACCGATGGTGAACCGTACGGTCGGCGCAGTGGTAAATGCCGTGCGTTCCATCCCGTTTATCATCCTGATGGTGGCGATCATCCCGCTCACCCGACTCATCGTCGGCTCTGCCATCGGTACGACGGCGGCGATGGTGCCGCTCGTCATCGCCTCCGTCCCCTTCATTGGGCGGCAGGTAGAAACATCGCTGCGCGAAGTGCCGCACGGTCTCATTGAGGCGGCACTCGCGATGGGCGCGACTCCAATGCAGATCATCACGCGCGTTCTGCTGCCAGAGTCCATGCCCGGCATCGTGAGCCAGCTCACGACCGTCATCATCGCCCTCGTCGGCGAGTCGGCAATGGCAGGAGCCATTGGCGGCGGCGGCCTTGGCGACCTCGCTATTCGCTATGGCTATCAGAGATTCCGCCCCGACATCATGATCGCGACCGTCGTCATCCTCATCGTTCTCGTCCAGCTCGTGCAGTTTGCGGGCAACAGCCTTGCCGCACGGCTAAATAAAAGATGATTTCTAAGGAGGTTTTTATGAAGAAATTACTCACGCTCGTACTCGCACTCACAACGCTCGCCCTCGTCGGCTGCGGCGGCAGTGCGGACAATGCCGGCGCAAAGTCGGAGAAGGTCGTCAAGGTCGGCGCATCTCCCGTACCGCACGCCGAAATCCTCGAGATCGTAAAGCCCGAGCTTGCAAAGGAAGGCATCAAGCTTGAGATCGTCGAGTTCAACGACTACGTCCAGCCGAACCTCGCGACGAATGACAAGGAAATCGACGCGAACTTCTTCCAGCATGAGCCGTATCTCAAGAACTTTGTCACCGAGCATCCCGAGCTGAAGCTCGCGAACGTCCTCGGTGTCCACGTCGAGCCGATGGGCATCTACTCGCACAAGATCAAGAACATCAATGAGGTCAAGGATGGCGCACAGGTCTCCATCCCGAGCGACCCGACGAACGGCGGCCGCGCCCTGCTCCTCCTCGAGCACGCAGGACTGCTAAAGCTGAAGAACGGTGTCGGCGCTGCTGCGACCGTACAGGATGTCGTCGACAATCCGAAGAAGCTCCAGTTCAAGGAGATCGAGGCTCCGCAGCTGCCGCGCACGCTCGACGATGTGGACATCTCCGTCATCAATACGAACTGGGCAATGCAGGCAGATCTCGTGCCGACGCGCGATGCCCTCTTCATGGAGGACAAGACCTCCCCGTACGTCAACATCCTTGTCGTCCGTCAGGGCGATGAGAGCCGCCCCGAGATCCAGGCACTCATGAAGGCGCTCCACTCCGAGGCGGTCAAGAAGTTCATCAACGAGAAATACAAGGGGGCAATCATCCCTGCATTCTGAGAAATGAGGCAACAGCGCGGGACTGTTGCACGAACGCCCCTATCGACTCGCTGCGCTCGCCACTTACTGACCTGTCCGAGAAGCAAGCCCAAAGGGGGTAGCTGATCGGGAAACAGGTCGTATGGGAAAACGTCCCAAGAACACGAGCGTTAGCGACGTGCGATTGGATGACGTTGACCGCTCCCCCGCTCTGACGGGGGAAGCTAATATGCCATAATCCTAGCCTCCCCTGTTGCTGACCTGTCCAAGAAGCAAGTCCATAGGACGAAGCTGATTGGGAAACAGGTCGTATGGGAAAACGTCCCAAGAACACAAGCATAAGCGAAGTGTGATTGGATGACGTTGACCGCTCGACACGGGGGAGGGGGACCGCGTAAGCGGTGGAAGGGGCGCTTGCAGCGATAGCGCTGACATAATGACACGGGGCTATTGCACGAAGTTTTCTAACTTCGTACAATAGCTCCGTTTTTTGTTTGCATATATACTCCCATGTGATAAAATATCTCATTATGGATAACATTCTCAGCAAGCTCCGCGTCCTCAAACGCCGCGAGCGCATCTACGGCATACGCAACCCGCTCACCTATGACTTTCTGCATCACAACCTGCATCATCTGCACGTTCTGCTCTTTCACAGCGCGGATCAGCAGGACTTTACGCGCGGCGCGATTGTGCGTCAGCTGCTCATCTTCATGCTGCCGATTCTGCTCTCGCAGCTGCTCCAACAGTTCTACACCATCGCAGACACCGCCCTCGTCGGACAGGCACTCGGCGCAGAGGCTCTGGCAGCGGTCGGTACGGCGAGCCTCATACTCTCCGTCATCGTCAACTTCTTCATCGGATTCTCGGCAGGGCTCAGTGTGCTTGTCTCGCATCTCTACGGGGAAAAACAGTACGCACGTCTGAGCGCGCTCGTACAGAGCATCTTCGTCACCGTCCTTGCATTTGCCGTACTCTTTACAGCGGCAGGCATCCTGCTGACCGAGCAGCTGCTCACCGCACTCTCCACCCCTGCTGAGCTCATCCCGCAGGCAAGCCTCTATCTGCGCATCGCACTCGGCGGTATACTCGCACAGCTCCTCTACAACACGGCGAGTGCCATCCTGCGTGCCCTTGGCAACACGACGAGTGCGCTGCACTATCTCGCCGCTGCCGTCATACTCAACATCGTCCTCGACGTACTCCTCCTCTTCGTCATTCCCTGCGGCATCGCGGGCGCGGCGATGGCAACCGTCGCGGCGCAGTACGTCTCTGCGCTCCTCGCCCTACACAAGCTCCTTTATCTGCGCGGAGCTTGGCAGCTGCGTCTGCATCGCCCCTTTTTCACCCCACGCCATCTCCTGCCCATTCTCGGCACGAGCATTCCGGCGGGACTGCAAGCGGTCTTTATGAGCATTTCATCCCTTGTCATCCAGACCTACATCAACTCGTTCGGTTATGCAGCGATGGCGGGCATGACCGTCTACGCACGCATCGAGGGCTTCCTCTACTACCCCCTCTTTGCGTTCGGCATTGCACTCACGAGCTTCATCGGGCAGAACGTCGGTGCACATGACCTCATACGCGTTCGTGCAGGCCTGCGTGTGAGTCTTCGAATCGCGGCGGGCGGAGCGATGGGCATGGCGCTCGCTGCAGGTCTTGCCGCGCCGACGCTTGTCACCCTCTTTACCGACGATCCCGCCGTCATTGAGAATGCGCTCGATGCTGTTTACTATACGTTCCCGTTTTACTTCCTCTACGGCATCAATCAGATCTATATCGGCGCGCTTCGCGGTCTCGGCGATACCCTCTATCCCATGATGACCGCGTTCGCCGCCTACTGCGTGTTCCGCGTCGCATGGTGCTATGCGTGGGACATCGTCGGCATCCACTCCATGCACATCGTCTACAGCGCGTACAATGTCAGCTTCTTTGTCATGGCAGTCCTCCTCTGGTTCGGCTGCCGACGTTCAATGACACGCATGCGTGACTTTTATCACAAAATATGAATATTGCTCACTTTTCAACCTAAAATAAAATTCACAAAAAATTTTTTCACAAAGATATAGACATTTACTCTCATGATGATATAATTGAGACGCATTCTTTTTCGCATTGCATTCAGAATGTTTGTCATATCATATTTATCATCAAAGGAGTATCTTATGCCACGAAGGAAGGGACGACATTTTCACCGACTGCTCACCTGCGCCATTATGACATGGCTTGCCATGCCCACCTATACCGTGTGGGCGGACGATGGTACACAGGGGGGGGGGCAGTGTATCTACTGCTGATATTCACGTCGATGCCGATGCCGCAAAGGAAGAGGCGAAATACGAGTCGCAGTCAACGACGATCATCACGGCGGAGGACATCGCACGCAAACAGGCGAAGTCCGTTGAGGACGTAATCTTTAACGAGGTCGGTGTGACGCGTACCATCGACGCAATGGGCAACGTCGGCGTATCAATTCGCGGCGGTGACCCACGCCACACGCTGCTGCTCGTGGATGGGCAGCGCGTGCTCGGTGGCGAGGCGAAATACAACGGCAACGGCGACGAGCTGCTGCGCATCGGTGCGGAGAACATCGAGCGCATTGAGATCATCCGCGGTGCGGCGAGCGCGAAGTACGGCGCGGATGCCATCGGCGGCGTGATCCACGTCATCACGAAACAGGGCGTGAAGAACCCATCAGTCTCGCTGAACATCGAGGGACGCTATCACAGCTCCCGCGGTCATAGCGGCACGGAGACGAACACCCTGCCCGCGAACTTCTACCTGCGTGCGGATTCGGGCGACATGGGCAAGCTGAACCTCAGCGGATGGACATCAAAGCGTGAGGTGATACCCGTCTACTCCGACGGCAAACAGTTCATCGCAGGCGAGAACTGGTATGAGGATTTCAAACCGTCGCTGCGCTTCTACGGCTCGATCAAGAACGACGGTGTGAGCGGTTCCTACAGCTTTGACGATGCGAACAAGCTCTCCTTCCGCTTCACGACAGAGCGCGAGAACATGCAGCGGCGCAACAAGGGCGAGCTCTACCCACTCGGCTCGTTCTTCGAGCCGATGCAAGTGTATCAGCGCGACCGCAAGCGTGACACATACAGTCTCAGCTACGAAGGCCGCATCGGCAAGAATACGGACTTCACACTGAACTACGGCTACGGCAAGCTGCGCGAGGACGACTCGACCCTCCTCACTTACTACAGCAGCGGGCGTGACAAATACTCGGGCAAGAACAGTCTCGCAGGTGTGGACTATCTTGACCACACGCAGACGAACGTCGACCTGCACTTCAACACCGCCGTAAACGACGCGCACTATCTCAGCTATGGATTCGGCTGGCAAAAGGAGTACGCCGAGGGCTCACGTCTGCGCAATGCGCCAAAAAGCTACACGAAAAGGATCAACCCGTGGGACTATGACAAGTCGCTCGCGGTCGAGGACAATACAGCGGGGAAGGATGATGAACCGGACTCGTATGTCCACAACTATAAATTTCTCCGCAACGAAAACGGCTTTATCTGGGACAAGAATGGCGAATACTACGGCTCGGAAAAGCCGCCGATGACGTATGAAGAGGCAAAAGCCTACATGGAGAGCGGTTTCTCCGATCCTGATTTAGAAGACAAATTCAACGCGTTCAACGATCTCTTGAATGCGCAGAACGATTTCAGCGATCCCAAATTCAATAACCTGCCCATGATGTATAAATACGCTCCTACACTGGGATACTACGGGCTGTTGTACGACGGATCGAATCCCGCCTACAAACAGGACAAAAACATCACATTCAACGGGAAATATTACGGGCAGGTGTTCGAGGAGCGCAAAAACCAACTGCTGATCGGCGAAGCAGATCTCACAAAGACCTACGCCTATGTACAGGACAGCTGGCAGGTCACGCCGAAGACCATCCTCACGCCCATCCTGCGCATCGACCACAGCAACCGCTTCGGGTCGCACGCAACGTTTAACCTCGGCATGACACACATGCTTGCGAAACACCGCCGGCTCAAGGCGAACATCGGCACGGGCTACGGCGAGCCGGGGCTCGGCGAGCTGTTCTACAACTGGGAGATGTACGGCGGCACGGGCGCAGATCATCTCGGCTGGTACTGGATCGGCAATCCGAATCTGAAGCCCGAGAAATCGTTCAACATCGATCTCGCACTCGAGGGAGAGAATGAACATACCTACGGCAAGGTCGGTGTGTTCCACAACGAGATCTCGGACTATATGACCCACTACTTCACGGGTCAGCTCGTGGACTTCAACTTCCACGGCAAGAGTTTCCGCAACGTCCCCGACCGCATCTACAGCTTCCGCAACATCGGCAAGGCAAAGCTCACGGGGATCGAGGCAGAGGTCCAGCACAAGTTCAACAAGAACTGGAGTGCAAAGCTCGGCTATACCTACCTGCACGCAATCAATGCGAGCGACAATGATCTGCCGCACCGCCTGCTCGATCGCCCGACGCATAAATTCGATGTCGGTGTCAACTACAAGGACGATGCACACGGCTGGCGTGCGGCGTTCTGGGGCAGCTTCTTCAGCCGGATGCTCGACAGCAACTCCGTCAAGACAGACAACCTGTTTGAAAAGGATGGCTCGGGCAACTACATCCGCAAGCGCGGCGAGTACCGTGAAAAGAGTTTCGGCATTTGGAACCTGCTCGTCGAGAAGGACATCCGCAAGGACTTCACCGTCTACGCAGGGGTGGACAACCTCTTCAACCATCAGGACGACGATCGCGCCTATCATGACCGCACGTTCCGCTTCGGCGTGAATATGAAATTCGACGATTTCGGCTCGTTCCTCGGCACGGGAATTCATCGCAATGCGGATGGCGTACTCGTCGATCGGGACGGTGTGCCGCTGAAAAACTTCTACGGAGACGACTTCTTCCTGCGCCGCCCCGAGACGGCGACGGACGGCAGAGCAAAGGGCAGCCTCGACTTCTTCGGCGACTTCCGTATGCGTACGAGCACCTATCGCGGCTATGATCGCGCGGAGATGCGCGAGACGAAGGAGACGCAGGCGGACGAAGCGGCGGCACGCAACTACGCTGACCGCCCGGGACACGGCTTCGGGCAGCGTCTGCGCATCGGCGCGGACTACCGCATTGACGACAAGCTCGGGGTCAAGGCTGTGCTCGCAACGGGCAAGGCAAACGATGCGGCGAATCCCGTAGACGAAAATAAGGGGCTCGGCGGTGTTCACATCGAACGCGCCGAGGTCACGGGCAGCCCGGGACGCTGGGACTGGACGCTCGGGCGCATCCACGAGCCAATGGGCGTAACGGGCTACTGGTTCGGCAAGGAGTATGACGGCGCACGCGTCCTCTATACAAAGGATCGTACGCAGGTCGCCGCCGGCTTTGGCGACTTCTCCCGCACGACAGGTGTCTACGACAGCGCCTACAGTCACAAGGAGGCAACAATCATCCGCCGCGCCCCGACGCTCAACGAGCTGCTTGGCTACTATACCCATACGAACGACAATACGAACGCGCACCTCTATCCCATGAACTACGACCCGAATGCACCGGCGAACTTCCGCGAGAAGTATAACAACGCGGGCAAGATTCAGGACGCAAACGGCAACTGGGTGCGAGATCCCGCACTCTCCGATGTGCAGATCGCCGAAAAGAAGCTTGAGGTCATCCGCGATCTGGTCGGCATCCTCAAATCTATCGATGCTGAGATGCAGCGCCGTGCCAATGCCGAGCCGGGCGGACACTATGAAAACCAATGGAACAAATTCGTGGAAGAAGGTCCTAGTCGCGGCAAGGTATCCAGTGCCTATACCACATTCTACCGCGCACGCGTTGTTGTACGGCGCGGCGACGGCGTTGTTCGAGACCTCTATCGGGATAATGGCAGAGAGGCTTTGAAATACATCTCTGCACACAATTCACTCGATCAGAGTTTGCTCGATAATCCCAAATATGGTGGTGTCGAGGGGCTGATGCGCTCCGAGAATATTCGGACGATGATGGACGACATCCTAAAGTCTGTCGAAGATGCAGGCAGCACCTACGAGACGGAGGACGGACAGCCGCTGACGCGTGCGCAGGCAATCGACCGTATGTTCACGGATTTCGTTGGAGAGACGGCAACCATCCGCGGCACAGACGCAGGATCAAATCATACATATAATGGAGTTTCTCATTTCTTGGAGAGGTTCAGTGACTCTATCCAGTTTAATCCTGTGAACGGCGCCCCCATCCCTCTCCCCGGTGCCCCCATCGCCTTCCGCCAGCCCGGCTTCCTGCTGAAACACGACGTGATTCCAAAGATGGAGCGTGCGGGCTTCCTCAAGGTACGCCATCAGTTCGGCAGCCGCCTCGGTGCGGAGCTGTGGACGCTGCACTCCTTCGGACACGGCATGGATGTGAAGGGCGAGAAACTCCCCATCGCGAATGTCATCGGCATCGGCGCACGCGCAGTCCTGGGACCGCGCACGATGTTCTCCTTCGACTACGGCATCAACCGCGCTGCGACGGGACGTTACTTCCACGGCGGCAGGGACATCTACGGACGCTATACGGGCGGCGGCTCTGTGCCGTACTTCTGGGTCATGCGTCTGGACTTCGGCATTCCCGACATGGATATTCCCGGCAGCTGGGGTGTCTACCTCGACTACAAGAACTTTGAGCACGGCGCATTCCTCGGCGGCACGGGCGCAGATCTGCCCGACCGTTACCTCGACGGCATCCGCTCCTTTACCACGGGTATTGCCTTCGTCCCTGCGCGTGACCTCATGCTTGAGGCGATGTATACCTTCGGCGCGCGCAGCACGCAGATGCGCGACACGCTCTACACGCCCGAACACTTCCGTCTCGGCGACTACACGCGCATCCAGCTGACCTATCGATTCTGATTTTACACACACACAAAAATCCTGCTCCCGAACATCGGGAACAGGATTTTTTCTTTTAAGTTCAACGCGCCCCTTCCACCGCTTGCTGACCTGTCCAAGAAGCAAGCCCATAGGGCGCAGCTGATTGGGAAACAGGTCGTATGCGAAAACGTCCCAAGAACACGAGCGTTAGCGACGTGTGATTGGTTGACGTTGACCGCTCGCGGTCCCCCTCCCCCGCTTCGACAGGGGAGGCTTGGAGTTATCTATCCTCTCACGGGGTCGCGGGCGTCTCCGCATTCACCGCACTGCGGCGGATCATGTCACCAACACGCAGATCGTAAGTCAGAGCCTTCTTGTGCAGGGTCTCGGCACGGGCGAAGTCCTCGGGCATCCCACTGTCAAGCCCCTTGACAAAGCTCTCGTAGGACGCGATGGATGCCTCCGTCGCCGCTTTACGCTGAGCGGCGAGATAGTCTGCGCCGCGCGGGACCTCGACCTCGTCCAGCTCACGCTGATATTTTTTCAGCGCGGGGATCATATTCTCCTGCAAGAGACGGATGAGTGCCTTGCGGTGCTCTATCGTATACGTACTCCATGCCGTCTCCGTCAAGCTGCGGAACTCATGCTGTGACGAACGAAAAACACCATTATAACGATCCACAATCGGACGCGTCGCCTTGATATACCGCGAGATATCGGTACCCGTCGCTGTCTGCACCGCCTCGAGATAGGCGCGGTAGTTCGCCACGCGCACGATCTGCCACCCGGTCTCCCGCTGCTCCATGCGCAGCTGCAGGGGGAACTCAAGCCCCGTTCCGCCGTCGCGCACCGTCACGGTGGCCACCGCCGCACTCCCGTCACGCACGATCTCGCCCATCTCAACAAGCTCTGTGTCACGCAGATGACTGCACTCCATCAGATACTCAAAGTCGATGCCGAGCTGCCGTCCCTTGAGTTCGTCCGTCCCCTCCGGCTCCACCCACTCCCCTGTGCGCACAGCATCTGTGATCGTCCGTGCAATCCCGGACGCGACACTGTCCTTGACCTTTTCGTAGAATTTCCCCGAGGCATTGCGCTCCGCCTCCTTGAGGCTCGTGTCGCGCGCAAAGAGGACATAGGTGAGGTCGTCATAGCCCGCATCGGCGACTGCCGTGACATTCACGCGCCGCAGGAAGAGATCCGTATCGTGCGCTGCAACAGCCTTCGCCGCTTGCTCCAAAGCGTACGCGGGACGTTGGATATAGTAGGCGAGATACCACGCAAGCACCAGAATCGTCACAACGATCAGCCCCGCCGCAAGCTGAAACTTTCGCGCATGTGCCTTGCGCCGCCGTGCCAACCGCACGCGCCACGCAAACTCATCCATCGGCATCGCCGCACCTCCTTCATGAAAATCACTGTCATTATAGCATTGAATATCCGGTTGCGCAAAGGCGTGATATGTTAAATCGCATGATGTATCCACCGAAGCAATAGTGTCAAGGCTTCACAGGAATAACATCAATCATTTTACGCAAAGACGAAATACATCAGCCGCACTCTTTCCTCTCAGCAGGTCAAGATAGTAGTTCTCGAATCCCCGTAGTGCCCCCTGTACGTCAGGCGGTTGTTCGTTGAGAGACTTACCGTCATATGTCAGTGTGTGGATTGCTTTCTTTTTTGCCTTCTTGAGCCACTCCTTATACCGCTCCGACACCTCCCGATTCTGCGCAAAGTACAGTCCCCATCCATGCGCCTGTCGACCTTCACCCGCTCCAATCATCTCAAGCAGGAATTCACGGAAGTCATACGGCGAGCCGTGCCATGCACTCTGCTCGAACGTCTCTTTTTGATTGACAATACCAAGCATCTCCTGTATCATAGAAAATGAAAGAGGACGAACGACCGAAGGCGTTAGGCTGTCGGCAGCATCAGCTGTCCGGCTGGGGTGACCTGTAAGCATGGACGCGGCGTTACCTCTTTTTTCTGTTTCCAGATTCATGAGGTCTTTGCTTGTGCCACTCTTTGTAATCCAGCTATCAATCCCCTTCTCATTGTCAAAGAACGCCGTTTTGAGGAAGATTCTCCCCGTAGGAAGAAGTTCATAAGCCACGCCCGCCGCTCCGCGTGGCGTTTTTATTTTGCACAGAATCGTTTTGCCGCCGTAATCTCCCTTGCTTGTCATATCCAAGTGAACACGCTGGAAGTTCTCCATATTCTCTTGAATATCTGTGTAATCTGCATCCGTCATTTCAGGATGACGATTATGCGTATGAATCATATCATCTTGAGCAACATCAACGACCGCACCACTAGGGGATGTCATTCGCAGGAATTTCTTGTTTCGACTGCTGCTGTCAGCGTCCGGCACACGCATCCGTCGACTAAATTCTTCCAGGTTTACAGCATCACTGCGCCGCATCGCCGCCTGATGAAGTACATCACCCGAACGCATATCCTTCCCGCCATAGCGCAAATCAAACCGCTTCTTGAAGTAATCTATCGCGGTATAGTTCTCGTTGCCCTTCTGCGTGCGCATGGCTTTGGCAAAGATATCCGCGTGATGAGCGAAGAGGAGCGCATTCATACGCGCGACCTTCGTCTGCTTATCATCCTTCTGTTTGACACCGACATTTTCCAGCAGCTCTACGATCTGACAATAGACAGAGTACGACTCAGGCGATAGCCCCGCAGAACCCTTGACCTCAAACGAATCGACCTTCATCATGCGGTCTTTGATGTTCTCAAGCGTCTTGATGTACCCGTTCAGTTCATCCAGTTCGCCGCGTGCGCCGTCCATCGCCTCCGCTGCTTCCCGCGTTGTTGGAACGACCTCCATCCCCTCACCTCCCTCGCAGTGGTTGTCCTCCTTTCCGCCGTGGTATAATCAGTACAGAAAGGAGCATTTACATGAACACACAGACCAAAGAGAAACTCGTCTCGCTTGTCGCATCTGGAACAGATACCTACGAGCAAATCCTCCGTGCCATCCCCGAACTCACAGAAAATGCACTTTACTACGTCACACACAGCCATCTGGACGAAGAACGCCTTTTATCGCAAATAACACCGACAAGATATTCCCCCGAAGAAGAACATCACTTCCTCCCCGATGATCGGTTTGAACTCGACGATGCAGGAAAGGACATCCTGTACCATTACCAAGAACGACAGAAGAATCAACGCCTCGCATGGATTGCCGCGATCAGTGGAATCATCGCCACCATTACTAGCGTAGCAGCCCTCTTACGTTGAGAGCCGTACACACAACAGCGATTGATATGAATAAGATATTGAGCAGGAGCATCGTCCCCTCGTGTTCAAGCACCCAATTATCAAGCCATTCAATCAGACGTTTCATCCCCTCACCTCCTTTGCCTCGTTGAGATGTGTTTTTTGCTCGCTTTATCACTTTAAGTGAACTAATCAGGCAAAAAAATCTCGTGAACGGATTTCCCGTACAGCTTAGAAAGTGCGATCTTCACTTCATCACGCGGCATCCGTGCACCAGATTCATACGACGAAAGTGCGGACTTACTGATATGAACGGCTTTTGCCACCTCTGCCTGTGTCCGCTTCCCGCGCAAATGGATAAGCCGTTGAGCAATCAATGCTCTATTCACCGAAATCCCCCCTTTCTCAGATATTCACCGTGAGTGTACCACGATTCCAAAACAATGTCAACACTTAAAGTAAACTTTTTATTGCGAAAATCCACTTTTCGTGGTATCTTAATTACATCGGAGGTGGTAGTGTGGCTTTCTCAGATACACTCAAAAAGCTACGTTTGTCAAAGGGGCTCACACAAGAAGAATTGGCAAACGGAACTGGATTGGCAAAAAGCTCCATAAGCATGTATGAAAGCGGTCGTCGCAAGCCTAGTTTTGAGGTGTTGGAGGCTTTTGCAGATTTTTTCAATGTGGATATGAACACTTTATGGGAAACACCTGCCGCAGAAAAACCATCCTCCCCCTCCAAACGTGACATGAACGATCTCGCGAAATTCCTCAACAAAACAGAGGTGTTATTTGACGGCGATATATACCGCCTTGACGAGGAAGACCAGCAGAAATTACGCAGTGCCCTAGAGTTCGTTTTTTGGGATGCGAAAAGGCAGAACAAACGGAAGAAGGACTGATGTGCTATGCTCAACATCAAAGTCCGCGTCAAGAATCTCGTCAACAAATACCGCACCTGCGACCCGTTTCAGCTCGCGGGCGATCTCGGCATAACAATCGTACACCTTCCCCTGCCCGATGATATGCGTGGTTTTCTCGTCCACGTCCTGCGGCGCAAATACATCGTTCTGAATGAAGATCTCTGCTATGCAGGGCAAAAGGTGACGGTCTGCCACGAACTCGGACACGCACGTCTGCACGCAGGATACGGTTACTATCTTCACCCCGACCGCGCCTATTACGTTCGCAGTCGTCTTGAGGCAGAGGCGAATGAATACGCTGCGCATCTGCTCGCCTACTCCACCGAGATTGACAGCGACGAGGTAACACGTATCATCAATCAACGCCACCCCGACCCGCGCGAAGTCCATTTTTTACTTGGAAGATTTATTGATACACAAGGAGTGGACACCATGAAACAGCCTGTATGGATTGTTGAGGATGTGAAGGCACGAGAGGACTATACCCTGCTTATCACCTTCACGGGCGGCACGCAGCGCATTTATGACGCGCATCCCCTGCTTGAGAAGCCAATCTTCGCCCCGCTCAAAAGCCTGCCTTTCTTCCTGCGAGCAAAGGCAGCATACGGCACAGTCATTTGGAACGATGACGTAGATATCGCGCCAGAGCATCTTTATGAATGTAGCACGCCCATTGAGGTGGAGAAGATTGCCTGATTCGCGCTGCAAAAATGGCATAAAAAAAGACCGCACCTAGGGCGGCAGTAACGCATCACTTGCATCTCATCGGGGACTTGTGTTATAATGTGCTTGGCAAACGATAGTGACATTACGACACACGAAAAGCCCCCAAGGTGCGAACTTGGGGGCTTTTCTGTTCCCATATTGCAGGCAGGGACTAGCGCCTAGGCTTGTTGCCTTTTTCTCATCCGTCAAGCCATTTGCAGAGATAGTGGCAGACTATCCCCGCCAAGACGGAGAGCAAAAACGATAGTAACATCCTTGACACACCTCCTTCCCGTGCCGGTATGGAGGAGGCAACGCATACAGTATAGCACAGTTCAGAGCATCTAACCAACTAGGAAAAATCGGCTCTTTTTTCCCAGTTGAACATCCAAGTAGGAAAAAGAGCCGATTTCTTCCCACATAAAAACCGCCCTCCCTGCGCCAACAGAGAGAGCGGTGAACCAACATCAAAGGAGCGACACCGTGAACAACGCCCAAATATCCTTATCGGAAAAACTACTTGAGAAAAGCCAAGAGGCTTTTATTGTTGCGGTCGAACTCTACAACAAACCCACCATTCGTTACCGGGTCGAAGGATTCAGCTTCTTTATCTGCAATGCATGGGAACTATTGCTCAAAGCCCATATCATGCAAACCTACGGCGAAGCTGCCATTTATTACAAAGGCGATAAACAACGGACAAAGTCATTGAACGCCTGCATAAAGGAAGTGTTCACAAACGACAAAGATCCTCTACGAATCAATCTTGAAAAAATTATCGACCTGCGCAATACAAGCACACATTTCATCACAGAGGAATATGAGCAAATATATGTACCGCTGTTTCAATCCTGCGTCATCAACTATATGAACAAACTGCTGCAATTTTTCCATATCGACATCACCGACAAACTGGGCAGCAACTTCCTCACGCTTTCTGTAAGAATGGAAGAAGTAACAGAGGATTCAATACGTGCCAGATACCCAGACAGCTTAGCTGAGCACATCCTGACCATCATGTCATCAATCGGCAGAACAATCAACACAGTGGATCATACCAACTTTGCCATTCCAGTCAAACATGATTTCTATATAACGAAAAAGCAAGGTCAAGCCGCTGCCAGTTTCTCTATCACAAAGGACGCTGAACACGCTGCCTTCATTTTGAAAGAACGTCATGATATGCAGAAATCATGCCCTTATCGTATGCGAGAATGCTTGGGGCGCATACAAGCCCTCATAGAGAGAGATAAAATCCCCTTTGTAAATCCATCTACGCCGGACGAAAGCAAACGACATACATTCAACGCATATGTCTTCAACCTTTTTGTCAGGTTCTATGATCTGAAAAGCGACCCCTGCTACTGCTATGTCTATGACCGAAACACAAATCCAACCTATTCATATAGCGACAAAGCAATCAACCTGATTGTGGAGCAAATCAAAAAAGGCCCTGAACATATCGTCCAGAGTCTTAAAACCAAAGTAGGGAAGCCAACCCCAGGGGCAAAGGATTCTAAGCCTTAGGCCTACTCCCATTCGGGAACCCAGCCTTATCCATCACAAGTCAGCTTCTACATATTGATTATCGCACAAAGTGCAAAAAAAATCAAATTAAAAACCGCCCGATGCTACGAACACCGAGCGGCAGACATGACGCGAATCATGCCCAAAGCACCTAAATTCTACCATGATTCGCCTCCTTTGTAAACACAAGGAGGTTTTATTTATGTCCAAGATACGCATACGCAAGCGCGGAAACACCTATTCCTATAGCTTCGACATCTCGAAGAATCCGCGCCGCATGAAAGAAAAAGGAGGTTTTGCCACCGAGGATGAAGCATTTGACGCAGGGGTGAAAGCCTATGCCGACTGGAAGAGTGGGAATATCGGCATTACGTCCGAGAAAGTGACACTACAGGACTACCTTGCTTCGTGGCTCGAGAATGTCGTGCGTCCAAACGTGAAGCGAATGACGAATATCAGCTATTGCGATACAGTCAACTCACGCATCCTCCCATATCTGGGTAATCTGTATGTGCAGGAACTTCGCCCCCGCGATATCGACCTATTGGTTCAGACACTTGCAAGAAAGGGACTGTCCCACGGGACGATACAGCAGACAAAGGCGGTTCTTTCTATCGCCCTGAAGTACGCTGTCTATCCCGCCGAACTCATCACGGCAAACCCAGCCGCAGGTATATCCATCCCCCGCAGCGCACCGCGCAAAGTCATAAAGCGCACAATCATCACCCCGGAACAGTTCGCCGCCATCCCCGCAGAGGAAAAATACTACCACACATACAAAATCCTATATCACACGGGGCTGCGTCTCAGCGAAGCACTCGGGCTCACATGGGACGATGTTGACCTCACAACAGGAGAAATCACCATCGTACGCCAGCGGCAGCGGACAGGATACTTCGAGACGCCGAAAACGCCCACAAGCGCCCGTTCTTTCTATGCGGACACCGCGTTACTTTCCTACTTCCGCACGCTCAAAGCGGCACAAGCGAAGCAAGAGATGCTCCTAGGGGAGGCGTATCAAATCGTCTATGAATCGACAGAGGATCACAGGCTTGTAATTCTTCCAAAGAAGATGCCACCGCCCGCCGACCATATCCGCCGCCCGCTCCTCTGCATCCTGCCAAGCGGACTCCCGCACAAGCACGCGCGCATAGAAACGCTGCTGCGGAATCTCCACCTCAACCCGCACAGCTTCCGCCATACGCACGCGACAAAACTCATCGAAGCAGGTGCAAAACCCGTCGATGTAGCCGCCCGCCTCGGCCATGCGGACGCGACGATCACGCAGAATCTCTATACGCATGACACGGACGAGATGAAAAAGGAAACGGCTCGCATATTCGGTGAGGTTGTAGGCAAGTAATTTTGTAGACAAGTTGTAGACAAATCCACCGAAAAAATCCTGCACCCTATATAGGAAAGGGAGGGGATTGAAAAGGCTGTCATTATAGCATTGAAGCGCATTTTGTTCAATCACCATACGGCGCAGCTTTTCATCAAAAAGGAGACACCCCGTCGGATGTCTCCTTTTCTGTCGCGTTATGCGCCGAGCACTTCGTCCATCGAGAGCTTCATTCGCTCAATAGCGATTTCGAGATCGTCTCTGCTGATATTCAGCGGCGGGTTGAAGTAGAGCACGTCGCCGAGCGGGCGCAGGAGCAGCCCGTTCTTCAATGCGCGGCGATAGATGGCATAGCCGAGGCGTTTCTTGCCGTCAAAGGGACGTTTCTCCACGCGATCCTCGACGAGCTCGACCGCGTGAATCAGTCCGATGTGGCGAATCTCGCCGACGCTTTGATGTGCGCCGAAGGCATCCGTCATGCGCTCTGTCAGCCATGCGGCGGTATTCTCCGCCTGCTCCAATACATTCTCCTCGTCGAGGATGTCGAGTACGGCAAGTGCCGCCGCACAGCCGAGTGGGTTGCCAGCATAGGTGTGAGAGTGCATGAACGCCTTGCCCTCGTTCCAATCGGCGTAGAACGCCTCATAGATTTTTTCTTTCACAACGGTGATCGACATCGGCAGATACCCGCCCGTCAGGCCTTTCGAGAGACACATGAGGTCGGGCGTAATGCCCGCACGCTCACACGCAAAGAGCCGTCCCGTACGCCCGAACCCCGTCGCAATCTCGTCTGCAATCAGGAGCACGTCGTACGCGTCGCAGAGGGCGCGCAGCTTTCTGAGATACGCCTCGGGATAGATGCGCATCCCCGCGCTCCCCTGCAGGAGGGGCTCGACGATCATCGCCGCTGTCTCGTGCCCATGCTCAGCAAAGGCACGCTCCGCATGGACGAAACACTCACACGCGCAGCTCTCGCGCTGTTTCCCGTATGGGCAGCGGTAACAGTCGGGTGCCTCGATGTGGATGTTGTCCATCATCATCGGCTGATACATCTTAGCGAAGAGGTCCATGCTCCCGACCGAGAGTGCGCCGATGGTCTCGCCGTGATAGCCCTCTGAGAGGCACATAAAGCGCGTCTTTTCCGAGCGTCCCGTCTGGTGGCAGTATTGGAACGCCATTTTGAGTGCCGCCTCGACCGCCGAGGAACCGTTGTCGTTGAAGTGAAACTTTGTCAGTCCCGCAGGGACGCGCTGCGCCAAACGCTCAGCAAGCTCGATAGCGGGGCGATGCGAGAAATTCGCAAAGATAACGTGCTCGAGACGGTCGAGCTGCGCCGTAATCCGTGCGTTGATCTTTTCGTTCGCATGCCCAAGGAGGTTTGCCCACCACGAACTCACGATGTCGAGGTACGAATTCCCGTGCACATCGTAGAGCCACGCCCCCTTTGCATGGTCGATCACCATCGGCGGCAAGTCCTCGTAGTCCTTCATCTGCGCACAGGGATGCCAAATATGGCGCAGGTCGCGCTCCTCAATCGTCGGCATAATGCTCTCCTTCTCTCTCCTTTATTGGTACAGTGCGGCGAGTGCATCCGCCGCCATCGGCAGCTCCATAGCGTCGTGCTCTACACAGGCAAGCACGCGCGCCCCCGTCAGTGCCTCAACCATCTTCGCATTGTCCTCCTGCATTCTGCCGCCCGTCCAGTTGTTGAAGATAAAGCCCTTGAGCGGAATGCCGCGCATCTTCAAATGCTCTGCCGTCAGCACAGCCGCATTGATCGTGCCGAGCCCTGCATCCGCGACGACGAGTGCGCCTAGCCCGAGCCGCAGTACAAGATCGTCCAGAACGACGTGCTCCGTGTTGTCCCAGCGCAGGGGACAGATGATGCCGCCGCTCCCCTCCACTGTCAGATAGTCGGTGCGCTCCTTCGCCGCATGGTAGTCCTGCTCCACTTTGTCAAAGTCCATCGGACGGTTCTCGATCTGCGCGGCGAGATGGGGCGATACCGCGTCGCGGTAAATATAGGAGACCGTTGTATCCTCCGCCGCAAGCCCCGCAGCGTGCGCTACGTGGAGCGCATCGCCCGGCAGCAGGGTCCCGTCGGCGGCGACCTCCGCACCCGAGAGTGCTGCCTTGTAGTAGCCTGCACGCAGCCCCACATCATGCAGCTTCTTTACGATCAGTCCCGTGACGTAAGTCTTGCCGATATCCGTTCCTGTTCCTGTAATAAATAGTGCCTTGCCCATGCTATCAATGAACTCCCTTTCTGCTGACCTATGTATCTTGTGCGATATGCTGTCGTGCTACTGAGCGAACCCGCCCCATTACAGCCACAGCCCTGCCCGCTGCGTCCGCACGCCGATGTATGCCGCCGCAACGCAGAGCAGGAAGTCCGGCAGAACCTGCAGCACACCGCAGTACCAGATCGCCACCCAGAAGCCGATCGGTGCATCGATGATATAGTTCGACGCAAAGTAGAAATACGAGATGCCGAAGACGTAGACCACCACCATGCCCAAAAGACACGCGGCAAGTGCGCGGCGGAAGGTCGGTGCGCCCGTGCGGACGAATACGCCCGTCACCCAGCCCTGCACAATGAAGCCCACGAGATACCCGAACGTTGGCTGCAGCACATAGGAGGGGCCGCCCCCCGAGGCAAAGACCGGAATCCCAACCAGCCCCATCAGGACGTATGTGCCCACCGCAAGTGCCCCAAGCCGTGCGCCGAGCATCAGCCCCGCCAGCAGCGTAAAGAGGAACTGGAGCGTGTAGACATCCGTCCCGACGGGGATGCGGACGAATGCACCGACCGCAACAAGTGCGATGAATAGCCCGCAAAGGATTATTTCTCGTAGCTTCATAATGTTCAGATACCTCCAAGCGCATTTATCGGTGAAATAAACTTGCTTTATCATACACGTTTCGTGTTTCACTGTCAACCAATTTATTTTGTTTTGGTTGACGTTTATTGTGCCGTTCATATATAAAAATCCCCGTATCCTTTTTCCGATACGGGGACAAAATATTTTTGGCTCTACTTCTTCGTCACGCGCACGCGATCCATCTCCGTGCCGTCGGGCAGGAAGCACGCAATCTCAAGTGCATCCCGTGTGACCTCCATCGTGAGATAGTTGTCCGTCTCGGGCTGCGGCAGCGTCACCTCGTCGAAGGCATGGTCGATCCAGAGATTCGGGTAGCGCACGTTGCCCGCAACGCCTGTGAGAATGTAAAGCGGACCTTTCTTGTCGGGCGTTTTTGCAAAATGATAAATGTGCCCGCGGTTCCGATAGGTGTGCAGATGCGCCGTGAACACAACATCAATCGCGAGCTCATCAAAGACGGGCATCCACACCCGCCCATTGTCCTCGTCAATCCCCTCCGTGCGCTCGGGACGGCCGTTGATCCGATATTGCAGGACATCCTTGTGCATGAGGACAACGTTCCAACGCTTTCGGTGCGCCTTGAGATCGCGGCGCATCCATGCCATCTGCTCCGCGACCAGACCACTCTTGAACGCATCGATTTCTTTCTGCTGCGTGCAGAGCACAATGTAGTGCACATCGCCGTAATCAAAGGAGTAGTAGTAGCGATCAAACACCTTGCTCCCGTTTGATGGGGTCTTAAAATACGACAGATATGCCTCTGGCAGACGCACCTTCCAGTCGAGGTTGTACGTCTCATGATTCCCCATGACGGGTGCCATCGGGATTGAACGCTGCATCTCCTTGATGCCGCCGAAGAACTCCGTCCACTGCAGACGATCCTCGCCGTTGTCCACGAGATCGCCCATACAGGCGAAGAGCTGTGCGTCTGTGTTGCGCGCCCACGCAAGATGCGCGAGCTGCTTCCAGTCTGCATAGTCACTCGACTGGGAGTCGGGAAAGATCAGCATTTTGTACGACTCGCTCCCCGTCGGCGCATAGAGTTCCTGCCAGTCCGTGGCCGCACCGCCCGCCGTGATACGGTACTGATACCGTGTGCCCGGCATCAGCCGATCGAGCTCCGTCGCATACTGACAGACCTCAATGTCATCATCTGTAAACCGCTCATCCGTCACGGCATAGCGGCGCATGACTTCCTCCGCCCCCTGCACACGCACCTCAACCATCTGCTGGTCGATGGGCGATGCCACTTCCCACATCAGGACGCGTCCCCGTCCCGCGTCCGCCGCTACGAGCTGCCGCAGACGTTCCACATACAATGTTCCCGGGAACTGGCGCAGTGCCGTATCCCGAAGTGCACCCAGCCCGCCGAACTTCCAGAGTGCCGCACCGCCAAGTGCAAGTACCCCCGTTGCGGCAGCCATCTTGATAAACCTGCGTCGATTCATTATCTTGTTCTTTGTCATCCATCCATTCCTTTATATGTGTATTTTCATCCAAAACTCACACGGACTGCATGCAGCAGGAAGCGCACTCCTCTGCCGTCGGTTTGCACCCCTCCGCACGCAGCACGAGATACCGTGCAACATCCACGCAGCTGATCCGCCCGTCGGGGAGGAAACTCCCCGTATCGCAGGCGATGATGTTGTTCTTCAAAAAGAGCGGTGTGTTCCGGTTCATGTCGAGCCCACCGATCGACTGCGTCGGCGTGTGCCCGACGACGACAAGTTCCGTACCGCTGTAGTGTTCAAAGAACTCCTCACGAATCCAGAGAAGGTCGTTCGAGGTCTGTTTCTGTCGATGCGGGTTGATACCCGCATGGACAAAAAGGATGCTCTGCCCGTTGTGCTGCACGCGATGATAGAGCGGGCGTGCCTTGACAAAGGCGATGAGTTCGTTCGCCTCCGCCGCGCTCAGAGCCGCGAGCTGCTTTTTTGTCACCTTCCCGCCGTTCATCAGCCAAACATCGAAGTGTCCGAGAAACGTCCTCCCCAGCCCGTACTCTTTCAGATAGGCGAGCATCATCGCCTCATGATTGCCGCAGAGTGCGTGGACGTTCTCATAACGCGCAACCTGCTCCCGCACGAAACGGAGGACTTCTACGGGTTTTTCCCCACGATCGACATAGTCGCCGAGAAAAACAAGCATATCCTGTTGATCGCCGAATCCGATCTTTTTCCAAAGGACACGCAGTTTGTCCGCATATCCATGAACATCGCCGATGGCAAGAATACGCCGAAACGCCATGAAATCGCCCCCTCTCATTTGTTCTATTATAACGCACCTCCTCTGAAATGAAAATGATAATGCCCAAATATTCCTGCTGCGCGGTGCATGATTGACATTCCACGCATACAGAGCTATGATATGGGTGTTGTTTTATGTCTTTCATGCACAGTGCAGGAGGAAGCAAATGATCGAACGCTATACACGTCCGGAGATGGGGCATCTCTGGTCGATCCAGAACGAGTGGCAAACCATCCTGAACGTGGAGATTGCCGCGTGCGAGGCGATGGCGGAGCTCGGCGAGATCCCCGCCGCCGCTGTGGAGAACATCAAGGCGAACGCGAAGTTCGATGTCGCACGCATCAACGAGATCGAAAAGACCACCGACCACGACATCATCGCCTTCCTCACGAACCTTGAGGAGAACGTCGGCGAGGACTCGAAATACATCCACAAGGGGCTGACCTCAAGCGATGTCAAGGACACGGCGTACTGCGTCATGATGCGCGATGCCGCCGCGATCATCCTCAATGATCTGAATGCGTTCCGTACGGTGCTGCGCCGCCGTGCAGAGGAATTCCGCCATACGCCCTGCATCGGACGTACGCATGGCATCCACGCAGAGCCGATGACATTCGGACTGAAGATGCTTCTCTGGAGCGCGGAGATCGAGCGCGACATCGAGCGTCTGACGCGGGCGAAGGAGATCGTCTCCGTCGGCAAGCTCTCGGGTGCGGTCGGCACCTACTCCAACATCGACCCGCGCATCGAGGAGCTGACGTGCAAAAAGCTCGGGATCACCCCCGTCCGCCTCGCGACACAGGTCATCCAGCGCGACCGTCACGCCGAGTTCGTCACGACGCTCGCCATCATCGCGGGCACAATGGAGAAAATCGCAACCGAGATTCGCAACCTCCAGCGCACAGACATCCGCGAAGCGGAAGAGTTCTTCAAGGCGGGGCAGAAGGGCTCGTCGGCGATGCCACACAAGCGCAACCCGATCAACTGCGAGCGCGTCTCGGGCATGGCACGCCTCGTGCGCGGCAACGCCGTCGCGGCACTGGAGGACATGACACTCTGGCACGAGCGCGACATCTCGCACTCCTCTGTCGAGCGCGTCATCCTGCCCGATGCGACCATCAACGTGGACTACTGTCTGCACAAGCTGACGGGCATTGTCGACAAACTCCTCGTCTACCCCGACGCCATGCTGCACAACATGAACCGCACGGGCGGACTGATCTACAGTCAGCGCATCCTCACGGCTCTGGTGAACAAGGGCATCCTACGTCAGACCGCCTACGTATGGGTACAGCGCAACGCCATGAAGCGCTGGCTCGAAAAGGAGGACTTCCGCACGAACGTCGAGAAGGACGCGGACATCTCCGCACATCTGACGAAGGAAGAGATCGACGCGTGCTTCGACTACAAGTATTTCCTGCGCCATGTGGATTCCATCTTTGCGCGCTTTGATCTTTAATTAAGAGAGAGGATTAAGGGGGACTTTATCATGTCAACCATCGTTATTACGGGCACACAGTGGGGCGACGAGGGCAAAGGGAAGATCGTCGACTACCTCGCAAGCCAGGCAGACACCGTCGTCCGCTTCCAGGGCGGCTGCAACGCAGGTCATACCGTCGTCGCCAATGGTGAGGAGTACAAGCTGCGCCTCCTGCCGTCGGGCATCCTCTACAAGGGCACGCACAACATCATCGCGAATGGTGTCGCCTTTGACCCCGAGGTCTGTCTGCAGGAGATGGACGCCATGGCGGCGCGCGGCATCGACACCTCGAACATCCGCATCTCCGACCGCGCCCATGTCGTCATGCCCTATCACCGCCTGATGGACGGCATCGGCGACGCACAGCGCGGCGCGGACAAGATCGGCACAACGGGGCGCGGCATTGGCCCCTGCTACATGGATCGCGACGACCGCATCGGTATCCGCGTCTGCGACCTCATGGAAAAGGCTGAGTTCGCGAAGAAGCTCAAGAAGAACCTCGACAGCAAGAACGGCGAGCTCGCCGCCGTCTACCATCACGAGCCGCTCGACTACGAGGAAGTACTCGCGGAGTACGAGGGCTACGCCGAGCGTCTGCGTCCGCTCGTCACGGACACGATCCCGCTCCTCAACGAGGAGATCGACGCGGGGCGCAAGGTTCTCTTCGAGGGCGCACAGGCGACCATGCTCGACATCGACTACGGCACATACCCGTACGTCACTGCATCGCACCCTATCTCGGGCGGTGTCACCATCGGCGCGGGCGTTGCGCCGCGAAAGATCGACAAGGTCATCGGTATTGTCAAGGCATACTGCACGCGTGTCGGCGAGGGTCCCTTCCCCACCGAGCAGCTGAACGAGATCGGCGAGAAGCTGCGCGAGGCGGGGCATGAGTTCGGCACGGTCACGGGACGGCCCCGCCGTACGGGCTGGCTCGATGCCGTGGTCGTCCGCCATGCGGGGCTGCTCTCCGGCATTGACTACATGGCAGTCACGCGCCTCGACATCCTCGACGGCTTCGACGAGATCAAGATCTGCACGGGCTACAAGTACAAGGGTGCGCTGCTGAAGGGTGTTCCCGCAAGCCTCAACGTCCTCGCCGAGGTCGAACCCGTCTACGAGACCTTCCCGGGCTGGAAGACGGACATCTCGGGCATCCGCAGCTATGACGCGCTGCCCGAGAACGCGCGCAAGTACCTTGAGCGCATGGCAGAGATCACAGGCATCGCCCTCGGCATCGTCTCCGTCGGCCCCTCACGCGAACAGACCATCGTCCTCGCCAAGGATCTTTTCTAAAAAAACAAAAATTACGGCACACTGTGTGCAAAACGCACAGCGTGCCGTTTTTGTTTACCTATTCTGCTCTGCCACCGTAAAGCCTGCCTCAACGAAAAACTTCCGATATGCCTCGGCCTTCTTCTCCAGTTTCATTGGGTAGGCACGCGAGGTAGACGGCAGGCGCGTGACGAAGAGGTCACGGTCACCGCAGCGCGCAGTTATCGTCGTGCCCGTCTTGAAGTCCTTTGCCTTGACCTCCGTCTCAAGCAGTGCGAGCAGGATCTCCGTTGCCTTGCCGCCCGTTGTGCAGATGCGGCGGCAATGCGGGATTTTCTCCAAAATCTCGGGCAGCTCAACCGTCTCCACAACCTTCAAGTAGGCATCGGAGGCATTCCCATGCATACGAATGGCACGGCGCACGCCGGGGCACGAGCCAATGCCGCGCCCAGTGAGGAACGCCTTGATCTTCTCCGCGTCAAACACCTTTTCCCCTACACGCTGAAAATGCATCGCATCGCCGAAGAACACCAGCCCGTAGACGCGCCACATATCGTTCTGGAAGTTCGGGTAGTGGAACTCCATCGCCCGTTTTTCGGCGGCGGGCGGAAACGAGCCCATCATGAGTACGGTTGCATTGGGCGGCAAAAAAGGCGGAAACGGGCGGAGCTCGATTTCATGTTCAGCCGTCATCGTTCACCTCACAGCAACCCCAATGCGTGCTGCACAATGAGCGATGTCCCCGCGACGGCGATCCAGCAGACCATGCCGAGCAAAAGGGGGCGCGTCCCGTGCTTGAGGAGCGACGGCAGATCCGTATTCAATCCGATTGCACTCATCGCGAGCACGATGGAGAACTTGCCGAGCATCCCAAGCCCATGCGAAACCTCAGCGGGGAGAATGCCCGTCGTGTTCACGATGCACGCGAGGACGAAGTAGAGCACGAACATCGGGAAGATGCGCTTCAGCGAAAAGCCTGCGCCGCTCTGCGCCGCACCGCGCATCATGAGCAGTGCGAAGAACAGGCAGACCGGCACAATCATCAGCGTGCGCGTCAGCTTTACGATGGTCGCATACGCGCCCGCATCATGGCTGTAGGCATAGCCCGCCGCAACAACCGACGACGTGTCGTTGATGGCAGTGCCCGCCCACATGCCGAATCCCGCGTCCGACATTCCCATTGTGTGTCCGAGGAACGGGAAGATAAAGACCGCAAGCACGTTGAAGAAAAAAATCGTCGCAATCGAGATCACGACATCCCGATCCTTCGCCCCGATGACGGGCGCGACCGCCGCAATCGCAGAGCCGCCGCAGATCGCTGTTCCCGCCCCGACGAGCGCGGTCATATCGCGGTCCATCCCCAGAACCTTTCCCATCAGGAACGCCGCGCCAAACGCCGCAAGCAGCGTGAAGATCATGACGTAGAGCGACTGCTCCCCGACCTCCACCACATGAAAGAGATTCATCTCGAAGCCGAGCAGGATGATCGCATACTGCAAAATCTTCTTGCCCGTGAATTTGATACCGCTCTCGGTCGCCTGCGGCCGCCGTTTCTTCGCGAACAGCATACCGAGCAGAATGCCGAACACGGGGCCGCCCACAATCGGAAAGTACAGCCCCAGAATATACGCCGGTATCGCAAAGAGCAGGGCATAGAGAATGCCGTCCATATATTCGCGCTTCATACATACACCTCTCTCACGCAAAAAGCTCCGCCCACTCCTTCTCGCGGAAGCCCGTGAGCACGCGATCCTTCGTGATGAGGAGCGGACGCTTTACGAGCATTCCGTCCGAGGCAAGCACTGCGTACTGCTCCTCCTCCGTCATCGCGGGCAGCTTGTCCTTGAGCGCAAGCTCGCGATAGAGCATCCCGCTCGTGTTGAAGAAACGCTTCAGCGGCAGCCCGCTCTGCGCGTGCCACGCACGCAGCTCGTCTGCCGTCGGCTTCTCCGACTTGATGTCACGCATCGGAGCATCGCACCCGTGCGCACGCAGAAACTTCTCCGCCTTCTGGCAGGTCGAGCACTTCGGATAGCCGATAAAAAGAATATCCTTCTCCATATATCATTCCTCCTCGTAAAATCAATGGTGTTGCTTTCCCTATTATAGTCCCTTCCAAAAATTTTTCAATTTTTTCTTTTTGACATATTGACTTTTTGACTATTTGAGATATAATAACAATCGAAAGGTGATTCAAATCACCTGCCCAATCAAAAGCAACTGAATGGCATATCGAATACCAAACATCGCATATGCCGCAAACCTCTAAGGAGTTGATTACCATGTTTGGACTTGTACCTTTTGCCGGCCGTCGGAACCTCTCACAGCGTGACAACGCGAATCCGTTCGCACTCTTGGACGCAATGCACGATTCCTTCTTCCGCGATGACTTCCCCGCTGCGAACTGGGGCGCGAGCTCGTTCAAGGTGGACGTGAAGGACAGCGGCGATCACTACGAGCTGACCGCCGATCTGCCGGGCATGACGAAGGAGGACATCGCCCTCCACTACGAGAACGGCTATCTCACGATCGCCGCCTCGCGCACGGAATCCAACGATGAGAAGGACGATGCGGGGAACTACATCCGCCGCGAGCGTCACACGGGCGAGGTAAGCCGCTCGTTCTACATCGACGGCATCGACGACGCAAACATCCACGCAGAGTTCAAGGACGGCGTGCTGCAGGTGAACCTGCCGAAGACGGCGGACGCACCCGCACGCAAGCAGATTGAGATTCACTGACCACACAAAATCCTACCATTCATAAGAACGAGGGGGCTGCTCTCCGAAGCTTTACTTCGGAGAGCAGCCCCCTCGTTCTTATGTCCGACATACACAAAACAATTTTTATTTTTCAAAACCCATAGCCATTCTTTACATTATGTTGTATACTGTATACAATTGTTGAAAAACAGGAGGAATGTGATGAAGAGACTCTATGCTGCCTATGGCAGTAATCTGAATGTCGCGGCAATGCGGGAGCGATGTCCAAGCGCAGTGATTGTTGGTACTGCGCAGCTCGCGGACACGGCGCTAGAGTATCGCGGCAGTGCGCCGCGCGTCTATCTGACACTCACAGAGAAAAAGGGCACGGCAACGCCCCTCGGAATCTGGTCGGTGACGGAGAGCGATAAGGAGGCACTCGACAGCTATGAGATTTACGGTCGAGCGCATTGGCATCAACATCGACGATTTCCGCATCCCCGACAACAAGGGCAATCAACCCGTCGATGCCCCCATCGCGAAGGACGGCCCCATCGCCTACTGGGCGACGTTGCCGGTCAAGAAGAAGGTCGCCAACATGAAGGCGGCGGGCATCTCCGCGAGCGTGTCGAACTCGGCAGGGACGTATGTCTGCAACCACCTCCTCACCACAGCGGGCAAGGCGCACATCCCCGCAAGCTTTGTCCACATCCCCTACCTGCCCGAGCAGATGGCTGTGCGCAAGGGGCTTGAGAGCCAGTACCCAACAAGGGGTGTTGAGACGCTCGTCAAGGGCTTTACGGCAATGATTGAGGCACTGGACTGACAATACAGCAGTCATCGAAAGGAGAGAGTATCATGCGAACGGAACACGATTTTCTTGGTGAACTGGAAGTCCCCGATGATGTCTACTACGGTGTGCAGACGATGCGTGCCATCGAGAATTTCAACATCACGGGACAAAAGCTCGATCCCGATTTCATCAAGGCACTCGCACAGGTAAAGAAGGCAGCGGCTCTCGCGAACATGGACACAGGCCGTCTCCCGCACGAGATCGGCGACGTGCTCGTGCAGGCGGCAGACGAGATCATCGCGGGCGGGCATATCGAGCAGTTCCCCGTCGACCCGATTCAGGGCGGTGCGGGGACATCCATCAACATGAACATGAACGAGGTGCTCTGCAACCGCGCCCTCGAGCTGCGCGGCGATCCGAAGGGACGCTATGACATCATCTCGCCGAACAACCACGCGAATATGGCGCAGTCGACAAACGACGCGTTCCCGACGGGCATCAAGGTCTGCCTCTCGGCAAAGAGCACGGTATTTCTCGCATCGCTCGACCGTCTCGCCACAGAGCTTGAGAAAAAGGCGACCTCGTTCCGCGCCATCCTCAAGATGGGACGTACCCATTTGCAGGATGCCGTTCCCATCACGCTCGGACAGGAGATGGGCTCGTACGCCTCTGCCGTGCGCCGCTCCATGCGCCGCATCCGCTATGTCCAGCGGCACATCCACACGATCAACATGGGCGGCACTGCCGTCGGTACGGGGCTGAACGCCGAGCCCGCCTACATCAAGGCGGTCGCCAAACGGCTTTCGGAGATCACGGGCGAGCAGTACCGTACGTCGCAGAACATCATCGATGCGACGAACAACACGGATGCATTTGCAGATTTCTCCTCCGCGCTCAAGAATGCGGCACTCGTCCTCATCAAGCTCGCAAACGACTTCCGTCTCATGGCATCGGGACCGCGCTGCGGGCTGAACGAGCTGCACCTCCCGATGCGGCAGCCGGGCTCGTCGATCATGCCGGGCAAGGTCAACCCCGTTATTGCAGAGGTGCTCGATCAGGCGTGCTATCAGGTCATCGCGGGCGACCTCGCCGTGACGCTCGGGGTGGAGAACGGACAGTTCGAGCTGAACGTCATGGAGCCGGTCATGGCGTTCAATATGTTCAACTCGCTGAACTACATCACGCGCGCGGTCAACACCTTCGTCGACAAGCTCCTCATCGATCTGAAGCCGAACGTCGAGCAGTGTCAAAAATGGCTCGACAACAGTGTCGGCATCGTGACGGCACTCCTGCCCCACATCGGCTATGAGAAGTCCGCCGAGCTCGCACGCGAGGCGTACACAACGGGCAAGCCCATCCGCGAGATCATCCTTGAGCAGGGCATTCTCTCGAAAAAGGAGCTGAATCACATCCTCTCACCGCGCCAGATGACGCGTCCGGGAATTGCATAACAGCCAACAAAGGGACTGTTGCATGAACGCCCCTATCGGCTCGCTGCGCTCGCCACTTCCCCCGTTGCGACGGGGGAAGCTAAGATGCCATAATTCCAGCCTCCCCCGTGCGTCACGAGGGGAGGGGGACCGCGAGCGGTCAACGTCAACCAATCACACGTCGCTAACGCTCGTGTTCTTGGGACGTTTTCGCATACGACCTGTTTCCCAATCAGCTGCGCCCTATGGGCTTGCTTCTTGGACAGGTCAGCAAGCGGTGAAAGGGGCGCTTGTAGCGATACCGCTGACATAATAACAAGGGACTGTTGCATGAAGTTTTCTAGCTTCGTGCAATAGTCCCTTTTGTATGAAGGAATTTATTCTTTTTTGTCGAAGACTTGTATGGTTTTCGATTATTTCAAAGGAGGTCTTTTCATTGGCAATTACAGGTGGAATCATCGTCATTCTTGCCTTTGCCGCCATCATCAAGAAGTATGAGACGCGCATGGTGCTCCTCGCTGCGGGCTTTCTCATGTGCTTCATCGGCGGTGTCACGGGCAATGCAGTCGCGACGTTCAGCAAGACGATGGTACACGGTTCACTCGTGCCCGTGATCTGTACGGTCATGGGCTTTTCGTTCGTCATGAAGATCACGACCTGCGACCGCCATCTCGTCGAGTCCATCTCGGGAGTGATTACGCGGAGCAAATTCATCCTCATCCCGCTCGCAACGCTGCTCACATGGTGGATCAACATCGCCATTCCGAGCGCGGCGGGCTGCTCGGCGGCGGTCGGCAGCATCCTCATCCCGACGCTCATGGCGGCGGGTGTCCATCCCGCAATGGCGGGCGCGGCTGTCCTCGCAGGGACATGGGGCAGTGCGATCAGCCCGGGACAGGCGCACAACATCTTCGTCGCGGATCTCGCGCAGACCGATCTCATGACCGTCATCATGGCGCAGGTGCCCGCCGCGATTGTCGCATCCATCGTCGCCGTTGTCGCACTGACCATCATTGCAGCAATGCGTAAGGAAGGGCCCGACGAGGCGCGCCGCCTCGCCTATCATGCACAGCTCGAAAAGGAGGAGGGCGGCAAGGACTTCAAGGTCAATCCGCTCTACGCACTCGTCCCGCTTGTGCCGCTCGTCCTGCTCGTCCTCGGCAGCAAGCAGATCGCCGTCCTGCCGCTCACGGATGTCCCGACGGCAATGATCGTCGGCACGGTGCTCGCCCTCATCGTCACACGGCAGAATCCGCAGGAGATCACGAAGAAGTTCTTCGACGGCATGGGCGAGGCGTACGGCGGTGTCATCGGTCTCATCGTCTCTGCGGCGGTCTTTACCGCAGGAATGTCCGCGATGGGGCTCACGGACGCACTCATCGAGGCGATGAAGGGATCGGAGTCCATCGCAAAGATTGCGGGCGCGTTCGGCCCATTCATCATCGCCATTATCTCCGGCTCGGGCGATGCTGCTGCGCTTGCCTTCAACGGTGCGATCACGCCGCAGGCGGCATCGTTCGGCATGAGCATCATCGACCTTGGCTCGCTGGCGCAGATGGCGGGCTCGATCGGACGCTCGATGTCCCCCGTCGCGGGTGCGGCACTCGTCTGCGCGGGGCTTGCCAAGGTCAGCCCGATGGAGCTGTCGAAGCGCAACGCACTCCCGATGCTGCTCGCCACGATTACCTTTATGATCGTCCTCTTCCTTGGAAAGTAGGCAGCCATGATTGACAAAAAGCGTGTACTGGACGAATTTTTCGAACTGGTTTCCATCCGCTGCTCCACACTCGATGAGCGTGAGATCGCCGATCTGCTGACAGCGCGTCTGCGTGATCTCGGTGCGGCGGAGATTCACGAGGACGGGGCGGGCAAGGCACTCGGTGGAAACACGGGCAATATCGTCGCGAACTTCAAGGGCACCGTCGCGGATGTCCCCACCGTCATGCTGACGGCGCACATGGACTGCGTTGAGCCGTGCGCGAATATCAAACCGGTCTTAAAGGACGGTGTCATCCGCTCCGACGGTACGACCATCCTCGGTGCGGACGACAAGGCGGGGGTGGTTGCCATCCTTGAGACACTGCGCTGTCTGAAGGAGGATGACATCCCGCACGGCAATCTCCAGATTGTCTTCACCGTTGCCGAGGAGGGCGGTGTCAACGGCTCGCGCTGTCTCGACGCATCGCTCCTCACCGCCGATTTTGGCTATACGCTCGACACGCATGGACACGCGGGCAGGGCGGCGTTCAAAGCCCCCGGCAAAAATCAGCTCGCCGTACGCATCGTGGGCAAGGCGGCACACGCGGGCATCGACCCCGATGCAGGAAGGAACGCCATCACTGCGGCGGGCAGAGTGCTCACCGCCGTTCCACAGGGACGCATCGACGAGGAGACTACCTGCAACGTCGGCAGGATTGAGGGCGGCACGGCGACCAACGTCGTCGCCGAGTTCTGCACGCTGAACTTTGAGACGCGCAGCCGCGACAAGGCGAAGCTGGACGCACTCACACAGCGTATGGTCGATAGCGTGAATGCAGCCCTCGACGGGACAGGCTGTACGGCGGAGATCGACATCAAGAAGGACTACGATCCCTATGAACTGCCCCCCGACGCGCTTCCCATTCAGTATCTGCGCCGCGCCGCAGAAAAGCTCGGCTTCCCCGTCGTGCTTGAGGAGGAGGGCGGCGGCTCGGACGCGAACCATTTCAATGCCTACGGTGTGCCGACCACCGTCCTCGGCGTCGGCATGACGGACTGCCATACGAAGGAGGAGAGCATCCGCGAGCAGGATCTCTACGAGGCGGCAGAGCTGACCCTCGCCATCGTGCGCGAAATTGCAGCGAAAGAATAACAGAGGCGTACAATGTCCATACGCGCTCAAGGCGCCCCTTCCACCATGCTACGCATGGTTCCCCTCCCCCGTGTCGCACGGGGGAGGCCTTTTGATCGTGGCAT
>NZ_JH376798.1:58558-91084 GCF_000234095.1 Centipeda infelix ATCC 43532
GTGAGCCGATAGGGGCGCTCCGAGAGCAGCCTCTCTTATATGCTCTTTTTATCACCTGTTGCTAACCCCCTCGCTCCATGCTATAATCACTTCATCGAAGAAAACGAAAGTGGGTGATTTTTTGGCAACAAACGAAGGCTACCGCAGCGGCGGCACAGCACAGATGGGCGTTCCTGCGCGGCGTGCAGAGAGTGTGCCCGGCAATGTACGGCGCATGGGCGAGGTCACGGCAAGCGTGCGGCAGGATGCCATCACGCCGGAGTATTTCATCACCCATTTTTACGAATATCTCCCGCGCTACATCGCGGGCGGTGCACCCACGGCGGACACGCGCGACACCTACGAGCTCGCGATTCGCCTGTTCCTCCACTGGTGCATGGAGCAGGGACTTCATCCACTGAACGATGTGCACGACTATCAGATCCGCGTCTACATGGAGGAGATGCGCACACGCGGCTACAGTGCGGCGACACTTATGATTAAGGGCGCGGCAATCCGCGCGTTTTACAAGGTCGCGGAGCGGCTCTCCTTCATCGCCGACAACCCCTGCGCCGACCTGCAGCTGCGCAACCCGCAGCACCTCGACGAGGACTATAAATATCTCACCGTCGATCAGATCAAGGAGATCTGTGAAGGGCTTGCGGCAGATAAGAACGCGCTGCGTCGCCTCCGCAACCTCCTCATCGTCTACCTCATGGGAGTCGAGGGGCTGCGCGTCGTCGAGGTCATGCGCCTCTCGGACGAGGACATCGACTGGCAGCGTGGACGCATCGAGATACGGGGCAAGGGACACGCGGGCATCATCTACCCGTGCGAGGAAACCTTTCAACTCCTCAAGGCATACATCGAAACACGCGGTGCCATCCCGCCCGAGAATCGCCTCACGCCGACCATCATCTCCTGCTCGCCGAACAATCGGAACGGGCGCATCACGCGTGTCGGCATCCGCTACGTCATCAACAAGGCACTGACGGATGCGGGGCTGAAACAGCCCGGCTATGCCTGCCACCTCTTCCGCCACAGCTGCGGCACAAATCTCTATCAGGAGACAAAGGATCTGCGCGTCGTACAGGAGACCTTGCGCCAGCGCAGCCCAAAGGTCACCGCAAAATATGCCCACGTTCACGACCGCATGGAGAAACGGTACACCGGCGGCATCTCGCCCGGAATGAATGTTGAAGGGATGCAGCAAACAATGAAAGCGACAGAAGAAACATAAACAAAACTATAAAAGCCCGCCTGTGAGCACATTGCTTCCACAGCCGGGCTTTTTCACATTTCTCTACGTCACTGCAAGATCTCTCCGATGCGCTCCATTACCTCCCGATCAATGTCATCCAACATAGCAAACCGCCGCCGATAGACGGCACGCTTACGCGTCGGTACTTCCTCCATCGTCTTGCGCTTCTCGATGAGGGGGAGCTCCATAAATCGTCTGTCCTCTGTGTCCGTCCCTCCCGCCTCACGCCAAAATTCGCTAAAATCCGTCTTGAGCTTCCGATCGACGCGCACATGGTTGTTCGCATAGTAGCCTTCGTTCGTTACGGCGTAGATCCGCCCGAGCCCCAAACTACGTGCAACTGCCTGCGCGATGTAGAGTACGAGATTTTTCGTCCGATAGCTGTGACATGCCTTTGTCGCCTGCTTGACCACATCGCGTGCATCCTCCATATTCGGTCCCTGCATCGCCCCAATCCACATAGCGGGTGTTCCATCAACAGCGGGAGCAATCCAAAAGATAATCTGATAGAGCGAGGCCTCTCCCAAGCGCAGGATGACAGACATGAGACCTTCCTTGCGCTGCCCGTAGTCAAAAAACAGTGCCGCAGTCAGTTCCACCCCCATACATTCGGGCCCTGTCCACAATGGGAGGGATTCCCGCTGATAGAGCGGAAGGAGCACATCCTCACGCAGCTTCCCACGCAAAAACTGCATATGCTTCTCTACGATGCGCACACGTTCATCAAACGTCGATTTGTTATAAAAGAAAGCGCGCGTCGGCTGCTCATAGACAAAGGGATATATGTCCGCGAGCTTTGACAGCATCGTATCTTTTCGGAAAAACGCATCAAGCTCCTGCAGCTTTCCACGATGCAGCCATGCGCGTACACAGAATATGATCGCCCGCCGCACTTCGCGAGGATTCTCCATGTCATAGATCTGTTTCGATAGTTGATAAAAGGATTGCACCAATCCACCCCCATCTTAGCCCAGCAAGTTCCGAATAAAATTCGCCCTGCTGTATTTTTCCGAAGCACAGCGCAGCTGCGCCGCATAATGTTCCTTCCGCTCAGAAAAGCGATTGACGAATTCCTCCATCCCACACAGAAATGATTCATAGCTGCCCATGTCCACGATCTCGCCAATGTCAAATTCTGCAAGAATCTCCGGATTCAGCACATCTGTTGTGATGACCGGCTTATGAAAACCAATTGCCGTAAAGTAGAGTGCACTCCAGTTATAGAGATAACGCTCTGCTGTATAGGGCAGGAACAACACATCGACAGAAGCAATTGCCTCGTACCATAAGGCACCGATAAGTTTTTCTGTCAGCACCGTAATCGACGAATGCGACCGATACCGCTCCACCAATGCCCCCACATCCGCGCGATCCGCAGTCGTTGTCGGAGCCGCCTGCAAAACGAATTGCACAGGGCGCGTGAACCGCCCTTCCTCGGCTGCACGCAGAAACCACGCGAGCTTTTTCTCCCCCCTACGATAGTGCCCGAAAAACCCGATGCGAAGAGCATCATCTGTCCGCTTTGCTTGCATAACAGACGGTGCCATAACTGGCGGAGCAATCAGACGCACGTTGTCTGGTCGCTGTGCACCAAAATCATCCCGCAGCGTGGTGACACAGAACCGGATGTTTCGATAGGGCTGGCACGAACGTGCCGCCTTTAAGAATTTCGGCATTTCCTGTGGGTTCACACCGAGAAAGATAAAGTACACGGGCACAGAACTATGCCGCAGCGAGCTCTTTTTCAGCGCACGCAGATAACGATAGGTCGCCGTCGTAAGCAGCACGGCATCGATCCGCTCGCGCATGATTGCCTCTGCCATCGCGTTGAACCATTTTACTCTTCGATATTCCCTCTGCACGGAGAGCCAGATCTTTTTGAGCCGACCCGCGCCATCGTAGCTGACGATGCGGCCTCCCCCCAGCTCACATAAAGGCACATGAAAATCACGTCCCAAATCTGTGCCCATCGGCAAAAAGAGGATGGGGTCGTGCCCCTCCTCTTTCAAGGTCTCTATGATGATATGGTCAAATTCGAGTTCAAATCCGCCATCGGCTTTCACCGTTTCCAGTATTGCAACTCTCACGATAACCTCCGCCCGCCCACATCAATGCGCAACCATTGGAGACACAGCCCCATGAGGAGCCAGTGCAGCTTCATCACGGCAGAGTTGCCCATGTTGTACTCGGTCAGCCCTTGGAGGAGAAGGCCCAACAGGACGGCAGGGATGAGCAGAGCCGCAATATGATGCGTTGCCTGCCATGTGCCGAAGCCATAGGAAAAGCACGCCCACCAGAAGAAGAGCAGTGCCAAAATGCCGATCGTACCGCACTCGGCTAGCATATGCATGATATTGTTGTGCGCGTGTGTGAGCTCGCGCTCCTTTGCCTCCGGCAGGATGTAGTGTCCCTGGTACTCCGCCTTAAACCGCGCAAATCCGATGCCGACCGCCGGATGATCCTCAAACATATGGGTCGCGCTTGTCCAGAGCAGGAACCGCTCGGAGTTGCTCTGCATCTTCATATCGCCAATCGTTGCAAACCGGGACGAGAGTGCCGGTGTCAGGGCAAAGATACCGGCAAAGACGAGCAGAACGGCGAGCGCACCGGCAAGAAATTTCTTCTTCTCACGCACGAGGAATGCGGCGCAGACAAATACCGTGATCGGAACACCGACCCACGCGCCGCGCGTCCCATTGAAGAGGAGTGCAAGGCACCCGAGCCCGAGCGCGATGGCGGCGGGCAGACGATAGCGAGCGTCCATGCGGCCGCTCAAGAGGAGCAGGACGAGGGCAGGGATCAGCATCGAGAGGAAGCCGCCTACCGACATATAGATGGAGAAGCCCGATGCTCTGTAGTTTCCCTGCACCAGCCCCTGAAAGGTGATCGCAAGGTCATTGATGACAAAGGATACCCCGACAAACACGGCAATGAGTGCCAGCCGCCGTTTCTCCCAGACCATCAGCAGAACGGCATACAGCCCGATCATGCGATAGCCGTAATGATCGCCGAAGGTTCGGAGACTGTGTGACACATCGCTCGAAAAGAGCGACGTAAAAACGATCGCCCCCATCAGGATCAGAAGTGCCACACGGATCCGTCCGTCCGGCAGGGCGTTGAGCAGATCGTCGTGTTTGCGCCAGACACGCAGGAGCAGAACAGCAACCAGTGTCCCCAAAAAGACATTCGCAGCTGCGATGGAGATATTACTGAACAGCGCGAATCCACAGAGCAGATAGAACGCCCATGTGTGTATGCGCTCCACATCCATGCTGCGCCATCTCAATCCTTTGCCCGAAAACATACAACCCCTCTTCTCTCTGCAGCATCTATCTCACTGCTCCATGTAACGGAGCTTGACATACTTTACCATTGTATAAAATCCGTGGAACATCGCCAGGATAAATCCAAGCCGCCCGTCCAGAGCCCCGCGTTGAAGAATATAGAAGCGAAAAAAAGCAAACGGCGGGTCAAACAGGATCTTGAGGAACGAGGCACGCTTCCCCTCAGCGTAATGACGCTCTGCCATGAGCGTTGTATACTGATTGAGCTTTTGGAAATAGTGCTCCCACGTTGTATAGGTGTAGTGCAGGAGACTCCCCTTCAGCCGCCGCACGGGGAGCGCGGACTCCGTCCGCTCGTGGACGAGCCCCTCCCAGCGCACCGCATCGCGCGGGAAGAAGCGGCGCGGATAGTCCGGTCGGTGACCGCCGTAGTACATACGCTGTCCAAAGGCGACATTGATGCGCTTGATCTCGTAGACCGCGCGTGCATTCTCCGCTATGATGCGGTGCAGCTCAGCCTCCGTCTCCGGCTGAACGCGCTCGTCCGCATCCACATAGAGTACCCAGTCTGCGTCCGTCTGCGTCAAGGCAAAGTTGCGCTGCCCTGCAAAATCGCCCGCGAGCGGATGGGCAACGACACGCGCCCCTGCCGCCCGAGCAAGCTCTGCCGTACGATCCGTGCTCTCATCATCGATCACAAGGATCTCATCGGCAAATGACGCACTCTCGATGCACGCCCCAATATGCTGCTCCTCGTTATGGGTGAGTATAATGACGGCAAGCTTCACGCGACTACCTCCTCTCTGTTACCTCTCTGCCTCCACCGCATTTCGCACGCAGTACAAAAGGCTTCCGCCCGCATAGTGCACGCCCCGCACACCCGCAGCCTCGGCGGCGGTGACATCGCTCGCCGCATCGCCAAAGAGGAACGAGACAGCAGGGTCGATCTCATGCTCTGCGATTGCTCTGAGGATCATGCCGGGCGCAGGTTTGCGGCAGTCACATTGTTTCGCATATGCGGGCACAGATCCCTCTGTATGGTGGGGACAGTAGTAGAATGCATCGATGTGCGCGCCGTGTATCGCAAGCTCCGCATTCATCCAGTCATGCAGATGGTGTACGGCATCCTCATCATAGTAGCCGCGTGCAATACCACTCTGGTTCGTGACAACGATAACGAGATAGCCGTGCACATTCGCCCAGCGGATTGCTTCAATCGCCCCCTCGATCCATACAAAGTCCGCGAGATCGTGGAGGTAATGCACATCAACGTTGAGCGTGCCGTCGCGGTCGAAAAAGATCGCCTTATTCGGCATACGAAAAATACCCGCCAGCATTCAAGAAATCGCAGTACTCCTTGACCGCCTCCTCCATCGGTGTGAAGCCGCCGTCGTAGCCTGCCGCGAGGAGCGCCGTCGTATCCGCCTGCGTATAGTTCTGGTACTTGCCGCGCAGCACCTCGGGGAAGTCGCGATAGACGATTCTTCCCTTGCCGAGTGCCGCGATGACGGCGCGCGCCGCCTCGTTGTAGCTGTGCGCGACACCCGTGCCGCAGTTGTAGACACCGCTCTCGCCGCCGTTCTCGAAGAAATGCAGATTCACGCGCACGACATCACCGACATAGACGAAGTCACGCCGCTGCTCACCGTCTGCAAGCCCATCCGTCCCACGGAAGAGGCGTGCCTCGCCCATCTCCATAATCTGGTGATAGAGCTGATAGAAGATCGACGCCATCTTGCCCTTGTGATGCTCCTGGGGACCATAGACGTTGAAGTACCGCAGACCGACAATCGGACTGCGCGCCTCGGGGATGACCTGCCGCACGTAGCGGTCAAACGCGAGCTTTGAGAACGCATAGGGATTGAGTGCGTCCTCGCAGCGCCCCCCCTCCGTAAACCCATTTTTTCCCCCGCCATAGGTCGAGGCGGAGGAGGCATAGAAGAACGGGATGCGCGCGCCCATCGCAAAATGTAGGAGTGCCTTGGAATAAGAGTAGTTCTCCTTCATCATATAGTTGACATCGTACTCCATCGTATCCGAGCACGCGCCCTCATGAAAGATCGCGTCGATGTCCGTCCCATCGAAGTCCCCATCCTCCACGAGGCGCAGAAAGTCATCCTTTTGCTGATAGTCGATGAAGTGCAGTCCGCGCAGATTCTTGTAGTTCTCGCCGTCCCCGAGATCGTCGACAATGAGAATGTCCTTGTGTCCGCGCTGATTGAGTGCGTGGACGAGATTGCTGCCGATAAAACCGGCACCGCCGGTAACAATAATCATCCATTTGCCCCTTCCTGATGGTCGAGCACCTGCAGCAGTTCCTCTCTGCTGACCGCATAGGTACCGAGTTTCGAGACGACAACGCTCGCCGCAACATTGGCAAGATATGCCGCGTCCGCAGGCTTCAGCCCCCCCGCAAGCCCAAGGCCGAACACGGCGATCACCGTATCGCCCGCACCCGAGACATCGAAGACCTCCTGTGCCTTCGTCGGGATATGGGCGACCTCCTCACCGTGGATCAGCGAAAGCCCCTTCGCCGAGCGCGTGAGGACGACATTGCGGATGCCAAATTTGCGCATCGCGTAGCGTGCTGCCTTCTCGACCTCGAAATCCTTGTTTGCGATCGGCTCAAGCATGATCTCATTGATCTCCTTGATGTTCGGCGTGAGGTAGTCGGCCTCCTTGTACTTCAGCCACTGTGCACCCTTCGGGTCGACGATGACAGGCACGCCGTGATCGTGCGCCGCGCGGATGATGTGCTGGCACGCGAACTCCGTGCACGAGCCCTTGCCATAGTCCGAGATGATGACGCAGTCCATGCTCTCGTTGAGTTTTTGATCAATATAGGCGAGGTACTTCTGTGCGTAGTCACCATCAATTGGGCTCGCGTCCTCAAAGTCGAGCCGGAGCATCTGCTGATGACCGCCGATGATGCGGATCTTCGTCGTGGTCGGACGATCCGTATGGATGAGCCCGCTGTAGTCGATGCCGCGGGCGGCAAATTTCTCAAGGAGACTCTTGCAGTGTGCGTCCTCGCCCACATAGCCCGCAATGCTGACATTCGTTCCGAGGAGCGCGAGGTTGTGCGCGACGTTCGCCGCGCCGCCGAGGGTCTCGCGCGTGCCCGTCACATGCGTGATCGGCACGGGTGCCTCGGGGGAAATGCGCGTGACCTCGCCAGAGTAATACTTATCAAGCATAACATCGCCGACGACGAGGATGTTGCTGCGCACACTCTTCTCCGCGACCGTTTCGCGGATCTTTGCCATATCCATGAGAACGCTCCTATCTGTTATGAAAAATACCAAAAATATCAATCAAACCCATGTGCCTTGATGCCGTCGGGCAGGACAGGGCGGACAAATCGGCCCGCCGCCCCCTTCGGCGCAAGGACAAACGCGCCGTCCACCTGCTCCACGACGCGCGTCTCGAAATCCGCCGCACGGGACAGTTCGTGCGCAGGTGTCTCCCCAAACTCCCTGAGCATCTGATCCGCATATTTCAAGATCAGGTCGGGCGGCATGCGCTTCATACACTGCATGTGCTCATCGCCCGTCAGCGGGCATTCGTGCAGACGGCACGGATGGCACGGCACAGGAGCACGCACGGAAATACTCTTTGCATCATAGGGGTAGAATCCCGGGATCGGCGACGCACCGAACATACAGAGGACGGGGACGTTCATCGCCACACCGACGTGCATCGGCCCTGAGTCCGTTGTGATGAAGAGAATACAGCGGCTGAGAAGCCCCGCGAGTACACCGAGGCTGACCTTCCCGGTGAAGATGTGCAAATGCGGATGATCCTTCTGCCGCATCTGTGCGCGGCACGCTGCGACCATCTCCACATCCATCGGACCGCCCATCACGGCAAGATGATAGCCGCGTGCGAGGTAGTCGTCGGCGACCTCTGCAAAATAGGCATCCTCCCAACGCTTCGTCCGCCAGCTCGCGCCGATGTTGAGCGCAATCACCTTGTCCGTCGGGGCAAAATGCTCCGCCCAGAGCCGCGCCGCTTCTTTTTCGGCGGCGGGCGGCAGCCACATCTCAAGCCCTGCATCGTCGACTTCGCCAATCACCCCCGCCGCGCGAAGCGCAGCATAGTGCGAGTGAACCTCGTGCATGATCGGATGCTGATCGGGGCTGACATGATCGAAGAAAAAAGAGAAGCCCGGCTTCGTGTAGCCTACAATGCGCTTGCCGCCGCTCAGTGCCGCAAGTGCGGAGGAGCGCTCGTTGCGGTGCAGATTGATGACGAGGTCGTATTTCTGCTTTCGTAGCCGACGTGCGAAGCGCAAGATGCCAAGGAGGCTCTTGTCCCGCCCCTTCTTGTCGATCAGCAGACACTCATCAATGTTCCGATTTTCCTGCACGATATCCGCAAGGATCCGATCCGCGAGGAGGGTGATGCGCGCCTCGGGATAGTTGTGCCGCAGCGTGCGCAGGACGGGCGTCACAAGCATGAGATCACCGAGATGCATGAGGTTAATGACGAGGATGTTCCGATACAAACTTACAATCCCTCCAACCACCGTAATTTCATCGCTGTAGCAGGGGGCGCATCTTTGCCGCGACCTCATCCGGTGTGATCGCAGCGAGGCAGTCCAGCCTCTTCGGACACGCACGCTTCCAACAACCACGGCAGGAACGATCGACCTCGATCGCATTTTGGAGCTGCCCATAGGGGCCATTGCGATTCGCGTCCGTCGGCCCCATCAGCATGACCGTCGGAACACGCAGCCCCGCCGCAAGGTGAACGGGTCCCGTATCACCGCCGAGAACAAGTGCCGCACGCGTGAAGACGTGTGCGAGCTGCTTGAGATTCGTCCGCCCGACCAGATTCACGGGCGGGATCTCAGACGCACGCATAATGTCCTCTGCAAGCGTCTCATCGAGGCGGCCGCCGCCAACGAGCACAGGCACATAATGTGCATGGTAGAGACGCTCTGCGAGCGCGGCGAAATGCTCCACCGGCCAGCGTTTGTTCGGCCAGTTTGCACCGATGGCAAAGGCAACAAATGCACGCCCCTCCGACACGCCCTCACGCGCGAGCAGTGTCTCTGCCGCCATGCGGTCACGCGCGGAGACCGCAACGGGAAAACGCACCTCACGCACCGCACAGCCAAGCGCACGCGCTACGTCGAGATAGCGTTCGACGATATGTCCGCTCGCGTGTGCCCCACGTACGGGACGACTGACGAGATGTGCGCCCTCGCGCATATTCGCCGTGCCGATACGGAGCTTTGCACCTGCATTCCAAACGATTGCAGCCGATTTGAACAGCCCCTGCAGATCGAGTGACGCATCGTAGTGACGCACGCGCAGACGCTTGCGAAAGGGACCGATCTCGTGCAGGAATCCGCCGATGCTGCGGAACTTCGCCTTCTCGAACAGGATGAGTTCGTCGATGTACGGATTGTCCTCAAGGATCGCGTACGCCGTCGGCTCGACCACCCATGTCAGATGTGCGTTGGGATACTGCTCCTTGATGGCATATGAAACGGGCAGAGCATGAATCACGTCGCCGATCGCGCTCAGTTTCACGACCAGAATGTTCTCCATGCCCTGCCCTCCTTTGGTATTCACAAGTTTTCTGATATGCCGAAAAATATATAGTGCAGAGATAGTGCGATGCCTTACTACTTCCGCCCCAGCCTTGCAATCATCCTCGTTGTCGACTTCCCCGCGACAAGCGGGATAAATGCCACCTCGCCGCCATAGCTCTCGACAATGCGTGCCTCAGGCAGCGTCTCAAGGGTATAGTCGCCGCCCTTTGCATAGACAGCGGGCTGTACCTTTGCGATCAGGTCCTCCGCCGTATCCTCGCCGAAGATCACAACATAGTCCACCGACTTCAGCGCACCCACAACCTCCGCGCGATCCGCCTCGCTGTTCACGGGGCGCGTCTCCCCCTTGAGACGGCGCACGGACGCATCGCTGTTCAGCCCGAGGATGAGTACATCGCCAAGCGCACGCGCCGCCGCAAGATAGCGCACATGCCCCGCGTGGAGGATATCAAAGCAGCCGTTCGTAAAGACAACGCGTGCCTCTCCTTCGCGCAGCGCGGCGGCAAACGCCGCAATCCGCTCATTTGGAATCAGCATATCAGCACGCCCCCTCTGCTGCAAACACAGCGGCACGCAGTTCCTCCTGCGCAACCGTCGCTGTCCCGCGTTTGCGTACGGCAATCCCCGACGCGATGTTGCTGAGCCGCGCTGCTGTCAGCGGCACAACACCCGCTGCGAGCCCGAGAATCATGACCGCGACGCAGGTATCGCCTGCACCCGACACATCGAAGATCTCACTGTGATCGCTGACGGGAATATTCGTCGCCGAACCATCCGCAAGGAAGAGCGTCATTCCCTTGTCCCCGCGCGTAATCAGCACACCGTCCGCAGAGAGCCGCTCCCGCAGCTCGTGCCCCGCCGCGTGGATCTCCTCCTCGGAGAGCAGCGTGCGCTCCAGTGCCGCCGCAAGCTCCGCGTCGTTCTGCTTAACGTAGCCAATGCCCGCGTAGGAGAGGATGTCATAGCGCGAGTCCACAATGCTCGGAATCCCCAGTCTGCGCGTCTCCTCGATGACGAGGCGGCGCACGCGTGCCGTCACGGTTCCTGAGCCGTAGTCCGAGAGCACAACACCGCACACCTGCGGCAGGAGCTGCCGAATGCGTGCGAGCAGAGCCTCTTCCGTCTCCGCATCAAGGGGCGCATGCCACTCGCGGTCGACACGCACGATCTGTTGGCTGACCGTCGCGCGTCCACCCGCGATGATGCGTGTCTTGGTGATCGTCGGATATGCGTCCGCACGGACGAACTCCGTCCGCACCCCATTTGCACTAAGCACGGCGAGAAGTGCGTCGCCGCTGCGCTCCGTTCCACAGACCCCCACGGCGTACGCCGTACCTCCGAGCGTCGCCGCATTGTTCGCGACATTTGCCGCACCGCCCGCAACCACACGCTCCTCGCGCTGCTCCAGCACAAGTACGGGGGCTTCACGCGAGATCCGTGCAATCGTGCCGTCAAGGTAGACATCCGCCACCATATCCCCAATGATGAGTACAGGCGCATCTGCCATCTGCGCGAGTGCATTTACCATGGCGTAAACTCCCATTTGACCTTCCACGAATCCTGCTTCGAACGATAGCGCAGGATGATCTGCGAGCAGTGCAGATCGTGGAACCAGTAATAGTCCACATCCGTCCATTCCCGTGGCTCAACGGCATACTTCGTCCCCACCGCAATGCGGTTGTGTTCATCAATGCGATAGCTCAGCCCCGTCTGCAAAATCCGCGAGTAGTCTTCCTGATCGAAAGCAAAGAGCGAATTCTCCTTCGAACTCTTGGAGTACAGGCCTCCGATGTACGCCGCAAAACGCTCGTTGAACGGCTTCGTGAGGAACACGCTCGCATTGAACCCCTGTACGCGCGAACTGTCATAGCTCTCACGCGTGATGGAGTACCCTCCCGCGAGATCGAGCCGATACCCATGAAAGCGGATCGTATCATGAGCGAGCGAGACACCGTATTTCCAGTGGTTGCTGTGAATCCCGTCCGAATACCAACGTCCGTACTCCGAGTATAGGTTGTAGGTGACCGGCGTCTTACCGACGCGATGCCCATAGCCGAGGATGAACGAGGGCTGCTTCTTAATCCAGTCGTCATCCCCGTCGTCGAACACACCATAGGTCAGGACAGCACTCGCACCACCGTTTTGCCAGCCGAGATCGTAGTGACTGCGCCAGCCCTTGTTGGTCGTCACATAGAGATTCGCACTCGCCGTGACGCGCGGTGCAATATCATAGTCGAATGTCTGCTCAACCCAAAGGCCATCCTCGCTGTCATAGCCCGCCGTCGGAAAGTTCCGCTGTATGGGGCTTGCCACATCGACCACATACCGCTTCTTCTTGAAAATAACCTTGTTCTTGATCCAGAATTTTACATTCGTGAGCACAAGTTTGTCGCCGGGATAGAACTCCGCCACATCGGCGCTCAGGTGGTAGTCCGGCTTTTCGGCGGAGCACTTCGTCTGCGTACCGTCATACACCACGACCTTGTCCGGGTAGAACTCGAATCGTTTGCCCGTCATATAGTAGCCGCCGACCTTGCCCTTGGCATCTGCCATCGTGCCTTCGCGCGTCTTGTAGTTGTAGTTGATGCGGTAGCCGTCGAGCGTCACCCGTGACTGCCCCTGCGTCAGCTGGAGTATATGCGCACGATCCGGGACTGCGACCGCGCCAGAAACCGTATTGCCCTCCACATAGTCGCCCTGAAAACGCCGCGCCTCGAGCTGCACAATATCCACATGTCCCTTTGCCGTGAAGTCACCCGTGCGCTCGTCATAGGTCAGATCATCACCCTCGAACGCGACCGGTGACGGTGCATCCGCCGTCACGGGATGGCGCAGATGCTTCGCCATCTCCTCCACATCCGCGAGCAGCTTCTTCTGCTCGTCCGTAAGACGGTTCGCACGCTCCTCCCGCCGCTCGTTCTCGATGAAATCCAAATGCTGAAACCCGGTATCTGTGTCCCCGCGATAGGCGGCATCAACGCCGCTCGGCAGCACGGTACAGGCAGCGGTCAGTGCAAGTAGGATGCGCGTTTTTGTAGCCTTGGTCATCGGCGCGTTCTCCTGTCTTTTACAAAGATTTCGTTCGTCATTATACTACATCATAAACGGAATTTTCGCAACCGAAAAGAGCGCGTACACAGCGCATTTCCCCTCATCCAATATAAATTTGACGCACAAAAACTTTTCCACTATAATAGTTTTGATTTCAGTAAAGGAGGCGAGCGCAGGAATGCAGCACTTAACAGTAGGCGGATTTCTGCTTGCTGTCACTTTATGCATCGCGGGAGTGGGGCACTGTGCGACGGCAGAGGATATGCGCTTTGTCGATGCGGAGGAGGATACAGGCTATTACGTTGACGCCGCGAGCATCGTCCGCGTCTCGGACACGGAGCGCGATGCCGTTGTCGCCGTTGTCAAGGCGGCAGAGAACCGCCGCTACGTTTATCGTACGCGCCTCTACCCGCAGACAGGAACGTATCAATTCGTCTCCGCACAGGTCGAGGTCTATGATACAAAGGAAGTTCTGCACACGACGCAGGGGATGGATGTACCGCAGCGGTACACCCCCGATTCACCTCTCAGAAGCATTGCAGACTTCATTGAAGAGCTGCTGACAAAGAAGCAGCAGACACGATAGGAGGAGATCATTCATGCAGCAGAAAATCTGTGCACTCGTACTGACCTTCATACTCGCGCTCACATCTTTCGGTACGGCACTCGCCGCAGAACCGCCGAACGCCGTCCAGTCGAAACTCGCACTCATCGAGCAGGACACCTACGGACAAGAGCAGACGGGTGCGCTCATCGACCGCATCAACAAGCTTGAACGCGACTATGACGGCAAGCACCGTACGGGCAGCCTGATGGCACGCATCGATGCCATCTACGACGAGGTCTACACGAACAGCACAAGTCCGTCCGTCCTCATGAACCTCAACGCGATTGAGTGGAACATCAACCACGAGACAAGCCTGCGCTCCGTACAGGAGCGCGTCAGCGAGATGGAGGTCGCGCTTCTCGGCAAAACCTCCGAGGGCACGTTCCAAAAGCGCATCTCCGCCCTCTCGGAGGCATCCTTCGGCACGAAGGAGATCCCCGTCAGCCCCGTCTCCGTTCCCGCGAACACCCTCGTCAAGGTCGCACTCGTGACCCCCGTCAACGCCAAGAATCTCAAGGTCGGCGACACCATCGAGTATCAGGTCGCGGATGATGTCTTTGTCGGTGATGTCCTCGTCTTCACGAAGGGCTCGCGCGGCGAGGGTACGGTCACGAAGGTAAAGCAGGCGAAGAACTTTGGCCGCAACGCCGCCGTTGACATTGACTTCAAGAACACAAAGGCACTCGACGGTACCTACGTCACCACCTTCATCGGCGAAGAGGCAAAGAAGGAAATGCAGCACCTCGCCATGGCGGCGGGTGCATCACTCGCGGGCATCGCCGTCCTCGGGCCGCTCGGTGTGGTCGCGGGCGCATTCGTCCACGGCAAGAACATCGACCTGCCTGCCGGCACCGAACTCTACATCCAGACGAAGGCCGACACAACCGTCTACGGCGTACAGACCACCTACGACAGTGCCGCCCCGTTCCAGGCTGTGACGGCCTCCTCCTCACATGATGAGAACTACGATAACAGCGTCTATGACGATAAAGTGTAACATTTCTAACAAACTCCACACCTGTCACGCCTTATAAAGCGCAACAGGTGTGGAGTTTTTATTGGACTCGGAGGATAATTTTTGTTCAAATTCACATTTGATTTCACAGAGGAGGATGCAATTCACTTCGCACTCTTTTACATTCTGAATACACCATTGTTCAAATGGGCAAATCGAGTGGCGCTCGCTCTCCTGCTGACGATCCCGCTGCTCCCCATCCTGTTTTTTCTCCAAGATCTCCTGAGCGATGCCCCATGGGAGTTCGATGAGCTGCTCATACGAACCGTTCTGACCACCATCCTCTGTATTGTACTCTACCGCATTTACACCCATCTCTCGGAACGTACCGCCACACGAGACGTGCTGCGCCGCCTTGAAGCGATGCGTGCTGCGCATATGTTTGGCATCCGTATTGTCATCTTCGAGGAGATGCACATCGTCGAACGCAGGGAGCATACAGAACGCACAATCGCCTATCAGAGCATTACAGATGTGAGTCTCTCCGACAAGGGCATCTATCTCTTCACTGCACCAACAGAGGCAATCGTCCTCCCCCTGTATATCTTTGCATCGGAGGAGGAGAAAAGGCAGATCCTTGCTCTGGTTCGGGCAAAGGTGTCGCCGTAACACAAATGGACTGTTGCACGAAGGTAAATTTTGATCTGACCCCCAAAAGTTCGATACTCTAAGTCTAACTTTTGGGGGTCAGATCACGTTTGTTTCGTGCAACAGCCCCTTATTTATTCCTCGTCAAAAATAAATTTGTATTTCTCTCTAAACTCTACCGTGAATTTGTGTGCTCCTTTTTCATTGAGGTGTGATACGTCAAAAAAATATTCCGTAGGATATACAGGAATATTATAATTCACGGATATTTGATATTTATCACGCAATTGTTTCATATATTCTTGATAATCCGAAATATAGCCTCGCTTGGAAAGCATATCATATCCTGGGTTTCCCATCGGCATTTGTTCGAGATAGATTGGAATGTCATTTTCGAGACATAGCTCAATTATTTTTTCAATATAGAGGTTCATATAGGCAGCACACTTAAACACCTTGTATTTCAGTTCAGGAGGATAGACCTCTTTGATTGCTCGGTCAGCAGGTTCATAAATCATTCTTCCCTTGTGTTGTCTCGCCTTTTGATATATTCTCATATTTTCCGCTTGTTGTGAGTGAACAAGGCTCTCTACTACTTGTTTCATATACTTATTGGGCAATCTATATCTATAAGCATATGCGAGATATGTATAATTGTGACCATCATTCTCTCTTACCAGAGCAAGTATATCTCTTATTTGCTTCATGTCAAAATAGTCACACTGCATTGCCTGTTTTAACTGTTCCTCTCTAAACTCATACAAAATGAACGGTGCATATGCAACAAAAACAGCCTTAGGTTTAGGATGATTTTTCATATAGTTATCTAATGTATGATACATTTCTATGGGAGTCCCCCCAGGAACAGCAAGATTATATACATCTTTACCAAGTTCGTCTGCAAATACCGCTGCTTTAATGCGCGAATCTCCAAGAAGCAACACCTCTTGACGATCATCTTTTGCCATCACATGTTCTTTTTGTTCAACCCAGTATGAATATTCTCGATTCATATAACTTTCTTCCGGTAATCCCCATGTGAGTACATATACAATCAAAAGGAATGACACGACTAAAAAGATTATGAGGCATACATAGTTTTTTTCACTCATTTTCCTGTATCATCCTCTCTATTCTATCAAAATTGAAAATACAAGAATTCAGTATTGGAATTCATCTCACAAAGCGCAAGAAACGCAAACAAAACTGCGACAAGCAGCCATCTTTTATTCGCCCTAAAATTCTTTGCGTATTCAATTGGATTTTTCATCTTCACAAGAACAATGAATAAGAAGGACAACACACACAGTATCTCCGACAACGAGCCTGTACTGATTGACCATTGTCTAAACGGAATACAAAATCCGCCAAACAATCTCTCAATGCTCCCACCAGCCGGAAGCGCAAATCCATGTCCCCCCGCCATTGCATAAATGACATTCCACGCATCGTGAAAATTCTCCGCGCGGAAGAATACCCACAGAACGGTAACGCAAAGGAACGTCATGCCCCAGTTCACAACGTTCGGGAGAGCGATGTTCAACCTCCGCCACTGGTGGTTCACCATGAGAGCAACGCCGTGCATTGCCCCCCAGAACACGAACGTCCAGCCCGCGCCATGCCAGAGACCGATAATGAGCATGGAAACGAACAGATTGCGCATCTTTGCCCACTCCCCATGGCGATTGCCGCCGAGTGGGATATAGAGGTACTCGCGTACCCAGAGACCAAGCGTCATGTGCCATCTGCGCCAGAAATCGATGATGCTTCGCGCCTGATACGGCGAATTGAAGTTCACAGGAAATTTCAGATTGAACATAAGCCCCAGACCGATCGCCATCTCACTGTAGCCAGAAAAATCAAAGTAGAGTTGAAAGGTATAGGCGAGCGCAGCAATCCACGCCTCAAGAAGCGTAATCGTATCTGTATGCGAAAAGACATCCGCCACCCATGGCGAAAGGCGATCCGCAATCACCACCTTTTTGAACAGCCCCATGATGAAGATGGTCAGCCCGAGCGCGATATTGTGGTAGTCGATGCGAAATGTACGCTCCGCGACGAACTGCGGCATCATATCCTTGTGATTCAGAATAGGGCCTGCTATCAAATGGGGAAAAATCGTCACGAATTCGCAATAGGTCACAAACGAATGATTACGTGCCTCACCGCGATAGGCATCAATCAAATATCCCGTTTGGGTAAAGGTAAAAAAAGAGATGCCAAGCGGAAGCACAATGTGCGGCAAGTCAAAACTTGTTCCAACGACATCATTTGCCGTCGTCAGAAAGAAATCCATGTACTTGAAATACCCAAGCAGGATGACATTGATGACAATGCCAAAGATGAGCCAAGATTTCGCGTGCGTTTGCTCGATCCGCTGCCCGACAAGATAGTTGAACAGAATCGAGGCAAAGAGCAACGATACATAGCGATAGTCCCAATACCCGTAAAAAGCAAAGGATGCCAACACGAGCCAGAACGTCGCATAGTGTTTCTGCGGAAGCCTTCCCAACCAAAAAAATCCGAAAAAAGTGATCGGGAGGAACAAAAAAATGAACTCATAGGAATTGAACAGCACGGTGCGCATCCTTTCAACTTTAGATTTGTTGACAGGATAGCATAGAAGTCCCCCCCCCGCAAGACATTTTGATGTTGTATAAATAAAGCTATGTGGAGGATTTTTCGACGAAGAGAAGGAGAAAAAGGTGCGTCAAGATGGCGTGGCTGAATTTATGAGTGTTTCCTTAACGCTTCATGTGATCCCCGGCAACGGGATCGTTCTCGATGATTGTCCCGCGCCGTGTAAAGCCACATTCAAACGCCAGACATCTTTTCGCAAGCAAAAAAGCCGCCGTACGAACCTAAGTGAGATTCGTGCAGCAGCTTATATGCCATAACTGTATATCAGCGAACGAGGAACCCTGCCAGTTTCATACTTTCATCGTACGTGAGACGGTAGATGACGGCAGTCGCCTTGTAGCCCACGGCGAGCTCGCAGATAACATACCACTTGTCGCCCTCCATACCTGCGGTCATCATCGTTTTACCAACGCCCGCACGTGCTCCCCACTTCGGTGCGAACTCGGCCTTCGCCCCCGTGACCTGCTCCGCCGTCAAATGCGGACGCAGCCCTGTGGTCGCCTCCGCCTGAAGCCCCGCAATATCGTCCTTCTCAAAGCGTGTGATCGTCGCCATCACATGCTGCTCGACGACCTGCACATCAAACGGAGCCTGCACCTCTGCCGTCTGTTCCGCAGCAGGCGCCTCCGCCGCAGGTGCCGCCGTCTCTGCGGCATACACGGGGGATGCGGCATACGCACCGCCGACGATCAGAGCTGCGGCAAGCGCACGCGAGAGTTTACGAAACGTCATAAAATACCTCCTAAAAAACCAAAAAGAGACCGATGCAGCAAAGCAGATGAATCCTACTTTACACACGAGAAGCACGCAAGCGACTCCACACACTCGACCGTGACCTCACGATAGAGAGCCTTGAGCCGTGCCTCGAGCTGTTCCTTCGTATCATACGGCGGCGTAAAGAAGCCCATGCGCGTATAGAGATGCTTCACGACGAACTCCGTGCGCGGATTCCCGCCGAGCACAAAGACCGAACCCGTGAGCCGTCCGCCGGGACGCAGCACACGGTGCACCTCACTCCACGCCGCCTCCTTGTCGGGGAACGCATGAAATCCATTGATCGAGACTGCCGCATCGAAAAAGTTGTCCTCGAACGTCAGCTGTCCGACATCGCCCTCCACGAACGCGACGTTATGTACGCCGAGTGCATCCGCACGCGCACGTGCCGCTGCGAGCATCGCGGGCGAGTAGTCAAGGCAGGTGATATCCGCATTCGGCAGCTCCGCATAGACGGGCAGCGAGAGACAGCCCGTCCCGACGGGCACCTCGAGTAGTTTTCCCTCAAAGCCCTCATGTGCCGCGCGCAGGGCAAGCCCGACATAGCGGCTCACGCCATTTCTGTCCAATCCCCACACGAGCCGTGAGACGAACTTGCCCGACCACGTCGAGTACGTCATCATCCCATCGTACAGATTCGCAAGTCGCCCCACCGAATGATACGCCCCTCGAATCTTCTCATACCGCCGCAGTTCTTCGTCCATTGTGACCCCCTTTCTCACCATCATCGGATTGTATTCTAACATAAAATGCGTATCGGTTCAAATCTCCATTATATAGACACGCCCCTCTTTCAGTGGTAAAATTTAGAAAACTACGGGCGAAAACAACCGAAAGGAAGATGCACCATGCACGCGCGTTCCTACCTCACACTCATTCTCACTGCAGCACTCGCAGCATTCACGGGCTGCGGCACGGACGCAGCAAAGGAAGTACCGCCGCCCCTCGTGCGGACGATGACGGTCGGCGATGCCGCCGCGTCGGAGGGCGGTTACACGGGCACGGTGTGCGGACGCTATGAGACGCGGCTCGCCTTTCAGGTCGGCGGACAGATTCTCTCGCGCAACGTAAACGTCGGCGCACACGTCCGCGCAGGCGACGTGCTCATGGTGATCGACGCACGCGACGTGCAGCAGCAGGCGAACGCAACGAGTGCCGCCGCCCAAGCCGTGCGCTCGCGCTACGAGCTTGCACGCACGGAACGCGCGCGCTACGAGCAGCTTTACGCCGCACAGGCGATCTCGGAGGCAATGCTCGACCAGTACCGCACGAACGAACGCGCCGCCGAGGCAGCGTACCGTCAGGCAGTCGCGCAGGACACGGCGAGCCATAACGCGCTCGGCTACACAAACCTCGTCGCGGGTGCGGACGGCGTAATCTCGAACATCACGGCGGAGGAGGGACAGATCATCGCCGCAGGGCAGACGGTCATGACGCTCACGCAGGAGAGTGAGCGCGAGATCGAGATCGCCGTACCCGAGAGCCGCCTCGCAGAGGTCTCTGTCGGTATGCCCGCCGCCGTCGCCCTCTGGGCGAACAGTACCGCCTACACGGGCACACTGCGCGAACTCTCACCCGTACCCGATGCGACGACACGCACCTATACGGCGCGGATCGCCCTCACGGATGCCCCTGCAGACCTCCCGCTCGGCATGACGGCACGCGTCCGCCTCGGTGCATCCGTCCAAGAGGGTGCCGCCATTCCCCTGTCCGCGCTGTACCAAACGGGCGATACGGCGCAGGTCTACGTGGTCGAGGACGATGCGGTGCATCTCGTCCCCGTCACCGTCACGGCGTTCCGCACCAATGATGCCCTCGTCACGGGGCTGCCGCAGGGCGCACGCATCGTGACAGCGGGCGTGCACCAACTCCACGAGGGAGAGAAGGTGCGGACGAAATGAGAAACCTCACAGAGCTCTCCCTGCGCCACCGCGCACTCGTCTGGTACTTCATCATCGTCTTTGCCGTCGGCGGCATCTTTGCCTACAACGCACTCGGCCGCATGGAGGATCCCGCCTTTACCATCCGCCAGATGGTGATCTCCGCCGCATGGCCGGGCGCGAGTGCGGAGGAGATGCAGGAGCAGGTCACGGACAAGCTCGAACGGCGTTTTCAGGACACCCCGGGACTGAAGCAGATCCACAGTGAGACTCGCGCGGGACAGACCACGATCTACATTCAGTTGCGCGACGATGTGGATGCGTCGGAGATTCGCCCGACGTGGCGCGACGTGCGGAACTTCGGCGAGGACGTAAAGCGCGACCTGCCCGCAGGGGTCTATGGGCCATTCTACAACGACCGCTTCGACGATGTGTACGGCTCAGTCTACGCCATCACGGGCGCGGACTACAGCGCCGAGGAACTGCGCAGCATGGCGGAGGACGCACGCCGCCGCATCCTCGCCGTCCCGAGCGTGCAAAAGGTCGAGCTGATCGGCGTGCAGAGCGAGCGCGTCTACGTTGAGATCGCCCTCGAACGGCTCGCGCAGCTCGGCATTCCCCCGACCGCCATCACGGACGCACTCGCCGCGCAGGATGCGATGGCGACGAGCGGCAGCATCGAGACGGAGAGCGACACCGTACAGCTGCGCGCCTCGGGCGTGTTTGAAAACATCGAGGACATCCGTGCGCTCCCGATTGCGGCAAACGGAAAAATCTTTCGTCTCGGCGACATCGCAAGCATCGAGCGCAAGGCAGTTGACCCATCCGAGCCGCGTATGCTGTATAACGGTGCGCCCGCCGTCGGCATCGCCGTCTCGATGGAGGCGGGCGGCAACATCCTCGCCCTCGGCGAAAACCTCAAAGAACTGACCGCTGCGATCCAACAGGATCTCCCACTTGGCGCAGAACTGCACGAGGTGTCGAATCAGCCCGCCGTCGTCGCCCACTCCATTCACGACTTCGTCGAGACGCTCGCACTTGCGATCCTCATCGTCCTCGTCGTCAGCTTCCTCTCGCTCGGGCTGCGCACGGGGCTTGTCGTCGCCGGCTGCATCCCGCTCGTCCTCGCAGGAACATTCGTCGCGATGTACATGCTCGGCATCGACCTGCACAAGGTCTCCCTCGGCGCACTGATTATCTCGCTCGGTCTCTTGGTCGACGATGCCATCATCGCCGTCGAAATGATGAGCGTCCAGCTCGAGCGCGGCATGGGACGCTTTGACGCCGCGTGCTACGCATTTACCCAGACGGCGAAGCCCATGCTCACAGGCACGCTCATTACCTGCGCGGGCTTCATCCCCGTCGCATTCTCCAAGGGCATGGCGAGCGAGTTCTGCGCCGCGCTCTTCCCCGTCATCGGCATCGCCCTCGTATTAAGTTGGGTAGTCTCCGTTATGGTCGCGCCACTTTTCGGATACTATCTCATTCGTGTAAAAAAAGCGGACGAGGGTGTGCACGATCCGTACACGAGCCCCTTCTATCGGCTCTTTCGCCGCGTACTCACAGCATTTCTCGCACACCGCACCGCCGTCCTCGTCGGCACTGTCCTCCTCTTTGCCGTGAGCCTTGCGGCGTTCCCGCACATCAAACAGACCTTTTTCCCACCCTCCCTGCGCCCCGAGCTCCTCGTGCGCCTGACCCTGCCGCAGGGCGCATCCATGCAGGCGACAGCAGCGGAGGCGGATCGTCTCGCTGACCTCCTCGCCGCGCACAGCGACAAAATCCAGAACTACGCCGCCTACATCGGACGCTCCACACCGCGCTTCGTCCTCGCCGTCGATCCGAAGGCGGACGCGGCGAACAGTGCCCAGTTCGTCATCACCGCGAACGACACCGCCGCACGTGAGGAGCTTGCCGCCGTAATTGCAGATGCCCGCCGCAATGAACTCACAGGCGTGCGGGTATCCACGCAGTATATCCAGACGGGGCCGCCTGCTGACTTCCCCATCATGCTGCGTGTCTCTGCGCCCACGACGGACGAAGTGCGCCGTGCCGCCGAGGAGGTCGCCGCCATCACCGCCGCCGATCCCGCCGCGACGAACGTCCATCTCGACTGGACGGAGAAATCCAAGACCGTCCGCATCGACTTCGACAAGGACAAGCTGAAACTCTACGGAATCAGCGCAAAGGCTGTCAAGCAGATGCTCTACACCGAGCTGACGGGCGCACAGGCAGCAGAATTCTACACGGGCGACCGCAATATCGGCATCGTCCTGCGCCTCGCCGAGCGCGACCGCACGAACATCGAACGCCTCGGCGAGCTGCCGATTGCCACAGCGGGCGGCAGCGTTCCGCTCGCACAGATCGCCCACCTTTCCTATGGCGCAGAGGACGGCTTTATCAAGCGACACAACCTGCGCCCAAGCATCATGGTACAGGCGGAGGTCAGAGAGGGCGAGGGCAACGATGCCGCGCTGCGCATTTACAAAGCGACCGAGGAACTGCGCCGCAGTCTCCCCGCCGGCACGACCATCGAGACAGCGGGCGCGCTCGCGGACTCCGCCGACTCCATGCACTACCTCATGCAGCCGCTGCCCGCCATGATCTTCATCATCATGACCCTGCTCATGCTCCAGCTCGGCAGCATGGGCAAGATGACACTCACCCTCCTCACCGCACCGATGGGGCTGATCGGCGTTGCGTTTGCCATGCTCATCACCAACTCCGCGCTCGGCTTCGTCGCCTACCTCGGCGTGCTCGCCCTCTTCGGCATGATCATCCGCAACTCCGTCATCCTCATCGACCAGATCAAAAAACATGAGGAGGCGGGTGAGCAGCCCATGGATGCCATCATCGACTCGGCCGTCCTGCGCTTCCGACCCATCATGCTCACTGCCGCTGCCGCCATCCTCGGTATGCTCCCACTCATGCGCAGCATCTTCTGGGGGCCGATGGCGGTCGCCATCGCGGGAGGACTGATTGTGGCAACGGTGCTGACACTCTTGGTACTGCCCGTCATGTATGCCGTCGCGTATCGGGTGAGATAGTAGGCGGTCAGAGCCATCAACCACGAAAAAGGAGGTCACTCCATGAACATCCGCACAGACACAATGATTTCCATGGCCGAAGCAAACCAAAATTTTTCCAAGGTGGTGCAGCTTGTCGATGAAAAAGGAACTGCGGTCATTCTAAAGGACAATACGCCGCGCTACCTCGTTATCGACATCCAGCAACTCGGACATAACGAAACCTTGCCGGATGCAGACGTGCTTGCCGTCTCGCGACAACTGATGGAACAAAATAGAGCAGCTTATGAGGTGCTGGCACGATGATCCGCCTGGCAAAAGGGCAAGTGCTTCAGATGCACGCAGAACTGATTGCCGCAGCCGGCGGCAGCAGCGGTATACGCGACGAAGCACTCCTTGATGCCGCCTTGGCAGCACCGTTTATGTCCTTTGGCGGCATGGATCTCTATCCGTCGCTTGAACAAAAAGCCGCACGCCTCGGCTATGGTCTCATCAAAAACCACGCCATGATCGACGGGAACAAACGCATCGGCGCACATGCCATGCTCGTCTTCCTTGCATTAAACGGCATCCGTCTGCAATACACACAGGAAGAACTCTACACCATCATCCTAGACGTTGCATCAGGAAAAAGCTCGCAGGAAAATCTGCTGACTTGGATTGAAGCGCACAAAAAGACCTAGGGAAGCGCTGATAAATTCAGCTTGCGTCTCTTGACGCATCTTTTTCGTCTGCACTGTACCCTAGCATCTTCCACATAGTTTTATGCGTAGATTTTTCCTCCTTGTTCGAACGAAAAATCTACGCCAATTTAACGCCTTCATTTTATCAGCAATTCCCGTAGAAAACATCTCCCGACCGCTTCCGCCGTCGGGAGATTTTTATGTGGCGCATTCAATTTTTCTCATACGGATGGATAATCAGCGCACCGTCCTTGTACTCGCCGATGTAGATGTCCTTCACTGCATAGTCCGCCGCACGCAGTTCGGCGTTGAGCCAGACGCGGTCCTTTTCGATGAGTTCGAGGATGTCCTCGTCCAACTGTCCGTCGAGGATGAGCGGGTAGCGGGCGTTCTGCGCGCCATACTGGATAACGGTGAGCTGTCCGTTCGGCTCGAGGACGGCGCGTTTCACGTCTTTGATGTAGTAAACCCCCGCCATGCGGAGTTTCAGCGTGATGTCATGCGCGAGCATCCCGTGCCGCATACACTCATCCATGAGGATCTTGCCGCGCTCGATCAGCACGGCGGGACTGCCGTCGACGAAGTCCTTGATCGCACCGCTGTTCATCTTGAGATATTTCAGAACCAGCACGAGCAGCGTCCACGCGATCAGCACGAGCAGGAAGTCCAGAATGGAGATGGCGTTGTTGTAGATCACGCCGCCGATGATGCCGCCGAGAACGTAGTTCTGCACCTGATCGGTCGCGGAGTTCGGCGCGAGGTTGCCCTTACCGAGCAGGTTGATCTGGAGGATGAGACACAGGAGTCCGAGCGCAAGCTTGCCCAGCATCAGAGCGTAGATCAGCATGTCAGTCCTCCTTGTCCACAATCTTCACGTCGCGGTTCAGGAGATGCGTCTGCTCGTACTGAAATGAGGTAAAGTCCGCATTAAACGTCACCGCGTAAAATGTCCCCTGCACATCGACGAGCATCCCCTGTTTCAAATATGTCGAGTTGGTGCGGATCTTTTGCACGGGCACATCCAGATCCACACTGAGGCTGTGGAGGAACTGCGCCATACGCGAGGTTGCCTCCACATCGCTCTTTGTCCGGTTGTAGTCGTTCCACTGCACGCCACCGAGGAATGCAACCGTGAGAAACAGAATGACGATGAGGTCGCGGTAGCGCGTCGCAAGGCGGTTGCGCAGATACTTCACACTCACGAAGAGAAGCGCAGAGAGCGCGAGAAACGAGAGCGCATACCAGACGTTATCGCCGAACTGGCTGTGCGCCGTGATATAGTCATAGGTATAAAAATTCAAGAAGTCCCCTCCTTTTCCGCCTGTAGATTACTACGAGGGGTGCGCCGCGTCAAGCATTTTATCGTGTAAATATGTATTCAGTATGCGATTTTGTTTTCCCTGCTCCATCTGCTATAATATTGAAATTATCCGCAGATAGAACGGAGGGACAGACCTCCGTAACGGATAATGGAACTGTTTTCTGTGTATGATGGGATGTGTTCCGCATCCCGGCGGGAGTTGAACGCCATGAAGGGTGAGCTGTATATCAAAGAAAAACGGTGCAAGGGCTGCGGCATCTGCGCTGCGTTCTGTCCGAAGAAGGTGCTCGAGGTGAGTCTGCTCGGCAAGATCACACCCGTCCGCCCCGAGGACTGCATCGCGTGCGGGCAGTGCGAGATGCGCTGTCCCGATTTTGCGATATTCGTAGAGAGGAGGGCGTGAGATGGCTGAGACAAATGCACGGCTCATGCAGGGCAACGAGGCGGTCGCCGAGGGTGCGATTGCGGCAGGTGTGACGTTCTTCGCGGGCTATCCGATCACGCCGTCCACGGAGATCGCCGAGCAGATGGCAAAGCTGCTGCCGCGGATCGGCGGCACATTTCTCCAGATGGAGGACGAGATCGGCGCGATGGGCGCGATCCTCGGCGCATCGCTCGCGGGTGCAAAGGTGATGGACGCGACGAGCGGCCCCGGCTTCTCGCTGAAACAGGAGCTGATCGGCTATGCCGCCTGTGCGGAGATCCCGTGCGTCGTGGTAAATGTGCAGCGCGTCGGCCCCTCGACGGGACAGCCGACCGCGCCGTCGCAGGGCGATGTCATGCAGGCGCGTTGGGGCACGCATGGCGATCATCCGATCGTCGCCCTCTCGCCGTGGAGTGTGCGCGAATCGTTCGATTTGGCGGTGCTGTCGGTAAATTATGCGGAGCGGTTCCGCACGCCCGTCATTCTGCTGATGGACGAGATCGTCGGACATCTGCGCGAGAATGTCAAGCTCCCCACTGCCGAGGAGCTTGACATCTATCCGCGCCGTCTGCCGAAAAAGGCCCGCGCCGAGGGCTATCAGCCCTTTGCCGTGGGCGAGGATCTCGTGCCCGATGTGGCGCGTTTCGGCGACGGCTACCGCATCCACGTCACAGGCCTCCTCCACGATGAGACAGGCTTTCCCTCGGGCAGTCCTGCCGTGACGGAGCAGCTGATCCACCGTCTCCATGAGAAAATCAATCGTGTGGGCGAGGAGATCATCCACACGGAGGAGCACTTCATGGAGGATGCGGAATACGCCGTCGTCAGCTACGGCGGTACGGCGCGTACGGCATACGAGGCGGTACGCGCGGCGCGTGCGGACGGGATCAAGGTCGGATTCCTACGCCTCAAGACGATCTGGCCGTTTGCGGATGCCGCTGTCGGACGCCTCGCAGATCGCGTGCGGAGCATCCTCGTCGCGGAGCTGAACTATGGACAGCTCGTGGGTGAGGTCACGCGTGCGGCGCACGGTACGCCCGTCCGCCCGTGTCTCAAATACGATATGCACAGCTTCACGCCGCAGGAGATCACGGCGGCGATTCGTCAGATGAGCGAGGAGGTGCGGGCATGAGCACGGACATGAATGCACACGCGGAGATCGACCGCAGCTTTGAGCGGTATTTTCGTCAAAACCGCCTGCCCCATCTCTGGTGTCCTGGCTGCGGCAACGGCACGGCACTGAAGTGCATTGCCGAGGCGATTGAGGGGACGGAGGGCTTCACGCAGGACAACACCGTCATTGTCTCCGGCATCGGCTGCTCCTCGCGCGGCTCGGGTTATATGGACTTTGACACAGTGCATACAGCGCACGGACGTGCGATCCCATTTGCAACAGGCATCAAGCTCGCACGCCCCGAGCTAAATGTCATCGTCATTACGGGAGACGGCGATTGTACCGCCATCGGCGGCAACCATTTTCTGCACGGCTGTCGGCGCAACGTCGATCTGACGGTCATTCTCTTCAACAACAATATCTACGGCATGACGGGCGGGCAGTCCTCGCCGACGACACCGCCGGGCAAGATGACGGCGACCGCACCATACGGGACAATCGACCGACCGCTTGATGCGTGCCGCATCGCCGAGGCAGCAGGCGCGACCTACGTCGCGCGTTCGACGGCGTTCCACGTCAAACATCTCACGCAGATGATTGCGGGCGGGCTCAAAAATCACGGCTTTGCCCTCATCGAGGCGATGGTGCAGTGTCCAACCGCCTACGGGCGCAAGAATAAGATGGGGTCGCCCGCCGCGATGCTCACATGGATGAAGGACTCCGCCGTTATGAAGGCGGCATGGGACAAGCTCCCCCCTGAGAAGCGCACGCCGGAGAAGTTCCCCATCGGGCTGCTCTACGAATGTGCGGGCGAGGAGTACGGCATGGCGAACGTCGAGATTCTGCGGCGTGCGGGAGGGCTCTGATATGCAGAAGGAACTTCGTCTCTCAGGCTCAGGCGGGCAGGGTGTCATCACCGCCGCCATCATCTTCGCCGAGGCGGCGACCGCGTGCGGAATGAATGTCGCACAGTCGCAGTCCTACGGTCCCGAGGCACGCGGCGGCGCATCCCGCTCCGAGGTCATCGTCAGTGACGGCGCAATCTATCATCCGCACGTCGAGCATCCCGACATTGTACTCGCCATGACACAGGCGGCGGCGGACAAATACGCGGGCGATCTCGATCCCGAGATGGGTATTCTGATCGTTGACAGCGAGCTCGTCCCGCGCGTCCCGCAGGCGGCGCACGTCGTCTCCGTTCCCATCACCACGCTTGCCATTGAGAAGGTCGGCAAGTCTCTCTTTGCGAACATCGTCGCACTCGGCGCAATCACGCGCGTCTCCGGCACCGTCCCGCTCGATGCCGTAAAGAAAGCCGTCACCCACCGTGTCCCACCACATACCGTCGACGCAAATATGCAGGCACTCATGGTCGGCTATGAGGCGGCGAAAATGTCATCCGAAACAAATTGACCCCCATGAAAAAACCGCCCTGTCAGGCAAAAATTGCTTGACGGGGCGGTTTTTCATGCAGCCGCGGCAGGATACAGCAAGGGGCTCATCATGTCTTGTCCGGCAGCAGGAGTTCTTCTTCGCTGAGCAGTTCAATCTCCTCGCCGCGTTCGCGACGAAGGCGGATATTCTCCCGCCCCCATGCACACATGACGTCAACGATCCGATCCGCAGACCGTCCATAGTCTGTAATGAAATACTCGACCTTTGGCGGAAGCTGCTCGTAATCGATGCGTCCGACAATGCCGTCGCGCTCCAATTCACGCAGCTGCTGTATCAATACTTTTTCCGATACACCGGGAATGAGACGGCGCAGCGCCCCCGTCCTTTGGGGGCCTGACATCAGCAGACAGATGATCAGTGCCTTCCATTTCCCGCCGAGAATTTCCAGTGCAGCCTCAATGCCCAGACGATAAGTTTTCATCGCAAAAGTCCTCCTGGCTCCCATTGTAGCACAGGACTTCTCTTTGATGAACACTTACTTTATTGTGTGTATTTACATCCGATCTGCACCTGATAGAATAGAGACAGCAAACATCTGCAGCAGGAGAAAAGAGGTTTTAAATGAAAGCACTCGTTGTACAGGCACATCCATGCATCGAAGAATCGCGTGTCAACAAGCGGTGGAGAGAAGAACTCGCAAAACATCCCAACGATATTGAGGTGCACGCGCTCTATGAGGAATATCCCGATTGGCAGATTGACATCGAGAGGGAGCAGCGTCTCCTGGAGGCACACGCGCTGATCGTATGGCAGTTTCCTCTCTATTGGTACAGCTGTCCGCCTCTCCTCAAAAAGTGGCTCGATGACGTGTTCACCTACGGCTGGGCATACGGTTCAACGGGACGCAAGCTGGTCGGCAAAAATTTCGGGCTCGCCGTGTCAATCGGAGACAAGGAGACAAATTACACACGGACCGGAGATATCGGCTTTTCCGTGGATGAAGTGCTCACCCCCTTCAAAGCGACAGTCGGTCATGTTGGCGCTGATCTTCTGCCGTATTTCGCCTTGTTCGGTGCATCCTTTCAGGCGACGGACGAGGAGATTGCGGAGAGCGCCAAAGCATATGCCGCGCGTATTCTCCAGTGGCAGAGCATGTAAACGAGACCATCTGCCGCTGATCATCGGCAGGCCCTCATGGTCGGCTATGAGGCGGCGGGAAAATAAACGCCAAATGCAAAAACCTCCCGCATTTCTGCGGGAGGTTTTTTCGTTGACGCTTTCCTATTCGTAAGTACCCCACGAAAAAGTGCGTTCTTGTACCCCATCCCTCCATGCGCTATCATGCAACGATAGAAATGGAGGTTTTCTTTATGAAGACATTGGTTATCGCCGCGCACCCAAATCTCGAAGAGTCCGTCATCAACAAGCGATGGCTGACGGAGCTGCGCAAACATCCTGACCTCTGCACGATCCACACGCTTGCCGCGTGCTATCCCGACGGTCGGATTGATGTGGAGCGCGAGCATCGGCTCATCGAGGAACACAGCAGCCTGATCTTTCAGTTCCCGATCTACTGGTTCTCCTGCCCGCCGCTGCTCAAAACATGGTTCGACGAGGTGCTGACGCACGGCTGGGCGTATGGAAGGAACGGCGGAGATAAGCTGGAGGGGCGCAAGGTCGCGCTCGCGGTCACAACCGGCGTGCGCGCGGAGGATTACAGCATCGATGGACGATACCACTATACACTTGCGCAGCTGCTCGCTCCGTTTGAGACCACACTGCGATACTACTGCCGCGCCGACTATCAGCCGTTCTTCGCCTTTTATGGTGCGGAGCTTGTGCCGGGCGAGGACTATCACTCAGCAGCAGAGGAGATTGAACGCAGCGCGGAGAACTACGCACGTTTTGTGACGGCGTTATCGTAAGTCATCCCTATGCTGCTCGCCCCAGTCGCACATGCTGTGCAGGAGCGGGATGAGCGACCGCCCGCGCTCCGTGAGGGCGTACTCCACCTTGGGCGGCACCTGCGGGTACTCCGTCCGTACGACAAGCCCGTCCGCCGCGAGTTCCTTCAGCACGACGGCAAGTGTCTTGTACGGGATGCCCGCAATCCGCCGATGAATCGCATTGTGGCGAAGTACGCCATGCTCGGCGAGCAGATAGAGAATCGCCATCTTGTACTTGCCGCCGATCAGGGACAGCGTGTAGTGAAATCCCGTCTGCACGACCTCCGCCCCCTGCGGTACACAGCTTCCATGTTCCATAAAAATCCTCCCCAAGCCTCTTTCACACCCATAAGAAGAGCCGCCCTCTCTACAATTTCGGGCGGCTCTTTTCATTCATTTCGACATCGGACAACGCTATCAATGTTCATTATAGGGCAGGGATACCGTATTCGTCAAGCTTCACGAAGCTTACTTCACGCCCGCGCCGTCAAGCGCTGCGCGGACACTCTTCTGTGCGCGACGGAGTTTTTCCATCTCATCGTCCGCAAGGCGCACTTCAAATGCCCGCACAATGCCGTCCTGCGCGATCATGCGCGGGATGGAGAGTGCCACGTCCTTCATGCCGTACTCTCCGTTCATGACGGCGGCGCAGGGCAGAATCGTATGCTCGTTGTAGAGGATCGCCTTGATGAAGCGGCAGGCGACCATCGCGATGCCCGTATTCGTGAAGCCCTTGAGGTTGATGACATTGTAGGCTGTTTGGATGAGCCCCTGCTCGACATCGTGGCGGTCGAGTTTTTTCTCAAAGTGGAAGTACTCGTCGAGATGGTCGATGCCAAGCCCCGCACAGTTGACGGTTGACCACGCAACAAAGGCATCGTTGCCGTGCTCTCCGAGGACGTAGCCGTGGATGTTCTTCGGATCCATCGCGTAGTGCTCGGCGAGGATGTAGCGAAAGCGGTAGGTCTCGAGCATTGTACCAGTGCCGAGGATCTTCGCACGCGGATAGTCGAACTCGGTCGAAACGACGTAGGTCGCGACATCAAGCGGGTTCGTAATCATGATGACCATGGCGTCCTTCGTGTATTTCACAATTTCGGAGAAGATGGAGCGCATGATCTTCGTGTTCGTGCTCGCGAGCTTCAGACGGTCGGGCGTCTCGCCCGGCAGGATGGAGGGTCCTGCCGTGATAACGATGAATGCTGCGTCGCGACAATCCTCGTATGTGCCCGGATGAACCTTGATGTTGGTACAGTACGGAGAGGACATGGCATGACTGGTATCCAGGGCCTCGCCGCGCGCGCGATCCATGTCGAGATCGATCAGCGCGATCTCCGAGGCAAGCTGAAAGTCCGCGATCTTGTTGAGCACGGCAGAGCCGACGTTGCTCGTTCCGATGATGACAACTTTTCCCCTGTTGACTGACATAACGATTACCCCCTAAAAATGCAAAAAAGTCCAAACGCAATGGTATGCGCTTGGACGCTATGGGCTCATAACGAACTGTGTGGAAACCAGCCGTTTCATGGTGGATTGCACTTCTTTTCAACAGAACAGTTCCCGCAGGATTTCCTGCGCCATCATAGTAGCACCACAGGGAATCATTGTCAATGGATTTTTGATGAGGTTCGGCGTGTATACAGGAGAGTTTTTATTGTCGATGCACCAATATAAAACAGCAGTTCACAGGCAAATGTTTTCATGCTATAGGAATCGCTGATAAAATGAAGTCTGTCAGATTGGTACAGATTTTCCGTCCGATCAAGGAGACAAACCGGACGCATAGCAAAGGCTATGTGGAGGATTTGTCGACACAGAGCGGGCGGAAAAGATGTGCCAAGATGGCAGTGCTGAATTTATCAGTGCTTCCTATAATGCACGCAGGTGTTGTCACGAGCGGTAGGCGGTTAAAGCACGGGACTGCTGCACGAACGCCCCTATCGACTCGCTACGCTCGCCACTTCCCCCGTTGCGA
>NZ_JH376798.1:91423-444520 GCF_000234095.1 Centipeda infelix ATCC 43532
GTGGAAGGGGCGCTTGTAGCAATACCGCTGACATAATGACACGGGGCTGTTGCACGAAGTTTTCTAACTTCGTGCAACAGCCCCGTGCTTATGGGACCATATGAGTTTCTCTCACTGGTGTTCCTCGTTACAATTTGCGTTGTAGCAATCAAGGCATAAGAAATCCCGCCTGCTGTCCCAACTCTAGGCGGGGTTCTTATAAACCACGTTTGATGAGGGGCTGACCGTTTACCGGCAGCACCTTTTTTCTGTACTTATTATACGATTTTAGTGCGGGTTCGTCACCCCTTATCCGACGCTGCGTTGTAGACATCCTTGAGCAAGGTTTCCTTGCGCAGACTGCGGCATTCGCACGCACACTCCTCGGCTGGGACGCTGCGAATCGTCGCGAGGAGGATATCGCCGATCATGGGCGCATCGTCATAGAAAATCTGCGCGAGGGTGTCATGCGACCACGGACGGATGCCCTCGCCGTAGTTGACGACGAAGTACAGCCCCGCATAACACGCGCCGATCTCGCGTGCGAGGTAGACCTCGGGCGCGAGGCTCTGCCCCACGATGTCCGCGTGCCCCTTCAGCACCGCAATCTCGGCGGGGCTCTCAAAATGCCGCCCATCCGTGACGGCGTAGGTGCCACGGTCAAAGATGCGCCCCGTATAGCGTTTCTTTGTCTCCGCAACGAGCGTCGTACGAAGTTCCGAGCAGAGTGCATCGCGCATCACGAGCAGGTAACGCCCGTCGAGCATGACATCCTTGCGTACGGAGAGATCAAGGTAGTCGTCGGGGATGAGGAAGTCGCGCGGGTCGAGCAGGGGGTTTACCGTCCCCACACCGCCCTCGGAGAGGATGCGCCGCACGCCCGCCTCCCGCAGCACCCAGAACACCTGCCGCGAGGCATCCGCACGCGTCACGCCGCTGCGCCAGCCGTGCATACGGCAGGTCAGCACGCGCCGTCCCGCGACGGAGAACAGGCGGAACGCGGGGCTTTCACCGTAGGGTGTTGCAAAGTGCAGCCCGTCCGCGAGGATCTCCACATCGTCCGCCATCGACGCACGCGGGAAGTCGCTCGACAGTGTCCCCGAGCCGCCGATGATGGCATACCCCGCCGCAGGAACCGTTTGCTCTGCCATGCTAAAACCTCCGTATCACGCGATACTGCGTGTCTCGCTGCGCCGGCTCTCTGCCCGCGCCGCGGATCAGATCAATCATCTTCTTAATCGACATATTGTACCGCGTCCCCGCCGCACGCACGACATTCTCCTCAAGCATGATGCTCCCGAGGTCGTCCGCACCGAAGCCAAGCGTCAGCTGTCCGATGCGCTCGCCCTGCGTGACCCACGACCCCTGTATGTGCGCGACATTGTCCATGTAGAGCCGCGTGACGGCAAGTGTCCGCATATAGTCCCAGCTCGAAGTCTTTTCCCCGCCGAGCGCGGTATTGCCCGGCTGAAACGTCCATGTGATGAATGCACGAAAGCCGCCCGTCTCCTCTTGCAGCCGTCGAATGTGCTCCATGTGCTCCACGCGTTCCGCCATCGTCTCGCCGAAGCCGATCACCATCGTCGCCGTCGACTCCATGCCGATCTTGTGCGCCGTCCGCATCACGCACAGCCAATCCTCGGTCATGATCTTTTTCGGTGCGATGAGCCTCCGCACGCGATCGACGAGGATCTCCGCCCCGCCGCCGGGGAGCGAGGCAAGCCCCGCATCCTGCAGCCGACGCAGTGTGTCCTCAATCGTAATGCCCTCCTTTTCGGCAAAGTACAGAATCTCCGTCGCCGTAAAGGAGTGAATCACGATGGAGGGATAGCGGTCACGGATCGCACGCAGCATATTCTCATAGTAGGAAAGCGGCAGATCGGGGTGAATGCCGCCCTGGATCATGACCTGCGTGCCGCCCGCCGCCGCCGTCTCGCCGACCTTCGCGAGAATCTCATCCATCGGCAGGAGGTAGCCATCCTCCGCGCCCACCTTTGTATAGAACGCACAGAAACGGCATTCGTTCACGCAGATATTCGTGTAGTTGATGTTGCGGTCAACGATGAACGTCACCGTATCGCCGAACCGCCGCCGCCGCTCCGTATCCGCCGCGCGTCCGAGGTCGATGGGGTCGCCGTGCGTGAGGAGGTCTGCCGCCTCCCGCTCCGATAGTCTCATGCGCCCTCCCCTGCCGCAATCGGCTGATAAAATGTGTCGCGTTCCACAGGCACATAACCCGCCTCGCGGATCATCGCATCGAGCTCGCGCCGCGTGATGCCCGTCTGCGTCTGTGCACCCGCCGCGTGGATGATCTTCTCCTCACCGATCGTGCCGTCGAGATCGTCCGCGCCGAAGCCGAGGGCAAGCTGCGCGATGGGCTGCGTCAGCATGACCCAGAACGCCTTGAAATGCGCCACATTGTCGAGGACAAGGCGTGAGAGCGCGAGCATCTTCATGTCCTCCCACGAACCGACACGAGCGAGCTTCTTCTCCGCACCAAGCGCCGTGTTCTCAGGATGGAACGGAAAGAGCATGAACGCCTGAAAGCCGCCCGTCTCATCCTGCAGGTCGCGCAGGGCGAGCAGGTGGTCAATGCGCTCCTCGACCGTCTCGATGTGTCCGTACATCATGGACGCATTTGTACGGATGCCGAGTTCGTGCGCCGTGCGCATGCAGTCGAGCCACTCGGCACGCGTTGCCTTATTCGGGCAGATAATTGCGCGGACGCGGTCGGAGAGGATCTCCGCGCCGCCGCCGGGGAGGGACGACAGCCCTGCCGCCTGCAATGTGCACAAGATGTCGCGGACGGAAGTCCCCTCCGTCTTTGCAAAGTTCACAACCTCCACGGGCGTAAACGCCTTGATGTCTGCGTGCGGGAGTGCCGCGCGCACCTGCCGCACCACGCTCTCGTAGTAGGAAAATAGACGGTCGGGATGCAGCGCGCTCACGATATGGATCTCCGTTAGGCGCGGTGTCTTTTTCGCCAGCTCCAATACACGCGCGACATCGTCCGTTTCCATAATATAGCCGCGCGTATCGCCCTGCTCCACCTGAAACGCACAGAGTGGGCAGTTCGCGCTGCATATATTCGTGAGGTTGATGTGGCGGTTCACCGTATAGTAGACGTTCTTCCCGCTCGCGCGCTCCTTCGCCGCGCGCGCCCATGCGGCGAGCGCAAGGAGATCGTTGTCCTCGTAGAGGGCGAGCGCATCCTCCCTCGTCAGCCGCGCCCCGCGCTCGGCGGCAGCACGGGCTTTCTTTCGATCACTCATGTACGATATTCTCTCCTTAAGGAAGCACTGATAAATTCAGCACCGCCATCTTGACGCATCTTTTTTGCCCGCACTGTGCCCGCGATCCTCCACATAGCTTTGGCTATGCGTCCGGTTTGCCTCCTTGTTCGGACGAAAAAATCTACGCCAATCTGCAGGACTGTTTTATCAGCGATTCCTTACAACACTCCCGCAAGTGTACCAAATGCGGCGGGATTTTGCAAATTCTGTAGAGCGCACTGCCTTGACCCGTATCAAGGCAGGTCTTGTTGCCAAACTTTACCCGAAAGACCTATTGAAGCCGTAATACATCTATACTATCATAAAACAGATGAATATTCCCACAACAGGAATCACGGAAAGGAGCCGATCATGACGCTTCCCTACCAGTGCCCTGACTGTGGCACGGAGCTCGGCTATAAGGGGCTCTGCTGGAGGTGCAGGACAGCGGCGAATCGCCGTGCGGCACTCGCATGGACGCCCGAGGAGGTCGCGGCCAAGGAACAGGAGATCATCGCACAGATCGAGGATGTCCCCGATGATTTCTGGTATCTGCTCTGCTGTCGCGGACGGCTCGTACCGGAGATCCCGCGTGCGGCACTCGCGGCACGGTCCTTCTGGCCCTCGGCACTCTACTATCATGCACCGACGGACGTGCGGGACGGACTGATCGCGGCACTGATGGAGACGGATGCCGCACATGAGGCGAACGAGCTTATGATGTGCCTCGGTATGCAGGGAGATGACCAATCCCTTGCGGCACTCCTCGCACTCGAACGTGCACCGCGCCCGTGGCGCGGGAATCTGCACGTTGATCCCGCAGTCTATGCGCAGTGCGGCGGCTGGACGTTCGACGCAGAGGGGCGGCGCCGCACGCTGAACTACGACACCTGCTATGCGCTGGTGCACGCCGCATCGGAGGAGGAGCTCCGCCGCTCGCCCGTCCGCATCGCCCATCCGCGGGAGGAGCACTGCCCGCACTGCGGCAGCCGCATGGCGGATATGCTCGTACTGGATGGGCGGGATGCGCGGCTGCACTTCCTCGGCATCGACGGCATTCTCACAGCGACCTGTTGCCCGAACTGCGTCGCATATGCAGAGCCGATACTGAGCCGCTATACGCTCGACGGCGGCAGCGAGGTGCTTTCCTACGAAGATGCGGGTGATACCACGTATATCGAAGAGGAGCTTGTCAGGATTTTTGAAAACAATCTCATCCTCGGCGAGACGCCCGTTCCTCTGTTCTACGGCGCACGCTTCGAGGACACCTGCACGCTCGGCGGCTTTGCGCTCTGGTGGCAGGACTGGGAATACACGACCTGCCCCGACTGCGGGCAGCCGATGAAGTATCTCATGCAGATTCATTGGGATGCGCTGACGGACTATATGGAGGGCACGCTCTACATTGAGTTCTGCCCCGACTGTCAGATTGTCTCCATGCAGCACCAGCAGACGTGAGGCGCAGCCATGACTGACCATGATGATACCGTACTTGCAGAAAAGTTCCGCACACTGTACGCGCACCTTTGCCGTGAGCGCATCCTCCCATCCATGCCGGGCACAGAGGATGCCTCGCCCGCACAAATGGCGACAGCGCTCCGACAGGCACTATGCAACGCCTACCCGGCGACAAAGCTGAAGCGCATGATGAAGAGCATCCATTACGCCAACTCCTTCACCGACACGGCGCTCAGGGAGTGTGCCTTTACCCTCGACGATGTCGAGCAATACCTGGCACAGAATCACTTCCTTGACCACGACCGCTCCGTTGATTTCTTCAATGAAAAAATCACGGCGGAGGGATTCGTCATCACACCGACAGGCCTTCTGGAAACGATGCTGGAGAGCCTGCTCCTCAGTCATAAAGGAGAACACGATGAAAAAAATTGGCAGAAATGACTCTGCATATAAAAAGAAAGCCCCAATGCCCACAGAGGTCTATACCGAGGAAGAACTGGAGATCGTCGAAAGTTACATTGAGACGAACTTCGGCACGTATGCGAACGTCTTTCATGAGATTGTCTCGCCGGACATCCACCTGGACATCTGCATTGTCGATCCGACCGAGGAACGCAACTACTATATGCTCGTCACCCTCGGGATGGGCGCGCACCGCATGAACGTGCCAAAAGAGCTCGCCGAATACAAGCTCGAACGCGCGGAACTCGCGATCGCCCTGCCGCCCGACTGGAAGATCCACGAGGACGATGAAGTGCACTACTGGCCGATCCGCCTGCTGAAGACTCTCGCACGTCTGCCAATCGAGGACAACACTTGGCTCGGCTGGGGACACACGATCAGCAACCGATCGCCCTATGCCGCAAGCACCAAACTGACTGCTGCCCTGCTCGTCAGCGCGCAGGTCAAAGGCGGAGGAGACACCGTCTGCCCCCTCCCAAACGGCGATGAGGTCAATTTCTATCAGATCATCCCGCTCTACCGGGATGAACTCAACTACAAGTTCGACCGCAGTGCAAAAGAGCTGCTGAACCTCTTTGACGAGCGTCGTGTGAGCTTCGTCATTGATCCGGAGAGGCGCAGCGCACTCGCGCCCGAGGACTTCACCGATCTCGTAATGGACAATGCGCAGTGGCACCTCGACAGCCTGCGCGAAAAGAAGCTGCCCGTGGACGAGATCACGGCGTACAACCACCTCGCGATCTATCTGCGCTGGTGCATCGAGCACGAGCTGATGGCGGATTGGTTCGTCCGCCAGTATGCGGCGACCGTCCGCGCCGTGCGGGAGCATCCGGCAGATACTGACCTGCGCCCCTTTATCCGCGACGACCTGCACGGTATTCTGATGCGCGGTTTCTTTGGCGAGGAGGGCACGGCATTCGCGCAGTATTACTACGACGGCGAGGCCCCCTCCTTTCCCTCGGACATCGACAATCATGCCTTAGCGTACTTCGGTACGGAGCAGTACTTCTCGGAGGAGTTCGACGACGAGGCATATCTGTTCGTCCCGTTCGATGAGGACTACTATGCAGCAATGGCGGAGACCATCGCACAGCGGTGGGAGGCGTGGAAGCGGAACAGCGCCGAGCGGAAGGAAAACGAAGATGAGGCGCCAAGCGACGTCGCTGCCGCAATCATGCAGTACCTGAACTGCGGCAGGGCAGACTGCTCCCTGATGTACTTCCCGCCGATGGCGGACGACGATCCGATTATGGCGGCGTACAGCTATGCCGTACGCCGCAGTGTGCACGACGGCTATGTCCCCCTGCTCATCGTCCCGAGCGATACCCTGTGGGAGATTCTGACGATGAACGCAGAGGCGGAAAAGGGCGCGTTCAAGGACTATGATTTCGATGCCGATGCCGTGGAAAAGTACCGCGAAAAAATGCTTGCACAGCCTCTGCCGGACGGTAAGGCGATACTGATGGAGCGGCTCGGCGAACGTTTTGAGCAGAACCGCGTGGAAACGTTCGATGAGGAGGAACATCCCGTCAACCGTTTTATCAGTTATTGGGACTACGAGACGCAGAAAACGCAGCCGATGATTCTCGCCAAGATTCCCGTGAAACATCCGTGGATGGTGTTTGCATATCTGCCGTTCGGCGGGTGGAACGACTGCCCCGACACCGCCGCGCTGATGGCGGTGTCGAAATACTGGCACGAACAGCACGGCGCTGTGCCTGCCGTCCTCACCTATGACACGCTCGAATACAGCGTTCCCGCGCCCATAGAGCCGCAGGAGCGCGCCTTGGATCTGGCGAAGGAGCAGTACGCGTTCTGCGCCGACATCATCGAGCAGGGCACACCCGGCATGAGTGTCACGCGTCTCGCGCGCGATCTGAGGCAGTCAAACATCTGGTATTTCTGGTGGGACTAAGCTACAGGAGCAATACATGACCTTACTCGAACAGTGCCAAATTTGGCACGAGAACAACGAATTTCAGAAGATTATCGCGGAGATCGAGGCGCTGCCAAGCGAGGAGCGCACGCCGGAACTCGACAGTGAGCTTGCGCGCGCCTACAACAATACGGCAGGCGCGGGCGATCGCGCGTATTTTGAAAAGGCAATCGGACTCCTCTCTCCCCACGCGGACTATTTCGCGGGCGATCATCTCTGGAACTTCCGCATGGGCTACGCCTACTACTACCTCGACCGCGAGGACCGCGCCCTCCCACATTTTGAGGCGGCCCTCGCCGCGCTCCCCGAGGATGCGGATACCAAGAGTATGATTGCATACTGTCACAAGGGACTTTCCATGCCGCTCTTTCAGCGCCCGTTCCGCACCCGCGTGCAGGAGGCGTGGGCAGCGTTCGAGAACATAGAGACGGAGCTGCGCGCGCTGATGGATGCGGGGCCGGATCACGGCGAGGAGCTCATCGAGCGGTGCGACACTGTTCTGCGCATCGCCCTCTCCGACGCAGCCTTCGAGATGGGACGCAGCGGGGAAAAATACGAGCTGATCCTAACGCCCGAGGGCGTGCGCGCAAAGCTCTTTCCGCTCGTCTATTTCGCACGCCATGCCCCCGCCTCCGTGCGCGAGCACTGGGACATCCGCGTCGGGCGCACCGCCTCTCTTGGTGCCCTGCGTACGGGCGACAACCGCATCGAGATGAAGGATGTCGCCGTCTGGTTCGCACAGGAGGGAGAGGGGATCGCCCTCATGGTCTACTGCGAAAAACTCCTTTCTCTCCTGAAGGAGGACGAGAATCGCACATGGTGGATGCTCTCCACGATCGTCGATCAGGCACTTGGCGAAATCGTCTCCATCCGCCTCATCCATGATTTCGATGTCCTCGATGCGCCGCGGGAAGATCCGCCGATTCTACTGACGGATCTGCCAAAGGCCCTTGAGGAAGCGGGGCTTTCTCTCGACAGCGATGCCGAGGACTATCTGGAGCACTCCTATCTCGCCTACGAACGCGAGCCGCAGGACATTTCCGATACGAGCTGGCGGTTCGATGTCTACACGGGCAGTACGCGTCTGCCCTCCATCCTCAGCGCCTATACGGAAAACGATGCGACACTCGTGGATATGTACCATGCGGACGGGATTGTGGCGGGCTTTCTCGCCTATCCGCTGACGGATGCGTTGCGTGCGGATTCGGAGGCTCCCCTCGCGTTTCGCGATGCGCTCATGACGGCAATCGAGAGGGATACCAAGGAGCCGGATGTCGTGACTTTCCTTGGCGGAGCGACGGGTACGGACTGCGGCTATCTGGACTTTCTCGCATGGGATCTGCGCGCCGTCCTCGACGCCGCCAACGACTTTCTCGAACAGACGGATCTGCCGTGGGCGGTATTCCACTCCTTCCGACGGGACGCAAATTCCGTCAGCCTCTTTGATCGTACGGAGGAGGAGGAAAGCGCGGAGCAGGAAAGCCCCGCCGCCGCGAAAGCCTCCCTGCTCTCCCCTGCGGCGGTTCGGAAACTCGAGGCGATGGACGACGGCTCGACGGGCTATTTCTACAAGATGCTGCACTATCTGGAATCGTACATCAAGAACGGAACGATCAAGGGGAATTTCACGCGCGAGGAGGCGCGTGCCGATCTGGATATTGCACTGTGGTATGCATACGCGTGCAACAATATCGATGCCTACGAGTACTACTACCGTACAACGCAGTGGATGCCGGCGGCAGCGGTAAACGCAAAGGGCTGCGGGACATACTACTACCGCTACGCCGTCGCCCTCATGTACTGCGGACGACTGGACGATGCACTCCGCATGGCAGAGAAGGGTGCACAGGAGGAGCCGGACTATCCGTGGACATATCTGCAGCTCGGCAAACTCCGCGCACACTTCGGCGACTGTGACGGGGCACACGAGGCAGTGCAGAAGGGGCTTGCGCTCGTGCCGGACGATCATGAATTTCTGACGCTTGCACGTGAGATCGAGGAGGGTGCGACCATCGAGCAGATGTCCTACCACTGGATTGATCCCACGTTTGACGAGGAGCTGCAAGAGGCGGCTGCGACAGGCGAAACATTGGGGCTGCGTGACGGCGTGGATGCCGATGGAGAAATGTACGAAAAGCAGCGCGCCATCGCCTGCATGACGTTAAATGAGGCGGGGCTTGCGTATTTCCGCCAGCTTTTCCGTCCCGATCCGAAAAACTACGAGCGAAACGCGCCCTATTGCAGCTTCGACTATCCCGTGGGCGATACATCCGTGCGGCTCGTCTTTCACATGAACGAGGCAGGGCTGTCGAAGCGCAGCCCCGCATGGCTGCGCACGCAGAAGGAACGCCTCGACGATAGGCGCTGGCTGAAACGCGTCGATGATGCGGGAACGGGCACGCTGAGCACAGTGCATTTCGAACTCGACAATCAGGTTACGCTCGCGTATCAGTACCCGTGGCAGGAGAAGTACGTCTACATCCCCTTGGACGAGGACGGGAATCCGAAGGATGAGGAGTAGAATTTACTGCATATGAAAAAGGAGGCGCACGCCTCCTTTTTTGATGTCAGCTATCGTATGGAGTGGGGTCTGCCGTAATCTCAAACGGAATACGCCGGTCTTGTACGACCTTTACCGCAAACATCGTGAACGCATCAGCCATAGTCAGCCCCATCTTGCTGCAGGTCTCCTCCATGTTTCGCTTGAGATCCGCGTCCATTGAAAAACGGATCGTTCCTTCTGCCGTATAAAGTCCCCCTTCTTTATAATCCCAGCTCCTCCTCGATCAGCACGAGCTCCATCGGGCGGTAGCTCATCTTCTTGTAGTGGATGGTCAGCGCATTGCAGATGCGCTCAAGTGCCGCGCAGTCATAGCAGCGCGTGCCGTCTTTCGCGCAGGGTGTTTTCTTGCCCTTGCGGTGCGCGTTGCGCGGGGCGGCGATGCTGTGAATGCGCTCGATCCCCGCCTCGATGTCGGGGACGAGCTTATTGATGCCGACGACGAAGTAGGTCTTTTCATGTCCGAAGAGCGAGCCCGCGACACGGTTGCCCGCACCGTCCATGTTGAGGATCTGCCCCTCTTCCGTGATGGCGTTCGCCGAGAGCAGGAACACGTCTGTCATCAGTGCCTCACGACCTGCCGCGAGAAAAGCCTCGATACCGCCGACGTGCCCCGCGCGGGGCGGGTCGATTACCTCGTTATGCACGCTCAGACGCTCATAGAGCGAAAGTGCCCGCAGCGTCTCGGAGTCGCCGAAGCCGACGCGCTTGCCGCGAATCTCGGCAGCGAGGTAGTCCGCCGCCGCTGTGCGCTCCGCGAAGCGCGAAACATCGTAGCGGTTCCTGCGGAATGCCTCCACCGTGCGCACAATGCGCTCCTCATAAGCCGTGTCGGACATTGTTCCCACCTCCTTCGCATAGCCCTTGATGCCAATGTGTCGCGAAGCGAACCCGCTCCCTCTCAATACGTCTCGATGATATTAAAGTTCGAGTCACACGCAGCGGGCGTGCGCCCGATCTCACGGATGACGCGGATGATGTGATCCTCCGAGAGTGCGCGGGGGCTCTTCGCACCTGCATCGTGGAGAATTGTCTCCTTGTGCACCGTGCCGTCGATATCGTTCGCACCGAAACAGAGCGCGACCTGTGCCACGGGCACGGTCAGCATCACCCAGTACGCCTTGATGTTGCGGAAGTTGTCGAGCATCAGACGCGAGATCGCAATCGTCCTGAGATCGTCCCACATCGACGTCTGCCGCACCGTCCGCCCCAGCTCCGTATTCGACGGCAGAAACGGGAACGGGATGAACGTCTGGAATCCGCCCGTCTCATCCTGGAGATCGCGCAGCCGCATCATGTGCTCCACACGCTCCTCGATCGTCTCGATGTGTCCGTAGAGCATGGACGCATTCGTCTTGATGCCGAGCGTATGTGCCGTACGGTGTGTCTCAAGCCACTCATCCGCTGTCGCCTTGTTCGGACAGAGTTCGCCGCGCACGCGGTCGGTCAGAATCTCCGCACCGCCGCCCGCAATCGACTGCAGTCCCGCCTCACGCAGCCGCAGGAGCACCTCGCGCACCGTACGCCCCGAACTCTTTGCAAAATGCGTGATTTCCACGCCCGTAAAGCCCTTCAGATAGAGCGTGGGAAACGCCTCATGCAGAGCCTTGAGCCGCATAAGATAGTCCTCGAACGTCCAGTCCGGATGCAGCCCGCTCACCACATGCAGCCCCGCGAGATGCGGATCGCGCATCGCATCCGCGACGTGCGCCACCGCCTCCTCCACGCTCATCTCGTACGCGCCCTTGTCCTCAGCGTCGCGCCCGAACGCGCAGAACTTGCAGTGCGCGAGACAGATATTCGTAAGGTTCACATGGCAGTTCACGTTGTAGTAGACAATGTCACCGCACTTCTCCTGCCGCACGCGATCAGCAAGCGCACCAATCCACGCAATATCGCGGCACGCAAAGAGCCGCAGCCCATCCTCCCGTGTCAGCCGCTCACCATTCTCTATTTTCTTCTCAATATCCAAGTATTCGCTGTGCAATTCATCGTCTCCTAAAATATATGATGAGTTAGGGATTTCGACATACAGGGTGCATTTCCCTGCCATATACGACAAAGGAGCAGACCGCAGCCTGCTCCGTCGTTGTATATCAGCTGACGGAAGCACTGATAAATTCAGCCGCGCCATCTTGACGCATCTTTTTTGCCCGTACTTCGTCGGCAAATCCTCCACATAGCTTTGGCTATGCGTCCGGTTTGCCTCCTTGTTCGGACGAAAAAATCTACGCCAATCTGACGGACTTCATTTTATCAGCGATTCCTTACTTCTTCGGCGTAATCGCAAGTGCGCGCACGGGCAGTCCCGTTGCGCCCTCGATGTTCGGCCACGCGAGGAAGAGGAGTGCACCCGCAGGTGCCACCCGATCGAGATTTGTCAGCACCTCCACCTGCAGCTTCCCCTTGTCCAGCAGATAACGCTCGCACGCAAGATCGCCCGCCTTTGCCGCCTCCGCCGAGGCGTCCGTATCCAGCGTCTCATGCCCGCTCGCCGCTGCATTGCGCGTCTCGTAGATGTACTTCAGCGCATCCATCGACCAGCCGGGGAAGTGCTCACTGCCGTCCTCTGCCGTGCCGGAGATCGCGTCCATATCCGGCCAATGCCTGCTCCACCCCGTATAGAGCGCGACAAACGCACCGTCCGGAATCGCCCCGTACTTCTCCTCGTACGCCTTGATATCCGCCACCGTCACTGCATAGTGCACATCGCGCGCGACCTGCTCCGTCACATCGATCACGCACAGCGGATAGAGCATATGCTGCGCCCCATAGGACTCGGCGAGCGGACGATTGCGGACGAAATGCCCCGGAAAATCGATGTGCGTTCCGAACTGGCCCGGGAACTTGAACGTCTGGATCAGACAGTCAAGCATCGGATTGCCCCAGTCAAAGCAGGTCTTTGCGAGCTCCACGGATCCCTCGGGAATCCCCGCCCAAAACGGGCTGTCATTGTTCAGCGGATGCGTCAGATCCACCCACTCATACGTATCGGACTTCAGCTCATCGAGCACATTCCACAGTTGATATGTCATATCCCCATCTCCTTTATTGCATACAAAAAATATATGTTTATAGTATAACAAAATCGTCGTTTTGTCAATCCTCACGCATCGACTGAAAGAAGCACAAAAACGTCCGCACCACCTGCGGTACGAAGCGCACACGGCTGCTCAATGCGTAGAACGTGCGGCGCACCTGTGCATGTGCAATACGGTAGTAGACCATCGGGGCGGGTACGCTCATCGCGATGAGCTGATCGCTGACGAACACCGCTCCGATGCCACTCTGTGCGATGTGGTAGGATGTGACGAACTGATCCACCTGCAAGCGGATCTGCGGAACAAATCCCGCATCAGCGCAAATACGGCAGGCACGCCGATAGAGGTTGTTCTTCTCGGACAGAAAGACCATCGGCGTATCAGCAAATGTACGCAGCGGCACGGCGGGAGAATCCCCTTCCCCGTACGCCCTCGCCGCAATTGCTGCGTGCGAGAGCGCATAGCCTGCAAGCGTGCGATTGACAGGAAAGCACTCCGGCACGGCAAGGAGGAGCTGATCGTGAAAGGCGGGCACTGCATTGATACCCTCCGCCCGCGCCGCCTCTGTACCGAACGTGAGATCGAGTTGTCCCTCAGCAAGCAGTGCAATGCTCCGATCCGAGTTCCCCTCCGTCAGTTCAACCCGTGCCTCCGGATACCGTACAAGGAATTGTCCAAGCACAGGCGGCAGCAGGAATGAATTGACGTACTGCGTCCCACCCACGCGCAGTGTCCCCTGGCGAAAGTCCACCACATCCTGCAGTTCATCCGCAAAGGACTGCTCCAAGCGGGACAACTGTTCAATATGAGATGCATAGCACACGCCCGCGCGCGTCAGGCGCAGTGGGCGTGCGGTGCGGTCAAAGAGCGGCATCCCGATCCGCTCCTCCTCCTTGCGCACGGCAATGCTCAGGGCGGGCGGCGTGACATGCAGAATTTTTGCAGCCTCGGCAAAGCTGCCACACATATCAATCGTCTGAATATACTTCAGAAGAGTCTCCATCATTAAACTCCATTTATCCTAGGTAAAATATGTTAAATTGATTTTAACATCAAAACATATTATCATCAAGATAAGAAATATTTATCCCGTTCTGTGCACACAGGAGGAGAGCACCATGACAGCGAATGCCATTCTGTTGGACGAAAAGGACAATGTTGCGACCTGCACGGGCGAGGTTGCACCGGGCACGCCGGTCACATGCTTCGGCAGGGCGTGCGCCGAGGTCGAGAGCACGGAGACAATCCCCATCTGGCACAAGATCGCCCTCAGGCCAATCCCGAAGGGCGGTCATGTGTTCAAGTACGGAGAGCTGATCGGCGAGGCACTGAGAGACATCCCGCGCGGTGCATGGGTCTCGCACGAGAACATCTACAGCGTGCCGCGCGACTATGCCTCTGAGTATATCGGGAAGAAAGGGTGAGAACGATGGAGTTCTGGGGATATAAACGCAAGGATGGTCGTGCGGGCATCCGCAACCATGTGCTCATCCTGCCCGCCTGCGCGTGCGGCAGCGAGTCCTCGCGCATCGTTGCAAGTCAGGTGCGCGGCGCGGTCAGCATCGTGTTCAACACGGGCTGCTCGGACGTGGCGGCGAATACGGCGATGTCGCAAAAGGTGCTGACGGGCTTTGCCTGCAACCCGAACGTCTACGGTGTTGTCATCATTGGGCTTGGGTGCGAGACTGTCCCGCATCGCAAACTGCGCGAGAAGATCGAGGCGATGACCTCAAAGCCCGTCGTCTCCTTCGGCATACAGGAGGAAGGCGGTACGCTCAAAACCATCGAAAAGGCCGTCCGTGCGGCGCGCGAGATGGCGTCGGCGGCAGGAATGCAGCAAAAGGAACGCTGCGGCATCTCGGAGCTCCTGCTCGGCATCGAGTGCGGCGGCTCGGACGCAACCTCGGGGCTTGCCTCGAATCCCGCCGTCGGCGAACTGAGCGATCGTCTCGTCGATCTCGGCGCATCGACAATGATGAGCGAGTCCATTGAGTGGATCGGCGGAGAGCATGTCCTTGCAAAACGTGCGGCAACCCCCGAGATCCACGATCAGATCATCCGTGTCTGCGAGGACTACGAGGCGCATCTGAAAGCGGCAGGTCAGGACTGCCGTGCAGGACAGCCGACCCCCGGCAACAAGGACGGCGGTCTCTCCACCATCGACGAAAAGAGTCTCGGCTGCATCCGCAAGGGAGGCACGCGCCCGATCGTCGAGGTTCTGGCGCAGGCCGAACGACCGACGAAACGCGGCGCGATCGTCATGGATACGGCGGGCTACGACATTTCCTCCGTTACTTCGATGGTTGCGGCGGGCTGCAACGTCATCGTCTTCACCACGGGGCGCGGAACACCGACGGGCAACGCCATCGTACCGGTGCTCAAGGTCACAGCAAACGCGCACACGTATTCGTGGATGGAGGACAACATGGATGTCGATCTCAGCGGCATCCTGCGCGGCGAGGAGAGCATTTCCGCGAGCGGCGAACGCCTCCTCACACGCATTCACGAGGTCGCAAACGGCCGCCTCACGAAGGCAGAGGCGTATGGATTCTCCGACATCGCTGTCGATCACGTCTGCCGCTTCGTATAGACGCATTGCATTCCGCTTTGCAACGCATAGAGACATCATGTGCACTGTGTCGCAAAAATTTTACAGATTTTTCAAAATGGTATTGACAATCTTCTGAAGTTTGACTATACTAAAGATAGTTAAGGAGGATTCATCGGCAGCCTGATTCAGGACAGGCAGCCCCCCGTATGATCCGTAAGCATACGGGCAGAGTTCTCCGGAGTTTCCACAGTGTTGACCGACGGTTGTTGGAGAGGGAGTCAGCTGTGCAGCTTCGCTGGCTGAGCGAAGGGCGCATAGCAGGTGTTCCCCGACGGACTGGGAGGAGATTCCGATGGGTCATTGAGTGGCCGCAGTGTGACCGCACAAGTGAATCAAGTCCCGGCACGTGACGGGACAGGGGTGTCATAAGGGTGCGGCAGGAGGATGCGGCAGCCCGTGGAGGACGGGCGCAGGGGCATATGTCGAGCAGATGAGAGGGGATCTTCCACAAGCGGATTTGTGGCGTCGGGTTCGGTCATATGTCAGGGTAGTTGCTCAGCGTTTTGGAAGAAAGCTCCGTGTCCCATGCTAGCTGAGATACGGAACGAAGCGAAGATCGTTTGGATGCAAGAGAGTTACCTATCACTTCCCGTATTTTCCTCATGACCGCCGACAGGTGACGAGAAAGCCTGTCGGCGGTTTTGTATTGTCTGTGCGATGTGAAGTGTTCCATAAGGGCGTGCGATTTTCATTTACTTGCACGTTTTGTTTGCTTTTTCATCAGTTTTCTGTATACATGCAAATACAGACGTTTACATTCTGTATTTCTATGTTATAATACTTCTGTTATTTTTCACTTTATTGTATAGAAGGACAGGTGGTTATCGCATGAAAGATTCGCACAACGAGTTCATGCAGCACGAGCTGAGACTTCCCGAGCTCACCGTGCGCGGCATGCTGCTCGGCGCGATCCTCACGATCATCTTCACAGCCTCGAATGTCTACCTCGGGCTCAAGGTCGGTCTGACGTTCTCGTCGGCGATCCCGGCGGCAGTCATCTCGATGGCGGTACTCAAGATGGCGAAGGACGCGAACATCCTTGAGAACAACATGGTGCAGACGCAGGCATCGGCGGCAGGTACGCTGTCCGCCATCATCTTCATCATCCCGGGCATGCTCATGATCGGCTACTGGCAGGGCTTTGAGTTCTGGCAGACGCTCGTTGTCTCGGCGTGCGGCGGCTGTCTCGGCGTGCTCTTCACGATCCCGCTGCGCCGTGCGATGGTCGTGCACAGCGATCTCGCGTACCCCGAGGGCGTTGCCGCCGCAGAGATTCTGAAGGTCGGCAGTCACGCGAAGGATGACGGCAAGTCCGACTCCGGGCTGAAGGAAATCCTCGCGGGCAGTGCGGTCGCGGGCATCATCGCGTTCCTCACAAACGGTCTGCAGGTACTCGGCGGTGCACTCTCGGCGTGGTTTCACGTCGGACGCGGCATGACACAGCTGCCGCTCGGCTACTCCACCGCGCTCGTGGGTGCGGGCTACCTCATCGGCATTGCGAGCGGACTTGCCATGCTGACAGGAATCGCCATCGCATGGGCGGGGTTCGTCCCTTACTTCACCATGACAGAGATGCTGCCCGACGGCATGACCATGCAAAAATTCGCAGGTGCGATCTATCAGCAGAAGGTACGTCTCATCGGCGCGGGTGCAATGGGCGTTGCGGCGATCTGGACACTCATCACACTCGCCCGCCCCGTCATCGACGGTGTAAAAGAATCCATCGCAGGCACGCGCATGGATGACGCAGAAAAAGGTCTGCACCGCATGGACGTCGATATGTCAATGAAAAGCATCCTGCTCATCTTCGGCGTGACGGTCATCGGCCTCCTTGCAATCTTCTACCTCTTTGTCTCGCCGGAGAGTATCCCCCCGAGCCAAAAGCTGATCTTCACGATCGTCGGCGTCTCTGTCGCCGTCCTCATGGGCTTCTTCGTTGCCGCCGCCTGCGCCTACATGGCAGGTCTTGTCGGCACATCCGCGAGCCCGATCTCGGGCATCGGTATCCTCGGCATCATTGTCTCCTCGCTCGTCATGTACGCGCTGTGCGCTTCGTTCGGCATCTTCGAGATGCCCGGCGGCGAGAAGTTCGCGACGGCGACCGCCATCTTTACCACATCCATCATCCTCGCAATTGCGTGTATCTCGAACGACAACATGCAGGATCTCAAGACGGGCTGGCTCGTCGGAGCGACCCCGTGGCGTCAGCAGGTTGCACTCCTCATCGGCTGCCTCGTCGGTGCACTCGTCATTGCGCCCGTGCTGAACCTCCTCTACGAGGCGTACGGCTTCCCGGGAGCGATGCCGCGCGCAGGCATGGATCCCGCACAGGCACTCTCCGCGCCGCAGGCGGTGCTCATGACCACCATCGCACAGGGCATCTTCTCAAGTAAGCTCGCATGGGAATACATCTACATCGGCATCGGTCTGGGTGTGGTGCTTGTTCTCATTGACCTTTTCCTCAAGCGCACCACGCGCAATCTCTGTCTGCCGCCGCTCGCCGTCGGCATGGGCATCTACCTCCCGCCGGTCATCCAGACCCCGCTCGTTGTCGGCGCGATCCTCGGCTACTTCCTCAACCGCCATCTGCGGAATACGGGTGGCTCGAACGCCGAGGCAGCAGGTCTCAGGCGCGGCACGCTCTTTGCCTCGGGCCTCATCGTCGGTGAGTCCATCGTCGGCGTTCTGCTTGCAGGTGTCATCGTCGTCTCCGTCTCGAACGGAGGAGGCGAGGCACCGCTCGCCATTGCCCCCGAGGGCTTTGCCGACACCGCTGAGATGCTCGGGCTCCTCGTCTTCCTCGGCATCCTTGGCCTCTTTAGCAAGGTTGTCCTGAGCGGGAAGAAAGCATCATAATTTCATATTATACGACAACACGCCGGCAGAAATGTCGGCGTGTTGTCGTATAAAATAAATGGATTATGTGTTACAATACCCCTACAGGTCAAATTTAGGAATCACTGATAAAATGAAGTCCTTCAGATTGGCGTAGATTTTTCGTCCGAACGAGACGGAAAACCGGACGCAGAGTGGTGCTCTGTGGAGGATTTTCCGCCGAAGTGCGGGCAAAAAAGATGCGTCAAGATGGAGGTGCTGAATTTATCAGTGCTTCCTTTATGCACATACATCCACAGTCGTCTCAGACCAAAGGAGACTGCCATGCATCCATTGTTTCGCACACTCCTCGCCGTCCTTGCCCTTCTCTGCTGTACGCTGCCCACGGTAAGTGCAGGTCCTGCGCCCGCGCTCACGCGTGTCGAACCGATCGCACTCTGGTCGGAGGCGACAGAGGCAGTTCCTGCAGAGGCGGACTATCCGAACCGTCTGCCCGATGGCACGGTGTTCCATGGGGAAAATCTTTTTATCAAGACACGCTTTATCGGCTATCCCGCGTGGAATCTGCTGACCTATCGGAGCGGGTCGGAGACAGGGCGCATACTGGACTACAGGGAAGTCGCGCGCACACCGCTCACGGACGATCTGCGCGTGATCGTCGGGTATGAGCAGATCGTCAGCATTCCGTTTGCAGAGATCGGCACGGCGGAGATCGCCCTCTGCATCGCTGCTGCCGATGCGGGAAGCGGTGCACCGCGCTATGCCTTTGTCCGAGGAATACAGACAAAGAAGTGATATGTAGGGATTGAGGGAAAAAGATGAACATGAGGGATGAATTCGAGCGCATCATGCGCGAGCAGCGCGAGATCGCACTCGCGACGACGACGGACGGGCTGCCGCATGTACGCATCGTGAACTTCTACTACGCATCCGAGGAACGCCGCGTCTACTTCGCCACGTTCAAGGACAATGAGAAGGTCGTCGAGCTCGCGGCGAATCCGAACATTGCATTTACCACCGTTCCGCACAACGACACGAACGAACACGTCCGTGCAAGCGGCAGAGCTGTCAAGTCCGCGCACACCGTCTACGACCTCGCGGCACTCTTTGCTGCGAAGATCCCGCGCTATCAGGAGACCATCGATGCCGTCGGCGACGATCTCATCCTCTACAAGATCACGCTCCACATAGCAGTCGTCACCGTCGATATGGAGCACATCGAGTGCATCCGGCTCTGAGAATGTCGGTCGATGGACACAAAATGATAGAGCAAGATTCTTATCGAACCCTAACTTGATGTTTAGAAAAAAAAGTGTATACTAAGAAACCCCTGATAAATTCAGCACTGCCATCTTGGCGCCCCCCTGTCTGTGCCCTCAGTCTTCCACATAGCCCTTGCTATACGCGGATTTGTCTTCTTGACAGGAAAAATAGGCATCCATCCGGCAGACTCTATTTTATCAGCTAGAAAAATTCATAAAGGGAGCTGAAAGACATGAAGGGACCATTGGAGGAAGCACGGAACACCGGCCGCGGCATCGGATTCCAAATCAATGCGATGATGGCGTTCGGTGTCGTCCTGATGGTGGCAATCGTGATGGCAGTCGTCGCCTATATGTCATTCGAGGCGCTCATCGAGCGCGGAACGAGCGACAAATTCAACGCCACAGGCAAGATCGGCGCATCCATCGAGGATCAGTACAATTCCACAAAGATGAGTGCGACATGGATGCAGATGCTGATCCGTCAGGAGCTTGAGAACCCGCCGGAGAAACGCAATCGCGCCTTCATCTTGGACTTTATCAATGCGGCCCTCGAATCCGGTCCGAACCTGGCCGGAGCAGGTGTCGTCTTTGAGCCGAATGCTTTCGACGGCAAGGATGCTGCGATGGCGGGAACAGAGTTCGGGGATTCCTCGGGACGCCTCAACATGTATGTCTCGCGTACGGCGGGACTAAGTGCGCTGACGAATATCGATGAGGAAGATTGGTACAAGACCCCCAAACAAAAGCAGAAGCCGTATCTGTCCGAACCACAGTTCTATGAGGACAATGGAAAGAAGATACTCCTCATCACGCTGAGTTTCCCCATCATGGAGAACGGCAAGTTCCTTGGCACGATCGTCATGAGCATCAACGTCAACAATCTGCAGGATGCCGTCGCACAAATCAGTTCGGAAAAGGAATTCTACACCCTGTTCACGGACAAGGGCACGCTGATCGCGAACGGTCTTAATCCGAACCGCATCATGAAGAACTACTTCCAGGAGTCGAACGTCTCACAGGATACGATTGCACGGATCTTTGACGACAAGGAGTTCTCCGAGGTCAAGAACTCCAATACCACGGGCGAGAAGTCGGTCTTCGTCTTCTCACCGCTCCACCTCGAAGGGGTCGATGCGCAGTGGGCAATCATGTCGATAACCGATTATGATGTCTTCGTCGGCAAGGCAAAACACATGATTCTCATCTGCGTCGGCATCTCAATCCTGTGCACGATCCTGCTCGTCGCACTGCTCTCCCTCTTCATTCACAAGCGGATTGCAGACCCGATCAGCGCACTCTCCGGAATGATCGCGAACTTCGCCCGTCTCGATCTGCGTGCAGAGAACAATACACGCATCCACGAGTTCCTCGAACGCACGGACGAGATCGGCACGATCGCCCATGAGCTGCGCCGCATGGCGAATACCCTGCGCGAGATGGTCGGCAAGATCAACGGAGCCTCGCAGTCCGTCGCGGCAACGAGCGAGGAGCTGACCGCGACGGCACAGTCCACGGCAGACTCGGCGAACAATGTAGCCTCCGCGATCCACAACATCGCAGACGGTGCGACCAATCAAGCACAGGAGACGCAGGATGCCGCCCTGCACCTTGAGGAGATCGAGCGCCTTGCCGAGGTCAACGAAAAGGTATTGGAAGACCTCAACGAGGCCGCCGACAACATCAAATATCGCAAGGACGAGGGCTCCAAGATCCTCGCCGAGCTGATCGAGAAATCGACGGCCACATCGAAGGCGACGGAACAAGTCGCACACGTTGTCGACGAGACGAACCAGAGTGCGGAACGCATCGAAGAAGCCAGCACGATGATCCAGTCCATCTCCGCACAGACGAACCTGTTGGCGCTCAACGCCGCCATCGAAGCAGCGCGTGCAGGTGAGGCGGGCAAGGGCTTCGCCGTCGTCGCCGAGGAGATTCGCAAGCTCGCCGAGCAGTCCAAGGGATTCACCGACGAGATCGGTGAAATCATCCGCGAGCTCAAGGAAAAGTCACAGCAGGCAGTCGACACGATGGACGTGTCCAAGCATCTCGTCGAGGACAGCAAGATCGACCTCGACAAGACAAAGCATCAGTTTGACCGCATCGCAGAGGCGGTCGACGTGACCGACTCCGTTGTAAAACGTCTCAACCAAACGGCAGAAGAGATTGTGAAAAAGAACCACGCCATCTCCCAAGTCGTACAGAATCTTTCCGCCATCGCAGAGGAGAATGCCGCCACGAGCGAGGAGGGCAGCGCCGGTGTCGAGACACAGACGCACGCCCTGCACAACATCGCAGAGGCAAGCGAGGGTCTTGCGGAGATCGCCACCGAGCTGCAGAGCGAGATCAGCAAGTTCAGAGTATAAGTCTAAGGAATCACTGACGCTACGTCACGCAAAAGGCGATTGCACAAATTATGTGCAATCGCCTTTTGTGTGTGATCGGGAGAATTTTCTAGGGAATCGCTGCTACAATGAAATCCGTCAGATTGGCGTAGATTTTTCGTCCGAACAAGGAGACAAACCAGATGCATAGCAAAGGCTATGTGGGGGATCGATAGTAAAGCGCAGCAAAAAAAGATGCGCTAAGATAGCGTGGCTGAATTTATCAGTGCTTCCCTAACCTCAATCCCGCCGAATCTTCGGCAGGAGGAAGCGCAGGAGGACGTAGGCGAGGAGGCTGCCCGCGCCTGTGGAGAGGAGGAAGGGGACGATGTAGACGGTGTAGCTCGCAGGGTTCAGCCCCATGAGGAAGGCGGCGACGGGATAGGCAGCGAGTGCGCCGAGGATGCCCGTGCCGAGTGCCTCGGCGATGCAGGTGACACCAAGGCGTTTCGTATAGTGGTAGGCAAGCCCGCACGAGAGCGCACCGATCATGCTGCCGGGGAATGCCATGAGGCTGCCGAGCCCTGCAATGTTGCGGAGAAGGCTCGCGGCGAAGGCGACGCCGATGCCCCAAAGAGGGCCGAGAAAAACGGCGGCGAGGATGTTGACGAGGTGCTGCACGGGGGCGCAGCGACTGCCGAGCACGGGGATGCTGAACAGTCCGCCGAGGACGGCGACGGCGATGAGGATACCAGCAAGGGTGAGCTTACGGGTGCGCGTGTCTAGCATATAAATTCGCTCCTCAAATCAAATCCATGTGCGAGAGGGCCGCTGCCCGCGCCGAGGTCAAGCCCTGCGGCGAGTGCGCCCGAGATGTATGCCTTCGCACGTTCGACTGCGGTATCGAGCGTCATGCCGCGCGCGAGGTTCGCGGCGATCGCACTTGATAGGGTACAGCCTGTGCCGTGGGTGTTCGCAGTCGCAATGCGCCGCCCCTCAAACCAACGTGCACCCGCACCGTCGATGAGCAGATCGTTCGCGTCGTCGACGCAGTGTCCGCCCTTCATGAGCACCGCTGTATGTGCACGCTCATAGATGCGTACCGCTGCTGCGGTCATGCCCTTTCGATCGGTGATTGGCATATCTGCGAGCACCTCCGCCTCGGGGATGTTCGGCGTGATGATGGTCGCACGCGGCAAGAGCAGTGAGACAAGCGCCTCCACAGCATCCTCGCTGATGAGACGTGCGCCGCTGGTCGCAACCATGACGGGGTCGACAACGACGTTCCGCGCATGGTATTCGTCCAGCTTTTCGGCAATCACGCGGATGAGTGCGGCATCCGCGACCATGCCGATCTTCACGGCATCGGGCGGGATGTCGGTAAAGACGGCATCGAGCTGCGCCGCGAGAAAGGCGGCCGGGACGGCGAGGATGTCAGTGACCCCCGTGGTGTTTTGCGCGGTGAGTGCGGTAAGTGCGCTCATGCCGTAAACGCCGTGCGCGGTCATGGTCTTGAGATCTGCCTGAATGCCCGCGCCGCCGCTCGAATCGCTGCCTGCAATGGTGAGTGCTGTGTGCATTTTCAATGTTCGTCCCTCCTCAGAGTTTTGTGATGTTCATACGCGCATTAAGGTCTTCCGCGTTCATACGATAAATGGCATCAATGATGCGCGTCCGATAGGTCGCGTTGCCGTCGTGCTCCCCCATCTGTGCCCACGCGATTTCACCCGCAACGCCCATAAGTACGACCGTCTCGCTAACTGCCGCAAGCGGATCAGCAGGTGCAGCGGCAAGGGCGGCGGCGAGGAGCGCAGAGAGCTGACAGCCCGTGCCTGTGACCTGCCCCATTTCTGCCCGCCCGTTTCGGATGGCATAGCAGTCCCGTCCGTCCGTCACGAGGTCGATCGCCCCCGTGACGGCGACAATCGCCTCTGCCCGCGCGGCAAAGGCATGCAAAAGGTCTGCGGCAGCAGCAAGGTTCTCCTCGGTGACGGCATCCGCCGCGTTCGCGTCAACACCTTTCGTTGTTCCCGTACCAACGGCAAGCGTCCGCACCTCGGAGATGTTGCCGCGAATCAGGGTCGGACGCACCTCGTCCAGAATGCGAAGCGCGGTCGCGGTACGCAGGCGACTTGCGCCCGCGCCGACGGGATCGAGGACGACGGGATGTCCGAGAGCGCGTGCACGTTTGCCCGCCGCAATCATACTCGGGATGGTACGCGCGTTGAGTGTGCCGATGTTGAGGCAGAGCCCCGCGCAGAGGGCGGTGATCTCCTCTACCTCCTCCGGATCGTCCGCCATGATGGGACGTGCACCGATGGCGAGCAGGACGTTCGCGACATCATTGACGGTGACGTAGTTGGTGATGCAGTGGATGAGCGGGGATGCCGCGCGGATTTGGGCGAGGGTTGCTGAGGTCATCGCAGTTTTCCTTTCTTATGCCACACGTTTTCCAAAGATACGATGCGCAGCGAGCGCAAGCAAAAGTGTAATTGCCATGGTCGGGAGGGTACTGCCGACGGGGGTGTCGAGTGTCATAAGCCAGCGGTAGCAGAGGAAGCCGATGAACCAGACAGCGAGATTGACCGTGTGGACGGAGCGTCCCGCCGCATCCTCACGCAGGAGGAAGTAGCTCGCGATCTGGACGGCAATCATCGGCGCAAAGACCGAGCCGATGATGTAGAGGAAACCCGTGATGTCATCCATCGGATAGAGCGATGCCGCAGCTGCGCCGAGCACGGTCACGCCGATGCCGACGGTGCGCCCCGCGGCGGAGCGCACGATGCTCTCGCTTGAGACCCCCGCCGAGTACGCATCGAGATACGTTGTGGTGACGGTCGAGAGGATGACGACACCGAGCCCCGCCGCGCCAAGTCCCGCGTGCAGCATGATCTGTGCGATGTCCGATTCGCCCGTGAGGATCGCCGCCCCCATGCCGATGAAGTACATCCAGCAGCTGACGAGCCCGTAGACGAGCGCACTCACGGCAGCAGCAGCGACGGGCTTCTCCGCCTCGCGCGTGTAGTCCGAGATGAGCGGCAGCCACGAAAGCGGCATCGCAATCGACAGCTCAAGTGCCATCGCAAAGCTCATCGCCTCACCTGCCGCAGAGCCCACAGCCCCTGTCCCACCCATGATAACGGAGCAGAGGAGCACGGTGAGCAAAAACAGCCCCGTCATGGCGACGGCGTTCACGCGCTCGATGCGCAGGATGCCAATCCGAATCCAAACGATAATCAGCACGCCGATGACGAAGCACCAGAGCCAATGCCCCGCATCCATCACGGAGTTTGCCGCGAGTGCCCCGTCATAGATCATGATGCTCGTCCAGCCAATGAGCTGCATGACGTTGAGCACGGCAAAAAGCAGCCCGCCGCGTGCCCCGAACGCCATCTTGACCGTCTCCATCGCACTGCGGCGCGTGCGTGCGCCGATCAGCCCCGCGAGGAAAAGCAGCGCACAGCCGATGATATGTCCGACCACAATGGCAATCCCACCGTCGCGAAAACCGAGGGGTGCAAAAAAGGTGCCTGTTAAAATCTCTGCAAGTGAAACACCCGCACCGAACCAGATCAGTGCATTTGCGGGGATGCTTGTACGTTTTTCCATGGGAATCTCCAATTCATGTCCCCCTGCCCCGCGCGCGGGGCAGGCTTAAGAAAGAAATCAAAAACGCGGCTATGCCAACTGACATAGCCGCGCTATCTGCACATATATCCCTACGTTGGCATTATCCAAATCAGGTTATGGGTCGGGACGCATAATCCCCTCTCAGCCGACTGCTGTCAGCTCCCCTTATTCTGTTGTGCCTCCACCACCGCTCACGATTCCCTAGCGATGATTTGGTATATTCTCGTCTGAAATTACTGTGCACTCATCGAGAGCTCGATGAACTTGTTGCCGAGCTTCGCCTTCTGCAGGACTTCCTCGGTGATGTCCGCGCCCGCCTCGACGATGACAACGCCGTTGTCCATCTTGATCGTGCGCGTCGCCTTCTTGCCGAGCAGGAAGCGGCGGTGACGATCCTCGTTCACGCGCTCCGCGCTCTTGTCCTCGGCGGGCTCTGCCGCCGGCTCCTCTGCGGCGGGCATAGTTTCAGCAACAGGTGCGGGCTCCTCGGCAGGAACTTCGACCGGTGCTTCCTCCACAGTGGGCAGCTCCGGCTCTGCGGGAGGCTCCTCCATCGGAATATCCGCTGCAGCGTCCGCTGTATGTGCGGGCTCCTCTGCCGCCGGCTCTGCTGCAGGAGCCATCTCCTCAACCGTAGGTGCTGCGACCTCTGCCACCGGCTCTGCCGCAGCTGTCTCGGCTGCGGGCGCTGTTACAGCGGGTGCCGCCGGTGCAGCCGCTGCGTCAGATTTTTTTCCGGCATCACCCTCCGGCGAGATGACCGTAACTTCCTTCCCGAAGATCGAGACCTGATCCGCCGTCACCTCGGTTGTCGATCCCTCGGGCTCTGTGATCTCACATTTCTCAATACTGCCGTCCTCACCGATGAAGATCTCGGTGATATTTCCCTGGATGACACCCGAGCGCGTGATCGCCTTCGTGCCGATGACGCGGATGTTGTCGTCGAGCAGCGTCTCAAAGTCGCCCGCCGCATCGAGCGTCAGGATGTTCTCGCTGTTGTTGATCGTGACGGCATCCTCGCCGACCGCAATGACATTATCGTAGGGAATGAGCTTGACTCCGCGATACCAGTCCTCGTCCTCAATCGTGATCGCCGCCACGACGCGGTTCGGCGCATCGATGAGCAGCGTCTTGCTCATGCCGAGCTCGCGCCCCTCGGTGATGCTGATGACGGGAAGTCCCAGAATGTCAACGCTTTTCTTCATGTGTATTCCTCCATTTTACTAAAAATGTCAGGTTGTTAGGGAATCGCTGATAAAATGAAGTCTGTCAGATTGGCACAGATTTTTCTGTCCGATTGAGGCAGCAAACCGGACGCATAGCAGGGCTATGTGGAGGATTTGCTAACGAAAAGCGGGCAAAAAAGATGTGCTAAGATGACGGTGCTGAATTTATCAGTGCTTCCTTAGCTCCTGTGCGCGCCGATCCGCCTCGGCAAGCAGCTCCTTCGACACCTCGTCGAAGGGAAGCGCAGGCGTTCCCTGTGCGCTGAGCATATGAGAAACGACGGTCAGGGCTCTGCGGGAGCGCTCAAACTCCTGCACCATGACAGCGTTCTTGGCAATGATGGGCAGCGCGAGCGCCTCGTCAAAGAGGGCAAGCGCCGCATCGTAGTCCCCGAGGTTCTTGTACAGCGTGGAGAGCTCGATGATGAGATACGGTATATAGGAGTCCTCGGGATAGCATGCGAGCGCCCGTCGGTATGCTGCAATCGCCCGCAGCGGATTGTCCGCTGCCGCCTCGTACGCCATATCCAGCAGGACATCCATGCTCTCCGGCCGCTCCTGTGCGAGGAGCGGTTGCTCCGATACGAGAGCTGCGGCAGGATACGCCACAGCGGACACGTCCAGAGGCGCCTTCGCCTCACGGGTCTCTTCATATGCCGTAGGTGCGGGCGCATCGTTCATCGCCGCAGCGGCAGGAATGACGACCTCCGCAGAGCAATCTTCACCCAACCCCTCCGATGCAGCGGAGGATGCCTCTGCACGCCGCCGCGCCCGCGCCGTCAAAAAACGATTGTAGAGCGTCACCACCAGCCCTGCGCCCGCGATCAGTCCCCCCAGCTGCACATAGTACATCTGCGTGAGCGGCGGCCGCAGCGCGATCATGCCGGCAACGACACCGATGCTTATGACAGCGGCGAGAAAGAGCGCAGAAAGACGGATCTGTGTCTGCATTGCCGTCGTCCCCCTTTGCTCCTCACCGTTGACCAACACAGCGGACATACCGATAGGTATTCTAAGTTTCTTTCGACATAAACACGAAAATTCCTTCTTTGGTATAGGAAATAATAAAAAAAGTCCTCCTCTTTTTTAATTTCTACCCTTTTTCATTTTTTATAGTATAGGAAATGCACCATGCAAAAACGCTACATATCAAGCCTTATGACGAATCCGTAACTTCAGTAACACCAAAGCTTCATGGGAATAACACAGATGTTTTTGCACAAAGACGAAATAGCTACACAAAAAGGCGAATCATGGTACTTTGTAGGCAATTTGTAGACAAGTGCAAACAACAAAAATAGAGGGGACAGCGCACGATACGCTGTCCCCTCTGTTTGTTTATTTGTCACCACTCTACAACGTTATACATTACCGTCGCGCCCTTATATCGCCCGCCGTCGAAATGAGCAAGTGCCTCAAAGTGTCCCTGCTCGTAGCCAATCGACATGAGTGCCTTGCCGTCAATGACGGACGCACCCGCCTTGATTCGGTGATCTTTTCGTAGGTTGATCTTAGCCTCACCTCCTATTTTGCGTACAAGAAAAGCACCCATCCGAAGATGCGTGCTTTTCACTCAATCACTCAAAACAGGTCGCTGTGTGTCCCTGTCCGTGTCAAGTATAGAATCAATTTCGTTTCAGAACGTTCGTAGATCAAAAGCCAGTCCGGCGCAATATGACATTCGCGGCAATGATTGTACTCACCGATAAGCGCATGGTCATGAAAGCGCGGCGGCAGGATCTCCCCTCGTGCAAGCGCATCCACCACTTCTCCAAGCAGAGAAAGATTGTAGCCACGCCTTCTTACGAGTTTCAAATCCCGTTTGAATTTAGACGATTGGACAATGTCATAATGCTTTGGCATCATCATCCTCCGCATCAAGCTCTGCGAGAATCTCGCCAAACGAATGATATGTTTTTACGTGCGGGTCGTTCATCATCCGACGCACCTCTTCGATTGCCTCCCGCGTCTCCTCGTTCGGAATGTGATCGACACTGACACGGAACGGAATGCCCCGCGCCCGCACTGCTTGTCGGAGAAACATATTGACCGCCGTGGACAGGTTCATGCCAAGTTCCGCGAACAGTTCCTGCGCCTGTACTTTAATCTCAGGATCGATCTTGATATTTGTGCTAACAGCTGCCATCGAAACCACCTTACTTTCATTTTTATTTTATAGTTTCATGTGCCTGTTGTCAACACAATATATACTTAAATGGTGATTTCTTACCCAAGACAAGTAACATCAAAGAGCACGCGACGTTTATAGAAGTCGTTCGCAATGTTTGAGATATGGCTCATATCAATGATTCTGTAGACAAGCTGTAGACAAATAGAGGGGGGGATTTATGTACGCCTTGCGGTAAAAGGCGTTATTGAAAAGCCCAACATTTTATAGTATAATAACCATGACATTCATTCGCACGCGGAGCAATGTGCGCGCGCGGGAGAAAATATAGGCTGATTCACTAACGGATGGGAGAGGTTCACATGACGCAGGAAACAGTTATGATCGAAAACAAGACGGGCATCCACGCACGTCCCGCATCAGTGTTCGTCCAGACGGCGACCAAGTTCAAGTCCAAGATCCAGATCGAGGCGAAGGGCAAGAAGGTCGACGCAAAGAGCATTCTCATGCTCATGAGCATGGGGCTCGTCAAGGGTACGGAGCTCACCATCATCGCCGAGGGCGAGGACGAGGCGGATGCTGTGAAGGCACTCGCGGATCTCGTCAACTCGAAGTTCGGCGAAGAGTAATCTGATTTGGGAGACGCCCGAGGTTTTGCAGTGTACTGTTGCCTCGCGGCGTTTTTTCATAGGGCTGCCGATCGAACAGTGCAAGGAGGAGGTCGGAAGCTCTCATAGGGGGGATAAGACATGGCAGAAACAATCCGAGGAAAGGGTGTTATCTCCGGCATTGCCGTCGGTCAGGTGCTGCTCGCGGGACAGAACCTCGACGGCTATCTCGCGGCGTACAAACCCGATACCATAGCCGAGGAGCAGAGCAAGGCGGAGGCGGCGCTTGTCGCCGTTACCGAGACGCTGCTCGCAACCATCGACCGTCTGCGGAAGGAAGATCAGGCGGAACAGGCAGCCATCCTCGAGGCGCACCGCATGATGGTACAGGACCCGATGATGGCGGAGAACATCAAGAGCAAGATCGAGGCGTGCGGCAGCGCCCCGCAGGGTATTCTCGATGCCGCAAACGAGCAGGCACAGGTATTCGAACAGATGGAGGACGAGTACTTTTCCGCGCGTGCCGTCGACCTGCGCGACGTGGGCAAGCGCATCGCGAAATACGTCCTCGGGGTCAAGGAACCAGAGATCGGTGCAGGTCAGGTCATCCTCTGCGGTGAGGAGATCGAGCCGTCCGTCGTGGCGGGGATGCCTACCGACCAGATTGCGGGGGTCATCCTTGGTTCGGGCAGTGCGACGAGCCACGTCGTCATCATCGCCAAGGCCCGCGCGATCCCGACCGTGCTCGGCATCGGCGACAAGATCAACCACATTCAAGACGGCGACGAGATCATCCTCGACGGCAGCCGCGGCGACATCATCATCCGACCGACCGAGGAAGAGCGCCTGCTGTATCAGGACAAGATCGAGGAGCAGAAAAAACTCGCAGCGCACTATGCCGCACTCAAGGATCTGCCGGCGGTGACGAAGGACGGCGTACGCATCGAGCTCACGGCGAACATCGGCACGCACATGGACGTGGACAACGCACTCACCTACGGCGCGGAGGGCGTGGGTCTCTTCCGCTCAGAGTTCGTCTTCATGGGCTCCACGACGATCCCGACCGAGGAGGATCAGTTCAAGGCATACCGCGCCGCCGTCGAGAAATGCGGTGGGCACATTTGCGTCATCCGCACCATGGACATCGGCGGTGACAAGCCCCTGCCCTACCTCAACATTGACCCCGAGGAGAATCCGTTCCTCGGCTACCGTGCCCTGCGCATCAGCCTGGACCGACACGACCTCTTCCTTCCGCAGATCAAGGCAATCCTGCGCGCAGGCCTCTATGGCAAGGCTGCGATGATGGTACCCATGGTTATCAGCGTGAGCGAGATCCAGCGTGTTCAGAAGCTCGTCGAGCAGGCAAAGGTCGAGCTCACCCACGAGGGCAAGGAGTACTCCGACGAGGTGCAGGTCGGCATCATGGTTGAAACGCCTGCCGCCGCCGTCGTCTCGCCGCTGCTCTCCCAATACGTCGACTTCTTCAGCATCGGTACCAATGACCTCATCCAGTACACGCTCGCAGTCGACCGCGGCAACGCGCAGATCGCACATCTCTACAACCCGTTCAACCCCGCCGTCCTCCGCCTCATCCAACGCACGATCCAGAGCGCACGCGAGCGCGGCATCTGGGCGGGGATGTGCGGCGAGATGGCGAGCGACCCGTACGCCGCCGTCATCCTGCTCGGCATGGGCATCACGGAGCTCTCCATGAGTGCGCCGTCCATCCCGCGCGTCAAGGAGATGATCCGCTCCGTCACCTCGACACAGGCGAAGGAACTCCTCGCCGATGTCATGAAGATGGAGCACGGTGTCGATATCCGCGCCTATCTGCACAAGATGCTTGAGGGCTCGGATGCGAGCGCAAGTGTCTGATTTGTTGCAAAAGGCACAGACAAAGGCGCTGTTTTACGTCATACTGTACATGTGTGTTATATTTTGAAGACTTCCTGCTGCGCTTCGGTGCGGCAGGAACTTTTCGTTTGAGCGTTTAAGGGAGACCGACCATGAAACTATCCATCGACAACGCTGCGTGCGTCTCCTGCGGCATGTGCGCCGAGCGGCTGCCCGCCGTCTTTCGCATTGACCGCACGGCTCGTTCCGCCGTACTCGTGCGCCAGCCCGTACCGACCGAGCAGGACGACGCACTCGAGGCGGCGGAGGACTGCCCCGTCGGCGCAATTATTTCTTCGATTTTCGTGGCAAACAGATGATTATGTGATAAAATGAGAGTGATTTTTTTCGATTGTCATTTCCAGATGGCGGCACAGCCGCATGGGGGGGAACCTACGATGACGGAATTGAAGATGGAGCCGTTCGGAACGATGCCGGGGGGAGATCGGATCGATCTCTACACACTCACGAACGGACGCGGCACACGCGTCGCTGTCACAACGTACGGGGCGCGGCTTGTGAAGTTCGAGCGGCTTGTCAAAGGAACACCGCTCGACATCGTGCTCGGCTACGAGACAGGTGAGGACTATATCGCCGACACTGCCTGCATGGGTGCGATTGTCGGACGGCATGCGAACCGCATCGCGGGCGGGCGTATCGCGATTGCAGGACGCCCCTATCAACTCGAGCTGAACACAGGATCAAAGAGGCAGAACCATATCCACGGCGGCTCGAAGGGGCTGCACTATCATCTTTGGACGGCAGCGATTGTGGAGAGCGGCGTAGAGCTCACGACGATCAGCCCCGATGGCGAGGGCGGTTACCCCGGCAACCTCGAGGTAAAGGTCACCTACCGCCTCACGGACGACGATGCCCTCATCATCTCCTACCGCGCCGTCAGCGACGCAGACACGATCTGCAACCTCACGAACCACACCTATTTCAACCTGGAGGGGTGCACGGCGAACAGTGTGCTCGATCACACAGCGGAGATCTACGCCGACGAATTCACATGGGCGGATGCGGAGTCCCTGCCCGACGGACGCATCCTCGGCGTCTTTGGCACACCGATGGACTTCACAACGCCGCACACGATTGGAGAGCGCATCGACGCAGCCTATGACCAGCTCCAATTTGCGGGCGGCTACGATCACAACTGGGTACTGCGCGGCGACATTGCCCCTGAGCCCTACTCCCACCTCAAAAAAGCAGCACGCGTCACATCGAAGAAATCAGGGCTCACCCTCTCCTGCTACACGACGCAAATCGGTATGCAGTTCTACACGGGAAACGCCCTCGCAAAACGCCCGCTCGTCGGCAAGGGCGGCAAGGAATTCCGGCGGCGCAGCGGCTTCTGTCTCGAAACACAGTTCTTCCCGAATGCACCTGCGAATCCAACGTTCCCCCAACCGGAGCTTCGCATGGATGAAGTCTGGGAGGCGGAAACTGTCTATCATCTTGAAGATTTATAAGACCACATCCCATCTATAGAGACAGGTTATATTTATACAATTTTTTCAATCACTCATTTCCCCCGAATTGCTAGACTTTTCGCAGGAAGAAGGGTAGAATGATAGCTATAAGCAAGTTCTGCTCACAAAAATTAAGGGAGGATTGACTAAATGAACATTCATGAGTACCAGTCCAAGCAGGTTCTGCGGGAGTTCGGTGTCAACGTACCGAACGGTCTGCCGGCATTCACTGTCGACGAAGCAGTCGCAAACGCAGAGAAGTTGGGCTCCCCCGTTATCGTTGTCAAAGCGCAAATCCATGCGGGCGGCCGCGGCAAGGCGGGCGGTGTCAAGATCGCAAAGAACGTGAATGAAGTCCGCACCTACGCACAGGAACTTCTCGGCAAGGTTCTCGTCACGCACCAGACCGGCCCCGAGGGCAAGAAAGTCGGCCGCCTCCTCATCGAGGAAGGCTCGAAGATCAAGAAGGAATACTATCTCTCGTTCGTCGTCGATCGTCAGACCGCGAGCATCGTCATGATGGGCTCCGAGGAGGGCGGTGTCGAGATCGAGAAGGTCGCAGCCGAGACGCCCGAGAAGATCATCAAGGAATACATTGATCCCGTGATCGGGCTTGCTCCGTTCCAGGCAACGCGCATGGCATATGCGATCAACATCCCGGGTCCCGCCGTCCGCAAGGCGGCCGCACTCATGCAGGGGCTCTATGCCGCATTCATCGGCAAGGACTGCTCGCAGGTCGAGATCAACCCGCTCGTCGTCACCGAAGACGACGATGTCATCGCACTCGATGCGAAGCTGAACTTCGACGACAGCGCACTCTTCCGCCACCCCGACATCGTGGAGCTCCGCGATGAGACCGAGGAGGATCCGAAGGAGCGCGAGGCTGCTGCGGCAGGGCTCAACTACGTCAACCTCGGCGGCGATGTCGCGTGCATGGTCAACGGCGCAGGACTTGCGATGGCGACCGTGGACATCATCAAGCACTACGGCGGCGAGCCCGCGAACTTCCTCGATGTCGGCGGCGACTCCGAGCCCGAGAAGATCGCCAAGGCTTTCAGCATCATGCTTGAGGGCGGTCAGGCGAAGGGCATCTTCGTCAACATCTTCGGCGGCATCAACCGCTGCGACAACATCGCCAACGGCATCATCGAGGCGGCAAAGATCATCTCCAAGGACGGCAAATCCCTCCCTGTTCCCGTCGTCGTTCGCCTTGAGGGCACGAAGGTCGAAGAGGGCCGCGAGATCCTCAAGAACACGCCGATCGGCAACGTCTTCCCCGCAGCCACGATGGAGGGCGGCGCAGAGCAGATCGTGAAACTCGTCGCACAGGCGAAGGCTTAATCGAAAGGGAGGTCATACAATGTCAGTAATGATTGATAAGGACACCAAAGTCATCGTCCAGGGCATCACCGGCAAGGCCGCGATGTTCCACACGAAGCAGATGCTCGACTACGGCACAAAGATCGTCGGCGGCGTCACCCCCGGCAAGGCGGGACAGACCGTCGAGGGCGTGCCCGTATTCAATACCGTTGCAGACGCTGTGAAGGCAACGGGTGCAACCGCCTCCGTTGTCTACGTCCCCGCACGCTTTGCAGCGGACTCGATCCTTGAGGCGGTCGATGCAGATCTCGACCTCGTCGTCTGCATCACCGAGCACATCCCCGTGCTCGACATGGTAAAGGTACGCCGCTATATGCAGGGCAAGAAGACCCGCCTCGTTGGGCCGAACTGCCCCGGTCTTCTCACCTCGCAGCAGTCCAAGCTCGGCATCACGCCCGGCACGGTCAGCAAGCCCGGCCACGTCGGACTCATCTCGCGCTCCGGCACCCTCACCTATGAGGCGGCATTCCAGCTCACGAACGCGGGCATCGGTCAGACGACCACCGTCGGCATCGGCGGCGACCCCGTCAAGGGCACGGACTTCATCGACGCGCTCCAGCTCTTCAAGGACGATCCCGACACCTATGCCGTCCTCATCATCGGTGAGATCGGCGGCACGGCAGAGGAGGACGCTGCGCAGTGGATCAAGGAGAACATGAAGGATAAGCCGGTCTCGGCGTTCATCGCCGGCCGTCAGGCGCCTCCGGGCAAGCGCATGGGTCATGCAGGCGCGATCATCTCCGGCGGCAAGGGCACGGCAGCGGACAAGGTTGCAGCCCTCAACGCGGCAGGCATCCCCGTCGCCGACACCGTCGCCCACATCGGCGAGACGATGGTCAAGCTCCTCAAGGAGAAGGGTCTCTACGACAAGTGCCACACCTGCTGAGGTGAATTTCATAACGCATCAGACGCTCCCGCATATGCGGGGGCGTTTTTTCGTGTGCAAAAGAAAATTTCGGCACTTTTTCTAAAAAAGGACGTTTGACCCTGTCATATATGACAGTTACAAAAATTCAAAGAATATGATACAGTAGGATTGATATAGGAATCGCTGATAAAATGAAGTCCGTCAGATTGGCGTAGATTTTTTCGTCCGAACAAGGAGACAAACCGGACGCATAGCAAGGGCTATGTGGAGGATTTGTCGACACAGTGCGGGCAAAAAAGATGCGCCAAGATGGCGTGGCTGAATTTATCAGTGTTTCCTATACAATGGATTCTGTTTGAAAGGATGTGGAAGGCATGAACAGCAACAGATGTGTACGCGCATTCTTCGCGCTCCTTCTTGCACTCACGCTCCTGCTCACCATCGGCAGCCCTGCAGCGGATGCCGCCGGAAGCCGGCTGCTCGGCACGACGACCGTCACGGCGAGCGATCTGCTCACAAAGCCCGCGCAGCGAGCGTACATCGTCGACACGGCGGGCATGGTCTCGGCAGAGGATGCTGCACAGATCTCGAAAATCGGTGCGGAGCTGCGCAGCAAAACAAAAGCGGAGATCGTCGTCGTCACCGTGCCGACACTCGGCGACACGGACATCGAGTCGTACGCAAACAAGCTCTTTCGCAGTTGGGGCATCGGTGATGCGCGGCTGAACAACGGCGTGCTCCTACTCATCGCGAAGGACGACCGCGCGTTCCGCATTGAGGTCGGCTATGGTCTCGAGGGCGCGATCACGGACGGCTATGCAGGCAGCGTCCTCGACGCGATGAAGGGGGAATTCCGCAAGGAGAACTACTCCCCCGCAATCCTCACGGCGTATGTCACGCTCGCGCAAAAGGCGAGTGCGGAGTACGGTGTTGGGCTCGAAAGCCTCGGTGCCGCCCTCGGCATCCCCGCGAAGCCCACGCATCTCGGCAGTGTGGCGGACTTTGGCGAGATGCTGATGCCCGAGGACGCGGCAGCAATTGAGCAGATGGGCGGCGATCTCACGAATGCGGCCAACGCGCAGATGATTGTTGTCACCATGCCAACGCTCAAAGGCGTGGATGCACGGCGATTTGCGCAGCAGCTCTTTACCGACTGGCAGCTGAAGGACGCGGCGCAGGGGAACTCAGCTCTGCTCTTTATCGCAAAGGAAGAGCGCGAGGTGTGCTTCCTTTTCGGACCTGCCCTGACCGAGATGGAGCAAGAGCACGATACGACCTATGCCGTCAACCGCATCCGTTCCGAATTCCCCCTTGACAAGGACGATATTTCCGAGGAAATCCGAAAGGGCTATGCCACGGTTGGCGCGCGGCTGTGTGAGAAAGTTCATGTCGCCGTGCCGGACTCCATCGACGAGGGCGGCAGTGAGCCCTTCTACGTCTATCTCTTCGGCTTCCTCATCTTCATCCCGCTCCTCCTGCTCCTCCTCTGGATTGTGGGGCAGGTATTCGGGCTTGCCTTCTTCTCTCTGGCTGCTCTGCTGAACCTCCTCAGCTCCGGAAAATACGGCGACATGGGCGGTGGATCGGGCGGCGGCAGATATGATGAGGATGACCGCCCAACCTATCGCGGCGGCGGCAGTTCAGGCGGCGGATACGGCGGCGGCTCCTCGGGCGGCGGCGGCGCGTCGGGGAATTGGTAGTTGAAGCAGTCTAATATGTGCAACCCCAAAGCCTCCCCCGCCAAAGCGGGGGAGGGAGCCCGTGCGGCAACACGGTGGAAGGGGAGCCTTGAACGATTGAGACAACATACGAAAGGAAGTTTTCACCATGAACAACAAAGGCTTTATCTCCGTCGGCATCGTTCTCATCGTCCTCATCCTCATCGGCATCTTCGGCTTTTTCTCCCTCTACAACGGGCTGAAGGAGGCGGAGATCCGCGTCGATGCCTCCTACGGACAGGTCGAGAACCAGATGCAGCGGCGCAGCGACCTCATCCCGAACCTCGTAAACACGGTCAAGGGCTATGACGTGCACGAAAAGTCCATCATCGAGGAGGTTGTAAACGCGCGTGCCAAACTTGCAGGTGCGCAGGGCGTGGAGCAGATGGACGCGGCGAATGCGGAGCTGACGGGCGCGCTCGGCCGCCTCTTTGCCATCGCGGAAGGCTATCCTGACCTCAAGGCAAACACGCAGTACCTCGAACTCATGCGCGAGCTGTCGGGATCCGAGAACCGCATCGCCGTCGCACGGCGCGACTACAACGAAGCGGTACGTGCGTACAACGTACGCATCTCGACCTTCCCCGGCATGTTCCTCGCGGGCAGCATGGGCATGACGCAAAAGCCTCAGTTCAAGGCAAAGGAAGGCGCAGATGCCGTCCCCGAGGTAAAGTTCTAAAAGGTACTCCACACACGGACACAAAGGAGGCTCACCATGAAAATTTTGCGCAAGAAAACAATCGCTGCGGCACTCGCCCTGCTCATGCTTACAGCAGCATCCGCGTCTGCCACATCCTCCACCGCACGTCACATCAAGTCGCCTGCGGCAGCAAAGAAGCAGCTGAACACCATCGCCAAGGCAGAAAAACTCTGGAAGGACGAGTTCGCCATGCCCAAGTATAACGACGACGATATAGCACAGCTGCATCTGCTTTCCTTTACCCCCTCCCAAACGTATTTCGCCGTCACCGATCTCGACGGCAACGGACGTCTCGAGCTGCTCTTCCGACACGCCGCCATGCTGCCTGTTGCGGAGGGCATCACCCCGTATCCCCTCCGTGACACCCCCACAGCGGTCGCCATGGCAGTCTACGAGATCGACACAGACGGCCGCCTTGCCCGCCTCCCCGAGGCGGAAAACGGCTATGGCGCACCCGATCTCACAGGGCTGTACGCTCTCCATCAGGTGAACGCCAACGGCACGCGTCCGTACAATATCTGCACACGAACCATCACAGAGGATGAGCACGGCCACTATAGCTATACCGTTGCCTATCAGCAGATTGCCATCGTAGACGGCGTCGTCACGTGCGAACTGCTCGCAGAGGAAAACGGCTATTACAATGTCTATGATATTGACCGCATCGAGGAGGTGCCCCTCTACGCCAGCATCTACGACGACGATCCCGCCCATCGTGAGATGCGTCCTGCGGATTTTGCACAGACGGGGTTTTATCAGGACTTTTATCGGATCTACACGCCGCCCAGTGCCGTACATTGGATGAGCGGCGATGAGCTGAACCGCGATCCGCGTGAAGCCCTCTCCGCCTCATGGCAGGGCTTTGTCTACGGCGTTATGGACGGAAAGGGATAACAGCCTGCACAAAAGGAGGTACGCGATGAAACATATCTCGCTCAGAAAGACCATACTTGCGGCGCTTGCCACGTTCTCGTTGACAGCATCTGCCGCCCTCGCCGCAGCCGCGCCAAACCCCGAGGCACAGCTGCAGATGATCGCAGAGGCAGAGCCGCTGTGGAAGGATGAGTTCGTCGCGCGCTGGGACGAGGGGCAGACATCGCATCCCTACCTCATGCGCTTCAACCGCCGTCTGACGTACATCGCCGTCACCGACCTCGACCACAACGGCAGACTTGAGCTGCTCGTACGCCATGCGATGACGCTGATGGATATATCCGGTCCCCATGCGGCGGGTGTTGTGGATATCCCGATTGATATCAGCCTGTCCGCCTACGAGATCTCTGCGGACGGACGGCTCGAACGCCTCCGCGCAGAGAACGGCTACGATTGGCCCGATCTGATGAACCTCCAACCCCTCAGTGAGATCGACGAGCACGGCACGCGCTGGCATCCTGTCCGCACCGTGACCGTCTCCCGGGGCAGCTGCTTCACGGACAATGATCCTTCTTACACCTATACAGCGTCCTATCAGCGCGTCGCCCTCGACCATGGAACGCTGCGCTGTCAGCTGCTCGCCGTGGAAAAAGGCAGTTATCGGGACGTGGACAGCCCCTCCACCTGCAGGAAAATCCACGTCTCCGCCAGTGTCTTTGACGGCGATCCCGCCCATACGAATATGAGTGGACGGCAATTTCAGCAGACCAATCTGTATCAGACCTTTGATGAGGCACTCCTGCCGCCAAGCTCCATCCGCTGGGTGAGCGGCGACGAGCTCAACCGCGACCCGCGCGAGGCACTCTCCGCCTCGTGGCGCGAATTCTCCTACGGCGCATTGCGCGGGGCAAGGGGGTGAACACCATGAAAAAACTCTTTTGTGCGGCAGTCGCCACCCTCGCACTCACCGCAGCCCCTGTGGCAGCCGAACCGTTTGCACCCGCGCCCGATGCCGAAGCGCAGCTCGATGTCATAGCGGCATCGGGTGTGATACAGGAGGAGATCAACGACCTCCACCGCACATGGAACGGCATCCTCAGCAGCGGCATGCAGGAGCGCAGCATGGCGTACTTCTACGCCGCCGTCACCGACCTCGACCGCAACGGACGGCTTGAGCTGCTCATCACATGGCATTTCCTGAACCGCGATCCGCTCTACTATGCGGGGGACAGCATCTCAGAGGAGCAGAAAAAGGGGCTCCAATATCTCTGTGATACCTATCCGAGCGAGGTCTACGGCACAGCATATGAGATCAGCAAGGACGGGACAACGCTCGAACCATACGCTATCAATCATGCGAACACACAGTTCCCCGATCTCACACGTCTCCACATCCGAGGGAAAAAGACGGACGGACACTACATCTATATGGTCGATACGCAGCGGATGCCGCGCGACGAAAGCTGGACGAGCGCAACGGATCGCTACGGCATCGTATACGATGCCCAGATTCTCTGGGCCGATGTCGACCTCGGCGTCGGAACGAACGCCCATGCGGAGGGGACTGCAAGTGTCCACGGTGAGCAGGTCGATCCGTTCTACACCTCCATGAAACTCCTCTATCTGAACAAAGATGTCGCCCCCTACGGCGAAGAAGCCGCGTCATTTGAGCGTGAACGGCTGGATCGCAGCGGCCGCCGCGTCAACTTCGTCTCGTGGGAGGAACTCGACAAGGACACACGCGCCGCCCTCGCCGCCTCATGGCAGGGTTGGTCGTACGAAGACTAACCGCGACATACAAAAGCAGCGATTTGCACACTCTTGCAAATCGCTGCTTCGTTTTACCGTATCACTTCATGCTCGTCGCGATGGCTGATCACATAACGACCTCTCCCGCCTGCTTTCGCCTCATACAAGGCTTCGTCCGCTTTCTGCAGCAGCAGATCGAACGAGCCATGGCCGACTTTGCCCTCGGCAATGCCTGCGCTGACCGACAAGACACCGAACCGCTTATCCTCTTTGAACGCATCAAAGAAATCATCAATGAACGCCTGCATACGCCCCGGGATATCCTCGCTCACCGCACCGTCCGTGAATATGATGAGGAATTCATCGCCGCCGAGACGAACATTCAGCGTGTCGTGGAAATGTTTTTTGATTAACTCAGAAGTTCGTACGAGTGCCTCATCCCCCGCCAAGTGACCGTATGTATCGTTCACCGCCTTGAAATGGTCCAAATCGAGGTAAGCGACAACCATTTCATTCGTCTCCAGCTTAGACAAAAATTCATCCAGCTGACGGCGGTTTGCCAGTCCCGTAAGCTGGTCGTGCAGAGCCATGTAAATAATATTCTGCTGATACTCGTATTCCTTCGTGACATCGCGGGCAATTCCGACCGTGCCGATGATCGTATCTCCGTCGAAAATCGGAGTTTTATACGTCTTGAGTCTGCTTAGATTGCCGTCCGCCTTCATGACCTCTTCATCAAACAGACAAGTGGTCCGAGCGGCGACGACTTCGTCCTCGGTCTCGACGCAGACATAGTCGCTCGCCTCGTAGACCTCCTTCGGAATATCCCAGATATAGTAATGATCCCGCCCTCTGACATCCGCCTTCTCTTTCGCAACCGCCGTACAAAATGCGTCATTGACATCAAGGTGAATGCCCTGCATATCCTTGAACCAGATCATATCAGGGAGCGTGTTGATCGTCGCCTGCAGGCACGTCTCCTGCAGCCATGCGTGCTTGCCGTCGGCAATGCGCACTAGGATATTGGCGAAGTAAAACCGAGCCAGCTCCGGCCCGCCATCCAACCAGATCTCATCGGCCGCATCATAGTCCTCGCTCGTCAGGCGACTAGGATCATGAGCGCACAGCACAAGCAGACTGTCCTTCGTTGGCATACCTTGACGAACCATGCGCGGCGACAGGAAACTTTCCTGATCCATGATGGTGAGCAATTCCTCCTCATCCGCCAGTCTCCGAATCAGCTCTTCCTCCTGTGTAATTGTATAAAACTCGTGACGAAAACGCTCCTTGGGAGCGATCCCTTTCCAGAGATCAACCTTATCTTCGGCAATACCGATGAAGCCTATCTTTAGCTGAACGCTATACAAGACAATACCCCCTTTTCACTATATAATAAGATATTTATAAGAAAAAGAAAAGTGATTTAATAACTTTTCCACATAATCTCTCCCATCTGTCCGTTTTCCTTCTCAATCGGATGAATGCTTAGGAATCGCTGATAAAATGAAGTCCCTCAGATTGGCGTAGATTTTTCGTCCGATTGAGGCAGCAAACCGGATGCATCGCCAAAGCTATGTGGAGGATTTGCCAACGAAAAGCGGGCAAAAGATGCGCTAAGACGGTGCGGCTGAATTGATCAGCACTGTCAAAACGGAAGCATACAGACGTGAAACAGCGCCTCCTCATCATCCTACAGTTCCTCTGCCCGTGCGATCCTGTGCAGGAGAACACGGGCACATTCCGCCGCGCGTCCAAAGTCCATCCGTGACAGAACGAGCAGGACATAGTCCTCGCTGTTCATATCCATCGCGGCAAGAATATGATCCCTCCACATCGCATTCACCGCCTTGCTCCATGCAGGAATCCCATCCATTTCGCCGAGCAGTTCCGCATCGATGGCAAGCCCCGTATTCGCCGCCAGTGCCTCTACGGCAGCGACAAAATCCTCCCGCTCGCTCTTCCAGTCAAGCCCCACTGCCCTGCCGCTGCGTACCAGTTTTTTGCAAAGTATCTCCCATGCAGCATCCACCCCCGCCGCGCCTTTCCCCTGTAACTTTTTTCGCAGCCGCTTCGCATCTGCGGCATCCACGCGCAGAATATTGGCAAGCGCAGCGAATGTGTCCGCCATCGCTTTCGGATTGTCTTCGGTCGGCTCATATTCCGCGACATCGGGGAGCACTCTTTTTTGCACGAAGGCCTTCATGATCCGCGCCGCTTCGTCATAGGGAAGCTCCGTGCGACGATACTTCTTCCCGTCGATTTCCAGCGTGAGCACCACCCGATCCACAGTCTTCCCACCGAACGCCTTCATCGACGTACAGCCCTCCACCGCCTGCGGCGGGCAGATCTCCACAAACATATTCGTCCCCTCTCGCATGGACTTCAATTCGTTCTCGATCCCCACGATATGAAAGCCGTGACGGTTCATCGAACTGCACTTTAAGCACCAGTCCTCATAAGTATCAAAGATTTTCGCCTGGATCAGATTGTATAGGTTCATACCGACAACGCTCCCTCCTGTTTTCGATACCGTCACCTTACGCTATTTCACAGCGCGGGTCAAGACGACACGCGGATACCTCACCCATTTTTTGATAAAGAACACAATTATAATTGATTTCATCTCTCACTCGCGTTATAATAAGAATAGGAATCAAAGGGGTTCTTCCCCTCTCATGTTTTCATACAGCAGGAGGTATGTCCAATGAATCAGGAACAGCTCAAACGTATGACCGAAGACAAAGGCTTTATCGCCGCACTCGATCAGAGCGGCGGCTCCACGCCGAAGGCGCTCAAGGCGTACGGCGTCGACGAGAGTGCCTATCACGGCGAGGAGGAGATGTTCACGCGCGTCCACGAAATGCGCACGCGCATCATCAAGAGCCCCTCGTTCGACAAGAGCCGGATCCTCGCGGCAATCCTCTTCGAGAACACGATGGACCGCAAGATTGACAGTCTCTTTTCCGCCGATTTCCTCTGGAATCAGAAGGGCATCATCCCCATCCTCAAGGTCGACAAGGGGCTTGCCGACGAGAAGGACGGCGTTCAGCTCATGAAGCCGATCCCTGGGCTCGACGCACTGCTTGACCGTGCGAACGAGCGTCACATCTTCGGCACAAAGATGCGCTCCGTCATCAAACAGGCGAACCCTGACGGCATCCGTGCTATCATTGATCAGCAGTTCGAGGTCGGCATGCAGATCGTCCGCAAGGGGCTCGTCCCCATCCTCGAGCCCGAGGTCGACATCCACTGCCCCGACAAGGCAAAGGCAGAGGAGATCATGCTCGGCTGCATGAAGGAACACCTCGCAAAGCTGCCCGCCGATGCCAAGATCATGTTCAAGGTCACCATCCCGACCGTCGACAACCTCTACGCAGAGATCATGAAGGATCCGCACGTCATCCGCGTCGTCGCCCTCAGCGGCGGCTACACCATGGACGATGCGAACGAAAAGCTTGCCCGCAACCACGGCCTCATCGCCAGCTTCTCCCGCGCCCTCGCACAGGATCTGCGCTTCTCGCAGAGCGACGATGAATTCAACGCCGTCCTCAAGAAGGCAATCGACAGCATCTATCAGGCATCCATCACCTGATGACAGCCTGACAGAGCCGTCCTTTCCCCTATATTCTCACGAACAATCCCCCGCCAAATGTGACGGGGGATTTGTTTGTATGAAGTTGGATTATGATTAAAGTCAATAAAGCAACAAAATACAAACATTACGATACATCCTCATCCTTATTGAAGGATTATTACTTATATTATTCATTTTTCTTACGTCGTATGAATATATTTTTTTCTCCGCATTTCAAACGCATCCATCCCACCTTCCAAAATATCACAAATTTGCTGCTGAATACCCTTCTGATTAAGCACACCTGGAAGGATTTCGTCATTATCCCCACACAATGGTAATACATTTTCAATAGCCCCACAGCGGTATTCAAATTGCCTGGAGTTGTTTTTTGCTTCTTTGCCATCCTGATTCGCAATAATGACAGCTTCCGCATCTGCTCCGATAACAACATTGGCATTATGAGTGACCACAATAATCTGTCGCTCATGTTTCTTATTTCTAAGATACTGAACAAGCTCCGTGTAAATCGATCGATTATCCAGGTCATCCTCCGGTTGATCAATAAGAATCGGACACTTCCCCTGCTCCAAATTAACAAGCATCTCCAGCAATACCAACGCCTTTTTCCCCGGGGACATTTGATTGATGGTATCCCCTCCGCTTTTTAGGATATAGTGAATATAAAACCAATCTGTAAACATTCGTTCCAATGCGATCTGTTCACTGTTTCCACCTTTCAAGGACAACCTTTCATCACGAATCCATTCCCAAATGGAATCAAGAAGTTTTTCATCAATGGATTTTATGCTGTCCTTATCAGCAATATTACATCCAATCCTATCAATAGACGATTTTATTTTTCTATTGTCAAAAAGGCTGGATGACAGATCCGCAAAATCAGCAACTCGCTCACCAATTTCAGCATCAAATTTCAAATCCTTGTTTTGTGAATCTGTACTTGAAATTTTTTCTTGGAAGGTTTGATATTCAGTTTTTATGCTCTTCCACACATCAATGATTTTACTCTTCAGCTCCTGAGCTTTAGCTATATTTTCCGCCTTATCCCTTTCCAGTTCTTTCGCCTTCTTCTGCTTTTCTTTCTCCTTTCGCAGCTGATCCTCAAGTTTCTTTAGTCGATCATTTTGTAACACACGTTGTTTTAACGGCTTCAGTTCTTTATTGATATTTAAAAGATCTTCAGAAAAATTTTTCTTGTTTTGTGCAAGAACAGTTTGCATGGATTGAACATCCTGCTTCCAAATCCTAATAAGCTCCATATTGATACGGTGAATCGTTTGCTTCATCAGCTCTTTTATTATGGACATTTCTTCCAGATCGTAATGCGGCATCCCATTTGCACCAATCTTCGTAATAGAGGGAATGAATACAAACGGTTCTGCCACATCATGGACTGCAGCATATTCTTTTTTTATCGAATGAATGTCATATATTCGATCCACCTGTCTCTTCGCCAATTCCGTATAGTTTTGAAACATCTCCTCCGTAAGACCTGTTTCTGCCGAAAGCAGCTCAAGCTGTCTCTCCAAGTCCAGAACCATAGGACTATATGCAGCACTTCTCCCATGTTCATCCAGAATGCGTTCACATTTTTCCGCACGATCGACACACTCCACATAATCAAGAATATGATGTTTCACTAATTGAATCTTATTTGAGACTTCATTTTTTAGATACTCTTCTGCCTTTTTCAGGTCATCATTTTGCAACAAAACATCGCGTAAAACATCGTTCAGTTGCGACTCATTTGTTCCTTCGTCCGCAATTCGATTCAACCATGATTGAGGAATATAAATTATTTTTCGTTTTCCTGAAGCACCATCTTTCCATACAACCTCAGCTGATTCATCTAATTTTTCCTGTTTCTGGGATACTTTTTCCTCCCTTTCTTGGACTTGGTCAGGATCAATCGTCTTAGCAAGATGTCGTAAGAGCATCGATTTTCCTGTAGATTTTCCACCAATAATAGCTGTAAGTCCTTCGCTGAAATAAATCGGGTCTTGCATAAAATATGTTGACTGAAATTGGATGTAATCTATCACTTGGTGTGCATCTTTTTCATCAGGTTTTTCCTCTTGAATCCGCACACGCTCCTCCGGCTCATAGAGAATTTGCTGCAGTCCTTCAAAGGTTGGTTCAGCCTTAATCCAACAAAATTTGTCCTCGTCAGGAGCAAACATTCTTTCATAGGAATGTGCATCAGAGCCCCATATACAGGGTTTGATTGAACGAAACTCATCTATTTGCTCTTCCTCATGTCCTTTTGCCAATGCCCATTCCCTCGTTCGAGAATTCGATGTCATGAGCAAATCACTCTGCGCATATATTGCTTGCCTTGTATCGTGATCCCGCCCTCTCCATTGAATGTTAGACAGATCTTCATCCACAGGAACAGAAATAAAATATTGTCCCTTGAAGATGATGTTACTCATCAAAACCTCTTGGATTTTTTCGTAATTGACTGTTATTTTTTCAAGCCCTATTAAATAATCGTTACCTGTAGCATTATTATGTTCCTTATATCTGCGTCCCACATCTTCTATATTCATCCTGTTTAACGATAGTTTAGAACAATCCGGACGTAATATTTCGATTTTTCCCAAAAACTCACTCTCTATCCTTTCAACAGGAAATTTATCTGAGAAAAAGACATGATAGTTCACCGAATGAGCTTTTTCTCCAACAAAAGTATTAAGGCGAAACTCAATATTGGGAAAAACAAAAATTTCTTCTACGCTCTTTCGCAATTTATCATCCGGAAACAACATACGCATCTTATCCGGCTTTGAGAGATATTCCTCCCTGATTTTCTTATAGCCATCAATTGAAAAATAATCGCTCACACCGATCGCAACAATACCACACTGCACAGCTTTTTCAAAAAGCGTTTTTACAAAATTATCAAAGTGTTCTCCTCTATGATCCTCCTCTATATTAAATCCAAACTCATTATTCAGTATAGAATACGGCGTATGGACATGAAAATCCCATCTATTCCATGTAGATCCTCTTTCAATGCACATAATACATCCTCCTTCATTTACCGAAAAACATTTTTTCTTCTCAAATTCCCCGAATCTTTCCAACAGCCCCCACAATCGCTCGCACCACATCATCAGCATCCTGTCCCGTGGTCTCCCGTCCATAGGAGATGCGCAGTGCTTCCATTGCCTCCTTCTCACTGTACCCCATTGCAAGAAGTACATGAGACGGCACATCCGCCCCTGCGTTGCAGGCAGATGCCGCCGAAACACAAATGCCCTTGAGATCGAGCAAATGCACAAGGGACTCTCCTCGCACACCGGGAACGCCAATGTTCACCAGCCCCGGCAGGTGCCCACCGCCTTCTCCATGCACACGTATCTCGGGCAGATTCTCCCGAATCTCCTGCACCGTACATGATACAAGCCCATGTAGACGCACGGCCTCATCCGCCATACATTCACAGCTCTCCGTCAGAGCCTCGCCCAACGCGACAATCCCCGCCGTGTTCTCCGTCCCCGCACGCAGTCCGTGCTCCTGCCCGCCACCCGCAATCAGCGCGGGCAGCTCTGCGCCTGGCTTTTGATAGAGGAATCCCGCCCCCTTCATCCCGTAGAATTTATGCCCCGATGCTGTGAGATACGTTACGCCGAGTTCCCGAACATCAACGGGAATATGCCCGACCGCCTGTACCGCATCGGTGTGAAAGGGGATGCCGCGCCCCGCCAACGCTTCGGCAATCTCAGCAATGGGCTGCACCGTCCCCACCTCGTTATTGGCAAGCATAACAGACACTAGACGAGTATCCGTGCGTAGTGCACCGATAACAGACGCAGACGAAACGCGCCCCGCTCGCGAAACAGGCAGATATGAGATCGCTGCACCGCACTGCTCCAAAGCCCTACACGCCATGAGAATCGAAGGATGCTCGATCGCACTCACAACGATATGCACAGACTTGCTGCCCTGTTGCCGCGCCGCCTCCACCACACCGCGCAGAACCGTATTGTTCCCCTCTGAGCCCCCCGCCGTAAACACGATCTCCGCCGCGTGCGCTCCAACAGCGCACGCCACTTGTTCACGCGCCCACTCGACAGCTTTTCGCGCCTGCTTGCCAAACGAATAGGCACTCGATGCATTCCCGTAGTTCTCCCGAAAAAAAGGCAAAGCGGCAGCAAGCGCTCTCTCTGAGAGCGCGGTCGTCGCCGCGTGATCCGCATATATCATCCGTTTATTCACCAACTTCACAAAACAGAAAAGACGCTTCCCCACAGGCAAGCGCCTCACCGACTAAAAGAGCGTACAGCCCTCATCCCTGAACTCTTCGACCTTCTCCCGAAGGAACTCCTCCTCCACCTCAAGGTATTCCGCAAGACATGAAAAGCAAAAAAATTCCTTTGCTTTCATATCCAGAAGCTTCTTCGTAAGACCGACCTCATCCTTTGACAAAGGATGTCCACATTCCCGACAAAACTTCTCCTGCGCCATCTTCTATATCTCCCGCAGCCGCAGCTTCGGTACATCCTTGCCCCTGTACTCGATATCCAGAACACCCAGCTGTATCTTGATCGTATCGCGCATCTTGTGTGCCCGCCGCAAACAGTAGCGATCAAACTCGCGCACATTGACATCTGCCGCCGTACGGATATGAGGGAAGAGCAGCTTCATATATGCCGTTGCAATGCGCTTGATCGCCTCCGTATCACGCGTATCAGCTTCCTCCGGCACCTCCACGATCTCATCCACGATGGCGCGATAAGACAAATCATCACGCAGCTGATGAAGAATCGTCGAGAAATACTCCGAGTTCATCGCCCAGCCGGAGACCTTCAGATCCTCCGTCATACGCGGGATATTCCACCCCTTGATAAATCCGTGAAAGCGCTCGATCAGAGCCGACTCATGGAACACCTTCGGCAGTTCCTCAAACATATTGCCATAGCCATCCTGATCCATGACCTCTTTCTTGATATTTCCGCAGAGAATCACACCGGCATCCCCGTCCACGCGATGCGTTCCGATATTGCAGTATCCATTCTCACAGAAGGACTTGAGTGCGCCGCGCATCTCATCCACATCGGGGAACGTGATCGTCTGCACCTCATCCAGCGTCACAAAATCATGATTCGTCACAAGCCCGTCCTGTCGCCGTGCCACATCATAGAACATCTTTGCACGACTCATCACGCCACCGCTCGCCAACCAGCCGAAGCGGCTTACGCGCCCAAACAGATAGGATTTCCCCGTTCCCTTCGGTGCGAGTTCGATGAGGTTCAACTTCTTTTCGGCAAAGGGGAGGAGCCGTGTCAGCATCGTCAGCTTCTCTTCCTCACTCGCATACCCTGCGGGGTTGTAGTCCACCGCCCCCAGCAACACATCCATCCATTCTTCGGTTGTGAAGTCCCGTCGTGCATCCTTATAGTAGTCCAAATCAATCGTATAGGGGCAGAAGCTCTTAAATGCGACGAGTTTGATTTTCCCTTTGTCCTGTACCGACTTTCCAACCGGCGGGCGGTAGCCCAGCTCCACCATCCCCCACGTCTCACGCGCCGCAACGAGTTCATCCTTGCAGTCCTGCCAGACATGATCCTCGATCATGGTCTCCTTACTCATCAGTCCAAAGTCCGGCAAAGAAAAGGACACCGCGCCTGTCTTAATATCAATATCAATCGAAATACGTGCAAGCAGCTTTACCTGCTCCCGCTCGATCACAATGCGGCTCTTGATTGCCGTCCATTCCTCCTTCCGCGGCAAAAAGCGATGCACGAAGCTCGCAAGTTCCTCTGCATCGAATACACCATCCGCATTTGCAAACCGCTTCAAAAGCCAATCACGAAGGAAAGAAGGAAGTCCGAGTGCCGAAAGAAAACTGCTCTTCTTCAAATCCTTGTAAACAATCATCTCATCAAAGGCATTTTTGAGCTTATCGATCATCAACATAACCTCCCCTCTTCACATCAGAAGTCAAAACCATCGTTCATCTTCATCCCTTTGCTCTGCGCCTCTACCACAAGCACATTCAGGGGAGTATCCCCCTCATACACCGCAAGGCTGTATTTGCCGGCGTGCGTAAGCTCGGGAATCTGCACCACGAAATGCTGGGCATCCTGCATTTGCCCTGCATAAAATTTACCCTCCCAAACGATCCCCAATGCGTTGATCGGCGCATCGGCAAAAAGAGCGAGACAAAGCCCGGTCTTACGATCTACAAACACATTTTTATCCGCAAGGCTCACATGAACCGTCTGCCCATCGGCACGCTCCAATGTGATGAGCGGCACAAGCACCTCTTCCAACGATGCGCCGCCGTGTACCTCCACACTCGCCTTACGGCTCCCCTTGAACCTGCCGTAGTCGGCAAGCACGAGGTAGTCGCCCTCAACCGTTGCAAAAGGCAAATCATGTGCATAGTTCGAAAACATACGGCAGCACCGTCCCGAATGCTCCCCCTTCGTATCTGTCTCGTACTTCTCCTCCTTCTCCCTGCGCACCGCCAGACGAGAGGCTCCGTGATCGCTCACAATGACAAACCTGCGACACTTCCCCGCCGCAAGCTGCGTCGCAGCATCACGCAGCAATTCTTCAATCACATCAATTTCTTTCGCAAGGTGGATGGGATGCTTCTCCAGCGTATAATTATAACGGCTCTCTTCTCCATGTTTCAGATCATCCAGTCGCTTGCTTGCCGCTTTGCTGCCCTGCCATTGCGCGTAAAACGCCCGATTCACCGAGGTAATCGTCGGGAGCATCGCACGCCCCACCTGCACCCGTATCTTCAATCCGAGCTGTTTGCTAAACGACCCAATCAGGGCAAGATACTCCACGCCGAGCGCATCCAGCCAAAAGAGATGCGTTCCCTCCTGCGGAACACCATCCAACAGCGACTCACGCGCAGGAAGCTCATTATAAATCCGCGCCGCAGCAAGCGCATCCACTTTAGATAGGAACACCTCTTCCAGGCAGTTGCTGAGCTTCTGCCGCTTGTAGGCAATGAAATACTCCGTCAGTTCCGCTGCCCGTGCACAATCCTTGAACACGTAGTCGGAGGCATAGGCATAGAGCGAAGGATAGACCGTTTGCAAAATTCCACAATTTTTCCAGTCATCATAGCCATCATCTGCATCATGCGAAAGTGCCGCGATCATATCCTCGCGCTCCACCTCCGTCCGATCCGTCAAACGGTAGATGCGCTCTGCATGAATCCTGCGGTTTTTCCGCACAAACTCCGCCATTTCTGCCTCGGAGCAGTTGCGCAGGAGACGTTTCCGCTCCTGATACAGCTTCTGAAACTCCGGATTTTGAAGCGAAATATTTGAGATGGCATGAATAACCGCCGTACGAAGTCCTGCGGCACTTTCCGCCTGCTGTACGGCAAAGAAAAGATAGGGATACTTCTTCGCAAGGTCGTCCCCTGCCAGCCGCAGGGCAATAAAATACAACCATGTATCAAAGTCAGAGGCATTGGTTCGCTCATGAAAAAGCTGTGCCAAATCTCCGTGCAGTCCGTAGTGCGCGAACACGGCAGACATCTTCCACTGTTCCTTGGAGAGCTCCTGCAAGAGCCGCTGCCATTCTGCCTCCGTCCCGCAGGAGCGCAGGGGAGCAAATTCCTCACAAAAATGCGAAATCACCCCAAACGCATCCCTCACATGATGAACACGAAGGAGGGCATGGGGAAAACTCTGCCGACTTTGTACGATATGAGTGCCGTCGCGTCCCTGCTCCAATGCCGCCAGCAAAGATCGTGCACCATGTATTCCCACCTCCATAGGAATCTCCGGCGGCAATACGCTCAGAGAGACATCCATCCCCAGCACAGAGTCCTCCGCCGCATCTTCGGCACTGCGCCGCAGTGCCAAGCGACGCTCACCGTTTGCGATACGGGGATCCTCGGACAGCTCCGACGCATAACGGAAAAATCCGCGCAGCAACAATAGAGCAGCACCATCCCCACAGGGCATCGACTTGAGACGGGAAAAGAGACGGCGCGCTGCCGCCTCCCCACACAGGGCGAGATATTCCGCCAAGCCGATGAGGAGGATCTTCTCACCACTCTGCACCTTCGTTTTGATGGTCATAACAATGTCATCGGGAAGCGGCAGCCGATCCTCCTCAGAGGAAAGCGAACTCAGCGTAAGCAAATGAAGCCCCAGACCTTGCAGCCTGTGGCGCAGCTGCGCATAGACCGAGCCCCCCGCAAAGAGGAAGAACGGCGTTCGCTCCCTGTCCTGCAAATATCGCTCGACAGCTGTCAAATCCGGCACCATCGCATTTCACTCCCGTTTACGAGTTTTCCAGAATCTCCATCCCGACCGTCATATTATCTGCCACAAGGCGCTTCAAATATGCCTTGAGCGTTGCATCGTCCATACTGTCGATCTTCAAGAGCACCTTGGAGGAGCCGCCTGCATCGTAGCTCGCCTTTGCAAGCTGCTTCAGTTTTTCCTCAACGCGCAGGTGACCTCTCCAGTCGTACGGAGAGATACCGAGTGCCGTCAGTTTTTCACGTACTACCGGCAAATCAGTCAAGAGTCCCGCATACTTCCCGATGACATTTTTGCGGAACGCTGCATCTCTCTGTGCCCCATCCGAAAGCACCGTGATAAAAGCCGCATTCTCCAAAAAGGCAATCGCCGCCTTCAGTTCCTCGTCCTTACCGTCACGATGATCAATATAGGAGAATACACGCTGCGCCGCATCGTATTCATCCGCCCCCACACAGGCAAGTACAGGTGTTTGGTACTGCTCCGACCATTTGCGCGGACTGAGCGAGCCCGTTTTCTCCTTCCAGAGATCGCGCAGCTGTTCCTTGAGCTGACTGCGCCGATACTCCTCCGCACAGGAACGTACCGCCTCATTGCAGTGGGTTTTCGTTTTGAGGAAAAGCCCCTGCTCCACCTTGCTCCGTATTGTTTTCCGCTCTGCCTCAGAAAGCCCATCCAGATAGGGAGCATACACCTTGGCAAAGAACACATCCTCCTCACCGAGCACCTGCTCCATCTCGGCACCATACTGTTCCATCAACGAAACAAAGTCACGCACATGCTCGGGCAGGACATCACCGCCCTTCGCCAGCAGTTGGAGGATATGCCTCGTCTTCGCAAACGCTTCGGACTGCTCCGCCAAAAATTCTGCCGAGATACGCAGGAAGCTCAGGCGTTCCTTCCACGCCGCACGCGCCACAGTCCACTCTTGAAGCTGTGCATTGAGCACCCGATTCGTCGCGCGAATCGCGCGATACTCCATGCAAAGCTCCCGCAGGAGCTCCTCCCCCGTCTCCTTGCTCCAGAGGCAGGCATACTTCTGTGAAAACTTGTGTCGTATATCTTGGAGCAGCTGCCCGCGCCGCCCGACTTCATCCGCAAGATGCAGGAGTTCACCATCGGCAAAGGATTTCAGGAAGAGATTCATCCCCTCCTCCAGCCGCTCCACACAGAGCAGCTCCTTTAGTTCATCCGCCAACGAGGGCTGTTCTTGCGGAGAGCTTCCAAGAGCCATCATGATGCCGTGTGCCTCGCGCCCCTCCTTCTGCTGCAGAAGGGAATACAACTCAACAACAGCGAACAGATTCTCCTCTGCCACATACGCGAGACACCAAAGCGGCAGCTGCCATTCCTTCATGCGATTTTGGATGCCAATGGAGACCCGCGCCACAGACGTACAGCTTGCCTCCGATAGGCCCCACGCCTTTTGCGTTATCTCATAAAAGGCGCGCTCCTCTGCCGTCATCTCCACGATAAAGGTATCCTGCGGTGTCTTTCCCTTTGCCAGATCGCCAATACAGTCCCCCAGCATCTCTTTTAGCTTCTCGGCAGTCATCGCCCCCGAGCTTCCCGCCGCATCGCCGTAGCGATAGGGATCGCCTGCGTATGGACGCAGTAGGAAACCGAGCAGGAACGCCGTGAGATTGCACGGAGGCATCCCATACTCCGACAGGAGCACATCGCATAGCTCGGCAACGCCGATCTGCCCCGCCTGAGAGAAGTGGGCAGCGATGCGAGCTTCCAGATCCCTCTTGATCACAGAGATGGGAAGACTCTTCGTCTCCGCTCTCTGCCAATAGTCGGGGAGCGTCCACACCTCGGACAAGACACGATTGTCCGCATCCTTGATTGTACCTGACACTACGCCATTGATGCCGGCGAGCGCCGATGGCTTTAGCGCATTTGTCTTATAATACCCTTCCGTGGTTGTCTTCTCAACATCAAAGGCGTTCGGAAATTGACGCAGCACAATCGCTTTAAGAACGCCGGACACATCACTTGCCTGCGTCAGAGAGATTCCGTCCGGCTGCTGCGTCGTATAGACGATAAAGCGACCGCTGTAGATACGGTTCTTCCAGCTCTGCTCCAGTACAGCGTTCGCATGTCTTGCCTGCTGATCGGCCGCCGTCCGATTATTCCCCTGATAGTATTCCGCCATTGCGGAGTATTCCACATATTTCTCGAAATCGTCCGCTCCAAGCGGCGTGCTCAGTGCATCGATAAAAGTGATATGCCCATACTTCGAATCACACGCTGCGTCCTTGATCTTGGAGCGGAAAGCAGCCGCCTCCATATCGTCCTTGGCGAAGGCAAGGACGGCTTGAAAACGCCACGCCTCCACTGGCTTCTCCATCCCATTGATAATACGGGTAAAGTTATCCGCCGTCACCGTCTGAATGCTGCCGAGACTGCTCAGGAAGCGTGGCTTCACCCCCTCGGGGTGGAGTGTCAGGATCTTGCCAAGATTCCCCGTCTCCACCAGCTTATCCGTCTTCGTCTTGCGCAGCCCCTCCTTGTACTGCTCGATCTTCCCCTGATCGCCGCTGAGCAGTGCCAACTCATACGTCGGTTCTCCCTTTTGACGCGGCGTTTGGATCAAAATCCCCTGCGTCTTGAGAGACTGTGCGATCGCGGCAACACGAGAGCCCAGATCATCATCCCCCTCAAACACATAGGAGAGATTCTGATCCGTCGCGTGCAGAAGTTCGATGCTGCCGCCCAGCTGCTTATCCACCGCGAGCAGGATCAAAATCGCCTTGAGTACCGTCTGCTGTTCCTCACGCAAACCCTTCTGCTGCTCATAGGTGTCCAGAATCATGCGGATATGGGTTGCAAGATCTGCCTTTCCACGCACATAGAAGAAATCCCAGAGCTGATCCACCGTCAGCAGAGGATGCTCGTCATACGGACCCGTATGATCGATGAAATATTGGAATGCCTTGACCTGCTCATCCCCAACCGACTTGATAAAATCAAACATACTACGCTGGTTCGACTGGAACGAGGATGCAATATGTTTGAGAACCAGAGCCGTCATCGGATGCAGAGGCATGATATTTCGGATCACATCCTCAGACGTGATGCCCGCGACATCCATCACGCGACGACGGGACTCATGAAGACGACCATTGAGATCGCCCTCCACCTCCGCCCAATCCTGCGCCGCGGCAGCTTTCGGTTTGAATGCCGCACCGATGAGATCAAACGCGATATTGTCCGGCAACGTAATCCCGACATCGATGAAACGGTCGCGAACCTTCTTCCACGTCTCATCCACCTGCGTAAAAAGATGATCCGTCTCATGGGTCACAGGAACGAAGAAAAAATGCTTTGCATTCACGAGCTCCGCCAGTTTTTGAAAATCTGCCAGACTCTCACGATTCATGCGGAAATAATCCGAGAACTCATCCCAGATAAAGACGAGTTTGATATTGTTCTGCTCAATGACATCCGTCAGCCACGCAATCAGACGATCAATATCGAGCTGCATCATGGTAAAGCCCTCGGCGTTAGAGAGTCGCGTAATACGCTCCATGAGGTCACGCACCTCACCGCCCTCGCGCAGACGTGTGACAATATCCTCGACCATCATCCCGCCGAACGATGCCGTCCATTGCGGCTGCTGCAGCACGCTGTCAACGAAGATCTTGCGCGCCTCAGTCGCCTCCAGCCATGCGATGACACTCTCCTTGAGCGTATGTTCTCCCTCGTAAAGGCCACGCGCATGAAGTTCTGCCTGCACACTCTCCTGCACGGCAATGAGCAGATCTTGCGTCGAGTGCGGAGTTCCCGCGTAGCGGTACACCGTCACAATGCCATTGCCTACCTGCTTGTGTCCAAGCAGCTTGCCCAGTAAATCAGTCTCATGTGCGAGTGCCTTATAGTCTTCCCAGTAGGCGCGCAGTTCCGACTCGGGTACATCGAGAATCTTCTTGAGCGTATAGGCGCACTGTGACTTGCCCGTGCCGTATGCGCCCGAGATCCACACCGAGCGTTTCTCCTGCCGCGCCATCACACGCTCCATCTTTTTCAGCAGTTCCAGAAACTTCTCATGCGGATAGGTTTTCAGCCACAGGTTCTTCGAGTCCCGAATCGAGGAGTCCGTTATCTGAGGAAAATAGTTCTCGTCAAAGTCAAAATATGTGCGATACATTCCCTGTGCCATTTCCTCAGACCTCCTCGGTGCGGAAGAGTTCCAATACATCTGTGGAACTCTTATCCTCTGCCAGCGTGATCTTCTCCAAATCATGCGTAAAGGACACATCAATGAAATCCGGATACTTCGCCGAAAGCCCCCTCAGCATCGGCTCCGCCTCCTCGCGCGTCACACCGAAGATCCGCGTCGGACTAATACCGTCACGCTCAATTGTGTCATTGAGCAGCGTCGAGAGCGTGAACGCTTTATAGTCACCGCATTTCTCCGCGAACTTAAACAGCCCGTAGAGAAACACACGCGCATCCGAAAGCACACATTTCGTTCGGCAGAGACTCCCATCCTCCGACACATAGCCAAAGTTTAGAACAGTGCCGAGGGGCGTGGAGACAATTCTGCGATAAGCAGTAGCCACGAGCTCGGAAGGACGTTCCTTCAGCCCCTCAATTTGCAGCATATCTATCAAATTTTTTCTCGAATAGCTCGCGCCAATCTCCATTTTTTGGATATACCAAGCAAGCTGTGGATTCTCTGCCGCTAAATTTGTTAGTATTAGTCCCCACGCAATTTCTGTGCTCCATCCAATATCACAAATCAGTTCGCCGAATGCCGTAAGATGTACTTTATCAATCAATCCGGCATCATGTAGAAAGAGCTTGAATTTTAATAACTGAGGTGCTGCCAAGGCGTTTTCATTGAAAAAATCATCCTTTCCTTGGAAAAATGCCTCCAACCACTCCGTCTTAGGACTATGTGCCCCTAATGAGTTAATTGATCTCACGTTTCCGCCTCCAGTCGGTATCTTCAACGAATCATATATTAAGCAGCCGCCCGGTATATCATGACACGCCATACAATGCTTGCAGTCTGCTATCTTGACCTTGCCTGTTGCAAACGATATACATCCATGTCTGCAGTGCCCGGCACAAACCGTACAAGACGAACAATATGCAGCTTTGCGAAAGACTTGCCGAAAAATCTTCGCTTTTGACGGGTTGCTCTTTAGTATCTGCTCTGCTACAGAAATCGTATAACTATTCTTCCCCTCTTCAACAGAATACGGAATATCCCAATCCAGCGTTTGCATCCACTCTTTCCAGTCAGACAAAGCACCTGTAATTTTTATATGGGTAACGCCCGCCTTTGTTTCCTCTATGTATCTTTTCTTGACCCCCTCGATAAAGCGCCCATCTGTCCGATGCTTCCAATCTCCTCGATTGATAAAATCTCGAAACCCCTCTTGAGAAAATGTCGTTTCTCTCGTTTTCTCAATAATATCAAAATATGGAGCAATTTCTTGCCGATATACCCTATGACGAATAAACTCACTTGAGCCACTAGATAGAGGACACTCCAAACACCCTGCTCTGGAATTTCCTTTTTTATATGCCTCATTAACAGAAATATCATACGTGTAAATATAGAGGAAAAGCTCTGCTGAAGTCCATTCTAGTAATGGAAAAAAACCATACTGACCTCGTGTTTTATCCCCATCAATGAAGTATTGATATCCAGCCCGCCGAACACTTTCATGTGCACGCACGCCAACAAAAGCCAAACCTCGATAGTCGTTCTTACCGGTAATTTCTCTTAATTTCAACACTTGTGGTGTGCTCTTATGAACCGAGCAGCACCAGCGAAGTGTACGCGATGGGGGACCAAAGAGATTCCATGACTCGGCGGGTGTAAAATGCGAGGCAGCCCGATAGAACGGTATCTCCTTGGCTTTGCACTCTGCCTCTATCTGATCGACGAGCGCGTAGGTATCGGGGAACTCCATCCCTGTATCTCCGAATACAACAACAAAGCTGCCCTGCGGCAGTGCCTTTTTCACGAGATCGAGCAGGACACAGCTGTCCTTCCCTCCCGAGAACGCAACATGAAAACAATCCAGCTTCGCTCGGTACTTTTCATAGACCGCGACGATCTTCTTCACCGTTGTCTGCTCGATCAACTCCAGCATCTCGCGATTCTTCGCAACCATACGAGGAACATCCACACAGATGAGCTCCGCGCCTTTCGGAAGAAGCAAGTCGCCGTTCTCATCCGGCATCAGCTCAATCTGCGGTGCGGTATAGACATCGCCGCCCTTGAGCTTTGCAACCATCTGCCCACGGTAGTAGTAGCAATTCGCCTCTGCCCAGAGATAGGGCAACTCATTCTGATGTGCATACTTCCAATACGCATCAAATCCCAAAACATCCAACTCGGCAGCATATACAGGACGAGGCTCCTTGGACATCTTCGTCGGTGAGGAGTTTAACAGCAGCCCCCCCGTCTCGTCATCATACGTATAGGAATAAATTTCAACCCCTCACCTTCGCTAGAGCGATCACAGCATTGATCTGGCGTCCCGTGACAGCTCTGACAATATAACCTGAATCACGCAAAAATCTTCCTACAGTTTCTGGATCGAGTTCTATATTTGCACGAACAACAACATCAGCCAATAGATCATCATAAGTTCTGAGTGTACGATCCTTGCGAATCACTGCGCCCACGTGATCACTATTATAGCGCAGAGCCCACACTGAAAAGCATTTACTGAATCTCCTGCAATAACTTTCAAACAAGAACAAGTTCCATTGTTGCCCACACGCTGGAAAGCGTGCAAACATCGCATAAAAATCCTTTAGTGGAAGGTATTCCCCATCAATGATGCTGTCAATCACACAATCTGTTGCTGGCACATCAAAATTTACATGAGCATCGGAAACAAAATGTTCCTCGTCCAGTCGTATCATACACTCTATTCCTGCCTGCAAAGCAATCGTGGGACTATCAGTGAACGATTTTGCGTACGCCTGTAACTCCTCCATCGTACAGACATCCAAACCTCTGCAAAACGCACGCATTAGGTCAATTGGCGAGGTTTTCTTCGCCATTTCTCCACTCGATAACGACCTTTTTCTAGTCAGTATATTTCCTTTTCTGCTGTATCCATCCGCCAAACAAAGTTCATATATTGCATCATAAACAGCCGAGTTCGTATCCGTCTCAAGTTCATAATTCTCAGCAAGAACATCATCGACCGGGAGTTCCTTAATGTTATAGGATACATACTGTTCCGAAAGCTCTTGAGCCTTTTCGCGCAGCCGAATCTTCACCTCATCACGGATTGCAACACGCGAAACATGCGTATACGTCTCGTTCGACACCCACAGGAAAGCACCGCGTGCCCCCAATGTTTGCTTGATTTTGTCATAGGGGATATAGAGCCGATCCGCCAGTTCCTCATACGTCCACAGTACCTTATCGCCCCAGATCGCTATTATGTCGTCTGTGATTACATCAAAAAGAGTACCATCCCGCTTCCCAAAGTACATTTTTTCGTAGTGCAGGTCGGGGAATAATTGCCGCAAGACAGCAATCAAGATGGATTCGCTAAATATATGCGCATCGCTCAACTCCTTTTGATGGCGTGTGAAAAACGCCTCATAGAAGATGACCTGCGACTTTCCGAGATAAGTCGTAACAATAAACTGCAGCCAGTCCAAGACATCGCGAGGAATCAGAAATGCCATCTGCCCGTCCTGTATGGTGAACGCAGCAATCTGTGCACGCACAGCATGATCCGATGCCAGCAGCTCCTCACCACCATGATCTTCCCGCCAGCGCTCACGCAGCTGCCGCATTGCAATCGGCGAATTGAGCCGATAGCCATTGGGAAAATGACGACGAAGGAGCTGCAGCAGCGCATCTCGCAAGAAATCATTCCCCGCAAAAATGCCCATGCCTTTACTCACCTTCCTAATTTATGCTAAATGTATTTTACCACAATCGGTCATTCTTGCAAGCTCATCGACTTTTTGTCTTTTATATGATATAATAATAAAAAAGTATTTTTAAGTGTAGCGAATCTTGGGAATTTCAGCTCCATCGCGTCATTTCTAACCACCTTGGTCATTCAGGTTTATCCTGCTTGTAAAACAAGGCTCAAGAAGATGTTTGTTCTGATCGGAGGATTTCTTATGACGGCTTGTACTTTATTGGCGGGGTATGATAGCGCATTGCGGGGTTAATGCCAATAATGGGAGCAATAGTCGAGAGAGGCTGCACTTTTCAAAATAGCAAAGCGCTATGGCAAGGTTCAAGTCCTTGTGACCCCGCCAGATAATCACAACATCCGTCAATCGGATGTTTTATACATGCCCCTCTAGAGGCCCATAACCGAAGGCTGTTGCACTCGTATCAACGTGTGACAGCCTTTTTGACGCACAACACCTTTAACCGACTCGGCCATTAGGCTATTTTCTTTCATAGTATTAAGCATATTTTACAACTTGCAGATTATGTCAGTTGTGACCATATCAAATTCATTCGTATTCCCTCATCTCATTTCTCCCTGCCTATGATTGCCGAAATTCCCTCTGTAGATTCTGATAGACCGCATCGTCCTGCGCGCTGAAGCTCACGATGGTGACGCGCATGTCTGCATCCGGATGCGCGTCAAACCACTCCCGAATCGTCATGAGTGCGATCTCTGCCGCCGCCTCCTTCGGATAGCCGTAGACACCCGTTGAGATGGCAGGAAACGCGATGGTATGCAGTCCGTGTGTCCGTGCGAGTGCAAGAGAGTTCCAATAGCAGGAGCGCAGGAGCTCCGCATCGGATGTGCTGCCGCTGTAGACGGGACCAACCGTATGAATCACATAGTGCGCGGGCAGATGATATCCCTTCGTAATCTTTGCCGCGCCCGTTGCGCAGCCGCCGAGCGTACGGCACTCCGCGAGGAGCTCCCTGCCCGCCGCCCGATGAATCGCTCCGTCAACGCCACCGCCGCCGAGGAGGCTACAATTCGCCGCGTTTACGATGGCATCTACGGCGAGCGTTGTGATGTCACCCACGAAATAAACAATCTCATTCTTCGATGCATTCGGCTTCAACATCATCACTCCTATTGTTTGACATGGAGTACGTTCTACTCCACCGTCCACTCGTTGACGTTCCAGAAGAAGCCGACGCCGCGATAGCCGAGCAGGCGGTTCGGCGTGATGCCGTGGACACGTGCGTTCGTCACGTAGATGAAGTCGATGTAGCAGATGTAGATATAGGGGAGGTCTTTCGTCACTTCTTCCTGAAAGAGCCCATAGAGGCGCATCCGCTCGGCGGTGTCGGTTGCGCGGCGGGCGGCAAGCAGGTATTCGTCCACGCGCGGATTCGAGTAGTGGCTGTCGTTCCCCCGTGCATTCGTCGAGTACACCTTGTAGGTATGCGAATCCGGATCGATCTCGTTCCCCACGCCGCTGAGGTATGCCATCTGTCCGTCCCAGTCGACCTTTGCGGGGGTCTCCACGGTGCAGTGAATCCCGACCGCACGCAGCTGCGCCGCCACCACGTTGGCAATATCGATGCGGTTGCGTTTGTCATTCTTCACCGTGAGGACGAATCCGACTTCCTCCCCGCCGCGCATATAGTAACCGTCAGAGCCCTTTCTGCAGCCCGCCGCCTCAAGCATCGCCTGTGCCTTCGCGGGGTCATAGTCATAGTGCTCGATCTTCGGATTGTTGAAGGGGCTGCGCTGCAGCGGGCCATAGGCTGGCATCCCGTGCCCGAGCAGCGCCTCGTTGACTACTGCCGCGCGATCGATAGCATAGGCGATGGCAGGCAGGAGGTCACGGTTGTGCTTCCAGTAGGGATGGGTGCAGTTGATCATGATCGAGCCATAGTGCGCGGACTTCATCGCGTAGTAGCGATAGCCGTCCTTTCCCTCAAAGGGAGCCGCTGTCTTCGGCGCGAGCCGTACCAGATCCACCTTCCCATCGGCGAGTGCCTTTGCCTCGGCAGCATCGTCCGCCACAATCTTGACGACGAAGCGGTCGATCTTCGGTGCACCGCGATAGTAGTCCTCATTCTTCACGAGGACGATCTCCTTGCCCGCCTCCCAACGCTCCATGCGGAAGGGACCTGTCCCAACGGGATTGCGAAAGAAGCCCGTCGTTGTGAGATCCTGTCCCGCAAGGATATGCGCCGGCAGGATCGGCTGCATCATATAGTCGAGGAAGGCCGCGTTCGGCGCGGACAGACGGATGCGCACCGTCCGGTCGTCAACCTCCGTGATCTCGCGTACCTCCTCGAAATTCGATGCGTGGAGGGAGCGGATGAGCGGATTCTTGATCGCCTCGATGGTGAACTTCACATCCGCCGCCCGCAGCGGCTTCCCATCGTGCCAGCGCACGTCCTCGCGCAGATGAAACACATAGGTATAGGTCTCAGGGTCATACTCCACCGACGCAGCGAGCGCTGGGACGATGGCATCGTTCTCGTCACGGCGCATCAGCCCGTCAAACAGCAGCTGCCCAACCTCGGAGTACTCATCCACAAGCACGTTGAGCTGATCGTAGTCCTTTGTGGCATAGACAAGCTGCGAACCGTGCACCTCGTCCGCGCAGTCTCTCCCGCAGCCACCTGCGAATGCGAGAAGCACAAATGCCATGCACAAAAGCAGCAGTTTCTTCACCGCACATTCCTCCCTTTTTGGTTGCATCGGTCTTTTTCCCATTTCCGCATGTATTTACTGGACTATGTTTTCATGTCTATCGTTCGATAAACCATTCGGTATTTATGATTCATTTTCCTTCTCTCCATCCGTGAATTTTTCAATTTTGTTCGAAAACCTGTCATATATGACAGGTCACAAGGGAGATCTTTTATGCTAAAATTATAGGAATCGCTGATAAATCTCATGCTTCCACAAAATAATCGAAAGGCAGGTGATCTTCATGCCCGAGGAGGTTCGCGCAATCCAGTGCCGCAGCTGCGGCGGAGCGATGTACTCGGATCAGAAGGCGGCGGCATATGTCTGTGCGTTCTGCGGCACGTCGGTTCCGTGGACGAACGAGCAGGTCTTTTGGTCGTCGCCGATCACGTTCCGTCACAAGCCCGTACAGATCGTGGACGGGGCGATGAAGCTCGGCCATGTGGAGGTGATGACGGAGGTCGACCCACACGATGCGCGGGTTCTCAGTCAAAAATACCGCCAAAACAGTGTCGCGGGCAAGCTCGCGCTCTGGGACGAGACGACGACGGCAGCGTTCGCAGGGGTCTGCCGCCTAACGTTCATATGCCCGTTCTGCGGCGGCGAGTTCACGGGCGAGTCAACGCAGCATTTCTTTACGTGCGGCTACTGCAGCAATACATTCGAGGACGAGCAGCTCGTACGCCCCGGCGGCTATCGGCGGGAATTCATCATGGGGGTTGGCGCGGAGAATATCCCCGAAAAGGCGATTCCGTTCTCTGTCACGATGACGCAGGCGCAGAATGCCGCACGGGTGCTCGCGCAGCAGTTTCCGCAGGAGTTCGCGGGGCAGGACATCGAGCGGCGCATCCGCGCGGAGATGGCGGCGGTCTACATCCCGTTCTCACTTGCCGATCTCAGTGTCAAGATGTCCACGCACAGCAATCGCGGTGATTTCGAGGCGTACGAAGAGATCGTCAACTGGGCGTGCCCCGATACGACACTCTATGACATCCACCTGCTCGATCGGCTCGACCCGTGGGATTTCGGCGCGGTGATTCCATTCGATCCCGCCTTTGCCGAGGGGATCTTCCGCGTTGCGGCGACGGCAAACAACGCCTCACGCGCGGATGTGATCGACAATCTCCTCGCGGAGCGGCTCGTCACCGACCTAAAGGATGCATTCGGGCTGACGAAAGCGGAGATCATGCTCTGGGGGCAGGATTTCCGCAAGCACAAGAGCGCAACCTTCCTCCTGCCCGTCTACTATCTGGATCGGCGCGCAGAGGACGGTGAAAACGCACGGCAGGTACGCATCGCGGTGAACGGACAGACGGGCAAGGCAGCCGCACTGTTCTATCAATACGGGCGGGAGGAACGGTACGTCTCGCGTGCACCGTCTCACCCGAAGGCGATGTCGACGGAGCACACGGTGCGCACGCCGCCCGTTGCGGTCAAACGCGTCGGCTCGCCGTTCCTGCACCGCGTCCTTCCGCTCGATCAGGTGCTGCAGAAATCGTTCGGACAGCGTCTGCGCGGGCTGTTCGGATTCGGTTCCTGATATACACACAGAAGCGCTGATAAAATAGGCTCTCAGATTGGCGTAGATTTTTTGTCCGATTGAGGAGGTCATCGGTGCTTCCCACAGGAGAAATCTTTTATGCTAAACGATAGGCATCACCGAACGAAGGAGGACATCATGAAAAAACTTCTATACGCCCTGCTCCTGTGCATCCTGCTCGCCTCCGCACAGCCGTGTGCGGCAGCCAATCTACCGGAGGAGGAGTTCGCCCTCGGCGGCATCCGCATCGGCGATACGCGTGCCGAGGTCGAGGAGCTCTACGGCAATGGCAATCACTACGCAGATGGTGTGGAGGTGTGGAACGGCGAGGATGTCGGCATACACGCCATTGACTACGGCGCGTCGCTCCATGTGACGTACCGCAGCTCGGACAGGGGCTGGCACGTCATCAGCGTGCATCTCGGCGTGGACGACGTGAACGAGTACCTTTCAAAGCCGTCCGAGGAGTCGCAGAGCCTTGAGACACCGCGCGGCATCCATCTGGACAGCACGAAGGAGGATCTTGAGGAGGCGTACAGCTACCTGCCGAAGCCCAAATGCAGCAACAACGCACCGCCCGTCTGCGGCTACTTCTACGACGGCGACACAGCGCAGATCGCATTCTACATCTGCGCCGAGCACAGCCCCGGCATCCGTGCGATCTGGCTGCACGAGAAGTAAAGGAAGCACTGATAAATTCAGCGATTCCTAAAGCACCCAAAAACATAAGAAAACGGCTGCTGTCATGAAGGTTATCCCTTCGTACAGCAGCCGCTTTTGTGTCCCTAGCAGCAGTTCATAGTGCTTTCAGCGCTATGCTCACATCCTCTGCCACTCGGTAAAGCGGAAGGCTCGCGCACCACCACCGACATCCACGCCGCTGTAGTAGTCATCGTAGTAGCCATACTCCTCAAGGTAGTCCCGCACGGCGATGTTGCCCGTGTAGACATCGATCCGCCCGCTCGGCAGTGCGCTGCGGAACTCGCTGACCGCCGACGACGGTGAGCTCGGCTCGTACATCGTGATCGTGCTGCCGCTCTTGACGAAGATTGCAAACTTGCCCGCCTTCACATGGTTCTGGAAGTCGCTCTGACTGATTGTCCCGTGCCACATCGCCAGTGTCACGGAGGACATCGCCAGCATCAGCGTGAAGACCAGTGCCATCACTTTAGCTGCCCGTTTCATGGTACATCATCTCCTTTTCAACACAGACTGCTCGGAAAATGAAGCTGCGCAGCTCATTTGTCTTATTATAGTCGAAATGATTCGGAGAGTGTACTGTCATAAATGACAGGTTTATCAAAAATTTTCTCAAAAACCTGTCATTTGTGACAGGTCACAGCGCACTATTTTCATGTTAAGATAAACACGACGAATCACTCATTCCCCGACATTTACGCAAGGAGGAACAACCATGCATACCAAAACGTTTCTATCCGCCCTCCTGTCCGCGCTCCTCCTCTGTGCGCCTCTCTCGGCAGCAGAAGGTGTCCTGAATGACCGAACGGAGGAGCACACACGGCCGCCACAGTCTCTGGAGAACGTGCAGGACATGGCGGCGCGGGACTGGTCACGCTCCGTAGAACCCCCTGTCTCGTGGCTCACGGTCGAGGATCATGTCCTGACGGTCTACGACACAAACGAGGTCAAGGCTTACCGCGCCGTCTATCCCGAGATTGCGCTCGTGGATGATGACATCTCACCGCTGGCAAAGGCATTTAGAGAGTGGTCTTCGGAACAGAGCATGGGCGCATGGCACAGCTCGATCCGTACCGCCAGCGAGGAAGTGCGCAGGGACGGGTACGAGCTCCCCTTCTATTACAGCGATATCACGCCCATCTCGCGGTGGGGACGGGTGGATGAGCAGCTCGTCTCGTTCTTTATGGAGGGGTCATCGTATGCGGGCGGCGCGCATCCCATCGCCCATGTCGATGCGTATACCTTTGATCGGAAAACGGGGCGGCAAATCGCGCTCGATGAGATTGTCACGAACCGAACGCTCCTGATCGCCGCCATCGAGGCGGCATTCCAAACGCAGTATCCCGCAGCAGTGGAGCGGGATTTCCCGCACGGTATCATGGAGGCACTGCTCATGCAGCATCCGGCAGAGAAGGGGCTTTCGTCGTTCTGCTGGTACATGGCAGCCGACGGGAGTCTCGTGATCTACTACCCGGACTCCGTGCTCGCCTCCTACGCAGCGGGTGCATTCACCCTCACGATTACACGGCAGGATGCACCGCGCCTCTTTACGGCGGCGTATCCGATGGAATAGTTGGTGAACGCAAGAACAGGTGTGCAATGCAAATACTGCATTGCACACCTGTTCTTTGTTTTTCAAAAATACGCCGTCAAACTCATTCCGAGCACTTTCTGCCGTGCGCCGTCAAAGGTACGCCCCATAAAGAGCGACGTGCCGGAGCGGGCGGGGCGCAGGTCGAAGCCCTCGACGGCGAGTGCAACGCCGCGCGCAAGGACGATGTCGGCACGCGCCCCCCAACCGCGGAATCCCGCACGTCCGAAGAAGGTCGGATCGCCGTCCATCGCGTGATGGAGATACGTCGCACGCGGCTGATGATAGTAGGCGATCCACGCGCCGTAGTCGCCCGCCTTCTCCACATCGGGCGAGGGGCGCAGACGCAGCGTCGCCACATACCCGTGTCCCTCGTCGTCATAGCGGTCGAGATCGGTCTCTGCGCACCCGTGCAGGTACTCGACCTCGATGCTGCGATATCGATCAAACCGATAACCTGCGAAGAGTTCGAGGATGCGCTGATGGTCGATGCCGTTGTGGAGGGCAAGCGGGTCTTTCATCGCCCGCTCCCGTGTGACGGCGGGCAGCTCCGTCTCCATATCGTAGTAGAACGCGCCGCCCATCCACTTCGCCCGGTTCCGCTCATAGCCGAGGATGACGCCGCGTTTCCGTTTGTCTCCCGTCGGCGCGACGGTGCGCCCGTAGAAGATGGAGGTCATCCCAACACTCTTGTCGCCGTACCGCCAGCGTACACCCTCGACGCGCTTGTCGAAGACGTTGCCCTCGATCGGGGTGAAGATGAATCTGCCCGCGCGGATCTTCGCGCCATGTCCGTTCTCGTGTTCGGTGTAGAGGCGCGAGAGGTAGAGATGGTGGTCATTCCGATGTGCGCCCGCGATCGTGTCCTTGTCATAGCGGATGTCCTCAAGCATCCCACTGACGCTCCACCCGCCGCCCAGGTGAGCGGTCGGCGCAATGCGGAAGCGACGTGTGGAGAGGAATACGTCCCGCTGCTGATGCACGGAGGGAAGCTCCATGCGTGCCTTGCCGTAGAGCCAGCGGTAGTCGCCCCAGAACTCGAAGCGCGGTGTTTTCTCGACGTTCGCTGTGTCCATGCGCTGCTCTTCCGGTGTGCTCTGCTCCGCCGCGTCAGGCGGCAGTGCGGCAGCTGCGGCGGGCACGGCACAGGAAAGGGATGCGCCCATGAGCGCGAGGGGAACAAGGTGTTGGATGTGTCGCACGGTGTCCTCCGTTCTGATCGTGCCCAATCGGGCAGAAATTGTTTTGTCGCAAAACTGGGTTCATTCTACCATGAAACAAGTTAATTCACAAGAAATCACAGAAAACACCCCGTAAATTGTTCTAACTTCTTAGCTAATAGGACTTTTCGCGCAAGGAATTTTATACGTTTCAAACGAAATAATATAAATAGAGGGAGGTGCGGCGATGGAACGACTGCGATCATTGTCCCTGTTTTCGCTCTGTCTGCTCGTCATGGTCTGCCTCCTTCTCCCTGCCGCGCGTGCGGATGCGCTCACACTCGGCTATGACCGCAACTATGGCACGGCGTATGTCAACATCCTGCGCCGCGCGAGCATGGAACCGATGGAGATATTGGGATGTACGCACAAGCGTCTCGAACTGTTCCAGGATCGCCGCGTGGATGCAATCGAAGTCTACGATTTCGAGGCGGAGCGGTTTCAGCGCGGAACATCGGAGCCGCTGTACTGGTATCCACATTTCACGGCGACTGTCGTGTTCGCCGTGCCCGAGGGTACTCCCGTGCCTGTGACACACTGGGCGGATCTTCGGCAGAATGTCACGGTCGTCCTGCCCGACAAATCACCTGAGCGTGAGATCTTTTTCCTCGCGCTCGCACAGCGCATCGCTCCCGATCTCGATGCTTCGTTTGCACAACTCGCGCGTATGCAGGAGATGGGAACGCTCCGTTTGTATCCCTTGCACCGAGGCGTTCGCGGACTTTTTGCCGAGAGGGGGGAGCACGATGTCTATGTGCTCTTTGCCCACGAGGCAGACCGTCTCATTCGGCGCGGCGCACGCCTCACGATTGTCACCCCTGTGGATGGGACCCTCTCGTTCACAAAGGGGCTGCTCTCGCGCACGCCGCTCACATTTTCCGATGCGCTGTTCGAGGAGCTGGCGGCGGCAGGCTACCCCCCACCCGCAGATATCCTCCCCGCGCGCGCGGTGCCGCCCGATTTTCTCCTCTCCCTGCGTGTAGCAAACACACGCTACCACACGGAGATCCGACAGCGCCCCCTCCTCGCGCCGTCGGAGCCGCATGAGCGGTTCATCATCCTCGTCCTCACCCTCATTGTGACGGTTGTCTGGGGAATGACGTTCCGGCAGCGCGTGCTCCACCACGGAGCGCGGCGGGCCGTTCTCCTTCTCATCGCCATGCTCCTGCTCTGGGAACTCGACCGCATGGCAAAGATTCTCACGTTCACGCACGACGAGGCATTCGAACGCCTCCTCTGGTATCTCTACTATGTGTTTCGCGGCGGGCTCTCGGTGGCACTGCTCTGGATCGCATGGGCATCGGATGAGGACGTGCTGGAACGCACAATGCCGCCGTGGCTCAAGGCAGTCTTCGGCGTCAATCTCTTTCTCGCTGTGCTCATTCTCTGCAACGATCTGCATCATCAATTTTTCTACTTCACATGGAGTACGGAGACGATGGAGTGGTCGGAGCACATGGCGTGGGGCACGTATGCCTACTGGACGCTCTGGTTCTCCGAGATCTTCGCCGCGCTCCTGCTCCTCCTCGAAAAGGCGAAGGCGCAGCAGGTTCTGCGAAATACGATGATACTCCCGTTTGCGCTGTTTTTCGCCTTCATCGTGTACTCGATCGCCTATCAGTTGATTGCGTGGGTGCAATGGGCGGAGCTGACATCGGTGACGGCACTGTTCTTCCTGCTGCTCATCGAGCTCTGTATGCGCACGGGGCTGATGCCGTCGAACCGTCTGCATCAAAAGTTCTTCACGCACTCGCGGCTCGCGATGCAGCTCACGGATGCGGCAGGCACGCCCGTCTTCGTCTCAGCGGCGCGGACGCGTGCACCGCAGCGTGACATCCGCACCTCGCGCATGGAGGTGGACGGCGGCGCGCTCCTCTGGCAGGAGGATCTCTCTCTCCTGCACGAGCAGAAACGGCGGCTCACACTGACCCGTGACGCACTCCTGCGTGCACAGAGTGTCCTGCGGGAGGAGCACACGATCCGAAAGCGGCTTCTCAGGCTCACGCTTCGCCGTCAGCTCTCGGAGGAACTGGAGGCGATCCTCGCGGCAAAACGTCCGCTCCTGCGTGCCTTCCGCGAGCAGCTGATGGCGACGGACGACGAGGCGGCGGTCACGCTGCTGATCCGTCGGCTCAACCTGCTCTCCTCCTATCTCAAAAAGCGCTGCGTACTCTTCCTCAAGGGACAGGAGGACGGCTACATCCGTGCCGACGAGCTCTCGATGGCGGTCTCGGAGACGTGCACCTACCTGCGTCCGCTCGGACTGCATGTAGGCGTGGAATGGGCACAGCAAAAACCGCTTCCGGAGGCGGATGCGCTTGCCCTGTTTGACTTCTTCGCGGAGTTTCTGGCACGCGCCGCGCGGGAGAAAACAACGGATGTATTTTGCCGTTTCGCGGACGGTACGCTCACGTTCCTGCTCGAACCGGCGGACTGGATCGCACCGTGGACGGCAGACTGGCAGGCGCGGCACGCGGTACGGATCGCCCTCGCCGACCGTGGCTATGCGCTCTCTCTGCGTGTCCGCCCCGCAGAGACGGAGAAAACCGCTGCTGCAGATAATGCGGCGACGTGCGCGGCAGCGGGCGGCGATGCCCGTGCACAGGCATGCGAACCGCGCGCGGGGGAGACGGAGGGTTCTTCATGGAACGACTGAGTGCATACGGCTATGAGACGATCCTCGCCCTCGTTCTCTTCGCAAATCTCGTCCTCATCGCACAGACGGCGATTCTCTGCCGCAGCATCGCAAACCTCCCGCAGCGCCGCATCCATCATGCCCTGCCGGATACGGCGGCACTGCTCCTCGCGCTCTATATGACGCTTCTCCTCGGCGGCAGCTGGAGTCTCATCCGCATGGAGCTGCCGCCCGATGAGTGGCTCCTGCCACAGCGTTGGGCAGTGGGCATCGCAGCGATCGTGATCGGATGCACCGCCTGTGAGCGCAGACTCGTCCCCTCGCTGCTGCTCATCGGGGGGGGCGTGCTCTCCCTGCCTCCGCTGGACAGGCTGCTCCCGATGAGTGCACTGCTCGTCCTCGGGATGCTGACGGCGCGGCTCCTATTCCTCGCCGCGCGTACACAGCGGCAGCGCAGCCGTGCCGTAACCGCCGCCTCCATCCGCGCGGGGCTGGATCTCATGCCCGACGGGCTGCTCTTTGCCCGTGCGGACCACAGTGCCGTGCTCGTCAACATCGCCATGCTGCATTTCATGGAACGGCTCTGTGGACGGCAGTATCGGAATGCGGCGGTGTTCTGGCGGGATCTGTTGGCGTTTGATGCGCCCGCTGTGGCAGAAAAGGAACTGCGCGAGGATGCCGTCCTGTTCCGCTTTGCCGCCGGCGACGTGTGGCTCGTGCAGCGCGTACAGCTCGCGGGTGATCTGGACGGCTGGCAGCTGACCGCCTCCTGTGTGACGGAGCTGGATGCCGTCACGCGCGAGCTCGCGGCGAAAAACGAAGCCCTCACGAACATGATCGGCGCGCAGAAGGATCTGCTCGCGCGATTCGAAAAGGCGGAGCGTCACCGCGCCCTCCACGAGATTACCTCGCGCGTGCACGACATCCTCGGCCAGCGCATCAGTATGCTCCAGCAGCTGCTCGCGAGTGCCGCGCCGAAGGACGCACTGGATACGATCGTACGGATCGACAGCCTCCTCGAGTCGGTACCGCTCGCACAGGAGGCACATCCCGCAACACTGCTCGCCGATATGACGGACACCTATCGGCGGCTCGGCATCCGCATTGCGCTCACAGGCGAGCTGCCGCGCAACCTGCGGCGTGCACGCGCCTTTGCCGCCATCATCCGCGAGGCACTCAGCAACGCTGTCTGTCACGGGCGCGCGAACGAGATCCGCATCACACTCACGGAGCGACGGCTGCGTGTCTCGGACAACGGCATCGGCTGCACGACGCTCCGTCCCGGCGGCGGGCTCACAGGAATGATCCGCCGCATGAACGAACTCGGCGGGCGGCTCATCATCACCCACACACCGCATTTTGAACTCGATGCACAGATAGGGGAAAAACAGGATGATTAAAATTCTTCTCGTGGACGATCAGAAAATACTGCTCGAAGGCCTCGTCAAGATCCTCGCCCCCCTCGATGACATCAAGGTTGTCGGCACCTGCACTCTCTCGGAGCTGGCAGAGGAGGCGTGCATACGCCTTGCCCCCGACCTCGTTCTCATGGACATCTGCATGGAGGGACGCACGAGCGGCATTCAGATCTGTACGCGGCTCAAGAAGCAGTTTCCAAACCTGCGCATCGTCCTCATGACGGGCATGCAGGAGGTCGCCTTTCTTGAGTGGGCAAAGGACGCGGGCGCGGACAGCTTCATCTACAAGGAGTCCTCGAGCGAGGCATTCGCCGACTGCATCCGCGCCACCATGGAGGGTAGACGGATCTACCCGAGCGCAGCCGCCGGATGTGCACTCGGCGGCACGGACAACCCACTCACGGAGCGCGAACTCGCCATCCTGCAGCGCATCTGCCGCAACATGAACTATGACGAAATCGCCGCCGAGCTCGGCATCACGAAGCGCACCGTCAACTTCCACATTGGCAATATGCTCGCCAAGACGGGCTACAAGAGCATCGTCGGTCTCGCCGTCGAGGCGACCGAGCGCGGCTACGCAGGCAGCGCCCCCTAATGTGTCGTTTTCCCGCGCATAGTGGAGGCGGGGTTATTTTTCCTGCTTTTTCAATTTTTTCGTCCAACCTGTCATTTATGACAGTGCACTTTTCCATGCAATATGATAAAATGGAAAAAACTGTCAGAACACTCTTGTTTGTCATACAAAGGAGGAAAACTCATGGGACTCATCCAAGCAGCAGTCGGCTCTGTGGGCGGGGTTCTTGCCGATCAGTGGAAAGAATACTTCTACTGCGACAGCCTCGACAAGGACTCCCTCGTCGCAAAGGGACAGAAGCGCGTCAGCGGCCGCAGCTCGAACACGAGCGCAACGGACAACATCATCTCGAACGGCTCCGTCATCGCCGTCAACGAAGGACAGTGCATGATCATCGTCGAGCAGGGCAAGGTCGTCGAGATCTGTGCCGAGCCTGGCGCATTCACGTACGACAGCTCCACCGAGCCGACGGTCTTCGGCGGTGATCTCGCGAACGACCTCGTGTCCGTGTTCAAGAATATCGGAAAGCGTTTCACGTTCGGCGGCGACGCACCGAAGGATCAGCGCATCTACTATTTCAATACGAAAGAAATCATGGGCAACAAGTACGGGACGGCGCAGTCCATCCAGTTTGAGACCATGATCGGCCAGTACATGCTGAACGTCAACATCCGCTGCTTCGGCGAGTACAGCTACCGCATCACGAATCCGATCCTCTTCTACACAAACGTCTGCGGCAACGTCGAGGGCGTGTATGAGCGCAGCGAGATCGACTCGCAGCTCAAGAGCGAACTGCTGACCGCGCTGCAGCCGACGTTCGGGCGGATCGCAGCGAAGGGCATCCGCTATACGCAGCTCATCAACTACACGAAGGACATCCGGAACGAGCTGTCCGAGGAACTCTCCGACGAGTGGGGCAAGCGGCGCGGCATCGAGATCGTCTCCTTCGGTGTGTCGAGCGTCAAGGCAGACGAGGAGGACGAGAAGCGCATCAAGGAGATCCAGGACAGCGCCATCATGAGCGATCCGAACCTGCGTGCAGGTCGTCTCGCAGGCGCCACGGCAGATGCCATGCGCACCGCCGCCGGCAACGAGGCGGGCATGGGCGGCGCGTTCGGCTTCATGGGTATGGGTATGGCAGGAAACGCCGGCATGAGTGCCATGGGCGCGTTTGGTCCGCAGGGCGGTGCTGCCCCGCAGGGCAATCCGCTCGCAGGAGGTGCAGCAGGCGGCGGCATGGCAGCAGGCGGTGCGGCGGCAGGATGGACGTGCGGCTGCGGACAGAGCGGCAACACGGGCAAATTCTGCGCCGGCTGCGGCAAGCCAAAGCCGGCACCTGCGGCAGGATGGACCTGCCCCTGCGGGCACACGGGCAATACGGGCAAGTTCTGCGCCGAGTGCGGCAAACCACAGCCGTCCGCCGAGGGATGGAGCTGCTCCTGCGGCACGATGAATCAGGGCAAGTTCTGCGCGAACTGCGGCAAGCCGAAACCGGCGGACGCACCGCTCTACGCGTGCGACAAGTGCGGCTGGAAACCCGACGATCCCACCCACCCGCCGAAGTTCTGCCCGCAGTGCGGCGATGTCTTTGACGAGAACGATAAGCAGTAATTACGCAGCCAAGCGTTCACGCAGGACGCACACCACACTGTTATCATCGTAAAAGAGGTGACTGATATGGCAGACACGAGCGTCAGCTACAAATGCCCCAACTGCGGCGCGCCCCTCTCCTTCCTCCCGGGGCACGACCACGTAACCTGCGAGTACTGCAACACAGAGCTCGACGTTGCAACCGTCGAAAAGCTCTTTCAAAAAGCGCAGGAAAAGGCAGCGCTTGCCGCCGAGGCGAAGGAATCGAAGTGGAACACCGATAGCGCGGGCAGCGAATGGGACAGTGCCGAGGCGGAGACAATGAAGGTGCAGACCTGCTCCTCCTGCGGCGCGGAGCTCGTCTCCGACGGCAACACGATGGCGACCGAGTGCGCCTACTGTGGCAGTCCGAACATGATCCCGAGCCAGTTCGGCGGAATGCTGCGCCCCGACTACGTCATCCCGTTCCAAAAGACGAAGCAGGATGCCATCGCCGCCCTCAAGGAGTTTTACAGCGAGGGCCTCAGGAAATACATCCTCCCGACCGCGTTTACCTCCGAGAACCGCATCAAGGAAATCCAGTCCATGTACGTCCCCTTCTGGCTGTTCGACTCAAAGGTACGCGCAAGCGCGACCTTCCACGCCGAGAACGACAGCGTGCACGAGACTTCGGACGAGATCATCACCGAGACCAGCCACTACAGCTGCGACCGCAGCGGCTCCATGGCATTCGAGCGCATCCCCGTCGACGGCAGCGAGCGCATGGACGACAAGTACATGGAGAGCATCGAGCCGTTCGACTACAGCGAACTCGTCCCCTTCTCCGCCGCCTACTTCACAGGCCACATCGCGGACAAATACGACGTGGATGCCGAGGCGAGCGTCCCCCGCGCGGATAAACGCGTACACGAGAGCGCCGTCGGCGTACTCGAAGGCACGGTCACAGGCTATGACCGCTGCTCCCTCGACGGCGAGGCGAGCGTCATCAAGGAGGACGGCACCGTCAGCTACGCGATGGCACCCGTCTGGATCCTCACGACGAAATATCACGAGAAGCCCTACACCTTTATGATGAACGGACAGACCGGCAAGGTTGTCGGCTCCGTCCCCATCGACCGTGCAAAGGTACTTCTCTACTCCATCATCCCCGCCATCGTCAGCATCCCCATTTTCTACTACCTCGCGAAATTCGTCTTGTCGGACTAGGGTAGGAGGTGCAGCTATGTTTACCAAAAATAAAAAGAGCCTCAGCGCACTCTTCGCCATCCTGCTCCTCTGCCTGACCTCCATCGCCCTCGCCGTGCCGCGTCAGGCAGCCCCGCCGCCGAAGGCACAGACACAGGAACAGATCATCGGGGCAGACCGCGTCGTCGACGAGGCAGATATTCTCACGGACAGCGAGGAAGCCGCACTTGACACCAAGCTCGCCGCCATCGAGCAGTCACACAAGGTACGCATCCTGATCGGCACGATGAAGAGCACAGACGGCATCGTGCTCGGAAAGATCGCGAACAACATCGTCGACGAAATCAGCGGCGATGCCGACAGTGGCACCATCGTCCTCCTCCTCTCGATGAAGGAGCGTGACTGGTACATCTCCACCGATAACAAGATGCGCGTACGCATCACAGATACCAAGGGCGTGGAATACCTCTCGGGCGAATTTCTCCCCGAGCTCAAGGAGAACAAGTACGCCGCCGCATTCACGACATTTGCGGCGACCACGGACGAGATGCTGACCTATTACGAGAAGGAAGGCGAGCCATACGATCCCGCGAACGCCTTTAACCTCATGGCACTCGGCATCGCCCTCGCGTGTGCGCTCATTCTCGGCGGCACCATCTACTATATGCTGTACGAGTATGAGAGCAACGTCACCTTTGCAGCGGAGGCGGATGCCTACCTGAACCGCGACAGCTTCCGGCTCACGCAGAACGAGGACAACTTCCTCTACACCACCGTCACGCGCCAGACCAAGGAAAAGAAGGAATCCTCCTCCGGCTCCAATGTCAGCACCTCTAGCAGCAACAGCAGCCACGGCGGCGGCGGCGGGAAGTTCTGATGTACGCCCCAGTCTCCCCTGCCGCAGCGGGGGAGGGGGACCGCTTGCGGTGGTGGGAGCGCCTTGAACGAATGGGCAAACATGACATAAGCAAAGCGAGGTAACACCATGCCCGACACAAGCGTCAGCTACAAATGTCCCAAATGCGGTGCCCCGCTCACCTTCCTCCCGGGGCACAATCATGTGACCTGCGCGTTCTGCGATGCCAAGATCAGCATTGCCGAGATGGATGCCCTCTATGCACAGAAAGAGGAGCAGGCGGCACAGGCGGCAGAAAAAGAAGAAGCGCAGTGGAACACCGAGAATGCAGGCAGCGCATGGGACGGAGCCGAAACGGCGAACATGATGATCCAGACCTGCTCCTCCTGCGGCGCGGAACTCGTCTCCGACGGCAACACGATGGCGACCGAGTGCGCCTACTGCGGCAGCCCGAACATGATCCCGCGCCGCTTCGACGGCATGCTGCGCCCCGACTATGTCATTCCATTCAAGAAGACAAAGGAGGACGCCATCGCCGCACTCAAGGAGTTCTACAAAGGGAAAAAACTGCTCCCGAAGGCGTTCCGCGACGAGAACCGCATCAAGGAGATCCAGTCCATGTACGTCCCCTTCTGGCTCTTCGACGCGCAGGTAAGCGCCAGCATGGACTTCAGCGCGGAAACGAGGAGTCGGCGCGATACGGCAGACGAGATCATCATCGAGACCAGCCACTACCGCTGCGAGCGCAGCGGCGAGATGACGTTCCGCGGCATCCCCGTCGACGCGAGCAAACGCCTGGACGACAAGTACATGGACAGCATCGAGCCGTTCGACTATAGCGAGCTCCGCCCCTTCTCCGCTGCGTATTTCACGGGACACCTCGCCGACAAATTCGATGTCGATGTCAAGGAATCCCTGCCGCGCGCCGACACGCGCCTCACGGCGAGCGTCATCCACGCGCTGAGCAAAACCGTCAGCGGCTATACCAGCACCGCTCCGAGCGGCAGCTCGAAGATCCATAAGGAGGCAGGCGACGTCCGCTACGCCATGATGCCCGTCTGGATCCTCACCACGAACTACAAGGGCAAGCCCTACACCTTCATGATGAACGGACAGACCGGAAAATTCGTCGGCTCGGATCTGCCCAAGGACACATTCAAGGAGTACGTCTACCCGCTCATCCCGTCCGCGCTCGTCTTCGCCGTCCTCTTCTGGCTCGGTCGGCTCATGTTTAACTTGTAGGAGGTGCGGCACATGATGAACGAAATGAAATATGGACGCAGCACACTCCTCGCCCTGCTCCTCCTCTGCCTCAGCATTTTCATCCTCGCCGTACCAAAGGCGGCGGATGCCTCAGGCATCGGAAACGCACGCGTCATCGACGAGATGAACCTCCTCTCCGATGCCGAGGTACAAAGGCTCGATGCGCAGCTCGCGGCAGTGGAACGGACACACCGCATCCGCATCCTCGCGGCAATCGTCGGTGATTGGAAGGACAAGCCGCTGAAGCCGCTCGCGGAGAACATCATCAAGACCATCGCCCCCGGTGGTGAACATGGCGCAGTCCTGCTCCTCCTTTCGCCCGAAAACAACACCTACTACGTCGCCACCGATGCAAAGCTCAGGACACGCATTACCGACGAGGGCATTGAGCACCTCACGGAGAAATTCCTGCCCGCCTTCGAGAGCAAGAAATATGCCGATATGTTCACGGCATTTGGTCAAGTCGCGGGCGAAATGCTCACCTACTACGAGAAGGAAGGCAAGCCCTTCACCACGGGCGGCGCACTCAGTGCCGTTGCGCGTGCAGTCGCGGCCGGGGGGACACAGACAGGGGATGCAGGACTGGGTGCTGTGCGCGTGATCGACGAGTCCGACCTCATCACCGATGCCGAGGAGCAGGCACTCGACGCGAAGCTCGCCGCATATGAACAGGCGCACGGCATCCGCATCCTCGTCGGCACGGTCAAAAACACGCACAAACAGGTGCTCGGCAAAGTTGCCAATGCTGTCGTCGACCGCATTGTGGACGGCGGCGCAAACGGCACCATCGTCCTCCTCCTCGCACCGAAGGAGCGCGACTTCTACATCTCCACTGACAACAAGATGCGCGTGCGCATCACCGACGACAGAGGCATCGAACACCTCGCCGACAAGTTCGTCCCCTCCCTGAAGGAGAACAAATACGCCGAGGGATTCACCGCATTTGCCGCCGCCGTGGATGAGATGGTGACCTACTACGAGAAGGAAGGAAAGCCCTTCAACCCCGATGCCTTCCTGCTCACCATCGTCACCCTCGTCGGTGCGCTGATCCCTGCTGCCATCGTTTACTGGTTCATCCTTGCCAATCTCTCGGACAGCATGTTCAGTGTCCGAAGTGCCCACGAGGCAGACGACTACGTCGAGCGCGGCAGCTTCCGCCTCACACACAAAGAGGACGTCTTCCTCCGCACCACAGAGTCCCGTGAGACGAAGCACAAGGAGACATCATCATCCTCCTCGGGTTCCTACATCTCCACCTCCAGCCGCGACGAAAGCCACGGCGGCGGCGGCGGGAAATACTAGAGGTGCCCATGCCCGATACAAGTGTCAGCTACAAATGCCCCAAATGCGGTGCGCCGCTCACCTTCCTCCCCGGACGGAGCCATGTGACCTGCGAATTCTGCGATGCCAAGATCAGCATCGCAGAGATGGATGCCCTCTTTGCACAGAAGCAGGAAAAGGCCGTGCAAGCTGCGGAGAAAAAAGAGGCGCAGTGGAACATCGAGAATGTCTCCGGCACATGGGATGATGCCGAAACGGTGCACATGATGATCCAGACGTGTTCCTCCTGCGGTGCAGAGCTCGTCTCCGACGGCAACACCATGGCGACCGAGTGCGCCTACTGCAGCAGCCCGAACATGATCCCGCGCCGCTTCGACGGCATGCTGCGCCCCGATGTCATCATCCCGTTCAAGAAGACAAAGGATGAGGCAGTCGCCGCGCTCACGGAGTTCTACAAAGGAAAGCGCCTGCTCCCGAAGGAGTTCACCTCCGAGAACCGCATCAAAGAGATCCAGTCCATGTACGTCCCCTTCTGGCTGTTCGACGCACATGTGAACGTCGATGCAAATTTCAATGCGGAGCGCAGGAACACCCGCGAAACAACGAATGAGACCGTCACCGAAACATCCCACTACCGCTGCGAGCGCAGCGGCGAGATGACATTCCACGGGATCCCCGTCGATGCCAGCAAGCGCATGGACGACTCCTTCATGGACAGCATCGAGCCGTTCGACTACAAGGATCTCGTTCCCTTCTCCGCCGCATATTTCACAGGGCACCTCGCGGACAAGTACGATGTCGACGTGAAGGAATCCCTGCCGCGTGCCGACAGCCGTCTCGCAGAGAGCGCCTCCTGGGTGCTCTCCACCAGCGTCAAGAACTACAGCAACGTCACCCCCGAGGGCGCGCCGCTGATCCATAAGGAAGAGGGGAATGTCCGCTATGCGATGCTGCCCGTCTGGATCCTTACCACGAATTACAAGGGAAAGCCGTACACCTTCATGATGAACGGACAGACCGGCAAAGTCGTCAGCTCCTCACTGCCGCGGGACGAGTTCAAGGAACGCTATTACCCCCTCATGCCCGCCGTCCTCGTCTTTCTCATCACCTGCTACATCGGCTGGCTGATCTTGGACTGGTAGGAGGTGCGGCACATGATGAACGAAATGAAACACGGACGTAGTGCACTTCTCGCACTGCTCCTCCTCTGCCTCAGTCTCCTCACCCTCACACTGCCGCAAAAAGCGACGGCGACGGCGGATGCCTCTGGCATCGGAAACGCACGCGTGATCGACGAGGCGGATCTCCTCACCGATGCCGAGGAGCAGGAACTCGATGCCAGCATCGCCGCGTTTGAAAAAGCACACGGCGTGCGCATTCTCGTCGGCAACATCAAGGACACGCACGGACAGGTGCTCGGCGCGGTCGCCAATGCCGTTGTCGACCGCATCGCGGACGGCGGCGCAAACGGCACGATCGTCTTCCTCCTCGCGCCGAAAGACCGTGATTTCTACATCTCCACCGACAACAAGATGCGCCAGCGCATCACCGATGAGTACGGCATCGAGCACCTCGCAGACAACTTCGTCCCCGATCTCAAGGACAATGAATACGGCAAGGCATACACCGCATTTGCCGCCACCGTGGACGAGATGCTGACCTACTACGAGAAGGAGGGCAAACCGTACGTCCCCCTCGATCCGTGGGCGATCGTCGGGATTCTCGGTACGGCTCTTCTCCTCGCAGCGGTCGTCCACCACGCCATCTCCTCCCACCTCGAGGAGGGAATAGAGACCACCGCACACGCCGCCGAGGCGGATGACTACCTCTCATACAGCAGCGTCCGCATCACACACAGCAAGGACACCCATATCCGCACCTCAGAATCCCGGCGGGCGAAATACGAGTCAAAAACCTCGTCCTCCGGCTCTCACATCACCACCTCCAGCAGTGACAGCGATTACGGCGGCGGCGGTGGAAAATATTAAAGGAGCGATCATCATGAAAACACGATTCCTCAGCCTTCTCTGCACCGCCCTGTTTGCCGCAGGCATCCTCCTCGGTGCGGCGACAGCATCTGCCCACGGCATGACCTATTGGGAAGCGACACTTGTGCTGGATGATACGGCTACGGGCGGGCAGAACCAACTGGAACCGCGCAAAGCCACACTCTCTGATGCCCGCAGGGCTATCGTCCGCGCAGGGCTTGCGGACGACTACCAGGGCAAGGACTTCACGGGCGACGGCATGCGCTTCGTCACCTTCGACTTTAACTACGCCGAACACTTCATTTTCCGTGCCGTGACAGGCGCGAAGGATACGCGCGACGCCGGTGCGCTGACCGTGACGAGCTACGATATCATGGGCAAGAGCGTCCGCACCCTCGGCGGACTCCGTGTTGGAAAGAGTTACGAGGACATCGAGGAAATGTACGGCGAACCCTCCTTCTCCGAGACAAACGAGGACGGACTCACCTCCTGCACATACGCATTTGATGACAAGGCCGCTACGCTCACCTTCGACATCGACGATGCGGGCATCATCCAGGCGATCAAGTTCCGCACCGAAATCTGAGTATTTGTGCACACAAAAAACCACCCGCATGTGGGTGGTTTTTTCATGCCCAGTCTGATGGCTATATATGTCGCTCGATATGAATCAGCAGAAATTCCCTTCATCCATAGACAACATCATCCTCCGCATCATCGAATCCCTCTTCGTCCGCGCCTTCCTCCGCCTCCTCCATCTCAACCCAATCCGCCGAATCATCCGAGGAGCATCCCTGCTCGTCCTCATCCTGCATCGCCTTATAGATGCCATAGCCAAGGAGACCTGTTACAAGAAGTGCCGTCGTGATTCCAACCGTTTTCAATGTGCTCATTTCGTCTTCCCTCCTGTTCTTAGCGTTTACGGATATCCGCCGTAAGCGCCGACATGGCGTTATACGCCACGGCCGTACCTGCGGCATTCGCCATTCAACTTCGCGCGAACTCCGCACCAATACCGATCTTCGCCGCTTCCATGACCGCATCCATATTTGCACCGAAGAAGACGAACTCCCAGCCGTATTTCTCCTTCTGGTGCTCGATCCGCTCCTTGATCTGTGCCGCCGAATACTTGCGGCTGGAGTTCTCCTCCCCGTCCGTGATGATGACAAAGAGCACCTTCTCCGCACGGTAGTCCTCCGCCGTCTGCTTCTGCACCGCACGGATCTTCTCCATCGTGCGCCCGATCGCATCGAGGAGAGCCGTGCCGCCGCCCACACGATAGTCCGCCTCCGAGAGAGGCGCAACCGCACGGATGTCGATGCGGTCATGCAGCAGCCGATACTGATTGTCGAACAGCACCGTCGTCACACGCGCCTCGCCCTCAAACTCCGCCTGCTCCTTCAGCATGGAGTTGAACCCGCCGATTGTATCCTTCTCAAGCCCCGCCATCGACCCACTCCGATCGACGATAAACACCAGCTCCGTCAATCCCTTCTTCATGACAAATCCTCCTTCGTCTCTATACCATCTCCGTGGGCGTTCGCCCCTTATGATTACAGTATAGGGAGGAAGGAGGACATATATTGTCTGTTTGGAATTTTTTTGATACACGCAAAAACTTTTAGTGTTCAGTCATCGAGATTTTCGAGTACATCCTCACCCAAGAGATCCGCAATTTTCGCCTTTGCCTGCGCTTTAATCTCATCCGTGATGTAGATCTGAGCGAGCGCGACCGCCGTTGCAATCGCAATGGCATCATCCGCAAAGCCAATCCCCGGCATGATATCCGGAATCAGATCAAACGGCGAGATCAGGTAGCCGAGCGCACCGATGATGCCCGCCTTGATCTTTGGCGGGCAGTTCGGCGACTGCGCCACATAGTAAAGGAGCAGTGCCTGATAGATCACCTTCACACCGATCTTTGCGATGTTCTTGCGAATCTTGTCCCATAGCCCCGCCTCAGAGTATTTGTCCTCATACTTCTCAAAGTCCAGATTCTCAATCTCCTCGACTTTGATGTCGTCATGTGTGCTCATACGATAACCTCCATCACTGAAACGCAAACTCTTTCAACGATTCTCGACCTGCATACCATCAACAACGGTTTTTCAAAATCACTTCTTTTGATCCACCACCTTTACCACGCTCCCCTGACTTCTGAGCCACATATCAATGCCGCTCCCGTACACCTCGGCGGCAATGCGATACACACCGTTCTCCTCCGAAATAATCTTCGCTGTGGGGAGGCGGTCGAGGACGGCCTCGACCGAGGTGCCGCTGTAGTCGAAGGTGACGCGGCGAAGTTCACCCGCATACATGAACTGGATGCGCTGACGAAACTCGCCGTCGCTGAATTTCCCGCTATGCGTCACACGGAAGGTCGCGCCCGTCGGCTCGAAACGTACAATGCGGTCGATGCGGAAGATGGTCGGGAACTCCCTGCGCCCGTCCGCCAGATAGGCGATGAGGTAGAAATAATACTCGGAGAACATGATGGCGACGGGGTTCACCTCATGTGTGCGTTCCGTGCCGTCCTGACGGCAGTAGGAAATGCGTATTGTATGCTGTGCCGTCATGTGCTGCGAAAGTTCCCAGATCGCGGAGAGCAGTTTTTTCCCGTGGCGCAGTGGGACATAGTAATGCTGCTCACTGAGGATCAGCTTCCTGACCTGTGCGCGATCCTGCGGCGCGGTCTGCCGCAGCAGCTTCTTTAGGAGGGCGTCGAGCTCCTCCCTGCAGAAGGCGCGGCTCTCAAGGAGGATCTTGCAGACGGCGAGCACATCCTCGTTCGTCAGCCACTCGCTCGCCGCGTGCGAGAGCAGATAGCCGCCGCGATTTCGCTCATAGACGATGGATGCCTCGCCCGCATCGGTACGCGTCTCCGCGAGATAGGCACGCAGCTCCTCAATGTCGCGCTGGATGGTCTTGTCCGTCACGGCAAATTTCTGCGCCAGCTCTGCCTTGCAGACAACCTCGCCCCGACTCAGCCGCTCGTACAGCTGGAGCAAACGAAAGCCCTTGTTCTCCTTGTAGTCAAGTTCCACGGTGGTCCCTCATTTCACAGTTTTTCTTATATTGCTCCGCCGCCTCATCGCTCTTCATCTCCAGAAAGGCAATGAGCCAAAGGAGAAGGACAATCATCGCAAGGGATATCAACACACCGAGGAAGCCAAACGAGTGATAAACTTCGCCGAGCAAGCAAAGAAGTGGAGGAACTACAAAAACAAATACGAAGGGCATCACCATCGCTCCATTCCATCAAACAAGCAAAGGAATCACTGATAAAGTAGACGCTCAGATTGGCGTAGTTTTTTCTGCCGAAATGTGGGTAAAAAGATGCACTAAGATGGTAATGTTGAACGTATCACTTTCTTAATATATTACTAATTCTGCATCATTTCTCCTTTTTCCTGCTGCGGAGCGAATTTCTCCGTATCCCCCCATAGAAACTGTTCAACGGACGTTCCTCACACCAGCAAAGGTCTCCGCCCCTGCGTTCCTCCCGCATCATATCGAACGCAAACAGGACTTCGCGCATATCCGCAGGAATCCGCTTCACGCACTCCTCATGCAGATCATCAGGACAGCCGTAGAATGCCTCGGCGATGCTGCCCGCAATGCAGGCAATGGTATCGGTATCGCCGCCGAGGGAGACGGCGCCCCGGATGGCATCAACCATGCTCGTGCTCTCGAAAAAGGCGGTGATTGCCTCAGGGACGCTGCCGGGGCAGGTGGCATCCATGGAGTAGGTCGGGCGAATCTCACCCAAGGTACGCGTGAGGTCATAGCCGAACTCCTGCGTGATATAGTCCTTGATTTCTTCCTTGGAGTGTCCCATGCGCCCGAGATGGATGGCACTCGCAACCGACTCCGCCCCCTTCACCCCTTCGGGGTGATTGTGCGTGACCTCTGCCATCCACCGTGCGACCTCACGCGTGCGCGTGAGACTGTCATAGAGCCAGCCAACGGAGGAGACGCGCATGGCAGAGCCGTTGCCGTAGCTGCCGTAGGGTTGCGGATTCTCCATCAGCAACCACTGACGGAACAAGTTGCCGTAGCCGATGCGCGGATAACGCCGTCCCCAGTGCCGCATAAAGCACACAACATCGGCTTTCACATGTTCTTCGTTCACATCCGCCCCCAATCCGATCAATGCCTCGGCGACGGCGATGGTCATGACGGTATCATCCGTGAAGCGTGCGTGTGCGGGGAAAAGCTCGAACTCTTTCGTCTTTTCCCCATGGTCGAACTCATAGGGCGAGCCGATGATGTCCCCCAAGATTGCGCCGTACATGGATGTTCCCTCATTTCGTTTCCTTAAGGAAGCACTGATAAATTCAGCACCATCATCTTGACGCATCTTTTTTGCCCGCACGGTGTCGGCAAATCCTCCACATAGCTTTGGCTATGCGTCCGGTTTGCCTCCTTGTTCGGACGAAAAAATCTACGCCAATCTGACGGACTTCATTTTATCAGCGATTCCTTAAACATAGACCGTGCCCTCTCTATCATCTTCACGGTTATCCGAAAACAATTCTTCACCTTCCGATGAAAGGGCTGCGGTGTTATGAGAGGATCACATAGTATCATCGGTTTGGAGTCTGTACTACGCCCTTTTTCATCTGCTTGCATTCTTTACACCTCCGATCACTCTTTCAATCGACGATAAACATCAACGCCGTCCCCCATGTCGCACTTGTGCTTATCGTTCTCCTCCACTTCATCGCTCTCCATTGCCAGAAAGCCTATTATCCCAAGGACGAGGACAATCACAGCAAAAAATATTAATACACCGATGAAACCATACTTTTCACAAATGCTAGAGAGCAGAGCAAGTAGAGCAAGAACAAGTCTCCACATGAAAGCCCACCTATCACTTCACTTGACCAAACAAGTACAGATCTACCGCTAAGCTATTTCTTTTTATTCTGCGGCTCGGCAAACTTCTGATGTCATCAATATCGCGCCGTACATAAGCATCACCCCGCCTTGAAGTTGTAGATTGGCTTCAGCACCTCGATCACGTCCACGCTGTCCTCGATCACATCAATGATGTCCGTAAGGGACTTGTACGCCATCGGTGCCTCGTCGATCGTATTCTCATTGACCGCCGTTGTATAGACATCTGCCATTGTTTCGCGGAATTCCTCCATGGAGAGGTTTTCCTTTGCCGCCGTGCGCGACATGAGCCGCCCCGCCCCGTGCGGAGCCGACCAGTTCCAGTCCGGATCGCCGCGCCCGACGGCGAGGATGCTCCCGTCGCGCATATTGATCGGGATGAGGACGCGCTCGCCCACGCGCGCCGCGATTGCACCCTTGCGGAGAATCCGCTCCTCCACGTCGATGTAGTTGTGTACCGTGTGGAACGCTGCCCCTGCGGTCAGCCCCGTCCGTTCGAGGAGAACACGTGCGATGACCTCGCGATTTCGCCGTGCGAAGTTCTGGCAGATCTCGATGTCATGCAGATAGTCCTCCAGATAGCTGCCGTAGAGGAATGCAAGGTCGGCGGGGATCTCCGCCTCCTTTGCTTGGAATCCACGGTTCAGCTCCTTGAGTGCCTCCTGCAGTTCGCTGCGCCGCCCCTCCGCCTTGTAGCGGCGGATGAGTTCGTCACGCGCACGGAACAGTTCGTCCTTGCCGTGCGAGAGGTCAATGGCGATGTTCTGGTAGTATTCGGCGACCTGCTTGCCGAGGTTGCGGCTGCCCGTGTGGATGACAAGGTAGTTCGTGCCGTCCGCGCTGCGGTCGATCTCGATGAAGTGATTGCCGCCGCCGAGCGTGCCAAGGCTGCGTGCGATGCGCTTCGTGTCCTTGAGGGCACGGTAGCAGCGCAGCCCGAGGAGGTCAAACTTCTCCTGCCGCCCATCCCAGAGATTGCGCCCCGACGGGACGAAGTGTGCCGCCTCATCGAAGCGTTCGAGGTCGATCTCCCCCTTGCCGAGGTCGACCGTATACATCCCGCAGCCGATGTCGACACCGACGAGATTCGGGACGACCTTGTCCCGCACAGTCATTGTCGTGCCGATCGTGCAGCCCTTGCCCCAGTGCACATCGGGCATGATGCGGATGCTCGCCCCCTCCGTGAACTCGTAGTCACACATGCGGCGGATCTGCGCGACCGCCTCCTCCTCGATCACCTTTGCGTATGCAATCGCTGTGCCGCAGCGTCCCCGTATCTCCATGCGTTCCATTCGACTAGCCTCCTTACATCATTCGTCCATCGTCCGCCCCGTCGCGAAATATGCCGCCGCGCCAAATCTCGGGAAAGCCACGCTGCCTGTGTGTCAACACATCATACGTGCGGTAGCCGTCCATCCGGCACGCAGGGCACGGGCTCTGCACGAACACTACCAGCCCGAGCCGATAGGGACAGCTCGCACACGGCGGCCGTACCGTGCGAAACACGTTCTGCAAATTCTTCAAAATCCCCATGACGCACACCTCCAAATAACTGCTCTTTGATCTGTCCCTATCTTAGCAAATCTCCCGCCGTCCCAGGTCGCCGCACAGGCGACATTTTCATTATGTGCTCCAAGTATAGCAAAAGGCATGGACAAATTACGTCCATGCCTCCAAGAAAATTCTCAGCCAACGTCACTCCATTTGTCGTTATCCGTCAGCCAGCGTTCCTGATAGGAGCGAATTGCAGCATAGCCAAGGTCGCGAATAAAGCTTCCATTAACTGCAATAGCAACAACAGTACCCACGCCGGGAATCAGCTGTGCCGCCTTGCGCTTTGCGAGGTTCGTTCCGAGCTGTCTGCACAGCTGGTGAATCAAAAGCGATCGACGATCCTGTGCATCCTTTTCAATCAGAGCATTTTGCGGACTTCTGAGCGCAGCCTTCAGGAGAGTCAGCTCATCGATTGCCGCACGCTTCTCCTCTGTCGCGTTCGCTGCCACAATCGATAGAATTTGCAGGGCGTAAAGCTGCTCCTGTGCAGTATTCGTCTCGTATCCATAACACAAGCCGATCTTGTGAATCGTCCGCATAGACAGCACGAGCAGAGCAGGAATATCCGCCACGATCGGAGTGATAAGACCGCCCGCTCCTGCCGCCATGAGGATTGCCATGTTGTGAACCTCATTTGCGAGATGGTCAGAGACCGCCAGATCCTTGGTGCGTAGTTCGTGGATCGCGCTTACATCGGCCCCCTTGAGGATGTCTTTCTCATCTGTTAGGAAGTTCCCTGCCGAACCAATTCCATCCAACGCGTGCTCAAGTGCCGACTGCGGGATGACTGCATCTATCAGATTTCCAACTGGACGGAAAAGGGCTCCGAGTTTCCGTGAAAAGCCTCCGATCTCCTCACCCTTCCACTCCTCAATCTTTCGCACCTGCATCTCTTCGTAAGCGGTTTGTTCCTTCATGTCTGTACTCCCTTCTATCAAAACAGATCAGCAAAGCTGCTGTCATTGCTCCTGCGCTCTGCACAGCTTTTCGAATACGATCAGATACCTTGCGGCACGGTGATAGTCCCGAAAACGCAGCGACGTCAAAATAGCATGTCCGACGGCTTCCATACATTCAAAATGATGGAGTTTACAGTGGTCGCCCGTGAGGATAGCACAGCAAACGAGGTCTTTGGTCAGGTATTGACTCTCCAGCTTCTGCAAAAGACCGTAGAGGAGTGCTTCCTGCATAATTTGCTCTGTTTTCATTTCATTGCCTTTACTAGTCGTTCGAGCATCTGCATATCCTTTGCCGTCATGGATTTGTACTGCTCCATCGCCGTCTGTTGAGCCGCATTCTGACGCTCAATCTCCTGCACTACACTCTGCAAGGAGTTCGACAAATGCTCTCCCAAGTCCGTCACTGGTTGGCATACATCGTCCATGGCATCTTCTATGCTCTTCGCATAGGTCTTCAGTTGTTTGCGGAAATCGTCCATTGCACACACAAAATCAACAGTCTTCACCTGTGCACCTACTATATTTTCAAGATGTAGATTTCCCGTCTCTACAGCCTTACTCTGGAGATCACAGGTATCCCATATCCCCTCAGCACTCTCTGACAGTTCCCCCAGCTGCTCAGAGACTTTCTGCTGGCTCGCCGCCAATGCCTCAAGCAGCTCAACGGAACTCTTTTGGAGTGCTGCCAAAGTCCTCAATGGTACAATGGCATCACGCTGATTCTCCTCCAGTTTACCAAGTGCTAGAGAAACAAGCTGCTGCACCTCCGACATGCGTTCCTCAAGTGCCGAGCTCAGATTGGGCAGGACATCGGCAAGAAGCGCCGCCATCTGTTGATTACCGGCTCGCAGTTCCGACCGGATTGCCTCAGCCTGTACCTGTATCGGTTTTAGTGAGGCGAGCTCCTGACCGATCTGTGCAAGCTGCTGTTCGTTTTGCGTGATTCCCGTGATGACCTTCTCATAAACAGCAGAAAGCCCATCCACTTTGTCTGTGATACCTCGGATTTCTGTCAGCAGCGCATTCCGCTCCGTCGATCCCTCCCGCAAAGCAGAAAGGCTCTCCCGAAAACATTGCGTGAGGACATCGAGCCCATCACGCACGTCATGAAGCTCGGCCGCTACATGACGATTTCCATCTTCTTGCACCCCTTGACTCTGTTGCATCCGTTCGCAAAGTTCCTGCAGTATCCGGCATGATTGTTCATCACGCTCCCGCATAGACGCCTTATGTGCGGAAAAATACTCCTGCATTGCACGATGAAACAGTGCCGCCGTGCAGATTCCGATGCCGAACATAGCAAACAGTACACCCAATTGTCCCGTATGCAGATAGTATGCTCCTGCGCATAAAAATGCCACGACGGCAAAGACAACCAAGGAAAACAGTGCTTCCTTCTCTTTCACGAAATCAGCTCCTTCCACACCATATAATATTGCGTCAATTGTTCTTTGACCACCATAGGGACGCGCTCTCTGACGAACTCCTGATATTTTTTCCAGTAGATGACGGGCATCCCCGCACTCTTATACAGGAGTTTCTCGTAGGCAGTTTGGTTCTCGATCGTATGCCAGGAGACGGGTGTCGCATATTGGGCAGGAACTTGCATATATTCTTTAAACTCTCTTTTGAGTGTGCTGCCAAGCTGCTCACACATTTTGCGCACGTCCCAGTCAGCAATACGGGGAATCTCAACATCGCTGAGGATAGTTTCATAGAGTTCCGGCACACTGTGCAGATATCCCGTTCCCTTTGCAAAGAGCAGGGCGAGTGCTATCTGGTTCCAGGTCATCCAAAGGCAGTCCTCAGGGTTTTTACGCGCAGAAGCATAGGTGTGGCAGATTCTTTTTTGCACATCCAGACTAAGGCTGTCTTTGAGCTTCCCATGGGTAAGCAGGAGTTCCTCATAGTCATGCGAAAAATCCTCGATCCGATACTCCAGAAGTGACAGTTTCTCACGCAGACGCTCCCGCTGTGTGTCGATCAGAGAGGCATGCAGGGAGAACACCTCCGTAAAATCCGATGCCTGCGGGAGATACACCGATAGCCCCTGTTCCTCATAATAGGAGCGCGCCTCGCGCATCACATCTTCAATCCTGTCCAGATCCGTAGCCCCCGCCCTGTGCTCCTCCTTCATGAGTACGAGAGCAAGCACGGAATGCGTCGACATTCGCTGCCACTTCTCCTTCAACCAATCGTCGGTCGCCTCCTTTTTCCATGGAAACCCCTCGAACAGTAGAACAAAGGGGAACTTTGCGAGGTATTCTGCGTCCTGCTCCTCACCATCTGGCAGGATACAGATGCACATTCCTGGCGGCACACAAGGGCTATACAGATGGATTTCATCCACATGTTGCGGCGCTACATCTGCCTCAGATGATTTCGGCCGCTGCGAGATCCATATTCGTTTCCCCGTGTATGCCTCCTTACAAGGATGCCCCAAAAGCCACGCCGCAAAGCGATAGCGCGAACGGTCTCCGATGAGTGCCCATTGAGAGTCCAGTACAAAGGCCGTCTCCATCACGCACCGACGGTCTGCTGCAGGTCAGCAAGGATGCGGCTGATACGCCCACGTTTTTCATCCGCCTCTCCCTGCGAGAGTGCTCCGAGGCGGTCATACTCCTGTTGTTTTTCCTTAACCTTCTCCTCAAGAGGAAGGAAGCGCTGCACCTGATAGGTCTCAAGGCGCATCGACACCTCCCCCATATAGTCATCGGTCACTTGTGCCAGATAACTTTTCAAGTGATCACGGTAGCTGTCGGCGCAGGTACGCTTCCATTCCTGCAGGGACTTTTTCCTAGCATCTTCCCGCCACTGCTGCTCCTGCGCAGCGATCTGACGCGCAAGTTCCTGTTCGTCAACCACCAGGCTGTCGCGGAGCGCCGCCTTCTGTTCCTGCTCATTCTTGAATGCACCGAGCTTGCGTTTTCGCTGATATAACTCCTCCTGCATACGGCGGATCCCCTGCTCGAGGCGACGCTTATTCTCCTCATACTCTGCACGAAACACAAGATCCTCTTCATAGCGCGGCGGATGGTCGAACTGTTTGCCGATCTGCTCCCCCCAATACTCAAGCGTCAGGCGTTCCAAGAAAGATGCCGGCATTGCGTCCTTCGCAACATTGATTACTTTGATTGCCTGATCGATCTGGTTCTTTGCCTTGGCGACGCGTTTTGCAGTAGCGTACGTCCGACTCACATTTTGAATATTGGATACCGCCTTGGCAATTGACTGCCCTTCCTTGAGCCCCTTTGCAATTGCATTTCCATACTTGCCAAAGGCCGTCGGCACTTTGGCAATAAATTTCACGATGCGTGGATTTGCAGCAATCTTTGCCATTGCACTGCTGGGGATCAGGAGTGTTGCCCAGTCCAAAACATTTCCGATCATCTTCCCCATCGCCGCGCCGCTTGCATTGCCCGGATCCGCTTCAATCATCTGAGGAATATAGGGTCCAAGCTCACGATATTCCTCTCCTGCTGCCGCAATTTCTTGCTGCAAAAGAGCGATTGCCTGCGCCATTTCTGCGCGTTCACCATCATCTACCCGCATCAACTGCTCCTCAATCTCCGCACGGTTCTCCTGCAGATGCGCATATTGCCTCCGGAGATTGTCAAGCGTACTATCCTGCTCCTCGACAATGGCGGCATAATGCTCTGCCTCAGGCAGAGCGATCACAGGCAGCACCGTCCCGACAGGAAGAGCAACACTGTTGATGTCTTTGAGGACGGGATCAACATGTTCATTGATACGATCGTATGTACGCCGCAGGATATGCTGTGTTTCGCGCTGCAGCAACGACTTCATCTGCTCGTTCGTCTGCACCTCTTTTCCTGCTCCTGCAATACGCACTGCCGCCTCGTCTGCCGCAGTGCCGATGAATGTATGGACATCCGACTCCATGCGTTTTTGACAGGCGGCAATCTCCTTCTGCAAACGGATTCGTCGCTCGTCCAATGAGGCAGTGAGAGCAGCGACCTCGCGATCAAGCTGTTCACGCTGCTTCCGGATTGCAGCAGCACGCTCTTCCTGTCCTGCAGCAAGCATCTTCTCCTGTGCCTCGAGTGCCGCCATGACCTCATTCGCCGCGACACGAAGCCCGAGTGTCGTGTCCTCCGCAAGAGAACGGCGCACATCCGCCCCCTTCGCCGCGAGCAGATCGCGAATCCGAGCAATCCCGCCAAAGTGTGGCGAATCCGCCAGATTCGAGATATAAAAACTCTCCTCCAAGTGCTCGCGAATGCCAAGGTCTGTGAGGATACGTTCCTCATAGGCGACGACCTCTGCATAGCTCTCCTCAGCTTCGTTGATCTGATCGCAGTGCGTCCGTACGAGCGTCAGCGGTCTCCCGCCATGCACCAACAGTTCCAGCTTGTCCATGTCCACGGCAGAAGGAGTGCCGCGTGTCACATAGATGATGCTCGAGGCAAGTGCCAACGACTGCATGAGCAGATGCTCGTGGTGCTCGATCAAGGTATTGACGCCCGGTGTATCGAGCAGGATCAGCCCCTGCTGCAGGATCTCCGCTGCCAGAAACACTTCCATATGCTCCACAGCAGCAAGATTCCTGCCACAGTCCGAGCCACTCTGTATGATCTGACACACCTCGGCAAGCGAAACCTCTTCCACGCACCCATCAAGATAGTACAGACGCGCCATCTCCTCTGCACCGTAGCGGATATAGGTCAGAAGCGGCGTCGTTTCCACCGTCCCCTGCGGCAAAAGCTCACGACCCAAAAGATTGTTAATGAGATAGGATTTGCCTGCAGAGTACTGTCCGATGAACGCGACGAAATACATACCCGCCTTGTAGCGTTCCATGCACACGCGGAGATCCTCGCGCTCCGCCTCCCACGCCAGCTCGTTCATGCCCTCGTCAAGCAGTGTGAAAATTCGCTCATCCACCATATTACTCAGCCTCCCCTATTGTATCCTGCATCTGCTGCAACTCCTGCTCAAGTTCGGCGCAGCGGCTCAGGAGTTCAATTGCAGACTCACGTGCCGCCTGTGCCTGTGCCAGTTTCGCATCGCGCTCCGCATCGGATGCCTTGCAGTCCTCGATGAGACGATTCAACCGCTCCTCATAGCGACGAATTTCATCCGTGACACGCGCTGTTACCATCCCGCGCACCGCCTCGTAGGACTGCTGCTCCATCTCCTTCAGACCTGAGGCTACCGCCCGCTCGAACTCCTCACCGCGCTCCTCAGCATAGCGCGTGATCTCGCGCATGATCCGCTTTCGCGCACGGGCAGCATCCTTTTCGAGCCGCTCCGTATATTTCTGCATAGAGTCGAGATAGTCCTTGTGCAGTTCTTCCAGTCTACGATTGCACCGCTGGACTTCGATGTCGAACTCCTCGCTGCACACATCCGGTTCGCGGTACTGTTCCATCACCGAGAGCAGCTCCGCACGTTCTGCGGAGATACTGTTCAGCCGTGCCTGACGCTCCGCCAAAGCTGCAACTTGCGCCGTATCATCCACATATTCCACAGTCTCTACGTCTTTCTTTCGCCCCATAAAGACCTGTGCGATTTTACCAAACACGCCCTCACGGTCTCTCTTGATAATAGTCTCCTGCCTGTATTTATGAACAGCAGGAATCTCAAACATCGTCTCGATATGATGGCGACGTTCGGAAAGCTCCCGCAGATCCTGCTCCAACGCCGCCCGTTTCTGCTCGATGCGCCGTGCCGCAAGCTTCCCCTTTTCCTGCCGATGCAACTCCTCCTCGATGCGTTCCATTTCTTTGCGTTTCTCGGCGAACTCACGTTCAGCCGCCTCCATGCGGCTGCCGACCTCCACCTCGGTCATCTGAAACGCCGTGGCGGAGATATTCAGATCGATCCCCGGGATCGCAGACAGTATCTCCTGCACGCCCTCCAACACCTGTCCGCTGATCTCATCCGTCACCAGTACGAGTTCCTCACGCAGATCATCGTCCATACGCTGCAGACGCCGACGGTATTCTCCATCAAGCTTCCTTTGCAAGTCGGCAGCATAGGCGCGCAGTTCATCTGCATCCTCAATATCGCCCGCTTCCTCTGCAACGCGCGCCACGACCCGTGCACAATAGTCACTCGCCCGTTCCCGCACATCACGCATGACCTCTTGGAATTTCTTCCGCAAGGGGCTGCGCTGTGCCTGTTCTTCCCGACGAAGTTCCTCGATCTTGTCCTTCATCTCATCCTGCTGCTTGATGAGTTCATCGGGGCTGTGCTGCGCACTCAGGACTTCAATACTCGTATCCAGAGCACTGCGTTCATCGCGAAGCATATGCAGCAGGGTATGAACGGGTGCCATAAGCTCCTCACGCGTTTTCTCCCCGTTCGTGATATAACGCCAGAGACGATCCTCGAAGACATGCAGACGAGAGATCTCCTCCATGCGCGCACAGTAAGCAGTGTCCTTGTTCGGTTGCCTCGGATCCTCATAGTCCGCATCCCGTGCAACGAGTGCCTGATGTGCAGAGATGGGATAGATCTCGGGGAGTGTCGCCTCATCGAACTGCTCGGCATAGCTGTTCTTCAGATGCTGAACGACGCTCTCCACCGACTCGCCCTCATTCGCCTTGATCGCGTCAATCTTGTTCAGCACGATGAAGATGCGGCTGCACTGCGCGCGCAGGTCGCGCAGCGTATCGAAATCCGTCTTCGAACCGGGACGGTCTGCACTAAACATGAAGATGGAGGCGTGGGACTCCTTGATCTGCCGCCGCGTAATGTCCTCAAGATTCTCTGTAATGCCGTTCAGTCCCGGACTGTCGACGAGCATGACACCATCCTCGAGAAATCTGCTCGCGAGAAAGAGATCCACACGCTCCGTCGACTCCGAAACAGCATTTCTGTCCTCTCCCTCACCGACTGTGACGTACTTCGTCAGGGTATCAACGGAGAGGTCTGGCAGCACCTCTGTACGACCATCGCGGTAATAGACGATGCCCGGCTCTCCGTTCGGAGCCTTGGATGCGTGCTGCAAAAAGTTGACGGTAGCAGTTGTCTCACGCGTATACGAGGGGAGAATGCGCTTCTGCATGAGCGCATTGAGAAAGGTCGATTTCCCCGCACTGAACTCGCCGATCAGAACGATACTGAACAACCCCTGCTCAATATTGTTCTGCAGTTTTTCCAATGCCTGTGCATCCCCCTCCTTTCCCTGTGCGGTCATAAACGTCTGCGTGTCATGAAGTAGTGTCAGAAGTTTTTCCTTGCGCTCGCCATGCTGCGCCAAATACTGCTCTTTGCTCATAATGCCAAGCCCTCCTCCATCTGTGTAATGCTCCGCTCCAAGAGTTCCTTTGCCCGTGTCAGATCCTGCACCTCACGCATGAGTTCGGGCGCCTGTTCCTGCTTTGCAGCCTCAAGCTGTGCAATCCGCTGCGTCTCTGCCTCCTCATACATCTGGCGAGCCTCGCGCTGCATGTCCTTCCGCACCTCCTCGAGGCGTTCCTTCCATGCGTCAAGAAGGTGCTCGATCTCGCCCTCATCGTCATTCGCGCCGCAGAGATACCGATGCACCCAGTCGCAAAGGTGTCTGCGGCATTGCTCAAGGTATGCCTGCAGTGCGTGCTTGCGTTCGGTCTCAGCCCTCTGCTTTTCCGCCTTGAACTGTTCTTCATAGCGGCGCAACTGCTCTTTCAGGCGACGGATCCGCGCCTCACTTTCATCGGCTCGCTGCTGATAGTATCGGAGGTGCTTCTCCTTGTCCATCTTTTCACGGCGAAGCCTCTCATACTCCACCGACTGCCGATTCTGCTGCTCTTGCAGTGCCCGGCGTCGATCATCCCAGTCTCTGCCGGCACTGTCATCGCGCATGGTGCGGACTTCAGTTTTGGTCGAAAAGAGATCCCAAAAACGCGCTAGACCGGTTCGTTTAACGACCACTTCCTCCTGCCAAACGCGCTCGGCGGGACGGCTGCCCATGCGGTGCAGATCATATTGTACCGCCTCCTGCTCTCGCCGTGCCCGGTCGGCGATAGCCTCCTGATGCTGCACCTCCCTGTGCGCTTCGGCAACGGCATGACGTTCCTGTGCAAGTTGACGGTCCAGTGCCTCCTCCTGTGCTCGCAGCTCGGCAATCTCCTCCTGACGCTGCTCAACGATTCCGTGCCCCGACGACATCTCCTTCATCGTGGGCAGCTCCCCTACCCCGACACGCTGAATCTCCGCAGCTATTTTCCCGATACCGCTGTACTCCTCGACGCGCTCCACGATCATCTGATACAGCAGGTGAATGGAAATATCAGTTTCCTCCAAAAGATTCTGCTGTGCCAGTCGGAACTGCCCTTCGACCGTATGCGGAATTTCCTCTTTCTTGCGCTGAATCTCATCCAGTGTATGGCAGTCGGCAACCTGCACACGAATCTCACGCTCGATTTGCTCTCCCGCATCGGCAAGAGCGGTCTGAACTGCCTTTCGCTTCTCATTGACCCAGCCTGCGATAAATCCATCGATTGCCGCCAGGTTCTTCTCACGGCTCGCCCTCAGCAATTTCTGCAGATGCGTCAGGTGCTCAATCGCTCGATGTCCCTTGCTCACTTCAAATACCTTGCGTGCATCCTCGGCGCGGAAAGCAATGCGGTCAAGGAGCGCTCTCACCCACCAGAGGATGGCATTTGCTGTCCCTCGGTACTGGATCTCCGCAAGCCGCCGTTCGTCAAATTTCTCCTCCATGAGTTTGCGAAATGCTGCAAAATTTGACTCTTTCAACAGCTGCTTCCGTGCCGCATCATCCAGAGCCTCTGCACTGTCCTCATAGAGCCGCGTGATCGCACGATCCCGTCCCGCAAGTTCCTTCAGTGCTGAGACACCGCAGATATGGAATGTATAGCCATCGCGCCCCGTAAAGATCTTCTCCCGCAGCATTTTCTCCAACTGCGGAATGCGCTGATCCACACACTCTCCCTCCATCGGATTGAATGCATCGATGAAGTTCTGGACAAAGATGAAGTTCTGCTGATTCGGCATGAGATAGTTACGCAGAAAGGCAAGATCCTCCTTTGTCAGCCCGCGCTGCTGCAGGAGGTAGATGCACGCATGCGCCTCCTGAACCACACGTATGGTTTGATCCAGATGTCCGGAGGCAACTCCGTTCAGCCCCGGTGTATCAATCAGCATAAGAGGACGCTCTGCGTGGAGCAATGGCGTATATATATCGACAGATGCAATCTCCTGAGCTACCGCGTGTCGCTCACTCACGGTCGTAGTATACTCCCGCAGCTCATCCATGCGGATTTCCTGCTCTGTGCCATCCTTGTGGCGAACAAGTCCCGTGCCAACGCGTGGATCATTCGGCGGCACGTTGACAACCTGCGTGAGTACCGCTGTCGTTTCCTTCGAGGCATGGCTCAAAACATCCCTGCCGAGCAGAGCGTTGATAAAGGTGGACTTGCCAGAGCTGAACTCACCGACCACGGCAATGCGGAACACGTCGTCCTGCATTCGTTCTTTCAGCCGTTCCAATTCTGCAGCAAATCCTCGCACCGATTGGAGCGACTCCTCTTTTTCAAGGTCTTCCAATAAGGAGAGAATTTTTGTCTGTATCGGTGTACACGCATCCATAAAATAAAACCTCCTCACAGCACATCCATCCCGAGCGCATACAGGATCTCGTTCACGGTGTCGATGTCAAAGCCCTCCTCGATGCAGTACTGCATGGCAAGGTCGTATTCGTACGCAGGCGAGATGCTGTAGCCCGCGCTCGCGAGGAGGTCTCTCGCGTCGTCGAGGTTCAGCCGCAGGACGAAGATGAATGCGTAGACGACGCGAATCTTCGGATGATAGTTCTTGTCAGTACGGATCTTGGAGAACAGTTTGCGGTCAATCCCCGCACGCTTGTACACCTCTACATCGGTCATGCCGCTCTCATCGATGAGGCGCAGGAGCCGCTCGGAGAAGGTTTCTTTCGGCTTGTCGAGTTTGCTCTTGAGACGCGAGAGGATCCCGTCCAGACCAACGCGCGGACGTGGAAGAGTGACGCCGCATACGAGTGGTTCTTCATGGACACCGGGATCGCGCGCAAGGCCGTGACGTTCGCGCTCGCCCTCGAAGGGACGCGGTACGGGACGCGGCAGCTTACGCTTTGCTTCCTCGATGATGTCGGAGGAACCCTGCAAATGCGCGGCAATATAGCGGCGAATCCGTTCAAGGAGGTCGGCCGATGGAGTTTGGTGCGGCGGTAACATAGGCATTCCCCTCTCAGTTTCTTTTCATAAAATTTTAACAGATATGAATCATACACGCAAGAGATTTGTTTTCATTTATTTGCCACAGATACAACCGTCCCGGTCATGTTTGCTCTATCGCAGCAAACGCCCCCACCGGCTCATATCGTTCGCTGGGGTTGTTGCATGTCTCCCCCTATCGGCTCACTACGCTCGCCACTTCCCCCGTAAACAGGGGAAGCTGATATGCCATTATCCTAAGCCTTCCCCGTTTGACGGGGAAGGGGGACCGCGCAAGCGGTGGAAGGGGCACAAAGACGGGGCGTTGTACGAAGTTTTTAGCTTCGTGCAACAGCCCCCTTTTCGTTCCCGCTCAGCTGCGCCCGCTCTGTGTCTTTGCGAGATGCTCGCTGATCTTCTGCGACCATGTCGGTGGAACAACGCCTGTCGCGGAAAACTCCATAATCAGCGCTCCGAGTGCTGCGAAGTTCTCGCGCACGCCCGCCGCATCACAGGCGAAGGTGTCGGCATTCTTGGCAGGAATGCCGACATCTTCAGCGACCTGCTTCGCGTTGATGTTCGTACCGAGGAAAACGAATTCCCAGCCCGCCTCCTTTTCCTGCTGCTCTACCAGCTCCCTCAGTCTGTCAGGTGTCCAGTAGTCCCCGCTCTCGGACTCGATCTTCGTGTTGTCCGTGACGATGATGACCATCGTACGCATGGGGCGATCCTCATGGAGAGCCTTTTGGTACACCTGCTGAGCCATGTGAATGCACCCGCCTACACCGAACAGACACCCGCTGCCGCGCACGTTGTCCTGATGTATGAACTCCTCGGGATGTGCGCGTCGATACTCTTCAACAAGTGTACGGAGGTGCGTAAAGCAGCCCTGTTCGATGAGCGCGGAATCCTCGGTGATCGGCACGCGGGTATTCATATCCACACACTGACCGCCTTGTTTCTGGAGCCAAACAAGGAGATCCGTCCGCTCCTCCCTGAGCCGCACGATCATATCGTTGAATCCGTCGATCAGATCGGACTCAAGATCCTCCATCGGTCCGCTCAGCTCCAACAGGAATACGAGTTCCGTCATCGCTCCGCTGCCGTCCACGTCGAAATACCCCCTCCGTGTGTCCGTCTGTCCGTTTGTCTTTGCCTCTGCCATGATGTTTTCCTCCATATCTCTTGACCGCAGCTAGGGAAGCACTGATAAAATGAACTCCACCCGATTGGATGACGGTGTCGATTTTATCAGTGGTTCCGTAAGTATAGCGAACGGCATGGACGAAAAAAGTCCATGCCAAACGCTATTTCAAAAAACTTTCGACGCTCTCCGCTTAAGGAATCGCTGATAAAATGAAGTCTGTCAGATTGGTACAGATTTTTCGCCCTGTCAAGGAGACAAACCGGACGCATAGCAAGGGCTATGTGGAGGATTTGTCGACACAGAGAGGGCGGAAAAGATGTGCCAAGATGGCAGTGCTGAATTTATCAGTGCTTCCTTAACTGCGCCCGCTCTTCTGCTTTGCGAGATGCTCGCTGATCTTCCGCGACCATGTCGGCACAACGGTACCTGTTGCGGCAAAGGCACAGGTCATGTGCGACAGCGACGCGAAGTTCTCGCGCACGCCCGCCGCATCACAGGCGAACTCGACGGCGTTCTCGGCGCGGATGCCAAGACCGCCCGCGACCTGCACCGCGTCGATGTTCGCGCCGAGAAAGACAAACTCCCAGCCCGCTTCCTCCTGCTGCTTCACCATCGCCCGCACCTGATCTGCCGTGTAGCGCGTGCTCGAGTTCTCCATCCCGTCGGTCGTGATGATGAACATGGTGCGTGCGGGGCGATCCTCGGGACGCGCATACTTGTGCACGTTCTTGATGTGACGGATGCCATCGCCCATCGCATCGAGCAGAGCCGTGCAGCCGCGTGTGTAGTACTCCTTCGATGTGAGTGTGGGGACATCCGCAATCCGCACGCGGTCATGAATGACCTCATTCTCGTGATCAAAGAGCACCGTCGAGACGAGCACGTCCCCGCCCTCGCTGCGATGCTGCGTGAGCATGCCGTTGAACCCGCCGATGGTATCGCTCTCCAGCCCCGACATCGACCCGCTCCGATCCAGAATGAATACGAGTTCCGTCTGTCCGTTTGTCTTTTCCTCAGCCATAATGTTTTCCTCCTCTATGCTGTATGACCTTTTCGATGGTTCAGAGTATAGCAGGAGGAGAGAGACGCGTGGTCGCACGGAAAGCGACATTTTGAGAAAAGGACATTTTGCTCTATAATAGAACTACATCAACCGACAGGAGAATGCCCATGATCTACACAGCACACTACACCTCCCCGCTCGGCGGGATCACACTCGCGAGTGACGGCATGGCCCTCACGGGGCTGTACTTCGACGGGGAGAGGGATTTCCCCGATCTTTCGGCGGCGCACAAAAAAGACCTCCCCGTGTTCGGAGAGGCCATGCGTTGGCTCGATCTGTATTTCGCCGGCAAAGAGCCTGACTTTATGCCCGCACTCAATCCCACGGGCACGGCGTTTCAGATGTCGGTATGGGCAATCCTGCGAACGATCCCATACGGGGGAACGACGACCTATGGAGCGATTGCGAAACGTCTTGAGAAAGTCACAGGAAAGCGTATGTCTGCACAGGCGGTCGGCGGCGCGGTCGGGCGCAATCCGATCTCCATCCTCATCCCGTGCCACCGCGTCATCGGTGCAGACGGCAGCCTCACGGGCTATGCGGGCGGGCTCGACAAAAAGGAGTATCTGCTCGGGCTTGAGGGGACAACATGACGCTTGATCTCTGATCGTCGTTCTGCCAAAGCACTTTTGTCAGGCACAGCAACAATTCTCCCTCACACAAGGAAACGCAGCCCCGCGCGGAGCTGCGTTTTTTCTTTCACAATGTGCGGTATATGTACTTTTACTTCTTCACTTCTTTTGCCGTATGTGCAGTGTGCGCCGCCTTTGTCTGCTGCGCAATGGCATCACAGACGCAACCGCCCGTGGGCGTAACGGTACCGCGCTTGCGTGCCTTGTGCGCCTCGTAGCGGCGTTTGCCCTCCTCGAACGCGGCGCGTGCCTCCTCGGTGTCAAGTGTGAGCGGCGGCACGACCTTCGGTCGTGCGTTGCGGTCGAGCGCAACCATGGTGAAGTACGCCGAGAGGCCGAGCTGCGGATCGCCGCCATCGTCCAAGTCCTCGACGATAACGTTGACGGCGACCTCCATCGAGCTGTGCCCGACGTAGACAATATCCGCCGTCACAACGACGAGATCGCCGATGCGGATAGGCAGATGGAACTCAAGCTCATCCACGCGTGCGGTGACGACGTTCGACCGCGCATACCGCCGCGCCGCTGCGTACGCCGCAGAGTCCATCAGCTTCATGATCTCGCCGCCGTGCACATTCCCGTTCGGGTTCGCCTGGCTGGGCATCATGACCTCGCTGATAACGATACGGCTGTCCTTCATTTTGCATTCTTTCATTATATATCCCCCATCAAAATATCTTTTCATCGGAGTACCCACTCTACCACGCTTTGCTGAAAATAATCCGTTACATTTGCTACGCGCCTTGACATCCACGTACATTTCGGTGATATAATTCGCTCAGGAAATGGAATGCATATGGCAAAGGGGAATCTCTATGTATTTGGAAACAATCAAATCGCCCGCCGACATCAAGGGCTATACAGCAGAGCAGCGCAGGGTGCTCGCACAGGAGATGCGCGACGCGCTCCTCAAACGTGCGAGCGTGCACGGCGGTCACTTCGGCCCGGACTTCGGCATCATCGAGGCGATCATCGCCCTGCACACGGTCTTTGATTCGCCGACGGACAAGATCGTCTACGACGTGTCGCACCAGTGCTACCCGCACAAGATGCTGACGGGGCGCGTGGAGGCATACATCGACGAGGACAAATACGGCGAGGTGTCGGGCTACACGAATCCTGAGGAAAGTCCGCACGACTTCTTCAACGTGGGGCACACGTCCACCTCGATCAGTCTCGCCTCGGGACTCGCAAAGGCGCGTGACCTCGCGGGACGCAGGGAAAATGTCATCGCCCTCATCGGCGACGGCTCGATGTCGGGCGGCGAGGCACTGGAGGGGCTGAACGTCGTCGGCGAGATGGGGACGAACTTCATCATCGTGTTCAACGACAACGATCGGTCGATTGCGGAGAACCACGGCGGTATGTATCGCGAATTTCGCCGTCTCCGTGAGACAAACGGAACCGCGCCGAACAACCTCTTTCGTGCGATGGGGCTGGACTACCGCTATGTCGCGGACGGCAACGACTGCGAGGCACTGATCGCCGCATTCTCGGCGGTGAGGGACAGCGAGAAGCCCGTCGTCGTTCACATCGCAACGCAAAAGGGCAAGGGCTATAAGTTCGCCGAGGAAGATCCCGAGACGTGGCACTATTGTTCGGTATTCGACATTGAGACGGGTGCGCTGAAACATCCGTACACCGACCCGTATCAGGAGGCGACGAAGGCCTTCCTCAAGGAACAGGCAGAGACAAATCCGAACTTCGTCTTTCTCGCGGCGGGCACGATGGGCGGCATTGTCCTCAGTCCAGCAGACCGCGCGGAGCTTGGCAGTCACTATGTCGACGTGGGCATCGCCGAGGAGCACGCGGTTGCAATGGCATCGGGGCTCGCACGCGGCGGCGCACGTCCGATCTTCGGCACCTACAGCACCTTCTTTCAGCGCGTTTACGATCAGATGGCGCAGGATGTCGCGATCAACAACAGCCCCGCTGTCTTCCTCTCCGTCGGCGCGTCGCTCTACTATATGAACGATGTGACGCACCTCGGCTTCTTCGACATCCCCATCTTTGCGAACATCCCGAACCTCGTCTTCCTCGCACCCGCGAGCCTCGACGAGTACAAGGCGGTGCTGCGCTGGTCGATTGCGCAGACGAGCCATCCCGTTATGATTCGCATGCCGGTGGGCGGGTATGAGGAGAACCCCTACGACGTGCGCACGGACTACAGCGACCTGAACACGTATCAGGTCGTGCAGGAGGGCGCGGAGGTCGCTATCATCGGGGTCGGCAACTTCGCCGCTCTGGCAAGCGAGGCTGCCGCGCTGCTTGAAAAAGAGGGAATCCAAGCGACCGTCGTCAATCCGATCTTCCTCTCAGGACTGGACACGGCACTGCTCAAACGTCTCAAGGAAAAACACCGCCTCATCCTCACACTCGAGGACGGCATCCTCGACGGCGGCTTCGGGCAGAAGATCGCCGCGTACTACGGCATGGACACGCAGATCAGCGTCCGTAACTATGGGCTCTCGAAGGAGTTCCACGACCGCTACAGAGCATCCGAACTTGCGCGTGCGCACCACCTCACTGCCGAGCAGATCGCGGCGGATACGCTGAGCGCATGGAAGGGCTGACGTACAGCGTCGCTCACCGTACGCGCCGCGTCCCCGAGCCTCCCCCGCATGCGGGGGAGGGGGACCGCGTGAGCGGTGGAAGGGGCGAACCACATATCTCATTGCCGCAAACAGACGAACACAAGGGGAGATTTTATGAAGAACATACTCATCATTTCAGGACATCCCGCGCTGCGGGACAACTCATTTGCGAACAAGCTCATCATGGAGGATCTGGAGAAGCTGCTGCCCAAGGCGACATTTGACTGCCTCAGCGACCTCTATCCCGACTATCGGATCGACGTGGAGGCAGAGCAGAAGAAACTCGTCGATGCGGACATCATCGTGCTGCAGTTCCCGATCTTCTAGTACAGCATGCCCGCCCTCCTCGCAAAATGGATGGAAGATGTCTTTGTCCACGGCTTCTCGCACGGCACGACAGGCAAGGCACTCGTCCACAAAAAACTCCTCCTCTCCTTCACCACAGGTGCACCCGAGAGCGCATACGATGCGTCCTTCCCCGTGGAGGCGATGGCGGAACGCTTTGTCCGCACAGCGGGGCTCACAGGCATGGACTACGTCGGGTTTATCTACACCGGCGGGGTATCGTACAGTCTGCGTGCGGACGCAGAAAAGCGTGCAGAGATGGCTGCAGCATCCCACGCCCATGCACAGCGTCTCGTTGAAAAGATCCAATCACTCGCCTGAATACGCAACTTCATCGCGGACTGCCGTCACGAACGGCAGTCCTTTTTCGTATCTCCCGTTATTTTTTATCCAATGATGATATTTTCTTAGAATTTATGCTATAATAATGTCAACTACCACACAATAATGGAGGGCTTTACCCTTGTATCTTGAGAAGATCAACGAACCCGCAGATATACGGGGCTATACGGCGGAGCAGCGCCGCATTCTCGCGCAGGAGATGAGAGATGCGCTCATCACACGCACGAGCCTCATCGGCGGGCATATCGGTCCGAACCTCGGGATCATCGAAGCAACCATCGCACTCCACACGGTGTTTGACGCGCCGCGCGACAAGATCGTCTTCGATGTCTCCCACCAGTGCTACCCCCACAAAATGCTGACGGGACGCGTCGGCGCGTACATCAATGAGGCAGAGTATCACGAAGTCTCCGGCTTTACCAACACTGACGAGAGCGCACACGACCTGTTCAACATCGGGCACACCTCAACGGGCATCAGTCTCGCGGCGGGGCTTGCCAAGGCACGCAACCTCACGGGCGGCACGGAGAATGTCGTCGTTGTCATCGGCGACGGCGCGATGTCGGGCGGCGAGGCGCTCGAAGGGCTGAACTTCATCGGCGAGATGGGCTCGAACTTCATCATCGTACTTAACGACAACGACCAGTCCATCTCCGAAAACCACGGCGGCATGTACCGCAAGTTCAAAGAACTGCGCGAGACAAACGGCACGGCGGAGGACAACCTGTTCCGCTCGCTGGGGCTTTCCTACCGCTACGTCGCAGACGGCAACGACACGGAGGAACTCATCCGCGTATTCTCCGAGGAAAAGGACTCGAATCGCCCCATCGTCATCCACATCCATACCGTCAAGGGCAAAGGGCTGTCCTTCGCCGAAAACGATCCCGAGGGCTGGCATCGCCACGCCCCCTTTCACATCGAAAGCGGCATTGCGAAAAAGAAGTCCACCCCCGACCCGTACGCCGTCGCGACCGTGGACTTTGTCCTCAAAACGGCGAAGCGGAATCCAAACTTTGTCTATCTCTCGGCGGGCATCGTCGGCGGCATCAACCTCAGTCCCGCCGATCGCGCTGCGCTCGGCAGTCAGTACGTCGATGTCGGCATCGCCGAGGAGCACGCCGTTGCCATGGCATCGGGGCTGGCACGCGGCGGTGCGCGTCCGATCTTCGGGACGTACAGCACCTTCTTCCAGCGCGTCTACGATCAGATGGCGCAGGATGTCGCCATCAATCATAACCCTGCCGTCTTTCTGGCGACGGGCACATCCCTCTATCGTTCGACGGACGTGACACACCTCGGCTTCTATGACATCTCCATCTTCTCCAACATCCCGAACCTCGTCTATCTCGCACCGACGAGCGTCGCCGAGCACATTGCCGTCCTGCGCTGGGCGGTAGAGCAAACCGAGCATCCCGTCATGATCCGTATGCCCTACACGGGCTACGAGGAGAGCCCCTATCCCGTGCGCGCGGACTACAGCGAGCTGAACCGCTCCATCGTCGTGCGCAAGGGCAGAGATGTCGCACTCATCGGCATCGGCAACTTCGCCGCGCTCGCCTCGGAGGCGGCAGATGAGCTCGCACGCGAGGGACTGAACCCAACCGTTGTCAACCCGCTCTACCTCTCGGGACTGGATGCGGAGCTCCTCGCCTCCCTCGCCGAGACCCACAGCCTCATCCTCACCATCGAGGACGGCATCCTCGCGGGCGGCTTCGGGCAGAAAGTCGCGGCATTCTATGGAGACAAAAAGGGCGTACGCGTACGGAACTACGGTCTGCCGAAGAAGTTCTTCAACCGCTACGACCCCAACGCACTCGCGCGTCAGTACCACCTCACCGCCCCCCAGATCGCGGCGGACGTGCTGCGGGAGATGTGGTAAAAAACTGCTTGCATTTTTCCCGGCAGCGCGGTATAATATCCCCTGTCAGTCACGGGGACGTAGCTCAGCTGGGAGAGCACCAGGTTCGCAATCTGGGGGTCGAGAGTTCAATCCTCTTCGTCTCCACCATTATTGACTATGTACGGAGGAATCCATCTGGATCCCTCCGTTTTTTGGTAGGGAGGTACTGCCATGTTTCACAAAATGCGACGCACCGTTCAACAGCTGTCCTACGAGGAGGCGGAGGCAGTGCTCCTGCGTGGATCGGCGGGCGTGCTCGCCCTCACGGGCGACAAGGCATTCCCCTACGCCGTTCCCCTCAGCTACGTCTACGACGGCGAGCACATCTATTTTCACAGTGCGACCGAGGGACACAAGATCGACGCGATCCAGCGGAATCCGAATGCCTCCTTCGCCGTCATCGACCAAGACGAGGTTCTGCCCGAAAAGTACACGACAGCGTACCGCAGCGTCGTCGTCTTCGGCAGCGTCCGCATCATCGAGGGCGAATTGGAAAAGCGTGCCGCCGCCCGCAAGCTCGCCGTCAAATACGCGCCGGACAATACCGAGCAGCAGCACGCGGCGGAGATCGACGGTGCATGGAGCCGCTTCTGTATGCTCGAGATGAGCATCGCGCACATGACAGGCAAGGTCGGGAGCGCGCTGGTTGCGAAGAAGTAGGTACTCACATAAAACGAGGTTCTGTCTTGGTGACAGAACCTCGTTTTTGTTAAGGGAGTACTGATAAATTCAGCCTGTCTGTGTCAACAAATCCTCCACATAGCTCTTGCTATGCGTCCGGTTTGTCTCCTTGTTCGGACGAAAAAATCTACGCCAATCGGAAGGACTTCATTTTATCAGCGATTCCTTTATCAGCAATTCCATAAATCGGTCACGCATTGCGCGTGACCGATTTTTGATAGGAGCAACAATCCCATGTCGTCCTCAATAATGTCGTATCGGCGGATACCTTTACCTCCTTATAGATTTTCATTGACAGGCAGTATGAAATCCCGTATTCTATGAGTATGAATATCATTACCTCAACTATGTGACGGGGCTCAGCACGGCGCGCTTCACGGATGCACGCTACCTGACGCTCGATCTCGGCGTGAACTATCATGTCTCGAAGGAGTTCAAGGTCTATCTCAAGGGCATCAACCTCACCGACGAGAGCTACGAATCCATCGGTGTCACACCATCCGCCTGGGTAACCATGGGTACGTATGCCATGCCGAGCCGCCACTTTATCCTCGGCGGAACGTACAACTTCTGATTTCGTCCATCGCACACAAAACGGAGCAGATCATCATCTGCTCCGTTTTCACTTCCCCATAACGAATCTATGTGCTATAATGAATCCAGCGACTGGTGAATGTCGGTTTCCTCCCTTTGTGGGGGTGATGTGCGTGACGCTTTTTGAAAAGCTATCGCTTCTGATTGCGGCGGCAACGCTCGCGGTCAACATTACGGAATCACTGATAAATTCAGCACTGCCATCTTGACGCATCTTTTCCGCCCTGTCTGTGTCGACAAATCCTCCACATAGCCTTTGCTATGCGTCCGGTTTGTCTTCTTGACAGGACAAAAAATCTGCACCAATCTGACAGACTTCATTTTATCAGTGATTCCTTATATTTCTGATCACGAAGTAGACAGAAAAAAGAACCGTACGCGCGGTTCACGTCGGCTCCTCTTTCAAGAACATAAAATTCTGCGGAGAGACCGGCGGTTCCAATCACCAGTCGTCCTTTTGTATTCTCATTATATCGATTCACGAAAAAATTGTCAAGGGAGGTACACGATGGACACGATTGCAAGACTCAGAGAAATCCTAGCAAGCAGCAACCGTGCGGTATTCTTCGGCGGGGCGGGGATGTCCACGGAGTCGGGGATTCCCGACTTTCGCAGTGCGGGCGGCATCTACAGCGAGACGCTGCACAGGGAGTTCGCGCCCGAGCAGATGGCATCACACTCATTCCTCATGGCGCATCCCGCCGAGTTCTTCGACTTCTATCGGCGGCGGTTCGTCTATCTCTCCGCCGCGCCGAACGCGGGACACTATGCACTCGCGGAGCTGGAGCGGCAGGGACACCTCGCGGCGGTTGTAACACAGAACATCGACGGCCTCCACCAGGCAGCGGGCTCGCAGACAGTCTACGAACTGCACGGCTCGATCTGCCGCGCACACTGCACGGACTGCGGCGCACATTACGCACTCGACTACATCATGGAGCATACGCCCATCCCCTACTGCGACTGCGGCGGGATGGTTCGTCCCGACGTGGTACTGTATGAGGAGAGCCTCGACAATGACACCATCGCGGGCGCAGTCGCCGCCATCCGCGCGGCGGACACGCTCATCATCGGCGGCACCTCGCTCATCGTCTACCCTGCGGCGGGGCTCATCGACTACTTCCGCGGCAAACATCTCGTCCTCATCAACAAGAGTGAGACGAGTGCCGACCGCCATGCCGAACTCGTCATCCGCGAGCCCATCGGTGCGACGCTGCACGCAGCCCTGCCGGATGTGGGCGACATGTGCGATACGCCAAAGAGAACCCTAGTGGAGTAATCGAGGAAAGTGTACGGTATGCCCCGGCGGATTTCTTTCGTTCAAGCGTAGCGCGTTTAAGAAGTCCGCCGGTATTTGAGCATACAAGCGCGCGATCGATTACGCAACGAGGCGTTCGCGTGGCGTGCGCACAGCCGCCTATCCCGATTTCCTGCCCCGCCGTACGTTCTGCAGCAGGATTCCGCCCATGATGAGGACGAGCGCGAGGAGCGCGGCACGCGACATCTCCTCCCCGAGCGTAACGGCAGAGACGACGAGCGAGAGGAGCGGCACGAAATAGGCGAGGTTCGCGACCATCGCCGCATTCTGCGCCTGCTGCAGTGCCATCGTCCACCAGAGATAGCCGACCGCATTGATGAAGATGCCGAACCAGAGCATCCCCGCCCACTGCGTCCACGAGAGTGCGACCCACGTCTCCGCCATGAGCATCACGGACAGTGCACAGAGCGCAGTCACGCCCCACGCGACCGTCATGAGCACCGTCGCATCCACATTCCGCTTCCTATTCAGCACGCAGAACAGGCCGTAGCAGAGTGCCGCAAGCACGCACGCGAGCGCACCGAGAACGGCATTTCCATCCGCACGCCCCTCCCCGCCGAGCGTCAGCACCAGCACGCCTGAGAATGACAGGAGCAGCGCAGCGGCAGTCCGTAATGTGATCCGCTCCCCGAGGAGGAGTGCCGCAAAGAGGACGATCATCATCGGCCAGAGATAGTTGAGAATGCACGCCTCCTGCGAGGTCAGCTGCGTCAGTCCGTAGAAATAGAGCCCCGAGTAGACAAAGAGTCCGATAAAACCGAGTGCCGCCATCGCGAGGTAGCCGCGCCAATCATACGCGCGGAATACCCGCAACCCTCTGCGTACGCCCTGCTGGACGAGCAGGAAGACCGATGCGATGAGGCTGCTTAGAAAGAGTGCCTCAAACGTCGGAATCACGGTGAGGAGACTCTTTGCCATCGCCGCGAGCGTCGACCAAATCAGAACCGCACTGACGGCATAAAAATAGACACGTACCTGCCCCTGCATCGCACAACCTCCATCGACATCTGACCAATGTTCCCTACTTCTCCATATCGTGCTATTTTCCTTCACGCGCAAAAATAAAGGCTTCCGATCCCTCGGAAGCCCTTCGTTTCAAATGGAGCTGATTATAGGACTTGAACCTACGACCTGCTCATTACGAATGAGCTGCTCTACCAACTGAGCTAAATCAGCATACCGCCTCTACAGGCGATAGTGGAATTATACCCGAGCGGGGTGCTTCTGTCAACCCTGAAAATAAAATTTTTCTCTCATATGCGGAGCTGCCGGCACGAATCACGGAATCCGTGCATAGAATGCGTCTTCATAAATAGCGACACTACGATCCAGATACGCATAGTACTGCGATCTGCGCCCGTAGAACTTCATACGGTAGGCGAGGTAAAACGCGATCTCGCCCGCCGGCATCGTGATTCCCGTCTCCGCCCACGAGCCGCCCGGCGGCAGATAGTACCAGTCCATCTCCGCATCGTTCCACGCATACATCGCGCACGCATCCCAGTCATAGAGGAAGCGCATCGTGCGGACATCGGTCACCGACCCACTGCCGCCGCTGTAGAAATCATCTTCGTTCCCGATGGCACTGCGCGCAGTGACAACATTGACGGCGATGACGTACTCCGGCGGCTCGTAGCGCAGGACATTCAGCGACGAGGCATCAACGTACCATGCCGTCCCCATATGCCCATCGCAGAGGATGAAATTCCGGTCGCCGTTCAGATACGTTGGATAGTTCGCGCTCACAGTCGCAGGCAGCACGAGCATAGAGAGGCCCACGAGCAGCATGATGATTCGTTTCATCGCAAATCCCTCCTTATTATATAGAGATTCTACCGCCAAAAGAAAACTCCTTTTTGCGCGAAAAATCAATCTCCTTCTCATCCCTTCTTCACCATGCTCTAATCGCCTTTTGGAACAATACAAACAGGAGGGAATGTCATGCTGAAAAAGACTCTGCGTGCCGGATTGTGTGCGCTGATCCTTGCCATCGCCCCCAATGTCTCTGCCGCGCCCGAGATCATCGATGTGGACGGTGTCTACATGATGGGCGACAACGACGCGCCGAAGTTCGCACGCGATGCGGCGCGGGCGGAGGCGATGCGTGCCGCGACGGAGCGGGCGGGCATCTACATCGAGAGTACGAGCGAGGTGCAGGGCTATACACTGACGCGCGACGAAATCCGCACGGTTGCTGCCGCCGTCCTGCGCGTCCTGCGCGAGGAGGCGACCCCCGAGCTCGTCGGCGACGCGTGGCGTTACCGCGTTCATCTCGTCTGTTCCGTGGATACGGAGGGAATTGACCTCAAGGAACTCGCAGGCAGCAAGGCGGAGCTGGCACGTCTGACGCGGGAGCGCGACGAGCTGAAACGCGCGAACGACGCTCTCCGCGCACGCGATGCACAGCCGGATCCGACAAATGCACAAGGTTCATCGGACGGCGCCAAGTGGAACGCCATCTTTGCCGATGTGGAAGGAATGATCCTGCGCGGTGAGAACGAACACGCAGTCGCCGATCTCTCGCTGCTCCTCCAAGACCCCTCCGTGACAGATGATGTGCGTGCCTATGCCTACGTCCTGCGCGGACGCGCTTACTATGATCGTCACGCGAACGCACTCGCACGCGCCGACTTTACGGCAGCAGAGCATACGCCCCACACAAACAGTGCCTATCCCATCTGGCGGCTCTACCAGTACCGCGGACTGATCGCCTACAACGAGGGGCACTATGAGGACGCGACGAACGACCTCATGAGCGCGTGGGATGCCTCGGACAAGACGGACGACGAGCTCTGGATGAGCCTACGCCGCGCCGAGCGTCGGGCAGAGCAGGACCGCCGCCACGCCGTACGCAGGGACGGCGGCGCACGCAGTTGGAACGTCGTCATCGTCCCGTAAATACTGCGTGCTGAAAATGCACATCACACAAAACGAGCTCCTCTCGTTTTTACACAAGCGTTTTATGTGGATGTCCGCTCCGCGGCATCCATTTGTTTCACGGACGCCTATGCGCGCCCTGCATCAAAAGGAGGATTTTATGTTTTATTCCATGCGCCGCACCCTCTCTGTCCTCGCTGTCGGCGGACTGCTCTGTGCGCCCGCCGCGCTCATGACAGGCTGTTTTGGCAGCAGCAGCAAGGCAGACGATGCTGCTGCCGCCGTCTCATCCCTACTCTCGGACAACAGCGTCGAAAGCAAGGGGGAGGCACTCTCGCCCTATCTCGACGCAACGAACAACTACAACCACAACATTGTCACGTTCGACTACGCGATCTCGCCGTCCCTCAACAACCTGCGAAACGGGGGGCATGACACCTACATCTCCCTCCCGAACCTCTCACAGCTGAAAAAGGATCTTGAGGAAGCACGCGCGAATCCGAAAACCGCAGGTGTCTTCAAGGACATTGACGCGGATGCGGACGAAGTGCTCGCTCTGCTGAAGGATCTCGCACCGCTCGCGGACAAGATGGAAGCGTACTACTCCTCCAAGAGCTACATGGCGGATGGCTACGCCGAAAGCGACCGCATGGCGGCACAGTTCCTCCCGCTCTACGACAAGTTCGATGCGGCGTATGACAAGTTTGACGCGACGGTCACGGAGCATTTCAAAGAGCTGCGTGTCGCCCAGCTGGAGGAAATGCGCAAGGACGGCCGAGTGAACGCCGCCAACTACCTTGAGCTGACGATCAAGACGCGCGAACTGGTCGATATGCTCGACAAAGAAAACATTGACAAGACCGCTGCCGAGGCAAAGATCGCCGAGATGAACGACCTGTCTGCGAAGCTGACCGACGTACCCGCTCTCGGCTCCTACAAGTCGAACCTCAACCGCTTTATCGGCACGGTGCGCAGCTATCTCGCAGGACAGGCGGACGGCAACGATGTCATCGACGACTTCAACGATACCGTGAGCTCGACGGGACACCTCGATCTCGCCGATCTCGACCCCAAGAAGAAATAGTGCGGCTTCTTTCCTCTGTACGTGTGGTCATTTTTGTGGTATGATAAATATGCAGAAAACACGTGCATTCCTTTGATCAACGAAAGGAGCATCCACACGTTATGAAGAAAATTCTCATCATGCTTTTCCTATGCATGGCGTTCGCACAGACCGCCCTCGCACAGACCGTCACCGTGGACGGCGTGGGCGTTGACCGCGACTCCGCCATGCGCGACGCGGCCCGTATGGCAGTCGAACAGGTCGCAGGCATGTACATCAACTCGAATACAGTCGTGTCGAATACCTCCGTGGAGATGGACGAGATCCTCTCGCACGCGCAGGGCTACGTCCAGAACATCACCGTCATCAGCGAGTCCATGAATGGCGGTGAGTACCGCGTCCGCGCAAGCGTTGACGTGAACACCGATCCGAACTCGGCGTTCATGAAGCGTATGGATGCCGTCATGCGCCTCAGCGACCCGCGCATCGGCGTCGTCATTCTCTCGGACGATGCGGATCTCGACCACAGCTTCGACGGCCTCCCCGGCCACGACACCATCCTCGAGACAGCACTCAACGAGCGGCTTCTCACCGTCGGCTTCAAACACGTCGTCGATGTGAACCTCCTCTCGCAGTTGCAGGATTCGTCGGTACTGAACGCCGTCTATCGCGGCGACAGCCGTCTCCCATACGACGGTGATGCCTCTGCGCGCCCGATCGACTATCTCGTCATCGGACGCAGCCACGCAGAGGGCTACAAGGTGAAGCTGCCGGACAATCACGGCGGGTACGTCGAGACACAGATGTCCTCGGCACGCACACACCTCGACCTCAAGATCATCTCCTTCGGCACGAGCACGATCATCGGCACCTACTCCGTCGATGGACAGGGCGTCGAAAACAGCCCTGCGCTCGCGGCGCGCAAGTCGCGTCAAGCAGCAGCAGGCAAGGCGGCGGAGAAGCTCGAGCAGCAGTTCCTCAAAGCTGCGGCAAGCGGATTCTCGGGCATCCAGCTCACCGTCCGCGCGAATGACTTCTCCCTCGTCGAGAAGCTCGTACGCGAGCTCAAGGAACTGCGCGGCGTACAGGATGTCTACGTGCGCGGCACGAGCGCGGGCAAGACGACCATCGACATCGCCTCGGCACAAAAGCCGTTCACCATTCTCCAGATGCTCCAGCGCGAGACGGATCTCTCCATCTTCGTGGAGAGCACAAGCGACAGCGAGCTCAAGATCGCACTGCGCTGATACCGTTCCCGCATTGCAGGGGAAAGGTACACAAACAGCAAAACAAGAATCTGCCGTACGAAATCCATCGTGCGGCAGACTTTTTTTGTAAAAATTTTTCTAATCTCTGCCGCCCGTCCACTGCTTCAAAAATCGCGAAAGATCCCGCCATTACAGGCCTTACGAGAAACACGGGACTTTTTCACCTGTCATATTCTACAGTTTCAATTCGTTTTAATTTGTGTTAAAATAACAGGCGACATCCTGTATGTCGACATCCATGTACCCACGGCGGGCAGTCCGCGTGTTTTCTGCCAATCGCCATCATTCGCCCGACCGCGCGGTGCACGCAGGGAGCCATTGGATCATCGTTAAGGAGGAATTCTATGCTTAAGAAAATGATGGGCACCCTCGTCCTGCTCCTGGGGCTGACGATGGGTTCTGTCTGTCAGGCAGGACTGTACGACAATCCCACCGTCGCCATCATGCCCTTCCAGAACAAGGTGCCGGATCGGTGGGGAGGCTTCGGCGACCATGCAGGCATCGCAACCGAGGAGTTGATCACCCTCATCAGCGACCGTCCCGACGTGTTCCAAGTCTATGAACGTATCGAACTCCAAGATCTCGTGGATGAGCAGAGTCTCGGTATGACCGGACTCATCGCAGAGGACACCGCTGCCGAGGTCGGCAACCTGAGCGGTGTCGAGTACAAGATCTTCGGCGCACTCACAAACCTCTCGGCGAAAGAGGATTCCTTCGGGCTTGCTGATCTCACGGGCGGTCTGATCGGCAGTCAGGCGAGCGTCGTGGCAAATGTCTCTATTCGCGTCGTCGAGGTCTCGACGGGGCGCGTCGTCCTCGTCGGGCAGGGCAAGGGCAGCTCGAAACGAGTATCGGGCGGCATAGCCTCAGAGGGCGGCGCGTTCATGCTCGGCTCCGCGAGCGTCACCGATGAAATGGCATTCAACGCCGTCTCCAAGGCGATCAAGGATGCCGTCAACGGCAAAGAAGGACTCTTTACGAAGATGGGCGTCAACGACAAAAAGGGAAAGAAACGTTAAGGAATCCGGCAGGTGGCTCATCCAGCAGCCATCCGTTAGAACAGTTTCGTTTTCATGAAAAGGAGCGACAACAATGAAGAACCTGAAGAAAAAAGCTCTCGTCAGCGCCATTGCAGGCGTATTTGCATTTGGGGCGGGCTTCTATGCCGCACCGAACACCTCCCTCCCCTCCCTTACCATCATGCAGGCGGCTGAGGCAGCTCCGCAGTGGGAGCAGGGCACGATCACGGCGGAGGGCTTCGGCACGCCGCCGATGGGTGCATACGGATCGAAGGCAAGCATCATGGCGCGCCGTGCCGCCATCGTAGACGCACAGCGCAACCTCGCCGAGCAGGTAAGCGGCGTGCAGGTCGATGCCGAGACGACGGTCGAGAACTTCGTCATCAGCAGCGACCTCGTCAAGACCAAGGTCAGTGCCCTCATCAAGGGTGCTGTCGTCGTCGAGGAGCAGATGATGCCCGACGGCGCATACCGCGTCGTCATGTCCATGCCGATGTACGGCTCGCAGGGTCTCGCCTCGGCGATCATGCCCGCGATTCGCGACAACACGCCGCCCACCCCGCCCCCGCCGGTCATCTCTGCCACCATCACCACGCAGATCCAGATGGGCGGCACCTACACGGGGGTCATCATTGATGCGGGCGGCATGGGACTCAAGCCCAGCTTCTCCCCCGTCATCTATGACACGAACGGCCGCGCCATCTACGGTGTCAGCAACATCAACTACGATCAGGCAATCTCGCAGGGCATGGTCGGTTACTCCTCCAGCGTCTCCTCCGCACAGACCCTCCCGCGCGTCGGCGCAACCCCGCTCGTCATCAAGGCAGTGCAGGTGCGCGGCGGCAACAACTCCACCAACCCCGTCAACGTCGTCGTCAGCGTCGACGATGGCGACCGCATCCTCGCAGCAAACCAGCAGAGCCAGATGCTTATGAACGGCTCCGTCGTGTTCGTACGCTAACGGTGGTAAACGATAGGTATAAAACTCCCGAGGTCAATGACCTCGGGAGTTTTATACTCTTAAATATGACGGGTCTTGCTATTTTCCACTACTGATAAAATAAAATCCGCCATCATCATAGAAGCATTTACAAAAAGTCTGGTATGATGCTCGGCAATACGTCGTCTGCCCGAGCCAACTCCATGCGCATCACCTTCCTTATTTCTCATTTCAGTGATAGCAACTACAATGGTTCCAAGCCCAGATAACAATTTCTTAATGCGCTGATCAGTTTCATTATCGCTGTGCATATTATACAGATCCCGAACTTGCTTATATAATTTTGCAATTTCGCCTGAGCATACCGGCTTTTCTTTTTTTGCTTCAATTGCGTAAATAAACACCTCTTCCAGCATTGTGCGCGCTTTGGTAAGTGCACTGTCATAATGACTATGATCAATATCCTCCATTGCTCGAGATAGCATTCCCCTAATATATTCATGATCTATTTTTTTGATTTTAGGAGTGCTTATTTCAATTTTTCTATCGCCCCTCTTGAGAAAAATTGGGATTTTATAGTAGAGTTCCACTTCTTCCATATAAGGAGGAATCTCACTCCCCCCACTATCACAAAGAAATTCTTTCGATTTCAAAATAATTTTTTGATAGTACTCATCTACGATAAAAGCATAGGCTGTGTTTTCTAGGGCTCGCTGCAATGACTGAACCACGCGAATGGCGAGAAGCAGTTCCCTGCTATGTTCCGCCCAAAAATGTTGCCCACAATCATTCGTAGGCAGACGGCTATTCATTGCTTCATAATTTCTTGTCATCAATTCGTGCACAGTAGAAAGCACTTCCCGTAATTTACGGTGCGGAAATATTTGATACAAATCAATATATTCTAATGTTCGATATCGCTCCAGTTTCTTATATTGTACTTCAATCGTATTATCTAACGTAGACAATGCACTCTGCTCCTCTCACAAATCTTTTCGTAATATCCCAAATACTCTACATACAAATTACTCCGTGTTTTCCCGAGCTGTTCCCGCTACTCCAATATGCCCTTCTAGATCAGAAGTGTAGCAACACATGAGATGATCGATAATATTTACCCTACTCCCGATTCCATATCCATCCTCATCACACATGAAATAGAAATATAGCCTTCATTATGAAATAACGCCTCTGCACGTTTATCGTACAGAGGTGTTTTCACGTTTTATAATTCATCATCTCACTGTCCGAGGCTCATTGTGTGCGTTCAGCCTCGCACAAAGCAAGCGTCTGAGCAGAGTAATAGTAAAAGCTATAGAAAAGTTCTGCAGGAAAAACCTCATCATCCTCGTAGCGCAGTTCGTCCTCCTCCTCGTCGTAGACCTCCGACCAGAGATATTCCTCCCGAAGCAGATCGGAGAATTGCGGCAGCGGATCGGCGTGTTCCATCTCCTCACCCATATGGACACATTCCACGATCAACCGGAAATGTTCGAGCAGCCGCTCTGCAATCATCCGAGCAATTTCGTTCTCGTGCTGCGCTGCACAGGCACGCCGAAAGATCCGTACGAGAAAGATCATGGCAAACGGTGTTGCGTGCCAGAATGTCCCCTGGTGCTCCGTATTGATCGTCAGCTCGTAGAGCGCATCCTCCACTGCCACAGCGTCGTCCATCGACTCCAGCGCCGAAAAATACTGTGGAAACTTTGTCGCGCGTCCATAGGGCGTTGTCAGTCGGTGCCAGGGTACTTCATCCACGGCTACACTTTCGATATAGCGTTCGTTCTCATTCATCCTGACACCTCCAACGAAAGGCGCATCCTTGCTCCGAACATGCCCCTCAATAGCTCGGGTACAGCCCGTCCCAGACGACGCGGCGGTAGTTCGTGCGGTCGGTGTCGCCCTCGGTGGAGATGCAGAGAATGCGGGAGTCCTTGCCGAGACCGATGCGATCGCGCAGGTAGTCGAGGCTGCGGTTCTGCATGAGCTCTGCGACGAGCCCCGTGGTGACGGCGCCGCTCTCGCCCGAGACGACGCGCGGATCGTCGTCCAGCGGGTTGCCGAGGATGCGCATCCCCTTCGCCGCGACCCACTCGGGCACGGAGACGAAGTGATCGGCATAATCGCGCAGGATCTCCCATGCGATCGGGTTCGGCTCTCCGCAGGAGAGCCCCGCCATGATGGAACTGATCTCGCCCGTCACGATATGCCGCTCGCCGTCGCTGGCAGCAGCCGTGCGATAGATGCAGTCTGCGCGGTTCGGCTCAACGATGGTGATGACGGGACGCTGCGCTCCATGATGCGCGGCAAGATAGCCCGTGACTGCCCCCGGCAGCGAGCCGACCCCCGCCTGCAGAAAGATGTGTGTTGGCATGTCGTCGTATTGCTTCATCGCCTCATGTGCGAGCGTGGTGTAGCCCTGCATGATCCAACGCGGGATCTCTGTATAGCCGTCAAACGCCGTGTCCTGCACGAGCACCCAGCCGCGCTCCTTCGCGAGATTCGCTGCATGGCGCACGGTGTCATCGTAGTTGTACGTTGTAAACGATGCCTCCGCACCGAGCCCACGGATGTTTGCCAGACGCTCGGTCGAGCTGCCCTTGGGCATAAAGACATGAGCAAACAGCCCGAAGATCTTCGCCGCCCATGCGATGCCGCGTCCGTGGTTGCCATCCGTCGCCGTCACAAGCGTGACCTTGCGCAGCTGTTCGCGGTACTCCGGCTTCGTGAGGTTCTCGTAGGTCATCTCGCTCTCGGAGAGTCCGAGACGCTGCGCGAGATAGCGTGCGACCGCGTAGCTCGCCCCGAGCCCCTTGAACAAGTTCAGCCCAAACCGCCCGCTCTCATCCTTGACTGCGATCCGTCCAAGTCCGAGCCCCGCCGCAAGACATTTGAGATCGGCAAGTGGTGTCGGTACGTAGTCCGGCAGCTCCTGATGGAACGCAACCGCACGCGCCGTCACACCGGAGTCGAACGCGGTGACATCCGATCGCGTACCGTCAGTATGCGCGAGATGTACCGCCTTAATGGATTCGTTCATCGTAGATTCCTCCCTACAATCATTGTTTCATAATTTACTTTCATTATAGCACACACACAAATCATTGGTAAGAATCACAAAATATATTTTTTCAGATATTTATTCGCTTTTCTGACTCTTTGTTGACAATTACTTTCGCACCTCGTATAATAAGATTTGATTTCAATATTAGCGGACAGGAGACAACACCGCAGACACAGTGCATTGCATTGGAAACATAGGTATGTCTCCTCCCGCAGATGTAAGGCACGGATTCATTTCGTGCCTTCAGAAGGAGGAATTCCCCATGAAGAAAACTCTGGTATCCGCACTCAGTGCGGCACTCGTCATCGGCGCAGCGTCGACGACGTTCGCGGCGGCAAATCCGTTCAGCGATGTACCGCGCGACCACTGGGCGTATGACGCTGTGACGCAGCTCGCCGCCGACGGTGTGGTCGAAGGCTACGGCGACGGCACGTATCGCGGCGACCGCAACATCACGCGCTATGAGATGGCGCAGATGACGGCAAAGGCGATGGCAAAAGACGATATGTCCGCATCGGACAAGGCACTCGTCGACCGTCTCGCTGCGGAGTTCGCGGATGAGCTGAACAACCTCGGCGTACGCGTGTCGAACCTCGAGAAGCACGCCGATATGGTGAAGTGGGAGGGCGTGCTCGAATACACCTACACGAGCTCCCGCTTTGAGAACTCTGCACGGGACATGAAAAGTGGAAAAAACCGCAAGAAGGTCAACTCAGACAACCTGCTCTTCCGGCTTGAGCCGACGGCAGAGGTCAACGACCACTGGTCGGTACACGCGCGTCTTGAGGCCGAGACCAAGATGAACAAGGATGCCGCATGGGATGTCACTGAGGACAAAGCCTCCTCGGACGACAGGGTGTCGCTCAAACGCGCATGGGCAGAGGGCGACTACACAAACTTCAACGTGAAGCTCGGTAAGATGGAAATGCTCTCGGCAGAGGCGTATGCAAAGCCGGGTGCGATTATCTTCGACCGTGAATTCTCGGGTGCGGAGGTCACCTTCGGCAAGGACGTCCAGTTCAAGCTGCAGGCAGGCCGCATGAGCAGCGATGAGATTCAGAGGGATAAGGCAGCAAACTATCAGGGTGCAGAACTCCAGTACAACGGACGCTTTACGGCAGGGGTCGGTTACTATCGCCTCAAGGCGGAGGACTTCGACGCGATGCTTAAGAACAAGAAGCAGACCATGCAGATCTGGGGTGTAAATGCCGCCTATCGCTTCGACAAGAACAGCTTCCTCTCGGCAGCGTATGCACACAGCAAGGACTTCCATATGGTCTTGGCAGATTCCATGCCCAACAAGTCCTATCAGATCACCTACGAGTACAAGGGAGCAGAGCCGGAGGACAAGGGCTCGTGGGGCGCATACGTCTCCTATCGTCAGCTTGCCGGGGCCTCCGTTGAGCCGACTGGAGACGGCGCCATGGAGGGAACGCGCGGCATCGAGCTCGGCACGGAGTACACGCTCTTCCCGAACGTCGTCCTCTCAGCGAAGTACTTCCGCGGCAAAGACCTGTACGCAAAATACCTCGGGATAAATCAGGACAAGGCTTCGAAACTCTTCGGCCGCGTCGAGTTCTTCTTCTGATCTTTACGGCATCGGAACGGCAAAATCCCCCTGCATCCATATTTGGGATGCAGGGGGATTTCTCAATGCGTCAGTATTCCGCCTTCCAGACCATTTCCTCGACAGCGGCCTTTACATCCGCGACCGCGCGTCGGTTCAGTCCCTGCTTCACGGCACACTCCGCAACGGCAACAGCGACGGCGGCAGAGAACTCAATGAGGCGCGTAACGGGCGGAATGACGGCAGCGCCCTTTGCCTCGGGCGTAAGGAATGCGCCGAGTGAATGCGCCGCGGCCGAGATCATCTCATCGGTCACGAGCTTCGCATCGACGGCCATGCTGCCGAGGCCGAGTCCCGGATAGATAAGTGCGTTGTTCGCTTGTCCGATCTCGTAGGTCGTTCCTCGGTAGGAGACCGGATCACGCGGAACACCGGTCGCAACCAACGCACGCCCGTCCGACCAGCGAATGAGGTCCTCCGCTGTTGCCTCGGCAAGCTCCGTCGGATTGCTCAGCGGAAAAACGATCGGACGATCACACCACGATGCCATCGCTCGCACGATCGTCTCCGTGAACGCGCCCGGCATTGTCGACGTGCCGACAAGGATGGTCGGCTTTACCGCCATCACGGCGGCCGTGAGCGTCGTGAGCGAATCCGCATGGTCGAACTCGCTGCGTTTTCGCGCGAATGGCTTTTGCTCCGGCGTCAGGTCGCCCATGTCGTCAAAGAGGAGGCCCTGCTTGTCCACGAGGTAGAAATGCCCGCGCGCCTCCTCCTCGCTGAGCCCCTGCTCGACCATCTCGCGGCAAATACGGCTCGTGATGCCCGCGCCCGCCGTCCCCGCGCCGAAGCACATGTATCTCTGCTCCGTGAGCTTCTGCCCCGTGATCTTCATCGCGCCAAGGAGTCCTGCGAGCGTGATGATGCCCGTCCCCTGACAGTCGTCGTTGAAGACTGGATAGGTCTTCTGGTACCGGCGCAGAATCGGCGCGGCGTTCGGCCGTCCAAAGTCCTCAAAGTGGAGATAGAGGCGTGGGAAAAGCCGCTCCGCCGTCTGCACAAAGGCATCGATGAAGTCGTCGTATGCCTTGCCCCGCACGCGTTCGTGACGATTGCCGAGGTAGAGCGGATCCTGCAGGAGGCTCTCGCGGTTCGTCCCGCAGTCGAGCATGACCGGCAGCACCGACGCGGGGTTAATTCCCGCTGCTGCGGTATAGACCATCAGCTTCCCGACGGCGATATCGGCACCGTTCGTCCCCCAGTCGCCGATGCCGAGAATGCCCTCTGCGTCCGTTGCAACGATGAGACGGATCTCCCGGTCGCCCGCCGCCTGCCGCAGCGTCGTCTCGACCTCCTCCGGATGATCGATCGAGAGATACGCTGTCTCCTGCGGATTGATAAACTGCTCGCTGTACTGCTCGATGCTCTCAGCGATCACGGGATCGTAGACGATCGGCATGAACTCTGCGATATGCTGACGGAACACATAGTAGAACAGACGGCGGTTGCGGTTGAACACATCCATCAGGAAGCGGCGCTTCTCGATCCCCGAGCTCTTGCGTTCCATCTGCTGATAGATGCGCTGCGCCTGCTCCGCAATCGTGTCAACATGCGGCGGCAGGAGGCCCGTAAGTCCAAACTGTGCGCGCTCGTCGGCACGGAACGCCGTCCCCTTGTTTTGGAACGGATCGCTCAACAGAGCATACCCTTTCTTGTCCATATTTTCTCCTTTCGCTGACAAAATTTACCTGCATTCGGTATTCGAGAAAAGCCCTCCGATTTCCTGCTGTGCACAATTTATAATCTGCTGCCGCATACTGGACAGGCACATTCCTCATGCGTTACAATACGGGCAAAGGAGGCATCGCCATGCAGATCGTATTTGAAGCGGAACAGCCCCGCAGTGCGGCCTATGACAAAAAAAAGCTCGTCGGCGTCGCTGAGATCGAGGACACGCACGGATGCTGGGTCATCACACATACCGAGGTTGACCCCGCCTACGGAGGGCAGGGCATTGCCCGCCGCCTCATCGAGGAGATCGTCGCCGAGGCGCGCCGTGCGGGGAAGAAGATCGTCCCGCTCTGCTCCTATGCAGAGAAGATGATGCGCGGCAGGGAGGAATATACCGACGTGCTTGCAGACTGAGTACAATCCATTCGACAAAAACGAGACTGCTGCATCAACGTGCAGCAGTCTCGTTTTTTATCGATATATTTTTCTCAGCCGACCGCCTTTGCCATCGCCTCACCGAGTGCCGTGCACGCAGCGAGCGCATCATCGTCGGGCTCGTTCTCACAGGTCACGCCGTCCGCGACCATCGTCGCCCCTGCATCCTTCGTGCGCTGTGTCCACGTCTCCATGAACGCGCCGCCGCCCCAGCCATACGAGCCGAACAGACCGACCTTCACGTCCTTTAGCTGACTCTCCGCCTCAGCGAAGAACGGCTCGAACTCGCCCTCGTCGAGCTCCTCTGTACCGCAGGCGGGACAGCCCATAAGGATCCCATCGTAGTCCGCGATGCGGTCAGCGGAGAAATCGCCGACGCGGATGAGCTCGCCCTCCGCGCCGCCCTTCGCAACCCCTTCCATGACCGCGTTCGCCATCGTCTCGGTATTTCCCGAGCCGCTCCAAAATACAACTGCAACCTTTGCCATGTAAAATCCTCCTTTGGATGATTTGCTTTTGCTTCTTCGATGATAACACTTCTCATATTTCAACGCAATATTTTTTGAAATTTTTTCTCATTACTATTTGTGCTTGACAGGAATGTTATACTGTAACAAAAAACATTCAACAAAGGCAGTCTATGAAAAAAGAAACATTCAACGTAATGGGCATGACCTGCTCGGCGTGTTCGGCGCGCGTGGAACGCGCCGTAAAGAAGATGGAAGGGACGGCGGAGGTCTCCGTCAATCTCCTGACGAATACGATGACGCTTGCCTATGACGCAGCAGTCACAAGCCCCGCCGCGATCATCGCCGTGGTCGAGGACGCGGGCTACGGCGCGAGCATCAAGGGCGCGGGGGGCGCACAGGCAGCCCCGCAGAGTGGCAGCGCAGCGGATGCGGGGGCGGATGCCGCAGAGAGGGCGACGCGTGCCATGCGGTCGCGGCTTCTCACGTCCATCCTCTTCCTCCTGCCGACGATGTATCTTGCGATGAGCCCGATGCTCGCGATGTGGGGCGTGCCCTACGCGGCGGGATTCAAAGCTGTGTTCTGGGGGGCGGAGAACGCGCTGACGTTCGCACTCGCGCAGTTCGTGCTCATTCTTCCGATCATGTATGTGAATCGTCCATACTATGTCAATGGATTCCGCAACCTCCTGCACGGTGCACCGAATATGGATACGCTCGTCGGGATTGGCTCGATGGCATCTGCGCTGTTTGGTGTGTTCGCGATGTTCCGCATGAGCTGGGGGCTGGGGCACGGCGATCTCGCACTCGCGGCGGAGTACAGCACGAACCTCTATTTCGAGTCGGCGGGTATGATCGTAACGCTTATTACGGTCGGTAAATACCTCGAAGCGCGGGCGAAGGGGCAGACGACGGGCGCACTCCGCGCCCTCATGCAGCTCGCACCCGCCGAGGCGACGGTCGTGCGCGGCGGTGTGGAGCAGGTCGTACCTGTGGCGACGCTCGTCCTCGGCGATATGGTCATCGTGCGTCCCGGCGCACGCATCCCCGTGGACGGGACGGTGACGGACGGTGCGACGAGCATCGACGAATCCGCCGTGACGGGCGAATCCATGCCCGTTCCGAAAACGGAGGGCGACTCCGTGACCTCGGGGACGCTGAACGTCGAGGGGACGATTCGCTTCACCGCAACGCGCGTCGGTGAGGACACGACGATCCGTCAACTCATCCGTCTGGTGGATGATGCGAGCGGGTCAAAGGCACCCATCGCACGCCTTGCCGACCGCGTCTCGGCGGTCTTTGTCCCCGTCGTGATTGCGATTGCCCTCACGGCGGGCGCGATCTGGCTCATGATGGGGGCGACGGTGGAGTTCGCGTTTTCCATCACGATCTCGATTCTCGTCATCTCCTGCCCCTGTGCACTGGGGCTTGCAACCCCCGTTGCGATCATGGTCGGCACGGGGCGCGGCGCGGCGCACGGCATCCTCATCAAGTCGGGCGAGGCATTGGAGACGGCGGGGAACATCAGCGCGGTGCTGATGGACAAGACGGGCACGCTCACCGAGGGTCGCCCGCAGCTCGTCGGCATCCGTCCCGTCGGGATGGATGCCGATGCGCTTGCCGCACTGGCGGCCGCGCTTGAGCAGGGCAGCGAGCACCCGATTGCGGCAGCGATTACGGGCTATGCTGCGGAAAAGGGACTGACCGTTCCCGCCGCTGCGGATTTCGCGGCGGTGTTCGGCAAGGGTGTGCGTGCGCGTGTGGCGGGCGTGGACTGTGCGGCGGGCAATGCGGCTCTCCTCGCAGAGCTCGGCATCCCGCTCGCGGACGCGGTTGAGACGGCGCGGGCGGAGATGGCAGAGCGCGGCGAGACGGCACTCATCGTCGTACGCGCGGGGCGCGTTGTCGGCCTCCTCGGCGTGCGCGATGCGGAGAAGCCGACGAGTGCGGCGGCGGTCGCGCAGATGAAGGCGATGAACCTCATGCCCGTCATGCTGACGGGTGACGACGAGCGCACGGCACGGGCGATTGCCGCACGACTCGGCATCACGGAGGTGATTGCGGGTGTTCTCCCTGCGGACAAACGCGCCCATGTAGAGCGTCTGCAGCGCGAGGGACACCGCGTCGCCATGATCGGTGACGGCGTGAACGACGCGCCCGCACTTGTGCAGGCGGATCTCGGCATCGCCATCGGCGCGGGCACGGATGTCGCCATCGACAGCGCAGATGCGGTGCTCGTGCGGAGCGACCTCCTCGATGCTGTGAGCGCGATCCGTCTGTCGCGCAGTGTCATGCGGAACATCAAGGAGAACCTCTTTTGGGCGTTCTTCTACAACGTCATCGGCATTCCGCTCGCGGCGGGCGTTCTCTATCCCGCCTTTGGCATCAAGCTCTCGCCCATGATTGGCGCGGCGGCGATGAGCCTGTCAAGCGTCTGCGTTGTGCTGAACGCGCTGCGCCTGCGCCTGTTCGCCATCGAGCACGCGCCCGCGGCGGAGACGGCGCACACGCGCCATGAGGTCACGGTAAGCCCCATCGCCTCTGCGGTGGATGAGATACATGAAGAAACGGCGGATACTGCCGCCGCACAGGGAAAGGAAGATTTTACCATGGAAAAGACCATCAATGTCAAGGGCATGACCTGCCCGCACTGCGTCAAGCACGTCACGAAAGCACTCAGCGGTATGGATGGTGTCAGTGATGTGAACGTTAACCTCGAAGCAGGTACGGCGACCTTCACCGCCGCCCGCGACATCCCCGACACGGAGCTTGCCGCCGTCCTCGACGATGCGGGCTACGAGCTGGGTTAAGCTACATTTGCAATCAAAAACGCTCATGCGAGAGAAGTTCTGCATGAGCGTTTATTTTATATGATGTTTTCGATGTCTCTGCCTGCGTAAAAAATACGGAGAACCGTGACCGTCGCCCGATCCTCATTCACGCGATAGAACACATAGTAATTGTCCACAGGCACTTTATGAACCCCCATTGACATCCACGGCTCCCAATCGACCGTTGGATGTCTGTGGGGAAATCTGTCCAGTGTGCGGACAGCACGACGAATCCGCGTTGTCTGATGCTGCGCCGTCTCTTCCGCCTGTAACTCCAATGCAATATAGCGATAAACTGCCCGCAAGTCCTCATAGGCGGCGGGAGAATACTGCACGCGATAACGGCTCATCTGCCAAATTCCCGCGCCAGTGCCGCATCCACCTCGTCCGGTGTCATTCCATTGCCGTCATGCAGGGAATCCACGCCCTTTGCAAGTTCGCAGTCCAATGCTGCGCGGGACATTCCGCCAATGGCGACGGGTCTTTTCGTGGGCGGCATCACATTCCATCCCTCCGCAGATTCCGTCTGATGACAAAGTGCGGCTGCATTCAACATATCTGTCACCATCCTTTCATTTCTATTCTAGCATCTTTGATGCACACTGACAACTAAAACCAAAAATCACACACGAGTAGAGGAAAAGCCTCTCTCCTGTCGAATAAAACAATCGTATCATTGTGGAAGGAAAGGTAATGCCCTATGAAAAAAATGATTCCACTCGTTATCGCCGCATGTGCCCTCATCGTCTGCACTCCGCCGAGTGCAGCTCTGGCAAAGCCGTTCCCGATCTACGACTATTTGCAGAAGATCGAGAATACAGACTGGATCGTCGCCGAGACGCTGCGCTGGACACCCGAGTCGGGCGCGAACCTCAAGGGGTACTATGTGTTTCGCGATGTGGATGTCCGCGTTGTCACCGTGGGCGGACACAGGATCATTCAGCTGCCTGTCCACATCCTGCGCGGGAAGAATCTGAAGCATTTCAGCAGATTCCTCTTTTCGGTCGACCCAAAAAATCAGCTTTGGGGTACGGACAACCCGATTAAATGGGAGAAAATCGACGATTTTGCGCCACAGCACAAGCCCTTTGATCCCGTAACGCAGAAATGGGCGGTGGACTTCTCCGGAATGGCGCAGATGGTCATGCAGCACGTCAAGTTCGACCGTCCTGATCTCTATCAGCAGCTTGATGTGACATGGTAAATGCCCTCCATACAGCGGGAAACGTCCATGTGCGCATGGACGTTTTTCTATGCACATAAAGAAAAGTATCCTCACATAGATTTACAAAATGACAGATTTATTCTACAATAAGAAAATCAATCTGTGAGGTGACGATGATGGAGGAAAGACTTGACACATCGCGACGCTCGGTGTTCATGGCGGGCGTACACGATGGCGTGCCGATTGCGCTCGGCTATTTCGTCGTGGCGTTCACGCTCGGCATTCTCGCGAAGACGGCGGGGCTGACCCCGTGGCAGGGCTTCGTGACGAGTGCGGTCAACATCGCCTCGGCGGGTGAGTACGCGGGCTTTACCGTGATTGCGGCACAGGCACCCTACCTTGAGATCGCCGTGCTGACGCTCGTTGCGAATGCACGCTACTTCCTCATGACGGCGGCACTGACGCAGCGGTTCGCACCCGAGACATCGCTCCTCCATCGGCTCGCCGTGAGCTTCGGCGTGACGGATGAGATATTCGGCATCACGGTCGCGCGCGGCGGAGCACTCAACCCCTACTACAACTACGGTGCAATGGCGATCTCCGTGCCCGCGTGGGCGGCAGGCACGTCGGCGGGCATCCTCGCGGGCGGCATCCTCCCCGCCGCTGTTGTCTCCGCACTCTCGGTCGCCCTCTACGGGATGTTCGTCTGGGTCGTCCTCCCCGCCGCGAAGCGGAGCCGCCCCATCGGCGGCATGGTGCTCACGAGCTGCGTTCTCTCGCTCGCGGCAACCTATGCACCCGTCACGAGCGAGCTCTCGGGCGGCACACGCACGATCCTCCTCACGCTCCTCATCGCTGGGGTCGGTGCGGCTCTCTGCCCGATCGACGCGGAAAAGGAGGACGACCATGCCTGATATCTGGCTCTACATCGCCGTCATGAGTGCGGTGACGCTTGCGATTCGTCTGACCCCCGCACTCCTCCTGCGGCGCGAGATCAAGAATGTATTCGTCCGCTCCTTCCTCTTTTACGTTCCCTATGTGACGCTTGCCGTCATGACCTTCCCCGCGATTGTAGAGGCGACCCGCACCCCCGTCGCGGGCGCGGCGGCATTCGTCTTTGCCCTCTATCTCGCGTGGAACGGCGCGAGCCTTTTCCGCTGTGCGGCGGGGGCATCCGTCATGGTGCTGATCGTGGAGGGAATTGTGTTTTCGCTGTAAAAAGAGACTGCGTGTGCGCAGTTCCTTTTCTGCGCCATAAAATATACGTCTAAGGAATCGCTGATAGAATAAAGAAGTGGAGGTGAGCGCATGGATTTTGATTGTTGGACAAGTCTCAAAATCGGGGAAGCATCCTACATCATCGCAGAAAAGATCCGCTACAAGGAGAAAACATCAGATGATGTATGGACAGAGTATGGGCTCATCACAGACAAAAGTGATATACGCCTCTGGTTGAGCATCGCAGACGATGGACTATCGTGCAGCCTGTCCTCCCCTGTGGGAAACAAAATGCCGAAGGGCTACCGTCTCCATGACAGCGGCACAGAGGTTGTAACGGGTGTATGGGGCGATACGGATGCCTCCGTCGGCGATGAGACGGAATACGAACAGTATGAAAGTGCAGACGGCAACGCAACCTTCTTTGTCGAACATTGGAACGGCAGGCGCAGCAGCTCTGCGGGACGCAAGATCTCTGCCGCTGTCATCGTCGCAGACACGGATGTCGGTGCGCGGCAGAGGGCGCGAGCTGTGTATCTGCGCTCGGGGCTGCGCGATTTAGCCGTCCATGCGGGCTCAGGTCTGGCTGCCGTCGGCATCGTCCTTTTCTTCCTATCCGGTATCCCCGACCTCGACACGCGGGATTGGCATGATTTTCGACGTTTCGTGAATATGCCCTATGCGCTGCATGAGCGGCTCTCAGATGCCCCCTACTACAAGGAGGGGGCTGCGGAGAACGGTACACGGCTCTATGCGGCGCAGATCGACGGCGGTACGGCTGCCCTCGACCTCATCGAGGGGGTGGACGGTATGGTGCAGGATGCCTTTATCGAAAAGGCAGCTGCGGATGCTCCGCTCGTGATTCGCACCCAGCAGGAGATTGCACGCATTACGGGCGCGGCGGACGGCACAACGCACATCATCCTCACGGAGACAACACCCGACCTCACACCTGCCGCCGAAAAACTGGAACGCGGCTACGTCCTCATGCGTTATGCCGAGCTCGTACGCACGGGCGATCAGCGCGGGCGTGCCGTCGTGGTGCTGCAGGAAAGTCCGAGGGCCGACACTCCCTCTGCCGCACCTGCGGATAGAGCGGCATCTGCAACGGCAGCAGCACCCCCTACGACTGCGCCCGCACCGACCACCTCCGCGAGCGAGGAGACACCGCGCCGAATGCGCCATCTTGCACACTGACTGCGCCGCTCTGCGGGCAATGATATGAAAGACAGGAGAACCCACATGATTGATCTGTCCACCCTGATGCTTACCGTATTCTACGCCGCATTCGGCATCCTGCTCATGGTTGTATCCAACATCGTGATCGACCTCTTCATCCCCGGCAACTTCGCCGAGGAGATTCGGCGCGGCAACCGTGCGGTCGCGTGGCTGTCGGCGGGCTCGTTCATCGGCATCGGCGAGATCCTGCGTGCTGTCATCATGTCTCCCACATACGAGGCGTTGACAGCGGACTTTGTGCAGGGGGTTGTCGCAAGTGCGGTCTATGCCGCTGTCGGCATCCTCTGTTTCATCGTCGGCTTTTTCATCATCAACGCGTGGCACCGCAAATATGAGCTTGCCGCCGAGATTCAGCGCGGCAATACGGCGGCGGGCATCTTCGTGTTCGGGATCTTCGTCGGGCTGTCGCTCGTCATCAGCGGCGCGGTGCATTGATGTCGCGAGCGTACGGGTATGATGTCCCTAAACGAACCCTAGTGAAGCAAGTGAGTAAAGCGTGCGGTATGCCCCGACGGATTTCTTTCGTTCAAGCGAAGCGCGTTTAAGAAGTCCGTCGGTATTTAAGCATACAAGCACGCGATCACTTGCGCAACGAGGTGTTCGTGTGGGGCATCATATCTTAGAAAGGATGTGAACGATGGAAAACATAGGGCGCAAGGCAGCCATCCTCGCCGCCGCATTTGCCTCGGTCGGCGCACTCGGCGCAGCGTATTTCTATCGTCATGACATCGCCTTTTCCATCGCTGATGCCGTGCATCCCGAGTGGAATGCGGGCGAGGCGCGGCTTGCGGATGCTTATGACCGCCGCTACACCCTTCTCAACAACGGCGACGGCACGGAGACCGCACTCTATGACGACAGCACTGCCGTCACCTTTCGCCACGACGGCGCGGGCGACCTCGTCTGGCTGTTCGGGACGGCGAGCCTCCTCGCCCCCCTCGCGCCGAACTACTTCGCATTTCACGGATTCTCCTACGCGGGCGGCACAATGGATCTCGCACATATGACCTACCGCACGAATGCTCCGCTCACACCGCTCCCTGGAACATTCAAGGTATCCTCCAGCAGTCACGCCCACGGTTTTTCCCGTGGTTATACGGGGCGCGGCAGCTACAACGAAAAAAAAAGCGAGAAGTCGGGCGAGGTCAGCCGCAGATCCGGCTTCGGGCAGGCGGGCATCCGCTCCTCGGGAGGTTCCTAACGTGAGCAGCACACAGAAAGAGACCTACATCGACGCACTTGACCCGACAATCTTCACCTATATCCAATACGGTGACTATGCTGACCGCTACCCCACACATACGGTGCAGGAGTTCTCACAGGACTTCTATGACGAGATGCGCCGTGCCTCGGCGGGGCTGTTTCGCATCTTCTGCAAGGCAGCGCAGGTGCTGCAAAACGCCCCCGACGACTTTGCGCGTGCGATGGATCTGCCACGCGAACTGCTTCCCTATCTGCGCATCCCAAATGCGTTCGGACTGCCGACGTGGCTCTCGCGCTTTGACTTTGTCCTCGACAAGAAAGGGCATATCCGCATGGTCGAGATCAATGCGGATACGCCCTGTTTTATTGTAGAATCCTTCTATGCCAATGTCGTTGCGGCAGCGTATCATGGCCGACGTGACCCGAACGCGGGCACGCGGACGCAGCTGCGGGATTTTCTCACGCGCATCCACAATCAGCTTGCTGCACCCATCGCCGATCTAAAGCGACAAACGCTCACGCACCGCCCCTTCGTATTCAGCTGCTTCGACGACTATCCCGAAGATCTGGCAACGACGCGCTTCCTCATGGAACAGATGCAGGAGGGGGTTCCGCACGGCGATATCCGCTTCCTCTCGTTCTACGAGATGGAGATTGATGATAAGGGTATCCCTCTCATAGACAGCAGATATGCGACAGCACTCTATCGCCTGCATCCGATGGAGATATTGATTGATGAGCGCACGGAGGACGGTGAACCGCTCGGTGCGCTGTTTCTGGATTTATATAAGGAAGGAAAATTTGCACTGATGAATCCGCCCGAGGCGATTCTCCTGCAAAACAAGTCCTTTATGGCACTCGTCTACGCACTCGCACGGACGGAGCAGTTCCTGACCGCCGAGGAGTGTGCTCTCATCCGCCGCTATCTCGTCCCCTCGTATTTTGAGGAGGATTTTGCCGCGCTCATGGACGGCACATACATCCGCAAGGAGATCTGGGGGCGCGAGGGGAAGAACGTCCGTCTGGTCGAAAAGCAGGGCGGTCACGCGAAAACCGTGCATGAGAAGCAGCCCGACAACGCGGACGAGATCATCTGCCGCCCAAGCCGCGCGGCAATGTATCAGGACTTCGTCCGTCAGCCGCGCTTCGTCCATACCGTCGACTCCGGCACGATCGAGGGCTGCCTGACCCTCTCGTGCTTCATGCTCTTTGACACGCCCTCTGCCGTCGGCGCACGCTTCTCCCCTGCCGAGATCGCGGGGACGGAGGCGTACTTTCTGCCGCTGGTCATAGGATCATAGACAAGAAAAAAGAACCTATCGCAAGGTAACGAAGGCTCTTTCTTCAAACACAAAGAATAATGGGGAGAGACCGACGGAACCACTCGTCAGTCACTCTTTTTGTGTCTTTATTATAACAACCTTAAATCACACTGTCAAGTCTCCCTGCTTCGCTCCCACCAGCTTCCCGCGAGGAAGAGAACGAGTGAGGCGGTGATGCCGATGGCGATGGGGTGCAGTCCGAGCGTTTTGAATCCCGCCGCCATCGCCGCGCAGTAGATGACGGTGCCGCCGCCCATTGCGGCGAGTGCGCCCGTGCGCCGCGCCCATGTGGTAAAGAGACCGAAGACGAGCACCCAGAAAAACGCCGTCTCAAGCCCGCCGAACGCAAACATATTGATGAGCCAAATGAGTGATGGCGGCGCAATCGCGAGCACGAACACGATGATGCCGAGCGTTGCGGTGACCCCCATCGAGAGCCGGCGCAGCGTCTTTTCCTCGACGCACTTGCCGCGCTGCTGCTGATGGTGGAGGTAGACATCCTTTACCACCGCCGACGAGGCGACGATGAGCACGCCCGAGATGGTGGAGATCGACGCCGCGAGCGGCCCGATGATCGCAAATCCGAGGAGTTCGGGCGGCATGACCTGCGCCATGAGCTGCGGGATGACACTGTCCACACCACCGAGAGCCTTTGCATCGACACCGAGCACCCCGCGTCCGAGTACACCGACGAGGTTCACGGCGATGTTCATAAAGGCGATGACGACCGTGCCAATAATCATGGCGCGGTGCATATCGCGGCTGCTCCGATAGCTGATGCCGCGCACAACGGACTGCGGCAGGGCAATCGTGAGCGCACCCACGAGCAGCCACTGCGAGACATAGAGAGAGATGGGCATACGTCCCGCCGCCGTCGGTGTCAGCATCTCGGGATGTGCCGCACGCAGATTCGCGAAAATCGCCGCAAGACCGCCGCCCGCCTCAAGTACATAGTAAAACAGCAGAACGATGCCGAGCATCATGACAATCGCACAGCAGGTATCTGTCAGTGCAACGGCACGGAATCCGCCAATCGACGTATAGACAACGACCACAATGCCGAACAGCACCAGACCGAGCTCATAGCTGTAGCCCGTGACGGCGGCAAAGAGCTGCGCCCCGCCGACGAACTGTGCGACCATCGACGCGGCAAAGAAAATCACGATGGCGAATGCCGCGAGTGCCGCAAGAGCATCCGACTGATAGCGGTGACGGATGATATCGACAATGGTGACAGCGTGGATGCGCCGCGCCAGACGCGCGACCTTCTTGCCGAAGATGCCGAGCACGAGGAAGATCGTCATGGTCTGGATGACCGCCATGTAGATCCAGCCAAATCCGATCTCGTACGCCATACCCGGCCCGCCGACAAACGAGCTGACCGAGCTGTAGGTCGCGACCATCGTCATCGCGAGCACGAATGCGCCGAGCGTCTGCCCGCCGACAAAGTAGCCCGAGAGGAAGCCGCCCGCGTGACTCTGCCGCCGCACATAGATGCCGAGCGCGAGCATTGCCGCCATGAAGCCGAGGAGCGGCAGGAGCACCATGAGATTCCCGTTCATCGTGCCGCCCCCTCTCCGCGTTCATCGAGGGGAACGTCCTCTGCTGCAAATGCCAGATAGACGGCGAGCACAGCCCCCACGGCGAGCACGCCGACACTCGACGTAACCGCCCAGAGCGGGAAGCCCGCGATCGTCACATCGACCTCTGCAAGACCGAAGCCGAGCACCGTCCAGAGTATGGCAAAGAGAACACCTGCGGCAGCGGTACGCCTCGCCTCGCGAGCGATGGCGTCCGCCGCCTTTTTTTCATCCTGCATGTGAAAAAACCTCCTATGAAATTGAACCCCTGCTGTCAAAGGCACACGGCTCTTTGCAGCGTGAATCATATATTTTCTTATCCTACCATATCATGCACGCACGCGCAACGTATTGAAATCACATAAAAGAAAAATCCTTTTATATTATTTGTCATTATTTTTTGTTTTACCGGAAATATGCGATAAAAGTCCTTGCTTATTTTCTTATAACGGTATAAGATTTAATTATCTATACGTTGATAGGTTTAATGGAAAGGAAGCAAGCGCATTGAGCATCAAGCAAAAACTTCTCCTGACGGGGACAATCATGGTGCTGCTTGTCGTGGCGATCTGCGGGATTGGCTACTACACCGCACAGACATCGCTCATCGAAAGCACCGAGGGCGAAATCGAAGCCACACTGGACAAAGAAGCTGCCGTCGTCGAAGGATGGCTGCTCGACAAGCAGAAACAGGTACAGAGCGGTGCGGCGCTCATTTCCCTCATCGGAGACAACCCCATCGCCATGGAGCAGGAGATCATGCAGTTCCCCCTGCATGACAAGGACATCCTCAGCTTTTACTACGGCGGAGAGGACGGTCGATTCATCAGCGGGCTGGCGGGCAACGTCACCGGCAAACGCGACCCGCGTGAGCGCCCATGGTACAAAGCCGCCATGGCTGCAAGCGGGCCGATCTTCACCGATGTCTATGAGGACGCACGCACGAAGAAGATGGTAGTCTCCGTCGCAACCCCCTATGACAACGGCGTTGTCGCTGCGGACATCAGTCTCGAAACGCTTGCCGAGCGCGTCGCAGCTCTGAAATATCACGGTGATGGCGCGGGCATTGTAGTCGCCCCGAGCGGACGCATCATTGCCTCCACTGAGGGGCTTGCCATGCAGCAGGCAGACGAGAACCCCGTCCTCAAAGAAAATCTCCCGACCATGCTCACGAAGAAAAACGGTTACCTCGCTACGGAGAAGGACGGCGAGACGCAGATCATCGCCTACGCAACCGTCCCGTCGACAGGCTGGATCATCGCGATCGCCGTTCCCGAACGCATCGCGTTCGCTGAACTCATGCAGCTCAAAACAACCTATGCCGGGATGACAGTGCTCGGTATCCTGCTCGTCGCAGTCCTTCTCCTTGCGCTCCTGCGGTTCGCCGCGACCATCACGGGGGCGACCGAGCAACTCATGCACCAGGTCGATGCACTCGCAAAGGGGGACCTCAGTCAGCAGGATCTCGCCGTCACCTCGCAGGACGAGCTCGGACAGCTCGCCGCAAACTTCAACACGATGATGAAGAACATCCGCGATCTCATTCGTCAGGTCGCGGGCACTGCCGAACAGCTCGCCGCTGCCTCCGAGCAGCTCACGGCGGGTGCACACCAGACCGCCGAGGCAGCGACCGAGATTGCAGGCACCGTCGCAAACGTCGCGGAGGGTACGGATCGCCAGCTTGAGAGCCTCGCAGGGGCAAAGAAGAACATCGGTATCGTCTCCGGCGACATCGAAAACGTCACACAAAAGTCGGAGCGCGTCGCGAACAGCTCCGCAGCAACGGCAGATGCCGCCGAAAAGGGCGAAACCCTCATGAACGATGCCATGACAAAGATGACAGGCATCGAGCAGAGCGTCCTACGCTCCGCCGAGGTCGTCGAGAAACTCGGCGAAAGCTCCAAGCAGATCGGCGAGATCGTCGAGACCATCTCCGCCATCGCCGAACAGACCAACCTCCTCGCCCTCAATGCCGCCATCGAGGCAGCGCGTGCGGGTGAGACGGGGCGCGGCTTCGCCGTTGTCGCCGAGGAGGTCCGAAAGCTCGCCGAGCAGTGCCGCGAGGCAGCGGATCAGATCAAGGAGCGCATCGCCGTCGTGCAGCATGACACCGCACAGGCGGTCACTGCCATGCAGAGCGGTACGAACGAAGTGCAGGCGGGTACTGCCGCCATCCGCGAAGTCGGCATCCAGTTCGAGAACATCATGCGCATGGTCGAGGAGATCAAGGAGCAAATCGCCGACATCAGTCACTCCATGCACGCCGTCTCCCAGGGTACGGAGTTGATCGTCCAGTCCGCGACCACCGTCAACGAGATCACAGAGAAGACCGCAGACCATATGCAGAGCATCTCCTCCGCATCCCAGTCGCAGTCCGCATCGAGCGAGGAGATCGCCTCCGCGTCCCAATCACTCGCCATGCTCGCAACCGACCTACAGAACACAACGAACCGATTTAGATTCTAGCCGGAAAAATGCAGCATTCTATGTGTTGCCGTGCCTTTTCTGATGCGGGGAAAAATCTCTGCTTTTTTCAAAAAATTACGTCCTGGAGACAGAAAGACTTGCTTAAAAATATAAAATAATATATCATTAAATGACACTTCAAAATAAAGGAAGGGAAGGGATCGTATTTTGAGTATCAAACAAAAATTACTCCTGATGGGAACGCTCATGGCGCTGCTCGTTGCTGCGATCTGCGGCATCGGCTACCACCAGGCGCAGACCGCACTCGAAGAGAGCGTATCGGGGGAGATCAACGCTGCGCTGCACGTTGAGTCTGAGAAGATGGACGCATGGATGTCACGCAAGGTGCAGCGTGCCGAGAGCGCCGCAAATCTGGTGTCCGCGCTCGACGGCAACCCCATCGAGATGGATCCGTCGATCATGAGCCTCGCCGCAGGGGACAATGAACTGATCGACCTCGCTTACGGCTCGGAGGATGCGCGCTTCATCAGCTACACGGACGGCAACCTCACGGGCGAGTTCAACCCGTTGGATCGCCCATGGTATCGGGATGCCAAGGCGGCGGGCAAGACCATCATCACCCCCGTCTATCAAGATGCCATCTCCAAGAAAACCGTTGTCTCCATCGCCGTCCCGTACAAAAACGCGAGCGGCACATTCCGTGGTGTCGTCGTCTCTGATATTGCACTTGACGCGCTTGCCGACCGCGTTAAGGAAGTGAAATTCCACGGTGAGGGGGCGGGCATCGTCATCGACCAGGACGGTCTCATCATCGCCTCCACTGAGGGCCTGGCGATGCACAAGGTCGAGGAAAATCCCGTGCTCAAGGAACGCTTCCCCGAGATGCTGAAGAACAAGAACGGCTTCTTCGCCATGGAAAAGGACGGCGAGGAGCAAATCATCGCCTACGCAACCGTTCCGTCGACAGACTGGATTGTTGCCATTGCCGTACCCGAGCGCATCGCATTTGCACAGCTCGCCGGACTCAAGGTGACGTATGGCGTGCTCACCCTCATCGGCATCCTGCTCGTTGCGGGCATCCTCTTTGCACTCCTGCGCTTTGCCGCGACCATCACGGGGGCGACCGAGCGGCTCATGCACCACGTCGATGCACTCGCAAAGGGCGACCTCAGTCAGCAGGATCTCCCTGTCACCTCGCAGGATGAGCTCGGACAGCTCGCCGCAAACTTCAACACGATGATGAAGAACATCCGCGATCTCATTCGTCAGGTCGCGGCCACAGCGGAACAACTCGCCGCCGCTTCCGAGCAGCTCACGGCAGGTGCACACCAGACTGCCGAGGCAGCCACCGAGATTGCAGGCACCGTCTCAAACGTCGCAGATGGTACGGATCGCCAGCTCGAAAGCATTGCAGGGGCAAAGAAAAACATCGACATCGTCTCCGGCGACATTGAGCGCGTCACCCATGAAGCCGAGCGTGTCGCGGGCAGCTCGACCGCGACCGCCGAGGCCGCCGAAAAGGGCGAAGCCCTCATGAACGACGCCATGGCAAAGATGAACGGCATCGAGCAGAGCGTTCTGTGCTCCGCTGAGGTCGTCGAGAAGCTCGGCGAGAGCTCCAAGCAGATCGGCGAGATCGTCGAGACCATCTCCGCCATCGCCGAGCAGACCAACCTCCTCGCCCTCAACGCCGCCATCGAGGCAGCGCGTGCAGGGGAGACGGGGCGCGGCTTCGCCGTCGTCGCCGAGGAGGTCCGAAAGCTCGCCGAGCAGTCCCGCGAGGCAGCAGATCAGATCAAGGAGCGCATCGCGGGCGTCCAGAGAGACACGGCACAGGCAGTCACCGCCATGCAGAGCGGTACGAGCGAAGTGCAGGCGGGTACGGCTGCCATCCGCGAGGTCGGTACACAGTTCGAGAACATCACGCGCATGGTCGACGAGATGAAGGAGCAGATCGCGAACATCAACAAGTCCATGCAGACCGTCACACATGGCACGGAGCTGATTATCCAGTCCGCTACCACGGTAGGCGAGATCACGGAAAAAACGGCGGAGAACATGCAGAACATCTCCTCCTCGTCCGAGTCGCAGTCCGCATCGAGCGAAGAGATCGCCTCCGCATCCCAGTCCCTCGCAACTCTCGCGACCGACTTGCAGAACACAACGAACAAGTTCAAACTCTAAGCATAAATGATATGTGGGGCTGCTGCACGAAGACATTTTCTTCTTCATGCAGCAGCTCTATTTGATTTTAATGAAAGGATCCCCATGACCGACATCATCGACATCCACACGCACAGCATCGCCAGTATGCACGCCTACAGCACGATCCGTGAGATCGCGACGATGGCAAAGGAGAAGGGGCTCGCCCTCGTCGGCATCTCCGACCATGCGCCCGCGCTGCCCGGCACCTTTCACGAGATGTACTTTCGCAACTTCAAAGTCATCCGCCCCGCCGCCTACGGTATCGACATCATCATGGGCGCGGAGCTGAACGTCATGGACTACGAGGGCAGGGTCGATCTGCCCGTGCGCGTCCTGCAAAAAATGCACTACGCCATCGCAAGTCTGCATGATATTGTGATTGCGCCCGGCACGCAGGAGGAGAATACGCGCGCCCTCCTCGGGGCAATGGCAAATCCCTACGTCACGATCATCGGGCATCCCGACAACCCCGCCTACCCCGTGGATTTCGATGCGCTTGCCCGCGCCGCCGCCGCAGAGCACGTCCTCATCGAGGCAAACAATGCCTCGCACAACCCGAACGGTCCGCGCGTCGGCTCGGAACTCCTCGCGCGGGATCTCCTCGCCGCCTGCCGCCATCACGGCGCACACATCCTCATCGGCAGCGACGCGCACATCGACATCGATGTCGGCGAGCACAGTCATACGCATGCCATTCTCGCGGACATTGATTTCCCCGAGGAACTCGTGCTGAACAGCGATCCCGCCCGCCTCAAGGCATGGATTGCAGAGCGTCACGCACGAAACGGCGTACACGGCTTGAATTATTTTTCTTAATTGTTTTCTTTTTATAGTTATTTGTACATATTTATCGTTATTTATTTTATGAATACAAAGAAGCTGCCTCCGCCGATTTATTTTCGGTGGAGGCAGCTTCTTTTTTATCCGATCATCAGAAGTCGTATGTCAGACCGAGCCAGTAGCTGCGGTGGGAGATATAGGAACCGCCCGCAATGCCGTCTGCGTCGATCTCGTCATAGTAGTCGCCGTACTTCGTGCCGTCTGCCGCCGTTCTTGTCTGGTCGAAGTTGCGGTTCAGCAGATTGTTGACGGCGAACTGCATGGAGAGCCCGTCACGCAGCTTGTGCGTCACGCCCATGTTGAGGACGGTGAACGGACGATAGTGCGAGGCGATCCCTGCTGCCTGCTTCGAGCGGTACATCCCACTGCGGTACTGCGCACTGAGCCAGACATTCGTCGCATCCGTCGGCATCCAGTCGAGTTTGAGGTTGACCGCCTGCTTTGGTGTGGAGCGCAGCGGCTGACCGACATTCTTGCCGCTCTTTATCTGACTGGTGAGCAGCGTCCAGTTCAGCCCCGCCGTCACCTTTGGCGCGATCGCGAACTTCGTACCGACCTCTATGCCGTGGATACGTGCCTTGCCGACATTCTCGTAGGTGCGGACAGCACCGATGCCCGCGACATTCACCGCATCACTGAGGTCGATCTTGTTCTTGAAATCCGTATGGAAGAACGTCACGTGTGCATCCGTATCGTGCTCGTTGTGGTAGTAGAACCCGATTTCCTCCGTCGTCGACTTCTCTGGTTTCAGCCCCGTGTTGCCGCGATAGATCTCGCCCGTGATATTGAGATGGATGTCCACGGGCGCGGACTGGAGCATCGTCGGAGCCTTATACCCCGTCGCAACGCCGCCCTTTACCGTGAAATTGCGGTTCGGCATATAGATGAGGTAGCCGCGCGGGCTGAGATTGTCGTCGTAGTCCTCGGGATGATCGTAGCGCAGACCGTAGGTAAAGACGAGCTTTTTCGTGAGTGCCCACGTATCCTCGCCGTAGAGTGCCCAACTCGAACGCGAGAGACTGCCGTTGTCGTTCGAGCTGCGCTGACGCATCATATTGGCAAACATCGGCGGAGCCCAGCCCGTCGGCGCAATCGTCCGCTTCAGATGATAGTCCACCCCCTCGCGCTGCCAGCGTGCCCCTACCGCCAGTGTGTGATCGTCGCCGAGCGGCGTGACGTACTTCGTATCGAACGTCACAAAGTCATTCTTCACATTGTTGCGGATCTGTGAGCGGATCGGAATGCGCAGCGGCAGGATGTTCGGCTTTGCCGTCCCCGTCATATCCGCATCGAGGTGCATCTCGTTGCGCAGAAAGGACAGGGTATTCGTCCACGTCCCCTCCTTGCCGACCTTGTTCTCCGCGCCGAGCACGATCTTCATGCGGTCGAACCGCTGCGCGACATCGCCGTCGAGCTTCGTCACCACCTGTGCGTTCGGCGGAGCGGGTGGGGAGGGCGGCTTCATTTTGCCGCGCTGTGCAAAATCACCGTCGCGCATGTTCTGCCCACGGTCGATGTCGAGATAGTAGCTGTGCCCTGCGGCGGGCGTATAGGTCACGCGCGTCCCGAGATTCCAGTTGTCATAGTCGCGCTTCTCCTTGTCCACACCGAATGCCGATGGGCCGCGTTTCAGATAGCTGCCGCGCATCTGCATCCCGACCTTGCCGCGCGTAATGGGCCCCGCCACGTTGAAGTTGTACTTCATCGTGTTCGACTTGCCATCCGTCGTCTCAAGGATACTGCCGACGGAGACAGAGCCGTGGAACTCGTCCGTCACCTTCTTCGTGATGATGTTGATGACACCGCCCATTGCATCCGAGCCGTAGAGTGTCGACATCGGGCCGCGCACCACCTCGATGCGCTCGATCTGGCTCGGTGTTGGCAGGCTCGTATTCGCGAGCTGGTTGAAGCTGCGCATCATCCCGCCCGCGATGCCGGGGCCCACCTGCGCCACCCCATCCACGAGGAGCAGCGTATAGCCGTCGTCCATCCCGCGAATCGAGACTGCGGGCGTATCGAACCGCCCCGTCGCGCCGAACGTGTCGACACCCTCCACCATATCAAGCACCTGACGGAGATCTGTATAGCCGCGCTGCGCGATCTCATCCGCCTTGATGACCGAGATACTCGCGGGCGCAAAGCGCACATCCTCCTCAAAGCCCGATGCCGTCACCACAACGGGGGCTGTCTCATAGCCTTCTTTCTGCGCCTGCGTGTCCTCTGCATAGACGGCGTGCGCCGTGCCCGAAAGTGTGAGCGCGACCGCCGCCGCAAGAGCCCTCTGCTTTGTCATTCGCATACGATTCCTCCTCATCTGTCCGACACATGGATGCCTTCGTTCGCTCTCCTGATCCACCTATTTTTTGCTGACGACGGCGATGTACGAGAACTCCTTGTTGTGGTCAAAGAAGAAGTTGAACATCTTGCGGAAGCGGTCGAGGTTCTCCGTGCGCAGTCCGTTGCGGATGATCTTCATCGCGCCGTCGAATCCCTCGTCGCGCACGAGCCCCGCAGGGTCGAGCAGCGTCATATCGCCCGTCTGCACCTCGATGGCAAAGCCCGCGTCGCGCAGCAGCTTCTCCCAGAGTGCGTGCGGGAGCGGATCGACGTTCACATTGATCGCGCGGGAGATGCCCGCACGCAGCTCCGCCGCCTCCGCCTCATCCGTCACGCGCAGTGCGACATCGTGCGTGAGGAGCACACCGCCCGGCTTCAGCACGCGGAAGTACTCGGCAATCGCCTTTGCCTTGTTCTCACGCGGCAGCATCGTGAGCATCGCCTCGTTGATGACGACATCGAACGTTGCGTCGGGGAAGGGCAGCGCGAGCGCATTTCCCTCCACCACGTCGATCACATCGTTCAGCCCGTGCGCCGCGATGTTCGCACGCGCCTTCTCCAGTGCCTTTGGATTCATATCAAGCCCCGTGATGCGGCAGCCGTGCGCCTCCGCGAGGGCAACCATCGTCGTACCCATATTGCACGCGACCTCAAGTACGCGCGTATCTGCGGTAAAGTCAACGTGACCGAGCAGCCACTCCGTCGCCTCACGCCCACCCGGACGCAGCCGTGTCTTGCCCAGACGCGCAAGGAACTCATGTCCCGGTTCGTGCTTCTTTTCTTCAGCCATTGGTATCGCTCCCATCTATATAATTGAAAACATCTATCATCTATGGGAACATTATAATTGAGAATTATCCCCCGTTCTGTTGCAAAAGTCACAAGGAGTCTAAAAAATTGCAAAAAAATAAGGAGGCGGTTGTACGAAGTTTTAGCTTCGTGCAACCGTCCCTCGTGTGTGCCGTCCCCTTGCAGGGATGCTGCTATTTTAGCTTCCCCCGCCAGTGCGGGGGAAGTGCCGAACGTAGTGAGGCGATAGGGGCACTTGTGGCGAATGCCGTTTTCTCACGGCAGACAGCCTTTATCGTCCATAGCGCCCCTACCACCGCTTCGCGGTCAGCCCTTTGTCGTGCAGGCGCGGATTGCTGCATCCTTCAAGGTTTTTCCCAATCCACACATTACCGCTGTAGTCATGCGCATAATATGCCCCGCAGGCGTTCAGCTTTCCCCATCGCTCCACGTCGTATCCGTAAAGAGGTCGAGCGACTCGCCCGGCAGTGCGCGCTGGGCGGAGATCTCGAACGGGACGCGCTGCTCGCGCACGCAGGCGATGGCGAACATATTGATCGCCGTGGACATATTCATGCCGACTGCGCCGCAGAAGGTCTCGAAGTTCTTTTTGAGTTCAGCGTCCATGCGAATGCTAATGCTGGTCTGTGCCATGTAGGACATCTCCTTTACAAATCCATTACCCTATCACAGAATAGCATATTTTACCTGCGCTTGCAAGCGTATTCATGGGGAAAGCTCCTGGCGATAGGGAAGCACTGATAAACTCAGCACCACGCACATTCTCCCTCCGCTCCTGCACGCAATTTCCGCAGGAGATTCGCCTTGCTCTTGGAGACAGCACTCGCCGATGTTCCGAGCAGGACGGCAATGCGGCGGAGTGTGAGGTCGCGGAAGTAATGCAGACTCAAAATCTCCTTCTCACGCTCGGTGAGGCGGTGCATGACGCTGCGCAGAATCCCGCGCACGAGGAGGCGCAGATCCGCACGCTCCGCCATGTCCTCCGTGCCGCCGCAGCGTTCCCATACGTCGCGCCCCTCCGCACCCTGCTCGGGGTGGCACGTCCGCTCCCAGAGCCGCCGCTCGCGGCGAAACTCGGTGTAGAGTGCGTGGTGGACGCGTGCCTTGACGAATCCCGCGAACGGTGCGCCGTGCTTCGGGTCGTAGTCGTGCAGTGCCTCGATGAAGGCAAGCACGGCGATGTTCTCCGCATCCGCCGCAAGTGCCGCGTTCCTGAGGTACGAGGCGTGCGCCTCGCTGACGATCAGCCCGCGATACCGCGCGTGCATCTCCGCCATCGCCTGTGCCTCGCCGCGCACGGCACGCGTGATGAGCGCATCCTCCTCCGCCTTCGTGAGTGCGGCGTACTTGGGTACCAATCTGACAGACGACATTTTATCAGCGATTCCCTTGTTGTTCTCGTACATATGACACTCCTTCTTCAAACATTTGTTTTATCAGAAGGAAGTATAGCAAAAGAAAACATACGATGCAAATTTCGCATCAGTGTGATGGACGCAAAAAGGAGCACCCGATCGCTCAAGTGCTCCCCACACTTCTGATGTGAGATTATTGTTTGAGGTTTATAGCACATCCATCACCGCAAGCGGCAGCGACAGCACTTTCCCTACGCTTCACCCGTTTCGTCCTCGGCCGCAAGTGCGGCGATTGCCGCGCCGATGATGTTCTCGTTGACGGTCTGGACGCAGGAAATTACATACTCGCGCTCCCCGAGGCGGAACGGAACGAGATGGTGCAGGCGCAGAATACGCTCCTTGCCCGGCACCCACTTGTGGAGAAGGACCGTGACCTGTTCGTTCGTCTCCTTGTCCTCAAGGACGGCGCGCAGATGTTTCTCGCTGTAAAATCTCTTGAAAATGTTCTGCTCTTCGGGCAGGATCTTTTCCTCGGCATAGCGCGCGACGATCTCCTCGAAATGCCCGTATTCCTGTGTGTAGTTCGGCTCATAGACATCGCGGTAGAGCTGCATGAGCTTGCACGCGCCGAGGTCGAAGAGATCCACACGATCGTAGAGTGCGACGATCTGGTTGAGCGCCTCCTGCATCGACCCCGCCTCGGGAGAAAAGCGCGAGATGTTGACCGTCGCCATGAGGAATACGGCACGCGTGTCATCCACGTCACGCGTCACAAGCCTGAGGCGTACGGAGTTGAACGAGTTGCGCGTGATAAAGTCGGTATACACCTCGCGCCCGGTGCGGTCCGCCTCTTCCATCATGCGTGCGATCATGCGCTCGTTCTGGCGTTTGCGCCGCTCGTAGTGCGGCGTGTGTACGCTTTCATCGTCCAGCTCTATGCTGCGCAGAAAGTTCTTGAACATGCGGCTCTGATAGAGGTAGCGGATCTCACCGTCACACTCTTCGAGCACGGCAAGCGAGAGCGCGTCGCCGATCTCGGGCGAACCGCGGCGCTCCAACGGCTCGCTTGAGAGCAGGTTGATTGCACCGATCTCCGTATAGTAACCACCAAGCCGGAACGGCTCGACTTTAGCCTTTGCCTCCGGTCCATGGCAGTAGGCAATCGCCTGGTCGAGCGGCATCGGCGGGCTAAAGAGATAGCCCTGCAGTTTCTCGCAGCCGATCTCGCGCAGGAACTCGTACTGTGCCTCGGTCTCCACGCCCTCGGCGAGGGTGTGCATTCCCAATTCCTTAGCCATGTTGACGATGGAGCGGATGACGATCGCGGACTTCGGGTTGGTCTCGAAGGAACGCAGAAAGTTCATATCGATCTTGAGCACGTCAAAGACGTAGTCCTTGACGTTGTTCAGCGAGGAGTAGCCGCTGCCGAAGTCATCCATCCAGACTTCGTAGCCCTTTTCGCGGAATCGTGCGATCTCGCCCTGCAGGAATTTCTCATCCCCGCTCTGCGCTCCCTCCGTAACCTCGATGTTGAGCATGGAGCGCGAGACATCGTAGCGCAGGCGGACATCCTCGACTGCCTGCACCATGTCCATGAGACGGAAGTCCGCGCGCGAGAGATTGACCGAAACGCGCAGGAGTTCCCACCCCGGGACCTCGCGGCGCATTTGATCGATCGACTGACAGACGCGCTCGATGATGTAGAGATCGAGCTGCGGCGAGAGATGCGCGTCCTCAAGGACGGGAACGAACACCCCCGGCGAGATCATGCCGTGCTCGGGATCCTTCCAGCGTGCGAGCGCCTCGAATCCGCAGATCTCCCGTGTCATCGCACGAATCTCAGGCTGGTAGTAGACCTCGATGTAGCCCTCGATCATCGCCTCCTGAAAGGAGCGGATGATGTGACTGCGGAAGTTCAGCGCCTCCTCCATGGACGGGTTGAACTCCGCCCATGTGAGGTCGTAGGTGTTCTTGATGCTGTTGCAGGCGATCTTTGCGCGGTCCATGATGAGCGCGACATCCATGACCCCCCTGCCCGGACGATAGATGCCCGCCTTGACCTCCATCGGCAGCCCCAGATCGTAGACATGAATCCGCTCGTGAATGAACTGGATGGCGTCGGCGTAGTCTTTTCCATTGGTCGCGACGGCAAAGTGATCATCGTTGAAGCGCGCGACAAGCTTCCCCTCGAATGTCTCGCGCAGAAGATCAGCGACGTAGCGCAGGAGACGGTTGCCCTGCTGAAAGCCGTACCGTTGGTTAAAGCTCTTAAAGTTCTCGATGTCAAAGTAGATGAATGTCAGCGGCTCCGCCAGGTCATCCTGCAGATGGACGGACGCATGGCGCATAAACTGCATCATGTTGAGGAGGCCTGTGACCTGACAGAGATCACGTTCTCCATAATTTTCCAACAAAATGAGCCCCCCATTTCCTCTCGTCGTATCCGTTTAGGGAATCGCTGATAAAATGAAGTCCGTCAGATTGGCGTAGATTTCTTGTCCGAACAAGGAGACAAACCGGACGCATAGCCAAAGCTATGTGAAGGATTTGTCGACACAGTGCGGGCAAAAAAGATGCACCAAGATGGCGGTGCTGAATTTATCAGTGCTTCCTTAGAACGAAATACGTGCGTACTCCTCAACCATATCGCGCAGGCTCATGCCGCTCGTCCCGCTGAGCAGTCCTCCACGCTCACCCGGTGCCGATCCCATCCGTGCGGTGATTGCCTCGTACAAGTCGTCCTCGATGGAGCCCGGTACCAGCTGCTCCCAATTCTTCGGGTCGTAGGCACGTTCCTTGACGGCGTTCTCCGGTCGCCCCGTGACTTCAAGTTCCGAGAGGAACATGATCTGACGGTGCTTCGGACTGATATAGTAGTGTTCGAGAAAGTATTTTGCGGGGCGGATTTTCCCGTCCTCTGCGACGGGCGCCCCCGTCGTGTCCTCGACCAGACGCACCCATGCGTCGATCATGTACTCCGAGCTCTGATAGGGGCGCGGAATCCAACGCGTATTCTTGACATCCAGATAGTAGGTGAACCCGTTGTCCGTAAAGAGTGTCCTGTAGCGTGCCCCCCGTTCGCGTTTATTGCGTGCCGTTGTCTGCGCGCGTGCCGCTTTCCGCTCTGCCTTCTCGGCGGCGAGTTCTGCACGGCGTTCCGCCTTTGCGGCGGCAAGTGCCGCCTTGCGCTCCTCTTTTGCCGCCTTGCGCTCAGCGAGTGCGGCAGCGCGCTCCTGCTGACGCGCTTCCTTGTCCGCCTTACGCGCTGCGATCGCATCGGCGCGCTCCTTTTGGCGTGCCTCTTTGTCTGCAGCACGCGCAGCAGCTTTCTCCTCCAAGGCGGCTGCACGTGCTGCCTTGGCGTCCGCCACCGCCGATGCACGCACCTCTGCGCGTGTCAGGGCTGCGTCCTCTGCCGCCTCCGCAAGCGGTGCCGCTGCGAGAAGCATCGTCAGCGTGCCCAGTGCGAATCCTTTCCACTGTCTCATCTCGTTATCCCCTTATCAATCCATTTTCCCGTATCCTACGGAACCCGAGGACATATACCTGCGAATTCTCATTCCGAAAAAACGCACAACAAATATACCATAGTCTCTGTTTAATTTCGACATGAAATAACGAAACCCTCTTAATAAGGATATAATTTCACAAAAACACCGTTCATCCCTTATTTTTCCGCCTTCCCTTGCGTGCCGGATAGACCTTCGGTATGGAGCGTTTCTTCGTAACGGAGAGAATGGCGCGTACGTCGTCAAGCCCGGGCAGGTGCACGGGACGCGCATGGATCGCGCCGCCGCCAAGACGTTCCGCTGCCGCCGCCCCCTCCTCTGCCTCCTCGATGTAGGCTCTTCCCTTGAGTGCGAGCACGGTGCCGCCCACGCGCACCAAGGGGAGTGTGTAGCCGAGCAGCACGGGCATACGGGCGACGGCGCGGCTCACAGCGATGTCGTAGGCGGCGCGGTGTTCCGCCGTATGAGCAGCCTCCTCCGCGCGTGCGTGGATGCAGCGTGTATTTGTGAGCCCCATTGCCGCCGTGACCTCTGTGAGGAAGCGCACACGCTTTTGCAGTGCATCCATCAGCGTCACATGGATGTGCGGTACATAGACGGCGAGCGGAATGCCGGGCAGTCCCGCGCCCGTGCCCACGTCGATGAGGGCCTCCGCTGCGGCAAAGAGTACAGGCTCGTACGCCGTGAGGCTGTCGATGATGTGCTTGACCGCCACGTCCTCCGGCACGGTGAGCGCTGTGAGGTTCATGCGCGTGTTCCAGTCGACGAGCATATTGTTGTAAATCGCAAACTGCGCGATCTGCGCCTCGGTCAGTGCGAGCCCCGCCTCGGCGGCGCGTGCCGCAAGGATGTCCTCAAAGTCCGCCATGTGTGTCCCCTTTTCCACGGATGAGCAGCACGGCGACATCGTTCACGTTCGTCCCCGTCGGACCTGTTATGATGAGCCCGCCGACAGCATTCAGCGCGGGGTAGGCATCGTTCTCCGCAAGGGCCTCGGCCGCACTCTGTTCTGCACGCGCGAGGGCCGCCATCGTCCCACCGTCAACGTAGCCGCCCGCCGCATCCGTCGGGCCGTCCGTACCGTCGCTGCCGATGCTGAACACGGCGACATTGTCAAGCCCTGCGATGCCCTCCGCCGCCGCAAGCGCGACCTCCTGATTGCGGCCGCCGCGCCCCTTGCCCATGAGCCGCACCACGGTCTCACCACCCGCGAGGTATGCCGTCGAATCACTGTCCGCAGCGTGCGTCCGCGCGATGCACGCGAGGAACTGTCCCGCCGCACGGGCCTCCAAATCGAGCCGATCGGTGAGGAGGACGGGCGCATAGCCGCGCTTCTGCGCTGCCGTCGCAGCCGCAGTGCACAGCTCGCGCACACTGCCCGTGATGTGCGTCGTGACGTTTGGCAGTGCCGTCGGCAGCGGCGCATTGAGGAGTGCGCGTGCCGCATCCGAGAGCTGCAGCCCGTATTTTCGTACGATGGCGTGTGCGTCTGCCGCCGTCGATGTATCGGGGTGTGCAGGGCCCGATGCGATCATGTCAAGGGGATCACCGAGGATGTCGCTGAGCACGATCGAAAAGACGCGCGCGGGAGCACAGTGCGCTGCGAATCTACCGCCCTTGACCGCGCTCATGCGCTTGCGGATCGTGTTCATCGCAACGATATCCGCGCCCGAGGCGAGCATCTGCTCCGTGAGAGCCGTGAGCTCTGCGGCGGGGATCAGCGGTTTTTCAAAGAGTGCACTGCCGCCGCCCGAAAGGAGGAAGAGCACGGTGTCCTCCGCTGTGAGCTGCTCCGTCAGCCGCAGAGCCTCCTCTGTCGCCGTGAACGAGTTCGCATCGGGCACGGGATGCCCTGCCTCCATGCAGATGACGCGCGGGATCGTGCCCATGACATGATCGTATTTTGTAATCACAATGCCGCAGTCGATACGCTCCCCGAGCACGTCCGCCGCCGCGCGCGCCATCTGCCACGCTGCCTTGCCCACGGCAACGAGCACGATCCGCCCGCTGCCGAACGTGTTCCCCGCGAGTGCACGCCGCACCGCCGCATCAGGCAAAACCGCCCCAAGGGCTTCCTTAATAATACCGTCTGCATCACTGCGCAAGTTCATCATGATCACTCCTTTTTTGCAATCATTTTTTCCATCATAGCATATGCACGCTTGTCAAAAGCGCAGCTGGCTGTTATAATAGGTGTAGAAAGAAACGTCCTATGACGGCATCTTTCCAAATTGGCTGAATTATTTTTTCAAATAACCGCTCATTTGTGGGAATGGGCGGTTACTTTTTTTGTATCGCTAAGATATACCCTGTCGCAACGATCAATAAAAGAATCGCTCTGATTTCAGACATATCTGCTCACCCCCTTTCGGGGAAAAGATACCGCCGCAGGATTGCTCCTGCCCAGGACGTTTCAGTTACAGTATACTATGAGCAACCGATAAACACAAACAAATTTTCGCCCGTGGCCGCGTTGTATCCACGGGCTTTTTTATACCGAACGACCATCTCAATTCACAACATTCGTCGGTTTTCCGTCCATAAATGCCCGCACGTTGTCCGCCGTCATCTGCATGATGCGCTCGCGCGCCTCCTTCGTTGCCCACGAGATATGTGGTGTGATGATGCAGTTCGGTGCATACAGGAGCGGGTTCTCTGCCGCAATCGGCTCGGACGACGCCACATCGACCGCCGCATAGGCGACCTTGCCGCGCGTGAGTGCCGCTGCGAGATCTTCCTCCACGATGAGCTGTCCACGCCCATTGTTGACGATGATGACACCGTCCTTCATCTTTGCAATGTTCGCCGCATTGATGATGCCATCGGTCTCGGGTGTAAGCGGGCAGTGCAGGAAGATAAAGTCCGATTTCTGAAACAATGTGTCAAGCGGCACATAGTCCGCGAGTGCCCACCCCTCCGCGCGTTCGGAACCACTATAGGCGAGGACGCGGACATTCATCGCGGAGAGGATGCGTGCGACCGCCTGACCGATACGCCCGAATCCGATGATGCCTGCCGTCTTGCCGCTGACCTCGATGAGAGGTTTTTGCCAATAGCAGAAATCGATGCTCCGCGTCCATTCGCCCGCGTGCACGGAGCGGTCATGATGTCCCACCTGCGAGCACGCCTCAAGGAGCAGGGCGATTGCATACTGTGCGACGTTGTCCGTACCATAGACAGGCACATTCATGACAGGGATATTCTTCTCACGCGCATACGCCGTGTCCACGACGTTATACCCTGTCGCGAGTACGGCGATGGCACGGAGGTTCGGACACGCGTCGATCACGGTGCGTGTAATCGGGGTCTTGTTCGTGACAGCGATCTCCGCGTCGCCGATGCGCTCGGCGATCAGCGGCGACTCCGTAAGCGCGGTGCGGTCATAGACCGTCAGCTCACCGAGAACCTCAAGGGGCGACCAGCTGATGTCCCCTGGATTCTCCGCATAGCCGTCGAGTACCACTATTTTCATCGTATTTCCTCCTGTCGGCGGTTACTATGATTATTTTCAGATATGATGAGGTATGCCTTGCATTGCTCCAAAGCGAACCCTAGTGAAGCAAGTGAGTAAAGTATGCGTTCTGCCCCCGGCGTACTTCTTTCGTTCAAGCGAAGCGCGTTTAAGAAGTACGCCGGTATTTAGGCAGATAGGCATACAATCACTTGCGCAACTAAGCGTTCATGTGGAGGATGCAAGGCACAGCCCCTCTACTCAATATGCAGCGGCTCTTTCTGCGTCGGCGGCGGGAATACGCGGTCAATCGCGGCACAGTCCTCTGCCGTGAGGTCGAAGGCATCCGCACCCGCATTGCTGACGGCGTGCTCCCGCCGCCCCGTGCGCGGAATGGCAATCGTATTCCCGTCGCGGATTGCCCATGCGAGTGCGATCTGCGCAGGGGTTGCGCCGTATTTCGCCGCAAGCTCTCCGAGCACGCTGCTCCCGAGAAGGTCGCAGCCGAGCCGCCCCACCTGCGCGAGCGGGCAATACGCCATCAGTACAACATGATGCGCCCGCATCCACGGGAGGAGGCTGTAGTCAATGCCGCGCGAGCCCATGTGGTAGAGCACCTGATTCACCGCGCAGTTCGTGCCGCCATCGATCCGCCACAGCTCCTCCATATCCGCAGTATCGAGGTTCGACACGCCCCACGCGCGGATCTTGCCCGCTGTACGCGCCTCCTCCATCGCCGCAACCATCTCCACAAGCGGCCGCTCGCCGCGCCAGTGGTAGAGGTAGAGATCGAGGTAGTCCGTCCCGAGGTGGGAGAGACTGCGATCGAGCGACTGCATGAGCCGCGTGCCGTACGCGTTCGACGGCATGACCTTCGATACGAGAAAGAGCTTCGCACGGTCATACGGGCGGATCGCCTCGCCGACGAGTGTCTCCGAGCGGCCGTCGCCGTAGTTCTCCGCCGTGTCGAGCAGGGTCATCCCCGCCTCGATCCCCGCACGCAGCGCGTCAATCTCGCGTGCCCGTATTTCCTCCGCATCGCCAAGATACCAAGTCCCCTGTCCGAGCGCGGGAACACTCACTCCGTTTGACAATGTTACCGTATGTTTCATCGCAGCATCCTCCTTATCGTTTAGGAAATAGGGCTGCTCCATCATCCTTCTTTTCCCAATTTTACACGAATTCGCTACACAATGGAAGCCTCGGCAAGGTTTGATCTTTATCAAATGTTGTGGGGTATTTTGAAACCGCTTGTATGAATGTGGTGCGTCCCCCAAAGCGATCCGTAGTGAAGCAAGCGGAACAAGGGTGCGTTCTGCCCCCGTCGCACTTCTTCTTACCAGCTGAAGGACCTTTAAGAAGTGCGACGGTATTTTGGCAGATAAGCGCACGGCCGCTTGCGTAACTCTGTGTTCGCGCGGGGGACACTCCACAAGTGGCCACAACTTATGTGATAGAGCCCAAGTGGGTTCCTGTTCGAACCAGACAGTCCGCCTTCGCTGCTGCACAAGTGCAGCAGCGAAGGCGGACTGTCTGCTATCAGAATTATGGTTCAATCATGTCAAAACTCTCGGCAATCCAATCGGCGTGGGAAAGATCCTGATTGCCGGAGTTCGGGTTGTGATAGGCGATGCAGGTCATGCCGGCGGCCTTTGCCGCCGCGATGCCGGCGGCCGCGTCCTCGATCACGGTACAGTACGCAGGCACGATGCCGAGAGAGTCCGCTGCTTTGCGGTAGATCACAGGGTCAGGCTTGCTCCGTGGAAGCTCCGCCCCGCTGATGACGGCAGTGAAGTACGGACGTACACCGAAGCGCCGCAGCACCATCTCAATAATGTTTCGCCCCGTGGAAGAGGCAACGGCGAGCAGATTGCCTTTCGCGTGGAGGCGCGCAATGAGCTGTACGACGCCAGGGATCGGCACGATGTCGGCAGCATGTGTCAATCGGTCGATGTAGAGCCGGTGCTTGTAGTCTGCGAGATCCTTCCACGTCAACTCTGTCGGGCAGTCTGCAAGCGCATCGGAGAACAGCTCCTTGCTCGTGCGCCCCGCGTACTGTTCGAGGCGGCATTCCTCAAACGGGATGCCAAAATGATGAAAGGTCTCCATCTTCGTCGCCGTGTGAAGCGGCTCGCTGTCGACGATGACGCCGTCCATATCGAAGATAAACGCACGCTTCATGCCTCTTCCTCCTCCTTCGGATCCTCAAAGCCGATCACAAGCGCCGCTGCAAAGGTGACGACGGACGAGATGAGCAGGGTAATGAGTGCATATACGATGTAGTTCTCATCCTCGCTGACCCACATTGCCATGCTGAGCAGGCCCGGCGTGACGTAGATGAAAGCCTTGAGCTTTACGATCCCCGCAAAGAGCGCCGCCGCACCGCTGCCAAGCATACAAGCGTACATGGGACGCTTCAGCTTCAGGTTGACACCGTACATGGCAGGCTCCGTGATGCCGCCGAGATAGGCGGTCATGCCGGACGAGAAAGCGAGCGAGCGGAGCTTCTGATTCTTCGTTTTCCATGCAACCGCCATCGCCGCAGCTGCCTGCGCCATGTTCGAGCAGAGTGCCACCACGCGGATGACAGGGTCAAAGCCCTGCTGCGCGACGAGCATGATGCTGATCGGGCTCAGTGCCTTGTGCATGCCAATGGATACGAGCCACGGATAGAGTGCCGCGAGTACCGCGAGTGCAAAGCTGCCAAGCAGGCTGTAGACAAACATGCTGCCGTCCGCGATCGCCTGCGAGATAACGTTGCCCACCGGGCCGATGCAGATGAGTGCGAGCGGCACACTGATGAGCGCGACGAGCATTGGCTCGACAAAGATCTTTACCATTGCAGGCGTAATACGTTTCACTACACGCTCAATGTAGGACATGATCCAGACAGAGAGCAGCACCGGCACAATCGTCGATGAGTACTTCGCCAGCATGATGGGGATGCCGAAGAAGTCCACGGGGTTCCCCTTCGACACCATCGCCACCCACGTCGGATGGACCATGGCGAGACCAATGAATGCGCCCATATACTGATTGCAGCCGAACATCTTTGCCGAGGAGAAGCCGATAAAGACAGGCATGAAGTAGAAGCCCGTATCAAAGATCATGTTGAGAAACACATAGGAAGAGGACGATTTGTCGAGCAAGCCTGTCATCACCAGAACGAGCAGCAGCACCTTGCCCATACCACAACCGGCAAGGAGCGGCACAACAGGTGCGATAGAACCTGTGATCGTTCCGAGGATCCTGTTGATGAGCGTTTTCTCCTCGACGGCCTTCGTCTCCGCCTTGGGTGCCTTCTCCTGCTGCAGCGCAGGTGCAGCGGCGATCAGTGCGGCATAGACACGATCCACATCGTTGCCGATGACAAGCTGGTACTGTCCGCCCTTCTTCACGAGGCTGAGCACCTCCGGAATCGCCTGTGCCTTCGCATCATCCGCCTTCGCATCATCCTTCAGCGAAAACCGCAGCCGTGTCGCGCAGTGTACAAGCGACGCAACATTTTCCGGTCCGCCAACGGCAGCCAGAATCTCCGCAGTTAAATTTTCCCGCATAATTACCTCCTATGAATGAATCAAATTGACCAGATGCAGCAGGAGATAACCCTGCTCACCGTTTGTGATCTTCTTGCCTGTTTCCTCCTCGAGATAGGCAGCAATCTGCTGCACACATGCGTAGGCGTCCTTATGCTCACTCTTTCCCCATGTGTAAAAGTAGCTCTTCTCCTGCACCACCGTCTCGGCCGTCACCAGCGTCCAGAGAAAGAGCTGCAGGTGCCGCAAAAGGCGATCGTAGGGAAGGCCCTTCTTCCGATAGGCCTCCGGAAAAGCTGCCTCAATAATCGCGAGGATGTCCCGTATCATGCGCGTCACTTTCATCGTGTCAACCATGCGGTGATTCATATATGCATTGACGATATGAAGTGTAATAAATCCAATCTCATCCTCCGAGATCGTGACATCAAGGAAGCGCCGAATGATCGGCACCGCAAGCTGCGCAAGACGAAATTCCTCGGGATAGAGCAGACGAATCTCGGGCAGCAGCGGATTGACACAGCGCACGCCCGCTTTCTCGCGTGCAAGCGATACGCTGATATGGTCCGTCAGTGTGAGGTAGATCGCCTCGTCAAGCGGCCGTCCCGCCTCATCCTGAATCACCTTCAGAATGTCCCCTGCGATCTCCAGATAGACACTGGGCAGATCGCCGATGATCTCACCGAGCCTGTTCTGCACCTGCTTGTCTTTCAGCACGAAGAGTTTCTCCACGGCCGTTTCCGCGATCGTGTCGCCGACATGCGCCCCGAAGCCGAGGCCCTTGCCGATGGCCACAACCTCTGCACCGCCCTCGTCGCTGGCCAAGACCACATTGTTGCTGTATACACGCAAAATCTTCAAAGGAAGCCTCCTTCCTTCGCGCATTCAAAAAGAAAATGCCTCCGCCATCGCCGCGACTGTTCTCGACGGCCGCATCTGAAACGGCGGAAAATCCTTATCGTTTCCTACAACCATGATGACGGTTGAATCGTATCCCGCCTCGCGTATCTTCGCGCGGTCGAACGTCAGGAGCGGGACCCCCACCTGCACCGTCTGTCCGGCAGATACGAGCGCGTGGAAGCCTGCCCCGTTCATCTCGACCGTATTGAGCCCCACGTGGATGAGCAGTTCCATCCCCGCAGTACTGACAATACCGACGGCATGTCCCGTGGGAAACACCATCTTCACCGTTCCGCTCACGGGTGCATAGACTGTGCCGTCCGTGGGGCGAATGGCACAGCCGTTCCCGAGGCTGCCCGACGCAAACGCCTCATCATCCACCTGTCCCAGAGGGATCAGCTCTCCCTCCACAGGAGCATAGACCACATTTTCCCGCACCTCTTTGGGGTGCTTTGCCTGCGGTCCCCTTTTGAATATCTGAAGAAAAGACATCCGAAACACGACCTTTCTGTGCAACAAAAAACAGACATCACCGTACGCCTGCGCTCTGCGCAGAGATCGCGGTAATGCCTGCCGAACAGTAACACCTTTGAATCTTACATTTATTATAACGACTTTCTGTGTTTTGTCAATATAAAACTGCCGCTTCGGCAGAGATTCGTACCGATGCTTTGACATCGGATGTACACCGCCCTATAATCGGACATAACAGAAGGGAGCAGAATATGACACGTGAAACACCACAGCACGGCGAGATCTGGCGGCACTTCAAGGGCAATCTCTACCGCATCGAGACCGTGGCAGAGCACACGGAGACGGGCGAGCTGCTCGTCATCTATCAGGCACTCTACGGGACGTACGGCATCTATGCCCGCCCTCTTGCGATGTTCCTGAGCGCGGTCGACCGTGCGAAATATCCCGACGCATCGCAGGCGTACCGCTTCGAAAAAATTCATCCATAACGCACAAGCCCCCTGACAGCAAACGCTGTCGGGGGACTTTCATAAGAACAGAGTGTAAAGGAAGCACTGATAAATTCAGCCACGCCATCTTAGCGCATCTTTTTTGCCCGCTCAATGCCTGCAAATCCTCCACATAGCTTTGGCTATGCGTCCGGTTTGCCTCCTCAATCGGACGAAAAAATCTACGCCGATCTGACGGACTTCATTTTATCAGCGATTCCTAAATCAAAACGCGTAGTTCATACCAATGAGGAAGGAACGTCCGACGGTGTAATAGTTGCCGCTGTTCGTATAGTCACGGCGATTGAAGAGATTGTCCACATCGAATGTCCCGGTGAGGTCAGGGGTGAAGCGATAGGCGACATGAAGATTCGAGGCAAGCAGATTGCCCGAAATTGGCATAAAGCGTACGCGCTCATTACTCGTACTGTTGTAGCCGCGGTCGCCCCAGTAGCTAAGACTGAGTGCCGCCGAGAGGTCGCGGTTCTCGTAGTTTACGCCGGCAGTCAGCTGATAGCGGCCGAGCGCGCGCACGAAGGGCTGCCCATCCTTGTACTTGCGCTCGGGATTGCCAACGGTAAAACCGGTGTTGAACGTGACGTGTGCATCGACATCCTGTGCATAAGACACCTCCAGTCCTGTGTTCTGATAGGATGCTGCGTTCGTCTGGTAACTCCTGCCGTCGCTGCCCTTCACACCGACAATCTGATCGCACACATCTGTATGGAACACAGTCGCTGTAAAGCGGCGGCCTTTGCCGTCATACTTGTACCCCACTTCATAGTTCCACCCGGACTCCGGTTTCAGATTCGGATTGGGAACCATGACAGCGCTCGCATAGTACAGGTTGCGGAAATTCGGCATACGGAAAAATTTGCCCACACTCGCATAGACGGCGCTGTCACGACTGAGGCGCGTGGTCACCTGCAGCTGCGGAAGAAAGGCGTCATAGTCGCCCGCCGAGGACTTCACCCAATCCTGACGCATGCTGACAATCGCCGCCGTCACGGGGCTGAGGTCACGATCATACGAGGCAACGAGCGAGTATTCATTCATGCCGTAGCCGCCGAACTTTGCGTAGGGTTTTAGCGTACTGTCGCTCTCTGAATACTTTCGATACTTCTGATTCTGATTGACATAGGTCTGCCGCTTCGCCGAAATACCGACGAGCGTCGTACTCACATCGTCCTTCCAGATCTTCTTCACCTCGGCGCCGTACTGGCGGTGATGGCTCTTCTCCCACTCTACGGTGTTCGGATTCACGATAAACCAATCGGGGTTCGAGATCGAGCGGAAATTGTAGTACGCACTGCCTGACCACCCCTTTTTATCCTGATAGCCGAAATTCGCAAAATGCTCATCGTCGTCGTACTTGAAATACTTGAGGAGATTCCCTGCAGCATCGTTGTAATGAATGGAGTGATTCTTGCCGCTGTACATATAGGAGAGGCGCATCTCGTCATTGATCTTGTACGTGAGGTTGACGTGATCCTTGCGGCTCTTGCCAAATCCGACCATATAGGGGGTCTGTGTCCCGTTGATCTTCAGATTCCCCATAGCATTTGTCAAATTCCCTGTCGTGCCATAGTACGAGCGGCTGACGGCAATGCCCACCCTGCCGAGGTCGATGGTCGCCGCATAGTCGCGCTGCCCACGATCCCCTGCTGCTACGTGTGCCGAGTTCTTGTACGTCTGTTTTGTGATGACATTCACGACACCCCCGAACGCCTCCGAGCCATAGAGTACCGCACCGCCTCCCTTCACAATCTCTACACGCTCCACAGCGTCGAGACTCATCATATCGAGGTGGCTCACGTTATTGAACGAAGCAGGCACGCCATCAATAAGGATGAGCGTCCCATTCTCAACGCCACGCAGGTTTACGCCCGCGTTGCCCGTGATCCACGTCTGTCCGTCGGGTCCCATATTGGTAAAGTGCACGCCATTCTTGAATTTCAGTGCGGAGATCACATCGCGAGCGCCCGTCTTTTTTAGTTCCTCCGCCGTGTAGACCACCGTATCGGCAGGCGTGTCGAGTGTCGGCTTCTCATAGCCCTGTGCTGTCACGTTGACCGCAGTCGTCTCATAGCTCTGCATCTCCCCCTCTGCCGCCTGCACCGCGAGCGGCAGCGTGCAGAATGCACATACCATCCCTGCCATCCATCGTTTCTTTCCCATAATGTCCTCCTAAAATATATTCCTATTGTTCCGCAACCGTCAAATGCCTCCCCACAGGCGGTTCGATCAAATCCCCATAGGCGAGGTGCGCGATGTCCTGTGCACCGAACACCATGTCCTGCGAGGCGTTGTAGATGTAGCCCTCATGCGGACGCACAATCCGCTGCGTACGGATCGCCTTCACCGTTTGGAGCGCAGGATCGTCCAGATACTCCCGGTTGAACTTGTCGATGTCGTAGCTGCCGTGGTCGTTCCAAACCGGTACAATCAGGACATCGGGATTCACCGCGAGGATATGCTCCTTCGTCAGCGACTGCCCCGCCGTGAGTCCGATCTCTGCCGCGCCGTTCGTAACGCCCGCCATCGTGCAGAGCGCATCGAACAGCCCGCCGCGATTCCCAAACGTCGGCGACATGGAGATGACGAGCACCTTCTTTCGCTGATCGGTTGGAATCTCTGCAACACGCTCCGTGAGCTCCGCACATGCCGTGTCATAGGCGGCGATGAGGGCAGTGCCCTTTGCCTCCTCACCAAGCGCAGCTGCGACAAGCTGCACTGCCGCACGAACCTCCTCCGGCGTGCGCGGCTTCCGGCACGCGACGACGCGGATGCCGAGATCGCGCAGGCTCTCCGCAACTGCTGCATCTTTTCCCGTGTCCAGAAACACAACATCGGGATGCAGGGCAACGACCTGTTCCGCCGACGGCTGATTCAGCTTCACAGGGATCGTCTCCGCGATGGAGACGATGTTCGAACTGTTCGGGTCATCCGCGAGATGGTCGATCCCGACGAGACGTTCCGGCGGCAGCATCCCCAGTACAATATCGTCGAGCCAGAGCCCATAGTTCAGAACGCGCGCAGGCTTTTGATCAAAAGCGACCGTCCGCCCCTCGGCATCCGTCACCGTGTAGCCGCCTGCCCGCTCATTTTGCACGCCCCCGCAGCCGACCCCAGAGAACAGCAGCACACACGAGAGCATCAAAACAAATATGCGCATGACCCCTCCTATCCATCCTTCAACAGCCGCACGTGCTTTGCCCCGTCCTCGACGGTGACGCGTGTCTGTACGCCGTACATCGCCGCAATGTTCTCCGCAGTCAGCACCTCCTGCGCCCGCCCGTATGCGAATACATGGGCATCCTTCAGCATGAGGATCATATCGCAAAAGAGTGAGGCGAGGTTGAGATCGTGGATGGTCATGAGGACGGCAATGCTGTCCCGCCGTGCAATCTCCGTGATAAGGCGCAGAATAAAGAGCTGATGGTAGAGGTCGAGGCTCGCCGTCGGCTCATCGAGGATGATGAGCCCTGTCTCCTGCGCAAGTGCACGCGCGATAAAGACGCGCTGCCGTTCACCGCCGCTCATCTCCCTGATATTGCGAAAGGCAAAGTCTGTGAGTTCCATGCGCGCAATCACATCAAACGCGATGCGCTCGTCCTCCGCACGGTAGCGATAGCCTGCATACGGCAGACGCCCCATCAGCACCGCCTGCAGTGCCGTCATGCCAAATGCTGCGCCTGTATACTGCGGCACATAGGCGATGCGCTTTGCAATCTCACTCGCAGAGAGCGCGGAGAGATCAACACCGTCAACGTACACGGTCCCCGCTGAGGGGCGCAGGAGCTGTGCGATGCACTTGATGAGGGTGGTTTTCCCCGTGCCGTTCGGACCGAGGAGTCCGAGCACCTCGCCTGGCGCAACGGAGAGCGACACATCGTCCAAGATACGCCGCTCCGCACGGTAGCCGAAGGAGATATGCTCCACTGCAAGGCGTTTTTCCCCACTCATGTCAGCGACCTCCCCCTGCGCAGAATCAGATGGATGAAGAGCGGCACCCCGAGGAACGAGATGACGATGCCCACGGGGATTGTCACGGGATAGAGGATCAGCTTTCCGACCGTATCCGACACGAGGAGGAGCGCCGCTCCGAGCACTGCCGTAAACGGCAGATAGAAGCGGTGATCCGTCCCGATCAGGAACCGCGCCATATGCGGCGCAATCAGCCCCACGAAGCCAATCACCCCCGTAAAGCTGATGATCGTCGCCGTCATAAGGACCGCGACAAGTCCTGCGATCGTGCGCAGCCGCGCAGGGTTCACGCCGAGACTGCGCGCCGTCTCATCCTCGCTCACCGCCATCACATTGAGCGGCAGTGCGTAGAACAGTGCGGCAACAAGCCCGAGTGTCACGATCACGCCGCCGATGGCGACGTACTCCCACGAGGCGCGGTGCAGCGAGCCGAACGTCCACTGAATGACCGCCGCGAGCTTGTGCTCCTGCGCAAAGAACTCAAGCGTCGCCGTGAGCGCACTGAACAGGTAGTTCAGCGCAATGCCGACGAGCACAATCGTCGTCGGGCTGAGATCCGACCGCCGTGCAATGCCGTAGACGATGATGCCGCACGCCGACGAGAGCAGGAACGCCGATGTGATAATGCCGAGGTCACTATCCATGGCCGTCCCCGCCGCGAGCACAATGCAGAGCGAGGCACCGAGCGCCGCCGCTGCCGAGATACCGAGCGTAAATGGGCTCACAAGATAGTTGCGCGTCACGGACTGCATGAGCGCCCCGGCAAGCGCGAGCCCCGCCCCCGCGATGATCGCAAGCAGGACACGAGGCAGACGCAGCAGCAGGATGATCTTGTTCATCGCCGCATCCGCACCGCCGTCAATCGTCCCGTCAAAGTACCGAGCAACTGCATCCACCGTCTGCAGAGCCCCCGCATCCTTCATCCCGAGCGTCGTAAAGAAGAATGCCGCAACGAGCGTCAGCAACGCCCCCACCGCGATGGCAAGTACGCAGCGGCGGCCGTGTGCGTGATATTCCTGTTCGAGCATCAGCGCTCCTCTCCCGACAGTGGGAAGGCTGGCAGAGTATGTCCCGTGACATATGGGAGATGCTGGTATTTCTCAAGCCATACCTTGAACACATCCTCGGGGTGAAGATCGGGCAGCTGATCGGGGTAGAGGAACTTCGCGATATACATCGTCCCAACGAGCTTCGATGCGCCGCCATGGACATAGTGTGAGAGCAGGAGGATGTGGTCGTTTTTCACCGCATCGATTGTATCCCATCCCTCGCGCGACTTGAGTTCGCTCAGAATCCGCGCATGATCCTCCGCCGTCGGCGGGACGTAGGAGGAGTTCACCTTCGGCTCAGAGACCTTCACGATATACGCGGGATTCCGCTCGATGACTGCCTCCGGATTCACCTGTACATTCTTTGCATCGCCAAATATATTGTACGCACCCGAATACTCCACCATGTCATAGAAATAGTCGCCGGGCACGGTGGTCTTGCCCTCCGTGCGGTACTCAAAATAGAGCTTCTTCTTCGGCACATCCGCTGTCTGACGCTTGATGTAGTCGAGCTTTTCCGTAAAGAACGACGAAAGCTCTGCCGCCTCCGCCTCCTTGCCGAAGAGTTTGCCGATCAGCGTGCAGTTGTCCTGAAACTCGCGAGTGTAGTACGCATCGACCACGATGACCGCGATGCCGAACGGCGCAAGTTTTTCCTGCGCGTCCTCCCATCCGCCGTTCCCCGTGAGGATGAGTGCCTGCGGCTGCAGCTCGATGATCTTTTCATAGTTCAGATTTCCTTGGTTCGCGCCGATCACTTGATCCTGCTTGAACTTGCCCTTAAAGCCCGCCTCATCGTTAAAGATGTAGTTGTCAACGCCGACCACCGTGTCGATCGCCCCAACCGCATTGATAAGCTCGGCGTTGTAGGCATTCGACACGACGACGCGCGTCAGCGGATGCGGCACCGTCACTTCGCGCCCGATGCTGTCTGTCACAGTGATCGTATCCGCTCCGTTCGCCCGCTCTGCCGTGTCCTTTCCGCAGCCCGCAAGCGCAAGCAGGAGGCAGAGAACGATGCCGTACAGGAATATATTTTTCTTCATGATATCCCCCGTAAAAAAGGATTCGCCGCCCAGCAGCGAATCCCACTCCTTTTTTAGATGTCCATCTGCATCGAAAGCATAACGCTGCGCGGATTGCCCTGAATCCCGTAATTATACGTCGGACGTGACATCCAATAGCGCTTGTCGAGGACGTTGTACGCCGTGAGGCTGAATGCCGTCGGCACCGTTCCAAGCGTTGTCTTGTACGTCACGCCGAGATCGACCGTTACATAGGCGGGCACATCGAGCTGCTTTGCCGTGCTCGTATAGATCGGTGCTTTGCCCGACCAGACCATGCGCAAGAACGCCGAGGTCTTTGCGTCCGCCGTGTACTCGGCGGCAAGCATCGCGCTCCAGTCCGCAACGCCCGCGACATCCTTGCCGTTATATACCGTGTTCGTCTGCTGCTCCGTCGCCAGGTGCATGAGCCCGCCCGTCAGCGTCCACTTTGGGGCGACCTGCCCGGAGACACTCAGCTCGATGCCATTGAGCTTGTTCTTTCCCTCCATGACCGTTGTCGGCTTCGGATCACTGCCGTAAGTCACATCCATCGAGCGATCCTGCTCGATCTGGAACAGGCTCAGCCCTGCGCTGATCCCGTTCTTCCGATACTTCACGCCGATCTCGTTCTGCTTCGTCTTAGCGGGCGCAAGCATCGCCCCCGTGTTCATGCGGCCGCCACCCACGACCGAGCCCTTGTCGAAGCTCTGCGAGTGGTTCGCATAGAGGCTGAGATCCTCCGTCGGCTTGTAGACGATGCCGTACGTCGGCGAGTTCGCACTGCTGTGTACGTTGGAGGTCGCCGCGCCCGTCGCCTTGTTGTAGCTCGTGACATCCACGCTGTGATGATGGATACCGAGCAGAACGGATGCCTTACCGTACTCCAGTGTATCCGTCACGGAAATCCCCGAGTAACGCGTCATCCCCGTCTTGATGGGACCTGTTACCGCAGAATACGGATAGTTCTGCGTAAAGCTCGTGACCCCGTCCGCAAAGCTGCCCGCCATGCTGCCGAACGGAGGAATCGTTGTCGAACCGTTCACACGATAGCCCCAGTACGCACGGTACCAGTTGCGGTCAACGGCGAGGACGACATCGTTCTTTACCTGCCCGATGTGGAACGTCCCCTGCACGCCGAGCTGCACGTAGGAATTGCGCAGCGCATATTTCTCCGCACTCAGCGTATTCTGGAAATGTCCCTGCTCATCGAGCATATAGAGACGGCTCGCCGAGGTCTGTACGTAACCGCTCCCGAGGTTGTAGCTGTGCCCCGCATTCAGGAACGCTTTCCAATTTTCGCTGAGCTTCTGCTCGTGGTTCAGCGCCGCCGACCATGTGGAGACGGTGATCTGCTGCCCCGGGAAGCTATAGTTGCGTCTGCCGCTCGGCGGATCGGGCAGACGATCCCCCGTATAGGCGTTTGCCCCTTTCCCGTCAAAGGCAAAGTACCGCTGACCGCCCTCATTCTTTGTGTAACGGTAACCCGCAAAGAGATTCGTCGTACTCCTTGCATCCTTGTGATCGACATTGATGTAGAAATCGCGTGTCGTCAGCTTCTCACGCTCAATTGCCGTCTTTCCTTGGATATTTTCCGCGTTAATGCGCACGCCCCACTGCTCGTCTTTGCCGAATCGCTTACCGACATCAAACACCTCGCCGAGCGCACCGCGCGCATTGATCGTCTGCTTGTAGGTCACGCGCTCCTTACCGTACTCCGCCTTCTTCGTCACGAGGTTCACCGAGCCGCCCGCCGACTCCGAGTTTGTCGTACCGTGGATGCCGATCGCGGGTCCCGAGATCACCTCGATGCGCTCCACAAAGTTCGCGGGCATATTCGTCTGCGAGAAAAGCCCCGGCACACCGTTCACCTTGAACTGATACGCGTTCATCTGGAAGCCGCGGATCGAGTAGTCGTTGTACATCGTGCTCGTGCTCGTGCGCACAGACGGCGACATAAGCAGTGCATTCGGCAGCGGATTCGCGCCGTCATCGTACTGCGTAAGTGCCTTCTGCGTAATGTTCGTCTGACGGAACGGGACATCCATCACATCCTTCGTTCCGAGGAATCCCGTGCCGCCCGTGCTGCTCACAAGGCTGTTTTTCTCCTCCTCCACAGGAGCAGTGCGCACGCCCTCTACCTCGACAGGTGCGAGTTCGTAGGAGTCCATCGCCTCCGTCTTCTCTGCGGCACTTGCCGCACCCATCCATACCGAGCCAACCGTCGCAAGTGCGACCGCAAGAGCCAGCTTTCGTTTTGTCATGTTCATTTCCCCCTTGATCCACACGGACAGATATCGCCCGCGTTCCCCCATACACAACTTCCAACTTCACACGGCATCGCTCGCACAAAAGCCCCGTCCACGGCAGACGGGGCTTTCTCACACGAAAAGAACCTGCCGTCCTGTCCATCGCAGGATGCAGAGGAGGGCGCACGCCCCCATGGGGCGCAGCACTCCGGCGCACGAGATTCGGTAGGTCTTCCGGCTCTGCATCATCGTCCGCCTCACCTTCCCGGTTTCCCAGTGGTCGAAGCGCGCACACACGGCTTCCTGAGGTTTTCTCTGCATTACGGCGGCGGGACCGCATCGGCTTATGAAGTCGCGGCGAACGGCTGCGCTTCCCGATTTCCCTGTTATGCCTTTCGGCACCGAATCTGCTTATGAAGTCCATACAGTATAATTAAATCCTATAAACTTTGTCAAGTTTTTTCGGAAAAATGCGATCGCCCATCTAAATTCATCTATTTGAATAATGAACTAAGCATATAATAACTGTTGTTTATTGTTTCAATGCGAAAGTTTCATGACCTTTCGCCTAATTTTCAGAAGGAAAATACTACAAAAGAGAGAATTTTAGAGTTTGTCGAAAGAAAGTCTCCGATGAGTTCAAGGAGACTAACAGGATCGCTGATACCCGCAGCGATTTCAAACGAACTGTATGAATAGGAGATGTATTCATGGATGCAGCAATGCTGACACTGGGTGTTCTCGGCGTAGCGGCGTTTCTCTTCGCCACCGAGATTATCCCGCTCGCCGTCACGGCAATGGGCGCGGCGATCGCGCTCGGCCTTCTCGGGGTGCTCACCCCTGCACAGGTTTTCTCGGGGTTATCCAACTCTACCGTCGTCCTCTTTGCCGGTATGTTCATCATCGGCGCAGCGATGTTCCAGACGGGACTCGCACAAAAAATCGGCATCGCGGTTGTCAAAAAATCGGGCAATGACGAGCGTGCATTGATGGCAGCACTGATGCTCATAACGATTGTTCTCTCATCCGTGTCCTCGAACACAGCGACAGTCGCCTGCCTCATGCCCGTCGTCATTCAGATCTGCGCCGCTGCAAAGCTGCCTGTCTCACCGCAGCTGATGGCACTCGCAGTCGCGGCGAATGTCGGTGGTACGATTACGATGATCGGCACGCCGCCGAACATCCTCATGAGTGCGACCCTCGGTGCGAGTGGTCTCACGCCGTTCGGCTTCTTTGAGTTCGCATGGATCGGCATCCCCCTCTCCATCGTCGGCATGATCTACATGCTGACGATCGGGCGCAAGCTCTGCCCGCGCCGCCTCGTGGACAGCGTTGCTGTTGCGGGCGAGGAAGAGGAGGCAAAGGATCCGCGCAAGATGATGATCTGCGCTGCCATCCTCATCGGTGTTGTCGTTGCGATGGTGCTCGAAAAGCAGATCAACGTCCCGATGCAGACCTCTGCCATCATCGGCGGTCTGCTCTGCGTCCTCACGGGCTGTCTCACGGAGAAGCAGGCATATCAGGGTGTAGACTGGACGACCATCTTCCTCTTCGCGGGAATGCTCCCGCTCGCCAGTGCCATGGATCACAGCGGCGCAGGCAAGCTCATCGCGGACTTCGTTGTCGGCCTTATCGGCGACAGCCCCGCGCCCATGGTCATCGTCGCAGCAATGTTCGTCCTCTCCTGCGGTCTCACGCAGTTCATGTCAAACACGGCGGCGGCGGCACTCCTCGCGCCGATCGCGATCTCCATCGCCCAGACCATCGGCGTATCCCCCTATCCGGTTGTTATGGCGATCGGCATCGCGGCATCCTGCGCGTTCACCACGCCCGTCGCGACCCCGCCGAACACGCTCGTCCTGGGTCCCGGTCAATTCCGCTTCATGGACTATGTCACGGTTGGCGTTCCGCTCGTTATCATCTCGCTGATCGTCTGCCTTGTCGTCATCCCGCTCGTATGGCCGTTCTAAAGAATTGCTGATAGATTGACCTACTATATATAAACGGCAGCAGGAGCATTGCTCCACATTGTGCACGACCGTGAACTATGCGAACTGAAAATTGGCGCTGTTCATCAATGACAGGTGTATCCATCTGATATGCCTGTCATTTCATTGTGCATCTATGAGGAGAGAACCACCATGAAAAAAGAAGATCTGCTCAATCATCTGAAAGCATTCGACCCCGAAGTCTACACCTTCCTGCAGGATGAGAGCCATCGCCGCCGCTACGCACTCTCACTGATCCCCACGGAGAGTGCCATGTCCCCCCTCGCAGCATTCATCGAAGGGAGTGCGCTCGCCAACAGCACACTTGAGATGTATGGCGCAACGCATACCTCCTCCATCGAGGAGCTGGTGCGCACGCGTGCACAGGAGCTGTTCGGCAGCGAACATGCCGTTGTGCGTCTCGGAGGCATTGCCGCCGCCTCACGCGTGGCACTGCTCGGTCTGCTGCAGCCGGGGGATACCGTTCTCTCGTTCAACCTGCGCAAGCAAGAGCACTGTGCAGGGCTGAATTTCCACTTTGAGAACTACGGCATCGATCCAGGTCTTCAACGGGTGGACTGGGATGAGGTTGCACAGATCGCAGAGCGTATCAAGCCGCGTCTCATCGTCTTCTCCCCCGTCAGCTATCCGTGCATTCCGAACTATGAGCACCTCACGGCGATTGCGCGTTCCGTGGGGGCCTATCTCTGGGTGGACATCGGTCAGTGTGTCGGGCTTGTCGCGGCGGGTCTCATTCCCTCGCCTGTTGCGTGTGCCGATGTGGTGAGTTTCCCGACGAACGACTCCCTACGCGGTCCGGAAGGCGCAATCCTGCTTTGCAAAAAGGAACTCGCACCGCAGCTGGATGCCGCCGTCACGAACACGGGGCACACGGCACTGCATACGAGCCGCCTCGCAGCGCTCGCCTTTGCCCTGCACGCCGCCGCACAGCCGAAGTTCCGCGCCTACGGGGAGCAGGTACTCACGAACAGCAAGGCACTCGCCGCCGCACTTGAAAAAAGAGGAACGGCGCTGCTCTGCGGCGGTACCGAGACGCATCTCGTACTGGCGGCACCCGCACCTGGGGTCGATCTCATGGATGCCGTGCATACACTCGCGCAGATCGGGCTCTATGTAAAGCCCGATCGGATTCCGACCATGCGTGCGGCGTTCATGCTCTCGGCACTGCGCCTTTCGACACTGAACCCGACGACGCGCGGGCTCACGGCGGGAGACATGGAGATCGTCGCCGATGCCCTCGCAGGCGTACTCTCAGGTTCGCTCAGTGAGATGCAGCAGGATGCACTTCGTATGAGCATCGGCAAGCTCATCATGGACAAGCCGCTCTTCTCCGACAAATGGATGAACCTCGATGCGATGGCGCACGCTGACTGCCCCGTCTCGGGCGAGGGTATCGCGGTCCATACGCACGCAGCAAGCGAGCGTCGGAACATCCTCAAGAATCTGTTCCAATAAAAATATCACCCATCCATCGGTGCGGACGAAGGCATCCGCACGCTCTACCGCTCCTGCATGTGTACTTGCGTCGCATGCGGGAGCTTTGATTTCCCATAAAAATATTCAGAAACGTCAACAAATGAGTGACCTGTGCGGTACAATATGGTATACTAAGGAAACAACATTAACGAAATGGGGAAACGGCCCCCATTTTACGGAAGAGGAGAATGATCCATGAAACGTGAAGAAGTCGTCAGCCACCTGAAGACATTTGACCCCGAGATCTACAATCTGCTTGAGGAGGAGCGAGAACGCCAGCGTTACACCCTCTCCCTCATGCCGAACATGAACGCCATGTCGCCGTTCGCGAAATACCTTGAGGGCAGCATCCTGACGAACAGCATCTTTGACCGGAGGGACGATACCCCAACCGGCGGGCTGCACCTCGCCGGCATTGTTCGTCAGCGCGCCATGGATCTCTTTCGCTGCGACCACGCCATCGTCCGCCTTGGCAACATCGTCGCTGCCTCGCGCGTCGTCTTTCAGGCACTCCTGGAGCCGGGCGACACTGTCCTTTCCTTTAACCTCAGGAAAAAGGACCACGTCGCAGGTCTCTCGTACAAATTCGAGAACTACGGCATCGAGCCGGGTACACAGGAGATCGACTGGGGTGCAGTACGGGCGCAGGCGGAGCGCGTAAAGCCACGGCTCATCATCTTCTCCCCCGTCAGCTACCCGCGCACCATCGACTACCAGATTCTCTTCGAGATCGCGCAGAGCGTCGATGCGTACTTCTGGGTCGACATCAGCCAGAGTGCCGGGCTCGTCGCATCCAAGCTCGTCCCCTCGCCCGTGCCGCTTGCCGATGTCGTCACCTTCTCCACGCGCGACTCGCTGCGCGGCCCTGACGGTGCCATCCTCCTCACGAAGAGCGAGCTCGCTGCACGTATGGATTCCGCTGTCATCAACACGGGGCACGAGGCTCTGCACATGAATCACCTCGCCGCGCTCGGCGTTGTCCTGCGCGAGGCGGGCAGCGACAGTTACCGCACCTATGCTGAGCAGGTCGTGCGAAACGCACAGGTGCTTGCACGCACGCTCGCCGACCACGGGGCATCCGTCCTCTGCGGCGGCACGGACACCCATCTTGTTCTCGCCTCTACCGCCGCCGGCATCGACATGCGCGAGGCGGTCAAGGCAATCGGACGCATGGGCATCCGCGTCAAGCCCGACAGCGTACCCACGATGAACTCGGGGCTGTACCTCCACGCCCTGCGTCTGTCTACCTCAAGTCCGACAACGCGCGGCATGGCAGAACAGGACATTGCCTACATCGGCTCACTGCTCGCCAAGCCGCTCACCACCATCCTCGCCCCCGAGGAGATCGAGAAGATCCGTCAGGAGATCGTCGCCCTCGTCAAGGACGCCCCCATCTTCGACGACGAGTGGGTAGGCGATTCCGAGGAGTGAGCACTCGGATTTTGACATTTGCATACGACATAGAACTGCGCCCCTCCAATGATCGGAGGGGCGCAGCTGCGTTGCAGAGATGTTTGTTTGCGGGCGTATTTAAGGATCTCTATCGTTCATTTTTCATCCACCCCAATAATCTCCTTCCATATATATCCCTCACGCACGCCCGAGTCGCTGTAGAGGATGTCCTCTGCGGCAAAGGTGTCGGCGAGAGTATGGGCGGCAATCATGCCGGGGACGATGGTGGGGAGGCGGTCGGGGGCGGAGCGCAGGAGGACGGCGGTATCGCGCTCGCTGAGTTTCTGCCCGCTGCCGAAGCGCTCGATCATCGCAGGGAAATGCGCGACGCGCAGGATACGCGGTGTTTCGTCGGGATAAAGCAGCCCGTGCATACGGCTCGCACTGCTGAGGACACCGCCCATGCCGACCATGTGATCGGCGCGCAGGGCACGCACGTCGGGGACATCCGCGAGGATGTCCTCCACTGCCGCACGGATCGCCGCGCACTCCGCAGAGGTCGGGAGAAGACCTGCGACGTGCGCCTTACTCATGGCGAGTGAGCCGAGGGGCAGACTCCACCGTCCCTGCATTTCATGCGCGACATAGTGAATGATCTCGGTGCTGCCGCCGCCGATGTCCACCATGATACCGTCTGCGTGTGCAATGCTTGCGGTCGCCCCGATAAAGTCGTACGCCGCCTCCTCCGCGCCGCTGATAATGCGGATGTGAACGCCCGAGCGTCGCGTGATCTCCTCCACGGCGGCGCGGCTGTTCGTCGCGGAGCGCAGTGCCGCCGTCGCAAAGGCATGAACGTGTGCGATGCGGAAGGTATCGATAAAATCCATAAACCCGCGCAGGATTTTGACGGTCTTTTCGATGCCCTCGCGCATGAGCCGCCCGTGATTGAGATAGCCCGCAAGCCCAACGGTATGTTTGCGCTTTAAGAGCAACTCAAACGAGCGGTCTTCGATCCGATAGACCGCCATGCGGATGGTGTTCGAGCCGATATCGATGATGGCGTGGAGCATAGGCTACCGCTTTAGCCCGCTGCCGGGCACAGGGATGATGACGCGGTAGTTGTCGGGCATACCGTCCGCAAAGAATGCCCTCGCCCCTGCAAGCCCCGCCGCTGCCGTGAGTTCGGCATAGATGCCGCGCCGATTGAGCATCTTTGCCGCCTTCAGGATGTCGCTGTCCTCGACGGCAACCGCATCGCCCCCGCTGCGGCGCAGGGCTTTGAGGATGTCCGCCATGCGCGGCGGTGCGCTCACGCGGATGGTCTCCGCAATGGTGTTTTTGTGCGGGATCTCGGGCAGGTCATGGAACGCCTCGACCACGGGCGCACATTTCGTGCTCTGCACTCCGACGAAATGGGGCAGCCGTCCAATCTCGGCAAAGCCCTGATAGAGCCCGAGGAGGAGTGAGCCGTTGCCGATGGGGACGAAGATGTAGTCGGGCACGCTGTCATCCAGCTGATGATAGATCTCGTGTGCCATACTCTTAATTCCGTCAGCAAAGAGCGGGTTGTAGACGTGCGAGGCATAGTAGTCGCTGCCGAGCTCCGCGTGGAGCGTACTGCTCGCGTTCATGCGCCCGTTCGCCACGCGCACGACCTCTGCACCGTATGCCGTAATCTGCTTCGCACGCTCGGCAGAGATGTCGTCGGGGACATAGACGCGGCACGTCATGCCCGCCGCCGCCGCATACGCCGCAACCGCCGCCCCCGCGTTTCCTGCCGAGTCGACAGCGACATGGTCGATGCCGAGATACGCGAGTTCGCCGATGAGGCGTTTCGCACCGCGATCCTTGAACGAGCCCGTCGGCTGGCGATCCTCCATCTTAAAGTAGAAGCAGCAGCCGTCGATGACAAGCGGCAGAAGGGGCGTCTCGGGCTCGCCGAGCGTCACCGCCTCGTGGCGGTCATCCGCGTCCATTGCGCTCTGATACAGACGAAAAAGCCCCCCGCATTCGCACACATAGGCGTGCGTTGCGATGGGGTATTCCTTTTTGCAGTGCTCACAGTAGAAGTGCATGACGGCTCCTCCTTTGGAACATATGAAGTTTCAATATATCGGGAGCTGTTGCACGAAGCTAGAAAACTTTGTGCAGCAGCCCCTTTGATTTACGGCGTTTTCGTCATTCCTTCTGTTCCAGCCCCCTCATCGGTATGATCCTCGGTCAGCGCGTGGTTACCGAACATCGTGGTCAGTGTCTCACGCGTGAAGCCGTAAGCAGGGCTTGAGAAATCCTGTCGCGGATCGTAGCGGTTTGACGGTGCACCGAGCAGCCCGCAGACCGTATCGTACATCATATCGTTTGTGAAGTACGCCTCCCTGCGCCCCGCAAGCGTCGCCGTGCGATTCGGGAGTGCGGCGCGGTACTCCGGCGAGAGGTAGATAAAGAACGGAATGCGCACCATATCGAAGCTGAACACGTCGGGGTTGTGCGAGATCTTGAGATTTTCCCCGTGATCGGAGAAATAGACCATCGCGCGGAGGTTCAGATTTTTCTCGGCATAGCTGAAGATCTGCGAGAGGATGTAGTCCGTGTAGAGAATGCTGTTCGCGTACGACGGTGCGCTTGTCATCGCCGATTCGCCGTCTTCGGCAGTAAACTTCGCCCATTCATCGGGATAGCGGTTGTTGTAGTAGATGTGACTGCCCATCAGATGCAGGACAATGAAGTTGTTCACGTTCGGGTCAATACGTGTGAGGTACGGAAGCAGGCTCTCGTCAAACTTTGTCGTGAAGGTATACGAGTCGTCCGTCCACTCTGCCACGTCCGCCGTCTTTGCGACCATCGTGATCGCACTGTCAAACTGCCCATAGCGCCCCTGATTGCTGAACCAGTAGGTATGATAGCCGATCTTTTTCGCCACGTCGAGAAGGGATGCCGATTCGAAGAACTCCTTGTCGTTGTACTGGCTCTTTTCCGTCAGTGCGCGTTCGAGGACGGGCACGGTCTGCGTCCAGCAGGAATAGGTGTGCGGATAGACGTAGAAGCCCTCGCGCTCCGCCGCCATCTGCTCCATCCACGGCGTGTTCTCGTATGGGAAGGACGGGGTGTAGTAGTGCATATAGTTGCGCGAAGCCGACTCACCGATGACGAAGATCACCGTACCCGGCGCACGCGCCGCAAGGGTATTCTCCGTGTCGATGATGAGCGATGCATATCTTTCGTCCTGATGGAGTCCATACGACTGCGTCTCTTCAACATAACTTGTCACATCATTATAGAGACCTGCGATCGAGCACTCCGGAATGAGTGCGACATGCACACCTGCTGCGACGATCATGACGAGGACAAGACTGCCCATGCGCGAGCCCTCCGCACTCGGATAGATGTGCTGTGCGAACGCGAGATAGCTGCGGTAGGAGAGATAGATTAACAATAGCAAGAGAAGTACAACGAGTGCGGCGGGCAGAACCCCCACCGTCGACTCGATGTAGTCACCCGCCTCGTGCCAATTCGTCAGGTAGAGTGCCATGAGTGAAGCGGGACTGAGTGCGTGCCAGACCGTCATATAGTAGGCGATCTGCGTGAGCGGGATGAGTGACATGAGAAAGCCGAGCACGGCGAGCAGCGCCGCCGTTACCCGTTTGTACCCGAGATGAAAGAGCACGCCGCCGAGCGCGGCAAGCACGAGTATGTTCGCCGTCCCGATGAGGAAGTCATAGAAGATCAGCGAGCGATACCAGTCCTGCCCATACGTCCATGCATAGAGAAGCGGGAAGGTCAGGCACCAGAGCAGCCCCGGCACCATCGCCCCCACCATTCCGCGCGAAAAGAGGGGTACGCCGGTCCCGTACTGCATGAGCATGAGGAGACCGAGAACGGGAAGGAGCGCAGGGAGAAAATACTCCGCGCCCATGTCCTGCCCCATATTGATATAACAGGCGACGAGGATCAGAAAATATGCCCCCGCCGCCGCTGCGCAGCGAATCCACTCATTCGCCCGCTCCGTCGAAAGATTCATCGTTTACTGCACTACTCCATGATAAAGATTTCAAGCTCCTGTCGCCCAAACATCAGAGCCTCTGCATGCGTATCAAACGCAACGTCAATACGTTGTCCATGAATAGCTCCGCCGATGTCCTCTGCGACCGCCTCTCCATAGCCCGGGATAAAGACATGCGTGCCGAGTGGGATGACCGATGGGTCGACCGCGATCACACCACGCCGCACAAGGGTCCCCGTCGCCGTGTGGCTTCCGTTGCCGGGATCATGTGCGCTGTATGCCGTCGCGGACACATAGAGCGCACGGCCGCCGCCGCGGCTCACCTCATATGCACGCTCCTCGTGAATCCCGAGCGCCACGGGATCATACTCCGCACCACCTGAGAGTACACCGTAGGTCGCTGCGCCGCAGATTCCATCCACCGTGAGGCCGTGCGCCGCCTGACAGCGCTCGATTGCTGCCCGCGTCTTGGGACCTGCCACACCGTCCGCAGCCCCCTCAAGATAGCCCCCTTGGATCAGCAGTTCCTGTACGTGCTGCACCACCGCGCCGCGCATTCCTTCCTTTACGAGAATGTGCGCTGCCTCGGCGGGCGCATGGATGGCAAGCGGTGCGCTCACAGCGATCACCGTTCCCACAGAGAGTGCACTGCGAACGTGCCGCAGCTGCCTGTGCCGCCGCACCTTCCGCATGAGATTTCGGGCTGTACACAGGAGTTTTCGTATCTTCATTCCATCGCGCTCCCTTCATTTCTTCTCTCTAAATAACACCTCTTATATATAGATAAGAATATTTTACTATAAAGAGGGGGTCACGTCAAACACGCGCACACACGATCTCGGGTGCACGGTCGATCAGCCCATCCTCCGCCGCGTATTGGTAGAACAGACGCAGCCCCGCGCGTGTCTCCTCATCGAGCTGCCAAACCACCGCACTGCCGAGGTACTCCGTCAGCTGTGCCCGCGTGAACCGCCCGTCCGCGAGCACCTCCGTGATCGCCGCCGCCTTCACGCTGTCCCAGTCGCGGAACGCCCGTGCAATTCGCGCGTGCACCATCCGCAGGGCATCGGGGTGCGCCTCGGCAAAGGCACGCGCCGCCGCCCAGATCCCGAACACCATGCGTGCGCCCGTCAGCCGCTTCCACTCCTGCGCGAGATCGTAGATGTAGATCCCTGCGGGTGGATTGTGATAGATTTCGAGTGCATCATCCCCGATAAACAGTGCACCCGCCGCACCCTCGGGCACGGGATCGCTTGGCACAAGTGCACGCGTCTCGTACTGCGGGGCGGCATCGTACGCACGACGCAGAATGATCTTGAGAAGCGCGTGCGAGGACGCGGACTTGTCCGAGAGCAGGACGCGTGCGTTTCCGATCTGCTCCGCAGGAATGCGGCTCACGAGGAGCACGCTGCGCACATCGCCGTCCGAGGCAATGCACACATCGGGCAGAATGAGGAGATCGTCCGCGTGACGCGCGTATGTGATCGAGGACACCCCCGAGACATCCAGATTCCGCGCCTCCAGCCGCCCGTTCAGCTGCGCGGGCGAGGCACGCAGGACCTCCAACCCCTCCGCAGCCCCGTGCGCAAGCGCATACGTCAGCGGCAGCACATTCAAAAATGCAATATGACCCAGACGCGGTACCATAGCCATCCCCTCACTTTCTCTCTTTCCCTATTATAATCCTTCTGCGCAGAAAAATACAGTATTTTCACAATATCACTTGTGAGCGGCAGCAAAAAAAGGCAGCGATGGCTGCCTTGTATAGTATCTGAAGACGCGATAAAGGGACATGCGGCATCGTCTCATGGGAGATAACGTCCGCGCTTTTGCGGCGGCGCAGGCGATGCAGGCAGCGCAGCAAAATCGTTGCGGTGCACGAAACGATCGAGCGGTTCAAGAATTGTGATAAAGGCATCCAAAAGGAGATGAATGCCGGTCATCAGGATCATGCAGAGAATCCCACCAAATATGGCAGCAGCCAGAACCAGAAACAGAATTGCCGCTATGTGCTCCATCCCCCCCACCTCCTGCACATACAATACCACAAACCGTCGACAAAGAAAAGGCGACATATACACCTCAGTTGAAAATATCGCCGTGCGCCGTTATAATGGAAACAAAGCAACACACTGCAAAAAGGAGCGCTTACAATGAACGAAATCGAACTCAAATACGGCTGCAATCCGAACCAGATCCCCGCACGCGTCTATGCGGACGGAGGGTTACCCTTCACCGTGCTGAATGGCCGCCCCGGCTACATCAATCTGCTTGACGCGCTGAACAGCTGGCAGCTCGTACGCGAGCTGAAGGCGATGTCTGGGCTGCCCGCCGCCGCATCGTTCAAGCATGTCAGCCCCGCAGGGGCAGCACTCGGCCTCCCGCTCTCCGATACGCTCGCGCGGGCGACCCATGCGCCGAAAGGCGAGCTCTCGCCTGTGGCGTGTGCCTATGTGCGTGCACGCGGCGCGGACCGCATGAGTTCCTACGGCGACTTTGCCGCCGTCTCCGATGTCTGCGATGAGAGCCTCGCGGAGTTCCTGCGCGGCGAGGTATCCGACGGCATCATCGCGCCGGGGTATACGGAGAAAGCACTTGAAATCCTAAAGAGCAAACGCAAGGGCAGCTACCTCGTCCTCCAGATGGACGAGAACTACGCGCCGCCCGCACTGGAACGCAAGGATGTGTACGGCGTGACCTTCGAACAGCAGCGAAACGAAGTGGCGATCACAGAGGAGTGTCTGAGCGACCGCCCGACAGCGAACAAGGACATTCCCACTGCCGCACGGCGTGATCTCCTGCTCGCGCTCATCACGCTGAAATACACGCAGTCCAACTCGGTCTGCTACGCCGTCGACGGACAGGCGATCGGGGTCGGCGCGGGACAACAGTCGCGCGTCCACTGCACGCGCCTCGCGGGCAACAAGGCAGACATCTGGCAGCTGCGCCAGAGCCCGCAGGTACTCGCCCTCCCGTTCAAGGACGATGTGCGCCGCCCCGACCGCGACAACGCGATCGATGCGTATACGGCAGGCGACGAGGACGACTACGCGCTCCTCACGGCAGACTGGCAGCGACTCTTTACGGAGAAGCCCGCACCGTTCACGCGTGCGGAAAAGCGTGACTTCCTCCGCACCATCAAGGGAGTCGCGCTCGGCTCGGACGCATTCTTCCCGTTCGGCGACAACGTGGAGCGTGCCCACCAGAGCGGTGTCTCCTACATCGCGCAGAGCGGCGGCTCGATCCGCGACGACAACGTCATCGAGACGTGCGACAAGTACGGTATCGCTATGGCGATGACCCACATCCGCCTCTTCCATCACTGAGCACAGCATCCTCTCCGCAGATCTCACGGGCTGTTGCACGAAGTTTTCTATCTTCGTGCAGCTGCCCCTTTTCATTGTCAGGGGTATCGCTACAAGCGCCCCTTCCACCGCTTACGCGGTCCCCCTCCCCCGTGTCGCACGGGGGAGGCTAGGATTATGGCATCTTAGCTTCCCCCGTCAGAGCGGGGGAGCGGTCAACCTCTTCCAATCACACTGCGCCTTTCGGCTTGTGTTCTTGGGAGGTTTTCCCATACGACCTGTTACCCGCTCAGCTACGCCCTTCGGGCTTGCTTCTCGGACAGGTCAGTAAGTGGCGAGCGCAGCGAGTCGATAGGGGCGTTCGTGCAGCGCTCCCTTTTCATTTCACTGAATCTTTCTCGCACGCCATTCTCATATATTGTGCTATCATTAAATATTCCTGTTTGACTTATCTATCAGAATTATGTTACCATTCTGCTATCTATCGTATAATAAGTCTCATTTCCATGCTACAGGAGGTATACGGAATGACCCGATCACCCCGCCTTGCTCTACTCGGCATGGCGCTCAGCACAGCGTGTTTTGGTGCGCACGCGTACGCGGCAGAGACCATGCAGACGGATATGCACGACATGACGAGCACCCCCGCCGTCGACGGGATGTACGAATTTACCCTTGACGAGGTCATCGTCACGGGCTATCGCACGGCAACGCCGCTCACCCTCTCCACGGACCCGCAGCGTCCGCGCCAGCCCATCCCCGCCGCCGACGGTGCAGGTTACCTCAAGACCATCCCCGGCTTCTCCGTCGTCCGCAAGGGCGGGCTCGGCGGCGACCCGATGATGCGCGGCATGGGCGGCTCGCGCATGGTGATGGATATGAACGGCGGCGGTATGTCGGGCGGCTGCCCGAACCGCATGGATCCCACATCGACCTATGCGTTCCCCGAGACGTTCAGCCGCATCATCGTGAACAAGGGCCCGCAGAGTGTCCGCTACGGCGCAAGCGTTGCGGGCAGCGTCATCTTCGAGCGCGAGACGGAGCGTTTTGAAAAGCCCGGCGTACGCGGCAATATCTCCGTCCTCGGCGCATCGAACCACCGCTTTGACGAGCTGACCGATATCACGGCAGGGGGAAAAGAGGGCTACGCACACATCATCCAGACGCGGAACTATTCGCGTGACTACGCGGACGGCGATGGGCGGCGCATCCACTCGGGCTACGGTCGCCACAGCCTCACGGGCATTGTCGGTCTCACGCCCGACCCCGACACCCTCTTTGAGGTCTCCTACGACCGCAGCCGCGGCTGGGCGAAATACGCGCACGGCATGATGGACGGCAGTCAGTTCGACCGAGACAGCTACGCCGTAAAGTTCGAGCGCGCCCATCTCTCACCCGTCGTGGAGAAACTCACGCTGAATTTCAACCACAACACGATTGATCACATCATGGACAACTATACCTTCCGCCCCGGCGGGATGATGGGCACAGATGTCAAGCGCGTGCAGTACGGTGTCCGAGCCGTCACTGACCTGAAGTTCTCCCCGAAGGACAGCGGCGCGGTCGGCATCGACCTGCGCCATGATGCGCACTACTTTGCCGAGGCACACAAGCGTCTGAAGGGTTCGTTCAACAACGATATGGACATCAAGAATTTCGGCATCTTCCTTGAGTACAACCGTGACCTCACGGAGCGCAGCCGCCTGCGCACAGGACTGCGCTATGATCGGACGGAGACGGACTACCACAACGCCCGCTTCCGCAACGGCATGGGGATGCTCATGCGCAATCTCGTTCCCGGCAGTGCGAGCGATCACGCCGTCAGCGGTTTCGTCCGCTGGGAAAACACCGCAAAGAAGCAGCCGCTGACGTTCTACGTCGGCCTCGGCCACGCAGAGCGCCCCGCCGACTACTGGGAGGCGTACCACACATGGGCAGCATACAGCAACCGCGTAAATGGACAGACCGCCTCGCCCTCCACGACGCGTCCCGCCAAGGAGAAGAATACGCAGCTCGACCTCGGCTGGGTCTATACGGGCGAGAAGACGAATGCAAGTCTCTCCCTCTACTACGCGCACATTGACGACTTTATCCTGCGCAAACCGCAGATCGGCATGGGTCCCACGGCACGCACCCCCTATGCCAATGTGGACGCGCGGCTCTACGGCTTCGAGGCGGAGGTCACGCGCACGGTCTCCCCGCTCTGGACGCTCGGCGCATCACTCGCCTACACGCGCGGCGACGACCGCACGAACGATGCCCCGCTCCCGCAGATCGCGCCGCTTGAGGCGAATCTCACGGCGAAGTACAGCCACAAGAAGGCGGAGGCAAATGCGGTCTGGCGGCTCGTCAGCAAGCAGAACCGCTATCACAAGGGCTACGGCAGCGTCACGGGCACGGACTACGGCCCCACGGGCGGCTTTGGCATCCTCTCACTCAGCCTCGCCTACCGTCCCGACGAGAACCTGACGTTCTCCCTCGGTGTGGACAACCTCTTCAACAAAACCTACGCCGAGTTCGTCAACTACAGTGAGGCGGCAATCCCCGCCCTCGGCATCTCCGCCGGTGGTCACATCACCGAGCCGGGACGCACGCTCTGGTTCAAGAGCAACTATAAATTTTAGGAAGCACTGATAAATTCAGCACTGCCATCTTGGCGCATCTTTTTCGCCCTCTCTTCGTCGACAAATCCTCCACATAGCTTCGGCTATGCGTCCGGTTTGTCTCCTTGACAGGACAAAAAATCTGCACCAATCTGACAGACTTCATTTTATCAGCGATTCCTTTGACGCATATTTCCGACGAAGCTGAATCCACCGAGAACGCCGCAGTACACGCGGCGTTTTCTTTTTTCTTCCCCTTTTCGCGCCTCTGTGTTATAATGAATTATTATGAAAATGACATACGAAGCGCGGGGAGGTGATTGGTCGTGATCGAAGCGGCCAAGACATTCGAGGAATATATTAAGAAGGAAAACATCACGGGCTTTCAGATCCGTGAGGCGGGCGATGACCGCAGCACGACGATCTTCGAGAGCGAGATCGAGGTGGAGGAGCGGCGGCTGCCCATCGTCGTCATCATCGACTCCACAGCATACGCCACCATCCGCATCCGTCTCGCGCAGAACGCCGTGGACGATACGAACGCGATGCTGCTCACGGGCTGGCTCATGCGGCAGAATCAGGACAGCCGCCTCGTCAAGTTCTACCTCACCTCCGACACCGCCATCCTCGCCGATGTCGTCGTTCCGCACAACCCCGACGCATTCGATCCCGAGGTCATGGTGAGCGTCCTGCGCGTCTTCATTCGTGACATCACAAAGCTTATGCCCGATCTCGCCATGCTCCTGCCGGAGGAGTAAGGAATTTCGACACATTGTCTGCATCCATGCCCCTGCTTTGGACGTTTCCAAGGCAGGGGTATTTTTATATTTTTTATTGTATCTATTGATATTCTTTTTTCTGCATGATATACTTCATATGTAATCAGTATAATTACAGAACATTTTCATGAACCTTTGAGGCAAAGCAGGTGTCCCCATGTCCCTATCCCTCATTCAAAAACTGAACGAAATGCTCCTTTCCGAACAACCTGCGTACCACGCACAGGCGGCGCAGGTGGAGGAGACGCAGGCAGCACAGCGGGAACTGCTGCGTGCGCTGATGAATGTGCGCCCACCGCGCCCGCTCTCGGAGGAGTTTCTGCGTATCCAAGATGAACTGCTGTCCGCCGAGCGTAAGGCACGCGGCGTGGTGGACGTGATGACACTTCCCGTCGTGCCCTTAGATGCACGGCTCTCTCTATGGCAGGGCGATATTACAAGGCTCAATGCCGACGCGATTGTAAACGCGGCAAACTCTGCACTGCTCGGCTGCTTTATCCCGTGTCACCGTTGTATTGACAACGCCATTCACTCAGCGGCAGGGCTTCAGCTCCGCGCAGCATGTGGGGAACTCATGAAGCGGCAGGGGCATCCCGAGCCGACGGGCGCGGCGAAGATCACAGCAGGGTACAACCTCCCCGCGCGACACGTCCTCCACACGGTTGGTCCGATTGTACACGGTGCACTGACGGAGGAGCACCGACAGCTTCTCGCCTCCTGCTATCGCTCCTGCCTAACGCTTGCGGCGAAGAACGGGCTGAAGTCCGTCGCGTTTTGCTGCATCTCCACGGGTGAATTTCATTTTCCAAACGATGCTGCGGCAGAGATCGCCGTGCGCGAGGTACGCGCATTTCTTGCGGAAAACACCTCCGTCGAGCGCGTCGTGTTCAACGTGTTCAAGGACGCAGATCTGCACATCTACGAGAGACTCTTACTATGAAGGAAATCATCACTCAATTAAAAAACGCCCTTGCATCCGCAGACTGCATTCTGATCGGCGCGGGGGCGGGACTGTCGGCAGCGGCGGGCTATGACTATGCGGGAGCACGTTTTCTGAAATACTTTTCGGATTTTCACACGCGCTTCGGCATCGAGGACATCTACAGCGGTGGATTTTATCCATTCCCGTCGCGTGAGATGTTCTGGGCGTGGTGGAGCAGGAGCATCTGGATCAACCGCTATGCGCCGATGCCCGCGAGCGACGTTTATCCAAATCTGCTGCACCTCGTGGAGGGACGCGACTATTTCGTACTGACAACGAATGTGGATCATGCCTTTCAATGTTCGGGCGCTGCGAAGGAACGCATTTTCTATATGCAAGGGGACTACGGTCTCTTTCAGAGCAGCCGTCCCACAGGTGCGTCAGCAGGGAAAACCTACGACAACGAGGAGAGCGTGCGCGCCATGCTCACGGCACAGGGCTTCGCGTTCGCAGAGGACGGAACACTCCTGCCGCCCGAGAACGGTTCACCCGCAATGGCGATTCCGAGTGATCTCATCCCGTACTGCCCTGACGACGGCATGGAGATGATGACGAATCTACGCGCGGACGCCTCCTTCGTCGAGGATGCGGGCTGGCACGCGGCGGCAGCGCGATACACGGACTACCTCACACACACGGAGGGTCGGCGGACGCTGCTCCTCGAGCTCGGCGTGGGGATGAATACGCCCGGCATCATCAAGTACCCGTTCTGGCGCATGACGGCAGAGCGCGCGGATGTGACATTCGCTGCGGTGAATCTCGGCATAGAATATGTGCCGCCCGAGATCGCTCCGCAGAGCATCGTGATCGATGGAGACATTGCAAAAACATTGCGCATGCTTGCATCATGACACAAGAAAAGCTGCCTGATGGCAGCTTTTCTTGTGTTACATATGTTCTTGTGTTATTCTGCGCAGAAGCACTGCCGAAAGGGCGGTCACTCAACCCCCGAAAGGGGGATTCAGATGGATACCTAAGAAAGTACATCTCATCAAACGATTCAAAACATGAAATATGCAGACGCCTAGCGTCTTTTTTATTTCCTTTATCCATATAAAAACGAAATATATTTTATTTTATTTGCTAGGTAAAATAAAATATATTATATTTTATGAAATATAATTGCATTCTACTCTGAAGCGTGCTATATTATAAGAGATTTCAGAACAGATACATGGAGAGGAGTATCGCAATGCGTATCATTTTTACGGATACCTATAAAAAGATGAGCGAGGAGGCGGCAAAGATCATTGCGGGCCAGCTCTGGATCAAGCCGAACTCGGTGCTCGGGCTTGCAACAGGCAGCACCCCGGTCGAGCTGTACCAGAACCTCGTCTGGCTGTATAAGACGGTCGGGCTCGACTTCTCGCAAGCGACCTCGTTCAACCTGGATGAGTACGTCGGGCTCGCGGAGGACGATCCGCAGAGCTATCATCGCTTCATGCACGAGAACCTCTTCGACCATGTGAATATCCGCAAGGATCACGTATTCTTCCCGAACGGGCTCGCCGCAGACAGCGTGGCGGAGGGCGAACGCTACGAGGCAGCGATCACGGCGGCGGGCGGCATCGATATGCAGCTGCTCGGGATCGGACGCAACGCACACATCGGGTTCAACGAGCCGGCGAACGCGTTCACACGTATGACACACAAGGTTGCGCTCAAGGAGAGCACGATCGCGGCAAATGCGCGCTTCTTCGCATCGCAGGATGATGTTCCGCGCGAGGCAATGAGCATGGGCATCGGTACAATCTTCCGCGCACGCCACATCGTCCTCCTCGCGAGTGGCGCGGAGAAGGCAGAAGCGGTGCGCGACGCGGTGATGGGCGCGATCACGCCGACAGTTCCCGCCTCCATCCTCCAGCTGCACCCGAGCGTGACCCTCATCGTCGACCAAGAGGCAGGTACGCTCCTCAAGGCAGAAAAGAGTGATTCCTGATGAACGCCATTCAAAACGGCATTCTCATCCTGCCGAATGAACACGGACGCTTTGTCGCGCAGACGGACCTCGTCCTCTGCTACGATGAGCGGATCATGAGCATCGTCCCCGCAGCGGAGTTCACGGCGGAGGGTGTGGATAAGGTGATCGACGCAGCGGGCGCATACGTCGCCCCCGGCTTCGTGAACGTGCACATCCACGGCTGTGACGGTGCGGATACGATGGACGAGGATGCAGATGCCCTCGGGAAAATTGCCGCATTCCAAGCGCGCACAGGCGTAACCTCCTTCCTGCCGACCACGATGACCTGTGCCTACGACGCAGTGGAGCGGGCACTCGTCCGCATCCGCCGTGCAATGACGGAGAAGCCGCACGGTGCACGCATCCTCGGTTCACATATGGAAGGTCCCTTTATCAGCCCTGCAAAGAAGGGCGCACAGGACGAACAGTACATCCTCCCTCCCACATTTGCAAAGATCGCGCTGTACCGTGATGTCATCAAGATCATCACCATTGCACCGGAGATGCTGACCGAGGAGAATTTTATCGAGAGCTGCCGCAAGAGCGGCATCATCGTCTCCCTCGGACATACGGCAGCGGACTATGAGACGGCGTGCGCGGCGTTTGCGCGCGGCGCAACACACATCACACATCTCTGCAACGCAATGACGGGGCTGAATCACCGAAAGCCCGGTGTCCTCGGCGCGGCACTCGACACCGACGCGAACTGCGAGCTGATCGTGGACAACGTACACGTCCACCCCGCCATGCAGCGCATCATCTACGCGGCGAAGCGCGGCACGCACATCATCCCGATCACGGACTCCATGCGTGCCTGCGGCCTCTCGGACGGAGTCTCGGAGCTCGGCGGACAGAAGGTCTACGTCAACGGAACGCGCGCAACTCTCGCCGACGGCACGATCGCAGGCAGCGTCCTGCGCATGAACGAGGGGCTGCGCATCCTTCGTGAGAATCTGGGGGCATCCATTCCCTCCATTGTGGAGATGGCGACGCGCACCCCCGCCGAGGAACTGAATGTATATGATAAACTCGGCTCACTCACGGTTGGAAAATATGCGGATATTGTGATTTTCGATGAGGATTTCCGGATACGGCGGACAATCGTCGGCGGTACAAGTTGTTTTGTCGAAGCGTAAAGAGTGATGATACTCCAAAGCACCCCCTAGTAAAACAAGTGCGTAAAGCATACAAACACGCGGGCACTTGCGCAACTAAGCGTTCGCGTTGGGTATCATATATCGAAATCAAAACAATATATTTAACTATAAAATATTATGTTATAAATTATGATAAATAGTAATAAATTGGAGGCGCTTTTATGGATTTTTTCTCAGCCGTAAAGGGAAAACTCATCATCTCCTGTCAGGCACTGCCCGATGAGCCGCTGCACAGCCCGTTCATCATGGGCCGCATGGCACGCGCGGCAAAGGAGGGCGGCGCGTGTGCGATCCGCGCACAGAGCGTCGCGGACATCGAGGAGATCCGTGCCGTTGCACAGCTGCCTGTGATCGGTCTCATCAAGCAGAACTATGCCGACTCCCCCATCTACATCACGCCGACCATGCGCGAGGTGGAGGCTCTGATCGGAACGGGCTGCGAGATGATCGCCCTCGACATGACGGCGCGTGAACGTCCGCAGAAAACCGACGTACGCGATCTCATCGCACGCATCCACGAGGCACATCGTCTCGTCCTCGCCGACATCTCGACCTACGAGGAGGGCATCAAGGCACAGGAACTGGGCGCGGATGCCATCTCCACGACCCTCTCGGGGTACACCCCGTACAGCCCGCAGCTCACGGGACCGGACTACGAGCTCATGCGCCGCCTCGCACAGGACGCGGCCGTTCCCGTCTTTGCCGAGGGACGGATCAACACCCCCGAGGAACTCAAAGAAGCGATGCAGACGGGCGTCTACGGCGCGATCGTCGGCTCTGCCATCACGCGGCCCCAGCTCATTGCGCGCCGCTTCACCGATGCGATCGCATAAAGTACACAACTAATTATGGAGCTTGCTCCCCACCCATCCATTTCTAAGGAGGAAATCATCATGAGAGAACTCAAAGGCCTTTACTCCGCACTGCTCGGCGCGTTCCACGAGGACGGCTCGATCAACGAGAAGGGGCTGCGCCAGATCATCCGCCATAACATCGACCACAACAAGATGGACGGACTCTATGTCGGCGGCAGCACGGGCGAGAACTTCATGCTCTCCACCGACGAGAAGAAGCGCATCTTCGAGATCGCAAAGGACGAGGCGAAGAACGACATCACCCTCATGGCGCAGGTCGGCTCGATCAACCTCAAGGAGTCCGTCGAGCTCGCAAAATTCGTCGTCGATCTCGGCTACGATGCCATCAGTGCAGTCACGCCGTTCTACTACAAGTTCGGTTTCGACGAGGTACGCCACTACTACGAGACCATCGTCGCCGACGTTGATACGCGCATGGTCATCTACTTCATCCCCTTCCTCACGGGCGTGAACATCAGCGTGGATCAGTTCGCCAAGCTGTTCGAGAACAAGAAGATCGTCGGTGTCAAGTTCACGCAGGGCGACTTCTACCTCCTGGAGCGTATGCGCAAGGCATTCCCCGACAAGCTCATCTTCGCAGGGTTCGACGAGATGCTCCTGCCCGCAACCGTCCTCGGCATCGACGGCGCAATCGGCTCGACCTACAACGTTAACGCCGCCCGTGCCCGTCAGATCTACGAACTCACCCGCGCGAACAAAATCGCCGAGGCACTCGAAGTGCAGCACGTCACGAACGACCTCATCACCGACATCCTCGACAACGGCCTCTACGGCACGATCAAACTCCTCCTTGCGGAGCAGGGCATTGAGGCGGGCTACTGCCGCGAACCGATGAAGGGATATACGCCAGAGATGCGTGCCCGCGCCAAAGAGATCTACAAGAAGTATTTCTAAGGGCCGGAAACTGCTTGGTAGGATTGGTGTCCCGCAGCAAACCCTAGTGAAGCAAGTGAGGAAATACTGACCTGTCCAAGAAGCAAGTCCGTAGGACGAAGCTGATTGGGAAACAGGTCGTATGGGAAAACGTCCCAAGAACACGAGCGATAGCGAAGTGCGATTGGATGACGTTGACCGCTTGTGCGGTACGCCCCGACGGATTTCTTTCGTTCAAGCGAAGTGCGTTTAAGAAGTCCGTCGGTATTTCAGCGTACAAGCACGCAGTCACTTGCGTAACGAGGTGTTTGCAAGGGGCACCATCCGAATCAATAGTTCAAAATCATACCCCTTGACATCATCTCAGGAGGAGATAACTATGCATCAGGGATTCACCTGGATTGACACGGCAGTCCTTGTCATCTACCTGGTGGGCGTTCTGCTCGCAGGTCTCTACTACTCGAAAAAAGAAATGCAGGGCAAGGAGTTCTTTAAGGGCGACGGCACAATACCGTGGTACGTCACCTGCGTCTCCATCTTTGCCACACTGCTCAGCCCGATCTCGTTCCTCGCGATCCCGGGCAACTCGTATCACGGCTCGTGGATCTTCTGGTGGGCGCAGCTCGGTATGCTGTTCGCGATCCCGCTCACGATTCGCTACTTCCTGCCGATCTACAGCAAGCTCGAAATCGACACGGCGTACCACTACCTCCAAAAGCGTTTCCAGAGCGGCAACCTCCGCATCCTCGGCGCACTCATGTTCATCATCTACCAGCTCGGACGTATGTCCATCATCATGTACCTCCCGTCCATGGCACTCGCCGAGGTCACGGGGCTCGATGTCAACATGCTGATCATTGTCATGGGTGTCATCGCCATCATCTACTCCTACTCCGGCGGCCTCAAGGCGGTTCTCTACACCGACTTCATCCAGGGCACGATTCTCATCGTCGGCATTGCCCTCTCCCTCGTCGCCATGATCGGCAGCATCCATGGAGGATGGGGCACGGTCTGGGATACCCTCACCACAGGGCATAAGTTCATGCTCGAAAATGAAGTCTGGTTCAGCCCCGACATCATTTCCTCCAGTGTCTTCATCATCTTTATCGGCGGCGGCCTTGGCACATTCGCATCGTACATCTCCAGTCAGGACATCGTTCAGCGTTTCACTACAACCACGGACATGAAACAGCTCAACAAGATGACACTCGGCAACGGAGTTGTCTCCATCTTTGCCGCCACGGTCTTCTTCCTCGTCGGTACGGCACTCTTTGTCTTCTATCAGCAGAACCCCGATCTGCTCACGACGGATCGCCGCGACCTCGTGCTCGCAGCGTACATCACCTACGAGCTGCCTGAAGGGCTCACGGGTATCCTCCTCGCCGCACTCTTTGCGGCGGCGCAGTCCACCCTCTCCACGGGCATCAACTCCGTTGCGACCAGCTGGGTTCTGGACATCCAGTCCGTCCTCAACCCCGCGATGGAGATGAAAAAACAGACGCGCATCGCGCAGTTTATCTCTCTGGGCATCGGTATCCTCTCCATCGTCGTCGCCATCGTCATGGCAGGCAGTGACATCCGCTCGGCATACCAGTGGTTCAACAGCTTCATCGGACTCGCACTCGGGGCTCTGGCGGGCATGTTCGTCCTCGGCGCATTCTGCCCCAAGGCAAACGCCAAGGGCGCACTCATGGGCTTCATTGTCGCAACGGCGGTTGTCCTCTACCTCAAGTATTTCGTCCCGTCCGTCTCCTTCTGGTCGTACACCCTCATCACCATCGTCATCTCGCTCATCGTCGGCAACCTCGTCAGCCGCATCACCGAGCCGAACTACGAGGCTCCCGCGGGTACAACGGTGCAGAGCACGCGGAGCTGAGAACAATTGTAAAAAAACCATAAGTTTGATAGGATAGACAGGCAAGTTGTTCACTGCTCCTTGCGAACCCCAGTGGAGCAAGCGAATGACCGTGCTGTGCAGCGTGCGTGACATCTCAGTGAACCCTAGTGGAGCAAGTGGGTAAAGAGCGCGGTACGCCCCGACGGATTTCTTTCGTTCAAGCGAAGCGCGTTTAAGAAGTCCGTCGGTATTTAAGCGTACAAGCGCACGATCACTTGCGTAACTAAGTGTTCAATGAGGGTCACGCATGAAAAACATATCCAAGGAGGTTCTATGATCTACGGCAGCATCTACCACGAGAAAACCTACGCATTCCTCCCGCCGCGCGTACAGCAGGCACTTGCCTTTGCCCGCACGCACGACCTTGCCGCGCTCCCCAAGGGGCGCAACGACATCGACGGCGAGAATGTCTACGTCAATATCGCCCACTATACCACGGGCGAGCGCAGCGAAAAGATCTGGGAGGCGCACCGCGCCTACATCGACATCCACGTCCTCGCCGAGGGCACAGAGAAAATCGACGTGAGCCTCATCGAGCGGATGCAGACGCATCCATACGAGGAGGACAAGGACTATGTGCCCGCCGATGGCGCAGTCACCCAGACCACCATCATGCGTCCCGGCGACTTCCTCATCTGCTACCCCGAGGACGTACATCGCTCCGGAGTGAAGGTCGACGAGGCAGCCCCGCTCAAGAAAGGGATTTTCAAAATTAGGGTCGAGTAAAGGAAGGGCAAGTCTCAAATATCGCGTGAGACTTGCCCCAATTTCTTTAGGAATCGCCGACAATAAGCAACAATCGAACGGAGGCACATCCATGTATATCTGCATCGACATCGGCGGCACCGCCATCAAATACGGCGTTGCGGACGCGGCGGGCACATTCCGCACGCGCGGCTCTGTGCCCACCGAGGCAAAGGAGCAGGGCGGCACTGGCATCGTGCAAAAGGTCTTTGCCATCGTGCGTGAGGCGCAGCAGACCCATGCCGTGAAGGGCGTTGCCATCTCCACTGCGGGCATGGTCGATCCGAAGGCGGGCTGTATTGTCTATGCCCTTGCGGATGCGATCCCCGACTACACAGGCACAGACTGGAAGGCCCTCATGCACGATGCGTTCGGACTTCCCGCCTCCGTCGAGAACGATGTCAACTGCGCCGCGCTCGGCGAGCTGTGGCGGGGCGCGGGGCAGGGCTGCTCCTCCCTCTTTGCCATGACCATCGGTACGAGCATCGGCGGATGCCTTATCGTGGACGGGAAGGTTGTGCACGGCGCATCGCAGAGTGCGGGCGAGATCGCCTATATGCGCGTCCCCGGCGGACGGCTGCACGAACGCTGCTCCGCCACCTGTCTCGTCGCCTCCGTCTGCCGCACAAAGGGGCTGCCTGCCGGCAGCATCGACGGACACGCCGTTTTTGACCTCCTCAGGAAAGGAGATCCCGATGCCGCCGAGGAGGTCACGGCACTCATCGACGCACTCGCGGACGCGATCACAAACGTCATCGCAGTCGCGAACCCTGAGCGCGTCGTCCTTGGCGGCGGCATCATGGCGCAGGAGGAGGTACTGCGCCCGCCCCTTGAGGAGGCACTGCGTGGCCGCCTTCCGCCCCTCGTCTACGAGGCAACCACCATTGCATTCGCCGCTACACAGAACGACGCGGGTATGCTCGGCGCACTCTACCACTTCTTTCAGGAGCATGGAAATCTGAGCGTGTCGGTGCTTCCATAGGAACCCATATATTGTGTATAACATGACCCCCAAAAGCCGAAACAATCAAGCTGCTTTTGGGGGTCAGATTACAGGTCCACAAAGGAGAAAACAATATGAAACTCTCATGGCATCACTCTGCGATCGCGGCACTCATTGCGCTTGCACCGCTTACGGCTGCGGCCGCACCCGCCGAAGTCGGCACACCTCCGATCGCGTGGCAGTCGGTCGGCACACTCTCCCCCGCCGCAGGATACGCGGAGAACATCGGCGTTGCGGGTCTCGTACAAGGGACGTTCGGCGACTGCATCATCGTCGGCGGCGGCGCGAACTTCCCCGCGGGCGGGCCGCTCACGGGCGGGGCAAAGGTGACCTATCCCGACGTCTACGTCCTGCGTGCCACGGCAGCAGGGCTCACCGAGACGGATCACGCGCAGATGCCGTACCCCGTCGGCTACGGCGTATCTGTGACGACACCGGACGGCGTGCTCTACTTCGGCGGCAGTACGGACGAGACGGGGGCGCGTGCAGTGACACGCCTCACCGCGCCGAACGGGAAACTCCATACAGAGACGCTGCCCGCCCTCCCCTTTTCCCTCCAGAACGGTGTCGCCGCCTATGACAAGGGCACAGTGTACCTCGGCGGCGGCAAGCAGGACGGCACACTCAGCAAGAAGTTCTACACCTACGATGTCAAGACAGGGATGCTGTCATCTCTCCCCGACTTCCCCGGCGAGCCACGCGAGCAGTCCGTTGCGGAGTTCCTCGGCGGGCGGCTCTATGTATTCAGCGGCGGCGCGAACGTAGCGTACACGGACGGCTATGCCTACGATCCGAAGACACGCGCATGGACAGAGATCAAGGGGCCGAACGTGGACGGCACGCCCGTCTCGCTTCTCGGTGCGCGTTCTGTGCGGCTCAATGCGGATGAGATGCTGGTCGTCGGCGGCTTTAACCACGAGATCTACAACTGGGCCGTATCGAATCTAAGCACCCTGCAAGGCGAGGAAAAATACGCCGAACCGCGGAGGCGTGTCGTCCCTCTGACCGAGCACCTGTCCTGATGAGGAGAAAGACCACATGATTGTTTCATCCCAAGACCACTGTGACGTGCTGGTGATCGGCGCGGGCATCGCCGGGATCTGTGCGGCGATTGCGGCGGCAAAAGAGGGCTGCGCCGTCGTGCTCACGAGCAGTACGGAGATCTTTTCCGGCTCCAGCTTTTTCCCGGGGACATGGGGACTGGGGCTGATCGGTCCTGTGGACGCGGCGGACGAGGACGACCTTGCCGCAAGCATTGCGCGGGTTGGAGCGGGGATGACGACACCCGCGCTCGTCAAAACCTTCGTACACAAGATCAATCCCTCGATCAACGCGCTGAAAGCATGCGGCATCCGGCTACGGACCGCAGAAAAATCCGATGAAAAAGAGTTTATCCCCTGTTTTGACCACAAGCGGCGAAATTGGAATGGTCTGGAAGCCGCCCGTATGCGTGCCGTCTTCCAAAAGGAGCTGTCGGAATACGGGGTGCGGCGCTGCCCCCATCATGAGGCATTGGAACTCGTTCAGCGCAGCGGACGCGTGTGCGGCGCAGTGTTCGCGGCGAAGAACCGCCTCCTCGCCATTCGCAGCAAGGCGGTCGTCCTCGCCACGGGCGGCTACAGCGGGCTGTTTCAGAACTGCCTCACGACCGCCGATGTCACAGGGACGGGGCACGCCTTGGCACTGCGGGCAGGGGCGCGGCTCATCAACATGGAGTTCATGCAGATGATGCCCGGCTTCCTCTCCCCTGCGCCAAAGACCGTATTCAATGAAAAGACCTTTCGTTTTGCCACCTTCCGCGACGCGGACGGAAACGACATCTTGGCGCATCTGCCGAACCGCGCCGCACTGCTGGCGCAGCGATCCACGCACGGGCCGTTTACCGCTGCGGGCGCGGATCGCGCGGTCGACTTCGCCATTGCGCGCGCGGAGAAAAGCGGCGGAGCGTATGTGAGCTATTCGGACGAGATGAAGCAAAATCCGCCCGAGTTTATCGCGACCTATTTCGACTGGCTGCACGAGAAAAAGGGGCTGACCCCGAACGATCCCGTGCGAATTGGGATGTACGCCCATGCAGCGAACGGCGGCATCGTGATCGACAGCGATGCCGCAACGGATGTCCCCGGCCTTTATGCCTGCGGCGAAGTGACCGGCGGGATGCACGGGGCGGATCGGATCGGCGGGCTGTCCAGTGCAAACGGGCTGGTGTTCGGAGAGATCGCGGGCAAATCCGCCGCCACGGAGGCGCGCGGCACAATGGTTGCGGACGATGAGATTCTCCTGCGCGCGCACAGCATCCCCGATGCACACGCCATACGCAGCCGTCTCCGCAGCGTGATGACAGAGAACGCCATGATCGCACGCAGCGCGGATGGGCTGACGCGGGCGATTCGCTTCTGCACGGACGCACGGGAGGAAATGGAGCGTAATGCCCCCGCGACCACTGCAGCGGATGCCGCCGCAGTCCTCCGACTGTCCGCTCAGCTGCGGACAGCGACGGCAGTTCTGACAGCAGCTCTGCTCCGACGGGAAAGCAGGGGGGCACACTACCGCACGGATCACCCCGACACACTGAAATCGGAGGAAAAGAGGATCATCGTTACCGAAACGAACGGCGCGATCACGGCGCGGCACGAAAGTTCCGAAGAACGCACGCATGAATACTATGAGGGTCTTTGTCAAATGTCACGAACATGCATGCTCCACGCAAACACTTAGTTGCGCAAGCGTTCGTGTGCTTGTACGCTCAAATACCGCCGGACTTCTTAAACGCGCTACGCTTGAACGAAAGAAGTCCGACGGGGCGTACCGCACAAGCGGTCAACGTCATCCAATCACACCTCGCTAACGCTCGTGTTCTTGGGACGTTTTCCCATGCGACCTGTTACCCAATCAGCTTCGTCCTGCGGACTTACTTCTTGGACAGGTCAGTATTTTCCCGCTTGCTCCACTAGGGTTTTCTTAGGAGCATCGCCGTCCTCATTTTCCCGTAACATTTATCATAGAACCTAATATGAAAAATATTTGAATTTTATCATCAAATATGCTATCATTTCCTTATGAAAATAGAAAATATTTTAAGGAATCACTGATAAAATGAAGTCCGTCAGATTGGCGTAGATTTTTCGTCCAAACAAGGAGACAAACCGGACGCATAGCAAGGGCTATGTGGAGGATCGAGAGCGCAGTGCGGGTGAAAATATGCACCAAGATGATGTGACTGCGTGTATCCGTGCTTCCTATGCCCCGATACAAAAGGAGGAAATGATATGACACACTCATTCCGTCATACCGCGCTCGCGGCACTCATCGCCCTTGCCCCGCTCACGGCTGCAGCCGCGCCCGCCGAGGTCGGCACACCTGCGCTCGCGTGGCAGTCGGTCGGCACACTCTCACCCGCCGCAGGATACGCGGAGAACATCGGCGTTGCGGGTCTCGTACAGGGGACGTTCGGCGACTACATCATCGTCGGAGGCGGCGCGAATTTTCCAGCGGGCGGGCCGCTCACGGGCGGGGCAAAGGTGACCTATCCCGACGTCTACGTCCTGCGCGCCACGCCAGCAGGGCTCACCGAGACAGATCACGCGCAGATGCCGTACCCCGTCGGCTACGGCGTATCCGTGACGACACCGGACGGCGTGCTCTACTTCGGCGGCAGTACCGACGAGACGGGGGCGCGTGCAGTGACACGCCTCACCGCACCGAACGGAAAACTCCATACAGAGACGCTGCCCGCCCTGCCCTTTGCCCTCCAGAACGGTGTTGCCGCCTATGACAAAGGCACAGTGTACCTCGGCGGCGGCAAGCAGGACGGCACACTCAGCAAGAAGTTCTACACCTACGATGTCAAGACAGGGATGCTGTCATCGCTGCCCGACTTCCCCGGCGAGGCACGCGAGCAGTCCGTTGCGGAGTTCCTCGGTGGGCGGCTTTATGTATTTAGCGGCGGTGCGAGCGTAGCGTACACGGATGGCTATGCCTACGATCCGAAGACACGCACGTGGACTGAGGTCAAAGGGCCGAACGTGGACGGCACACCCGTCTCGCTTCTCGGTGCGCGTTCCGTACGTCTCAATGCGGATGAAATGCTGGTCGTCGGCGGCTTTAATCATGAGATCTACAACTGGGCAGTATCGAACCTAAACACCCTGCAAGGCGAGGAAAAGGACGCATTCCGCGCCCACTACTTCACCATGTCCCCCGAGGACTACCATTGGAATCGCGACATCCTCGTCTACAACGCCAAGACCGATGCATGGCGCACCGTCGGACAGCTGCCGTTCCCCGCACCCTGCGGCGAGGCACTCGTCATGGCAAAGGGCGCACTCTACTCCATCAGCGGCGAGATCAAGCCCGGCGTACGCAGCCCGCGCCTCTATCGCGGCCTCTTCGTGAAGTGAGCGCAATGCTTGACGAACTGCGCGAATGGCAGAAACATTGATCCACACAAAAAGCCCCCACTGCGGGGGCTTTTTGTGTATCCTAATCCGAAAGATACTGCGGCAAATACCGAATATAGATACGACCGTCCTCAGCGGTCTCTACCTTTGCACGCACCTCGTAGAGCTCGTGGATGAACTCCTCTGTGAGCAGCTCACGCGGCGTACCGAGCCCTACGACGCGCCCCTTTCGGATGGCGATGAGGCGGTCGCAGTAGAGCGCGGCGATGTTGAGGTCGTGGATCGCAGAGACGACGGTGAGATCCAGTCCCTTTACAATGTCCATGATCTGCAGCTGATACTTGATGTCCAGATGGTTCGTCGGCTCGTCGAGGATCATGCACTCCGCCTCCTGCGTGAGCGCACGCGCGAGGATGACGCGCTGCTGCTCGCCGCCCGAGAGACTGGCGAAGCTGCGCTCCACACACTCCTCCATGCCGACCGTACGGAGCGCACGGCGTGCGATCTCGTAGTCCGCTGCGTTATCACGGTCGAGCAGCCGCTTGTGCGGGGAGCGCCCCATGAGCACAACCTCCATCACGCTGAAGTCGAAGCTGTAGAAATTATGCTGCGCCACCACGGAGAGCTGCAGCGCAGACTCCCGATAGCTCAGCTCATCGAGCGCACGCCCGTTCAGTGTGATGCTGCCCGCCGTCGGTTTCTGCACGCGGTAAAGACATTTGAGGAACATACTCTTGCCGCTGCCGTTCGGGCCGATGATGCCGAGAAATTCCTTCGGTTTCAGATGAAAATCCAACCCCTTCAAAATCTCCTTGTCCCCGATGAAGAGTTTTACCGCCTCAGCCAGTATTTCCATATCACTGCCCTCCGAATCCATAGGTACGCTTCACCATGAGATAGATGAATGCGGGCGCACCGACGAGTGAAATGAGGATGCCGATGGGCAGCTCCGTGTGCGGGATGAGGACGCGGCACAGCCCGTCCGCGACGACGAGGAAGATCGCTCCCACCAGAGCGGAGACCGGTACGAGCCGCTTGTGGTCGGTGCCGACGAGCATCCGCACGACATGGGGAACGACCAGCCCGACGAAGCCGATCATGCCCGCCGCAAAGACGGCGAACCCCACCACAAGCGCACTGACGATGAGATACGCCTGCCGATAGGGATGGAGATCCGTGCCGAGCGTGATTGCGGACGCATCGCCGAGGAGCATGAGGTTGAGGATGCGGCTCTGCGACCAGAAAAAGAGAACGGCGAGCGCGACAATGCCGCCGATGAGCGCCATGTGCTCCCATTTCGCCCCCGCCAGACTGCCCATCATCCAGTAGGTGACGGTCTGGATGCCCTCCTTATCGTTGGCAAAATAGACGATGAAACTCGAAAATGCGCTGCACACGGCACTGAGTGCCATGCCGCCGAGCAGCAGCTTCATCGCGTTTGCACGTCCGCCAATGTTCGCGATAAAGAGGACACCGACGGAGACGGCGAACGCACCGAGGAATGCAGCGATGCCGACGGCATTCTCCCCGAACGCCGCACCGATGCCGAGGAGGACAGCGGAGGTCGCGCCGAGGGATGCGCCTGCCGAGATGCCGAGGATGTACGGATCGGCGAGCGGGTTCTTTACAATCGCCTGCATGACAACGCCGCAGGTGGCAAGCCCCGCGCCGATGATGGCGGCGAGCAGGAGGCGCGGCAGACGCAGCAGCCATACGATGTCATGCACGGGGCCTTTGCCCGCCATGTCAATGGGTGTACCGCTCTGTATCTGGTCGAGGACGGCGGCGGCAATGACGGCGGGCGGCAGATCGACCGTCCCGATCGAGAGCGCCCAGAAAAGAGTGACAATGAGGAGTGCGGTGAGCAGGATACAGAGCAGTGCGAGCCCCGCACGCGAAAAGAATGCTTGCATAGATTATTCTCCATAGATCTCAGGATACAGCCCATGTGCGAATATCGTTATGCCGTCGTAGGCGCGAATGCCCGCACTGTAGACGGCATAGAGCGGCACGGTGTAGATGCGGCGCTGCTGCACACAGGAGAGCGAGCGCAGCGCAGGGTTCTCATAGAGCCGTGCGAGGATTGCATCCTCATTCCCATAGTCGTCCTCGATGACAATGAGAAAGAGCGCATCGGGATTCAGCTCGATCAGCTCCTCCATACTGAGGCTCTGCCCGTCCGCCGCCAGATGTTCCGCACCGAGTGCGCGGAGCATATCGCCCGCGAGTGTGTCTTTCCCGTACGAACGAATCTCCTTGCCCATGAGCTCGATGACGAGGGCACGCGGACGCTTCTCCATATAGGCCGTCTTTTCGGCGACAAACGCGATTTCATGCTCCATCTCGCCCACGAGAGCATTCGCACGCTCCTCCCGCCCGAAGATACGCCCGAGACTTTGGATGTCCGCATACTCCTGCGCGATGGTCTTGGTCCTCACCGCACGCGCGGAGGACGGCGCGATGTAGGTGTGCACGCCGCGCCCCTGCCAAAATGCCGCACTCCGTAGCACCTTCGGTGAGAAGGTGGACGACCAGCCGACGATGAGATCGGGCTGCATCATGAGAATGGTCTCCACGTCCAGATTTTCAAGGCTCGTGTAGGGAATCGCCTCGTATGCCGCGCGGTATTCGGGACGGATGTACTTCACATTCGGCACGCCCATCCCCGCAATGATCCGATCCCCCACACCGAGCGCGAGCAGCGTCTCGATCGAGTTCTGCCAAACGGCGACCACGCGCTGCGGCGGCTGCTCGTAGACCTGAGAGACAGGCTCCCCCTTCTCATTGATATTCTCAATCGTGACGGGGGTATACGCTGCATCCATCTGCTCCGCCATCGCCGGGCGGTGCTCATTCTCATGCACCTTGACGATGGGGCTGCACGCCGCAAACAGGAGTGCGAGGACGATGAGCAATATATATGAAAGTTTCATCCTTCCTCCTACAAGAAAGAGACGCAAGGCATCCTTTGAGAAGAATGTCTTGCGTCCTTTCATTTCCGAACGATTAGAACGTATAGCGAGCGCCGACCATCACACTGCGCGCAGGCATGGTGGAGGAGCCACGTCCATTGTAGGAGCTGTAGGAGGTCTGATATGCCTCATTCGTGAGGTTGTTCACGGTGATATATCCCGTCAGATCGGGAGTAAAGCTGTAGTTGATGTTCCAGTCAAGGACGAGGAACCGGCGATCCGTAAAGGCTCTCAGGTTGTTTCCCGTATACCAGTTAATAAGCAGCCCCGTATAGAGCTTCTGATTCTCATAGGAAAGGTTGAGCGCATAGTGGTTCTGCGGGCGGAGGCGGTTCATCTGTGTGTTGATGTCGTCCTCGCCGTTAAGCCCCCAGCTCGGATCGACATTCCAGCCGCTCTTGACCCGCCATTTATCATCCATATGCGAGTAGGAAGCACTCATTGTGACGTGCTTGTCAAAGGCGTGGTCAAACGTGATGTTAAAGGACGTCTTGTCCTCACGTGCATTGACTGCCGTGCTGTCATAACCGGGAATCGACGCATCCCAGATGGGGAACGATGCAATCGCATTCTTCATACGCGTCCAGTCATAATGAACTGCAAGGGCGGAATGCTGCGAGAACTCCTTGCGTACGCCAAGCGTCCACACATCACCACGCTCATTTTCGAGCGGCGTCTTGTAGATGCCGTGCAGTGTCGTATAGTCTCCCTGCCGCACGGGACGATAGATCTGTGTCCAGCCGCCATATACACTGAGCGTATCGTCGATCAGATACTCCGTATTGAGCACAGGTGTGATGAGATGGGATTTTCCTTTTCCCTTGAATCCGGCATTGCCCGTGTAATCGTAATCCGAGTAGTAAGTATAGCGGAGCGCCGGGGTCAGGTCCCAGTTGTCCGTGATGTGGATCTTGTCCTGCACATAGCCGATCACCGTGTTACGGCTCGTTGTAGATTCCACATATTTTCTTGTACGCCGGCTATAGTATTTTTCAACAGTCTTAGCACGATCATAGGTTAGGCTCGCAATAACATCGTTCTTGCCGATTGCTCGCGCATACTGCACTTGGATGCCCTGATTACGCTCTTTCTGCCATTCCGTCGGCTCTGTGGCTGTACCGCCCGTCTTCTCAAGCCATTCCTGCACCTTTGCCGGGTCACCATCCGGGAATGGTGCGAGATTTTCACGAATCCACTGTTTCAGCTCGGCAGCCGTCGCACCGCCCGGAAAGCGTGCCTGATAGTCTGCGGCGGGGTCATCACTAAGTGACCATCTGTATTTATCACGAGAGGAGTAGCGATGATTCTGGTAATAGAGGCGAACAAAACTCTCCATACCATTGTCCTTGTCGAATGTCCACTTCAGCTCCCAGTCATTATTCTTAAACCGACTGAATGAATTGTACAGCTTGCCATCAAGTGCATATAGGTTCGCGTAACCCGGGTTGCCCGCATCACCATATACGGGACCGCCGTCCAATTGATTACTGCTGTTCAGCTGGCCAACGGCAGCTGCAAAGATAATACGCTCCCAGTCGTCCTGATTCCAATATTTCAGACGCGGCGTCGAGATCGGGTAGCCATCCTTGCCCGCCTTGTAGTTGTACCAGAGCTTGATGCTCTGCTCCTTGCCGAGATCCTTGTCGAGACGGATGTTGACCGCCTCTTCCTTCCAACGCGAGCCGCCGAGCGTGCCTGTCCTGCCCGTCTCGCCGTCCACATACTCCGTATCGCCGCTCATCGTTTTCGTCACCGTGCCGAAATAGTGGAACGTCGGATCATCCTGCAGTGCACCCGAAAGTGTGAGCGAATAGTTATGCTTGTGCCACGAACCCGTGGAGAGGTCAAGCGTCCCCTTTTGCTCGACCGCGCCCTTGCGCGTGATGATGTTGATGACGCCGCCCGTCGCGTCAGGGCCGTAGGCGGATGCGCCGGGTCCCTTGATGACCTCGATCTTATCCACGCTCTCGATGCCGAGCATCTGGTCGAGGTTGACGCCCGTGGACTTGCTGCCCGTGGTGCTGCTACTGTTAAAGCGCGTGCTCGTGAGGTTGTCCACACGTCGCCCGTCGATGAGAACAATGACACGTGAGTCTCCATTGATGAGAACGCCGTTGTTATAGGTCTGGTACCCGTACTCGCCGCCGCGGTAGCCCGGGTTCTGGAACGTCACGCCCGGGATGCGCTTGATCGCCTCGGTGAGATCCGTATAGTGACGCTTCTCGATCTCCTCACGCGTGATGACCTTGACATCACCGCCCGTGCGGTAGTAGGACTGCTCCGTCACCGTATCGCCGAACTGGTTGATCGTCTGCTCCGCCTCGACCACGATATTATCAATCGTGTAGGATTGCAGATTCTCATCATGTCCTGCATAGACAGAGGTCTGCCCCCCCCCCGTGGACAAGAGCCCTGCGAGGACTGCAAGCGTAAGATGTCTCTTCTTCATATTCGTCATTTCCTCCTTGATCGGGCATATGCCCTTCCATCCCATGCAACACCCTCCGGCATTGCTGCCCGACTGCATAAAAAAAGGCTTCCCACACAAAGAAAGCCGCCGCGTCTCCACGGTATCGGCTCCCCTCCCCATCGCTCGTGGATTATCAGGTCGCGCAAAACAGGCAGTTCTCCTGGCTCGGAATCCTCACGCAGCTGCGCCTTCCCGGAGATTGCTCTCCAGTGACCGGACTCTCGTCCATGCAGCTCTGTTCTTCCTTACAGTGGCGGGACCGCTCCGGCATCGACCGGATTCCCTATTAAGCCCCGTAGGGCACCTGTTTTCTATGCAGTTCTCATTTACCTACATGACATTCTATGGCATCTTTTATCTTTTGTCAATCAGAATTAACGGAAAATTATTCTCAAATACGCGCGTCACGCAACGATCCCGCACGATGCTTGACGAAGCGGACGGAATATTGTAAAATGAGCATAGAAAAAGGGCACTGCCGCTCAGCGGTTGCCCCCTTATACACGCGAGATTCCCCGCCTGCAGTTTGGAGCGCAAGGCGGGGCTTTCTCATTTATCGTTTAACGGATAAGACTAAGACGGTAAACACAACGAGAAATGTTAAAAACTCGTAGGTCTCCATACAGATCCCCCCTTTCGGGGGCTGAGTTACCACTGCGCCTATCAGTGCCTTTTCTCATTATAGCAAACAAATGTATGCAGTGCAAGAATCGAGGAAGCAGTATGATTATCTCTTGGGACGAGTACTTTATGGGCGTTGCGATCTTCTCCGCCTACCGCAGCAAGGATCCGCACACACAGGTCGGCGCGTGCATCGTCAACGAGGACAAGCACATTGTCGGTGTTGGCTACAACGGTATGCCGAACGGCTGTGATGACCGCGAGTACCCGTGGGGACGGACGGGCGAATTCGCCGAGCAGAAATACCCCTACGTCGTACACGCTGAGCTGAACGCTATTCTGAACGCAAGCACGTCACTGAAGGGCTGTCGTATCTACGTTTCCCTGTTCCCGTGCAACGAATGCTGCAAGGCGATCATCCAGAGCGGCATCCGCGAGGTTGTCTACCTCTCGGACAAATACGCCGCGAGCGAGGCGACGAAGATCTCCAAGCGGATGTTTGACTCTGCGGGCGTTCGCTGGCGGCGGATGGAGACAGAGCTGCGCGAAGTGCCCGTGAAGTTTGAAGTAAGTGACGCAAGAGACCTGCAAAACGCCTAAGCAAACCCTAGTGAAGCAAGTGGAGCAAAGGGCACGTTCTGCCCCTGCGGAGTTCTTTCGTTCAAGCGAAGCGCGTTTAAGAATTCCGCAGGTATTTAGGCAGATAAGTGCCCGACCACTTGCGCAACGAGGTGTTTGCGTGACGTTTTCGCAGGTCGTAGAATAATACAAAGATAACATATTTTATGTGATATAATCCAAAGGAATCCTGATGTGAATACCACTACAGATTATGATATCATCGTGATTGGCGCAGGGCACGCGGGCGTCGAGGCGGCACTTGCCGCTGCGCGTCTGGGACAGCGCACCCTCATCGTCACGCTCTCGCTCGACAACATCGCCATGATGCCGTGCAATCCATCCGTCGGCGGCCCCGGCAAGAGCCATCTCGTCCGTGAGATCGACGCACTCGGCGGGGAGATGGGCATTGCGGCGGATCGTGCGAGCATTCAGCGGCGTCTCCTCAACACGGGCAAGGGTCCTGCCGTCCATTCCCTCCGTATGCAGGCGGACAAGTTCCTCTATCAGCGCATCATGAAGGAAACCGTTGAGAACACAGAGAACCTCGATGTGCGTCAGCTGCTTGTGACGGAGCTTCTCACAGAGGAAACTGCGGAGGAGAAGCGTGTCACGGGTGTCCGCTGCGAGACAGGCGAACGTCTCACCGCACGCGCTGTGATTCTCGCCACGGGGACGTACCTGCGCGGGCGCATCATCCTCGGCGAGACCATCTACGACAGCGGCCCGAACGGACAGCGCCCCGCGATGGCACTCTCGGACTCGCTCAGAGCACTCGGCCTGAAGCTCATGCGCTTTAAGACTGGTACGCCTGCACGCATCGACCGCCGCACCATCGACTTCGGCAAAACCGCCATACAGGAGGGTGACCCCACGGCACCTGCATTCTCCTTTTTGACGGATGCGATGCCGGACGAGCAGACACCGTGCTACCTCACCTATACAAACGAGGCAACACACGAGATCATCCGTGCAAACCTCCACCGCGCACCGATGGCGAACGGTGTGATCGAGGGCATCGGACCGCGCTACTGCCCGTCCGTTGAGACGAAGATCGCACGCTTCCCCGACAAGGATCGCCACCAGCTCTTTCTCGAACCCGAGGGACTACATACCAACGAGATTTATGTACAGGGTATGTCTACCAGTCTGCCAACGGACGTGCAAGAGGCATTTCTCACGACCATCGCAGGGCTTGAGCACACACGCATCATGCGCCCCGGCTACGCCATTGAGTATGACTGTCTCGACCCGCTCCAACTCGCCCCAACGCTCGCCGTCATGCACATCGCAGGGCTCTACTCCGCAGGACAGGCGAACGGCACGAGCGGCTACGAGGAGGCGGCGGCACAGGGACTGATCGCCGGCATCAATGCCGTGCGCGAAATCACAGGAGAGGAGCCGCTGATCCTGCGGCGCAGTGACGGCTACATCGGCGTCCTCATCGACGACCTCGTGACAAAGGGCACGGACGAGCCGTACCGCATGATGACGAGCCGTGCCGAGTACCGCCTCATCCTCCGACAGGACAACGCCGACCTGCGCCTCACCCCCATTGGACGTGCCATAGGTCTTGTCAGCGATGCACGGTGGGCTCGCTTTACGGCAAAGCGGGATGCCATCGAGGAGAGCCTACGCCGCCTGGAACATACAAAACTCAATCCGAGTGCCGAGACCGAGGCACGTCTTGCAGCGGCAGGATTTGCTCCTCTGCGCGTCCCGATGACACTCCTCGCCCTTCTCTCACGCGAGGGAAGCTATGACGCGCTCGCCCCGCTCTTTGACCTCCCGCCTCTTGCGGCAGATGTCAAGGAGGAGGTCGAGATCATGACGCGGTATGACGGATATATAAAGAAGCAACGCGAACAGATCGCACGCATGGAACGACTGGAGAGTCGCCGCATCCCCGATGGGCTGGACTACAGTGTCATCACGAGTCTGCGCCTTGAGGCGGCGGAGAAACTCGCCGCCATCCGCCCGCGCTCCATCGGACAGGCATCCCGCATCAGCGGTGTCTCCCCCGCCGACATCTCCGTGCTCCTCGTCTACCTTGAGAAGGAACGACGCACGGAACAGGGATAACCGCCGCATCATCGAAATGCATGCGCACAGATGCGGTTCTATGATAAATGTTACGGAAGAATGCAGACAGCGATGCTCCTAAGCAAACCCTAGTGGAGCAAGCGGGAAAAGTGTGCGGTACGCCCCGCCGGACTTCTTTCGTTCAAGCGCAGCGCGTTTAAGAAGTCCGGCGGTATTTGAGCGTACAAGCACACGAACGCTTGCGCAACTAAGTGTTTGCGTGGAGTACGCATGTCCGTAACATTTGACGTGGAGCCACCGATCCGACAGATTTGACAAACGCTGCCAAATCTGCTATCATAGGACCGTTCGCGGGCGTAGTTCATCGGTAGAATGAAAGCTTCCCAAGCTTTAGAGGTGGGTTCGACTCCCATCGCCCGCTCCATAGAAAATGCAGAGCCGTCCGAGGGGGCGGCTCTTTTTGTAAGGAAATTGCGATGAAGACATATGTCAGACAAATGCGTCCGTGGGGCATCCTCGCCCTCCTCTGCACCGCCCTTCTCTCCGGCTGCTCATCAACGCTGGCGACAGAGGGCAGCGATCCGTATACACCGGACGATGTGATCTCGATGGTGGAGGAGGAGTTTGCTGCCTGCAAGCCGCAGCTCGTTTGGGAGGAGACAGAGATCGAGAAGGAGAAGCCGTTCGAGCGACGCATCTACGTCCTGCGCGACACGGCGAATGATTTCACGTTTTCCTGCAACGCGGTCGTCCGCCGCCCGACGCTCCCACGCCCCGGTGCGGAGCGGGACACGAACGCGTTCTTTCAGTATGCGACGGGCTATGCCGCACATCTGAATGCAGCGATTGGGCACGTGGCGGAGGAATACGGCTTTCGCGCCGCGACCACCGAGGAGGCGGAGGCACTGATTCATTCGGGAGCAAAACGCAAACACCTCGATCGGGAGGTCTCGCTCTTTGACGAGGGGGACTTTATCTTCGTCACGGACGGCGCACGCGGCGCGGATCTAGCGGCGGTCTGTAAGGCACTCCACGCGCTGTACCGTCCAAACGGGGACGGCACGGTCCTCTCCGCGCTGTACGGGCGCAAGATCACATTCTACTACCTGCCGCCGAACGAAACGGATAGGACACGGGCGGTCTTTGTCGCGTTCTTTACGCTGAAGGGTCCGAACGACTGGGCGGCGACGCTCGCGGATAATCCCGGCTCCTCATCGAACGAAAAGGATGTCGCCGCGTTGGAGCAAAATCTCGCGCGCTACTTCGGGAGCTGTCTGCGCAATGCGCGCTAGGGAAGCACTGATAAATTCAGCACCGCCGTCTTAGCACATCTTTTTCGCCCTGTCTGTGTCGACAAATCCTCCACATAGCCTTTGCTATGCGTCCGGTTTGTCTCCTTGACAGGACAAAAAATCTGTACCAATCCGACAGACTTCATTTTATCAGCGATTCCCTAGAAACACAAAAAGAGGCTGCTGCATGAAGCTGGAAAACTTCGTGCAGCAGCCCTTGTCATTAGTGCGGACAGCTATGCCAGTGGGTCGTCGCCGTATGCGTTCGGGCCGTCCGTCCCCTTTTTCACCCAGAGGAAGATCAGAACCAAGAAGTTCAACAGCGGAATCAGCATGAGCAGGGAGAGCCAGCCGCTCTTGCCCAGATCATGCCAACGGCGGATGATGAGCATAAAGGTGCCAACGCTGAAAACCACCATGAGGATGAGCGGCAGCAGCGCGAGCAAATGCATCACCGTAGAGGAGGCTTCCGTCATTTCCGTCATGACTGTCGACATCACCGACGAGAGGACACTCAGCAGAAGGCCGCGCAGGATAAACGGTTTGCGGTTGAGGCGTCCACGATAGCTGAAGAACATATCCTTGATGCTCTCCGCCGAGGGTGGCTGTCCCGCCGCAACACCGCCGTATGCGCCTGTCTGCTGCTGTGCCGCTTGGTACGGCATCTGCTCCATCGGCGGGTTCTGCATCTGCGGCGGCTGTCCGCCCGTGCCTCCTCCCATCGCTCCCCCGACGGCTCCTCCGGCTGCAGCGCCCATGCTGCCCGCAGCAGCTCCCATCGAATGCGTCGGCGGCGGGGTCTCCTGCTGTGCTGTGCGCGGCGGCGGTGCAGGATCTGCGGGAGGTGCGGCGGGACGGGGCGGAGCGGCCGCGACCTGCGTGCCGCAGTTCGTACAGAACCGCTCCCCCGCATTCAGCTGATTTCCACAGTTTTCACAGAACGCCATGATGATTCCTCCTTATCGAAAAATAATTTGTGTACTGTTCTTGGGAATCACGGATAAAACAGTCCCTCAGGGAATCGCTGAATTGATCCGTAATTCCCTTCCTCTATTATAGTCGAAAATACGACAAAAGGTACTGTAGTAAATGACAGCTTGACAAATTTTTTATTGATGTAATATGATATAAATATCGAATTGTTTGACGTTTCGGAAAGGAGAAGTCCCATGACGACCCGATTCCCCATCCGCATCATTGCCGCCGCACTCTTCGCACTGAGTGCCCTGCTCGGTGCGCCGAGTGCACAGGACGCATCGCTCGCCATCGGCACGCCCGCCGCTGCGACACAGGAGGCACAGACCGAGCCGCGCTACTGGCAGATGTACTACAACTTCGCCCCGCCGACAGATGAATTCATTGCAGGGCTCGCGGCAGAGCAGGGTGTCGCCTATACCCCGGGCAAAAAGGGTGAGGCGCGGTTTTACGCCGACGACGGTCGCCCGATCTACCCGAGCAACGACGGCGCGGTCGGCTTGATTGTGACGGTCACGCTCCCCTCGGGCGATGTGCTGACGCGCTACGGGAAGCCGACGGGACGGTATGTCTCACCGGACGGCATGACGTTCGAGCAGCGGGCACTGCCGAGCACGACGAGTGAGGGCGACTTCCACGTCTACTGCGTTGAGCGGCCCATCGACGGTGTGCAGAAAGGGAAGATCGCGCCGTGGTTCGGTCGCCTGGGCGGCGGCATCCAGTACAAGCTCCCCGACCGCATTGTAAATCTGATGGAGGCGTCGATGCTGCGTGAGGTGGACTTGGCCGAGGAGAACGAGGCTGCGTAAGCTGCGCACCTCGTAGAGCAAACTTTTTTCTTGCATTTTCTCCCTCCCCGTATCTATAATGAAAGAAAGGATCTACACAGACGGGGAGGTTTTCTATGGGGATTCCATTGCGCCAATATATGGCGCTGCTCGGCATTACGATTGCCGCATTTATCTTTAACACATCCGAGTTCATACCGATTGCGCTGCTCATCGATATCTCGGAGTCGTTCTCCATGACGGAGGCGGCGACGGGGCAGATGATTACGATCTATGCGTGGGTAGTTGCTCTGCTCTCGCTGCCGCTCATGCTGCTGACCTGCCGCATGGAGCTGAAACGGCTCCTTCTGCTGATGGTCGCGCTCTTTGGCCTCGGGCAGCTCGTCTCGGGGCTCGCGACGAGCTATGATGTGCTGCTCGGCGCACGCATCATCGTCGCCTGCGCACACTCGATTTTCTGGTCGATTGCCGCACCGCTTGCGACGCGGCTCGTGACGCGCGAGCATCGCCCGATGGCACTCGGCATGATCGTGACGAGCAGCTCCGTCGCGACGATTGTCGGGCTGCCGCTCGGGCGCGTGATCGGTCTCGCGGCGGGGTGGCGCATGACGTTCCTGCTGCTCGCCGTGGTCGCCGTCATTGCGTTTGTCTATCTCGGGATTCTCCTGCCGAAACGGGCACCGGGAGAGGGCTTCACCATCGGCGAACTGCCGTCGCTCGTCCGTCAGCCTGCGCTCGCGTGCATTTACATCATGACGGCACTCTTTGCGACGGCGTACTTCACGACGTACAGCTACATCGAGCCGTTCCTGCACAATGTCGCGGCGTTCTCGCCCGATCTGATTACGGTCACGCTCATGCTGCTCGGGGTCAGCGGCATCCTCGCGAGCCTCGTTTTCTCCAAAATGTATGGAAAGCGCCGCTTTTTCCTGCTGCGCTGGTGCCTTGTCGGGGTCGCGGTTCTGCTCTTCCTCTGGCAGGCGGCATCCATCTCCGTCGGCACGATGATCGTGCTCACGATGCTGCTCGGGGTACTCGCAACGCTCTACAACACGATGTTCCAGGCGGAAGTTCTCGCCACGGTCCCGCGCGACGCATCGACCGTTGCAACGGCGATCTACTCGGGCATCTTCAACCTCGGCATCGGCAGCGGAACGTACCTCGGCGGGCTCGCGGCGGGGGACGGTCACCTCGCCCACATCGGCTACATCGGCGCGGCGATTGCCGGTGTCGCCGCCCTGCTCTGCCGCTGCGTCTACGTGAGAGACGTGCAGGGGAGATAATCCTCATATACACAAAATCCCGCCGCATTCGGAACATACCGAACGCGACGGGATTTTTATATGGGAATGTAACGATTCCTTTATTCCGCTGCTTTCTTCCCGCCCATGGTCATGAAGAGGAAGAAGATCGAGAGGACGCAGGAGGCGAGGAGGCTGATGAAGCCGCCCGTCCAGCCGAAGTGATCAACGACGAAGCCCATGTAGACACCCGCGAACGCAGAGCCGACGATGTAGCCCATGAGACCCGTGAGGCCGGTCGCGCCGCCCGTTGCGACACGCGGCACCATGTCCGCCGCCTGCAGACCGATCATCATGACCGGCCCGTAGATGAGGAAGCCGATTGCGATCAGCGCGAGGTTATCCACGAGGACATTGCCGGGCGGATTGAACCAGTAGACGAGGATCGCGATGATGACGAGCGTCATAAAGATCATCGTCGCAGGCGCACGCCGTCCGCGGAACACACGGTCACTGAGGTAGCCGCTCACGAGCATGCCCGGGATGCCCGCCCACTCGTAGAGGAAGTACGCCCAGCGCGAGCTCTCCTTGGAGAAGCCCTTGACCGCCGCGAGATACGTCGGCGCCCAGTCGACAACGCCGTAGCGGATGAAGTAGACGAAGATGTTCGCGATCGCGAGGTACCAGAGCAGCTTGTTCTTGATGATGTACTTCATCAGAACTTCCTTTGCCGTCATCTGCTTTTCCATGACAGCACCGTGCTCCTTCGGGTAGTCGTGCTTGTACTCCTCGATCGGCGGCAGACCGCAGGACTGCGGCGTGTCACGCAGGAGGAAGAAGGTGATGAAGGCGAGGACGATGGAGATCAGCGCAGGGAAGAAGAAGATACTGTTCCATGTGCCAAAGAGGGCGATACCTGCCGTCGCCAGCGGTGCGATCAGCCCACCGCCGAGGTTGTGCGAGACGTTCCACCACGACCACCACGCGCCGCGCTCGGTCTGGGAGAACCACGTCACCATGGACTTTGCATACGGCGGGTAGCCCATCCCCTGGAACCATCCGTTCATGAAGCTCAGGGCGCACATGATCGGAATGCTCGTCATAACCCCCGGCACAACGCCGAACGCGAGCGTCACGAGCGCACTGAGCAGGAGGCCCAGCGTGGCAAAATACTTCGGATTCGAGCGATCCGAGATGTTGCCCATGACGAACTTGCTCACGCCGTATGCAACCGAAAGCATAGTCAGGACGATGCCAAGATCCGCCTTGGAGTAGCCGTAGTCCTGAATCATATAGGGCATCGCGAGACTGAAGTTCTTGCGAATCAGGTAGAAGGTCGCATACCCGATGAACGTCCCGAGAAAGACCTGCCGTCGGAGTGACTTGTACCGCTCGTCAATCTGGTCGGCGGGCAGCCGCTCAATGTGCGGTGCCGGTGAAAAAATTGACATATGAATTCATCTCCTTTGTGAAATTTATGCTATCTGCAGTATAGCGAATGCAGCATTGCCCGACCATCGGCAAAGTTCTGTTTTTCCCTCGGATTTCTCCCCATTTTTCCATCAGAAATACAGAACCCCACATCAGAAAAAATCCGATGTGGGGTTCTTTTGAATAGGTCACGCTACTGCAAAAGCCCGTTCCGTAGGGCGAGCGTGACAAGCTCGCTGCGCCGACTGCAGTGGAGTTTCTCGTAGATATGTTTCTTATGTGTGTCCACTGTCTTTACACTGAGATGCAGCCGCTCTGCAATCTCCGTGATCGTATACCCGTGGATCAGCTCGTCAAAGACCTCTTGCTCCCGCGCGGTGAGCACGCTGCGCGGATCATCCGCTGCCTCCTCTGCGGGGCGGAACATGATGTCCATAAGTGACTGCTGTGCATTCGGGCTGAGGTAACGCCGTCCCTGCGAAAGTGCCTGCAGCGCATCGAACAGCTCGTTGTCCGCCGAGGTCTTGGGCAGATAGCCCATCGCCCCGTACTGCATCGCCTTGTAGATATACTCCTCATCCTCGTGCATGCTCAGCACGAGAATCTTCACTGCAGGATAGCGCGCGCGAATCTCACGGATGCAGGCGAGCCCGCCCATCCCCGGCATCGAGATGTCCATGATCACGAGGTCGATCGGCTGCGCCGCCAGCAGCCGCAGTGCCTCCTCGCCGCTCTCCGCCTCCGCCGTCACCGTATAGGCGGACGTGTTTTTGAGCAGCAGCTTCATCCCCGCGCGGATCAGCAAATGGTCATCCACAATCATCAGATTCATCCGTCAGCCCTCCCCTTCCACGCAGCTCAATGCGATAGACCGTCGTCCACTCTGGCAGCTCTGCGGAGAGCTCCATGCGCCCCGCGAGCAGGCGCACGCGCTCCGCGATCCCGTAGATCCCCATGTGGTTCTCCCGCCGCGCCGCACGGATGCGCTCCTGTGTGATGCCATCGCCGTTGTCCTTGACATAGAGCACGATGCGCTCCTCTGCTCTCAGGCGAATTTGTGCCCGCGTCGCGTGGGAATGCCGCACGATGTTCGTCAGGCACTCCTGCACAATCCGATAGACCGCCAGACTCTCCACGTCGCCGGGCACCGTCTCGACCGCGCAGACGAGCTCGATGTCCACCGCGTGCTTGCGCCGATAGTCCGCGACCAGCTTCTCAAGTGCCGCCTCGATCCCCAGCTCATCCAGTGCTGGAGGGCGCAGCTCCACCGCGAGATTCCGCAGCCGCGCGAGCGTATCCGCCGTCTCGTCACGGATCGCGAGCAGCGCCTTCTGCATATTTTCATCGTCCGTCTCGTTCGCGAGCGCACGCAGGGAAAAGAGCAGTGCCGTCAGCGTCTGCCCGCTCTCGTCGTGCAGCTCCATTGCGATCCGCTTGCGCTCCTCCTCCTGCGCCGTGATGATGTGCCGCAGGAGACGGCTGCGCTCCTGCGCACCCTCGCGCAGATGCCGCTCCATATCGTTCATCGCATTCGCCAGACGCCCGATCTCATCCGTCGCAGGGAACGTGATCGCACGCCCCGAGAAATGCCCTTTGGAGATATGCTCCGCACGTTCCATCAGATGATGAAGCGGACGCGTCAGGATCTCCGACAAGCGAAAGATCAGCATCGCCGCGAGGAGCAGGATGACCAGCGTTATCCCGAGCATTTTCAGCACATTGGAGACCAACAGCTCCCGCAGCGCATCCTCGCTCACACCGACGCGAACCGCGCCAAGCGCACCGCCCTCGATCGGCCAGCGGATGTCCTGGATCTTCCCGAGGCTCGTGTCCACGCGCAGCACCTCCGGCTCTGCGCCGCCCGCCCCGTGCAGCTCGCGCAGATGCAGCGGCATCCCCTTTGAAAAGGTATGTGCCATCACACGTCCGTCTGTGTCCAGCAAAAAGATATACGATACAAAGTCATTGTTGCGCTTCTCTGTGTGGATCAGCTCCTCGAGCGCAAAGAGATTTCCTGTCTGCAGCGCGTCGCTGCTGAGCTCCGCCACCTCTGCCGCCACGCTCAGCCCACGCCGCTCCAGTGACGCACGCATGATGTCGGACAGCGTGACGAGCATGAGCGCACCCGAGAGAATGGCGAAGAGCAGCACAATCCCCATCACGATCACCGTCAGCTTGCCCGCAATGCGGAGTTTTGCAAAGTACTGCATCAGATCCCCTCTTCCGGCGAGAACCGCGGATAGAGCTCCGGCTGCGGCGGTACGAAGCGATCGATGAGCAGCTGCTCCATCGCCTCCTTTGCCTCCGGATCTCTGTCCAGATGCAGCAGGATCTCCTGCACCGCATCCGCCTCCCTCAGATCGCGCCGCGCCACCACAGGCCCCATCCCGCTCCCCGGAAGCACCTGTACAATCCGCACCTGCTCCAGCATCGCGGGCGCATATTCCTGATAGTAGTCATACGTCAGGCTCGCAATCACACCGCCATCCACCAGACCGTCCGCCACCGCACGCAGCGAGTCGTCGTGGCTGTAGGTGAAGTAGGAGGAGCGAAAGAACCGCTCGGGATCCTCGCCCATTTTCCGCAGATGTGCGCGCAGCTCAAGATAGCCCGAGTAGCTCATCGGGTCCACATAGACGAACCGCCGCCCGCGCAGCTCCGCAAGCGATTCTATGGTGCTTGCACGCGGGACAATCACATACGAGAAATAGTAGTTCGCCCCGCTCCGCTCGGGCATCGCCAAGAGACGCACATCCTCCTTTTTTCCATACACCATATAGGCACCGCTCGACAGGAACGCTACATCCGCATCTCCCTTCGCCAGCAGCTGATTGATCTCGGCGTAGCTGCGGCGATGCAGGAGCAGCACCGGCCGCCCGAGCAGCCGCCCGAGGCTGCGCACCATCTGACTCTGATAGCCCTCCGTACGCGCGTGGTTCAGCACCGAGATCATCGCCACCCGCAGCGGCGGTTCCCGCATCTCCATCTTGTACCCCGGGATCGGCTCCACCTGCTCGAAGTCGATCTGTGTCCGCTGCTCGGCGCGGAGGTAGAAGAATACACCGACCAACAAAGCAAGCACCAGTCCCGTAAAAATATATCGCCGCTGCATGATGCACCTCCTTTGCCGCGCACAGCATGAGAAACACTCTCTTTGTTTTCTTCTATTATAACATATTCCGCAATCGTAAAAACAAGGGGGATCGTGCAATCCCCCTGATCTGCCACCCTATTAGTTCCAATACTTACTCAGCATGACGTACTCCATGCGATTGCCGAATGAGAGGTATTCCTCGCCGCCGATGCCATAGCATCCACTGCCTGAGTATCTGTCATCATAGTTGATTTTGGGGACGCGCTTCATCTGATATGCCTGTGCGAACTCATACGGCGCGTTCTCGCAGTTCAGTCTCGAATGCTCCAGCACCGCGCGGCTGCCCCGCAGCAGGAGGATCCGGTCGATGGTATCGGCGTCAAATGTGACGGCGATGCGCAGGTCGGGGTAGTACCATCCGTACGTTCCCACATAGGGGCGCAGATCCCCCGTCTGCGGGGGCGCGCCGAGCACCGCCGTCACCTCCGCCGAGGTCATGCCGAGGTGAATACCCGCGACAGACTCGTTGAACGGCGGTCTTGCGGTACGGTGCAGCATCTGATGGTCGTTCAGCTTGATGCTGTCCGTGTCCGCATGGCGAATGTCCCATGTGAGATAGAGACTGCGGCTTCCCGTGCTCTCAAGGATGTCAAACCGTCCCGCTCCATATGAGCTGGCACCTGCAAAGTCATACGCTGCAAGCACACGGCATCCATTGATATAGCCGCCCCCGATCTGCAGGACACGGTTGCCGTCTGCATCGTACCAGTCACCCTCCATGTAGTTCAGCACCTTCGTCACAGACTGCTGCTCCATCTGTGCGGCATGGGCGGGCTGTAGGGCAAAGAGTCCGACGAGCAGGACTGCGGCGAGAAGCATCGTACCAAAAAATTTTCTATATACAGTCATGATGTCCCCTCTCTATTCGTTCAAAATCGTATCGTTCGCATCCCCGTTCGTCCCATGTCCTCCGTGATAGCACCGCACGCAGCAACGCTGCAGCGCACCTCACTTCATCACGCGGTTGAGCAGCGTCTGGAAATCATTCACATGCTCGTAGATCACGCAGTCACTATGCAGCTTTTCAAACAGCTTCTTCGCACACGCTATTTTTGCCTCCTCAATCGGACGAAGCTGGAGCGAGGAGAGCGTTCCCTTCGTCTCCGCGACGAAGTAGATGTGACGCACCTTCCCCTCGCGAAAGACAATCGCCCAATCCGGCGCATAACTTCCGACCGGCGTCGGGATGGCGAACCCGCGCGGCAGTTTCGCATAGATCAGCACCTCGTTCCCGCCGTCGAGATCCTGGGCAAATCTCCTCTCCACATTGCCGTCCGTGAACACATAGTTCTGAATCGCCTTCTCCGCCTCGTATGCCTCGGTGTAGGGCCGCTTCTCCGTCGCAAAGATACTCGCATCGTAGCTGCCCTCGATCGTATTGTACTCGATGTGATCGACGATGCGTGTCGCTTTCTGCTCGAGGATGAGCCGCGTCACCGTACGGATAAACTCCTCAGGATTGCAGCGGTAGCCTGCAAACACCTCGGCCTTAATCCCCTGCAAAATCTCTACGACCGTGCGCCGCGTGAGTGTCGTCCCCGCCGCAATACGCCCGATCAGATCATACGTCACCGCAGACCCCTGTGCGCGTTTCAGCGTGCTCGTCCGACTCTTGCCGTAGGCAAAGCTCGTGCCGTCTGCCACCATGCCCACATCCAGATCCGTCTGCTGACTGCCATAGGTGATCGTGTATTGGAGACGGCTGACACGCAGCTCGGCGTTGATATGGTCGATGGCCGCCCGTACGAGTTGTCTCGTGTCAAATGAGACCGTATAGGCGTACTTGTGATTGATCCTCTTCCAAAGTTCCTGAAACTCTTTCCGATAAAATCGCTCGTTCAGCTTATTCTCCGGTGTCTTCGTCGCCCCCGCATCCGAAATCATCGTGCGCAGCACACTCTCGTCATAGATTGCCTGCACGAGGCGATGAACCCCTTCCGTCATGGGCATGAGAGCCTTAGGCAGAGGCGCGAGCGTCCCCGCCGCAAGTGCCGTGCGATAGTCCTCCGTCACATGCCCGTCATCGTCGATATAGTCATGTTGCAGGAGATATTTATAGATCACCCGCGCCGCCTTCTCATCCAGCTCCATCGCCGTACCATCCGCCGACTGCACCGTCTTCCCCTTGAAGTACGCCTCCGTCGCCGCCTTCGGACGATCGTACAGCTCCGCCTCCATCTGCTTTTGCAGATCGCCGACAAATCCCGCATAGCTCTCGCTCGCGATCACCGTCAGCACATTCACCTCATGCACCGCATCTCCCAGCACCGTCCGATCCATCCGCTGGCCCGTCTGATCGACCGCGAGACGCAGACCTCTGCCGACCTCCTGCCGCTTTGCCGTCACACTCGCCGCATGCTTGAGCGTACAGATCTGGAACACATTCGGATTGTCCCACCCCTCGCGCAGCGCCGAGTGGGAGAAAATCACGCGCGTCGGCTCATCGAACGAGAGCAGCCGCTCCTTATCCTTCAGGATCAGATCATACGCCGAAATATCGTCCGACAGATCCGAGCCGCGCCTGAGACTGCTGTCCACCGCACGTCCCGTCTTCTTGTCAATGCTGAAATACCCTGTGTGTACCTTCTCCACAGGCACATCGTCCAGATATTTCATATACGCAGGGTCAAAAATATCGCGGTTTTCGTTCATCACCGCGCGGTACTCCTCCTCGAAGATCTGCCCGTACTCCCCAAGCACGGCATTTCCGTCTGCATCGTACTGACGGTACTTCGCCACCTCGTCGATGAAGAACAGCGAGAGCGTCTTGATCCCGCGTGCGAAAAGCCGCTGCTCCTTCTCAAAATGCGAGACAATCGTCTCACGGATCTGCACCCGCCGGAGATCCGCCTCCGATACGTCGCCCTGCACATCTCCCGTATGGAGCGTTGTACCGTTCAGGAAAAGCACCGTCCCCGCAGCGGCATCGATGTGCTCTACCACATAGCCCTCGTACTGCGCCATTCCGCCCGAGAGATGGCAGAGATTGTCCCCCTTAGAAACAATGCGCAGCGTGCGCCGCACCCCGCCCTTTTGCGCCACCTCGAACTCGATCCGCGCACGCGGTGGCACCTTCGGCGAGAGTACGATCTCCGCGAGATAGAGATAGCGCCCCGTCCCCGGCAGATTCTTCACCTCGAACCCCTTCACCTCGATCTTCTTCACCAGACGCGCATTGTAGGCATCCACCGCATCCAGCACATAGACGAGATTGTGCCGCTCCGCGTGCGTCGCCGAATAGTTCAGCGTAAAGAGAGGGGCGAACTGTGCGAGTGCTTTCTGCGTCACCGAGCCCTTCTTTCCCATCTTTTGCGGCTCATCGAGAATGAGGATCGGACGGTTCGCCGCGATCACATCGATCGGACGACGCGAGCCGAACGCATCGCGCTTCGAGTAGATGATGCGCGCCTCCTTGTTCCCGCCGCGTCCCTCGATCGACTTCTCCTCGTTCAGCGAGGCAGCGAACGCCTGCGTGTTGATGATCATCACCGAGAGCCCTGCATCGGCAGAGAACGCATCCAGCTGATTCAGATTCGCACTGCTGTAGACGAAGAACCGCGCCTTCTTCCCATAGTGCTCCATGAAATGCTCCGCCGTCATTTCGAAGGACTTCTTTACGCCCTCGCGGATGGCGATGCTCGGCACCACCACGATGAACTTGCTCCAGCCATAGCGGCGGTTCAGCTCGAACATCGTCTTGATATAGACATACGTCTTGCCCGTGCCCGTCTCCATCTCCACATCCAGCGCACACGCACCGAGCGGCGCGGAGAGCGTATCAGACAGATGGAGATTGCGTGCGCTCTGCACCCTGCGGATATGCGCGAGCAGCTCCCCCTGCGTCAGATGCAACTCCTCATTGCGAAAACCATCGTCCGCCTCCGCCGTGAGAAGGGGCGCATTCATATAGCTCTCCTGCACCGGCAGCAGATTCCCCTGCGCAGCATTCGTCCCCACATCGCGCAGATACGTCGTGCGCGCGGCATACGGCTGCCCCTCGAACACACGGACAACCGCCTCCACCGCATCCGTCTGATACGGCTGCACCGTAAAGTGAAACTTCATCAGCAATCACCCGTATTCTCATATTCTGTCAAACAGCGCTCCAGCTGCTGGATCAGGATGGGCAACTCCTCAAAAACAACCTCTGAAATAATATTCCAGTTCGTCCCGTCATAATCATGCACAAGGCGATGCCTGAGCCCTGCAATCATCGTCCATGAGATTTCAGCATGTTTCGCCTTATACGCTGCGGACAAATAATAACAGTGCTCTCCCATATTGTATAACGGCGTTGTGACAAGCCATTGAAGCGGCAGCTGCGTCAGCAACTCCTCTTTTTCAATGTCGTTTTTTCGGATATATTCCTGCAACTGAACAGCATAGTCATAGATCTTTTGAACCCTTTGCCGATCCGAGTACTTCATGCCACCAAAACCTTTTCTTTCATAATCGTTTGATAGAAATTACTGTCCGGGTTGACCTCTGCGATTTCAAAAACATCCACGTTTTTCTTGAGCACCTCGCGCAGCTCCTCCGCCAAGGCAAAAATCATCGTTCGCCGAAACATTTCTCCACCAAAAACAAGAAAATCCAAATCGCTGTTCTCGTCCGCTTCCCCGCGTGCGTACGAACCAAACAAATAAATTTCCTTCACACGGTATTTATCAGCAAGCGGTTTCACCGCTGCAGCAATCTGTTCCATGGTAAATACAGACGTTTGCATCATGACTCCTCCTGTTCATAATGATTCATAGCGCTTCCCGAGGGGTGTTACACTACAGCACCCGCTGCACCGTTGCGGGGCTGTACGCCGCAAAGAGCTGGTCGAAGTTCGTCAGCGCACTGTCGTCCGCCATCGAGGCATCACGGAACACCGCATAGTAGGGCTTTCGCTTTGCGATTGCCGTCACCGTCTCATCCGTCACATCACGGTCGAAGCATGCGAGGAGGAAGCCGTCCGCGACGTTAAAGACGCGTCTGCCCGCGATCTCCTCCACCGCAATCGGCTCCGAGAGCAGGATCCCGAGATCGAGCATCGTCTGAACGAGCAGATCCTCCGGCGTACGATCCTCCTTGACATTGTCCACCTGCGCGAAAAGCCCGTCCTGCGTCACCGCATCGGGCGCATAGTAGACATCGGTCATATTGCTCGTATCGAGCCGCAGGCAGCGGAACCCGAGATCAAGCCCTGCCGCCTCCTCGCCCGCCACAGCCGCGATCTTCGCCCCCGCACGGCGGATGCGCTCCTTGCCGATCTCGCAGATATTCCAATAGCCCGCACGATTTGCCTCGCTCTTCTCGTCCGTCGCCTCGGGCAGCTGCACCATAATGAACTTCCTAGACCCTCCATCCTCGGCGTTCAGCTGCATCACGGCATGGGCGGTTGTGGCAGAGCCGGAGAAGAAGTCAAGGATGAGAGCATCTTTGTCCGTTGCATGAAAACATAGTCGTTTGATAATTTCAACGGGCTTTACTGTTTCAAATCCATGATTTTCGATCAATTCACCAAGTTCCTTCTTCGCGCTCTCCGCCGTACCCATTGTCTTATCAAAGAACCCCCAGAACGGTTCAGTTGTCTCATTACGCTCTCCATTCGGACGCATCTTTATGATGGGTTTTCCATCCCGAATAAAGAGATCCCCATTTTTTTAGTAAGTGGCAACTTGGGCTTGCCCAAGTTTCCACTGTTTTCCCGCTGGCGGGAAAACAGTGGAAACTGTGTCGCTGATTTCATAAATCATCGACCCCCTGCCGCGTACTCCTGATGCGTTCATCACCTCGACAGGGTATTCGCGATACACACCTCGCTCGTCGGAAAAGGAATATTCCTTTACACCTTTTTCAATCAAGTGGAATCGCCTCTGCCGATCTTTCGCATAGACTAGAATCATTTCTGCCTTTGGTTGTAATTTGTTATATGCTGTCTTTGTGTTCTGCGATTTTGTTTTCGATTCCCAATAAATTTCACCAATAAATGATTGTTCACCCAATATTTCATCTGCCACTTTTCGCATATTGAAATTCTCATTGTAATCAACAGATATAAAGATAACCCCATCATCCGCGAGCAAAGACTTCGCCACTCTAAGACGCGGATAGATCATATTCAGCCAGTCCGTGTGAAAGCGCCCGTTGCTCCCATTGTTCGCACGGAAATCATACGTCCGATTCCCGTCTTCATCGTAGACTTTACTCGCCGCAAAGAAATCCCCATCCGCCATCGCAAAATCATCATCGTACACAAAGGCATCATTCCCCGTATTATACGGCGGATCGATATAGATCATCTTTACCTTGCCGAGGTACGTCTCTTGGAGCAGCTTCAGCACATCGAGATTGTCCCCCTCGATGTAGAGATTTTCGCTGTCGAATGCGCCCTCTTTGCCATCCCGCCCGACACTGTCCTCCACAACGGGACGCAGCGTTGCCGCAATCGGCGCATTCGCCGCGAGGATCGCCTGCTGCTTGTCCGGCCATGTGAACGCATAGCGCTCCTCGCGCCCCTCCACGATCTCACGCGCGAGCTCCTGCCGCAGCACATCGAAGTCGATCGCCTGCACGACCTTCCCGTCCCGCATGACCTCCGTCAGCGCATTCGGGAACAGCCGCCCCACCGCCTCGATATGCGCCACCACGTTGTCCCTACTGTGCATCTTCATCCGCTCCATCGCGCTATCTCCTATTCTGCTCACATCTCTGTTCACATCAAAATCGCATTCTATTTACTATAACCTTAGTGCAAAGAAAGTCAAAACTCTCCTACCTTTGCAGAGATGAATTCTTTCTTATACATGCTCCGCTATGAATCAATTCGACCACGCAGCTGGGAAGGTAAAAATCGATCAATCTCTTCATTTGAATAGGTATATTCTTCACGCTCTTTTAGCCCTTTCATCGCCATCTTCACTGCATCATCCGTTGTTTGTGCCGCGTGAGCATATAGATTATCCAGCGTTTCCATAACACGAGAAAAGTCTTCCTCTATTTCTTCACATGATTTTCTATGGATATGTATGTCCGCAATAATACGGAGCAATCTGTTTCGAATAACCAAAAATTCATTTGCAGACACTTTATTCCCATATCCAATAGATTTTAGATCAAAACTCTTATAATATGCTGTAATAGCCAGCGTCACAAAGGACAAAAACATAGTTATGATTTTCGCACATAACTCTCCAAAAAAAATGGTGCTTACAATCCCACAGGATGTTGCAGATGCGAAAATGATATTGACCGTCTCAAGACAATTATATCGTTTGAAATATATATCCGCCTGTTTTTCCTGAATCTTATGCGTCCATACAACACTCGCATATTGCTGCCTGACTACATCAAGCAATACTTGATACTGCTCCAATAACTTCATCTCCATTACATGATTGAAGATCGCTCAATCAGCAATCTTATGCAGGACCTTTCCAAGGCACTCCATACTACTGGAAGCATCTATGATCGCAACACTCCCCGGTGCTGAAAGACAAGGAATCTGTCTCTGTATCGTATTGTAGTGATTCAGCAATCTTTGCTCATAAGATCCTTGAGGATATTGACTCGTCTCACCTTCACGCATCCAATGCCAATCGCCAATTGCATCATAGACAAAGGCATCTATGACAATGCCTGAAAGATGATAGCTCTTAAAAAATGTATCCCGGATAGACCGAATGTGCTTACAAGTATCAATCAAAAGGCCTCTTGTATGCAAGTCATCATTTTTGAGACTCATCGCCTGCTGTTCTGCGATGGGGTTTGCCGATTTCCATCGTCCTCCCATATTGCTGTCCGGATATTTATATGTACGAATAAAGTCCCCAAAGCAATCCTGCTCCTCAAATGCAGGTAATAACTCAAACTTCATGCCATCCGAAAAGTTAATTTTTACAACTTGTCCATCTGCTCGAATATCACTCAGTGAATAATGTTTTTCAATAGATTGTTTCACAGCCTGTAATAGACGTGATTGTCCATTCCATTTTGTTTTATCAAATCGGAAATATTCTTCTGGAGGCAACTCAAGCAAAATGTCTAGATCACTTGATTGTATTGCCGTCCCACGTCCATACGATCCGACATATCGGCTGTGGGCAGTCTCACTATCACTTTCCCAAAATACCCTATTAAACGCCTTTGTTACAGCTTTATATCGGCTACTAATGGTTGAACGCCATTCTTGATCAATTTTATGTTTAGTTACATGTATAGGCATATAGTCATCTCCCAAGGATTTTCAAAAGATTACATTAGTGTCTGTAGTACCCGCAGCTGCTGCACAAGCTCAAACTTCCTCTTCGGCTGTTTCTCCCGCCGGATCTTCGCCTCGAGCGCAGCAATCTGCTTTTCGATCCGCTCTCTGCGCCCCTGCGCCGCGACGCTCTCCCGGAGGGTCGATGTGCGTGCATCCCCGAGTGCCTCGCCCGCAATCCGGCGGACGAGGTTCTCATAGACGGCATCCATCGACAATCCCTCGATGCGCAGAACTACCTCCCCCACAGGCATCCAGTCTGTGTAATAGTACCGCTCCACCCGCACGCCTGTACTCTTTGCGTCAGGTGTTTCTTTGTATGCAAGAACAAGGCGCATCCGATCCTCCCACACGAGGACAAAGAGGATGTGATACGGGATCGCTCGGTCAATGAGGCGCAGAACAGCCTCATCAATTTGCCCATCGTTCAGACGCAGCTCGAATACTTCGAGCTCCTGCACCTCCTTCCCTGCAGCGAGGTTCAACACCTCCGGCGCGATCTTGTTGCGCCAGTGGATGGATGCGATCTGCGCGCTGAACGCCTTTTTGAGGGCAGGACTGAGCTCACTCTTTTCATAAAATTTCTGTTTTGGAATCCGTCGGTTGCATTCCGTAGAGGCCGGCAGTCCGAGCATATTCTCCCTCCGATCTAGGGAAACGCTGATAAAATGAGGTATGCCAGATTGGCGTAGATTTTTTGTCCGATTGAGGCAGCAAACCGGACGCATAGCGAGGGCTATGTGGAGGATTTGCTAACGAAAAGCGGGCGAAAAAGATGCGTCAAGATGGTCGTGCCGAATTTATCAGTGCTTCCCTATCGCACGACGAGGAAGCAGATGAGCTCAAAGTCGTCGAGATCCGCAATGTCATTCTGCAGGGCGCTTGTTCCACCCGCAGAGAAGAGGCTGTCGATGTCGCTCTCCTCCTTTACGTCGATGATGGAGTGGATCGCATCGTTCAGCAGTGCAGAGACGGTGTGCATATCACGCCCATCATTGGTCTCACGGTTGAATGGCTCGTATACTGCTCGGATGGGCTCTTTTTTTCCACGGCAGAGGAGGCGGATATCGTCGAGCATCTTCTTTGGATTCTGATAATCACAGAGGATCGTCCCATCCTGCCCGATGTAGACCATATAGAATGGGTGAATGCGGTTGCGTGTATCAACGCCTAGGCTGCTGCGGATGTTCTTCAGGACGAAGATGACGCCTGTGCCGAGCTCATCCGTGGCAGGAACGACGGCATGCAGTCCGCGCGGCTTCTTGTCCATATCGCCGTGATCCTTCAGATACGCGAGCAGATCGAGGCGGAATTCGTTGAGCCCGAGATCCATGATGGAGATGCCGTCGTTCATGTCCTCGATGTCGACGACCTCCTCCTGCAGGCGTTTCAGCTGCATTTTACGATACTCGAGGTCGCCCTTTTCCTCTGGGTTGATGAGATCATCGTCGCCCGTAGAGGTCATGATGCTGAGCCGCATGCGCGACTCGACGCGCGGCTTGAGGTTGATGTAGTCGTCGAGGGTCAGATCCGGCCAGAAGTTCACGAGTTGGATACACGCATTCCGACTGCCGATGCGGTCGATGCGCCCAAACCGCTGGATGATGCGCACGGGGTTCCAGTGGATGTCGTAGTTGACAATGTAGTCGCAGTCCTGCAGGTTCTGTCCCTCGGAGATGCAGTCCGTCGCGATCAGGACGGTGATGTCCGCCGTGCTGCCCGGCATGAGTACGTCCCGCCCCTTCGAGAGGGGGGAGAAGCAGGTCAGTACGTTGTTGAGCGTTGCGCGAAAGCCCGCGATCGTTGTGCGCCCGTCGATGGAGCCGGTGATGAGCGCCGTGTCGCATCCGTATGTTTCCTTGAGATACGTACTGACGTGCTCGTAGAGGTACTCCGCTGTATCAGAAAATGCCGAAAAGACGAGAACACGGCGATTGCCTTCGTTGATGGGGTGCTCGATCTTGTCCGCGATGAGGCGCAGGAGTTCCTGCAGCTTCGTATCGTGTGCAGGGGTGATGTCCGCCACCATTTTCGTGAGGACGCCCAGTATTTCGCTGTCCTTTTTCAGCTCCCTCCGCCATGATTTCCAGTCCATGTCTGCCAGGTCGACGGGTACCTTTTTACCGACGGCAAAGAGTTCTGTATTCTCATCATCCATATCAAGGTCGGATGTCTCCATCTCATACAGAGGGAGCTCCGCGCGGCCGGACTGCTCGAAGCGGTTGATCTCAGTGATCGCAGTATCGATGCCCGCCTTGATTTTACCAAGGGTCAGACGGAACGAGTGGACGGAGCTCTCGAGGCGTTTGAGCAGGTTGATGCTCATCAGCCGCTGCATGCCGCGCTCGCGCCCTGTCTGCGTCAGGTTCTCTCCCTTGTTGTGGGTGAGGTCTTTGTATTTGTCGCGTCTGCTCGGGTGGATGTAGTCCGACGGCGTATAGATGCAGAGTGTGAGCTGCATGAGCTGCTCGTAGATCTCATGATAGTTGATCGCGCCCGCCAGATCTGTGAGCTGCGGGCGGAGGGAGATGGGTTTCAGGCGTGCGGGGAATTTGCCAATGGCGCTCGTGTCATAATATTTCTCGATGTGTCTGCGCGAGCGTGCGATGGTAACGCTGTCGAGCAGCTCGAAGAAGTCAAAGTCGAGTTTGCGCAGCAGTGTGTCCGTCGTGCGTTCCCCAGGCTCCTCTTTGCTCCATGTGTTGAATGCGCTCTGTGCCTGCCGAAAGATGTCCTCGATGCTCCTCGATGTGTCGAGGCGCTCGTCGAGGTTTGCCGCGTGCCCCGCGTAGGCGAGGGCGAGCTGGTTCTTTAGATCGGTAAAGCGATTGTTGACCGGCGTCGCAGAGAGCATGAGGACCTTGGTCCGAACGCCGGCGCGGATGACGCGCTCCATCAGGCGCTGATAGCGGTTCTCCTGCGTATGGCTGTGCGTTCCGATGCCGTTGCGGAAGTTATGCGACTCGTCGATCACGACGAGGTGATAGTTCCCCCAGTTCAGCCGATCCAGGTCGAGCCCGTTTGACTGTCCGTGGCTGCGCGAGAGGTCGGTATGGAAGAGCACATTGTAGTTCAGGCGATCCACTGCAAGGGGATTGTTGACGTAGTTGTCCTTGTAGGTGTTCCAGTTCTCCGCGAGCTTTTTCGGGCACAGGACGAGGATGTTCTTGTTGCACTCCTCATAGTATTTCATGACGGCAAGTGCGGTAAATGTCTTGCCGAGACCGACGCTGTCCGCGAGGATGCAGCCGTTGTATTTCTCGAGCTTGTTGATGATGGCGAGAACGGCATCGCGCTGGAAGTCGTAGAGCATACTCCATATTTTGCTCTTTTTGAATCCGACTTTTTCATCCGGCAGCTCGTTCTCGGACAGATCACCCAGGAACTCACTGAATACGTGATAGAGGGTTGTAAAGTAGATCATCTCGGGCGCATGCTCTGCATAGGCGGTGCTGATGTTCTCAATGACGGCATTTGTCACGTCCTGCATACGCATAGGGTCGTTCCAGAGCTCATCGAAGGTACGCATATACATCTGCGCTGCCTGCGGCTCGTCCATGCACTGCACGATGTTATAGGCGTTGTTTCCGCGCTCGCAGCCGAGATCCACGGTCGTAAAGCCGCTCATTGGGACATAGACACTCTGCTTCTCGCCAGCAGAGACCATCATGAAGCCTGGCATCTGCTCGCCGCCGGTATTGGATTTGAAGCGCGCCTTGGCACGGATCCAGTCCGCGCACTCCTTCGCGATCGCGCGCTGCGTCATCTCGTTGCGCAGGCGCACCTCGAACTCTGTGCCGTAAAGGCTCGTCTCACGCGAGATGCGCGGGATGTAGAACTCGCGCTTCTCCTTTGCCGCCTTTTCCCGAATGAATGTGGGCGAGGTGAAGAGGAAGCGGAACTCCTCCACGGACGCCAGCTGCTCGCGCAGCTCCTGATACGCGTACATGGAGAAACACGCTGCCGCAATGGACACCCTGCTGCCGCGCACAATTTCTGCCCGAAGATCGTCGCGCACCATGTTTGTGATGTTATCGAATATCTTCACTCTGCTCCACCAAATCTTTCCCATAGAGATTGGCTCGATCAAACTTTCGTCCCTATTATAACATATTTCAAAGAAATCAAAAGAGCCCCCTGCTCCCTCGTGCAACAAGAAAGCAGAGACGGGCTCTTTTCATTAGGGAATCGCTGATAAAATGAAGTCTGTCAGATTGGTACAGATTTTTCGTCCTGTCAAGGAGACAAACCGGACGCATAGCAGAGGCTATGTGGAGGATTTGTCGACACAGAGAGGGCGGAAAAGATGTGCCAAGATGGCAGTGCTGAATTTATCAGTGCTTCCCTATATTCTGTTACTCCGTCAGTGTCTTTGCATAGAACTCCTCGCGTGCCTCGGGGCTCATGGTCATGTAGTCCTTGGCGAGGGCACTGACCCAGGAACCGTAGGCGGGGTTCGGGAAGACGATGTACTGGGTGCCGAACTCCTCCTGCGCAGCATCGATGGCGGCATTCCGTGCGGCGCGGTTCATGCCCTTCGTCCCGAGGGGGAGATCGCCCGCGTTGTCGCCCATGTAGACGACGACATCATAGTCCTCTGTGATCCGATCAAAGCGCGGCTGCTTGTCGCTCATCTTCCGATCCTCCATGAGGAGGACGTGCTCTGCGTCCACGGAGGGGAAACCGAGTGCCTTGAGGTTCTCGATGGTCGGCTCGTAGTTGACCTCACTCCAGCGGTTGCTGACGTAGAAGATGGCAACGCCGCGCCGTGCAACTTCGTTCAGGAACTCCACCGCGCCCGGCAGTGCCTCGGAGCGTCCCTCGTGCACGGTCGCGCGCCACCAGAGCGCATTAAATCGTCCATTGCCGTCCGCGACACTCGCCGCCATGGCGCGTGTGTTGTCTGTGACGGTCTCGTCGCAGTCGAGGACGATGGCGAGCGGCTTGCCGCTGCGGGCGGCAGGGTCTGCCTGTGCGCGGTCGATCGCCATGAGCGCCGCATTGTAGCCCTGATAGCAGAGCGCACGGTACTCCGCCGAGGTACGCATCCAGAGGAGTGCCATGTACTCGGCATCGGCGAGCTGCTGTGCGCTGATCTCCTCCTCCGTGAGCGGCAGGGGCATCGGCGCGTCCTGCACGCTCTCCACGTTCGCACTGCCACCCGTCTGTGTCACGGGGGAAGCCGCGTACACCGCACTGCCGCCGAGCAGGAATGCTGCACTGCCGAGGGCAATCGTCTTTTTCCACGGATTCTTCCACTGGATGTTCCATGTGTTCATTGTGAAATGCTCCTTTTCCTAAGGAATCGCTGAGCAAATCAGCAATCCCTATATCAAAATTTTCAACCTATTATAACATAAATTATGAAATAAAAAAGAGCCGCTTCAAAAACAGCCTAAAAAATGTGCCGCTCAACCATCTTCACTTGGAATATCCTCATCACTGCGCGTGCCCTGCACACAATAACACTCCTCTAACATCGAAATTTACATGGATTCGTTTCGCTCCGCACGCGCGGATTCATTTCCGAATATGCAGGAGTATTTCGTCTTTACATCGAACTTATAAGCAGATACGTTAATTCAGCACCACAGAAAGGAGATCATCATGCTCTGCCGCACGTTTTTCTGCGCCCTTGCCGGCGCGTTCCTCCTCATCCTGCCGCTCGAATCCGCGGCGAATGCGATGGCGCCGGAGGAGCAGGTCGAACAGATGATGATATCGCGCGGGCTGCCCTTCGCTGTGCGTGAGACGCACGCCGATCTGTCGGGAGCGGCGCTCTCCCTCGCCCAGCACACGGACACCGAGGAGAATTGGCTCATCTGCACGGTCGGCGACACGGTCTTTGGTGCGCCGATGACCGCGGATCTCTACCGCACAGGCATGCTCACGGATGCGTACGGAACCACGCCGCCCGCCATCTTTGAGAGCTGTTTCTTCCAAGACGCGCACGACGATGCGGACGATACGCTCGGTATATGGGAGGGTGAGGATCACTATCTGACGGTCTACTACTCCTATGACGTGATCGATGGCCAGATTACGGCGGACAACTACATCTCCTCGGCACGCGGCACGATCGACGCGGAACACTACGACGCCCGCATCGTGTCGGAGGAGCACAACACCGCCATCCATACCTTTTTCTCATTGCTGCCGGGGCTGCGCAAGAAGATCGAGGGCAACTTTATCAATATCTGACCTCCCGGGAAAACGCCTGCACACGCCAGCAGGCTCATGCCGCCTTTTCTGAATTTGAAAGCCATCGGGGTGTAAAAAATGATGCATAAAAATCTGCTGTGTTCGTTCTTCCTTGCCATAATACTGCTTCTATATGGAGGAACGGTACACGCCGCCGGAGAGAAATTTCCGCTGATTGAGGGTGCGGATGCTCCGGCATTCGTAAGCAGGATCAACGATGTCCTGCGCGAGGAGAAGTCTCATACGTCACTGACCCCGCCCGAATACAACAAAGCAAAATCAGATTTGACAATGCCCCTCTATACGTCACATACGCCGAGCGGCGTCACGGTCGACCTCTATATGACGCCCGACAGAGCCTATGTGCATTGCATATCGGCAACCATCGATGTAATTGATGCGCAGCGTCTCAACGAAGCGCTCGCGGTAATTGCCGCTGCTTCGATTGCAAGCGGCATGACGCATGAAGAAATGCCCGCGCTGTTCCAGTGGAAGCCGGCGGAGGCGACGTTCAAGGTCAGCCGCGTTTACTGCAGCGCGCGGCAGCAAATGATGGACTCCTCCTATCTCCGCGTCGGTCCATCCGCCTCCATGAGTTTTTACGCTGCTGTCCGTTGACAGGTACGGCTGAAAATGCATGCAGAAGCCACAGCGGTACTCACCGCGGCTTGTGCATCGAATCGGATATACTCATGTAAAGCAGCTGTTGGACAGCCTTGTGGTACTGTACAAAGACGGAGTCGTCTCCGGATTGAATCACACATCAAAAAAGTGCTGCTGCACGAAGTTTTCCGGCTTCGTACAGCAGCACTTTTCGTTATACTATCAAAGGCACTGCGGCGCCTTTTTTCACGTCGATGATGCCCTTATCGGTCAGTTTGAAATACGGGCTGACGGGCAGCGGAATGGTGCTCAGGGACATGATGACATTGTCGTGGCGATAGCCGCAGTCCGCAAGGACACGGCGAACATGCGCGATCTGCTCGCCAAGAACGGGGAGCGGGCGGTCAGAGAGGATGCCCGCGATCGGCAGCGGCGCAAAGGCCTGCACGCGGCCGTCCCACACCGCAGCAACCCCGCCCTGCGCCTCAATGACGGCGTTCGCCGCCGCCTGCATATCCGCCGCGGTCTGTCCGAGGACGAGCAGGTTGTGGCTGTCGTGCGCATAGGTGGTCGCCGCCGCACCGCGTGTGAGCGCTGTCCCGCCGACGAGCGCCATGCCGCAGCCGCCGTTTTTGCCGTGCCGCTCAAAGACACAGGCAAGGTTGTAGGGGCTGCTCTCCCAGTCGATCACGCCGCCGTGCACGGGCAGCTCTGCCCGCCCCTCCGCAACAAAGGTCGTATGCTCCTGCACCTCGAGGATGCGGCAGAGCACCGTCCCCTCCGCGATCGGCGCACGCAGGACAAAGTCCTCGGCACTGCGCGGCGTCAGATGCACACTGCGGTAAAAATGCGCGGGGAACGATGTGTCACGTTCCGGCTCCTCCCATGCCTCGCCGCGCGCAAAGACCTGCCGTCCCGCGCACCAGACACGCTCAATGGCAAATTCCCGCAGATCCGAGAGCACGACGAAGTCGGCGATGCGACCGGGGGCAATCGCGCCCTTGTCCCGCAGCCCCATATGCTGCGCGGGTGCATAGGTCGCCGCATAGACCGCCTCCTCGGGCGCAAGGCCGAGCTCCATGCTCCGCCGGACGAGGTGGTTCAGCTGCCCGCGCCGCATGAAGTCATCCGGCATGGTGTCGTCCGTGACGAGGGCAAACCGCCCCGACAGACAGTTCTCCATAAGGTAGTCGAGGAACTCCTTCTTCAGTGTCTTTTCCTGCAGCTGGATGAACATTCCATTTGCGGCGCGCTGGGCGAGTCCCTCGAGCGACTGATCCGTATGATCGGAGCGGATGCCGCGGTAGAGAAGCTGCGCCAGCTCCCATCCGACGAAGCGCGGGCAGTGCCCCTCGATGGAGAAATCCGGCCGGCCGTGCTGAATCTGGCGGATCAGACGATTCGTCTTGGAGTGTGCATCCGCAATGACCTCGCGGCAGTTCATCACCTCGCCGAGGCAGATCACCTGATCCATGTGCATGAGCGCCTCGACATCATCGTTCTCGATCGCGGCACCTGCCGTCTCAAGCGCGTCGTTCGTCGACGGAACGGACGAGGGGATGGCGATGCGAACGTCGCAGGGGCCGTCCTGTGCACTCTGCATCAGCGCGCGGATGCCCGCGAGACCGAATACATTTGCGATCTCATGCGGCTCCGCGATGAGCGTCGTCACACCGCTACGTACCGCACCGTTCATAAACGTCCGCGGCGCGCACATCGTGCTTTCAATGTGCATATGGCAGTCGATCAGCCCGGGGATGACGTACTGCCCCGCGAGATCAACCGTACAGTGCGGCGTGAGCGGCAGTTCGTCCATGCCGACATAGGCGAAGCGGTCACCGCTGACGGCAATATTGCCCGGGATGAATTTTTTGAGATAGCTGTTGTAGACCTGTCCGCCCGTCAACAGTGTGTCGATGTGCATAGCGGCCTCCTATTTCACGCCCGCAATGGCGTAGAAGTAGTACGCGAGCAGGAGAGCGAGCAGATAGTGCCCCTTGTGCAGCTCGCTCATGCGCCCTGCGGCGAGCTTCATGAGGACAAATGCGATGAAGGCCACAGAGATGCCGTTGGCAATGTTGAACGTATACGCGGTAAAGGCGATGCAGAGGAACGCGGGAATGTACTCGGCAATATCCGTATAGTCAAGGTTGCGCATCCCCGCCATCATACTGACGCCGACGTAGATGAGAACGGGCGCAGTCGCAGCTGCGGGGATCATCAGCGCGAACGGCGTCACCGCGAGAGTGAGCAGGAAGGCGACCGCCGTCGTACACGCCGTCAGTCCTGTGCGCCCGCCTGCCTCAACGCCTGCACCGGACTCGAGATAGGTGATGAGCACCGGAATCGTAAAGAAGGAGCCCACCGTCGCGGCGATGGAGTCGACATGAAAGACCTTGTCGAGCCCCGGCAGATCGCCGTTCTTGTCGAGGAAACCCGCCTTGCCGCCGATGCCGATCGCCGTGCCGAAGCTCGAGAAGAAATCCGGCAGGAAGAACGCGAAGAGGAACGGCAGGTACTGCAAATCAAGCGCACCCGCAAGATCGAAATTGAAGAAGATCGGCGCGATGCTGTCCGGCATGCGGAAGATGCTCTCGGGGATCTTCGTAATGCCCATCGGGATGCCGATGATCGTCCCCGCGAGAATGCTGATGAGTGCGGCGCCGCGTACCTTGCGCGCCGTGAGCATGAGGAGAATGACGAAGGTGATCGCCGCGAGGATCACGACGGGCTGCGTGAGGTCACCGAACGAGAGCGCGACCTTTTTCGCATTGATCGCGAGCAGCTTTGCATTGCGCATGCCGATCACGGCGAGGAAGATGCCGACGCCCGCACTGATCGAGATCTTGATGCCGCGCGGTATCGTCATGACAATGAATTGACGAATGCCAAGCACTGTAACGAGGATGAACAGCACACCGCTCAGAAAGACGATCGCGCTCGCAACGCTGATCGGCACATTTTGGAGCTGCACCATCGTGATCGAGAAGATCGCGACACTGCCCATGCCGGGCGCGAGGGCAAACGGGCGGTTCGTATAGAGCCCCATCGCCATCGACGTAGCGAAGATCATGAGCACCATGCCCGTGAGCATCGCCCCCGTCGGGACTCCTGCCTCCCCCATCATATGCGGCACAACGGCGAGCACATAGCCCATCGTCGCGAACGTCGTGAGACCCGCCAGAACCTCCGTGCTGACGGAGGAGTGATGCTCCTGCAGCCGGAACTGCCGTTCAAAGAATGAATTCATTGGACTCGCCTCCCAAAGGCAATCATAAAAAATTTGAAGACGTTTTTATTATAAACTCATTATCAAGCTTTTCCAACAATAAAGGCGAAAATATTTCCTGCGTCTCTAAAATCTCGCGTCCTTGTCAATATGCGGAGGATTATGGCACGCAGCCAGCACCGAACAGGCGCCGGAGAACATTGCGGCGAAATGGCTCCTCTTAAATCTCTTGCAGTCCCAGCGACTTCAAGTATGCATACGTACCATCATAGTATTCCGGCCTACGCGTTTCATCATCCAGGTCCCCCTCAGGAACGAAGATGACGAGGCCTTGCCGAGCCCGGGTGAGGAGGACACGATAGGCGTTCTTCAAGTAGCGTTGTCCTTGTTCCTTATTGACGTGCATCCAGCGGGCTCCGCGGCAGTCAAAATAATCGAATCCACCATCACAATAGCGGAGATCTGCGTCCCACGCAAGGAGCCCATAGTCAATCTCGAGGCCCTGTACCTCAAACTCCGTAGCGGGAACCTCAAGAAAACAAGAAGCATCTGCATTCGCCGGATCATTCAAGAACCATGCAACAGGATCCCGCTGCACATTCACCCAAATGCCAACACTTCTCAAACGTTTCGCCTTTGAACTCGCAAGCATCCCAGGCCGCTCCGTCCCGCGCACTTTGTTGCGCACCCACGCCTTTGCACGCGCAAGATCTCGCGTCAAAACGATGGGATAGTTCAAATAAAGCGCAGCATAGAGCTCTCGTGCTGCAGCTGCATCCTCATCGAGCAGTGCCTTAACGAAATCTGCAAGCCGCTCACTCCGAAAGGAACGCAGAGATACGCCCAGATGCAGGGACGAGACAACTCGATACGCCCGATCCCCCAGCAGCCGCTGAATGTCACTGCTTCCCACATACTCACTGTCTGTCATCCGATCCGATAGATGGATCTCCCAGTCCGGATATTGTTCACGCAGCGCATGCAGCCATTCCGCTATGCCGGCCTCCCCCGTATTGATCTCCTGCCCGCCGCCGATGAGACAGACGATCACAGCCCAGTCCGCATGCCGGTCCATGATGCTGATGAGAAACTCCGGCTCCGATTGTTGAAAATCCGCCACGCCCTTTTTCCGCTTCATGAATTTCATCAGTGCATCGGCATCCCATGCTCGCTGCGCTTCATCGAAAATAGCGACTTTCTCGACGGGTGGCTGTGACGAGGACAATGCCTCATCGCGAAATTTATGAATCACCTGGATAAAGGACTTCGTTTCTCGTCGTGCCTGCTCTTTGGTCACATTGTGCGTCACTACCCGATCACGTGCCAATGCCTCCTGCAGAACCGCAACGAGAGGGCCATTCCCCGAGAGAAATACGGCATGTTCATCCTCATTGAATTGATGACGCGCATTGGCAATATTCAGACCCGCAAGAGTCTTTCCCGCCCCAGGGACACCTGTGATAAAACAGATCGACTTTTTGTGGAGTGCCTTGCATTCATCTATGATCTGGTTGATCGCTGCCGTCGTCACAGTCAGATTTTCTGCCCCCGCATCGTTGCGCGATATATCACGAACCGAATGCTCACGATAGAGGGCTTGTGCCGCCTCGATGATGGTCGGTGTCGGCGCATAACGAGCATCCAGCCATGCATCCATGGATAGAGGAGCGGCATGCATCTGCGACAGGACCCACTGAAGCACGTCCCCGATGTTATGCCGATTGCAGCAGAGCACCTGTGCAATCCCATCTTCCATCAGAGCCAGTGTATTCGCCTGATCGGCCGCCTCCGTCGGCACAATGATCGGCACGATTGTGCGGTCCCGACTCGCCTCATGAAAATACTTGAGGTCAAGGGCATAATACATCACTTGATCTTTTGTTGATTTTGCATACGTGTCATCCCCGACCTTGAACTCTAGTAGGAAAATAATTCCCTGGATGATGAGCACGACATCCACACGGTGTCCCATGCGCGGAATCGTGAATTCAAAGGCGATCTCTCCATCCGGAAAGGAAGCAAGCTGCTCCTTTAAAATCTGGATCTCCGCACGCCATGCGTTCTTTTGAATATCCTCGGTCCGAAACGAATCCTCGATCATCAACCGCCCGAGGATATGATCTTCTTCTTCCGTCAAAAAAGAAGAAATTGAACCCGAATAATATGCTCTTCCCATCATGTTTCCCTATCGCAAATATAAAGACACGCTCCCCAAACAATGCTGAGCATACCACTCAGCGCACCTCGACCTGACACATCCGCATCGCGGCGAGGGCGTTCTCGTGGCTCTCGGGGGTGACGCCCGCGCAGCAGGCGGCATCGACACTGATGTGTTTCTCGGGGTAGAATGCCTTTGCGAGGAGGGCGTTGGAGATGACGCAGATATCGGTACAGAGCCCGACGAACTCGATTTCGTCGTAGTTCGCGAGCACGGCGGGGAGAGCGGTCGAGCCGAAGGTGGGCTTTTCGATGACGACGGCCGCCTCCCGTACAAAGGGTTGGAGTGCATCCGCGATCTGCCACCCTGTCGTGCCGCGAATGCAGTGCTCGACAGGCAGTTTCTTCCCCTCCTGCGTTGCGAGGTAGTCCGCGCCGTGGGTATCCATGGTGAATACGAGTGCTGTGCCCGCCGTCTGCTCCGCTTTGAGTTTCTCCACGAGATGAGGCAGCATCGCCTGTGCTTCCTGTGTACCGAGTGCGCCGTCCACGAAGTCGTTCTGCATATCGACTACGACGATTGCTTTCCGCATGATATTTCCTCCTATATCTCCATGAATGTTATTTCATTATAGCATAGTTTCGCGTCAGTTGGCACCAAACAGAATGTGCCTGCCAGCCCTCTTTCTGCACGCAAAAATGCTGCCGCACATAGGATGCAGCAGCATTTTTCTTGGGAATTGCTGATAAAAAAAGATACGTCAGGATGGCGTGGCTGAATTTATCCGTACTCCCTTGTACTCTTTCACCGCTTCGCGGCTTCCCTGCCCCGTCAAGCGGGAAGGGAGAAAGAGCTCTAGCGTCCGCAGACTTCGCGATTAGGCGAGCTTCTCGGTGTCTACGGTCTGGATCGCAATGTCCTTGATGGAGACGGGATACGCCTCCCCTGCGACAATCGCCTTCTTGTCGATGACGCTCTGCAGGCAGGTTGTGACATCCGCCTTCGAGAGTCCGTCCTTCGGATCGAGCAGACCGAGGGTCAGCTCCTTACCGTTGGACATCTTCATCGTCATGCGCAGCTGTTTCTTCGTCGACATGATTTTCTCCTCCTTTCCTCACTATGATCGCGGTGCTCAGTCCTCGAGAACCGCCGTATCCGTGCGCGTCACGAGACTCAGCCCGTGCTTCTGCAGTGCGCCGAATCCCCGTCCGACCGCAAGTGCGTCCGCATCCGTGAGCGTCGCTGCGATCCCACTGATCGTACGGTTCTTGTAGACGGTCTTGCCGTCCGCGCCGACCCCCGTGATGACCTTGAGCGTGACCTTGCTCGTTGCGTCTTTGCGTGCCATGGTGGATCAACTCCTTTCTCTGTTTGTCTCCGTAAGCGGCTTACACATGAGTATTTGCCGCGTGTGAGAAAAAGAGGAGTCCGTTATAAAAAAATCTTTACATACGAACATATTTTCTATATAATATAAATCAGAAAGGAACAGGTGATTGTTTTAGAAAATCTCGTGCCTGTGCGCTGCGCCGGCGGCAGGTAGGAGGGGCGGAAAACCGCCCACAGAAAGGAGTTCCGATATGAACTGGACGAAGAGAGACCTGCTCATGCAGAAACTTCCCGCAGCGGCGGATATTCTCGCACTCGTACCCGTGTATGGCGCAGACGGCGGCAGTGCCACCGTCATTCACACCACGGCAGGCGGCAGTCTGACGCTCTCTGCGGCGACGGAGTATGTACTCTCCTGCCTCGCGGGACGTGAGGATAAGGAGCTGCGTCTCATCCGCCGCAATGCGGCACGCCAGCTCGCACGCCGCCGCAACATCATTCTCCCCATCCTGCACGGCTGCGTGCTTGCTCCGCTCATGGTGCGTCACGTTCACAAGCGCCAAGGCAGACTCGGCTACATCAACATCGCGCACAGACCGCTCGTCACGGGCAGTACGGGCGGAACGGACATCGCCCTGCAGAGCGGCACGGTCATCCACTCGCTCTGGCAGCCTCCCACGATCAAGAAGCTCATGCAGGAGGGATGCGCCGTCCACTACAAGATGATCCTCGATGTGCAGCGGCAGCTGCGCCGCGTCGAGGAGTTCGCATAACGAAGCATTTGCGTTGGATAGGCGTGAGGCATAATGAGAAGCACGTCACACTTGCATTTTTGCGTTGTTCATTGTATGATACACATACAGAACAACGGAGGGTACAATATGCAGATCTCAAGCCGCTTTACCATCGCTGTCCACATTCTCATCTGCGTCGAGCTCTACGGAGACGAGGCTCCCGCAACGAGCGAGACCCTTGCCGGCAGCATTGGCGCACATCCTGTCGTCATCCGCCGCATCCTCGGGCAGCTGCGCCGCGCAGGGCTCATCACCGTCGCACGCGGACGCGAGGGCGGCGCACACATCGCACGCCCGCTCAGAGAGATCACACTCGCCGATATCTTTCGCGCGGTCGAGAGCATCAGCAGAGGGGCGCTCTTCAGTTTCCACGAGAAGCCGAACCCTGCCTGCCCCGTAGGGCGCAGCATCCACGCTATCCTTGACGACCGCCTCGCCGCCATCCAAGCTGCAATGGAGCGCGAGATGGAAAAGACTACACTCGCAGAGGTCATTGATGCAGCGCGGGAGCAGGTCACGGAGGGATAGAGGGCAAAATGCCCACGACAAGAAGGAGCTTCCTATGAAGTGGGTATCCCACACGAGCCTCACCGCAACCATCGCCTATGCCATCACTGCCGATCCGCTGCTCACGGCGGCGGCAACGCTCGGTGCAGTCCTGCCGGACAAGGCAGAGGGCACGCCGCAGAGCGTTGGCTGGCGCTCGTGGCGCAGCCGCCATCGCGGTTGGTCACACTGGCCAATGCTCTACCTCGCGCTCATCGGAGGGCTCATGGAGGCACGCACCGCCTTCTTCTACGATGCAGTGTTCTTCTCCATCCTCACATGGATCTTTATCGGTGCGCTCTGTCACATCGCCGAGGATGCTGTCTGCGGCAAGGTTCCGCTTCTCTATCCCACGCAGAAGATCGGCATCCGCCTCTTCACGGTTGGTTCGCTGCGCGAGTATCTGTTTGTAATTGTTTGTATTGTCATCGTATATACAGGACGGTATGTTTTACGTATGTAAAGAAATCACACCGATTTCAAACAGATCCGCCAGGCTACAAATAAGCAAAACAGCGTTACGATTGCCGATTGACATTCGCAACGCTGTTTTTGATCGAAAATGATCATCAAAGGATGTGCAATCCTTGACGATGCCATACGTACATGATAGAATAGAGATACAAAAAGGGCACTGCCTAGCGGTCGCCCCCATTACAAGCGAGATTTCCCCGCCAGGGTTTGGTAGACGCAAGGCGGGGTTTTCTCTTTTATCGTTTCACGGATATAATCAGCATGGTGAACACTACGAGAAATGTGAGAAATTCGTAGGTCTCCATACCAACCTCCCCCTTTCCAGGGGGCAAGATTCGACCGCCCTTTCGACAGTGCTTGCGCATAGTATAGCATAAGAACGTACGTATGACAAGAAAATCCCCTTGATGCACACAGCGTCAAGGGGATTTTCCTATGCAGAATGCAATTACAGCGTCGCAATCGAAGCGATGCGCAGATCATCACCCGCGCGTTCAAACTCGATGCGTAAGTCCTGCGCAAAATGTGCAATCAGCGCATCGCCGTCTGCCTCATACGGCGTTCGATTCCAAAGGAGGAATGCCTCCGCGAAGATACGGTGATCCAGCGCAAATTGCTCAATACACTGCGTGACCACAGATACAAAGCGCGGCAGATCGACGGGTGCAAAGACCTCGTCCGGCACGTCCGAAATCCCGACAAAGAACGCCCCGACTTCATGCGGACAGCGATAATAGCAGTACCCGTCTGCCAGCCCGCAGGCAACAATGGAGAGATTATGCCCGTTGAATATATCATTCAGTTCGAACTCATCCACCGTCAGCGCCTCTAGCTGCCACGCCTCTCCGCACTTCCTTGTATCGCCCGCGAGACGAATGAGCGAATCGGGAAATTGATTGATATTCTCCCATCCCCAGAGCCATGTACCACTCGATTTGGACTCGCTACCGATGAATTGGATGGGGTACTCCCGCGTATCAAATAGAATCACGCCCCGCTCGAGGTCGACATTCCAGTCCTCATTTCGCACGACGAGCTCCGCGCAGTTATTCTGCACACATATCATCTTGCCCAGACAGGCAGAGAATACATCCCGCCAACGCGCGTGATCCATCGAGAGACGATCAAAAATTTTTTTCATGCTTTCCTCCAAAAAATAATGGAACCTGTCAATATAAAACAGATTCCCTTATGATCAAATATCCAGATTCCGTACGAGCCGTGCATTCTCCTCGATGAACTGGCGGCGCGGCTCGACCTTGTCGCCCATGAGGATGGTAAAGAGCTCGTCCGCCGCCTCGGCATCCTCCGCGCCGACTTGCAGCATGGTGCGTCCCTCGGGGTTCATAGTGGTCTCCCAGAGCTGCTCGGGGTTCATCTCGCCGAGGCCCTTGTACCGCTGGATGGTCACACCGTCGCGCCCGATCTCGTCCAGCTTCTTCGCCTGCTCCTCGTCGGAGTAGGTGTAGAAATGCTTCTTGTCCTTGCGGATCTGGTAGAGCGGCGGCTGTGCGATGTAGACGTGCCCGTGGTCGACGAGCGGCTTCATGTAGCGGTAGAAGAAGGTGAGGAGCAGCGTGCGGATGTGTGCGCCGTCGACGTCCGCATCGGTCATGATGATGATCTTGCTGTAGCGGCGCTTCGCGAGGTCGAATTCCTCGCCGATGCCCGTGCCGAACGCCGTGATCATCGTGCGGATCTCGGCGTTTGCAAAGATCTTGTCGAGGCGTGCCTTCTCGACGTTGAGGATCTTGCCGCGCAGGGGCAGGATCGCCTGGAAACGGCGATCGCGTCCCTGCTTCGCAGAGCCGCCCGCGGAGTCGCCCTCGACGATGTAGATCTCGCACTGGTCGGGATCCTTGACGGAGCAGTCTGCAAGTTTGCCTGGCAGGCTCGACACCTCCAGTGCGTTCTTGCGCCGCGTCAGCTCGCGTGCCTTGCGTGCCGCCTCTCGCGCGCGGGATGCCATGAGTGCCTTGTCGAGTACCTTTTTTGTAATGGCAGGGTTCTCCTCGAAGTACTCGGTCAAACCCTCGGTGACGATGGAGTCGACGATGCCGCGCACCTCTGAGTTGCCGAGTTTCGTCTTGGTCTGCCCCTCGAACTGCGGCTCGCGCACCTTCAGACTGATGACGCAGGTGAGCCCCTCGCGCACGTCCTCACCCGAGAGATTGCCGTCCTTGTCCTTGAGGACGTTCAGCCGCCGCGCAAAGTCGTTCGCCGCACGCGTGAGGGCGATCTTGAACCCTGCGAGGTGCGTGCCGCCCTCCTCGGTGTTGATGTTGTTGACGAAGCTGTAAATGTTCTCCTGATAGCTGTCGTTGTACTGCATGGCAATCTCGACAACGGTGTCGTCCTTCACGCCGTTGAAGTAGATCGGCTCCTCATTAATGGTCTCCTTCTTGCGGTTGAGGTGGGAGACGAAGGAGCGGATGCCGCCGTCGAAATGGAAGGTCTCGCGCCGCTCCGCCTCGCCGCGCTCATCGACAAGGGTAATTGTGATGCCGTGGTTGAGGAAGGCAAGCTCGCGCAGACGGTGCTTCAGTGTCTCGAAGCTGTAGGTGGTGACGGTGAAGATCTCGGGATCGGGGACGAAGTGGACGCGCGTGCCCGTGGTCTCGCTCGCGCCGATCTCGTGGAGTTTCTCCTGTGTCACGCCGCGCGTAAAGGAAATGGCATGGATTTTTCCGTCGCGGCGCACCTGCACGTCCATTTCGGACGAAAGTGCATTGACGACGGAAACGCCGACACCGTGGAGACCGCCCGAGACCTTATAGCCGTCGCCGCCAAACTTGCCGCCCGCATGGAGCACGGTGAGCACGACCTCGACGGCAGGCATGCCGCTCTCGTGCATGTCGACGGGGATGCCGCGCCCGTTATCCGTGACGGTGATGCTATTGTCCCGATGAATCACGACCTCAACGTTGTCGCAGTAGCCCGCGAGTGCCTCGTCGATGGAGTTGTCCACGACCTCATAGACGAGGTGATGTAATCCGCGCTCTGATGTCGAGCCGATGTACATACCAGGGCGTTTTCGCACTGCCTCCAGTCCTTCGAGGACTTGAATCTGTCCCGCGCCGTAGTCGGCATCGACAGCGGTCACCTCGTCGCCCATCTCCTCAGCGGAGATGGCAATGCCCGAGAGGTCGGGCATATCCGCCATTTCGGCGGCTTCCTTTGCCTCCGCCTCGGTCATCGGGCGAACCTCTGCCTGCTCTTCGTTTGCACTTAGGTCAATTGTCTTTGCCATTATGTCCTCCTTTTGGGGGTTCTACATCGCTATTTTGAAGCAGGACGATAAGAACTGCTATATCTGCTAAATTCTCTTCTGTTTTTGCGCCTTACGCTTCTTCATCTCTTCCCAGAATTCACGTGTGGTGATGAGTTCGTTACGCAGTTCCCAGAAGGTGCTCCGGATCTTCTTCGGTGTGACTTCGTCGGGCGGCAGGCCGCGGTGGAGCATGGTGAGCATACGTGCATTCGCGCTGTCCTGGTTGGTGTACTCGGTTTTCCCAGCGATCTGCCGCACGAGGTCGGCGCGCTCACTGCCGAGTAGGAGGGCATCGCAGGAGGGGATGCGGCGCACGATGTCCGCGAGTTTCGCCCACGGCTCACGCATAAGGATCGTTCGTACCTCATGGCGCACACTGCGCTCCTCGGCGCGGCGGCAGTCATAGCAGATGTCCTTGACGAGCCGTCCGCAGGAGGGACATGGTCTGAGCCCGCGCTGTTCTTTCAGTCTCTGCGCCTTGCGCGTCACTTGATAGGCACGTTGGATGCGCTTCGCCAATTTCTCATCCGACACACTCTCTGCAAGTGTCGCACCCGCCGCGATTTCCTCGTCTGTGAGCCCTGTCTGGACGAGGGCGCGTGCGTAGGCGGCGCGTGTCTCCCTGTCCTGCCCCTCCTCTGCCGGAATGGGAGCAGGACACGCCAAACGTGCAAAGACGATCTCCTTGACAAGGCGTCCGCCCGCGTAGTTATTGACGCGCTGGATGGTGTCGGGCATGGTCATGCGCATCTCATTTTTCCATGTGGCATCGGGTGCGTAGAGGAAGAGCTTGCCGTCCTTGATGGCGACGGCACGTACACGGCGTGCGACCATATCTCCGATGATGTCCGCCCAATGGGAAAGGGTAGTATGTGCGATGTAGTCACGCTCGAATGCGGGACCAAGGCGGTGGACAGCGGCACGCACATCATCGCCCGCGTTTGCTATGCCGAGTGTTGTGCGCATCGCTTCTCCTCCTTACTTCTATATGTTCTATGATGTTCAACGCAGAATCCTCGTCACGTAAGCGGTTGGGTACTGATCTGCGAGAGAATTACTGAGCCGATAGAAGTGCCCTCTCCTCCGCTGTGGCAGGGGAGGCTTTTCTCTGCTATCCTTCCTGTATTTTCCCCGCCTCCACATACCGATACGTTCCCATGCGCTCTGACGGGAAATATGCCGCATCGGTCGCAGTGATAAAGGTCTGGATCTTTTCGCTGCGGATAAAGGAAAGAAGCGCGGCGCGGCGATCTGCGTCCAGCTCACTCATGACATCATCGAGGAGGAGAATCGGTGCCTCACCGACATTCTCACGCAGGTAGAAGAGCTCAGCGAGTTTCAGCGCGAGCGCACCCGTTCGCTGCTGTCCCTGCGAGCCGTAGCTCCTGAGACTCATGCCGCCCACGGCAAGAACCAGATCGTCCAGATGCGGACCGATCCCCGTCGCGGCACGTACAATATCACGCGCACGCATTTCCTTGAACATCTCATTATACCATAGTTCGAGGCGTTCTGTCATGCCATCTTTCAGAGAGGTCAGCCCCTCGGGCGCGTGTGCAATCTCATACGAGACGGTCAGTTCCTCACCCGCCGCGAGCACCGCCTGCACACGCGCAGAGAGCGCACACAGCTGCTCCGTCGCTGCAATCCGCCGCGTGACGATGTACGCGGCGCTCTTTGCGAGCTGTGCATCCCACGGGGTCAGGGAATCAACGGGCGCAAGACGCTCGCGGATATCCTTGAGGAGAGCCCCCCGCTGACGCAGGATATGTGTGTAGCGCAGGAGCTCCCCGTAGTACGCAGGGCTTGCCTGCGAGAGCTCGGCGTCCAGATAGCGGCGGCGGAGCGCAGGCGCACCCTTGACGAGAAAGAGATCCTCGGGGGAAAAGAGCACCATCGGCAGGATGCCGACGAGGTCGCGCTGTCTGAGATTTTCTCCGCTGCGCTCAATGCGCCGCCGTGCACCGCGTGCAAACGTAAAGGAAAGCTCCGAGGGGACATCGTGCCGCAGGAAGGAAAGCCCGATATACGCCCCGCTTTCCCCCATTCGAATAAGCTCCGCATCGCTCGATGTGCGATGGGAGCGTCCGAACGCAGCATAGTAAAGTGCCTCGATGATATTCGTCTTGCCCTGTGCGTTCGCTCCGAGGAAAATCTGCACGCCCGCATCGAAAGCGAGGTGCAGCTCCTCATAGTTACGATAGGAACGCAGTACAAGTGATGTAATCTCCATAACTACGAACGAATGACACGGTAAGTATCTTCGCCCTCGATTGTAACGACATCACCAACGACAAGTTTACGTCGGCGTGCCGTCTCGATTTCCCCATTGCGGAGGATCGCCTCCGCGGCAATCAGTTCCTTCACGACACCACCGCTCGGAACTGCCCCCGCAAGTTTGAGAAACTGATCCAGCTGGATCGTATCTGTGTGAATCTCGATATCTGTCAATGTGTCCTCACCGGTGTTACAACGTATACATAATCTGGGTCACATTCCTCACGGATTGTGATGGGCGAGAGGTTCAGGCCCTGCGCGTTTGCTCCTTGCAGCGAGAGGATGAAGGTGTCACTATCGAGCGACTTCACCGCATCCATGAGATAGGAAGCGTTGAACGCGATCGTGACATCCTCGCCCATCACCTCGGCGGGAATCGTCTCCTCCGCCTCGCCGATCTCTGGGCTGTTCGAGGAGATGCGCATCAGCCCCGGCTCGAACGCAAGCTTTACGATATTGTACTGATCGGTACGCGCAATAAGCGATGCACGCTCGACAGCAGAGGCGAACACAGCAGCATCCAGTGTAACGCGCGTGCGAATATTCTCCTCCGTTGGAATGACGCGGCGGTAATCGGGGAATGCACCCTCGATCAGACGCGAGGTCATGTAGATGTTATCCGAGGACATACTGATCTGGTTATAGGAACAGGTGACATGGATGTCGCTTGCAACCTCACCCGTGATCGTGCGCGTGACTTCCTCAAGAAAGCGTGCGGGAATGATGACGCGGATCGATCCTGCGTCCTCCTCAAGCACTTCGCTCTTGACAGCGAGACGGTGTACGTTCGTCGCGGCAAACGTGACCTCTTTGCCCTCGACTTCGAGTTGGCAGCCCGTGAAGATCGGACGACGGTCACGCTGTTCTTCGCGCAGACAGGCGAATGCAGATTTCTTGACAAGACGTGCAAGCGTACGGTCTTTGATGGTAAATTGCAGCGTCCCATCCATACGTTGAAGCACAGGAAAGTCACTCGTCTCCATCGTGCGCAGAGTAAATCGTGCTGTGCCGGATTTGATCACAGCGAGTCCGTCACTGCTCTCGGTGTCGATGGAGACCTCCTCGGCAGGAAGTTTGCGTGCGAACTCAGTGAGGTACTTGCCGGGCAGGACTGCCGTACCGACCATATGAATCTCGGCGGGGATTGTGACGATGAAGCCGAGTTCGTAGTTTGTAGACTGAAGTTCAAGCTGCCCTTCTTTTGCTGTCATATAGATTCCTGAGAGAATGGGGGTTTGCGGCTTGGTGGAGAGCCCTTTGCTGACGATCTGCAGGGCGGAGATGAGGTCGCTTTTCCCGAGTGTGATGTTCATTGTATTTCCTTTCCGATGGGAGCTTTGTGCGATTTGTTCTCCCTTTTTTCTATGGGTGCTTGTAGAAAATAAATATAGTAGACGTAGTAGTAGGAGCTGTGGATTGGTGGAAAAGTGGAGAAAAGCCAAGAGCGGCGCGGGAGTTATTGTGGATAAGTTGGACTGAGTTATTCCTAAATTATCCACAGTTTACACAGATGAGAGGTGGATGAAATATTATCCACAAAATATCCACATGAAATGCCGTGTGAAATGAACAGAGATGTCCACAGGGTAGTATAGATTCTCGTATGATCAACGATTCCTTAAATCCCTTTGATCTGAATGCTCAGCGATTCGATCAATGCTTTTGTTGCGGGGTCGCTGTCCGTGAGGTTCTGGATCTTCTTGTGCGCGTGGATGACCGTCGAGTGGTCACGGTTAAAGAAACCGCCGATGGTCGGCCACGATACCTCTGTCAACTCGTGGCAGAGATACATGGCGATCTGGCGCGGATAGGCGATGTCGTTGCTGCGCTTCGTCGAGCGGATGTCGTCGCTCGTCACCTTGAAGTGTGTGCAGACGATGCGCTCGATCATCTCCATTGTGATCCGTCGCCCTTTCTCGCCGCGCAGATAGTTGCCAAGTGCTGCAATGCAGGTCGTCTCGTCAATCGGCATACGCATGGTCGAGGCGTACTTGATGAGGCGCGTGAGAGCGCCCTCGAGTTCGCGGATATTGCTGTCCACGCGGCTCGCAATGTAGGTCACAACATCTTCGGGGATATCGACCTCTTCGCTCTGCGCCTTCTTTTGGAGGATTGCGACGCGCGTCTCGAACTCCGGCGGTTGGATATCAACGACTGCGCCGCCGGCGAAGCGTGAGATCAGACGATCTTCGAGATCCTTGACATCCTGCGGCTGGCGATCCGAGGTCAGGATGATCTGTCTGCCGTTGTCGCGCAGTTTGTTGAACGTCTGGAAAAACTCCGTCTGCGTCTGCTCCTGCCTCGCAAAGAACTGGATATCGTCGATCAGCAGCACATCGATATGGTAATATTTTTCGCGGAATGCATCCATGTTCTTTTCGCGAATCGAACGGATGAATTCGTTGGTAAAATCCGTACTCGCGATGTAGAGGACGCGCTTTTCGGGATGATCTGCAAGGATCTTGTGGCCGACCGCATGCATGAGATGGGTCTTGCCGAGCCCCACACCGCCGTAGATAAAGAGCGGATTGTGCGAGGGCAGCCCAGGGGCATCTGCGACCGCCTTTGCCATCGAGTATGAGAACTGGTTGGAGCGTCCCATGACGAATGCATCAAACGTGTACTTCGGGTTGAGGGTCGAGGCATCGTCCGGTGCCACCGCACCCGCATCGCCGTTTGGTGTGAGCGGGAGACTGCCCTGTGAGGGCATGTTGTAGTCTGCAATCTCCTCGGCAGTCATGTGTCCGATATGCGCGTCTTTTTTTCGGGATTGCTGCGGCATATGCTTTTCCACAGGAGGTTCGTTTTCCTGTGTCGGAGGCTGCTCTTTCGTCGCTGCCATCGGGTCGACAATGACGCGGAACGTATAGCCTGCACCGAGCGCTTGCTGCACTACATCGCCAAAGAGTGCGCCGAGGCGTGACTCAATGTATTGCTTTTGAAAGTCTTCCTCTACGGCAAGCAACAGCTCATTGTTTTCAAGTGAGATGGGGATCGTGGGCTGAATCCATTTTTTTACAGCGTCCTCGTGGATGATGCCGTCGGTCTTTTCGAGTACCTTTTGCCATTGCATTTCAATGGAGGCGGTTTTGTCTACGGACATACATTTGCGTCCCTTCAAAAATTTTTACTGCGTAAAACAATATGTTATCCACAGGGTTATTCACAGCTGTGGACAATTTCGTCAATGAAATGGGCACGGTAAAATGTGCGATGTCAAAATTACACATGTTTTTTTCACAAGTTTTCCACAGTGCAGTGAGGATATTTTAGCAAAAAAAAGGTGACTTATCAACAGGTGCTTTTGCCCTATTCTTTGAAAAAAACGCGCAAACAGGGTGCTTTCGCCTTGACAGTGCTGCTTTTTTTCGTCTATAATGACGGCTAGTAATATCTATCATACGAATCGCCGCACGGCATATGCCGCGAAGAGCGGCAGAAAAGGAGGTGACGTGAGGTGAAGAGAACATTTCAGCCCAACAACCATTGGAGAAAAAAGACACATGGATTCCGTGAGCGCATGAAGACGAAAGGCGGCCGCCTCGTACTCAAGAGAAGGCGTCAGCGCGGACGAAAGAAGCTGTCGGCGTAAAAGCTGCAGCCTGTCGGAGGTCACGCGAGTGACCTCTTTTTTAGCGATATGAGAAAAAGATACACATTGCCGCGCACGAAGATGATTAAGCGGCGCAGCGACTTTCAGAACGTCTATCAGAAGGGAAAATCTGTCGCGGGGCGGCGGATGATTCTCTATGTCCTGCGTGATACACGCGTTGCGGGCAAGGTCGGCTTTGCCGCTGGAAAAAAACTTGGGTGCGCTGCTGTGCGCAGCCGTACGAAACGCCTCCTGCGCGAGGCGTTTCGCCATATGCAGCACGAACTGCGCGCCGATGTCGGGATACTCCTCATTGGGCGTGCGGGACTTGCTGCGGGCAAAATGCAGGATGCTGCTGTCGAACTCCGCAGCCTTGCACGGCGCGCGAAAATCTTTGCGGATGGGAGCATTCCGGATCGCACGGGGGAGCAGTGATGAAACGTCTGCTCCTTCTTCTCGTGCAGTTCTATCGCAGTTGGATCTCGCCCCTCCTGCCGCCCTCCTGCCGCTACTACCCCACCTGCTCCGCGTATGCGATGGAGGCGATTGAGCGGTACGGTGCGCGGCGCGGCGGATGGATGGCACTCAAGAGGATTTTGCGCTGTCATCCCTTTCACGCGGGCGGCTACGATCCCGTACCGTAGATTGTTATTTTTTTCGTTGGGCATCGCGTCACGAAAACCGAATGAATCTATACAAATCGATTCCTTAAATTTTCTACGAAACTTCCCTACAGTAGGAGGAAACAGCGTTGATCGAATTTTTTAGCAACCTCTTTGCGCCCATTATCCATGTTTTGCAGTTCATCCTCGGCGGCTTCTACACCATCACGAGTGCCGCAGGGCTTGTCAGCTACGGCTTCCCCATCATTCTCCTCACCATCCTCATCAAGGTTGTGACCTACCCGCTCACCGTCAAACAGATCAAATCCATGAAGGCGATGCAGGAAATCCAGCCGAAGATGAAAAAGATCCAGGAAAAGTACAAAAGCAACCCGCAGATGCTCCAGCAGAAAACAGGCGAACTCTTCCGTGAGGCGGGCGTCAACCCGCTTGCCGGCTGCCTGCCGCTCCTCGTGCAGATGCCGATCCTCATGGGCATGTACTACGCCCTCTTCAACTTTACTTTCCCGAGCGCGGAGGCGGCGGCATTCTTCTGGCTGCCGAACATGTCAGAGCCCGATCCGCTCTACATCCTGCCCGTGCTCTCGGCAGCGACCACCTACCTGCAGCAGAAAATGACCTCTACCGAGATGAATCCACAGATGAAGATCATGATGACCATTATGCCGCTTTTCATTGGTTGGATCAGCCTGACCTTTCCCTCAGGACTTGTGCTCTACTGGGTCACGATGAACGTCGTGCAGATCGCCCAGCAGTGGTGGATGTACCGTGGTGAAAATGCGGCAGCAAAGGGGGCAAACTGACATGGCAGAGATCATCGAAACCACCGGAAAAACCGTCGAGGACGCACTCTCGCATGCCCTCGATAAACTCGGCTGCGGCAGAGCTGAGGTCACCTATGAGATTGTACAGGAGCCCTCGGGCGGCTTCCTCGGACTGTGGGGCAAACGCGAGGCACGCATTCGCGTCACGACGCGTCCCGTGATTCCGCCGCAGCGCACCGAGGTACAGACACCCGCGCCTCCGACCGTCATCACCGCGCCGCCGGCACCTTCCGTCGTGGAGAAAGAGGCTGCAGAGGAGAATGCTCCGGCGGACAATGGATTTGGCGTGCGTTCGAAACGGTTTCACACGGATCTGCGTTCCTCCGCGCGCAAGAAGCCGGAGCAAAACGGAACACAGCGCAGCATGGGAGAACGTGGAAACCGTGAAAGCGGACGCGGCGATGATACGCGCCCGTACCGTGAGAGCCGTGCACGCGGCCGTTATGAGGGACAGGACGAGCGGCGCGAGCGTCCGTCCTACGAGCGTGAGGGTGCGGGCTATGAGATGCGGAAACGTCGTGAGCGTTCGGATGTACAGCTCCTCCCGCTTACCGACGAGATGGCCGCAGCAGCCGAGAAATTTCTCGGCGAGATCTTTGCCGCGATGGCACTCAGTGTCGAGCTGCGTCGTACAGATACCCCATCCGGTACGATCTTCAACATGCAGGGCGAGAACCTCGGCATTCTTATTGGTAAGCACGGAGCGACCCTCGATGCGCTCCAGTACCTTACGAATCTTGTCGTGAACAAGATCCCCGAGACCGGCTATGCGCGCATCATCCTCGATGTCGAGGACTACCGTGCGCGCCGTGAGGAGACCCTCACGCGCCTTGCGGGACATCTCGCGGACAAAGCGTGCCGCATCGGCGAGGAGATCCACCTCGAACCGATGAGCCGCCACGAGCGCAAGATCATCCACATGGCACTGCAGGACAATCGACGCGTCACCACCTACAGTGCGGGCGACAACCCGCGGCGCTACGTCGTCATCGTCCCGCGCCGCCGCCGCTATGCACGTGACTACGATGAATCGAGCTATGACCGCTACGAGCGGTAAGGGCGCACCCTTTTGAGCGGGCTTTGGATGATACGGGAAAACCGTTCAAAGTCTCTAGAAGATACTTGATATACAAATGAGGTGTGTTGTACGGAGCAGAATGCTTCATACAGCACACCTCTTTCCGACATTTTGAGAAATGGGAAAGGGAAAGCATGGCCGAGGACACCATCAGCCAGATCGCCACCGCGCAGGGAACGGGCGGCATCGGCATCATTCGTGTGAGCGGAGCAGACGCACTGAACATTGCGCGTGCGGTATTTCGTCCCATGCGCGGAACGCTTGGGGAGATCGCGCCGTACACGGCACGCTACGGGAACATCGTCGCGGCGGACGGCACCATCATTGATGAGTGTATCCTCCTCTTTATGCGTGCACCGCACTCCTATACGGGTGAGGATACCGTCGAGCTCCAGTGCCACGGCGGCACGATCGTTCTGCGCTCCGTCCTTCAGCGTACATGGGAGGCGGGGGCACGTCCTGCCGCAGCGGGGGAGTTCACAAAACGCGCCTTTCTCAGCGGACGGCTCGATCTCGCGCGCGCCGAGGGCGTTATGGAGCTTATCAACGCGCGGAGTTCTCGTGCTGCCCGCGCCGCGCGGGAGCGTCTGGCGGGCGCACTCTCGCGTGAGATCACAGCGATCCGCACGCGCCTCCTCGGCGTGATTGCACGCATCGAGGCGGGCATCGACTTTCCCGAGGACGACATCCCTGCCGCATCCGCTGCTGCAATTCGCGCGGATATCGGCGATGCCGCCGCTGCCGTACAGAAACTCCTCACGGGCGCATATGCGGGGCGCATCCTGCGTGAGGGGGTCAAGACCGTCATCGTCGGCCGTCCGAACGTCGGAAAATCCAGCCTCCTCAACGCCCTCCTCGGTACGGAGCGTGCCATCGTCACCGACGTACCCGGCACCACGCGGGACATCATCGAGGAGGAGATCAGCGTCGAGGGAATTCCCCTCCGCCTCATCGATACCGCAGGGTTGCGTGCGTCAGAGGACGAGGTCGAGCGGCTCGGCGTTGCACGCACCGAGCAGCACCTCGGGGATGCGGAGCTCGTCCTCGCCGTCTTTGACAGCTCCTGCGGACTCACCGACGAGGATCGCGAAATCCTCGCGCGCCTCAAAAAAATGGATGCAGACATCATCATCCTCTGCAACAAGGAGGACTGCGCCTCCGTCCTGCGCGTCACCGACTTCGACGGACTGAACGCACCCGTCCTCATGATCTCCGCACAGGCGGGCACGGGGCTCGATGCCCTGCGCGAGACCATCGCCGCCCGCGTCCGCGCTCTTGAGGGCGACCTCGGCGACGGGGCACTGCCGAACAAGGAGCGCGAGGTCGAGTCCCTCCGCCGTACCGCACAGCACCTCAGCGAAGCGGAGCGCAGCCTCACTGAGGACATGGGCACGGACTTCATCTCGATCGACCTGCGCGGCGCGTATGAAACCCTCGGCGAGATCCTCGGCGAGACCGTCGACACCGATCTCATCGACCGCATCTTCAGCGAGTTCTGCATTGGGAAATAAAAAAAGCCCTAAGGAAGGCTTGTTATACGAAAATTTGTTTGTATTTTAGATCTAACTATGCTATCATGTGATTGAAACGTCCTGGGCAGGAGCAATCCTGCGGCGGTATCTTTCCCCCGAAAGGGGGTGAGTAAGTATGACAGAAGTTGACGCGATCGTTTTTCTGGTCGTTGCCACCGGATATCTGCTTGCAATAGCAAAAAAGTAACCGCCCACTCTGCCAAGTGAGCGGTTGTTCAAAAACAATTCGTGATCTAGGAAAGATGCCGTCAAGGACGTTTCTTTCTGTATCTATTATAGCAGGAAACATTCACCTTGACAAGTCAGAATATCATAGAAAAAGAGCCGCATCAGCGGCTCTTTTTGATGTGTTAAGAAAATCCTTATCCCACAATCCAGGTGACAAAGTAGAGGACGAGCGGGATGGTGACGCAGAAGATACCGATGAAGTCGATGTAGACACCAGTCTTGATCATCTTCGTGATCGGGATGTAACCGGACGCGTAGACAATGGCGTTCGGCGGCGTCGACACGGGCAGCATAAAGCCGAGCGACGAGGAGAGTGCAATGCCGACCGCGACGTGTACGGGGCTGAAGCCCGCAGCGACCGCCGCCGTGATGCCGAGAGGGCCGATCATATTGGTTGCTGCCGTGTGGCTTGTGAGCTCGGAGAGGAGCAGTGCCATCACGCAGAAGATCGCAACGAGGGCGAACTCGGAGGGCTCGCCGCCGAGCATGCCGACGATCTTGTCGCCGACCCACTGCGAGAGACCCGTCTTATACATCATGCCGCCCATCGCAAGGCCGCCGCCGAACAGGATGAGCGTACCCCACTCAACTCCCTGCACCGCTGACTTCCACTCGAGCGTGAACTGGCGCTCCTTGAAGTTGATCGGCATGAGGAAGAGGAGCAGCGCACCGAACATCGCTGCAACCGCCTCGGGGAAGAGGTGGTTATACATCTTGAGGATCGGCGAGGTGCTGCCGAGCGTCATCGAGAGGATGCCCGGGAAGACCCAGAGAGAGACAGCGACGAGGAAGCAGACGAGCGTGTTCTTCTGTGCGCGCGTCCAGCCGCCGAGCTCCGCGACGCGGGCGCGGATGAACTCCTCTGCGCCGTCGATGCGTGCCACATCGGGCGGGAACATCCGAATGAGGATGAAGTATGTGATGATGAAGTAGACGACCATGGCGATTGCACCCCACGTCATCCATTCAAAGAAGGAGATGTGGATGTTCGCCATCTGGTCGAGGAAGCCGAGCATGATGATGTTCGGCGGGGTGCCGATCGGGGTGAGAACGCCGCCGATCGAGCAGGAATACGCGGTCATGAGCATGAGACCCGTTGCATACTTGTAGTCATGCAGGTCGATCTCCTTGCCGTTCGCCGCCATCATTTCCTTGATGGCACCGAGGAGACCGAGGGCAATCGGGAACATCATCGCGGCGGTCGCCGTGTTGCTGACCCAGCCGGAGCAGAGTGCTGCGGCAAGGCCGATTGCGAGGAAGATGCGGCGTGGATTCGAGCCGACCCATGAGCGGGCGAGCAGCCAGTAGGCGAACCGCTTGTCCAGCCCGTGATCCATCATCGCCTTTGCGAGGATGAATCCGCCCATGAAGAGGAAGATCATCGGATTTGCAAAGGCAGCGTACGCGTCCTTTGCGGTGACAACGCCGGTGACAACGGCGAGCGTCGGACCGATCAGAGACGTGACGGGGATGGGAACCGGTTCGGTAATCCACCAGAGAGCGACGAGAACCATGATGGCAAGCAGTTTGTGTGATGCGACCGTCAGTCCTTCGATGGGTGTCAGGAATACCAACAGGGCAAGGATTGGTGCTCCGAACAGTCCTACCAGACGTCGTGTCCGATCAAACTTTTGCTCTGCCTCATGGATTCTTTGGGCTTCTTTGCTTTGATCAGCACTCATTTCTTCAGCCTCCTTATACATTACAGTAATAATTTCCTTACCCAGTTATTATTATACGAAATTTTCAACCCTTTTGGCAACTATTTTCTTGTCATGATATTAACTTTTTTTTTCCACAATTTCTGCTATAATATAGATGCTGAATTCGTAACAATATGAGGAGGATTTTCATGCAAAGCTTTACCTATCACTGCCCGACCGAGATCATCTTCGGACGGGACGCGGAGAATGCGGTCGCCGAGAAGCTGCGCGCGTTCGGGGCGAGCCGCGTGCTCATCCTCTACGGCGGCGGCAGCGCAGAGCGTTCGGGGCTGCTCTCGCGGATTGAGAAAAATCTGACCTCTGAGGGACTGGCGTTCCTCGTCATGGGCGGCGTGCGCCCAAATCCGCGTGTCTCGTTCGTGCGTGAGGCGATCCGCGAGGGAGTTGCCGCCAATGTCAACTTCATCCTTGCCGTCGGCGGCGGCAGTGTCATCGACTCGGCAAAGGCGGTCGCGCACGGCATTGCAAATCCACATGTTGATATCTGGGATATCTGGACGCGCAAGGCGGAGCTCACAAAGACCATGCCCTTTGGTGCGGTGCTCACGATCCCGGCGGCGGGCAGCGAGACGAGTGACTCGGCAGTGCTCACGAACGAGGATACGGGGCGCAAGGTGGGGCTGAACACTCAGCTGAACCGACCCGTCGTTGCCTTTATGAACCCGGAGCTCGCGTTTACCTTGCCGCGCGAACAGATTGCGGCGGGGGCGGCGGACATCATGATGCACACGATGGAGCGCTATTTTACAAGTGTCAAGGAGCCGAATCTCCTCACTGACCGCATTTCCACAGAGCTCCTGCGCACCGTGATGGAGTCTGTGCGCCGGCTTCTCGTCAGCCGCAAGGACTACGATGCAATGAGCGAGCTGATGTGGGCGGGCAGTCTCTCACACTGCGGCATCACCGAGCTCGGACGCAGGAAGGACTTCTCCGTGCACAAGCTCGGACACGAGCTGTCTGCACGCTACGATGCGACGCATGCACAGACCCTCACCGCGCTCTGGGGCTCGTGGGCACGGTACGTCTACAAGTATGATGCGGCGCGTTTTGCACAGTTCGCAGGGGCGATCTTTGGTGTCGATGCGGGCACGGACGAAGAGCGTACACGCGCGGGCATCCGCAAAATGGAGGAATTCTTCGTCGCGATCGGAATGCCGACGAGCCTTGCGGGGCTTGGCATCGGGGAGCTCTCGAAGGGGATGATCGAGGAGCTTGCGGGCGCTGCGACAGCGAATGATACGATCCGTCTCGGTGACTTCCACCCGCTCACACGCGACGATGCCATTGCAATCTACGACATGGCGAATCACTGAGGTATGCTGCAACGATGAAGATACTCAACCGGCTGGACCAGCCTCCGTTTCGCGTGTCCAAGGGCGACCGCAAGATCATTGACTGCATTCGCGCACACCTCACGGAGATCCCGCGCATGACCATCTCCGAGATCGCGCTTGCGAGCGGAACGGCGGAGGCGACCTGCACGCGCTTTGTCCGCAAGATGGGCTTCGCGGGGCTCGCCGACTTCAAGGCGGCACTTGCTGAGGAGGGGGCGGAGCTCGGACGCTATCTCGATCGTGGGAACATCCGAAACAGCGAGACACCGCGCGAGACGGCACGCAAGCTCCTCTCCGCGAATATGATCGCACTCGAAAAGACGCAGGACATCATCCGCGACGAGGTGATCGGCGCGTGTGCACACCTTCTCATCGGTGCGCACCGCATCGCCTTCATTGGACTGGGCTACTCCGGCATCATCGCGCAGGACTCGTATTTCAAATTCATGCGCATTGGCATGAACTGCGTCGCCCTGCACGACAACCACACCATGCGGATGCTCGCCGCCATCATGGAGCCGGACGATGTCGTTGTCGCCGTCTCCCACTCGGGTGAGACCGCAGAGATCCTTGAGACCGTCGCGCTCGCACGCGCACGCGGCGTGCGGATCATCTCACTCACAGAGGAGCACCGCTCGCGCCTGCGTGCGGCATCTGACGTGAGCCTCACCTACATCGCCGAGGAGACCCCGCTCGAGACCGGCTCCATCGCCTCCAAGACGGCGCAGTTCTTCCTCGTTGACCTCGTCTATACCGAGGTGCTGAAGATCCTCCCGCCGAGTGCGATGGAAAAGAAAATCCGCACGACCGAAGCCGTGCGGCAGACTAAGATATAGCGCAGCTGCGACTCCCGAAAGAAAACCTCCGTCTCTCAGCATAAGAGGCGGAGGTTTTGCCGTTTGTTATCAGAGCGGCGGAAAGACCAGTCCTCCGTGGTCCAGCCCATAGCGGATCGTAAGTCCTGCATCGGCGGCATAGTCCACGGCGCGGGAGCAGACGGGCTCGCGCGTTGTGATGTAGACGTTCGATGACTGGAGTGCTGCGATGGAAAAGGGCATCGTGCTGCTGCATCGGTGGGAGAGAACGAGCGGCATATGGTCACCGTAGTCTCTGATGCGGGCGGCGATTCCCTCCTCATAGAGGTGGATATCCTCCCGCTCGGGCATCGCCAGGACGAGTGCCGCCCGATCCTGTTCTGTATACGCCGCGAGGAAGCTGTCGATCACGCGCGGCCAAGCACAGTAGGGGATGGGAATCTCGAAATCGGGGATGAAGTAGGAGACCGTATAGCCCTGCGTGCGCAGCTGCTCGATGGCGGCTGCCGTCTCATCCTGCGCCGCCTCCTGCGGCGGCAGATCAAATTGGGCAAGAAAGCACTCCATATCATCGTGATGCGCGAGGAGGAGCGGCTCGATCTCCTCCTGCGGCAGGTTCCACCACTTGATGCGCTGTAGGCGCGCAATCGTCTCCGTATCGAAGCGGTACTTGATCACGCGCGCGGGGTTGCCGACCACAATGGCATACGGCGGCACATCCTTTGTGATGACTGCGCCTGCACCGATGACGGCCCCGTTGCCGATGTGTACGCCGCTCATCAGCAGCACATCGCCGCCGATCCACACATCGTTTCCGATGATGATCTGATGGCGGTTGATGTTGGTGAACTCATCTTCATTACATCCGTCAAATGCAGAGGCGAGCGGATAGGTCGTGATCGCATGATGATCGTGGTTCAGCCCAAGATAGAAGGAAAGATTGTGCGCGAGCGAGCTGTATCTGCCGACGAGGATGTGCGCATCGGTTGAGGGGAGATACGCCGTCCCGCCCACCAGATAGCTGCGCGCATCGAGCGTCAGGAGCGCCATGTCCGCATGATCCTTGATGGGGATCTTGCGCACCCGTGGCGAGAACTCGAGCATATCAATGGTCTGAATCAAATCCGTTCCCTCTCTTTCAGGCTGTGTGGATGTGTGATGGTTTAGGGAAGTACTGATCAATTCAGCCGCGCCATCTTAGCGCATCTTTTTTGCCCGCTTTTCGTTAGCAAATCCTCCACATAGCTTTGGCTATGCGTCCGATTTTCCTCCTTGTTCGGACAAAAAATCTACGCCAATCGGAGGGGCTGTTTTATCAGCGATTCCTTAGATTCGCGGCATACAGATCAATTTCCTGCTTACGATCAAAAATCCCCCGCTTCCCATGGAGGCGGGGGATCTTGTATGCGACTTATTCCCCCGTGCTGTCGACGATGCGGTTCATGGTTGCCATGGAGGCAACGCGGTCGCTTTCGCCGAGGGTCATGAGTTTCACGCCCTGTGTGTTGCGGCTGATGAGGGAGATCTCGTCGACCATGGTGCGGATGACAAGCCCATCGGTGGTGATGAGCATGAGCTCCTGGTTCTCACGGACAACGCGGATGCCGACGACGGGACCGGTCTTGTCGGTGACCTTCATGTTGATGAGCCCCTTGCCGCCGCGCGTCTGCGTGCGGTACTCCTCGGCGGTGGTGCGCTTGCCGTAGCCGCCCTCGGTGACGGTGAGCACTTCGGAGCCCTGCTTCAGGATGTCCATCGCGACGACCTCATCGCCGTCGCTGAGGTTGATGCCGCGCACGCCGCGCGTGACGCGCCCCATGGAGCGCACACCGTCCTCGGGGAAGGCGATTGCCTTGCCGTGGCGTGTGCCGAGCATGATGCGGTTCTCGCCGTCGGTGAATTTCACACCGATGAGTTCGTCGTCCTCATCGAGGTTGACCGCCCGCAGCCCGCTCTTGCGGATGTTTGCAAACTCGGCGAGTGGAGTTTTCTTCACCACGCCGCGCTTCGTCGCGAGGAAGAGGAAGCGGTCGGCGCGGAACTCTTTGATCTGGATGACGGCGGTGATGCGCTCGTCGCTCTCAACGGCGAGGAGGTTGACGATGGCGGTGCCCTTCGCCTGCCGCCCGCTCTCGGGGATCTCGTATGCCTTCAGCACAAACGCACGCCCGCGGTTGGTAAAGAAGAGGATGTCGTGGTGCGTCGTCGTGATGAGGAGGTCGCTGACGATGTCGGTCTCCTTCGTCCCCATGCCCTTGACCCCGACGCCCCCGCGCCGCTGACGGCGATAGGTGTCCAGAGGAATGCGCTTGATGTAGTTGTTGAGCGTGAGCGTGACGACCACGTCTTCCTCAGCGATGAGATCCTTGATGTCCATTTCGCTCGCGTCAAATGTGATCTCCGTGCGGCGTTCGTCACCGTATTTGTCGCGTACCTCGATGAGCTCGTTTTTGATGATGGCGAGTACCTTCATGCGGTCGGCGAGGATGCCCTTGAGCTCCTCGATCATCCGCAGTACCTCTTGGTACTCCTCCTCGATCTTCTCGCGCTCGAGGCCCGTGAGCCGCTGCAGTCTGAGATCAAGGATCGCCTGTGCCTGCTTCTCCGTGAGGTTGAACCCATCCATGAGTGCCGTGCGTGCGATGTCCGCTGTACGGCTCTCGCGAATCGTTGTAATGACAGCGTCCAGATGATCGAGGGCAATGGTCAGTCCTTCGAGAATATGAGCGCGTGCCTCCGCCTTTGCGAGCTCGTACTGCGTGCGCCGCGTGATGACTGTTTCCTGATGGCTGATGTAGTGCCCGAGCATCTGCTTGATGTTCATGATGACGGGCTGCCCGTCGACGAGGGCGAGCATGATGATGCCGAAGCTGTCCTGCAGCTGCGTGTGCTTATAGAGTTGGTTCAGTATGACGTTGGGGGCACTGTCGCGGCGCAGCTCAATGACGATGCGCATACCGCTGCGGTCGGACTCGTCGCGCAGATCTGTCACACCGTCGATCTGCTTGTCGCGGACAAGCTCGGCAATCTTCTCGATGAGACGTGCCTTGTTGACCTGGTACGGGAGCTCGGTGACGATGATGCGCGGCTTGCCGTTCGACATGGTCTCGATGTGGGCGCGTGCACGCATTTTCACCACGCCGCGTCCCGTCGTATATGCCTTGCGGATCTCCTCCGTGCCGAGGATGAGCCCTGCTGTCGGGAAGTCGGGACCCTTGATAACGCCCATGAGTTCCTCGATGGTGGTCTCGGGGTTGTCGATGAGCATCAGCGTGCCGTTGATGACCTCGACCATGTTGTGCGGCGGGATGTTGGTCGCCATGCCGACGGCGATGCCCGCCGTGCCGTTGACGAGGAGCTGCGGGAATTTCGCAGGGAGGACGGTCGGTTCCTTCTCCGAGCCGTCGTAGTTGTCGGTGAAGTCGACGGTTTCCTTGTCGATGTCGCGCAGCATCAGCTCCGCGATTTTCGACATGCGTACCTCGGTGTAGCGCATTGCTGCCGCCGAGTCACCGTCGACCGAGCCGAAGTTGCCGTGCCCGTCCGCGAGCATGTAGCGCATGGAGAAGTCCTGCGCCATGCGGACGATCGCGTCGTAGACGGAGGTGTCGCCGTGCGGGTGATATTTACCGAGCACTTCACCGACGATACGCGCCGATTTTTTGTACGGCTTGGAGCTTGTCATGCCCGAGCCCTGCATCGCGTAGAGGATGCGGCGGTGTACGGGCTTCAGACCGTCGCGCACATCCGGCAGGGCGCGCGCAACGATGACGCTCATCGCGTAGTCGATGTAGGAGTTCTTCATCTCGTGTTCGAGGTTGACCGGGACGATGCGCCCCTGTCCAAAATCCAGATCCAAAATGTCACCTCTTTGTGTTCGTTCCATAAAATGCCACGTTGATTATAGCATTTTCGCGGGGAAAAGTCTATGTTTGCGGGGAATGTGGGGGCGTTTCTGCTTGCGTACTCCTCGCAGAACCCTCGTTACGCAAGTGGTCGGGCTCTTATCTGCCTAAATACCTGCGGATTCCAAACGCGCTTCGCTTGAACGGTTAAAATCCGCAGGGGGCAGAACGAGCCCTTTCCTCCGCTTGCTCCACTAGGGTTTGCTACGGAGCACGCATAGCGGCATATCCATCCGTCCGCATCATTTAGGCTTACGCGAGGAGTTCGCATGGCTGCATTGCCATTCCCCATACATTAGCTGCACGCATAGCACGCTAAAAGGGATTTTGTATCTCATCGTCGAATAAAGCGGATGGAGGTGGACGCATGAAGAACATAGCAGCGCGACGGCAGGAGATGCTGATGCGGGCGAATGCGCTGTACGAGGCGAAGGAGTACGCACGCGCGGCAGAGGCGGCGGCGGAGCTGCTCGCGGCTCTGCCCGAGGATGTGGAGATGCGCTACATCCGTGCGGCGGCATTGACGGGGCTGGAGCGATACGAGGAGGCACGCGCGGAGATCGCACGCATCCGCACGATTCGTCCCGATCACGTGGGGGCGGCGCGGCAGGAGGTCTACATCGACCGTGCGGAGGGGAAGTTCTGCACTGAGATCGTGCATCTGCGCACCTTGATCGCCGCACTGGAACGGCGCATCGCCGCAGGGGATAACATCGCCTATCATACGGTCTTTCTCGCGAGTGCCTACAGCCTCCTCGGCGAGGCTCTGACGCTGACGGGTGAGAGCGCGGCGGCGGTCGATGCCTTCCGCGCATCCGGCCGTCACGAGACACGCCCCGCGCAGAGGGCGGCAGAGTACAGCAACGCCCTCTTTGCTGCGAACTATCTGCCCGAGGGTCTGCGCTCCTCGTACACAGATCTTGCACGCGGCTACGGTGCGCTCTATGCGGATGTCACGCCGCTCGCGTCTCGTGCGGACGCTGCGCGCGGGCACGACCGCATCCGCGTCGGCTACATCTCGCCTGACCTGCGCACGCACCCTGTGGGTACGCTGATCCGCCCACTCCTCGCACTCCATGACCGCACGCGTTTTACCGTCTGCTGCTATGCGAACTGCATGGAGGACGCACTCTCGCACGGGCTGCGTGCGGCGGCGGATGCGTGGCGCAACATACAGGGGATGCCCGCAGAGGAGGTCGCGGCACTGGTACGCGCGGACGAGATCGACATTCTCGTTGACCTCGCGGGACACACACAGCACAACTGCCTTCCCGTGCTCGCGCACAAGCCCGCGCCCGTGCAGGTGACGGGCATCGGCTACTTCAATACGACGGGGCTGCCCGCCATTGACTATATGCTCTCGGATGTGCACGTCGATCCCATAGGGACGGCAGATCCCTCCTTCACGGAGGAGATGATCCGTTTGCCGCACAGCCATTTCTGCTATGTGCTGCCCGAGGGGCTTCCCCCCGTTGCCCCGCCGCCGATGGAGCAGAGCGGTTCTGTGACGTTCGGCTCGTTCAACAATTTCAGCAAGGTGACGGACGAGGTACTGCGTCTCTGGAAAGAGGTGCTCGATGTCGTACCGCGCTCCCGTCTTCTCCTGAAGAGCAAACTCTTTGCGAGTGCGGAGGGCAGAGAGCTCGCGGCAGAGCGTTTCTCGCGCTGCGGGATTCCCCCGGAACGCGTGGAGATGCGTGCGTTCAGCCGAGACCATCTCGCAGAGTACGGGGATATGGACATCGCGCTCGACACATTCCCCTATACGGGCGGCATCACCACCTGCGAGGCTTTGGCGATGGGCGTGCCCGTTGTGACTCTGCGCGGGGCGAGCCACGGTGCGCGGTTCGGGGAGAGCCTCCTTACAAATGCAAACCTCGCGGAACTGATCGCCGATACCCCTGCGGACTATGTGCAGATCGCGGCGACACTGGCATCCGCGCCCGAGACCCTCGCCTCCCTGCGGACGAATCTGCGCACGATCCTCGCGCACGCCCCGCTGACCGACGCACGCACGTATGTCTGTGACGTGGAGGCGGCATATGCAGAGATCTGGGAGCGGTTCGTACGCGCTGCGGACAGAATGTGAGATGTGCTGATATGAAGCGATGGGTCTGTCTTTCGGTGCTTGTCCTGCTGTGTTCCATGCTTTTGGGTTGTGATTTTTGGGTGACGGAAAACAGCGATCCTGCTGCGGCAGATGAGGTTGCCGTGCGTGTCAATGACACGTTTCATGCCTATGGGACACATGTTGTGCCGGAGTCGGTGCAGGTCGAGCGGGAGAAGCCGTTTCAGAAGAATGTCTATGCGCTCTATGACGAAGGAAACGGGATTCACTTCACCTGCACGGCGGAGATTCGGCGCGCTCATTTCCCCTATCCATTCCTCTATCGCGATACGGATGCCGCTGCGACGTATGCGGAGGCGTATTTCGCTCATCTCTATCCCAAGGTGTGTGCCATCACGTCGGGATATCATCTCACGGCGGCTTCTCCGGAGGAGGCAGAGGCACTGCGGGAGTGTTCGCTGACAGATCCCATACAGGGGGATACGCTCTTTGGAAAGGGGGATATCATCTTCCTCCATGAGGCACACGGAGCGGATGTGGTACGTGTGTGTCGGGAGCTGCATGCGCTCTACCGTCCACAGGGCGACGACACGCTGCTCGCTGAGGCACATGGGCGCAGGATTACGTTTTACTATTTGCCGACGCACACGGAGGATCGGACGCGTGCCGTTCGGGTGATGACGTTCTATCTGCGCGCGGAGGGAGACTGGACGGCGACGCTGTACGAGAATCCAGGGCATTCGTCCGGTGAGAAGGACACGGCGGTCTTGGAGGAGCGTCTGGCGCACTATTTTGAGGTATGTCAAAGGTCAGCAAAGGCGTATCTCAGAGATCATAAGCAATAAAATAAGGGCTTCTCTGCGAGGATGTTCCGCAGAAAAGCCCTTAATTTGTTGTCAGTGATTTTTTAGAAGCTGAATCGCACGCCCACATCTGCACGCCAGTCATTCTTGAGCGCTGCACCGAAATCCTTTGTGAGGGTTCCGTAGACATAGGCTGCGTTACTGAGTTTGTAGCTGCCGCCAAACTCGACATCCAGCCAGGTGTCTTTCAGATCCACCTCGGTGCTGCTCGTCGGCTCACTGGGTGCGCTGTAGGTGTTCCTGACCTTGGCACTAAACTCATGCGCAAGCGCGAGTTTCAAGAAGATGTTGCTCTTCTCGGTTTCCTGACCGATGCCGATACCGATGCGTCCAATGGTCGAGTTGATGGCATCCTGCTGAACGTGCAGCACTTTGCCGGGGATGTCGCTCGCAGCATCGTAGTTCTTGCCCGCGAGATGCCCCATCGTCAGCTCGACGCTTGGGTCGATGTAGAAGCCGTGCGGCTGTGCGATACGCTTGCCGTATTCCATGCTGAGCGATACGCCGTTTGTACGGTAGTCTGCCTCGACACGGTGTCCCATATCATTGAACACCTTGTATTCGTTCTGAATGTTGCTGAACTTGCCGATGACATCGAGATAGTCACCGCGCTTGCCCTGATGAAGCGCATAGACGGCCAGTCCGCCGAGGTGTCCCGTGCCGCTGCCGCTCCCATAGGAAACGCTGGATTTTCCATACTCTCCAGCGACGCCGAATGTCCAGTCACGCACCTTCTGATCGTAGCCGACCTGCATGATGTTGTACCGCTGGCTCATGTTCGTGCGCTGTTCATTCAGGCTCATCTTACCGCCGAGGTACCGCGCCCAAACGCCGCGCTCCGCACTGTTCAGACGCAGCTCGCCCATGCGGCGCTGCAGATCGTTGTTGTTGCCGCGCCAGAAAATGGCAGACCCCGTCGCTGCACTCTTTGCACCGCGCATGATCTGTGTCTCCGAATCACCACGCGTGACCTTCGTCTCCATATCGGTGTCGATGAGGTCATTCGACTGCGGCGAACGCTTGGACGCACCTGTAAATTCACCCTGTCCGTCCGCCTTGTAGCCGATCTCTCCATAGCGGAGGGATGCCGATGCCGCGGTCAGCCCCTCGGCGATCTCAACGAGACCCCGGAGGTTGCGCTCCCCCTGTGCATAGCCCTGATAGCGCAGCTTGCCCGCGAGCGCATTCAGTGTTTCGTTGACCTTTGCCTTCTCTGCGGCATCCTCCGAGGAGGTGTTGAGGCCTGTGTTGTCTGTGCGCAGTGTGATGAGCGAGCCGGGAGCAGCCTGTTTGACAATGAAGTCGCCGCCTGCGATGCTGCCGTCCGCCTTGCGCCCATAGATGACGCGCTCATAGCCGCGGTAGCTGTTGACGGTGATCGGCGTATCCTCCTGCTGGAAGATATTGCCCTGCTGCCGATAGGTTGCACCGCCGAAGAGGGTGCGTACCTTGCTGCCCTTGTAGAGGTAGGTCTCTGCGTTCTCACGTGCCTGTACGGCCTTTGCCCGATGTGCGCCGAGCCACTGGTTGTTCCACTGTGCGCCGCCCGAAAGATAGAGATCGACACCGGAGTCGTATTTGTTCGCACCGCTTTCCTCGTACTCGTTCAGAATGCCGCCCGTGAGCACGGAGTCTGCCGTGGGCAGCGAGAGGGAGATAAAGGAGCCGTGCTTGTCCGGATTCGGATCCATGCCGTAGTTCTTGTGGATGACACCGAGATTGCCGGTGATGTTCACGCGACGCATACCGCGCTCCTGCCCGAGTTTGCCCGTGTTCATAAAGACAGAGCCTTCTTCGGCGAGAAGGGCATAGGTATCCGATGTCGTGAGTGCGTGCGTCTTGATCGTGCCGCCACCCACAGTGATGTATCCGTCCTTGTTCGCCTGCAGACCGACGCCTACGACATCCATATCAAGGTCGCCGTGGAGGGTGAACCTCGTGTTGTTGTTGTCCCCATCGCCGCTGACTCCGCCATAGCCCGCATAGACGCCGCTCATGTAGTAGTGGGCGACATCCGCGCCGGGCGCATCGCCGCGCGTTGCCGGCGCAGCATTGGCAAGGCGGAGCTTCAGATTGCCGTTGATCGTCAGCTGTCCGCCGTCGAGGAGGTAGAGCCCTGTCACATTCTTGTGCGCATTACCGCCGCCGGAGCCGGAGACATCGACGGTGACGTTGTCATTCCAGAAAACCTTTTTGTTGTCAATCAGCCGATAGCCGATGCTAGCGCCTGTCGAATGCTTTTCGATCTTGCGCTCGGTGGTCGGCAGCGGAAGAGTGTCCGTGCTCGTGTAAGCGCCTTTGCCATCGGGGGTATAGCTGATCTCCCCGACCTTGAGCACGGCTGCCGGGGCGGTTAGACCCTCGGCGATCTCCACCTGTCCCGTGAGGTTGCGTTCGCCGCTCTGGTAGGCGACGTAGTGCAGCTTTTGCGCGAGGCTGTTGAGTGTGTCGTTGACCTTCAAGCGATCCATCGGATCCGCCGAGCCCGTGTTCAGCCCCGTGTTATCCGTCCGCAGGATGATGCCGGAGTTTGGCGCGGCGTGTTTCACGACGAAGTCCCCGGACTCGAAGACGCCTTTTGCATTGCGCTCGTAGATGACGCGCTGCCAGCCGCTGTAGTTCTCAACGGTGATTGGCTTGGACTCCTGCTGGAAGATCGTTCCGGCGGTATTGCGCGTTGCGCCGCCAACGAGATTGCGGACCTTGCTGCCTGTGTAAAGGTAGGATTTCTTGGAGCCCTGATCGGCAGGACGATCCGACACAGCGACGCGTTTCGCGCCAATCCATACCCCCTTATAAAATTGAAGCACTCGCTTATTTGTCGTGATTGCAAGCAAATAAGCACATTAAATCGAAGCATATCATTTGAAACGAGATTAAGAAAATATATTTTATTTATATAGCGAACTATTATTCCTGTGATTCGTTTATAGGTGTATCTATGCAAAAAAGGGCTGCTGCACAAAGACAGAAACGTCTTTGTGCAGCAGCCCCAGTGATGTTCTATGCGATTTAGGCAACCGTATGTCCGAGCAGTTCGCGCGTATGGGCGGCGACGGCCTCGGGGGTGATGTCCGTCAGGCGGGCAACACCGGTGTCGAGTGCCGCCTTTGCGACGGCGGCAGCGACGGTCGGAGCGACGCGCGGGTCGAGCGGGCTTGCGATGATGTTGGTCTCGTTGAGCTCGCACTCGGGGATGAGGGAGGCAATCGCATTGGCTGCGGCGATCTTCATCTCATCGTTGATCTCCTTCGCACGCACGTCGAGCGCCCCACGGAAGATGCCGGGGAATGCGAGGAGGTTATTGACCTGGTTCGGGAAGTCGGAGCGGCCCGTGCAGACGATGCGTGCACCCGCCGCCTTTGCCTCGTTGGGCAAAATCTCGGGGACGGGGTTTGCCATCGCCATGATGACGGGATCCGCATTCATGCTCTTGATCATCTCGGGCGTGAGGCTGCCGGGCGCGGAGACACCGATAAAGATGTCCTTGTCCTTGATGATCTGCGCGAGTGTGCCCTTTTCCTTCTGGCGGTTGGAGACCTTTGCAAGGGCGTCCTTGTACGGGTTCATGTTCTCGGTACGCCCCTCGTAGACCGCGCCCGTGGTGTCGCAGAGAACGACGGTCTGGATGCCGTAGGCAAAGAGGAGGCGCGCGATCGCCTGTCCTGCCGCGCCCGCGCCGTTGATGACGATCTTCGCCGCACGCAGATCGCGGTCGAGGTACTTGTATGCGTTGAGGAGCGCGGAGACGACGACGATCGCCGTGCCGTGCTGGTCATCATGGAATACGGGGATGTCGAGGGTCTTCTTGAGCTCGTTCTCGATGTCAAAGCACTGGGGGGCCTTGATGTCTTCAAGGTTGATGCCGCCGTAGGTGGGGGCGATCAGCTGGCAGACCTTGATCACATCCTCGACTTTCTGGCTGTTCACGCAGACCGGGACGGAGTCCACGCCCGCGAAGCCCTTGAAGAGGATGGATTTGCCCTCCATGACGGGCAGTCCTGCGCCTGCGCCGATGTTGCCGAGGCCGAGGACGGCGGTGCCGTTCGTGACGACGGCGACCATGTTGCCCTTGGTGGTGTAGTCGTAGATGGTCTCGGGGTTCTCCTTGATCGCCAGGCACGGTGCGGCAACGCCCGGTGTATAGGCGCGGCTGAGGTCGTCACGCGTGCCGAGGGGGACGGTCGGGGTGACGGCGAGTTTGCCGTGATAACGCTTGTGAAGTTCGAGTGCCTCTGCGTCAAATTTGCTTGCCATGATGAATCTTCCTTTCTGTGGGAAATCTCCCGCTGCTCTCCTAATGAAATAAATTATATTATTGTATGTATCTGTACCGATATGATGTCCGATGCAAACGCTTTGTTGCGCAAGGGATCACGTACTTCCTAGGGGTTGCTTTTGGACATCAGAACCTTGCATCAGCACAATCGTGCTATTCCTCCTTGCCGGAACCTGCACTCCCGCGCGTGGGTGCATCGGTGTCCGCACTGCGGCTTGTCCGCGCGGAGGACTGCTCCGCGGGAGCATCTGCGCTCTGTCGCGTGCTTGCGTGGCGGCCTGTATCGGAGGTGGCTGTGGTATCGCTGCTGCGTCCGGGACGCGACGCGCTCTCGTCCGCCGAATCACGCGCATTGGTCCGCGTACGATCGGAGGAGCTGTCCTTGCGCGTATCGCGGCTTTCTTTGGCATCCTTGTCGGATTTTTTCCGACTGTTGCCCAGTGCCTCGTCGGCACTGACGGCACGTCCGACGGAGGTATCTCCCTCAGGGATCTCGGTCGCTCCTGCGGGGATGGAGTCCTCGTACTCCTGTACGGCGCGCTCCATGCGGCTGCGATCGTTGTTCGTGAGTGTAACGCCGAGTGCGCTCGCCATGCCGCGCCGCAGCTGTGCCATGTCGGGGATCCAGTAGCTCACGCCGTCGATGTAAAGCGGGCGTCCGGGGACCATGTCGGTGCGCAGCCCCTTTGCTTGCGACTCCTTGAGGGTGCCGATGAACTCAAGCATCTGGCGGACGCTGAGGTCGGTCTTGACGCTGTCGATGACGCTGCTGATGATGCCCGGCAGGCGTGGCAGGATCGCAGGCGTGGTGACGGCATCGACACAGGCGCGCATGAACTTCTGCTGGCGCTTGACGCGTCCGATGTCGCCCTCCTCGTCGCGATAGCGGACGTAGGTGACGGCGGTCTTGCCGTCCATGTGCTGCAGTCCCGGGCGCAGGTCGATGATGAGCCCCCCGTCGTCATCCCACGGATCTTCGTAGTACATCCGCTTTTCCACGTTGATGTCGATGCCGCCGATGGCATCGATGATCTTTTGGAATGCGTGGGTGTTGATGATGATGTAGTGGTCGATGCGTACGCCGAGGAAATCTTCGACCGTGCGCTGCGTCAGTTTCTCTCCGCCGTATGCGTATGCGGCGTTGATCTTGTCGTAGCCGTTGCGGGGAATCGCCACGCGCGTATCGCGCGGGATCGAAAGAAGCGAGGTCTCGTTCCGCACGGGGTCGATTGTCGCGACCATGAGCGTATCGCTGCGCCCCACATCGTCCTCGCGCTCGTCAACCCCCATAATCATGATCGTCGCCTTGTCCTTTGCGACGAGGAGCTCTTCCTTGTGGTCGGTCTTTGCGCGGTCGAGCAGACTGCTCTGGGCGAAGAATGCACCCGCAACTGCCGCGAGGACAAAGATGAAGATGGTGCCGAGCAGAACGTACGGCCAGACCCTCTTCTTCGTTGTACGTCTCTTGGGTGGTAATGTTGTCAAAGCAGGATCGATCCTTTCCTCCCCTATATTCCCGTGATGTGTTGCTCTGCACGAACGTCCATGCAGGGCAGCGCACCGTATGATCGAAAGATTCCCTACCTGTGGCGGATGTGTATTCAGTACTGCCGCCTTGCGTTCAGGCGCGTGCACTGATAGAATAACCTCATCCGTTCAGTATCACATAATATATAGCAAATGCGCGGAATATGCAAGGGCTTCTTCAATAGAATCCAGAAAGGACGCGGCTTCATGGGTGTTGAAATCGAACGAAAATTCAAGGTAAACGATAGCTTTCGTCCGACAACCGTCGGTATCGAAATGGCACAGGGCTATCTCTCGCGTGACCCGAGCCGAACCGTACGAATCCGAACGGCAGGGAGGCAGGGCTTCCTGACGATCAAGGGCAAAACAGAAGGGGCGCGGCGGCTCGAATACGAGTACGAGATTCCCCATGCCGAGGCGCAGGAACTGTTCACACTCTGCGACGAGCCTCTTGTGGAAAAGACACGCTATGTGGAAAACTATGCCGGGCACGTCTGGGAGGTGGATGTGTTCCACGGGGCAAACGAAGGGCTCATTGTCGCCGAAATCGAGCTCACCTCCGAGACGGAGGTGTTCGCTCTGCCCGCGTGGGCAGGGGCGGAGGTAACGGGACTGAAACGCTACTACAACGCGGCTCTGATTGCACATCCCTACCGTTTGTGGAGGGCGGAGGAACGCTGACGGGATTGCACAAAACCGTGGGCGTACAGCAAAATAAAATCCACTGTTTTATCCCACAGGAGTGTGGATAAGTTATGTGCCTTATCGTACAAAATATAGATTTTCAGATATTTTTCACTCCATATATGGGGTTATCCACCATTTTATCCACATTATCCACAGAAATTGTAAATTCGTTCGTAAAAATTATGCACACTGTGTAAAACTATGTGGATAAAGGCGTTTTCGGGATTTTGAACAATTTTGTCCACAGAGTTCTGCACAGCTGTGGATAATGTGGAACAGTGCTCATATGTACTCCTTGCGAACGCATCGTTACGCTGCCGAGTACAGATTTATCAAAGGTATATTATAGAAGGGAAGTAACTCATGCAGGAATGGGAAATCTGCCTGCGCCTCGTGCTTGCGTGCGCGATGGGCGGGATCATCGGCTACGAGCGGCAGATGCGGCACAAGTCGGCGGGGCTCAGGACGAATATGCTGGTCGCGCTCGGCGCGTGCCTGATCATGATCCTGTCACAGGCACTCTACGACAATGTGGAGGGAAAGACGAACGCCGATCCCGCACGTCTGGCGGCACAGGTTGTCTCCGGTATCGGTTTCCTTGGTGCGGGGGCGATCATGAAGGAGGGGCTGACCGTTACGGGGCTTACGACGGCAGCGACGCTCTGGGTTGTTGCGGGCGTGGGGCTCGCCGTCGGTGCGGGCTTCTACCTCGGTGCGGGCGTGACAACGGCGATTGTCTTTCTGATCCTCGGCAACCTCTCGCGCCTTGACGCATGGGTCGACCACGATCACATGCTCTCGCTCTCCATCCATACCGTCGACCGCCCGGGACAGATCATGCGCATCAGTGCGTGCATCGAGGATCTGCACCTGCGTTCGCGCGGTGTGAAGGTCAAGACCGACGAGGACGAGGCGGAGACTGACGGCGAGCGGCGCGTCTACCTCAACTTCGAGGTGTATAACGGCGAACACCTGAAGCCCACCTTCATCGTCGATACCCTCCGTCAGATCGACGGTGTACTGCGCGTAGATCTGGTGTAATTGCTGCAGACGAAACAAAGAGAGACTGCTGCGTGAGGGGCGAATCTTCGTGCAGCAGTCTCTGTTGGAAAGTGTGTTTGAACTTTATCTATCATTGTCGTATCATGTGATTGAAACATCCTGGGCAGGAGGAATCCTGCGGCGATACAAGCAAATTTTCTCTTACAGCACCGCGATCAATCGCTCCACGTCCGCATCCCGTGTCGCCCAGCTGGTCGCGATGCGCATGATGGTCACGTCGCCCTGTTTCTCCCAGAATCCCATGCTGACGTGCGCGGAGAGGTGCATGAGTTGCGCGTCATCGAGCGCGAGAAAGATCTGGTTTGTCGGGCTGTCGATGGCGATACGGTAGCCCTTTTCCGTGAGTGCCGCGCGGATGCGGTCGGCTGCCGCTACCGCGTGCGCTCCGCCACGCTCGTACAGTCCATCGGTAAAGAGTGTGTCGAACTGGATGCCGAGCACGCGCCCCTTTGCGAGCAGTGCGCCGCTTTGCTTGACGATGGTGAAGAAGTGCGGGATGGCAGCGGGCTTCGGGAACACAACCGCCTCGCCGCAGAGTGCACCGCACTTTGTCCCGCCGATGTAGAACACATCCGTCAGGCGTGCGATGGCGGGCAGGGGCAGCTCATTCGCGGGGCAGCCGAGCGCGTACGCGAGCCGCGCACCGTCGAGGAAGAGCGGGATCTTGTTCGCACGGCAGATCGCGCTGATGACCTCCAGCTCGTCCATCGTGTAGAGCGTGCCGTACTCCGTCGGATGCGAGAGATAGACCATGCCGGGACGCACCATGTGGTCGCGGTTCGCGTCCTCGTAATAGGCACGCAGACAGGCTTCAATGGCGCGTGCCGTGAGTTTGCCGTCCGTGTGCGGGAGCGCGAGCACCTTGTGACCGCCGCACTCGATCGCGCCCGCCTCGTGTACGGTGATGTGCCCTGTGTCTGCGGCAATCACGCCTTCGTAGGGATGCAGCAGAGATGAGATCACAATGCGGTTCGTCTGCGTTCCGCCCGCGAGAAAATGAATCTCTGCCCGCGGACTGCGGCATGCCTTTCGGATCTTCTCCCGTGCCGCATCGGAGTAAGTGTCCAGTCCATAGCCCGCCGTCTGCTCCAGATTTGTCGCAGCAAGCCGCTGCAGGATCTCCGTGTGTGCGCCCTCCAGATAGTCCGAGCCAAAGGACAGCAGTTCGCTCATTCTCGTCATCTCCTTTTTCGTACGATTCTATATTATCGGAAAACCGATGGGAATTCAAGGAAAAATGTTAAGAACGATGGAATTTCTCCGATAGAAATGGTAAGGAAGTCGATACCAAGCAGGAAGCGCGAAGGGAGGGAAATCGATGGAACTCGAGAAGCTCTATGGCAGTCGTGGAGTTGTGCCGGCATCTACTGAGCGGCGTACAAATCCCGTCAAGGAGGATACGTCCGATACTTTCGCGAAGATGCTGCAGAATTTCAAGGAGATGAAGGCAGCGGAGGCATGTGACTGGGCGGATAAGGTCGGCGATACGGTCATCACGCGCGTGCTTGCGGACGGTACGGTCATCACGCAGATCTACGAGGGGACGAAGCTCGTCTCCCAGATCGTGACGCGCGGCTCGCACCCCGAGGCGGGCAAGGATCTCGTCTCCGAAACGATCGAGAAGATGAAGCATCAGGCACTTGAGCAGAGCACGGATCCGCTGCTCATGTCGAAGGCGGCGCAAAGCTCCATCGCGACGGCGGCGGCTGTCTCGGCGATGCTGTAACGACATCACACACAAAGACCTCTCACACTGTGGATGGTGTGGGAGGTCTTTGCTGTAGGCTCTTTTATGGTGCAGGCAGGAGAGGTATGCGAATGGAAGAAATTATTTGGATCACGGTGCTCCTGTCAGCCGGCATCGCTGTGGGTGTATTGACGGTACGGTTTCTCGCGCGTTCTCGAGAGGAGGATGCGTTTTATGATATGCTGCGCATCGAGGACGGTCACCTAATTGCATTTTACCACGGACTGTGCGGCACGGCAGAGGAGAGCTATGCGTTTGATGAGATTCGCGTCGTGCGTTTTTTCTGCCGCTCGACCAAAGGGAACCTCACATTTATGGGGGAGATGCAGATTGTGAAAAAGGATGGGCAGAAGAGCCGCCGCTATGTTTATGATGGAAGCTCATACCTTAAAAAGATGGTCTGGCGCACGTCTCGTCCTCTGCTGCTGCGCACGACCGAGCAGATTGCAGAGGAGCTCGCGCTCCACGGGATTCGCTCCGAGGTGGATCCGCTGATGTATCGCCAATAAAAATGCCCCCGTGAAAGGGGCATTTTGTATATGATGATTGACCGTTCGGCACGATGCCGTAGATCCTTATTTGATGTGTTAGAATCTCCAGTCAAAACCTGCCTTGAAGGTAACACCGCGCTGCTTGCCTGCCCAGCCCTCGACGCTGAGGTCGGCAGTGGCGTTTTTGCTGAGCGGGGCTTTCCAGCCGAGCTCGAGGCTCGCGGAGAGACCCTTGAGCGAGGGGCTCGGGGTATCGTAGGAGAAGCCGCCCGTGTGGTAAGTTGCACCTGCGTCCCCCTTGAATTCATACTGAAGGGAAGTGCCGAGGATGAGTGCGCCGCTCCCCTTCGGGATCGTCCAGCGTGCGCCCGTGCGCAGGCGGTGGCTGTCGACGGCGTGGAAGTCATAGCGGTCGCCGGTCGAGAGGGTTGCGCTCGCACCGTTCTGATGCGTATAGAAGTAGCGCAGATAGAGCTCGCGCTCCGTTCCGTTTGCCGCCTTTGCCGTATGTCCGAGACCGAGATGTGCACCGACATAGTTCGCGTCCGTATCATAGGACGCACGGCGTGTGATCCCGCCGACAGGAAGGTCTGCCTCGTAGTCTGTGCTCATGCGGCCAAGGCGCAGACTGCCTTCGTAGAATATGCCGTCCTTTTTCTCCTGCTTGAGGAAGACGCCGCCGCCGACGTAGTGGGTATTCCCTTCGCCGTGCGTGCCGTCATCGAGATAGGAGTCGTAGCTGCCGCGTCCGTACTCGACGATGGGACCGAAGAGGATGCGGTCATCGCCGCGCATGACCTCACGTGAGAAGCCAACGGCAAGATTCATGCCTCGGACATTCACATGAGAGCCGGTTTCATGGCGCAGACTCGATCCGCCGACGGCAGCAAAGGGGGCGAATCCACTCGCTCCCGCTGCTTCTGCTGAGGCGCTCGTCATGCCGCCGCCTGCGATGAGGTCGCCGCTCGCACCGAGGAACGCGGCAGTACCGGTCATGGTCTCAGCAAGGGACTTCGTGTTCTCATGCAGGACGAAGCCGTTATTGCCCGGATTGGGATTTGGGTTCGGATTCGGGTTCGGGTTGGGATTTGGGTTCGGATTCGGATTCGGGTTGGGGTTGGGATTTGGATTCGGGTTCGGATTCGGGTTTGGATTTGGATTTGGGTTCGGGTTGGGATTTGGATTCGGGTTTGGGTTTGGGTTGGGATTTGGATTCGGGTTTGGGTTTGGGTTGGGATTTGGATTCGGGTTCGGGTTTGGGTTCGGGTTGGGATTCGGGGGGGTATTCCCGTCGATCGCACTGCCGTCGACCTTGACGACCAGCTCCTTCTTATCGTTCGTGACCCCCATCTTTGCCGTGCGATGCCCCGAGACGCCTTCGTAGACAGTCATGGTCGTCGCGCTGTCGGTCTCGATCTGCGCGTTCTCCGTGCGCAGGAGGCGCAGACGATTTGCCGTCGAACTGCCCGGCAGATATGCCGCGAGCGTTGTGCCGCTGAGGTTGGTATTGGCATTCGAGGTCACACGCAGCATCGTATCATTTACAGTCATGCCTGCAGGCACGTAGAATGCGAGTTTTTGAAAATCCCCAATGCTCTGCGCTGTGATGTTTTTCGTCTCACGCACGATGAGTGTGTTGTCCGCGCGCACTACACTTGCCGCTCTGGCATCGCCGCCGTACAGCTGCGCCCGCGTGAGATCGGGGGCGCCCGCGATCTCAACGATGTTGCCGCGCACGATTGCCGTCGTATGCGCAGCGGCATTCGTCCACGCACGCCCGCCGTAGATGGAACCCATGTAGGTGCCGCCGCGCAGATACACCTCATTGCTCTCTGCTGTGGCAACTGCTGTGCCGCGCGTCGCCTGTGCGTAGCTGTCACCGCCGAAGATATCCTTTTCGAAGGTTCCGCCGTTCAGCGTGACGATATTCCCGCTCGCGACAGCCTGTGCCTCGGTGTCGAGCGCATTTGCATTTGCATTGCCGCCGCGGATCTCCTCCCATGGGGCACGCACGGGGCTGAGTGTGATGCGGTTCGCGTGTGCCGTCGCTGCGACCGTGCGCAGCTCACCCGATGCACCTGCATTTCCGCCCGTGACATCGCGTCCGTCGCTGTAGGTGCCCGCCGTGACGGTGACCGTGTTCTCCTGTGCCGTTGCGGCCGCGCCTCTCGTCGTACGCTGTGCGTAGGCAGCACCGCCGGTGAGATTGCCGATGATTGCACCCGACCCATTCTCGATCGTGATGCTGTTGCGCTTCGTGAGGGCGGTCGCCGCATTCGAGCGTGCATACGCCGTGCCGTTGCCCGCTGCCATGCCCGCCGTTACGCGAGTGCCTGTCAGCGTAATTTGATTGCCCTCGACGAGGGTCTCTGCCGTGCCGTACAGGGCATCGGCATAGGCCCTTCCCGCAAGCGCTCCATACATGAGCGTGCCGCCCGATGCCGTGATCTGATTGTCCGCGGCGTTGATGCGAACATTTCCCGCCCCGTTCGTCGTGAGCGAGGCGCGTGCGGCAGTCACGTTATTTGCCGTGCCGCCATTGTTGATGGTCACCGTATTCCTGTTCACCTCAGCGGCAAAGGACACAGCATCTAGTGCGCCGACCTGTTCAATGGACGCGCCGTTCAGATCGCCGTTTTGCGTGCCGTGCGTTCCGATCACGACGGCGTTCTCGTTCGCCGTGTAGGAGACGGCACCGCCGTGCGTACTCGTCACATGGATGCGTCCGCCAAAGACATGCGTGAGCGTGCCCTTGGTCAGCGTGATGCGGTTGCGGTCTGCTGCGAGCGTCGTTATGCCCGCTGTCGTCGCATTCGTCGCGCGCGTATAGATCATACTGCTGCCGCGAATGTCGGTCATGTTAAAGTCTCTGCTGTTCACCTCAATGGTATTGCCGCTCGTCGACGCCTCGCTGTCCCCGTTCGCATGGGTCAGATTGAGGTAACCGCCGTTCATCCGCCATGTCTGTATGTCATCTGTGATCGTCAGTTGATGATTGTCATCGGTAATCGGTGCCGCATATGCCGCCGTACTCCCGAGCGCCAGTCCTGCTGCGATCAGTGCACCGAGGCCTCTGCGCGTGTGTTTTCCGTGGCTCCTCATAAAATTGACTCCTTTCGCTAATCCCACTCACCTATACACTAATCTGGAACAAATGAACGAAAACCTATCTATCTATTTCATAACATAATCCATAGAGGGGGTAAATGAGACGAAAGAGGGAGGTGGATCGGGACATCCTTGGCCTTCTTCGGATAGTGTGGGCGCAGTATTAAATATCAAATCGGATCATTTGTGCAAACCGTTCTGCAGACGCATATTTGACAATGTGTTTCGCATTTCTTAGAGTTTCGCGCAAACGAATAGGACTGTAGTGCGATATGCGCAATACAGTCCTATTTTGACGCATTAAATGTTATTGAAGAAAGATGATTTTTTCCTGAAAGGCACGATCCGTATCCGTTACAGACGGTCCGTCGTGTACTGATGCGTGAGCACTTCGTCGTATGCAGGGGCGATGACGACCGTGCCCGTGCGGTCGATAAAGCCCCATGCGAGATCGATCTTCACAGGTGCAAATCCCTCGTTGAACATTCCGATCTCCGTAATCATATTGGGGAGGAGGAAGGGCACGCGTCCGGTCTTGTCGATGAAGAAGGACCTTGTGCCCTGCCGCACGGCGGCAAGTCCGTCGGTGAAGTCGTGCACTTCGTCGTATCTCGGTTCGATCACGATTTTGCCGTCACGTCCGACAAAGCCCCACTTGTCGCCGTCCTGTACCGCCGCGAGATCGTCGTAGAAGAAGTGGATGCCCTTGTACTTCGGCTCGACGACGTACGCGCCTTTCCGATCGACGATGCCCCATTTGCTCTTGACGCGGACGAGTGCAACACCGTCCATGAAGGGGGAGTTGTAGTCGTTCTTCGTCGAGATGATCTCCGTGCCGGTCTTGTCGATGTAGCCGCGTTTGACCTTCTCGCCGATGAGATCGGTACCGACCCCGAACGTCGGCACTCCCGTGGCAAAGGAGACGGCACTGGTGAGGAAGCCGCCGAGCAGTCCGACCTTGACTTCACGGCGCACCTCGGCGAGCCCGTTCTCAAACGGCATCACGTCGCTGTAGCGCGTCTGGATCACCTTTGCGCCCGTCTTGTCGATGAATGCACGGTACTTCTTTTCCTTCACCATTGCAAGCCCGTCCTGGAAGTCCCAGACGTCTCCGGGGCGGTACTGCGGCGGGATGACCATTGTGCCGGACTTGTCGATAAAGCCGATCTTTTTCTTGATTTCGACGCGGCTCAGTCCTTCCTGAAAACCGCCTGCCCAATCATAGGCGGCAGGAATGACTAACGTCCCCGTGGTATCGATGAACCCGTACTTTCCGCTTGGTGTTTTGACGGGAGCAAGCCCCTCGGAGAAGGAATACGCCGCATCGTACACATCGTTTGTCAGCAGACTGCCGTCCTGCCGATAGAATACGTATTTTTTATCATTCCGCTGCACACAGGAAATCCCATCGCTGAACGGACCGACCGCGAGGTATTCAACGGGCAGGATCTGTTTGCCCGCCATGTTGTATGCACCGACCTTGTCCTTTGCGTCACCGACAATGATGATATCCGAAGACAGCGGCTGTATGGTCTTGTAGATGGCGGGTACGATGACTGTGCCGTCGAGGCGTACGACGCCCCATTTCTTGCCCTGACGGACGGCGACCGCGTCCGCCGAGTAGGATGTGATCTGATCGTACTCAGCAGGGATGGTGAGGTTGCCCGAGGGGGCGACTGCACCCCACTTCTTGTCCACGCGGACAACGGCAAACGGTCTGGCGGTCTGGATCTCTTTGTGTGCAGGTGCTGTCTGCGCTGCGGCGGAGCTTGTCTGTGCCGATGTCTCCGTGGCGGGCACGTTCTGCATCTGTGCCTCTGCCGCAAAACCCGCCGGCATTGCGTAGAGCACGGCCGTCGCCGTCATTGCGGCGATCATTGTACGAAGTTTCTTGTGCTTTGTCATGGGGTCATCTCCTTTGAAAAGATATCATTATACAATACTTATCCTTCGCTCAGCAGTTCCCGCGATGGACGTGCCGCAGATGCCGCCGTGCGACTTCTGTGAGTCGATCGACGGTTGCGATCGGTGTCGGCGGTGAGCTCATGCGGTGACGCGGGAAATAGCGGCTGATGTGGAGCGGGAGGTCGGGAGAGAGGGTGGCAAGCCAATGCGCCTCCTCGTCCATATCCTCGGCACGGTCGCTGATGCCTGGGACGACGAGGGTTGTCACCTCGACGTGCACGCCGTGTGCGACGGCGGTTGCGATGGTCGACTTCACCGCCTCTAGGTCGCCGCCAAGCCGCCGATAGGTGTCTGTGTGCCATGCCTTCAGATCTATGTTCATCGCATCGACGTGCGGCAGGAGACGCGTGAGCGGCTCCGTGCAGATCATGCCGTTCGTGACGAGTACGACCTTCAGCCCTGCCGCGTGCAGGAGCGGGGCCGTGTCCATGATGTACTCATAGCCGACGAGCGGCTCGTTGTAGGTAAAGGCGACGCCGATGTTGCCGCGCGGCTGATGATGCAGCTCCTCGGCGAATGCGGCAAGCTGCGCGGGGGTGACGTTCTCCGTCTCGATGTGCTCGTCTGCCATTGCGATTCCCACATTCTGGCAGAACGGACACGCGAGGCTGCAGCCGAAGCTGCCGACCGAGAGAATTTGACGGTTGGGATAAAAATGGTAGAGCGGCTTTTTCTCAATCGGGTCGAGTGCGAGCGCGGTGAGTCGCCCGTAGTTGATGGCGCGGATCGTGCCGTCCTCGTTCCTGCGTGCACGGCAGAATCCCGTCGCGCCCGCACGCAGACGGCAGGCATGGGGGCAGAGCGTACAGGTGATCGGTGTGTCCGCGCCCGTGGGAGACGCAGCAGCGTCCACAGATCCGCTCGCACGTATAGTCTGTGTATCTATAGACGTGTCCACCGCTCCATCCGCGCAGATGAGCCGTGTATCCATCTCAGTGGTGCCGCTCGACGGTAAACCGCCAGATGCGGATCGGTGCATCGGCGGGGATGCCGCCCTTCTGGCGGGCGATGCGCAGCTGCTCCTCCACCGTATCCACGCCCGCGAGATCGGGCAGCAGCAGCCCCTTGCGTGCGCGGTACTCGACAATCACACCGTACTTTTTCACATCGAGCGCATCCGCACCCGCGACCAGCTCCGGCTCTGTGAGCACATCCACGGAGTAGACGAGCGCGTCCAGTTCCTCCTTCTTGACGGGTGGAAAACGCGGGTCGCGCAGAGCGGCAGAGGCGGCGTTTTGGAGAATCTCCTCCGCGATATTCTTTGTCGTGGGCTCAAACGTGCCGATGCAGCCGCGCAGTTCGCCGTCCTTTTTGAGCGAGACGAAGACACCCGCACGCTCCGACATCTCGGACGGAAGTCCCTGTGGGAGTTCTGCATTTTTCCCCGTATGGACAATCGTCTCAATCGCGTGGCGTGCGAGCCGCACATAATCGTCCTCGGCGGCGCGCCGCTCCTCCTGCGCCCGCCGTTCGAGCATCTCGTAGCGTTCGGCAAAGCTGCGGCGCACATCCTCACGCGTCACGCGGAGCGACACAACACCGTAGCCGACACCGAACGGCCCTTGATAGGAGAGCTTCTTGATCTTGAGCGCCTGCCCATCGAGTGCACCTGCCATCATCCAGAACGTGCGCAGTCCGCACTCCGCCGCCGGCTCGTAGAGGGCGCGATCCATCCGCAGGAGCTTTAGGAAGTCGCCCTCCTCAAGGTACTTCATGCACGCCTTGTCAAAGCGCGGCCCCTCGGGGGCGAATCCGTACGGGCCTTCGGGGGTGAGCTTGTGCGAGAGGTCGCCGCTCGCGATGAAGACCGCCCGCCGTCCGAGCGTATCGACGGCGCGTGCGACGCATTTGCCAAAATTGTAGTGTGCGAGCGGGGACAGCCCCGAGATGCCGAGCCGCACCACGCGGAAGTCTCGCGTGTGCGCGTGCAGGAAGTGGAGCGGGATCATGACGGCGTGATCGAGCGCGGCATTCCGGCCGCCGACAGGGCCCGCCTCGATGCCGATCTCCCCCGCCTCCATTTCGATCTCCTTTGCGAGCACCGTGTCATACCGCGCTGCAACCGTGACCTCCTCCGCGCCGAACTGGGCAAAGCTGCCCTCTGCCTCCTCGCCCGGCGCGATGTGGAAGTAGTCGGCGTACATGACCGTGTGCGGGCTCGCGATGATGACCGTATCGGGCTTCTGCTCCGCCGCCTCCTTCATGGCGCGTTCGTAGGCATTTACCGTGAGCTGGATCTTCTTCTCCTCGCCCCGCCCGACCTCGGGGAGGATCAGCGGCGGGTGGGGCAGAACGTATGCGGCAAGTATGGACATGGGAACTCCTCCTCTCGCTTTCTCTTTGTATTGATTCGCCGTTCTGCGCGAAAGCCCTGCAACTTTTAATTGATTCTGCTGGGAGCAGACAGTATACTATATAGGAAACATAAAAAATACCATTTTTTATGTTTCCGTTTTCTCGACTATAATTTTTGGAGGTTGAGGATTATGAACAAGAAAATCGCTGTACTGCTCGCTGTCCTTATGCTTGTGATGTCCGGCATAGCAACGGCGGCGTACAAGGATCAGATCAATCGGGATGGACATGTGCTGCAGCGCAGCGACATCGCGCTCGGTGGGCTCATGGTCGGAACGACGCGTGCACAGGTCGAGGCAATCTACGGCGCACCGACTGCTCGGACCGAGCCGCGGATGAGCCCGGCACTGGATGAGATGATGGACGAGTACACCTATGGAACGTCATTCAAGGTCATTTTCATCAAGGACACGGTCATGTACCTCAACACGAATGCGCACAACGGGATTGCAACGCCGGCCGGCGTGACCGTCGGCGACCCCGCAGAGAGGGTCATGCAGACGTACGGCAAGCCGTGGCGCGACACGAAATATGAGGATGGCAGGGAGAATCTCGTCTACCGCGACCCGTACGATATCGCGATTGTGTTCCGCACCGAGCAGGGGAAAATCACCTACATCGGGATTGTTGGCTCGGAGTGAGGGGCCGGAGACGTGGATCAATGGGGGCTGCTGTACGAAAAACTCGTGCAACGTCATTTTTCATGTATACATGGACATTTCGTGCTTTATCATGGTAAAATACCCGCATATTTTCATTTATGAAAGAAAATGAAAATACACTATTGAGGGGGTATCGCCATGGACTCATTTCTGCCCATACTGAACGCCATTGACTCATTTCTCTGGGGCGTTCCGCTCATCACTCTGCTCGTCGGCACGGGCATCCTGCTCACCATCCGCCTCTCGCTGATCCAGGTCGTGCACCTGCCGCGTGCGCTCGGACTGATCCTCCGTGCGAAGAACAGGGGCGCGGGCGACATCTCAAGCTTCAAGGCGCTGTGCGTCGCGCTCGCCGCGACCATTGGCACGGGCAACATCGTCGGTGTCGCGACAGCGGTCAAGGTCGGCGGCCCCGGTGCGATCTTCTGGATGTGGATGGCGGCGTTCTTCGGTATGGCGACGAAGTATGCGGAGGGGCTGCTCGCCGTCAAGTACCGTACGACCGATGAACACGGCGAGATCGCAGGCGGCCCGATGTACTACATTCGGCGCGGTATGGGGGAGAAGTATCGCCCGCTCGCGGGCTTCTTTGCCGTGGCGACCGTCCTCGTCGCCTTCTTCGGCATCGGCACGTTCCCGCAGGTCAACGCCATTGTTGACTCCGTGGAGCTCTCCTTCGGCGTCTCGCGCGTTGTGACCGACATCGCGCTCACCGTGCTCATTGCCGCAATCACCATCGGCGGTCTGCGCAGCATCGCCGAGGTTGCCGCGCGTATCATCCCCTTTATGGCGGTGCTCTACATTGTCATCTGTGTGGGGATCATCCTCATGCACATCGGCGAGATCCCCGCGGCACTCGCCCTCATCCTTGACAGCGCGTTCACGGGCACGGCGGCGGCGGGCGGATTCGCCGGCTCGACGATCATGATGGCGATGCAGAACGGCATCGCACGCGGCGTGTTCTCGAACGAGTCGGGTCTCGGCTCCGCGCCGATTGCTGCGGCGGCGGCAAAGACAAAGGAACCCGCCGAGCAGGGTCTCATCTCTATGACGGGCACGTTTATTGATACCATCATTATCTGCTCCATGACGGGGCTCGTGCTCGTCCTCACGGGCGCATGGCACGGTGATGCTGCCGGTGCGGCAATGACGGGCGCGGCATTCACCAGCCTCTATGGCTCGATCGGCGGCATGCTCCTCACCGTCTCGCTCGCCCTCTTTGCATTCACCACCATCCTCGGCTGGAACTACTACGGCGAGCGTGCCGTGCTCTATCTTGCGGGCGTGCGTGCCATCCTGCCGTACCGCCTTGTCTTCATCGCGCTCATCGCATGCGGCGCATTCCTGAAACTCGAGGCGATCTGGGTGCTTGCCGACATCGTCAACGGACTCATGGCGATCCCGAATCTCATCGCCCTCATCGCACTGTCGGGTATCGTCGTACATGAGACGCGGCACTACCTTGAGAAAGTGAAGCGCGGGACACGGATGCGGCGGTAGAGTTGCGCCCCATGCGCAGGGAACGCCTTGTACGGCGGGCAGTTCCGTGCTATACCAATTTCAAAACCACATCCCTGTAAGGGGCCGAAACAAAAAACTCTCCTTTTCTGCTGTTGCAGCAAGTATTTCTTAGGAAAGAAACTTGCAAACACAGGAAAGGAGAATTTTTATGCGAAACTATCTGCCGCGTGTGGACTGGATGGTCGGGACGGGGCTGGTCGTGGTCGCGATCCTGTCCGTCTTCTACGGGAGCGCAGAGCTGACGAGCAACATTGCCTCGGGGCTGATCGGATTTCTCGGGCGGACGGTCATGATGCGAAATGAAAAGGAGGGCGTACGATGAGTTCGGTACTGCCCGCCTCCGCGATGCGGCGCGTGACCTGCGCAGAGCTCAGGGAGCTCGCAGCGGCATACCGTCCTGCGCTCTGCTATGCTGCCGCCCGCTGTGCGCGTGAGACGAGGCTCTACTTGCACTGGACGGCGGGGCACTACGGGCAGTTCTTCGCGGACTACCATGTGCAGATCGATACGGACGGCGGCATCTACGTCATCGGGGATGGTGTACTCGACGATGTGCTTGCCGCGACCTACCTGCGCAACAGCGGGAGCGTCAGCATCGCCCTCCTCGGCTGTATCGGTGCGACGACGGACGACCTCGGGCGCGAGCCGCCGACCGCCGCACAGATCGAGGCTCTGGCACAGGCGGTGACAGTACTCGCGGACGGCCTGTGGCTCACCATCGACAAGGAACGCATCCTCACCCACGGTGAGGCGGCGGACAACGAGGACGGCGTACATGCCCACGCGCCCTACGGCCCGCGCTCCACCTGCGAGCGTTGGGATCTGGAGTACCTCGGTACAGAGGAGAGCCCTGCATTCCGTCCGTGGGCGACAGATGGCACGCGCGGCGGCGATGTGCTGCGCGGCAAGGCGAACTACTATCGCACCCATCTCAGCATAACTCAATGAATTTTCATGCAACTACTCAAAATTAGAACCAACTCCTAACAAAACTCGCATTCCCCTCGAATGGAATTCCCATCCATCGGCGGTATGATCTCTTTACAACGGGAAGAGATTTTAAGGAATCGCTGATCATGTATCAGGGACTCCATCACAACCCTCTGAAAGGACGGGATTCACATGATGACAATGAAGACGATGAAGAAAACCGCAGTCCTCGCACTCGTCGGTGTACTCGGCTATGGCGGGCTCGGCGCGGCGGAGGTCTCCGCACATCCGCTGCGCGTGCCGCAGCAGGAGCGCTCAGCATACGCGGGCATGGACGGGCGTGCGGAGGTACAGCAGCTCGCATGGGGTGGCCGCAAGAACCGCAAGGGCGGCAAGAAGTACTCGCAGGGCAGCGTCAACACCGCGATCATCGCAGGTGCTGTGATCGGCGCAATCATTGCGAAGAATACGTAAGCACAGCAGGGCTGCCGTACGAAATGTGTGTACGGCAGTTTTTTGTTCCTCTGCGGGCGGGGTTGCATATCCCGTCCAAATTTGATACACTTGATGCGATGCGGTTGTAGCTCAGTAGGATAGAGCATCTGCCTCCTAAGCAGAGGGTCGCGCGTTCGACTCGCGCCAATCGCACCATGGATCGGATGAAAGGACTTCTCGTTATGAGAAGTCTTTTTTTGAAAGGAGCGGAGCGATGAGACGGATGATGATGGCGGGGCTTGCAGCCGCAGCCGTGTTCTGCGCTGCATTGCCGCAGGGACAGGCGGCGGACGGTGCGGCGATGACGACGGTGGAGATGCGCGGTCTTTCCGAGACGTATACGAAGAGTGCAGAGCCGCCTGTGGAGGATGTGTCTGAGGATGCAGTGCCGCGCCTTTTCCCCCTTCTGCGCGTGGAGGATTATCCCGGCGCACTGCGTGCGGATGGACGTGTGATCGCGTGGGTCAGTCATCCTGAGATTAGCGTCGTGGGGGACGACTATCCTGTCCTTGCGCGTGTGCTTCGGAATTGGAGCAATGCCCAGCGGCAGCAGAGCAACGAGGAGGCTGCGTATCTGGGCGCGGCAGCACGCGAATGGATGCCATCCAGTCCCTACTATTCGTACACGGTCGTCGAGCGCTGGGGGCGAACCGACGAGCGAATGGTCAGCTTTGCCCTGCGCAATGAGGAATACAGCGGAGGCGCGCATCCACTCCACAGGATTGTGACGGAGAACATCGACGTGGAGACGGGGGAGCAGGTCTCCATTGACGAGATTGTCACAGGGCGCGACATCCTGATGCTTGCACTTGCGGAGGCCTTCCGCACGCAGTACCCACAGCGCGAGGAGGATCTCTTTTCACATGACATTGACAAGACGTTGGAGGATTATCATGATGGCAGTGACTGGCAGGAGCATATCATATGGATGCTGGATGCAAACCATGATCTCCATGTCTTCTACAATCCTTACGACATTGCCTCCTATGCCGAGGGCAGCTTTGAGGTGATCGTGCGTCGTGATGTCTATCCCGAGGTATTTTGGATGGATGATGTGGAGTAATGTGACGCGATCATAAAAGGGACTTCTGCACGGATTTTTCATTCGTGCAGAAGTCCCTTTTTGTGTGTTCATCCCTTTCCGAATCCGAATAGGGACTTGAGCCTGCCGGTGATACCGGAGGACTTATCTGCGGGGATGACGTTGTCATCATCGGGGACATCGTCATAGAGGTCGGAGTCCATCACCTTGCGTGGAGGTGCGTCATTCCTGCTCTCGCTGTCATCGTCACCGAGGTCGAAGCCCGCGCCGTAGTTTGGAGAGAATCCCGTGATGATGGGGATGCCGCAGTTCGGGCAGGCATTGGCGGAGGAGGGGACGAATTTGCTGCATTTCGGACAGAACATAGGAGAAACCTCGCTTTCTAAAGACGTATGATTTGCATGATTCCCCAATAAGACTATGGTATGTCGGTGCAGGCGCCCCCACCGTCACGCTTGCGCGTGCCACCTCCCCCGCTGCGGCAGGGGAGGCTCATACAGCAGCATCCGCTCTGAGAAGTCGTACCACACCCACGAGTGACAGCACGGCGCAGAGCACCCAGAGTGCGATAAAGGCAGTATCGCCCGCCGTACTGATGGTGAGGATCTCGTCGATGATGATGTCGCCGAGCTCGTCTCCGCCGAGCAGGGCGAGCCTGCCGAAAATGTGGGCGGTATGCGCGGTGGCGATGACATTCGGCAGGAGTGCGGCGTAGACGATGACCGCCTCCCATTTCGCCAGCCCGAGGGTATGCAGCCGCCGCAGGACGAGCGGCAGGGTGGCAAGCGGGTAGACTGTACCGCCGATGAAGAGTGTGAAGAAGTCCGCGCCGGCGGGGACGAGATGAAGTGCGTCGAGGATGGTGACGAGCGGGTAGAGGACGGTCTGACCGGCGGCGGGGACGATGATCCCTGCAGCGGCGAGGACGATCAGGCTGCGCAGGACAAACGGTCTGCGTGCAATCGTCCCCGTACTGCTGAGAAAAGCCGCACGGACGGAGGGAATCGCCTCCTCGACGGGCGGCTCTCCGTAGCGGTTCGCGATGGGCATTCCCTTTTTCAGAAAGATCCATCCGCCGTAGACGGACAGGATCACAAAGGAGACGAGGCAAAGGGCGGCATAGAGAAATATGAGTGTGCCAAAGATGAAGCCCATCTCGTCAGGGCTGTCAAACACAGTGAGATCGGGGACGCGCTTCATCCCTTCAATCAGTGCGCCAAGAAATGCAAGGAAGAGAATGGGCAGACCGAGGGCGACAAGGCTCACGAGGATCAGTGGGAACGCGAGCCAGCCGCCGTGGCCGATGTCGTGCAGCCGCCGCACGGTGGCGGGGATAGCGAGGGGCGGCAGGAGAAGGGCGGCAAGGAGGAAGATGAGGGCAAGCCCTGCGATCAGGAGAATCCAGAACGCGGCACTTTCCTCACGAAAGAATGCTGTCGCTGTAAAATAGGTCAGCGGCAGGAGGGTGGAGACGGCGGCAAAGGTCAGGAGCGATGTGCCACCGCATAGTGCTCCAATCGTCAACGCATAGTCACGACGCGTCAATCTGCCATGCATTGTAAATATTGCATGATTCATGACGGTGCACCTTAGTCGCGGGGTTCAGCGGGCGGCTGAATATCCGTCGGCGTGTCTGTGTACGCCCCGCGTGCATACGGATTCGCGGGTTCCGGTGCGGCGCAGACAGTACCGAGTGGGTCTGCGCCATAGGCGTTGTCGCCCTCCGTGCCATGCTTGCAGAGGAGGTAGAGGAGCAGTCCGAGGCTGACGAACGGGATGAAGGCGAGTAGGATGAAGTAGCCCGAGAGCCCAACGTCATGCAGGCGGCGGATCATAAGCATATAGCTTGCGACGGTGATGGGAATGCTGAGCAGGGTGCAGAGACCGTAGATCCCCATAATCGTCTCCTCACTCGGCCGCATCGTTCCGTCTGCGTAGACGACGAGGAGGACGCCCATGAGGATGTAGAGGACGATGCCGACACCTGTGAGCGCGAGCAGACGCATGATGAAGCGTTTACGGTTCAGCCGACCGTTCCATCGGAAGAAGTTCTCCTTGATACCGCTGTCGATTTGGTGCATTTGATTCTCCTTTGATTCTACTATAAAAACGCCCTTATTGTAGCACAGGAATCGGAGATTGGCAAAAAAGCGACATTATAAAATGGACAGAGCACCGTTTGCGGAAACGGTGCTCTGTCCATGTCTATAAATAAAGTGTGGTATGGGGGCTAGGAAAGCACTGATAAATTCAGCCGCATCTTTTCCGCTCACTCTGCGCGGACCGGTCTCCCTGATTGGACGAAACATCTGCGGCCAATGTGGGATACGGCTAAGCCGCTCCCTCCTCGTTCTCGGCGGAGACAACGTTGCGGCCCTTTTCTTTGGAGAGGTAGAGGGCACGGTCGGCACGCTCCATGAGGGTGCGGAGGCGATCCTTTTTGCCGTGCCAGGTCGAGACACCAAAACTGAGGGTGACCCCGTCAAGGGTGTGCTCAAGGATCTCGCGCAGGTGCTCACAGAATGCGACCATCGCCTCGAGGTCGTAGTGCAGAGCGAGCAGGACGAACTCGTCGCCGCCGTAGCGGATGAAGAGATGGCGGCGGTCGATCTCCTCGTGGATGGTGTCGGCGATCTGTTTGAGGATACGGTCGCCTGCGAGGTGTCCCTTCGTATCGTTGACGGTCTTGAAGTGATCTACGTCAAAGATGGCGAACGAGAATTTGAACCCGCGCTGAGATGAGAGGGCGGTGAATTTTGCGAATCCGTCGCCAAGCTGATGGCGGTTGTAGCAGCCGGTGAGGAAGTCCCGCTGCGCCTCGTTCTGCGAGATCTCAAGTTCGCGTACGAGCTCCTCGTTCTGCTCGGCGAGTGCCGCGTCCTTCAGCATCTGTTCACGGATGGTGTGGAAGATGAAGGGGATGGCAGCGTAGATGGAGTATACGGTGATCGCGAGCATGACGGAGATTTGGTGGTATTCCCAGTGCAGGGCGTCGATGCTGCCAAAGATGACGATTGCGGTCATGGCGAATGTGCCATAGCGGCAGCTGGGATGATATTTCCAGCTCGAGCGTGCGAGGGCGTAGATGAGCATAAGGCAGCCGGCGAAGAGAATCGGGTGGTAGAGATAGAGCATATTCATGTAGCCGTCAAAGCCTGCAACCTCGGTGATGGTTGCGACGGCAAAGAGGATGGCGAAGATGATCGCAGTGCTCTTGACTCGCCCGATATAGCGCGGGGAGACAATCTCCTGTGTGATCCGCGCACAGAAGATGGGCATGAGGTAGAACATGACGAGATGGAGTTCCCACCAGAAGTTCGACATGCCGTACATGCGCGGGAAGAAGGACGAGCTGCCCGTCGTCCACAGGATGAAGGTCGCGAGGTATCCGATGAGGTAGAACTGGACACGGCGACGGCGTGCGTATGCGCCGCGCCACGCGAGATCCATAACGAGGAAGACGAGCAGAGCGATGCCGACCGACAGGCTCGAGATGTAGATCGCATCCGCGAGACTGAGGTTTTGCAGGAAGACCTTGGAGCTGCCGATCAGGAAGTAGTCGATGCTGCCAAGCCAGTTTGAATAGCCCGTGTTCAGCATGATGGTGAGACGCTTGCCCGCGAGGCTCTGATCGAGATGGAGGTAGTGGAACGCGCGCCCGCGTGAGCCCGTCAGGTCGCTCCAGTCGCCGTGCACATAGACAAGCTCGTCGTCCAGATAGACGTAGGCGTTCTGATTTGTCGTGGCGAACAGGATGTGTTCGTTTGTAAAGCGTGCCGCGATCGGAATGCGGAACGAGAGACAGACGGTTGTTGTGCCGTGCGGTATGGGCGGCGGTGCGGGGTAGTCATACTCCTGCCAGTCGAGATTGCCCGCACGAAACCCGATGATGTCATTGTATGTGGGATTTCCCTGCATGATGGCGTACTCCGCATGAATGTGGGGGTCGAGCGGCGTTGCGAGCAGTCGCCATGCAAGCATCGATGCGCCGATGAGGAGCGATACGCAGAGCAGGGTGAGTATGTTCTCCCGCAGAAATGTGAAAAGCTTACGCATAGTCAGCACCCCCTTGGAGCGAGGAGTGAATATGATATTCTGCCGGTATTTTATGTTTATTATATCATATCCATTGGATATAGAACAATAGGAAAATGAAAAAGAATACGATTATTTGTAGATAAAAGGCGCGTATACAAGAACGTATTTGATGGAAGAAATGCAAAGAAGGGACGTTGCACAAAGTGAAAACTTCGTACAACGTCCCTTTGTGTGTATCAGTTCTCTGCAGTCGGCGGGTCTGGTGGTGTAGTGGGCACGGTGGGAGTGTCGGTGTCGGCGGGCACTTCGTCCTCGCCGGAGACGCTGTTGCGCCCCTTTTCCTTCGAGATATAGAGCGCGCGGTCGGCACGTTCCATCAGCGATGTCATGTGGTCGTCTGTGCCGTGCCACGTCGAGACGCCAAAGCTCATGGTGACACCGCCGAGGGTCTGCTCCAGTGTCTTGCGGAGATCCTCACAGAGTGTGACCATCTGGCGCAGATCATGATGCAGACCGAGCAGGACGAACTCGTCGCCGCCGTAGCGGATGAAGATGTGGCGGCGGTCGATCTTTGCGTGCACGGTGTCAGCGATCTGCTTGAGGATGTGGTCGCCGCCGAGATGGCCGCGTGTGTCATTGACTTGCTTGAAGTGATCCACGTCAAAGATGGCGAAGGAGAAGGTGAAGCCGCGCGTATTTGCGAGCATCGAGAACTTTGCAATGCCGTCGGCAAGTTGGTGACGGTTGAACGCACCCGTAAGAAAGTCGCGTACGGCCTCGTTCTGTGATTCCTGCAGCTCGCGTGCAAGGGTCTCGTTTTTCCGAGCGAGGTGTGCGTCCCGCAGCATTTGCTCGCGAATGAGGAAGAAGACGAACGGGATCGCGGCATAGATGGAGAAGACGGTGGTTGAGAGTGCGGCGGTGAGGAGGTGGTACTCCCAGTGGAGGGCATCCACGCCGACAAAGAAGGTCAGTGCCGTCACGGCAACTGTGCCGTAGCGGCAGGAGGGATACGACTGCCAGTCCGAGCGTACGAGTGTATAGATGAGGACGAGCCAGCTGATGAAGAGAATCGGGTAGAAGAGATAGAGCAGGTTCATATAGCCGTTGAATCCGCAGATCTCTGTGATGGTCGCAACAATGAAGAGTAGTACATAGACAACGACTACGGCGCGTGCTGCTTTTTTATATTTAGGAGCAACAATTTCCTGTGTGATCTTGCCGCAGGTGATGGGCATGACGTAGAGCATGATGAGGTGGATCTCCCACCAGAGCGCGGGGAATCCGAAGATGCGCGAGAAGAAGGAGGAGGTGCCCGTCGTCCACAGGATGAAGCTTATGAGGAAGGCGACGAGGTAGATCTGGATCTGCCGCCGCTTTTGGATGCCGCGCCAGACGAGATCCATGATGAGGAAGACGATGAGCGAGAGCGCGATGGAGAGGCTGGCGATGTAGATCGCGTCCGCAAGTCCGACCTTGTGGATGAGGGCGTTTTCGCTGCCGATGAAGATATAGTCGATGCTGCCGAGCCAGTTTGCATAGCCCGAGTGCAGCATGATGGTGATGCGCTTTCCTGCGAGGCCCTCATCGGTATGGATGAAGTGCATGGCGCGCCCACGTGAGTCCAGAAGCTCACCCCAGTTGCCGTGGATGTAGATGAGCTCGTCGTCGAGATAGACATAGGCATCCTGATTTGTCGTGGTAAAGAGGAGGTGGTCGACGAAGAGGGGCGTGTTCTCCGCGATCTGCCAGGAGAGGTAGACCGTATGTGCGCCGGGCGGGATGGGCGGCGGAGTAGGGTAGTCATACTCTTTCCAGTCAAAGTTCTCGGGTCGAAAGCCGATGATGTCCTTGTACTCAAGGGCTCCTTCGCGGACGGCGTACACCGGCCGCTGCTGAATGTATGTTGTATTGGACAGGGACTGCCACGCGAGTAGGGATACATACGCAAGCACTGCCATGCACACCAGCAATATGCCGTTTTCCTGCAGTACGCGCGAGATCTTTTTCATGGGTTGACTGCTCCTTGGTTGGTTGTCCCGAGGGGGTATAATTTCTTCAAACAATTGGCTTATGCAATATCCGTATTATAGCATAAAAGATACACACTGCCTATTGTCAAATATAAAGGGGGAATATAAATTTTCGATTCCTGTATTTTGCAAAGAAAAACTGCTGCACGAAGTTGTTTGCTTCGTGCAGCAGTTTCCGGTATCAGACGTGGAATCCCGACAGATCCAGCGCATCAAATCCAGCGAGGAGCTCCTTTACGGTGCGCTCGATCTCGTCCGCACCGCCCTCTGCGTCTGCCTCGATGTTGAGCGGCATGTTCGGATCATGCAGTGACATCCGCAGCAGCGCCCAGCCTCCATCAAAGACGATGCGTACGCCCTCGTAGGAGGGGCTGGCGATCATGAGCCCCTTCGCACGCGCACGTTCTTCGAACGCGGTGAGTACCTCCTGCCCATAGGTGCGGACGCTGTCCGTGTCGATGATCTTGATGCGGATCTCGCGTGCCTCGGCGGGATAGCGGAGCTTTGCGATGAGGTCGGCGAGCGTCCTGCTCTCTGCGCGTGCCTTTGCCGCCGCGATGATGAGTTTGACCGCGAGGTATGCGCCGTCGTCGAGGTAGTAGTTCTCGCTGAGTGCGCCGTGCCCCGAGGTCTCGATGGCGAGCGGTGAGATCTCGCCTGCCTCGTTGCGGCGGATGCACTCGTTGATGACGTTCTTGTAGCCGCGCATGTAGCGCAGGTGCTTCAGATGCAGCTCGCCCTCAAGGAAGTCATGCAGCCCGTCCGAGGTCACGGAGTCCGTGATGATGGTCGAGCCTGGGTAGTCGGGCGCGAGGATGGCTGCCATCATGGCGATCAGGGCGTTGCGGCTGACATCTGTGCCGTCGGCAAGGACGGCACTCATACGGTCTACATCGGTGTCGAAGATGAGCCCGAGGTCGGCATTGTTCTCAATGACGGCTTTCTGGATCGCCCGCATGGCGGCGGGGTCTTCGGGGTTCGGAACGTGGTTCGGGAAGTGTCCGTCGGGGTCGAGGAACTGACTGCCCGTGGTGTCCGCGCCGAGCGGGGTGAGGATGCGTCCCGCGAAGAAGCCTCCCGCGCCGTTGCCCGCATCGACAACGATGTGCATTCCGGCGAGCGGCTTTTCTGCGCCGCCGAGCGCTGTGCGTATTTTATTGGCGAGATGCTCGCTGTAGCGGCCGATGAGGTCGAATTTCAGGACGTGCTCAAGTGTGCCGTGCGCCTCCTCTGCCTCCGCCGCGTAAGCGAGAATCTTTTGAATGTCGGACTTGTCCGCGCCGCCTGCGGCGGTGAAGAATTTCAGCCCGTTGCGGTTGTAGGGGAGGTGGCTCGCCGTAATCATGATCGAGCCGTCCGCAGCCGTGTCCTCGAAGATGGTCGCCATGAACATGGCGGGGGTGGAGGCGAGGACGCAGTCGATGCCGTGTGCGCCCGTGTGCGTGAGCCCCGTGAGGACGCAGTCCTTGATGGCGAGTGCGGAGATGCGCGAGTCGTGTCCAACAGCGATCTGCAGCTCGGCGGGCTGCTTGCCGGTGTTTTCCGATAGGAGGCGAACGAAGCCCATCGCAATGCGGTTCGCCGCCTCGGGCGTGAGGGTGACGGGCTCGCCTGCGACTCCTGGGACGGCGACACCTCGGATGTCGCTGCCGTTCGCGAGCTTTTTGAAGTCCTCATAGGTCAGTGGCATGGGGATTCCTCCTTTACTGTATCAAGCCTCCCCCAGCGCAATGGGAGAGGGGAACCGCTTGCGGTGGAAGGGGCGCTATGGGCGGCTGCCGTTATCTCGCCTACGCGCCGAAAAATTCCTCCTCGACTGCAATGCAGAGGGCGTGGTAGATCGGGAGGTGGTACTCTTGAATCTGATACGTTTCGTCGGCAGGGGCTTTGATCGTGATGTCAGCGCAGCCGTCCGAGGCGCACTTGCCGCCCGATGCGCCCGTGAGGGCGATGGTTTTCATGCCGAGCGCCCGCGCCATGCGGAAGGCATAGAGCACGTTCTTCGAGTTGCCCGAGGTAGTGATGCCGAGGAGGATGTCCTCGGGCTTTCCAAGGCCCAATACCTGCTGGGCAAAGGTGAGGTCGGGGGCCTGATCGTTTGAGAACGCCGTGCTGATCGCGAGCTGCGATGGCAGAGAAATCGCGGGGAGCGCCCCCTGCAGGTTCTGCATGAGATAGTCAACGGTTTTGGGGTCGCTCGCGTCGCACGCTGCGTGCAGCTTTTCGAGCATATCCTCGCCGAGGTGGCGCGGCAGGAGGAAGCCCTTCATCAGTTCGCCGACGATGTGCTCCGCATCTGAGGCGGAGCCGCCGTTGCCGCAGACGATGAGCTTGCCGCCCGCACGGTAGCTCGTCACGAGTGCCTCAATCGCGGTGCGGACATCCGCTGCGCAGACCGCGAGCGCAGGATACCGCGCAATCAGCGTGTCTACGACGGCGTAGGTGGATTCTTTCATAGGTGTGATGCTCCTTTACAAACCAATCTTCTCTTATTATGGACGATGTGAATTTTTTTTCAAGGGAAAATATACACAGAAGATGTTATTTTTAGATGTATTTATTTTAATTTATATCTATTTATCGTTATTTTATAGAATTGATTTGTATTTATTGGTTGACGGCATATTACGTATATCTGACAATGTTTCTGGACAATTTAGGGAATCGCGGAAATACAAATCCCCCGCAGGAGTAAATCCTGCGGGGGATGCTTGTCTGTGTTGTTACCGATTGCGATAGTGGTCGGCAATCGTGTGCGGGCTTTCGCCTGCAATCGTGCCGCGTGCCATTGGGGCTGCGTAGGATGTGGGTGCACCCTGTGGGCGGATGTCCGTGATGGGCGGCTGCGGGGCTGCCTGCGGATGCTGCACATTCTGATAGACGTTCTCCTCCTTGCGACCGCGGAAGCGATTCCACGCCCAGCGGAGTACCATGAAGGCGACCACGGCGATCGCGACGTTCGCGAGGACACCGAGGATGTCGGCGAGCATTCCGCCGCCCATGCCGAACATGGAGGCAAGCAGCCCGCCGAGCATCATGCCGCCCGCGAGAAGTCCGATGTTCCGCAGGGTGTTGCCCCAGCCCGAGCTTCTCTGTGCCTGACTTGCGGCGTTTGACGTGCTCGATTTTGCACCTGCGGCGGGGGCGTTTTTGTCGAGCTGGTTTGCGCTCTTGGATGGGGCATAGCCCTCGCCGTTGCCCGAGACGGATTTGCTCTTGCTGCCGCTCTGCGTGCTCGGTGCCGCCTTTGGTGCGGACGGAGCCGCTTTCGGCGCGATGCGTGCGCCGCCCTTTGCCGCCTCCGCCTGCGCACCGAGGGTGCTCTGCACGGTCTGCGGGAGGATGAGGGGGGCGGTAAAGGTCAGCGAGCCGACCATTGCCGCAGCAATGAGGTTCTTTAGTTTCATTCGATGTTCTCCTTTGTATTCTTTCGATACGGAGGTTATCCTCCGGTATTCGCAGTTACTCCCGATAGGATTTCACATCCTCGGGGAAGGCGTAGATCTCGCCGACGGTGTCGAGCTCACCCGAGAGATAGCGGTCGATGTCGTCCACATCGATGTAGAGCTTGCAGTCGATGTCGAGATAGCCTTGCTCGCGCCCGTCCGAGAGGTCGCGGATCGCCATGAGCTTTTCGCGCAGCTTCATGAGGTCGGTGCGTGTCGCGTGCACGTCGAGGCGCAGCTGCGGCACGCCGTACTCCTTGAGAACTTCCTCCATGGTCATACGCTGTGACATAGTTATTTCCTTTCTATGCAATCAATTCTTGACTATTTGTCTTTTATCCTACCTGATGATGCTGAATTTTTACTGAATATTACGCTGCGTGTTTTCCTGTTCCCGCCGCTTTCGCAGGGCGAGGAGGGCGGCGGTGAGGGCACGCTTTTCGTGGAGATGTGTCTCGTAGTCGAGATCGCCGACCGCGCTTTGCATACGAGCTTCGAGGGCGCGCATCGCTGCCTCTGTGCGTCGAATCGCATTGCCCAGATCTGACATCGCAGTTCCTCCCATCGTCTCTATAGTGTAGCAGTTTTGAGAAAAATTGTCTACATTCATAAATCAAGCTGTGCTATAATGAAAATTATTGCAAAATGATAAGGAGTTTCGCTTTGAAGAAACAGTTCTATGAAAATGTGCGGGAGAATACGATTGCACTGGAACGGTCGCAGAACAAGCAGCGGACGCGGTACATCCTTGCGCGTACGGTGGTCTTTCCTGTGATGCTGGTGGTGCTGATCCACGGCTATGATATGGGCTCGGCGGCAGAGCTGATGCTCGGCGGATTCCTGCTGCTGCTCTTTATGGTGCTTGTCGCGCGCCATCGGAAATTGGAGCGGCTGCGCCTCCTGACGAAGGCGTATCTTGCGGTGACGGCAGGCTATCTCATGCGCTTCTCGGGGGAGTGGAAGTCCCTGCCCGAGGACGGTGCTGTCTATGGCAAGGAAAAGCGTCCGCCCGACCGCGATCTGCACATCTTCGGCACGGCGTCGCTCTATCAGTATCTCTGCGCGGCTCGTACACAGGCGGGACGGGAACGGCTCGCCGCTGCGCTCACGGCAACGCCGCGTGATCTCGAACGGACGCGCAGGCGGCAGGCAGCAGTGGCGGAGCTGCTGGCACATCCGCTTCTGTGCATCGAGCTGGAGGCGCGCGGTGCGCGTCTGCCGGATGGACACGATACGCGCGCGCTGGCAAAGGAATTGGCTCAGCCGCTTAGAGGATCACTAAAGACAATATCTTGTATTGGCATTGTATTTGCGAATGCGTTTGTTTTATCGTTTCTGTGGGCCGCTTTCGCGGGAGGATCATGGGCACCGCCGCTCGTCCTCTTTATGTTCAACCTGACGGTAGCGATGGCATTTTACACACGCACGCAGCGCGAGCTTGCGCCGCTCGGGCATCTCGCGCGGGAACTGCGGCTGTATGGGAGGATTTTCTATGCGCTTGAACGGGCACCGCTGCGCGGGGAGGCATTTGCGGCGGTGCTCGCACCGCTCTTCGCGCCTGTCCGTGCGCGGCAGGCGCAGAGCCGTCTCACAACGCTCGCACAGTGCGCGGCGATGCGGCGCAATTTTGTCTTTTTCATGCTTGCCAACGGTGTTCTCCTCTGGGATCTGCACTGCATGGCGTATTTCTCCCATTGGCGGATGCAGGCGGGAGCTGCTGCCGCAGGATGGTTGAAGGTCTGGGCGGAGGTGGAGGTACTGCTCTCGCTTGCGCGCATTGGTCATACGCGTGAGGTGCACTGCTTCCCGCAGTTCATCGAGGGGGATGCACCGCGTCTCGATGTGGAGGGGGCAATGCCGCTCGTGATCGCCGAGGAGACGGCGACACCGAACGATGCACACCGCGCGGCGGGGACGCTTGTCATCACGGGATCGAATATGTCGGGCAAGACGACGTATATGCGGACGCTGGGATCTAACGCTGTTTTGGCATACTCGGGCGCGCCTGTGTGTGCAAAAGCGTTTGCTCTGACACCGATGGCGGTCTATACGTCGATCCAGATCAGCGATGATCTCGCGGGCGGGATCTCGACGTTCTATGCAGAGCTCCTGCGTATCAAGAAAATGATGACTTACAGCAAGCGTGGAAAGCCGATGCTCATTCTGATTGACGAGATCTTCCGTGGGACGAATTCCGCCGACCGCATTGTCGGCGCGCGTGAGGCGATCCGACGGCTGACGCTGCCGCACGCGATCACGATTGTGACGACGCATGACTTTGAGCTGTGCGACCTCGCGTGCGCGGGTGTGCCCGTGGAGAACGCGCATTTTGAGGAGCATTACGAGGGGGACAAGATTCTCTTTGACTTTAAGATCCGCGCGGGTCGCTGCCGCACGACGAACGCGCAGTATTTGCTGCGGATGGCGGGCATCATGGGGGAGTGAGGTTAGATTTTAGGCATGAGTCGCTGAGAACGCCATGCGCACTCCACGCAAACGCTTAGTTACGCAAGCGGTCGGGCGCTTATCTGCATAAATACCTGCGGACTTCTTAAACGCGCTTCGCTTGAACGAAAGAAATCCGCAGGGGGGGCAGAACGTGCCCTTTTTTCCGCTTGCTCCACTAGGGTTTGCTTAGGAGCATCACATGGCTTCGTTTCTTGTTTTCCGTAATATACGGATAAAGAGTCGTTCGTTTCGACTCCGTGACAGCGTGCCTAAAATCTGTTATAATAGGAAAGTATTTTATATAAGGAAGGGAATGCGAATAAACCCGCAGAAAGGATATGGAATGAGTGAGCAAGGTGCTCGCCCTGCCGCGACGGCGGGGGTTATGACGGCTGCGGCGGTGGTCTACGCGCTCGCGGCAATCTATCTGCCCATGCTGACAATGATGATGGGGATGTTCTGGCCGGTCTTTATCGCACTTGTAACGGTGCGTGAGGGGCTGCGCTGGGGCGTGCTTGCGGCTGTTGCGTCGCTGCTGCTCACGATGCTGTTTGCAACGCCGGTGACGGGGGCGTTCTTCGTGCTCTCGTTCGCACCGACAGGACTTGCCCTTGGGGGGCTCTTTCGCCGCAGCGCGAATACGGTGCGTGCGCTCACGGGCGGCATTGTCGCCTCGCTCGTCGGCAAGGCTGCCGCTGCGGGGATGATGCTGTTGCTCTTCGGGCTGAATCCGTTTGCGATGGATCTCTCCATGGCGAATGAGGCGATGGACGAGACGCTTGCGATGTACCGCAGTCTTGGCATGAACGAGGCCCAGCTGGAGGAGACACGGGCCGCCTCGGCGCAGGTTCTTGAGATCTTTGTACTCATGCTGCCAGCGCTGTTCCTCGGCAGTTCTGTGATCGAGGCTGCGGCGTGCTTTGCCGTGCTGCACAAGGTGCTCGTGCGCCTCGGGATATCGGCGACACCGTTCCCTCCGTTTATTGAGTGGCGGCTGCCCGTCGTCTTCCCCTATCTCTTCGCGTTCTCGCTGATCGGGATCTACTGGGGGACGACGCGTGACATCGCGTGGCTCTACCAGGCGGCACTGAACGGTTATCTGATTGCGTTTATTGCAGGTCTGGTGCAGGGGCTTTCTCTGGTGCATTTCCTGATGAAGCATTTCAAGGTGTCTGCGTTTGTGCGTATTCTCATCTATGCGTTTATCGTGTTGAACGGCTTTGTGACACAGATTGTCTCATGGACGGGGCTGTTCGATATGGCATTTGACTACCGGAAAAAATTTCGGGAACGCAATCATTTACAGTAAAATAACGCTATTTGTATATACATTATCCATATAAAAGAAGGTGATTCTATGCCGCGGAATTTGTCCGCGTGGATCGACCTCACGGTCCATCTGATCGTTATGCTCGCGCTCGCGCTTGTGACGTTCTGTTACAATTCCTATGTAGGGACGGCCGCGCTCCTGCTCTGGGCGATCCTTGCCGCATTTGCGTGGGAGCGTTGTCGTGACAGGGAACGGCGATTTGAACGCTATTGTATGGGCGTTATCCGTAATGTTAACAATGTGATGAACTATGCGGTCGATTCCCTGCCGCAGGCGATTTTCCTCGTCAATCAAGATGGTCATCTGGAGTGGTGCAATCAACAGCTCGGTGTCTTTTTGGGGGGCGCGAAGCCCGAACAGGGGACGGCGATTGCCGATTTCTGGCCGACGTTCAGCTTTGAGACGGTCTGGGGCAGCGAGGGGGAGTACCATTTCGCACACGAGGGGCGTTCTTACCGCATCTATCATCGTATGGTACCGACTCCGCCGCAGATGGATCCGCTGCTCGCGCTCTATGTGGAGGATGAGACGGAGTTTGCCGATCTGCAGAAACGATTCCATGAGAGTCGGACGGCGCTTCTCTACATCCAGCTTGACAACTACGATGAAATTATGCAGGGGCAGTCGGAGGCGGAGAAGTCGATGCTGCTGCTCGCTGTGCGCGAGCGTCTGGACGCGTGGATGAACGGTCTCGGTGGCTTTATGCGCAGCATTTCGGATGGCGAGTTCGTCGCGCTGCTTGACCGCGCAGCACTCGATCATGCGATTGCGGAGAAGTTTGACATTCTCGACCAGGTGCGCAAGATTGTCAACTCGAAGGGGCTTCCCGTGACGCTCTCCATCGGGCTCTCGCTTGCGGCGGATCAGTCGCTCAAGGAGCTCGGTGAGGAGGCGGAGGCAAAGCTCGACCTCGCGCTCGGTCGCGGCGGCGATCAGGTGGCACTCGATATCAGCGGCAAGACGCAGTTCTTCGGCGGCAAGGCAAAGGCGGTCGAAAAGCATACGCGCGTCAAGGCACGCGTGGTGGCGCATGCCCTGCGCGACATCATGGAGTCGGCGGACGAGGTCTATGTCATGGGGCATCACAACGAGGACTATGACTGCTTCGGCGCGGCGATGGGCGTTGCGTGTATGGCGCGTGCGATTGGCAAGCCTGTGCACATTGTGCTCAGCGATACGAATGAGGGCATTGACCGCATTCTCGACATGGTAGGGAAAGACGAGGCGTATGACGGACTTTTCGTTCGCGCAGGCGATATCGCAGGCGTTGCCTCGCTTACCGCGCTGCTCGTCGTGGTAGATGCGCACATCCCGCACATTCTTGCCGACCCGACCCTGTTGGAGCGCATTCCAAAGATTGTCGTGATCGACCATCACCGCCGCAGCGAGAACTTTGTCAAGAACCCGCTGCTTGTCTACATTGAGACGGCATCCAGCTCGGCAAGTGAGCTGGTGACGGAGCTTCTGATGTACTTTGGCGACAATATCCGACCGACGCGGCTCGACGCGACAGCACTCTACTCGGGTGTCGTGGTGGATACGAAGAATTTTAACGTCGGCGCGGGTGTCCGCACGTTCGATGCGGCGGCGTATCTGCGCCGCGCGGGTGCCGATCCTGTGCTCGTTCGGGCACTGTTTCAGAGTGACTATGAGACCACGGTCGCACTTGCGCGTGCAAAGGCAAATGCGGAGTATTTCCCCGGTGGGCTGATTGTCGGGAGTATCCCCGAGCGTCTGGCGAACGGACAGATCATCGCTGCACAGGCGGCGGACGGAATGCTGCGCGTGGACGGGGTGCGGATGAGCATCTATGTGTTCCAGCTGCCGGGCGATGTCGTTGGCATCAGTGCACGCTCGACAGGGGAACTCAATGTTCAGGTGATTATGGAGGCGTTCGGCGGCGGCGGTCATGCGAATGTGGCGGGGGCGCAAGTCAAGGGCGTGCCGCTCAGCGTGGTGCGCGGCAATGTCGTTGAGCGCGCGCGGGAATATATAGAGGAGAGTGACAAACATGAAGGTAATACTGCAGGCGGACGTTAAGAATATCGGGAAAAAGGGCGAGATCGTGGAGGTTGCGGACGGGTACGGGCGCAATTTCCTTCTGCCGAAGAAGCTCGCACTGCCCGCAAACAGTGAGAATGTGAACGTCGCAAAGGCGCAGGCAGGCGCGAAGGCACGCAAGGATGCGATGGCGGTCGATGAGGCAAAGCTGATGGCGGCGCAGCTCGAAAAGGTCGAGGTGGAGATCCCCGTGCGCATCGGCGAGAACGGACGACTCTTTGGTGCAGTGACGGGCAAGGATGTCGCGGAGGCTCTGAAGAAGAAGAACATCGATGTGGATCGCCGCAAGATTACGATTCGCGGCGAGGTGGTCGGCGAGGGCCTGTACGAGGCCATCGTCAAGGTGCATCCGAACATCTCCACGACGATCAAGATTCATGTGAAGAAAGAGTAGGGACGGCATTTTTTACACAGGCTGTGGAGTATCCCCTTCGCAGAACCTCGTTACGCAATCGATCGGGTGCTTATCTGCCTAAATACCTGCGGATTCCAAACGCGCTTCGCTTGAACGGTTAAAATCCGCAGGGGGCAGAACGCACCCTTGTTTCCGCTTGCTCCACTAGGTTTGCTACAGGGGATCCCCACAGCCTATCATGTCAGAACGGTCAACTTTTTCTGTATTGATGCAGGGAGTTCAATGTGTTGGGCAGCACGGCACAACAATTTCATCCAACAGGCTGGTGAGGATTGCCTCATCAGCTTTTCTCTCAGAAGGAAACATTTCTATGTCATTTTTTAAGGACTTATTTGTCGGCGATGGAAAGACGGAAAAGCCTCCTGAGCTTTCCACCGAGGCGCGGGTCGATGCGGAGATCGCGACAATCTTTCGGATGCTTGCGGATACAATGGGCACGGAGCATCTTGTCATACAGGCGGGCAAGATGAACGCGATGACGCTCATGCGCTCGGAGAACCGCCGTGAGCGTGTGCTCGCTCTCATGCGCATTCTTGAGGAGGATCCGCTGCTTTCACCACCGCCGTCCGAGGCGGAGATCCCCGAGATCCTAAATCGCATGACGGAACAGCTTGCGGTGATTCTTGCGCGGCGCGACCTTGAGGATCGCATTGAGCGTAAGGTGACGGAGAAACTGGAGAAGGATCACGAGGAGTATGTGGACGATATCCGCCGTCAGGTGATCTCGGAGGAGAGCCCCGGCACGGAGTCGCCGCATGACAAAAAGAAACGTGAGGATCTGGAGGCCCTTGAGAACGTCCACCTTACGCAGTCGGTCATGGAGCTTTTGCGTCCGCAGAGCTTTGACGAGATCGTCGGACAGGAGCGTGCGGTGCGCTCGCTCATGGCAAAGCTGTCCTCGCCCTATCCGCAGCATCTCCTTCTCTATGGACCGCCGGGGGTGGGCAAGACGACGGCGGCGCGTCTTGTGCTTGAGGCGGCGAAGAAGCGTGCGGTATCGCCGTTCGCAGAGGGGGCACCATTTGTGGAGACAGACGGGACAACCCTGCGCTGGGACCCGCGCGACATGACGAACCCACTGCTCGGCTCCGTGCATGACCCCATCTATCAGGGAGCGCAAAAGAGCCTCGCGGACAGCGGTGTGCCCGAGCCAAAGCCGGGGCTGGTAACAGATGCACATGGCGGTATTCTATTCATCGACGAGATCGGCGAAATGGATGAGATGCTGCAAAATAAGCTGCTCAAGGTGCTTGAGGATAAGCGTGCGTATTTTGAGTCAGCGTACTACGATCCTGACGATAAGCGTGTCCCACCCTACATTCGGAAACTATTTGAGGAGGGCGCTCCTGCGGACTTTGTTCTCATCGGTGCGACAACGCGCGATGCAGAACATATCAATCCTGCGCTGCGTTCGCGCTGTGCAGAGATCTACTTCGAACCGCTGACCCCCGCGCACATTCTTACGATTGTGGAGAATGCGGCACGCCGGCTCAATGTACAGCTTGCGGAGGGGGCGGCGCGGCTCATCAGTGAGTACACAATTGAGGGACGTAAGGCAATCAACATTCTCGCGGATGCGTACAGCCTTGCGCTGAACCGCCTCGGGGATGCGGAGATCGAGCAGATTGTTTCACGTGAAACAATGAACGAGGGGGAAGATGCAGCGACGGGAAATGAGCAGGACGCTGTTTCACGTGAAACAGCGACAGTGCCCCTCCTTGTCACAAAGGATGATATTTACGAGGTCGCCCAGGTTAGCCGCCTCTATCAGTTCGGGCGCAGAAAAGCGTCGGATACGCCTGCCGTCGGCAGAGTATTCGGGCTCGGCGTGGCGGGCTTTCTCGGCTCAATCATTGAGATCGAGGCGGTCGCTTTCCCCGCGGCGGAGAAGGGGAAGGGAACGGTGCGCTTCAATGAGACGGCGGGCAGCATGGCAAAGGATTCTGTGTTCAATGCGGCATCGGTCATGCGCCAGCTCACGGGGCGCGACATCCATGACTATGATATCCACGTCAATGTGATCGGCGGTGGCAACATCGACGGCCCGAGCGCAGGCACTGCTATCCTTGCGGCGATTGTGAGTGCGGTGACGGGGGCAGCAATCCGTCAGGATGTTGCTGTGACGGGGGAGATCTCTCTGCAAGGGGAGATCAAACCCGTTGGTGGCGTATTCGAGAAGGCGTACGGTGCACGGCAGGCGGGGATCTCGACGCTCATCATCCCATGGGAAAATAAGAAGGACATCCCCGAGGAACATCTGGGACTGACCATTCATCGTCTGAAGAAGGCAGAGGAAGCATTTGCGATTCTCTTTGCGGATGACAAGTGGAAGGAGAAAGGAGAGTCTCATGACGGAAGGACGCATTCCACCGCAGAGCATTGAGGCGGAGCTGTCCGTACTTGGCGCAATGATGCTGAAACCGGCGGCGACCACACAGGCGATCGAGCTATTGCGCGCGGACGAGTTCTATCGGCAGGCACACCGCGCCGTGTTCGAGACGATGGAGGAGCTAGTAAAGAACGGCGAGCCGGTCGACATTGTGACGGTAACGGAGCTGCTGAAGAAGAAAAACCTCATTGAGCAGGTCGGTGGGATCTCGTTCCTTGCCAATCTGACGAACAGTGTGCCGAGCACGGCGAATCTCGCCCATTATGCAAAGATCGTCAAGGAGAAGGCAATCTTGCGCTCTCTGATCGATGCGAGCACGGAGATCGCGGGCGCGGCGTACGAGGCGAGTGAGGACATCGCCGAGCAGCTGGACGATGCAGAGCGCAAGATCCTCGCGATTGCGGGCGGACAGACGACGGGGGCGTTCATCCCTGCCAAGGATGTCGTCTTTGATGCCGTTGATCGCGTGAGTGAACTTGCCAAGGCAAAGGGTGGCATTACAGGTCTATCTACGGGGCTTGCAACGCTCGACTCCGTGACGCGTGGTCTGCAAAAGTCTGATCTCATCATCGTTGCCGCACGTCCCGCGATGGGCAAGACGGCGTTCGTCCTCAACCTTGCGACACACGTTGCACTGCAGGGCGGTACGGTCGCATTTTTCTCCCTTGAGATGCCGCGCGAGCAGCTGATGCACCGTATCTTCTGCGCCGAGGGACAGATCGATGCGACGCGCCTTGCACGCGGAGAGCTTGATGATGAGGAATGGGCTCGTCTTGTAAAGGTTGCCGATCGCATCATGAAGACGAACCTCTACTTCGATGATACAAGCAGTACCACGGTACTCGATATTCGCACGCGTGCGCGGAGGCTGAAGGCGGAGCACGGACTTGATCTCATCGCCATTGATTACCTTCAGTTGATCCAAGCACCCGGACGCGCGGAGAACCGCACGCTCGCCGTTGCCGAGATGACGCGCTCGCTCAAGGTGCTCGCCCGCGAGCTCTCTGTGCCGATCGTCGTCCTTTCGCAGCTCTCGCGTGCAACCGAGGGGCGCTCGGACAAACGTCCCATGCTCTCCGATCTGCGTGAGTCCGGCTCCATCGAGCAGGACGCGGATATTGTCATGTTCCTCTACCGCGAGGACTATTACAATCAAGACACGGAGAATGCGAACATCACCGAGCTCAGCATCGCGAAGCACCGCAATGGTGCAACCGATACGGTGAGGATGTTCTTTCAGAAGGAGTATACGCGCTTCCGTGATCTGACAAGAGAAAGTTAAGGAAGCACGGATAAATTCAGCGCCATCATCTTGACGCATCTTTTTACCTGCCCCTTGTCATTATGTCCGCGGTATCGCTACAAGCGCCCCTTCCACCGCTCGTGCGGCCCCCTCCCCCGTGTCAAGCGGGCAACGTCATCCAATCACACTCCGCTTACGCTTGTGTTCTTGGGCGGTTTTCCCATACGACCTGTTACCCGCTCAGCTGCCCCCTTCGGGCTTGTTTCTCGGACAGGTCAGTAAGTGGCGAGCGCAGCGAGTCGATAGGGGCGCTTGTGCAACAGTCCCTTGTCTCCTTGTTCGGGCAAAAATCTACGCCAATCCAGCGGACTTCATTTTATCAGCGATTCCTTAAAATGTTTCACGTGAAACATTTTGGCCGCGGCCCCTCAAAAAAGAGGGGATTTTTTTTGTCATTTGTGCTATGATGAGAGAGTATGAAAGAATGGGTATGCGTTTATTTGCGCACTTTATAAATGGGTAGGGGAGGAAGAAGTCGTGTTAAAGAGTATTGCGATCATGACGAGCGGGGGAGACAGCCCGGGGATGAATGCGGCGGCGCGCGCGGTTGCACGCACGGCGCTCTATGAGGGCGTGAAAGTCTGGGGCATCAACGACGGCTACCACGGACTGCTCGAAGAGGATATGCGGGAACTCGAGTCCAAGGATGTGGGCGATATCATCCAGCGCGGCGGCACCTTCCTCGGAACGGCACGCTGCAAGCGTTGGCAGACCCCCGAGGGACGTCGGCAGGGACACGAAAATCTCATCAAACGCGGCATCGAGGGGCTTTGTGTCATCGGTGGTGATGGTTCCCTGCGCGGCGCGCAGCTGCTCTCGGAGGAATACGGTTTTCCGATTGTGGGGCTGCCGGGCACGATCGACAACGATGTCTGGGGCATGGACTACACGATTGGCTGTGATACGGCAGCGAACACAATCATCGACGCAATCAATAAACTGCGTGATACGGCATCGGCACATCGCCGCGTGATCGTGCTCGAGGTCATGGGGCGCGGCAGCGGCTGGCTGGCACTCGTCTCCGGCATCTCGGGCGGTGCGGAGTACATCATTGTGCCCGAGGAGGAGTTCAACATCGAGGAGATCACAAAGGATCTCTCAAGAGCCTATGAGCACGGCAAACGCTATATCCTCATCGTGGTCGCTGAGGGCGCGGCAAGCGGACAGGAGATCTGCGACTACATCGCCAAGCATACGGATATCGAGACGCGCGTCTCCGTACTCGGGCATATCCAGCGCGGCGGCTCGCCGACGGTCATCGACCGTGTACGCGCGAGCCAGCTCGGTGAGCAGGCAGCACTTGCCCTCATCTCGGGGCTCTCGGGTGTGGTATTCGGCTACAGCAAGGGACACGTCGTCTCGGTTAACCTCTATGATGCCGTGAATAACAAGAAGAAGCTCGACCCCGACTATCTGCATCTGGCGAAGGTGCTGTTCTAAGAAAGGGCACTTTCCCCCTGCAAAATCTAATTGTCAGAATAAACACTCCCGCAGAAAGGATGATCCCGTGGCAAAGATCATTGCGATTGCCAGTCAGAAGGGCGGCGTCGGCAAAACGACGACGGCGGTGAATCTCTCCGCTGCTGTCGCACGCGCCAAACGGCGTGTCCTGCTCGTCGACATCGACCCACAGGGGAATGCGACGAGCGGCTTTGGCATCGACAAGACGATGCTCATGTCGACCACCTACCGCGTCCTCATCGAGGGGCGCAGTATGCGGGAGTCGATTGTTCACTCGGATTACCGCGTGGATGTCCTGCCCGCGAACGTCGAGCTTGCAGGCGCAGAGGTTGAGCTGGCAGGAATGGAGCGGCGCGAGACACGTCTCAGGGATGCGCTGACCGAGGTGGAGCACGACTACGACTACGTCTTCATCGACTGCCCCCCGTCCCTCGGCTTCCTCACTCTGAATGCCCTCGCGGCAGCGCACTCCGTTCTCATTCCAATCCAGTGTGAGTTCTATGCACTCGAGGGAGTTGCGCAGCTGATGAACACAATCAGCCTCGTGCAGGAGAGCGCAAATCCTGCGCTCGGCGTGCAGGGGGTTGTTATGACGATGTACGACGGTCGGACGCGGATTGCAACGCAGGTCGTTGACGAGGTGAAAAATGTCTTTGGTGCGGCACTTTACGAGACGCTGATCCCGCGCAACGTACGCCTTTCAGAGGCGCCGTCCTTTGGACAGCCCATCACATCCTATGACATCACATCGCGCGGTGCAGAGAGCTACATCGGGCTCGCAAGGGAGGTCATGAAGCGTGAAGAAAGCTAAACAGGGCGGCCTCGGGCGTGGGCTCGGCGCACTCGGGCTTGGGAAAAATGTCCTTGCGGGTACAAAGAAAACAGACATCCCTGCGGACGTGCAGCCGGCGGAGAAAGATTCTCCCGCAGCATCCGCCGTGCCCGAGAACCCGACCGAAATCTCTGTCGAGGTGATTGTACCGAACCGTTTCCAGCCCCGTCGCGAATTTGATGAGGCGGCACTGGAGGAACTCCGCGAGTCCATCGCACGCCACGGCATCCTCCAGCCGCTCTCCGTGCGTGCTGTCGGCGATGGGAAGTACGAGCTCATCGCGGGCGAGCGCCGCCTTCGTGCGGCACGCCTGGCGGGGCGCGCGACCGTTCCCGTGGTTGTGCGTACGGCATCGGATGCAGAGATGGCGGAGATGGCTCTCATTGAGAACATCCAGCGTGAGGATCTGAATCCCATCGAGGAGGCGCGCGCCTACGAGCAGCTGCTGACGAAGTTTCGCCTTTCGCAGGAGGAACTGGCACGCCGCGTGGCACGCAGCCGCTCGGCGATCGCCAACAGCGTCCGCCTCCTGCGGCTCGCCGAAGAGGTGCAGGCATTTATTGCGAACGGCGTCCTCTCCATGGGACAGACGCGTCCGCTTCTCGCACTTGAGAGCAAAACCCTCCAACGCGAGGCAGCGGAGTATATCCAGGAGCACGAACTCTCCGCACGCGGGGCGGAGGCACTGGTAAAGCGCCTTCTCAAAGATCCGAACGCCCTCAAAAAGGCGACACAGCCCGCGAAGGCGCGTACGCCTGACATCTTTGTCCGCGAGGCGGAGGAGCGGCTGACACGCAGCCTTGGAACGAAAGTCCGCATACAGGAGGGCCGTGAGCAGGGCAAGGGACGCCTTGAGATCAGCTATTTCTCCGCAGATGATCTGGAGCGCCTGCTGGCACTCCTCACGGGCTCGGACAGCGCGATAAAGGAGGACAAGCGCGCGGCACTGCGTGCCATTTCCACGCAGTCCTTTACGGTGTGAATACCCCAAATAATGTAGGGAAGAAGGGAAAAAGCATTGTTTCTGAACAATCTTGTCAACTATATTGCGGCACATGAGGCGTCCCTCCTGCTCGCCTCGATGCTGCTCATTCTGGTCTTATTGATTCTCGTCATTTATACGATGGTGCGCCTCTCGACGATGAGCAGCCGTTACCGTGAGATGATGCGCGGCTCGGAGACGGAGGACATCGAGGGGATGCTGATCCAACACATCCACGAGGTCGAACAGGTCGCCGCAACGAACACACGCATCCTTGAGGAGAACGAACTCATTCGTCAGTTCATTCGCAAATCTCTCGTACGCACTGCGATGGTGCGTTTCCGCGCCTTCGAGGACATGGGCGGCGATCTCAGCTATGCTGTCGCCATGCTCGACGCGAACAACGACGGCGTAATCTTCTCAAGTATCTTCGCGCGGGCAGACTCGCGCAGCTACATCAAGCCGATTAAGGGAGGCTCTTCGGACTACCCTCTGACCGATGAGGAAAAGAGTGTGCTGCGTGAGGCAATGGCGCAGCCGCTGCCGATCCAGTATTAAAGGGCGCCCCCACCGGCTCGCAGAGCTCGCCACCTCCCCCGTATCGACGGGGGAGGCTAATATGCCGTATCCAAAAGCCTGCCCCGCCACAGCGGTGGAAGGGGCACTTCTGCCAATATCAAGAAAACCTGCTGAAACTCAGCAGGTTTTCATTTTTTTCGGCTAGGATAGGGCGAAGGAAACGGAACACATCATAGCATAGGAGAACGACTTGAACGAAGAAAAACGCTATAAAATCCAATTCATCGACAGCGAGGAGGATGTGACGCGCACGGTGCGCCTCTCACTCCGTTCCCTGCGCGTGCTCGCCATCGGAGCGGGCGCGGTAGTTGCCCTCCTCACTGTCGGTGCTGTGCTCTCCATCTATACGCTGATGAACGGTGAAATGCACGCATCCGAGACGGCACAGCTGCGCGAGGCGAACCGCATCCAGCAGGAGCAGATCCTGCAGGTGTCGAAAAAGGCATCTGCGCTCCAACAGGATCTTGACAGCCTCCGCCGCGCCGAGGACGGGCTGCGTGCCATCGTCGGTGCACCGCCCGCCGCGGCGGACGAGACCGTGCAGGAGGGGACGGTCTCGCCGACGGGGGGCGAGCAGCATACGCCGACTACGGCGGATCTCTCCGAGGCACTTGAGATGATCGAGGAGCGTCTCAGTACGCGCCGCTCGTCCATTGACCTCCTCGCCGAGACCATGCGCAGGGAGTTCCCCGGTGCGGCCTCCTATGCCTCGGACAGTGCCCCCCACACGACGCCCTCCATCTGGCCGGCGGCGGGCTACGTCAGCTCGCCCTACGGGTTGCGCTTTAACGGCACGGAGTTCCATCAGGGGATCGACATTGCCGCCGATATGGGCGCCCCCATCGTTGCGACCGCTGACGGTGTCGTCACGGCGGCGGGCTGGAACGGCGGCTATGGCAACATGGTCGATGTGGATCACGGCGGCGGTATTGTGACGCGCTACGGGCACGCTTCCGCCGTCGCTGTGACGGTTGGACAGCAGGTGCGGCGCGGTGAGGTCATCGCTTATGTCGGCTCGACGGGACGCTCTACGGGACCCCATGTTCACTACGAGGTGCGCGTTGATGGGCAGCCCGTCAACCCCGCAGGATATTTATAAGGGAGAATGCTATGAAATCCTTCATTTGTATGATTGCCGCAGGACTTTTTCTCCTGCCTGCATGGGGCGTGAGCGCGGAGAAGAAGGACATCCACGAGGTCATGACGGCGCAGGAGCACCACGGGAGCACCGCGCCCGCAGAAGCGCATACACGCGCGCGTACATCGGACGAGGAGAGCGTCCTGGACGAGGAGATGGACGAGCTGGGCGATGAGCCTGTCGGCTCGGGCGCGGCAGCCGCCACCGCTCATCCCACCGATGAGGGGACGGTGAAAAAGGATGCCGTCGTGGAGCAGTCCGCACCGCAGGACGGTGGGCACGGGATCGGCATTGCTCCCGTGGCATCCGACGATGCTGCCTACGGCGCGGCGACGGCGATCGAACCCGTGACGCTCGCGGACGGCGACTGGGTCTTTATCGAGGGCGACGAGCGGCGCGGCTGGTTCTTTGACCGCGCGAAGATGCAGCGCAACAGCGATGGGAGCATATCCTACTGGCAGCTCATCCTCTACAACGATCTCGGCAAGGCGCAGTTCGTGAATGCAATGCACGACGAAGCGTACCGCAATGTCGGCTACACACTCCAGCGCCGCGTGCTCGACACAAAGAAAAACACGATCCGCACCTACGAGATCATCGCCTATGACGCTGAGAATACCGTCATTACAGACAGCTCGCGCGACGGGCACGCCGCCGAGATCCGCCCGCACACGATGGCGGCGAAGGAACGCGATGCCGTGAAGAAGGCGGCGAAGAAACGGAACATCAAAAATAAATCACACACATGATGAGAATAGATATCACATATTGACAGTACGGCAATTTCCTGTTAGAATTAATAAATAATTAAGGAAGAGCTGCAAAGCTCTTTCACGTTTCCGAGCAAAAATATCTAAGGGCACCATTCCTATGATATTGCGCCTGCGCTGCGGGATTCTCCCAAGATGTGCACAGGGTACGGGCAGAAATGCACGCGCCTTCCCGTCGGGAGGAATCGCCTCCCCATTGAAAAGGAAGCGACAGAATTGCCGTCACAGGGCTGTTTCATGCGTCTGTTTCAGGATGTGCAGATGCGGCGTATATGGCTGTGTTAAGGGGCTGTCTGTCGTGCCTTTGGGTGCGGGAGACAGCCCTTTTTGGATGCAAAAAACGAACGCAAAATTAGTTTTCGTACTGCACAAAAGTGTATTTCTTTTTTGATGGGATGGGTGTATAATTATAAAAATTTTCTATAACTATGAGCAATAATTATCAATTATAAATGGTGTATTGGTTAGGAGGATTCATGTGAGTAAAAGGGAGAGTTTGTGGGAGGCCTATCTCGCAAAGGGCATGAGCCGCCGCAGCTTTTTGAAGGGCTGTGTGACGCTCACGTCCCTGATGGGGCTGAGCACGGACATGATGACAAAGGTCGTCGAGGCGGCGGAGACGAAGCCGCTGCCGGTCGTGATCTGGCTGCATGGGCACGAGTGCACGGGCTGCGATGAGTCCTTCATCCGCTCGGGTGCACCGCTTGCATCCGATCTGGTGCTGAACAGCATCGCGCTCGAGTACAGCCATGTCCTGAGTGCGGGCTGCGGCGAGCCGTTCGAGGAGCACCTCGAGACCACGATCAAAAAGTACCACGGGGAGTACATCCTCGCGGTCGAGGGCGCAGTCGCATCGGGCGCGCACGAGTATACCTGCATGTCGGGCGGACATCCCTTCTCGCATACGCTCAAGCGTGTCGCCGAGGGGGCAAAGGCGGTCATCGCCTATGGGACGTGTGCGACGGCGGGCGGCATCCAGGCAGCTGCGCCGAATCCGACGGAGTCCAAGGGCATCCGCTCGTTCATTGGCGCGAAACCCTACATCGCCGTGCCCGGCTGCCCGCCGATCCCCGAGGTCATGACGGGCGTCGTCATGCACGTTGCGCTCTTTGGCACGCTGCCCCCGCTCGACGGGGAGGGGCGGCCGCGCCAGTTCTACGGCAACCGCATCCACGACACCTGCTATCGCCGTCCCTTCTTCGATGCGGGCATGTTTGCCGACCGCTTTGACGACGCGGGTGCAAAGGCGGGCTGGTGTCTCTATCACCTCGGCTGCAGAGGACCTGAGACGTATAACTCGTGCGGAAATCTGCGCTGGTATCAGGGGCTGTCGTACCCCATTCAGTCGGGTGCGCCCTGTATCGGGTGCAGCAATGCAAATTTCTGGGACGATGCACCCTTCTCGAAACGCCTGCCCGAGTATGACGGCATCGACGTGGATATGGTCGGTGCGGGCCTTGCCGTGGCAACGGCGGTCGGTGTCGCGGCACACGCGGGCGCGAGCCTTGTACAGAAGAAATGCCACGAGAAGCAGCTCGAAAACGAGGGAAAGCAGGTGCATGAATGAAACACGTTGTTGTCGACCCGATTACGCGCATTGAGGGACATCTGCGCGTCGAGATCCAGGTGGATGAGACGACGGGTAAGGTCACGGATGCCATCTCCTCCGGTACGGCATGGCGCGGCCTTGAGCTCGTCATGAACGACCGCGACCCGCGTGACGCATGGGCATACATTCAGCGCATCTGCGGCGTCTGCACGTCGTCCCATGCGCTCGGCTGCCTGCGTGCCGTGGAGGATGCGTTCGGTATCACCATTCCGAAGAACGCACACTACATTCGCAACATCATCGCGGCGTGTCTCGGCCATCAGGACCACATCATTCATTTCTATCATCTGCATGCCCTCGACTGGGTCAGTCCGCTCGAGGCGCTCAAGGCGGATCCTGCGGCGACGGCGGCACTCCAGAACACGGTGCTCGCAACCTATCGTCTGCCCTTCCGCGGCCCTGCGGGGCTCGAGACGGAGGCATACCCGCACGACGTACCCGTATCGAACCCCGAGTATTATGCGGCGATCAAGGCGAAGGTGCAGAAGATCGTGGAGAGCGGCCAGCTCGGTATTTTCTCCGCGCAGTGGTGGGATCACCCCGACTATCAGATGCTGCCGCCCGAGGTGCATCTGATGGCGATTTCACACTACCTTGAGATGCTGGACAAGCAGAAGGATCTCGTCGTGCCGCACGTCGTCTTCGGCGGCAAGAACCCGCACCCGCACTATTGCCTTGGCGGCATGCCCTGCTCCATCTCGATGGAGGACGGCAATGCGCCGATCAACACGGCACGCCTGGCAATTGTTGACCGCTCGATCCAGTCCGCGCGTCACATGATGAATGACTACTACCTGCCGGATGTGCTCGCCATCGGGCATCTGTATGTGCAGAAGGGCTATGTCTCGGGCGGCGGCCTTGCGAAGGAGCGCGTGCTCGCGTTCGGCATGTTCCCGCAGGAGCCGTTCAGCGGCGCGACGAACGGCGATTTCTTCAAGGATCTGCTCGTGCGCTGCAACGGCGTTGTCGAGAACTTTGCGGGCGGCGTGATGCAGGCAAAGGTCTATGACTTTAAGATGGAGGATGTCTCCGACCCCGAGGTCATCAGCGAGAGCGTCGAGCACGGCTGGTACGAGTACAGCGGCGGAGACAGCAAGGGGCTGCATCCGTGGGAGGGCGAGACGAAGCCGCACTATACGGAGCCGAAGGAAGGCACGAAGACGGAGTGGAAGGCTCTGAACGAGCAGGGTAAATACTCGTGGCTCAAGACCCCGAAATGGCGCGGCAAGCTCTGCGAGGTCGGCCCGCTCGCGCGTTACATCGTGCTCTACACGAAGGCAAAGCAGGGGCTGCTCGGCGACCTCACGTGGGCGGAGCAGATGATTGTCGATCAGATCGACGCGGTGACGAAGGTGCTCGGCGTTCCCGTCGAGGCATGGCTGCCCTCGACGGTCGGTCGCACGGCGGCGCGTGCGCTCGATGCGCAGCTGCAGGCGGAGATCAGCAAGTTCTTCTTTGACAAGCTTGTCGCGAACATCAAGAGCGGCGACACGCGCGTGGTGAACAACGAGAAGTGGGATCCCTCGACCTGGCCGAAGGAGGCAAAGGGCGTTGGCTTCTACGAGGCGCCGCGCGGCGCGCTCAGTCACTGGGTCGTCATCAAGGACGGCAAGGTGGCGAACTATCAAGCGGTTGTGCCGACGACGTGGAACGCCTGCCCGCGTGATGATGCGGCGGGACACGGCGCATACGAGATGACAATGATGGATACGCCCGTGAAGATTGCGGACAAGCCGCTCGAGATCGTGAAGGCGGTGCGCTCGTTCGACCCGTGCATGGCGTGCTCGACCCACCTCTTTAACGCGAAGGGGGAGAAGATCCGCGTCGTCACGACCGACCCCTACGCCGGCGTGCGCGTGGACGAATAGGGGGCGATCCGCATGAAACAAGAAGTACGCAAGGAGTACTACCTCTTTAGCCCCTTCCTGCGCATCTTTCACTGGCTGATGGTCATTGCGATCATCGTGCTCTTTATCACGGGCTTCCTCATTACGAAGCCGCCCGTGATCCTTGCCTCCGAGCCGACGAATACGCCGCTCCTGATGAACCTCGTGCGCAACATCCATTTCATTGCGGCGTTTGCGTTCTGTGCGGGCTTCATCGGACGCATCTACGGCTTTATCATCAATCGCGGTGACCGCCTTTTCCCGCATTTCTGGAAAAAGCAGTATTACCGAGACACGATCGATGTTGCGATGCACTACATGCTCATCAAGCCGACACACGCACCGTTCCTGCGCAACCCGCTTGCACGCGCTTCGTACGCGGGGCTGTATGTGCTCGTTGCCATCGAGGTGCTGACGGGCTTTGCCATGTACTACATGACGGAGCCGTCGGCGATCGGCGGCATCCTGTTCGGCTGGGTGAACCGTGTCCTCGGGAATGAGTTCATGTCGCATTTCGTGCATCACTATGCAGCGTGGGCGATCATTCTCTTTGCAATTGGACATTTCTACATGGTCATCCGTGCGGAGTTCATGGAGGGCGAGGCGGAGGTCTCAAGTATGTTCGCAGGCAGCAAGCTGCTGCGGCATACGGCGGCGGACGCGCAGGATGTGGAGTAGTTCGGTATTGTCGATTGTCCAGTTTGCCGTGCCAATCTCGCCATGCAAGTAACAAGCGCCCCTTCCACCGCCTCGCGGTCCCCCTCCCCCGTCGCGACGGGGGAGGGGGACCGCGAGGCGGTGGGGGCGCCTGTGGCGGATACAACAGACATTTATTTAGAATATAAAGGAGCAACATATGTGTAAAGAATGCGGCTGCGGGCTCGCGGAGAGTACAACGCATTTGCAGTTTTTTGTCAAGGGCTATACGGCGGAGAATGCTGCCGCCGTGGAGAAGGCTCTGCTCGGCCTTGCGGGTGTGCTCTATGTACACATCCACACGCACGACGGTGAGACGACGGTGGACTATGATCCGGCAAAGACGAAGATGACGGAACTCATCAGCACCTTTGCTGCACACGGTCTGACGGCGGAGCTGTAGGATGCACGAGATGGCGATTGCCGAGGGCATCCTTGACATCGCCCTCACGCACGCGCGGGACAATGATGCGCAGCGCATCGAGCGCATCCACCTCCTCCTCGGGGAGCTCTCGGGGGTGGAGACGGAGGCGCTGACGCTTGCCTTTCGGACGCTCGTGCGCGGGACAATGGCGGAGACAGCGGCACTGACGTGGACGCGCATCCCCCTTGCGGGACGCTGCCACGACTGCGGCAAAGAACGCGCGCTGCGCCCGCAGGACTACCTCTGCCCCGACTGCGGCGGCGGGATGGAGTTCACGCATGGGCGCGAGATGCGCGTTGACTATATAGAGATGGAATAGGTATGAAGGTAGTTGTAAAGGCGGACATCCTCGGACAGAACGAGGCGGCGGCGGCGGAGAACGCGGCACTCTTTGCGCGGCATGGCATCTACGCGCTGAATCTCCTCGGCTCGCCCGGCTGCGGCAAGACCTCGCTGCTCGAGCAGACACTCGCGGCACTCGGCGGGGAGCTGCGCATGGCGGTCATCGAGGGGGATCTCTTCACGACGAAGGATGCGGCGCGCATCGAACGCTGCGGTGCACCTGTCGTGCAGATCAATACGAGCGGCGGCTGTCATCTGGATGCGGCGATGGTCGCGGCGGCACTTGGGAAACTGGATTTGTCCGCGCTCGACCTCCTCGTGATTGAAAATGTCGGCAACCTTGTCTGTCCCGCCGAGTTTGCGCTCGGCGAGGATGCAAAGGCGGTCGCGCTCAGCATCACGGAGGGCGACGACAAGCCGCTGAAGTACCCGCTCATTTTCAAGGAGTCGGCGGTGGCTCTCCTCAACAAGGTGGACATTCTGCCCTATACGAATTTCGATATGGAGGCGGCGGAGCGCGACATCACGGCACTCCATCCCGGCATTGCCGTGATGCCCGTCTCGTGCCGTACGGGTGAGGGGCTCTCAGCGTGGTATGACTGGCTGCGCGCGCAGGTGCGGGCGAAGAAGAAACAGGCGTGACAATAGGAGGAAGGCGATGAGCGTGATCGATGACCAGTTGGTTGCGGTGGCGCCCGTGACGGTGCTCGGGATCGGCAATATTATTTTGCGGGACGAGGGCTTTGGCGTGCGTGCCGTGGAGTATCTGGAGGAGCACTTCCACTTTCCACACGATGTCCGTCTGCTCGACGGCGGGACGCTCGGCCCCGAGCTGCTGCATTTCGTCACGGGGACAGAGAAGCTGCTCATCCTCGATGCGGTCGCGGGCGACGCACCTGCGGGCACGGTCTACCGCTTTGAGGACGACGCGGTGATGGCGCATTTTCAGGAAAAGATGTCTTCACATGAAATCGGGATTCAGGATGTGCTCGCGTGGCTGACGGTGACGGAGCGGGCGATTCCAAACGTCGTTGTGCTCGGGATGCAGCCGTACGAGGTGACGGCGGGGCTCTCGCTCAGTCCGGAGATGGCGGCGGCACTGCCGCGCTTTGCACATCGTGCGGTGGAGGAGCTGGTGCGCTGGGGTATTGTTCCCGCAGAGCGTTCGAAACAGAGCCGGCAGAGCGCATGAGTGCGCATCAGGGCGGCGATTCCATACATCCTGCGGGAGGCGCGCGTGCAAGGCGCGCTTTTCGTGTCTCAGGGATTGTGCAGGGCGTGGGGTTCCGCCCCTTTGTCTATCGGCTTGCCGTGCGGTATGGACTGGCGGGATGCGTGTGGAACGACAGCGCGGGTGTCGGCATCGAGGCGGAGGGGACGGCGGCGGCTCTCGATGCGTTTGCAGAGGACGTGTGCGCGGAGGCTCCGCTTGCGGCATCCGTAATTGTTGTGACATTTGAGGAGCTCTCGCCGACGGGGGAGCAGGGCTTTCAGATCCTGCCGAGCCCTGCGGGAACGGTCGCGCGGACGCTTGTCTCACCCGACCTTGCGGTCTGTGCGGACTGCCGCCGTGAGATTTTGTCCGCTGAAAACAGGCGGTACGGCTACGCCTTTACGAACTGTACGAACTGCGGTCCGCGCTACTCGATCATTCGCGGTGTTCCCTATGACCGTCCGCTGACCTCGATGGCACCGTTTCGGATGTGTCCTGCGTGCCAGCGCGAGTACGATGACCCCGCCGACCGTCGCTTTCACGCCCAGCCGAATGCGTGCGCGGTGTGCGGCCCCGCCTACCGTCTCCTTGTCGATGGGGCGGCGCAGGAGGGCGATCCGTTCGCGCGGGCGCGGGAGATTGTCGCGGCGGGCGGCATTGTTGCGGTCAAGGGCATCGGCGGCTATCATCTGGCGTGCGATGCGCGCAGTGACGCAGCGGTGCGCCGCCTACGAGCGAGGAAGCACCGCGAGGCGAAGGCCCTCGCCGTGATGGCGGGGTCGATGGAACTGGTGCGGTCGCTGTGCGTCGTCTCCGATGAGGAGGAGCGGTGGCTCATGTCTCCTGCCGCGCCGATTGTGCTGCTCCATCGGTGCGCGGATGCGTCGGATGCTGTCGCACAGAGCGTTGCGCCGGGGAATGCGTACCTCGGCGTGCTGCTTCCGTATGCCCCCGTGCATCTGCTTTTGCTTGCGGCAAACGACCTCTGGGTGATGACGAGTGCGAACCTCAGCGGTGCACCGATGATGTGCGAGGATGATGTTGCCGTGCGGGGGCTTGCGGGAATTGCGGATGCGATTCTCGTGCACAATCGGGAGATCGTGCACCGCGTTGACGATTCGGTGATGCGCATGACGGCGGGCGGACGGCAGATGATCCGCCGCAGCCGTGGCTTTGCACCAATGCCGCTTGCGCTGCCGTTTGCAAAGGAGCGGGCGGTGCTTGCGGCCGGGGCGGAGCTGAAGAATACGTTCTGTCTGACGCGCGGGGCGGAGGCGTTTCTGAGCGAGCATATCGGCGATCTGATGGAGCGTTCTGTGCTCGCGTCGTATGAAGCGACCATTGCACACTACGAGCAGTTCTTTGAGGTACGGCCGGAGGTGCTTGCGGCAGACCTCCATCCTGCCTATCTCTCGGGACAGTACATGGCGGCGCGTGCCGCACGGGAGGGATTGCCGCTCGTGCGCGTGCAGCACCATCACGCGCACATTGCTGCGGTGCTCGCCGAACACGCCTGTCATGAGCACGTGCTCGGTGTCGCGCTCGACGGGACGGGGTACGGCGATGACGGTGCTTCGTGGGGCGGGGAGTTTATGGCTGCCGATCTCGCGGACTATGAGCGGTTGGCGCATTTTGTGTATCTGCCCCTGCCGGGCGGCGACCGTGCGGCAGGGGAGCCGTGGCGGCTCGCGCTGTGGGTGCTCCACGGGATGTACGGCGGGGATTTGGAAAAATATGCGCCGCAGTTCGCGGCGGAGCTTCCGACAGGATGGGAACTGCTGATGCAGGCGACGACGGCGGGGGTGAATGCACCGCTAACCTCGAGCGCGGGGCGGATCTTCGATGCGGCGGCGGCACTGCTCGACATTTGCCGCGTAAATGTGTACGAGGGACAGGCGGCAATCGGACTGGAACTCTGTGCGCGGCGCGCACAGCGGGCGGGCGTTGTGCTGCCGTATCGTATGAACTGCGCGTCTGTGCCGATGACAGTGGACTTTCTGCCTGTGCTGTGCGCGCTCGCGGACGGTGCGGAGCGACTGACGGCGGAGGAGCGTGCGGGACGTGCGCTTGACTTCCATGTGACGATGGCGGCGGCGGTCGCGGAGATGCTCGGCATTCTGGCGACGCGGACGGGACTTCGCACGGCGGCGCTCTCGGGTGGTGTGTTCCAGAATGCGCTGCTGCTGGAGAATCTGCTCACGCGTCTCGGCGATTTCCGTGTGCTCCTGCCGCACAATGCCCCGCCGAACGATGGCGGCATTGCGTATGGGCAGGCGGCGGCGGCACTCGCACGGATGGGATGATAAAGGTGATTGGAGTTTTTGATTAGCCTTTGTGCGTGCCCGTCGCGAACGCTTAGTTGCGCAAGTGTTCGTGTGTATGTGCGCAGTGCGTGCTCCTCGCAGAACCCTCGTTACGCAAGCGGTCATGTGCTTATCTGCCTAAATACCTGCGGATTCCAAACGCGCTTCGCTTGAACGGTTAAAATCCGCAGGGGGCAGAACGCACATTTGTTTCCGCTTGCTCCACTAGGGTTTGCTACGGAGCATCGCACTGCTTGCGCCAGTCTACAGCATAACCAAAAGCCTCCCCCGTGGCTACGGGGGGGTGGCACGCGCCAGCGTGACGGTAGGGGCGCTTTGAACGCGCAGGGATACGTTTTGATAGAGATGGAATCCAACAAGATTTAGAGGAGAAACTATGTGTTTAGCAGTTCCTGCAAAAATCGTTGACATACAGGATCAGCTTGCCTCGGTGGAGGTGAGCGGGGTGCGCCGCGCGGCAAGTCTCATGCTGCTGCCCGAGGCGGCGGTGGGGGACTATGTGCTCGTCCACGCGGGCTTTGCGATGCAGATTGTTGATAATGAGGAGGCGGAGCGCATCGAGGCTCTGCGGGCGGAGATGCACGGTGCGCCGCGTACGGTGGAGAGCATCCCATGAGGAGCGCACAGGACACACGGCAGGCTGCCTCGGAGATCGTTGCGGATCTGCGCCGCATTCTAGCGGCACGGGGTGGGAGCATCCGTATCATGGAGGTGTGCGGCACGCACACGGTTGCGATTTTCCGCGCGGGACTGCGGCAGATTCTGCCCGAGGGCATCGAGCTGGTCTCGGGACCCGGCTGCCCTGTCTGCGTGACGGCGGACGACTACATCGACGCGGCGATTGCGTATGCGGGGATGGCGGATGTCATCATCACGACGTTCGGCGATATGCTGAAGGTGCCGGGCACGCATGCAAGCCTCGCCGAGGCGCAGGCGCAGGGTGCGGATGTCCGTATCGTCTACTCGCCGCTCGATGCGCTCACGGTCGCAGCAGGAAACCCGAGCAAGCAGGTTGTATTCCTTGCCGTCGGCTTCGAGACGACCGCCCCGACCGAGGCTGCGGCGGTGCTCGCGGCAGAGGCGCAGGGGCTCAGGAACTTCTTTTTGCTGTCCGCACAAAAGCTCGTCCCGCCCGTGATGCGTGCGCTCCTCGATGGCGGGGAGACGCACGTCGACGGCTTCCTCCTGCCGGGACACGTCTCGGTGGTGACGGGGACGGATGCCTTTGCTTTCCTCACGCAGGACTACCATATCCCCGGCGTTGTGGGCGGTTTTGAGCCGCTTGAGATCTTGCGTGCCCTGCAGATGATCGTGCGTCAGATCGGTGCAGGTGAGGCGCACATTGAGAATGCCTACGAGACGGTTGTGCGGCGGGAGGGCAATCCGGTCGCGCGTGCGGCAATCGACCGTGTCTACGAACCTGCGGCGGTGCGCTGGCGGGGGCTGGGGGAGATTCCCGCCTCGGGGCTCGTGATGCGGGAGGAATATGCGGCGTTTGACTTTGCCCGCGTGCGTCCGCTTACACTTGCGGCGGTCGGGGATGGGCGGAACGGATGCCGCTGCGGCGAGGTGCTGCGTGGTGCAATCGTGCCGCGCGACTGCGCACTCTTTGGCAGGGCATGTGTGCCGGAGCACGCGATCGGCCCATGCATGGTGTCGGTCGAGGGAACGTGTGCCGCATGGTACAAATACGGAGGAGGAAAATTCCGCTATGGAGCATGAGGTCATCACACTCGCGCACGGCGCGGGCGGACAGGCGGGGCACGCGCTGATGGAGGAGGTCGTGCTGCCGGAGCTCGGAAATACGATCCTCAATACGCTGCATGACGGTGCCATCCTGCCGAGTGCGGGACGTGTTGCGTTTACCACGGATTCCTATGTTGTGCAGCCGCATTTCTTCCCCGGCGGCAGCATCGGTCGGCTCGCGGTCTGTGGGACGGTCAACGATCTCGCGATGACGGGCGCTGTGCCGCGCTGGCTCTCGCTCGCCGTGATCCTCGAGGAGGGCTTCCCGATGGAGACCCTGCGCCGCATTGTGCGCGACATCCGCACGGCAGCGGAGGAGGCGGGCGTTCTCATCGTCACGGGGGATACGAAGGTCGTGCCGCGCGGCTGCGGCGACGGCATCTACATCAACACGGCGGGTGTTGGAGAGCTGATCGAGGGTGTGGACATCGCTCCGACGAACATCAAGGCGGGCATGGACATCATCGTCTCGGGTACGCTCGGCGACCATGCGGCTACGGTCATGGCGGCACGGCACAATCTGACGCTGCCGCCCGAGATCATGAGCGACAGTGCGCCGCTCTGCCATCTGACGGCGGCGATGCTCGCGGCGGCGCCGTCCATCGCCGTCTTGCGTGACCCAACGCGCGGCGGTGTGGCGGCATCGCTGAACGAACTGGCGGATGCGGCGGGTGTCGGCATCCTACTGGACGAGGCTGCGATTCCCGTGCATCCCGCCGTGGAGGGGGTCTGTGTCATCCTCGGATTCGACCCGCTCACACTCGCGAACGAGGGGAAGCTTCTCGCCTTTGTCCCGCCCGAAGACACAGAGCGCGTACTCGCGGTGATGCACGCCGATCCGCATGGACGCGCGGCGTGTGTCATCGGACACACGACGGCGGAAGCACCCGGATCGGTCGGGCTGCGTACCGCACTCGGCGGCATCCGTGTCGTAGATCTGCCGCTCGGAGAGCTTGTGCCGCGCATTTGCTGAGAGGGGACCTACCTAGGGAAGCACTGATAAATTCAGCCGCGCCATCTTGACGCATCTTTTTTGCCCGCACTTCGTCGGCAAATCCTCCACATAGCTTTGGCTATGCGTCCGGTTTGCCTCCTTGTTCGGACGAAAAATCTACGCCAATCTGACGGACTTCATTTTATCAGCGATTCCCTAGAAGCCTCCCCCGTGCGACACGGGGGAGGGGGACCATGCGCAGCATGGTGGAAGGGGCGCCATGAACGACATAGGCTATCTACCGTCAGAGAGTCGCAATAGCCACAAGCGCCCCTATCGTCACGCCTATGGCGTGCCACTTCCCCCGCTTCGGCGGGGGAAGCCGATCATTGCGTGCCCTGTTTTCTACGCACGAAAAAAGCGGGTAGTGGTCAGCCGCCCGCTTTTTTTCTTGAAGAATCGCTGAGAACCTAGCCTTTCTCCCCGATTCTTCCCTTATCTATCTGTAGTGGGATGATAGTAAGCTGTATTACTTCGTGAGATGCACGTCGGGGATCTCAACCTCGTGGTGTGTGTCCGGGTCGACGTTGGCGTACACGCCCGGCTTCGTCTCGAACGCCTTGAGATTGTCCGCATTCGCCTCGAGTATATCCTTGACGAACTGTTCCACCGCATCTGCAAAATAGACTGCCATGATAATTCCCCTTTTCTATCTATATGTCTGTGCCGCAGCACGTATTTAACTGCCTGTAATGTAGCACTTTTTTTCGCCCCTGAAAAATATTCCTTTTTGATAAAACGATAGAGAGAAACTATAAAATTTTTTTATTTGACTGTGACATTTGCGCTGTTCAGCACACCCAATATATAGTAAACTAATAACGGAATAGTTCTTGTGAATAGGGTGAGTGAGTAGTATGAGTTGGGAGATGAGTCGGATGACGTTGGTTCAGATGCGGTATTTCTACGAGGTCTGTCAGTGGCAGAACATCACGAAGGCGGCGGAGCACCTGCACGTCTCACAGCCGACCGTTACCGTCGCCATGCAGGCACTTGAGGCGGAGACGGGGCTGAACTTGTTCCACCGCGAGGGGCGTAAGATTACGGTGACGACGGACGGGGCGAAACTTCTCGGCAAGGTCTCCTACATCCTCACGGAGGTCGCACGTCTCGACGATGAGATTCGCGACATGGCGCACCGCCACGCGAAGGTGCGGATTGCGATGCCGCTGCAGCTTGGCGTCGTCTTCCTGCCGCATATTCTCGGCGACTTTCGCCGCGAGCACCCCGAGATCGACCTCGAGATCATCGAGACGGGCGGCGTGAGCGCCCTGCAGATGGTTGAGGAGGAAAAGCTCGACTTTGCCCTGACGAACTACACCGTCGATTTCAGTGCACGCCTGACGTACGCAAAGCTCTTTGACTGCGAGTGCACCTTTGTCACGCGAACGGATCACCCCTTTGCGGAGCGGCATTCGCTCAGCATCACGGATCTCAGGGATGAGCCGCTCATCATGCTCGACAGCAATTTCTTCGTCGATCGCCTTGTGCAGGATGCCTATGGGCGCGCGGGCGAAAAGCCGAACGTCGTCCATTACTCGCCCTACCTCCATACCGTCAAGAACCTCGTGCACGCAGGTATCGGCTCGACCTTCCTCGCGCGGCCGTCCGTGCTGCCGACGGACAACTTCGTCCAGATCCCGCTGATTGATCCCATCTTTATTAACAGCGGCCTCGTCACAAAGAAGGGACGCCAGACCTTCGACGACGTGCGGCTCGTCATGAACTACCTGCGCGGTTTGACAAAGGAACTGCTCGGAGGCGGGAAGAAGACCCCGCACGGTGACAGATGACTTATCGCCCCACCCCGCCCTTGCAACATTTAGTATGCAAAGGCGGGGGCTTTGTGTTATAATGAAACGAATACTGTCTTGGCGCAGGTTTTTTTGCGTGCGCTATTATCATAGATCCACAGCACAGACATAGGAGTGTGAAACTACTTGTTCGGAATATCTTCGATTCTCAAACGCTTCCTTGGCGACAACAATGACAAGGAGATTGCCCGCTACCGTGGCATTGTTGAGCAGATCAACGCGCTCGAGCCAACGATGATGAACCTCACGGATGACAAACTCACGGGTTACACGCGCAAATTTCGCGAGCAGCTCGCAGAGGGCGTGACGATGGAGGAGATCCTGCCAGAGGCGTTTGCCGTCGTGCGCGAGACCTCGCGCCGCGTGCTCGGTATGCGGCATTTTGACGTGCAGATGATCGGCGGCATCTGTCTCCACGAGGGGCGGATTGCAGAGATGCGTACGGGCGAAGGCAAGACCCTCGTCGCGACGACAGCGGTCTATCTGAACGCGCTGGAGGGCAAGGGGGTCCACGTCGTCACGGTCAATGACTACCTCGCACGCCGCGACAGCGAGTGGATGGGCAAGCTCTATCGCTACCTCGGACTTTCGGTCGGGCTCATCGCGCACAACATGGATTTCCCCGAGCGCAAGGCGGCGTATGCGGCAGACGTGACGTTCGGCACGAACAACGAGTTCGGCTTTGACTACCTGCGCGACAACATGGTACTCTCCGAGGCGCAGATGGTGCAGCGTCCGCTGCACTACGCCATCGTGGACGAGGTGGACTCCATCCTCATCGACGAGGCGCGCACGCCGCTCATCATCTCGGGACCGGGCACGAAGTCCACGGACAACTACCGCGTCATGGCGGAGGCGGTGCGCCACCTGAAGGAGGGCGAGGACTACACAGTCGACGAGAAGCAGAAGACCGTCGCGCCCGCCGACTCTGCCGTACCCAAAATTGAAAAAATCGTCGGCATCACGAACCTCTACGCCCCCGAGAACATCGAGCTCTCGCACTGCTTCACGGCGGCACTGCGTGCGAAGGCACTGATGCACCGCGACCGCGACTATGTCGTGCGGAACGACGAGATCGTCATCGTGGATGAGTTCACAGGTCGACTGATGGAGGGCCGTCGCTACTCCGACGGGCTTCATCAGGCGATCGAGGCGAAGGAGGGCGTGAAGATCCAGCGCGAGTCGCAGACCCTCGCGAGCATCACCTTCCAGAACTACTTCCGCATGTACGACAAGCTCGCGGGCATGACGGGCACGGCAAAGACCGAGGAGAATGAGTTCCTCAAGATCTACAATTTGCCCGTCATCGTCATCCCGACGAACAAGCCCGTGCAGCGCATCGACGAGCCGGATGTCATCTACAAGACGAAGGCGGCGAAGTACCGCGCCGTCGGCAGAGCCGTCAAGGAGATCCACGAGACGGGGCAGCCGATCCTCATCGGTACGACCTCGATTACGCAGTCCGAGGAGATGTCGAACGTCCTCAAGAAAAACGGCATTCCGCACGTCGTTCTGAATGCGAAGTTCCACGAAAAGGAAGCGGAGATTGTCGCAAATGCGGGGCAAAAGGGCGCGGTTACCATCGCCACGAATATGGCGGGACGCGGCACGGACATTAAGCTCGGCGAGGGCGTTGAGGCACTTGGCGGACTCTACATTGTCGGTACAGAACGCCACGAATCGCGGCGCATTGACAATCAGCTGCGCGGACGTTCGGGGCGTCAGGGCGACCCCGGCGCGTCGAAGTTCTTCCTCTCGCTCGAGGACGATCTGATGCGCCTGTTTGCCTCCGACCGCATCGCGGGCATCATGGACCGCCTCGGAATGGAGGAGGACGAGCCGATCGAGCACGCGATCATCACGCGCTCCATCGAGCACGCACAGAAGAAGGTCGAGGCGCGCAACTTCGACATCCGCAAGCACGTCCTCGAGTACGACGATGTCATGAATCAGCAGCGCGAGGTCATCTACGGTGAGCGCAGGAAGATCCTCAAGGGGGAGAACCTGCGCGAGAACATCCTTGCGATGGTGAAGCACATCATCAAGGACGAGATGACGCAGTACGCGAACGAGAAGCTCTACCCCGAGGAGTGGCAGCTGGACGCGCTCATCGAGGACGCGGAGAAGGTGTACGCACCTGCGGGACGCTTGAAAAAAGCGGAACTCGAAGCACTCGCGCGCGACGAGATCCAGGAGGAGCTCGAAAAGGTCGCCGAGGAGGGGTACAAGAACCGTGAGCTGATGTTCGGCGAGGAGAATATGCGCGAGCTGGAGAAGGTCGTCATGCTCCGCGTCGTCGATCAGAAATGGATGGATCACCTCGATCATATGGATATGTTGCGTGAGGGGATCAACCTGCGCGCGTATGGACAACGCAATCCTCTTGTCGAGTATAAGATTGAGGCTCTCACGATGTTCGAGGAGATGGAGGCATCCATCATGGATCAGATCGCCTCGCTCATGTACCATGTGAGCATCGTGACCCCGCAGTCTGCGCCGCCCGCTGCTCCTGTGGCGGAGGATGGCACGCCGCGTCCCGCACCCGTCATGGATGAGGGCGCACAGCGCCGCGCAGAGCAGCTGCTCGCACACGAGCGGTCAAAGCTCGAGGATCACCTCTCGACCGCACGTGCCTCGCACGGCGACGAGTCTGTTCCCGCCGAGGCAAAGTCGGCGAAGAAGGACGAGGACGGCAAGAAGGTCGGGCGCAACGACCCGTGTCCCTGCGGCAGCGGCAAGAAGTATAAGAACTGCCACGGGAAGGATAAGTAGGGATAGACTAGGATTCGCTTTTGGACAATACATCGTTCCCTTCGCGCCCAAAGCCTCCCTCGTCGGTACGGGGGAGGTGGCGAACGGAGTGAGCCGGTGGGGGCGCTTTGAACGGTTCGTTGTTACATCACGTTGAACAGGAAACAGGGATTTACATTTTAAGGAAAAAACAATGCTGGAAGATCTGAAACCGATACTGAATGATCTGGGCGAGAAGCTCGATCAGATGCGCATCTCTCTGGAGATCCCCGCGAAGGAGGAGAAGATCGCCGAGCTCGAGTATAAGATGAGCGAGCCGTCCTTTTGGGACGATGCGGTGGCAGCGCAGAAGCTGAATCAGGAGCTCGCCGCGCTGAAGGGCGGCGTGGATACCTACCGCGATCTGATGGCGAAGTACGAGGATGCCGAGACGCTCTACGAGATGGGCATCGAGGAAAGCGACCCGTCGATGGAGGGCGACATCCGCGCGGAGCTGGACCTCATCGCCGAGGGCCTTGAGACGCTCCGGCTTGAGGTGCTGCTCTCGGGCGAGTACGACGCGAACGACGCGATTCTCACGCTCCACGCGGGCGCGGGCGGCACGGAGGCGCAGGACTGGACGCAGATGCTCCTGCGGATGTACGGACGCTGGGCGGAGCGGCACGGCTTTACCGTCGATACCGCCGACCTGCAGCCGGGCGAGGAGGCGGGCGTGAAGTCCGCAACCCTCTTTATCAAGGGGCACAACGCCTACGGCTTCCTAAAGTCCGAGAAGGGGGTTCATCGCCTCGTCCGCATCTCACCGTTTGACTCGCAGGCACGGCGGCACACGTCGTTCTCTGCGTGCGATGTTATGCCGGAAATTGACGATGCTGTGGAAGTTCCCATCAATATGGACGATGTGCGCGTTGACTATTTCCGTGCGAGCGGTGCGGGCGGGCAGCACATCAACAAGACTTCGTCCGCTGTGCGCATGACGCATGAGCCGACGGGCATTGTCGTGCAGTGCCAGAACGAGCGGTCACAGCTGCAGAACAAGGAGCAGTGTCTCAAGATGCTCCGTGCAAAGCTGTTTGAACTGGAGCAGGAGAAGAAAGAAGAGGAGATCGCCAAACTCGAGGGCGTACAGCAGAAGATCGAGTGGGGCAGCCAGATCCGCTCCTATGTGTTCCAGCCGTATACGATGGTGAAGGACGTGCGCACGAACGCCGAGACGGGCAACGTACAGGCGGTCATGGACGGGGATATTGACCCCTTCATCCGCGCGTATCTGAACGCCAAGGCAAATCACGAGATTTAAGAATCGCTGAACTTATCGGCGTTTCCCTAAGGAGTTCATCATGTGGAAAGTATCTGCCGTCGTCCTCGCGATTGTCATGAGCATTGTGTGCGGCATCTTTGCGCTGCCGTATGCGGTCACGACAATGGTGACGGACGGACTGCGCGAACGCACAGGCGCGCAGGATGTGCAGCTGTCGATCATCGACAGTCCGCGCCTCGTCTTTGGTGAGATCGGCGCACTCGACGGTGTGATCCGAGAGGGGCGCATCGGCAAGGTGTTTGTGCGCGAGCTGACCGTCACGGGGACGAACTTGCGCTTTGATATGGGGACGCTTCTCTCGAAGCAGGAGCTGATCCTCACCGGAGCGGAGCACATCGAAATGCGCGGTGTGGTGGATGCAGACGCGATCCGCGAGCTCATCACGAGTGCAGCGGACAAGTTCAGCGATGTCGCTGTCACCGTACACCCCGACAGCATCCTCGCGACGGCAAAGACGCGTGCGTTCGGGCAGACCTTCGAGGTGTCGATTGAGGGCAGCTTCATCATTGAGAGCGGCGACCTCTACTACAAGGCGCGGCGCATCAGCGCGCGCGGGATGGGGCTGAACGCCCTCAGTCTCGACGGGCTGTTCCCCGATGTGCTGGTTGCGCGTGCCGACAACGTCCCGTTTGGTCTTGCATTTGAGACCGTCGAGGAAAAGGACGACGTGGTGATCCTCACGGCGGGGAAATAATAAGACTCGTATGCTGAAATAGCTTATACTGTGCGTGCTCCTCGCAGAACCCTCGTTGCGCAAGCGGTCGGGCACTTATCTGTCTAAATACCTGCGGATTCCAAACGCGCTTCGCTTGAACGGTTAAAATCCGCAGGGGACAGAACGTGAGCGGTCAACGTCAACCAATCACACGTCGCTAACGCTCGTGTTCTTGGGACGTTTTCCCATACGACCTGTTTCCCAATCAGCTGCGTCCTGGGGACTTGCTTCTTGGACAGGTCAGCACCTCTCTTCCGCTTGCTTCACTAGGGTTTGCTACGGAGCATCGCACAGCAAAAGTTCCTTTCATTCACAACACGATCCCGACCGATTCGTATCAAGGATAGCGGTTGGATAAGGAATCATACATGAAGAAATTTCACTATCATCCGATTCTGCTCGCGGCAATCCTCATCGGATTCATCGCGAGCCTCCTCATCGGGATGGAACGTCATGCCGTCGAGGAGAAGTCCCGCACGGTGGAACTCGCCATCGACTACGAGGGGCTGTTGGAACTCGCCGCACGCGAGGGACTGCCTGCTGAGCAGGTGCTCGCCCGCGCGAAGGAGGCGGGGATTACCTCGCTCGCCGTCTACGAGACGACCTTTGAAAAATTCAACAAAAACGGCAAGGCAAACGCCGTCCAGGGCGCGGATCTCCTCGCCGCCTATCACACGGGCACACTCACCGATCCGCGCTGGCGTACATTGGTAGAGGAAGGCAAGATCGTCGGCACAGAGATCTACGTCGTCTCGCATGACCCCGTGACCTATGCCGAGCTGAAGGAGGATCTCTTCCGCCGCTTTGGACCGACGCGTGTCACCGTGTATACGGTCGGCACGGACGAGGTCCTCGCGGTCAAGGATTACTACGAGGCGTTTGAGAAGCGCAACATCGGGCTGCCGTCTGACGAGATGCGTGCTGTCAATGCAGCGGGCTTCGACGTGCTCGCACGTCCTTCGAACTATCACGACTGCACGCCCGAGGATGTGCATGCCGTGTTCTCCCGCATGGATGGCATCGCGGTGTCGGACATTGTATTCTCGGGACAGGAGACGCTCGGCGCACCGAAGGCACTCCAGGCGACGATCGACGAGATGAACGCGCGTCGTCTCCCGCTTGGGCTGATCGAGGGTGTGACCCAGCTGCAGTTTTACCGTCAGCAGGGCATGGACGAGATCGCGAAGGGCGTTGGCTACGACCGCGTTGCGCGTCTTTACTCCATCCCGAAGGACGAACTGAAAAAGCTCAAGATCGATGCCGCTGTCGAGCGTTGGGTGACAACGGACGAGGAGCGGAACATCCGCATCAACCTCCTGCGCATCTACGAGGAGCCCGCGCCCGGGATGAGCCTCCTTGAGACGAATATGAAGTACTTCGCAGACACACGTGCCGCGCTTGAGGCGCATGGCTTCACCATCGGGCGGGCGGGTATGTTTGCCTCCTACGCGCCGCCCTCCATCCTGCGCGCACTTGTCATCATGGGCGTTGCGGCGGCGGGCGTGCTCTACCTCTCACTCATCATCCCTGCGCTGAACCGACGGAGAAAGGCGGTTCTGCTCCTCTTTGTCGTGGCGGCACTCATCACGATGATGCCGATCCTGATCGGCGCGGGCAGCAAGGTGCGTGTTGTCGCGGCACTTGCGAGCGCAAACCTCTTTCCGACGCTCGCCATCGTCGCACTGCTCGATCTCCTGCGCGGACGGCGGTTCCAGAAAAATGCGCCGACGTGGCGCGTCCTCGTCGCCGGGCTGGTACTGCTCGGCATCACAAGTTCGCTCTCCATGATTGGTGCATCCTATCTCTCGGGAGCACTCACGGATACGCGTTATCTCCTTGAGTTCGACATTTTCCGTGGGATCAAGCTCACGTTTGTCCTGCCGATGCTCCTTGTCGCTGTCGCATTCATGCAGCGGTTCGACATTTTTGATGGGCAGTTCGATGCCTCGGCGGGCGTGCTCGGGCAGCTGCGGGAGATCATGGCGACCCCCGTGCGCGTTGGCTCGCTCCTCGGCGGACTCGTGCTGATCGGCGCACTCGTTGTGCTCGTTCTGCGGAGCGGGCACACCTCGGGGATGCCCGTGCCCGGCATCGAGCTCAAGATGCGTGCAGCACTGGAGCAGCTCTTTTACGCGCGTCCGCGCACGAAGGAATTCATGATCGGACACCCCGCCTTCCTGCTTGCGTTCTATGGGGCGGCGCGGCGGTGGCGGACGTGGATCATCTTCGGGCTCGTGCTTGCCGCGACCATCGGACAGGGGTCGATGGTCGAGACCTTTGCACATATGAGAACTCCTGTGGAAATGTCGCTTGTGCGCGGCATCGGCGGGGTTTGCTTCGGCGGCGCAATCGGCGCCGTGCTCGTGGCACTTGTCGCGGCATGGAATCATCTCTTGGAGCGCGTGAAAAGGGAAGGATAGCGTTTTCATGCGTGCTCTTCGCGAACGCTTAGTTGCGCAAGTGATCGCGTGCTTATTTGCCTAAATACCGGCGCACTTCTTAAACGCGCTTCGCTTGAACGAAAGAAGTACGCCGGGGGCATAACGTGCCCTCTCTTCCGCTCGCTCCACTAGGGTTTGCTACGGAGTACTGCATGGCTGCGATTACGGCGGAACAAAAGCCTCCCCCGTGCGACACGGGGGAGGTGGCGAACATAGTGAGCCGGTGGGGGCGCTTTGAGCGGCAGAGCATTTCTGTCGTGAGAAAGCGGCATGGGGTACTGGCGCCCCTATCGCCTCGCGTTGCTCGGCACTTACTGACCTGTCCGAGAAGCAAGCCTGAAGGGCGCAGCTGAGCGGGTAACAGGTCGTATGGGAAAACCTCCCAAGAACACAAGCCGAAAGGCGAAGTGTGATTGGAAGAGGTTGACCGCTCCCCCGTTGCGAACGGGGGAAGCAATCATAGGAATGGGAAACGGAGGGCATTTCACCCGATGAAGCGGATCGTTGTATCGGGGTACTACGGCGCGAAGAACGCAGGCGACGAAGCCATGCTTGCGGCGATGCTCGAGGTACTCGCGGATTTGGACCCGGAACTTCATATCACCGTCATTAGTGCCGACCCCGCCGACACCGAACGCCGACACGGTGTGCACGCCGTCGGTTCCTTTGACGTGGGCGGCATCCTCGGGACACTGCGCCGCACCGACCTTCTCATCAGCGGCGGCGGCAGCCTCCTCCAGAACGTCACGAGCCGCCGCAGCCTCTACTACTACATGGGCATCATCCTGCTCGCGCTCATGCTCGGCAAAAAGGTCATGCTGTATGCGCAGGGCATCGGTCCCGTTACGGGGCGTTTTGCCTGCCGCTGTATGCGCTGGCTTGGCAACCGCGTCTCCCTTATCACCGTGCGTGACGAGGGCTCGATGGCGGAGCTGCGCCGGCTCGGCATCACACGTCCGCCGATGGAGTGCACGGCAGACCCCGTGCTCGGCATTCATCCCGTCGGACGGGATGCGGGGCGCACCATCCTCAGCCGCTATGGAGCGGACGGTGCAAAGCCCGTCGTCGGCATCTCCGTGCGCGACTGGCAGGGTTGGCAGCACTACAAGGAAATCCTTGCCGAGATCAGCGATGCCATTGTGCGCGAACTGGACGCGCGCGTCGTCTTCCTCCCCATGCAGTATCCCGAGGACGTGCGCACGGCAAAGACCGTCGCCGCATGGACGCGCGAGGAGTGCACCGTTCTCGCGGACGAGTACAGCACGAGCGAACTGCTCTCCCTCGTCGCGAACATGGATCTGATGATCGGTGTACGCCTGCACGCCCTGATCTTCGCGGGGGTCATGGGCGTGCCCATGATCGGCATCTCGTATGACCCGAAGGTCGACCGCTTCCTGCGCTCCATTGGTGAGAAGCCCGTCAATGACCTGCAGGATATCACCACCGCGAGCGTCCTCAAGGAGGTGCGCCGCAAATGGGGTGCACGTCACGAATTCACGATGGCAAACGCCGACCTCCTCGCGCAGATGCGCACCCTCGCCGCACGCAACGCAGAGCTTGCAATGGGGCTTGTGCGGGGAAAATCTTGATGATGACGTGGCTGGATTTATCAGTGCCTCCTAAAATTCAAAAGCCGAATTCGCTCTTGTGAACGAATTCGGCTTTTCGTGTATTTGTCAATGGCTGTGTTATCCGTGCAGGGTGCGCATCAATGCCTCTTTATTCTCAAGCGGCGTGGTGGTCGGCCGCCCAAGATCCGCACGTGAGCCGATGGCGGTGCGTACCTCAAGGAAGGTAAGTGTATCGGTATCGTGCAGATGTGCGAGGGTGCGCGAGAGCTCCTCCGCCGTTTCTGCCGTCGGCAGAACATGGTAGCCGACGTTTGCGGCGACGGCGGGGAGGTTGACGCTGCCCGCTGCCGTCGGTGCGCCGCCGACGCTCTCATGCGCCTCGTTGTTGAGGAGGATGTGCACGAGGTTCTTTGGGGCGGCTGCACCGATGGTCGTGAGTGCGCCCATGTGCATGAGTGCCGCACCGTCACCGTCGAGGATCACCACACGCCGCTGCGGGCGGTGGAGGGCGATGCCGAGTGCAAGTGCGGAGGCGTGCCCCATCGAGCCGACGGTGAGGAAGTCATGTGCGTGATCCTCGCCGCGAGCCTCGCGCAGCTCGAACAGCTCGCGTCCCGTCTTGCCCGTGGTCGCGACGATGACGGCATCTCCTGCCGCATCGAGAATGTGTGCGATTGCGTCCTCGCGGCGCAGCGCGTAGACGTTCGTATACTTTCGTTTCGGATATGTGAGCGCACCGTCGCGCACGAGGAGGGCGCACTGTCCACCGCGTTCAAGGTGGGGACGGATTTCTTTCATCCAAGCCGCAGCCTCGATGGGGGTGCTTTCACGCGTCAGCACCATTGTTTTCACGCCCATTGTTTCAAGGAGAGGGAGTGTGAGCCGTCCCTGTACGAGGTGCTGCGGCTCGTCGTGCAGATCCGGCTCGCCGCGCCAGCCGATGACGAAGATACACGGGATGCCGTAGACCTCACTGTGCAGCAGGGAGAGCAGCGGGTTGACGATGTTGCCGAGCCCGCTGTTCTGGAGGTATACGAGCGGCGTCTTACCCGTCGCGAGGTGATAACCCGCCGCGAGTGCCGCCGCGCTGCCCTCGTTCACTGCAATGACGTGTGTGGCACTGTGCGCGCCGTACGTATCCATGAGATAGTCGACGAGCGGGCGCAGCTTCGAGTCGGGGACGCCCGTGAAGAACTCTGTGCCGAGGGCTGAAATTAGTTCATTTACGTTCATAGAAGCTCCTTGCTCTTATCCATTATATGTGCCCATACGTCCAAAGCGCCCCCACCGTCGCCACCTCCCCGCTGCGGCAGGGGAGGCTTTGGGAGCCTTGCATCCTACTCCTTCCCAAACCACTGCGGACGCGCCGCGCGCATCGCGGGCCAGAACTCGCCGTTGTTTGCAATCGTACGTACGATTTCGCGTGCACGCGGGTAGAAGAACGCACGCAGTTCGGGGCTGTCCAGTTCATAGCCCTCCTCGAGCTCGTGGGCGCGGGGATAGATCGCGGCCGCTGCTCCCGCGAAGTCGACCGTTCCATCCTCGTCGACAACCTCCCGCGTCTCAACGCGCAGGGTGTAGTCATGCGTACGCAGGGCGAGCTTGCACGTTTGTCCCGGATAGATGGATATGCTCGGTACGGCGTCGCGTGCAGTGCCGCCAAAGACAGCGGGGAGATTGCCGTCAATATCAGCGGCGACAGGGAAGCCCGTGAGCGCACCGAGGGTCGCATAGATATCCGCAATGCTTGTCAGCTCGTCCGCAGTCACTCCCTGCGGGATGCCCGCGCCGCGCATCATCCAGGCGGTACGCGCCGAGTCCTCGCCGATGACATCGATCACACCGCCCTTCGGCGCGGAGAACACCGAGTTCCCATGGTCGGAGTAGAGGCTTACAATGTATTCGTCTGCGGTGAAATGCTCCTCGATATAGGAGAGGAGATATCCGATGTTGCGGTCGACGTGGCGCAGGCTCTGCCAGAACTGCTCCTGATAGATTGTGAGACGCGGCAGACGGACGCTCGCGATGCGCTCGTCCAGTTCGAAGAGGCGGTCGGAGAGCGGCAGATGCGTCTCCACGCGCGGCAGAAATTTGAGCCCCTTTGCATTCCACGGGTGTACATCGGAGATGTGCAGAAAGAGAAACTGATCCGCCTCATCGAGTGCCTCGATCTGCATGATCGCACGGTCAACCGCCTCTGCCGAAGGCTGCTTCCACGAGGTCACATTCAGCATATCATAGCCGCGCATCGCCCCACAGTAGACACTGTCGCTCGTCGCCATCGGCGCGGCGGCGTAGTAGCCGAGATCCAACATACACTCCGAGAGTGTTCGGATCGCAGGGGACATCCCATGGCTGTTGCGCTCGTTAAAGACCTGCGTGTGATGGGGCCAGCGGCCCGTCTCGATGACGGGCAGGGCGGGAAAGGTGCACTCCGAGGTGGAGAAATGTTGATCGAAGATCGTCCCGCGTGCGAAGAAGCGTGCGATGTTCGGCATACATTCCGGGAAGCGCGTGCGTGCCACATTCCACGACAGCCCGTCCACGAGGATGTTCAGTACGAGCTTGCGCCGCAGAGGGCTGTGGCCGAGACGAATTGGTGTGCCGACCGCATAGGGGGCGTCGCTCGTCGGTGTGAGTGTGGTTGTTTCCGCAAGGCGGAAATGGCTGAACGCCCATTTGCCAAGGTATGCGGCGGCGGGTGCCGTATACTCGCTTGTAAAGCGCAGCTCCTGCAGGTGCTCCGTCCCCGCAACGGGGAGGACGACCTCCGCGCCTGCGGGCACGTCAATGCGTACCGCGCCGCGCACCTCCTGTGCGCGTTGGAGTTGGAACGGGAAATCGCGCTGCATTCGGTCCACGAACATCTCTGTATGCCGTACCTGCTCAATGAGTGCACTCTTGTCCGAGAGAAAACCGCCCTCGACATAGGCACCGACCCAGTGTCGTGCACGGCCTTCGGGCGGGGGCAGCGGGAGGTACTCGCCGACAAAGGCATCGGGGATGAATTGGAGGTCATTTCCCGCCGTGAGGATCGCCCGTGTCTGGACCATCGGTGCACCCATGCCAAGCCCCACTGCGGCAGAGAGACGGCTGAGCCCCTCCGTGCCGCCGCGCTGCAGGAGGTCTGTGGGAATCTCGGGAGCGAGGTACAGCCCGTAGGCGTAGCCATGCATTGCGAGGGCATCGACGGGGCGATCCAGTTGTGCATAGATCGCTGCGAGGAGTTTCCAGATCTCGTAGTTCACGGGACGGCGGGCATAGGCACGTTCCGCGCATACGCACGCCGCCTCTGTCTCTGCGTGATGCAGGAGATAGTACGCCGCGAAGATATCCGCACGCTCGCTCTCGGGCGCAGCCGCCCGATAGGCGGCAAGTACGGCGAGGAAGTCGTCGTCAAACGCACGTCGCTCCGCACGCGCCAAGAGATCGTAAAAGAGTGCGGAGGAATGCGTGTCATTGCACCAGAATACCGCGAAATCGTCCTGCATTGTGAGATTCACTCCCTCGTTTCGGTGTTCCATCAGCGTTTCACCCCCTCCGCATCGACATAACGGGACGTTATGCTTTCACGCTCGGCTCGGGGAAGACCTCGCCATTGCTTGCAATTCGCTGCAAGAATTCGCGTACGCGCGGGTAGAAGAACGCGCGGAGCTCAGGGCTGTCCACTTCATAGCCCGCTTCATGCTCATGTTCACGCGGATAGATCGCGACCTTTGCCTTTGCGATATCCACGGTGCCGTCCATCGCCACAGGCTCCTCCGTCTCAAGACAGAGCACGTGCGCGGCGGAGCGTGCCGCGAGGAAGTAAGGCTTCGTCGGGAAATGCGAGTTGCTGAACGTGATGTCACGACCCTGCCCGCCGAACGCACGCGGAAGTACGCCGTCGATGTAGCTGTCGACGGAGAAGCCAAGCAGATGCCCGAGCGTACTGTAGATATCCACGGGGCTGGTCAGCTCGTTCGTATATACCCCGCGTGGGATGCCCGCTCCGCGCATCATCCATGATGCACCTGTGAGGTATGGGTCGACAATGTAGGGATGTGGGCTGAAGATGGAGACCCCGTGGTCGGAGTAGAGATTCACAATGTACTCATCGGGGGCATAGTGCTCCTCAATATAGTCGAAGAGCACCCCGAGCGATCGATCGAGATCGCGCATACCGAGGCGGTATGCCTCCTGATTCAGCGGGCTGGGCAGCAGATAGGGGCTCGGAACAGGACCTGTCGGCTCCGTCATGCGCGCAGCGAGTGGGAGACGTGCCTGCGCCGCCGTCGGGTATTGGAAGCTCGGTGAGGGCCATGGGTGCACATCGGAGGAGTGGATGAGGATGAAATTCTGTGCATCACCCATCCCGTCGAGATGGCGGATGACGCGCTCGACCCCCTCGTAGTTTGCCTGACGGTACGGGGATGTGATGCAGCGGTCATAGCCGCGCGCAGCTCCTGTATAGATACCCTCACCGACATCCATCAGATTCGAGGTCAGATAGCCTGCATCGCGCATGCGCTCCGAGAGCGTTACATACTCCTCGCGTAGGGGAATGGCGATCTTGTTGTTAAAGAGTTGACTGCGGTGGGGATACATTCCCGTCTCGATGGAGGCAAAGGAGGGCGTTGTGTACTCTGCAACCGAGAAATGCTGATCGAAGATCAGACCCTCCGCAAAAAAGCGTGCCGTACGCGGCATCTCCTCGGCAAAGTGTGTGCGCAGTACCTGCCATGGAAGGGCATCGGCGAGGATATTCAGCACGAGACGGGGCCGTTCGGACTTGCGCCCCACGGGGATCGGCTGCCCCACGAGGAAGTTTTGCTCTGAGGAGAGCTCCGTTTCCTCATTCAGGCGAAAGAAGTTCGGTGTCGCCACGTTCAGCCAGCCTGATGTGTTGACTGCAGATGTGCGTACGTGCAGCCGCTGCGGCGGACGTATGCCGAGTGCGGGCAGCACTGTGCCGATCACGGGGAGTACTGCCTCCTCATTTGGTGGGATTGTGACGTGTGCCGCCCCACCCGTGCGCTGACAGCGCATGAGGTCAAAGACAAAATCTCCCGCGCCAAAGTAGGCGACACCGTATGAACGGCTCAGCACATTCAGCTGCCATGCCTTGTCTCCCTGAAATCCCTTCTCCGCGTGAACCCCCACATAAAGCGGCGGCATTATGTGGGGTGCAACGGGGAGAAACTCGCCCGCGAATACGCTGTCCTCCGTCGTGATCCCCTTTTCGGGATCGTAGGAAGCACGGACGGCAATCGGGGCGAACGAGGGGCGGGACAGTGCGACCGACAGGCGGTCCAGCACCTCCTCGGTGAACACCTCCGGCGAGTAGTGCGCCACATCGAATGGGACCTCATAGAGCTTTGCCGCATAGCCCTGCATGATGAGCGCATCTGCCCAGCGGTCGACCGCCTCATAGGCACGTCTGAGTACGGCCCAGAGAGTCGCCTGAATCGGGCGCGTGCGGTAGGCGCGTTCTGCACATACAATGGCGGTCTCCGCATCGCCGTGATGGAGGAGATACTGTGCGGCAAAGAGATCCGCGTGTGCCGTGTCTGTTGTCTCTTCCCTGTATGCCGCAAGCTGCGCCAGGAAGTCGTCGTCAAAGGCACTCTGCTCTGCGCGGTCGAGGAGATCGCGGAACAGTGCACAGGAGCGTTCGTTATTGTGCCAGAAAACCGTCAAATCGTTGTTCATTTATAGCTCCTTCGGTGTGGGGAATGCCTCCCCGTTGTTTCCGATGCCGCGCAGGAATTCGCGCACGCGCGGGTAGAAGAATGCACGCAGCTCTGCGCTGTCCACCTCATAGCCCGTTTCGCCCTCGTGTTCGCGTGGATAGATGGCGGAAGATGCGTGTGCGACATCCACCGTCCCGTTCGGCAGAACTGGGATGCCTGTCTCAAGATGGAATGTGTGCGTTTTTGCGCGTGCGCGCAGACAGTAGCTCTTGGTCGGATAGAGCGAGTTGCTGAACGCGATCTCGCGTCCCACACCGCCGAAGAGCTGCGGCAGCACGCCGTCCACATCGTCATCCACGGGAAAACCGCAGAGGGCACCGAGCGTCGGGTAGATATCGACCGCACTCGTCAGCTCATCCGCGACCACGCCCTCGGGGACCCCTGCCCCGCGCATCATCCACGCCGCATGGGTCAGATCGGGGCTGACAATGTAGTGGTGTTCACTGAAGACGGGAACGCCGTGGTCGGAGTAGATATTCACGAGATACTCCTCAGGGCTGTAGTGCTTCTCCAGATAGCGGTAGAGTGCACCCAGCGCACGGTCGAGGTCGCGGATGCCCTGACGGCAGACCTCCATGCTCAGATCCGTGCGGCGCAGATAGGGGCTCGGCTCGCTGCCCGCCGCGCCCGAGAGACGCGCGGCAAGCGGCAGACGCGCCTGTACACTTGATGTGATCTGAAAGAGCGGATACGGCCACGGGTGAATATCCTGTATGTGCAGAAAGATAAACTGATCCGTGTCGCGCAGTCCTTCGAGATGGCGAATTGTCCGCTCGACGCCCTCATAGGTATGCAGACGGTAGCCTGTGACGATGAGCCGATCATAGCCGCGCGTCACCTCGTTGTAGACCCCAATGCCATCGCCCATGAGATTTGACGTCGCATAGCCGAGGGTACGCATACGCTCGGCCAGCGTGACGAACTCCTGTCGCAGCGGGACGGCAGCGGCGTTATTTGTAACGATCTGACTGTGATGCTGATACATTCCCGTCTCAATGCTTGGAAGCGATGGATGGGTGTACTCCGCAACGGAGAAATGCTGATCGAAGACCGTGCCGCGTGCAAAGAAGCGCGCCGTGTTCGGCATCCATTCGGCAAAGTGTTCGCGCACGATTGCCCATGGGAGGGCATCGGCGAGGATGTTCAGCACGAGCGGACGGCGTGCGGGACTGTGTCCGACCGTGATCGGTGTACCGACGATGAAGTTGTGATCGGATGAGAACTCCGTCGGCTCTGCGAGGCGGAAAAAGTTCGGGGTTGCGATGGTAAGCGGCGTTTCCTTATCGAGACTCTGCGTCTTTACCCGCAGCTGCTGGAAGTCAATTGTACCGAGCACGGGCAGGACGGCGCTCTGCCCCGGGGCAAGATGAATCTCTGCCTTGCCGGGGGCACGTTCGCCGCGGATGAGGTCGAACGTGAAGTCTCCGCCGAGATAGTAGGCGAAATCCTTCGCATGGCGGATGTTATAGAGCAGCCATGCCTTATTCCCCTGCTGCTCCTGCTCCGTGTAGACACCGACATAGTACGGCGGGAGATCCGAGGTGCTTTGCGGGAGAAACTCGCCCATGAACGATGTGCTCTCAGCCGTCAGCCCTTGCTCCGCGCTGTAGGACATACGGGATACGGCGATCGGGGCAAAGCCCGCCTTGCCCATCGCGACGGAGAGACGGTCAAGGAGCTCGTCGGTGAATACCTCCGGAGGAATGCCCTCGGCTGTGAGCGGGCGTTCGAGCAGCTTTGCCATGTACGCCTGCATGATGAGCGCGTCCGCATAGCGCCCCTGTGCCATATAGGCACGCGCGAGCACCTGCCATGCGGCGTACTCGATGGGGCGGGTGCGGAAGGCACGTTCGCCGCAGAGGGCAGCCGCCTCCGCATCGCCGTTTGCGAGGAGATAGTGTGCTGCAAAGACATCGGCGTGCACCGCATCACCGCCCGCCTCCCGATAGGCGGCGAGGAGGGCGAGATATTCCTCGTCATAGGCATCGCGTTCCATGCGTATCAAAAGCTCTTGAAAGAGCGTATAGGCGCGGCCGTTGTTTTGCCAAAATGTACGGCAATCGTCTGTCATGATGTCCCTTCCCTCGCACTCATTGTCCGTATTTCTCTCCAAACCAGTCTTTTCGTGCGGCACGCATCGACGGCCAGAATTCGCCGTTGTTTGCAATGTTCGCGAGGAATGCCCGTGCACGCGGATAGAAGAACGCGCGCAGTTCGGGGCTGTCTACGATGTATGCGGTATAGAGCTCATGTCCGCGCACAAAGATGTTCGGTTCGCATCCCGCAAAGTTAACCGTTCCGTCCTCGTCGACATACTCGTTGGTCTCCAGACGCAGGACGTGCTCATGTGTACGCATGGCAAGTTTGAACGTCTGACCGCGGAACATGGAGGTCGTGTAGACCACATCGCGTGCCGTACCGCCGAACGCGGCGGGCAGATTCCCGTCGATGTCGGGGCTGACGGGGAAGCCGACGAGATGTCCAAGCGTGGGGTAGAGGTCGAGCGAGCTCGTGAGTTCGCTTGCGACCACGCCCTGCGGAACACCTGCTCCGCGCATCATCCACGTTGCACCGGTCGACTGTTCTCCGGTGACGTCGACCACCCACGTCTCAGGGTTTACGCTGAAGACGGGAACGCCGTGATCGGAGTAGAGGTTCACGATATACTCATCCGCGGCGAAGTTCTCCTCGATGTAGGAGAGGAGCTGACCAATCGCGCGGTCAACATTGCGCGCACCGTCCAGAAACTGCTGTTGATAGATCTCCGCGTTCGGCAGACGAACGCTGGCGACCCCGTCCTGTACTTCATAGAGGCGGTCGGAGAGCGGCAGGGATGTCTCCACCGGCAGATTGAACTTATAAGCCTTTGCATCGTAGGGGTGCACATCGGAGACATGGAGGAAGAGAAAGAGATCTGCCTCTTTGAATGCCTTGATGTAGCGGAGCGTGCGATCCGCTCCGATAAAAGCGTGTGTATTCCACGAGCAGGGGTTGATCTGATCGTAGCCGCGGAAAATATTGCTGTAGATGCAGTCCGACATGAGCATGGGCGAGGCGCAGTGATAGCCAAGATCCTTCATGCGTTCCGCGAGCGTGATGAAGTTTGGCGCGAGCCTGTGATAGTGCGTTCCGTTGAAGATCTGTGTGTGGTGCGGGTAGCAGCCCGTCTCGATTCCGGGGAGTGCGGGGTAGGTGTACTCCGAGGTGGAGAAATGCTGATCGAAGATGATGCCCTGCTTGAAAAACGCGGCGATGTTGGGCATATCCTGTGCGAAACGGGATCGCATGACCGGCCATGAGAGCGCGTCGACGAGAATGTTCAGCACGAGCCTCTTGCGCTGCGGGCTGTGTCCGAGACGGATGGGCGTACCGACGGCGATGGGAGCGTTGTCCGTCGTACGCAGTGTGGTGTCCTCGTTTAGGCGGTAGTAGCTGAATGCCCATCTGCCAAGATATGTGGTGCGCTCCCCCATCGACGGGGTCTCTACCGAGATGGGCTGTTCGTCTGCCGTCCCCGCAAGCGGCAGTATGATCTCCTGTCCCTCCGCAATGTCGATGTTCATCGTGCCGCAGATCTCGCGTGCCTTCTGCATCTGGAAGGTGAAGTCGCGATGCCCGCAGACGGAGAACCACAGGCTGTTGCGTACATCGTCGATCAGGTAGCTCTTCTCCGAGAGGAAGCCGTAGTCTGCATAGCAGCCGACCCAGAATGGATCACTGCCCGCAGGGACGGGCAGCGGTATCGTCTCGCCGATAAAGACATCGCGGTGGAAGTGCACCGCATCATCCTTCAGATAGGCGCGGTAGGTTGCCATCGGCGCGTATGTCGTATCCTCAAGGGCTGCGGACAGGTAGGCGAGCGCCTCGGCTGTCGGCGTGTGTGTGAGCCGCAGCGGGGGCAGGGGATCCCCGTAGACATTGTGGCAGTAGGCTCGTATGATGAGTGCGTCGAGCTCGCGTCCCGTCTGCTCGTATGCGGGGGCGAGCACCTTCCATACCTCGTAGTTCACGGGGCGGCGGGCAAAGGCACGCTCTGCGCAGACACATGCTCCCTCCGCATCGCCGTGTGCGAGGAGGTACTGCGCGGCGAAGATGTCCGCATGCTCACTTGCAGGGGCTTCCTCCCGATAGGCGGCAAGTACGGCGAGAAAGTCGTCGTCGAAGGCGTTCCGCTCCGCACGCGTCAGCAGATCGCAGAAGAGTTCGCGGGCGCGTGCGTTGTTTTGCCAGAATACATTGAGCTCGTCCGTCATACTGTGTCCTTTCCTTGTACCGCCATAGCGTTATCTTTAGCGCACAAACAGTTCCCCGTTGTTTGAAATCTCCCGCACGAAGTCACGCGCACGTGGGTAGAAGAACGTACGCAGCTCCGCACTGTCCACAATGTGTGCGGGATTGAGTTCGTGGCCGCGCAGGTAGATCTGTGCCTCTGCGTCCGCGAAGTCCGCCGTTCCATCCTGTGCGGTGCAGCCGCGCGTCTCCACGCGCAGCACATGATCGCGCGTGCGTACGGCGAGCTTGAACGTCTGTCCCGGGAACTGGGAGACGGAGTAGGCCGCGTCGCGCTCCCTGCCGCCGAATACGGCGGGCAGATTGCCGTCGAGACCATCGGCGACGGGAAAGCCGCAGAGCTTTCCGAGCGTTGGGTAGATATCGACCGAGCTGGTGAGCTCGTCGGTGATGATGCCCTCGGGCACGCCCGCGCCGCGGATCATCCACGTTGCGCCGGTCGCATATTCTCCGATGAGGTCGGTTTCCGCTCCCGCAGGATCGGGGTCGAAGAGGGCGCAGCCATGATCGGAGTAAAGATTTACAATGTATTCATTCTCGTCATAGTGCTCCTCGATATAGGAGAGGAGTGCTCCCACGCTGCGATCAATGTGGCGGAGGCTCACGCGCAGCTGCTCCAGATAGATGGGCAGACGAGGTGTCCGAACACTGGGCAGGGTTGGGTCAAGCGGGACAAAGCGATCGGCAAGGGGGATGTGTGCCTCCACCTCCGTGGAGAATTTGGGCGGCATCTGTACGTTGAGCGGATGCACGTCACTTGTATGGTAGAGCATGAAATGATCCACCTCGGGCAGCGCCTCCAATGTACGCAGAACGCGCTCTGCCCCCTCGTATGTGGGCTGAAAGGCATGTGTGGAGATGAGACGTTGATAGCCGCGGTACACTCCGGTATAGCATAATTGCCCTGTCGCGAGCGGCGCAGAGCAGTAGTAGCCGAGTGCCTGCATCTCCTCGGAGAGCGTGCGTACCGCAAGCGGCAGTTCGTGCGAGTCACACTCGTGAAAGATCTGCGTGTGGTGCGAGTAGAGCCCTGTCTCAATGGTCGGAAGGGCGGACAGGGTATGCTCGGCGGCTGAGAAATGCTGGTCGAAGATGACCCCGCGGGCAAAGAATTTTGCAATGTGCGGCATGTACTCCGCAAATAGAGGACGTACCGCCGGCCAGCACAGCCCGTCGATGAGCAGATTCAGCACGAGTTTTTTGCGATGCGGACTGTGCCCAAGGCGGATTGGTGTACCAACGGCAAAGGGAGCATCGTCCGAGCGCAGTGTTGCCGTCTCCGTGAGACGGAAATAGCTGAATGCCCATTTGCCGAGGTAGCCGGGATACTCGTTTGCAGCAGTTTGGATGGAAAATCTCTGGTCGACCTTTGTCCCCGCCACCGGTACGACAAAAGCTTCGCCCGCCGGCACATCGATGCGGATGTGGTCGCTGATTTCCCGTGCCTTTTGGATGTCAAAGGTCGCATCTCGATTGCAGACGAAGAAGTTGAGCTCATGCCGTCTGGGCTCATGGACATACGACATCATGGAGAGAAAGCCTTCGTCGACGAAGATGCCGACCCAGAAACGGTCGCTGCTGCTTGGCATCGTGGTGGGAATCTCCTCGCCGATGTAAATATCGTTGACGAGCTGCACGGCACCGTTTTCAAGAACCGCACGGCCGATGATCAGCGGCGCGTAGCTCGACATATTCGTCGCCATGGTGAGGCGGCTGAGCGCCTCATCACGCGGACAATCCCTCGGAAGGGTGGGGCAGAACGTATCCTGCGGGGCTCTCCGCTGGATATATCCCCGGATTGTGAGCGCATCGCGTTCGCGTCCGAGCGCACTGTATGCAGTGGAGAGAACGTGCCACACGGCGAAATTCAACGGGCGTTTTTGAAAGGCACGCTCCCCGCAGAGTGCGGCGTTCTCCGCATCGCCGCACGCGAGGAGGTAGAGTGCGGCAAAGATATCCGCACGCTCACTCTCGGGGGCAGCCTCCCGATAGGCGGCAAGTACGGCGAGAAAGTCGTCGTCGAAGGTGTTCCGTTCCGCACGCGCCAGCAGATCGCGGAAAAGTTCGTAAGCACGTACGTTGTTGCGCCAGAATACGCTGAGATCGTTCGTCACGTTATTGTCCTTTCCTTCGCTCAAAGCGTTCCCTCCCTCGTGCACCGTTACGATTCTTCCCCAAACCACTGCGGACGCGCTGCACGCATCGCAGGCCAGTGTTCGCCGTTGCTTGCGATCGCGCGCACGAAGTCACGTGCGCGCGGGTAGAAGAACGCACGCAGCTCCTCGGAGTCGAGCCGATAGCCTTCCTCAAGTTCGTGTTCACGCGGATAGATGCCGACTATTGCTCCTGCAAGGTCCACACGCCCGTCCTCGTCGACGAACTCCCGCGTCTCAAGGCGCAGCGCATGATCGCGCGTGCGGACAGCAAGCTTGAATGTCTGCCCCGGGTACTGGGACATGGAGTAGACCACATCGCGCTCCCTGCCGCTGAATACGGCGGGGAGATTGCCGTCACTGCACGCGGCGACGGAGAAGCCGCACAGATGGGCGAGCGTCCGCTGGATATCGACAATGCTCGTCAGCTCATTTGCACGCACACCCACGGGCACGCCCGCGCCGCGCATCATCCATGTCGCGTTTGAGACGTATGTGCTGATAATATCCAGCTTGTCCGAGGTTTCCTTGTTGAATATGGGAACACCGTGATCCGAGTAGAGGCTGACAATGTACTCGTCGTCGGCAAAGTTCTCCTCCAGGTAGGTGAGGAGGATACCGATGTTGTGATCCACCTGACGCACACGCTCCAGATACTGCTCCTGATAGATGCGCATATTGGTCAAAAAGACGCTTGCCGTGCGCTCTGTGTGGTCAAAGAAGCGGTCGGCGAGCGGGAGGTGGGTCTCAACGTTGGTGTCGAATTTATAGCCGAGACCGTCGTACGGATGTACGTCATTGACCGCAAGGAAGAGGAACTGATCGACCTCGTCGAAGGCTTTGAGCTGGCGCAGGACGCGATCCACGCCATCGACCGAATTCTGAATCCATGTGGAGAGCACCGCACGGTCATAGCCGCGCATGACGCCTTGAGAGAGCCCCTGATCGGCCCCCATCGGGATGGCACAGTAGTAGCCGAGTGCCTTCATGTGCTCGGCTGTGGTGGTCATCTCTGCGGGCAGCTCGCGTCCGGCATTTACGTTGAAGATATGTGTATGATGGGGATAGCAGCCGGTCTCAATGGCGGGGAATGCCGAGAGGGTATGCTCCGAGGTCGAGAAATGCTGATCGAAGATTGTGCCACGTGCGAAGAATTTGGAGATGTTTGGCAGATGGGTCGCGGCGTAGGGACGAACGACCGCCCAGGATAGGGCATCGACGAAAATATTCAGGACGAGCTTGCGCCGCGCAGGACTGTGTCCGAGCAGGATCGGCGTGCCGATGGCATAGGCATCCTGTGCATCGGCATACAGCTGTGTGGTCTCGTTCAGACGAAAGAAGCTGAACGCCCACTTGCCGAGATAGATATCCCGTGTCCCCATGGAGGGCGTTGTGACAGAGATTCGTTGGTCGGGGACCGTGCCCGCCAAGGGGACAATCGCCTCCCGTCCGGCGGGAAGGGCGATCTCGGTTGTGCCGCGCACCTCGCTTGCCTTTTGCAGGTCAAAGAAGAAGTCGCGGTGTCCGTAGCGTGTGAACCACGCGGTATGCCGTGCCTCAGTGAGCATATAGCTGTGATCGGACAGCCCCGTGTTCTCTGCATAGGCGGCACTCCAAAAGCGTGCGCTGCCCTGTGGCATCGTTATGGGAATCTCCTCACCGATGAATATGTCAAAGCGGAACCCGAGCCCCGGGTTCATCAGATAGGCGCGGCTGGTTGAGGTCGGGGCGTTCAGGCTCTTTCCCGTAGCGAGCGTCAGTCGGCCCAGGGCTTCGTTTTGAATTTCCTCACTCAGACTGAGATCGAGGTCAATTCCCCCCGTGTCCGCGCCCCGATAGAGCCCGTAGGCGTAGCCCTGCATCGTGACGGCATCGAGCTCCCGCCCGAGCTGCTTGTAGGCGGCGGCGAGCACGCGCCACACCTCGAGATTCAGGGGCCGCTTTTGAAAGGCGCGTTCCCCGCAAAGCGCGGCGCTTTCCGCGTCGCCGTGATGGAGAAGGTACTGTGCTGCGAAGATGTCCGCACGCTCACTCTCGGGGGCTGCCATACGATAGGCGGCAAGTACGGCGAGAAAGTCATCGTCGTATGCCGCACGTTCGGAGCGTGCCAAGAGATCGTAAAAGAGTTCTGAGGCACGCTTGTCATTGCGCCAAAATACGGTGAAGTCGTCCTGCATGCTTCTATGTCCTCTCCCCAACGATTATGCCTTCAGTGCTTCCTCAAACACGCGGAAGAAACCCGCGATGTCGGGTGCGTCGATCGCACCGAGGGCACAGAGGCGAAAGGTCGATGAGGTCTGCATCTTGCCGGGGTAGATGGTATAGCCGCGCTCGTAGCAGTAGTCGTGCACGCGCAGGAAGTCAAAGTCTGCAGGATACTCCACTGCGACGACGAGCCCCGACTGGATTGCGCGGGGAATGGCTTCCTTCAGGCCGAGCCTTTCCAGTCCCTCGTGGATCGCCTCAATCGTGCGCGTGTGGCGTGCCCATTTTTTCGACGCGCCCTCGGCGAAGTACTCGGCGAGCGCACGCTTTGCCGCATAGACGGTCTGGACGGGTGGGGTAAAGCGCATTTCGCCCGTCTGCTCGAATCCCTCGTACTGCATGATGAGGTTTGTGTAGTAGGAACGCACGGGATAGGCTTTTGCGGCGTTCAGCACGGATTTTTTGGCGAGGACGTACGAAAGCCCCGTCATGCCCTGAATGCCCTTCTGTGCCGAGGACATACACACGTCGATGTTCATGTCATCCGCCGTGAACGGGATCATCGCATAGGTCGAGATCGTGTCCGCGATCATGACCGCGCCGTGCGCATGGGCGAGTGCGCCGATCTCCCGTACGGGGTTGAGGATGCCCGTGCCCGTCTCCTGATGCGTTGTGTAGACGGCGGCAATCTCGGGATGCTCACGCAGCGTTTGCTCGACAACATCAAGATCGGGCAGCCCGTCGATTGGGAATTTCAGGTCGATGTGCGGCACGCTGTAGGCACGCGCCATCTCTGCCGCCCGCGCGGAATACGCCCCGTTGTTGACGATGAGGAGCTTTCCGTCAGCGGGAATGAGCGAGCTGACGCAGGCATCCATGGCGATGGTGCCCGAGCCGCAGAAGAGGACGGTCGTCCAGTCCGCGGGATCGGCGTGGACGACCTTTAATAGATCTGTGCCAAGCTCTCGCATGAGCTCGCCGAACTCGCGCTCGCGCGGGCAGATGTCGGGAACGAGCTGCGCACGCTTGACCGTATCGGTCGTTGTCGCGGGACCGGGGTTGAGAAGGATGTTGCGTTTGATGTCCATAGGTCACTTCCGATACATAAAGCAGGTGAAGATAAACGGCGCATTCCAGTAATCCGCCATCTGGAGGGCGGGGAAGACGATCCGCAGATCGTGTTCCTGTGCAAAGTCCTCGAAGAACTCTCTGCGGAAGAAGAGGCGGCCGAGCCCCTCGTAGCGTTCATCGTAGTTCGGGATGTTCGCGCGGCGGAACGTGAGATAGTCCTGCCGCTTCGCACGGTCGTGCAGCTCCGTGATGCCGATGGCGTACCGCGACTTTTCGAGCATACGCTCGAGCACACGGGTCGCGTAGGCGTGATCGGGGAAATAGGAGAAGACGCCGCAGGAATAGACGGCATCGTACTTCTCCTCCGTCGGGATATCTGCCGCCTCCATCGCTCCCATCTCGCGTGCGTTGGGAACGACCGCACGTGCTGTTTCGATCAGCCCCTCGGCGTAGTCCGAGCCGCCGACGATCATTCCCTCACGCTGCATGAGGTACATATTCGCGCCCGCGCCGCAGCCGACCTCATAGACGGACTTGCCGGGCGTGAGGTCAAGCAGCTCCACGAGCCCCGAGTGAAAGTTCAGCAATGCCTCAAGCGGGACACCGCCCTCCATGACATCGTAGCCGTTGAGCCGCTTCAGTTCGAGATAAACGTGCTCCCAGTCCCCCGTCAGCCCTCCTGTGACGGGCCTCCTGCGATTCCAGATCTCTTTCCATTTGTTTCCCATTACATTACCTCGATCAGCCGTATGATGTCCTTGATCGGCAGGAGCTTGCTGTCGATCTCGTGAGCACGATGGTGAACGAGGAGGGAGCGCGCTGCGCTTTCCATGGCGGGAAATGCCGCCCGCGTGAGCTGGTTCGCGTAGATGACGATACGCACGCCATGCGCTGCGAGCTCCGCCTCCGTGATTGTGTTGTAGGAGGAGGGAACCGCGACAATGGGGATGTTTGGATGTTTTGCGTGGAATGCGTCGCAGAACGCGATGACCTCGTCGGGGGACTTCGCACGCGAATGGATCATGATGCCGTCTGCACCCGCCGCAACGTAGCCCTCCGCGCGTTCGAGTGCATCTGCGAGGCCCTTTTCCAAAATCAGGCTCTCGATGCGTGCGATGATCATGAACTCCTCTGTGCGCTGTGCCGCTTTGCCCGCGGCGATTTTCTCGGAGAAGTTCGGGATTGTGTCCTGCGTCTGTGCGACCTCCGTGCCGAAGAGGGAGTTGCGCTTTGCGCCCGTCTTGTCCTCGATGATGACGGCAGAAACGCCGATGCGCTCAAGGGTGCGGACGTTGTAGGCGAAATGCTCCGCCGTGCCGCCCGTGTCCATGTCGAGGATGATGGGCTTCGTTGTAACCTCCATGACTTCGTTGATGGTCTGGATGCGGTCGGAGAGGTCGACCAGCTCGATGTCGGGCTTGCCGCGCGAGGTCGAGTCACAGAGGCTTGAGACCCACATCGCGTCGAACTGGTCGAGCCCGCCGTCGTTCTCGACAACCGTCTTTTCGGCAATCAGCCCTGTGAGCCCATTGTGTACTTCGATCGTCTTTACGATGGGGACGATCGAAAGGAGACGGCGCAGCCGTCCGCGCCGCGCCTCGGGCATCGCGAGCTGCTCGCGCATCTGCCAGTCGATCTTGCGTACCTCGGCGTTCTCCGTATACGGCGGCTCGATGAGCTCGCCGCCATAGCGCGCGAGTGCGGCAAGTACGTTTTTGCGGATCGAGGACTCGGGCCCCTGCGCCCAGTTGCTCCCGTGCACGACGTAGTCGGGACGCAGTCGGTCAAGGATCTCATCGTACATGATGTGCTCCTGTACGACGACCTCTGCGACCTCAGGCAGTACGCGGATCATCTCCATGCGCTCTGCAAGTGTCTTGGTCGGAAAGCGGTTGTAGCGCACCATCTCCGGATCAGAGAGCACGCCGACCGTGACCTCGCCCAGCTCCGCTGCTGCACGCAGGAGGTTCTTATGACCTTCGTGGATGATGTCGGTGCAGAAGCAGGTATATACTTTCTTCATGTGGTAGTTCTCCCTCTATCCCTATTTATCGTATTTATGCCTCCCCCGCCGCGGCAGGGGAGGGGGACCATGCGAAGCATGGTGGAAGGGCGCTTTGAGCGAATGGGGCACTCTCACGTAAGAGAGTCTCGTTTCCCACCGGCGCCCCTATCGGCTCACTGCATTCGCCACTTCCCCCGCCGCGACGGGGGAAGCTGAATTTCCGCGCATCCTTTCCTCCAGCTCCCGCAGCTCCTCCACCGTATCGATCTCCCACACGTCCGCGCGCGTGCATTCCCTGATATACACGTCGCATTCGTGCAGATGATATTTCAGCATGATCTCGTCCCAGTAGAGCTGACGATACTGCTTCTCGGCGTAGAGCGCATTCGCACACGCGGCGAGCCGTGCCCCGTCCGCTGCCGTCCAGTAGGACAGCCCGAGCATCTGATGACAGGGGTGATCGCTCGCCGTGTCAATGTGCGTGATCTTCCCGTCCGCGTCCGTGTCAAAGCACCAATCATCCGTCGCCTGCACGGGGAACGCGATGTAGTTCGTGCGCGTCTGTGTGGGTGTGATGACAGCGGGATTTGCGAGGTAGAGATCGCCCTCGATAACGTAGCTGTCCGCGAGCAGCCCCGCACGCCCCGCGAGGGCGATGGACGAGATGTTGTTTGCGGTTTCCCAGTCGGGATTGTCGATGAATGCGAGATGCGGGTACGTTTTGCGGAGTGCGTCAAATGCCTCTCCGCAATACCCCCGTACAATAGTAATCGACGAAATCCCCGCTGCGTTAAGCGCATCGAGAATTGTCGCAATGATTGGCGTGCCGTTCACGGGGACGAGCGGTTTCGGCACGCGATCCGTCAGCGGTGCGAGCCGCGAGCCGCGCCCTGCCGCGAGAATGACGGCGCGGGTTACGCGATGTGCATCCATCAGCACAGCCCCATCTTGCGCATCGTTTTCTTCAGCGTCCTCTCCGCGATGTGCGCGGCACGCTCCGCGCCCTTTGCAATCTCCGCGTCGAGATACGACTTGTCCTCCATCAGCCGCGCGTAATTCTCTCGGATCGGGCGCAGCTCGTCCGCGACCACCGTGCCGACGGCGGTCTTGAAGTCGCCGTAGCCCTTGCCCGCGAACTCCGCCGTAATTTCATCGAGTGATTTGCCCGTCACGGCGGAGTAGATCGTCATCAGATTGTTGATGCCGTCCTTGCCCTCGCGAAATGCGATCTCCGCCTCGCTGTCCGTCACGGCGGACTTGAACTTTTTGAGGATCGTCTTCTCATCGTCGAGGATGTAGATCGTCGCCTTCGCATTCTCGTCCGACTTGCTCATCTTCGCCGTCGGCTCTTGCAAACTCATGACGCGTGCGCCCGCCTTCGGGAAATAGCCTTCGGGCAGGCGGAACGTCTCGCCGTAGACGTGGTTGAACCGCGCCGCTACGTTGCGCGTGAACTCAAGGTGCTGCGTCTGATCCGCACCGACAGGTACATAGTCTGCCTGATAGAGCAGAATATCGCCCGCCATGAGGGCGGGGTAGGTAAAGAGTCCCGCATTGATGTCCTCGGGATGCTTCGCCGACTTGTCCTTGAACTGCGTCATGCGCGAGAGATCGCCGAACGGGCTGAGGCAGGACAGCATCCACCCCATCTGCGCATGCGCAGGGACATGGCTCTGGATGAAGACGAGGCTCTGCTCCGGATCGAGACCGCACGCGAGCAAGAGGGCAAATGCCGCGCGGCTCGCCTTACGCCGCGCGGCGGGATCGTGGTACACCGTCAGTGCGTGGAGATCGGCGACAAAATAATAGCAGTCATACTCCTCCTGCAGATGCCGCCAGTTCTTCACCGCCCCGAGATAGTTGCCTAGGGTAAATGTGCCGGTGGGCTGAATGCCGCTCAGGATAATCTTGCGGCGAGAGGTGACTGCGTCCTTTTCGTTCATGACGTTCCTTCCTTTGTTGTAGAATGTTTCTCCATTATATACCATGAGAGAAAGATAAGCAAAGACACAAAAAAATCTTGCCAACATTCCTTCTCTCTGTTACAATATCTTCCGTACGATCGAATATGAACCACAAGATATAGTATAAGGAGCAGAATTCATGACAGTGACAATGGTAACGAAGCGTGCAGGACATTCCGTGCCGTACGACCGTGCGAAGATTCGCAATGCGATTGCGGCGGCGAGCAAGGAGTACGTCCACCCGATGACGGGCATCGAGATCGACGCGGTGACGACAGCAGTCGAGGCGGCGTTTGGCGAGCGCACGGAGATCAGCGTCGAGGAGATCCAGGATCTCGTCGAAAAGCAGCTGCTTGTGCACGGCTTCCACGACATCGCACGCCGCTACATCACCTACCGCCAGCGGCACGCACAGCGTCGCCTTGCGCAAAAGCATCTCATGGCGAGCTACCGTGACATCTTCTTCGCGGATGCCGTCGACTCCGACCTCAAGCGCGACAATGCGAACATCAACACGGACGCGTCCATGGGCATCATGCTGAAACTTGGCGCGGAGGGTGCGAAACACTTCGTCGACAACTACGTCCTCGAGGAGCGTTACGCCGTTGCCGACCGCGAGAACTTCATCCACATCCACGACAAGGACTTCTCACTCATCACGTTCAACTGCTGCCAGATCGACCTGCTGAAGCTGTTCCGCGGCGGTTTCTCCACGGGACACGGCTTTCTGCGTGAGCCGAACTCCATCCGCGCATACGCGAGCCTCGCGTGCATTGCGATCCAGTCGAACCAGAACGACATGTTCGGCGGGCAGAGCATCAACGCGTTTGACTATGCGATGGCGGACGGCGTGAAAAAGTCGTTCCGCAAGGCTCTCGTCGAGGAGGCGTGGAAGGCATTGCTCTACCGTCTCGGACGCGGGCATTTCACGCATGAGGCGTTCAAGAAGGCACTGCGTGCGGAGCTCGACTTTGCCGTCTGCATCTACGCGGAAAAGCAGGATGACGAACGCGCGGAGCGGGCGCGTTCGGAGCTCGTGCGTGCGCTCTCTGCCGTCTACAGTGCGGCGTTCGAGACCCCTGTGGCGCAGGAACTTGAGGCGGACGCGCGTACCGTCTATCAGCTCGCGTGTGAGAGCGTCGAGGAGGAGACCCATCAGGCGATGGAGGCGCTCATCCACAACTTTAACACGCTGCACTCCCGCGCGGGCGCACAGGTGCCGTTCAGCTCCATCAACTACGGTATGGACACCTCGCCCGAGGGGCGTCTCGTCATCCGCGAGGTGCTCAGCGCCATTTGGCAGGGGCTCGGCAACGGCGAGACAGCGATCTTCCCGATCTCCGTCTTCCAGCTCAAGGCAGGGGTCAACTACAACCCTGAGGACCCGAACTACGACCTCTTTATCGAAGCCTGCCGCGTCAGTGCGCGCCGTCTCTTCCCGAACTTCGTCAACCTCGACGCGCCGTACAACCTCCAATACTACAAGCCGGGGGACTACAACAGCTACGTCGCGACCATGGGCTGCCGCACGCGCGTCATGAGCAACGTCAATGGCCCCGAGCAGTCGGGCAGCCGCGGCAACTTCTCCTTTACCACGATCAACCTGCCGAAGATTGCGCTGGAGGCAAAGGGCGATCTCGATGCATTCTGGGAGCTCTACGACCATTACATCGACCTCTGCCATGACTACCTGCTCGATCGACTGAAGATCATCGAGGAAAAACACGTCTACAACTATCCGTTCCTCATGGGGCAGGGCGTGTGGATGGACAGCGAAAAGGCGGCCCCTGTCGACTCGATCAAGGACCTCCTCAAGCACGCCTCGTACTCCATCGGATTCTGCGGGCTTGCCGAGTGCCTCGTCGCACTCACGGGCAAGCACCACGGCGAGAGTGCAGCGGCGCAGGAGCTCGGGCTCAAGATCGTTGGACACATGAGGGAGCGCACCGACGCGTACACCGAGGCGGAGCACCGTAACTGGACGACGTTCGGCACGCCCGCAGAGAGCACGGCGGGGCAGTTCCAGCGCGCGAACAAGAAGGCGTACGGTATTATTCCGGGCGTGACCGACCGTTCCTACATGACGAACTCGAGCCATGTCCCTGTCTACTATGACATCAGCGCGTACGACAAGATCTGCATCGAGGCGCCGTACCATGCGCTTGAGAATGCGGGGCACATCGCCTATATCGAGATGGACGGCGACCCCTCGAAGAATGTCAAGGCGTTTGAGAAGGTCGTCCGCGCCATGCACGATGCGAACATGGGCTACTTCTCCATCAACCACCCCGTCGACCGTGACCCCGTCTGCGGCTATACGGGACTGATCGAGAACGAGTGCCCACACTGCCACCGCAAGGAGACCTCGTTCGGGACAATGATTGTCCCGCGCATGAAGGATTAAAGAGAGAGCGTACCACAAACATCGCGTTTACGATCATTGCGACGAACTCAGCGGCTCTTCTCGGAAATAAGGCGACGGGGCTCTCGGATTTCAGCTTTGAAGCGTTCGAACCGGTGGCACTCTATGGAAAGCAGGCGGGCGAAAACATCGTCGTGCGTGCGGATTCTCCGTACAAGAGCCTTGAGGAGCTTCTAAACGCCTCCAAGGCGGCGCCGGGCACGATCAAGTACGGTGTTTCGATGGGGGGCGGCGTCTACATCGCCTCCGTTATCATGGATAAGGAAGTCGGTGCGAAGTTCAATGTCGTCGATACGGGCGATGCTTCGAACCGTCTGACGGCGCTGCTCGGCGGTCACGTTGACGCGACCTCCATCCCGTACAGTGCCGCAAAGGAGTACATCGAGAGCGGACAGCTCCGCAGTCTCGGCACCCTCCTCTCCGAGCGTTCGAAGCTCCTGCCGGATATCCCGTCCGCGAGCGAGATCTATAAAAATCTCTCCGTCGACACCTTCTACGTTGTTCTCGCACCGAAGGGAACCGATCCCGCGATCGTTGCGAAGCTGAATGCTGCAATCCAGAAGGTCGTCAAGGAGAACCCCGAGTACAAGACCGAGGTCGAGAAGATGAACTTCCAAGCACCGTGGGTGCTCGGCGTCGACGAGACCAAGGCAGAGCTCCAGAAACAGCTCGATCACTTCATGGCATTTGAACAGTATTTGAAGTAAAACAGGCATACGAAAAATCCCACTGCGTTTACCAGGCGCAGTGGGATTTTTGTCGTCCGTTGTGCTATACTGAAGCTGCCACGGCCCTGACCAAGCCAATCCGGCAAGGAAGGGAGGCTGTCACGATGACCATCGGAGATATTATGCTTTCCCTGCTGACCAGCGTACTCGGGAGTATTCTCGGGGCGCTGATTTTGCAGAGGCTGGGGCGGTAGAAGCGACCGCCGTTGTGGCACCAGCCAGATGCGACCTCACCAGTTGCAAAGAAAGACCCCTGCGGTAACCAGCCGCAGGGGATTTCTTTCTTTTGGTTGTCAATGACCATCGTTGACTTCTACACACAGTATAACACGTTTATGCTGTTTTGCAAGGATAAATTTATCAGCGATTCCTTATCATCCCGCCGCCGCATTCTCGATGATTGGCGCAGCTCCCTCGGTGATGCACTCCTTCGTCACAGTAACGCGGCGCGGCGCACTCTCGCGCGGGATGTCGAACATCACGTCGAGCATGACCTCCTCGATGATGCCCTTCAGGCTGCGCGCACCGGTCTTGCGCTCGATTGCCTTCTTTGCGACCGCACGCAGCGCGTCCTCCGTAAAGACGAGCTCCACGCCGTCCATCGCAAGCAGCTTCTCGTACTGGCGCACGGGTGCGTTGATCGGCTCCGTGAGGATGCGCAGCAGTGCGTCCTCGTCGAGTGTCTCAAGTGTGCAGATCACGGGCAGGCGGCCAATGATTTCGGGGATGATGCCATACTGCATCAGATCCTCGGGCGTTACCTGGTGGATCAGCGTGTCGAACTCCTTCTCCACCTCTTTGCCGCGCACCTCCGCGCCGAATCCCATCGCGACGCTGCCCTTGCGCAGACGTTTTGCAATCGTCTTCTCGATGCCGACGAACGCGCCGCCGACGATAAAGAGAATGTTCTTTGTGTCCACCTTGATCGTCGGTGCCTCGGGATGCTTACGCTGTCCGCGTGCCGTGAACTCCACCACGCTGCCCTCAAGCATTTTGAGGAGTGCCTGCTGCACACCCTCGTGCCCGGGGTCTGCGGTGATGGAGTTGTTCGCGCCCGACTTGCGTGCGATCTTGTCGAACTCGTCGAGGTAGATGATGCCGTGCTCCGCCTTCTCCACATCCTTGTCTGCCGCATAGTAGAGATTGCGCACGGCGACCTCCACATCCGCGCCGACAAAGCCCGCTTCCGTCAGGCTCGATGCGTCTGTAACAGCGAACGGCACGTCGAGCAGCTTCGAGAGGTGGGAGAGCAGTGCCGTCTTGCCGCAGCCCGAGGGGCCGAGCATGATGACATTCGACTTCTCGATCTCCGTGTCCTCGCCCGTCGTCTCATAGCCGTACTTCATACGCTTGTAATGGTTGTAGACCGCGACCGCGAGAATCTTCTTCGCGCGATCCTGCTTGATGATGTAGGTGTCCAGATAGTCCTTGATGAGATGCGGGCGCGTTTTGTCGAGCACTTCGTCGAGCTGCATGCGGAACGAGCTCCGCTCCTCGGAGGAAACGGAAGCATCGTGCTCATCGAGGAAGCGGTTGATCTCACGCACACAGTCCTTGCAGATCGCAAAGCCCGTATTCGGATCGTAGATCGGCATATCGTATTGGTCGCGGACATCAATGATGCGCTTGCAAAAGCTGCACTGATGCTTCACCGGATTTTTCGACATTTCAAATTCCTTTCAGGATCATTGTCCTTTGATAAATTCTATCATAGAATACCACAGGAAGGGGAAAGAAACAAGCACAGACAGCAAGTGAAAGTGAAATAGAGGTTATTATATGGATGGAAAACTATTACACGAAAAATCTTGAAAAACTTTCAAAAGGGGGTTGACGAAGGGAAAGCATCTGTGTTATATTATGACAGTCGCGCCGATGAGAGCCGCAGGGGTCGGGAACGAACCTTGAAGCCTTACGCGGTGCAGGATGTACCCTGAAAACTACACAATGCAAAACAAGTTAGAATTAAATCTAACAAGCCAGATGCAACATCGTTGTGAAGGAAGCAATGATGAAATGAAGTTGCTCAGGTTGGAGCAGATTTTGTGATCTGTCAAGGAGACAAACCGGACGCATAGCTAGTGTGCTATGTGGAGGATTTGCCGACGCAGACAGAGCGGAAAAGATGCCCAAGATGAGTGGCTGAATGAATCAGTGATTCCTATAGTCAACGAACACAATTCTTTTACAAGAATGAAGTATTGAGCCAACAGGCTCTCGAATAGGGGCAACCCTTTAGCGGAGAGTTTGATCCTGGCTCAGGACGAACGCTGGCGGCGTGCTTAACACATGCAAGTCGAACGGAGCGAATGAAAGCTTGCTTTTATGAGCTTAGTGGCAAACGGGTGAGTAACACGTAGACAACCTGCCGACAGGATGGGGACAACATTCCGAAAGGAATGCTAATACCGAATGAAGCGGAGGAGAGGCATCTCTCCTCCGTGAAAGATGGCCTCTATTTATAAGCTATCACCTGTCGATGGGTCTGCGTCTGATTAGCTAGTTGGTGAGGTAACGGCTCACCAAGGCGACGATCAGTAGCCGGTCTGAGAGGATGAACGGCCACATTGGGACTGAGACACGGCCCAGACTCCTACGGGAGGCAGCAGTGGGGAATCTTCCGCAATGGGCGCAAGCCTGACGGAGCAACGCCGCGTGAGTGAAGAAGGTCTTC
>NZ_JH376798.1:444822-447505 GCF_000234095.1 Centipeda infelix ATCC 43532
ACGTAAAGGTGGGCACTCAAAGGAGACTGCCGCGGAGAACGCGGAGGAAGGCGGGGATGACGTCAAGTCATCATGCCCCTTATGGTCTGGGCTACACACGTACTACAATGGAACGGACAGAGAGCAGCGAACCCGCGAGGGCAAGCGAACCTCAAAAACCGTTTCCCAGTTCGGATTGCAGGCTGCAACTCGCCTGCATGAAGTCGGAATCGCTAGTAATCGCAGGTCAGCATACTGCGGTGAATACGTTCCCGGGTCTTGTACACACCGCCCGTCACACCACGGAAGTCGTTCACACCCGAAGCCGGCGCAGCCGTCTAAGGTGGGGAAGGTGACTGGGGTGAAGTCGTAACAAGGTAGCCGTATCGGAAGGTGCGGCTGGATCACCTCCTTTCTAAGGATTCAGATGAACCAACGGTTCACAATCTTAGGTCGGTCATTTGGCTTACGTTTTGCATTGTCTAGTTTTGAGGGTAACATCCATCATAAAATGGGGGCGTAGCTCAGCTGGGAGAGCACCTGCCTTGCAAGCAGGGGGTCAGGAGTTCGATTCTCCTCGTCTCCACCATCTTTTTCTTATCGGGTGTAACCCGATATAGGTTGTACTAAGCGAAGCAAAAGCTTTGATGGATAACAAGGAATGACAGCAAATTCAAGGGAGGCGTACTGATAGGTACGTTGACCGCAGAATTTGATGGCATGACACAGTTAGCCGCAAAGATCTTGCGTTCGCGCCTAATATGGGCCTATAGCTCAGCTGGTTAGAGCGCACGCCTGATAAGCGTGAGGTCAGTAGTTCAAGTCTACTTAGGCCCACCATTTTGTTCACTGAAAACTGCACAGAAGAAACAAGAAAATCTAAAACAAGGGAGACTTTGTGTACTCATGTCATAAAGTTTTCCTCACTAAAAGATTTTCCCAAGCAAATTAGGATAAAGCGAAAATACCTTTAAACTGATGACAAAAGTCGTTAGACGTAAGTCAAGTTTATAAGGGCATACGGCGGATGCCTAGGCGTTTTGAAACGAAGAAGGACGCGATAAGCTGCGATAAGCCATGACGAGCTGCAAGTAAGCATTGACTCATGGATTTCCGAATGGGGCAACCCGGCGGGAGTAACGTCCCGTCACTCTACCTTCGAGGTAGAGAGAAAACACCCGATGAACTGAAACATCTAAGTAGTCGGAGGAAAAGAAATCAAAGAGATTCCCTGAGTAGCGGCGAGCGAAACGGGAGGAGCCCAAACCAAGAGACTTCGGTTTCTTGGGGTTGCGGACCTGCAACAAACCGGACATTCTAGTGGAAGCATCTGGGAAGGTGCGGCAAAGAGAGTGAGACCCTCGTACACGAAAGAGTGAAAAGCGGGCAGGAATCCAGAGTACCACAGGGCACGAGGAACCCGGTGGGAAGCAGGGTGGACCACCATCCAAGGCTAAATACATCAAAACGACCGATAGCGAAAAGTACCGTGAGGGAAAGGTGAAAAGAACCCCGGGAGGGGAGTGCAATAGAACCTGAAACCGTATGTCTACAAACAGTCGGAGCACTTTAGATGTGCGACGGCGTGCCTATTGAAGAATGAACCGGCGAGTTAATTTATGCTGCGAGGTTAAGCGGGAGACGCGGAGCCGAAGCGAAAGCGAGTCTTAAGAGGGCTAAAGTAGCATGGATTAGACCCGAAACCACAGTGATCTATACATGTCCAGGTTGAAGCTCAGGTAAAAATGAGTGGAGGACCGAACCCGTGCGTGTTGAAAAACGTTGGGATGAGATGTGTATAGGGGTGAAATGCCAATCGAACGTGGAGATAGCTGGTTCTCCCCGAAATAGCTTTAGGGCTAGCCTCAGGCGAATCACCATAGAGACGGTAGAGCACTGATCGGGCAAGGGGGCGTAAAGCCTACCGACCCCAGTCAAACTACGAATGGCTCATATGGGCAGTCTGGGAGTCAGAATGCGAGTGATAAGACCCGTATTCAAGAGGGAAACAGCCCAGACCGCCGGCTAAGGTCCCAAATGCTGTGCTAAGTGGAGAAGGATGTAGGACTTCGAAAACAACCAGGATGTTGGCTCAGAAGCAGCCACCATTAAAAGAGTGCGTAATAGCTCACTGGTCGAGAGGCCCTGCGCCGAAAATATCCGGGGCTAAAGCACAGAACCGAAGCCGCGGCAAAGTTACTATGTAACTTTGGGTAGGGGAGCGTTCTTATCTGGACGAAGGCAGACCGGAAGGACTGCTGGACGGATAAGAAGTGAGAATGCCGGTATGAGTAGCGAAACGACAGGTGAGAATCCTGTCCACCGAAAGCCTAAGGTATCCCGGGCAACGCTCGTCGTCCCGGGGTTAGTCGGGACCTAAGCCGAGGCGAAAAGCATAGGCGATGGACAACTGGCGAAAATTCCAGTACCGGGCGTCTTCGTTTGAGGATGGAGTGACGCAGGAAGGAAGCTGAGCGCGCGAATGGTTGGGCGCGTCGAAGGCGGTAGGCTTGTATGGAGGCAAATCCCCATACTATAAGGCCGAGAACCGATAGATAGGAAAGACTACGGTCAATCTGAATTCAGCTGCACTACACTGCCAAGAAAAGCTTCTAACGAGAAGACGTCCGCCCGTACCAAAACCGACACAGGTAGGCGGGGAGAGAATCCTAAGGTGCGCGGGAAAACCCTCGTTAAGGAACTC
>NZ_JH376798.1:447811-456187 GCF_000234095.1 Centipeda infelix ATCC 43532
TTGCCATCGCTCAACGGATAAAAGCTACCCTGGGGATAACAGGCTAATCTCTCCCAAGAGTCCATATCGACGGGGAGGTTTGGCACCTCGATGTCGGCTCATCACATCCTGGGGCTGAAGCAGGTCCCAAGGGTTGGGCTGTTCGCCCATTAAAGTGGTACGTGAGCTGGGTTCAGAACGTCGTGAGACAGTTCGGTCCATATCCATCGCGGGCGTAAGATACATGAGGGAGGCTGCTCCTAGTACGAGAGGACCGGAGTGGACGGACCAACGGTGTACCGGTTGTCCTGCCAAGGGCACGGCCGGGTAGCTGCGTCCGGAAGGGATAAACGCTGAAAGCATCTAAGCGTGAAGCCCGTCCCGAGATGAAGTATCTCATTCCTATAAGGAAGTAAGACCCCTTGAAGAAGACAAGGTAGATAGGCTGGGTGTGGAAGCACAGCAATGTGTGCAGCTGACCAGCACTAATCGGTCGAGGGCTTGACTTACTGACCTGTCCGAGAAGCGAGCCTGAAAGGCGAAGCTGAACGGGAAACAGGTCGTATGCGAAAACGTCCCAAGAACACGAGCGAAAGCGACGTGTGATTGGATGACGTTGACCGCTAAGTAGCGAGTACGCGACGTTGACGCAGTCAATGTCGACAGTATCAAGTGAGCAAGTATTTCGCTTTAATTTGCAAGGAAGTTTCTTCTGTGAAGTTTTGAGTGAGCAAGACTCATTCAAGTATGCGGTGATGATGCCTGAACGGTTCCACCTGTTCCCATTCCGAACACAGTAGTTAAGCGTTCAAAGGCCGAGGGTACTTCGTTGGAGACGACGTGGGAGAGTAGGTAGTTGCCGCAATTACTCCTCGATAGCTCAGTCGGTAGAGCGTCTGACTGTTAATCAGAATGTCACTGGTTCGAGTCCAGTTCGAGGAGCCATTTTTGTATTATAGGGAGCACTGATAAATTCAGTGATTTCTTTGGCGGTGTCGCCGCTTTGGATAGTTGGGGTATAGCCAAGTCGGTTAAGGCACGGGACTTTGACTCCCGCATCCGTTGGTTCGAATCCAACTACCCCAGCCAATTTATATCATTTTGGCGGGTACTGTGGCGCTGATGAAGGTTCACTAGCTCAGTTGGTAGAGCATCTGACTTTTAATCAGAGGGTCCCGGGTTCGAGTCCCGGGTGAGCCACCACTATTTTCACTTATCATGACTCACTAGCTCAACTGGCAGAGCAACTGACTCTTAATCAGTAGGTTCACGGTTCGATTCCGTGGTGGGTCACCATTATATGGGCGATTAGCTCAGCTGGGAGAGCGCTTGCCTTACAAGCAAGATGTCGGCAGTTCGATCCTGTCATCGCCCACCATCGTTCGCAAAAACGGCCCGGTAGTTTAGTTGGTTAGAATGCCGCCCTGTCACGGCGGAGGTCAGGGGTTCAAGTCCCCTTCGGGTCGCCATTTTTTATGCCTCGGTAGCTCAGTTGGTAGAGCAGGGGACTGAAAATCCCCGTGTCAGTGGTTCGATTCCGCTCTGAGGCACCACTTCGTGTATCATCACAGCGTCTGCGGCATACGCCGCTTGTGCAATGTTGCTGGCGTAGCTCAATCGGTAGAGCAGCTGACTTGTAATCAGCAGGTTGGGGGTTCAAGTCCTCTCGCCAGCTCCATGCGGGTGTAGCTCAATGGTAGAGCCCCAGCCTTCCAAGCTGGTCACGTGGGTTCGATTCCCATCACCCGCTCCATTTTGCATTTCGCCGGGGTGGCGGAACAGGCAGACGCAGGGGACTTAAAATCCCCCGATCGTAAGATCGTACCGGTTCGATTCCGGTCCTCGGCACCATAAGTAGCGAAACAAGAATGTCGGAGCGTAAGCGAACGGCAGTCTTGATTGAGTCACTTAGTCAATGATGGCGCAGCCATTGTTGACTTCCATACAATTTAACACGCGGTCGTGGCGGAATTGGCAGACGCGCTACTTTGAGGGGGTAGTGTTCACAAGACGTGTGGGTTCAAGTCCCACCGACCGCACCATTTTCTTTACAATTTGATAGTCACGCGGTCGTGGCGGAATGGCAGACGCGCTAGCTTCAGGCGCTAGTGATGGCAACATCGTGGAGGTTCAAGTCCTCTCGACCGCACCATTTATGCGGTTGTGGCGGAATTGGCAGACGCGCTACTTTGAGGGGGTAGTGTTCACAAGACGTGTGGGTTCAAGTCCCACCAACCGCACCATTTGAAATATCGTCGCTGTAGGAAACTACAGCGATTTTTTGTTGCGCTTCTTTGCAAAAAAAGCTTCCCCCGTCTCGGACGGGGGAAGCTGCTATACCGCAATCCAATGCCTCCCTCGCCGCAGCGGGGGAGGGGAGCGCTTACGCATGCCACCTCCCCCATTGTGATGGGGGAGCCTTGGAGAGCGGACGTTAGAACTGCCAAGCGAATCCGGCACGGAAGTTGACGCCGCGCTGTTTGCCCGTCCAGCCCTCGATGCTGAGGTCGGCGGTGGAGTTCGCACTCATCTGGGTCTTCCAGCCGAGTTCGACACTGGCGGAGACACCCTTGAGCGACGGAGACGGCGAGGTGTAGCTCATGCCGCCCGCGCGATGATAGGTCGCGCTTGCATCGCCGCCAAACTCATACTGTACGGAAGCACCGACGATGAGCGAGCCGCCCTTCTGCGGATGCATCCAACGTGCGCCCGTGCGCAGAATGTGGCTGTCCACGGCGGAGAAGCTGTAGCGGTCGCCCGTGGAGAGCGTTGCGTCTGTGCCGTTCTGTCGCGTGTAGAAGTAGCGGACGTAGACCTCCTGCTTGTCGCCGTCCTTCATCGTCGTACTCTGTCCCACGCCGAGATGTGCGCCGATGTAGTTCGCACGCGTATCGTAGGACGTATGCCTCGGGGTGCCGCCCACATTGAGCGTTGCACTGTAGTCCATGTTCGAGCGTCCGGCGCGGAGACTGCCCTCGTAGAACATCCCGTCCTTCTGCTCCTGACGGATGAATCCGCCCGCACCGATGTAGCGGACAGAGCCGTCGCCGTGCGCCGCATTGACGTAGCTGTCGTAGGTGCCGCGTCCGTATTCGACAATGGGGCCGAAAATCAGTCGGTTGTCGTCGCGTTTCACTTCGCGCGAGAAGCCGACAGCGAGGTTCATCCCCTTGAGGTCAACGTGCGAGCCCGTTGCGATGCGCATGGAGGAGCCGCTCATCGCTGCAAATGGGGCAAAGCCCTCGGCTGCTGCCGCCTCGATGGACGCGCTCGACATCCCCAAGCCCGTAAAGAGATTCATGCCCGAGCCGATAAAGGCGACCGAGCCTGCCATCGTCTCAGCGAGCGACTTCGCATGATCACCGATCAGTCGGAAGCCGCCGTCGTAGGGGGTCTCCGGCGGCAGTGCGGGCGGTGTCGGCGGAGGCGTGACGATCCCGCTCGGCGGTGTAACTGCGGGCGGCGAGCCGGGTGGCGTCGACGGGGTCGCCCCCGATGGCAGCGGCTTCTCGTCAGGCTTCGGCGCCGACGGTTCCGGCACCGAACCGCCCGCATCGGTGCCGCCGTCAAGCCGCACGATCAGCTCCTTGCGGTTCGTCGTCACACTCATGCGTTCCGTACCGGAGATACCCTCATGCACAGTCATCGTGGCTGTGCCGTCATTGTGAATCTCCGCATTTACCGTATGGAGAAGGCGGATGCGGTTCGGGAGCGAGGTGCTGCCCTGCAGATAGGCATCGACCGTCTTGCCGCTGAGGTCGATGTTCCTCGTATCGTCCCTGACGTAGAGCATCGTATCATCTTCGGTGATGTCGCTCGGCACATAGAACGCGAATCGGTTGAATCCCTCCACGCTCTTCACCGTGATATTCTTCGTATCCTTTAGGACGAGCTCATTGTCGGCTGCATAGGCCCCCGTGCCGCCGACGCGGTGCCGATAGCCGTAGAGACTTGCGGAGGAGAGATCGTCTGCGCCCGAGATCACGATCTTGTTGTGATGCACCTCCTCATGGACATCGTTTGGATCCGCTGCGGGATCGCCCAGAGCCGCGCCTGCGTAGATGTTGCCACGATACGTACCGCCGTGGATGTAGAGCTCGTTGTAATTGGACTTGAGGTAGACATTGCCCGTGTCGGAGCCACCCTGTGCCATGCCGCCGTAGACATCCGCGTCATACGTCGTGCCCTTCATCAGGTGGGTAATGTTCCCCGAAGCCTCTGCCTCTGCGCTGTGATTGCCCGCCGCTCTTGCCTCGGCAGAGCCGCCGAAGAGATGCCCTTGGAACCGCGTGGTGTCGCCGTACACCCAGAGGCGGTTGTCAACGGCATTTGCCGCGCTGCCTGCAGACGTGTTCCGCGCAAAGCTTCTGCCGCTCGTCACGTCCTCACGGAACGTGCCGGCACGGATGGTGAGCTGGTTGCTGTTTGCCTCGGCTTTTGGTTCTGCGACATTGTTCGTCTCGATCGTACTGTAGCCCGCCGCGCTCTTGTCGGTGAATGTCCCTGCGCCTGCACCCACCCAGACCTTGTTCTCGTTCGCCTTTGCGGTGCTGTGGGTCACCCGTTCACCGGGCGCGAGCTGCTTGCCCTCGGCGTAGCCGCCGATGAAGTTCTTTGCCCCCGCGGAGACGGCCAGCTTGTTCTTGTTGGCGCTCGCATTGAACTCCCTCTTTGCCTCGACATACGCCGAGCCGCCGTAGAGTCCCGCGCCGTACGTGCCTCCCAAGGCGTGGACGGTGTTCTCGTTCGCTGCGGCATTCGTGACGCTGTCCGCCGCCGTCGTCGTATTCCGGGCAAAGCTCCTGCCGCCCGCCACATCCTCATTGAACGTGCCGTCCTGCAGGAGAACTTCGTTCCTTGCTGCAGCAGCAGACAGCAGCTTCGTATTGTTCGCTGTGATATGGACGTAACCGCCCGCGCTCTTGTCGGTGAATGTACCGGTGGAGCGGATCTCCATACTGTTCTCATTCGCCGTGCCCGTGCTCTGGAGGACGTAGGTGCCGCTGTCTCGCTGCGTGCCCTCGGCATAGCCGCCGATGAAGCTGCGCGCGCCGCCCCTCAGACTGAGCAAGTTCTCGCTTGCCAGTACGTCAAAGGTACCCTTTGCCTCGGCAGATGCATGACCTCCCGTGATGCCCGGCGTGACGCTCGTCTCGGTGGAGAGGTAGTTCTTCGTCGCCTGTGCCGCAGCGCTGCCGTTCTCGGACGCTGCTTCGGCACTGCCGCTGTAGACGTTCTGCTGATCTCCCTTCACATACAGCTCGTTCTCGTGCGCTGCGGCCTCCGCCCGGCCCGCAGTCGCCTGTACCTTCGCAGAGCCGCCGATCAGATCCGCGTTGAACCAGCCCGCATGCGTGTCGACCCAGAGCTTGTTCTTGTTTGCCGTCGCCGCCGCGAAGGTGTCTGTATCTGTGCGCTCGCTCTCGATAAAACTGTCGCCGCCCCAAATATTATCGAAGTTGCCGCCCGCGATGGAGAGTTCGTTCTCGTTTGCCGCGGCGCGCAGCTCTTTCGTTTTTCCTGCCGTGAGCCTAGCGTAGCCGCCCCTCACCACATTACAAGAGCGTTCCGTGACCCAGACCTTGTTCGCATTCGCCTCCACGGTACTCAGGGCAGCAGGGATGCCGGTCCTATCAAACTGTTTGCCGTCTGCACGTCCGCCGGCGACATCGTTTGCATTCGTCCTGAGGTGGACCTGGTTCTCGTTTGAGTATAGGCGGATACCGCCTCTTGTCTCGGTGAAGGTATACCCACCGGTGATTTTTTCTGTCCGCATGTTTGTATTCATGCGCACGCGGTTTTTCAGTGCCTTTGCGATGGAAATGCCGTTGCCGAGGTGTGAACGGGCATCGGCATAGCCACCCTCAATGTAGGAAGGCCCCACAGACTTGCCGCCTGTGATGGTGACGGTGTTTTCCTCTGCCAGCGCCTCGGAGGTAGTCGTGTTGCCCGCAATGTCGTTATCGCTTTTCGCACTGCCGCCGGTCACATCTGAATCGATGGCGCCGCCCGTCATTGTAACGGTATTGCGCACCGCCTCTGCCCTTGTCTGTGTGCCGTGCAGGATTTGCGCATGTGCGTAGCCGCCGTAGATTCCCCGCGCCACAATGAAGCTGGCTGCCCCGTCCCAAGAGACCGTACCACCCGAGACCTCTGCAGAGTTCCCCTCGACGTGCGCTGTGCCGCCGTTCAAAACCCCACCAAAGGCTCCGAAGAAGCCCATGAGCGAGCCGCTCCGGAGAATCGCTCTGCCGCCCCTAACATCAAAGGTCGCATTCACTGTGTTAGACTCGCCGAATGTGCCGAAGGCATTCCGCCACTCCACAGCATTTCCGTAGCCGTCCTTCGTATAGATGACCGGGGTTCCCCCGTACCCCACTCTGCCGACGGTGATGGTCGCGGGCGCACCGTCGATGTTGCCGACAACGCCGTACTCTACCTCAGTGTCCTCTGTGACAGAGGAGGTCACGATGAACTTGTTGGCAGCATAGGCACAGGGGAGTGCGCCGAGCGTCACCGCGCCCGCCGTGAGGGCGGCGAGGATGCGTGGGGCAAGTGTCCGTGATGGGGGACGCTTGCTGCGCTGAGAATGATGTTTCATGATGATCGACTCCTTTCAAGATCAATACACCCGATGTGGGCACCTTGAATCATGCCGGGGCTTCCTCTCCAATCTCACTGTAGCATATTCTCAGAAAAAACGTACTGTCACAAATAACAGGGTCCAAACGTCCTGATTTTGCGGAAAAACCAGTGCTTTCAAGGGTGTACGGGTATCATAGAGAAAAATTTATTTACGGCTTCTTTTATGGCAAAATTGTGAAAACAAGATTTGATTATTTGTAAATGAATGAGAATATGGCGTAATGTGTGCAGAAAAAACACTGTTTTTTCAAATGAAATATGGATATAATAGGGAAGGACTTTTTTGCGAAGGAGGAGCGATGATGCTGCGGCTGCTGGTATTTTGTCTGTTGTTTCTGCTGCCTGTGCGCGTACTGGCTGCGCCCGCTGATCTGCCGTCGCGCTGCTTCGTGTGTGCGGCGGCATCGGAGGCGGCGTACAGCGGGGAGCTGCCGGAACTCCTGCGTGCTCGTCTCGCGGCGGCGGGCTGGCAGATCGCGTCGTATGAGACGGAGGGGCATCGCGGTACGGTCGGGCGGTTCTTCCATATGGTGCGGACGGATGAGGATGGCACTGAGACGCATCTGATTGCCTTCCCGGGGACGGAGCGCGGGAGCGATGTATGGACGGATCTGCGGCTCGGGCGTGCCGCGTTCGGCGGGGACAGTCCTGCGGAGTTCCTTGCTGTGCGCGATATGCGTGTGACGGAGCGCAGCGAGACGCCGCTCGTCCACCGTGGCTTCCTCGACTACACGCAGGCGGCACTCTTTACGGATGTGCTGCCGGCGTATGGGAATCGGACGGCAGGGGAGGTGTTGGCGGCGGAGCTGCGTGCACATCCCTCGGTGCGGATCTATCTGACGGGACACAGTCTCGGCGGGGCGGCGGCAGTTCTTGCGGCGGCGCGGCTCTCGGATCTGGGGGTCGCACCTGAGCAGCTCGTTGTGACGACGTTCGGTGCGCCTGCGGTCGGGAATGCGGCGTTTGTGCGCCGCTATGAGGGGCGGTTTGCGCTGCACCGTGTGGTGATGAGCGGCGATCCGATGAAGGATGTGCTGGCTGCGCCGCTCGGGTTTCAGCAGTTCGGGGAGCGTGTCCCGTGGTCGCCCGCGCGGTCTGTGGCGCGGTTCCCGCATGCGATGATGGTCTATGTGGATGCGGCGATTCGTCAGCTCTACGATGCGTACGGCGGGGACAATGCGTTTCTCTTTCTGATGGGGCTGCCGAACCGCACGGAGGGACGGACGCTCTACGCCCTGCCGATTGAGACGGAGCTGGACGATACGCTCGCGGAGGATGCGCCCTATATGATGGCGGTGCTGCGTGACGCGCTCCATGTGCAGAATGCGTCGGTTGTGTTCGCGGCGGGCGGTGGTGGGCTCTCGGCGGATGGGATGCTCAGCGGGCTCAGCAGTCATCTCGCAGCGGCACGCGCGGCGGGCGCGGAGCAGATGGTCGCCTATCGGATTGCGGGGGCGAAGATCCGCGATGCACGTGAGACGTACCGTCTGACGCTGGAGCGTGCGGTGTATGATATGGACGGCAATCTGCTTGCGGCGGGCTCGCGCTCAGCGCGAACAGGGGCACTCACACCGATTGAGACGGTGCTGTATCTGTTTGCGCAGGACTGAGGGGGTGCCCCTATCGTCACACCGTGGATGAAAAGCCTCCCCCGTGTGGCACGGGGGAGGGGGACCATGCGCAGCATGGTGGAAGGGGCGCTTTGGTCGATTTGTGGTTTTCTGTCGTGAGAGAGTCGAATGAGCAAGAGGC
>NZ_JH376798.1:456515-546329 GCF_000234095.1 Centipeda infelix ATCC 43532
GCGGGGGAAGCTAATATGGCGTGATGGGTGTATGCTGAAAGCCTCCGCGCTGCGGCGAAGGAAGCTAATGTGGCGTGGATGAAAAGCCTCCCCCGTGCGGCACGGGGGAGGTGGCACGCGTCAGCGTGACGGAAGGGGCGCCTTGGCCAATGGAGGATCGCTGACTTCATGCGTGACTACAAGACAAAAACAAAGCAGTATGCGAAAGAACTGCGGCAACACATGACACCCGAAGAACGCCGTCTCTGGTACGATTTTCTGTCACAGAATTCTTGTCATTTTCGTCGTCAGCAGCCCATCGGAAACTACATTGCAGATTTCTATGCGCCATCAATTCGACTTGTCGTTGAGGTGGATGGCAGTCAGCATTTCGAGGAAACGGGACAGCGCTATGATGCCGCTCGAAGCGAATTTTTGAGACAACAGGGCGTTCGTGTGCTTCGCTTTACAAATGAGCAAATTCAAAGACGATTTCCCTCTGTCTGCGAGGCGGTTGGACGGGCGATTGCTGATATTCGTGCAGGAAAAGAGATTGGCGACGTAGAAGATGATGGGCATGTGTACTGATGTCAGAGCGTCAGACGAGCTAGAGGCGCTTTGGACGTTGGTGCGTTTCTGACGATAGGGCGTCGCTTGTGTCACAGGCGCCCCTATCGCCTCACTATGTTCGGCACTTACTGACCTGTCCGAGAAGCAAGCCCGAAGGGCGCAGCTGAGCGGGTAACAGGTCGTATGGGAAAACCTCCCAAGAACACAAGCCGAAAGGCGAAGTGTGATTGGAAGAGGTTGACCGCTCCCCCGCATCGGCGGGGGAAGCTAATGTGGCGTATAAGGGAAGGACGAAACTATGGCAGTAGAAGATCTGTGGCGGCTGTTCGATATCATCGGTACGCTCGCCTTTGCGGTGTCGGGGGCACTGGTCGGCATCTCGCGCCGTATGGACATCTTCGGGATCTCGGTGCTGGCTCTGGCGACGGCAGTCGGCGGCGGTATGGTGCGTGATGTGCTCGTCGGCATCACGCCGCCGATGGCGCTGCGGGATACGACGAACTTCCTCCTCTCGGTGGGGGTGGCGCTCGCAACGTCGTTCCTCTACCAGTGGACGGCGCTGCACCGTATGCGCCGCCAGCGGCTTCTCACGATCTTCAATGTGTCGGATACAATCGGACTTGCCGCCTTTACAATCACGGGTGCGCTGACGGGGGTACGCGTGGGTGGGGACGACAGCTATGTGCTGCCGATCCTGCTCGCGGCGACGACGGCGGTTGGCGGCGGTATGATCCGCGATGTGCTTGCACAGCGGATGCCCGTTGTGCTCTATGCTGAGGTCTATGCGGCGGCATCGCTCGTGGGGGCGTTTGTGTTCTGTGCGCTGCGCTTTACGCTCGGGGTGGAGGCGGACTCGTGGCTCGCGTTTCTCCTCGTCCTCATGATCCGCTTTGCGGCGATTCACTGGAACTGGAGTCTCTACCACCCGCGCCCGCCGAAGCGGCATCGGGATGGGGAGATGGAAGAATAAAAGGACACCTTTGCGGTGCCCTTTTTGCTCTATTGGATTTTCTTGCTTTTGTCCTGATTATATTTTGTAGCCTAAGGGCTGCATTCATGGAAAGCGTTATGTTCTTGCTGCGGTAATCGCTTGGACAAACTTTTTGGCTTGTTCCGTGACAGCGGCGAAGTCGTTGTTGTCTGCTCCCTTGGTGAGGCTGCCGCCTGCACCAACAGCGATGCATCCGGCGTTTAGCCATGCACCGGCATTGTCCGGTGTAACACCGCCGGTCGGCATTAGTACGGCTTGCGGCAGAGGACCATGGATTGCTCGGATCATAGCAGGCCCCGCTAACTCTCCCGGGAAGATTTTGATGATGTCGGCACCCGCCTCCATTGCTTCGATGACACCACTGAGTGTAGTGGTTCCGGGCATGACTGCAATCTGATAACGATGGCATAACTTTATCGTTTCTGCATCAAATGCCGGAGAAACAATGAATTGCGCACCCTCCAGTATTGCAATGCGTGCGGTGATTGCATCCAGTACGGTTCCCGCACCGATGATCACTGTTGGATCGTCGGCATACTTCTGACTGAGTGTGCGGATTGCCTCATGTGCATGCGGCGTGGTAAAGGTAAGCTCGATGCAGGTGACACCTCCCTCGATGCAGGCTTCGGCGACGTTGATGGCGTGCTCGGCATTCTTTCCGCGTACAACGGCAATGATACCCTGTGCTTTGATGGCGGAGAGGATTCGTTCTTTGTTCATATTATTTGCCCTCCTGTAGCAGAAAAGCTTCAAGCTGCGGTGCAGTTGGAAGTCCTTCGTTATCGCCGGCAGTCATAACCGAGCGTGCGCCGATTGCAGCCCCGCGCTGAACGGCATCTGCCAGTGAGTGTCCTTCGAGCAGTGCGCTGAGGACGCCAACGGCAAAGCCGTCACCTGCGCCGACCGTGTCGATTACTTCTTTTACGGGAAAGCCGGGGGTGTGGAAACTGCTGCCATCGGAACATTTGGTAAATGCTCCGATGGCACCCAGCTTGACAATTACTGTATCGACACCGCGTGCGAGGTACGTGTCGGCAATTGTTTCGGCATCATCGTGTCCTGTGAGGATGGTTCCTTCGCCAATCCCCGGAAGGACGATGTTGGCCTTCGCGGCGAATTCGTTGATGATATGAACCATTTCTTCCTTGGATTTCCACAGAGATGGGCGTAGATTCGGGTCGAAGGAGATGGGAATCTGTCGTGCACGCGCTGTGTCCATCAATAGGTTCAGTGCACGGCGTGCTTTCTCTGAGACACCGGCGGGAATGCCAGTCACATGCAGATGATTGATACTCTGCCAGTCGATGGTGTGAATGACATCGAGGGAAATGTGAGAGAAGGCTGTCCCCTTTCGAAAGTTGACGACGATCGGATCCTGTCCGTCGATCGGTTTTTCCTTGAGCTGTATGCCCGTTCGATCCGCGGCATCGACTTCGATGTATCGGGTATTGATCTGTTGTTCTGTGAGAAAGTCAAGAATGTGTGCGCCAAAGGGATCCTGACCAACACGGCTGATATAGCTGACGCTGTGGCCGAGCCGCGTCAAACCGATCGCTATATTCACCTCGGCACCGGAAACGCGGCGTCTGAAAAGAGGTACGTCTTTAAGTGGGCCATACTTCTCTGCCATGAGAAGAGCCATGGGCTCCCCAAAGGTCAGTATGTTTGCCATAGAGACTCCTTTCACATAGTATCCGTGATTCTCCAGGGGGAGACAATACGGCAGTATGCGGCGGCGGTTTCGCGGATCTCATCCCATGCGCCGTGTATGGCGCGTGATGCATTGACGAGGTTTCCGCCAATCCCGCAGACGACAGCGCCTCCATCCAGAAATGCTGCAATGTTGTCCGTAGAAATACCGCCTACAGCTGAGAGAGGAATATGGGGGAGCGGTCCTTGGAGCGCTTTGAAATACGGTGCTCCAAGCAGGTCGGCAGGAAAGACTTTCACGATGTCCGCCCCCGCTGTCCATGCATGTTCAATCTCTGTTGGAGTGAATGCGCCGGGCATGGTGAGGAGACCACATTCCTTTGCACGACGGATTACGGCAGGGGTTGTGTTGGGGGCAAGAATGAATTCAGCGCCTGCCGCTGCTGCGGCATCTACTGCCTCCGGCGTGAGTACTGTTCCGGCACCAATATGCAGTTGCATATCAAAACGCCGGCGCAATTCTTCGATGCCATGCAGTGCATCGTGTGTTGCAGCGGGATCGCCGGGATGCAGGGTGACTTCGACGAAGCGGATACCGCCGGAGAGCAGCGCTTCACATGTCGGTGGAAGCAGCGCTGAGGGGATATTGCGAATGATGGCGACGAGACGCTCTGTCAGCAGTTCTTGATGCAGTTCTGTCATGCGTATCCCTCCCGAAACAGGCTTGCTCTTCGGGCAAGGGCAATGGCACCTCGCCCGGAAAGCGCACACATAGTATCTTGATCAAGCGATCGTGTGGGATAATTTTCTGACGCGAGCAAGGTTTTGTATGCAGCTTGCATCAGCGGATTCCCTGCGATGATGAACACAGCCTCGGACAGGTTGGGGAAGAGGGGACTCCTCCTGAGTGCAATAAGATCATCTGCCAGCAGGATTCCGAGCAGGTAGTTCTGAACAACATTTGGCGTAGCCTCGTGAAAAAGGTCAAGGATGCGCGCCATAAACGCAGCATGACCAAAACCGGACTGCCTGCGGCAGACGACACCGCGTTGAAATGCCTCTGCATCGTAGTGCTCGGCGTAACTTTGTGCGGTACTGCTCGCGAGAATGGTGTCAAATGTCATTGCGTGGAGCAGCTCTCCAGCAAGGGTTGTTAGACATCCGCAGATGGTATCTCCGTTCGACACGGCAATGTATTTATTGTGTGAGCCGGGGAGAATGAGTACCATATGCTCAATGGAAGGAAAATATTGCAGTATCGCTGCTGCCTCGGTTTCCTCACCGCGCATGATGTCCATATGCCCGATCGTTTCATCTGTGAATGACATATCATTCATGTTCTTGATGCCCGGAATGAGATGAATGACCTGTGGACAGATTTCCGGCAAGTGGCAGGGGACAATCGCGTGGGAGAGCGCATCAAGGGAGATCGGCGCAGCAAGATGCGGGATCTCCTTGAGACCAACGTTGGAGGTGAGCATCCCTGCGCCCAATATGCAGGCGATGTCATCCATCGTGACCCCTGCCTTGCGTGCAGCTTCCCGCAAGGTATCCCGAACGGCTGCCGTCAGCTTTTTGTTATGCCTGTCAATCGCCGTGTGGCGCACGCCGATCGGCATCTGTGCTTCGGCGAGAATTGTTGTGTCCTGCCAGAGGAAGACTCGCGTATTGCTCGTTCCGGCATCTATCGTTGCGATCAGCATGGGACACCAGAAACATGTGGTTTCAGGGATAGTTTTTCCCGTACCGTACGGTTCACGATGTTGGGAAGATCATGACCGCTCAGAATATCTGCAATGCCGCGTGCTGCCTTCGTTTTGAGTTCGCATTCCGCCTCTTCGGAATACCATGCGGCATGCGGCGTGATGATGATGTTGGGCAGGGAGCGGAGCGGGGAATCCTGTGCCAGAGGCTCCTGCTCGGTCACGTCAAGCCCTGCAGCTGCAATTTTTCCTTGGGTCAGTGCGGCATAGAGCGCCTCCTCGTCAATCAGTGGTCCGCGTGACGTGTTGATGAGGATGGTGCTCGGTTTCATTATGTCAAATTCCCTGTGGCTGAGAAGATGCTCCGTTTCCTTGGTCAGCGGAACGTGAACCGAGATCATGTCCGATGCTTGGAGCACCTCGTCCAGCGTAAGGAGTTTGCCTCCATAGGAGGCGACACTTGCGGGGGGGACAAACGGATCGTATACAGCGAATTTCAGACCGAAAGCACGTGCCTTTTCGGCGAGCAGTCGTGGAATGCGTCCGAAGCCGAGCAGCCCAAGAGTCTGTCCTGCGAGCCGGTGAATGGGCTTGCAGATGTTGTAGTCCCAACCGCCGCCGTTTACTTGTGTGTGAAGTGGTGCGAGTTTTCGATGACAGGCCATCAGGAGTGCGAAGGCGTGGTTGGAGACTTCGTCTGCGCAGTAGTCGGGGACGTTCAGCACGCAGACACCGTGCTCCGTTGCCGCCTCCAGATCTACGGTATTGACTCCGACACCGTAGCGCGCAATGACTTTCAGATGCGGCAGCGCTTCTATGACGCGCCGCGTGATGGGGGCGTATTGATTGAGCAAGCCGGAGGCATCCGCACATGTACGGATGACATCATCCTCTGTGTGACACTGCTGCGGGATGAGTGTGAGTCCCGCGCGTGCAAGCTCGTGTTCTTCCGGTGCCAACGAGTCGTATTCATAGTCTGTAACGTATATTTTTCGCATGGAATCTCCTCACTTACATAAACCATTTCATCGGGATCAGAACCAGCTCCGGAATCAAGATGAAGAGGAACAGAACACCGTATTCCAGCAGGATAAACGGCCACAGTTTTCGTACAAGCGCATTGAGACTGACATTGCCGACACCGCAGCCGACAAAGAGAACTGTTCCTACAGGCGGTGTGAGCAGTCCGATCATGAGATCGAGTACCATGACGATGCCAAAGTAGACAGGGTCAATTCCTGCTGCCTTGATGAGCGGCATGAAGATGGGGGCAAAAATGAGGATAGCGGGGGTGCTGTCCATGACCATGCCGAGCAGGATGAGAAAGACGGCGATGACGATCAGAAGTATTGTCGGTGTTGACGTGAGGTCCTGTAGGGCAAAGACAACCTGCTGTGGCACGCCTGCTGTTGTTACGACCCATGCTGTACTCATGGCCGCAGCGGCGACAAGCAGTACCTGTCCCGTCGTTTTTGATGTGCCAATGAATACCTTTTTGAGGTCGTGCAGCCCCATCTCGCGATAGACGACAATGGAGATGAAGAGCGCATAGACCACGGCAATACAGCCCGCCTCTGTCGGTGTAAAGATGCCGAAACGGATGCCGCCAACGATGATAAAGGGCATGAAGAGGGCAAAGACGGAATCTTTGAATGCCGTCAGAATCTCGGGGATCGTCGCACGCTTGCCGACGGGATAGTTGTTTCGCTTTGCCATGATGTACCAAAGGATCATCAGGGCGAGTGCAATGATGAGTCCCGGTACGATGCCTGCCATGAACAAGCGGCCGATGGATGCCTGCCCGCTGACCCCGTATAGGATGAGCGGGACACTGGGTGGAATGATCGGTGCGATCATTGCTGAGGCACAGACGAGTGCTACCGATGTCGCACGATCATATCCCATCTGAATCATCATGGGGATCAGAATGGCTCCTAGTGCGGCCGCATCCGCAACGGCCGATCCGGAGAGCCCTGCAAAGATCGTACTGGCGATGATGACGACATAGCCAAGTCCGCCGCGCACATGTCCGACAAGACTAGCGACAAAGGTAACGATTCTCTTTGAGATCGTTCCGGCACTCATGATTTCACCGGCAAGGATGAAGAAGGGGATGGCGAGCAGTGTGAAACTGTTTGCTCCAAATACCACTGCCTGGGCAAGAAGCTGCGGGGTGAAATTGCCGATGTAGAGCAGCAGGACCGCGGATACCAGTAAGAGTCCAAATGCGATCGGAACGCCGACCATCAGCAGGGAAAATAGGGCGACGAGAAAGACTGCAAGAATTTCTGTACCGTTCATGATCTGCCCTCCTCGTTTGGGCGAAGGATCTGCGTTATCCTATATAGTGTCAACAGAATCATGCTGACGGCAAAGACAACCATGGATACTGTGATGCAGGAAAAGGGGATCCCTGTTGCAGAACTGATGTTGTTGCTCGATACGGCGACCTGTTCGATGCCGCCTACGAGCAAAATGCCCATTGCCAGCAGCACCAGACAGTTGGCAATGAGATCGCAGCATTTTTGTCCGCCTGCAGATAGACGGCTGGTCAGAACATCCACCTTCAGATGCAAACCGTCCAGTGCGGCGAGGATTCCGCCCAGAAAGATGAACCATACGAATAGATTGACGGACGCTTCGTCGCTCCATGTCAGGCCTGTGTTGAAACAGTATCGCATGATGACGTTGGCGAAGACGAGGAGAACAATGCCGCCCATCGCGGCAGATGCAAGAAGCGCAATCAGTGTTTCTGTCTTCTTCAGAATACCGGTCATGGAACATACCTCCATTATGGAACAGGCGCCGCCCAAGGGGTTCACCCCGGGGCGGCGCCCTCTTCCAATGCAGTTTATTGTACTTCCTTCAAGATGGCATCCAGACGCTCTTTTCCAATGTCGCCAGAAAATTTGTCATAGACGGGCTGTGCTGCCTCTTTCATCTTTGCGGTCTCCTCCGGGGACAGTGTATCGACCGTAAGACCGTGGTCTTTGATCTTTTGGAGATACTCAGCATCCAGACGACGATTGGTCTCGCGCTGGAAGATCTTTGCCTCGTCCGCACATTTTTGGATGAGTTTCTGATCCTCGGGGGAGAGCTTATCCCACGTCTTCCTGCTGATCATCAGTACATAGGGAGTGTAAAAATGGCGTGAGATGGTCAGATATTTCTGCGCTTCATAGAAGCCGGCATCGAAGATCAGTGTGTTCGGGTTCTCCTGTCCGTCAAGCGTTTTCTGCTCGAGAGCCGTGAAGACTTCGTTGAACGCCATTGGCTGTGGGTTTGCGCCCCAAAGTTTGAACGTCTCAAGATGGATCGGGTTCTGCATCGTACGGATCTTCAGACCAGAGAGGTCGGTGACGGATTTTACAGCATGCTTGCTGTTCGTCACATTGCGGAAACCGTTTTCGAAATAGCAGAGCCCCATGATGTTGACCGTATCAAGCGTCTTCAAGATGTCCTGACCGCTTGCGCCGTCGAGCACCTTATCTGCCTGTTCCGGTGTGGTGAAGAGGAACGGAAGATCAAATGCGAGGAATGCTTTCGTGAACTCGGAGACGGGAGAACTGGAGGGCATCGTCATATCAAGCGTGCCCATCTGAAGAGCCTCCATCATGGACTTGTCGTTGCCGAGCTGTCCGTCACCGAACAATTCCACCGTGATGCGGCCGTTGCTCTCTTTCTCTACAAGCTCCTTGAACTTTTTTAGTCCTTGTCCGCCGGAACTGTTGTCGATGCTGGAACCGAAGCCGACCTTCAGTGTGGTCTTTCCATCGGCATTTTGCGCACCACCACCGCCGCACCCCGCAAATACTGCGGATAGAAGCAGCATGGTGCAGAGTATACTTAGAAATCGTTTCATTACAGAGCACCTCCATACACTTGATATACCTTTCGCAATTCATCTAAAATTCATCCGATGAATTTATTGTATTATACGTGAAAAGAAAGAATGTTGTCAAGATAAAATCGTGATAAAAGTTGAAAAATAGGGGTTGCTGGAAATTAAATAGGGCGTGATAGATATATTTACGGAAAAGTCATCAGATAAATTATTTTACAAGCTATGCTATAATAAATATATAAATATGATAGAAAGGGAAAAATTATGAAGCTAAATTTGAATGGCGTTGCACTGACCGATGCTGTTGCTGCACAGATCATTGAATATATTCAAGAACATGGGCTTGCTCCCGGTGATAAACTTCCGACCGAGCAGGAACTCGTTGAAATGTTTCAGGTAAGCCGCAGTACGCTTCGAGAGGCATTTAAGACGCTCGTATCACGCAATATTCTCGAAACACGTCAGGGGTCCGGTACGTACGTTTCTCCGAAACGCGGGATTCCGACGGATCCGCTCGGACTCACATTTATGCAGACGGGGTCGCTGTTGGCGTTGGACTTGCTCGAGCTCCGGTTGATCTTGGAACCGGAACTTGCTGCACTCGCTGCGGTGCGGCGTTCACCATGTCAGCTCGCGCGTATTGAGGCGGCATGTGTTGCGACGGAACAGGATATTCGTGCGGATCGACCGCATGACTATAATGATCTCTTGCTGCATCGAGAAATTGCAGCAGCAAGCGGCAATAAAATTGCGCCAAACCTGATTGATATCATCTATTCATCAATTAGGCAGAATATCAATATTACCGATGGTTCTCTGCGTGAGCATACGAGGATTTACCATCGACGCATGGTAGAAAGCATCAAGGAGCAAGATCTACAGGGTGCGCGTTATGCGGTTATCGTACACTTGAGCGAGAACCGCCGCTATATCATGATGGAGGCGGGGGCCCGCGAGACTCCCCAATGAAAAAATCCCCGCACGCCGGAAATATCCGATGTGCGGGGATTTTATACTGTCATAGCAGCTTTTGGGAAATCGCTGATAAAATGAGGTCATTGGCGATTCCTTAGCAGTGGTGGTGGTCGACGCCGACCATGACGGATGTTGCCTTGATGACGGCATATGCCTCCTTGCCAACCTCAAGACCGAGCTCGCTGATGGCGTTCAGGCTGATGGTCGAGGTGATGACGTCACCGCCCTTCAGCTCGATGCCGACAATGCCGTTGACAGCACCCTTCTCGATGGAGACGACCTTGCCCTTGAGCTGATTGCGTGCACTGAGTTTCATGTGTTTCCCTCCCTTGTTTTGTAGTATCTTATATAGTATAACACAAAAACCCTGAAAAATTCGTGATAAATGTCACAAATTTCGCAGGGTTTTCAGAAGGCTGTTCTCAGCGCAGGAACACCACGTTGGTCGCGTCGAGGAAGCCGCTCGCGTTGTTCTCAAGGAGGAGGCGGTTCGCATCGTTCGCGGAGAGGACGGGGTTTGCGCCGCCATCGATGGAGACGGCACGCAGACGCAGGGGATTGGTACCCGCGCGCGTTGCATCCGCATCGCTGCGTGCGTAGGATGCCATGCCGTTCTGGACGACCTTGTCACTGTCGAGGTTCTTGTAGCCGTAGATGGGGCGGCCGTTCTCTGCCTTGATGACGGGGCTCATGGCAGTGCGCAGACCAAGCCCCGTGCAGTCGATGATGACGCCCGTATAGCCGCCGACTGCGCGACCCGTGGGAACAATCTCAGCGGGCGGTGTGGTGGGGGCAGCGGGTGTCTGTACTGCGGGCGTGGGAGCGGGAGCAGCGGGGGGCTGCACCGTGGGCGCAGGGGGGACGGGGATTTGCACGGTAGGTGCGGGCGTGTCGGGCATTGTTGAAGTCTGCGGTGTCGGATGCGTCGGGCGAAGCGGTGCGGGCTCACTCGGCGCAGCAGGTGTTGTCACTGCAGGCTGCGTCGGACGGAGCGGATTTTCTACCGCAGCGGGTGTGCTCGGGCGGAGCGGCGTCGGTGTCGTCACACGGTTCGCTGCGCTGTTCTGCATCTGTGCGCGGTCGTAGGTGCCATAGCCTGTCGTGTCGTAGTTCTGTGGCTGATACGGGACGTAGACCGCTGCGGGCGGTGTCCATGGCTCTGGGATCTTGTTCGGCGCGAAGACCGTGCTCGCAAGTGAGCTTGTTGCGCCATAGACGGGGAGTTCGAGTGTCACGGTGTAGGAGCCGTCACGCTGTGCCTTTTCCTCGCGGATCTCGGCACCCTTGATGAGGGCACTGACATGGGTGCGGACGGTCATGTTCGCGAGCATCAGGTTCTCGACTGTGGTCGAGGCGTCGACGTTCACGCCGTTCACCTGCTCGGCGAGCTGGCGATAGGCATCGGAGATTGCTGCGCGGCGGGCGAGTGCCTCGGCCTGCGTGCCGCTCGTCCCTGCGGGGGCGACGCCGAGACCGACGACGCGGATCGTGCCGCCGTCCCACTGTGCCGCCTCACCCGTGCCAACCGTGCAGACGGCAAGCGCAAGCATGAGGACGGCAAGAGCGAAGGATTTTACAATGTGCATACATATTCCTCCTTATTATAGGGAAGCCCTGATTCATTCAGCCACGTCATCTGAGCGCATCTTTATCGCTCTGGCGATGCGTCCGATTTGCCACCTTGCTCGGACGAAAAATCTACGCTAATCTGAGGGGCTGTTTTATCAGTGATTCCATAGAAGTCTTTAACTTTGAATATCTCAAATAAAGTATAGAACAGAATGAGAATATAATTAGTGTTTTATAAGAGAGTAAAAAGGGGAAAAGGAGAATTTGCTTATTGCAAGTAGAAAACAATTATACTATAATAAACATGATGGTTGAATTGTTCCCACAATTCTTTTATGCTACGATGGGAGGATATTCGATGAAGAAAAAATTTTTGGCAGCAATGCTCGGCGCGGCGATGGGGCTTGGTATGTATGCGGCTCCTGCGGATGCACACGGTGTCTTCTTTGCGAACCGTGTCGATACGAAGGCTCTCGTGCTCGGCGAAGGCCCGCTTGACAATGCGTATGATCCGGCGTGCGTGCAGCGCATCGATGCCTACGACGTGAATTTCCAGCCGACGACGGTGGAGCGCGTGGACGGCGAGAAGAACATCAGCATTGTGCCGGGCGAGGATCTCGGTGTGACGGCGACGTTCTTCGACTATGGCTATTTTGCAAAGACGACGGACGGCAAGGTGATCCCGACGCGTGATTTTTCGGGCATCGAGAATCTGAAGGCAGTGACGTATGCGTACAAGTACAATGTGCACTACTGGAACGAGGCTGTGAAGCCGGCGGGCATCTACAATGTGCCGATCCAGATTGTGCCCGAGGTGAACCCGCTGACGCTGCGGCGCGGCGATACGCTCCGTCTGCGCATCTACAAGGACGGTGCGCCGTATGCGAATGCGCCCGTGATCGCGGATGTGCTTGGCGACCTCACCAATGAGATGCAGGCGGATGCGAACGGCGAAATCTCTGTGCGCATTGCAAACAACGGGCTCAATGTCATCGGCGTCGAGGTCGGATTCCCGACGGACAATCCGATCGTGACGAAGAAGATCTTCAGCTCCCTCTCGTTCATTATCCCGGCAGAGTAAAACGTATATCTGAAAACAGAAAAGCGCAGCCGCGTGTGTGGCTGCGCTTTTTGTTTATACACGCAGATGCGCGTTTTCGTTAAGGCGAATTGCTTCTTGCTTTTTGTACGAGTTTTGGTACAATAAAAGTGAAAGGGTGTGATTGTATGCTGGCAGTGAATTTTTCGACGCTGCGCAGTAATCTGAAGTCCTATTGTGATGCTGCCTCACGGGATGCGGAGACGATTATCGTGACACGGCGCAATGAGGAGAATGTTGTGCTGATGAGCCTTGAAAACTATAACAATCTGGTGGAGAATGTCTTTCTGATGAGCGATCGGCGCAACTATGCACACATCGTCGAGGGGATTGAGCAGCTGCGTGCAGGATGTGTGACAGAGAAGTCATCGGAAGAATTGGAGCGGCTTCTCGATGAATAAGGTGTTCTCGGAGAATGCATGGCGTGACTTCATGACGTGGGTGCAGGAGGATCGTAAGACTGCACGCAAGATCAACGAACTGCTGGAGGATATTGAGCGGAACGGGCATGAGGGCATCGGTAAGCCGGAACCCTTGCGGCATGATCTCACGGGCTATTGGAGCCGCCGCATCACGCAGGTGGATCGCCTGATCTACACATTCGATGAGAAGAATATTTATATCGCCGCCTGCAAGGGGCACTATGAATAAGGGACTGTTGCACGAAGCTAGAAAACTTCATGCAACAGTCCCTTTCACACAATATGATATTTCTTCCACGGGATCTGGTTCAGGCGAATGCTGCTTAAAAAATCTACGATGTCTTTGCGTCCGTAGTATTGGGGCTTGCCGTCGTTGGTGAGGCTCATGAGGATGATCGGCATGCCTGGGAAGAAGCGCATGAGGGCGCGGCGGGTCTGCGTCGACTTGATGGTATAGCGCGTGACTTCGGGGGCGACGTGGATGATGGCGAAGGTCACGCCCTTCTCAATGATGACAGCTCCCTCGATGGTCATGTATGCGCTCCTTTCGGCTGTGTTCGTTATGTTGGCCAAGATCCTTCCTCCGTCACGCTGACGCGTGCCGATCGGGGAGTTCCTCTGCATTTTGCCCATTTTAGCAAAGCTAAGGGAAGCACTGATAAATTCAGCACTACCATATTAGCACATCTTTTTTGCCCGCTTTTCGTTAGCAAACCCTCCACATAGCTCTGGCTATGCGTCCGGTTTGCTGCCTCAATCGGACAGAAAAATCTACGCCAATCTGGCAGACTTCATTTTATCAGCGATTCCCTAATCGCACATTACAATATTAAATTGAAAAGACCTATTAAAATGAGGTTGCGGAAAGGGCAAGAAGCCCGTATAATGTATAATAAGGGCTATAAATTGACTTATTGTACAAATATAGCCACACCTTATGATGTTGACGGAAAAATTTGTGAAATTTTCCACAAATGTATACAGATGTGGAAGGGATTTTATTCTTTGCGTCGAATTTCGTAAGGGTACTGATATTCAACGAAGGCAGTACGCGATGTACGGCTCTGCAATCCAAGCGGAATGTGGGGGCGGTTTTCTTGTGCCTTTTCGGAATTACATTGCGGTGCTGTCGGAGGAGGAATATGAGGCAGGTTTTATCGGCGTATCGGAGGCAGATCGTCCTCTCGTTTGCGGCGGCGGCACTTATGGGCTGTGGCACGCTTCTTCTCATGGGAGAGCTGCGGCTCGTGGGAGCTCTGCTTGCGGGTACGGGGGCTGCGGTACTCTACTTTGCACAGATGGCGCAGCGCATCATGCGTGCGGCGCGTCTGGGTGCGGCAGGAACGTCGCAGGTGCAGGTGGGGTTGGTGCTGATGCTCGTGCTGATCGGGGCAGTCCTCTGGGCGGCGACGACGGCGGGCGTGCATTATTTCTTCGCGGCGGTGGGAGGCTTTCTCCTGATGCACGCGATTATGATGGTGCAGCTGATCGTGCGGACGATACGCGCCGATAGACGAGGTTCTTAGAACCTCGGTAGGTAACTGGGGGAGATCCCCCCGAGGGAGGTAGAGGTTATGCACGAAATCGGTGTTCGCGAGGCAGTGCAGATCGCCGGATTTACCTTCAATTCGCAGACGCTGGTGATGACGTGGATCTCGATGGTCGTTGTCCTCTTCATCGGTTGGCTCGCGACGCGCAATCTCAGGGTTGTGCCGACGTCGAACTGGCAGATGATGATGGAGACGGTGATCGAGGCGCTTCATGATCAGGTCGAGGAGAACATGGGGCCGCGTGGGCGTGGATTCCTGTCCACGTTCATCGTGTCGCTGTTCCTGTTCCTTCTCGTGTCGAATTGGATCGGTCTGATTCCGACGATGGCATCGCCGACAAATGATCTGAACACCACACTGGGACTGGCTCTGCTGGTCATTGTCATGATGCACGTCCTGGGACTTGCGGTGAAGGGGATGCACTATGTGGCGCATTTCTTCCAGCCGGTCGCACCGTTCATCATCATCAACATTGTCGAGGAGATTGCGAAACCGATCACGCTGTCGTTTCGTCTATTCGGCAACATCTTGGCGGGTGAGATTCTGATTCACATCCTGCTGCAGCTTCTCGGGAATGGCTCCACCATCCCCTCGGTGATCTGGCTGGCATTCAGTGTGTTTGTTGGCATTGTGCAGGCGCTCGTCTTTACGATGCTCTCCACGGCATACATCGGCGCTGCCATTAAGACCGATGACGGTCACTGATCTTTAGGCTTTCTCGTGCAACATGCACATCATCTAAGATTTTGTTCAACTGTTTAAGGAGGATCTTTTCATGGAAAACGCAATCATGGTCGCAGGCGCTCTTATCGGTGCGGGTCTCTGCTTTGGTCTTGCCGCGATCGGCGCGGGCATCGGTGACGGTCTTGTTACGGGCCGCTTCATCGAGGGGCTGGCACGTCAGCCGGAGGCGGGCGGCGTTCTCTTCACGCGTACACTGATCTCGGTCGGTCTGATCGAGGCACTTGCCATCATCGGCGTCGTTTTCGGCATCATCATGCTCTATGCAAATCCGCTGATTCACTAAGAAGTATGAATTGCACGGATTTTGCAAAGGGGGCATAGGAATTGAGTGAAATTACGCAAGGGCTGATTGATCTCAACGGGACGCTGCCTGTCCAAATCATCAACTTCCTGATTCTCGTTGCACTCCTGCGTGCGGTGGCGTACAAGCCGATTGTCCGCATGATGGATGAGCGCAGAGCGAAGATCGCCGAGAGCATCGAAAAGGCGGACGCAGATGCGGCTGCTGCCGAGGCGACGCTCAGTGAGTACAAGGCGCAGCTTGCTGCCGCGCGTACGAAGGCGCAGGAAATCGTCGATCAGGCGGAGAAGCGTGCCAGCGAGGAGCGCGAGGCGAGTATCCAGGCAACGAAGCGTGAGATCGAACAGATGAAGAAGGCGAATGAGCTGCAGATGGAGCGCGAGCGCGCCCATGCGGTCGAGCAGCTGAAGGCAGAGGTTGTCGCGCTGTCGCTCATGGCAGCGGGTAAGATCATCCAGAAAAATCTGGAGGCGAAGGACAACGATGCCATCATCGGCGAGTTTATCGCAAAACTCGACGCGAACAAGATTGGTGATGCGCCATGCTGAACATGGAACTTGCACGCAAGTACGCACGCGCGATCTTCGAGCTTGCCTGTGAGGATAACGCACTCAAGGAGTACGGCGCGGATCTGGCGAAGGTCCAGCAGCTCTATCAGGACTGCCCTGAGCTGAAGGCGTATCTCTGCAACCCGAACATCCAGCCGGAGGACAAAAAGTCCCTCCTGAAGGAGGTGTTCGAGGGCGGTGTGCGCGAGACGGTGCTGAACTTCCTCCTGCTGCTCATCGACAAGCGGCGCATGATGGTATTCGACGCGATCAGCGCGATCTTCGGTCAGCTCTCGAACGAGAAACTCGGTATCGCCGTGGCGGATGTCACGACGGTGGAGGCACTCGCACCCGCACAGGTGAAGGAGCTGACGGAGAAACTCGAACGCATCACGGGCAAGCAGGTAACTCTACGCGAGCACCGCGATTCCTCGCTCATCGGCGGCGTGGTGGTGCGCATCGGCGACCGCCGCATCGACGGCAGCATCAAGGGACGTCTCGCAGCAATGACAGCAGAGTTAATGGCGAACTAGCGGGGTGACAGCGAAATATGAAAATGAATCCGGAAGAGATTACTTCCATAATCAAGGAACGAATCAAGAACTATGATGTCGATCTGAACGTCAACGATGTCGGCACGGTTCTTGAGGTCGGCGACGGTATTGCCCATATCTACGGGCTGGACAAGGCGATGGCGGGCGAGCTGCTGGACTTCGGCAACGATGTCTACGGTCTCGTGCTGAACCTTGAGCAGGAGAGCGTTGGTGCGGTTCTGCTCGGCGGCGATACGGTCATCAAGGAAGGCGACACCGTGAAGCGTACGGGCCGCATCATGCAGGTGCCCGTCGGCGAGGCGATGATCGGCCGTGTCGTGGACGCGCTCGGTCGTCCGATCGACGGCAAGGGCCCCATCGACACGAAGGAGTTCCGTCCCGTTGAGTCGCCGGCACCCGGTATTGCGGACCGCAAGAGCGTTCACGAGCCGCTGCAGACGGGTCTCAAGGCAATCGATGCGCTCGTCCCGATCGGACGAGGGCAGCGCGAGCTCATTATCGGCGACCGCGGCACGGGCAAGACGGCAATCGCCGTCGATACGATTCTGAACCAGAAGGGGCAGAACTGTATCTGTGTCTACGTCGCCATCGGTCAGAAGGCATCGACCGTTGCTCGCGTTGTCAAGACGCTTGAGGACGGCGGTGCGATGGAGTACACGATCGTTGTCGCGGCAACGGCTGCGGACAGCGCACCGCTCCAGTACCTCGCTCCGTATGCGGGCGTTGCCATGGCGGAGTACTTCATGTACAAGGGCGGTCATGGGCTGTGCGTCTATGACGACCTCTCCAAGCACGCGGCTGCGTACCGCGCGATGTCGCTGCTGCTGCGCCGTCCGCCCGGACGCGAGGCATACCCGGGCGACGTGTTCTACTTACACTCCCGCCTCCTCGAGCGCGCGGCGAAGCTCTCCGACGCACTCGGTGCAGGCTCCATCACGGCACTGCCGATCATCGAGACGCTCGCGGGCGACCTTTCGGCGTACATCCCGACGAACGTCATCTCGATCACCGACGGTCAGATCATGCTGGACACCGACTCGTTCTACTCGGGTATCCGCCCGGCGATCAGCGTCGGTCTCTCGGTCTCCCGTGTCGGCGGTTCCGCACAGATCAAGGCGATGAAGCAGGTTGCGGGCACGATGCGTCTGGATCTCGCGCAGTACCGCGAGCTCGCGGCATTTGCCCAGTTCGGCTCCGACCTCGACAAGGCGACGAAGGCACAGCTCGATCGCGGCGCACGCATGGTCGAGACGCTGAAGCAGGCGCAGTACAGCCCGCTCTCCGTTGCCGAGCAGGTGCTCGTCATCTTCACGGCGGTGCGCGGACACCTCACGGATATCCCCGTGAACAAGGTCGTCACGTTCCACACGGACTTCCTCAAGTTCATGCGTTCCTCGCATCCCGAGATCGCATCGGCGATCACGTCGAAGCAGAAGCTCGACGATGCGCTCGAGGCGGACATCACGAAGGCGATTGCGGAGTTCAAGGACACCATCTCCTACAAAGAAGCGTAAGGGGAGAGGTGACTGTATATGGCAAATTTACAGGACATCCGTCGCCGCATCCGCAGCGTCAAGAGCATCCAGCAGATCACAAACGCCATGGACATGGTCGCGACCTCGCGTCTGCGCCGTGCCAAGGAAGCCGCGAACAACAACCGTCCCTACGCCGAGAAGACCGCTGCGGTCATTCGGAGTGTGGCGGCGGCAGCAAGCGGTGTCTCGCATCCGCTGCTTGAGCAGCACGCGGGCGGCAAACGCCTCATCCTCGTGATGGCGGCGGACAAAGGCCTCGCGGGTGCGTATTCCAGCAACGCCCTCAAGACGGCGATGACGCTCGTCGAGGACAAGGCGAATACGCAGATCGTTGCGGTCGGGCGCAAGGCACGTGATTTCTTCAAGAATCGCAGCTTTGACATTGTGCACGAGCGCGTCGGCATCAGCGAGCGCCCAAAGGCAACCCACGCACAGAAGCTCGCGGCGCAGGTCATCGGCGCATTCGAGGCGGGCGGCGTGAAGGAAGTCTACATGGTCTACACGCGCTTTGTCTCGGCGATCACCTGCGTCCCCGAGATCGTAAAGCTCCTGCCCTTTGAGGCGGAGAGTGAAAACGCGGCGCACGCGCAGGCACAGTACATCTATGAGCCGAATGCCGAGGAGGTGCTCGGGGCACTGCTACCGCAGTACCTGTTCACCACCATCTATGCGGCGCTCCTCCAGTCGGCGGCGAGCGAACTGAGTTCACGCATGAACGCAATGAGCAACGCGACCGACAACGCAGGCGAACTCATCGGGAAGCTCGACCTCTACTACAACAAGGTACGTCAGGCGGGCATCACGAACGAGATCAACGAGATTGTCGGCGGCGCCGAGGCACTCAAGTGACATCCATGCACAATGGGTACATGGAGGTAAGGAGGTTTTCCATTGGCAAAAGGTAAAGTCGTACAGGTCATCGGACCTGTCGTAGATATTGAGTTTCCGGCGGGCGAACTGCCGGAGATTCTGAACGCCATCAAGGTCACGGGCAAGGCCGCCGACCAGGAGATCAATCTCACGGTCGAGGTCATGCAGCATCTCGGCGACAGCGTTACGCGCTGCATCGCGATGAGCTCCACCGACGGCCTGATGCGCGGCATGGATGCCGACGATACGGGCGCACCGATCAAGGTGCCCGTCGGCGAGGCGACCCTCGGACGCGTGTTCAACGTCCTCGGCGAGCCGGTTGACCACAACCCCGAGCCCGTCGGCAACAAGGAGGCGTGGCCGATCCACCGTCCCGCGCCGAAGTTCGACGATCAGGAGACATCGACCCAGATCCTTGAGACGGGCATCAAGGTCGTTGACCTGATTGCTCCGTACTCGCGCGGCGGAAAGATTGGTCTCTTTGGCGGCGCAGGTGTCGGCAAGACCGTTCTCATCATGGAGCTCATTCACAACATCGCGACCGAGCACGGCGGCTACTCCGTCTTTGCGGGTGTCGGCGAGCGTACGCGTGAGGGCAACGACCTCTGGTCGGAGATGACCGAGTCGGGTGTTATCGACAAGACCGCGCTCGTCTACGGTCAGATGAACGAGCCGCCGGGAGCACGTATGCGCGTGGCTCTGACGGGGCTGACGATGGCGGAGTATTTCCGCGACGTGCAGGGGCAGGACGTGCTGCTCTTCGTTGACAACATCTTCCGTTTCATCCAGGCAGGTTCCGAGGTCTCGGCTCTGCTCGGACGTATGCCGTCCGCCGTTGGCTACCAGCCGACGCTGACGACCGACGTCGGCGCACTGCAGGAGCGTATCACCACGACGAAGAAGGGCTCGATCACGTCCGTGCAGGCGGTCTACGTCCCTGCGGACGACCTGACCGACCCCGCGCCGGCGGCAACCTTTACGCATCTGGATGCGACCACCGTTCTCTCGCGTCAGATCGCCGAGCTCGGCATCTACCCCGCCGTCGACCCGCTCGACTCCACCTCGCGTATCCTCGACCCGCACGTCATCGGGCAGGAGCACTACGAGGTCGCGCGCGGCGTGCAGGCGGTGCTCCAGAAGTACAAGGAGCTGCAGGACATCATCGCCATCCTCGGTATGGAGGAACTCTCCGACGAGGACAAGCTGACCGTCTCGCGTGCGCGTAAGATCCAGCGTTTCCTCTCGCAGCCGTTCGCGGTCGCAGAGGTCTTCACCGGCTCGCCCGGCAAGTACGTTGCGCTCAAGGACACGATCCGCGGCTTCCGCGAAATCCTCGACGGCAAGTACGACGAACTCCCCGAGGCTGCCTTCTACATGGTCGGCGGCATCGAAGAGGCGATCGAAAAGGCGAAGAAGCTCAAAGAGGAGGAGTAACGGATGGCGACCATCAAGCTGGAGATCGTATCTCCCGACCGCATGGTCTACGCCGCCGATATCGACATGCTCATCGCCCGCTCCACGGGCGGCGAGATCGGCATCCTGCCGAAGCACATCCCCCTCGTCACGGGACTTCAGCCGCATGCCATGAAGATTCATGTCGACGCCAAGGAACAGCTCATCGCTGTGGCGGGCGGCTTCATGGAGGTCACACCCGAGAAGATCACCGTTCTCGCAACCGCTGCGGAGGAGCCGATCGACATCGACATCAACCGCGCGCAGCGCGCCTATGAGCGTGCACAGGAGCGTCTGCAGCTCCTGCGCGAGAGCCCGGATACACAGGGCGGCATCATCGACGAACATCGTGCCACCCTCGCCCTCAAGCGCGCCATGGCGCGTCTGCAGACGGCAAAGGCTCCGAACCCCGGAGCGTAAGATTTGCAATGGAAACGCCCCAACCGCATCGGTCGGGGCGTTTTTGTATTGGAGAATCTGTATAAACTATGGTATAATTATCCCATTCCAGAAAGGCGGTGCATCATGCCACAGATTATTCCCATCAAGGATCTCAAGGATACCGCGCGCATCTCGGAGATGTGCCATGCAAGTGACGAGCCGATCTACGTCACGAAGAACGGCTACGGTGACATGGTCTTTATGAGCATGGAGACGTACGAAAATATGCAGGAGCGGGGACATATCTACCGCGAGATTGCTCGTGCCGAGGAGGATATTGAGGCGAGGCGGACGTATGACGCACGCGAGGCACTTGCTCGTACGAGACTGAAATATGCGCTATAGACTTATTGTTCCGGCGTATGTGAATGAGCAGATCGATACGTGCATTGCGTACATCGCACAGACACTATGCAATCCCGATGCAGCACGCAGCGTCTTGGATGATGTTGCAGTCGTCTATGAGCGGTTGGAACATCTGCCGGAAGCCTTTCCGCTATGTCGTGATACCTGCCTCCGCGCAAAGGAATATCGGAAGATAGCCCTCCCTCATCATAAGTATCTTCTTATTTATCGTATTGAGAAGCGCATCGTCTACATCGTCGGATTCTTTCATATACGTGAAAATTATCGGGACAAGTTGTAATTCAATATTATATACAGAAAGGAGGCACCTATGAATCTTGCCAACTACCGTACGTCCATCATTCTCGCTGTAACGTTTACGCTCCTGCTCTCAACGTTCTGGTTCTATCAGGACTTTGCGTTCATTATCTTCCTCTCACTGCTCCTACAGCTACTCCTAAAGCCCGCGGTGGACTTCATGGAGGCGCGACGGATGCCGCGCTCGGTTGCATCGGCAATCGCCATCATCGCGTTCATCCTCGTGCTCGCCGCACTCGCAAGCATCATCTCGCGCTCCGTCCTTCCGTCCTTCCAGCGGTTCGTTGCGGAGCTGCCGACCATCGGTCAGAGCCTGCAGCAGCTTCCCTTTCTCTCGGACACCGACTTCATCCAAGATGAGTTCGTGAACATCCTCGACCGTCTGCGCAGCGTCGGTGCGGATCTGCTGCGCGCCTCACTCTCCTTTATCCTCATCGCATTCGGGAAGGTCATCGACTTTGTCATCATCATTTTCGTATCGTTCTATCTCCTGAAGGATGGGCTCACGATCAAACTCTGGCTCGCGGATCTCTTTCCGCACACAGCGCGGCGGCGTGTTCTCCACCTCTTTGACACCCTGCTCATCGCACTGCGCGCCTACATTTGCAGTCAGATCGTTATGTGTGTCATCACGGGCGCTGTCGTTTTTGTCTACTTCCAACTGATGGGGCTGCCCTATGCCTCGGTCTTTGCCCTGCTGTCGGGCGTCAGCGAGTTTATCCCCGTGCTGGGACCCACCGTCGCCTCGACCCTCGGCACGCTCATGACCGCCTCAGCGATGCGGGAACTCACCGTGCAGACTGCACTCTTCTACGTCGCGCTTACGCAGGTCAACCACAACATCGTCTATCCCGCCCTCGTCGGCAAATCTCTCCACCTCCACCCCGTTGCCGTCATCCTCGGCGTCGTCTTCGGTGGCGAGATCCTCGGCGCGGCGGGCATGTTCCTCGCTGTCCCCTTCATCGTCATCGTCAAGATCGTCATCACCGACATCTACCGCGACCGGCAGGAGATGAAGGGGGAGGAGAGGATGGCAGACGCATAAAATGGGACAAGAAAACCGCCGTACCAATTGGTGCGGCGGTTTCGGGTATATGGGAAATAAGGAAGAATGGGGGAAGGAATTTACGCGAGCATGGAACGAAGGAACCAGATCTGCTTTGCGTAGTTGGTGACGTGATCCTCCATGAGGTTGGCAACGCCGAAGCAGTCATGTGCATCGGCAGCCTTGCGGATCTCGAGTGCCTGGTCACGGAGGAGTTCGAGGTCAGCGAGTGTGATCTCGAGTGCCTTCTTCTGATCGACAGCCTCATCGCCGAGCTCCTTAATCGTTGCGATTGCGAGGTAACCCTTCAGGCTCGCGACCGGCTGTGCCCCCGCGATCTTCAGCAGCTCCGCCGTCTCATCGAGCACGTCCGCGAACGCATCGTAGAGCGACTCGAGGTACTCGTGGACTGCCTTGAACTGCGGGCCGACAACGTTCCAGTGGAGGTTGTGCAGCTTGATGTAGCCGACGCCGATGTTGGCGATGTAGGTGTTGAGCGCATTGTTAAGGTTTGCATCATTTGCGTGTGACATAGTGGAAAATCCCCTTTCATAATTTTGTAGTGCAGATCCCTGAGAATCTGTTTCATATTCTGTTGACATTGACTATTATAGACAAAACTGTTTTATTTGTCAATAGTTATTATTAAATATCGAAATAAAAATTTATGAGAAGGACTGTTTATCTTGACAAATAGGATATTTTGTATATAATTCATATCTATAAACTATGTGTTTTCAAAAATGGAAAAGAGGAATATCCATGAGCGAGAAAAACTATCACTTTGAAACCCTGCAGGTGCGTGTCGGACAGGAGGAGGCAGATCCCGTCACGGATGCGCGTGCGGTGCCGATCTATCAGACGACCTCGTACGTGTTCCACAATGCGCAGCACGCCGCCGACCGCTTTGCGCTCAAAGATCCGGGCTATATCTACGGGCGGCTCATGAACCCGACGCAGGATGTGTTCGAGAAGCGCATCGCGGCGCTTGAGGGCGGCGCGGCGGCACTCGCGTTTGCCTCGGGGGCGGCGGCGATCACGGCGACGTTCCAAGGGCTCGCACATGCGGGCGATCACATCGTCGCGCAGCAGACGATCTACGGCGGCTCGTACAACCTCCTCGCGCATACGGTGAAGGAGTGGGGCATCGACGTGACCTTTGTCGATCCGAAGGCGGGCGCACAGGGCTTTGCAGATGCGATCCGTCCGAATACGAAGTGCGTCTTCATCGAGACCGTCGGCAACCCGAATGCCGATCTCATCGACATCGAGGCGGTCGCACAGGCGGCGCACGCGCAGGGCGTACCTGTCGTTATCGACAACACCTTTGCCACGCCCTACCTCCTGCGCCCCATCGAGCACGGTGCGGACATCGTTGTACACTCCGCGACGAAGTTCCTCGGCGGGCACGGCGCGAGCCTCGGCGGCGTGATCGTCGACGGGGGCAAGTTCGACTGGAAGGCATCGGGACGCTTCCCGCACCTCACCGACCCGAACCCAAGCTATCACGGCGTGAGCTTCGTCGATGCGCTCGGTCCTGTCGCATTCGTTGTCTATATCCGTGCACTCATCCTGCGCGACACGGGCGCGGCCATCGCACCACAGAGCGCGTTCTACTTCATCCACGGGCTTGAGACGCTGTCCCTGCGTGTCGAGCGTCATGTGGAGAATGCGCTGAAGATCGTGGACTTCCTCACGAAGCACCCGAAGGTTGCGAAGGTCAATCATCCCTCCCTGCCCAACCATCCCGACCATGAAATCTACAAGCGGTACTTCCCGCACGGCGGCATCTCCATCTTTACGTTCGACATTGTGGGCGGGCGCGAGGCAGCGTTCCGCTTTATCGACAAACTGACGCTGTTCTCGCTGCTGGCGAACGTTGCAGACGTGAAGTCCCTCGTCATCCACCCCGCGACCACCACGCACTCGCAGATGAACGAAGCCGAGCTTGCCGCCTCCGGCATCGGTGAGGGAACGGTACGCCTCTCCATCGGCATCGAGCACGTTGACGACCTCATTGCGGATCTTGAGGAGGCACTCGCCGCGGTGTGAGGATGTTGTGAGCAGTAATGCCTGGGCATCACCGCACTTCCGAAAAAAGCCCTTGCCAATGCGCCCCTCGCTGTGCTATAATGCGTCATGTCGCATAAGCACATGGAGAGGTGTCCGAGTGGTCGAAGGTGCTTGACTCGAAATCAAGTGTGGTGATGAGCCACCGTGGGTTCGAATCCCACCCTCTCTGCCATTGAAAAATAAGGCTTCGTGGAGATTTCCACGAAGCCTTTTCTGCGCGCATTTTTCGGTGAAAAACAGGAATTTGGGCACATTTTGGGCACACGAGATTTTGAACGTGGATTTTGGGGTGGTTGAAACGATGGTTACAACATAAAAAACGAGGCTGTTGCACGTTTGTTTCGTGCAACAGCCTCGTTTTGTGTGAAATTGAAATCAATGCTTCTTGCGGAACGCTGCCATAAACTCTGCAAGCTTTTCCACGCCTGCGAGGGGCATGGCGTTGTAGATGGAGGCTCGCATGCCGCCGACGCTGCGGTGTCCCTTGATGCCCGCAAGTCCCTGCTCCTTTGCCTGTGCGACGAAGTCTGCCTCAAGGGATTCGCTCGGGAGGCGGAAGGTGACGTTCATGCGCGAGCGGCTGCCCTTCTCGGCGTGTCCGCAATAGAATCCGTCGGAGCTGTCGATGGCATCGTAGAGGAGGGCGGCTTTCTGCGCGTTCGCTTCGCCCATGGCCGCAAGCCCGCCGTGTTCCTTGATCCAGCGGACGGTTTTGCCGACCATGTAGATGGCGAAGACGGGCGGTGTGTTGTAGAGGGAGTCGTTCTTCTGGAAGGTCGAATAGCGCAGCATGGTCGGGAGCTCGGCGGGGCTGCTTTCGAGGAGTTTCTTCTTTGCGACGTTGAGAACGACGCCCGCAGGACCGAGGTTCTTCTGCACGCCCGCGTAAATGAAGTCATAGGAGGAGAAATCCCACGGACGCGAGAGGATGTCGGAGGACATGTCGGCAAAGAGGGGGACACCGTTCGTCTGCGGTGTGTAGTGGTACTCGGTGCCGTAGATGGTGTTGTTGAGGCAGAGGTGGAGGTAGGCGGCACCGGGGGCGATGTTCAGCTCGTCCTGACGCGGAACGCGGACGTAGTTCTCCTCCTTCGTCGATGCGGCGACGGTGCCGACACCGAGCTTGACGGCCTCCTCGTATGCCTTTTGGGAGAAGCTGCCTGAGAGCATATAGCTGCCGGGGTGTGACTCGGTGGCGAAGTTCAGCGGGATGAGTGCGAAGCTCTGGCTCGCGCCGCCTGCGGTGAAGACGACATCGTAGTCATCGCCAAGCCCCATGAGCTCCTTGATATCCGCCTTTGTCTGCTGGTGGACCTCGTCGTAGGCGGGGGCGCGGTGGCTGATCTCGAGGATGGACATGCCTGTGCCGTTGAAATTCAGGAGTTCTGACTGTACCTCTTTCAGAACGTCCTCGGGCAGGACGGCGGGACCGGGGTTGAAGTTGTAGATGCGTTCATTCATGGTGTTTCTCCCTCTGTATTTTATGATTTCTATTGGACGCCCCTTCCGTCACGCTGACGTGTGCCCCCTCCCCCGTTGCGACGGGGGAGGGGGCAGGAGACCGGAAACAAGATGGGGGAGGTCGTCTTAGCTCTCTCCATCCACATGCTCCGTCCGCGTCATGCGGACCTGGGCGACGCGTGCGCGATCCATGCGGAGCACCTCGAAGGTGTAGCTATCCCATGTGCAGGTTTCGCCAACCTTTGGGATGCGGCCAATCTGGGCGGTGACAAAGCCCCCGAGGGTGTGGAAGTGGTCGTGATCCTCGTCGGGCAGCTCGTCAATGCCGAACTCCTCTTTGAACTCGTCGATGGGGAAGAGCCCGTCAAAGACCCAGTTCGCCGTCTCCTCCGCACCGGTACGCGTGCCGGTGGGAGCATCCTCGTCTGCGCTGCCGATGATCTCCTCCATGATGTCACCCATGGTGATGAAGCCAACGACACCGCCGTACTCGTCGAGGACAACCGCCTCGTGAATCGCACCCGTGCGAAATTTCTCAAGGACGCGAAGCCCCTCCATGGTGCGCGGGACGAAGAGCGGTTTGCGGATGTAGTCCGCGAGGTCGAGCTCTGCGCCGCCCAAGACCGCATCGAGGAGTTCCTTTGCGTAGACAACCCCGCGAAAATCGTCGAGGTTCTCGTACGCGACGGGAAATACGTCGTGCTCTGCGGCGCGAATGACGCGCAGCTGCTCGGCGCGTGTCTCGGCGAGATCGATCCATGCGATCTGTGTGCGCGGGGTCATGAGGGCAGAGGCTGTCTGGTCGCTCATGTGGAAGATGCGGTCGACCATGTCCTGCTCCGCCTTTTCAAAGGTGCCGTCCTCCGTGCCCTGCTCCATGAGATCCTTGACCGCATCCTCCGTGACGGAAGCACGGTTTTCGGGATTGATGCCGACGAGGAGGAGCAGTCCGCGCGAGACGGAGACGAGTGCTGCGCTCGGCAGTGCCGTGAGCCGTGTGAGCAGACGGATGCTGCGGTGGCTGCGCATGAGGATGCCCTCGGGGTTCTGCAGGGCGATCTGCTTGGGCAGAAAGTCGCCGAAGAGCAGGGTGAGCGCGGTCATGACGAGGATGCTGAGGACGAGGGCGGCAGCAAAGACTTCCATGCCGGGGAGGAGCTTTGCGAGAAACTTGCCGAAGGTCGGTGCGACGAGGAGACCGATGCCAAGCCCCATGAGAAGACTGGTGCAGGTGACGCCCGCCTGTGCCATGGCAAGGGGCGGTGCAGCGTGTTCCAGCAGGGAAAGTGCCTGCGCCGCGTCCTTGTTGCCGTCATCTGCGAGACGCTCAAGCCGCCCGCGATGAGATGCGGTGAGTGCGGTCTCGACCTGCGCGAAGTAGGCGTTTGCCGAGAGGCAGACGATGAGCAGGATGAGCGCGAAAAGATCGGATAGGGAACTGTCCAAGGATATATGCCGCTCCTTTCAAAAATATAGAGATTCCGCTTGTATTGTAGCACAGACGCGGCGAAATGTCATTTTTCCACCACGACATCCGTCAGACCGAAATACTCCATTGCGCCCTCCTTCGTGACGTTGTTGTCCCAGTCCTCGTAGTAGACGTGGCGCAGGGCGCGGTTCGTGCGCTCGATGGGCGGGAAGTGGACGATGATCTCGCCGCGTGCGCGTGCCTCCTCGATCTGTGCGATGCGAGCTGCGTCCGCTGCGCCCATCTCGTGTGTGATGAGGAGTGCTGCTGTGCCTGTGTAGGCGAAGAGAAGGAGTGCCGCAGCGCAGAGGGTACGCCGTGCTGACACACCTAGCGCTGTCATGATAGCAGAATCGCCAAGAAGGGCGAGCGCCGCCGCGACGAGCATCGCAGAGGAGCTGAACGTTGCACGTCCCGGGAAGGTCGGAGCGGCGAGCATAACGAGGTTGTTGCAGACGGCGAGCCCCATCAGGAACGCCGCATAGCGTGCGGCGGGATGGCGGCGTAGAACCGCAGACATGGGCACGCATTCTGCCGCCGAGCGGACAGCAGCGGCGGTCAGCCCGAGCTGTCGTTTGATACGTGCATAAAAAAGAAGGACTGCGAACCAGTAGATCGCCATTTCCTCAAAGCCGTTCATGAGATTCGTGAAGAGGTGGATCGTCTTTGGCTTTGTCTGTCCGAGCGGCGTGAGTACGCCCCCGATGGTGACATCACGGATCGTGCCTGCGATCCATCCGCCCGTGAAATAGGAGAGGACGAGCAGGGCAAGTACGGCGGCGAGGGCAGCAGTCCCTGCGCCTGTGCGCCCTGCGGGGGGGACATCCATGCGCGCCTCTATGCGTCGATAGAGCCGCCACGCGGTCAGGATGAGCAGCAGGACGGGGAGGCAGTAGAGCACCATCTCAACCTGTCCCGCGAACTGATTGCCGATGTGCGCGAGGATGTCCTTGTCCGCCCCCTGTGCATCGTAACGGACGTAGTTGCCGGGTGCGGCGACCAGTCCGATGAGACCGAGGAGCGCACCAAGCACGCCTGCGATCATCCACACGGGGAGTGTGCCGTACCGCCGCCATACGTACAGAGATGCACCGAACGCCACGGCGACAACCGTTACGGCGAGGTTTTCAATCGACCAGCCGCCGAGGATGCCGAGCAGGAACATCGGGAGAATCGCCCATGTGCGCCGTCCACTTGTCCCTGTCGCTGGGTTTTTCAGCGTGAGGTTATACGGCAGGAGAAAGAGAAAGGCGGGCACGGCCGACCAGAGGTAGACCGTTGAGCCGCTCTTCCAGATAGCAACCTCGCCGAAGTGCGGCAGGGCGAGCCAGAGCAGGAGAGCCGCCGCCGCAAACAGCCCCGGTGCGTGCCAGAATGTGAGCGCACGCCGCGCGTGCATCGTCACAAGTACCACAAGCGCGAGGAACATCAGCGCGTTTGCAATGTCAAACGCCGTTTTCCCGAGCCAGAGGAAGAGCTGCAGGCAGAAGACCGTCACCGTGCGCCCCCCGTGGAGCAGATAGTGCTGCACGCCGGAGGCCGCGACATCGGAGAGTGAGGCGAGGTGTGCCCCCGTTTTCCACACCATTGCGTAGTCATAGTCGTCGCGGTGGATGGGCATAAAGTGATTCAGCGCAAGCATGAACAGAAAGACTGCACTAGTGATCAGTCCCGTGCGCAGCAGATCTTCGCGCACTACTTCACCTCCCTGTCATTTCGCGCGTAGTCGAATTTTTCCCCGTCCCGCTCGTCGATCAGATACGACGGACGCTGCTTGCTCTCCGTGAAGACGCGTCCGAGGTACTCTCCGATGATGCCGAGCGAGAGCAGCTGCACACCGCCGAGGAAAAGCAGCACCGTCATGAGTGTCGGATAGCCCGCGACCGGGTCACCGTAGACGAGTGCGTCCACGAGTACGACGAGCATATAGAGGATCGCGAGTGCCGAGACCATGAGCCCGAGCACCGTCGTGAGGCGCAGCGGGGCGGTCGTAAACGAGGTAATGCCCTCGATCGCCAGAGACAGCAGCGCGGGATAGCTCCACGTCGTCTTGCCGGCTGCGCGCGGCTGTACCTGAAACGGGATCTCCTTTTTCTTGAAGCCAACCCATGTGAAAAGCCCTTTTGTAAACCGCTGATTCTCGCGCAGCAGACGCAGTGCCGCGACACAGCGATGGTCGAGCAGACGAAAGTCGCCCACGTCACGCTGGAGCGTGAAGCGGCTGACCGCCTGCATCGAGTGGTAGAAAAGATTTGCCATTGTGCGCTTGAACCACGTCTCGTCCGTGCGGTCCGTGCGCTTGCCGCAGACATCGTCGTAGCCCGCGCGCCAGTAGCTGACCATCTCAGGGATGATTGCAGGCGGGTGTTGGAGATCGGCATCCATCAGGATGACCGCGTCCCCGTCCGCGTAGTCGAGCCCCGCCATCATCGCGGGCTCTTTGCCAAAATTGCGCGTAAAGCTGATGTAGCGGACGTTTGTGTGCGCCTCTGCGAGCGCGCGAATTTCCGCGAGGGTGTGGTCACGGCTGCCATCGTCGATAAAGAGATAGGAAAACGAGCAGTCCGCAATTTCCACCGTCGCCGCAGTTACCTCGTCGTAGAAATGTCCGATGACTTCCGCCTCGTTATAGCAGGGGACGATGATGGTGATCTTGTCCATGCGTCCCTCCTAGTTCCCATAGATGCGAAAATTGACAATCTCCGCGCACGCTGCGGCGAGCGCATCGCGTACGGCGGGGGCGGAGAGGGCGGAAAGCTCCGCCTCGAAATCGTGATCCCAGAGGCAGTCACGGATGAGTACGGCATTGTCCGTGCCGGGGTGGAGCATCACCTCGGTCACACCGTCTCTGAGCGAAGCCGCAATCTGCGTGAGTGTCGCTGTATCCACCGCCTCGCCCGCGACGATGCCGGCGAAGTGATCGGGGACGCGGATGCCGCGCCGCTGCGCCTTTGCCGCTGCACGGTGCGTGAGGATGGCAAGCCCCGTGCGTCCGATGAGCTGTCCGATGCCGCCGAAACTTCCTGCAAAGAGTGACGCACGCGGCGCACGCATCGCGGGGATGCCTGCCGCGCGGCAAAGATCGAGCACGATGTCGATCACCCCCGGCAGGACGTGCATATGTTGGTGACTGTCCGCATGCGTCGGATGAATCCCCGCCGCCTCGACGCGCCGCAGCTGCGCGCCGAGCTCCGCACGCACTTCATCGAGGTTGACAGCTCCGCGCAGAAGCCGCACGGCAAATGCCGTGTGATCGTCCACGAAGATACCCGCCTCCGTTACGAGCGACGGGATCTCAGCGGGCGGCAGAACGGGATTGCCGTTCACGAGCGTCAGATGGATGCCGACCCCGAGCTTTGGGCTGCGTGCGGCAAGCTCTGCCGCATCGTCAAATGCCGCGCCGCCGGGCATGATCGTCGCCGAGCGCAGAACGCCATCCGTGACACCGCGCTCGACCGCGCGGTTGATAAGCACATGCCGTCCGAAATCGTCGGCATTTACGATAATTTGTTTCAATATATTCTTCCTCTGTGTTTTCAGTATCGTATGATATTCTATCATAGCGCATTTTTACAATATTTTCGACAAAAAACATGAAATTACCTTTTCTATATAGGACTTTTATAGTAAAATAGCGTAGAAGACTTATCGGTTACAAAGGAGTATTACATGATCGTCGAAATCATCAGCGTCGGGACGGAGCTGCTCATGGGCAGCATCGTCAACACGAATGCACAGCATATTGCACGCGCCCTCGCGCACATGGGACTGGACGCATACTATCAGACCGTCGTCGGCGACAACCCTGAGCGGCTGCGCGCCGCGCTCGACATCGCGTACACGCGCGCGGACTGCGTCATCACCACGGGCGGGCTTGGCCCCACGAAGGACGACCTGACAAAGGAAATGCTCATCTCCTACTTCGGCTGCACCCCCGTCGAGGATGCGGAGGCACTGCGTCGTCTGGAGGAACGCGCGGCAAAGCGCGGCATTCCCCTCTCGGACAGTATGCGCAAGCAGGCGACCGTACCCTCGGGCGCAACGGTGCTCCAGAACGACCACGGCACTGCGCCCGGTGTCATCATCGAGAAGGACGGCCGCGCGTGCATCATGCTCCCCGGCCCTCCGAAGGAGATGAAGCCGATGTTCGAGACGGCGTGCGACGTATTCCTGCGCGCGAAAAGTGATAAAGTTTTTGTCTCCATGAACATCAAGCTCTACTCCATGGCGGAAAAGGGGCTGCCCGTCGGCGAGTCGCCTGTTGCCGACCGCCTTGGCGCACTCGTGGACGGCGAGAACCCCTCCGTTGCGACCTACGCGAAGGAGGACGGCTGTCTCGTGCGCGTCACGGCAGCGGCACCGACCGCAGAGGAGGCACGCGCACTGCTCGCCCCGACACTTGCCGCCGTGCGCGAAGCCATCGGCGAAGAGTACATTCGGACGATGGACGAGGACTAAATGCAGGTGGGAATGTTGCGGCGGAGCATCGGGGGGCTCCTTGCCGTTTGTATGATACTGAGTGCCGTACCCGCAGGTGCGGCGGAAAAAGCTGCGCCGCGCCATGCGTCGCAGAAGAACACAGGAGGAGCGGAGCGTGCCATGAAGGAGATCACGGCGCAGGCGGAGCGCGTGCACCCCGCGCAGGCGCAGCAGGAGGAGCAACTCTCTTCCGTTCTCCTGCACTGGCAGCCCGTTCCTGTGGCAGTGCGCTATGCTGTGCGCGTCCTGCGGGCGGATGCACACGGGCAAATGAAGACACTCGACACCATGAACCGCGTCTATACGACAGGGCTCCATGTGCCGCTCGCCTCGTATGGCAGCACAGACGACCTCTACTGGACGGTGCAGCCGCTCGACTACGACGGCGCACCGATCGCGGCAGAGTCCGCACCGCGCCCCATCGTCGGTGAGACTGCAGATCCGGCTGCGCCGGTGCTGACGGCGCAGTTCGGCGAAATGCCGTATGCACCTCTCTATCCCGTCTACGCGTGGATTCCGCTGAGCGGACAACAGCATCACGAGGTCGAGGTCTATCGCCGCGCGGGCGGACGTGACATCTATCTCCATACGCTGCAGGCGGGCGAGTACGATGTCTACGATGATGAAGCGTTTACCGTGCCGGGCGAATACTTCTACCGCGTGCGCGGAACGACGGGGGCGGGCACGCCGATCTCGGAGTGGTCGGAGAACGGCACATTCACCGTTGCTGACCGTACGCCGATTGCCGCACTCGGGGACAGCATCACACACGGCGGCGGCGCGATCACTGTCCCGCCCTCCTACACGCTTTACGACTGGGAGAGTTACTGCTCCGTCCCTGTGAAAAACCTCGGGCACAGCGGCGACACAACGGCGGCGATGCTCGCACGTTTCGAGCGCGACGTTCTGCCCTTTTCGCCGCGCGTCCTCATCATTATGGGGGGTGTCAACGACTACCGCGTCGGCATCTACGGTGCGGAGACGGTCCGCAACCTCGCCGCACTGCGTGAGAAATGCAGGGCACATGGTATCACGCCGATCTTTCTGACAGTGACACCGATCCGTCCCGCGATGATGACCGCGCGCATGACGATCCAGACACCGCCGTCCGATTGGTGGGCGCACCGTGACTACATCAACAACTGGGTCATGCAGCAGGAGTACAGCCTCGATGTCTCCAGTGTCCTCGCGGATGCGGATGGTGAGCTTGAGGCGGGGTATACGACCGACGGCCTGCACCCCGACCTCATGGGCAAAAAGTACATCGGGCAGACCATCGACACCTATCTGCGCACGCATTTTGCATATGTTGCACAGCAGGCGGAGCGGCACGTGCGCATCCTGAGAGAAGATAAAGGAATCGCTGATAAAATGAAGTCCGCGCTTCCTAAAGAGTAACGGGAGGGAGAGCTATGACCCGCAATCTGCGCCTCGGCGCGATCCTGTTTCTTGCCGCCGCCCTCATTGGCGGCGCGTACACGGGCTACTGCTATCATCGTGACCGCACGCCCGAGGCGGCACTCCATCAGATTGCGCGCGCCGTCCTCACCGAGGATCGGAAGCTCTTTGCGGAATACGTCGATGAGGATGCCGTGCTCACCACCATGCACGAAGATGTGAGTACACTTCTCGCGGACAACATTGCCGCGCTCCACGAGCGTTATCCGCACGACTGGTTCTTCCGTCACGACAGTGCCTTTATGCGGGACTACATGGCGGAGCATCGTACGGAGTACATCGATGTGGCACGCATGGTGCTGACATACTACTTCGACGCGGAGCGCGTGCCCGTGACGAAGGCGGAGGGCAATGCGCGCTGGGGCTCGGATGAACTGCGTGCCTTTGCCGCACACTATACGGTCAATACGGAGCCGGCCGTGATTTCGGGCGACCGTGCGGCCATCGTCTGCCGCGTGCACGGTGACGACAGTGACTATGGACGGCTCCTGCCCGAGGGCTCCGTCACGATGGAGCTTGAGCGGCAGACGAGCGGACATTGGAAGCTCGTGCACATATGGACGGATACCGCGCGCGAACATGGTTTTTATTCTTTTGTTGACGCGGCGGAGCGATATTGGGAACTTCAAGGTTGGGATTAAGGAATCGCTGAATTTATCAGTACTTCCTTAAGTGAAGGGAGCAGGAGAGCATGAAGTATGAATTTACAAAAGACTATCTGACCGGTATCGATGAGATCGACAAAGAGCATGTGCGGCTCTTTGAGATCGCGAACGAGTGCTATGACCTCGTCATGGACGATGCGGCGATTGACCGCTTCGACAAGATTGTCGCACTTCTCGACGAGCTGCGCACCTATGCGGCAACGCATTTTGCCAACGAGGAAGCGTACATGGAGCGCATCCAATACGAGCGTCGCTTCAGCGAGCGGTACCAGCATCTGCGCTTCATCCAGAAACTCAGCGAGATCGACCTCGACGACATCGATGAGAACCAGCAGGAGTACCTGCTTGGCATCCTCGACTTTCTGGCACGCTGGCTTTACGGTCATATCAAGGTCATGGACTGCCGCATTCCAAAGGAAGAAGATATTGCTGCGCAGAGAGTGGCAAATGAAAATGCTGCGGCAGAGGCGCCCGCACCGCAGCCGAAGGATGAACCGGCGGCGGATGCTGAGACACCTGTAGATGATGCGCAGGGGGAGAACGTGCCGCCCACAGACGAGAGTAAGGCGGAGAATCCGAAGGAAAATACCGCGAAGACGAAGAAAAGCAAGAAAAAATAGAGGACGAATCCAGGATGAGTGGTGAGGATTAAGAAATGGACATGTAGGGAAAGTGAGAAAGAGTCATCATGAAATACGAATTTACCGATGATTACCTGACAGGCATTCCGTCTGTCGACGCGCAGCACAAAAAGCTTTTCGACCTGACGAATGAGTGCTATGAGCTCGTGATGGAGTGCACGGACGACGATAAATACGATAAGATCGTCGCGATTCTGGACGAACTTGCCAACTATGCAGGGACACATTTCGCGCATGAGGAAGCATATGGGGAGAGCGTGAAGGATCCGCACCGATTCAGTCACCGAGCCCTGCACCTGCGCTTCATGAAGAAGGTTGCCGAGGTCGATCTCGAGGCGGTTGACGAGAACCAGCAGGAGTATCTGCTGAGCATCCTCGACTTCCTCGCGCATTGGCTCTACGAACATATCAAGGGACGGGATTGCAAACTCCCGCACGCGCACTGAGCGCACAAAAACACCCCGCAATGAGCAGCTGCGGGGTGTTTTTGCTGTGTATTATATTTTAGGAGAGCTCTGGAAACAGTATCCTTTCCACGAGATACTGTCTCAAACGAAAGCTTGTAGATAATATAGCACATAAGAGAATGAAATTCAATAGCGAAATAAAAAATAAGAGCATATAAATTTTATATCGAAAAGATAAAGAAAGGTTATTTTTCGATAAAAATGAAGAAATTAGGAAGAAAGAACTATGTTCAATCAATGGAAAAAATTTTATAATAAAAATGGACAAGGGAAATGTCATAAAAAGGTTGCGTGGGGAATGTGCGCGACCAAGAAATACTCATAAGGAAATGAGGTGGCTGTTATGGCAGTCATATCACTTGCATCGGTGCTTGATGATCCGGCAAAACGGATTCCGATCAATGCGATGGTACGCGCGGCGGCAATATATCCTGCAAAGGATGACGCACTCATCGAGGGCATGCGCGCACAGCGTCTCGCGTACCGCGAGCAGATTCGGCAGCTGCACCGTATGGACAGTGAGGCATACGAGCTCGACATCGAGTCGCTGACGCGTTCGCTGCGCTCGTTGGAGGAGGATATCCACAGCGACGCGACGCGTGAGCTGTTCGGGGATCCGTACATCGTCGAACTGGGGGGACACCGTCCCGTGACCGATGCCGAAGCAGCGTCGGCGTAATTTGCTGCGCGGTGTACAGAAATGCAACAATTGAATATACCTGCAAATGAAAACCGCAGGAAGCTGAGTCGGTGGAATGACCGATGAGTTTCCTGCGGTTTTTTGTGTGAAATGATGTGGAGAGATGTTGTGCAATGTCCCTAAACGATCCCTTGTGGAGCAAGTGTGCGATCACTTGTGCAGCGAGGTGTTCGCTTAGGGGCACGCACGATCAAGCTGTCAGCGTCGGATCTGCTCCAAGATGAACGGATCCTTGATCTTGCCGTCCTCCGCAAAGAGGATGATCTTCGACATGATTTCCGCCGTTTTCGGATCCTCGTCGAGGAACGGCAGGAAGAGGCGGCCGCGGTGTTGGCTGTGGACGGGCAGGACGTTCACCATCGCGCCCGCCTTCTGCTGCACGACGCCGCTGCCGAGGTGGACGGTATAGTCGCCGAGCGTTCCGTGGATATGCGCGTGCGTGCCCTCGAGACGGACGTTGTCGAGCTTAAAGAGCGGCAGATTGAACTGCACGATGGCACGGCGCATCTCGATGGTCGAGTGGCTTGCCTCGGGGTCGACGCCGCCGACGTGCGCGACGGAGACGACGAGATCCACGTCGCGCATGACCTCGGTGAAGATGAGGTCGGGCACATCGTCGATCGGCAGTTTTTTGAATGTCTTGCGGTCGAAGAAATCCACCCATTCGAGCGTCGGTGCTTCGATGTCGGCGGGCGAGAACCAGTCGGCGAGCGCGTAGATGCGCGCGATGATGTTTGCCTTGTAGTAGACGCGCTGCAGTCCGTCCGTGCCGTCGACGACCCAGCGGCGCGTCTTGAGCAGCGCGACGGCCTTCGCGGGCTGGATCTGGTGTCCCGCATACCGCAGGCTCGTCTCTTTGCCGCGTTCGTCCGCCGTCTTGACGTAGAGTTCGCGGAATACCTGCTTGAACGGCTGACGGATGCCCTTTTCAAAGAGATATGCCTGATACGCCGTCCATGTGCCGCTCTCATAGAGATCGAGCGCGTGGGCGATTTTCACTTCCGCATCCGCTGCGACCTCTGTGCGTGTGCCGTCGGGTGTGATGAGTGCGCCATCCTCGTAAAAGCCGAGTGCCGTGTCCGATTTGAAGACGAGTACACGCAAGAGAGGAGCGATGACAGGATTGTGCTCCATGACGTTTGCAATCTCACGGGCGAGCAGCGGCGTGCCGTCCTCCATCATCTCCTCGAGCATCTTCCGCGCACGGCGGTACTGCTCCTTCAGATTCGTCTCCGCTTCCTTCAGCTCGAGCACGTAGGCATTCTTCTTCAGCTTTGCGGGGATGGATTTCAGCTCCTTGTCGCCCTTTGCGCACACGAGGCTTACCTTGCCGTCCTCTGCCACGCGCAGCCAGAGCTCCGTGTCCTCAACCGCCTTGGGCGCAAAGTGGGCGGCGTGCGTCTTGATGAGCTCCGTCTCCGCCGTCCATACGAGGCGCGTCACGTCGTCAAAGCCGCAGGCACGAGCGAGGTTCGAGAGGGCGATCTCGACCGCCTTTGCCTCGCTCGCGCGACGCTGTGCGCCGAACTGTCTGCTCTCCTTGAGGAAATTCTGCAGGAATGCGTAGCGTGCGAGCATATCCTTTTCCCGTGCGCGTTTCAGCGGGATCAGCCCGCAGCACAGGACGAGATCCTTGTTACGCTTCGCCGCGATCTCCTTCTCTACGTCTGCGAGTTTCATCATGCCGCGCACGGCGTCGGCGAATTTGCGCGCCCGTGCGTGCTTCGCGCCGTCGGAGATGTACTTTGCGGCATCGTAGAGACACTCGAAATGCGCCTTGCCAAGCTCCTTGTAGGCTGCGTTGAACCAGTCGATGTCAAACGCGCCCTCCTTCAGATCCTCGACGGCAATCGGGGTGTACTTTGCGATCATGCTCTCGCGATCCTTCGGGATGTCGCTCATGTGCGCCTGGAAGTAGTAACAGCCGCTTGCCATGCCGCGCCAGCCGAGGTGTGCCTCGATGAGCGGAATCCACTGCGGTGCGTACATCGCTGCCTCGACGAGCCGCTGCTCCGTGATGCCGCTTCCCGAGAGAGCAGTCTTCAGCTCCGCCGCCGTTTCACCCGCACGCGGGTGGCTGACCTTCAGCAGGTGACTGAGCGTCGATGCCTTCGCCTCATTTGCCCCGTAGTACCAGCTGCCGCGGTCGAGCTTCAGTGCGCCGAGTGCCTGCAGGATGCGCACGAACGTATCCATGCCCTCGACGCGCACGATGCTTGCGACTGCGGCGGAGTGAAGCGCGGGGGTGTCACCGCGCCGCAGCTCTGCCGTGACGATACAGTCGATGACCTGCTGCCCTTCGTCCCGTACAAAGGCGAGGACATCCTCCGTCTGTGCGCCGCGAAAATCCGCGTCCTTTGGGTCGGGGAGGGCACCGCTGCGATAGCGTTCGAGCACCTGTATGCGATTCTTTTCCACTGCTTTTTGTTTGCGTGCAGCGTCCTCGCTCATCCCGTCCGCCTGCACGCCGAGGAGCATCTTGTAGAATGCGTCCTTCTCCACCATGCCGAGGAGATGCGCCTGCGCGTGCTCGATGATGCCGACCATGCCGGACTCCGGCTCCTGCTCCGTGCGCAGCAGCTGTGCTTCGAGCCGCTCCATCATGCGGTACCGCAGGGCGTAGGACTGTGCGAATTCCGCCGCACCCTGATAGCGCCGTGCGCCGTGCAGCGCGGTCTGCATGAGCGCAGTGTGGTGCATGATCTGGCGCGTGTTCCCTGTGCGCCACTGGTTTTTGTACTCCACGAGAAAGAGGTTTTCGTCAAAGCAGTCGTAGGCACGGCTCATCATCAGCAGACCTGCGGCAAAGACGAATGAGCGGTTCTCCTCCGCATATGTCTCATAGAGCACGCGGATGACATTTTTCCCCGTCTGCCGTCCGACGTAACCCTCGCCGAAGTAGCTCAGCTTCTGCGCGGCGAGGACGGCGGGGAACGCCGTCCAGTCCCGCTCTGCAATGCGCGTCAGACCCTCGGCGAAGAATTCGTCCTCCGCCTTCGGCATACGGAGCGCGATGGCGAGCTGATAGAGCGTGGGGAAGTCCACAATTTCCTGCCGGTAGAACTCCTCCCAGACCTCAGCAAGCGGAAAGTATTTGATATGATCGGGCGCGTCTTTTGCGTGCTCTGCGTCTGCCCGTTCGTAATAGCCCGCCGAAAGCGTCGTCTCCTCTCTGCCGATCCAGCGTGCCTTGTACTCGTAGTCCTCATGTTTCGTATAGAGTGCGTTCAGTTTCGTGACGATGGCAAGCAGTTCCTCGTCCGTGCGCGGGAATATGTCTTTGAGCGTGAGTGTGTTGACAACGTGGACGGTATTTGCCGCTGCATCGTAGCCGCCCGCTGACGGCGTTTCTTTCGCGCCTGTGAGATGATTCAGCAGGCCGCGGATGCCGCCCTTTTTCTCCGCATACTGGATCTCGATGGCAAAGTCCGGCGTGTATGCTGCGTCGAACAGCGCCTGCTCCTGTGCGTCCGCACCCGCGCTGCTCGACAGCTCGTCGATCAGTACCTGCTCGTCCGAGGTGGGCTTTTGGATGCCGCGTGCGAGGGAGAGCAGCTCCTCCTGTGCCATGCGCCCGTCCGCCTTGCAGCGCAGGAGGAGATCAAGTGCGCCGAGGCGTTTGTTCACGTCCTTCTGTGCGAGGAGGTCTGCCATCGTCTCGCGCAGCGACGTATCCTCCTGCGTGTAGAGGAGGTCGAGCACCGTGCGGCGCGTCTTTGCGGTCTTCAGGCGCAGCAGGGCGGCGATCTCTGTGCGGTGGCGCGGCACGAAGTCCGCAGCCGCCACGGTCGCCGTATCTTTTTTGAGGAGGATTGCTTCCGCTGTCTCGGGGGCGAGGCGCAGCAGGTCGAGGAGCGATGCCTCCTGTGCCGCACTCAGCGGTGTCTTGAGGAGGAGCCGTGCAGCGCGCTGTCCCGTGTAGCAGACGGGGAGGATGGGGGCGACGCGATCCGTCAGCGCAGTGCCGGCGCAGAGGGCGGCGAGCACCATCGCATTGGACAGTGCTTCCTTTGTGAGACTTACATCGTACCACGGGAAGATGCACGCGGGGTACTTCTCTTCCTTGCGCTTCATTCGGTCGAGGGCACGCGCGCAGAGATCGAAGAAACGCGTGGCTTCCTCTGTGTCCGCGAAATACGTCGTTGCATCGAATTGCTTGACGAAGTCGTCGAGATCCCGCAGGATGTAGAAATCGCCCGTCATGTAGGACAGATAGCAGGCAATTTTCTTCATGTCCGCCGCACTCAGTTCCGCATCCGTGATGCCAAGGAGAACGCGCTTTGCAATGCGCCGCTCCTGTGCACCGTCCTGCAGGGCGTGCAGGAAGTACGAGACGAGCAGGACGGAGTGCGGCCGTCCCTCTGCGATGATCGCCTCCATGCCGGCGATAAGTTCCGTGAGGTCATGTACGCCCTTGCTCCACAACCCGACCATCGCCTCGACATTGTCCTCACTGTGAAGGAGTGTGTCCGCCTCCGCAGGATCGCGCAGCACGCGCACCATGAGCGCGAGGAGCTTCTTGTCCACACGCTCGCTGTCCGTGCCGATGCCGATGGTCGTCGCGATGGCGCGGCGCACGGACGAGAAGCGGATGAGGTTGTGCTCCTCGATCAGCCCCATCATGTAGACGAAGTGCTCCTGCCGTCCGCAGTCCATCGTCTCGCAGATCGCCTGCCGCAGTCCCTCCTGCAGTTTCCCCGCGAGGAGGAGTTTGCCGACGAGCTCCACGAGTTCTGTACTGCGTGACTTGAAGATGGCGCGGAAAATATCGTAGGTGAGCACGTTCGTGTTGTTCTCACTGAGGAGCATGTCGCGGATGATGGCGATGGTCTCTGCGTCCCCACGGTCGATCCATACGGCGATCTGCTCGGGCGGGAGGAAGCTGTTGCCGTACCTCTCCACATCGTACTCTCTGCGCAGGAGCTGCAGGAAGTTCTTCCCTAAGGCGTACTCGCGCACAAGCTGCTCGATCAGATTCCAAATGCGGCCGACGTGCTGATGGTAGTCGCGTGAGCGGACGAGACGTCGGTAGTAGCGGTTCGTGTAGGGATAGGCGGCGAGGCTGTGCGCCATATCGACGAGATCCCTCCGCAGGTCCTCGCCCATCATCAGGTCAAAGGCGGGGTAGAGCGCAGGCGGCAGCACGTCATCATCGACCGTGCAGACCACGCCTTTCTTGTTGCGACGGAAGTTTGCCACGCCGACGTCCCAGTCGTAGTCCGGTTCTCCCTTCTCGTCCGTACGGAAAAAGAGAAAGTTGAGCAGCTTTTGGCTCTGCGGGTTCAGCGCGTCAAACCCTGCCTTCAGCCGCTCAATATAGCGTGTCATTTCCTCATCGCGCAAATAGTAGCTAATCATCGTATTCCTCCATCGGGTTTACCACATACGTCCTGCAAGCATCGTCAGGCGGACAAAGGTGATCTCATCGTTTTCTCGGAGCGTGACAGGCGTGTCGAGTGCGTCCCCCACTTCATTGCCGTTGATGAAGATGCGGTAGATGCCGTCCTCGAACGACTGGCGTGCGTTCTCGATCGCCGCCGTGAGATCCTGCACCTGTCCGTTGTAGTCCGCGCCGAATCCGATCTTTCCGACCATGGCGGCATCCGCGATCTCCTCGCTCGTCAGATAGCGGAGCACCGTTTCCCCACCCTCCGCCCGTGCATTGAAGCGTGTGACCTCCGCCGTGACGAACGCCGCGATCAGCCCGCCGACATCGTGCACCTCCCCGATCTCATAGGGGCGCGTCTCAATCGCATTCCTGCGCTTGCCGATGCGCTTTACATTGACTTGTACCTGCATAGCACCGCTCCTTTGTATTGTTGATTTATTCACTCTATCGTAACATTTCTTACAAGACGGTACAATCAGGCGGATTGTCTCATATAGTATCCGACAGACATTATTTTATCAGCGACTCCCACAATAGCAAAAAACAATCACAAGAATAGTTTTCAATTATAAAATTTTATAGAACTGTGATATTGCTCACATCCACACCCGAAGCGGTATAGTAAAATTGTATCGTATCTATAAGCCTTTTCAATGAAAGCCAAAATAATGGAGGGGTGAAGGCGTGAGCAGTATCTTCAAAAAGTTCAAGTATTTGATTCCTACGTCGGAGCTTGCGGGCGGTCATGCAGAGATGCATGAAGGCGGGCGCACATGGGAGAATATGTACCGCGACCGCTGGTCGTTCGACAAGACGGTCCGCACGACGCACGGGGTCAACTGCACGGGCTCGTGCAGCTGGAACGTCCACGTCAAGAACGGCATTGTGGCGTGGGAGAATCAGGCGACCGACTATCCGGAGACAGCGCCGGATATGCCGGACTTCGAGCCGCGCGGCTGTCCGCGCGGGACGACGTTCTCGTGGTATCTCTACAGTCCGCACCGTGTGAAGTACCCGTACATGCGCGGGGAACTCGCGGCTCTTTGGCGTGAGGCGCGTGCGGCGCATCCGAACGCGTACGAGGCGTGGAAGAGCATCGCCTCCGATCCCGCAAAGAAAAAGAAGTACAAGCAGGCGCGCGGCATGGGTGGCTTTGTGCGCTCGAACTGGCAGGAGGTCAGCGAGCTGATCGCCGCCTCCGTGCTCTACACGGCGTACACGTATGGCTCCGACCGTATCTTTGGGTTTTCCGTTATCCCGGCGATGTCGATGCTGAGCTATGCGGCGGGTATTCGTTTTATCCAGATGATGGGCGGCGTCGGGCTCTCGTTTTACGACTGGTACGCCGACCTGCCGCCAGCGAGCCCGCAGATCTGGGGCGAGCAGACGGACGTGCCCGAGTCGAGCGACTGGTACAATGCGGGCTACCTCATCACATGGGGGTCGAACGTGCCGCTCACGCGTACGCCGGATGCACACTTTATGGCGGAGGTGCGCTACAAGGGTACCAAGGTCGTGTCGATTGCGCCCGACTATGCCGAGTCCTCGATGTTTGCGGATACGTGGATCCCGCTCAAGGTGGGCAGCGACTCGGCAATGGCGATGGCGATGGGTCACGTCATCCTGAAGGAGTACTACGTCGACAAGACGACCCCGTTCTTCCTCGAATACACGCGCAAATATACGGACTTCCCGTTCCTCGTGCGCATCGAAAAGCGGGAGGATGGCACGTACGTCCCCGGGCGTATGCTCTCCTCACGCGATATGGGACGCGACGAAAAGCACGCGGACTTCCGCTACTACGTCGTGGACGACAAGACGGGCGAGATCGTCATTCCGAACGGCACGCTCGGCGAGCGTTGGAGCGATCAGGAGAAGTGGAACATCCGCGAGGAGAACCGCGACACGGGCGCAGAGATCTGCCCGCGCCTCTCCGTCTGGAACGAAAAGACGGGGACGGTGGAGGTCGAGCTGCCGTACTTCGGCAACGACCGCGCCAAGCGTACGCTGACGCGCGCCCTTCCCGTGCGCAGTGTCAAGACGGCGGACGGCGAGGTGCTCGTCACGACAGTCTACGATCTCACGCTTGCGAACTATGCGATTGACCGCGGCATCGGCGGCGAGAGCGCAGGCTCGTACGAGGACGACACGCCGTATACGCCCGCATGGCAGGAGAAGTACACGGGCATTGCGCCCGATCTCGTCATCAAGACGGCACGCGAGATCGCGGATAACGCCATCAAGACGAACGGCAGAACAATGATTATCATGGGCGGCGGCATCAACCACTGGTTCCACGCGGATGCCGTCTACCGCACGATCATCAACCTCCTGCTCTTTACGGGCTGCGAGGGGCGCAACGGCGGCGGCTGGGCGCACTACGTCGGACAGGAGAAGCTCCGTCCGAATGAGGGCTGGGCGCGCATTATGAGCGGCTCGGACTGGCAGGCACCGCCGAAGCTGCTCAACTCCACCTCGTTCTACTACTTCGCGACCGACCAGTGGCGCAGCGACGAGATCCAGACGGATGCGATTACGGCGGCAAATGAGCCGGCGCGTTACAACCACGCGGCAGACTATGCTGTCATGGCGGCGCGCCTCGGTTGGGCACCGTCCTATCCAACGTTCAACCGCGGCTCGAACGACATCGCTGCAGATGCAAAGGCGGCGGGCTTCGAGGGTGCGGACGGCATCAAGAACTACATCGTGAAGAGCCTGAAGGACAAGAGCCTGCAGTTCGCATGGGAGGATCCCGATGCGCCGGAGAATTTCCCGCGCAACCTCTTTGTCTGGCGCTGCAACCTGCTCGGCTCGTCCGCGAAGGGCAACGACTACTTCCTCAAGTATCTCCTCGGCACGGAGAACAGCATCTTCCAGGAGGAGGACTGTGCGACGCGCCCGCAGGAGGTCAAGTGGCGCGAGAAGGAGGAGCTGGAGAAGCCGGGCGGCGCGCTCGAGGGCAAGCTCGACCTCCTCGTTGCGCTCGACTTCCGCATGGCGGGCAACGCGCTCTACTCCGACATCGTGCTGCCGACGGCGACATGGTACGAGAAGACGGATCTTTCCTCGACGGATATGCATCCCTTCGTCCATCCCTTCCAGCCCGCAGTCGACCCGCTCTGGGAGTCGCGCACGGACTGGGACATCTACCGCACACTGGCACAGGCAGTCTCGCAGGTGGCAAAGGACGCAAAGCTCACGCCGTACACGAACATCGCCGCGACTCCGCTCGGGCATGACAGTGAGGCGGAGATCGCGCAGCCGGACGGTGTCGTGCGTGACTGGAGCAAGGGCGAGTGCGAGCCGATCCCCGGCAAGACGATGCCGAACATCGCGTCCAACACCATCGACTATACGAAGCTCTATGAGAAGTGGATTGCCCTCGGCCCGAATGCGGGCGGCAAGACGGCGAGCCACGGCAATACGTGGGACTCGGCGGAGGACTACGAGGAGATCCGACAGCGCAACGGCATCATCCAGAACAAGGATTATGTGTCCTACGGCTGCCCCTCGATCTATGAGGCGCGGCAGGCGATTGATGCAGTGCTTGGAATGTCCCCGACCACCTGCGGCAGGACGGCAGTCCGCGCATGGGAGGCGGTCGAAAAGCGCACGGGTCTCGACAACCTCGTGAAGCTCGCGAAGGATCGCGAGGACGAGCGGTTTACTTACGATCAGGTCATTGCGCAGCCGCGTGAGACGATCACGGCACCGACCTTTACGGGCAGCAATCAGAACCGCCGCTATACCCCCTTTACGAACAACGTGGAGGAACTCATTCCGTTCCGCACGTTGACGGGGCGGCAGCATTTCTACATGGATCACGAGGTCATGCGCGAGTTCGGCGAGGCACAGGCGGTCTACCGTCCGATCCTCGACTTCCGTCCGATGAACAAGTCGCTGAACGGCACGCAGAAGGAAATTACGCTGAAGTACCTCACGCCCCACAACAAGTGGAGCACGCACAGTATGTACTTCGATGCGCAGCAGATGCTCACGATGTTCCGCGGCGGGCAGAGTGTCTGGATGAGCGAAAAGGATGCGGCGGAGATCGGCGTGAAGGACAACGACTGGATCGAGCTCTACAACCGCAACGGTGTCGTCGCCTCGCGCGTCGTCGTCTCGCCGCGTATCCCGCATGGTGCCGTGTTCATGCACCACGCGCAGGATCGCCACATCAACGTGCCGGGCTCGAAGATCTCGGGCACGCGCGCGGGCACGCACAACACGCCGACGCACATCCACATCAAGCCCACCCACCTCATTGGCGGCTACGGGCAGCTCAGCTACGGTTTCAACTACTACGGCCCGACGGGCAATCAGCGCGACTCGTACGTCGTCGTGCGGCGCATGGAGGAGGTAGATTGGCTTGAAGATTAAAGCACAGATTGCGATGGTCATGAATCTGGACAAGTGCATTGGCTGTCACACGTGCTCCATCCTTTGCAAAAATGTTTGGACGAACCGACGCGGCGCAGAGTATATGTATTTCAACAACGTCGAGACCAAACCTGGCATCGGCTATCCGAAGCAGTGGGAGAACCAGGAGAAGTGGAAGGGCGGCTGGGAGCTGAAGGATGGCAAGCTCGGCCTCAGAACAGGCGGCATGATGACGCGTCTGGCGAAGCTGTTCTACCATCCGCAGCAGCCCGAGATGGACGACTACTATGAGCCGTGGACGTACGACTATGAGACGCTGATTCACACGAAGCGGCGCAACCATCAGCCGGTTGCACGTCCGCGCTCGCTGATTACGCAGAAGCGCATGGAGATCAAGTGGGGGCCGAACTGGGAGGACGACCTCGCAGACGGACAGTCCGCACGCAAGGACTACAACCTCAGCAAGATGGGACAGGAGATCACGCTCGAGTTCCACGACATCTTCATGAAGCATCTGCCGCGTCTCTGCAACCACTGCCTCAACCCCGCGTGCGTTGCGGCGTGCCCCTCGGGCGCGATCTACAAGCGCGACGAGGACGGCGTGGTGCTCATTTCGCAGGATGGCTGCCGCGGCTGGCGGCACTGCGTCCCGTCCTGCCCGTACAAGAAGATCTACTACAACTGGGAGACGAACAAGGCGGAGAAGTGCACGTTCTGCTTCCCGCGCCTTGAGAACGGTCTGCCGACCGTGTGCAGTGACGGCTGTGTCGGCCGTATGCGCTACATCGGTGTTCTGCTCTACGATGCGGACAAGGTTAAGGCGGCGGCATCCACGCCCGATCCGAAGGATATTTACAAGGCATACCTCGGTGCGCTCTGCGACCCGAACGATCCCGCGACCGTTGCGGCGGCACAGGCAGCGGGCATCCCCGACCGCTGGATCCGTGCGGCGCAGAACTCGCCGTCGTACAAGCTGATCGCCGAGTGGCAGCTCGCATTCCCGCTCCATCCGGAGTACCGCACGCTGCCGAATGTCTGGTACGTACCGCCCCTCAGCCCGATTGCACGACGCGTGGAGGAGAAGGTCTTCTTCCCCGGTGCGGCGGAGATGCGTATTCCTGTCGCCTACCTCGCGCAGCTGCTGACGGCGGGGGATGAGGCTGCGATCGAGCGCGTCCTGCGCGTCCTGCTCGAACTGCGTGCCGTCATGCGGACAAAGCAGACGGGCGAGGAACTGCCGGCGAACCTTACGCACGATATTGAGACGTATGAGGCGATGTACCGCCTCCTCGGCATTGCCAAGCGCCGCGATCGCTTCAACATCCCCGCAGGTCTGCAGGATGTTACGCACGAGAAGCTGCGTGAACTGCAGGGCTCGGTCGGCTATGCCTGTCCCGGAGGGTGCTGCTGATGGATACGAACCGCATTCAGACACCGCTCCTCCTCACCTCCTATCTGTTCGAGTATCCCTCGGAAACGTGGTGGGAGAGTGTTCCCACCCATGCAGCAGCGGTCGCGGATGTCGAGCGTCCGCAGTCGCGCGAGGTCTTCGAGGAGTTCTTCGGCTACATCGGAGAGAGCGACCGGCAGGAGTTCGAGGATGCCTATGTGCGTGCCTTTGACTTCTCGCAAAACACGAACCTCTATCTCACGACGCACAACCGCACGGATTTCGGCAAGCAGTCCGAGGAGATGCTCGCATACAAGCAGCTCTTTCTCGATGCGGGCTATGATCTCGACCACGAACTGCCCGACTACCTGCCCGCGATCCTCGAGCTCGCGGCGGCGGTGTCCGACAGGGAGGCTCTGCACATCCTGACCGAGGTGCGTCCGAAACTGGAACTGCTGCGCGACCGTCTGATCGAGGCGAAGCTGCCCTACGCATTTCTCCTCGATGTCGTGCTCACGGAGGCGGCGGGCCTTGAAGGGAGGACAGCATAATGAAACAATTCGCATGGGGCATCCTGCCCTACATCGCGTTCACGTTCCTCATCGTGGGGACGATCGTGCGCTACACCGTCTTTGAGCGGAACTGGACGACGAAGTCCAGTCAGTTCCTCTCCAAGAGCGACCTGAAGATCGCAGGCCCGATGTTCCACCTCGGCCTCGTCATGGCACTCGGCGGCCACATCATTGGCGTGCTTATCCCGAAGTTTATGACCGAGGCGGCGGGCATCAACGAGCACCTTTACCACATGATCGCGCTCGGCGGCGGTGCGCCCGCAGGCGTACTCTTCTTCGGGGGGTTCATTCTGCTCCTCATCCGCCGTTTTGGCAAAGACCGCATGGCGGTCAACACGTCGATGATGGACAAGTGGCTCTATCTGTTCCTCTTCCTTGCGATCTTCTCTGGCTGTGCGTCCACGACGCTGAACGCCGTGCAGGGCGGCTTTGACTATCGCGAGACCATCTCGCCGTGGTTCCGCTCGGTTCTCGCGCTCAGCCCCGAGATCGACTACATGGAGAACGTGCCGCTTATGTTCCGTATCCATATGTTCTCGTGGATGGCGGTCGCGTTCCTCTTTCCATTCTCGCGTCTCGTCCACTGCCTCAGCGCACCCTTTGAGTACCTCGTGCGCAGCCCGATCATCTATCGGAAGAAGTAAGATTGTCTTGAATGTCGCTGCAGAAATGTGGCGGCATTCTTTTATTTGACCAATGTGGAAGAATTATCTATAATAAAAAGGATTATTAAGAGAGCAGAAAGGATGGAATGAGCGATGAGCGAGACGAATGTAGGGGAAATGATTCGTTCGATGAGCGAGCAGCGCGTGGAGGGGATGCGCGCTGCTTTTGAGGCGGATCTTATGGCGGCGTTTGAAAAGGGAAAAGAGGCCGGCAAGGCGGAGGGGATCAGCGAAGGCGAGTTCCGCGGGCGCAAGCAGGGCGTGATCCGTGTCGCGATGAACTGTCTGCGTGCGGGAATCGACCTTGAGACGGCGGCAAAGGCTGCAGAACTGCCCGTGCCGATCATCCGCAAGCTTGCGCAGGACAACGGCATCGAGCTAGCATAACACGACGCATGTGAGCGTCCGATGATCCACCGGACTACGAGCGCGGCAATGCTGCGGCAAAGGAGCAAACGATGGCATTTCCGAAGGGCTTTCTCTGGGGCGGCGCGGTTGCCGCGAATCAGTGTGAGGGCGCGTACAACGCGGACGGTAAGGGCCTCGACATCCAGGACATTATGCCGCACGGCATCACGGACGCACCGACCGAGGAGCCGACGGCGGACAATCTGAAACTCACGGCAATTGACTTCTACCATCGGTACAAGGAGGACATCGCCCTCTTTGCCGAGATGGGGTTCAAGGTGTTCCGCACGTCGATCGCATGGAGCCGCATCTACCCGAACGGGGACGATGCCGAGCCGAACGAGGCGGGGCTGCAGTTCTACGACGATCTCTTCGACGAGTGTCGGAAATACGGCATCGAGCCGCTTGTGACGATCTCGCACTACGAGACACCGCTCCACCTCGCGAAAACATACAACGGCTGGATGAGTCACGATCTCATCGGCTTTTACGAGTGCTATGTGCGGACGATCTTCACGCGCTATCGGGATAAAGTAAAATACTGGCTGACGTTCAACGAGATCAACTCCGTACTCCATGAGCCGCTGCTCTCGGGCGGGATTCTGACACCGAAGTCGGAGCTGTCGCTCCAAGATCTCTATCAGGCGTGTCACCATGAGTTCGTCGCCTCGGCACTTGCGACGAAGATCGGGCACGAGATCATCCCCGAGGCTCAGATCGGCTGCATGATTCTCGCGATGCCGACCTATCCTCTGACTCCCGCGCCCGATGACATGATCGCCGTCATGCGGGCGGAGCATTTCAACGATTTCTTCGGCGATATGCACGTGCGCGGCGTGTATCCCGGCTATATGAACCGCTACTTCCGCGAGAACGGCATCGAGATCCGTGCAACAGAGGAGGAGCTGCGGCTGCTGCGGGAGCATACGGTGGACTTCGTCTCGTTCAGCTACTACGTTAGCATCTGCGAGGGCGCGGGCGGAACGGCGGGCGGCGGCAATATCCTCGGCGGGAAGAAGAATCCGTATCTCAAGGCGAGTGACTGGGGCTGGCAGATCGACCCGCAGGGGCTGCGCTATGTGCTGAACCGTTTCTATGACCGTTGGCAGAAGCCACTCTTTATCGTCGAGAACGGTCTTGGGGCGAAGGATGTGCTTGTCGCAGACGGTGCGGGCGGCAGGACGGTCGCGGACGACGATCGCATCGACTATCTCAGCGACCATCTCGTGCAGGTGGAGGAGGCGATCACCGACGGCGTACCCGTCATGGGCTATACGACGTGGGGCTGCATCGACCTCGTGAGCGCGTCGACGGCGCAGATGTCAAAGCGGTACGGCTTTATCTATGTGGATCGAAATGACGATGGGACGGGCACACTCGCGCGATACCGCAAGAAATCGTTTCACTGGTATAAGGACGTGATCGCGACGCATGGGGAATGTTTGAAGCGGTGCGTTAAGGAATCGCTGATAAAATAGACCCTCCGATTGGTGTAGAACCGCATCACGCTCGAAGTTCGAATTGCAGGCGGAACAATCCTATCGATTCATGCGTGGAGCTGACATTGGGGTGCTGCTGTACGTTTCTTTCGTGCAGCAGTGCCTTTTTCTTAGGAGATGATTTGTTTGATTTGGGATAAGCTAAAAGATTTTTTTGACCTGCATGGAGACATTGCATCACTACAGGAAATTACAGAGCGAATCAATGCCGGCGTGCAGTTTCGGGGGACGAATCTCAGCGTCCTGATACTGGCGATCTTCATTGCCTCCATCGGCCTCAATATGAACAGCACTGCCGTCGTCATCGGCGCGATGCTGATCTCTCCGCTGATGGGGTCAATCCTTGGGATTGGCTATGGCCTTGCCCGTTATGACAGCACATATATCCGTTCCAGTGCGGGAAGTCTGCTCGCTCAAGTGATCATTTCGGTTGCCACATCGACGCTTTATTTTTTCCTCACACCGATCGATGCCCCTTCGTCGGAGCTGCTTGCACGGACATCGCCGACCATCTGGGATGTTTTGATCGCGGTCTTTGGCGGCCTCGCGGGCATCATCGGGGTAACCCGCAAAGCGGGCGGGAATGTCATCCCCGGTGTTGCGATTGCGACGGCTCTTATGCCTCCTCTCTGTACCGCAGGATATGGCATTGCGACGGGCGTGACGGCGTACACCGTGGGGGCACTCTATCTGTTCTTTATCAACAGTTTCTTTATCTGTCTGACGGCATTTGTGGTTCTCCAAATCATTGATATCCCCTCGAAGATTGCGCGGGATTCTGTTGAATTTTCAAGACAGAAACGCTATTTGCTGACGGCTGCCATACTTGTCACTCTGCCCAGCTGTTTTTTTGCGTATCAGAGCGTGCAGGAAAATCTGGAGAACGCGCAGGCGAAGATTTATATCGAGGAGAACTTCAAAGCACCGCCCCATTTGGCAATCTCCTATACGTTGGACAACGAGAAGAAAATACTGACGGTATTTACGATTGCCGGAATATCAGAGGATGACTTGGTGGCATTGACGGAGAAACTGCATGAAAAGGCACACCTCAGGCCGTTCCAGTTGGAGGTCTTTTCCGCCGAAACGGTGGAAGAGCGGGAAAAGATGGAGGCGATGATCGATCAAAGACTCAGTGAGGTTGAAAAAAGAGCCATTCCCTCTGTGCAGGAACAGCAGACCGTGACCGCACTCAAGTCTGCCCGCGAGGAAAGCGAGAAACAGGGCTCTTACATATTGGACTGGAATCGTGAGGCACGCATCGTATTTCCGCAAATCTCCCGCATCGCCGTCGGGAGTGTGCAAGCCCCTGCTCCGGCGGCAGATAAAGCGGCTGCGCTGCATGAAACGCAAATTGCGTTCATATATCTGCAATCGGATATGGACGAAGCGTCGCGTGCTCGCTTGACCGAATGGATTTCGGACAAAGCAAAGAACCGTGTAGAGGTGCACTTCCTCCCCGAAGTTCCACCAGCAGAGGCAAAAAAGGGATTGTAAGGAATCGCTGATAAAATAGTCTCTCAGATTGGCGTAGATTTTTCGTCCTGTCAAGGAGACAAACCAGACGCATAGCCAAAGCTATGTGGAGGATTTGTCGACAAAGAGAGGGCGAAAAAGATGCGTCAAGATGGCGGTGCTGAATTTATCAGTGCTTCCGTAATCCGTGGCTGAGCGCACGCTATGCACATCGTGTGAGCGAATCGGAAATAAGGAGCAAAAGTAATTGCAAACGGGATAGAAAAATTGTACGCGGAAAAAAACTTGTCACCCTTTTGAACTTTGTGATAAAATGAACAAAGTCGCGCGTGTGGCGGGCTGTGAGCCGCACGCGAATCGAATACAAAGGAGGCGCTTACATGGAAACGCTTGCCGCGATTATTTTTGTTGTGATGTATATGGTGATTGTCTCGGAGAAGATTCACCGCACGGTCGCCGCGATGATCGGCGCGGTGCTCATGATGTTGCTCGGCATCCTCTCACAGGAGACGGCGCTGCACCACGTTGACTTTGAGACGCTCGGGCTGCTCGTCGGCATGATGGTACTCGTCGGTGTGACAAAGGAGACGGGGCTGTTCGACTATGTGGCGATCAAGGCGGCGAAATCGGCGAAGGCGGAGCCGCGCCGCATCCTCGTCTATCTCTGTGTGATTACGGCGGTATTCTCCGCATTCCTCGACAACGTGACCACGGTGCTCCTCATGGTGCCGGTCACGTTCAGCATTACAAAGATTCTAAGGCTCGATCCCATGCCGTATCTCCTCACGCAGATCATCGCGTCGAACATTGGCGGCACGGCGACGCTCATCGGCGACCCGCCGAATATCATGATTGGCAGCGCAGTGAAGGAACTCACCTTCGTCATGTTCATCGAGCACCTTGCGCCGATTGCGATCATCTCGATGGTGGTAGTCATGTTCATCATGTCCGCAATCTATCGCAAGAGCCTCGTCACGACACCGGAACTGCAGGCGGAGCTGATGCAGATGGACGAGAAGGCGGCGATCACGGATCACGGTCTGCTGAAGCGCTCGCTCTTCGTGCTTGGGCTGACGATCCTCGGATTTTTCACGCACTCCTTTACGCACATCGAGTCCTCGCTCATCGCACTCTCGGGCGGATTTCTGCTGCTCCTTCTCGCGGGCGGCAGCGAGCATCTGGTGGAAAAGGCGATGCACGCGGTTGAGTGGCCGACCATCTTCTTCTTCATCGGGCTCTTTATTGCGGTCGGTGGACTGATTGAGGTCGGCATTATAGCACAGCTCGCCGAAACGGCGGTCGAGGCGACGGGCGGAGATTTGACCGCGACGGCGTTGCTCATCCTCTGGATGAGTGCGATTATCTCGTCGGTGCTCGACAACATCCCATTCGTGGCAACGATGATTCCGCTCATTCAGAACATGGGCGCAATGGGGATCACAAATCTTGAGCCGCTCTGGTGGTCACTCGCGCTTGGCGCGTGTCTCGGCGGCAACGGAACGCTCGTCGGCGCATCGGCGAACCTCATCGTGGCGGGCATGGCGGCGGAGCGCGGCGTGCACATCAGCTTCATCCGCTACTTCAAGATCGGTTTTCCGCTCATGATTCTCACGATCGTCCTCTCGACGGTCTATGTCTATCTGCGGTATTTGTTGTAAATCATTGGCAGGAAAAAGCGCATACAAGGGCGAATCAATTTTATAGAGAAATTGTGAGGGAATCGCTGATAAAATGAAGTCCGTCAGATTGGCGTAGATTTTTCTGTCCGATTGAGGAGGCAAACCGGACGCATAGCCAAAGCTATGTGGAGGATTTGCCGACAAAAAGCGGGCAAAAAAGATGCGTCAAGATGATGGGCTGAATTTATCAGTGCTTCCCTAAGAGACACCGGCACAGTTTCGGTGTCTCTTTTTGCCCCCATCACGGGCGGCGGGAGGAGGAGCTATGTTCATACTGGCATCTGCATCACCCCGACGACGCGCGCTCCTGCGGCAGATTGGGGCGAAGTTTGTCTCCATTACACCGGCCATCGATGAGATTGAGGATGGCGAGCATCCGCGTGATGCCGTGATCCGAAATGCGCTCGTCAAGGCGCGCAAGGTGGCGGAGGAGTACCCCGACCATGCCGTGCTCGGCGCGGATACTGCTGTCGTGCTGAACGGGAAGTCATTCGGCAAACCGCGCGATGCGGCAGAGGCGCGCCATGTACTCTCCCTGCTCGAGGGACGCCAACACTCCGTGCTCACAGGGATTGCGTGGGTTATCGACGGGCACGCATATACGGATGCGGCGGAGACCCTTGTGCGCTTTGCCCCGATGACCGAGGCGGAGATCGCCGCCTACGTCGCCACGGGTGAATCGATGGGCAAGGCGGGCGCGTACGCGATTCAGGGACGCGCGGCGATCTACATTGAGGAACTGCACGGATCATTTTCAAATGTTGTCGGGCTGCCGCTCCATGCGGTTGCAGCACTTGCGAAAACGGCGGGCATTGCGATGGAGGATACGGATGAATCTGCGTGATCTGCCGCAGGGAGAACTTCCGCGCGAGCGTCTGATCGCACGCGGCGCAGGGGCGCTCAGTGATGCTGAACTCCTTGCGATCCTCCTGCGGACGGGGCGCGCAGGAGAAAATGTGCTCGAACTTGCACGCGGTGTTGTGACGCGTTTTCAGGGGGCGGGGCTCTCCGCGATCCTTGCGATGCCCGCCGCTGAGTTTGCACGCATCCCAGGCATCGGCATGGCGAAGGCAGCGACTGTGCTCGCCGCTCTCGAGCTTGGGCGGCGTGCACAGTGCACGGCGCAGAACCGTCCGCACATCCGCGAGGCGGCGGATGTCTATGAACTGCTGCGCTCGCGCCTCTGTGCGGAGAAGCGCGAGCATTTCCTCGTCCTGCCGCTGACCTCGAAGAACGAGGTGCTGATGGTCGCGGATGTCTCCGTCGGCACGCTTACGAATACGCTCGTGCATCCGCGCGAGGTGTACGAGCCGGCGATTCGCTGCGGCGCGGCGCACATCGTTCTTGTGCACAACCATCCGAGTGGCGATCCCGCACCGAGCGCAGAGGATCACCGCCTCACGCGCCAGCTGAAGGAGGCGGGTGCGTTGCTCGGCATCCCTGTGACTGATCACGTCATCCTTGGGGGCGGCGCGTTCTTTAGCTTTTCCGAGGAAGGGATGCTGTGAATAGACTTTTTTTTCGCAGAGAGAGGATTTTTCCTGTTAATCATCGAAATATACTGATACCTTAGGAAATCTTTCTTGTTAAAACGTGATTAGGAGGGATTATGATGAGTGCGATCAAAAAGATCCTCGTTCCGGTCGACGGCTCGGTGGGCGGCTGCAAGGCGGTCGATGAGGCACTGTTCATTGCGGAGAAGTGTGACGCGGAGCTCGACTTTGTCTACGTCGCAAGCAACATCAACAAAGATATTCCGAGCCACATCGTCTTTGACCGTATCTGGGAAAAGCTCTCGGACGAGCGCAAGGCACGCAAGCACGTCAAAAGCGGACACATCGCGAAGAGCATTCTTGAGGTTGCGGACGAGCAGGGCAGCGATATGATCGTCATGGGCAGTCGCGGGCTCGGATTGCTCAAAGGTGTGCTTATCGGCAGCGTCAGCCAGAAGGTCATCGAGGAGGCAAAGATCCCCGTCATGGTGGTGAAGTAAGCGGGGGTGACAGTTGTGACCGTACGGGAACGTCTGGAGGAGCAGGAGGGCGCACTCCTCTCACCGCTCGCTGCGCGGAGCAGAGATGCAAAGCGCAGTCATCCGATGGAGGAGTGTCCCTTCCGCACGAAATTTCAGCGTGACCGCGACCGCATTCTGCACTCGAAATCGTTTCGGCGGCTCAAGCACAAGACGCAGGTCTACATTGTCGCGGGCGACCACTACCGTACGCGCATGACGCACAGCCTTGAGGTGGCACAGATCTCGCGCACGATTGCGCGTGCGCTGCGCCTCAACGAGGATCTGACGGAGGCGATTGCCCTCGGACACGATGTCGGACACACCCCGTTTGGGCACGCAGGCGAGGCAGTTGTGGAGGAGGTCACGGGGCATTTCGCCCACAACGAGCAGAGCCTGCGCATGGTCGAGATCCTGGAACGCGGCGGACACGGGCTGAACCTTACGGGGGCGGTGCGTGACGGCATCCTGAACCACACGGGCAAGGGGCTGCCGACGACGTTCGAGGGGCGGATTGTGCGGATTGCTGACCGCATCGCCTATCTCTGCCATGACTACGACGACAGCATCCGCGCGGGCCTTCTGACCGCTGAAGAACTGCCCGCCGAGGTGCGGGATGCGTTCGGCACGGATACCTCCGCGATGATTACGAGCATGGTGTCCGATATGATTGTGACCTCGGAGGTGTGCGGGGATGCGGCTCTCTCAGAGCCTGTGCAGCGTGTGATGGATGCATTCCGCGCCTTTATGTTTGAGCGTATCTACCACTCGAAGACGCTCGCACATGAGCGCGCACAGGCGGGCTTTGTCCTGCGTGCGCTGATGGATCACTTCACCGTGTATTTCCATACGCTCCCGCCCGAGTTTATCGCACGTGAGGAGCGTTGGGGGCGTGAGCAGTGCGTGGTGGACTATGTGGCGGGGCTGACGGACAGCTATGCCGTCGCGCTCTTCCGCGAAATCTACATCCCGCCCGTGGATCAGATGACGATCAAACCAATCTAAATAAAAGGAGAAACATATGCGTGACCCGAGGATGGAGGCCTTTGTGCAGCAGGTGCGCGCGCAGACCGACATCCTCGCCGTCGTGCAGGGATATGTTCCGCTGAAGCGCAAGGGCAACCGCTACTGGGGCTGCTGCCCCTTCCACAACGAAAAAACCGCGTCGTTCTCCGTCGTGCCTGCCGACGGGTTCTTTTACTGTTTTGGCTGCCATGCGGGTGGCGATGCCTTCAAGTTCCTCTCGCTCATCGAGCAGATTACGTGGTTCGAGGCAGTCAAGCGGCAGGCGGAGCGGCTCGGCATCCCGCTGCCCGCAGAGAAGCGGGATCCGCGTGAGGAAATGCGCCTGCGTGAGCTTGACGATCTGCGGCGGGTCAATGCGCTTGCACGGGATTTCTTTCACAACTGTCTCACCGTTACGCGTTACGGAGCAGCGGGGCGGGACTATCTTGCGGGGCGCGGCATCACGGCGGAGGCAATCGAACGCTACGGCATCGGCTTTGCACCAGACGCATGGGCAAAGCTCTCCGAGGCGTTCCAAAAGCGCGGTATTCCCGCGCATCTCCTTGTGACGGCAGGGCTTTCCGTGAAACGTGAGCGCGGGGACGGGGTCTATGACCGCTTCCGCAACCGCGTCATCATCCCGATTGCGGACGAACGTGGGCGCGTGGTCGGGTTTGGTGGGCGGGCGCTCGGCGACGCACAGCCGAAGTACCTGAATACGGCGGAGACCCCCGTCTTTAACAAACGCAAGCTCCTCTTTGGGCTGGATCGTGCACACCGTGCGATTGCGACCGAGGGCGCGGCGATTGTCGTCGAGGGCTATATGGACGCGATAGCCGCATGGGAGGCAGGAGTGGCGAACGTTGTTGCAACGCTCGGCACATCGTTTACGGAAGGCCACGCAGCACTCCTCCTGCGCCGTGCACCGCGCATCATCTTCTGTTATGACAGTGATACGGCGGGACAGGAGGCGACCCTGCGCGCCCTTTCGGCGGTGCGAGGGAGTGCGGCAGAGGTGCGTGTGCTCCTCCTGCCCGACGGCAAGGATCCCGACGAGTACGTACGCACGCATGGCGCGGAGGCGTTCCGTGCGCTCGTGGAGACGGCTGTCCCTGCCCCCGCGTTTCACCTGCGCCGCATACGTGCCCGCATGGAGGACAGCGTAGACGGTCGCCGTGCAGCACTCCATGCGATGCTGCCCGTGCTCGCTGCACTCGACACGGTCACGCGCGCCGCTTATGTACGTCAGACAGCGGCAGAGTTCTTTCTGGACGAGGGGGTTGTGACGGATGCCCTGCGCAGTTTCCTGCGGAACGGCGGCGAAGAAGATCCGTCGCCTATGCGGGCGGCAGTGCAGCGTCCTCCTGTACGACAGGTGGATGATGTGCTGCGCCGAGCAGGACGCGAGCTTTTGGCAGCAGTTTTGCGCGACCCCACACTTCTCACCGAAATTTTATCTTTCATACCTCTTAGGGATTTCCCCGACGAATTCATTGCCGACATTCTCCGCACGATGGCGGAGCAGTTGGAAACGGGCGGTGCGCTCGATGCGGACTTTATCGCCGTGCAGCCTACGGCGGTGGGGGCTGAGCTCTCACGCGCCCTCGTGGAGGAGGGGCATACGGAGGCATCCTATCGGGAGGCTCTGGGCACGCTGCGGCGGGCATATCTGACCGTCGCGTTGGCACGGCACACGCGCCGCGCTGAGGAGATGATGCAAGAAGGAAAAGCGGCATATATTGACGAATTAAACGAAGTGAAGAAAATTCAAGACGAGATCGCCCGTGAAAATTTGCACGAATAGCTTTTGTTTCTGTATATTTTCAACGATATATTAAACAATAATACTTATTAGATAGGGATTGCTGAGGATTTATATATTTATGAACTGAAAGGAGGGGGCACGATGGCAACAGCAGCACTACAGATGGAACGGGAAGAATTGAGCGGAACGGGAATTTTGGACGAACTTGCGGCAAAAGGGAAAGCAAACGGGGGCACGCTGACCTGCGGTGAACTCATCGCAGCATTTGACGTACGGATGATGACCCCCGACGATATGGATGGGCTTTACCAACGGCTCTGTGACGATGGCTTGGAGCTTGTGGACGATACTGCACTCGGCGAGGACACAGGGGACGATGCACTTGAGCCGATGGATGATGTGGACAAGGATGAGACGGAGGAGAGCGACATCGAGATCGATCTCAGCGTCCCCGAGGGCGTTGCGCTCGACGACCCTGTCCGCATGTACCTCAAGGAGATTGGGCGCGTGCCGCTCCTCACGGCGGAGGAGGAAGTCGAACTCGCGCAGCGTATGGAGGCGGGCGACGAGAGCGCACGCCATCGGCTTGAGGAGGCGAATCTGCGCCTCGTTGTGAGCATCGCAAAACGCTATGTTGGACGTGGCATGCTCTTTCTCGACCTCATTCAGGAGGGCAATCTCGGTCTTTTGAAGGCCGTCGAGAAATTCGACTACAGCAAGGGATATAAGTTCAGCACCTATGCAACGTGGTGGATTCGTCAGGCAATCACACGCGCCATCGCCGATCAGGCACGCACGATCCGCATCCCCGTTCACATGGTTGAGACAATCAACAAGTACATCCGCATCTCGCGCCAGCTGCTGCAGGAGCTTGGCCGCGATCCGACCCCTGAGGAGGTCGCAAAGCACATGGGGCTGAGTACACTGCGCGTGCGCGAGATCATGAAGATTGCACAGGAGCCCGTGTCGCTCGAGACGCCGATCGGTGAGGAGGAGGACTCCCATCTCGGCGACTTCATCGAGGATGAGGCGGCGCTTGATCCGGCGGATGCGGCATCGATGATGTTGCTCAAGGAGCAGATCTCAGAGGTACTGAAAACGCTCGCACCGCGTGAGGCGGAGGTGCTGCGGCTGCGTTTCGGATTGGAGGACGGGCGTTCGCGTACGCTCGAAGAGGTTGGACAGAGCTTCGGCGTGACGCGCGAGCGCATCCGGCAGATTGAGGCGAAGGCGCTCAGGAAGCTGCGGCATCCCGTGCGTCTGCGCAAATTACAGGGAAACATTGATCTTTGAGGCGAAAGCCTTGCAAATACGATAGGAGGGCAGCGTTATGACAGAGGGGACGGAGCAGAAGCAAGCACCGAGCACCGAAATCATAGAACGCCTGCTTGCCAAGGGCAAGAAGAACGGTGGCACGCTGACGTACGGCGAGCTCATAGACGCGCTCCAAAAACAGGATATGTCCCCCGACGAAATGGACGACATGTATCAGCGGTTCAGCGACGAGAGCGTTGAGATCATCGATGATGTCCCCACGCCAGTGGAAGAAGAATCCGTGGATGATGACCCTCCCGAGAAGGAGGAGGAGGTCGAGATCGACCTCACCGTGCCCGAGGGTATATCGCTCGATGACCCCGTCCGTATGTATCTGAAGGAGATCGGTCATGTGCCGCTCCTCACGGCGGAGGAGGAAGTTGAACTCGCGCAGCGTATGGAGGCGGGCGACGAGAGCGCACGTCATCGGCTTGAGGAGGCGAATCTGCGCCTCGTCGTGAGCATCGCAAAACGCTATGTCGGACGTGGAATGCTCTTTCTCGATCTCATTCAGGAGGGGAATCTCGGCCTCTTAAAGGCAGTCGAAAAGTTTGACTACAGCAAGGGGTACAAGTTCAGCACGTATGCGACGTGGTGGATCCGTCAGGCGATTACGCGTGCGATTGCCGATCAGGCACGCACGATCCGCATCCCCGTTCACATGGTTGAGACGATCAACAAGCTCATCCGCATCTCGCGTGGACTGTTGCAGGAGCTCGGCCGTGATCCGCGCCCCGAGGAGATCGCGAAGGAAATGGGCATCAGCGTTGCGCGTGTGCACGAGATCATGAAGATCGCGCAGGAACCCGTATCCCTCGAAACGCCGATTGGCGAGGAGGAGGACTCCCACCTCGGCGACTTCATCGAGGACGAGGCGGCCCCCGCGCCCGCCGAAGCGGCATCGTTTATGCTCCTCAGAGAACAGCTTGAGGAGGTTCTTGAGACGCTGACCGATCGCGAGAAGAATGTCCTGCGTCTGCGTTTCGGGTTGGAGGACGGGCGCTCGCGCACCCTTGAGGAGGTCGGACAGAGTTTCGGCGTGACGCGTGAACGTATCCGCCAGATCGAGGCGAAGGCGCTCAGGAAGCTCAGGCATCCAAGCCGCAGCAAGGTGCTGCGTGACTTCCTGGAGTAGTTGACGAAATGGGCTGCATATCGTATAATAAGCATACAAAAAGGCGTTGCTGGTAAACGGTTCGTCCCCAAATTTCTTGTTGGATAAAATACCCACCCTAAGTTTGGTCGCTCAGGCGGGTACGCTCACTATCTTAACGCTACGATGCAGATCGTTACGAGAAACACGATCGACAAGAAGTCGTAAAGGGTCACAAGCATCGCCCCCTTTCAGGGGACTAACCGCCTACCGTATGGCAACGCCTATTTTGATTCTAACACATATGTTTTACCCGCGCAACCAACATTTTACTTGACATGAGGGCGTGTTGCCCTTATAATACGCATGTCTGACACATTCCTCGATAGCTCAGTCGGTAGAGCGTCTGACTGTTAATCAGAATGTCACTGGTTCGAGTCCAGTTCGAGGAGCCATTTGCAACAACAGGAGTGTAACCCAGCAGTTACACTCCTTTCTTATGTCTGTCGAAAAAAAGGGGAGGCGTGTATGCAGCTCGATGAACGGCTTGCGGCGATTGCCGCATTTGTTCCGCACGGCACCGCCGTCGCGGACATCGGTGCAGATCATGCGTACCTCGCCGCGACCCTTGTCATGAAGGGGATTGCGCAGCGTGCGGTGGTCGGCGATCTCAGTGCGGGGGCGTGCGCGGCAGCACGCCGTACCACGATCGCGCAGCGTCTCACGCGTGAGATCGACGTACGGCAGGGCGACGGGCTGTCTGTCCTTACGCCGGGCGAGGCGGAGTCCATCGTCATCGCCGGTATGGGCGGCGCACTCATCGCGGAGATTCTCGCAGGTGCGCCCGCTATTCTTTCCTCCGTGCAGACCCTTGTCCTGCAGCCAATGAACGGCGCGGCAAAGCTGCGACGCTGGCTCTACACGAACAATTGGGACATCGTCGACGAAACGCTCGCACGCGCGGGTGGACACCTCTATGAGATCATCCGTGCCGAGCATGGTGCGGCAGAGATGCCCGACGACGTACTCCTTCATATCGGCGCAAGACTTTACGAAAAGCGCGACCCACTCCTGCATGAGCATATTGAAGGAAAGATTGTAAAGCTCACCCGTGTTGTTGAGGGTATGAACGCAAGTGAAAAGGCGCGGCACGGGAAGGAGTATAGGGATACGGTTTCCCGTCTGGCAGCATTGCGGACACTGTTCGCTTTGCTTTGATGGGGATACATATCGAACGATACATCAATCAAAGGAGGCCATTATGCTCAGCTGTCAGCTCATCATGAACGCGCTTGAACGCATCGCCCCGCGCCGCCTCGCGGAGGACTGGGACAACCCCGGCCTCCTCGTCGGCAGCTACGCGCAGAAGGTCGGGCGTGTGCTCGTTGCACTCGATGTGGACGATGCCGTCGTTGCGGAGGCCATCGAACGCAAGGCGGATATGATCGTCGCGCACCACCCCGCGATCTTTCGCGGCATCAAACAGCTGCGCACCGACCTCCCGCTTGGAAAACGCCTCGCTGCCCTCATTACGCACAACATCGCCGTTGCGGCGGCGCATACGAACCTTGATGTGACGCACGGCGGCGTGAACGATGTGCTCGCCGCGCATCTTGGACTTGAAAAGCTCTCTGCCTTCGTCATCACACAGCAGGAGGACGGTGTGACCGAGAGCCTCGGGCGCATCGGCACACTTCCCGCTCCGACGAGCATTGAGGATTTTGCCCGTGCGGTGAAGGAACGTCTCGGTGTCAGCCATGTTCGCCTTGCCGCCGCAGCTGCATGTCCCGTGCGCCGCGTCGCCGTCTGCGGGGGTGCGGGCGCGGATTTCATCGACGATGCTGTGCGGCGCGGTGCGGATGTCTACGTCACGGGCGACGTAAAGTACCACGACGCGCAGCGCGCCGTCGAGCAGGGCATGCACATCATCGATGCGGGCCACTTCGGCACGGAGGTACCTGTCCTGCCCGTTCTCGCCGAACAATTACGCACGGAACTCGCGTCCGAACGCGGAGAGATTGAGATTTTCGTCACAAACACGCAGCGCGACGTGTTCGATGTGATTATATAGAAGCAAAAGGGAAGGGGAAAGGGAGACACAATGGATCAGAAGCATATCCGCAATTTTTCCATCATCGCCCACATCGACCACGGCAAATCCACCATCGCCGACCGTCTCATCGAGTATACGGGCACGCTCAGCGAGCGCGAGATGGAGGCGCAGGTGCTTGACAGCATGGATCTCGAGCGCGAGCGCGGCATCACGATCAAGGCGCAGACCGTCCGCCTCGACTATCGCGGCGAGGACGGCGAGCTGTACGAGCTGAACCTGATCGACACGCCGGGGCACGTCGACTTCAACTATGAGGTCTCGCGCAGCCTTGCCGCGTGCGAGGGCGCACTCCTCGTCGTCGACGCAGCACAGGGGGTGGAGGCACAGACCCTTGCGAACGTCTACCTCGCGCTGGAGCACGACCTTGAGATCGTACCCGTCATCAACAAGATCGACCTGCCGAGTGCCGAACCCGAGCGCGTGAAAAATGAGATCGAGGACACCATCGGCCTCGACGCGAGTGCCGCCGTCCTCACCTCGGCCAAGACGGGGCTCGGCATCAAGGAAGTCCTCGATGCCGTTGTCGCCTACATCCCACCGCCGGAGGGCGATTCCGATGCACCGCTCCGCGCACTCATCTTTGACTCGTACTTCGACCCGTACAAGGGCGTGATTGCGAACGTGCGCGTGAAAGAGGGCACAATCAAAAAAGGCATGAAGTTAAAGCTCATGGCGACGGGCAAGACCTTCGACGTGACCGATGTCGGCTGCTTCCGTCCGCAACCCGTTGACACAGGGGAACTCGGGACGGGGGAGGTCGGCTTTATTGCGGGCGCACTCAAGGATGTCCGTGATGTGCGCGTGGGCGACACCGTGACAAGTGCGGAGCATCCCGCGAGCGAGGCGCTTCCCGGCTATCGCGGGGTGACCCCGATGGTGTTCTGCGGGCTGTACCCCGAGGACAGCAAGGACTACGACAACCTCCGTGAGGCACTGGAAAAGCTCCAGCTCAACGATGCCGCACTCGTCTTTGAGCCGGAGACCTCCATCGCACTTGGCTTCGGCTTCCGCTGCGGCTTCCTCGGGTTGCTCCACATGGATGTCATACAGGAACGTCTCGAACGCGAGTACAACCTTGGGCTCATCATGACAGCGCCCTCCGTCGTCTACCATGTCTACCGCACCGACGGGACGATGGTCGAGGTCAGCAACCCCGCCGACCTCCCGCCCCAGACCGAGATCGACCACATCGAGGAGCCGTGTGTCAAGGCGACCGTCATCGTACCGAAGGACTACGTTGGCGCGGTCATGGAGATCTCGCAGGAAAAGCGCGGTGTGTTCCAGACCATGGACTACCTCGACGCGACGCGCGTCACCGTCATCTACCACATCCCTCTGAACGAGATTCTCTACGACTACTTCGATCGTCTGAAGTCCGCCACGCGCGGCTATGCGTCCCTTGACTACGAGCTGATCGACTATCAGACCTCGAACCTCGTCAAGCTTGATATCCTCCTCAATGGCGACGGCGTGGACGCGCTCTCGACCATCGTTCACCGTGACCGCGCCGCGCAGCGCGGCCGCCAGCTTGCGACCAAGCTCAAGGAGATCATCCCGCAGCAGATGTTTGAGATCCCAATCCAAGCGGCGATTGGAAGCAAGATCATCGCACGCGAGAACGTCCGTGCCCGCCGCAAGGACGTTCTGGCAAAATGCTACGGCGGCGACATCACGCGCAAGCGCAAGCTGCTCGAAAAGCAGAAGGAGGGCAAAAAGCGCATGAAGGCGGTCGGCAGCGTGGAGCTTCCGCAGGAGGCGTTTATGGCGGTGCTGAAAATTGACGAATAACGCACAGGTAAGACCATGGGGCATCTACGCCCACATCCCCTACTGCGTGAAAAAATGTGCATACTGCGACTTCGTTTCCTCTGCCGTGGGCAACTCTGCGGCGCGGGAGATGGAGGCCTATGCGGCGGCACTTCGTGCGGAGATTCTGCGCGAGGTGCCGCCGTTTCGCGCACGATGGGGCGATGTGACGACCGTCTACATCGGCGGCGGTACACCAACTGTACTGCCCGCCGAACTTCTCACAGAGATTCTGCGTACCCTTATCGACGCGGCGGGGATACCGCAGGAGTGCACCGTCGAGGCAAACCCCGGCACAGTTGACATGCATTCCCTCGCACAGCTGCACGAGGCAGGTGCAAACCGCCTCAGCCTCGGCGTGCAGAGCTTTGACGATCGACTGCTTCGCGCCATCGGGCGCATCCACACGGCAGAGGAGGCACGCACGGCATTTCGTGCGGCGCGTGCGGCGGGGTTCAACAACATCAGTCTCGACCTTATGTATGGACTGCCGACACAAACACTTGATGACCTAAAGACGAGTGTCAACGAGGCTCTTGCACTTGCGCCCGAACACATCTCCGCCTACGGGCTGATCGTCGAGGAGGGCACGCCATTTGCGGCGGCAGAGGCGCAGGGGCGGCTCACGCTCCCGAGCGAGGACGCGGCGGAGGAGATGTACGACTATCTCATGGAGGAACTTCCCTCACGCGGCTATGTGCGCTACGAGATCTCAAACTTCGCACGTGCGGGATATGAGAGCCTGCACAATCGCGGCTATTGGCGGAACGTACCGTACCTCGGCGTTGGCGCAGCGGCGCACGGCTATGTGGACAGTGTACGCTGGGGCAACGAACCTGACACGGAGAAATACATCTGTGCCATGCAGACGGGCAGGAGTGTCCGCACGCCCGAGGATACGGAGCGCACGCGCGAGAATGCAATGGAAGAGTACGCCTTTCTCGCACTGCGTACGGCGCAGGGGATTGACGAGGCGGATTTTCGTCGTACCTTTGGCGTGGGAATTGATGATGTTTATGGAGCGGTGATTGAGAAATATATCACACAGGGACTGCTGCGCCGTGCAGACGGATTCGTCGCTCTGACGAATGCAGGCATGAAGGTTGGCAACGAGGTGTTTGCCGCCTTTTTGCATTAGAAAAAACTTTGTGTTATGATAGACATCGCTTATTGTTCCTATCTTTCGAAAGGAGAATTGCCATGAAAACACTGACCATGATCGAGATGGCGGGCTGCCCCTACTGCGCGAATGCACATCGTGCGATGGAGGCACTGCGCACCGAGGGCTATGAGGGCGTGCAGGTTGACTTCATCGACGAGAACAAAGAACCTGCGAAGACACAGCCGTTTGCGGGGCAGTACTACTATGTCCCGAGCATCTTTATGGATGGGGAGAAGCTCTATGAGGCACAGCCGGGCCAGAGCTATGACAAGATCTACGCCGAGGTGAAGCGTGTGTTTGACGCGGCACGCGCGGATTAAACGCCGTGTTTATAGAAAATATGCAAAAGTTGCATGAGAAAAGCGAAAATAAAACTTGTAAAACTGTTTGAAATCCAGCATAATAACGAAAGCGGTATTTTCGCAATATACATAAAGATCCTCGGTGTATCTCCGTAGACGGGTAATGCGGCGGTATTCATGAGGCGAAAAACAAGATGAGGTGAGTTTATGCATCAACCCGTAACCGACAATCCATTCGTCATCATGATCATCAACATGGTCATTGTCTTCGCCGTTCTGACGGCGATCTGGGGGCTCATTGAGCTGACCCACAGACTTGACCCGACGAAGAAAAAGGCAGAGCCGCCCGCAGCGGCACCTGCCGCTCCCGCGCCTGTGGCGGCCGCACCTGCTGCCCCTGCCGTTCCGGCGGGACTCAGCATGGAGACCGTCGCCGTCATTGCGGCAGCCGTCACCGCCTGTGGCTACAGTGCCGAACAGATCCACGCGATCCGTCCGGCAGAGCAGCCAGCATGGCGCAATTTCGGACGCGCAAGTGGAATGCGCACGCCGCGCTGAGGAGGGAGTGAGAGATTATGGATTTTATCAACGCATTTACCGTCTCCCTGCAGGCAGTCGTTGACGGCAGTGGATTCGTGGGTATGACCGGCGGCAACGTCATCATGATTATTGTCGGACTCATCCTGCTCTATCTCGCGTTTGCACGCGATTTCGAGCCGCTGCTCCTCAGCCCGATTGCATTCGGCTGTATTCTTGCGAACATCCCGTTCAATGGCTTTGAGGAGCCGGGTGTCATGTCCGCGATCGGCATGGGAATCAAATACGAGATCTTCCCACCGCTTATCTTCCTCGGTGTCGGCGCAATGACGGACTTCGGTCCTCTGATTGCACGTCCGTCGAGCCTTCTCATGGGTGCCGCGGCGCAGTTCGGCGTGTTCATCGCCCTGCTCGGCGCAATGCTCCTCGGCTTTACGGCACAGGAGGCAGGCTCCATCGGCATCATCGGCGGTGCGGACGGTCCGACCTCGATCTACCTCGCCACGAAGATGGCACCGCACCTCCTCGGTGCGATCGCCGTTGCGGCATATACCTATATGGCTCTCGTGCCTCTGATTCAGCCGCCCGTCATGCAGCTCCTCACCTCGAAGAAGGAGCGCGAGGTCATCATGGAGCAGGCGCGTGAGGTCACGAAGTTCGAGCGCATCGCATTCCCGATCGTCTCGACCATCTTCATCAGCTTGCTGCTCCCGTCCATCACGGCACTGCTCGGCATGCTCATGCTCGGCAACCTCTTCCGTGAGAGCGGCGTGACGGATCGCCTCTCGGATACGGCGCAGAACGCTCTCATCAACACGGTCACGATCTTCCTCGCACTCGGTACGGGGCTCACGATGAGCGCGGAGAGCTTCCTCGTCAAGGAGACCATTCTCATCATCTGCCTTGGTCTCGTCGCATTCATCTTCGGTACGGCGGCGGGCGTTGTCCTCGGAAAGATCATGTGCCGCGCGACGGGCTGGAAGGTCAATCCGCTCATCGGCTCGGCGGGCGTCTCCGCTGTTCCGATGGCGGCACGCGTCAGCCAGATCGTCGGCATCAAGGCAAAGCCGGGCAACTACCTCCTCATGCACGCCATGGGACCGAACGTCGCCGGTGTTATCGGCACGGCGGTCGCGGCAGGTACGATGCTCGCAATGCTGATGTAAGCATCCGAATCTTAGCGTTTGACAAAATCCTTCTTCCTATGTACTATGGTGGAAGGATTTTTTATTGCTCATATTGTTCTTCCACCGATATGAGCAGCGGACGGCATGATGCCCCAAAGTATTTGCGTGGGACGCATGCCATCATGGAACAATACATATAGGAATCAAATGGAAGGAAGATTTTATGCGCGGAACATTTTACGGCATCGGTGTCGGCCCCGGCGACCCCGAGCTGCTCACCGTCAAGGCCATCAAGGCAATCGAGGCGGCAGATGTCCTCATTGCCCCGAAAACAGAAAAGAAGGACGGCAGTGTCGCCCTTGAGATCGCACGCCCGTATCTCAAGAAGGACATCGAGATCGTCTACCAAGTATTTCCCATGGTCAAGGATTTCGCTGAGGACACAGGCGCATGGGAGGCAAACAAAGCCGAGATCCTTGCGCTCCTGAATGCGGGGAAAAACGTCGCATTCCTCACCCTCGGCGACCCCATGTTCTACAGCACCTACATCTACGTCTTCCGCCTCCTCGAGCATGAGGACGTGGACATCGTCACCATCCCCGGCGTGCCCGCCTTCATTGCCATCGGCAGCCGCGTCGGCCGCCCCATCGTCGAGGGCAACGACGTGTTCGCCGTTATCCCCGGCACAGCGGACAAGGACCGCTTGGAGGAGGTCATGGCGGTTGCGGGCAGTGCCGCCGTCATGAAGGTCTACCACAACTCCGCCGAGATCATCGACCTGCTGCGCCGCAACAACATGACGAAGGAGGCAGTCCTCGTCAGCCGCGCGGGGCTCGACGATGAGAAGATCATCTACGACCTCGAGGCGCACGCGGACGAAAAGCTCAACTACCTTTCCACCATTCTCACGAGGAGGAGCTAACATGATGAAATTGTGGGTACTTGCACTTTTTACGGCGACATCACTTCTTCTTACCGCCTGCGGCGCACCTGCGGCGGAGAATCCGCAGACGGGCAGCGCGTACGCCACCGTTACGGACGACAACGGCCGCACTGTCACCTTTGACAAAAAGCCGGAGCGCATCGTCGTCACATCCGCTTCCTTCCTCGACCCGCTCTATGCGGTCGGCGGCAGTGTCGTCGGCCGCCCCGACTCGAAGTCAAAAATCCCCGATGCGGCAAAGGGCGTCACGAGCATCGGCAGGGTCTACCAGATCGACGCGGAGAAGATCATCGCACTCACGCCCGACCTCGTCATCCTCAACAAGGGCATGAACGAAAAGCTCATCGAGACACTTGCGGCGAACAACATTCGGACGCTCGTCCTCGACATGAAAAGCTACGACGACGTCAAGCGCGAGATCGGAATATTTGCCGCGCTCACGGGTGAGAAGGCAAAGGGGGACGCACTCGTCCACAAGATGGATGCAGACATTGAAGCCGTCCGCACCTCCATCCCGCAGGAGAAGAAACGCGTCGCCATCATCCACAGCACGGGACAGGGGCTCTCCGTTCAGCTTGACGGCAGCATTGCGGGCAACATTGCGAACATTCTCGGCTGGGAGAACACAGCGGCGGGGATGCCCGCGCTCGACAAGAACCCCGATGCCGCGCCCTACAGCATGGAGACGCTCGTTGCGCAGAACCCCGACATCATCTTTGTCACGAGTATGGGCGAGGAGGCGGAGATCCGCGCCTCGATGGAGGCGATGTTCGCCGAGAGCCCCGCATGGCAGAGCGTCGGTGCGATTCGTGATGGGCGCGTCTACTACCTGCCGCAGGAGCTGTTCCTGTTCAGCCCCGGCATTGAATATCCAAAAGCAGTGCAGTACATGGCGAGGCTCGTCTACCCATGAAAAAACGTATCCTGCTCCTCATTCTTTTTGCTGTGCTTGCGACATTTTCCATGCTCCTCTCCACCGCGAAGGGCTCCGTTGACATCCCACTCGGGGAGGTCATCGGCATCCTTGGCGGTGCACAGGGCGAGGCGAACGCACAGATCCTCTGGAACATCCGCCTACCGCGTACGATCGTTGCCGCACTCGTCGGCATCAACCTCTCTCTTTCGGGGGCGATCCTGCAGGCGATCCTACGAAATCCGCTCGCCGACCCGCACATTATCGGCATCTCGTCCGGTGCGGGGCTTGCGGGCATTTTTATCATGCTCATGCTGCCGGGGGCGGCGTGGCTCATCACGCCGGCGGCGTTTGGCGGGGCGATGCTCGCGGCGCTCCTCATCTACATTCTCGCGTGGCGAGACGGCATCCGTCCGACGCGCATCATCCTCGCGGGCGTTGCCGTGTCCGCCTTTCTCGGTGCGGGCATCTCGGCGATGATGATCCTCTACAGTGACAGGGTTCACAGTGCCCTGATGTGGATGGTCGGCGGGCTCTCCGCGCGGAGCTGGCCGCACGTCGAGATGCTCCTGCCGTATACCATCGCAGCGGGGCTCTTCGCGCTCGCTGCCGCGCAGCGGCTCAACATCCTCCAGCTCGGCGACGACATGGCACGCGGCATCGGGCTTGCCGTCGAGCGCACGCGCATCCTCCTCACGGCGGTCGCCGCGCTCCTCGCCGCGAGTGCCGTGTCCGTGGTGGGGCTCCTCGGCTTCGTCGGGCTCATCGTCCCGCACGCCGCACGGCTCATGATCGGCGCGGACTATCGCTTCCTGCTCCCTGCAGCGGCGCTCCTCGGCATCGCCGTCGTCACACTGAGCGATACGGCGGCGCGGCTGCTGTTTGCTCCCTTGGAACTTCCTGTGGGCATTATCATGGCGGTCGTCGGCGCACCGTTCTTTCTCTATCTTCTGAGGAGGCAGCTATGAGTGCGGGCATGACGGCGCGGAACCTCTGCGTCAAGATCGCGGGCAAGGAGATCCTGCACAGCCTCAGCGTCGATATCGCCGCAGGGCGGCGCACGGCCATCATCGGGCCGAATGGTGCGGGCAAGACCACACTCCTGCGTGCGCTGGCGGGGCTGAATCGCCGCTATACGGGCGAGATTTGTCTGGATGGACGCGAACTCGGCAGCTACGCCGAAAAAGAGCTTGCACGCGTGCGTGCCATCCTGCCGCAGGAACGCACGTCGGCGCAGGGGCTGACCGTGGAGCAGCTTGTCACCTATGGACGCTTTGCACATGCGGGGCTCTTTCAGACGCGCTCGGACGCGGAGGACAGAGAGGCGGTCGCGTGGGCGATGGAGACCGCGCACGTCTCTGCGTTCGCGGAGCGTGAGGTGCATACCCTCTCGGGCGGCGAGCGGCAGCGCGTCTTTCTCGCTATGGCGCTCAGTCAGCGTCCGCGTCTGCTGCTGCTCGACGAGCCGACCACCTACCTCGATGTCGCGCATCAGCTGCGCGTCATGGAGATCATCTCACAGCTCAACCGCGTGCACGGCATGACCATCCTCATGGTACTGCACGACATGGCGCACGCCATGCAGTACGCGGATGACATCGTCCTCGTGCAGAGCGGGCGTGTTCGCGCGACGGGCACACCCGCCGAGGTGCTAACCGAGGAGCGCATCGCCGACGTGTTCGGCGTCGCGGTCGAGATCTTTACCAACAGCCGCGGCATCCGCGTCCCCTCACCCGTCGCACTCGTGGGGGAGTGAGTTGCGTTAAAATAAATTGACAACATACAAATATTTTCATACAATGTAATAAAATAGAAGGGCGGTGAGAACATGGCACAGGCAAGTGTGAGCATCCGTATGGATGCCGATCTCAAGCGGCAGTTTGACGAGTTTTGCTCCGAGATCGGGATGACGATGACGACAGCGTTCTGCGTCTTTGCAAAGACAGCGGTGCGCGAACGCAAAATCCCGTTCGTGATCTCGGCAGAGCGCAGTGATGATCCGTTCTATAGTCCTGAGAATATGGAACGTCTGAGAGCATCTATCGCACAGATGGAAGCTACTGGCGGAACAGTGCATGAGGTCGATCTAAATGGTTAAGGCATGGACAGATGCAGCGTGGGAGGAGTAACAACACCTCCTTCTTATCCCCACATGAACGAACATAAGCCGAAAATTATAACCTGCTATAAAGTTTTTTGACGATTGGGTATTGCAATCTGTTCTTGCGTATGCTATGATGAAATCGTTCCAAGGGATGAGAATCCATCGCGAAAAGGAAACATGGATACTTTTGCGAGGTCTCGCTCCTTTGGAAATCAGATACTATCTGTTTTACAGAAGGAGGAGTTTCTTATGAAGAAGACTCTCGTATCCGCACTCGCAACGGCTCTCGTTGTCGGTGCAGCAAGCACCACGTTCGCAGCTGCGAACCCGTTCTCCGATGTGCCCCGTGACCACTGGGCATACGATGCTGTGACCCAGCTCGCCGCTGACGGCGTTGTCGAGGGCTACGGCGACGGCACCTATCGCGGCGACCGCAACATCACGCGTTATGAGATGGCGCAGATGGTCGCAAAGGCGATGGCAAAGGAGAACATGCCCGTCTCGGACCGCGCACTCGTCGACCGTCTCGCTGCTGAGTTCGCTGATGAGCTCAACAACCTCGGTGTCCGCGTCTCGAACCTCGAGAAGCATGCTGACATGGTGAAGTGGAACGGCAAGCTCGAGTACACCTACACGAGCCAGCGCGTTGAGGGCGATAAGCGTGAGAACGACAACCATCTTATGTTCCGTCTTGAGCCGAGCGCAGAGGTCAACAGCCACTGGAATGTTCATGCACGTCTCGACAGTGCATACAACATGAAGACAGATGCTGGCGACGACAGCACTGTTTCGCTTAAGCGTGCATGGGCACAGGGTGACTATAACAACTTCACGGTGAAGCTCGGCAAGATGGAGCTCCTCTCCGGTGAGGGGTATGCGGCTCCGGGCGCAATCGTCTTTGATGATGAGTTCTCGGGTGCTGAGGTCAGCTTCGGCAAGGATCTGAAGGCGACTATTCAGGCTGGTCGTTTCAACCTAGAGGATACCTTCAAGAGCAAGGCTCTGGATGCTGATGATGATACGTTGCCGCCGGCAGAGCGCTATTACAGAGCGGATACGGCGAACTATCAGAGCATCGCCCTCCAGTACGACAAGAATAACCTTGTCGCGGGTGCTGCTTACTATCGTTTGGGTTCGAATGACTTCCGAGCACTTACCAAGGACGGTAAGGATAAGATGAACATCTGGGGCGTCAACCTCGGCTATCACTTCGACAAGAACAGCTTCCTGTCTGGAGCCTATGCGCATAACTCTGATCTTGAGGACTTTAAGAAGTCCTATCAGGTCAGCTATGACTACAAGGGTGCAGATCCGATGGATAAGGGCTCGTGGGGCGCATATGTTGCCTACCGTTACCTCGGTGGCGCATCTGTCCTTGCAACGCAGGATGGTGCTCTCTTCGGATCGAAGGGCATTGAGCTCGGCACGAACTACACGCTCTGGAAGAACGTCGTCCTTTCCGCGAAGTACTTCAAGGGCAAGACGATCGAGAAGTCTGAGAAGGATAAGGTTCAGCAGCTCTTCGGTCGTGTTGAGTTCCTGTTCTAATCCACACACGGCACAATTTGCAGCATACGCTGCATAACGAATCCCCCTCCATGTGGAGGGGGATTTTTTGTGTATTGATATATCATCCTAAAACAGTGTTTCTAACTGTTTCTCATGTTCCTTATAGAATTTCTCCAACCAATCCATTCCGTAGGCATAGCTGAAACCTTCGAGGAGCATGGAGAAATCAATGCGGGAAAAGCCTTGTTGTTGAAGTCGGTCAAAAAGTTCAAATGGATCTTTGAAGTCCTCATGTTGTATGATCAACCCAATGTCCTTTAGATCTTGCTCTCTTCCACTTTCGAGTTTCATCCCTAATACATAACGGATGGGAGCGACGTATACGATCAGGTTGCTGAATTGATACAGCATCTCGCAAATATTCTCCGGTGGGGCATTGTTCATGTTTGCGAAATTGTTATTCAGCCATAACAATTTCTGTGGATGAACCATTGTGATATTTCTCCATCAGTGCATTGATATTCTTCAACTTTGCCGGACGGTTCAGCGAAAGGATATGTTCGTGTGTGGGTGAACCTTTTTGCATGGCATGTTTCAGTGGAACTTTTTGAAAGTTGCTCAGCTCGGCTGCCTGTAAGAGTTGCTCAAAATCGTGTGTGGTCAACATGATCTCATCTTCGCGTATTACCTTTCGGAGATAGCGAAACCAGTGCGTACCGTTGTATTTCGAGCGAATGGCAGCGTTGATGATGTAGGTATACCAGTCCATATTAGACCCTCGTAACTTTCTGTAAGAAATCCCCCTTTCTGAACAAGCAGAAAGGGGGATTTTTGTGTTTTCTGTTTACGCAGATACGTCGATGCTGTTGCCGAGGCTCGGATCGATACTTGCCGTAGTCTCCTCGATGAGTTTGAGGGCATCCTTGCCGGAGTCCATTGCCATCTTTGCGACGGCGAGACCAAGCTGCTGTGATGCCTGTGCCTGGTGCATACCGACTGACATCTGTGCGATATCCATTGTGAGATCCATTTTATTCTCCCCCTATACATAGATGCTGAAGAGGTTCAGCATATTTGAGTAGCGCGACATGGTGGGCAGGGATCTGCCGTTGAGCATGTTCGCAGCGTAGTTCAGCTGGCCGCCAATCGCCTGCTCCATCGAGGGGATGACGCGGCTGCGCGACATCTGCGCGTACTGTGCGTGGCGGTCGGCGCGTCCTGCGAGGCCTCCCTTGCCAAGGATTGCCTCGGACTGTGCGGGCGAGTCGGTGAGGGCACGGGCGAGGAGGCTCTCGTTCACGCTCATCTTGCCTGTCTTGGCATCGACGGAGATGCCCATCTTGGCGTAGGAGTCTGCCTTGTACGTGGTGTCGGAGAACTCGGTGACGAGCTGACGGACACCCTTGCCGAGGCTCTTGTTCTCGTGGAGGAAGTCGTTGGTCTCGTTGTACTCATTGACGAGATCCTTGACGTTGTCGATGGCGGCCTTGAGCTTGTCACTGTAGGTCTTGGAGCCATCGGCGTTGGTCTTGATGTCGGACTTGTCGAGCTGGAAGTCCGTATTGCTGAGTTTGCCGGCGGACTTTCTGAGATCCTTCATGTTGCTGTCGTACTCGGCGTAGAACTTCGAACTGGTTTCTGCGTAGGACTTGCGCAGGCTGCGTGCCTGATTCGCGATGTCCATGATGGAGCGCAGTTCGTTTGCACTGGACTCCTGTCCGCGATACTGTGCGGAGTAAAGGCTTGAGCTGCGCCGTCTCTGTGCCTGCGGACCGCCGAAGAGTGCTGCCGTCGCGTCCGTACGCGAGTTGTTGGCGTAGAGCGAGCTGTAGATGCTGCGTGCTGCGCCGGTCATCTGCGATATGGTTGCCATGTATGTTCCCCCTTCCATGGTGATGGCATGGGAATAACTTCCTAGATACTATTATATCGTATTTTATGGAAATGTCATTAGTTTTGGGAGAAAAATTTATTGCGGAGCGTTTGATTTGTGATAGAATAGGAAAATATTTGGAGCGCCCTAATCATTGCGGACCCTGTGATGCAGCCCCCTCGCGAACACGGAGTTACGCAAGTGGTCGCACACTTATCTGCCTAAATACCTGCGGATTCCAAACGCGCTTCGCTTGAACGAATAAAATCCGCAGGGGCAGAACGTGTGCTTTTCCCACTTGCTTCACTAAGGTTCGCGTCGGGGGCTTGCACTGCACACGCGCTGCAATATTTTCCATAGTGGGGGCGAAAGGGAAAAGCATCGAGTTTGGTGTATGACGACAAAAAGGGGCTTTGGCGTGAAGGCTGCATTTATGACGCTCGGCTGCAAGGTGAATCAGTTCGAGACGGAGACGATGGAGGGACTGTTTCGTGTGCGCGGCTATGATATCGTGCCGTTCGAGGAGCGGGCGGATGTCTATGTCATCAATACGTGCTCGGTGACGCATCTGAGTGACCGCAAGTCGCGGCAGCTGATCCGCCGCGCGGCGCGGACGAACCCCGCCGCCTGTATTGCGGTGACGGGCTGCTATGCACAGGTTGCGCCCGAGGAGATCCGTGCACTCGATGGGGTGCGCGTGGTGATCGGGACAAAGGAACGCGCACGCATTGTGGACTATGTGGAGGCATCGCTCCGCGCGGATACGGGGGCGTTCGGGACGATTACAGACATCATGCAGGCGCGTGTCTTTGAGGATATCCCGCTGCACGCGCTGCCGCACCGCACGCGCGCATTTCTCAAGATCGAGGACGGCTGTCAAAACTTCTGCACGTTCTGCATTATTCCATACGCACGCGGTCCTGTGAAGTCGCGCGAGCTCTCTGCGGTGGCACGTGAGATGCGCCTCCTCGTCGATGCAGGGTTTCATGAGGTAGTGCTGACGGGGATTCACCTCGGGGCGTACGGGATTGATCTTGCGGAGCGTCCGACACTCGCGGATGCGTGTCGCACGGCACTTGCGGAGCGTGGCCTGCGGCGGCTGCGGCTCGGCTCACTGGAGTCGGTGGAGCTGTCGGCGGATCTTCTCGAGCTGATGCGGACGGAGCCGCGCTTTGCTGCACATCTGCATCTGCCGCTGCAGGCGGGGAGTGATGCTGTGCTGCGTGCGATGAACCGTCACTATACAACGGCACAGTTCGCACAGCTTGTCATGGAGGTGCGTGCGGCAGTGCCGGGGGTGGCGATCTCGACGGATATCATTGTGGGTTTCCCGGGGGAGACGGAGGCGGACTTTGCGGCGGGGATGGACTTCGTGCGGCGGATGGGTTTTGCCCGTATGCACGTCTTTCCATACTCAGCGCGTCGAGGGACACCTGCGGCGCGGCGCACGGATCAGGTGCCGCCGATGGTCCGCAAGGAGCGTGCGGCGCGGATGCAGGCTCTTGCGGAGGAACTGGCAGAGGGATATCACCGCTCCATGCTCGGCTCGGTGGCAGAGGTGCTGTTCGAGACGCAGGAGGACGGCGTGACGGATGGGCTGACGGAGACGTATGTGCGTGTCTATACGGACGCGCCCGTCACGCGCGGTGAGATTGTGCCCGTGCGGCTGATGCATATCTACAAGGACGGTGTGTGGGGTATGCCCATTTGAAAAAATTCCTTGACACGCCCTGCCCAATCTGATATTATAATCAAGTCGCGAGACATGTGACTCAGTAGCTCAGCTGGATTAGAGTATTTGACTACGAATCAAAGGGTCGGGGGTTCGAATCCCTCCTGGGTCACCATTTTAGATATATGACGCCGAGAATCTCGGCGTTTTTTTTGTGCGTGTATTCTCAATTAGGATATTGAGAATGAAAATATGAACGGGATTCATTTTTCTCTTTTCAAATCCATTATTTTTCGCTATAATAGGTCCATAGGACAAAAGAAAGGGTGACGTTCTTGTTGGAGGAAAAGATGGGCCGTCGGGAGCGCAAGAAGCTGCAATCCCGCAAGATGATTTTGGAGGCGGCGATCAGCGAGTTCTCGAAGAAGGGCTACAAGGATACTTCGGTCGCGGACATTATGAGCGCAGCGGATCTTGGTATCGGGACGTTTTACAACTACTTCAACTCGAAAGAGGATCTGCTGTTCTCTCTGCTCGGGCGGCTCGGTGAGGCCATCCGTATGGCACTCGCGGAGGCGCGCGCGGCAGAGCGCACGTCGCTCGAACTTCTGGAGGTGGGGGCGCGTGTGACGGCAAAGTTCCTCGATGAGAACCGCTTTGTCATGCCGCTCTTCCTCTCGGCATCACATCATGGTGCGCCGCACGGAAGTATGTCGGAGGGGCCGGGAGTGGTAGAAGTACCACCGCACGGAGCAAAGCACCAGGGGAGACGCATGACCCCGCAGATCAAGCAGGTGTTTACGGAGATCATTCGTGAGGGGCAGTCATCGGGTGAGATTCGCAGCGATGTGCCGGTCGATCTGATTGCTGAGATGTTCCACTCGCTCTATCAGGCGGCGGCATTCAGTCACCTTGAGCTCTCATATCAGGAGAACATCGCGCTCAAGACGCGGCTGCTGCTCGACGGCATCCGCAAACGGAACGAGGGGACGCCTTCTGTCTAAATTGTGTATTGTGTATTTAGGAGATCTGGATGATTAGCGTAACGAAGCTGCTTTTTATGGATGAGTACTACGGGGATGCCCTGCGCTACGGACATAACGCCCACCGCATGAAGAGCGGCGCGGCGGAGGGGATGGGGCCCGTGGTGGTCTGGAACTCGACGCGCACTTGTAACCTGCGTTGCCGGCACTGCTATATGTCGTCGGACGGACAGAAGTATGATGGTGAGCTGACGACGGAGGAGGCAAAGCGTTTTATCGACGATCTGGCAGAGTTCCGTGTGCCCGTGCTGCTCTTCTCGGGCGGTGAGCCGCTGATCCGTCCCGATTTCTTCGAGCTGGCGGAGTATGCACGGGACAAAGGCGTGCGCCCGACGCTCTCGACGAACGGTACGCTCATCACGCGTGAGGTGGCGCAGCGGATCAAGGATCTCGGGGTCGGCTATGTCGGCATCTCACTCGATGGGCTCGCGGATGTGAACGATATGTTCCGCGGGGTCGAGGGCGCGTATCAGCGTGCGATGGAGGGGATCGAGAACTGTGTTGCCGTGGGGCAGCGCGTGGGGCTCAGATTCACGATCAACCACCACAATATCATGGAGCTCGATAAGATCTTTGACTTTATTGAGGAGAAGGGGATCAACCGCGTCTGTTTCTACCACCTCGTCTACTCGGGGCGCGGCGGTCAGATGATGGATGAGGATGTGACGGCGGAGGAGTCGCGCCGTGCGATGGACACGATCATTGCGCGGACGAAGGATTTTGAGGCACGCGGTCTCAAGAAGGAGATCCTGACGGTAGATAACCACTGCGACGGTGTCTATATGTATCTGAAGGCGCTCGCGGAGGGGAACGATGCGGGGGCGGAGCAGATCAAGAAGCTGATCGGTGCGAACGGCGGCAACCGTTCGGGGATCGCGTTCGGCGAGGTCGATCCGCTCGGCTATGTGCATCCCGATCAGTTCACACAGCATCACACGTTCGGCAATGTGCGTGAGCGGAAGTTTGGCGAGATCTGGCAGGATATGACGCATCCGATTCTCGCGGGGCTGAAGGATCGCAAGCCCCTCCTCAAGGGACGCTGCTCGAAGTGTCAGTATCTCAGCTGGTGCAACGGGAATTTCCGCACGCGTGCCGAGGCACGGACAGGGGACTTCTGGGAGTCCGATCCATCCTGCTATCTGACGGATGAGGAGATCGGCGTTCGGGAGGCTGCTGTATGAGTACCCCAATGGAGGCGGTGCATGCCGCACAGGGGACGATGGAGGCGCATCCGCACGCGGCGGGACATGGGGGTGCGGGGCATCCCCACGCGCATATGGGCGGTCATCCCGGTGGACACCCTGCGGGGATGCCGAAGGGGCATCCGAAGGGCGTTGCGGGCGGCGGGGTAAAGATCATCTCGTGGAACACGACGAATGCCTGCAATATGTACTGTGCTCACTGCTATCGCGACGCGGGCTGCCGTGCGGACGAGGAGCTCTCGACGGAGGAGGGCAAGAAGCTCTTGCGCGAGATTGCGAAGGCGGGCTTTCGCATTATGATTTTCTCGGGCGGAGAACCGCTGACGCGCCCCGATATCCTCGAACTGGTCTCCTATGCGCGCGGGCTTGGGCTCATCCCCGTGTTCGGCACGAATGGGACGCTGATCGATCTGCCGATGGCGAAGGCTCTGAAGGAAGCGGGCGCGTGCGGCATGGGCATCTCGCTCGACTCGCTCGACAAGACGAAGCACGATACGTTCCGTTCGTTCCCTGGCGGTTGGGATGGCGCGGTGCGCGGGATGATGAACTGCCGTGAGGCAGGGCTGCCGTTCCAGATCCATACGACGGTGATGGACTGGAACGCACACGAGCTTGAGATGATGACGGACTTTGCCGTGGAGATCGGGGCGAAGGCGCATCATTTCTTCTTTCTCGTGCCAACGGGACGCGCGGAGACGATCGAGGAGGAGTCCCTGCGTGCGGAGGCGTATGAGGATGTGCTCTCGCGTATCATGCGGAAGCAGGAGACGGTGGACATCGAGTTGAAGCCGACTTGTGCGCCGCAGTTCCTGCGCATCGCCGATCAGCTCGGCGTGGACACGCGCTTTACACGCGGGTGTCTGGCGGGGCTGACGTACTGCATCATCAGTCCGCGCGGCAAGGTGCAGCCGTGCGCGTACCTCAACCGTGAGCTTGGCGATGTGCGCGAGACGCCGTTCGACGAGATCTGGGCGAAAAACGAGGTGTTCCAGGAACTGCGTACGCTCGACTACGGCGGCGGCTGTGGTTCGTGCAGCTACAAGAAGTCCTGCGGCGGCTGCCGTGCACGCGCGGCGTACTACCATGACGGCGACTTCATGGCGGAGGAGCCGTGGTGCCTGTATCATGGGCGGCGCGGCGAAGCGTAATAGAATAGACGAAAGCCCCCGAGCAACATCGGGGGCTTTCATGTGCGTCAATATTCCTTTACATGCAGTGCACGCATGGCGTTGAGGATGGCGAGGACGGTGACACCGACGTCGGCGAAGATCGCCGCCCAGAGGCCCGCCAGACCCAGTGCACCAAGGACGAGGACGATGCCCTTGATGCCGATGGCAAAGATGATGTTCTGCCACGCGATGCGCATGGTTTTGCGTGCGATGTCGATGGCAGTTGCGATCTTTCGCGGTTCGTCGGTCATGAGAACGACATCCGCCGCCTCGATTGCCGCATCCGAGCCGAGTGCACCCATCGCAATGCCGACATCGGCACGCGCAAGCACGGGCGCGTCGTTGATGCCGTCGCCGACGTAGGCGACGGTCTTGTCATCCTGCTGTGCAGCAAGACGCGCTTCAACCTGTGCGACTTTGTCCTGCGGGAGAAGCTCGGCGTGGATGGTATCGATGCCGAGGCTTTTTCCAACGCTCATGCCGATTGGGCGCGAGTCACCCGTGAGCATGACCGTCTCGCGGATGCCGCGCTCCTTTAGGGCGCGTACTGCCTCCGCCGCATCCTCCTTGATCTCGTCCGCGACGTGGACGACGCCCGCAAAGCGACCGTCAACGGAGAGGTAGACCGCACCCGTATGCGGAACAGGAGGGATGTTTACCGTTTTCTTTGCTGTGAGGAGGTCATGCGTGCCGAGCAGGATGAAATGACCGTTGATGTGCGCGGAGATGCCGCGTCCCGCATTTTCCTCCATCGCGTGTACGTCCGTCTCCTCGGTCGTGTTCCCGCCGCCCGTAAAGGCGCGCAGGATGGAGCGTCCGATCGGATGGGTGGAATAGCGTTCGGCGTTCGCCGCGTAGAAGAGAACGTCCTCCTCCTTGAACCCCTCGGCGGGGATGACGCTCGTGACGTGGAAGCTGCCCTTCGTGAGCGTGCCGGTCTTGTCGAAGACGACGGTGTCCGCCTTTGCCAGTGCCTCCAAGTAGTTGCCGCCCTTGATGAGGATGCCGGCACGGCTCGCGCCGCCGATTCCCGCAAAGAAGGAGAGGGGCACGGAGATGACGAGGGCGCAGGGGCAGGAGATGACGAGGAAGGTCAGCGCACGGTAGATCCACATACCGAACGGATCGCCCGTGACGAGTGGCGGGATAACGGCGAGGAGCAGTGCGCCAATGACAACGGCGGGCGTGTACCAGCGAGCGAAGCGTGTGATGAACGCCTCGGTGGTCGCCTTTTTGTCCGTCGCCTCCTCCACGAGTGACAGGATGCGCTCGACGGTCGATTCCTCGTACGGGGTTGTGACCTCTACCTCAAGCACGCCCGTCTGGTTGATGCAGCCGCTGATGATCTCGTTCCCCACATGCACTGCGCGAGGCATGGACTCGCCTGTGAGTGCGGAGGTGTCGAGGAGTCCCTCGCCCTTTGTAATAATCCCGTCAAGTGGGACGCGCTCGCCCGGATGGACGATGATGGTCTCACCGACCTCCACCTCGTCGGGGAATACCTCCTCCTCCGCACCGTCGCGCAGAACACGCGCCGTGTCGGGGCGGATGTCCATGAGCGAGGAGATGGAGCGGCGGGAACGCTGCACGGCGTATCCTTGAAACCACTCGCCGATCTGGTAGAGCAGCATGACAGCCACACCCTCGGAGTAGTCGCCGAGGGTGATCGCACCGATGGTGGCGACTGCCATGAGGAAGTTCTCGTCAAAGACGCGCCCGTGGCGGATGCCCGTTGCGGCGCGCCAGAGAATGTCCCACCCGATGAGCGCGTATGCTGCGAGGAGGAGTACGACACCGACGGTCGTGTCTTCGAGGATCATTCCCGGGATGAAGAGTGCTGTTGCTCCGCCGATGCGCATGAGCATCCTCTTTTGTTTCTTCGTCATGTCTGCTTCCCCCTTTTTTCGTTGTTACGCCTCGAGTACGGCGTCCGGCTCGATGGTCTTGGCGACCTTCTTGATCTCTGCAATGATCTCGTCAAAGCGTGCGTCGTCCGCGTCGAGCGTCATGCGCTCGCTGAGAAAGTTGATGCGAACCTTGTTCACACCCTCGATCTTTGCCGCAGCATCCTCAATCTCCTGAGCGCAGTGGGCGCAGTCGATGTCGCGAAACTTGAATGCCTTTTTCATGGTGATCGTCTCCTTTATTCAAATAACATATGAACAACTATTCATGTGTCTGATTATAATAGGGGTGGAAGAGATTGTCAATAGGAAGCATTTTTATTTTTGCAAGCAAGAACCCCGAAGTAACAACTTCGGGGTTCTTTGAAAGATATTTTACAGCCGGAACTTCGACGTGATGTCGTTGAGCTTCGCGGCGGTCTGTGCGAGGGACTCGGCGCTGTCGCTCACGTCGTGCAGGCTCGCGCTCTGCTCCTCGGATGCGGCGGCGACGGTCTCGGCATTCGCGCCCGTCTTCTCGGCGACTGCACTGATGTTCTGGACGTTGCCGACGACATCCTGCATATCGTTCGCCGTGTGGTCGACTGCCTGACTGATCTGCTCAATGTTCGTGCGGACATCCTCGAGACGCTTCTGGATGGAGTCAAAGCTCTTCTCCGTCTCCACGGTGACTTCTTTGCTCGCCGCAACCTTCTCCTCGGCACTCTCGATTGCGCCTGCGGCGACTTGGATGCTTTCGATCATATGGGTGATGGTCTGCTCGATCTCGTTCGTGGCGGCAGAACTCTGCTCAGCGAGCTTGCGGACTTCCTCTGCTACGACAGCAAAGCCGCGTCCTGCCTCACCTGCACGTGCTGCCTCGATGGCGGCGTTGAGTGCGAGGAGGTTTGTCTGACCCGCGATTTCACGGATGGTGGTGACGACGTTCTTGATGGCATCGGAGCTCGTGACGAGCTTCTCAGAGACCTGTGCAATCTCGGTCATGGCGTTGCTGACGGTATCGTTCTGCTGGACGAGCTCGTGAATGTACTTCATGCCCTGGTTCGCATCGTCCACCGCGTCGCATGCGGTCTGGTTCGCATGGACACCGCTCGCGCTCATCTCCTCGGTGCGCGCGCTGACCTGCTCGATGGCAGATGTGATCTCACCGATACTATTATTGTTGTGCACCGCATCAGAAGCAACATCTGTGATCGTGTGTGCGATGCTCTCGGAGACCTGCATCTGCGACTGTACGGAGTTCGAGAGGTTGGCGCTTGCCTTGGAAAGGCTGTCCGCCTCCGTCTGGATGGAGCGTACGATGTGGTGAAGCGCATCCTTCATCTCGAGCAGTTCATTTGCCATATCGCCGATCTCATCGTTCCATGTTGCACGCGAGCCCTGGAAGGAGAGGTCGAGCTTGCCGAGCTTGCCGACTTCCCCACGCAGTTTGACGAGACGGCCGGCGAGACGGCGTGCGTACCATGTGGCGGCGACACCGATACCGATGATACCGACAATGCTAACGACGAGCACGATGATAAAGATGTGATCGACGTTGTTGTTCAGTTTCTCAAGCTGCTGCTCCTGTACGGTGGTCTGAATCTCTGCCGCCTTGTTGAAGAGCGCGTCGATCTCGTCCGTCTTCTTGCGGAGCTCTGTGGATGCTGCCGTCGCTGCCTCAATGTCGTTGCGCTGGTAGAGGGCGATGATATCCTTCGTCTTCTCTGTATAGTCGTGCACCGCTTTGCGCAGCTCTTCACCGCGTGCTTTCGCGTCGGCGTTGACCGCATGCTCGGCAAAGATACCGATTTGTTCGTCTGCCTTCTTGAGCGCGTTTTCCGTATCCGTGGCACGGTTTGGATCACGCGTGATGATGTAGCCGCGCACCTCGCTCAGTCCCTGATGGAAGTCGTCCTCTGCCTCGAGCAGGGTAATGCTGTTCTTGACCGTGACGGAGAGCAGATGCTGATAGTCCGCACTTGATGACTTGAACTCGTAGAGTACGACAGCAAGTAGGACGATCATCAGTGCGATAACACTTCCGACCAGCCCCGTGAGCTGCAGCCCGATGGGCATTCGCTGTCCCATAGTAATTCCTCCTCATTCCTCTTCCCGTACCGCATGCCGCTCCCACGCAGTCACGCAGCACAAAATTTCTGTGTAATTATTTTGCACCCGATGAGCTCTTATGTCAATCTTTTTTTATCAGGAGAAAAATTTTTTAGGACTAAAGCCCTCTCTTGCGTGCGCAAGTGAAATATGATAAATTTACATTCATGAATTTCCTGTTTGCGCGTTGTGTCGATCGTTTGATTGCAGACGATGGGAGCGATGCACGGGCACATTTGGAACGATTAGTCTGCCTTGGTGGGGGAGCACCTCGGGACTTGGCAGGGTGATTAGTGTCTGCACGACGGACTCGTTTATAAAATGGATTGTGCATGGACGACCAAATGGGATGACAGGAAATCTGAGCCGGTGGATACATCGGCTTTTCTTTTTGCCCTAAATACGATAGAATATGGACAGCTGCTTATGCGGAAGGCATATCCCGTCGATTCTTTATATATAGTAGAAAACCGCATTACATGGAGGTAATGTTATGGCAATATTCGAGGGAATCGGGCGCGTCGGCGACTATGCACAGCTGCGGGATCTTCGGCGCGAGATGAAGTATCGGATCAAGACGGGGACGAGTCTCGCGCAGGCGATGGGTGCGCCCGTACAGCCCGGCAAGGTGAGATCGGACGAGGCGCAGAAAACGAATGGGAATCGCGATGCGGATCGCGAGGCTCTGATTCGTCAGAAGCTGCGGCAGGGGCGTAAGCTCTCGCCCGGGGACAAGCAGTATCTAAAGGAAAACGATCCCGATCTCTATGAGAAGGTGGCACGGATCGAGGAGCGTCGCGAGGTACTGGCGCGCGCACTGAAGCGTGCGAAGACGAAGGACGAGGCCCTGCGCGCCGTGGCGCAGGCGAATATCGCCGTGCTCTCGGAGATGCAGAAGGGCGGCGGCAGTACACCGAAATTCTCGGGCGTGGGCGGCGGTTCTTGCGAGGGGAGCTCGTCCGCGGGGGCGCTGACGGCGGGCGGTGATGCCGCTGCGGGTGATGCACTTGATGCACCTGTGAGTGAGGGCGGTGATGCCGCCGCGACGACGGGCGCGATGCAGGGGGCACTCGGGCGTGAGGCAGTTGCCGTGCAGGACAGTGAAACATCGGCAGCACAGCCGAGTGCCGCACAGAACGGCACAGGCGCACACGCAGACGGCGCACAGAGCGACCCGCACAAGGAGCGGGAGCACTTCCAACCCGGACCTTCGACGCGCGACCAATACGGCAACCGCCGTGTGCTCTCGCGCGAGGAGCTGGACGATATGCTCCGTCAGGCGCAGCAGGCGGGCAAACTCTCACCGCTCGACGATGAGAAGGTCTACCTCCTGCGTGCGCTGCAGCGCGAGTGGATGGAATATGCGAACTCCAAGGAATACAAGAATCTGCCGAATACCGCACTCGATGCGGCAGCGGAAAAGGCGCGCGGTGTGCGCCGCAAAAAGCGCACGGACGGTGATCCCGTCCCCGTGCGCCCCGCGCCGAGTGCCGCCGAAGTGCTTGCCGCGCACAGGTACTACCATGCAGCGCATAGCAGCGAGCCGTTTGAGGAAAAAGGATGATTCCTTATTAGAAAGGAAAAGATATGTTTACATTCAAAGGGGACGGATTCCCCGCATTTCACGGCATCACGCCGCAGATCCACGAGGAGGCGTTCGTCGCACCGCAGGTATTTCTCTCGGGCGATGTGCGCGTCGGACAGTACGCGAGCCTCTGGCCGGGGGTGGTCGCGCGCGGCGATGTCAACTACATCTCTGTCGGCGACTGCTCGAACATCCAGGATCTCACATGTCTGCACGTTGCGGACGATAACCCCTGCATCATCGGGGACTATGTGACCGTTGGACACAGCGCGTGCATCCACGGCTGCGAGATCGAGGATCACGTCCTCATCGGCATGGGGGCGGTTGTCCTGACGGGGGCAAAGATCGGGCGCGGCTCGATCGTCGCGGCGGGTGCGGTGGTCAAAGAGAATGCCGTCATTCCACCGAACTCCCTTGTTGCGGGCGTTCCCGCGAAGATTGTACGCGAGAATATCGACCGCGTCGCGACCATCCATGCGCAGGCGCTCAAGTACAAATGCGAGTGGGCGGTCGAGTACGGGCTGTACCCTGAGATCGGCGGCGAGCGCTTCCACGGCGAGAAGGTCATCTGATGGCGGAGGATGCAGAGCACGTTCGTCAGCCACACGGGCGCGAGCAGCAGGTCAAGATGGAGATCGTCTCCATGATCCACGGCGGCGAATCGCCGTACGACATCATCCACCACGTCGCGCAGTGGCTTGAGAAGTCCTCGGGCGAACCGGGATATGCGCAGTATGTCGAGGATGCGATGCGTGCGGTGTATGGCTGCGCACTCCAGCATGTACGCCCGATGGAGGATGAGCTGCGCGACGTGGAGGCACGCCTTGAGCGTATTCGCGCCGCCTATGAAAATCCTGCGTTTACGGAGGAGGAGAAGAAGCGCATCCGCTTTGCCATCGATCTCCATGTAAAGAACATCGCGCGTCTCAAGGCATGCATCGAACGTGCGAAGGCGAACGGGGAGACAGCGGAAATTGTGAAGAATTGAGGAGTATATGCTGACAGAAGTCTTTTTTGCGTGCTTGCAGCACGATGGGATCGTATCGGTGGCGACGACATCTGCCGATGGTGAGCCGCACATCGCCAATACGTGGAACAAGTACCTGATCGTGACCGAGGATGAGAAAATCCTAATCCCATGCTATGGATTCCGCAAGACGGAGCGCAATGCAGAGGCGTGTCCTCACCTTGCAGTGACGCTTGGCAGTCACGAGGTGGAGGGGCATCGGGGAATGGGAACCGGCTTCCTCCTGACGGGGACGGCGGAGTTTCGGAAGGATGGCGAGCTCTTCGATCGGATGAAGGCAAAATGCCCCTTCGCCAATCGCGTACTGATCTTCACTCCGGACAGCTGCAAACAGACATTGTAACGGAAACGCTGATTATGAGGCCTGTGGAACGAAATTTGCTTCGTTCCACAGGTCTTTTTGGTCAAAAGAAATAATAGGAATATAACAAAAAATCATCGTTCCAATACCTTGAATGAATAAAAATATTGTGATAGAATACAGCTATAGATCATAAGTTGTTGCAATCTTGAGAACTGTTGAAGATGTTGGTAGGAGGTGTAGATCATGAAGATTTCTACCGTCAAGAAAGTTTTTGCGGCAGGGGCAGTCCTTGCGGCGATGGTGGTACTCTTCACAGGATGCAACGGCAACTCCGATGTGGAGGGGAAGAAATTCCTCAACATCGGCACGGGCGGTACGGCAGGGACATACTACCCGATCGGCGGCGCGATGGCGGAGATCCTGAACAAGGAGATCCCGGGGATGAGCGCGAGTGCACAGAGCACGGGCGCATCTGTCGCCAATGTCAACATGCTCGGCGTCGGGACGATCGACCTTGCGACGGTGCAGAACGATATCGCATACTATGCCGCAAACGGTACGGAAATGTTCGTGGACAAGAAGGTGGATGGTCTCAAGGGGATTGCCTCGCTCTATCCTGAGACCTGCCAGTTCGTCACGCTGAAGGCCTCAGGGATTAAGAGCCTTTCTGAGCTCAAAGGCAAACGCGTTGCCGTCGGTGCGGTCGGCTCTGGCGTGGAGGCGAATGTGCGCCAGATCCTCGCGGCGTACGGCATCAGCTATGACGACATCGATGCACAGTACCTCTCGTTCGCCGAGGGCGCGAGCGCGCTGAAGGACGGCAATGTGGATGTCGCCGTTCTGACGGCAGGCTATCCGACGGCATCTGTGCAGGACATCGCTGCGCAGAATCCCGTGCGGCTGCTCCCCGTGGAGGAGGAGATCGCCGACGCGCTGATCGCACAGTATCCGTTCTACACGAAGACCATTATTCCCGCAGGGACATATGTGGGCTTTAACGAGCCTGTTCCGAGCGTTGCCGTCATGGCGATGCTTGTTGCAGGGCCTACGGTGAACGAGGAGCTTGGCTACAAGGTCACAAAGGCGATTTTCTCGCATCTCGACCGTCTGCAGGCAGCGCACGCCGTCGGCAAGCAGATCACGCGCGACTCCGTGAAGGCGGGGATGTCATTGCCGATGAATGAGGGTGCAGAGAAATATTTCAACGAGAAATGAGATTTGCCGTACCGAAGCCCTCTTGTATACGCGTGTATACTGTCATACAAGAAGCCCCGCGCTTGCAGGCGCGGGGTTCTTTATGATAAAATGCGTTTATTATCGCCGCATGCGACGATAGTTCGAGAACTTTTCTATTATAGACATGGAGGGAAAGAACATGAATATCTCTACCGTAAAGAAAATTCTTGCGGCAGGCGCAGTCCTTGTATTCTCTGCTGCGCTTCTCACCGGCTGCGGCGGCAACTCCGCCTCGTCGGGAGACAAGAAGTTTCTCAACATCGGCACAGGCGGCACAGCCGGGACGTACTACCCCATCGGCGGCGCGATCGCCGAGGTGCTGAACAAGGACATCCCGGGGATGAATGCGAGTGCACAGAGCACAGGTGCATCCGTCGCGAACATCAATATGCTGCGCGACGGTGCGGTCGATCTTGCGACGGTGCAGAACGACATCACCTACTACGCGGTCAACGGTACGGAGATGTTCAAGGACAAGAAGGTCGACGGTCTGCAGGGGATCGCATCGCTCTACCCCGAGACCTGCCAGTTCGTGACGCTCCAGTCCTCCGGCATCAAGAGTCTCTCTGAGCTCAAGGGAAAGCGTGTCGCAGTCGGCGCAGCGGGCTCGGGCGTGGAGGCGAATGTACGCCAGATTCTCGCAGCATATGGTGTCAGCTATGACGATATTGATGCAAAGTTCCTCTCGTTCGCCGAGGGCGCGAGTGCACTGAAGGACGGCAATGTGGATGTCGCCGTCCTGACGGCGGGCTACCCGACGGCATCCGTGCAGGATATTGCAGCGCAGAATCCCGTGCGGCTGCTCCCCGTGGAGGACAAGATTGCAGACGACCTGATCGCAAAGTATCCGTTCTACACCAAGACCGTCATCCCTGCAGGGACGTATGCAGGCTTTGATGAGGCGATCCCAAGTGTCTCTGTCATGGCAATGCTCGTCGCAGGTCCTTCGGTGAACGCGGATCTCGGCTATAGCATCACAAAGGCAATCTTCTCGAATCTTGACCGTCTGCAGGCGGCGCATGCCGTCGGCAAGCAGATCACGAAGGACACGGCGAAGGCGGGGATGTCCCTGCCGATGAATGCAGGTGCGGAGAAGTACTTTAACGAGAAATGAGAGCGTATCTGATTGCGCTCGCAGCGGCGGTGCTGCTCGTTGCGTTTGATATTCTGAGTACACCCACCCTGTTTTTGCAGGCGGACGGGCAAAAGACTATCCTCGTGCGACAGGTGCGCGATGCCGTTCCTCTGACGATCCACTTCATCCACTCGGTGCAGAAAACTCCCGTCGAGGAGTTCCTGACCGCGCACGCGGACGGTCATTTCCACCTGACGGGCACGCGCTATCAGTCGCACGGTGTCGGGCTGCCGTTCCTCCCCGAGGAGGGCACATTTCGGCGGGAGGGCGACTATTTCGTTCTCGATATGGATCGTGACTACAACGAACTTAGTCTGCGTACGGGTGTCGGCACACAGTTGACGATCGAGGCGGGCGGGGAGCGCATCCCCGTCTACGAGATGTACCCCGTCGGCACGCGCATCGACCTCATCGTTGCGCCTCTCTACACCTATTTTCTATGACATTCCGAGGCTGCGTCTTCGAGCGCCCCTATCGGCTCGCAAGCTCGCCAC
>NZ_JH376798.1:546584-585668 GCF_000234095.1 Centipeda infelix ATCC 43532
GCTCGCAAGCTCGCCACTTCCCCCGTTTCGACGGGGGAAGCTAATATGCCGTAATGCAGAGCCTCCCCCGTGCGACACGGGGGAGGGGGACCATGCGCAGCATGGTGGAAGGGGCGCTTTGAACGTCTGGACAAGACACACAAAAGGCTGTTGCACGAGTCGGAATGACTTTGTGCAACAGCCTCCTATTTCTTTTGTAGCATTTTTGTGAAGTATATAAAATTTTCCTCAAAGGATGTGAACCTCTCTATGACCGATCACAAGACTGCCGAAGCAGTCCTCAAGAAATACGACCGCGAATCAAACACCGCCCACTACACGGGGCTGCCACAGAAAATCATCGCAGCCATTGCCATTACATTCTCCATCTTTCAGCTCTACACGGCAACGTTCGGCATCCTCGATGCACAGCTGCAGCGTGCCGTCCATCTTGGCTTTGGGCTTGCACTCGCATATCTGCTCTATCCCTGCCGTCGTGCGTGGACGCGCGATCACTTCTTCCACCCGATCGATGTGCTCTTTGCCGTCCTCGGTGCGGCAGCACCCGCCTACATTGTCCTCCAGTACCGCGAACTTGTGACCCGCGCCGGATCCGCCACAACGGCAGATATCGTCGTGGGCGGGATCGGCATTCTGCTCGTCATTGAGGCGGCGCGGCGCGTCGTGGGGCTGCCGATGGTGACAGTCGTGCTCTGTTTCCTTGCATATGCCTTCCTCGGCCCCTATATGCCGGGCGTTCTCGCGCATAGAGGGCTGTCGCTCGAACAGCTCATCAGTCACCTCTACTATACGACGGAGGGCATCTTTGGCATCCCGCTCGGCGTGTCCTCCACGTTCATCTTCCTATTCATCCTTTTTGGCGCATACCTTGAGAGCACGGGGCTCGGCAAGTTCTTCATCGACCTCGCGAATGCGGTCGCGGGCTGGGCGAGCGGCGGACCCGCGAAGGTCGCTGTGCTTTCGAGCGGTCTGATGGGCACGGTCTCGGGCAGCTCCGTTGCAAACGTCGTCGGCACGGGTTCGCTCACGATCCCGATGATGAAAAAGCTCGGCTATCATCCGAACTTCGCAGGTGCAGTCGAGGCAGCGGCATCCACGGGCGGACAGCTCATGCCTCCCGTCATGGGGGCGGCGGCATTCCTCATGGCGGAGTTCGTCGGAGTGTCTTACATCGAGGTGGTAAAAGCTGCGGCGATCCCCGCCCTCCTCTACTTCACGGGTGTGTGGCTCGGCGTTCATTTCGAGGCAAAGAGGAAGCAGCTCAAGGGCATCCCGCGTCACGAACTGCCGAATCCGCTGACCCTCATCAAGGAGCGAGGGCATCTCGCGATCCCTCTTGTCGTCATCGTCTACCTCCTCGTCTCGGGCTATACGCCCATGCGTGCGGCACTCGTCGCGATCGTCCTCTCCATCGCCTGTGCCATGCTGCGGAAATCCACGCGCATGAAGCCGATTGAGATCATCTACGGGCTGGAGCGCGGTGCAAAGGCGGTGCTCGGCGTGCTCATCGCCTGTGCGGCGGCGGGTATCATCATCGGAGTTGTCACCAAGACAGGGGTCGGGCTTCGTCTTGCCTCCGGACTTATCGAGATGGCGGGTGGGATGCTCCTGCCCGCGATGTTCTTCACCATGATTACGGCAATTGTCCTCGGTATGGGCGTGCCGACCACGGCGAACTACGTCATCACCTCGACCATCGCCGCACCCGCCCTCGTACAGATGGGCGTGCCCATCCTCGCGGCGCACATGTTTGTGTTCTACTTCGGCATCATCGCGGACGTGACCCCGCCCGTCGCACTCGCCGCTTATGCGGGGGCGGGCATCAGCGGGGGCAATGCGCTTAAGACGGGGGTGCACGCGTCGAAACTCGCGGTTGCAGCGTTCATCATCCCGTACATCTTTGTCCTCTCCCCCGTCATTCTGATGGTGGATGCGACCCCGCTTACCCTCGTCATGGCGACGCTCTCCGCTCTCCTCGGCATGGTCGCCGTCAGTTCCGCACTCTGCGGCTTTCTCGCCGATCACTGTCGCCTGTATGAGCGCGCCCTGCTTGTCGGTGCGGGGCTGCTCATGATCAAGCCCGGCGGCACAACCGACCTCATCGGCTGCGCCATCTTCGCCGCGATTCTTGCGCTGCAGTATACGCGCGTAAAGAAAGCGGCATAAATCACGGACTTTTGACCGTTCGAGCATTTTGCTCGGCGGTCTTTTTTATTGCCTGTGCCGTTCTGCCTTCTGCACGGAGAACTGCTCCGCGAGATCGTCCAGATACGCAGCAAGACGTGTACGGCTGCCCTCATGCGCGAGCTGCGCGATCATCGTCATATGGTGTCTGAGATCGTGGCGCATACGGCGCGAGCTGCGCCAGAGGGCGAGCATCGTTTGATAACGCGCCTCCTCGGCACTGCGGATCATCTGCTCATGGAGCTGCCGCGTGTGGAGTGCGTTGCCCTCCTCTGTATAGCGTGCGAGGAGATTCGATACGCGCAGGTATTGGATGAGGGCGAGCGGGAGCAGCAGCCGCGCAGCGATGATCGTCGGCTGCACCGATGTCCCCGATGGATCCGCGGCGACAGCGAGCGCGACGAGAATCACCTCATAGCCGCAGAGATAGAGCCAGAGCCGCCGATCATCAACGGACAGCATCGGCATGAGCAGGTGGCGGATCGTATGCAGCGCGGCGGGCAGGACGAGGAGGAACATCATGGGGATGAGAAGACATTTCCACAGTCCCGGCGGCAGTCCTGCACCGAAGAAATGCTCCGCCGCCGCACCAATCGTCCCCGCAAGCATCGGCAGCGAATAGACGAGTAGGGCGATCGAGAGCACGCGCAGCGGGCGGTCATGGATCGTCGCCATCATATAGAGTACGGCAAGCGGGCGGCACAGGAGGGCAGTCAGCGACATATCCAGCCCCGCCGTCATCTGAATACACTGTGTCAGTACGAGCAGGAGCAGATAGCCGACAAGGACGCAGCCCCGCGCAAAACGCAGCCGCTTACGAAAGACATAGAAAACGAGCAGGTCAAAGGGCGGTGCACACACGAACGTGTGCAGCAGCCGAATCTCTGTGTCGGTCATGATCTGCCGCCTCCCTCGCAGCCATCCGTCCGTGTCGGCGTGCCATCTGCCGCACGCTCCGCTGTCGCTTGCAGTACAATCGAGACAGCAAAGAGCGCACCCTCCGCCGCAATCTCCATTGTTCCGTTATAGTGCACCAGATGCGCGCGTATGCTCTCCATACCGATGCCGCGCTCGGTGTAGCCGCGCTTGGACGAGAGCAGGTGCTCCTCTGCATCGTAACGCAGCGCTCCGTCATAGCTGTTGTCCATCGTCAGAAAGAGCGTGTCCCCCTGATGGATGAGTGCGAGCTGCAGGATGCGCGGGGCATCGGGCGCGAGGCGCTCCAGTGCCTCGGCGGCGTTACAGAGCAGATTGCCGAGGATTGCCGTCAGATCGAGCGGGTCAATCGGATTCTCCGCACCAATCTCAATGCGGTATGCCGGCTGTACGCCGAGCCGTTCAAAGACCGGCTGCCAATAGCCGACGAGAATGTTTACCGTCTCATTCGCACAGACGGGCGCGTAGCGCGTTTGGATTGCTGACGCAGCATCGCCCATCAGCCGCTCGATGCCTGCCGTGTCCCCGCGTGCGAGCATATCCTGTGCCGCAGTGACCATCTCCGTGAACTGCATGCGAAAAGCGCGTGTCGTGCGGGCATTTTCCTCCATCCGCGCTGCATTTTGGCGAGTGATTTCCGCCATCTCCGCCTCGCGTGCCACCTGTTCGCGCAGCTCGCGCTGCCGCAGCCGCGCATTCATGGCATAGAGAGCCAGACCGATGCAGCAGAAACCGCCGACCGCCCCGCTCAGACGCACAAAGAGTGCCGTATGTGTCCGCAGATCATTGAACGGCGAGAGCAGGATCGTGAGCACGAGAATCAGCATACCCAGCCACGCGAGCGGCGTCCATACCGAATCAAAGGAATCATCCGCAAGCAGCGGTGAGGCAATTGTGCGCCCATAGTACAGAAAAAGCGGCACAGCGATGGGGAGACAGGCAATCGTGCAAAGCCCCGAGAGCAGGAACGGCACATCAAAGAGCGGATAAGCATCCTCCACGGCATAGATCACCGTCTGCATGGCGAACCAGACCAGCCCCGGGGGGATGAGGATGCAGATCTGCTTGCCGATCGGCACGCGCGTCATCGCGAGCAGATAGAAGAAGATAAAAAAGAGAAACGGAAAGGCGATGCGCCGTGAAAATACCGTGACCGCCTCAATCTGGATGACCGCCTCGATCCCCGTGAGCAGGAGCAGCCCCGCAATGATCGGCAGCGGAGCAAAACGTAGATAGCGGCGAAAGATATAGAGACGGATCAGATTGACGGGCAGAATGTGAACCGCCGTATACAGCAGCGTTACCAGTGGCACGGCAAGCGGATACTGCATGAGTTCGAGCATAGGAAATGCGTGCATGGGGTTCCTCCTATGACGAAAATCCTGCACGCATTTTCTGCAGCATATAGGCGTGGTAGCTGTGCTCGACCTCGCTGCTGCGGCGCGTCGCAATCGGCAGGAGTGTGCCGTCCGCCAGCAGGATGCCGTCCGAAGTCAGCTGCTGTATATAGTCCATATTCACCAGCAGACTGCGGTGGCAGGCGAGGAACATCGGCATGGCATCGAGCAGCTCCCGTGCACGGGCGAGCGTCATATAGGGAGAGCGTGTCGTGCCGTCCGTCAGATGAAACGAGCAGCGGCGTCCGTCTGCATCGACATAGCGAATGTTTTCGATGGGGATTCGCTGCTCCGTATAGTCAATCGTGAGCGTGATGGTAGGACGATCCTTTTTGAAGAACGGCGTGCGCGACAGTGCCTCGCGCACCCCTGCCTCCGTCACGGGCTTGATGAGATAGTGCGCCGCCGTCACGTCGAATGCCTCGACCGCGTGCTCGCGGCTCGTCGTCACGAAGATGATCGCGCAGTTCGTATTGAATGAACGCAGAATCTGCGCCGTACGGATGCCCGTGCGCTCCCCCAGGTAGATGTCGAGAAAGACAATGTCGGCGCGCGCGGAGGACATATGCGCAAGGAATTTCTTATCATCCGTGAACGCGCGAATCATAGGGCGCGGCATATGGTCGGAACAGATCGTGTCGAGTGTTGTGCAGAGCGTGTGCAGATCGTTCGGATTGTCATCGAGCACCGCAATCTTCATAGAATATGCCTCCTTCTTTATAAAATATTTTATGAAAATAAGAAAAGGATTGCAAGTATAATTTGACTGCTTTCGCGTTCATGACATACTTTCGTCGTTTATGACCAACTTTGTTGATATTTCTCTCAGATGTGAGAAAATAATAATGGTATATATAGTTCTTTCGTATCAGTAAAACAGAGGGAAATGATGTCATATGAAATTGCGCTTGGCGTAGACACCGGCTATGTAAAATACGCGGGCATCGTCATGACCTCCGTTGCCGCAGAGAATGCGGGGGAGGAGATTGGCTTTCATCTTGTTTGTGATGGGATTGCGGAGGAGGACATCGAACGACTGCAGGAATTTCGCGCCGCCTTTCCGAGGACAGATGTCCATATCTATGACGCACGCGCGGCACTCGATGCCATTCCGTTTCCCAATGGGATTCCGCATGAGCGGATCAACCGCAGCGTATTCACTCGGATTCTCATGCCGGAGCTGGTGCCGCAGGAGCTGACGCGGATCCTCTATCTCGATGCCGATACACTCTGCGTCGGGCGGCTCGCCGGTCTCTATGCGCACGACCTCGGCACGGCACCGCTCGCTGCTGCCCGTGAGGGCGACGGCGGACACAAGGCACAGCGCATCGGCCTGCGGGGGACGGACTACTTCAACGCGGGCGTCATGCTCATCGACCTCGCGCGGTGGCGCTCCATGCAGCTGACCGCACGCGTCCTCGATGCGTGGCGCACGCATGGCGCCTCGTTCCCCCTCCTCGAACAGGACGCGCTCAACTATGTTCTGGACGGGGATTTTGCCGTACTCGAAAAGCGTCATGTGCGGCTGATGGATGCCTTTGCGCCGTGGGATGTGGACTTTGCGGCGGAGCATACCATCTGGCACTTTCTCAACGAGGGGAAACCGTGGGTTCGCTATGCCGATCCGCGTGTGCGTGAGCCTTATTGGCAGGTGGTACGAGACTCGCCGTGGCGCGGTCTCACACCGTCCGAGCCGTGGGAGACGCGCATCGCCTACCTTGCGGGCTGTCATGCCGAGGCGGCGGAGGACTACCCTGCGGCGGCGCATTACTTTCACGCGGCGGCGGAGCGGCTGATGGAGTTCTATCTGGAACAGACGAGCAGGATCAATCAATCGGGACAGGAGCATTGAACATGAAGACGAATGCAGACAACAAACAGATGCGCCTTAGCGCACAGATCGCCCTTGCACTCACACTTGGCACAGCGTTTGTGCCAAGTACGGCACTCGCCGCACCGATCACCGCGTCCCAGACCTATACCGCTGATACGACAGAGACGCGTGATGTGGAGATAACGGGCGATACGATCACCGTGAAGGGCATCGATCAGGATACTCCCACGTCAAGCCATGCGAATCGTACGGCAATCCTCAAGGGAAATGTCAAGATTATAAATTCGTCGGGCAATATCCTCGCGGCACTCAGTCACGGGGATGGCACACAGGACTGGACGGGGATTCTGACGGTCAATCCTGACAGAACGAGCAAGGTGGAGCTGCGCGGCGATATTCTCGTGGGCAGACCCGATAACACCTCTGAGAGAGGCGGCTATGTCAATCTCTATCTGAAGGGAGCGGAGTCCTACTTTGCGGGCGGGATTAGAGATCTAGACGGTAAGGCTCTGCATCAACGCGGTGGCGTGCGTCTCGAACTCTCGGATGGGGCGACGTGGTATCCAAAGGGGGATGCCTATACGCTCTTTAATCCCACTCCCTATGCGCAGGATTTTGGTGAGACGAGTACGGACGGGGGCGCGAACTGGGCAGAGGATCAGAACAAGCCGCTTGGCTTCCACCTCTCGGCGAACGGCGGCATCATCGACATGGCGTTTGCTGCGCCGAATGCAGCACGCGGAATTGCCGCCGGACAGCGCACGCTGATATTCCACAATGCGCGGACGGCTCTTAATGGTGCGACCTTCCGCATCTCCACCGACCTCACGCATAATCGTGCGGACAAGATCGTGCTGAACGGCGTGACCGGCACGAGCAATCAGTACAAACTGCAAATCGGCTTCGACCCGAAGATGAACGACGCCGCAAATAAGACAAACTATGAGATCACGCCCTCAGCGCCGGACGGCATTCCCGTACTGGATTCCAACAATACGGGCGACACGGTAACGGCACCGGAGTATACTGCAAAGAAAGCCGTTGCGGCAGGACTTCTGACGAAGAATTTCAAGATCAAACCGACCGTTGTTGAGGCGACGGAAGGCGGCAGGAAGATTGTACGTGTGACGAAAGTCGAGATAACGGATGCAAATCCGACCCCACCGCCGACGCCGCCAACCCCACCGCCGACGCCGCCAACACCACCGCCGACGCCGCCGACACCACCGCCGACGCCGCCAACACCAGGTCCCGCGCTGCGCACCGCCGACCTTCTCATGGATATGGCGCTCGCCCAGCTCAGTGCATGGCGCGGCGAGAACAACGACCTGCATCGGCGCATGGGCGGACTGCGTGCGGGCGGAGCATCCGGCGCGTGGGTGCGCGGCTATGGCGGCAGGACGGAGTTCGGCAGCTATCCTACGGAGGGGCGTTACAGCGGCGTACAGGTCGGCATCGACCGCGTAGCCCCGCTGAAGGACGGCACGCTCTTCATGGGGGTTGCAGCCTCAACATCGAGCGGCACGGCACGGAACAGCGACCTCGACGGCAGCCATCGTGCACACTTCTTCGGTGTGTACGGCAGCTACATGGGCAAACGCGGCGATTATCTTGACGCGATCGTGAAATACGGACGCATGACGAACGATGCAACCGCCGTCTTTGACGGTACGGCATACACGGGCGGCTACGGCGTGAACGGCTGGAACATCTCCGTCGAATACGGACACCGCATAGCTATCAACCCGCATTTCTACTGGACACCACAGGTCGAGCTGAACTATGGACGCATCGGCGCGGCAGACTATACGATGCGCGCAGGTTCTTTGCCGGGGGCTCACATCGCAAACGATGCCGTCACCACACTCGTCGGGCGCATCGGCACGCAGATTGGCTGCGAGGACGAGCACGGCACGGTCTATCTGAAACTCGGCTATCTGCGCGAGTTCAAGGGCGATCTCCATATGCGGGCGCAGTATGGATCGACCTCCATTGACCGCAGCTACACGGCACGGGACAGCTATTTCGAGTACGGCGTAGGCTTTGCGCGGCGCGTCGGCAGAGCGGATCTCTATGGTGAGCTCAGCCGTACGGCGGGCGCGGATGCCATTCGTGAGAAATGGAAGGCGAATCTCGGCGTGCGCATCGAGTTCTAATCGTATACTTTTTGAAACAAGAAAGGTCGAAGCAAAATGAAATCAGCATCGAACAAACAGCTGCGCCGCACGCTCCTCTGTGCGCTCTTTGCAGGCATCGTCGCCGCCCCCTTTGCCGCGCCGCACGCGTATGCTCTCCCCATCGAGGGCGCGAACGCAGCGACGAACAAGACCGAGGCAGACATCTCCACGAGCGGCACGGTCATGGACATCACGGGCAAGACCGCGCACAATATCCTCCGCTGGGAGGACTTCTCCATCGACTCGGGCGAGAAGGTACGCTTTGACGGCGGCAGTCAGACGCGCGACTATCTGAACCTCGTCACGGGCGAGGGCGCGTCGAACATCTACGGCACGATCGAGGGCGGCAGGAACGTCTACCTTGTGAACCCGCACGGCATTCTCTTCGCTAAGGATTCGCAGGTCAATACGGGCGCACTCTACCTCTCGACGGCGAATCCTGCCGACATTGCCACAGCGACGAACACATTCAAGGCAAACGGCACAAGCCCGCTCTCCGCGACCGCACAGATGGGCGATGTGCTGAACCTCGGTACGGTAAAGGCGAGCAAACTCTACATTGAGGGCAAGAACGTCAAAGTCCTCAACACGGATGATGTGAAGAACATGGCGGGCAATGCGCCGCTTACGGGGACGAACGTCACCATTCGTAGTGAAGAAACGCCGCATATCGGCTACGATGTCGGCAATAAAATCACGAGGAACTTCACCATAAACGGCGGAACTTCCTCGAAGACGGTCTCCGACTATGCGAGCACGACTGTCGCGCATCATGCCGCATCTGCAAAATCGCGCGGATGGGATGTCAAAAAGTTGAACGGCACCGATGCGCATACGGACTATGACTATATGCGCGTGCATGATGTCTACGAGCTGCAGCACATGGACGCGAATCGGGTGAATGCAGCGGTTACCGGGTCGGATAAGAAGATTATCGGCAGATATATGCTCGCGAATGACATCGCGGCAAGTGAGACACAGGACTGGGATGGGGGCTTTCAGCCGATTGGCAGTTCTGATAATAGCATGGGGGCCTTTACGGGACGATTTGACGGTGTAGGGCACACGATCACGGGGCTTACCATTAAGCCACCGACCGATACTCATGGGGAGTATTCTCGCGGGATGTTCGCATACATCAATCATGGTGCAGTCATCGAGAATGTCTCCCTGAAGGACGCCTCCGTGTCGGGAGTGAAGGATGTCGGCGGCATTGTGGGAACTGCAAGATGGTCTACCATACGGAACGTCTCCTTCAGCGGTAAGGTTCATGGCGGTAGCATGGTCGGCGGCATTGTGGGAACGCTAGAACAAAGCGGAAGTATCATTGAGAACGCCTACCATGAGGGCACAGTCGAAGGGAACCGTGTTGTCGGCGGCATTGTGGGATATGCGTTTAGCAGCGTCACCGTTCAGAACGTCCGGAATGCGGGCAAGGTCATAGGAAATGAGATACTCGGCGGCATTGCGGGCGCGGTAGATGAGAGCAGCGTTCAGAACGCCGTGCAGACGGGAGACGTGGAGCAACGAGCGGGACAGACGGATTCGCAAGTCGGCGGCGTTGTGGGCCTTTTGAACGGTGACACGCTCAGCCATGCCGTATGGAAGGAGGGCAGTGTAAAGGATGGGAACGGTGCTCTGATCCGGAAGGGCGTCGGCAAAGAGATGGGAAATACTACAGTGCGCGATGTCAAAGAGCACAGTCTGGACGATATGAAGAAGGCAGCGACATACGCGGAATGGGGCAGTGACGTTGCAACCGAGGGCGGCAAGGGTGCGCCGTGGCGCATCTACGACGGCAAGACCATGCCGCTGCTCAAGGCATTCCTCCGGACAAAGCATCTTGCAAACCGCGAGCAGGTCTACGACGGCACGACTCCGACGATTGCGGGTCTCGCCCCCGGTATCACATGGACGGCAGGGAAGGATGCCGGCACATATCATGCCTACAGCGAGCAGTATGACATCATCGGCGGCGCGTACACGGTCAAGCCGAAGGAGCTGACACTCGGCTTTACGAACGGCACGCGCTTTGACAAGACCTATGACGGGGGGCGAGATACCGTCACGCGGACGCTCACGAAGGGGCAGCACTATAATCTTGGGGGTTTTGTCGCGGGCGATGGCTCAGATGTCGAACTGGCGGGTGCTGTCACGGGCAAGTATGCGGACAAGAACGCAGGCAGGGATAAGGAAGTGACGTTCCAAAATCTCGCGCTCACAGGCACAGGTGCGAAGAACTATACCATCAAAAAGGCGCGGGGCGTGGGGACAATCACGCCGAAGCAGCTGACGCTCGACCTCGTGGGCGGCACGCGCTTTAATAAGACCTACGACGGCAATGCAAACGTCACGCAGTCGCTCACGAAGGGGACGAACTATACCCTCACGGGCTTTGTCACGGGCGAGGGCAATGGCATCGCACTCGGTTCTTCTACAGGCACATACAGCGACAAGAATGCCGCCGCAGACAAAGCCGTCACGTTTAACGGGCTGACGCTCACAGGCACGGGCGCGGGCAACTACACGCTGAACAAGACCACGCTCACGGGCATCGGCACAATCACAAAGCGTGCGCTGACCCTCGGCGCAGTCGCGTCGCAGAGTAAGACCTACGACGGCAATACAGCCGCAGACACGTCGAAGTTCCATGCGGCACTGAACAATGTCGTCGCGGGTGAGGAGAACAGCGTGAAGGCGACCGCCACGGGTGCGACCTACAACAGTAAGAATGTCGCTGCGGCAAATCGCATTGACTACACGGGCGTCGCCCTCGCAGGTGCGGAGGCGGGGAACTACACGCTCGCCGCGACCACGGCGCAGGGCGCAGGGACGATCACGCGGCGTGCGCTGACCGTTGATACCGTTGCGGCGCAGAGTAAGACCTACGACGGCACGACCGCCGCAGACACGTCGAAGTTCCATGCGACGCTCGGCAATGTCGTCGCGGGCGAGGAGAACCTTGTCACAGCGACTGCTGCGGGCGCATCGTACAACGACAAGAACGTCGCGGCGGCAAATGCCGTGGGCTATACGGGCGTTGCGCTCACAGGCACGGGTGCGGGGAACTATAGTCTCGCCGCGACGACAGCGCAGGGGGCGGGCAGGATTACGGCGAAGCAGCTGAATCTCGCGCTCGCGGGCGGCGCACGCTTTGACAAGACCTACGACGGCAATGCAAACGTGACGCAGTCCCTCACAAAGGGGACGAACTATACCCTCACGGGCTTTGTCGGCACGGAGGGCGACCATCTCGCACTGGCATCTGCCACGGGTACGTATACGGCGGGCAAAGACGCGAGGACAGACAAGGAAGTAACCTTCAAGAACCTCACGCTCACGGGCACGGGCGCGACCAACTACACGCTGAACAAGACCACGCTCACGGGCACGGGCACGATCGCGCAGCGCACACTGACGCTCGGCGCTGTGGCGGGGCAGACCTTTGACAAGGTATACGACGGCACGCGGAATGCGGGCGACGCGTTGAAAAAGGGCGAGAACTATACCCTCTCGAACTTTGTGGACGGCGAGGGCGCGGGCATCACGGTCACGAGCACAGGCACGGGCAACTATGCGGACAAGAACGTCGGCACACACGCGGTCACCTACACGGGGCTGACCCTCACGGGTGCGGGCGCGGGCAACTATCGTCTGAATACGGCGACGCTCACGGGCACAGGCACAATCACGCCGCGCACGCTGACGCTCAGCGCCGCGCCGCAGAGCATTGTGCAGGGCGCGCCGCTGCCCTCCTTCACGGGACGCGCGGAGGGCTTCGCCGACGGTGAGGACGAGCGCGTATTCGGTGCGGACGGCATCACATTTGGCACGACGCTGACGAATACCGATACGCCGGGCAGCTACGACATCATAGGGCGCGTCGGCAGCACGAGTGACGGTGTCGTCGGCAACTACCGCATTACGCAGGCGGCGGGCAATGCGCGTGCATTCAACATCGCCGCGCCCATGGCAGGCGGCATCCTTGCCGCACTCGTGCAGGATGCCGCGCCGCGCTTTGATATGGGCTTCGGGCAGGAGGTCTATGTATTCGGCTTGCCGCGTCCCATCCCCACGGCAACGCTCGGCATCTATCGCTTCGATGCGGAACATGCCTTCGAAATTCAGGGGTTGCGTCTTTGATGGTGCGTATTCGTGCTTCGTTAAATCTTTGTGAAAAGGAGTCTTTCCGTTGAAGATAAAAGAAAAACACGCGCGCTTTGGACTTGCCGTGCCCCTCGCAGCGGTGCTTCTCCTGCCGAGCACAGCCTTTGCAGCGACGAATTTGCCGCAGTCCGATGCGTATCTGCCCGAAAAGGTACAAGAAAACGCCCTCGAAAGCAGCCTGCCGACCGCAGGCGGCGGCAGTACAGCGGCAGCCTTTCGCCTCATGCGCATCGACGTCGAGCAGGACGGCACGCAGCTCTCCGCTGCTGCGCTCGATGAAAGGACGGCACCGTACCTTCGCCGCACGCTCTCCGAAGCCGACATCAACGCGCTTCTCGCAGAGCTCACCCGGTACGCACGCAGCCACGGCTATCCCGCCGCTGCCGCCTATCTCCCGCCGCAGACGAATGCGGAGGGCGCACTTGAGATCCGCATTCTCGCGGGACGCTATGGGAAAATCACGATCGACAGTAGTGCCGCCATCGACGACGGACAGATCCGCCGCCTCGCCCACGCGCTCCATACGGGCGCACCCATCGAGGGACGACGGCTTGAAAAGGCTCTGTACAACATCGCCGCCCTCGGCGGCATCGAAGCGGCGGGACTGCTCTCGCCCGGCGCGGACTTTGGCACGAGCGACCTCACCATCCGCGTGCGGGACGGCAAGCGGCAGAGCTTCGTCCTCTACAGTGAGAACTACGGCAGCAAGACATCAGGACGTTACCGCTACGGCGCACAGGCGAGCCTGTCGAACCTCACCCGCAGCGGCGATCGGCTGAGCCTTGCCGCGATGCTCTCGAACGAAGACCTCCGCAACTACAGCGTCACCTATACCCGCCCCGTCGGCGTGGGCGGCACCGTGCTCGGCCTCGGTGTCAGCCGCATGGACTACGAGCTTTCGGGCGCATTTCGCCGCCTTGGCGCAGCAGGACACGCCGACACCGTGAGTCTCTTTGGCACATCGCCGCTCCTGCGCACCGCGCGGGACAGCGTCAGTCTCACCTACGGATGGGACTGGCGAAAACTCGAGGACGAGTACAAGAACGTCGGCATGACACTCGAAAAGCACAGCAGTGCCGCGCATATCGGTGTACGCGGCGAGATGGTCCGCCCGCGCACGCGTCTGACCTACGACCTCACCGCCTATCATGGCACGATTGCGTCCGACTCGGCGATGGCAGAGCGGCAGATGCGGCGTGCGGGGACAGAGGGCAGCTTTACCAAGGGCGTGCTGAATCTCGGCGTGCGGCAGGAACTCGGCGGACGTTTCCATCTGAACCTCAAGACACAGTTCCAGGCGGCGGGGGACAACCTCGACAGTTCGGAGGAGATCTACCTCGGCGGGGCAAATGGCGTGCGTGCCTACCCGCAGGGCGAGGGCTCGGGCGACAGCGGCTATCTCGCGAGTGCGGAGCTGGTCTATCGGACGGGCATCCCGCATCTCGATCTCAGCACCTACTATGACACGGGGCATGTGGTATACGCGCATGACGGCGTGGATGGCGGCACGACACTCAGCGGCTGGGGCATCGGTGTCAGTTACAGTCGCCCCGGCGACTACTTCCTGCGGCTCGATTGGGCGCGGCGCATCGGCCTCGCGCGGAACGCGAGCGAGGAGGCAAAGGCAAAGAACCGTCTCTGGTTCATGGTCGGCAAAGTGTGGTAGAGCACTTCTCTCATACCGTGCCTTACACAAAAGGGGGGGTGCACGAACGCCCCTATCGACTCGCTGCGCTCGCCACTTCCCCCGTTGCGACGGGGGAAGCTAAGATGCCATAATCCTAGCCTCCCCCGTGCGACACGGGGGAGGGGGACCGCGTAAGCGGTGGAAGGGGCGCTTGTAGCGATACCGCTGGCATAATGACAAGGGACTGTTGCACGAAGTTTTCTAACTGTGTGCAACAGTCCCTTTTATTTGTGTAGGTCAATCGTATCGAGCACCGTCCCGTTCACAGTTTCACAGCGGATGTGGAGATGCTGTGTATCTGCCTCCATATAGAGGTAGTTGGACGGTGTAGGATTCGGCCCAGCGACGATATCGAACTTTTCAGGGCGAACGTCAAAGTACTGATTTCCCGCAGGTCCTGCGAGAAGATATAGTGTGCCATGTTCGTCTGTCTGCCGCGCACGGATGCGGCGACGGCGGTAGGCATGGACATGCCCTGAGACGACGAGATCGATACCGAGTTCGTCGAATACATCCAGAAAGACCTGCCCGACATCGCTGATGCCGTCATTCCTATTCTGCTCGGGCTGATAGTCGCCGTACGCTAGGATATCCTTATGCATGAGGACGATCTTCCACGGGGCTGCACTTGCCGCAGCATCGCGTCGGAGCCAGTCCATCTGTTCCGCTTTCAGAGCATTGCCGCGCTCCTCGGCTTCAAGGAACTGTGTATCGAGGATAATGATATGCGCCGCACCAATGTCGAAGGAATAGTAATGTCCGCGAAAATCACGGCTGGCATTGTCGGGGAGTGCGAAGGTTTTCAGATAGCGTACGGGCGGTACCGCTGTCCACTGCAGTCCGTAGTATTCGTGATTGCCAAGGACGGGGATATGGGGATGCCGCGCGAGCGCTGTTCCTGGCTCCATTGCTTCGAAGAAGCTGCGCCAGTGCCATGCCGATTCTCCGTTGTCCGTGAGGTCGCCGACGATGGCGGCACAGTCGGCGTTCGGATGCCGCTTCCATGCCGTCTGATAGGTTGTCTCCCACACTTCGTAGCTTTCGCCGCACTGACTGTCCGAAAAGAGCAGGGCACGTACCTGCCCGTCCTCGTGTATCGGCAGGATCGGAATCCAATCCGTCGCACCCGCTGTGTGTATGATACGATAGAAACTTCCTGCGGTGGCAGGAATCTCACCGTGATAGATGAACTGAACTTCGTCGTCCATTGCGAGGTAGGTATAGGCGGGAATCGTACGATCCATGTGCCCTTTGCTGTCACGCTGCTCAATGCGTACATTTTCGAGCTGCTGCGGGCTGTCCCACTGGATCATGCGCGTCTTTGCAGGATGTGCTGTCACCATCTGACGAAGGTGCTGAATGCCATCCGCAGCGAAAGCGGAGCGGGGCGAAAAGAGACCGCCAAAGCCCATCGCGAGAATGGTCTTGACGGCGGACTGCAAAAAGGAGCGGCGCGTCATTTGTTGTTCTCCCTTTTCGGTATGACAGCTTCGGCATGCATCAGGCGCTTTTCGTAGCGAATAGCAGTATAGATGAGAATGCCGGCAACAATGATGACGATGATAAGGCGAGTATTGTCCTCCTGATGCATGATGATGTCATGCCCGATGATCGCCTCGATGCCCGTCGACGGGAATTTACCGACGAGCGACGCGAGCACGTACTCGCGCAGACGTATGGAGGAGAGTGCACCGATGGCATTCAGGAGAGCGGAGGGGAAATAGGGCACCATACGCCCGATCAGCATGATAATAAAGCCCTTGCTGCCGCTGTACTGGTCAATCTTGGAGAGAAAGGGGCTTTTTGCGATTGCTTTCTCTGCCGCCTCACGAAAGTAGAAGCGCATGAGGACGAATGCAATCGTTACGCCGACGGTCTCCGCAACGCAGGAGAGAATAATGCCGGGCACAATGCCAAAGAGGATGACATTTGCCGTCGAGAAGATGATGGCAGGCGGAAAGCCGAGCGCGTTCGTAAAGAGGGTGAGAAGAAAGGCAAAGACGATTGCCCACTCACCAAATGAGCGGATGTATTCGACTGTTTGCGGGATGTCGCCGCTCGCGAGCAGCGTAAAGAGCTCGGGCAGGAACTCCGGTGCGAGGAGGTGAATGATGACGAAGAGCAGGACGATCGCCAGCGCGGCGCAGACCTTCAAAACGCCCATACCCATTTGCTGTTTCATGAAAATTGAACCTCCTAGGTGGTCAGCACCAGCGTGAGTGCACCGAGAATCAGCGCAATGCTGAACCCCTGCATGGCATTTGCGATGCTCTTTCCATAGGTTCGGGAGTATCGTGCGACAATTTTTCGCAGCTCGAAGATCAGGAAGGAAAGGCAGAAGAAGATGAGGGGAAGGTCGCCCTCCGTCCAGCCGTAGGCAAAGATCAGCGAGGAGAGGACAATGCCCGTCTGCTCGCCGCGTGAGAAGATGCGCTCGGGTTCCTTGGCGTGTTCCCGTGCGTCGATCTGCGCACGCGTGAGTGGAATGCCCATTTCATCGACCTTCTCCTGATCGCGGTCGAACCAGCGGTAGTGAAACCCCATCGTTCTTCACCTCCTGTGTGTTATGTTGCGATACGCCGTTGTGTGGGATTCGGATTTGGTTTCGGCAGATCGGGGCGTTTGCTCGGCTTGATGTTCGGCTTTGCCGGTGGGGGCTGCACGGGCGGGTTGGGGCTGCTCGGTGTCGGATGTGAGGGGCGTGTCATGCCGTTCCTGCGCTGTGTCTCCTCCATCTGTGCGCGGATGCGTGCACGCTGTGCTTCCTGTGCCTCGCGTTCACGCTGCGCGATGCGCAGACGCTCCGCTTGCAGCTCCTCGGATGCGTAGTAGAGACGTGCCTGTTGGACAATATCGGGCATCTGGGCGTAGAGATAGCGGCCGGGACAGGCGGTCGCGTTGAGGTCACGGTGTCCCTTGACCGTACCCTGCCACCGTGGGTCGAGCTGATAGATCGTGCAGAGCGAGGCGATGAGATGCGCTGCTGAGGATTTCTGCGCCTCGGTTGGAGCCCCGATCTCGAAATTGCCTGCGAGATTGATGCCAACGGTATGGTTGTTTTCGCCGTAAACATGTGCACCGATCGTGCCGAGCGGTCGACCCTCCTCGATCGTGCCGTCTTTGCGGATGAGGAAGTGATAGCCGATGCCTGCCCACCCTTGATTCAAATGCCATTCATGTACGGTTTCTGCTGCGACATCGTCATCGTTTGGCATGCCGATGTGATGAACGACGATACAGTCCGTCACAAAGCGGTTTTCAAGCGATCTGAACTTCAAATGTGTCGGACGAATGCTGACACCCGGCAGTACGGATGGTATGTACCATGATGCCTCCGCTGCGGAGGGGAAGAGGGGGAAGACAGCGGCACCGATGCCGATGAGCGCCAGACGCCGTAAAAAATCTCTACGATTCATGGGGGATCTCCTGATAGGTATACGTTTGGTTTGATAGGTGGAGCTCCCTGTCATGAAGGGCAAAAAGGGTCGAGCGATGTCCGACGCTGATGATGCTTGCGTTGGGGAGTTCCTGATATAAGAGTTGATAAAGAGCGTGTTCGCGTGCCTCATCGAGGGCAGATGTCGCCTCGTCGAGGAAGATCCAGTCGGGGCGGATGAGCAGGATGCGGGCAAAGGCAAGCCGCTGCTGTTCGCCGAGCGAGAGGATGCGGCTCCAGTCGTCCACATCGTCGAGCCGTGCGGCGAAATGATCCATTCCGACCAGCTTTAGGATGCGTGCAATCTCCTCATCGGATGCCGCCGCTGTGCGCGGATAGGAGAGTGCGCGGCGCAGCGAGCCGAGGACAAGATAGGGGCGTTGGGGGAGGAAGAGACGCTTCGTCCCGTGCGGCAGGTCGATTGTACCGCTGCCGTACGGCCAGATGCCCGCGAGTGCGCGGAGCAGGGTGCTCTTTCCCGCACCTGATGCGCCTGTTACGAGCACATGACTGCCGTGCGCAAAGCGCAGTGTGCACGACGTGAGGAGCGGTACACCGTCCGGCAGATGGATGGACAGATGCTGCAGCGCGAGCATGTCATCGCTGTGCTCATTTCGTGCAATTTCGCTTGTGACGCGTGCGGACTCCTCCATATGTTCCGTAAAGCCGGAAAGTCGCTGGATAACCGCAGCAAGCTCAGCGATCGAGCTATAGGACTCGACGAAGAAGGAGAGTGCGTCCTGCACGCGCCCGAATGCCGAGATCGTCTGCATGAGTCCGCCGAGTGCCATTTCACCTGCGTAGTAGCGCGGTGCTGCCATGATGAGCGGAAAGATGATTGCGAGCTGGCCGTAGCCGTTGACGTAGAAGTTCAGCAGCTTCGTGCGGCGCATGAGCCCCCAGTAGTTCTTGATGACGTTTGCAAAGCGCTCCTTGAACCCGATGCCCTCTGCCATTTCACCGCGATAGAATGCGATGCTCTCGCTGTTTTCGCGCACCCGCATCATGCTGAAACGGAAGTCCGCCTCATAGCGCTGCTGGTCGAAATTCAAACGGATGAGTTTTTTCCCGACGAGATGGACGAAGTATGTGCCAAGTCCCGAGTAGAGGAGGGACAACCAGAACATATAACCGTAGATGGTAAACTCTGTGCCGCCGACGGGGACGGTGATCGCGCCCGAGAGATTCCAGAGCACGACGGCGAAGGCTCCGAGCGTCGTCAGTTGCTTGAGGATGCCGACGAGGAGGGTCAGTGTCAGGCCGACGAACTGGTTGATGTCCTCGCTGATGCGCTGATCGGGGTTGTCCGTGTCGCTGCGCAGGACTTGCAGACGGTAGTAGACCTGCCCATGCATCCAGCGCGCGAGATATTGCTCCGTCATCCATGTGCGCCAGTTGATCGTCAGCATCTGACGAAGATAGACGGCGTAGACGGCAATGACAATGTAGATGAACGCGAGTCCCGTGAACTCACCAATGAGCGGCCAGAACGATGCCCAGTCATACGCCTGCAGCGCGTCGTAGAAGACGCGGTACCAGTCGTTGATCCGCACGAGCAGATAGACCATGATAAGGTTGAGCGCGATGACCGAGGTGAGCAGCCCGCGCGCCTTCCATTTTTCGGGCGAACTCCAATATCCTTTGAACAGCTGCCAGAAGCCGCGCAAGAGGGGTAGCTTCAAAACACATCCTCCTTCATGAAAGAACGGCTTTCATTATAGTATTTTTTTTCATGGTCTGCAAGACGTATGGCAGGGATAAGAAAGATATAATGAAAACAGTTATCGTTGACGGGAATAAAAATATGTAGTAGAATAAGTGCATTTATGATGGATGGCTTGGATGATCGCGGTTCAAAAGGAAGGAAAGATTGAAGAATGGATTTTATTGCACAGGGGCTTGAATTTTTTCGGCAGGGTGGGCTGGTCATGTACTTCCTGCTCGCAGCATCGATCTTTGTCGTATTCATCGGCATTGAGCGTGCGTTCTACTTCGCGCGCATGGATGCGGGGCGTGCGTTCGCACATGATTTTATGCTGCATATCGCAAATGGCAGATACAAGGACGCTGTCACGCTGACGGATGAAAAACGCGGCGCGATTGCAGATATCCTGTTCAGTGCGATCTCGAAGAACAGCAAGAACTCGCGCAAGATGTCCTCCTACATGGAGATCCAGTCGGGCATCGCGCTCTCGAAGCTGCGCAACCGTATGTACTATCTGAGCGTCATTGTCACAATGGCACCACTGCTCGGACTCCTCGGTACAATCAGCGGTATGATCTCGACGTTCAGCGTGTTCAACATCGAGGCGGGGGAACCGAGTGCCATTACGGGTGGTGTCGGTGAGGCCCTGATTGCAACAGCGATGGGCTTGTGTGTTGCGATCATCGCCCTCTCGGTACACGCGTATTTTTCCCAGCGCATCGAGAATATTGTCACGGATATGGAGATGTGCTTCTCCGCTGCTGAGAGCAACCGCGTAGAACTGGCGGGTGCAGCGGGGGTCAAGGGCGTGATCGAGACCTCTCTGCATGCGGGAGGAACGGCGGAAGGTGATGAGGCATGAGACTGCGCGACAGAAGGGCATTTGAAAAGCCCGAGGTCATGATTATCCCTATGATCGATATCATGTTCTTCCTGCTCGTGTTCTTTATCATGAGTACGCTCTACATGGTGAACCTGAAGACCGTGGATGTGAATCTGCCGAAGGCGCAGACGGCACAGACCCAGCTGAACGTGACCTATCTCGTCACTGTACGCAAGGACGGCTCGCTCTGGCTCGAGGACAAGCAGATTGACGAGGCGACGCTCCTGCGCCGTGCGCGTGCCGAGAGCCAGAAGAACCAGCGCTTCGCCGTTGTCGTCCGCGCGGATGGGGATCTGAACTACAGTGGTGTCATGGAGCTGCTGGACAAGTTCCGCAAAGAGGGGATCACTCGATTCGGACTTGCGGCGGAATGAATGTGTATATGAAAAGACCGAAGTCATTGCGGCTTCGGTCTTTGTATTACGGGGATATTTCGAGATTCGGATGCGTCTCCATCCGAATCTCAAACGTGCGCGGCCACGGATAGTATGCCGTGATATTGCTCCGTACCGCACGCAGCCGCATATTGTTTTGCACAAACGGGGTGCGAAATGCGGCAGTGTTCTCATAGTTGCGGATGCGGCGGCTGAGATCGTTCGTGAGCAGATCGTTTGCCCAGCGCCAGTTGCGCGTGAGGTCGAGATCGGCCGTGTTCTGATAGCCCGCATTGCGGAGTGTATCGTTGACGCGGTCGATCGTCTCCTTCAGATAAAATTCGTCCTCTGCGATGCGTCCCGTGAGAAACGCGAGATTTGCATAGGCGGCACGCGCACGCTCCTTCGTGTTTTCAGCCCTCTCGATAGCACAGTGATAGAGCACAGCCTGCGCGAGTGCCGTGCCGATCGCGTTGCTCGCCGTGTTCCATCCTGCATATGCCGTGAGTGCATTTACGGGCACATTCTTTTCCACCAGAATCGGAAGCAGCGTCTCCTCCGCATGGAAGTGACGCGAGAGATCGACAAGGGCTGCGGGTGTCCCTGCTGCCAGCATATCCTTGACGGCGGCTGCGGCGGGGGCACGCGTGCCGAGCGTATCCGCACCGCTGTCCCCCGCAGAGATGAGGAGGGTAAGGTCGCTGCTCGTGTCATCCTCTGCGGGAACTGCACCAAGCATTGCAATCTTCTCCCGCGCCGTCACATCGTTCGAGACCGCCATAAACGGGAAAATCATATCTGCCATATCCGCCCGCGCATAGCACAGGGCGATGCGCGGAGCTGTGCCGCCGCGTGCACCTAGCTCATCCACGGAGAGCCGTGCAAGCATGGAAAGCGCGATCTCGTCCGCGCCGTGCACGATCATCGCCCGCTCTTGGGCGATGTTTTTTTTTGCAAGCAGGGCGGCAAGCTCCTTTTTTTTCAGATTGCCGACGGAGTACTCCTCGCCGTCGTCCTGCCCGAGGATGAGGCGCGTGAGCACCCCCTCCTCCGTGAGCTCGATGAGCATGGAGGCGAGTGCCGTGCTCTCGTCGAAGTGCGCGAGATACTTTTTCAGATCATCGGGGGGGAACTCTCCGCGCAGCCTCTCCATCTCGTCCTCATCGACGGGCAGCCCCTCACCCGCGCGTCCGAGGAGACGTGCATAGGCGAGCAGGGTGCGTCGCTCGCGCCAGCCATCGATCCCGTCCTGCGGAATCGCACGCGGCAGGATGTAAAACGCGTGCAGGGGCACATTCGGGTGCGCCGTGTGCAGCGTGTGCAGATATGTGGCAAGCGCGTCAATATCGGCATGAGAAATATGTGCCTCACGTGCCGCAAGCAGCCCCCCCGAGAGCAGCTGATCGACCGAGAGGATGACAGCGTCGGCGTTTTCCATATTCTCTGCAAGCCAACGGCGCATCTCCGTTGTCTCGCCAGGCTTTGAATAGTAGTCCATATACTCCGTCGGCGGCGTTACAATTTCGCGCCCGATGATCTTCCCGCCGTTTATGACAAACTCTCGGCACGGCGGACGCGAGTCGAGCGGCACCAGGAGAATCGGTCGCTTCCCCGCATCATGCTCCATTTCCGTCGCAGCGGACAGCGTGCGCCACTCACCGACAGGTGTCAGATGGAATACGAAGTGAAAGAGAAGGAGAAAGAGCATAAGAAAAGCGGCGACAATCCCGAAATCCTTTCGCATACGGCAGCCTTCTCTCTTTTGTTGCGTCAATCGTTTCCATCAGAAGTATTTTACTGGATACTGTTCTGTTCCGCAATCCCATGTTTGCTGTCGAATTGATTTTCCCCGTGAAAAAGTGCAGGGAAAAATGCATAAAATCATACGCAGTGCATGGTAAAATGTGACCACAGCAAAAGAAGATGCTTTGTTTCATGACCCATGGCGTGGGTATATTTGTGGCAGCCGATTCTTTTTTTGCGCGCATTGCCGAACTGAGAATGTCGACCGGTTGAAATGCAAATGCAAATTGTGGTAGAATAGGAAAGTCCATAGTAAAATGGTGGGAGGAATGCGATGCGGATCATTACGGGCAGTGCACGCGGCGTACGTCTGAAATCCCCTGCGGGGGACGGGACGCGTCCGACGGCTGACCGCACGCGCGAGGCTCTCTTTAGTATGTTGGGCGCGCGGGTGTATGATGCGCAGGTACTCGATCTCTTTGCGGGGACGGGGGCGCTTGCCCTTGAGGCACTCTCGCGTGGAGCGGCGAGTGCTGTGCTTGTGGATCGCACAACGTATGCCATCTTGCAGGAAAATGTCCGTCGGACGAAGATGGAGGATTGCGCGGAGATTCGGCGCGGCGATGTCTACGATCACGTCGTGGTACTCGCGCGTGAGGGGCATGCGTTTGATCTCATTTTTGCCGATCCGCCGTATGCGTGCGGCGCCAATGTCCGCGTGCTTGCTGCGGTGGATGCAGCGACACTGCTGTCAGCGGACGGCCTTTTTGTTCTCGAGCAGGGGGCGGGGGAGACGATCATCGAGCACAGTGGCAGTCTCTCTCTCGTGCGTGAGCGACGCTACGGTGCGGCACGCATATGCTTTTATGCCGAGGAGGTGCGGGAATGAGACGTGCGGTTTTTGCGGGCAGCTTCGACCCCGTGACGACGGGGCATATTGATATTGTGGAGCGTGCGGCGGCGATGTTTGACGAGCTCATTGTCTGCATTTTTCATAATATCCAGAAGGAGGGCTGTTTTCCTCTGGACGACCGCGTACAATTTCTGAAGAAGGCGGTCGCACACGTTCCAAATACGCGTGTGGATGTGTTCTCCGGGCTGCTGACGGATTATATGAAGCAGCAGAATGCAAGCGTTGTTGTACGCGGGCTGCGCTCGGTGAAGGACTTCGAGTACGAGGAGAATCACGCTGCGATGGTTCGGCATCTCATGCCAGAGAGTGATACGATATTTTTGCTGACGCGTCCCGATCTGACCTTTGTCAGTTCCTCGGGGGTGCGTGAGCTGATCCGCTTCCGCGCTCCGGTGCAGGGGATTGTGCCGCCGGCGGTGGAGCAGGCGATTTTGAAGCTGTATGACCAAAAGTCATTGCGGGGATAATACCTCGGGGTGTGCAGGAAAAGGAGATAGATTTATGGCAGTAGTTGACACGCTGAAAAAGCTGGAAGATCTCGTTGCGGATGCTTCCCACCTCCCGTTCAGCGACAAGGCTCTTGTAAACGATGATGAGATTGTGCATCTCGTGGAGGAGCTGCGCATGGATCTCCCGAAGGAGCTGAACCGTGCGGCGGAGATCATGCAGGAGCAGGAGAATATCATCAGTCGCGCACGCGAGGAGGCAAAGGAGATTGTCGACGCGGCGCAGTCCCGCGCGAATCAGCTCCTCGAGGACAGCGAGATCGTGATCCAGGCGAAGGAGCGTGCGCGTGCGATCATGCAGCAGACACAGGATCAGGCACGCGAGATCATGGAGCAGGCACAGACGGGGGCTGCACGCCTGCAGAGCGATGCAGATGCCTACGCAAATCAGGTGTTCGAGCAGCTGATCGCCCACGTCGGCAGTACGTTCAAGGGGGTCCAGCAGGCGGAGATGGGGCTGAATCAGGCGATGAATGTTCTGCGTACGGCGAAGGCGCAGATGAACGCACCGCAGGAGGATGTATCGAATCTCTGAAAACGCTCCTTGACAATGCCGAAAACCGCCGCTATAATGTGAAAGGTCATGCGTCATGATAAAGTTGGATGTCGTGGAGACGGCATTTCCTCTCGGTGAGAGCCGTGCGTTTTCGTTTACAGTTGCGCCGGAATCGCTTGCCCAGGGGGCGGATATGCAGCAGTTTCGCGGGGAGATCCGCGTCGATGGCACGGTGATGAACACGGGTTCGTCGCTGCGCGTTTCGGGAACGGTTGCAGCATGTCGACACTTTGTCTGTGACCGTTGTCTCGCTGAGGGAGAGCGGCCGATTGCGCTTGACTTTTCTGAGGACTATGCGAAGACCCCGGGAGAAGCGGATGAGACGGCGTTTTACGATGGCGAGTCCATTGTTCTGGACGATCTCGTGCGCGACACCCTCCTTGTGGCTGAGCCGCTGCGTGAGCTGTGTAAGTCTGATTGCAAGGGGCTCTGTCCGGTCTGTGGGCAGAACCTGAACGAGGGAATGTGCGGATGTGATACGTTCGTGCCCGATCCCCGTCTGGCGGCTTTAGAAAGCCTACTCCAAAACGATTAAGGAGGTGTATCCAAAGTGGCAGTACCAAAGAGAAAAACATCGAAAGCACGCCGTGACCGCCGTCGTGCAAACTGGAAGCTCGAAGCGCCGCACTATGTATCGTGCCCGCAGTGTCATGAGCCGAAGCTCCCGCATCATGTGTGCATGGAATGCGGCTATTATGACGGAAAACCTGTGGCCGAGGCGGCTGAATGAGAACCATCGGAGCTGTTGCAGGAAGTCTGTGGACTTTTTGCAGCAGCTCTTTTATTTTTAATCCAATCCTCTTGCAATTCGTTTTAGTACCTAGTATAATGCTCTCATGCTGATAGCAGCAGGTACTAAAAACAACGAATACTATGATATATACGTCCGCGCATAGGTTCGGGAGAGGGGTGGCGTGATGACGGAAAAAAAGCGGCGGCGGCAGGAGACACTGGTTATGGCAGTACGGAAAGAGCCGTTTCTAACGGACGAAGCACTCGCAAAAAAACTTGCCGTGAGCGTGCAGACGGTACGGCTTGACCGCACTGAGCTTGGCATCCCGGAGCTGCGCGCCCGCGTGCGTATGCTCGCGGAGAATGCGCGTGAGAAGGTACGCGCCATTCCGCATACCGAGGTGATCGGCGATCTGCTCTCTCTTGAGCTTGGGCGGACGGGGACATCGGCGCTGCGCGTGACGGATGATCTCCTCTTTGCCGATTCGGAGATTGCACGCGGTACGGCCCTCTTCTCGCAGGCGAATTCGCTTGCGCTTGCAATTATTGACGCTCCGATCGCGATGACAGGCGTTGCCAATGTGAAGTATAAGACCCCGATCAAGAAGGGGGATACGGTCATCGCGCACGCGGAGATCGTGAAGACGCGCGGCAACAAGATCTTTGTCTGGGTCAAGACATATCGGGAGGACAAAGAGGTCTTCCGTGCGAAGTTTATTGTTGTGTCCCTACAGCAGTGACAGACAGGATGGGGAAGGGAGTGCAGGATGCGTATAGCGGTCGATGCAATGGGCGGCGATTTCGCACCGAAGGAGATTGTGCAGGGCGCGGTGGAGGCGGCAAAGAAATTTGACTGCGAGATCGTGCTGATCGGCGATGAGCAGCAGATCCATGCGGAGCTCGGCAGTGTGGATGCTGAGGCGCTCCGCATCTCTATCGTTCATGCCTCCGAGGTTATCGGTATGGATGAGCACCCCGCCGAGGCGGTGCGCTCCAAGAAGGACGCCTCCATTGTGGTTGCGACCCGTCTCGTGAAGGAAGGCAGCTGCGACGCGGTGTTTTCCGCCGGATCGACAGGGGCGGCCGTGGCAGCGGCACAGCTGATCCTGCACCGCATCCGCGGGGTCGGACGACCCTCGATTGCGACGCCGATGCCGACCCCCGATGGCGTGACGCTCATGCTCGACTCGGGCGCAAACGTCGACTCGAAACCCGAACATCTCGTGCAGAGCGCGGTTATGGGGTCGCTCTATGCACAGTACGTTTTTGGTATCGAACATCCGCGTGTCGGCCTTCTCAACATTGGGGAGGAGGAGACGAAGGGCAACGAGCAGACGAAGGAGACTTATCCGCTGCTCAAGGCAGAGCCTAACATTCACTTCTGCGGCAATGCCGAAGGGCGCGATGTCCCGAAGGGGAACTTCGATGTTGTCATTTGTGATGGATTTGTCGGGAATGTTGTGTTAAAATTTGCAGAGGGGCTTGCGAAAACAATTTTGGGGCTTATCCGTGAGGAGATTCGCGGTGCCGGACTGATGGCAAGGCTCGGAGCGCTCCTCCTCATGCCGACGCTGCGCCGTCTTGGCAAACGGCTGGATGTTCGCGAGTATGGCGGTGCGCCGCTGCTCGGTGTGAATGGCTGCTGTGTGATCGGTCACGGCTCATCGGATGCCAAATCCGTTGCAAGCGCGATCGGTGTGACGGTGGACTATGTGAATGGAAAAGTTCTGGATCAGATCCGTGATGCTCTGGCAAAGGAGGGAGAGATCAGTCGTGCCTAAGATCAGCGCAGGCATCCTCGGGACGGGCTACTACGTTCCGGAGCGGGTGCTGACGAATTTCGACCTGGAGAAGATGGTTCAGACGAACGATGCCTGGATCGTCGAGCGTACCGGCATTCATGAACGTCGGATTGCGGCGGATGGAGAACCAGTCTCTGTGCTGGCGCAGTATGCGGCGGAGATGGCACTCGCCGATGCAAACGTGGATGCTGCCGATCTCGATCTCATCATCATGGCGACCCTCACATCGGACCGCATCATACCGTCGACGGCGTGCGTGCTTCAAGATCGTCTCGGGGCAAAACACGCAGCGGCATTTGATCTTTCGGCGGCGTGTTCCGGCTTCGTCTATGCCGCCTCGATTGCGACGCAGTTCATTGAGAACGGCGTATACCGCCGCGTTCTTGTCATCGGCGGTGAGACCCTGTCCAAGGTCATTGACTGGCAGGACCGCAACACCTGTGTTCTCTTTGGAGACGGTGCGGGCGCGGCCGTGTTTGGTCCGGTCGAGGAGGGCTATGGAATACGTTCCTTTGATCTCGGCAGTGACGGCTCGGGCGGCGATGCACTCGATATCCCGTCGAGCGGCAGCCTTTGCCCCGTGACACCCGAGACGATTGAACAGCGTCTCAACTTCGTCCATATGGACGGCAAGGCGGTCTTCCGCTTTGCGACCAAGGTTATGGGGCGTACAGTGGAGGCTTCCCTCGAACACGCGGGAATGCAGCGCGAGGAGCTCGACTACCTCGTCCCACATCAGGCGAATATCCGTATTATCCAAGCGGCCGCCAAAAGGCTGGCGATGCCGATGGACAAGGTTATTATAAATATTCATCGTTACGGCAATATGTCTGCCGCATCCATCCCTGTCGCCCTCGCGGAGGCGGCGCACGCGCAACAGTTCAAAAAGGGAGACAACATCGCCCTCGCAGGTTTCGGCGCGGGACTTACATGGGCATCGTGTATTATGAAGTGGGCGAAGGAGGAAAACGGTTAATGTTTGAACACAATCCGATCTGTCAGATGCTTGGCATCAAGTATCCAATCTTCCAAGGTGGCATGGCATGGATCGGCACAGCCGAACTTGCCTCTGCTGTCTCCAACGCGGGGGGGCTTGGACTGATCGGTGCCGGCCACATGCCGCCCGATGCACTCAGGAATGAGATTCACAAGGTCAAGGGCTGGACGGACAGGCCCTTCGGTGTGAATGTCATGCTCATGAGTCCCTTTGTCAAGGAAGTCATGCAGGTTGTTCTGGAGGAGCGCGTACCCGTCATCACGACAGGTGCAGGCAACCCCGGCGAGTATGTGCCGGCACTTAAGGAGATCGGCTCGAAGGTGATTCCCGTTGTGGCGTCGGTCGCACTCGCGCGTCGCCTTGTGCGTACGGGCGTGGATGCCGTCATCGCCGAGGGCACGGAGTCCGGTGGTCACATCGGTGAAATTACGACAATGGCTCTGCTCCCACAGGTGGTGGACGCTGTGGATGTGCCCGTCATCGGTGCAGGCGGCATTGGTGATTCGCGCGGCATGGCGGCAGCGTTCGCGCTTGGTGCACAGGCGATCCAAATGGGTTCGCGCTTTGTTCTGAGTGAGGAGTGTATCGCGCATCCGAACTACAAGAATGCCGTGCTCAAGGCCAAGGATCGCTCAACCGTCGTCACGGGACGTTCGCTCGGACATCCCGCGCGCGTTCTCCAGAACAAGCTCTCACGCAAGTATGAGGAGATGGAGGCTGCGGGTGCGTCGAACGAGGAACTCGAGCAGCTCGGCGTCGGTAGTCTCCACCGTGCAACGCATGAGGGCGATGTCGACAACGGCTCCGTCATGATCGGCGAGATTTCCGGCATGCTTTCGGACATCAAGCCGGTTGCAAAGATCATCGAGGATATCGTCAGCGGTCTTCCAGGCGCAATGGATGCCGCACGCAAGACCTGTGAGTGAGGGGGATCACGATGGGAAAACTTGCATTTCTGTTCCCGGGTCAGGGAGCGCAGGTCGTCGGGATGGGGAAGGATTTCTTCGATACCTATGACCTTGCCAAGAAGCGTTTTGCAGAGGCAGATGAGGCTCTGGGCTACTCCATCAGCAAACTTTGCTTCGAGGGGCCTGCCGATCAGCTGCAGCTGACCGAGCATACGCAGCCCGCGATCCTCACGGTGGCGGTTATCGCCTCCGAGCTTTTGCGTGCGGAGGGCATCGAGCCCAAGATCGCAGCGGGGCACAGCCTCGGTGAGTATGCGGCACTCGTTGCAGCGGGCGTTCTGTCGTTCCAGGATGCTGTCCTGCTCGTACACAAGCGCGGTGCCTATATGCAGGAAGCCGTTCCTGTGGGCGAGGGGGCAATGGCTGCGGTCATCGGTCTCGACGATGAGACGATCGTCTCCGTGTGTGCCGAGGCAAGCTCTGCGGGGGCTGTTCAGGCGGTCAACTTCAACTGCCCCGGACAGACGGTCATCGCGGGCACGGCAAAGGGCGTAGAGACGGCAGTTCAGCGCTTGCAGGAAAAGGGCGCAAAGAAGGCGGTCATTCTGCCGGTCTCCGCACCGTTCCACTCGACGCTGATGGAGCCCGCCGCGAAGAAACTCGCAGCGGAGCTCGACAAGGTGGAGCTGCATGATGCAGCATTCCCCGTGGTCTCGAACTACACGGGCGGACTTCAGCAGACCGCAGCGGAGATCAAGGCGAATCTTGTCGCACAGGCGGATCATCCCGTACGTTGGATCGCGTGTGTAAATACCATGCGTGACTTCGGTGCGGATACCTATGTCGAGTGCGGTCCGGGCAAGACGCTTGCAGGCTTCAACAAACGCATTGACAAGGCTCTGAAGAGCCTGAACGTCGAGAATGTTGAATCCCTGCAAAAAACACTTGACACACTAAAGAAGTAATGATTAAATGAATTCGGTTGAAATGAAGGAGGATAATATGCTTCTTGAGGGCAAAGTTGCTCTTGTTACGGGCGGTTCCCGTGGCATAGGGCGTGCGATCGCCATCCGCCTTGCACAGGAGGGGGCGAAGGTCGCTGTCAACTATGCGGGCAATCAGGCTGCCGCCGAGGAAGTCAAATCCATCATTGAGGCACAGGGCGGTACGGCTCTCCTCGTTCAGACGAACGTTGCGGACAGTGTCGCTGCGGCGGAGATGGTCGCGCGTGTCCACGCTGAACTCGGTGGACTTGACATTCTCGTCAACAATGCGGGCATTACGCGTGATACGCTCCTCGTCCGCATGAAGGACGAGGACTTCGATGCGGTGATCAGCACAAACCTCAAAGGCATCTACGCCTGCACGAAGGCTGCTGCAAAATTCATGACGAAGCAACGCAGCGGGCGTATCGTAAATCTCTCCTCTGTTGTCGGTGAAATCGGCAACGTGGGGCAGACGAACTACGCAGCTGCTAAGGCGGGTGTGATTGGCTTCTCAAAGGCGGCGGCAAAGGAGCTTGCGCCGCGTGGAATTACGGTCAACGTCATTGCCCCCGGCTTCATTGATACCGATATGACGGCTGTCCTCAAGGACAGCATTCGCGAAAAGCTTGTCGAGAGCATTCCACTTGGGGCTCTCGGCAAACCGGAGCATGTTGCCGATGCTGTACTCTTCCTTGTGAGTGAAGCAGCATCGTACATTACTGGCCAGACGCTGAATGTAGACGGCGGCATGGTTATGTAGCATACAATCAATCTATATAAAGGAGGTGAAACACGCATGGCAACGTTTGACAAGGTTCGCGACATTGTCGTAGAACAGCTTGGCTCGGAGGCGGATGAAGTCACCCTCGAGTCCACCTTCATTGACGATCTTGGCGCAGATTCGCTCGATATCGTTGAGCTCATCATGGCTTTCGAGGAGGAATTCAATGTAGAAATCCCCGACGAAGCTGCTGAGAAGATTAAAACGGTTCAGGATGTCGTCAACTACATCGATCAGAACAAGTAAGAAAACGCGGTTCTTTGCCGCAATCGTGCACAAAACTCGTCTTTTAGGGAAATCCCGTGACAGCTCAGGCGCACGGGATTTTTCTCAAAAGACACTATGGAAGCACTGATAAGTTCAGCCGCATCATCTTGACGCATCTTTTTTGCCCGAACTGTGCCCGCGATCCTCCACATAGCTTTGGCTATGCGTCCGGTTTGCCTCCTTGTTCGGACGAAAAATCTATGCCAATCTGACGGATTTCATTTTATCAGCGATTCCTATAACTTTGCATACAATCAGGGCGGCAGTGCCCTGTTGTCATACAGATATACCGCGTGGACAAGGGCATCCTGCCAACGCGGGAAATTTCGTGTGGAGAGAACCGTGTTTGAAAAACACAAGCTTACTGTGAGGCGTACTCTCCCGATTGGAGGGCTTATATGAGACTACCCGAGGTGAGGATTGGCAACAAAGTTGCCACCTTCCCCATCATTCAGGGCGGTATGGCGATCCGCATCACAACAGCGCGGCTTGCAGCCGCTGCTGCCAACGAGGGCGGAATCGGACTCATCGCGGCCTCCGGCATGAAGCCGAAGGAGCTGCGCTATGAGATTCGGCTCGCACGCTCTCTTTCTCCCCATGGGATCATCGGTATCAACGAGATGGTTGCGGCGAGTGATTTCTCCGATGCCGTTAAAATTGCAATTGACGAGGGCATCGACCTCGTGGTTGCGGGGGCAGGGTTCTCCCGCGATATGTTTCAGCTTGGCAAGGAGTCCGGTACGCCCATTGTACCGATTGTCTCTACACCAAAGTTGGCGAAGATCTCCGAAAAACTCGGCGCAGCGGCTGTTGTCGTCGAGGGCAAGGAGGCGGGCGGACATCTGGGGACAGATCAGTCCGTACGCAATATCATCGCCGATGTCCGTGCGGCGGTAAAGATTCCGATCTTTGCTGCCGGCGGCATTTTGACGGGGCAGGATATTGCCGACCTGCACAAGATGGGCGCAGATGGTGTACAGCTCGGTTCGCGCTTTGCGGCATGTCTGGAGTCCAATGCGGCGCCTTCGCTCAAACAGTACTATCTGAAATCCAAGAAGGACGATATCGTCATCATCCATAGTCCCGTGGGGTTGCCGGGGCGTGCCGTACGCACCCCCTTTTCGAAACGGATTATGGATGGTCCCGTTCCGCCGACGGTCTGCGACCGCTGCCTAAAGCAGTGCGACCATCACTTCTGCATTATCCGCGCACTATCGCGTGCGCAGCAGGGCGATCTTGAGACAGGACTTGTCTTTACGGGCGAGTTTATGCCGCGCATCGATCGTATTTTGAGTGTTCATGAGATATTTGAGGAGCTGAAGCAGCAGCTTGAGGCAGCGAACTAGGGCGAGAGCGCTAGGAAAGGAGTCGGTTGGTTTGAAGAAGAGAATTGTCGTTACGGGGGTTGGCCCGATCACGCCGATCGGCATTGGCAAAGACGCTTTTTGGTCAGGATTGCTTGCGGGGAAAAACGGCATTGATCGTATCACCCGCTTTGATGCAGCGCGGTATGCTGCGCAGATTGCGGGCGAGGTCAAGGACTTTAGCATTGACGGTTACATCGACAAGAAAGAGGCAAAGCGCATGGACCGCTATGCCCAGTTTGCCGTTGTGTCGGCAGGCATGGCGATTGCGGATGCGGGACTTGATCTTGACAGCGAGGATCGCGACCGCATCGGCGCGTATGTCGGTGCGGGTATTGGCGGCATTGAGACGATGCACAGTACGTATGAGCGCCTTTTTGACAAGGGGCCCGAGCGTGTCAGCCCCTTCTTTATCCCGATGATGATTGCCAACATGGCGGCGGGACAGGTCGCGATCAACTACGGTCTGCACGGTCCCGTGTCCTGCGTCGTGACGGCGTGTGCGACGGGGGCGAACTGCATCGGCGATGCGTTCCGTGTCATGCAGCGCGGTGATGCAGATATCATGATCGCAGGCGGCACGGAGGCGAGCATATCCGAGGCGGCGAGCGCGGGCTTCGCGGCGATGAAGGCTCTCTGCACGGATCACAACGATGATCCCGCGCATGCGTCGCGCCCGTTTGACAAGAACCGCTCGGGCTTCGTTATGGGCGAGGGTGCGGGTCTTGTCGTACTTGAGACGCTTGAACACGCGGAGGAGCGCGGCGCACACATCTATGCTGAGCTCGTCGGCTATGGCTCCAACTCCGACGGCTATCACATTACGAGCCCTGCGCCGCATGGCGAATATCAGGCGAAGTGCATGAAGTACGCCCTCGACGATGCGGGACTCAGCCCGGAGGATATCGACTATATCAATGCACATGGCACCTCCACGCATATGAACGATCTCTGTGAGACCGAGGCGATCAAGACAGTTTGGGGCGCGGCGGCGAAGGATGTGGCTGTCTCCTCGATCAAGTCCATGACGGGGCACCTCCTCGGTGCAGCGGGCAGCGTCGAGCTGATTGCGTCGGCACTTGCGGTCGAAAACGATATGCTCCCCCCGACGATCAACTATGATACGCCGGATGAGGGGCTGGATCTCGACTATGTACCGAACAAGTCACGTGCCAAGACAGTGCGTGCGGCGATTTCGAACTCCTTTGGCTTCGGCGGGCACAATGCCTGTCTCGTCGTCAAGAAGTATCAGAAGTAAAACAATGACATATGAAATGACAGAGAAAAGACGCGCAGAACTTGTGCGTCTTTCTGGACAAATAGGGGTTTCTTTTCATGACCTCTCTCTTTTGGATGAGGCATTGACGCATCCTTCTTATACAAACGAAAAAAAGGATGCCATAACGCATAACGAACGTCTGGAATTTCTGGGTGATGCCGTGCTGGAGCTTGCCTCCAGCACCTATTTATATGCGCGCTTTCCGGACTGTACCGAGGGGGAACTCACGAAGATGCGTGCGAGTCTTGTCCAGAGTGAGACGCTGGCGCGGCTTGCGCGGCAGCTTGACCTCGGCAGCTATCTGCGGCTTGGACGAGGGGAACTGCTCGGCGGTGGTGCAGACCGACAGAACAATCTTGAGAATGCGTTCGAGGCGGTCATCGGTGCGGTCTATCTGGATCGTGGTTGGGAGACGGCGCAGGACTACGTTGCGCGTCAGCTTGCCTCCGAGGCGACGCTTGTTCGGCACAGTCACGTATCGCACGACTATAAGACCGCGTTGCAGGAGCATATCCAGCAGAAGCGTCACGCGAGCATTGCCTACGAACTGATCGGCGAGACCGGGCCCGATCATGACAAACGCTTTACCACGCGTGTCCTCATTGCGGGACAGGCGATGGGAGAGGGGACAGGCCGCAGCAAGAAAGAGGCGGAGCAACAGGCGGCAGCGGCGGCACTTCATCGGATCAAGCATGGCTGAACGTATCGGTACTTCCTTAAGGAATCGCTGATAAAATGAAGTCCGTCAGATTGGCGTAGATTTTTCGTCCGAACAAGGAGGCAAACCGGACGCATAGCCAAAGCTATGTGGAGGATTTGCCGACACAGTGCGGGCAAAAAAGATACGTCAAGATGGCGGTGCTGAATTTATCAGTGCTTCCTTAAAACTACATAAACTTCACGGTGCAGAGGATATCATTTCTTGACATTTTTTCTCTGCTTCGATAATATAATTTTGTTATGGCAGGGAGTCCATGCGGACACCTGCCCTTCTTCATCCATGTGTTTGAAAACAGTAGCAATGGAATGGGAAAGAGGAGGTTTTTTATTTGTTTGAGAACAAAAGATGTCTTGGCGTTCTCATCGCTGCGATCTTCGTGCTTGGAACGCTTCTGTCCGGCTGCGGCGGCAAGCAGGCAGGCGGCGCGCGTCCGACGGCAGTCAAGGCGATGAATGTCCTGCGTCAGGATACGCCGCTCACGCATGTCTATGCAGGGCAGATCATGGGCACGGATGAGGTGCAGATCCGCTCCCGTGTCTCCGGCAATATCATAGAAAAATACATTGTGGGCGGACAGTTTGTCTCGGCGGGGCAGCCGCTCTACCGCCTCGACTCCCGCCAGTACGAGAGTGCGCTCCTTCAGGCACAGGCAACCCTTGCACAGTCCGAGGCAACGCTGAGCAATGCGCGTACGGATCTTGCACGCTATCAGCAGCTCTATGCGAGTGCGGCAGTGTCCGAGCAGACGCTCTCCACGCAGCAGGCGCAGGTGAACGCCTACGAAGCAGCGGTTGCGGCAAATGCGGCTCTCGTGCGTCAGGCACAGGAAAACCTCGATGATACCGTGATCTATGCCCCCATGTCGGGACAGCTCTCCGTCGATGATGTGGCAATGGGCACATTTGTCTCGGCAGGCACGACCACCCTTGTCTCAATGGGCACGTCGAACCCAATCTTTGCCCAGTTCAGCCTCTCAGAGAACGAGTATCTGGACTTTGTGGAACAGGCGGCAAAGACGGGCGGCATCGGTGCGGTCGTGGTGGAGCTGACGCTCTCGAACGGCTCGAAGTATCCGATCGCCGGACATATTGTCACCTCTGACCGCGCACTGGCCGCACAGACGGGCACACTCACGGTCAAGGCACTCTTTGACAATCCGGACGGGCTGCTCATGCCCGGTATGTTCGCGCGTGTCACCCTCATTGGGGATACGCTCCCGAATGCAACACTCGTCCCCGAGCGCGCTGTCCAGCAGCTCCTCGGTAAGTCCTTTGTCATGCTCGTGGGAGCAGACAACAAGGCGGTTGCCCGCACCATCACGCTTGGCGATAAGATCGGCAGCTACTACATCGTCAAGGACGGTCTCGACACCTCGGACATTGTCGTGGTCGAGGGACTGACTACGCTTCAGGAGGGCGGCGATCTTGCCGTGACGATGGTGACACCGGATGAGATGGGATTCTCGCTTGAGGCGGATACCTCCAACTTTAACACGCGTGAGCTCACGCCCGCGAAGTAAGGAGGAAATCCTTTGGCAAAATTTTTCATCCATCGACCGATCTTTGCGATTGTCATTGCGGTGATGATCGTCATTATCGGTACGATCGCGGGACTCTCACTGCCAATCGCGCAGTATCCGCAGATCTCGCCGCCGACGGTTGCGGTGTCGGCAAACTATACGGGCGCAAGTGCTGCCGTTGTCAATGAGACGGTGGCGCAGGTTATCGAGGAGCAGATCAACGGTACGCAGGGGATGGACTATATGAGCTCCACCTCTGATGATACGGGGCGTTACAGCCTCTCTGTTACGTTCGATGTCGGCACGGACGGCGATATGGATGCCGTCAAGGTGCAGAACAATGCGGCGGGTGCAAATGCCAGCCTGCCATCCTCCGTGCAGGCGGCGGGCGTTACAACGCGCAAATCCTCGGGACAGATGGCGTACTTCGTCTCACTGTACTCCGAGGACGGTACATATGACCGCGCCTTTATGAAGAACTATGCAACGCTCTACTTCCTCGATGCGATCAAGCGCGTCAGCGGCGTGGGCGAGGTGCAGGTATTCGGTGCGGACTATGCGATGCGCGTCTGGATGAATCCGGATCGCCTCGCGGAGCTCGGACTGACTGTCGCGGACATTACAAAGGCAATCAACGAGCAGAACGTGCAGGCACCTGCCGGTACGGTCGGCGGCATGCCGACGCAGAACGGGCAGGAGAAGCAGTTCACAGGCAAGGTGCAGGGGCGACTTACGACTCCCGAGGAGTTTGGCAACGTCATCATCGCCTCAGGCAAGGATGGTTCTTTCATCCGTCTGAAGGATGTCGCACGCATTGAGCCGGGACAGCGTCAAAATAATATTGTTGCGAAATTTAACGGCTATCCCGCCGTCGGCTTCGGCATTCAGCTGACCTCCGATGCGAATGCGATGATTACCCTTGCGGAGGTGCGCAAGATCCTCGAGGAGGCGGAGAAGACCTTCCCGCCCGGCCTCAAGATGAAGTCGGTCTTTGACAGCACGGACTACATCAACGCATCCATCAAGGAGGTTGTGCATACCTTCCTCGAGGCACTGCTGCTCGTCGTGCTCGTCATCTTCCTCTTTTTGCAGAGTTGGCGCGCGACGCTCATCCCGCTGCTCGCCGTGCCTGTGTCTCTCATTGGTACATTCGGCGCGTTTGTTTTGTTGGATTTCTCCATCAATACGCTGACACTCTTTGCGATGGTGCTTGCAATCGGCCTCGTTGTCGACGATGCGATCGTCGTCATCGAGAACGTCGAGCATCATATGGAGAGTGGGCTTTCGCCGATTGATGCAACGGAGCGTGCGATGTCCGAGGTGCAGGGGCCTGTTGTCGCGATTGCCTTCGTGCTTGCAGCAGTCTTTGTCCCCGTTGCCTTCCTCGGCGGCATGATGGGCGTGCTCTACAAGCAGTTTGCGCTCACGATTGCAATCTCGATGGCGATTTCCGCCTTCGTCGCGCTGTCGCTGACCCCGGCACTCTGCGCGCTGATGCTGAAGCCCAAGAAGGAGAATGGGACAAAGAGCGTACTCGACCGTTTCTTTGACCGATTCAACAACTGGTTCGATGCGACGCGCAAGGGCTATGTCGGCATCGTCAGCAAGTTCATCCGCAAATCGAAGATTGCCGTCATCTTCCTGCTCATCGTCTGCGGGCTGACGGCGATCATCTATCGGAATCTGCCATCGACGTTTGTCCCTGAGGAAGATCAGGGCTACCTGATGGTTGCGATTCAGCTGCCGCCGGGTACGTCCACGAATCAGACACAGAAGACAGTGGACAAGATCCAGCAGGCGGCACAGCGCGAGATCAAGGGGCAGAGTGCTGTCATGTCCATTAACGGCTTCGACATCCTCGCGGGCGGTGCAAACTCCAACGGTGCCGTCGTGTTCGTCGGCATGAAGGACTGGTCGCAGCGTGCAGGGCTCGCTGAGTCCGTTGCCGCTGCGGTCGGCACGATGTTCCGCGTCGGCGCGATGGAGGCACCCGAGGCTCTCGTCATCGCTATCAATCCGCCCGCGCTGCCGGGGCTCGGCAATGTCGGCGGCTGGTCGCTCCAGCTGCAGGATATGACCGGTCATTCCGACACCGAGCTCAACGACATCGTGAATGCGATTCTTGCCGAGGCGAATACGCGCCCCGAGCTGCGGGGCGTGCGCTCGACGTTTAAGATCAACGCACCGAGCTATCAGTATGAGATCGACCGCGAAAAGGTCAAGAACCTCGGCGTTCAGCTCTCGGATGTATTCACGGCACTGCAGGTCAACTTCGGCGGCTATGAGGTCAATGACTTCAACCAGTTCGGGCGCACCTATAAGGTCGTCCTGCAGTCTGACGTGACCTATCGCACTGAGGCGGAGGCGGCGAAGTTCGTCTTTGTCAAGAACTCGCAGGGCGGCATGGTGCCGCTTGATACGCTGCTCAGGCCCAAACTTACCACGGGACCGACGCAGATCAGCCGCTTCAACGGTGCACGTTCCATCCAGATTCAAGGCAGTGCGGGGTCAGGCTACAGCTCGGGTGAGGCGATGAAAGCCATCACCGAGATTGTCCAGAAGCACACTGGCTCCGGATTCAGCATCGAGTGGTCGGGGCAGAGCCGCGAGGAGCAGAAGTCGGCGGATTCGACCATGCAGGTGCTTGCCCTCTGTCTTGTCTTCGTCTTCCTCTGCCTTGCAGCACTCTATGAGAGCTGGAGCGTACCGTTTGCCGTGCTCTTCACGGTACCGACGGGTATCTTCGGGGCACTCTTCTCCGAGTACATCCTCGCAACGATCTTCGGTACGATCGGCATTCCGGCGGCGGGCTATCAAAACAGCGTCTACATGCAGATCGGTGTCATCATGGTCATCGGTCTTGCGGCCAAGAACGCGATCCTGATCGTCGAGTTCGCAAAGATCCGTGTCGATCGCGGCATGGATCCGCTCAAAGCGGCGATTCAGGCGGCGGGGCTGCGTCTCCGTCCGATCCTCATGACCTCGTTCGCATTCATCATCGGCTGTCTGCCTCTGTGCATGGCATCGGGGGCAGGTGCTGCAGCGCGTAACGGCATGGGCGTTGCCGTTGTCGGTGGCATGCTCTTTGCCACCATTCTCGGTATCTTCCTCATTCCCGTGTTCTATGTCATTGTTGACCGCATCTCTCGTATGCTCGGCCTCGGCAAGAAGGCAAAGACCCGCACGGCGGATGACTATATGTAACCATAAAAAATTCCCCATAAAGGGGA
>NZ_JH376798.1:585943-604153 GCF_000234095.1 Centipeda infelix ATCC 43532
CCCATAAAGGGGAATTTTTTTATGGGATAAATATGCATTGAATCAGGAGCATATAGACCGCCGTTCCTCCTCCAATGGAGAGGAGCATCTGGCGAAATTTCAGATGCAGCATCGCCGTCACAAGGATTCCTGCAAGCTCCGGCAGGCCGTGATTTCCGCTGAAGAATGTTGTGTCCTTGAGACAGTAGACGACGAGCATCCCAAAGACGGCAGCCGGGAGGACGTTGCCGAGATAGCGGACCATAGGCGGTGTCGGCTTCTTCTCCGAGAGCAGGAGAAAGGGGAGGGCGCGCGTGAGTACACTCGCAAGCGTGCAGAGCCCGATGGTGATACACTGCTCAGTGAACGTCATGCCGCCTCTCTCCCTTCGATGAAGGGGCGCAGTGCGAGGCATCCTGCGAGAATGATGAATATGGTCGGGAGCATAAAAGCGTCACGTCCAAAGACAGCAAGTGCGATGCCTGCAGCTGCAAGTCCGAGGATCCCCGTATAGTGCTGCGGATCATTCAGCCATTGCTCGATAAAGATGACAACGAAGAGCGCCGTCATCGCGAACTCAATGCCGTCTGTGTTGATGGGCAGCTGCGTGCCGACCAGTCCGCCGATAGTCGCGCCCGTGACCCAGTAGAGCTGGTTGAGAAGTGTGACAAAGAACATGAACCAGCCTGCGTCGATTCCCTGCGGAATCTTTGCCGTGTAGTTGATGGAGAAGGACTCGTCACACATACCGTAGATGAGGTAGGGCTTTTTCCAGCCTGTGCCGCGATATTTTTCAAACATGGAGATGCCGTAGAAGATGTGCCGCCCCTGCACCATCAGTGCGAGCAGGAAGGTCTGCATGGGGGCAAACGGACTCAGCAGGAGTGCCGTCGCGATGAATTCGAGCGAGCCGCCAAAGATGATCGCACTCATCGCCATCGGGTACCAGAACGAGAAGCCCGAGACGTTTGTATAGATGCCGTAGGCAAGCCCAAGAAAGAGGAAGCCCGCGAGGATGGGGACGGTGAAGGGGAAGGCGGCACGCAGAGCTGCGAGACGCGGATCGCCCGTGTGTGTCATGACTTGCTCCAATCACACGCGTCCGTATGCGCCGCAAGTACACCGATTGCCTGCAGTGTCGAGTAGATGCAGGTCGAGCCGACGAATGCCATGCCGCGTTTCTTTAGGTCATTCGACACCTTATCAGAGAGCGGCGAGGTTGTGCGCAGTTCGCAGCTCTCGCGTACAGGTTTTCCATCCGTAAACCCCCAGATATACCGATCAAACGAGCCAAACTCGCGCACGATGTCTAGGAAGATGCGGCTGTTCACAATGCTCGCCTCGATCTTACGCCGGTTGCGAACAATCCCAGCATCCTGCATCAATTCTTCGACCTTTGCCGCATCGAATGCCGCGACGCGCGCGGGGATGAAGCCCTCGTATGCGCGGCGAAAGTTCTCGCGCTTGTGCAGGATTGTCGCCCATGAAAGACCCGCCTGAAACGTCTCAAGGATGAAGAGCTCATAGAGTGTGCGGTCGTCGTGGAGCGGAACGCCCCACTCCTCGTCATGGTACTTCACATAGATGGGATCATCCAATTTGACCCAGCTGCACCGCGTGCATTTGTTTCCCATATCCCTACCTCCAAAATAAAAATGCCGGCGACCCTTCCCCCAGGGTTCCGGCTCATATTGTATAAAGATGGTCGGGATGACAGGATTTGAACCTGCGGCCTCATCGTCCCGAACGATGCGCTCTACCAAGCTGAGCCACATCCCGACATTGAGAGTATTTTAACGGTCTTTGCAGTGTTTGTCAAGTATCCGACTGTAACCGCAAAAGAAAAGCCACCGTCAACCGATGCGGTTAGCGGCAGCGTTCGTATCAAGTGGTGCGCCTGGGGGGATTCGAACCCTCGACCCACGGCTTAGAAGGCCGTTGCTCTATCCAACTGAGCTACAGGTGCAGTGGTCGGGATGACAGGATTTGAACCTGCGACATCTTGCTCCCAAAGCAAGCGCGCTACCAAACTGCGCTACATCCCGATATCGCCCTATTATAATGAGCGATCAGGGAAAAGTCAACCTATTTCACAATATGCTTGCCGCCGAGAAAGCGTGGCTTCCAGTAGTCGTTCGACAGCGCATCGACACGCACCCCCTTACTCGTAGAGGCATGGATGAACTCGTCCTTGCCGAGGTAGATGCCGCAGTGGGATGCACCCTTCTCGTACGTCTCGAAAAAAACGAGGTCGCCGGGCACGAGTTCCTTTGTGCTCTTTGTTCGGAGACCGAGCTTGTACTGCTCATCTGTTGTGCGTGGAATGGAAATGCCGTGCTTTTGAAAGACGTATTGAAGGTAGCCGGAGCAGTCAAATCCTTTCGGCGTTGTCCCACCGAATACATAGGGCGTTCCCATGTACGACTTCGCTGTCTTGATGACATCGGAGACCTTGCTTGCGGGCAGGATGGGCTTGCCGTTCGGCGCGAGCGGCTGGTTTTTCGCTGCGGGCGGCGGGACATCAATTCCCCACGTCTTCTTTGCGGGGAGCTCCTTGAGCGCACGCCACGTCGCGTTGTTGACTACGCCCGTGATCTTAATCTTGTTGTCACGTTGGAACTCGGCGACAGCACGTTCCGTCTCCTTGCCAAAGACGCCGTCCGCAGTCTTGATTTTGTAGCCTGCCTTCTGAAGTGCCTGTTGGAGGACGAGCACCTCATGCCCGTGTGAACCCTCGCGTAAGGTTGGGGAGGCAAACGCCGTACTTGCGGCAAGCATGAGTGCAATGCCGGTGCAGAGGAAGAGGCGGCGTTTCATGGAACAACATCCTTTCACTTTGTATTATGCATGCTGTACATGTTCAAGTCCCTGGCTGAGGAGCTTTAGCACGTGATCGTCGTCAATCGAGTAGAGTACCTCCTTGCCGTCACGTCGAAACTTGACGAGGCGGGCGGTGCGGAGAACGCGCAGCTGATGAGAGATGGCAGACTGTCCCATATCGAGACCGTCCGCGATGTCATAGACACGCAGCTCCTCTGCCATAGTGAGGAGAGAGAGAATCTTGATACGGGTCGGATCGCCGAGGGTCTTGAAGAGATCGGCGAGATGCTGTGCCGTATCCTGATCGATACATTTCATCGGGGCGGATGTCATACGTTAGAATATCCTTTCTTGCTGTCAGTAAATCTTGTTGATTTCAAATCCGTTCGACGCTAGGGCTGCGACGATGCGGTCGATGTGCTCCTGTCCGTGCGTCTCAACGGTGACGGTGAGCTGTACCTTCTGGAAACTGTCTGTTACCATTGTCTGATCATGGTCGAGACGGATGACGTTCGCGTCCTGTTCGGTGAGGATTTGCGCGACCGTCAGGAGCTGACCCGGCTTGTCGGGCAGCTGGACGGAGAAGCGGAACACTCTGCCGCGCGAGATGAGTGCCTTTGAGATGAGTGCGGAAATCGTGGAGATATCGATGTTGCCGCCGCTGATGAGCACGGCAACCTTCTTGTCCTTCATGCGGAGCTTGCTGAGAGCCGCGAGTGAGAGGACACCTGCGCCCTCGGCGATGAGCTTGTGCTTTTCGATGAGCGAGAGCAGGGCACTCATGATCTCCATCTCCGAGACCGTGATGATCTCGTCGAGATAGAGGCGGCAGAACTCGAGTGTGAGGTTGCCCGCTGTACGCACGGCACAGCCGTCCGCGACCGTGTCGGCAGAGGGGAGCGTGATCGTGCGGCCGCAGGAGAGTGCCGCCTTCATGCACGCGGCATTTTCCGGCTCAACACCGATGACCTTTACCTGCGGATTGACGAGCTTTGCGCCGAGTGCAACACCGGAGGCAAGCCCGCCGCCGCCGATGGGGACGAGGATTGCGTCCACATCCTTGAGTGCGTCAATCACCTCGAGAGCAATCGTGCCCTGTCCGACGAGTACATCGCGGTCGTTGAACGGGTGGATGTAGACATAGCCCTTTTCTTTTTGCAGTGTGAGGCTGTGTGCATAGGCATCGTCAAACCCGTTGCCGTGGAGGATGACCGTCGCGCCGAGCATACGTGTTGCCTCGACCTTGAGGATCGGCGTTGTTGCGGGCATACAGATGACGGCGTTTACACCGAGCTCCTGCGAGGCATAGGCAACACCCTGCGCGTGATTGCCGGCTGAGGCTGTGATGACCCCGCGCGCCTTTTCCTCCTCCGTGAGCATGGCGATGCGGTTGTATGCGCCGCGCAGCTTGAACGCGCCTGTCGTCTGGAGATTTTCGAGCTTCAGATAGGTCGCGTTGCCGGAGATATCGGAGAAGAACTCACTGTAAACCAGCGGTGTTTTTCGCACAATCCCTTCCAGTCGCTTTGCTGCGGCGTAGATGTCCGAAATACGTGTGGACTGAGCAACCTCCGCCTCTGTCTTCACAGTCTGTTCTTCTCCCATAATATGCGCTCCTTTACTCACTTATATGTAGAGTCAGTCTATCATTTTCGGTGGGGCACGTCAATTTTTTTTCGTTATGCAGAATAATCGTCGGAATAAAGAAGGAGTTTGACAGAATTTAGCGAATAAATACAACAAACAAGGCGGGACGGGAGGTGCGCGATGGAGCAAGAGCCGAAATACGCGCGCATTCTTGTACCTGTGGACGGCTCACGGGAGTCGCTGTGTGCTGTTCGTCTCGCGGGTGAGATGGCTCGCGTCATGCATGCGACAGTGTACTTTCTCTATGTATCCCCGTTCGACAAGCGTACGGATGAGGGAGAGGTGGCATGGCTGCCGGAGAGCGTGGTACGGCCGGCGGCGGAGGAGGCGCACGAGATCTTTTCCGCATCGGCAGCGCTCCTGCCCGATGTGGTGATGTCCGAGCGCGTGCACCGTACGGGTGTCCCTGCGGATCAGATCCTATGCTTCATCGACGAGGAGCACATTGATCTCGTTGTCATCGGTGGACGCAAACACTCACGCATGAGTGGATTCCTGCTCGGGAGCGTCACGCAGACCGTTTTGGAACATGCACATTCCAGCGTCATGGTCGCGGGAAGTGCGGATTAGATTTTATATGGTTCATGTTCTGTAAAGTGAGGAGGAACTGCCATGATGAAGAATATTTTGGTGCCGGTGGATGGCTCGGAGGGTGCCGACCGTGCGATTGAGAAAGCGGTGATGCTGGCGCAGACCTGTGGTGCAAAGCTGAACTTTCTCTATGTTGCAAACATCAATCAGCTCGCGATCAACGCTGTCCTCTCGGATGCGATCCTCGACTCCGTGACGAAGGCGGGGAATGTCATCCTTGACCGTGCGCTCGAGATGGTGCCCGCAGGCGTTGCAAAGGAGTCGTTCTCGGATACGGGCTCGCCCGCAGTGGTCATCCTCGACTTTGCAGAGACGAACGACATCGATCTCATCGTCATGGGCAGCCGCGGTCTCGGCGTGGTGAAGGGTGTTCTGCTCGGCAGTGTCAGCCAGTACGTCGTGGAGCAGTCGAAGTGCCCCGTGCTCGTCGTCAAGTGAGCGGCACACAGGCATAACTTTTGTGGGAAAGGAGCTGCAGCGGAGGTGTATGCTTTCGCCGCAGCTCTTTGACGTGCAATGGATAGGGGGGAAGTGCATGAGGGATCGGCGTTTTGCGCGAACGGAAATGCTCGTCGGCAGTACCGCATTGGAACGTCTTGCGGGAGCCTCCGTGGCTGTCTTCGGCATCGGCGGGGTCGGTTCGTATGCGGTTGAGGCACTGGCGCGCGCAGGGGTTGGCAGCCTCACGCTCGTCGACCATGATGTGATCGATGTGACAAACATCAACCGACAGATTCACGCGCTGACGGAGACCGTGGGCGCGGCAAAGACGGAGACGATGGCGCGCCGCATCCGCTCGATCAATTCCGCCTGTGCGGTGCGTGAGATCCGCGCATTCTATCAGCCTGAGGCGGCGGAGCAGTTCTTTCCCGAACCCTACGACTATGTGCTCGATGCCGTGGACACGGTGACGGCAAAGATTGACCTCGCCGTGCAGTGCCATCGGCGCGGCATTCCACTCATCGCGAGCATGGGGGCGGCGAACAAGATTGACCCTGCGCTCTTCGAGGTTATAGACATCTATCGAACGTCGGGCGACCCGCTCGCGCGCATCCTGCGAAAGAAGCTGAAGGAGCGCGGCATCCCACATCTGAGGGTCGTCTGCTCACGCGAGCGTCCGCGTACCCCCGCGATCGGGGAGGAGCAGCCCGCCGCAGGGCGTAACAGCGTTCCTGCAAGCATTTCCTTTGTGCCTTCTGCCGCAGGGCTGATTATGGCAGGGGCGGTCATTCGCGATCTATTGAACATCCGCGTGGAGGTATCATCATGAGAGTATCCGTACTGGGCTGTGGGCGTTGGGGGAGTTTTCATGCGTGGTATGCGCATCGCGTCGGGCACGCGGTCACGCTCTGGGGACGCGCGGGCTCGGCACATCTTGCACAGCTGCGCGGCACGCGGACGAATGAGTTCCTGACACTGCCCGAGGACATCTGCCTGACCGATGATCTTGCAACGGCAATTCGGACGGCGGAGATCGTCATTATCTCCATCCATGCGCAGGCACTGCGCTCCTTCCTCCACGACCTGCACACGCAGGGATACGGGGTGGAGCTGGCGAACAAATATGTCATCCTCTGCATGAAGGGGCTTGAGATCGGCACAGGCAAGCGTCTCACGACCGTTGTGCATGAGGAACTCGGGGCGGCGGTGCAGCCCGTTGTCTGGGTTGGTCCCGGTCATGTGCAGGACTTCGTACGCGGGATTCCGAACTGTATGGTGCTCGCGGGCGAGGACAGGGATGCTCTGCATACGCTCGTAGATGTGCTCGGCAGTCCGCTCATCCGCTTCTACTACGGTGAGGATTTGCTCGGCACGGAGGTCGGTGCGGCGGCGAAGAACGTCGTCGGACTCGCTGCGGGAATGCTCGACGGGCTCGACTACGGCAGCCTCAAGGGGGCACTCATGGCACGCGGTACGCGCGAACTCGTGCGGCTCGTACGCACGATGGGCGGCGACGGTGAGACGATCTACGGGCTCTCACATCTCGGCGACTACGAAGCGACGCTTTTCTCCCCGCATAGCAATAACCGCCGCTACGGGGAGGCGGTCGTGCGCGGCACAGCAGACGATTTTCACAAGATCGCCGAGGGGGTGTATACGGCGGAGGCACTTATGGCACTCTCGAAGGAGTACGGTGTCGATTTGCCGATTTCATCCACCGTTTACGAGATCGTTACGCAGGGGAAAGACCCGCGCGAGCAGCTCACGCGGCTTTTCCTGCGTGCGACCAAGAGTGAAAAGGAGTAGGGCATGGGCGAACGAAAGCACATCGATGTTGTTGCGGGAGCAATCCTGCGGGGCGGCAAGGTATACGGCGCGTGCCGCGGCTATGGTGCATATGCGGGTACCTGGGAGTTCGCGGGCGGTAAGGTAGAGAAGGGCGAGACGGACGAGGCGGCACTCGTGCGCGAGATTCGCGAGGAGCTCGGTGTTGAGGTCGCCGTGGAGCGGCTGCTCGGCATTGTCGATCATGACTATCCAGAGTACCACATGAATATGCGTCTCTACATCTGCCGACACATTGCAGGTGAGCCGCAGCTCTCCGTACACTCGGCGGGGCGGTGGCTCGGGCGTGCCGACCTTTACAGCGTTCCGTGGTTCGAGGCGGACATGGAGCTGATTCGGAAACTCGAGAGCGAGCTCGTCTGACGTTTGACAAATCCGTCTGCACAATGCTATAATACAAAACGAATTGATCCATGCCGAAGTGGCGGAATTGGCAGACGCAGCAGACTCAAAATCTGCCGTTGGCAACAACGTGCCGGTTCGACCCCGGCCTTCGGCACCATAACAGATGATTTCCCTAAGAGTGAACGCGATACTCTTAGGGATTTTTTGACAAATGCGGGATTTTTCCCTGTGCGGTGATTTATTGAGCGCGTATGGGTTGACAGTTCCCGTGGAAGCGCGTATATTAGACAGCAATAATTTTGAACGGATACAGAAAGGAAGGTTCCCCTTGGCGCATTATTACACCGAGCCATCACACACATTTGGAGAGTATCTGCTCATCCCTGGCTACTCCTCCGCTGAGTGTTTCCCTGCGAATGTCTCGCTGCGTACCCCGCTCGTCAAATATCACCGCGATGAAGAGCCGGCACTCACGATGAACATACCGATGACTTCTGCGATCATGCAGGCGGTCTCGAACGACACGATGGCGATTGCCCTCGCAAAGCAGGGCGGCGTTTCCTTCATCTATGGATCGCAGTCCATCGAGGAAGAAGCGGCGATGGTCTCCCGCGTGAAAAACTACAAGTCGGGATTCGTCAGCAGTGACTCGAACATCAGCCCCGACACGACACTCGGCGGCGTACTCGATCTCCTCGCAAAGACGGGGCACTCCACGATGGCGGTCACGGAGGACGGATCGGCGAACGGTAAGCTCGTCGGCATCGTGACGAGCCGCGACTATCGTGTCTCGCGTATGTCACTCGATACGAAGGTCGCAACCTTTATGACACCGTTTGAAAAACTTGTCTGGGCGGATGCGGACTCCACAACCCTCACGCAGGCGAATGATTTGATCTGGGAACGCAAGCTGAACATGCTCCCGCTCATCGACAAGAACCAGCGTCTGCGCTACATGGTATTCCGCAAGGACTACACGGACAACAAGGAGAATGAGCTTGAGCTGACCGACGACAACAAGAGCTACATCGTCGGCGCGGGTATCAACACGCGTGACTACGCCGAGCGCGTTCCGGCTCTGATCGAAGCGGGTGCCGATGTCCTCTGCATCGACTCCTCCGAGGGATTCTCCGAGTGGCAGCGTCTGACGATCCAGCACATCCGCGAGGAGTACGGTGACACGGTCAAGGTCGGCGCGGGCAACATTGTCGATGGTGAGGGCTTCCGCTTCCTCGCGAATGCGGGCGCAGACTTCATCAAGGTCGGCATCGGCGGCGGCTCCATCTGTATCACGCGCGAGACGAAGGGCATCGGCCGCGGGCAGGCAACCGCGCTCATCGACGTGTGTGCCGAGCGCGACAAGTATTTCAAGGAAACGGGCGTCTACATCCCCATCTGCTCGGACGGCGGCATCGTCTACGACTACCACATGACGCTTGCCCTTGCGATGGGCGCAGACTTCCTCATGCTCGGACGATACTTCTCGCGGTTTGATGAGAGCCCGACGGATCGTGTCATGGTGAATGGTACGTACTACAAAGAGTACTGGGGCGAGGGCTCGAACCGCGCACGCAACTGGCAGCGTTACGACCTCGGCGGCAGCAAGAAACTGTCCTTTGAGGAGGGCGTGGACTCCTATGTTCCGTATGCGGGCCCGCTCAAGGAGAACGTTGAGACAACCCTCTCCAAGATCCGCTCGACCATGTGCAACTGCGGCGCACTCAGTCTCCCCGAGTTCCGCGACAAGGCGAAGCTCACACTCGTCTCCTCGACCAGTATTGTCGAGGGCGGTGCACACGATGTCATCCTGCGCGACAAGCTCGGACGGGACTGACGAACACATAGCGATGATAAAACCTTCTCTGCCGAATGTGTGCAGAGAAGGTTTTTCTTTTGTCTGCGACGAATCCCACTGGAAGAAACGCCCGATGTCTGATAAAATAGAAGGAGGTGGAAAACAGCAGGAAGGGCGGTGCGGGATGATTGAGCAGAAGCCATTTTTTAGGAACTTGGATGAACGGACGTTCAATCCAATGAATGATGTAGCGTTCAAATTTATCTTTGGAAAGGAAGAGCGCAAGCGGATTACGATTGATTTTCTCAATGCAGTTCTGGAAGAATCACTCGGACACGAGATCAAGGACATCACGTTTCGCCAGTCGGAGATGCTGCCCGACAGCGATGAGGGGAAGATGTCACGCCTCGATATTGTCTGTGCGCTCGATACGGGGGAATTGGTCGATGTCGAAGTACAGGTGGTCAATCAGCAGAATATGCAGCGGCGAACGCTGTTCTACTGGTCACGCCTTTATATGCTTTCACTGACGTGCGGCGGAGACTACGACATTCTGCGCCCTGCCATCACCATCAATCTTCTTGCATTTGAAATGCTGCCGCAGGAAGATCCTGTTGCCATGTATAGTATCTACAATATCGAAAATGGCGATCGCCTGAACAACGATATGGAGCTGTATTTTATCGAGCTGCCGAAATATGAGCGCAAACCAAAGAAAAGCATTCGTGAGTCCACGAAGATGGAACGATGGCTTGCGTACTTTGCAAATAAGATGACCGATCAGGAAAGGGAGGAGTTAGCGATGAGTGAGGCCGCAATCAGAGAAGCAATGGAAGCGGAGCGGATTTTCCTGTCTGACCCGGATGTGTATCTCAGCTATGTGAACCGGCAAATGGCGATTATGGACTTCAATACGAATGTGAAATACGCACTGAAAGAAGGCCGCGAGAAGGGGCTTGTGGAAGGCCGTGAAGAGGGACGTGCCGAAGGACGCGAAGAAGGACGTGCCGAAGGACGCGCCGAGGGACGTGAAGAAGGAGAAAATCGTATGGCACGGCTCTTGACTATGCTCTATGAAAAGGGAGAGAAGGAGGAAGCGCGGCAGGCGGCGATGAATCCAGAGGCACGTTACAGGCTCTATGAGAAATATCATATTGAGTAATATTTGAGCGTGTACGCAGGAAAGGAGGTGTGCCTTGCTCGTCGGGATACAGGATGAAATACTGCGGCTGAATGCGAAGGGCTTGCTTGCCCCGCTGCTGGCAGATAAGACGACAAAGCGAAATATCCTCTGGGCGACCGATGCCTATCGTGCGCTCGGCTATTCCTACGAGCAGACGCAGGAAATCCGACCCGCGCTCATCACGGGAGAGCACTCGGATGTGATCAAGACGCGTGCACGCAAGGAGATGGAGCAGCAGTCGGAGCGGACGCGTCGTCATGCGGAGGTGTTCACCCCGCTCCACATTTGCCGCAGGATGATTGCAGAGGCGGATGCTCTGTACTTCGGCGGGCACGATCCGTTTATGAGGGATGGTGTTCCTGCGGAGCGCGTCAGCTTTCCTCGTCGGAAGAAATGGCAGCACTACGTTGATGCGCGGCGGCTTGAGATCACCTGCGGCGAGGCCCCGTATCTCGTACACCGCTACGATGTCGCGACGATGGAGAGCGTCCCGCTCGCCGAGCGGCAGGGCATCCTTGACCGCAAGCTGCGCGTGGTGACGGAGAACGCTGTCGATGAAACGGCATGGATGAAGTGGGCGCTGCGTGCCTATCAGGCGACGTACGGCTACGAGTTCCAGGGGGATAACCTGCTGATCGCGCGTGTGAACCTCCTTATGACATTCGAGGAATATCTGCGTGCACGATGGCGGCGCAAACCGACGGAGCGCGAATACCGTGCGATTGTGCGGACGATTGTCTGGAATCTCTGGCAGATGGACGGGATTCGCGGGACGATTCCCTGTGTGTCGGCAGAACATGAGCCGATGGAGCTCTCTCTCTTTGAGCCGCCCGAGGAGGTGGAGACATTCAGTCTCTTTCCCGCCCATATGGAAGAGACTGCGGTGGTGCGTATCTATGACTGGCGGCGGCAGAGCGGACTGGAGCATCGTAGAGTGAACACGGGAGGACGGACAATGAAGTTCGATTTTGTGATTGGAAATCCGCCATACAACGATGATTTCAATAATTGGGGAAATAATGCCAACTTTGCAAAGCCTATTTATAATTTGTTCATCGACGAAGCGCGAAAACTATCGGACAAAGTCACGTTGATACACCCTGCACGTTTCTTGTTCAACGCGGGCAGCACACCGAAGGACTGGAATAAAAAGATGCTTAGCGATGAACATTTTAAGGTACTCTTTTACGAACCAAACAGCGCAAAGGTATTCCCCAACACGGATATCAAAGGTGGTGTTGCCATCACATACTATGATGCAGGAAAAACATTCGAGCCGATAGGGACGTTTACGGCATTTGAAGAACTGAACAGCATCTTGAAAAAAGTTGAGCCGAGGATTGAACAGTCACTCGGGACAATTATCTCTGGACGTGGTGTATATAGGTTATCTGCAAAAGCATTGGACGAGTACCCGGAGATAGAGGATATTCAATCCAAAGGGCATAAATTCGATGTTGGAACCGGAGCGTTTCAAAAGTTGGAAGGAATTGTATTTTTTAAGGAAAAACCTCTTGACAATCATGAATATGTGCGGTTTTTAGGTTTGATGAAAGGTAAGCGGGTCTGGTATTGGGCACGAAAGGATTTTCAAGACCCTCCAGATAGTTTTTATTCGTTCAAGGTGTTTATCCCCGAAGCAAACGGTTCTGGAGCGTTAGGTGAGGTGCTAAGTACGCCCCTCATAGGGGCTCCCCTCATAGGGGCTACTGAAACCTTCTTAAGTATTGGTGCATTTGCGACAGAACGAGAGGCTGCGAATTGTCTGAAATATGTTAAGGGTAAATTTGCGCGTGCCATGCTTGGTGTGTTGAAAATTACGCAGCATAACACACGTGAAAAATGGGTCTATGTTCCTATGCAAGATTTTTCCTCCTCCTCGGATATTGACTGGTCGCAGTCCATTGCGGAGATCGACCAACGGCTCTATGCGAAGTACGGACTTTCGGCGGAGGAGATTGCCTTTATCGAGTCCCATGTAAAGGAGATGACGTAATGGCGGTGCAGATCAATTCGTTTGCGCGTATTGTCCCGATGATCTATGCCTATAACACACCTGGTGTCTCCTATCACGAGGGCTGGACGAAGGTCGGCTACACGGAGCGGCAGACGGTCGAGCAGCGTATTGCACAGCAGACGCATACGGCGCATATCCACTGGGAACTGGCGTGGGCGGATAATGCAATGTATAAGGACAGCTCGGGCGAATATTTCACTGACCACGATTTTCATGCCTATTTGGAATCTTTGCAGGTGGCGCGTGAGCCGCATACGGAGTGGTTTCATGCGGACGGTATGACGCTGCTCGGACATTTTCATCGTTTTGCGAGCCGCAAAGAACCCCAGACGACGGAAAAACATACATACGAGCTGCGCCGCGAGCAGAAGGATGCCGTGCAGATGACGGCGGACTACTTCAAGAATGGCGGGACGGAGTTCCTCTGGAATGCGAAGCCCCGTTTTGGAAAGACGTTGACCTCGTACGATCTCATCCGCAGGATGGGCTTTACGAAGGTGTTGATCGTGACGAACCGCCCGAGCATTGCGAACTCGTGGGCGGAGGATTTTCACCGCTTCATTGCATGGCGCGGTGACCTCGCCTTTGTCTCGGATACGGAGGCTCTGCGCTCCCGTGCAGGGGTTCTCAGTCGAGAGGCATACATGGCTCTTCCCAATATGGAGGAGGTCGGCATGGTGGCGTTTGAGTCTCTGCAGGGGCTCAAGGGCTCGCGCTATTTTGGCGGGGATATTGACAAGCTGCTTTGGGTGAGCAAGCTCTCCTTTGATCTTCTCATCGTGGATGAGGCGCAGGAGGGCGTGGATACGATGCGCACGGAGCGTGCGTTTCGTCAGATTCATCGTGCGCATACGCTCTATCTCTCCGGGACTCCGTTCAAGGCTCTTGCGAGTGCGCAGTTCGCGGCAAATCAGATCTATAACTGGTCGTATGCGGACGAGCAGGAGGCAAAGGCGCACTGGGCGGGGGACGGGTACAATCCATACGAGCCGCTGCCGCAGCTCTCGATGTTCACGTATCAGCTCTCGCCGATGATTGCGGAGGATCTGCGGCAGGGGATGGAGCTCGATGACGAGAGCGTGGACTACGCGTTTGATCTGAACGAGTTCTTTGCCACGGATGCGGGTGAGCGATTCGTCCACGAGGCAGAGATTCGGAAGTTCCTTCATGCACTCAGTACGAATGAAAAATATCCGTTCTCGACGGAGGAACTGCGTGCGGAGCTGCCGCATACGCTCTGGCTGCTGAACCGCATTGCGAGTGCCAAGGCTCTGGCGCGGCTGCTGCGCGAAGATCCCGTCTTTCGGGATTATGAGGTCGTGCTCGCGGCGGGAGACGGTGCACTCGATGATGTGCGTGCGAATGATGCGGCGTATGACCGTGTGCGCGAGACAATCCGTAAACATGCGCGGACGATTACACTGAGTGTGGGGCAGCTGACGGTGGGGGTGACGATCCCGGAGTGGTGCGGTGTGCTGATGCTGTGCAATCTGCAGAGTCCATCCTCCTATATGCAGGCGGCATTTCGTGCGCAGAATCCGTGTACGCTGACGGTCAACGGACAGCGTATGCGTAAGGAGCGGGCGTATGTCTTTGACTTCGACCCCGCACGAACGCTCATCATTTTTGACGAGTTCGCAAACAATCTCTCGCCAGAGACTGCCGATGGGCGCGGAACGGGGGCGGCGCGTGAGACGAATATCCGCCGTCTGCTGAACTTCTTTCCTGTGCTCGGCGAGGATGATGCGGGGCGTATGGTGCAGCTGGATGCGGCGCAGGTGCTGTCCATTCCGAGAAGGCTTAAGAGTATGGAGGTGGTGCGGCGCGGTTTCCTGTCGAACTTCCTGTTTCAGAACATCGGGAATGTCTTTGGTGCGCCTGCGATTGTGCGTGAGATCATGGAGAAGCTGACACCGGCGCAGGAGGAGACGCGCAAAAACAATGCGCCGCCTCTCGATGATCTCTCGTCCGTTGCGGTGGATGAGAACGGTGATGTGGCGATCTCCAATGAGATTGTGATCGGGCAGACGCGGGATATTTTTGGTGCGAAGCACTACGCTGAGATCGAGGAGCATATCGCGCCGCACATTGACCGCATCTCGGTGAGTGACGGGGCTGCAGTGGTGCAGGCATCGATGGAGCGGCTTGCGGCATCGGTGAAGGAGAAGGTGCGCACGGAGATTGTTGCGCCTGTGGCAGATGCCTACGAGGTAAAGGCTGGTATGCGGAAGCGTCTGCAGGAGCAGACGGAGCGCGAGATTGATCGGCGGCTTGCGGAGCTGCGCGAGGACTATGTGCAGGAGGAGAATATCGCACGGGCAGAACTGGAGCGTCAGCGTTCCATCGCCGAAACGACAGCAGAGGTGCAGGCGGCGGAGGAGAGTTTTGATGCACGCATTTCCGAGGCACTGGACGCGCTCAAGGCATCGGCGGTGGTCGTGGTCAAGGAGACGATCGAGAACAAGCCCGCCGAGCTCGTGGAGCGCATGGAGCGTGTGAAGGCAGAGGAGAAGAAGCGTACGGTGGAGGATGAGGTGCGTGCGCGGCTGCGCGGATTCTCGCGGACGATTCCGAGCTTTATCATGGCGTATGGCGATGAGAACATGACGCTCGCGAACTTCGACGACTATACGGATGACGATGTGTTCGAGGAGGTTACGGGCATCAGCGAGGAAGATTTTCGCTTTCTGCGTGATGGCGGGACATATCGGAATCCGGAGACGGGGGCAGAGGAGCCGTTCGCGGGTCATATCTTCGATGAGGTGGTCTTTAACGACTCAATCGCCGAGTTCTGGCGGAAGAAAGAGGAGCTGGCGAACTACTTTGACGAGGGGCATACCGAGGATATCTTCGACTATATCCCGCCGCAGAAGACGAACCAGATCTTTACGCCACGCCGCGTTGTGCAGCAGATGGTGGACGCGCTCGAACGAGAGAATCCCGGCTGCTACGATGATCCGACGCACAAGTTTGCCGATCTCTATATGAAGTCGGGGCTCTATATAACGGAGATTGTGAAGCGGCTCTATCACTCGGACAAAATAAAAGCAGAATACCCGAACGACGCGGAGCGTATTCGACATATTCTGCAGCATCAGGTCTATGGGATGGCACCGACGCGTATCATCTACCTCATCGCGACGAATTACATTCTGGGCTTCGATGCGACGATGCGTGCGGAGACGCGTAACTTTGTGCAGGCGGACGCAGCACAGGCGGCGAAGGAGGGGCGACTCGCGGAGCTGGTGGAGGAGCACTTTGGCTGAGTGCTATCCCTTCGCTATAAAGGTGCGGTAGGTGCGCTCCATCTCCTTGCGCGTCTTGCTTGCGGGCCAAAGCTCGCCGAGTGCACCCTCACGCATCCCTGCGGCGAGGTGGTTGTAGAGGTTCGGATTATCCTTGCCGAGCGTTTCGATCAGCTCCTTGACGGTCTGACGTGTGGTGTTGCCGTTGTGGGGGCAGGGCGAGGGGATCGGCGTGAAGCCGTGGTATTGGATCGCGTCGATGATTTCTTGCTCGCGAAAGTAGACGAGGGGGCGGATGACGGTGATGTCCGTCTTATCGAGATAGGTTTTGGGGCGGAACGTGTTCAGCTGCCCCGAGTAGAATAAACTCATGAGAAAGGTCTCTACCGCATCGTCATGGTGATGCGCGTAGGCGACCTTATTCATTTGATGCTCTACGGCGTAGCGGTTGACTGCGCCGCGCCGGAAGAACGCGCAGGTGAAGCAGGGGCTTTTGTCGTCCTGCTCCGCAATCGCACCCGCGATATCGACATCGACCACCTCATAGGGAACATCGAGCTTCTTGCAAAATGACGCAATCGCATCGGTATCGAACGGATCGTCGAACTGCGGATTGACGGTGAATGCCGCGATGGTAAAGTCCTTTTTCAGACGCTCGCGCAGGATGGCGAGGGCGTAGGTGAGAAAGATGCTGTCCTTGCCGCCCGATACACCGATCAAGATGCGGTCGCCCTGCTCGATCAGCTCGAACTCCACGACGGCACGCATGAGCTTGCTGAAATAGGACTGTGGAATGTTGATATTCAATGAAAACTTCCTCTATTCTTTATGGCAGAGATAGACGCCGAGAACGCCGCTCTTGAGGGAGACGGTAAACGTGTTCTTGGTGTTTTCGTGTGCGAGCACGTTGCTGATTGCAAGTGACGCACGATTTGTGATGCACGCATCCCGCAGTTCCCAATACAGCCCATGCGTTGTTACGCCCGTACATTCCTCCATAAAGGGGAGGAGGGAGATGGCACGCGGAGGCGTGTCGCAGGTCACGGTGAGCGATTCGCCCGCATGGAGATAGAAAAGAGTTTCGCGTTCATCCGCAAGCACGCAGGGAATATTGGCGTGTGCGGCGACGGCGGCAGTACTCATGAGATGGTCGAGCCGCCCGCCGAATGCTGCTGTTAGAATGACAAGCGGACGAGTGATGAAATTCTCTGCGGCAATTTGAAGCGCAAGCTCCGTATCTGTGAAATCCTTCTCGGGCAGGAAGGCGTGTACCTGTGCGCCGCTCTCTTTCGCCCAAGTCCATGCGCCGCAGTCGGCACTATCGCCGTCGCCGATCAGATGGACGGGTGGAAGTCTTAGTGCATAGCAGATATTTACACCTCGGTCAATCGCCAAGATGGGGCGATTGGTACTGCCCTTTTCGGATTGCTGAACGAGCTGTGTCAGCCAATCTTTTGCCGGTGTTCGCCCTCCGCCAATGCAGATAATCTCCTGCGACGGTGCACATGGCAGCGTTGCATGGAGATTTGGGAGGATAAGAGCGTGTTTGTATTCATGCATGACAATATTTCCTTTGTCGTGTTTATGTGGTAAAATAATTATATCATACGTTATTTTTGACGAAAAGCAAAAAAGATAAAAAAGGGGGTTGACGAAGGGAAAGCATCTGTGTTATATTATGACAGTCGCGCCGATGAGAGCCGCAGGGGTCGGGAACGAACCTTGAAGCCTTACGTGGTGCAGGATGTACCCTGAAAACTACACAATGCAAAACATGTTAGAATTGAACTAACAAGCCAGATGCAACATCGTTGATGTTAGTCAACGAACACAATTCTTTTACAAGAATGAACTTTTGAGCCAACAGGCTCTTCACTTTAGCGGAGAGTTTGATCCTGGCTCAGGACGAACGCTGGCGGCGTGCTTAACACATGCAAGTCGAACGGAGCGAATGAAAGCTTGCTTTTATGAGCTTAGTGGCAAACGGGTGAGTAACACGTAGACAACCTGCCGACAGGATGGGGACAACATTCCGAAAGGAATGCTAATACCGAATGAAGCGGAGGAGAGGCATCTCTCCTCCGTGAAAGATGGCCTCTGAATATGCTATCACCTGTCGATGGGTCTGCGTCTGATTAGCTAGTTGGTGAGGTAACGGCTCACCAAGGCGACGATCAGTAGCCGGTCTGAGAGGATGAACGGCCACATTGGGACTGAGACACGGCCCAGACTCCTACGGGAGGCAGCAGTGGGGAATCTTCCGCAATGGGCGCAAGCCTGACGGAGCAACGCCGCGTGAGTG
>NZ_JH376799.1:0-52559 GCF_000234095.1 Centipeda infelix ATCC 43532
GCTGCCTCCCGTAGAGTCTGGGCCGTGTCTCAGTCCCAATGTGGCCGTTCATCCTCTCAGACCGGCTACTGATCGTCGCCTTGGTGAGCCGTTACCTCACCAACTAGCTAATCAGACGCAGACCCATCGACAGGTGATAGCTTATAAATAGAGGCCATCTTTCACGGAGGAGAGATGCCTCTCCTCCGCTTCATTCGGTATTAGCATTCCTTTCGGAATGTTGTCCCCATCCTGTCGGCAGGTTGTCTACGTGTTACTCACCCGTTTGCCACTAAGCTCATAAAAGCAAGCTTTCATTCGCTCCGTTCGACTTGCATGTGTTAAGCACGCCGCCAGCGTTCGTCCTGAGCCAGGATCAAACTCTCCGCTAAAGTGAAGAGCCTGTTGGCTCAAAAGTTCATTCTTGTAAAAGAATTGTTGTTTCGTTGACCGAAGGTGTTTCCACCTTCACAACGATGTTGCATCTGGCTTGTTAGTTCAATTCTAACATGTTTTGCATTGTGTAGTTTTCAGGGTACATCCTGCACCGCGTAAGGCTTCAAGGTTCGTTCCCGACCCCTGCCGCTCTCATCGGCGCGACTGTCATAATATAACACAGAGCACTTCTCCTCGTCAACCCCCTTTTTTATCTTTTTTGTCACATTTTGTCAAACTTCGCCCTCTCATATGCTGTAAGTAAAATTGAGTTCTGTACGTGCGGAAAGAAGCGGCGCATTTGCATCTTTCTCTGAAAGCACAACAGGCGCAAGAGGCCACGTAACGCCGATCTCAGGGTCGTCCCAACGGATATTGCCGTCACACGCCGGCGCATAGAAATTGTCCGCCTTATACTGCACCTCCACGTTATCGGTTAGCGTAATAAATCCATGGGCAAAACCGCGTGGAATGAAGAGCTGACGCGCATTCTCCGCCGTGAGTTCGACCCCGACCCACTTCGCATACGTCGGAGAGCCGCGGCGAATATCGACGGCAACATCAAAGATCGCACCGTGCGAGACACGCAATAGCTTTGCCTGTGCCATTGGATTCAGTTGATAGTGCAGTCCGCGCAGTGTCCCCTTCTGCGCAGAGAAGGAATGATTGTCCTGCACGAAATCGACGCAGATCCCAGCATCTTCCATTTTCTTTTTGGACCAGCTCTCCATAAACCAGCCTCGTGTATCACCGAACACCTGTGGCTCGAGAATACGAACTCCCGCAAGTGCCGTTTCGATTACATTCATATAACGCTCCTATATGTCCCTGATCAGTCGCTTCAAATAGATGCCATACTCGTTCTTCGCAAGAGGCTCGGCAAGGCGCAGCACCTGCTCCGCGTCAATGTAGCCCATGCGGTAGGCGATTTCCTCGATGCAGGAGATCTTGAGACCCTGCCGTGCCTGTATGGTCTGAACGAAAGTTGCCGCTGAGAGCAACGACTCGTGCGTCCCCGTGTCAAGCCATGCATAGCCGCGCCGCAGCCGTTCCACGTGGAGCTTCCCCGCTGCAAGATACACCTTGTTGACATCCGTGATCTCGAGCTCCCCACGCGCCGAAGGACGAATCTCGCGGGCAATTCCAACAATGTCACTGTCATAGAAGTAAAGTCCCGTAACGGCATAGTTTGACTTCGGCTCTTTGGGCTTTTCCTCAAGCGTAAGTGCATGCCCCGCCGCATCGAAGGAGACAACACCATAGCGCTCGGGGTCGGACACGTAGTACGCAAATACGGTTGCGCCTTCGTCGCGCTGTACGGCACTCTGAAGCACCTGTGCAAAATCCGAACCATAGAAGATGTTATCACCGAGCACGAGCGCACAGCCCTCACCCGCAATGAAGTTCGCGCCAATGATAAACGCCTGTGCAAGACCATCGGGGCTTGGCTGGACAGCGTACGAAATGGACAGCCCAAGCTGGCTGCCGTCGCCGAGCAGTTCGCGATAGAGCGCACTGTCATTCGGCGTGGTAATGATGAGAATGTCTCGAATCCCCGCGAGCATCAGAGCACTCAGCGGATAGTAGATCATCGGCTTGTCGTAGATCGGCATGAGCTGCTTCGACACAACCTTTGTGAGCGGATAGAGACGCGTTCCCGAACCGCCCGCAAGGATAATTCCCTTCGTTATCATCCCGTCACCTCTCTGCAAAATTTTATGTATTTTATTTTATGATGTTTTGCAGGATAAGGCAAGAAAAAACTGCCGCATTTTTACCTGCCCCTCAAAAGTTAGACTTGAGAAATCTAACTTTGGGGGGGCACTACATTTTATGCAGCAGTCTTTTGGTAGAACCCGTTTTTATATCTACTTGAGCATTTCCATGGTATGTGCGACGAGGATGCCGAACGGTGTTCCGATGACGTAGCCCATCAGTGCCATGAGAATGCCGACGGGAACGAGCGAGCCGGAGTACGTCCCCGCAAGCACAGGCGCAGATGCCGTACCGCCGATGTTCGCGAGCGAAGCGACACACGCGGTGAACATGTCAAGCTTGAACAGACGTGCGAGGAAGAACATGAGGGTGAAGTGAACGCCGAGGATGATGAAGCCCGTCAGAATCCAGTACGGGGCATCGCCGAGCTCGAGCAGAGACGCACGCGAGGCGAGCAGAGCAATGACGGAGTAGAGGAGGACGTTCGACATTTCTGCCGACCCCGCCACGCGTCCAAGCGGCGAGACTGCACCGATAAGACCAAGCGCGGTGATAAAGAGGATGGTCCACGTTGCCTTGTCAAAGAACGGTACCACAGCATTGAGCATCTTGCCGACATTCGCGCCAACCGCTGAGACGACAAGTGCTGTACCAAGCAGAAGGATGAGACTCTGGAATGTGATCGCTCCCGTATTCAGCTTTGCATCCTCCTCGAGGCTGCGTGACACGGCATCGAGCTGGGTCGTATCTGCCTTATTCCACTTGTTGAAACGCGGTGCAAGCGTGATGAGCCAGAGCAGGAACATGACCCAGATCGAGTAGTCAATCGAGTCGACTACAAGCGCATAACCCATGTCTGCCTCCGACACACCAAGTGCCGCCTGCACAGCGACCATGTTGCCCGAGCCACCGAGCCACGAGCCACAGAGTGCACCGAGTGCCATCCACGAATCTCCGCCAATAAACGTCTTCATGACGAGAAAGGCGACGACGAATCCGATCATGATGGTGACCGACGCAGAGAAAAAGCCGAGCAGCATCCGGGGGCCAAGCTTCAGCACCTTGCGGATATCGCAGCGGAGCAGCATGGTGAAAACCATGGCATACGTCAGCGAATTTTTCAGTCCTGCATACGCCGGCTTTGTCGCCGCCATATCCCATGTACCGACCGTACAGAGCAGCATGGAGATGAGATAGACAAGCACGACGGCGGGCAGGTAACGGAACAGTGTCCACCCCGTTCCCTTCTCAAGCGTCACCAGTGCACCTGCAAGCAGGATGAGCACGGCAACATAGGTAAATCCGTCCGTAATCATGACAATACACTCCTTCGTTCACAAAATATAATTCCTTGAAGAATTATGATAGTGATTATATAATAAAGCCATAAATGAACACAATGGACTTCTTTCCTAAATCACTCTCATTTATGAAAGAATTCTGTATACAAAAGGAGGACTCCCATGAAAATCACAAAGGTCGAACTCGGTATGCTCTCCGTGCCCCTGCGCGTCCCGTTCAAAACGGCGCGGCGACGCGTGGACAGCGTGGAGGATGTGATCGTCCTCATCCGCACAGATACGGGTGCGACGGGCTACGGCGAAGCACCGCCGACAGGGGTTGTGACGGGTGATACGACAGGCGGCATCATTGACGCGATCCGTACGCATCTCGCGCCGATTCTCGTCGGCCGCGATGTGAACGAGTTCGAGGATCTGATCCAGTCCATGCAGACCGCACTCATCCACAACTCCTCTGCAAAGGCAGCCGTTGACATGGCACTCTACGATCTTTACGGACAGCTGTGGAACATTCCCGTACACAAGCTGCTCGGCGGCGCGAAGGACGGCATTGTCACGGACATTACAATCAGTGTAAATTCCCCCGAGGAAATGGCGCGTGACGCACGCGATGCAATTGCACGCGGCTATGACACCCTCAAAATCAAGGTCGGCGTCGATCCATCACTCGACGTGGCGCGCCTATCTGCCGTGCGTGAGGCAGTGGGGAAGGACATACGCATCCGCATCGACGCAAATCAGGCGTGGAAGCCGCGCGAGGCAGTACGGATTCTCGCGCAGATGGCAGATAAGGGGCTTGATATTGAACTTGTTGAGCAGCCCGTCGCCGCTGCGGACATCGACGGCCTTGCCTACGTCACGCGTGAGAGCGATATCCCCGTGCTGGCAGACGAGGCTGTATTCTCACCTGCCGATGCCCTGCGCATCATGCAGCTGCATGCCGCCGACATGGTGAATATCAAACTTATGAAATGCGGCGGGCTCTATCCCGCGCAGCAGATCATCGCGGCGGCGGAGATCTATGGGATGGAGTGTATGCTCGGCTGTATGCTCGAAGCAAAGATCTCCGTCAACGCCGCTGTGGCGCTTGCCTGCGCGAAGAAGATTGTGACACGCATCGACCTCGACGGTCCCGTACTGTGCAGCGAAGATCCGATCGAGGGCGGCGCGCTCTTCGACGAGAAGAACATTACCGCCTCCACTGCATCGGGGCTTGGCATTCGCGGTGTACAGGGACTTAGGATGCTATGAGGAGGCGTGCATGAGCACATCAATTAACTTCGCCGTCGGTGAACCGTTCCCTCTGCCGATCCTCGCACAGACGGACGGCGGTATGTTTCAGGTCGATCAAAACGGCATGATGTTCCTGCTCCAGCTCTCACGTACAGATGCCATCGCCGTCGAGGCGTTCCGCACAGGTGAGATCGAGCTTGCCGTGACGAAAGTGAACGGCGTTCTCTTCCTCCTCTATCGCATCGACGGCATCTTCAAGGATGGTTGGGGCGACGCACCGCTCTCCCTCTCCCTCGTAAAAGAAGAATTGCTGCCGAACGAACAGAGCCTTGCCGATCCGACCATTCATCTCTATCTGATTGACACAAACCTGAAGATACTCCTCGCGCAGAGAACAGCATCTGTGCCTGAGGAATTTGCAGAGACCATCCGAAAAAATGTGCGCGAACAGATTGCTTCGCCACTCTCAGCGCTTGCATTCCAAAAGAAAGTTGCTGCAATCTGGGCGGAGAAATCCGCCGCCGACCTGCGCACGATAGCAGGAGCATCGCACACACTGCCAATGACAATAGGACACATCATACACTAAGACAGCCGACGTTGACCGCAACAGAGTCAACGTCGGCTGTTTTTATATTGTTCCTTTGAGGCCCTTGACGATGCGCGCGACGAGTGCCGTCCGCGCAAACGGTGTGATGATATAGTAGCCGTCGATGTATGGTGTGATGTCCTTTGCAATCTCAAGGGAGAGCTGCACGGCAAGTTCCTCCGCTTCCTCACGGCTCAGTCCGTGGTAGGCATTGATAATGCGCTCCTCGACGTGGATGCCCGTGATCTCGCTCTCCATAAAACGCGCGTTGCGCTCGCTGACAACGGGCATAATGCCGCCGAGGATGAGGGCCCCCGGTAGGGTGTCGCGTGCCGTCCGCAGATTCTCCTTTGCCCTGCTGCTGAGGACCGGCTGGGTAAAGAAGCCGGTCATACCCGCCTCCAGCTTCTTTTTTGCAAGTCCGAGCTGTGACGGGAAATGCTTTGCATTCACGTTAAGTGCACCGAATACGTGGAACGGTACGACATCGCCGCGCTCGCCGAGACTCTTAATAAATGACATCAGCTTGCGCGAGTTGAACTGGTAGACACTCTTCACCTCGTCGCGTTCCGCCGTGGGGACGGGGTCCCCCGTAATGGCAATCATGTTGTGAATCCCCTCGGCACTCAGGCCGAGGAGCGTGGACTTGATCGCATTGAGGTTGCGGTCGCGGCAGGTCATGTGCGGGATCGGCTCAAGACCGAGACTGCGCTGCACGCGCCCCGCGAGCATCCCTGCATCCATGCGTGCACGCGCGATGGGGTTGTCGGCAATCGTGATTGCGTGAACCCCCGCCTCCATGAGCTCCCGTGCGCCCGCCATAAATTTATCCGCATTTCCGACCTCGGGCGGATCGAGCTCGACGGCAATGGGGGTTCCTCCCGTTTTCAACGCCTCGAAAAACGCGCTGCGCGACGGGCCAAGAGCTGCGTGTTCCGCCTGCTCCACACGATCTTCCGATACGCGTCCGCTGTCTGCGAGAGCACGGGAAAGCGCTCGAATATGCTCCGGCGTCGTACCGCAGCAGCCACCGACAATGGAGATGCCATCATGCACGAGATCGGCGAGCTCCTCACCGAAATAATCCGGCGCACTCTCATAAAAGGTGCGCCCGTCGACGACGATTGGATGCCCCGCATTCGGCATGAGGGAGAACGGCAGCGGACAAGTGCCGAGCAGATGCACAAGCTCCTTCATCGACTGCACGCCGCTAACGCAGTTAAAGCCGACCGCGTCGATGTATCCGCTCTCTGCAACTTGGCGCACGAGCTCCTCGACAAAGAATCCATCCCGCGTATAGCCGCCGGGAAATGCGGAGAATGAGGTCAGGATAAACGCCCCGGGGCATTCCTGCTTGATGTGCGCCGCTGTCTCGACAAGTCCATCCGCAGAGGAATTTGTTTCAAAGAGGAAGTGCCGCGCCCCCGCCGTAAGGAAGGTATCGGAAAGGAAGCGATACTCCTCAATGATATCGGTGGGCGGCAGCCCCGAGACGGGACCGATATCGGCAAAGACATAGGCTCCGAATGGCTCTGCCGCACGCGCGGCAAGCTTCCATCCCGTGCGGATGATGCCCTGCACCAGAGCCTCTTCCCCCTGATACACAATGCGGTTTGCCGCAAAGGTATTGGTCTTGATTGCGTGCGCCCCCGCGTTTAAGTACTCCGTGTGGATGTTCTCTACAACAAGGGGGGTCTCAATGTTCGCGAGTTCCACGCCCTTGCCGCGCGTATGCGTTTTCTGCGCGTAGTATGTGCCCATGCCGCCGTCAAAGACGAGCGGCTCTTTTTTCAAATATTCTCGTATGTCCATGCGCTCCTGCGCCATATGAACAGCCTCCTTGCTGCTTATCCAAGTACCCGCCGCGCGATCTCAACCATGCTGCGTGCATCGCCCGCATAATGATCTGCGCCGATCTCCTTTGCGTAGTCCTCCGTCAGCACTGCCCCGCCGACAATCGTCTCACACGGATGCCCTGCCTCGTGCAGGGCTTCGATGGTCTTTTTCATCGCCGTGACCGTCGTCGTCATCAGTGCCGACAGGCCGATCAGTCCGACCTTCTTTTCGATGGCAACCTCCACAACGCGCTGGATGGGCACATCACGACCAAGGTCGATGATCTGGTAGCCATAGTTCTCAAGGACGACCTTTACGATATTCTTGCCGATGTCGTGGATATCCCCCTCCACCGTCGCAAGAATGATCTTTCCCTTTGAGACTCCCTGTCCCGCCTCGGCAAGACGCACCTTGATGAGTTCAAGTCCCGCCGTCGCCGCATTCGCCGCATTGATAAGCTGCGGGAGGAAGATGATTTCCTGCTCGTAGCGGTCGCCCACGATATCAAGTGCAGGAATGACCTTCTCCTGAATGATGTCCATCGGTGCCATCTCCGTCAGGAGCTTCCGCGTAATGCGCTCAGCATCGTCGGAAAGGCCTCGAATGATGGCATCCATCAGCGGATCGACGGCGTCTGCACTCTCTGCTGCGGAAGTCTGCACCGCCCCCGCCGCCTCATCGCCCGTAATGCCGAGCTCTTTGCGGCGACGCATCTCTGCCTGCTCGGGGGCAAAACGCTCGATGTAGGCAGCGCAGTCCACATCCTCTCCTGACACAGCACGGAAGGACACAACCGCATCCATAACGCCCTTTGTATTCGGATTGATGATCGGGAAATCCAGTCCGACGTGCATCGCCTGTATGAGGAAGTTCTCCGTCATGTGCCCGCGTGCGGGCAGACCGAACGAAATATTGCTGACACCGAGCGCACAGTGCAGTCCGAGACGCTCGTGCACCTCGCGCACGGCACGCAGGGTCTCCATCGCCTGAACCTGCTGTGCCGATACAGTGAGCGTCAGGCAGTCGATGATGATGTCCTCGCGCTCCAGTCCGTACTTCTCCGCCTCCGCCACAATGCGCTCGGCAATATTGACGCGCTGTGCCGCTGTCTCGGGCAGCCCCTTCTCGTCCATCGCAAGTCCGAGTACCGCCGCCCCGTAGTGCTTTGCGAGCGGGAAGATGGCATCCATGCGCTCGCGCTCACCGCTGACCGAGTTGATGATAACACGCCCGTTCGTGACGCGCAGAGCAGCCTCAATCACCTTCGGGTTTGCCGAGTCAATCTGCAGCGGCAGATCGACAACACTCTGCACCGCCTTGACAACGTACGGGATGATCTTCTCCTCGTCCACGCCCTGCGCACCGACGTTGATGTCAAGCACCTGTGCACCCGCCTCCTGCTGAGAGATCGCGAGTTTCTTGATGTAGCCGTAGTCCTCCTCAAGGAGTGCCTGTTGGAGGCGCTTCTTGCCCGTCGGATTGATGCGCTCACCGATGACATTGAGCTTGCCGTACTCCGCGACGCGCCCCGGCGATGCAACGCCCTTGCGTTTTTTTCGTGCGGGGCGATCTGCCGCCCCCTCCGCAACTGCCGCTGTGAGCGCACGGATAAAATCGGGGGTCGTGCCGCAGCAGCCGCCCATGATAAGTGCACCGCGCTGCGCAAACACGGTCATCTCACGGCCGAAATCCTCTGCCGTCATCTCGTACGCACCCGTGCGCGGGTCGGGGAGACCTGCGTTCGGCTTGACGATGATCGGCAGATCCGTCCACTCCATCAGCTCGTCCACAATCGGCACGAGTTCCACGGGACCGAGAGAGCAGTTCACGCCGAGTGCGGCGACACCGAGGGCATCGAGCGTGACCGCGACAGACGGGACAGCCGCACCGAGGAAGGTGCGCCCGTTCTGCTCGAACGTCATCGTCACCCAGATTGGCAGCTTTGTATGTTCCTTCGCTGCGAGCACCGCCGCCTTGACCTCGTAGAGGTCGGTCAGCGTCTCAAAGATGACGAGATCCGCCCCCGCCTCCTCGCCTGCAACCACCATCTCACGAAAGAGTTCGTATGCGGCCTCAAACGAGAGTGTTCCAAGCGGTTCGACCAGCTCTCCGATGGGGCCGATGTCGAGTGCGACACGCACACCGGCAGCCCCTGAATTTTCTGCTGCACGTCGTGCGGTCGCAACGTTTGCGGCGATCACCTCCGCCACCGTCTTGCCCGTCCCCACGAGCTTGTGCCCGTTTGCGCCGAAGGTGTTGCTGTAGATGACACGGCTGCCCGCCGCAATATAGTTTCGATGAACCTCCTCGATCACCTCGGGATGATCCATGCCGAAGAGTTCGGGGCGCTCGCCCGGCGCGAGTCCACGCGCCTGCAGCTCCGTCCCCATCCCCCCGTCCAATATCGTTATTTGATTCATTCTATATCCCCCATCACATACGCAGATAATATGAACCATTCCAACGCGAACACTTAGTTACGCAAGCGATCATGTGCTTGTATGCTTAAATACCGGCGGACTTCTTAAACGCGCTGCGCTTGAACGAAAGAACTCCGCCGGGGCATACCACACATTTTACTCGCTTGCTCCACTAGGATTCGCTTTTGGAAATGCACATATATTGATTGTTTTAGGTCTTAGCCCCTTCGCGGCACCTGCGCCCCGCCTTGCGGAACGGACAGGTGCGGAACATCAGGCAGTGCTCGCAGTCCGGCGGTCGGTGCGGCTGCGGCGTGCGTGCGATCCCCATAATCGCCGTCACCGATTTGCGCGGCACCATGATCGTCGTCGGTGTCAGTGAGACACCGATGCGCCGTGTCATATCGAGCAGGGCAAAGATTTTCGGCTGCTCCGCAATCGGCAGATCACCATAGCCGGGGCTGAAACGATCCGTCAGATAGCGGCCCTCTGCCTCCACGGCGCGGCGCATATCGCTCTCGAAATTGTTGCAGATATTCTCAATCGCCGTACTCGCGCATGCATCCATGATGACGGAATCTGCCGCATTCGTGACCTCATAGCGCATCATCAGGCGCTCCACACCCGGACCGAGGGTCGCACCAAAGAGCACAACCTCCTCACACGGCTCAAGCATCCGAGGGATGTCATTTCCTGCAAACCTCACGCCGAGCACAGCCCCATCTTCCAGAGGAGCGTGACGATACGTCAGACGCGGCGTCGCCGCCGCCAATACCTCATCCGTACAGCGCTTGATCTGCGCTGCGATCTCCTCCGTCAGCTCCTGCCCACGAAAGCCGAGATACTTCAAGATTTCGTTCATATTCAGCGTTGTAAAACGCGGTTCAAACATAGCTTCTCCTACTATAGTACAGTACACAAGATTTAGAGATTATAGCACATTCCTCCTCTCCTCACAAATATACTTTTGTCATGTCATGATATGTGTGCTATAATACTGCCCTATCTCTTTTCTTTTCAAGGGGGAAATCGAATGATAAAAGAAGCGATCAAAAAGGTCGTAGGAAAGGAAGATCTTACCTACGACGAAGCATATACGGTCATGAACGAGATCATGTCGGGTGAAACCTCAGCGGTCGAGAACGCAGCCTACCTCGCCGCTCTCTCCACGAAGAGCAGCGGCATGGAGACGATTGACGAGATCTCGGGCTCTGCGGCAGCAATGCGCGAGCACGCAGAGTGCGTGGAGCACGATATGGAGGTCATCGACATTGTCGGCACAGGCGGCGACCACTCGGGCAGCATCAACGTGTCCACAACCGCCTCGTTTCTCGCAGCGGCGGCGGGGCTCAAAGTCTGCAAGCACGGCAACCGTGCGGCATCCTCGTCCAGCGGTACAGCGGACTGTCTGGAGGCGCTCGGCGTGAACATCGACCAACCGCCCGCAAAAGTACGTACGGAACTTGATGAAATTGGACTTGCATTTCTCTTTGCACAGCGCTATCACCAGTCGATGAAGCACGTCGGGGCAATCCGCCGCGAGCTCGGCATCCGCACAGTGTTCAACATCCTAGGTCCGCTTACCAATCCCGCACGTCCAACCTCCATGCTCCTCGGTGTCTATGGCGAGCACCTCCTGCGCCCACTCGCGCGGGTTCTTCCAAGCCTTGGCGTAAAGCGTGCACTCATCGTCCACGGGATGGACGGCATGGACGAGATCTCCATCGGTGCGCCGACCCGCGTACGCGAGATTGTAGACGGCACAGAGACGGGCTACGAGATCCGCCCCGAGGAATTTGGTATCGCGCCCGCGACCAAGGAAGCGATTCGCGGCGGCAGTCCCGACGAGAATGCCGCCGTCACACGCGGCATCCTCAGCGGCGAGATCACAGACGCACGTGCGGATGTCTGCCTCCTGAACGCGGGGGCCGCCATCTACATCGGTGGTGCTGCTCCCTCCATCGCGGACGGCATTGCAGCGGCACGGCAGACCATCACCGACGGCTCGGCACGCCGAACGCTTGAAGATTTCATCCGAATCTCTCAATAAGTGAAAGGAGTTCGCATCTATGCAAGCACTCGAACAACTCAGCAATTTTGTCTCCCGTTATATGGCATTCTTTGTCATTCTGATCGCGGGCATCTCGCTCTTTCAGCCGTGGACATTCATCTGGACGGTTCCATGGATCACGATCCTGCTCGGCATCGTCATGTTCGGTATGGGCATGACGCTTCGTTTCGAGGACTTTAAGCTTGTTCTGCAGCGCCCGCGCGAAGTTCTTATCGGCACAGTCGCGCAGTTCGGCATCATGCCGCTCCTTGCCTGGGGACTTGCACATGCATTTTCCCTGCCGCCGGAGCTTGCGGCGGGTGTGATCCTCGTCGGCACCTGCCCCGGCGGCACCTCGTCGAACGTCATGACCTACCTTGCACGCGGCGATGTGGCACTCTCCGTCTCCATGACGATGGCATCGACCATCCTCGCCCCCATCATGACCCCGCTCCTCACCCTCTGGTTAGCAGGTCAGTGGATTGACATCCCGGCAGAGAAGATGATGATCTCCATCGCGCAGGTTGTCATCGCGCCGATCTTCCTTGGCATCCTCATAAACCACTTCTTCGAGCGTCCCGTCCAAAAGGCGGTCAAGATCCTCCCACTCATCTCCGTCATTGCCATCGTCCTCATCGTGGGCGGCGTTGTCTCGGCAAACGCAGCCCGTATCATCGAGACAGGCGCACTCATCATGGTTGTCGTCATGTGTCACAACCTGCTCGGCTACACACTCGGCTTTCTCGTTGCAAAGGCACTGCACATGGACATGGCAAAGGTCAAGGCGGTCTCCATCGAGGTGGGTATGCAGAACTCGGGACTTGCGACCTCCCTTGCACTCCTCCACTTCGGCGCGGCAGCAGCAATCCCCGGCGCACTCTTCAGCGTCTGGCACAACATCTCTGGCTCACTTGCCGCAAACTACCTATCCAGTCGTATGAAAAAAACCACCTGATACTATTTTTCATCAAAAAACCTCCAAAATCTTTTAGGACTTTTGGAGGTTTTTTGATTTATATCGAAATTAACCCCAAAAGAAGCGTCCTCGATCCTCCCCCCTTTCTATACGTCCAGTTTACCTCTCTGTTCAAACGAAAAACAGACGCGATCTACGAACTACATTTTACTAGCAGTTCCTTTATTATTTTAGTTGATATTCACTTATTAGAATTTATTTTGTGCTTCATTATAATTCATTAAAGGAGTTTATCCTTTCATATCGAATTCTTTTACGTAAGGATATTTGCAGGAATGGCAGAGAAAGGAGTTTATGCTATGAAGTTACGGTCAAAGATGCTCCTATGGATTGGAGGACCGTTCATCGTAATATTTATTGCGATGGCAGCATTCTCTTACTGGGAAGCAAGCAAAATGATCGAATCGGCGACACAGCGCGAGATGGAAGCACTCGCAAAATATCATGCGGAGGAGATCAACAGTCTTGTACAGGAGCAGTGCGGCATTCTGGAGGGACTGGGACAGGTGTGGTCGACAGAACTGCCGTCCAATGAGAGTTTTATCTCTGCTGCGAGAGATTTTGGTGCTCGCACCGATATTGACGGCATATACATGGGCTTCCCCGACCGTGATTTCCTCTACGGGCACGAAAAGGTTGTGCCGAGAGATGAGTTTGACGCAACCTCACGCCCATGGTACAGAATTGCGAAGGAGAACAACGGTGTACAGATCTCAGAAGTATTCATCAACAAATTTCATCAAAAGAAGGTTTTCGCCCTAAGCCGTGCACTTCATCCGAGCGACGGAACAGAAGCGATTCTTGGAATGGATGTCCCCTTTTCCAGTGTAGAGAAAAAAGTGGCTGCATTCAAAATTCGGGAAACTGGCGCAGCCTTTCTGCTCGATGACAAGGGACGCTTTATCTACCACTCTGCTCTGACGATGGAGAACAACGTGCACGAGCAGGGCGATGAAGCGGCAAAACGTTTTCTCTCGAAGGAGCCGCTCTTCTTTACTTCCAGTTATCAGGACGTCGACTATTTCTACGCCGTTCACCCCGTCGGCAATACAGGCTGGTCACTCGTCCTCTTCGTACCGAAAGCAGAGGTTCTGGCAGACGTGAATGTCCTCAAATGGACAATGATTGCGGGACTCCTCCTCTCCCTCGTCCTCCTCTCCGGCCTGCTCTATGCAATCGCTCGTTCGATCGCAAGTCCACTCGAGAATATGGCGGGAGCAGCGGCCGAGGTCGCAAAAGGAAATCTTGGTATTGTGCCGCCCGAGATGAATCGTGAGGACGAGATCGGACAGCTGCACAACGCCTTCCTTGCGATGGTCAAGGGATTGCGCGATCTCATTCAGAGTGCGGCGCAGACAGCAGAGCAGCTTGCCGCCGCTTCCGAAGAGCTGACCGCCTCTGCCGATCAGTCGGCACAGGGGGCACAGCACGCGGCCGAGGCAATCGTGAAGATCACGGGCAGCACCGTCGAGCAGCGCGAAGTCGTCGATGAGTCCTTCCAAACGGTGGATCGAATCACACAAGCCATCAATGAGATCGCGAATGAAATCACAGATGTCTCTGCAGCGACACAGCGTGCACAGGCAGCTACCGTCGAGGGCCAACAGGGACTTGGCATTGCCGTGAAGGGCATGAATGTCCTCAATCAGAGTGCACAGAATGTCGGTGATGCAGTGACAGCTCTCTATGAGAGTTCCAAGCGCATCTCTGAGATCGTCGAAATGATTACGGAGATCGCAGGACAGACAAATCTCCTCGCCCTCAACGCCGCTATCGAGGCGGCACGCGCGGGCGAACAGGGGCGCGGCTTCGCTGTGGTCGCCGAGGAAGTCCGAAAACTCGCCGAACAGTCCGAAAATGCTGCACAGGAGATCACAGAGCTCATCACAGAGAATGCGAACCGTATTGAGAGCACGTTCAAGGTCATGCAGGAGCAGAAGGAACGGGTCGGTGAGGGCGTCACACAGGTCAATCAGGCGGGCGAACAGTTCGACCGCATTGCAGACGTCGTCAAAGAACTCTCGCATAAGGTTGACACGATTCTGAAGAGCACCGAGGGCATCAAGGCGGGAAGTGAGCAGATGTTCAACTCGGTCGAGTCGGTACAAACAGTATCAAATGCCGTGAGTTCCGAGGCAGAGAACGTCTCCGCCGTCTCCGAACAGCAAGCAGCTTCCATGCAGGAGATTGCAGCTGCGAGCCAGACACTCGCGCAGCTTGCTCAGGATCTGCAAAGACTTGTAGAACGCTTTCAACTCTGAGAATTTCTATAAACAAGCACACAAAAGGGGCTGCCTCATGGGCAGCCCCTTCGTTATGCTTCGATTTCGTGCGTGGAAGCAAATTAGTGATTGAACATATTGCGCAGTGCCTGCTTGTTGACCTCGCGATTGAGCTGTGCAAGATGCTGCGTGAGCTTGATGCTCTTCGGGCAGACACGCTCACAGTTCTGGCTGTTGCCGCAGCTCGTGATGCCGCCCTTTTCCATCAGCGCGTTGAGACGCTTCGGAGCGTCGAACTTTCCGAGCGGATGGAGGTTAAAGAGAAGCGTCTGTGCTGTCGGTGCAGGACCGATAAAGTCGGACTGCGGACCAACATTCGGGCACGCCTCAAGGCAGCAGCCGCACGTCATGCAGTGTGAGAGCTCATAGCATGTCTCCGCCGTGTACGGGTTCTGGATGGGAGCATCTTTGACCCCCCATGTGCCATCCACCTCGACCCAGCCATGGATGCGCTTGAGGCTCTCAAACATGACCGAGCGGTCGATGAGGAGGTCGCGGATCACGGGGAACGTACGCGCCGGCTGCACGCGGATCGGCTGCGTGAGGTTGTCAATCAGCGCACAGCATGCCTGCTGTGCACGGCCGTTAATGACCATCATGCACGCGCCGCAGACCTTCTCGAGGCAGTTGCACTCCCAGACCGGAGGAGGTACACGCTTGCCGTCCACCGTCACGGGGTTTTTCTGGATCTCCATGAGGGATGCAACGACGTTAAGACCGGGACGATAGTCAACCTCGAACTCCTGCGTATAGGGGTTCTCGTTCGGTCCATCCTGACGCTCGATGATAAAACGAACTTTTTTCTGTTCTGCCATGACTTCTATCCTCCCTTACTCCTTCTTGGCAACGGCGTAGTTACGTGCGCGCGCCTTGATGAGTGAATGCTCGAATTCCATGTAGCTGACCTGAGGCTCCTCGGTCTTCGGATCGTAGTCCACGATGGAGGTCTTCATGAAACGCTCATCATCACGGCCATAGAACATGAGCTCGCCAGCATCGTCTGTCATGCGCTCACCCTTGTCATCGAGCAGGATCTTCGCATGTGCGCCACGGCTCTCATCACGGCAGCGGGCAGCCTTCGTAACAGCCATCGCATAGAGAATCATGTTGCGGAGCTGACGAACGAACATGGCTTCCTGATTTGCCCATGTGCCATGGTCGGTCACACCGATATCATCCCAACGCTTGAGAATGTCCTTGAGCTTTTCAAGGCAGATGTCGAGCCCCTTGTTGTCGCGCTCGATCGAGACATAGTCGTACATGATCTCGCCCATCTCCTGATGGAGTTGATGCGCGTTGACAGGACCCGTCATGTTGCGGATCTTATCAAACTCTGCAACTGCTTCCTTGCGTGCCGCCTCGAGTTCATCCTCCGTGAGTGCCGTGCCAAGCTCGCCGCTGCGTGCCCAGCGCAGAGCCTCGGGACCTGCGATAAAGCCGGAGTATGCCGCCGAGAGAAGCGAGTTTGCACCGAGACGGTTTGCACCGTGATACTGATGGTCACACTCGCCCGCTGCCATAAGGCCGGGGATGTTCGTGTGGTGGTTACGATCGACCCAGATGCCGCCCATCGAATAGTGCACGGACGGGAAAATCTCCATCGGAACCTTTCGCGGATCCTGACCAACGAACTCGGAATACATCTCGAGGATGCCGCCGAGTTTGTGCTCGAGGTAGTCCGCAGGGATATGCGAGAGATCGAGGTAGACGCGGCGGTCGTTGTTGACACCGAGCCCCATGTGCACGCAGACCTTGAAGATCGCACGGGAGGCAACGTCACGCGGAACGAGGTTGCCGTATGCAGGGTACATCTCCTCAAGGAAGTACCAGGGCTTGCCATCCTTGTACGTCCAGACGCGTCCGCCCTCGCCGCGGCATGCCTCGGACATGAGACGGTTCTTATCCGAGCCGGGGATCGCAGTCGGATGGATCTGGATGAACTCGGGGTTTCCGATGTGCGCGCCCTGCTGGTATGCGGAAGAGACTGCCGAACCGTTACAGATCGTCGACGCTGTGCAGCGACCGAAGACCTGTCCGGGACCGCCCGTTGCGAGCATAACGACATCCGCAGGGAATGCCTTGATCTCATTCGAGTTCATGTTCTGTGCGACAATGCCACGGACGATGCCGTCCTTGTTCTTGATTGCGCGGATGTATTCCCAGAACTCATACTTTGTAACTTTGCCCTTGGTCTCCCAGCGGCGCACCTGCTCGTCAAGTGCATAGAGGAGCTGCTGCCCTGTCGTAGAACCGGCGAAGACCGTACGCTTATTCTTCTGACCGCCAAAGTTGCGGAGATCGAGCACGCCCTCAGCCGTACGCGTGAACGGAACACCCATGCGGTCGAACATCTTGACGAGCTTCGGAGCTGCCTCAACCATGCCCTTGACGGCAAGCTGGTCAGCGAGGAAGTCGCCGCCGTAAACGGTGTCGTCGAAATGCTCATAGACACTATCATGCTCGCCCTTTGTATCCATGCAGGCATTCATACCGCCCTGTGCGCAGAGCGAGTGCGAACGCTTCACCGGGCAATAGGAAAAGAGGTCGACCGTACCGCCGCCCTCGCAGACCTTCATCGTCGCGAGAAGTCCCGCCAGACCGCCGCCGACGATGATAACCTTATTCTGTGGTACTTTAGCCATTCTTACTCTCCTTTGCTGCGGTTCTTACATGAAATAGCTGCCCATGAAGGCAAGCGTAACAAGACTCATCAGCGTGCAGAGCCCCATCGACAGCGCGTTGATCACAGACTGTGCGCGCGGGCCCTTCGCAATACCCCACGTCATGCAGAACGTCGAAATGCCGTTGCAGAAATGGAAGATCGCTGCGAGCATACCGATTGTATACAGCACCGTGTGGAGGATCGCATAGTCGCCCGTCACAAAGTAGGTGTAGAGCAGGTCATAGTTGATATGCGTTCCCATGACGCCCTTTTCCCATACGCGCATATAGCCGACGTGCCAGATGAGGAACGGGATGAGCAGCCATGCCGTATAGCGCTGCACGGCGAACTGCCAGTTGCGTACGTAACCATAATTGCTCGGGTTGTTCTTCGCCTGTGCCGCAATGTAGATGCCGTAGATTGCATGGAAAAGGATCGGCACGGCGATGGCAAAGATCTCGAGTCCGTAGAACACGGGACGCGGAATGAGATCCATCATGGCCAGCGCATCATTGAACGCCTTCGCTCCGTTGAGTACGGTCGAGTTCGTAAAGACGTGCTCGAAGAGGAACACGCCGATAATGACGAGTCCGACCAATGAATGCAGCCGCCGCATGTAAAAGGTTGTGTGGAACATTTCATACCTCCTGAAATATGTAGACCTTTGGAGCCGCTGCCTCGGAGCATATCCGAGGCAGCGCCCCCGAATGATTTGTCATGCGCCAAACCATCGGCATGAACACGTTGATGAGGATGTGCGTTAGAGTTTCCGATAGGGCTTCTGCCCCATTTCGTAGAAGTTGTTGCCCTCAGAGTCAATCACAACGATGCAGGGGAAATCCTCGACCGTCAACTTTGCAACTGCCTCCGGACCAAGCTCTGGATAACCGACTACTTCGTACTTCTTCACAGATTTTGCGATGAGCGCTGCGGCACCGCCGACTGCGGCAAAATAGGTGACACCGTTCTTCTTCATCGACTCCACAACGGCCGCCGAGCGTGAGCCCTTGCCCACCATGCCCTTGATGCCCTGCTCAAGCATCGTCGGTGTGTAGGCATCCATGCGGCCGGAGGTCGTCGGTCCCGCCGAGCCGATCGGATCCCCCGGCTTCGCCGGTGTCGGTCCGAGGTAGTAGACGATCTGATCGTGCCAGTCGACCGGCAGCGGCTCGCCCTTCGCGAGGGCCTCTGTCATCGCCTTGTGTGCCGCATCGCGCGCGCTGATGATCGTGCCCGTGATGAGAACGCTGTCGCCCGCCTTGAGCTTGCGCGACATTTCCTCCGTGAACGGAGTCGTAATACGGATACTTTCCGCCATGAGTATTCCTCCCTAACGATAATACACAGAAAAGGATGTTACAGGACGCGATGCGCATGCCGGAGGGCATGGCAGCAGATCGTCACCGCAACGGGGAGGCCCGCGATGTGCGTCGCGCCCCATTCAATGTTCACGGCAAGTGCGGTCGTCGTGCCGCCAAGCTGCGGTCCGATGCCCGTCTTGTTGATCATCTCGAGGAGCTCACCCTCGAGCTTTGCATACTCGGGCATCGGATGACGCTGGCCGATCGGACGCGTGAGCGCCTTCTTCGAGAGGAGTGCCGCCTGATCCATCGTGCCGCCGATCCCGACACCGACCACCTCGGGCGGGCACGGATTTGGACCTGCGTGCTGGATGATCTCCATGACCGCCTTCTTCACGCCCTCCACGCCGTCCGCAGGAACAAGCATCTTGACGCCGGACTTGTTTTCGGAACCGAAGCCCTTCGGCGCAATCGTGATGCTGAGCTTGTCGCCCGCAACGATCTTCGTGTAGATGACTCCCGGCGTGTTGTTCTGCGTGTTCTTACGGTTGAAGAGCGGCTCTGCGACAACCGACTTGCGCAGATACCCCTCCGTGTAGCCCTTCGCAATGCCTTCATTGATTGCATCCTCGAGGAGGCCGCCTGTGATATGGAGATCCTGCCCGACCTCCACGAACACAATTGTCATGCCCGTATCCTGGCAATACGGCCGATCCTCTTCGCGCGCGATTTCGGCGTTGCGAATGATCTGATCCAAAACGACCTTTCCTACGGGTGACTCCTCCGTCTCTCGCCCCTTTTTGAGTCCCTCGTAGACATCATTCGGGAGATAGTACGCCGCTTCTTTGCACATCTCGGCGACGTTCTCCGTGATTGCTTGTGCGCTTAGCTCTCGCAAAGTAATCCCTCCTATAAATATAACTTATACACAGGTTAGTTAGACTATATCATATTTTTTTCTTGCTTTCAAGTCTTTCAAATTTGCCGTAAAGCCTTGAAAAAAGTGAATCTCATTCAATTTCAAAGACTGGTGGACAAATTAAAATAATATCGTTCTTTTATTATTTATCTTATTGTTTTATATTTCAATCGAATTATTTCAATGTAAACAATAAATCGTTTACATTGTTTTTATTATTATATATATAAAATCCATATCATAAGATATGGATTTTATATCGTAAATTTTTTTGAAAATTTTTTATATAGAAAAGCCCTTGAATTTGCGGGCTTTCGTACATTTTTTCACAATCAAATGCGAATGAGATTCACCTGAGGGCTCTCTCCTGCGTTCAGATCCACAAGCATAAACGATCCACGCTGCTCATCACGCGGTCGGGCGATGCTGCCTGGGTTGAGCACGGTGACTTCTCCGTGCTCCTCAAGAGCAACGTGCGTATGCCCGTATACGGCAATGTCCGCCCCTGCCTCACGCGCTGCCTCCCGCAGCATCGCCGTATCGAAGCGCACGTTAAAGAGGTGTCCGTGCGTCAGGAAGATGCGGTGTCCCGCCACCTCGACCATCGTTTCGTCATAGACACCATCCACAAAAAGGTCACAGTTTCCAAGCACACGGATAACACGCTTCTCCGAGAGTGCCTCAAGATCGTCCGCATCGGGTGCAAAGTCGCCCGCATGAAGCCACAGCTCTGCATCCGCAGCACCATGTACGGCAAGCATCTTCTCGAATATGCGCGTATCTCCGTGGCTGTCACTGACAATTCCAATTCTCACACGACACCTCTTTCCATCAGCAATTTTTTCATCATGTCGAGCGCCGCACCGCGATGACTGATCTCATGTTTCTCCTCGCGCGAGAGCTCTGCCATCGAGCGTCCGTCCGCACGGTAAAAATGCGGGTCGTAGCCAAAGCCGCCCGACCCTCGTGCCTCAGGGCGGATAAAGCCCGCGCACGTTCCCTCTGCCCCAAGCTCCCGTCCATCCTCAAACACAAGCACAAGCGCACAGTGATAGGCGGCAGCGGCGTTCTCCGTACCGTGCGCCCGAATCTCCGTAATCAGCTTCGCATTGTTCGCCGCGTCGTCACCATGCACTCCCGCATAGCGCGCAGAGTAAACACCCGGTGCGCCGTCCAGCACCTCCACCGAGAGCCCGGAGTCGTCGGCAAGTGCGGCAAGCCCCGTCTTCTCCCTGTAGTAATGTGCCTTAATCCGTGCATTCTCCAGAAAGGTCGCCCCATCCTCAACGGGTTCTTCGATCTCTCCTGCGTTTGGCAGAACTTCGTGAAGGCACGATAAGGGTACAAGACGCACGGGAAGCCCCTCAAATGCCTGCTCCATTTCGCGCACCTTGCCCGCATTTGAGGTCGCAATGAGAATGATCTTTTCGTCCATATTACCCCTCCCGTCCCGGCAACCACGAGAGCGTCGTGCCGAGTGCTTCTTTCTGGTACTCAATCAACGTGCGTATGCCGCGTTCGCCGAGATCGAGGAGGACGTTCATCTCTGCACGGGTGAATGCACGCCCCTCACCCGTTCCCTGCACTTCGACGAACTCTCCCTCGCCCGTCATGACAAGGTTCATGTCGACCATCGCGGTCGAATCCTCCTCATAGCAGATGTCGAGCAGCGGCGTATTCTCCGCATTGATTCCGACGCTGACCGCCGCTACATAGTCGCGCACGGGGAAGACCCCCCTCTTCGTGTAGAAAGTCGCACAAGCCTCCACGAGCGCGACGAACGCCCCCGTGATCGACGCGGTGCGTGTCCCTCCATCCGCCTGCAGCACGTCGCAGTCAATGTGAATCGTGCGCTCCCCGAGTGCCTTCGTATCGACAACAGCGCGCAGAGCACGTCCGATGAGCCGCTGAATCTCCTGCGTACGACCCGTCTGATGCCCGCGCATCGCCTCACGCGCCGTGCGCTCTGTCCCCGCGCCGGGCAGCATGGAGTACTCTGCGGTCACCCATCCCGTCCCTGAGCCTTTCAGAAAGAACGGCACACGCTCTTCCACGGTCGCGGCACACACAACGCGTGTGTGTCCCGTCTCGATGAGCGCAGAGCCCGCAGGGTAACGCTGATAGCCGCGCTCGATCCGTACAGGGCGCAGCTGATCGGCACGCCTCAAATCTCTTCTTGGCATGAATGTTTTTCTCCTTTGAATTATGCAGGGTCCCCTACCAGCTTGCTTTGCTCGGCACTTACCCAACTTCGACGGAGGTGCTAATTTGCCGTAATGCAAAGCCTCCCCCGTCGAAACGGGGGAGGGGGACCATGCGCAGCATGATGGAAGGGGCGCCATGAACTTACGTCCGATTACGCTCCTGATACTGCCGATAGTTCTTGATGATGCAGATCGGCGTTTTCTGCGAGGCGTTGCCGAACGGATTGTCGAGCAGGAGTTGTGCCGCAAGCGCACCGTTCACACCCTCGGATACGCCAACCACACGCGAGCGTTTGAGATCGTTCACATCTGCGATCATCCCGCCGAACGCCCCCACACGGTCACGAATGCGTGCGGCAACCTGCTCCGGCTCCGAAGGGCCGTAGACAATCACCTTGTCAAACGGTGGCATCGTGCCCGTCACATCGTCGATGAGTGCCGCCTCCTTGCCGCCCCACTGATAGAACAGCCCCTTTTTACCGACGAGCTTGCCGAGGAATCCCGCAAAAAGTGCCGCAGTAACGCGCCACTTCCCCTCTACATCCATGAGTGACTGCATCCCATGCGGCGTTGCGAGACTGCCATAGTCTGGGATAAAGCGGCACAGGAATTTTGCCATGCCGGAAATATGAAGCTCCTCAGGGCGGACAAAGCGCCCCTGCGTCACCGCAACCACACTCTCTGCGCAGCAGACGAGATCATCCGCCGTTACCTGCGCACCGGCGTAGTATTCGATGGCATCCACGATGTCGTCCGCATCCGTCAGAATGCGTGTCGGAACGGGGAGAATATTCAGCTCAGCCATTCTTCCTGCCCCCTTCCTGCACGAGTGCAACACCTGCAAGTGCGGCGATCTCCGCCCCCGTGATCTTCAAAATCTGTTTGGAATAATGTGCCGGGATGCGCCCTGTCTCCTGGTAGATGAAATCCATGCGAAAATCAGGCATATGGGCAATCGCCTCTTCGAGCGTATTCCCCTTGCGTCCCTCGATGGAAAGTTTGAGCACCAAATCGATCTGCTCATCCTTTTGAATAACCATCGCCTCGAAATAGTCGTCCTCACGCGGGGCACCCACCAGCTCGACCTTGCCGCGCACCAGTGCACCGTCGTACTGCTCATAGGGCAGCTGCACACGCAGGATCGCATCCATAATGACACCGCATTGTGTCCCCTCATTCTTCACGGGCATCGTCGCACCGATCACAAGTCTCTCCGGTGTACGTTCGACCACGGAAAACGGTGTCATTTCCTCCTTTTTCGGCACGATCTTCTCCGTTCCGAAATAGGCGAAAAATGCCTTTTTTCCAAGCTCAAAAAAAACAAGCAGAGCGAACAGCCAGTATAACCGCTCTATAAATTCAAAATCCAATGTCCCGTCCCTCTTTCTCCGCGATCATCGCCGCCTCGAGCGGCTCATAGAACTCCTTTGGCAGACGCGTGATATGCCCTGTCTCGCGCACGGTAAACACATTCTCCGAAAACCCCGTCACGAGCTCCGTGCCCGCCGCATTCAGAATGCGGTAGGAAAACGCCATCTTCGCTCTGGTGAGTGCGGTTGCCGTCGTCTCAATCACGAGATCGTCGTCAAAATGTCCCGGCGCATGAAACTGTGCACCGACCTTTGTAATTGGAAAGACATAGCCTGCTGCCATCAGTGCACCCAACGTGATGCCGATGCGGCGCAGGTAGGCGACGCGCCCGATTTCGAACCAGCGAATGTAGTTCGCATGATGTACGACCTCCATCGCATCCGTATCGTAAAAATTCACCCGATGTTCCACACGAATCGGCATGAATGCTCCCTTCTTTCAAACAATCTGCTCCATGCGCGCGGCACGCGCAAGGTAACTCTCAATACGAGCCAGTGACTCCGCGCCTGTCACCGCTCTGCCCGACTCAAAGAATCTGCACCATGCCGTCCGCTCCTCCGCCGAAACCGTCGTCAGCCCCGTCCGCCGTGCCAGCTCCTCAACTGTTCCCTCGTTGCCATCGACAAAGCCAACCGTCTTTGGCAGGAGACGACGCAGGGTATCCTTAAAATAGTTGAAATGTGTGCAGCCAAGCACGATTGCAGAGTAGCTCCGCAGATCGTATGGAGTAAGTGCGTTCCACAGGTACTCCTCCACGCATTGGGAGACGAACTCGCGACGCTCCGCGAACTCTACGAGGCGCGGCAGCGCGAGAAGATCGACAAGATTCTTCTCATCATGCGCTGAGACAAGACGATGCAGCTTCTCACCGTTTATGGTAATGGGGGTCGCCGTCACGAGCACACGTCGCTCGGCATCCTGCTCAAGAGCCTTTTTCACCGCCGGCTCCATGCCGATAATTGGCACATCATAGAGCCGCCGCATCTCATCCACGGCAACCGATGTTGCTGTATTGCACGCGACGACGACGGCATCCGCCTTCTGCTGTTCGACGAGAAATCGAAATGCTGCGCGAACGTAGCCGCGCACTGCGGGAACAGACTTCGTTCCATAGGGTACATGATCACGATCGGCAAAGAACAGGAACTCCTCGGACGGAAGCACACGCCGCGCGTGGCTGAGCACCGTCAGACCACCGATCCCCGAATCAAACAGTGCAATCCGCATACGCCTGCCTCCTCTTCTGCAACGAAGTATAGGAAGCACTGATACATTCTACACCAATCCGACGACTTCATTGGGGCAGCGATTCCTATACCCACCTATTATAGCAACTTCTCCCTGCTTTGACAAATCCACTCCGTTCCTGTTATAATCGCTTCATTGAACTGTTGCAATATTTTACTATTTTAGAGAGAAGCTTTTGCCGATGAAACATCGCCTCAGAAAACAGGAATACATCTTCGTTGCCTCCCTGCTGTTCGGCCTGGTCTTCGGCGCGGGCAATCTCATCTTCCCCGCCGCGATGGGACAGCAGGCGGGCTCTGCAATACTGCCCGCGCTCATCGGCTTCTGCATCACGGGAGTCGGGCTGCCGCTGCTCGGGATCGCAGCGATCAGCATTACCGCAAGCGATAGTCTATTCGACCTCGGACAGAAGATTGACCGCCGCTTCGCCTATGCCTTTACCTGCGCCCTCTACCTCTGCATCGGACCGTTCTTTGCGATTCCGCGTACCGCAACGGTCTCCTTTCAGGTCGGTGCTTCTCCCTTCCTTTCGGAGGATGTGCAGACACTCGGTCTGTTTCTCTTTACGCTGATTTTCTTTGCCGTCGTCCTCTACTTCTCCCTGCGCCCCTCAGGCATTCTGATCTGGGTGGGCAAGGTGCTCAACCCGCTCTTTCTCCTCTTCCTCGGCATCCTCATCGTCACCGCCATCCTCGCTCCGATGGGGACGGTATGGGATGTGCCGCCCGCAGGTGCGTACGCAGAACACGCCTTCTTCACGGGGCTGCTCGAGGGCTATAATACGATGGACGTGCTCGCCGCACTCGCATTCGGCAACATTCTCGTGGGCGCGATCAAACGTCTTGGGCTCTCACAGCCAAAGGATCTCTCCTACAGCACAATTATCTCCGGCACATTCAGCACCGCGCTTATGGCGCTCATCTACCTTGCGCTCACCTATGTCGGTGCACAGAGCCGTGCGATCTACGGTCTTGATGCAAATGGCGGTGACGTGCTCGCACATATCGCAGCGCATTATTTCGGTGCATTCGGAGGTCTCCTGCTCGGCATCACCATCACCTGCGCCTGCCTCAAGACCGCCCTCGGTCTCGTCACCGCATGCAGCACGACCTTCTCCGAACTCTTTCCACATTCCCTGCCCTATGCGAAATACGCCGTCATCTTCTCGCTCTTCTCCTTTGCCGTATCCAATGTCGGTCTGAGCAAGATCATCGCATACGCACTGCCCGTGCTCTACTTCCTCTATCCGCTTGCCATCGCCATCATCGCACTCTGTCTGCTCGAAGGGGTGATCGGTTATCATCGCCCGCTCTACTTATGCACGATCATTGGCACGGGGCTAGCAGCTTCCTTCGACTTCTTGCGAGCCCTCCCGCCCGGCGTGCAGGAGATCATTCCCGCAATGCCACTCCTGCGTGCGGTCGGCGATACCCTTCCGTTTGCCGAGATCGGCATGGGCTGGATTGTGCCCGCACTCGTCGGGCTTGCCGTTGGGGCACTGCTTCTTGCAGGGCAAAGGCTTGACAGCACTCCGTAGTTTCTGATACAATAGCAACGCTCCACACGGAGAGGTGTCCGAGTGGTTTAAGGAGCCGGTCTTGAAAACCGGTGATGCAGCAATGCACCGTGGGTTCGAATCCCACCCTCTCCGCCATAATTTGCAAGCAAAAAGACGACTGCCGACGCAGCCGTCTTTTTTTCTTCTTACAGTGTTCCGAAGATACGGTCACCCGCATCACCAAGTCCTGGAACAATATAGCCGTGTTCGTTGAGACATTTGTCAACAGCAGCAACGTAGATGGGCACATCGGGATGATCCTCAGCTACGCGGCGAATGCCCTCAGGCGCAGACACGAGACACATGAGGATAATGTTTTTCGCTCCCTTCTGCTTGAGTAGTGTAAGTGCCGCAGACGCACTCCCACCCGTCGCGAGCATCGGGTCGGGCACGATGAGTGTGCGATCCTCCACGCCACTCGGGAGTTTGGCGTAGTACTCGACCGGCTCCAACGTCTCGGGGTCACGGTAGAGTCCGATGTGTCCCACACGTGCGGCGGGAACGAGCGTCAGAATACCGTCGAGCATCCCAAGACCTGCACGGAGAATCGGAACGATGCCGAGTTTCTTGCCCTCGAGCACCTTCGCGTGACACGGTGCGACAGGGGTTTCGATCTCCACATCGCGCAGAGGGAACTCGCGCGTGATCTCGTATGCCATAAGCATTGCGATCTCCGAGAGCAGTTCGCGGAACTCCTTTGTCCCCGTCTCCTTCTGTCGCATGATCGTCAGCTTGTGCTGAATGAGCGGATGATTGACAAGATGAAGACTTGGGATATCGGACGGATGAAATGTATCAGCCATGGGAGGGCTTCCTTTCTACCAGAAAATTACGCGTACAGAGGATACTTATCACAGAGCGCAGCAACGCGGCGGCGTGCTTCCTCCTGTCGTACCGTGTCTGTCGGTACGTCGAGGACGTATGCGATGATCCGCGCGACCTCACGCATATCCTCCTCCACAAAGCTGCGCGTCGTGAGTGCGGGCGAGCCGAGACGGATACCGCTCGTGATAAACGGGCTGCGCGGCTCGAACGGGATCGTATTGCGGTTTGCCGTGATGTTGACCTCATCGAGAAGGTTCTGCGCATCCTTGCCCGTAATGTTCTTATTGGTCAAATCTACAAGCATAACATGCGTATCCGTACCACCCGAGACAATGCGGTAACCGTGCCGCATCAGCTCATCTGCAAGTGCCGCCGCGTTCTTCACCACCTGTGCCCCATACTCCTTGAACGAGGGCGCGAGTGCCTCACCGAGCGCGACCGCCTTCGCCGCAATGACGTGCATGAGCGGACCACCCTGAATGCCGGGAAACACCGCCTTGTTGATCTTCTTGCCGAGTTCTTCGTCGCGTCCGAGGATGAGACCGCCGCGCGGACCGCGCAGCGTCTTATGCGTCGTCGAGGTCACGACATCGGCGTAAGGCACGGGGCTCGGGTGCTGCCCTGCGGCGACGAGCCCAGCGATGTGCGCCATATCCACCAGAAAGATCGCGCCGACCGCCTTTGCGATTGCACCGATGCGCTCAAAGTCGATGATGCGCGCATACGCAGACGCACCTGCAATAATCATCTTCGGTTTCTGTTCTTTTGCGAGTACTTCGAGTGCATCGTAGTCAATGCGCTCCGTCTCGCGATCCACGCCGTATGGGATGACCTTGTAATACGTCCCCGAGATGTTGACGGGACTGCCGTGCGTCAGATGTCCGCCATCCGTCAGATTCATGCCGAGGATGGTGTCGCCCGGCTGCAACAGTGCAAAGAACACCGCCATGTTCGCCTGTGCTCCCGAGTGCGGCTGGACATTCGCCCAGTTTGCTCCGAAGAGCTCCTTCGCACGGTCAATCGCGAGCTGCTCCGCGACATCGACATACTCACAGCCGCCATAGTAGCGTTTGCCGGGATAGCCCTCTGCGTACTTGTTCGTCAGGACGCTGCCCTGTGCCTCCATGACGGCACGGCTCACGATGTTCTCCGAGGCGATGAGTTCCAACTTGGTGCGCTGGCGGTTCAGCTCCTGTTGAATTGCTGCACATACTTGCGGGTCGGCCTTGTCCAGTGAATCCATAATACTCATGCAAAACTCTCCTTATTTTTTGTTTTTATCCTGCAGGGCCATCGTCTTTTCGACGCGGCGTGCATGACGCCCCCCCTCGAACGCCGTACGCATCCATGCGCGCACGATCTCGCCCGCAGGACCAACCCCCGTGACGCGTCCGCCGAGCGCAAGCACGTTCGCATCGTTGTGCTTGCGTGACTGTATTGCCGAAAACACATCCGTACAGAGTGCGGCACGTATCCCGTCGATCTTGTTCGCCGCAATCGAGATGCCAATGCCCGTACCGCAAAGGACGATGCCGCGATCCGCCTTGCCCGATACGACATCGGCGCAGACCTTCTCCGCAATATCCGGATAGTCCACAGCCTCCTTGCCGAATGTACCGACATCCTTCACCTTCACATCGCTGAACTCGTGAAGAACCATTTTTACCTCGTCCTTGAGCTCCACCGCTCCATGATCGCTGCCAATCGTAATATTCAAGGAAATACCCTCCTTTTCACACCTATATCTCTGTCATTCTAGCATAAAAAGTAAAAAATAACAGGGCGTACAGCGGGACATTACGTGCGAAAATGTGGACGCACAGCAAGCGAGAGGAAGAACATGACAGCGGCCGCCGCCACAATCGCTGCTCCCGCCGCAATCCCAAAATAGTATGCCGAAAACAGTCCGATCAGACCGGAGCAGAGCGCGGTCGTAACCGATACAACATGATATTCCTTGACGCTGCGGGCGACATTGCGTGCGGCAGCCCCCGGCAGTACAAGCAGTGCGTTGATGATAAGGATGCCGACCCACTGGATGCTCACGGCAACGACGACAGCGAGCAGTGTGGCAAAGAGTGCCTCAACGGCAAAGATGGAAACACCGCGGCTGCGTGCAAGTGAGGCATTAACCGAGAGCAGGAGCAGGCGGTTGAAGAGGAGCACCCATCCGAGGAGGACAATGATATCCACCACCGCCAATCCGCCGAGATCGACAGGAGTGATGCTCAGGATATCACCGATGAGGAGTGGTGAGAATTTCGAGAAGCCTCCGCCATGGCTCATAATCATCAGCCCGACAGCAATCGCCGTCGAGGAGAATACCCCGATCACGGTGTCTGCCGATGCCGCCGTGCGATGCTTGATCCATGTGATGAGGAGCGCGAACGCCACAGAAAAGATGAGCAGCGATGTGAGCGGCGAAAACATTCCGACGAGCGCACCGATGGCAATGCCTGTGAACGCACCATGCCCGAGCGAATCCGAGAAGAACGCCATGCGGCTTGAGACCACCATCGTCGAGAGCAGTCCAAAGAGCGGTGCCATGAGCAGGATCGCAAGAAGGGCATTCTTCATAAACGTGTATTCCGTCCATGCAAACGGAAGCAGCACATCCATCGCGCTGTAGATCATCTCCATACGCGCACCTCCCCTCCCGCATCCATCTCCGCACGCTCTATATGCCGCAGATCTGGCAGAATACCGAAGAGTTGCTCCATCTGCGGGTCGGCAAAGACCTCCGACGGCACGCCCTCCGCCGCAACGCCGTGATTCATGAGTACGACCTTGTCCGCGTGGCGCGCGACCATACCGAGATCGTGTGAGATGAGCAGGATCGTCAAATCCTCCTTTGCACGCAACTCCCCGACAATCTCGTAGAAGATCGCGAGGCCGTTCTGGTCGACGCCCGAGACCGGCTCATCGAGCAGCAGGAGATTTGGCATTGGATCGAGTGCAAGAGCGAGCAGCACACGTTGGAGCTCTCCGCCCGAGAGCGCCCCCAGTCGGCGGTCAATCAGGTGCTCTGCACGCACACGCATGAGATTCAGCGCAACGCGCGCACGAAATGCACGCGCGGGAAAGAGCCAGACGGGACGTGTGGACAGGCACGCCATAAAGAGATCCAGCACCGTCGTCGGTGCGCTCACGTCGAGACGCAGGTACTGAGGCACATAGCCGATGACGGGATGCCCCGTGTGGCGGTCATCCGCATCGACAAAGCGCAGCCTGCCCGTGTGCGGAACCTCCCCGAGAATCGCACGCAGGAGCGTGCTTTTCCCCGCACCGTTCGGTCCGATGATCGCAGTGAGCTCGCCGCAGTGAAAATGAAGATTGACATGGGAAAAGACCTCGAACGTTCCAAAGGAGACGCCGAAGTCCTCGATTTTGGTACAGCAGAAATGCGCACAGCCCTCCGCCGTTCCTCTGTGATGAAAGATATGCCTGAGCATGGTGATCCTTTTGCTATAATATGAAACTCTTGCCGTGTAACCTCCACGCGAACTCAATCCGTCAGCCGTCGGAACTTCCACGTCCCGACAGCGATGCCGAACACTGCGTAGCCCACGACAACTGCGAGCGAGAGCACGGAGAAGTCCCCCGCTCCGCCGAGGCTGCGCAGAAGGTGGCTCGTATGCGTCAGCGGCAGCGCCTCCACAATCCAACGCACGACATCCGGCAGTGCCGCTGTCGCAAAGAACGTCCCGCAGAGGAACGACATCGGCAGCAGCACATAGAGATTGACCTGGCTCATCTCCTCATAGGTGGAAATATACATCGCCGCAAGAAATCCGATCTCCGCGAAGATCATGCAGTTCAGCGTGAGCACGAGGAGAAAGAGCGGCGTAATCGTGAAATGCGCACCGAACAGATAGCTCAGCACCACGATGATCGCCGAGGAGATCAGCCCCCGCACGACCGCCCCCGCCACCTTGCCGATGACAAACGCGTCGGGGCGAATCGGCGCGATCAGATACTCCTCAAGGCTTTTGTGGTAAACGCGCTCCGCATGTACGGAGATGATGCTGTTAAAGCTGATGTTCATCGAGTTCATCGCGAGAAGCCCCGGCACGAGGAAGTCCAGATATGATCCTGTCCCCACATCAATGCTGCGCCCGAGCCCCCAGCCGAACGCAATGAGGAACATGAGCGGCGAGACCATACGGCTCAGAATGTATTTCATCAGACGGCGGCGCAGCACAACCCAGTCGCGCCAGAAGACCGTCCATATATCGCCAAGCATTACAGCCCCTCCTTTCGCCCCGTCAGCTCGATGAACACATCCTCGAGATTCGTCGGGCGCAGGAGGACACGCTGCATACGCTCCTCAACGGCACGCGCATGGCTGCGTGCCTCCTCGCGTGTATGAAAAAAACGATATGCCCGCCCCCCTTCCTCATCCCACTCTACAGCGAATGTACCGAGTGCTTCGCAGAATGTGCGCGGTGTCTGCACATCGACGAGAACGCCCTTGTTGATGATGGACACGCGGTCACAAAGTGCCTCCGCCTCCTCGATGTAGTGCGTCGTCAGAAGCACGGTCACGCCGCTCCTGGCAATCTCGCGCACGAGATCCCAGATATGACGGCGAATCTGTGGGTCAAGCGCCACCGTCGGCTCATCCAAAAAAAGCACCTGCGGATGGTGGATCAGTGCGCGTGCGATGAGCAGGCGCCGCTTCATTCCACCCGAGAGGCGGCGCACATTGTCGTTGCGCACCTCTGTCAGCTCCATCTCCGTAAGCAGTTCCCCGATCCGCTCCGTGCGCTCCGCATGTCCCATGTGATGCAGACGTGCGTGCAGCTCCAGATTGTCCCAGACCGTAAGCTCCTGATCGAAATTGACGTGCTGGGGCACAACACCGATGCGCTTCTTGATGGAACGTGCGGCAACGCTGATATCCTGCCCGTCGATCCGAATCCGACCGCTCGTCGGCTGCGTCTGCATCGTGAGCATACGGATGATCGTTGTCTTTCCCGCACCATTCGGTCCTAAGAGACCGAACACCTCACCACGCCGAACCGAGAGCGAGATGCCTGCGACCGCTGTTTTCCAGTCCTTTTTCTGCGCTGCATTCGTATGCGGAAACTTCTTGACGAGATTCTCCATCTCGATCATCAAGGTCTTCATTTCGCTCAGTCCGCCCGAAACTGGATGCCGGCCACGAGGCGTGCCTTTTCCATCACCGCCATCACCGTCCGCGAAGTCTGAAGCCCCTCCTCCACGCTCATATAGTCCTTGCGCTTAAAGATGTCCCGCATCGTCTCAAACTCGTGCACCATGCGGTGCTCATGACGATTCAAGGCATACGTCTCCACATCTCTGCCACGCAGTGCAACCGTAAAGGAGCGGAGTTCGTTCGGCGTGCCATCGGCACGAATCCATCCTGCCTCCCCTTGAATGAGAAAGAAGGACGGACTCTCACTGTCCTTTGCCGCTGCCGCCGTCGCAACAAAGCCGTCATAGCGCAGTGCCAGAATGCCCGAGGTATCGATCCCGTTGAAGCCGATATTCGCCCCGTAGATCGCGGACTTCGGCCGTCCAAAGAGCGAAACAATGAGTGCCAGATTGTAGACATTCAGATCGTAGAGTGCCCCGCCCGAAAGTGCGGGATCGAACGCAGGAGCAACATCGCGCGCGAGATAACGCTCGTAGCGGCTCGAATACTGCGAGAAATTCGCCTGTACCATGCGAATGAGTCCAAGTCGCGGGAGTGCTTCCAATATTCCGAAATAATTTGGCAAAAAGAGCGGTGTCATTGCCTCGAAGAGATAGCAGTCGGCCGCCCGTGCACGCGCAATCAGCTCCTCCGCCTCTGCGAGCGTCGAGACAAACGGTTTTTCCACAATGACATGCCACCCTGCAGCAATCGCCTGCCGCGCATAGTCAAAATGTGCGCTGTTGACGATGCCGAGATAGACAAAGTCCGCCTCGTGCGCCGCAAGCATCGCACCATAGTCCGTTGCCACCTGCGCGACACCGAACTCCTGCGCCAGTGCCTGTGCTTTCTCACGGCTCTGCGGGCGTGCACATACAGTGACGACCTCGACACCTTTTACCTGGCGCAGGGCAGTAAGCGCTTCCCGCGCAATCATCCCCGTACCAACGACTGCTATCTTCATCTCTCTGTTCTCCTTGTTATGCGGAATCCATTATCTCCGCGCAATAACCAAATCGTTTCTATTATAGCAGGGTACGCATACAAAGAAAAGGGTCTGCTGCAGAAGTGAAACACTTCTGCAGCAGACCCTTCATTGAAATCCGTAGAAAGGAATCGCCGATCTTACTTCATGATTTTGAGATGATCTGCGTCTGCATCCTTGTTCCCCTGCAGAGCATCCCACGCATCATTCGCGCGCTCTACAAATGCAGCCCGAATATTCTTGTTCTCGCCGAGACCGTGCAGATAGGTATTCACCTTAAAGCCCTTGCTCTCAAGAATACTCTTGTGCGAATCCGAATCTTTGCCCGCCATATCGTTGTGTGCATGATCGCCCGCAACCATCATAATCGGCATGAGCGTTACTGTCTTGACATTCGCATTGTTGAGCTTCGGAACGACATCCTCGAGACTCGGCCACCCCTCAACCGTGTAGACGTAGACATTCTTATATCCGAGCGCATCGAGCTTCGCCTGAATCACGGAATAGTAAGCATTGGAAACGTGCGGTGTGCCGTGTGCCATGAGGAGGAGAGCCTCATCCTTGCCAAGCTTCGGGAACTGGCTGGAGACGGCCTTGATGAACTCCGCAACGTCATCCGACTGCTCTTCCTGCCCCTGCCAGTACATAAGCGATGTCCCGCAGGTCATCGTCTTGAACTGTTCTTTATACTCATTGAACACGGCCTTGACATAGGAGTACTCCATTCCCGGAATGACGTCCAGCGAGACCAGTGCAATGCGCGAGTAGCCGTCTGCCTTGAGTTGTGTCAGCGCCTCCTCGGGGGTCGGATACTTCTTTCCCTCATTCTTTTCGATACGGTCGATGATAATGTGGGAGGTGAATGCCGTCACAACCTTCACACCCGGATGGGCCGCCTGAATGTCACGCACGGTTGCCTCAATCGTCTTTTCACGCGTCTCCTTGAACGTCGTGCCGAAGCTCGCCACGACGATGGCATCCTTGTTCGTATAGTTCCGCATCTGCGGGTTCTCATACTTCAGCACACCGATCTCCGATGCCTCCAGGAGAGCCGGCGTTGCCGTCTTCACCTCGGGGTTCAGCTCATACGCCGCCTCTGCAGGGCTGTACGAAAGCCCCAGAACTGCTGAGCAGGCGAGGGACGCAACCAGCATTTTCTTCCAATTCTTCATCCGAATTCCTCCCATGAAATATAAAATAAAGGCTTTCCTGCCAGTACAAGAAAGCCTCGCGAGCACATCGTCACGAATCCCCTTCCTGTCGCTCGCAGGTATGTGCCTCCGGCACACGGCGGATTGTCAAACAGGCAGTTCTCCTGGCTCGGTTCATCACTCCCCTGCGCCTTCCCAAGAGGACATTTCTCTCAGTGACACACTTGCAGGTTTGCTCCCCTCACAGTGGCGGGACCGCGCCGGCTCATCCGGCTTCTCTATTAAGCATACGCAATGCGCTGCACCCGTTTCCCATTGATTCAGTTATAGAAACATATATTACGGCTATTAGAATACACCATTATCCGAAAAATGTCAATCATTTTACGTCTTATTTCAATATATCCCGTCCGGTGTATGCTTTTCATCAAAAAGGGGAGCTGTCGCTCCCCGCCTATTCCTCCGACGTACGCACGCCGCGATTGATCGTGGTGAGTCCGCGGTAGACCGTACCGATGTCGAGATCGTCGCCGCGCGACTCCATGTATTTTTCAAGTTTACGCTTCACACGCTGAAGCGCGTTGTCAATGGACTTCACCTGGCGGTGCAGATCGACGGCGATCTCCTGATAGGACTTGCCGTCGAGGTAGCTCATGAGCACGCGCCACTCGAGATCACTCAGGATCTCCTCCATCTTTTGCTCGATGTCGATGAATTCCTCATGACTGATGACCAGCTCCTCTGGGTCGCTGATGCGTGCGCCCGAGAGCACATCGAGCAACGTACGGTCGGAATCCTCGTCATAGATGGGCTTGTTGAGCGAGACGTATGAGTTCAGCGGGATGTGCTTCTGCCGCGTTGCCGTCTTGATCGCCGTGATGATCTGGCGCGTCACGCAGAGCTCAGCGAACGCACGGAACGACGAGAGCTTATCCTCACGATAGTCACGGATTGCCTTAAAAAATCCGATCATCCCCTCCTGCACGATGTCCTCGCGGTCCGCACCGATGAGAAAGTAGGAGCGCGCTTTGGAGCGCACGAAGTTACGGTATTTGTTGATGAGATAGTCCAGTGCCTCGTCCCCGTCACAGGAGCGGATGTGTGCGAGCAGTTCCTCATCGGTGCAGCCATCGTAGATGCTGCTCTCCGCTGCGGTCTCCTCCGCTTCCTCTGCCTCGAGTTCGGCTGCTTCGAGTTCATCCGATACTGCCTGCTCTTCATCCAACATAGACTTTTGCTTCTCGCCGTAAAAAATCATACGATTGCTCCTACAAACGTCCTATCGTTCTTTAATATTATACCCCTATTCCAAAAGCTGCGTCAAGGGAATCGCTGATAAAATGAAGTCCGTCAGATTGGCGTAGATTTTTTCGTCCGAACAAGGAGGTAAACCGGACGCATAGCAAGGGCTATGTGGAGGATTTACCGACATAGTGCGGGCAAAAAAGATGCGTCAAGATGGCGGTGCTGAATGCATCAGTGCTTCCCACGATACAAAAAGAGAGTGCAGCAAAGAACCGCACTCTCCGACACAACAAGTTCAACGGCGTTCCCGAATGACGACCTTTTCCTCCGCATCAACATCTCTGAGCAGTACGGATACATCCTCGTGTGCGGCGGTTGGAACATTCTTTCCGACGTAGTCCGCACGGATGGGCAGCTCCCTATGTCCACGGTCAATGAGGACGGCGAGCTGGATCATACGCGGGCGACCGATATCGAGGAGTGCGTTCATCGCCGCACGGATCGTGCGCCCCGTATAGAGCACATCGTCGACGAGCACGATGGTCTTTCCCGTAATGTCCAAGGGCATCTCCGTCGGGTGTACAATCGGCTGATAAGAGAGCTCGTTGAGATCGTCACGGTAGAGCGTGATGTCGAGCACCCCGCGCGGCAAATCACGCTGCTCAATGCGTGCGATCTCCGCGGCGATCCGCGCGGCAATCGGCACACCGCGCGTGCGAATACCGACGAGCACCAGATTCTCCGTCCCCTTATTCTTCTCGACGATCTCATGTGCAATCCGCATCAGTGCGCGCCGAATTCCATCCGCATCCATGAGAACGGCCTTTTCTCGAAACTCCGTCATGCTGTCATCTCCTTATCTGTCCCCACGCAGGGTGTGCAGAATTTCCTCCATATCCTGTGGAAGCGGAGCGGTAAACGCCATTTCTTTCCCTGTGCGCGGATGCGTAAGGCTGAGCGACAACGAGTGCAGAGCCTGTCCCACAATCGCAAAGGGGTTCTTCTTCATCGTATACTTCGGGTCACCGACAAGCGGATGCCCGATGCTCATCATATGAACGCGGATCTGATGCGTGCGCCCCGTCTCGAGACGGCAGGAAACATAGGTATAGTCGCCGAATCGCTCCAACACTTCAAAATGTGTGGTCGCGGGCTTGCCATTCTCCCGTACAATCGCCATTTTTTTGCGGTCGGTCGGATGCCGTCCGATATCCCCCGTAATGACACCTGCTCGCGGGACGATGTTGCCGTGCACGATGGCGCGGTACTCCCGCCGCGCGTCCTTGTCCCGAATCTGGCGTGCGAGATAGTGATGCGCCATATCGTTTTTCGCCGCGACCATCACCCCCGAGGTGTCCTTGTCGAGGCGGTGCACAATACCGGGGCGCAGTGCACCGTTGATGCCCGAAAGATCATGGCAGTGCCACAGCAGCGCATTGACCAGCGTCCCCGTATAGATACCGGCGGCAGGATGTACGACCATACCGCGCGCTTTATTGACAACAATGATGTCTGCATCCTCATAGAGAATGTCGAGCGGAATATCTTCCGCGCAGATCTCAATTTCTTCGGCGGGCGGCATTGTGCAGACGATCTCCTCTCCGCCGCGCAGCTTGTAATTCGCCTTGCGTGCCGTGTCGTCCACCGTAACCTGTCCGTCTGCAATGAGACGCTGTGCATAGCTGCGCGAGAGATCCGGAAGCCGGCGCACGAGAAAGAGATCCAAGCGCTCGCCCGCACGGTCGGCGGTGAATACTGTACGCATCATCGGATTTCCCTTCTCTGTACGAAGAGTGCCCAGAGGACGGCCCCCGTCCCAAGAACAATGGCGATGTCCGCAATGTTGAACACGGGCCATATGCGGAAGTCAAAGAAATCCACAACGTGTCCGAGGCGGATGCGGTCGAGCAGATTGCTCACCGCACCTGCCGCGAGGGCGACGCTGCCGTAGTGGATGAGCACACCGCTGCGCCGCAGCCGCTCATAGAACACGAGAAACGCAATGGAAAACACGATTGCCGTCACCAGAAAGAGCCACTGTTGATCCCGGAAAATCCCAAATGCCGCACCCGGATTGAGGACAAAGGTGATATGAAAAAATGGGGCTGCAACGGGAATCGTCTCCCCCGGCAGCATGGTCAGCTCCACATAGAATTTTACCAGCTGGTCAATCAGTAAGATCCCCAAAAAAGAATATGCGGCTTTTATGCGTCCGCTCATCGCCCTCAAACGCCCTCCTGTTCTGCCGTATCCTTTGCGTTCTGCTCTGCGACCATATCAGGCATCGTGGCAATCGCATCATTGATGAGTGCGAGTTCTTCCTGCACATTGCCCTTCATACGGCGCAAAAATTGATGTTTCTCGCGCACAAGTCGCTCATACTCCGCGACAACAGCACGCACCTTGTCCGCCGCATCATCCAGCTGTGCCTTCGCCTGCAGAGCCCCCTCACGGCGCAGATTCTGTGCCTCCTTCGCCGCCGTCTCAATCATGAGATCAGCACTGCGCTTCGCCTGCGTCGTCACGTCCTCAGCAGTCTTCTGTGCAAGGGCAATGCTCTCACGCATACTCTGCTCCATACGGCGAAAATCCTCGATCGTCTTCCGCTCATGCGAAAGTTCCGCACGCAGACGTTCGTTTTCATCAAGCACTGCCGTATAATCCTGCATAACCTCGTTCAGGAAGTCATTGACCTGCGCCTCATCAAACCCGCGAAAGCTCCTGCCAAATTCCTTCGCGTGTATATCCATCGGTGTCAGCATTCCGCTCCCGCCTTTCTTCAAAAGAATCGGTTCAGTACAACGACCGTACGCCCCTTTTTCGTCTGCCCGCGCACCTCTGTCACCTCGACGCGTCCGCGCCCGCGCATGGAGAGCACATCGCCCTCCTTGATCGTCTTCGACGCACTCGCCGCACTCTGCCAGTTGAGCTTCACCTTGTCCGCCGCAATGTCGTCCGCTGCACGGCTGCGCGAGATGCCGAAGCCCGCCGCAACAATGGAGTCGAGGCGGAGCGATGCGACCGTCGCACGGATCTCCTTTGTCCGCTCCTCACGCGGTGGAATTGCCGCGAGATCGGAAAGTGCCGTCTTGACCCCGACCGCACCGATCATTGTCAAATTGCTTACGATAAAATCTGCAATCTTCGCATCGCAGATGATCCTTGCCGTGTCGGACGCAGGGAGGATGTCCCCGACGAGTTCACGCTCAATGCCGAGCCCCATGACGGCACCGAGCACGTCGCGGTGCGTGAGACGTGCGAACTGCCCGTTCCACGCCGCCTCTACACAGGCGATTGCAAAGCCGTCCGGCGTCCCCGCAAAGTCGCGGTGGCACAGCATGGCGCGCTGTCGCTCCGCGCCCGCGTAGCCGCCGTCAAAATCGAGCTGAATGCCCTCATAGCTCGCGCAGATCGTCTCCGCAATCTCCTGCCCGTAGGGGTCGAGAAAGGGACTGATGCGGAATTTTGCCGTCTTCATAACGGCTTCCGCGAGATCGAGGAGACGAATCGCCGTCTCCTCGCCCTCACCGCCACGATAAAAGCGGAGAAGCCGCTCCTTCTGTTCCGCTGCCATTACCCTCTCCCCAATTCTTTTGAACGCTCTGCCGCCGCAAGGACGGCTTCGATGAGTGACGATCGTACGCCCGCGCGCTCAAGCACGCGCAGCCCCGCCGCCGTCGTTCCGGCGGGACTCGTCACCGCTGCCCTCAGATCGGCGGGCGAATGCGCCGACGCAAGTGCCATCTGCGCTGCGCCCAGTATGGTCTGTGCCGCGAGCAGCGATGCCGTCTCGCGTTTCAGCCCTGCCGCCACACCGCCCTCAATCAGTGCCTCGATCATGAGGAACGCATAGGCGGGACCACTGCCCGAGAGCCCTGTCACCGCATCAAGATCGCTCTCATGCACGCGCACAGTACGACCGGATGCGCCGAGCAGCAGTTCCACAATAGCGGATACGTCGTCATCTGCATAGGTACCACACGCATAAGCGGACATCCCCGCACCGACAGCGAGCGGCGTATTCGGCATCGCGCGCACGACAGGATGATTGGGATATCCCTCCTCAAGCGCGGCGATGGGCAGCCCTGCAACGATGGAGAGCACAGCTGCATCCGCACGGAGCAGCTCTCTTGTCTCACGTATCGCCGCTGCAGCTGCCGCCGGCTTTACCGCGAGGATGAGCACAGAAATACGGGGCAGAAAGGATTCTGCCCCGACCTGCGCATGTACGCCATATTTCCGCGTGAGTTTGTCACAACGCATCGCCTTGTGGTCGGATACGCTGATATGGGAGGCCGGAATCGTTCCGCACTCCACAAGGCCTGCAATCAGTGCCTCAGCCATCGCACCACCGCCGATGATGCCAACCTTAATATCATCACGCATGGGCTTTACCTGTTCAGAAAGGACATATCATCCCCGAGACGGTGTTCCTCCTCGGAGTAACTGACATTGACGTTGTTCGGCGCACAGAGGAACACATTGTTGCTGATCTTCTTGATGTCGCCGCTCAGTGCATATGTTGTCCCACTGATGAAGTCAATGATACGGCTTGCTACGCTCTTCTCCGTCTTTTCAAAGTTGAGCACGACGGGCTTTTTTTTCTGAAGATTCACCGCTACCTGCTGTGCGTCATCAAAGCTCTGCGGCTCGATGACAACAACATTCATGCGATATGCCGCGATGACATTGTCAATCGTTGCTCCCGTGCCGCCCGATGCATTTGGAAACTCAGGAAAAGAAGCGACATTCGATCCCGTCTCCGCACGGCGTCCTGCGCGTGAACCAATATTCGTCACAGGGGCAGTTTGCTTGTCCCGTACTTTCTCCTCTTCCAGCCCCTCATTCTCCTCCACGTCATCCTCCGGCGTAATGCCAATGAACTTCGTTGATATCTTCTTAAAAATACTCACTGCTGCCTCACACTCCTAGGGCATATTGACGTGCGCCAAAAATCGCCGTGCCGATGCGTACGAGATTCGCGCCTTCCTCCACTGCAATCTCATAGTCATGGGTCATTCCCATCGAAAGATAGCGGATATCAGCAGTACGCGGCTCGTCCGCCTTTACCTGCTGAAAGATGTCATACATGGTGCGAAAGAGCGGTCTGCACTCCTCCACATCCTCATAATTCGGCGCAATACACATAAAACCCTGCAAACGAATTGCACGCAGGTCGTCAATCCCTGCGAGAATATCGTCCAGTTCCGCGCGGTCGATGCCGGATTTGCTTTCCTCGCGCGCCAGATTGATCTGAACGAGGATGTTCTGCACCTTGCCGAACTTCGCCGCCGCCTTGTCAATCTCGCGTGCCAGGTACAGGGAGTCAACTGAGTGAATCAAATCAAACTGCCGCACGGCGTGTTTCACCTTGTTCGTCTGCAGATGCCCGATCAGATGCCATTTCACCTCGCGCTCCAAGGACTCCGCCTTTCCCAGAGCCTCCTGCACACGGTTCTCTCCGATGTTCATGATCCCTGCATCAATGGCTTCCCTCATCGCCTCGACAGGGTGGTTCTTCGTCACGGCAATCAGCTCCACTGGCGCGTCTTTGCACACATGGACACGCCGTTCACGCGCCGCCATAATCCGTGCATGCACCTCACGAATGTGCTCCGCGATCATCATATCGTCACTCATCTCAGCTCCATCACCGCCGCCAACCGCCCTGTCCTGCCGCCATCGGCACGATAGGAATAAAAGAAACTGCGGTCACATGAGGTACATATGTCCGCCTGATCGATGTTCTGCACCAAAACGCCCGCCTCAACCATCTGCACACGGTTCGCCGCCCAGAGATCGAGGTGGATCGCACCGTCGCGTTCCTGTACAATCTGCTCCGCATGGGCGGGGAACACAGCACAAAATTGTTCTGCAACCTCCGCACCAACGGTATAACAGTCTGCGCCGATGGAGGGACCGATGCCCGCGAGCACATCGGATGCCACCGTGCCGAACTCCTCGCCCATGTGCGCAATGGTCTGCGCCGCAATCCGCGCCACCGTCCCCTTCCAGCCCGCATGAACAACACCCGCCGCGTGATGCACCGGATCGTAGAGCAGGACAGGCACACAGTCCGCAAAGCAGAGCATGAGAGGAACGCCGCTGTCATTTGTGATGAGCGCATCCGCGCCCGCAAGGGCATCTGCATAGTCCCGCGCACCACGTCCCGCATCGCGCCGCAGGGCACGCACAATCTCCGTCCCGTGTACCTGCCGTATCGTACAGATCCGTTCCGCATCCAGTCCAATCGCAGAAAAATACCGCGTACGGTTCTCCCACACATGCGCAGGATCATCGCCGACATGCAGTGCCATGTTGAGCGAATCAAACGGAGCTGTGCTCACGCCGCCCTGCCGCGCTGAAAAGCCGTGTACAAGTCTGTCCTCGGGAAAGATATCCAACTGCCCGCTCCACAAATTTTCGCGTATATGCCGCAGTACAAAACTCATTTGCTCATCCTTCCTCTTCTCGACCCGCAGACCCCGCATCGCGTGCAGCCGTCAAAGCAGCCGACCGTCGCCTTGAGTGCCGCAGCGCGCTCGTACTCCTGCCATAGATAGTGCTTGGGAAATCCCATGTCCAGATGATCCCACGGAAGGGGCGTGGCCGCGCCCCATTCCCGCGTAAGGTAGTCATCAGGGAAAAGATCCTCCGCACGCATCTCAGAAATGAGATCCTTTGCCCCGCGTCCTTCGGACGCACGAATGAGCGGTTCTGCGAGGCGACGGTCACCGCGCGCAAGAATCGCCTGCACAATGGCTTCCTTCGGTGACTCGAAATTCACAACAATCTTTCGGGTGTGGCGCAGCGATTGCGTAAGCTCCTTCATCACCGCATCAAGTCGTTTCTTGTCTGCCATCGGCATCCATTGGAACGGAGTAAACGGTTTTGGCACAAATGGATTGACGCTGAGCGTCAGCGTCCCTCTGCTCCCCTTTTCATCCATATAAGCACGCAGACGCTGTGCGAGATCGACGATCGCCGCGATGTCCGCCGCCTCCTCAAACGGCAGTCCCACCATGATGTAGAGCTTGAAATTCGGGATATGCGCCGCCGCACCGAGATCAATCGCCGTGAACAGGTGATGTTCCTCGATCCCCTTGTTGATGACGGCACGCATGCGTGCACTCCCCGCCTCGGGGGCGAGTGTCAGTGTCTGAAGGCCGCTCGCGGCAAGTGCCTCGACAAGTTCCTGCGTCACCGAGTCCGCGCGGAAGGACGCAACGGACATCGACAGCCCCTCACCGAGAATGGAGCGACAGAGTTCATCGATCTCGGGATAGTCGGAGATTGCCGCGCCCATCAAGCCAATCTTCTTGCCATAGGGCAGCGCCGCACGCACCTCCTCCTCAATGATGCGGAGGGAACGGTTGCGCGGACGGCGGAAACAGTAGCCCGCCATACAGAAACGACAGTGCCGCCCACAGCCGCGTGCTGTCTCGATGAGGTAAAAGTTAAACTCCGTATCCTCCGTCACAACAACCGTATGCGCAGGATATTCGTCGAGATCCTCTACCCATTGACGCACAACAGAGAGCGGCGCATCCTCCGACCGTATGAGCGCAGCAAGATGTCCTGCCGCATCATAGGAGGGCGTATAGAGCGCGGGCACATAGACCCCTGGAACGCACGCCAGACGACGGAGCAGGGCGTCTCGTTCATCCCCTTGACGCATCCCATCATGATACGCCTCCATCAGCGCGGGCATGATTGCCTCTCCCTCGCCAATGACAAAGACATCCACGATCTCCGCAAGCGGTTCTGGATTGAACGTCGCGCACGGACCGCCCGCAATGACGAGAGGGTCACGCGATGTACGTTCTGCAGCACGCAGTCGAACATGACTGAGTGCAAGCATCTTGACAACATTGAAATAATCCATCTCAAAGGAAATGGCAAAGCCGATGACGGCGAAGTCCGCAAGAGGCGTCTGCGTCTCCACGCTCATCATCGGCGTCTGCGTGCGCTCATAGCGCGGAAGTTCCGTGCGGTCGGGCAGGAAGACGCGTTCACACGCCGTATCCTTACGCCTGTTGAGTAGGTCATAGATGATGTGCAGTCCGAGGTTCGACATTCCTACAAAGTAGGTGTTCGGATAGACGAGCGCAAAGCGCGTACGCGCTCCCGCCGAATAGCGAAACGCTCCGCGCTCCCGTGCAAAACGCTCCCGCAAACTGCTCTTCAGCCGATGATCCAAATTCTACCTGTGCCTTTCGTCGCCTTACTCCTTTCCGCGCCGCGCGCGCAGCGTTTCCAGTTCCTCAATAAAGTTCGTGATGTCGTCGAACTTCCGATAGACCGAGGCAAAGCGGATGTAGGCGACCTCATCGAAGTCTTTCAGACGTTCCATAACGATCTCCCCAATCTTCTCGGATGGCACTTCCGGCTCCGTACGGTTGCGAATATCGCGTTCAATCTCCGCAACGAAGTTCGTGATCTGCTCCATCGAGATGTCGCGCTTATCACAGGAGCGGATGATGCCCGTGAGGAGCTTGTCACGGCTGAACGGCTCGCGGCGGTTGTCGCGCTTGACGACCATGAGCGGCAGTTTCTCCACCACCTCATAGGTCGTAAACCGCCGACCGCACTCCCCGCATTCGCGGCGACGACGGATCGTCGCGCCGTCATCCGCGGCACGCGAATCGATCACCCGGCTGTCCGGCTTTTTGCAAAAAGGACATTTCATCGTACTCATCCTTCCTCATGCGCCGTGATAGGAATCAATTCGTTCTTTTTGCCCCTGTCGTTGGCTTTTCATCAGCAGCATCGCCCGCCTTTGCTGCCCGGGGCTGCGCATTGGCATTTTCCTGCACACGCGTGGGCGGCAGAGTATCCTTCAGATCCTTTGTGGTCTTACTAAAGGTACGCTCGAGAACCTCTCCGTTATCGCCGAACTTGCCGAACTTCCTGCCATTGAACGTCACATCCAACGCACCTGCGTTGCCCGCGCGAATCACAACCGATTCCTTGCCCTTCCAGTTCTCGGTCTTTCCCTTCTCGATCATGCCCTCAAAGACAGATTTTCCATCGACTGCGACCTCCGTCCAACAGCGCTCCGTAAGGGTCACACTCACGTTCACACCATCGACACGAGCTGCGCGCGCAGCATCCGACGCATCCGCCTCGACAGCAGCTGCCGGCGCAGCAGATTGCTCCGTCTTGACCGGCGGTGCGGCTGCCGGTGGCTTTGCCGGCGAATTGATCGCAGAGATTGCCGCAACGCCGCCGCCTACAAGCGCAACCAACACAACGATGCCCGCCGCCAACTTGCCAAAGATACCGGCATAGGAGGAACTCTTTCCACCGATGGAAATACTTGAAAGAGATTCATCCCCAACATTGCTCAGTGTGACGCGGCGCGACGTACTCTCCTGTTCTACAGGAACAGGGGAAGGAGCTCCTCCGTTCTCTTCGGCAAACTGCTGCACAAGCGTCTCAGCGTTCAAACGAAGGAAGTTGGCGTAGTTCCGCACAAAGCCTTTCGCGTAGACCAGCCCCGGCAAATCTCCGATATTCCCCCGCTCGATATGCTCGATATAGAGCCTGCGAATGCTCGTACCTTTCTCAATATCAGCAATCGTCAATCCTTGCTTCTCACGCTCTCGTCGCAAGATGTCCCCTACCATGAGACTCCCTCCCAGACTTTTGTCACTTCCGGAATTTATTTTTTAATTATACCATGATGTGCCCTGCAAAGACAAATCTTTTCGGTCGTTCTAGTCATCCCGACAAAAAATCCATATGTTCACTGATTGCAGCCGATACGGCTTTGATGCCGCTGTATAAGGTCAGCAAGCGAGATATTGTTGAGCACGGAGTTGATGCTGTCGCGCACCTCCGCCCAGACCTGTCGTGTCACACAATGCCCTGCACGCACACAGCTTCGTCCCTCTGCGTCCGTTCCCGTCAACAGGCAGTCCACAAGGGCGATCGGCCCCTCGACCGCCGTGATGATGCGTCCGATCGTTACCTCTTCGGGCGGCAGCGCGAGCGTATAGCCCCCCTGCGCCCCGCGCACGCTCTCCACAAGGCCTGCGCGTCGGAGCGGCGACATCAGCTGCTCAAGATAGTTCTCCGAGATCTGCTGCGTCTGTGCAATTGTCTTGAGAGGGACAACCCCCTCCCCATAGTGCAGGGCGAGTTCATAAAGCGCCGTCACACTGTAGCGCCCCTTTGTTGAAAGTTTCATAACATCTCCCAAGCGGATGTAATTGATCGTGATGTAACGCCATTATAAATGAGTTTCGTTTTCCTGTCAAAGATTCCCTGTCGAGCCGAATCCACCCGCACGCACACCTCCGAGCCCCGCCGCATCGCCGTCCACCGTCAGATAATGCGTAAAGATTCCCTGCGCGATCCGCTCCCCCGCCGCAATGTGTACCGACTCCTTGCCGTAGTTGTAGAGGGGGATGTAGATATGCCCCTCGTTCTCCGCATTGCCGTAGTAGTCCGCGTCGATCACACCCACGCTGTTCATCAGCATGAGATGCTTCTTGAGTGCTGCGCTTGAACGGATGTAGATGAGCAGCACCTCATCGTTCTGCATATACGCCTTCACGCCCGTCGGAACAAGCGCACATTCCCCCCGCCCGATCTCCACCGTTTCGGCGGCCGCAAAATCATACCCTGTACTCGCGCCGGTCTTGCGTTCCGGCAGATGGATGCCCCTATGCTCATACACCGAAACAATTTCAAATCCGCGTATTCTCATTGAATCCCCCTCAAAATAAAAAGCTGCCGCGCCGAAGGCGGTGCAGCAGCATTTCAATTTCCGCACATCAGGCTTCTTCCACCGTCGTCTTGATCGGCTGTGCAGGAGTGATGGTCGATATCGCATGCTTGTAGATCATCTGCTGTTTTCCCATTGTATCCACCATGACAACGAAGTTATCGAAGCCACGAACCGCACCTTTGATCTGAAATCCGTTCACCAGGTGAATCGTCACAGGAATGCTGTCCTTACGCACCTGATTGAGAAAATTGTCCTGCAAATTGATAATTTTTGCCGTCACGCCTGAGCGCCCCTTTCATTCTGCCACGCGCACACATCTGCAAGAATAGTGCGCAGTAGTTCATCCTCTGTCTGTGCGTCCACATCGTACCAACGGATATAAGGCATACGTCGATACCATGTCAGCTGGCGCTTCGCAAAATGGCGCGTCGCCGTCTGAATGGCAGTGATCGCCTCCGCTTTGCTCATCTCCCCGGCGAGATATGCTGCCGTCTCCTTGTAGCCGATGCCCTTCATCGCGGGTGCATCCCGTCCGATGCCGCGCGCAAGGAGTCCCGCGACCTCATCTGCCAGTCCCGCCGCAAACATTGCTGTCACACGGGCATTGATACGTTCATAGAGGCGAGCACGCTCACGCATAAGACCGATGACAAAGGCATTGTACGGCGCAGCACCGCCCGCGAGCGCACTTGCCTGTGAGATGCGTTCATCTCCATAGCGCATGACCTCAATCGCACGAATGATACGCCTCAGATTGTTGATATGCAGGCGCTTCGCCGCCTCCGGGTCATAGTGTGCGAGAAAGGAATGCACACGCTCATTTCCACGCCGTGCAGCAACGCTCTCCATCGCTCGTCGAAAAACGACCTGCTCCCGCGTCTCGTTAAAGTCATACCCTTCGATGAGAGCTTTGATGTAGAGCCCCGTCCCACCGACAACAAACGGCAGCCGATCCATACGCTCGTGTTCATGCACAAGGAAAGAGACACGCGTGACAAACTCCGTCACAGAAAACGGCTCATCCGCATCCAGCACGTCGATGAGATGATGTGTGATACGAGCCTGCTCCTCCGCGGTTGGCTTTGCGCTGCCGATGTCAAATCCACGATAGATGCACATGGAGTCACCCGAGATGATATCCGTCTCCAGTGCCTCTGCGAGCTGCAGTGAAAGCTCCGTCTTTCCGACTGCCGTCGGTCCGACAAGGACGAGCAGCGGGCTTTTTGAATGTGCAGTCAAAGCTCGATTGTTTCGCCGGGTGCAACCACATTCACATGAGCACGTGTCATCGCCTCCGTGACCTCCTTGTAGTGGTTCACTTCCTGCGCGATGACCGGCCATGTATTGTAGTGGATGGGAATGACATGACCCGCGTTCAGCCACTGTGCCGCCATCGCTGCATCCTCAAGCCCCATTGTGTAGTTGTCGCCGATGGGAAGCACGGCGTAGTCAATCGCATCCTTACGCCCGATCAGCTGCATATCGCTGAAGAGTGCCGTGTCGCCTGAATAGTAGACGACCTTGTCGCCAATATAGATGACGAAGCCGCATGCAATCCCGCCTGCGACACCCGCACTGTGCTGGGCAATCGTCATGCGCACCTTGCCAAACGGCAGGTCAAGCGAGCCGCCGATGTTCATCGGATATGACTTGATCTCAGCACACGCCTGACTCTCACAGACAGAGATGACCTCGGGGATGGCGACAATCGCAGCTCCCGTGCGCGCCGCAATTGATGGTGCATCGCCGAGATGATCCCCATGCGCGTGCGTGAGCAGAATGAAATCGCAGTCCACCTCATTTGCTGCGATGCTCGCCGTCGGATTTCCCGTCAGGAACGGATCCACGAGTACCCGATGCTCCCCATCGTCAAGCAAAAAAGCCGCATGACCATAGTAGCTGAATTTTACCATTGCGACCACTCTCCTAATTTCACAGATATTATTATTGTTATTATACGATATGTCAAAACAATGTCAATAGAAAAGCCGCCTCATTCGGGCAGTTCCCGAACGAAGCGGCTTGCAGCTAAACTCTTACTTGATGCTGAGCGTCAGCTTCTCTCCGTTGATGTTCCACTCCTTACTCGTGCCCGCAGGCGCATCGTAGGAAATGGAATCGGCGAGCGTAATCTCTCGAATAAACGCCTCATTCTTCGCGGCGATCGCCGTGAGCTTCGCGTTGCCCGAGAGATCAAGCATGATATGATCTGTGACCTCAAGCCCGCATTCCTTGCGCATGGTCTGCACCTTACTGATGATCTCGCGTACGAAGCCCTCCTCAAGGAGCTCCTCCGTAAGCGTCGTCTCAAGTGCAACCGTAACAGCGCCGTAGCTCTGGCAGTTGTAGCCGTCCTGCTGTGCGACCGTCACCTCGACATCCTCCGACGTGACCGTGACATCACCGTCTGCGAGATGCAGCGTATAGCTTCCGCCGCCCGCAAGCGCGTCCTTCACCGCCGCTCCGTCACTCCCCTCAAGAGCCTTCTTCACCGCGTTCATCTGCTTGCCGACCTTCGCGCCGAGCACGCGGAAATTCGGCTTCACATGGTAAGAGAGGAAGTCCGACATATCGTCGCGGAACGTGACCGCCTTGACATTCAGCTCGTCCTCGATGATCTCAACGAAGAACGCCGGCAGCGTATGCTCCGCCTTGATGAACATACGCGCGACCGGCTGACGGTTCTTGATGTTCGCCGCATTGCGCGCCGCACGTCCGAGGGTGACAACCTCAAGGACGATCTCCATATTCTCCTCGAGCTGGGTGTCAATGAGTGCCTCGTTCACCGTCGGGAAGTCCGCAAGGTGCACGGAGATCGGCGCCGTCTTGTCCACCGAGCAGACGAGATTGCGGTAAATGCTCTCCGTGATAAACGGCACCATCGGCGCCGCAGCCTTTACCGTTGTCACAAGCGCGGTATAGAGCGTTAGATAGGCATCGACCTTGTCCTGCTCCATACCCTTTGCCCAGAAGCGGCTGCGGCTGCGGCGCACGTACCAGTTGGACAGCTCCTCGACAAAGGACTGCACCGCCTTCGCCGCCTCGGTCACACGGTAGTTTCCAAGGCAGTCATCCACCGTGCGCACCATCGTATTCAGACGCGAGAAGACCCAGCGATCCATGACCGAAAGGCGGTTATAGTCAAGCGTGTGCGCCGTTGGGTCGAATTCATCAATGTTCGCATAGAGGACATAGAACGCATACGTGTTCCAGAGCGTCCCCATGAACTTGCGCGCTCCCTCCTGCACCGCATCGTCGGAGAAGCGGTTCGGCAGCCACGGCGCACTGTTCTCGTAGAAGTACCAACGAATCGCATCCGCCCCATGACGGCGCAGCGCGTCCATCGGCTCGACCGCATTCCCCTTCGACTTGCTCATCTTCTGCCCGTTCTCGTCCTGCACATGACCGAGGACAATGACGTTCTTATACGGACTCTTGTCAAAGAGCAGAGTTGAAATCGCAATCAGCGAGTAGAACCAGCCGCGCGTCTGATCGACTGCCTCGGAGATGAAGTCTGCGGGGAAATATTTCTCGAAGATCACCTTGTTCTCAAACGGATAGTGCCACTGCGCAAACGGCATCGCACCCGAGTCGAACCAGCAGTCGATGACCTCGGGCACGCGGTGCATCTCCTCACCGCACTTCTCACACGGGAACGTGATTGCGTCGATGTACGGACGATGCAGTTCGATATCGGCGGGGCAGTTCGGCTGAAGCTCACGCAGCTCCGCAATCGAACCGACGGAGTGCTCGTGCCCGCAGGAACATTTCCAGATATTGAGCGGTGTACCCCAGTAGCGGTCGCGGCTGATGCCCCAATCCTGCACATGCTCAATCCAGTTGCCGAAACGTCCGTCGCCGATCGTCTTCGGAATCCAGTTGACCGTATTGTTGTTCGCCACGAGCGCGTCGCGCACCGCCGTCATGCGGATGAACCACGAGGCACGCGCATAGTAGATCAGCGGCGTGTCGCACCGCCAGCAATGCGGATAGCTGTGCGTAAACTCGGGGGCTTTGAAGAGCTTACCGCTCTTTTCGAGATCCGCGAGGATCAACGGGTCGGCATCCTTAACGAAGACCCCCGGCCAATCCGTCTCCTCCGTCATCTCACCCTTGTCGTTGACGAACTGAACAAACGGCATACCGTACTTGCGGCAGACACGGTTATCATCCTCACCGAAGGCGGGCGCGATGTGAACAATGCCCGTGCCGTCCTCTGTCGTGACATAGTCATCGCAGGTGACAAAGAATGCCTTATCCTGCACATCCTTGTCCGCAAACGGATAGAGCGGCTCATACTTGCGGTGCTCAAGGTCTTTGCCCTTCATCGTCGCAAGGATCTCACGGTCGCCCCACGAGTCCGCGAACACGCTGTCCATCAGTGCCTCGGCGAGATAGTAGACCTTGTCGTAGACGCGCACCTTTACATAGGTTACGTTCGGGTTCACGCAGAGACCGAGGTTCGACGGGAGCGTCCACGGTGTCGTCGTCCACGCAAGGAAATAGGCATCCTCGTCCACTGCCTTGAAGCGCACGATCGCCGAACGCTCCGTCACATCCTTATACCCCTGCGCCACCTCGTGCGAGGAAAGCGGCGTGCCGCAGCGCGGGCAGTACGGGACGATCTTGTGTCCCTGATAGAGCAGTCCCTTTTTCCAGATCTCCTTCAGAGCCCACCACTCGGACTCGATAAAGTTGTTCTCGTACGTGATGTAGGGGTGCTCCATATCCGCCCAGAACCCAACGACATCGGAGAACTCCTCCCACATCGCCTTGTACTTCCAGACGGACTCGCGGCATTTCTTGATGAACGGCTCGATGCCGTAGTCCTCGATCTGCTCCTTGCCGTTGATGCCGATCGCCTTCTCGACCTCCAGCTCCACGGGCAGACCATGCGTATCCCAGCCCGCCTTGCGGAGCACCTTGCACCCCTTCATCGACTGATAGCGCGGCAGCATATCCTTGATGACGCGCGTCAGGACGTGCCCGATGTGCGGGCGACCGTTCGCCGTCGGCGGACCGTCGTAGAACGTGAACGTCTCGCAGCCCTCGCGCTGGTCCACCGCCTGCTGTGCAATATGATTCTCGCGCCAAAAATCCGCAACGGCTTTCTCGCGCGCGGCAAAATTCAGATTGGTATCTACTTTCTCGTACAAAGAAACCCCTCCCGTAGCATAGTCACGTCATTCTAGCACACGGAAGGGGATTTTTCAAGGAACAGACGGAATCTGCCCAAGATTTCCCTTGCACCTTGATGCAAAGAGTGCTATAACCAACGATGGATATAGAAAGCACAGATAAAATCCACGCCAATTCGAGCAAAGGTTTTATCAGCGATTCCGAAAGGATCGTCGGTTTACACAGTGGAGGGATCTCATGCACGCATTCAAACATTTACTCACTGCCCTGCTATTATGCACGCTATGCATCATCCCATACACCGCCTCTGCCGCCGATACGAACGCAGACTACCGAGGCTATGTCTGGCGCATCGACATGGCGGCGGGCAATGCGGCGGAGCTGCCGCACAATTTCCGCACGGCGGGATCGCCGTTCCAAACGCGGACAGACGCATCGAAGTTCGGTGTCGACCCGAACTACAGTCCCTCTCGTGAGGGATTGGATGCCCTGCCGCTCTCTGGAAGCGCGGAGTTCTCCGTCCCTGCCTTTCACGCGCTGCTGAAAGACCTGCACACACGCGCACAGGGCTCGATCTGTGTCATCGATCTGCGGCAGGAGTCGCACGGCTTCATGAATGGATACGCCGTCAGTTGGTACGGCAAGCACGACTGGGGCAACATCGGCAGGACGAAGCACGAGGCACTGCGTGACGAGAACATGCGCATTCGCAGTGCACAGGGCAAGGATGTCGTACTCGCGCACCTCGACAAGAAAAAGCAGCCAAAAAATCAGCAGACCGTCCGCGTCACGGCGGCGATGACGGAGCGCGAGCTGGTCGAGAATGCGGGCGTGCGCTACGTCCGTCTCGCCGTCACCGACCACAAATGGGCAGACCCGCAGACCATCGACGAATTTGTCGATCTCGTAAAAAAAATGCCCGCGGACACATGGATGCACTTTCACTGTCAGGCAGGTAAAGGGCGCACGACCAGCTTTATGGCAATGTACGATATGATGAAAAATCCCGCCGTCTCGCTGAAGGACATCCTCTATCGTCAGTACCTGCTCGGCGGAGCATACCTCGCCTACGACCCGACCACGCAGCATGCACCGAAGGGATGGGAGGATGCAGACTACCACCACAAGTCAGAGATGATCGCAAAGTTCTACGACTACGTTCAGCAGAATCACGAGGACAACTATGCCGTGCCGTGGAGTATGTGGCTGAAAAAGAATCCATAAGAGTATAAGAAAGCCNC
>NZ_JH376799.1:52682-152839 GCF_000234095.1 Centipeda infelix ATCC 43532
GCCCGCACATTGTCGTTTGATGTGCGGCTTTCTTATTCCTTACTGCGGCTTGATATGCCCCGTCTGATACGCGCGCAGGAGGGCGTGCAGGTCAGCGATCTCGTCCATGATCGCCGCGCCGCGATCTGTGTCGCGTACGAGGCAGCTGCGTGCCTGCAGTTCGACGGTCTGCGAGACGGACTCGATGTCGCGGTTCTCGCGCAGCGCCTCACGTACATTCGCCACCGTCTGATGCTGGAGGAGACGCAGCCCGCGCGAGTTGTAGATGAGTGTGTAGCCCGAGATGCCCGTCTTGGAATGGTATGGCGTCGCAAAACCGCCGTCGATGATGATCGCGCGTCCATTCGCACGCAGCGGACTCTCCCCCTTCTTTACCTTGACAGGAACGTGCCCGTTGATGATGTGCCCGTGCTTGGGGTCAAGCCCGAACTCCGCAAGGATTTTCTCGCAGATTTCCTCCTCCTTGATGAGGCGGAAATACGGGTCGGACGGCTCTTTCCACGTAGACTCGTCGGAGATAAAGGAACGCTCAAACGTTGTGAACGAGCGTCCCGAGGTCGGCGCGAGCAGCCCGCACCAGAGGAAGTACATAAAGTCCAGCCCTTCCTGCGTGTGTTCGTTCCAAGCCGCGCGCGCTTTTTCCTCACAGAAGTCCATCCATGCGCGTCCCGTGTATTCCTCGCCCCTGTATGTAATGGTGCGGAAGCTGCCGTCCTCGTTCATGGGGACACAGCCGTGGAACAGAAGGTTGCCGTTGTAGCACATATACATGCTGCCGCGCTCGTAGAGATAGTCCACATGACGTTGGAGTGCCTTGCTCTCAAGGAAATAGGAGCGCAAATCGTCGATGATGTGCCGCTCCTCCTCCGTCAGTTCGTAGCAGTCTGCGCCGTCGTCAATCGTCGGGAAGTAGGCACTATCGAGTTCCACGCGCCGTCCATTGTTCAGTGTGACACAGGATAGGCTGAAGTCAATCTTGTCGAGGAGCAGACGGTCCTCCATGCAAAAATTGGGATTGCGCTTGATGAGCGCCCCCTCGAGTTTGAACATCATCATCGAAATCGCACGCTCTGCCGCCTTGATCGGGTTCTCGTCGGGATAGATGCGCGAGGCAAACGTCGAGAGCGGGCGCAGGCTGATGCCGTAGCCGCGTTCCAACACGTCCGTATTGCGGTAGCGCAGCGAGTTGCGGATGACCGCCGCGATACAGACCTCGCTGCCGAGTGCCGCGCCCATCCAGAGTACGTCGTGGTTGCCCCACTGGATGTCAACGGACGGATGCTGCATGAGGAGGTCGAGAATGCCGTCGGGACGGTCGCCGCGATCGAAGAAGTCGCCGACGATATGGATGCGCTCGACCGCGAGCCGCTTGACGAGCACGCTGAACGCATCGATGAAGTCCGTGCCGCCGCCGATCTCCACGATGGTCTCAATCAGTTGTTTATAGTAGTAGAGCTGCGCCTCATCCAGCTCGGGGCGCGTACTGAGCAGCTCCACGATGACGGATTCGTAGCGTTTGGGAATGTAGCTGCGCATCTTGCTTGCAGGGAATTTCCAGCTCATGAGTTTGGTCAGTTCGAGCAGATTTGCAATGTTCTGCTGATACCAGATTGCGTCCGCCTTGCCCTCTGCTGTCAGCTGCTCCACCTTCTCGCGCGGATAGTAGATCAGCGTGCAGAACTCCGCCTTCTCCTCCTCCGTCATGCGCTCGCCAAAGCAGTAGTCCACCTTTTCCTTGATGACACCCGAGCAGTTGTTGAGGATGTGAAAGAACGAATCATATGCACCATGCAGATCGCTCATGAAGTGCTCCGTGCCCTTCGGCAGCATGAGCTGTGATTTCAGATAGACGATTTTTTCGTAGACGATCTCCTTCGTCGGGTACTTCTCTGCCATCAGACGGAGCACCTTGTCCTGCTCCGCCTTTATCGTATTTATGCCCATATCGCTTCCTCCTGCGTAATATTTTTACTCTTCTGTATTCTAGCATCGGATGGAATTTATTTCAAGAAATCTCTCTCATTTGCGTGGAGTGCACAGGCACGGCTTCAAAGCAGTCTCTTCCCGCGCAGAAATTCCTCCGCGACCGCGTGCGGTTCCTTCCCCTCGCTCTCGACAGCGTAGTTCATCGCCGCCATCTCCTCGTCTGTGATACGGTCCGTCAGCTTCTCCAATACCGGCACAAGCTCCGGGTGCCGTTCCAACACCGCGGCACGCACAACGTTTCCGCAACGGTAGGATGGGAAAAAGTTCCGATCATCCGTTAGCACACGCGCATCCGCCGCCGCAAGCTGTCCGTCTGTCGTAAACACAATCATCACGTCAATTTGCTTGTTCGCGAGTGCCTGATATTTCAGCCCAATGTCGAGGTCGACCGTCCGGGCAAAATCCAGCCCGTACACCTTGCAGAGCGCAGGATACCCATCTGCGCGCTCAAAAAAATCGTACTCCGCACCAAAGACGAGTTGAGGGGCGACGCGGCGCAGGTCAGAATACGTGTGCAGATCATACTGCTCCGCAATCTCACGCCGCACGGCGATGCCGAACGTATCGTTAAAGCCGTACATCCCGACCCAACGCATCGCAAAACGCCGCTCATATTCCTCGGACAGCTGCGGAAACAGTTCCTCGCTGTATTTTGACTCCTCCTTGAGCACCATGTTCCAACCCGTTCCCGTATACTCCGGGTAAATGTCGAACGCGCCGCTCTCCATCCCGGGGTGGATGTTCGACGTGCCGCCGCCGACGCCCGCTGTGATGCGTGCCTCGAGCCCCGTATCGTGCTCGATGACCATTTTAAGCATTTCGCCCATAATCAGCTGCTCCGTCATCGGCTTGGTCGCAATGTGGACGACATCTGCCTTGCCGAAGAAGCCATAGGTCACAGTGCTCACGGCAATGAGCAGTACGGCAGCGGCCCCCGCATAGGCAGCGCGTACGTTTCCTGTGATGCGTGCGGGGCGTTTCAGCCATGCCTCGACCTGCCCCAGTGCGCCGTCCACCACGAGCGCAAGCACGGCGATCAGGAGGCTCCCCGCAATCGTGAGCGCGGGGTTGTTCGTCGTGATGCCGCGATAGATGGCAACACCGAGACCGCCCGCACCGATAAAGGACGCAATGCCGGCAAGTGCAATCGTCATCGTCGCCATATTGCGAATCCCGGACATGATGACGGGCATCGCAAGCGGAATCTGAACACGCGTCAGCACATGAAACGCCGAGCCGCCCATGCCGATTGCCGCCTCCACAAGCGAGGGCTGTATCTGCGCAAGCCCCGTATGCGTCGCGCGCACCATCGGCAGGAGTGCGTAGATCGTGAGTGCAATGATCGCCGAGCGGTTGCCGATGCCGAAAAACGGAATCAAAAAACCGAGCATCGAGATCGACGGGATCGTATAGAGGAAGTTCACCGTGCCAAGCGTCGGTGCCGCCGCACGCTCATAACGATGAATGAGGATGCCCGCCGCTCCGCCGAGCACGACAGCGATGCCGATTGCTGCCCCCGAGATCCACAGATGCTCAACCAAAAGCTGTACAAAGAACGCACTGCGTTCTGAAAAAATGGAAAAAACCTCGTGCAATAGCTCCATATCCCACCTCATTTTGTCATTTCTATAAATAAATATAGCACAAAGAATTCTTTTCTTCTACTATATCTTATTTGTCACATCCCCATACCTATGCTATAATGCCCCTGTAACATCTATAGGGCAGGAGCTGAACGTCCTTGAAAAAAATGTTTTCTTCGTTCTTTCATTTTATCGCAAGCGTCGTCCTTGCGGCGGGAGCCGCAGGATACTGGTACATCGCGGGCGGCATCACAATCGAAGCGGCATCTGAAATTTTTCTCGGGGTCTTTCTCGCCGCTTCGCCGCTCCCCTTTATTGTCTCACGCCTGCTCATTGCACTGCGCATCAAACGCCGTCTGCGTGACTCCGCCATCGTGTGCAGCCGCGTGGGAGCGCTGACGGAGCTGCTGCATGTCGACACGATTGCGTTCAACCGCAACGGCACACTCACCGAGGGCAACGTCTTCATCTCCGCCCTCGTGCCCGAGGGCATGACACAGGGCTCGCTGTTGGCACTCGCCGCCAGTGCTGAGCGCGAAGCGGCACACCCCTACGCGCACGCTCTCTACGATACCGCCGTACAGCGCGGTCTCCATCTGCAGCGACACTCTGCCGCACGTGAGACGGAGAGCTTCGGTGTCGAGGCGCTGATTGCACGCACGCCTGTGCGAGTAGGAAAAAAAGAGTGGCTGCAGGAGGAAAATATTGAAATCAGCGCGGCTCTCCTCACGCGTGCCGATCAGCTCGCCACGAGCGGTCAGACACCGCTCTTCGTCAGTTCGAGCAAGTACGCACGCGGCATCATCGCCGTCCGTGACGACATACGTGCCGAGGTGCGGCGTGCCCTGCAGTCACTCAAGGAGCGCGGGCTGTCCCTCATCCTCCTCACAGGTGAGACAAAACGTCTCGCGAACGCAACGGGCAAAGAACTGAAGATCAGCGAGGTGCGCTCCGATCTCACAGACGCAGACAAGGCACGTGAGATCCGTCTTCTCCAATCGCGCGGCTCCGTCGTCGCGATGGTCGGCGATCCTATGTCGGATCAAGCCGCCATGCGTGCGGCAGACATCAGCATCGGCTGCCCATCCTCCTACGAAAAGCCGGTCACCGATGCTCCGGATGAGACACCGCACGATCCACTGCACGAGGAACTCCTGCGCGGGCCGAACGGTGATGAATCCGCAAGCGAGATCGAGCCGCTGATGTCACCCGAGGACGCCGCCTACTTCGAGGCGCAGGCACTCCGCAATCAGGGACACTCCACGAACTTCACCCCAGACATCACACTCGACAGCGAGGGGCTTCCGAGTCTCGTCACCCTCTGGGACACCTGCAACGCTGCACGTGCACGCGCCAAGCAAAACCGTCTGCTGAGCACGCTCTTCCTCCTCACCTTCACATTGGCGTCCGCAGGTGTCTTCACCGCACTTGATGCTGCGATTCTCCCCTATTCATTTGTCGGCGGTGCGCTTGTTCTCCTGCTTATCTTTCTTATTGTGAACGCGCTTCGAAAATGAGATTAACAAATATTTATTCCTAAATAAGTAAAAATATTCATCTAACTTGTATTTCATTTTAACCTATGATATAATTCACCAAATCAGAGTCTTTTGTTGCAGAAAGCGCGCAAAAGTCGGTGTTATTGTCATCATAGGTATTTTATTTAGGAGGGGTTTGGAAATGGAAGAAGTGCTGCTGTCACGATGGCAGTTTGCAATCACCACCATCTATCACTTTCTCTTCGTCCCCGTCACCCTCGGCATGGCGATCTTCGTCGCCCTGCTTGAGACGTGCTACGTAAAGACGAAAAGACCGGAATGGAAAAAGACCTGCCGAAAGCTACTGCATTTCTTTGGCACGCTGTTTCTCATCAACTTTGCGATGGGTGTTGTCACAGGTCTGGTGCAAGAATTCCAGTTTGGCATGAACTGGTCGGAGTATTCGCGTTTCATGGGCGATATCTTCGGCGCACCGCTCGCACTCGAGGCACTCACGGCGTTCTTCCTTGAGTCGACGTTCCTCGGCATCTGGATGTTCGGTTGGGACAAGCTGTCTGAAAAAGCGCATTGCGCCTGCATCTGGCTTGTCGCCATCGGCAGCAACCTGTCGGCATTCTGGATTCTCGTTGCGAACTCGTTCATGCAGCACCCCGTTGGCTACACAATTGCAAACGGACGTGCAGAAATGGCAAGTTTCTTTGAACTTGTAACCAACCACTATATCGTCGGCGAGCAGTCACACACCCTCTTTGCGGGCATCACAACGGCAGGCTTTGTCGTCATGGCAGTCTCTGCTTGGAAACTGCTCCACGATGAGGAGTCGCGCTACGCATTCACACAGGCGATCAAGGCGGGTGCGATCTACACAATCGTCGGTGTCGTCGGTGTCATTATGAGCGGACATTTCCACACGCAGTACCTCGCACAGGCAAGCCCGATGAAGCTCGCAGCGATGGAGGCACTCTGGGATACGGAGGATCCTGCTCCGTTCGCCGTTCTCGCCTATCCGAACATGGAGAAGGGGCACAACGATTTCGAGATCACGATTCCCTATATGTTCACCATCATGGTGCATGACAACATCAAGGGAGAGGTGCGCGGCATCAACGACCTCCAGAAGGAGGCCGTCGAGAAATTCGGTCCCGGCGACTACCGCCCGCATGTAACGATGCTCTTTTACTCCTTCCGTGCAATGGTCGGAGCCGGCTTCTTCATGGTACTCGTCTCGCTCGTCGTATTTTACCTCGCGAAAAAGGACAAGCTGTTTACGGCAAAGAAGCTGCTCTACGCCCTCCCGTGGCTGGTCGTCGTTCCCTTTATCGCAAACTCCTGCGGCTGGATCGTGGCGGAGATGGGACGTCAGCCGTGGCTGGTCGTCGGACTTCAAAAGACGGTGAACGGTGTCTCACCGAATCTCACCTCTGCTGAGATCATGATTACAATGATCGGGTTTACGGTGGTCTATCTGCTGCTCCTGATCACGGCACTCTACCTCGCCTTCCGCTTCATCCGCCGCACGCAGATCACACCTGCCATCGAAGGAGGGAAGTAAGAATGGACTACAATATTCTCTGGTTTGTGCTCATCGTCGTTCTCTTCACGGGATTCTTCTTCCTGGAGGGATTCGACTACGGTGTCGGCACACTTCTCACGCTTCTCTCAAACAGAGAGGAAGACCGCTCCCAGGTGATTCGTGCCATCGGCCCCGTCTGGGACGGCAATGAGGTCTGGATGATTACGGCGGGCGGCGCGACCTTCGCGGCATTCCCGCACGTCTATGCAACGATGTTCAGCACGTTCTATCTCGCACTCTTCCTCATGCTGGTTGCGCTCATCCTGCGCGGTGTCGCATTCGAGTTCCGCCATCAGCGTTCGGATGATGCGTGGCAGCGCCGCTGGTCGTATGCGATTGCCTTTGGCAGTATCGTCCCCGCATTCCTTTGGGGGGTTGCTGTCACAAATCTGATCGCGGGTCTGCCCATTGGCTCGAATATGGTCTATCAGGGAAATTTCTTTGATCTCCTGACACCATACACAGTGGTTGGCGGTCTGACCTTCGTCGCAGTCTTTGCTTTCCATGGCGCGGCGTTCCTGCGCCTGCGCCTCACGAGCACCTACCTCCTCGACCGTGCCCGCGTGCTTGGTCTGAAGTTCGGCGTCGCTGCAGCACTTCTCTATGTGCTCTGCATGGTGCTCACATACACGGAGACGGATCTCTATGCCAGCCCGCTTGCAGCCGGCGCACTCGTCTTCTCGGCGGCAGCATTTGTTGCGGGTCTCGGTGCAATGTATAAGGGAGCACAGCTGCCCGCATTCGTACTCGGCGGCCTTGCCATCGTCGGTACAACGGTCGGCTTCTTCGCCGGGCTCTTCCCGCGGCTCATGGTCTCAAGCCTCAACCCCGGATGGAGTCTCACGATCTACAATGCGTCCTCGACGCAGTACACGCTCTCCATCATGACGATTGCGGCGGGCATTCTCGTTCCCGTGGTCCTCGGCTACCAGATCTGGACGTACTACATCTTCCGCAAGCGTATCTCTCCAAATGATACAGGACATCAGGCGTACTGACACATATGAAAAAAAAGAAGTCCATTTTACGCTCTGCACTGCATACACAGCGAAACATCCTCCTCGTACGCACGGCGATTGAACTCCTCCACGGAGGTCTGGTTGTCACAGCGGCGTGGAAGACTTCCATCATCGTGAATGCGGTATTCATGGAGCACGGCGGACCTACCGAAACAGCATCAGATCTTCTGATGCTGTTTTTGTGCGTCCTATCGATGGCTCTCCTGCGCCTCCCGAAGTCTCGCATTGAAGCGCAGCTCTCCCATCGTCTTCGCCTGTCTGCGCGTACCTCGCTGCACAAGGCGATGCTTCTGCAGGGGCGCGGCTCCGCGGGCGCACTGACGCTAACACTGGAGCGCGTCGACGCACTCGATCCGTTCTTCCACACGGTACTGCCCACAATGATTGCGGGTGCGGTGCTGATCCCGCTGATTCTCATTGTCACAGCGTTTGCAGACCCACTCTCGGCGCTCCTCTTCCTCGTGACGCTGCCGATTGCGCCGTTCCTGCTTTTCCTCATCGGAAAAGCGACACGCCGTGCGAGTGAACGGCAGTGGGACAAGATGCAGTCGCTCACGGACGGATTCGGCGAACTCGTGCGTGCGGCAATGACGCTCAAGATCTTTCGCCGCATCGATACCGAGGGTGCTCATCTCGCGCGTATGAGCCACAGCTTTGCCGAGGCATCCCTCTCCGTTCTGCGGCTTGCCTTTGTCTCCGCATTCGCACTTGAGCTGATTACCACCCTCTCGATTGCACTCATTGCCGTCTCCATCGGTCTGCGTCTGCTGGAAGGAATGATGTCCTTCCAGCCGGCGTTCTTTGTGCTCATCCTTGCGCCGCTGTTCTATCAGCCGCTGCGCGAGGGCGGCATCGCATTCCATGCAGCGATGGATGCAAAGACGGCAGAGACTGCGCTCACCCCCTATCTGGATCTCCCTTCCTCCACGGACGGCGCACGCAGTCAGATCCTCTCGCCGCCCGCTGTGCATACGGAACATCTCTCCTATCGCTACCCACTGACCGAGGAGGAAGTGCTTACGGGGTTAACCCTCTCGTTCCCTGCGGGAAAATCCACGGTGATTGCAGGGGCGAGCGGCATTGGTAAGTCGACACTGCTCCTCCTGCTCGCGGGGCAGATCACGCCGACCGAGGGAAAGATCCTCCTTGCGGACGGCGCAGGCAACGCGAACAATTTTGACCTTGCACATCTCTCGGAGACGACACGCACGCATCTCATCACCTACGTTCCGCAAGAACCGCATATCTTTACGGCAACCCTCGCGGAGAACGTCAGTCTGTGGCTCGAAAACGCCACTGACGAAGCCGTCACTGCGGCACTTGAGGCAGCGGCACTTGGAGACTTCCTGCGCGCTCTGCCCGAGGGACTTCGGACACCGCTCGGACAGGGCGGGCAGCCCCTTTCAGCAGGCCAACGTCACCGCCTTGGTCTTGCACGCGCGTTTTTCCAAAACCGCCCCATTGTCCTCCTCGATGAGGTGACAGCAGGTCTGGACGGGCAAACAGAGGTGCTCGTTATGGATGCGTTGACGCGATTCGCACATCATCGCACGCTGATTCTGACATCACATCGTCCCGCACTGATTGCATGGGCGGAGCACGTTATTACATTGGGAGGTGGGGAGCTATGACAGCCGCACTCTTTCGTCTGCTCTCCATTGCAGCGCCATCGAAGGCACTGCCCGCACTCCTTGCGGGGGTGCTCGCTGCAGCCTCAGGTATTGCGCTCATCGGTACAGCTGCGTGGATCATCGCGAGCGCGGCGCTGCAGCCGCCGCTGTCCGCACTTGCGCTTGCAATTACAATGGTACGTGCATGCGGCATCGGTCGCGCGGTCTTTCGCTATCTCGACCGTCTGCTCTCCCATCGTCTTGCATTCGCCTGTTACGAGGACTTGCAGCAGGCGACCTATCGGCGCTCCGCTGCAGTGATTCCCCTGCGGGAAGGCAATGTCCGCGAGGGAGAATTTCTGCACGATCTCCTCACGGGCTGCGAGACCCTACGCGACTTCTACCTGCGCACCGTTCCACAACCACTGATTGCGGGGCTGCTCACCGCTGTGACCTGCACAGCGCTCCTGCCGCTCAGCTTGTGGGGCGCACTGCTCATCGCATTTCTCTATTTTCTGCATCTCGCCCTCCCCCATCTCCTGCACGAGGCAGATCTGCGCACGGAGGGCACCGCCTATCGTGAGGTTCTGCTCGACCGCCTCGACGGATGCACTGAACTCGCGGCGGCAGGTACACTCACTCGGGCGCAGGGGCAACTCGACCGTGCAGCAGAGGATTTTCAGCGCAGGCAGGATGACAAACGCACAAAGCGTGAACGGCTGTTCACCCTGCTTGATATTCTGCGTGTTGCGGTCTGGATTCTACTGATCGTTCTGCTTACGCCATGCGTCGCAGACAGAATGCTGACGGGTGTACAATACGCTGTCTGGGTGCTTGTCCTCGAAGCCGTGCTCAGCGAGTACCGCCCCCTGCCCGCCGCAAGTCTGGGCGCAGCGGAGGCTGCACGGGCAGCTGAGACGATTCTTTCCGCACAGGAAAATTCCTCTGCAAAAAAAATGTCGTTCCCCTCCCCCGTCTTTATTGCAGATGCCCCGCTGATTGCGGCAGAGCATCTTACCTTTTCCTACCATGACGGCATTCCGATCCTGCGGAATTTCTCATGTACGATTCGGCGCGGGGAGCACACAGCGATCATCGGTGAGAGCGGTGCAGGCAAGACGACGCTTGCAAGCCTCCTCCTGCGCCTCTGGGAGCCTGACAGTGGTACAATCTCATATGGAGGAGTATCGCACACCGCCCTTTCTGCAGACACATCACGCGCCCTCTTTGGAGCCTCCCTGCAGGGAAGTTATCTCTTCAGCACATCGACGCGCGACAACTTCCTGCGTTTGCATGCGGATATGAATGAGAAGCGGATGTGGCATGCACTTGAGACTGCACAGCTTGCCGATGTGATACGGGCACTTCCTGCGGGACTGGATGAACCTCTGGGTGCAAATGCTGTACGGCTCTCGGGCGGACAGCGCAGCCGTCTGCTCACCGCGCTTGCCCTTGCCGCCGAGGCAGAGATTCTCTTGCTTGACGAGCCGACGGCAGGGCTGGATGCCACACGCGGGCAGCGATTGATCGCTGCTATTCTGGAGGAACTCGACGCACGCGACGGTACGCTCATCGTCATCACGCATGACCTTCCCCTTTTAGACCGTATGAAACAGGTGATAGAACTATGACACAGGAACACTTTCACGAACTCATCCACATTGTTTTGGATCGCCTCGGTGCGGCAGCCCCGCCGCACGAACTCTTTGCTGGCGGTGTGGAGGACTGGCACGCACGCGCGCGCCTTGCCCACTTCCTCGCACAGACCGAGGAGTACCATGCCGAAGCCTTGGAACTCTTTCTGAGCGTCGTCGACGCAGAGCCGAACGAGGAGCTTGCACAGGATGTCGAGGAAAAAGTCTATGCCATGCAGGGGCTGAGTGCCCTCGAAGCGGCGGACAAGGCAACGCAGGAAGCAGCACTTGAGCACATCAACCTGGCGATCGAATGTGCCGAATCCACGGATTTCCTCTACAAGTACATCCTGCGCGGCGAGCTCTGGGCGGATCGTTGGAACCTCATGCACAAGCTGCGCATGACCGAGGAAGCGGAAGCGGAGGCAGATGAGCGCATTGCCGCCTTTGACGGCCTTGCGGAGGCGGTGCCGCACAACTCGTATCTCTACTACGGCTATCGCTTCAAGGCACATCTCGCCGCTGAGCGCGGCGTCGTTCTCATTGCAAAGGACTATATGCACATGGCGATTCACGCGATGGAGATCCCACCCGCCTATGCGCAGGAGCTTGCGGATGGCTTTGCCGCAACACATGAAAACGCCCCGTGGATTCTGCGCGAAATCGACCGCGCAACACCGAATCCCGAACAACTGCATTGGGATATATAGAAACGTACCGATATTTTGCGTATCATCGGAACGTATTTTCTTACCAATTCACGCTTTCTCTCCCCCATGAATAGGGGGAGTTTTTTTGCTTTTCTACTTGGTGCCAAAATACAGATATTTTTTCAAAAATTTTTGTAAAACCTGTTATTTATGACAGTACGTTTTTTCTCTGCCTGTGATAAAATATAGGAGAACTTTCTGAAGAATATCCAAAAGGGATATTGGATTGGTTTTGGTTTTTCTCAGGAAAAGGAGGAACGACGATGAACACCTACATGTCAACGATGAGCAAGCTCTTGCTCGCACTATGCCTCGTTCTGTTCTCTAGCCTCGCACTCACCGGCTGCGGCGGGAACGAACCGGACGTCGATGTCAAGAACCTCGCAGAGGCAGTCGGACATGGTGACGCCGCTGCTGCCAAAGAGTTCAAACTCTCAGATAAGGACGCCGCAGGCATTGATGCCAAGTTCGTTCAGGAACTTGGGAAGGCTATCGATGCAAACAAGGAGTCCATGGATGCCGCACAGAAAGCAATGAACGAGAAATTCAAATCTCTGAAGTATAAGACCGAGCTCGTATCCAAAACCGATAATTCCGCAAAGGTTAAAGTTACAACCGATTACATCAGCTTTATGACCGCCTTTGCCGGAATGATGCAGGGTATGGAGGCAGAAGCCCAAAAACTGGATCCGAATGATCCAAATTCCTTTGATAAGCTCGGTGCCATCTGCATGGAGCTGTTTGCTAAGGAGATAACAAATGCCAAGGTTGAGGGACAGCAGTCCTTCGAGGTAGAGGTTACCAAGAACAAAGATACGGGGAAATGGATGCCCGCCGATCTCACGAAGTTCCAGGATACTCTTGCAGCCTATATGCTCTTTAAGGATGGCGACGATTCCATCATGAACGACATGAACTAACGACCACTAAGCAGTGTACACAAAAACGCCCGACGCACGTCGGGCGTTTTCAATTGGAGGAATCTCTGATAAAATTTAGTACCAAGCTGATGGACTTCATTTTATCAGAGATTCCTTTACCTCATAAATGTATAGACTGCCACATTTGTAAAGATGGCAAGAGGCTCTGCCCACACACCGATGATGAGCGTAAAGGCGACGGCAATAACGCCCATCGCACTTGCCGGAAGCGGCAGACGCAGACGCTCCTCGACCACCTTCTCCCCTTCCTCGACATCGCGGAACATCTCCTTGATGACAAGCAGGTAGTAGTAGACGGACATCATCGACATGACAAAGCCGACACCTGCGAGCCAGAGGTACCCCGCGTCAATCGCGGCGGAGAAGATGTAGATCTTCCCGACAAAGCCCGCCGTCGGCGGAATGCCCGCCATCGTGAGCAGGGCAACCATCAGGATGCCCGCCGGCAGCAGTGAGTCCTTCGCAAGTCCGCGCACACTCGTAAAGTCCGCGCCGCCGCGCTTCATCTCAAGGTAGGACACCGTGACAAACGCGCCGACATTGGCGAAGACGTAAACCATCGCATAGAAGAGGACTGCCTTGATGCCCGCCGCATTCGTCGCGACCATCGCCGTCATCATGTAACCCGCCTGTGCAATCGACGAGTATGCAAGCATGCGCTTGATATTCGTCTGGCGGAATGCCATGAGGTTTCCGCCGACCATCGAGACTGCCGCAAGAATTGCGAGCAGATGCGCCCAGTACGCCGAGAGGAACGGAAATGCCACAAAGAGCACACGCAGCAGGACCGCAATGCCCGCCGCCTTCGAGCACATGGCAAGAAGTGCCGTCACGGGTGCGGGCGCACCTTCGTACACATCGGGTGCCCAGAGATGAAACGGGATGATCGAGAGCTTGAAGAAGAAACCGGCAAGGATAAAGACCACGCCGATCAGCCCGAGTGAGAACACGAGCCCAAGCCCCTGTGCAATGTTCTGGAATACCATCGTCCCCGTCATGCCGTAGACGAGACTCATGCCGTAGAGCAGCACCGCCGTCGAACCGGAGGCAAAGACGAGATACTTGATGCCCGCCTCCGCCGAGAGCGGCGAATCCGTACGAATTGCAACGAGCCCGTAGAACGAAACCGTCATCAGCTCAAGCCCGACGAACGCCGTCATGAGATCGTTCGCCGAGGCAAGGACGCACATGCCGAGCAGCGCCGAGAGAAGGAGCAGATAGAACTCCCCCTTGTGCCTGAGTGTCTGCTCCACATAGTCCGCCGCAAAGATCACGGTTGAGAGAATCCCAATGATGAAGAGAATCTTGAAGAATATGGAGTAGCCATCGACGATGTAAAGCCCCGCATAGAACGCTGTCGCTCCACCGTCGGGCGGATACATGCCCACAGCGAGTGCGAGTACACCGAGAAGCCCTGCAACGGTCAGCCAGACCACGGGGCAGCGCGGCGCGTCCTTTTTGAGGACAAGATCGGTGACGAGCACCACCGCCATCAGTGCGGCGATTCCGATCTCCACGGAGATCGCGGTAAAATTCATCGCTTGCAGCATCAGTGCCCACCTCCTAAGATTGTCGGCGCATCCTGAATCAGTTCAAAGAGCGGCGCGAGCGGGGCAACCCCCGTATCCACGACATTCATGAGCAGTCCCGGGAACACACCGAATCCAACGAGGAACACACCGAGCACGACGAGCGGAACGACATCAATCTTGCGCTCATCGGGGAATTTTGCAAACCGCTCCACACGCGGTCCGAAGAGCACGCGTGCAAGCATACGCAGGACGTAGAATGCCGTGAAGATGATACCCGAAACGGCAATCACGGCAATCACGGGATAGACCTCGATGATGCCGACGAAGATCGTAAACTCCGGGATGAAGCCGATCAGCCCCGGCAGACCGAGCGAGCAGAGACCCGCAAGCATAAAGCCCACCGTGATGTGCGGCATATGATGTGCGAGACCCCAGAGGTCGCCGACGCTGCGCAGCTCCGTCTTCTCATAGACGTAGCCGACCTGCGAGAAGAAGAGCGCGAGCATGATACCGTGCGCCACCATGTAGGCAACCGCACCGCTCACACTCACGACGTTCAGAGCCGCAAAGCCAAGCAGGACGTAGCCCATATGGGAAACCGAGGAATACGCGATCATGTACTTGATGTCGCGCTGCGCAAGCGCAATGTAGGATGCGTAGATAACATTGATCATCGCGAGCACGGCGATCAGGGGAGCCCAGAACTTTGCGCCGAGCGGCAGAATGAAGAAGCCGATGCGGATGAGCGCGTAGCCCCCAATTTTTTTCAGCACGCCCGCGTTGATCATCGAGATCGCCGTCGGTGCGCCCGCATAGCCGTCGGGCGACCAGATGTGGAACGGGAACATCGACAGATGCGACCCGAACCCCACGAGCAGTAGGAAGAACGCCGTGACCTGCACCTCCCATGAGATATTGCCCATGAGAGCGGCGGCGGCAAGCGACTCGAAATCAAACGTGCGCATTCCCGACTCGTACGCACTCACATACAGGAGGAGCACGCCGAGCAGCATGAATGCCGAGCCGACGAGCAGGAAGATCGTCATCTTCATCGCCGCATGCTCTTTGCTCACGCGCTCCGACGAGCCCCAGATGAGCACCATCAGGTACGCCGGAATAACGACCATCTCGCAGAGCACGAGGAAGAAGAAGAGGTCACGCACGAGGAATGCCCCCGAAACGCCCGCAATCACGATGAGCAGGAGCACGAAATACTCCTTCACACGCTTCTCTATATTCCACGAGCTGTAGATTGCGGCGAGCCCCACAACGCTTGAGAGGAGCAGCATGGGCAGCGAGATCCCGTCAACACCGAGCGAATATGCAACGCCGAGATCCGTGATCCACGGGATGTACTCCGTGTACTGCATCCCGCCGCGCGCCATATCATAGTCCGCATAGACAAAGAGGGTCAGCAGAGTTGCGACCATCATCGCAAATGCCGAGAGCTGACGGATCGTATCGTGCAGCCGTCCCGGCAGCAGCGCAATGATGAGTGCCGCCACGAGTGGGGTCAGGAGGATGACCGAGAGAATCGGAAATGTCATCATCGGAAAGCACCTCCCCAGTAGGCGATGATCTGAACCGCCCAGTAGAGGGCATAACACAGAAGAATCAGAACGCCTGTATAGAACACGACAACGTACCGCTGCGCCTGACCGTTCGCGGACTCTGTGAGGAGGTCGCTCGTGGCGAGTGCATACGCCCCCAAGCCGATCATAATGTTGTCGAAGATCTTTTCATCGACCCATTTCAGGATCAGTGCCGTGCCGTAGACGAGACGCTCACGGAAGTACCCGTAAAGTTCGTCGATGTAGAACTTGTGGTAAACAACACGGTACAGGAAGCCGAAGCTCCGAGCCTGCATCGCCGACCGCAGACTGTGCCGTCCGTAGATCTGATAGGCGGCGGCAAAGGCGATGAGCGCAAGCACGGTACTCGTTCCCGCAACCGTCCAGTCAATCGCCTCATGGTGTGGAACGCCTTCGTTGATCCAGACGGAGAACCTGCCGAAATACCCCCACGCACCGCTTACAAGGGTGAGCAGGATGAGCATAATCATCGGCCAGCGCATGAATGCGTCGACCTCGTGCGCCTCGTGCGAACTGCGGCTCTCACCGAGGAATGCCACAATAAGGAGACGCGCCATGTAGAACGCCGTAAGGAACGAGGTAAATGTCGCCATCACGTAGAGCGGTGTGCTCGCGTGCATGACCGCCGCGAGGATCTCATCCTTTGAGAAGAAGCCCGAGAACGGCGGAATCCCCGAAATGGCGAGCACGCCGACGAGCATTGCTGCGAACGTCAGCGGCATCTTCCGCCAGAGGCCGCCCATCTTCGTGATATCCGTCTCATCGTGCAGTGCGTGCATGACAGCACCCGCACAGAGGAAGAGCATCGCCTTGAAGAAGGCGTGCGTCATGAGATGGAACATGGAGGCGGAAAACGCGCCGACACCGACCGCAAGCATCATATAGCCGAGCTGACTGATCGTCGAGTAGGCGAGCACCGACTTGAACTTGCGCTGTGTCACGGCGATGATCGCAGCAAAGAGCGCCGTGAATGCGCCGAGCCCCGCAATAAAGTCCATGACGAAGGGGGACTCACTGAAGATAAAGAACGCGCGCGCGACGAGATAGACACCCGCAGCGACCATGGTCGCCGCATGAATGAGCGCCGATGTGGGCGTAGGCCCTTCCATCGCGTCGAGCAGCCAGACATGGAGTGGGAACTGACCGGATTTACCGATCGGTCCCATAAAGAGCAGCAGGCCGATGACAGTCAGGAAGCCCGTGCCCGCAGCAAGGACATACGGCGGTACAAGCATACGCAGCTCGATGAAATCCATCGTCCCGAACACCATCTGCACGAGCAGAATGCCGACAAGCATCCCAAAGTCACCGATGCGCGTTGTGATGAACGCTTTTTTTGCCGCCTCACGCGCCGACACCTTGTGGTAGTAGAACCCGATCAGCAGGTAGGAACAGAGGCCGACCCCCTCCCAAAACACGTAGAGCTGGAGAAAGTTAACCGAGACGACAAGCCCGAGCATCGATGCCGAGAACAGCGAGATGAACGCAAAGAAGCGCCCCATCCCCTCGTCGTGCTCCATATAGCTTACGGAGTAGATGTAGACGAGCAGCGAGACGAGCGTCACAATGACGAGCATCATCGCCGCGAGCGGGTCGATGAGCACGCCCATCGTCAGCTTTACATCGCCGATCTGCGCCCAGAGCGCCTTCATCACATACGGATCGTTCATCGTGATCTGATAGTTCACGGTGGCGAGTGCGACAAAGACGGAGAACGCGAACGCGAGCGACATCATTGTGATCGCAATCGCTGCAGAGAGATTCTTTTCCTGCCGCGTGAACGGTCCGATGATGAGAAATGCCAGCGCGGGGAAGAGTGGGATCAGATAGGCATGCGTAAGTGCAAATGTAAACATATCGCTCCCCTCCCCTAATCTCTAAGCGTATCCAGTTCATCGACATTCGTCGTGAAGCGGATCTGATACAGACGGAACGCGAGAGCAAGCCCGACGGCGATCTCGGACGCGGCGACCGCGATCGAGAAGAGCGCCATGAGCTGTCCCTCCATATTGTGTGCATAGAAGCGGTCAAATGCGATGAGGTTGATGTTCACCGCATTCAGCATCAGCTCCACGCACATGAGGATCGGGATGATGCCGCGCCGCGTGAGCAGACCGTAAAGTCCGATGCAGAAGAGCACGGCGGCAACAAAGAGCAGTTCCGGTAGTCCGATCATGCCGTATCCCCTCCCCTCGCGAGGACAAGTGCCCCAACCATCGCAACGAGCAGCAGCACCGCCACGATCTCAAACGGCAGCACATAGGTGCCGAGCATCAGCCGCGCAATCTCCTGCGCGCCCGTAGATGCGCCGAGTTCCCCACCCGGCAGGGGCGAGAGCACAATGCCGAGACCGATGAGGAAGAAGAATCCGCCCGCAAGCAGTCCCGTCACCACGCGGCGAAAAATCTTCTGCGAGGGGTTTGACTGTGCCATCGAGTCGCGCCGCGTCAGCATGATTGCCATGACGATGAGGACAGCGACCGCGCCGCTGTAGACCATCAGCTGCACCGCGCCGAGGAACTCCGCGCCGATATAGAAGTAGATCGCCGCCACACCGATAAAGGAGAGGACGAGAAACAGTGCGCTGTGCACAACATTCGGGGATAGGACGACACCGAGCGCACCGATGATCGTCACCGCCGCAAGAAAATAGAAGATGATGCTCATGCCGTCCCTCCTTTCTGCTCGGCGTCCTTCGTTTCGACGGACGGCTCAGCCTTGGTCTCAGCCGATTTCTCCGCCGCCTGAGATTTTGCTGCGGCTGCCTTGCCTGCAGCCGCCTTCGCCGTCGCCATTTTTTCTGCCGCATCAGCGGGCACAGCGGTTTTTTCCGCTGCCGGCTTTGCCGCCTCCGGATTCTCCGCCGCCGCCTTCGCCGCCTCGGCTTTTGTCTTCGCGGCGGCCTCCGCCTTTGCCTTGGCAGCGGCTTCCTTCTTTGCCTTTTCCTCCGCCGCCTCCACCTCGACCTGCGCGAGGAATTCCTCCAGATCCGCGCGATCCTTGTCCGTCATCGCATCGTGCGTCATCGTCTCCTTGCTCCACGTCGAGATCGCATATTCCTTGTCCCAGACCAGCGTGTTCACAGGGCAGACCTCCACGCAGAGATTGCAGTAGAGGCAGCGTCCCGACTTGTGCACATAGGACTTCATATGACGCTTTTTCTTTGCATCCTGTACAATGGTAAGATCGAGTGCCTTGTTCGGGCACGCATTCGCACACATCGAACAGCCGATGCAGATGCGCCAGTCCATCGCGAGGTTCCCCCCGCGGAAATTATCCGTCATCGGAAGCTTTTCCTCGGGATAGCAGAAGGTCTCCTTCTTGCCCCAGAGGTGCTTCCATGTGACGCTCATACCCGTGAGCAATCCTTTACCAAACATGTGAGCACCTCCTTAGACGATGCCGAGAAGATACATCCCAACGCCCGTCAAAAAGACGTTGAGAATCGAGAGCGGCACGAGCACCTTCCATCCGAAGGTGAGGATCTGATCGACGCGCGTACGTGGGAACGTCCATCGGAACCACATGATGAGAAACACCATGAGTACCGCCTTCAGTCCGAACCAGACGAAGCCCGGCAGGAACTCGGGGCCGCTGTAGCCGCCGAGGAAGAACGTTGTCGCGAGAATCGCCGCCGTCAAGAGGTTCGCGTACTCCGCAAGGAAGAACAGTGCCCAGCGCATACCCGAGTACTCCGTAAAGGGGCCCGCAATGATCTCGGACTCGCCCTCCACGAGGTCGAACGGCGTACGGTTCGTCTCTGCGACCGCTGCAATCAGAAAGATGATAAAGGCAAGCGGCTGCATGAAGATGAACCAGCTTGTCTGCGCCTGCATCTGCACGATGTCGTCCATGCGCAGAGAGCCTGTAATCATGACGACACCGAGCAGCGAAAAGAGCAGCGGTGCCTCATAGCTGAGCATCTGCCCGACGATGCGCATGCCGCCGATGAACGAGTATTTATTGTTTGACGCATAGCCACCCATCAGAAACGGCAGAACCGCCTGTCCCGAGACGGCGAACAGGAGGAACACGCCCACGTTCACATCGGCGAGCACCGCGCCCGCATCGAACGGGAAGAACGCATAGGCGAGTGCCGCAGGCACAAAGAGCAGTGCGGGCGAGAGTGCCCAGACCACCTTGTCCGCGCCGGCGGGCATGATGTCCTCCTTGCTCATCAGTTTCAGCATATCCGCAACGGGCTGGAGAAGGCCAAAGCGTCCCCCGACGCGGTTCGGACCGATCCGCACCTGGATGAACGCACAGATCTTGCGCTCCGCATAGGTAAAGACGATCGCCGCCATTGAGATAATGCCGAGCAGGAGCGCGATGCCGACAAAGGTCATGACAAGATCAACCACAAACGGAATCGGCACAACACTGTAAACAGCTGCGCGCAGCATGAGCGCAATCGCTCCCAAGAAAGAAAGTTCCATCATTTGCCTCCTTTCTCAGCAGTCCACTTCGCCCATGATGGGGTCGATGGATGAATATGCGGCGACCGAGTCACCGATGAACATACCGCGGCACATCGCATCCAGCCCCTGCATATTGACGAACGAGGGGCGGCGGATGTGGATGCGGTACGGCTTCGTCGTACCGTCGCTGACAATGTAGAAGCCAAGCTCGCCGCGCGTGCCCTCCGTACGGCTGAACACCTCGCCCTTCGGCGGCTTGATGACCTTCGGTACTTTTTTCCCCATAAAGTCGCCCTCGGGCAGACCATCAATCGCCTGGCGGATGATCTTCGCGCTCTCGGCGATCTCATTCAGCTTCACCATGTAGCGATCCCAGTTGTCGCCGTTCTTGCCCACGGGGATGTCAAAGTCAAAATCATCGTAGACGCTGTAGCCATCCACCTTGCGCAGGTCAAAGGCAAGCCCCGTCGCCCGCAGGTTCGGTCCCGTCATATTGTAGGACAGAGCCTGTTCCGTTGTCAGCGGCGATGTCCCCACAATGCGGCGGATAAAGATCTCGTTGCCCGTCAGGAGCTTGTTGTACTCCTCAAGGAAGATCGGCACCTCATCGAGAAACGCGCGGATCAGCACCTCCGCCTCGGGTGTGAGATCCTCCTTTACCCCACCAATGCGGATGTAGTGGAAGGTCTGGCGTGCACCGCAGACGAGATTGAAGATGTCGAGGATCTTCTCGCGATCGCGGAAGCAGTAGAGCATCCCCGTCGACGCGCCCAGATCGTTTGCAAGTGTCCCGATAAAGATCAAATGGCTGTTGATGCGGTTCAGCTCCGCCATGATGACGCGAATGTACTCCGCACGCAGCGTGGTCTCGATTCCTGCAAGCTCCTCCACGGCAAGCGCATAGCCAAAGTTATTGTTCATGGAGGAGATATAGTCCAGGCGGTCCGTATAGGGCAGCCCCTGCGGATACGTCCTGTCCTCGAGCAGCTTTTCGATGCCGCGATGGAGATAGCCCATGATCGGTGTCGCCTTGACGATGCGCTCACCGTCGAGTTCGAGCCGCACCTGCAGCACACCGTGCGTCGAGGGATGCTGCGGCCCCATGTTAAGCGTGTAGGTCTCGGTTCTCGGCATCACATTCCCTCCTTCCGAATGCGCGGGATATTGGGGGGCGGTGGCGGGACAAAGTCCTTGCGCAGCGGATGTCCAACGAAGTTCTCATGGTGAAAGACGCGCCTGAGATCGGGATGCCCCGTGAACGTAATTCCCATGAGGTCATAGACCTCGCGCTCCTCGAACTCCACGCCCGGGAACACTGCCGTTGCCGAGGGAACAACAGGCGCATCGTGCGGCAGTGTCACCTTCACCGTCAGCCAATGCATATGCACGGGGGAAAAGAGATGGTAGACCATCTCGAAACGATCCTTCCAGTCAACCGCCGTCACATTCTCCATACGCGTCAGCTGCAGATTGCTGTCGTCACGCAGAAAGGTCAGCAGCGCGATCAGTTCATCCGCCCCGATATAGAGGGCAGAACGCTCCGTCTCTGCGTCATACTCCGCATTGGAAAAGGCGAGTTTGATTCCGGCGAGGGCATCCGACGACACATAATTTTTTTTCATGCGTTCACCGCCTTCTTCTCCGCCTGCTCCGCCCAAAAGGCACGCTCAGCTGCGACGCGCTCCGGATGGAGAATCTTCTCACGCAGCTTGAGCATTCCGTCGATCAGTGCCTCGGGACGCGGTGGGCAGCCGGGGATATAAACATCCACGGGCAGGATCTCATCCACGCCCGGCACAACGGCATACGAATCCGCAAAGGGGCCGCCCGCAATCGTACACGCGCCCATTGCGATCACATATTTCGGCTCGGGCATCTCCTCGTAGAGGCGCACAATCGGATCTGCCATCTTCCACGTCAGCGTCCCGGCGACGATCAGGAGATCTGCCTGACGAGGACACGGACGGAAGACCTCGTAGCCGAACCGTGCAAGGTCAAACCGCGCCGTCGCCGTGCTCATCATCTCGATAGCACAGCAGGCAAGCCCCGAGGACAGTGGCCAGATCGAGTTTGCGTGCGCCCAGCGCAGGAGTTCATCCAGCTTGAGCACGAGGACGTTGTGCCGCAGACTCTCGGGAACGCGCTCCGCTATCTCCATGTCAGATCCCCCTTTCGCCATGCATAGCCGAGCCCAAGTGCAAGGATTCCGACAAAGACAAACATCTCAAGCAGCGCGAACAGCCCAAGCATCTGGAACTCCACCGCCCACGGATAGAGAAACACCGTCTCGATGTCAAAGACGATGAACAGCAGCGCGTAGAGAAAATACCCCGCGCGGAACTGCACATACGGTGAACCGATCGGATCGACGCCGCACTCGTAGGGAATGTACTTCTGCGGTGACGGCTGCTTCGGCTGCAATAGAAATGCAGGACCGAGCGCCATGACGGGGAAAAACAGCGCCACTAGCAAAAATATTCCCAGACTTCCAAACTCTCCCATACACAGTCCTCCTTATTAGAAAATAAAATAAATACATAGGAAAAACAAATAATCAGAAACAATAATTGATGGATAAAAAAATATGTCAAATCAAGTGACACTAGATAAAATTTATAATCGTTGGCAGGTATGATAAAATCTATGTATAATATACCCGAAAAGCACTTTTTTTACAAGGAGAGTGAGAAAAAAACTTCCATTTATATTCATTCTTTTTTGCTATTTTCGACATCATTTGAAAGAAAGGGCTTTTCCTGCTATAATCATAAGCAATATCGGGGAACGCTTCGTTGATTGGAGCAACAAGTTCTCCAGCCAGAAGGAGTTTTTTACACAATGCTGTTACACCGAAAATCCGTCGAACTGCTTGCCCCGGCGGGCACATGGGATGCCATGACCGCAGGCATTGCAGCGGGTGCGGATGCCGTCTATCTCGGCGGCAAACATTTCAATATGCGTCTGCACGAGGGCAACTTCAACTTCGATGATGCACGCCTAAAGGCGGCGGTCGACTACGCGCACACGCACAACGTCGAACTCTACGTGACGCTCAACAACCTCATCAGCAACGAGGAGCTGCCCGCGCTGCGCGAATACCTCGCCTACCTCAACGAGATCCGTCCCGACGCGATTCTCGTCCAAGACTTCGCCGTACTCGAACTCGTACACGAGATGGGCATCACCGTCCCCCTGCACACCTCCGTCATGATGAACACACACAACGAACACGCCATCGAAAAGCTCAAGGAGTACGGCATCACGCGCATCGTCGTCGGGCGCGAGATGACGCTCTCCGAACTCGCGCTTTTTCGCGCACGCACGGGCATCGAAGTCGAGTATTTCATGCACGGCGATATGTGCATCTCAGAGAGCGGTCAGTGCATCCACTCGGGGGTACTCTTCGGACAGAGCGGCAACCGCGGACGCTGCATGAAGATTTGCCGCTGGCCGTTCGCCCTCCTCGACGAGACGACAGGAGAAGTGCTCGATGCGAACAGCCCTGGTCCATACAAGCTCGCACTCAAGGATATGTGTATGTACCGCTCCATCCCCGCACTCATTCAGGCGGGGGTCTATTCGTTCAAAATCGAAGGGCGGATGCGCTCGCCCGAGTTCATCGCGCGGCTCGTCTCCACCTACCGCAAGGCGATTGACGCATACATCGCCGATCCGAACGGCTACACGACGGATGAGGAGGGTTGGCGTACGCTCTACGACAACCGCGTACGCGACTACACGACGACGTTTGCGTTCGGACAGCCGACCGCCGTCGACATTGGCATGACGGGCGAACGCGAACCGCGTTTCTTCAGCCAAGCGGTCGAGGAGGCGGGCTTTGCCGACGAGGTGCTGCGCGCCGAGCGTCCGATAGAAAAGGAGAATGCGCCGAGCCGCCACCTCAGCGTTCGCGTTGGCACGGTCGATGCTGCGCGTGCAGCGGTGGATGCAGGTGCCGATACCGTCTACGTCGGCGGCGAGGCATTCCGCCCCAACCGCCCGTGGAAGCTCACGGACTACGAGGATCTCGTCCGCTATGCAGCAGGACGCGCACGCGTCGTCGTGAACACACCGCGCACGACCATGCGCCGTGAGTGCGGCGAACTCGAACAGTTCTTTGCCGCACTGAACGACATCGGCGTTGACGGCATCATGGTCGGCAACCTCGGCACGCTGAAGCTCGCACGCACGCTCACGAACCTGCCTGTGCAGGCGGATCATTCGTTCAACATCTTTAACCACCTCGCAATCACCTTTCTCAAGGAGAACGGGCTCACGATGGCGACCGCCTCCTACGAGCTTTCGTTTCAGCAGCTGCGTCAGATCGTCGAGAACGCTGTGCTGCCCGTTGAGGCAGTCATCCACGGTGCATATGAGTCGATGATCTGCGACTACAATTTCCCCGCGATGTCGCTGCCGAACTACAGTGACCTTGCCGCTCCGGAGCTTCTGGATCGCCTCTACGCATTTCGCGACGAGGCGGGCGGCGTGCACTCCATCCGCGTCGACCAGTACGGGCGCAACCACATCTACTTTGCAAAGGATCTCTGTCTCTATCCCTACCTCGAGAAGTTCAACGGACTCGGCTCCTATCGCATCGAGGCACAGGACTATACGGCGGACGTGACCGCAGAGATCGTCCGCATCTACCGTGCTGCACTCGACCGCCTCGCGGCGGGCAGTGACGGCTTCCGAACGGCGGACTTCGACCGCCTCACAGACATTGCGCCGCGCCCCTTGGGCATCGGCACCTACCGTTTCCGCCAGAGCCGCAATTCCATTTAACGCTAGGGAAAAATGTGGCGATGCAATGCTCCTAAGCAAACCCTAGTGAAGCAAGTGAGTAAAGCGTGCGTTCTGCCCCCTGCGGATTTCTTTCGTTCAAGCGCAGCGCGTTTAAGAAGTCCGCAGGTATTTAGGCAGATAAGCATGCGATCACTTGCGTAACGAGGTGTTTGCGTGGAGCATGACATGAGTGAATTTTTTGTTACTAGAAAGTATATTCCATGGAGACAACTTCCACGAACGAGAACGGATACATCGGCGCAGCCGCCATCCTGGAAAAGAAGAAGAAATACATCATGCCCTGCCTCGGGCATTTCTACAGCGAGCCGCGCCAGATCGTGCGCGGCGAGATGCAGTACCTCTACGACAGTGAGGGAAGGAAGTATCTCGACTGCTTTGCGGGTGTCTCCGTCATCAACTGCGGACACTGCAATCCCGCGATCAACGCAGCCGTCACGGAGCAGCTGAACACGCTCCAACACGTCTGCAACATCTACCTCACGGAGAACTTCGTCAACCTCGCCGAGCAGCTTGCACGCATTACGCCCGGAAAACTCCAAAAGAGCTTCTTCTGCTCCACGGGCACGGAGGCGAACGAGGGGGCGGCACTCCTCGCACAGATTGCAACAGGATCAAGTGAGTTCATCGCTCTGCGCGGGGGGCTGCACGGACGCACGAAGCTCACGATGAGCCTCACGGGCATCTCCATGTGGCGCACCGATCCAAATCCCGTCGGCGGCATCCACTTTATCAAAAATCCCTACTGCTATCGCTGCCCGCATCAGCATACCCCCGAGGAGTGCGGCATCGACTGTACCTACGAGCTTGAAGAGACGATCAAGAGTGCCACCTCGGGACGACCTGCCGCATTCATTGCAGAGACCATTCAGGGCAATGCGGGCATCATTGTCCCGCCAAAGAACTACTTCAAACGCGTCAAGGAGATCCTCGACCACTACGGCGTGCTCTTCATCGCGGACGAAGTACAGACAGGCTTTGCGCGCACGGGCAAAATGTTTGCCATCGAGCATTTCGAGGTTGCACCCGACATTATGACAATGGCAAAGGCACTCGGCAACGGTGCCCCCATCAGCGCATTCATCGCAACCCCCGAGGTCGCAGACACCTACACAAAGCCCGGCGCATCGACGCTCGGCGGCAACCCCGTCTCCACAACGGCAGGGCTTCATGTCATCCGCTATATCGAAGAGCATGATCTCATCGGGAACGCCGAACGGCGTGGAACGCAGCTGCGCGCAGGACTGCGGGAACTCCAGAAACGCCACCCCATCATCGGCGATGTGCGCGGACTCGGACTGATGGTCGGCGCAGAGTTCGTCCACGCGGACAAATCCCCCGCCGCCGCCGAACTGGATGCCGTGCTCGAAGAGCTGAAGAACCGCGGCTTTATCGTCGGCAAGAACGGCATCGGACGCAACGTCATGGCGTTTCAGCCGCCGCTCATCATCACCGAGGACAATATCAACGACGTACTGAACGCCGTAGAGCTCGTCCTCACAGAGAAAGGACTCTAAAGGGTGCATTATGGCAAAACGATACTACGATCTCACCGTCGCGGGCTGCAAACGCAGCCTCCCCATCCTCAACCTGAGCCACAGTCTTGCAATTGCCGGCTTCGTCATGCTCGGCGATGTCGAACTCTGCGAAAGCTGTGCGCGTGAACTCGCAAAAAAAGTTCCCGCCGAAGCCGAGATCATCATGACCGCCGAGACGAAGGGCATCCCTCTCGCGGCGGAGCTTGCACGGCAGATTGGAATGCCCTACTACATCACAGCACGCAAGTCTGTCAAAGCGTACATGGAAGATCCGATCTGGGTCGAAGATGAATCGATTACGACAATGGGGAAGCAGCGTCTCTACCTCATGCGTTCCGATATCGACCGCATCGCAGGACGCAAAGTACTCCTCCTCGACGATGTCATCAGTACGGGCGGCTCCATGACGGCACTCAGCAATCTCGCCGAAAAGGCGGGTGCACACGTGATCGGACAGGCAGCCGTGCTTGCCGAGGGCGATGCAGCAAAGCGCACGGATATTATCTTCCTTGAGGCACTTCCGCTTTTTGAAGCGGAATAGATCGGCGGCATCTCTTGCATCAATATCTCTTCTACATCGGCGACTTCCCCATCCGCTCCTACGGTGTCGTTATCTCCCTCTCCATCCTGCTCGCAACGGGTGTCGGCTACTTCCTCGCAAAGGCGGATGGACGCGGCTACGAAAAGCACGTCCCCGATCTCGGCATCTACTGCGGCATCGCGGGACTCCTTGGTGCACGGCTCTGGGACGTATTCTTCTTCGACTGGGACTACTACCAACACCACCTGACCGAGATTCTGAATGTCTGGCAGGGCGGCATGGCGATCCAGGGCGGTGTCTTTCTCGGTGTACTCGTCGGCATCCTTTACAGCCGAAAGCACAAGCTCGATACCATTCACTTTATGGACGTTGCCGCACCTGCGATTGTCCTCGGACAGGCACTCGGCCGCTGCGCAAACCTCCTTAACGGGGATGCCTTCGGCGCACCGACGGGCAGCAGCTACGGCATCCTCTACCCCGACACCACACTCGCGCACCACACCTACGGTGCACAGCCGCTCTGGCCGGCAGAGGTCTGGGAGGGGCAGCTCGACATCGTCATCTTTGCCCTGCTGCTCATCTTCCGCGCACGCGGACACGCACGCGGGCAGTGCTTCGCCCTCTACGTCATGCTTTACAGCCTCGTGCGCTTCGCGCTCGAATACCTGCGCGGCGACTACACGGAGAAATACCTCGGGATCTTCACCAGTGCCCAGATGACCAGTCTCGGCTTCGGTCTTGTCGCCCTCGGTTTCTTCCTCTGGCTCGGACTGCGTGAGTACGGCTCGATTCCCGCCGAGGCAGAGCAAACCAGCGAACGCAAGAAACGACGAAAAAAATAATCGGCAAAAAGATTTATAAAAATGGGTGCTGTACGAAGCTGAAAAGTTCGTGCAGCACCCATTTATTATTCATACCTTGTATTCACGACATATCGTTTGAGCCGATCAGTTCTCCGGCACAAACCAGAGCCCGTTGTCGTTTTTCTTTAGATAATCCTTGAATTCATCCGAGTGATAGGCTTTGACAATGTCCTGCGCCCACTTCGCGTCCTTGTTCTTCTCGTGTACGACGAGCTGCAGCAGGAGATGCGGCAGGATATTCTCTTTGAGAAGTGCCGTCGACGGGTCAATCTTCGCATTGTAGACAATCGAGCCCGTAATGACAATGTAGGCGAAATCACCGCGCACCGCAGGAATGTTGAGCGACTTCATCTCCGTGAACTTCAGGTTGTGCGGATTCTCGACGATGTCCTGCTGCGTCACCGTCGCGAGGTCCTTCGCGTGATCGAGCTTGATCCACCCTGCCTTCTGCAGGAGCGCATACGCGCGTGCCGTATTGGACGCATCGTTCGGCACGGCGATGGTGTCGCCATCCGCGATCTGTGTAAGGTTGTCCTTCTTCCCCGCATAGATGCCCGCCGGAACGGTCGGGATCGGGGTCAGAGCTACGAGGTGTCCATACTGCTTCTTGTTGAAGTTCTCCATGTACGCCGTATGCTGCTCGACGTTGAAGTCCACCTCACCGTCGTTGAGAGCCACATCTGCCTGCAGGAGGTCGCTCAGATCCTTCCCTATGACCGTATAGCCCTGCTTCTCAAGGATCGGCTTCACACCGTTCTCAAACAGCTCCGAGTATGGACCCTGCGACTTACTGTAGGTGATGGTCTTCTTATCCGTCGATACCTGTTCACTGCCGCAGCCCGCGACCACCCCCGCACCGAGAACAACGGCCAGACCGAGCGTCCATATTTTCCTGAATTTCATAAAATCCCTGCTTTCTTTTTGATAAACTCAAGGAATCGCTGATAAAATGAAGTCCGTCAGATTGGCGTAGATTTTTTCGTCCGAACAAGGAGGCAAACCGGACGCATAGCCAAAGCTATGTGGAGGATTTGCCGACACAGTGCGGGCAAAAAAGATGCGTCAAGATGGCGGCGCTGAATTTATCAGTGCTTCCTCAATGCCCACGCGCACGCACAGCAAAGTAATTGCCCACCGACTGGATGATCTGCACAAAGACGATGAGGACGACAACGGTAAAGAGCATGAGCGGGAAGTTCATACGCTCATAGCCATACGTCAGCGCAAGATCGCCCACGCCGCCCGCACCGATTGCGCCTGCCATTGCCGTTGCCCCAAGAAGCCCGATGGTTCCCGTCGTCACGGACAGGATCAGCGACCCCTTCGCCTCCGGCAGGAGGAAGTATCGGACGATCTCATAATAGGACGCGCCCATCGCCTGTGCTGCCTCCACAATGCCATGATCCACCTCGAGAAGCGAGTTCTCAAAGAGACGCGTGAGATACGGCGTGATGAACACCACGAGTGGAACGAGTGCCGCCGTTGTACCGATTCGCGTCCCGACAATCATCTTCGTCAGCGGGAGGATGAACACCATGAGAATGATGAACGGTACGCTGCGAATGACGTTGACTGTGACGTTCACAATTTGATACGTCCAGCTGTGCGGCAGGATGCCGAGCGGCCGCGTGAGGATCAGCACAACGGCAAGCGCCATTGCGAGCAGCGTGCCGATCGCCAGCGAAACAAAGACCATATAGAGCGTTTCCTGCGCCGCAAGTAAGATCTGCGCATTTGGTACACCTAACTCCATCATGGATTCACCTCCTGCCACTCCACGCCCTGTGCGTGAATATAGTCCTCCAAGCGCGCGAGCTCTGCGTCCTCACCGATGAATTGGACAATGAATATCCCCAGAACCTGCTCCTCGATCTCGCTGACCGACGCGAAGAGCACACTGGTCTCGACGGAAAACTCCCGCTGAATGCGATAGAGCAGATTCCCCTTCGCCTGTTCGCCGAGAAAGCGCAGCCGCAGCAAGCGATAGTTGCGCTGCTCCTCCTGCAGTGCTTCCCATATACTCTTGGGCAGCTCGTCGGGAATGACCGCCCGCACGAACCGCCGCGTCATCGCCTCGCGCGGAGCGGAGAAGATATCGAGCGTCGCACCGTGCTCGATCACCCTGCCGTTTTCCATCACGGCGACATGACGGCAGAGCTTCTGTATCACCTGCACCTGATGCGTGACAAAGAGGATCGTAATGCCGAGCTCCTGATTGATGCGTGCGAGCAGTTTCAGAATCGAGTCCGTCGTCTCCGGATCGAGCGCACTGGTTGCCTCGTCGCAGAGCAGGATCGACGGCTGCGTCGCGAGTGCCCGCGCAATGCCGACGCGCTGCTTCTGCCCGCCGGAGAGCTGCCACGGATAGGCATCCGCCTTGTCCGTGAGCTCTACAAACTCCAACAATCGCTTGAGACGCGCATCAATCTCCTCCTGCGTGCGGTCATGCGCCAGTCGGAGCGGTATCGCAATATTTTCCCGCACCGTCTTGGACTCGAGCAGGTTGAACTGCTGAAAGACCATGCCGATCTTCTTGCGCGCCTGCCGCAGCTCCTTGGAGGACAGCTCGTCCACCGCCTTCCCATCGAGCAGCACGTGCCCGTGATCGGGCTTTTCGAGCGCGTTGACCATGCGCAGGAGCGTCGACTTTCCCGCACCGCTGAAACCGATAACACCGAAGATATCCCCGTCCGGGATCTTGAGGCTGACCTCCTGCAGTGCCGTAACAGGCTTCCCGTTCACAAGGAAGTCCTTGTGAACATTCACAAATTCGATCATCGTTCTTTCACCTTCTTAAATGCACCGCATACGAGTTCCGCGAGATAATGCGCCGTCGGCGCGAGCGCATTCAGATCAACCCGAAAGTTCGGATTGTGGAGCGCGGGGGAAAGCCCCGTGCCGACGAGGACGAACATCCCCGGTACTTTCTCCTGATAGAAGGCAAAGTCCTCACCACCGAGCGACTTTGGTGCGGGAACTACATTCAGATTACGTTCCTTTGCTTTTTCCTCTGCATACACCGCCCAAAAATCATCGTTGACCGTTGCCGGCGGACCTTCGTACCAGTCCGTCTCTACCTTCGAACCATACGCCGCCGCCAACTGATCTGCAAGCGCACAGACACGCGCTCGGATGTGTGCACGCTCCTGCGCATTCATGCTGCGCGTCGTCCCCTCGACGAGAGCCTCCTCGGGAATGACATTCCACGTATTCCCCGCCTCGATGTGCGTGACACTCACAAGCCCTGCGGAGAACGGATTAAGATTGCGTGCGACAACCGTCTGTACCGACTGCACAAATGCTGCCGCCAGCGGAATCGGATCCACCCCCGCCTCGGGATGTGCGGCGTGTGTCCCCTTGCCGCGAAAGCGGAACACAAAGCGATCCACCGCCGCCATCACCGCACCTGCTGAGATGCCGACCGTGCCGACCTCGAGGAGCGGTGATGCGTGCAGCCCGAAGATCGCCGTGACATCCTGCAGAGCACCCGCCTCGATGAGTACCTTCGCCCCGCCCGGAGCCTCCTCTGCGGGCTGGAAGAAGATGCGCACGCGTCCCGCGAGCTCCTCCTCACGCTGCTTGAGCAGCAACGCTGCACCGAGCACCGCAGCAATGTGGAAATCGTGCCCACAGGCGTGCATACGCCCCGCGTGCTCCGAGCGATACGGCAGATCCGTCTGTTCCTCGATGGGCAGTGCGTCGATATCACTGCGCATGGCAACAATGGTCTCACCTGCGCCGATCTCCGCAACAAGTCCCGTCTTGAGCGGCAGATCCAGAATACGGATTCCCGCACGTTCCAAGGATGCACGGATGCGCTTAGTGGTTTCTACTTCTTCGTAGGAAAGCTCAGGATGGCGATGAAACCATTGAAACTCTTCTGCGATATAGGCTTCGATGTTTTCAATTGCTGCCATAGTTCTCTTCCTTTCAAACAGTAAATTCATATATTCTTTATATGTTATGTTGGTATTATACAAGCTGTAAATTCTTTTGTCAATCATGTTTTCCTATATTTTTTCTATGCTTATACACGCAAAAATCCGGCATCTGTCTTTCAGACAGATGCCGGATCTTCGTATGAACAGCGGCCTTTATCCCTGCAAATCTTCAATATGTACCATACGCGTACAGATCCGCTGTGCCAACGCCTCATTGTGCGTAATGGCAATGAGCATGGTGCGGTTCTTCTCGATCTCGCGCAGGATCACCGACCAGATCTGCGCCTGCGTGATCGGGTCAAGGCTTGCGGTGATCTCGTCGGCAATGAGCACGCGCGTCTTTGGACTGAGCGAACGCAGGATCGAGAGCCGCTGCAGCTGACCGCCCGAGAGCTCATGCGGCCATCGCGTGAGCCAGTCCGGCTCTGCGCCAATCGCTGTGAGAAGTTCCTCCGGCACATCCCACGCCTCGCGCAGCGTATCACCGACCTTCCAACGCGGATCCATCGCCTTTTCAGGATGCTGATAGATGAGCTGAACGGGATTGTAGCAGTCCTTTGGCAGCGACGCGCCGTCCAAGGTGATCGCCCCTTTTTGCAGCGGAAGATACCCCGCAAGAAGAAGTGCCAATGTGCTTTTGCCGCGCCCGCTCGGTCCGAGAAGTGCAAGACGCTCCCCGTCCGCAACGCGCAGCGACACATTGCACAGAACAGGGCTGTCCTCCCCATAGCGATAGGACAGATCCTTTGCCTCCAGCATCTCACGCACCTCCCGCCGCAGTCATCTGCGTCACCTCTGCCGCCGTATATACGGTAAAATCATTCTGGGGCAGCGCATGATAGAGTGCCTTCGTATACGGGTGCACGAGTTCAGCCCCATCTCCATGAAATGCGGCAGCCGGAGCCATATCCACCGTTCGACCCTCATAGAAAACGGCAACATTGTCCGCAACCTCGACAGCAAGATCAATGTCGTGCGTAATGAGCAGAATCCCCTTGCCCGCATCGGCAAGTTCGCGCAGGAGCTGCAGTGCCTCGACGGCACTCTTCACATCCATGCCGGGTGTCGGCTCATCCGCAATGATGAGTGAAGCGTCGGTGATGACGGCGGTCGAAAAGAGCACGCGCCGCGCCATGCCGCCCGAGAGTTGGAACGGATAGAGACGCTGCACCCGCTCCTCCAAGTGCAGACGGCGGAAGGTCGCTGCCATATCGTCAGGTGCGCCGTAGAGCCCGCAGACCTCCTTGCCGACGCGCATGAGTGGATCGAGATAGGTCACGGACTGCGGAATCAGTGCCATCGCCCGCCCGCGCAGCTGCTCTTGGAGGGCAGCGTCGAGCAGTTCCCCACGATACCGCATCTCACCGCTCGTCACCGCATTGTACGGAAGAATACCGAGCACTGCGTGTGCGAGAAGACTCTTGCCGGAGCCGCTTGCACCCACAACGGCAAGGATCTCTCCACGGTTCAGATGCAGATTGACATCGTGCATCCCTGCCACCAAGGTATGGGTCAGTGCCCCCTGATACATCCGAAATGAGACTGATAGATTGGTTACACGAAGAAGTTCTTCTGCCATCATCCTACTCCTGTCCGGACTGCGGATCGAACAGATCACGCAGAGCCGCGCCAAGACGGTCAAAGATCAGCACAATGAGCAGCAGCAAAAAGCCCGGGAAGAATGCAAGCCACCACATACCGAGCGCGAGATAGCGCATCGACTCCGAGAGGATGATGCCGATTGCCGGCATATCAAGCGGCAGACCATACCCGAGAAAACTGATTCCGGCTTCGTGCATGATCGCATGGGGAAAGAGCAGAACGAGCCCGATGATGTACTGCGGCAGCACATGGGGTACGAAATGCTGCCGTGCCACAGTCACCCACGAGTACCCGTACTGCCGCGCTGCCAGAATATAGGGCTGTGCGCGCAGCTGCATGACCTCTGCACGGATGATGCGGGTCAGGCGCGGCCAGTGGGTAACAATGACACCGATGGACACACCCATAACACCGCCGCCCATCATGACCGAGATCATGAGAATGAGCAGGATATGCGGAATCCCCATGCAGAGATCCACGAGCCAGAGTACAAACTGATCGACCTTGCCGCCGAATGCCGCCGAGAGCGTTCCGAGGAGCAGCGCAATGCAGGAGCTGACAAATGCCGCAGCAATTCCAATCTGCAAGCTGATGGACATCCCCTTGACCGAACGCAGGAGCATATCGCGTCCCATATAATCTGTCCCGAACGGATGTGCAGCAGACGGTACAAGATTTTTCTGCCCATAGTCAACTGCATACGCGCTCTCCGGCATCGTCGTCCCCCAGACGAGAATCCCGAGGATAAAGCAGCCCGCCAGCACGGCAAAGATCAGCTGACGCTGACGAACGCTCATGCCGCTGCGCAGGGAATTCTCTTTCATCAAGAACCTCCCCTCCCCTCACGCAGCTGCGGATCGACAATACCGTACAGAATATTGGCAATGAGATTTCCGGCAAAGACAAACACAGCGCTGAAAATCGCAATGCCGAGCAGGAGCGACAGATCACCGCGCAGCCCCGCCATCGTGACCGTACCGCCAAGCCCCGGATAGGAGAACACCGTCTCCGCAAGCACCGCACCGCCGAACAGTTCGTTGAAGGAAGCGAACTGCAGCGTGACGACAGGCATCAGAATGTTGCGCAGACCATGTCGGCGCACGCGCTGCCAGAGCGACTCGCCCCGCGCCTCGGCAAAGAGCATATAGTTTGTCCCCATGACCTCAATCATCTTCTCACGCGTCTGAAGCGTCATCGCGGAGATCCCCGTAACGCTCAGTGTCAGCGCAGGCAGGACGACATGACGGAGCTGCTCCGCCAGTGTAACCTCCTCGTGCAGCTTCCCGATGGGCGCGGCAAGCGCCAGTGGGAACCACTGCAGCTTGACCGCGAAGATCATCAGAAAGAGCAGCCCCAGCCAGAACACCGGCACAGAGACGCACAGCAAGGAGAACCCCTGAATCGCCTTGTCGAGACGGCTGCCGCGATACATTCCTGCAAGCACACCAAGCGTGAAACCGATCACGCCCCACAGCACCCATGCCGTCAGCATTAGTAAGAGCGTCAGACGGAATTTTTCCCCGATCACCTCCAGCACCGGCGCCCGATAGATGAGCGATGTGCCGAAGTCGCCATGCAGAATATTCCCCGCCCAAAGCAGGAAGCGTTCAAGCGGCGGTTTGTCAAATCCCCAGTAGGCAGCAACAAGCGCATGCTGCTCCGCCGTCGCCGTTTTATTCGCAAAATAGGCATCAATCGGGTCAATCGGCGAGTTTGCCAGCAGTACAAAGCTAACCGCACTCACGGCAGCCAAGAGCAGCAGCAGACGAGCTGCGCTGCCCCCGATGAAGTATGCCATCCGTTTTGTCATACCGGTCTACTTCCACTGCCAATCATCAAGATTCGCGAGAATCCCCATGCCCTGCCCGCGCTCGCCAACACGAAGCTGTCCAAGATCAAGACGCTCGTTGACAAAATACGGCACCTGCACGGTGACAATCCAAAGATACGGAACGTCCATCTTCGCTCCTGCCGTCCCATCCCACTGCGCCGCCTTGAACTCACGCATGGCTTCCTCATCCGAGGTTGCCGCAAGTGCACGGTCAATATGCGCATCGACCGCCGGATTGCGATAGATTGCAGAGTTATTGATGACATTAACCCCCACCTGAGAGGAGTGATAGTAGTTGTAAATCACCTGCGGCGTAAAGTCGCCAATCGCCCATACCGTCGGGATATTTCGTGCGATCTTACGTGCCTCCGACCACGGCGTTGATTTTGCGATGATATTGATGCCGAGCTTCTTCGCATCCTGCGCGAGTGCCACTGCCGTATTATACCGCTGCAGATCATTGGAACGCCCATTTATGACGAACTCCGCCTTTACGCCGTTCTTCTCGCGAATGCCGTCGCCATCCGTATCCTTCCAGCCCGCCGCCTCAAGGATCTTCACAGCCTCATCGACGCGGTTGTCCTTCTCCTGCAGTGCGTTGTTCGCCCACGGGAGTGCCTCTGCCAAATTCATGGTCGGCTTGCCAAAGCCGGCAAGCGCATTCTCGATAATCGTCTTGCGGTCAATGCCAATGTTCAGCGCCGTACGAATCGCAGGATCGCTCGTCACATTGTTGCCAACCAACATTCCGTTTTCGTCATGCTCCGCTTCCTGTGGCATATTCACGCAGAAGCTGTCAATGGTATCCATCAGTACCAATTTCATATGCGGTACACTCGCCCCTGCATACTCCGTCGGGGTAAACACGAGATCCACCTGTCCCGACTGAGCAGCCGCGAGAATCGCATCATCACCGAGGTTCAGCACCGTGACCTTCTTCAGCTTCGGTTTCTTCCCATAGTAGTATTCATTCGGCTCCATAATGAGCTGCTGCTCCTTCTGGAACGATACCACCTTCCACGGACCGCTGCCCACAGGAGCTGTCGCATAGCCCTCTTTGTATGCATGCTTCGGCACGATGCCAAGAGCCGCAGCCGTCTCAAGGAAAACCGACCACGGCTTGGAGAGCGTGAACTCCACCTGCGTCGGAGAGAGCACGCGTACCTCCTCCATCACCGTCAGGTCGACCGTGCCGGCAGCCTTCTTCGCTGTCTCGTAGGTGAACGCGACATCCTCCGCTGTCAGTGGCTGACCATCGGAGAACTTGGCATCGCTGCGAATTGTAAAGGTATATTTGAGCCCGTCCGCCGAACGCTGCACATCAGTCGCAAGATCCTTGACAAGCTGATTCTTCTCATCATGCATCATCAAAGCACTGTGGAACGGATCCGGTCCCCAGCTCCCCCATCCCGCCGTCGGATCAAAGCCCTCGCCGACCATGTACTTGCCCACCGAGATTACGATCTCGTCCTTCTCGGCGCGCTCGTTCTTCGGCTGATCCGTGCCGCCGCATCCGACGATGAGCATTGTCATCGCCATCAGCAGACACATCAGAAACTTCTTCACTGTCATGCCTCCTTCGTCATATAAAAAAACCTTTTTGCCAAGAGAGCAAAAAGGCATACGAAACACAAAAAGTGCCTTCCCGTCGCTCGCAGGAATGATCTTGGCGTTCCAATCGGGCAGTTCTTCTGGCTCTGCATCCTCGTCTTCCCCGCCTTCCCGGTTTCCCAGTGACATATTGGGGGCGACTCCGCATTACAGCTGCGGGACAGCGCAGGTCTTTCACCTGCTTCTCTTATTAAGTGACATACACACCCGATTAGCAAAATATCAAATTGTGATTTTATTCTCAAAGTCCGGCTTAGATTATCATACAATAAATGAGATGTCAATATGAAATGCGATTACTTATAAGAGACTTGATTCCCACACTTCATTCTTTTGAAAAATTCCCTTGACAGATTTCCTATCCCTTGTTATAATTCATTTTGTCGTTTGGACATGAGCGGCGAACAAATGGGGTTATAGCTCAGTTGGTTAGAGTGTCTCGTTGACATCGAGGAGGTCACAAGTTCGAATCTTGTTAACCCCACCATTTGATTATTCATCCGCAATCGTGCGGATTTTTTCATCTCAGGCTCACTTAGCTCAGTTGGTAGAGCATCTCCGTCACATGGAGGGGGTCGGGGGTTCGAATCCCTCAGTGAGCACCATGTATGTATCCAACGCCGTCCCATGGGGACGGTTTTTTCGTATATGCAGGAGTACGCCCATGATAAATGAAAATGCCGCCCAAATTCTCGCCGAGACAAGTCTCGCGCAGGGCATGAACGAGGAGGATGTAGCGGAGCTGCTTGCCTCCAGCGACGTAGCACTGCGCTCCTACCCGAAGGGTGCAGTCATCTTCCATGACGGGGATGTCCCCCACTCACTCTACATTCTGCTCGAGGGCGAGGTGCACATCCTCAAGGACACCTATTCGGGACGCCAGATCTTCATCTCGGAGATCGACCGCCCGGGCGATATGTTCGGCGAGGTCTACGAGGTGCTGAAACGCCCATATGATATGTACGTACGCGCGATGACGAAGGTAAAGCTGCTCGAGGTATCGAGCCACCTCTTCACTCTTGATGTAGGCGAAGCGCCGCGCCGCTCCGCACTGATCGTCCAGCGCAACCTCATGAAGATCTTTGCCGGCAAGGCGTATGCAATGCACACGAAGCTCAAAATTCTTGCAAGCGGCACGCTGCGCGAGAAAATTGTCCGCTATCTGTTCCCGCACATCGGCAAAGATGGACGTGTGACACTCACGGCCAGCCGTGAGTTCGTCGCCGCCTATCTCGCCGTCAGCCGCCCCTCCCTCTCACGCGAGCTGAGCGCGATGCAGCGCGAGGGCATCATTGAGGCAACGGGGCGCAGCATACGGATCGTCGATATGGAGAAGTTTGAGGAGTATCTATAGGCATCGCTGATAACATTAGGGACGCTGCAAAATGCAGCGTCCCTAATGTTATATGTAAATATTGAAGGAATCAAGATCAACGTGCGCCGCACGCCCCCGATGACACGCGGCAGTCCTCATCGCGGTTGGTGAACCCCATCTCTCGGATGAGCTCCATATCCTCGGCAATGGTCGTCCCCGACGTCGTGAGCATATTGCCCGTGATAGAGGCGGATGCACCGGCACGAAATGCCGTAGCCCCGTTCTCGGGAAGAAGCTTGCGCCCCGCCCCAAGGCGAATGTTCGCGGTCGGATTGATGAAGCGGAAGATCGCAATCGTTCTAAGGATGTCCTCACCCGAGAGCGGCGCGAGATGTTCGAGCGGCGTGCCCGGAATTGCCATGAGCGAGTTCAGCGGGATGGACTCGATGCCGAGTTCCTGCAGTGCGAACGCCATGTCAAAGCGATCCTCCCACGTCTCCCCCATACCGATGATACCGCCCGAGCAGACGCAAAGCCCCTCCGCCTGTGCCGCCTTGATCGTGCGAATGCGGTCGGCATAGCTGTGCGTCGTGCAGATCTCAGGGAAATAACGCTCCGATGTCTCAATGTTGTGATGATAGCTTGTTACACCCGCCTCACGCAGACGACGAAACTGACTGCGCGTGAGCAGCCCATGCGAGGCACAGAGATCAATGGAAAGCGTGCGGCGCATCTCCTTGTAGGCATCCAGAGCCTGTTCAAACTCCGTGCCCGAGAGCGCACCACCCGAGGTGACGATCGAGAAGCGGTTTGCACCTGCATCCTGATTTGCCTTTGCGTGCGCGATCAGATCCTCCTGTGCCATAAAGTTATAGGTATCGACACCTGTCTTGTGCCGCCCCGCCTGTGCACAGTATTTGCAGTCCTCGCCGCATCGCCCGCTGCGCCCGTTGACGATCGTGCACAGATCGATGTGATTGCCGCAGAAATGCTTTTGGAGGCGGTATGCCCCCTCGCCGAGTTCCTCGACCGGCGTATCCATAAAGACGGAGCGATCATCTTCGCGGCTGATGCGATAGCCCGCGATGATCTTCTTCGTGAGTTCTGCAATACGATGTTCGCGCATTAAAAAATCCCTGCCTTGCAATAGATTACATTTATCGTGTCTATTATAAGGCAGGTTTTTTATTTCGTCAACTAAATATTATGTTATGGTTTACTCTTAAATTTTATCCAGAACGTCATCCAGCGCCGCCCGCACCTTCTCCTCATGCACACAGACCTCTGCAATAAAATCCGAAAGATAATCGTAAAAGATTCCCTCGCGCACACAGAGCTCATGCAGCTCCATCACGGCACGCTCTGCCGCAGCATCGTATTCGATGCGGTGCAGGAGGCGCGCGATCGTGCGCCGCGTCTCCGGTGAGAAGAACAGCTTGAGGTTCGCTGCTGCCGCCGTACTGCGCGATGCGGCAACGAGCCATGTGCGCGTTATGAGGTCGTCGCTAAGGTTTGCAAAACCTTCCTCTGCCCACGCCTCCCCCGCCGACGGATCGTCGTCGCGCTCCCCCGCAAAAAAGTGAATCTCCTTGTAGAGCGTGTCGTTCAGCAGACGTACAATCTCCGGCTTCGCGTACAGGTGACGGTCGCCGCGCACACGGAACTCGCCGTCACGCAGAGCCGCAAGCACACGATGATAGCGGATGTTGGTGTAGCAGGTGTAGAGCGTTCCCGTTTCTTTGAGCGCACGGTTCAATGCCATGAGCGCATCATACGGCTCATAGGCACACTCAATCGCAAACGCCGAGATGATACGGTCAAACGTCTCCTCCGCAAACGGTAATGTGTCGCATCGCCAGTCAAGGATGTGCCAGTATACGCCGAGCGCGGCAACCATCTCGTTCTCCGCAATCTCCTCATATGGCGTAACAGCGTGCATCTCGGCGTTCGGGTACATCTCCCGCAGCCGCGCAAGTTGCTCCGATCCGTCGACGACAAGGATGCGAAGCTGTTCCGCACTCGGCGCAAGGAGCTCAAGGATCTCCGTCCTCACCGCGAAAAGTCCCCGCGCTGCGCCCACAGGCGTTCGATCTCGCCCGTGACCGCGCTGAGGTAGGATGCCCCATCCGTCAATGCGGACTTCTCCACCTCTGCACGCAGTGCTGCACGACTTGCACGCACGGCAGCAATATCCTCCGCCATCCGCACGGCAAGATTCTCATAGGCACGTGCATCCTCCGCAATCCATGCCGACTTTCCCGCCGCCGTGAGCATCGCTGAGCCGAGACGCGATGCGTGGTGCGTCTCCCCGCGCAGGCTCACAATGGGTACGCCCATATAGAGTGCCGTCGCCGTCGATGCGCCACCCGTATAGGGGAAGGTGTCAAGCGCAATGTCGATATCCCCATAGTCTCCGAGGTAGTCCCGTTTTCCCGTCCGCACAAAGATGCGTTTCGCGGGCAGTTTCAGGCCCTCGATCATCTCTAGGATCGTCGTCACGCGCAGGGGGCTGTCCACGGCGGCATCCTGCAGGATCAGCTGCGCCTGCGGCAGCTTTTTCAGAATCCGTCCCCAGACCTTGAGACACTCCTCGTTGATCTTCATAAAGTTCTGGAACACGCCGAAGGTCACGGGTGCATCAGCAGGACGCTCCGCCACCGCATGCGCACACATCGCCTCATCCGGTGTAAAATAGAATGCGTGCGGCAGACGCAGCAGCTCCTCACTGTAGAACTCCTCCGTGCCCGCAGGAGACAGCACATTATCCGTCAAAAAACCGTCCACAAAGGGAACGCCCGTCGTCGCGAACCAGCCGATGCCCGAGATCTGTACGGGTGCGGGACGGCGCGCGAGCACCATGAGTGTCATGCCGCCATCCGTATGTCCGCCGAGGTCAACGAGCACGTCGATCTCGTCCGCACGGATGCGTTCCGCCTGCTCCTCGATGGAGAGATTCGCGAGTGCATGGTAATTCACCGCGCCGCGCAGGCTCTCCGTAAATCCATCCGCACGATCGTCAAGCGCATATGCGTAGACATCGTACTGCTCCGTCAGCCCACGCAGAAGACCCTCGTAGAAGAGCGACGAGGACGAGCTGAGGAAATGCTGCGCGAGAAAGCCGATCCGAAGCCGCTCATGCCGCACATCTGCACGCGACGGCAGCGAATCCTCATGGCGGTAGAGCGTCGCGTACATATCGAACTGCGCCTTGAGCTCCTTCGGCGTGAGGTTCGGCACGGCATGGCAGAGATAGAGATAGTTGGAAAAATGCTGCCGCTGACTGCGGAGAAATTTATCCTCGGTCGCCGCCTCGAAGTACGCTGCAATCGCTCCCTCCGTATCCGCAAGCGCACGGCAGCACGCGCCCATCATCTCCGAGAAACGCCACTGCTCATCCGCAGGAATCTCCTCGTGTGCACGCAGATAGAGGATCGCCTCGATCGCCTCATAGATATACCCCTGATGAATGTCCTCGCGGAGGGCAGTGTAGTCGTCCATCCAACTCATTGTACAGTTCTCTCCAATCTAAAATATACAATTTCGGGCGGGCAGCCGATCCGCAGTGGAAACCAGCTGCCGTTGCCCGTATGCACATAGCCGTAACTGTCTTCGATGCGCACCATGCCGCGTGTGTACTTGAACACGGGGAAGAGCGGCAAACCGAGGAGACCGAACTGGCTGCCGTGCGTATGCCCCGTCAGCGTCAGCGGGACAGAGCCGTGTGCCGCCGCATCGTCAATAAACTCAGGATGATGCGCGAGAAGAACGGTCACGGCATCCTCGGGAACGTGCGTCATCGCCGCAGCAAAATATGCCTCTTTTTGCCGATGAAACGCATCGCCGCGTGCAAACGGGTAGTCCACACCTGCGATGTAGAGCGTGCCGCGCCCTGCGACCTGCTCCGCCGAGTTCAGTACGACGTGCACATGCCCCTCTCCCGCCATGCGGTCAACAATCGGGCGACCGCTGTGATAGTATTCATGGTTGCCAATGCAGTACCAGATCCCGTCGCGGAAATCTCCGATATGTGCAGCGAGCACCTCAGCAGCACGCGCGTTCAGCGGCTCATCGTCGAATACATCGCCCGTCACGGCGAGAAGATCTGCGCCGCCCGCAGCAGTCTCCGCGAGCAGTGCGTCAAAATCCTCCACGGAGAAAAACGAACCGAGATGCACATCACTGATCTGGGCGATCACCATGCCATCCGCCTCGGGCGGCAGGTTCGACACAGGGATGGTATAGTCACGGCGCACCGTATGTTTTCGCTCGATAAACGCACCGTAGCTGCTAAGCAGAACACCCGCTGCAGGGTAGAGTGCCGCATTTTTCAGCACGCGCCGCCGCCCCTCATCGTAGGGCGCATTTTGCACCTTTCGCAGGAAAAATCGTAGCAGAACGGCCCCCACTACAAGAGCAAGCACAATCATCTGCGCCACGAGCAGCAGAATGATCGGCAGCGTAACGAGCCCCGCCCAGCCATCCGTCCGATGCGTGCTGAACAGGAAGAACAACCCGACGACACTGCCGAGCTCAAAGAGCACAAGAGTGATGCGCGCCGCACGAAGCCTCCGCCCCTCTGCCAGGTAGCGGAGGAAGTATAGGCTAAACGTGAGCGATGCAAGGATGCCGAGCAAAAAAATTACCAGAGCAGTGAGCAAATGTACCTCCCGTTGCGGTCAAAGTCCCGTAATCATCGAGACAAATGGAATCGTTGCCACCGAGATGACGGTGGAGAGTGCGATGATCTCCGTCATCAGAGGATAGGCGACCTTGTTGTAGAGCAAAGCCACCATCGCCACCATACCGCCCGTCGGCGCAGCAACGATGACGAGACTGCACCCGAGGATATAGGGATTCGTCACGAAGAGTTTCATGAGGAACAGAATCGGAATCGGCAGGACAACCGCCTTGAGGAACGTATAGACGAGCAGTTTGCGGTCCGTCAGCATGTGACGCATGTGAATGTCCTTCAGCGACGCACCGATCATCATCATCGCGAGCGGCGCGGTCATCGCCCCAAGCATGGAGAATGCCTGCATGATGAGCGGATGCGTCGGAATCTCGCCAAAGTAGATCACGCACGCGATCAGCGAGGCAATGATGCCTGGATTCAGCAGCATACGGAACATCTCGAGACCGCGCCGCTTATGAATACTAATCGAGGAAACACCATAGATAAAAAAAAGCAGATTGACAGGGATGAAGAAGAGCGTCATATAGACGACCGCCTGATCGCCATACACGCCCTGCACGAGCGGCAGTCCCATAAAGAGCGAGTTGTTGAACCAGAACGAGAGATTGATCGCACCGCGCAGCCGTCCGCGATAGCGCAGGAGAATCGGGAGCAGGAAACCGACAGCACACATCATCACGAGGAGGATGGCATAGTCGATATATGTCTCAATGACCTGTGCCAGATTCATGTGCTCCTCTGCGTGCATCGCCGAGGAGATAATAAGGCAGGGGCACGCGATATTGACAATCAGCGAGGAAAACTGCTCCTGATTGTTCGGAATGATGATCTTGTAGCGGCGGGCGAGTGCTCCCGCAAAGATCATCAAAAAGAATACGATCATCTGACCTAAAATCAGCATTGCATTACCTTCTTTATTTCAGTTCGTAAAATCAGTTATGTTTCTCCGCAAGCAACGGCTTCAGGAATTGTCCCGTATAGGACTCTGCGACCTCTACGATCTGCTCCGGTGTCCCCTTCGCGACGATGGTTCCCCCACGCACGCCGCCCTCGGGGCCGAGGTCGATCACATAGTCCGCCGCCTTGATGACATCGAGGTTGTGCTCGATGACGACGACCGTGTCGCCGCCATCCACGAGCCGCTGCAGAATGACGAGCAGCTTGTGGATGTCCGCCGCGTGCAGTCCCGTCGTCGGCTCGTCGAGGATGTAGAGCGTCTTGCCCGTGCTGCGCTTCGACAGCTCGGTCGCGAGCTTCACGCGCTGCGCCTCCCCCCCCGAGAGCGTCGTCGCGGGCTGACCGAGGCGGATATAGCCCAGCCCCACGTCGCGGATGATCTCAAGTTTGCGTGCGATGCGCGGCACATTCTGGAAGAAGTCCACCGCCTCGTCGATCGTCATGTCCAGTACCTCGGCGATGGTCTTGCCCTTATAGTGCACCTCGAGCGTCTCGCGGTTGTACCGTGCGCCCTTGCAGACCTCGCAGGGAACGTAGACATCGGGGAGGAACTGCATCTCGATCTTGAGAATGCCGTCCCCACGGCACGCCTCGCAGCGTCCACCCTTCACGTTAAAGCTGAACCGCCCCGCCTTGTACCCACGCATCCGCGACTCACTCACCTGACTGAACAGGTCGCGAATTGCATCGAACACGCCCGTATAGGTCGCAGGATTCGAGCGCGGTGTGCGCCCGATCGGCTGCTGGTCGATGTTGATGACCTTGTCGATGTGCTCCAGTCCCTTGATTTTCTTGTGCTTTCCGGGCTTCCCCTTCGCACGGTAGAGACGTGAGGCGACCCCGCGATAGAGGATCTCGTTAACGAGCGTGGACTTGCCCGAGCCGCTGACGCCCGTGACAAGGGTGAGCGTCCCAAGCGGGAACTTCACGTTGATTTCCTTGAGATTATTCTCTGCTGCACCCACCACTTCGAGGAAGTTGCCATTCCCCTTGCGCCGCTCGGTGGGCACAGGGATAAACTTTTTCCGTGCAAGATACTGCCCCGTGACGGATGCGGGATTTTTCATAATCTCCGCCGCCGTCCCCTCTGCGACCACCTCGCCGCCATGCTCGCCCGCACCGGGGCCGATGTCGATGATGTGATCGGCGGCATACATTGTGTCCTCGTCGTGCTCCACAACGATCAGCGTATTGCCGAGGTCGCGCAGATGGCGCAGGGTCGCAAGCAGACGGTTATTGTCGCGCTGGTGCAGTCCGATGCTCGGCTCGTCGAGAATGTAGAGTACCCCCATCAGCCCCGAGCCGATCTGCGTTGCGAGACGGATGCGCTGTGCCTCGCCGCCCGAAAGCGTCCCCGCCGCGCGTGAGAGTGTCAGATAGTCCAATCCCACATCGAGGAGGAAATTCAGCCGTGCGTGGATTTCCTTTAGGATCTCCACGGCGATCTTCGCCTCGCGCGGGGAAAAATCCTTCTCCGCCTCTGCGAGGAAGGCATCCGCCTCACGGATCGTGAGCGCAGTGAGGTCGGCAATGCTCTTGCCGCCAATCGTGACGGCAAGCGTCTCGGGCTTGAGTCGTGCGCCGTGGCACGCCGTACACGGGGTCTCCGTCATATAGTCCTCGTAGCTCTCACGCATCTCCTCCGAGTCCGTCTCGCGGTAGCGGCGTGCAAGCGTGGGCAGAACGCCCTCGTACGGGACGTTGTACTCCTTTTCCTCACCGAACATATTCGTGTACTGAAAGGAGACCTCCTCGTCCGAACCGTAGAGCAGCAGCTTTTGCATCTTCTTGTCCATGCGGTTCCACTGCGTATGCTCGTCATAGTCATGCGCACGCAGCAGTGCTGTAATTGCACGCATCCCGTACGAGTTCGGATTTTTGGAAAGAGGGGCAAAGACACCGTCCGCCACGCTGAGTGTCGGGTCGGGTACAACAAGCTCCTCATCGAACTCCTTGTGACTGCCGAGTCCCGTACAGACGGGACACGCGCCGAACGGGCTGTTGAACGAGAACATGCGCGGCGCAATCTCAGGGAGCGAGATACCGCAGTCCACACAGGCGAAATTCTCGCTGAACATGAGGAGCTCCCCGTCCACTACCTGCACATAGACCACGCCGCCGCCTGCACGCAGAGCCGTCTCAAGCGAGTCCGTCAGACGGCTCTCCATGCCCGCACGCACAACGAGACGGTCAACGACGATCTCGATCGTGTGCTTCTTCTGCTTCTCAAGGGCGATTTCCTCGCCGAGATCCCGCAGTTCCCCGTCGATGCGCACGCGCACATAGCCATCGCGGCGGATCTGGTCGAGGATCTTGCGGTGCTCGCCCTTTTTCCCGCGCACAAGCTGCGCCATGATGAGCAGCTTCGTCCCCTCGGGCTGCGTCAGGATCGCATCCACCATCTGATCGACGCTCTGCTGCGTGATGGGCTTGCCGCAGCTCGGACAGTGCGGACGGCCTGCCCGCGCATAGAGCAGACGCAGATAGTCATAGACCTCCGTCACCGTGCCCACCGTCGAGCGAGGGTTATGGCTCGTCGTCTTCTGGTCAATCGAGATCGCGGGCGACAGCCCCTCGATGTTGTCCACGTCGGGCTTGTCCATCTGCCCGAGGAACTGCCGCGCATACGCAGACAGCGACTCCACATAGCGTCGCTGCCCCTCGGCATAGATGGTGTCAAAGGCAAGGGAGGATTTCCCCGATCCCGAGAGCCCCGTCACGACAACAAGCTTATCGCGCGGAATCTCCACATTGATATTCTTTAGGTTGTGGGCGCGTGCACCCTCGATTTTGATACTTTCGTTCATAGTTTCCCCTATTTTTTCTTCTTCGGCAATTCGCCCTCAAGCTCGACAATCATGTCGCGCAGCTCCGCTGCACGCTCGAATTCGAGAGCGCGTGATGCCTGCTGCATTTCGCGCAGGAGACTCTTGACGAGGTTCTCGCGCTCCTTCTTGCCGAGCTTTTTCTTCGCCTTGCCGTCCTTTTTGCCATAGGGCGCTCTGTCCTCGGCGGCGACGAGTGTCATCTCGATGAGCGGGACAATAGGCTTTTCGATGGTCTTCGGCGTGATGCCGTGCGCCACGTTGTATTCGTTCTGGATCGTGCGGCGGCGTTCTGTCTCGTCAATGGCACGCTGCATCGAGCCCGTGATGACATCGCCATACATGATGACGTGTCCACCCGCGTTGCGTGCGGCGCGGCCGATGGTCTGAATAAGTGCGGTATCGGAGCGCAGAAAGCCCTCCTTGTCCGCATCAAGAATAGCGATCAGCGACACCTCTGGCATATCAAGACCCTCGCGCAGGAGGTTGATCCCAACGAGCACGTCAAACTCTCCCGCTCTCAGGTCGTGGATGATCTCCGCGCGCTCAATGGTCGCGATGTCCGAGTGGAGGTAGCGCACCTTGACACCCGCTTCGCGCAGGTACTCGGTGAGGTTCTCCGCCATGCGTTTGGTAAGCGTCGTGACAAGGACGCGCTCATTTCGCTCGATGCGTATGCGGATCTCCGAGAGCAGATCGTCGATCTGTCCGTCGAGCGGCCGCACCTCCACCACAGGGTCGAGAAGCCCCGTCGGGCGGATGATCTGCTGTGCGACCTGCTGTGCCTGCTGCATTTCGTATTTCCCCGGTGTCGCGGAGACGTAGACGATCTGATTGACACGCGCGGCGAACTCCTCAAATGTCAGCGGGCGGTTGTCGAATGCAGACGGTAGACGGAAGCCGTTGTCCACGAGGGAAATCTTACGGCTGCGGTCGCCGCCGTACATGGCGTGAATCTGCGGCAGGGTCACATGGGACTCGTCGATCATGATGAGGAAATCCTCGGGAAAGTAATCGAGCAGGGTATACGGCGTGTCCCCTGTGTTCCTGTGCGTAAGGTGACGCGAGTAGTTCTCGATGCCGGAGCAGTAGCCCATCTCCTCGATCATCTCAAGGTCGTAGTTTGTACGCTGCTCAAGCCGCTGTGCCTCTAGGAGTTTGCCCGCACCCTTCAGCTCGTCCAGACGCTCTGCAAGCTCCGTGCGGATGTCCGCCATTGCGATCTTCATATCCTCATCGTCCGTGACGTAGTGAGACGCAGGAAAGACCATCGAGTGAAGCCGTTCGCCGTATACCTCGCCCGTCATGGCATCGAACTCAATGATGCGCTCCACCTCGTCGCCGAACATCTCGATGCGCACGCCGCGGTTGTTGTAGCCCGCAGGGAAGATCTCGACCACATCGCCGCGCACGCGAAAGCGTCCGCGCTCGAAGGCAATATCGTTGCGCTCGTAGCGGATAGAGACGAGCTTTTGCAGAATCGCTTCGCGCGGAATCGTCTGCCCCTTGTGCACGGAGAGCACCATCTCATGATAGCTCTCAGGCGAGCCGAGACCGTAGATACAGGACACGCTCGCGACGATGATGACATCGCGCCGCTCGAACAGCGAACAGGTCGCGGAGTGACGCAGCTCATCAATCTCGTCGTTGATGGAAGCGTCCTTCTCGATGTAGGTGTCCGTCTGGGCAATGTAGGCTTCGGGCTGGTAGTAGTCGTAGTAGCTGACGAAGTAGCCGACGTAATTGTCGGGAAAGAACGACTTGAACTCACTCGCCAGCTGCGCCGCGAGGGTCTTGTTGTGTGCGATGACAAGCGTTGGACGCTGCACGCGCTCGATGACCTTTGCCATCGTATAGGTCTTGCCCGTGCCCGTCGCACCGAGCAGTACCTGCGCCGCCATCCCGTTCTCGATGCCGCCCGCAAGATCCGCAATCGCCTGCGGCTGGTCGCCCATCGGCTCAAACGGTGCAACGACCTTGAACGGGATCTCCTTCTCAAAGATCGTCGTATTGAGTTTTGGAACCATCGCCATCGTGCACCCTCCCTGTCACTGCTGAAAAGTCATTCTGTCATTATAGCGCATTCGACGTGTGATGGAAATAGTCGCACACAAAAAAGCACCCTGCGGGGTGCTTTTTCATCAATATATCAAAGTTTGCTGACCTCAGCCGCCGTCATGATCTCGACAACGGTGATGTCCTTTACGGTATTGAGGTCGATGAACCCTCCGTTTGCAAGCTGCACGACAGGCATCGCCGTGACACGCGACTCATCGATGTAGATGATGCGCCCTGCCGAGCCGTCCGAAAGGCGCAGCCAACAGCCATTGAGTGCGGCGTTGAGCTTGCGCATAAAGAGTACGGCATACTCCGAATCCAGCTTGCCATCGAGCACGTCAGCGTAAAGGATCTTGAACACCTCGAACGGTGATCGCTTCTCTGCATAGGTACGGCTCGATGCCATCGCGTCGTAACTGTCGAGCACGGCGAGCACCTTGCCGAAGGTCGAAATTTGATCTACCTCAAGACCAGACGGATACCCCGACCCATCATTGCGCTCATGGTGCTGAATGACCCCCTGCATAAGATCCTCACGCCCCGAGAGGTCACTGCTCTCGAGCACCTTAAAGCTGTCAACGACGTGGTTTTTGAGGATGTCGAACTCTTCCTCTGTAAGCCGCCCCTTCTTCTCAAGCAGATCCTTTTCGATAAACTGCTTGCCGATATCGAGGAAGAGCCCTGCGAGCACGAGGTTCTGACGGTCAATGCCGCTCAGCCCCATCCATTTTGCCATAAGTCCGCCGAGGATGGCAAGGTGAACGCAGTGATGGAGGTTGTAGTCCCCCTCCTGATTCATTGTATAGATCATGGAGACCGCCGTCGCGCCCTCCTTGTAGAGATCGCGCAAACGACCACTGGACATGACATCTTGGAGAATGCCCATGTTGAGTTTGCCGGAGACAGCCGCTTCCTGAAAAAGCTTTTCCATCTCCGTGTAAACGTAGCGATAGTCTTCCTCATACTTACCATCCAGCTTTACGTCACGCTCGGGAGCCACCTTGCCCGTAAAAGGTGTCGATGATGCATCTGCTTTTGCAGCCTTCTCTTTCTGCACGGCGGTGAGAATGCTGTCCTCGTCGACGTAGACAGACGCAATGCCCTTCTCCTTGAGCAGCTTGATCGTCTCCCGATCCAGAACGGTCCCGCCCTCAACGAGCACGACTTCGGACTCCCCTTCGTAGACCGTACGTCCGATGAGCATCTCCGGCAACAGACTGCGAACAGCAAACGCTTTTAACATGATCTTTTCTCTCCCTTTTCTTCCTTGAACAGCGTATATCCTAAGGAATCGCTGATAAAATGAAGTCCGTCAGATTGGCGTAGATTTTTTTCGTCCGAACAAGGAGGCAAACCGGACGCATAGCCAAAGCTATGTGGAGGATTTGCCGACACAGTGCGGGCAAAAAAGATGCGTCAAGATGGCGCGGCTGAATTTATCAGTGCTTCCCTAATTATCCCTTGACGACGATATTGACGAGCTTGCCGGGGACACAGATGACCTTTACGATCGTTTTTCCCTCTGTGAGTTCCTTCGCACGCGGCAGCTCGGTTACAAGCTGCTCCATCGCCTCCTTGTCCAGGTCAGCGGGAACCTTGACGCGGTCACGCACCTTCCCGTTGATCTGCAAGACTACCTCGATCTCATCCTGTACGAGAGCGGATTCGTCATACATGACCCATTTCTGCGCATGAACACTGCCGCCGAAGATGCGTGACCAAAGTTCCTCCGTGATGTGTGGTGCAAACGGCGCAAGCATCCGCAGAAGCATGCTCGCCGTCTCACGCGCAAGCGCGGGGCTGAGTTCCTTATCCTGAAATGCGTAGAACGCATTGACAAGCTCCATAATGGAAGAAATTGCCGTATTGAACATGAAGCGGTCACGCACATCCTCCGTGACCTTCTTCACGGTCATGTGCAGGACGCGGCGCAGTTCGGTCTCTGCGGATGTGAGTCCCGACGGGTCACAGGCCGCAGGTGCGGACTTGATCACGTCCTCGAATTGGAGCAGGATACGCCAGACACGGTTCAGGAAGCGGAATGCTCCCTCAACCCCCTGATCGCTCCAGTCGAGGTCACGCTCCACAGGTGCGGCAAAGAGGATGAAGAGACGCGCCGTATCCGCACCGTATTTCTCAATGATCTCCTCGGGCGAGACGACGTTGCCGAGCGACTTCGACATCTTCGCGCCGTCCTTGATGACCATGCCCTGTGTGAGGAGGTTCGTGAACGGCTCGTCGAAGTCGAGCATCCCCGCGTCGCGCAGCACCTTCGTAAAAAAGCGTGCATAGAGGAGGTGCAGAATCGCGTGCTCGATTCCGCCGATGTACTGATCGACGGGAGCCCAGTAGTTCACCTTGTTCCGATCAAAGGGACACTCGGTGTTCTTCGGGTCGGCATAGCGGTAGTAGTACCACGAAGAGCAGATGAACGTATCCATCGTGTCCGTCTCACGCGTCGCCGGCCCACCGCATTTTGGGCATGTGCAGTGAAGGAAATGCTCACTCGATGAGAGCGGTGACACCGTCCCCTGCTCGAACGACACATCCTCGGGCAGACGGACGGGCAACTCTTCCTCGGGGACAAGCACCTCACCGCACTTTTCGCAGTTGATGATAGGAATTGGCGCACCCCAATAACGCTGACGCGAGATGAGCCAGTCGCGCAGACGGTAGTTGACGCAGCGTTTGCCGAATCCCTGCGCCTCCGCCTCGTCGATGATTGCGCCCATCGCCGCGTGCATCTCCATCCCCGTGAACTTGCCGGAGTTGATCAGGAAGCCTTCCTTCTCAACGTATGCCTCCGTCATATCCTCGAGCCGCAGCTCACCCTCTGGCGGGCGAATCGTGAGGATCTTGCGGATGCCGTACTTCGTCGCAAACATCCAGTCGCGCTGATCCTCGGACGGCACCGCCATGACAGCCCCCGTGCCGTACTCGAAGAGGACGTAGTTCGTAATCCAGATCTCGACCTGCTCGCCGTTAAATGGATTCGTGCAATAAATACCTGTGAAAATACCTTCCTTCTCCGACTCGCTCGAGGCGCGCTCGATGTCGGACTGCTTGCGGACACGCGTGCAGAACGCACGGATCTCGTCCGCCTTGTCGCTGATCGCACAGATCTTGTCTACGAGCGGATGCTCGGGTGCGAGTGCGAGGAAGGTGATGCCGAATACGGTATCGGGGCGCGTCGTGTAGACGGGGATCTCCGTCGCAAGCGCGGGGGCGGGCAGTCGGAACTCAAGCCCCTCGCTGCGCCCGATCCAGTTCTCCTGCATGGTCTTGACGCGCTCGGGCCACCCCTTCAGTTTCGCAAGATCCGCAAGGAGTTCGTCGGCATAGTCCGTGATCTTGAAGAACCACTGTGCGAGATTCTTCTTGTGCACCTCGGACTTGCACCGCCAGCACTTTCCGTCCTCGACCTGCTCGTTCGCAAGCACCGTACCGCAGGTGTTGCACCAGTTGACGGATGCCGCCTTTTTGTACGCAAGACCTTTTTTATAGAACAGCTCGAACAGCCACTGTGTCCAACGATAGTAGTCCTCACGGCAGGTGATAACCTCACGCTCCCAGTCGTACGCAAGTCCGAGTGTCTTCTGCTGACGTTCCATGTTCTCGATGTTCGCGTAAGTCCACTGTGCGGGGTGCACCTTGTTCTTGATTGCCGCATTCTCTGCTGGCATGCCAAAGGAATCGAATCCCATCGGGTGCAGGACGTTGTAGCCCTCCATCGTCCGAAAACGTGCGACCACATCGCCGATCGAGTAGTTGCGGACATGCCCCATGTGGAGTTTTCCCGACGGATAGGGGAACATCTCAAGCACATAATACTTTGGCTTCGTGTCATCCATCTCCGTGCGGCAGCTGCGCTCTGTCTCCCAGATGTTCTGCCATTTCGCCTCAATCTCCTGCGGGCAATATCTCTCCACTATACTCCTGCTCCTCCCAGTATTCGACTAACAAATAATCTAGCTATACCGTTAATAGTCTTGGTATATTATACATGAAATATGCGGAATACGTCAATCACTATTCAGATTTGTATATAATATTTTAGGACTTTTCTCCCAGTTCTATATTCAATACATTCGTCTATGGGGATGCTGATGAATTCAGCTCATCAGCGGTTCCCTTACGTCTTTTGACACGCATTCATCGCCCGCACTTTGGCGCATTGCTCAGGGGTGAGGGCGAGCTTGCCGCGATCGAGGGAGAGGAGTCCCTCTGCACGGAGGCGGTCAACGCTGCGGTTGACTGTCTTTAGGCTCGTGCCGATGGCATCGGCAATGTCCTGTCGGCGCATGGGAAGCCGCACGGCGACATCGCATGCGGGCAGGTTCTTTTGCAGGTAGGCAAGGAGACGCGATTGAACCGTCATATATTTGATCTGACCGTATTCATCCGAGATCGGCCAAGATTTTCGTGCGATCATACAGGCGACGGCAAACGCTGCCCCCGCGTCGCGCTGGAGCCACGCGGCAAACGCGTCAATGCTGACGGCAAGCAGATCGCATACCGTCTCCGCCTCACACGTTGCGGCGTAGTACGGCGCACCTGCAAGTGCCTCGTACTCGCCGAGGAATGTGGGCGGGTCGGCGATGGCAAACACATACCGATCGCCGCTTGAGAACTCGTTGATAATGCGCACGCGCCCCGCGAGGAGGATGTAAACCGTGTCGGCGTGCGTTCCCTTACAGCGGATGATCTCGTCGGGCTGGAATGTGAGCGGCCGCGCAACGCGCAGCAGGTTTGGCGGTATCTCGGGGAACGACGGTAACAGCATGATGTCTCTCCTCTCAGTACAGTTTCTTTCTATTTTAACGAAAAAAACGTGCGCTGAAAAGTCATATGTCCTTTTTTTCGTTTGGCATATTTGGTACAATCAAAAAAGAAAGGGGAGTGCGGTATGCGTTCGGACAACGTGCAGAGCAAGCGTGTGGAAGTGATGGCAGGGCTGACATCGTTCTTTGCCATCTCGTACATCATCATCGTCAACCCGTTGATTCTTGCAGACGGCGGAATCCCGGCGGAGCTGAGCGTGTTCGCGACGATATTCGCCTCGGCGGTCGGGTGTCTCCTGATGGCACTCTGGGCGGATGCACCGATCATCTTGACCCCCGGCATGGGGATCAATGCATTCTTCACATATACCGTCGTGACGAACATGGGGTTCCGTTGGCAGGAGGCACTTGCCATCTCTCTCATCTCGGCGCTCATCTTCTTCGCACTTGCTGTGACGCGCGCGGGCAGGGTTCTGGCGGATGCTGTGCCGAAATCGCTAAAATACGCAGTGACGGCAGGCATCGGTTTGTTCCTCGTGGAGATTGGGTTGGAGAAGGCGGAGTTGATCCGCGCCGGCGAGAACTCGATTCTCGCGCTCGGCGATCTGCAAAATCCGTCTGCGCAGCTCGCACTCCTCGGTCTCGTGTTGAGTTTGCTGTTCTACCAGCGGCGGGTGAAGGGCGGTTTTTTCATCGCCATCCTCATTGTGACGGTCATCGCCAATGCGTTCGACCTCGTTCACGCGAATACGATTGAGATTGATATGACACGGCTCGGCGAGTACGGTGCGCTGCTCTTTGTAGAGGACTTCTCCTCCGTGCTGACAATTTCGTTCTGGCTTGCGGTATTCTCGATGACGATGATCCTCGTCTTTGAGTCCATCGGATTGCTCGAAGGACTGCTGCCCGATACGGAGAAGTTCCGCAATGCGTTCCGCGCCTCGTCGCTGACAGCGGTGCTGTCCTCGGTACTCGGGACGAGCCCGACGGTTGCTGCCGCAGAGAGTGCGGCGGGCATCGTAGAGGGTGGACGGAGCGGACTGACGGCACTCGTCGGCGGCGCACTGTTCGTGCTCACGCTCGTATTCATCCCCCTGCTCGCCTACGTTCCGCAGGCGGCCGTTGCGCCGGTCATCATCATCACAGGTGCTCTGATGATGCAGCAGCTTGAAAACATCCACTTTCAGGATTTCTCAGAGTGGTTCCCTGCATTCCTCATCATCGTGCTCATCCCGCTGACAAACAGCATCTCGACGGGATTGGCGTTCGGCTTTGCCGCGCATCCGATGATGAAAGTGTTTACGGGCCGCCGGCGCGAGCTTGGCACGCTTTCCTACGTTCTCGGCGTGCTGTTCCTCCTGCAGCTTATCTTTGAAGCGATGCAATGAGCGCACTCCACTAGGGTATAGACCGCTATGTCGGTTTTCGATAAATGTTCTTCACTGTTATGAAAGAGAGGTACACATCATGCCAACCCCACACATTGCAGCTGCAAAGGGCGAAGTCGCCGAGCGCATTCTCCTGCCGGGGGATCCGCTTCGCGCCAAGTACATCGCCGAGAACTTCCTCGAAGGTGCGAAAGAGTACACGAACATCCGCAACATTCTCGGCTACACCGGCACGTACAAGGGGCATCCCATCTCCGTGCAGGGAACGGGCATGGGGATGCCGTCGATCTCCATCTATGTCAACGAGCTCATCCGCGAGTATGGCTGCAAGACGCTGATCCGCATCGGCAGCTGCGGCGCATGCCACAAGGACATCCACATCCGCGACGTCCTCATCGCGCAGGCGACGACGACCGACTCCTCCATGCCGCGCAACATCTTCGGCTCTGCGGTCAACTTTGCGCCAGTCGCGGACTTTGATCTGCTGCGCTCCGCATATCAGGCCGCCGTCGACAAAGGCATCGCCGTGCGCGTCGGAAACGTGATGTCGCAGGATCGTTTCTACGATGACGAACTCGACATTCAAAAACTCGCAGGCTACGGTGTCCTCGGTCTGGAGATGGAGGCAGCGGCACTCTACCTCATCGCGGCGAAGTTCGGCGTGCGCGCGCTCGCACTCTTTACCGTCAGCGACCACCTCGTCAGCGACGAGCCCCCCTCACGGCAGAGGAGCGTCAGACATCGTTCAGCGAGATGATCGAGATTGCACTGGAGGCATCAATCGCCTAACCATAGGAGGAGATAGCAATGGCTAGTATCAAACGCGTATTTCTGATTGTCCTCGACAGCTTCGGCATTGGGTGTGCACCGGATGCAGCGGATTTCGGCGACGGGCGCTGCAACACGCTCGCATCGCTGACGACATCGCCGGAGCTGCACGCGCCGAACCTCACGAAGCTCGGCCTCTTTAACATCGACGGTGTCGGCTGCGGTACGCCCGCAGACAGCCCCATCGGTACTTTTGCACGGCTGCGGGAGCTCTCGCGCGGCAAAGACACGACGATCGGACACTGGGAAATCGCAGGCATCGTCTCCGAGCAGCCCATGCCGACGTATCCGAACGGATTCCCGACGGAAATCCTCGAGCGGCTCTCGGCGGCGTGCGACGGGAAGAAAATCCTCTGCAACAAGCCCTACTCCGGCACGCAGGTCATTCACGACTACGGGCGCGAGCAGGAGGAGACGGGCGGGCTCATCGTCTACACGTCGGCGGACAGCGTGCTGCAGATCGCGGCAAACGAGGCCGATGTCCCCGTCGAGCGTCTCTATGACTACTGCCGTGCGGCACGCGAGATCATGCAGGGCGAGCACGGCGTCGGGCGTATCATTGCGCGGCCGTACGTCGGCAGCTATCCGAACTACGAGCGCACAGCGCACCGTCACGACTTCTCCCTCGATCCCACGGACGAGACGATGATGGATGCGCTCATGCGGCAGGGGCATGAGGTCATCGCCGTCGGCAAGATCAGCGACATCTTTGCGGGGCGCGGTGTCACGCGCAGCACGGGAGTCAACGAGAACAATGCCGACGGCATGGAAAAGACACTGCGCATTCAGCAGGAGGACTTCACGGGGCTGTGCTTCGTCAACCTCGTCGATTTTGACATGACGTATGGACACAGGCGCGACATCGCAGGCTATGCACGCGCGACAACGGAATTCGACGTGCAGCTCGGCACATTCATGGAGCATATGCGCGAGGACGATGTGCTGATGATTACGGCTGACCACGGCTGCGACCCCGGCGCACCCGGCACGGATCACACGCGTGAGTACGTGCCGCTCCTCGTCTACGGCGCACCGATCCGTCAGGGACTCAACCTCGGGACGTACCCGACCTTCGCCATGATCGGCGCAACGGTGGCGGATATGTTCGGTGCGGGGCTGACGACAAAGGGCGAGAGCCTGCTGCCGCGCATTCTTGCGCACTGAGGAGGATCGACCCATGCGCATGTATGACCTGATTACGAAGAAAAAGCATGGCGGCACACTCACTGCCGAGGAGCTGCGCTGGATGGTCGAAGGCTATGTCGCGGGCGAGATTCCCGACTACCAGATGTCCGCCATGCTGATGGCGATCTGGTTCAGTGGCATGACGGCCCAGGAGACAACGGAGCTGACGATTGCAATGGCGGACTCGGGCGACCGCGTCGACCTCTCGGCGATTGCCGGCAAAAAGGTGGACAAGCACTCCACCGGCGGCGTCGGCGACAAGACGACGCTCATCTGCGCCCCGATTGTCGCCGCCTGCGGCGGACGCGTCGCGAAGATGAGCGGCCGCGGTCTCGGGCACACGGGCGGTACCGTGGACAAACTGGAGGCCATCCCCGGCTATGAGACGACGATTTCACGGGAAAAATTCTTCTCCATCGTGAACGAATGCGGCGTGTCCGTCATCGGGCAGTCGGGCAACCTCGCGCCGGCAGACAAGAAACTCTACGCGCTGCGTGACGTGACGGCGACGGTCGACGCGATCCCGCTGATCGCGTCCTCGATCATGAGCAAGAAGCTCGCCGCCGGCTCGGACTGCATTCTGCTCGACGTCAAGACGGGCTCGGGCGCGTTCATGAAGACGCTCGACGACGCCATCGCGCTTGCGCAGACGATGGTCGCCATCGGCGAAGGCGCAGGGCGGCGCACCGTCGCGCTGATTACCGACATGGACACGCCGCTGGGGCTCGGCATCGGCAACAGCATCGAGGTCGCGGAGTCGATGGACGTGCTGCGCGGCAAGGGGCCGCATGACCTGACGGAGGTGTCGCTCCAACTCGCGGAGAACATGCTCTACCTCGTCGGCAAGGGCACGATCGAGGAGTGCCGCCGCATGGCGGAGCAGTCGATTGCCGACGGATCGGCGTTCGAGACGTTCTGTACGATGGTGCGGCGGCAGGGCGGTGACGATGCCGTCCTGCGCGACGCGTCGAAGTTCCCGCAGGCGGCCGTGCAGGTGCAGATCCGCGCGCATGCGGACGGCTACATCACGTCCATGGACGCGGAGAAAATCGGCGAGGCGAGCGTCGTGCTCGGTGCGGGGCGCGAGACGAAGGACAGTCCGATCGATTTCGCCGCCGGTCTCATCCTACACAAGAAGTATGGCGACGCAGTGAAGTCGGATGATGTCATCGCAACGCTCTACACGGACAGCACACAGCGTGGCGACAGCGCGGCGCAGCTCTACCGCGCGGCGATTACCATCGGCACAGAGAAGCCGCCCGTCCGTCCGCTCGTCTATGCCCGTGTGGAGAAAGACAAGGTCGTTCGGTACTAACAACTCCGATGGGGGGATTTCGTATGTTTTTCTTCGTCAACTTGCTCGGCCTTGTCGTGTTCCTCGGAATCGGGGTGCTCGCATCGCGGAACCGCAAGGAGATCCAGTGGCGTTCGGTCGCCTCTCTGCTCACGCTGAACCTCATGCTCGCGTGGTTCCTGACCTCGTTCGAGATTGGGCGTGAGATGATTACAGCTGCCGCGGCCGGATTCACGGAGCTGATCAACATCTCGTACGTCGGCATCGCGTTCGTTTTCCCCGACTGGGTCCACGTGCCGCAGATGAACTTCTTTGCTGCAGCACTGCTGCCGATTCTCTTCGTCGTGCCGCTCTTTGACATCCTCACGTATTTCGGCATTTTGCCGTTCGTCATTCGCTGGATTGGCAAGCTGCTCACATTTCTCACCCGCGCGCCGAAGTTCGAGTCATTCTTCGCCATTGAGATGATGTTTCTCGGCAATACGGAGGCACTCGCTGTATCGAAACTCCAGCTCATGAAGATGAGCAAGGAACGCGTGCTGACCATCGGTCTCATGTCGATGAGCTGCGTGACGGCGGCACTCATCGCCGTCTACGTCAAGATGATGCCGGCGGAGTATGTCGTCACGGCAATTCCGTTGAATGTCATCAATGCGCTGCTCGTCTCCTCGCTCCTCCATCCCGTGAAGGTTGCACCGGAGGAGGACACAATTGCAACGATCCACGAAGGAGGTGGGCGCGAGCCGTTTTTCTCCTACCTTGCGGAGTCAATCATCGGCGCAGGACGCCTCGTGCTCATCATCTGCGCGAATGTCATCGCCATCGTTGCGCTGCTCAAGTGCGTCGACCTCCTCCTCGGCATTCTGCATCCATCGCTCTCACTTGAGCTCATTCTCGGTGTCGTGCTGTTCCCATTCGCGTGGCTGCTTGGTCTCGCGCCGACAGAGGCGTTCCAGATTGCCCAGTACATGGGGACAAAGTTCATCACGAACGAGTTTGTCGTCATGCTGCAGATCCAGGATGTCGTCCGGACGTGGCCCGCTCATATGCAGGCTGTGATGACCGTATTCATTACGTCATTCGCCAACCTCGGGACAATCGGCATCATCCTCGGCTGCTTTAAGGGGCTCGTTGACGGCGAACGCAACACGATCGTCGCTCGCAACGTATCCTATATGATACTGTCCGGATTGCTGGTCTCCTTGCTGTCTGCCGCAATCTGCGGATTGTTTGTCTGGTAGGCGAAACATAAAAAGGCACTGCTGCACGAAGACGTTTCCATCTTCGTGCAGCAGTGCCTTTTATCTGTAAAATTTTCTACCGAATGGAATGCAGCACTGCCTCCAACTCGTTATAACGCTCCGTCAGCCGCTCACTAAGCGACGCAATGCGGCCGATGGCCTCCGTCGAGCGTTGAATCGCACCGAGTCCATCGTCCAAGCTTTTCTTCAGATCCGCCATGCGCCCGTCAAAGCCCTGCTCGAAATTTTCCACCTGATCCTCGAGTGCATGATTCGTCGCAAGCATCTTGTCGATCTCCTGTACGTCACGCAGGAGCTCCCCAATTGCCTCATCGGATGCCTCGAGCCGCTCGCGCGTGTTCTCCGAGAGCTTGCGCACCTCGCCCGCAACGACGGCAAAGCCGCGCCCCTGTTCCCCCGCACGTGCCGCCTCGATTGCGGCGTTGAGCGCGAGGAGGTTGATCTGCGCCGAGATCTCCGTAATCATGTTCATGACCTGCTCGATCTTCTTCGTGCTCTCCGTAAGGTGCTCGAGCCTCGGTGTGATCTCCGCGTTGCGCCCGATCAGCTCCTTTGTCATATCGCCTTGCCCGCCGAGCCCGCTGTTCAGGTTGTCGATGAGCACACCGACACGCTCTGCGCTCTCTCCGATGCGTGACATCGTCTTGCCCATACCCGCAATTTGGTCACGGTACCCGCCGAACTCACCCATGATGCCGTCCTTGAGCCGCCCGATGATCTCCAGACGGCTGATCTCGTGTACGAGGAAGGATTTCTGGCAGAGCGCATAGACGGACGGAAACCGATTCATATATCCGTCGTAGAACGATCCGCCCGACAACTGGTAAAAGAAGATCGCTGTCAGGGTCTCGTTGATGTGCATCCCCGCGATCTCGCCGAGTGCCGAGTATCCTGCGACGGGCATCCCGTCAAAGAGGTCGGCATGCGCAAGTTCGTCCGCAAAGGTCAGGCGGCGCAGGATACAGTCGTTCATCACAACGCCGATGGGCGCAGGTTTCCCCTTGGAAAATCCCGTATAGTCCGACTTCAGCATCTCGATGAATTTCGTGCGCCGCATGAGGTAGATTTCCTCCCCCGCAGCGATGTCACAGAAAAAATGCATCCGCTTCGTCGCAGGATCAATTTTTTGCAGGGAGCGGATGTAGAACTGGTTGCCGACATAGGTCGCAAAGGTATAGCCCGCGAGTGCTTTTGTGAGCGCGTCAACGTCCGACACATGCAGGTATTCCATCAGGACATCGGCGAACAGAACCGGCCGCCCTTCGGCATTGGCGACGGTATCTACTGTACGGAATGTTGCGTCCGAGCCGATGACCGTCCACTTCTCCCCCGTCTCCTCCGCCGCCTGCGTCTTAAAGACGGAGTAGCGGTAGTCTGCGGCGAGCTTCACCACGAGAACGACGGCATGATTCTCAAGCACCTTGCTGCCGTTGTAAATGTAGGTATGGGAAAAGTCGAGCGCACCACCTGCACTGCCACCGACGTAGGGACAAGGCAGGTTCTCCGCGTCGTAGAGTGCACGCAGCACGAAAGACTCACACGAGCTCACACCGTCCACATAGACGAACGCAAACGTATCGTCAAAGCGTACGGGAAAGGGGATGCTCTCCGCACGGATATCTGCGGTGATCTTCGATACGCGCTCGGCGGGGGTCAGCGTCACTTCGCCGCGCTTCATATCCTCGTTGTGCAGCGGAAGTGTCATCATGTGCGTCTGTGCAATCATGCGCTTGCTGAACACCTGCAGGAGCACCTTCGCGCGCCCATCGTCCGCATCCATATAGTAGGAGCGCGTTCCGGGCGTATGCGTCAGCTCCCCGCAGGTCGTCATCAAGAGAAACTGCACATCCGGTGGTGAGACGGAGTGAACTGCGCGCGCCACATCGTCCATGTGGAGATCGGCAGAGATGAAGCCGAGTACGATGGCAGGCCCTCCCGGCACATCGTAGAGCTCACGCAGACGCTCCGCCGTGAGTTCCGCGCGCGTGAGATAGGCGGACTTCATATCGCCCGCCCCTACAGTTCCAAGCCCTGCAAACGGCGCACGCGCCTTTGCTGCCGGCTCCGCGGCAGATGGCTGTGCCGCAAGCGGCTTCGCCTTGATCCGATCCGCGAGTGAGACCTCTTCTCTCTTCTTATTCCCAAATAAGCCAAACATAGATCTACCTCCCCATCCAAAATGCTTTAATCCGATTATAACACCTTACTGTCACCGTCGCAAGAATTTGTAGAGAATCATCGGGACAACGAGCATGGGCACACCGAGATAGAGTGCTGAGCGCAGCTCCGGCACAAAGAGCATGAATGAGAGGCAGAAGACCTGTGCCCAGATGCCGAACAGTGTCACATACGGAAAGAAGGGCATACGGTAGCGCAGGAGTGAGACCGCATCCTCCGCCTCAAGTTTGCGTCGGCGGCGGTACTGGCTCCAGCAGATCGAGATCCATGCCATGGCACCCGAGAAACCCGAGAGCGCGAGCAAATAGGTATAGAGCTCACCGCGCGGATTCATCGCATAGATGGCGATCACGCCCCAACAAAATGCGATGGAGGCATAGATGGCACGCGAGGGGACGCCTTTCTTGCTCAGGCCCTCAAGTACACGCGGTGCCATGCCCATGGTTGCAAGCGCGTGTACCGTACGCGCCGCGCCGTAGAGCCCCGAGTTCGAGCAGGAGATCGCCGCCGTCAGCACAACAAACGAAAAGAGCGCACCGAGATGTGAAAATCCATGTTCCGTGAGTGCCGCCGCAAACGCGCTTTCCTCCAGCGAGGCGTGATCCCACGGCAGAATCGAGATGAGCAGGGTGATCGGTATGATGTAGAGGGCAATGATCCGCCACGTCACGTTGCGCACCGCCGTCGGAATGCTGCGCGCGGGATCAGCGGTCTCCCCTGCCGCAAGACCGATGATCTCTGTCCCTTGGAAATTCACAAGGATAATGACCATCGTAAGCACAATGCTCCAATATCCGTTCGGCGCAAAGCCACCGCTGCCGAGCAGGATGCGTGTCCCGATACAGCCCTCGTCTCCGATGAGCCCGAGACAGATGAGCAATGCGACCACGCTAAAGGCGACGAGTGCAGTCACCTTGATGAGCGAGAGCCAAAACTCGCTCTCACCGAATTTATCGACACGAAACAGATTGAGGATGGTGACGATGAGACCAAAGAATACCGCCCACCAAACCGTTCCAATCTCCGGGAAGAAGCCGTTCATGATGATTCCGGCGGCAATCATCTCCGAGGGCACATAGGAAACCCATGTCACCCAGTATGACCATCCGACCCCGCACGCCCACGTCGCCGAGATGTTCTCGCGCGCATAGACGACAAACGAGCCGGAGAGCGGTTTTTCTACCGCGAGCTCGGCAAGGCAGAGCATAACCGCGAGGACAATAATGCCCCCAAGCAGGTAGGAAATCACAGCGGCAGGCCCCGCCTGTTCGAGCACATAGCCCGTCCCGAGGAAGTATCCACTCCCGATCACGCCGCCGAGAGAGATGAACTGAAGATGTCGGTGCTTCAGCTTCCGTTTCATTGTCGATTCGCCCATAGGCTTTGTAACACAACCTTTCTTCCCACTTCTCCACACGAAAAATTGTGCTTTCATCATACTACAAGAGCGCATGGATTACTACGATTTATTTGACAAAGCCGTAAATTTTTATTATCATTTTACCAGCTACACAAAGGAGGAGCTTGTATTATGAAATTCAAAGCCTTGCTGCTCGCCCTCGCCCTTGTCATCATTATGTCAGGTACGGCGGGCGCGGCTGTCACCGAACATCGTGAGTCGACAACGAACCTCTCCATCGCCTATCCCATTCTCACGGCGGAAGATGGTGTCGTTGCAGCCCCCATCAACGCCGACATCGAGACTCTTGCCGCACGCGTACGCGCAGACTATGAGAGCGGTGCGTTCTATCGCGGAGAACTCGGCTACCGCGTGCATCTGGATGACGAGAACTTCCTGTCTGTGACGTTCACGGATCTGCGCTATGCGCTGCGTGCAAATCAGCCCACGCGTCATGACTACGGTTTCGTCTACTACAAAAAGACCGGGCAGCGTCTGCCGTTCGCGTTCTTCGTCCATGTCACCCCGTCCGATCTCGACGGCGAGGCAGTCAGCGGGCATCTCTACAACGAACAGGGACGCAATACGCCGATTCAGCCGGAGAAGTCCGTCCGCGAAGTCCCAACGAACTACTTCCTCGGCGGGCGCGGCTTCGTCTGCCCGATCTTTCAGGCGGGTGAACTGACGGCAAGTGCAGGGCCGACCTACATCCTGCTTGATGCGGGCATCGTCGACTACTTCAACCGCAAGAACAAATGACGATGGAAGCCTATACGACTATCACGGGGGAGATACCGACGGACGGTGTCTCCCCCGTTTTATACGAGATCCAACGGTCGCGCTTTCTCGCCTACGTCATCCACGCAGAGGATGAGGACGAGGTGCGTACATGGCTGCAGGGCGTGAAGAAGGAACACTATGAGGCGCGCCATGTCCCCTACGCAATGGTGTTCGGAGTGCATTCCGACCGTCAGCGTTCGAGTGATGACGGCGAGCCTGGCGGGACTGCGGGCAGTCCTATCCTCGAGGCAATCAAGGCACGCGGCATCACGAACACCGCCGTCGCCGTCGTTCGCTATTTCGGAGGGATCAAGCTCGGTGCAGGAGGCCTCATCCGCGCATATGCTCATGCGGCGGGCCTTGGACTGGATGCTGCGGCAAAGGTCCGTATGACCCCACTGCAAACGATGTACGTCCGGCTTGACTATGATCTCCTTGCCGTCGTCGAATGCTATGTCCGTGAGGCACAGCTGCTGACGGAGGAAGCTGACTATGCAGACACGGTGACGCTCTCACTGCTCGTACCGACGGGCGACATCGATACCCACCAACGCGCACTCACCGACCTCACCGCGGGGCGTGCGCGCTATCGCCTCGGTGAGCGACGGCATGTCGCAATTCCGCATACATAGAAAAAGCACCTCATGGAGGTGCTTTTTCTATTCGATATTGCAGATCTCCCTGCCGCAGTTCTCGCAGTGGATTTCGTTTTTTAGAAAATCAATGTCCTTGATGAGGATGAGATGCCCACGCATGGCAATCACGCCTGTTTTCTTGAGATCGGCAAGCATACGGTTCAGGCTTTCACGCGCCGACGCGGAGTAGTTCGCGAGCTCCTGATTCGTCAGCGGTACGGAGATCAGAACGCCCTCCTCCGTCTCCATCCCGTAGCTGTTCGCGAGGCGGATGAGCGTCGAGTAGAGTGCTCCTTTCTTCCCGTAGAGCACGAGGTCGCGGAACTTCAGGTGCTGCTTGCGCATGTGCATACCGATCAGCTTGAGCAGTGCGATGGAGAGATGCGGATGTTTTTCCAGATACGCCTGCAGGACGGGAAACTCGATCGCATAGACCTCCGCAGCACTGCGCGCGACCGCACTGAAGATGTAGGTCGGCTCTTCCTCATAGATCGGCAGCTCGCCGATGATGCTCCCTCTCGTCGCCAGACGCAGGGCGAGCACGCGTCCGGACTCGCCGTATTTCACAATGAAAATATGCCCCGAGCGCACAATGTAGAAATAGCGTGCCGATGTGCCCTCACGAAACAGATACGCCCCATCGTGCAGCGATATCACCTTCCCCGGGATCGACATCATCTCCCGAATGAGCGCCTCCTGGTCCACGAACCTCTCCTCCATTCCTGTCTATAGAGAATGTCCATTGTATTTTTTAATATTATCGAAAAAACTATTAAAAACCTGTGACATCGGTCACATCCAAGCGAAAAATTTTTCACTATAATTTTTTTGTATCAACGTTATAGGAAACTCTGATAAGGCACAATCCCCTCGGAGCTTCACGAAATCATCATGGGAGAGATGCAAATGGAAAGCAAGGACATCCTCGCTGTGCTCGGCGAGAATCCGTCACGGCGCGACATCCTCGCGCATTGGAATCCGGAGGACGAGGCATTCTGGAAAAAATACGGCGAGCGCGTCGCAAAGCAGAACCTCTACACCTCCACATGGGCACTGACCCTCGCCTTTGTCGCGTGGACGATGTGGGCGACCATCGCCGCTCAGCTCAATCAGGTGGGCTTTCACTTCACGGACAACGAGATCTTCACGCTCGCAGCACTGCCGGGTCTTGTCGGCGCAACGGGGCGTCTCGTCTACACCTACCTGCCCGCCATGGTCGGCGGACGCAACTGGACGTTCTTCTCGACCGCCCTCCTGCTTGTTCCGCTCATCGGGCTCGGCAATGCCCTCACGGACACGAGCACGACCTATGACACCTTTGTCATGCTCGTCGCGGGTATCGGCATTGCGGGCGCAAACTTCTCCTCGTCGATGGCAAACATCGGCTTCTTCTTCCCGAAGTCGCAGAAGGGACTTGCCCTCGGCATCAACGCAGGCATCGGCAATCTTGGCGTCTCGCTCATCTATCTGACTGCGCCCATGCTCCTCGGGGCGAGCTTCGGCGGGCTCTTCGGTGCGCCGCTCATCAACGCGGCGGGCAAGGAGGTCTACCTCCAGAACGTCTGCTACTTCTGGGCGATTCCGACGGCACTCACCCTCATCCTCGTCTGGATGTTCATGGACAACCTGCCCATCCCGAAGCAGAGCCCGCGCAGCATGATGTCGATCTTCGGCAACAAGCACACATGGCTCATCACCGTCATCTATACCTGCGGATTCGGCTCGTTCATCGGCTACTCCGCAGCACTCGCCCTTCTCGTCAACCGTGAGTTCCCCGAGGTCTCGTTTGCCTATGCAGCGTTCCTCGGTCCGTTCATCGGCGCGGGCGTACGCCCCATCGGCGGCTGGGTCTCGGACAAGGTCAACAGCGGCTCGAAGGTCACGTTTTACTCACTGCTCCTCATGCTCGTTGCCTGTGTCGTCACCATGCTCGGCATTCAGGCGCACAACTTCGCGCTCTTCTTCGGCTCGTTCCTCGTCCTCTTCTTCTCGACGGGGTTCATCAATGCGGCATCGTTCCGCATGATCCCATTCGTCTTTGACAGCCCCGTGCACGCCTCGCTCGTCACGGGATTCACGGCGGCGATCGCAGCCTACGGCGCGTTCCTCATTCCAAAGATCTTCGGTTGGGCGTACAGCACGCAGGGCAGTGTTATCCCCGCGTTCTACATCCTCATCGCCTTCACCGTCATCACCATTATCATAACCTATGTCTTTTACGCACGCAAGGGCTCCGGCATCAAATGCTGAATCCCGCGTGAGCAAAGAGGCTGCTCTTGAAAGGGCAGCCTCTTTTATTGGGAAAATTTATATGCCCTTCACATTCCTCCATTTCACGCACACGGCGGACTGTGGTATAATATGCAGAGATGGGAAAGCTATAGGGGGAATTATGGAAATCGAAGCAATCAAAAATGCATCGCAGGACAGCAATAAAATGCTGAACCACAAGATGAAGATCCTGCTCGACATTGGACAGACACTCATGGAGAACGGGGCGGACTGCGCACGCATTGTACGCGATATGCGGCGTGCCGCCGTCCATCTGCGTATTCCTGCTGCACAAATCCAATCACATGTCACCTATACGACACTCATGCTCTGTGTCAGCGACGGCGAGCGTTCCTTCACGCAGTTCCGCAAATGTCTGAAACACGGGGTCAACCTCGCCGTCATCGCCGCCGTCAGCAAGCTCACATGGCGCGTCTTGCGCGGCAATACGCCGCTTGCACCGATCGAAAATGCAATCAACCGTATCCGTGAACGAGCCCTCTGCTATCCCGACTGGGGCATCGCACTCGGAGCCGCCGTCGGCTCGGGAGGCTCGTGCAAGCTCTTCGGCGGCAGCTGGATCGAGGCACTCGTCGCGACCATTGCGGCACTTATGGGCTTTATCGCCCACCGTACAAGCACAAAATATGCGTTTAATCCGTACGCCTGTGCCATGATTACAGGCTTTGTCGCTACGCTCGGAGCGTGGGCAATCCCTGCGGCACTCGGTCTGCCGACCATGTGGTACGCACTCGTCGCCTGTACGATCTTCCTGATGCCGGGATTCCCGTCCATCAACGCCGCAAGCGACCTGCTGAACCGCTTCACCACCTCCGGCATGACGCGTGCAATGGACACCATGCTCATCATCGGCGGCATGACCTTCGGCATCGCATTTGCCATCCTCGTTGCGGGCGTACACAACATCTCTGATGTACACATACAGCCGACAGACACCTACCTCAATCAGGCACTCGCCGCGATCCTCGCGGCGGGCGGCTTCTCCGTCATGTTTAACACACCGAAGAAGCTGCTCGCCATCGTTGCCGTCGAGGGCATCGTCACTATGCTCATCCGCAACGTCCTTATGCTCGAGTTCGGGCTGCCGCAAGCAATCGGCTCCTTTGCCGCCGCCGCCGTCGTCGGCATCGCCGCACTCAAGGTCATCCACATCGTCCACACGCCGAATACCCTGCTCATCATCCCGCCCGTCATCCCCCTCATCCCCTGCGTCCTCCTCTACCGCCTCCTCTTCGCAGTTCTCCACATTCAGACCATCTCCGTCGAGGAACTGCTCGAGGCTCTGCGGTTCGGTGTCGACGGTGTCACAATCATCCTCGCCGTCGTCGTCGGTGTCTCCATCCCGAACATCTTCATCCAGAAGCGCATGGAGACACAGCAGCAGCGCGAGATTGATGCCATCCTTGCACGCCGTGCAGCAGAGGAGTAACGCATACGAACAGAAAACCATCTGATATTTTCCATACAGATGGTTTTCTGCCTCATTATCGCAAAAGAATATAGAGGGCGCTGATAGAATCATAATTTTTATAAATTTTAGGAATGCTCGTATTTGCTTGTTGTATCTGGAGTTGCGGGGATAAGAAAGGACTTTGGCGTGAAAAAAATCACTTTTACTACTTGACAAAAGTGTCTGAATTATAATAAAATCTCAAACAGGGTATACCTTTAGAAATCCCCCTAGCCGTTTCAAACCTTCTGTATTTTTATCTATCTGTAGTAGGAGGAAAAAAACATGATTGTTGGCGTTTCGAAGGAAATCAAAAACAATGAGTTCCGCGTCGGTATGACCCCTTCGGGTGTCGAGGCGATGCGCCGTGCTGGTCACACGGTTCTCATCGAAGAGGGCGCCGGTGTCGGCAGCGGCTTCACGGATGCCGATTACAAGGCTGTCGGCGCTGAGATCGTCTCGGACAAGAAGGCTCTGTTTGATCGCTCTGAAATGATTGTTAAAGTAAAGGAGCCGCTTGAATCCGAGTATGACCTCTTCCACGAGGGACAGATCCTCTTCACCTACCTCCATCTCGCAGCTGAGCCCCACCTCACCCAGGCTCTTCTCAAGAAGAAGGTTGTCGGCATTGCCTATGAGACGGTTCTCGGCAAGAATGGCCGTGGTCTCCCCCTGCTTGCTCCGATGAGTGAGATTGCAGGTCGTATGTCCGTTCAGATCGGTGCACAGTTCCTTGAGAGCCGTTACGGCGGCAGCGGCGTTCTGCTCGGCGGTATCGCAGGCGTCTCCGCCGGTCAGGTCGTCATCATCGGCGGCGGCAACGTCGGCACAAACGCTGCTAAGATCGCTGTCGGTCTTGGCGCACGCGTCACGGTGATCGATCTTTCGATCGAGCGTCTCCGTGAGCTCGATGACATCTTCGGCGGCCGTATCGTCACCGAGTACTCCTCGAGCTACAACATCGCAAAGTGGGTCAAGGAGGCAGATCTCCTCGTCGGCTCCGTTCTCATCCCGGGCGCTCGTACCCCGATCCTCGTCACTGAGGAGATGATCAAGACGATGAAGAAGGGCTCCGTTGTCGTCGACGTTGCAATCGACCAGGGCGGCTCCATCGAGACCTGCGATCACTGCACGACGCACGAAAATCCGACGTTCGAGAAGCATGGCGTCGTCCACTACTCCGTCGCAAACATCCCGGGTGCTGTTTCCCGTACGTCCACACTCGGTATCACAAACGCAACGATCTCCTATGCGGTTGACATCGCAACGAAGGGCTACAAGGCTGCTCTCCAGCAGGTTCCGGGTCTCAAGTACGGTCTCAACACCATCGACGGCCACCTCACGAACGAGGCGGTTGCAAAGGCTCTGAACCTCCCGTTCAAGCCCATCGATGAGTTCCTTAAGTAATTCTTTTCTCTGACTGCTGAGGGGCTGTTTCACTCCCATATGCTTCCATATGTGCCGTGAAACAGCCCCCTTTTCTTAAGGAAGCACTGATAATTTCAGCCACGCCATCTTAGCGCATCTTTTTCGCCCTGCCATCGTCAACAAATCCTCCACATAGCCCTTGCTATGCGTCCGGTTTGTCTCCTTGACAGGACAAAAAATCTACACCAATCTGACGGGCTTCATTTTATCAGCGATTCCTTAAATAAAAACTGAAAGGATTTGCTTGGAGGTTTTTGTATGTTCTTTAAGAAAAAAACACTGGAGGATTTCAGTGCGCAGCGCGAAGGCAGCGGAATGAAACGCACGCTGAGCACCCTTGACCTTACCTTCCTTGGCATCGGCGGCATCATCGGCTCGGGCGTGTTCGTTCTGACCGGTATCGGTGCCGCACGCTACGCAGGCCCTGGTATTGTATTATCCTTCGTTGCCGCAGGTCTCCTCTGTATGCTCGTCGGACTTGCCTACGCCGAGCTTGCCTCTCTCATCCCCGCTGCGGGCAGTGCGTACGCCTATACGTTCGCATCCCTCGGTGAGGGCATGGCGTTCCTGTGCGGATGGTCTCTGATCATCGGCTACATTGTTACCGCGAGTGCGGTTGCCGTCGGTTTCTCCGCCTACTTCTCAGGAATGATGGCGTCCCTTGGGATGGAGATACCGAAGGCACTCCTCACAACGGCGCCGGAGGGTGGTATCATCAACCTCCCCGCTGTCATCATTACTCTCCTCATCGGCGTTATTCTTGCCCACGGCACGAAGGAGAGCTCGCGCCTCAATGCGATCCTCATCTCGCTCACGCTGTGCGCGATTGTCGGGTACATCGTCGTAACAACGCCCCATATGGACATCGCAAAGAATATGGATCCGTTCCTCCCGTTCGGTGCTGCCGGCATCATGACAGGCGCAGCGGTTGTGTTCTTCTCCTTCATGGGATTCGATACGGTCGCAACCTCCGCCGAGGAGTGCAAGACCCCCGAGAAGAGTCTCCCGATCGGCATCATTGCATCGGTCTTTGTCTGTCTCTGCATCTACGCCGTTGTGGCATTCGTCCTCACGGCGACGGTCAACTACGCAGACCTCGACCGTGCCGACCCGGTGGCATACTGCCTCCGACTCATCGGCTACCCGGGATTTGCAAACCTCGTTACGGTCGGTATCCTCTTCGGTATGATCACGACCCTCATCGTTTACATCTTCGGTCAGGCGCGCGTCTTCTATGCGATGTCGCGTGACGGCTTCCTCCCGAAGGCAATGGCGAATATCCACCCGAAATACGGCACGCCGTACTTCATCACTCTCGTGGGCTCCGTCATCATTGCCTTCATCGCAGGCTGCGTCCCGATGCTCTACATCGTCGAGCTTGCGAACACCGGTGTTCTCGCGGCATTCTTCATCGTCTTTGTCGGACTGATTGCGCTCCGCCGCAACTCCCCCGATCTGCCGCGCACGTTCACGTTCCCGATGCTCTATGTGCTCGCTCCGATCGGTATGGCAGTCTTCCTCTACCTCATCTGGGCACTCTCCCTCGTAACGAACATCACGTTCATTGTGCTCATGGTTCTCGGTTTCTTCTTCTACAACGCCTATGCCCCCTCGCATCGTTGTTGGGAAAGCAAGAAATAAGTTTCATACGGCAACAGAAAACAGCCCGTCCTTATGGACGGGCTGTTTTCTGTTGCCGACAGTAGAAAGTAGAAAGAAGAATACATTGCATAAATCACCTGCATACGCTAAAATGATACCACTAAATCAGAAGTAGAAGCGAAAGGATGTGCCCTATGCCAAGTCGTGCGGCGTGGGTCGAGATCGATCTTGGAGCGATTGCCCACAACTACAAAGAAATTCGCAGACATACGCGAAAAGATGCAGTGCTCTGTGCGGTCGTCAAAGCGGATGCTTATGGGCACGGCGCGATTGCCGTCGCACGCAAGGCGATTGCGGCAGGTGCGGAGTATCTCGCTGTCGCGACGATTTCCGAGGCACTAAAGCTGCGTGAGGCAGGCTTTACCACACCGCTCCTCATCCTTGGGCTGACGAAGCCGGACAGCTCCTTTGACATCGTGGATTCAGGGCTCACACAGACGGTCTGCCGCCTCGACCTCGTACAGGCACTCTCTGCGGAGGCGGTCGCACAGGGAAAAAAGGTCAAAGTACATATCGCCGTAGATACAGGTCTCGGTCGCATTGGCGTACGTCCCGAGGATGCCGTGCACTTTGCACGCATCATCACAGCAATGCCGGGCATCGAACTTGAGGGAATTTTCTCCCACTTTGCACTTGCGGATATCACAGACAAAACCTTTACGATGGAACAGATCCGCCTTTTTCAAGAGGCGTGCGAGGCAATCGAGGCGGCAGACATCCACATTCCGATTCGCCACATCGCGGAGTCTGCAGCGATCCTCGATCTGCCCGACGTGCATTTCGACATGGTGCGTGCAGGCATCCTCCAATACGGACTGTGGCCCTCGGATGAAGTCACACATCCGTTGGACCTGCGCCCCGCGATGAAGTTCTGCGCACGCATTGTCTACATCAAAACCATCCCGTCGGGCACATCCATCGGCTACGGACGCAATTTTATCGCAGAGCGCGAGAGTCGTATCGCAACGATCTCAGTCGGCTACGCGGACGGTTATCTGCGTGCATACGCAGGCGGCTGCGTGGAGGTGTGCGGCAAACGTGCACCGATTGCAGGGCGCATCTGCATGGATCAGTGCATGATCGACATTACGGACATTCCCGAGGCAAAGCTCGGCGATGTGGTGACACTCTTCGGCTCGGACACGCTCACGGCGGATGATCTTGCCCGCTGGGCAAACACGATCAGCTACGAAGTGCTCTGCCTCGTCTCTAAGCACGTCTCGCGCATCTATATGGAATGATGTGATGTTCTCTTGAGGGGCTGTACGAAACCGTAAACTTCACGCAGCACGCCATTTTTGTTATGGAAGCAATCATTCTGATTTGTGAAATTTTCTTCTTTGTGATAAAAACAGAACTCCATGTAAGGAGACGATATAGAAAGCAAAGCAACAAATTTGCAACCCCAGTAATAACAAGGCTTCACGGGAATAACATCGTGATTTTTACACAAAGACGAAATAGCAATATAGAGGACGAATCATGGTATTTTGTAGGTAAATTGTAGACAAGTGTAGACAACAACATGAGAGACAGCGCACATTGCGCTGTCTCTCATGTTGTTTTTTGCTTGAATTTACAATCTAAGTGCAACAGGCAGTAAAAAAGAAAACGTGACACATAGGAAACTGATACAAGAGGTTTTCAAAGACCACATTGATCAAGGAGTATCCTATGATCTCTCACAATCTGGAATACTGGGACGACGAAGTATTGCAGCTTTACCCTGCTCTTTATGAGGCATTTCTTGATATGCTTGAACATGATAACAGAAATAAAGATTATGCTCATGCACCCGAGAAATTTTACGAAGCATTCCGCGACATCAGCCTCAGTAGCCTAAAACATACGCAAGCCATAGCGCGAGAGATGTACATGCCGCCCCTACGCACAGCTTTGTACGAAAACTACCATTGCAGTGCTCAAAGGCATGAAGAGTGGATTGAAGCTCATGAGAAGCTCCTTGTCGATCGTCATAGCCTCTCCTCCTCTCGCAGTTGTTATTAATACCACATATTGTGGGAACGCTTGATTTATTCATCAACATGTTGTAAAATATCAACATGTTGCAAAGAATATGTTCTACACATCTTCTTTGTTCAACTGCATAACGTCCATCAGCTTCCGAACCTCCTCAACGGTGAATCCTGCACCGTCCTCCTGCATCTTTCGATAGAACGTATCACGTCCACCCCCAATGATCTCTCCTGCCGTTTGATAAGTCAGGTCGCTGTATTTCAGCTTTGCTTTGAGCAGCTGCATATCTGCCATAGTTTCCCTTTCTTTTTCATGAAAGGAGGTGAATTTATGAACATGATCCCTGTTACATCTTCCAATGTCGCCTCTATCGGCTACCAGAATGGTGTTATTGAAGTCCACTTTCATAACGGTTATGCTTACCAATACACCGGCACGTCAGAAGTTCTCTTTAACGAGTTTCTGAATGCTTCGTCAAAAGGGAAGTTTGTCCATCAACGTCTGAAAGACCGCTTTCCGACTTATCGCATTCGTTGATAAGAATTGATACGGTCTCCGTAATAACCTTGAACTGTGTGCTCGTTATGATTAGCATGTCATGTGGCGTACAGTTCTTTTTCATGAACGCGATAACAGGTATACAAATCTGTGCCAGCTCCTTATCATTCATCCCCTCACCTCCTCTCGCGATTGTTTTCAAACTTAAAGTTTATATCGTAGGCAAAAAAGTACAGTCTTTGTCAATCTTGTAGAACTGGCACCATGCTGTGAAGTTCCCCTCATCAATGACCGTTTTCCCGTTCTCCCAGTTGACAATAGTCTGTTTGTTTTTACGTAAGAGTCTCGCAACCTCTTCCTGTGTCAGATTGGTATTTACACGGGCGACTTTCAAGCTAATTTTCACTCCCCGTTCCTCCCTTCATTTTTTCTGCCCTTATTATAAATCAATTAAAAGTTTATGTTATGCCGACAATCTCAATGTTCTTCGGAATCATCATTCGTATGTACAACAACAACGAGCACAATCCGCCGCATTTCCACGCGACCTATCAAGGGTATCACGCCGTATCCAACATGGACGGCGACCTCACTGAGAGCGATATGCCGCGCAAATAGCTCAAGCTGATTGCGGCGTGGACAGAGCTATCCCGCGACGAGCTTCTTGCCAAGTGGGAGCTTGCCATGAGTGAACAGCCACTTTACAAGATTGACCCGCTCCACTAGAGAAAGGAGTAGCACCATGAAATAACCTGTATGGATTGTTGAGGACGTAACAGCACGAGAGGACTACACCCTGCTTATTACCTTTACGAACGGCACGCAGCGCATTTATGACACCCGTCCCCCGCTTGAGAAGCCAATCTTCACCCAAAAGCCTCCCCTTCTTCCTACGAGCAAGGGCGGCGTACGGCACAGTCATTTGGAACGATTATGTAGATATCGCACCAGAGCATCTTTATGAGTGTAGCAGGCCCATTGAAGTGGAGAAGATTGCCTAATTCGCGCCGCAAGAAGGAGATTATATGGACATAGAGTTTTCACGCTCTGCAGCGAAGTTTCTGCAATCCGCCGATCGTCCCACGTGCGAGCGCATCAAGGCGGGAATCCTCGGCTTAATGCAGCAGCCGCCCATCGGCGATATAAAGGTATTGCAGGGGTGGAAGCCGGCCTCGTGCCGTCTGCGCATCGAAAAGTATCGGGTTGTCTACAGTTATCTACAAAGAGAAAACGGTGAGACTTATCTCTACATCAGAGATATTGGTGCACGTGACGGGATTTACAAATAAGGAAGGTGATAATCATGACCACACAGGAACAGGAAATTTTGACGATGTATAACACACTGCCAGAGGCAGAACAGGGACTCGCATACGAACTTCTGCGTCGTCTTGTCCTTGCATGGGATCCTGATTTTACAAAACTCACCCCCTCCGAACGCGCGGACTTGGAGGAATCCGAGCGCGATCTGAAGGAGGGGCGCACGGTACGAATGGAAGATATTGACTGGGGTTGAGTCCGCCCGATCTGTACTGCAACGCATCACTTGCATCTCATTGGGGACTTGTGCTATAATGTGCTTGGCAAACGAGGTTAGCATTACGACACACGAAAAGCCCCCAAGGTTCCAGCTTGGGGGCTTTTCTATTCCCATTGTGCAGGCGGGCTTAACGCCTAGGCTTGTTGCCTTTTTCTCATCCGTCAAGCCATTTGCAGAGATAGTGGCAGACTATCCCCGCCAGGACGGAGAGTAAAAACGAGATTAGCATACTCGACACACCTCCTTCCCGTGCCGGTATGGAGGAGGCAACGCACTCAGTATACCATAGTTCCAACACAATTTGGAAAGGAATTCTATCGCACCTGCATTGAAACAAGTGTCAATGCATATGTAAATTTATAAAATCAAAACCACCAGTTGAACTGGTGGTTTGAACAGGCCCTATAAGGGCCAAATACTTGTGGTAGCACCTTAAAAGGTGCACCGAATGGGTTCTGACAACCACACTATTATCACGGGCAGCCCCCTACTCGGGGGCATTTTTATTTGCCTTTCTCACTCCTGCTACCCGTAAACGGGTCAACAAACTCTTTTAGGCTTAATTGGTCTGCCATAATATCCTCCTGTAACTGATTCTTGATATAATCCTTGATTGCATTTTCATATTTCCCAACAGTATCAACATAATATCCGCGACACCAAAAATGTCGATTCCCGTATTTGTACTTCAGGTTCGTGTGTCGGTCAAACACCATCAAGCTGCTTTTACTTTTCAAGTAGCCCATAAACCCAGAGACACTCATATGCGGCGGTATGGTTACCAACATATGATGCAGGAGACAGCCCGCCTCTTCGGTGAGATTGTAGGCAAGTAGTTTTGTAGACAAGTTGTAGACAAATGCTCCTTGTTGTCTTCTAAGCCCTTGAAATTAAAGGGGCTCTTTCTAAATCACTTATTTTGTGATAAAATAAAAATGCTTTGGTGTACACGGGAGGGCCGATATGGACGGTGAAAAGGACAAACTGCACACCGCACTCGGTCGTGCGTTCATACTCGTTTCCGTCGCCGCGCTTACCCTCGTGCTGACAGCCTCGCTACTCGCACGTGCGGGGATTCCTTTTGCTGCGACGTACGCGGTCTCTGTCATTGTGTGTATCCTTGGAACGCTTACGGCATCGCGCGAAAGACATACGCTGCTCACACTCCCATCTCCGGCTATCATCAGCTGGCTGGTCTACGAGGAGATTATCGCGCATGGCATGGCATGGCAGGAAATTCTGGGCATAGCAGCTATTGTTTCACTGCTCGGCGCTCTCCTCACGTACATGAGATACACCACTCGACTGGTGTATGCACTGCCTGCGATTGTCCGCATAGGACTTGTGGCGGGTCTTGGTCTTACACTGCTCATAACTTCGGCGCTCTATGCGCGTATCTTGCTCCCATCTCCGTGGGCACTCACGATGGGCGGAACGCTCAGTGATCCGCTCACCTACTTCACGCTTGCGGGCATACTGCTCGTACTCGTACTGTACGCACGGTCGGTACACGCAGCCCTGCCGCTCGGCATGCTGCTCATTGCCCTTCTGACATGGGCGGAGGGTTTCTGGGAGATCCCCGCTGCGCCATTTCTCGCACCCGATGTCATTTCTCTGCCATTTGTCCTGATACTTCCGCAGACGGATTTGTGCACGGCAGCGTCACTCGGTTTGACTCTTCTGTTCGCACTCCTCATCGAAAATACGGCAGTACTTGCGGTGCAGACAGACACAACGAAAGACACGCACCTCCTTGCAGGGCTCTTTACCGTAAGCAGCTGTGCGGCGCTCATCGGTGCATTTCCGCTGACGGCTGCGCCGATCTCTGCCGCTCTGCCGACGGAAAAAGAGCCGCGCCGTATTGCAGGCATTCCACGGACTGCCCTGCTTTCTGCGCTCCTATTGCTTGCACTTCTGCCCTGTGCACCGCTTCTTACGGCACTCGCAGATTTCCCCGCTGTGCCCGCAATTGCACTTGCCATCATGGGACTAATGCTGCTCGTACGCGGTCTGCGGATGCTGAGATCCACTGCGAATATTTCCATGCGTGAGGGAGCTGTGATTGCAACATTTATTCTCGCTGCATACGATATCAAGACGGGGCTGACGCTTGCTCTCTTCACATGGACACTGCTCACGGCAGCGCGCGGGGAATATGTCCCGCGCATGACATGGGGGCTGACTGTCCTGTTTTCCGTTTTTTTCCTGCTGAAACAATAGGGAGTTTTGCTCCTCAAAAATAAATTTGGGAGGTTCATCTTTTGCGAAAGGATTTTCTTCTGCGCGGCTCTCTTGCCGCTGCCCTGATGGGGCTTTGCATTTTGACGATGACGAACGGCGAGGCACGCCGTACACACGATCCTGAAACGAGCACAAAGATCCGCACAGAACGAGGCACTGCGGACGCGGACAGCAATGATTTCCGCTCGCGCATCGATGCACTCATGAAAGAGGCGAAGGCGGCGGAACTCGAACAGAATCAGAAGCCACTCTTCAGCGTTCCACAGACGCTCTCGGAGTATGACACTGCCATCATCGGTACACCGCTCGCAAGTCAGGAGCAGTGCGTAAACTACCTCCTCAGTGTGAATCCATATCCTGCGATCTCCGTCACACCGCGCGAACTGGTCGCCTACTACTACGAGGAAGGGACACGCGAGGGCATCCGCCCCGATGTTGCCTTTGCACAGGCACTCAAGGAGACCGGATTCTTCCGCTACGGCGGCACGGTAACCCCCGATCAGAACAACTACTGTGGACTCGGCACAACGAGTGCAACGGTCAAGGGCGCATATTTTGCAAACTCCCGCATTGGTGTGCGCGCGCACATCCAGCATTTGTCTCGCATACGCGTCGACGCGTCAGCCCATTCAGCCCGTGGTTGACCCCAGATATGACCTCGTACGAAATGTTTACGGAACGAACACGCTTGGGAATTGGCAAGATCTCAACGGACGCTGGGCAGTTCCCGGGGACTCGTACGGTCAGAGCATCCTGTCGATGTTTCGCGCAATCCTGCGCAACTAGAGAAGGAGAACGGAAAGCATGATAACAGTCAACAACCTGAGCCTGCAGTTTGGAAAACGCGTCCTCTACAAGGATGTCAACCTGAAATTCACGCCCGGCAACTGCTACGGTATCATCGGCGCGAACGGTGCAGGAAAATCCACCTTCCTCAAGCTCCTCTCGGGCGAGATCGAACCGACGGGTGGCATCGTTGACATCACCCCCGGCGAACGCCTCGCTGTTCTGCAGCAGGATCACTATGCCTACGACGAGGTCGAGGTGCTGCGCACGGTCATCATGGGACATCCGCGCCTTGTGGAGATCATGGACGAGAAGGATGCACTCTATGAAAAGCCGGACTTCTCCGACGAGGACGGTATGCGTGCCTCGGAGCTTGAGGCAGAGTTTGCCGAACTCGACGGCTGGAACGCGGAGACGGAGGCGGCACAGCTGCTCAACGGTCTCGGTGTGCCCGACGCAAAGCACACGCTCAAGATGAACGAAATCTCCCCCTCGGAGAAAGTGCGCGTCCTGCTCGCACAGGCACTCTTCGGCTCGCCCGACATTTTGCTTCTCGACGAGCCGACGAACCACCTCGATGTGAGCTCGATCAACTGGCTCGAAAACTTCCTCGGTGAGTTCCCGAACACGGTCATCGTGGTCTCTCATGACCGTCACTTCCTCAATCAGGTCTGCACTTACATCTGCGATGTCGACTTTGGCAAGATCTCGCTCTTTGCCGGCAACTATGACTTCTGGTATCAGTCCAGTCAGCTTGCCCTCCAGATGGCAAAGGATGCAAACAAGAAGAAAGAGGAGAAGATCAAGGAGCTCCAGACCTTTATTCAGAGGTTCTCGGCAAATGCGTCGAAGTCGCGTCAGGCAACCTCACGCAAGAAGCTGCTCGACCGCATCACGCTTGACGATATCAAGCCGTCCACGCGCCGCTATCCGTACATTGCATTCACCCCCGACCGCGAGGCGGGAGATCAGCTACTCACCGTTGAAGGGCTTTCGAAGGAGATCGACGGCCGCCAGCTCTTCAAGAATGTCAGCTTTACGCTCAAGAAGGGCGATAAGGTTGCCTTCGTCGGTCCCAACGGCGCGGCAAAGACCATGCTGTTCAAAATTCTCATGGGCGAAGAAGAAGCGGATGAAGGTACGTTCAAGTGGGGTGTCACGACCACGCAAACCTATCTCCCGTCGGACAATAGCTCGTATTTCGATGACGTGAAACTCAACCTCGTCGACTGGCTGCGTCAGTACTCGAAAGACCCGGACGAGACATTTGTGCGCGGCTTTCTCGGGCGTATGCTCTTCTCGGGCGAAGAGAGCCAGAAGCGCGCCGAGGTGCTCTCGGGCGGCGAGCGCGTGCGCTGTATGCTCTCACGCATGATGCTCTCAGGCGCGAACGTCCTGCTCTTTGACGAGCCGACCGACCACCTCGACCTCGAGTCCATCACTGCACTCAACAACGGGCTGATGGCCTTTGGCGGCACGATTCTCTTCGCCTCGCGCGACCACGAGTTCACGCAGACCGTTGCGAACCGCATCATCGAGATCACTCCTGTCGGGGTCGTCGACCGCATCTCGACCTACGACGAATTCCTCAGCAACGAGACCGTGAAGCAGCAGCTTGCGGAGAAGTACAAAGCGGCGGAATAAGTGTAAATTGCGTGGATGTGCATGATGCCAGTCCCGTAGCAAACCCTAGTGAAGCAAGCGGAAACAAGGGCACGTTCTGCCCCCTGCGGATTTTATTCGTTCAAGCGAAGCGCGTTTGGAATCCGCAGGTATTTAGGCAGATAAGTGCCCGACCGCTTGCGTAACTAAGCGTTTGCGAGGGACGGCATCACAACCAATACGGCGGTAATGCAGGAGGTGAGATCATGCTTGGCACACTCTTACAAGGTACGGAGAACAAGAACGCTGCCCTGCGCCTGCGCGAGATGGTGACCGTTCTGCGCCGCCACGACATTGTGCATGGTCTGACCCCTGCGAAGCTGCGCGCCATCTTCGAGGATCTCGGTCCCACCTTTGTGAAGTTCGGACAGATCATGAGTATGCGCCCCGACTTTCTCCCAACCGAGTACTGCGACGAACTGATGAAACTGCAGACAGGCGCACGTCCCCTCCCCTTCCCCGTCATCCTCTCCATCGTGGAGCAGGAGTACGAACGCGACTGGAACAAGGTATTCCGCGCGATTGACAGCACGCCGCTCGGCTCTGCGAGCATCGCACAGGCGCACCGTGCAACCCTCACCTCGGGCGAGGAGGTCGTCATCAAAGTACAGCGCCCCGGCATCCACGAGATCATGCGCATGGATCTTACGCTCATGAAGCGTGCTGCGACCATCATACGCCTGGTCAGCCGTGACGATGTTGTGGATTTCCGCACCCTCATGGACGAGATGTGGAACATTGCAAAGCAGGAGATGGACTTTCTCATCGAGGCGGGACACATCGAGGAGTTTGCGCATCTGAACCGCGACAATCCCTTCATCTCCTGCCCACGCGTCCTGCGCGACCTCTCCACCCAGCACATTCTCGTCATGGAGTACATCGACGGTATCCCACTTGATCAGACCGATGCCCTGCACGCAATGGGTGTCAACGTCACGCAGATCGGTCGACGGCTCGGCGAGAACTACGCAAAGCAGATCATCGAGGATGGATTCTTCCACGGAGACCCCCACCCCGGCAACATTCGTGTGCGCGGCGGTACGATTGTCTGGCTCGATCTCGGTATGATGGGCCGTCTCAGCAACCGTGACCGCACGGCTCTGCGCCGTGCGATCCTCGCGCTCGCGACCCATGACACATTTGAAATGAAAGCAGCTGTGATCGCCCTCGGCATCGTCAAGGGACGCATCAACCACGCGCAGCTCTATCAGGACATCGACGTAATGATGGAGCAGTACGGCTCTCTCGACTTCACCGACGTACACATGGGGGTGCTGACGAATCAGATTCTTGGCATTTTGCGTATGCACCGCATCGGCTGTCCGAGCGGGCTTGCCATGTTTGCGCGCGGGGTCATGACGGTCGAAATCGTCATGCGCCGCTATGCCCCCGAAGTCAGCTTTCTCGAGATCTTTGCACGCAGCCTCTCCCTCGGCATCGTGCAGGGCATGACGTGGCGCGAGGGGATGACAAAGGCGAAGCAGGAGGGCATCATGCTCCTGCGCAAATCCGTCCAGATCCCCGAACAGCTCGCCGACCTTCTCAAGATGACGATGAGCGGGCAGACAAAGCTCAACATCGATCTCACGGGCTCGGAAGAACCCGTCCAACGCCTCGACAAGATGATGAACAAGCTCATCATCGCCCTCCTGTGCGCTGCCCTCCTCATCGCCTCAAGCACGATCTGCACAACAGATATGAAGCCGCAGCTCAGCGGCATCCCCATTCTCGGTATCCTTGGCTATCTCATCGCATTCATCCTGAGTATTCGGCTGATCTGGAACATCCATAAGGGAGTGTAGAGTATGCGCGGTATACGCGGCGCCATCACCGTCGGGCGCAATGACAAAGAAGAGATCTGGCAGGCAACACAGGAACTAATGACGGAGATTCTGCATGCCAATGATATTGCTCCTGCTGACATTGGCGCAGCGATCTTCAGTGCCACCGAGGATCTGACGGCGGCATTCCCGACGACAGGCGTGCGCCATATTGCAGGCTTTGACCTTGTCCCCCTCTTCGACGCACGCCAATGCGCTATCGACAACAGCCTGCCGCGCTGCATCCGCGTCCTTCTCCTTGTCAACACGGACGCAGCGCAGAACGACATTCACCACGTCTATCTGCGTGCAGCGGCAAGACTTCGCCCCGACCTCGAGGGGTAGTATCTCCAAATAAAAAACACCGCGATGCGGTGTTTTTTATTTGTCGCATTCGTATTTATCTGCGGCGCATCCACTCGGGAATATCAATGATATCCGTACCGTTGGAACTCGCATTCGTCTCTACAACATTCATACGGCGGTTGTTTGCCGTAGTGCCAAGATTTGGAGGAACAATCGCTGCAGCGGGACGTGCCTGTGCCTGCGGCGGTGTCGGTTGTGCCGACTGGGCAGGGGACGCTTTGGGCGCAGGCGCACTGGTCATGCCCGGCATGGAAATCCAGTCCGCACCAAGTCCAAGATCCGGCTCGGCAATGCCACCCATTCCGTTGTCTGTGAGGCCAAAGCCCGTCGCTACAACAGTAACGCGCACGCTGTCCTCCAGATTCTCATCAACACCGATGCCCCAGATGATATTTGCCTGCCGTCCGTTCGTCGCATTCATGATGACACTGTTCAGCCATTCGGATGCCTCATTGACCTCGAACATACTGAGATTCTTCGAACCTGTGAAGTTCATAATGACGGAGGTCGCGCCCTCGATGCTCGTCTCCAGCAGCGGCGACTCAATCGCCGCCTTTGCCGCCGCAACGGAGGCACCCTCGCCGCGTGCCTCGCCGATGCCCATGATCGCCGCGCCGCCATTTGCCATTGTCGTCTGAACGTCCGCAAAGTCGAGGTTAACGACACCCTGATTCGTGATGAGATCAGTGATGCCCTTGACCCCCTGCCAGAGCACATTGTCGACCTTACTGAACGCCTCGGTAACAGGCGTACTCTTGTCGATGATCTTCATGAGGCGGTCGTTCGGAATCGTAATAATCGTGTCAACGTGCTGCTGCAGATTCGTAATGCCCAAGTCCGCATTGTGCGCACGTGTCATGCCTTCGTACGAGAAAGGCCGCGTCACAACAGCAACGGTGAGTGCACCGAGCTCACGCGCACACTCGGCGACAATAGGAGCAGCCCCCGTGCCTGTACCGCCGCCCATACCGGCAGTGATAAAGACCATATCCGCGCCGCGCAGAGCTTCGACAATCTGATCGCGGCTCTCCATCGCCGCCTTCTCGCCGATCTCGGGACGTGCACCCGCTCCAAGTCCGCGCGTGCTCTTCCCGCCGATCTGAATACGCACTGCAGCCTTCGCCTTCAGGAGAGCCTGTGCATCCGTATTGATCGCAACGAATTCAACGCCCTGCAGACCGGAGTCAATCATATTATTTACCGCATTACCGCCGCCGCCGCCCACACCGACAACGATGATCTTTGCGAGTTCCTCAAAGTTATCATCCATTTCGAACACAGCTTCAGCCTCCATATCGTGCCTATATCGTTCTTTTTTTCAAAAAACAATAGTTATCCTCGCATATTTTACCATGAAAATAAATATTTTTCTATAGCAGGTAAAATTTTTTAGATAATTTTATTGTGCACCATCGCGATAGTCCTTGAGCAGATAGCGGCGCAGGATCGCAAGGTTCTTGAAGATGCGGAAGCCGAACGCGAGCAGTGCAACATAGTAGAGATCGATGCCAAGGCGGTCGCCGATAAAGACGAGCGCCGCCGCAAGCAGTGTGTTCGAGAAGAAGCCCGTGACAAAGACGTGCTTGTCAAAGCGCTCCGCAACCGCCGCCCGAAGACCGCCGAACGCCGCGTCCAATGCTGCGACAAGTGCGACGGAGAAGAGTTTCGAGTACGCGAGAGGAATGACAATCGGGCTGTTATAGCCGATGAGGAGACCGATCACGAGGCTCACGATGACGATGTAGATCATTTGCTTCCCTCCTCACGCTCCTCGGTCTCACGTGCATAGCTCTGACGAATACTCCCACGATAGGGCGGAATGTAGACATCATCGCTCACCTTGATATCGAGCTGGATGCCCCAGACGCTCAGCGTCTCAACCACGCCGCCGCGCATACGCAGGGAGTTCTCAAGCGACTTTTTGTCGCCAATGGCGCGGATCTCGAACGGCGCAGACGAACGCACGTTGTTGACTGAGAGCGTCGGTCCTGCGCAGCGGATCTCGGAGATGCCCGTGAGTCGCTGTCCATTGACAGAGATTGCCTCCGCCCCCGCCGCGCGCAGCTCGTTGATGACACGCAGGAGGTCATCGTCGTGAATGACGTAGAGGTTCGGATTTTCCCCGGCCTTTACAGGCTTTGTGCTGTCGTCCATCCGCACGATCACGCCCTCGCCCTCAAGTGGCACAAGTGCGGCACGGTAGCGCAGCATTTCCTGATCCTGCTGATTCCCTGCATCGGCAGCTGCCGCCTGCATCTTGCGCAGCTCTTCGCCGAGCTCGTCGCGCTCGTGCTCCGTCTGGAGCAGACGATCGGAGATCTCCTCGATGCGCTGCTGCGAAAGGCTTCCCTTCCCGTCCTGTGCCGTACGGAACTGCACGGCGATCATAAAGCCGATCAGGACGCAGACGAGGGCAATGAGCCACCCGCCCTTCCAGAATTGTTTCATTTACTTTCCCTCTGTAACTTTATCCGCAAGTTTAATGAATGGCGCGTCATAGCTGAAATCGACATACTCGATCGTATGACGCGTGGTCTTTTGATCCTGTAAAAAATCCTGCGTGAGATTCGCCTTATCCGGAATGTTCTCAAGCTGTCCGAGACGAATCGGCAGAGCACTCTTTGTATAGGCGACAACAGCGGTCGGCACGGTGATATTGACCTCGGAGATCTGATCGATATCTGCAGTGTCGATCCTGCTGAGGAAGTCGATGACACGAGCGACCTGCGCGTTATCGTTGTCATCACCGATGTAGAGGTCGCGCAGCTTTACCCCCGTGATGATGGGGATGTCCGCCCCCTTGAGTGAGCGGTAGCTGGCGATGACCTTCCCCTGACGGTCAAAATCCAGATACCCATAGTCGCAGGCAACCGTCGCCACAGGAACACGCTCCACAATCTCCATCTCGATTTTATTCGGCAGCTGCCGCCGCACGACGGCGGACTCGATGCGCAGATCGTGCAGCAGATTTGTTGTGATGGCATCCGTCTTGACCTCAAAGAGCCGCTCTCCATAGTGGATGCGCGCGATCTCACAGAGCTCTGCCTCGTCCAAATGCACGTTGCCGTGCACAACGAGCTGCTGAAAGGTGAAGAGCGGAGAGTAGACGAGGGCGGCGATGACACCGCTCGCACAGAGTAGGTAGAGCGCTGCCTTCAAAACACGGCGTGAACTCATCGACGGTACCCTGCCATTGCGAGGATCTTCTCGCAGAGCTCGGGGAATTCAATGCCGACCGCACGCGCGGCATCGGGTACGAGCGAGGTCGCCGTCATACCCGGCACGGCGTTTACCTCGATCGCATATGGCTCGCCCTCCTCGCCCAGCATGACATCCAGACGCGCCACACCGGTGCAGCCACACGCGCAGAACGCACGTACGGCGAGATCCTGTACGGCTGCCGTGCACTCCGCCGAAAGCTCTGCCGGTACGATGTGTGCCGAAGCCCCCGGCGTATACTTGCTCGCGTAGTCGTAGCGCCCCGAGGTCGTTGTGATCTCGATGACGGGCAGTGCCTCCGCATCCGTAGGTGTGCCCCAGACAACAACAGTGAGCTCACGCCCACGGATAAACTCCTCGATGAGCACCTCGCTGCCGTAGGAAAACGCCTCGTCGATTGCACTCTGCAAATCCTCTGCTCGCGTTATAATGTAAACACCAATGCTCGATCCCTGCTCGGGGGCTTTGACAACAACGGGCAGTCCAAACTCCGTGCGAATGCGCTCTGCTATGTTCGCATCGTGCTCTCCCGCGCGAATACAGAGGAAGCGTGGTGTTCTGATCCCCTCTGCACGAAAGATGCGCTTCGCTGTCATCTTGTCCATGGTGAGCGCGGCGGCACGCACGCCTGAGCCCGTATAGGGAATCCCGAGCATATCGAGCGTCCCCTGCAGGATACCGTCCTCACCGTATTTCCCATGCAGTGCGTTGAACACAATCGCGGGGTTCAGCTTTTGAATCTCCTCTGCAAACGTCGTTGGCACAAGTTCCATGCCGACGGCGGGATAGTCCTTCGACCGCAGTGCCTCAAGGATCGCAGTCCCCGAGCGGCGGGAGACCTCCGCCTCGGTAGAGGGGCCTCCCATAACGACGACGATCGGACGCTCCCCCGTGCCCGCCGTCCCATTTTTCAGCTGCTCCACGAGGGTCTCACCGACCTCCATGATGTTGCCCGCTCCCATCGTGATGACAAGATCGCCCGCACGGACGTGCTGTGCAAGATACCGCTCAAGGTCGGCACGCTCCGGCAGATAGACCGCATCCTGCCCCGTCTGCTTTGCGACCTCCTCCATCAGCGTCTCGCCGCTGACCCCGGGAATCGGAGCCTCCCCTGCCGCATAGACATCGGTGAGAAGGAGCAGGTCAGCGGCGGCAAAGCAAGCGCCGAACTCCGTGCGCAGGAGATTGGTGCGTGAGTAGCGGTGTGGCTGGAACACACAGATAAGGCGTTTGGGATTCGTTGCACGCGCTGCTGTAAGCGTCACGGCGATCTCCGTCGGATGGTGGGCATAGTCATCCACCACCCAAATGCCGCGCTCCTTTCCCTTCGTCTGGAAACGGCGCTTTGCCCCGTGGAAGCCCGCGAGAGCGTCCTGGATCTGTGCAAACGAAACGTCCGCAAGTCGCGCAACGGCGATGCAGGCGAGTGCGTTGAGGACGTTGTGCCGTCCCGGAATGTTGAGGGAAATACGCCCCAGCTCCGCACCGCGCTCGAATACGGTGAAGGAGATGATCGAGCCGTGCGTCTCGATATCCGCCGCACGGTAGTCCGCCTCCTGATCGATGGCATAGGAAATCACGCGGCGTTTCGTCTCTGCCGCGAGCTTTCGCAGAATTTCATTTTCAAAGCAGAGAATTGCCGTCCCGTCCTCGTCCACCTGCTCGATGAAGGTGCGGAATGCATCGATGATCTTCTCCATTGTCCCGTAGTGATCCATGTGGTCGTCTTCGACGTTCGTCACAACGGCGACGTGCGGACGCAGCTTTAGGAAGGAGCCGTCGCTCTCGTCCGCCTCGGAGACAAGGTAGCGGCTCGTACCGAGCTTCGCGTTCGTGCCGAGGTCGGGCACCTCACCGCCGACGATGATCGTCGGCGACACGCCCACGCGGTCGAGCGTCACGCCGATCATGGAGGTGGTCGTCGTCTTGCCGTGCGAGCCCGCGACCGCGATGCCGTCGTACTCGTTGACAAGTGCGGCGTTGATGTCCGAGCGGTGCAGCTTCGGGATGCGCAGATCCCACGCCGCAATCACCTCGGGGTTATCGTAGGGAATCGCCGTGGAAACGACGATCGCATCCGCGCCGCGCACATTCTCTGCACGCTGTCCGTCCGTCCACACACGCGCGCCGAGACGCACCAGCTCCTCGATGATGGGCGATGTGCCCTGATCGGAGCCCGAGACGTTGTAGCCGAGCAGGAGGAGAATTTTTGCGAGCGGACTCATCCCTGCGCCGCCGATGCCGACAAAATGTATGTTTTGAATCCCCTTCAAGTCCTTGAGCAAGGCCCTCACCCTTCTCCTTTACAAATCCGCAGCGCAAGTGCCGCAATTTCCTCTGCCGCCTCGGGCTTTCCGAGACGCTTCATCGCCGCCGCCATATCCGCGCGACGTGCATCGTCCGCAAGCATCCTCCAGAGTGCCTCTCTGAGCACATCTCCGCTCAGGTCACGGTTGAGGATGACCTCTGCCGCGCCCGCCGCCTCCATCGCACGTGCATTCTTCTCCTGATGGTTCTCCGCCGCGTACGGATACGGGATGAGGATCGCGGGCACCCCCCGTGCCGCGAGTTCCGCAAGCCCCGTTGCGCCCGCGCGAAAGACGGCGACATCCGCCATCGCCATAGCCTCGGGCATATTGTAGAGATACGGCAGGACGCGCAGATGCGGATGCTCCTCAAGGCGGATGCCCGCACTGCGAATGCGGGCAAGCGTGTCTCCGTGCTCGTCCGCGCCCGTCACATGGAGATACTGTACCTCACGTTGCTCTGCCGCGTGTACGATGACCTCGACCATCGCGCGGTTGATCGAACGCGCCCCACGGCTGCCGCCCGAGACAAGCACGGTCTTTTTCGAGGGATCAAACCCGAAGGAACGTGCGCCCTCCGCACGCGTCGCCGTAAGCACCTCGGGACGGATCGGATTGCCCGTCACATAGGTTTTTTCCCTCGGAAATACGCGCCGCGCGTCCTCCATCCCAACGGCGATTGCCGTCGCAAACTTTGCGAGGATGCGGTTCGTCACACCCGCGAAGACATTCTGTTCCTGTACGAGCGTCGGCACCCCCGCCAAACTCGCCGCAAGCAGGATCGGTCCCGCGACATAGCCACCCGTCCCAATGGCAACATCGGGACGAAATCCGTGCACAATGCCGCGTGCACGCGCAACCGCACGCAAAGCACGCCATGCACGGCTGATGTTCTCGATGGAAATGCTGCGCTGAAAGCCCGCAAGATCCATTGCGATGAAGTCAATGTCCTCGCGCGGGACGATGTCCGCCTCAAGCCCGTTGCGTCCGCCCACGTAGAGAATGCGTGCGGACGGCTCGCGCTGCTGAATGGCACGGATGATCGTGAGCGCAGGATAGATGTGTCCGCCCGTCCCGCCGCCGGATACGATGATGTTCATAGCTCGTTCACGATCCTCTTGAAGTCACGCCCGCGCTCCTCATAGCCGCCGTACATATCAAAGCTGGCACATGCGGGGGAGAGCAGGACGGTCTGCGGAGGCGCGGCGAGTTCATGCGCGATCCGCACCGCCTCCTCCATGTGATAGCCCGCACGGTGGATGTGCTCCGCCGTAACCCCTGCGTCCAGTGCCGCCGCTGCGAACCGCTCCGTCGCATCCCCGACAAGGATGAGTTCATCGACGCGCGCGTGCACGAGTGCCATAAACTCCGTGAGATCGGTCAGCTTGTCATCGCCGCCTGCAATCAGGATGATATGCCCGACGAATGCTTCAAGAGCCTTGATCGCCGAGTCCGTATTCGTCGCCTTCGAGTCGTTGTAATATCTGACATCGTCCACGGTGCGCACAAACTCGATACGGTGCTCCACACTCTTGAACGCACGCAGCACGGGACGCATCTCGGCAGGTGTTACCCCTGCAAGGAATGCCATCGCCGCCGCCGCGAGCGCATTCTCAATGTTGTGGCCGCCCGGGATGCCGAGTTCATCCGTCCGAATCAGCACATGCTCCGCGCCGTCCCAACGGATGACGATCATGCCGTCTGCACGCACGGTCGCCCCCTCCGTCAGTTCCTCGCGTCGGCTGAAAAAGCACACCTTCCCCTTTGCACGCTCTGCCATGCCGCGCGTGTGCGGGTCGTCATAGTTCAGCACGAGGAAGTCGTCCGCCGTCTGCGCGGCGAAGAGTTTCTCCTTCATCGCCTGATAGACCTCCATCGAGCCGTGACGGACGATGTGGTCGGGGGTTACGTTCAGCTCTGCGACGATATGCGCGTGAAAATGCGTAGTCGCCTCCATCTGGTAGCTTGAGATCTCCGCCGCGATTGCGCCGTCTGCAGGAGTTTCCTGAGCCACGTCGATCAGTGGAACGCCAATATTGCCGCCGACGCCAACCGCAGGGAAATGCGCGCGCAGGAGTTCCCCGAGCAAGGTTGTCGTGGTCGTCTTGCCGTTCGTCCCCGTGATGGCATAGATGGGCGCAGACGCAATCTCTCCCGCAAGCTCCACCTCTGTCGTGACGCGGATGCCGCGCACGCGTGCCGCCTGCACAAGCGGGATCCGCTCCGGTACGGCGGGCGAAAGGACGATGAGATCCGTACCGTCCAGAAGTTCTTCCCTTTGTGCACCAAAGACGCAGGAGATTCCCTGCGCCCGTAAAGCCTCGATATGCTGCTGCGTTACCGCATCTTTTTCCGCGTCCGCCTCATCCTTCGCATCCGAGAGCGTCACGCGCGCGCCCGCCGCCGCAAGGTGTTTTGCCGCCGCGAAGCCGCTGATGCCCGCCCCGATGACGAGCGCAGACTGATTGTGATAGGACAATTCCCTGTGTCCTCCTTATTGATGAATTCTTTTCTGTGGAGCAATGTTACGAAAGCAGCACCACAATCCATGCGAGGAGTGCCCCCGCCGCGCCGACTGCCCAGAACGTATAGACCACGCGCGTCTCGCTCCACCCACCGAGCTCGAAGTGGTGATGAATCGGACTCATGCGGAAGATGCGCTTGCCACGCGTCTTGAACGAGGCGACCTGCAAAATCACGGACAGTGCCTCGCAGAAGAAGACGAATCCCACGATGGGCAGCAGCAGCTCCGTGTGCGAGAGAATCGCCACACCCGCGAGTGCGCCGCCAAGTGCGAGCGAGCCCGTGTCCCCCATAAAGATGCGTGCCGGATGATGATTATACCACAAAAAACCGATACATGCACCAATTATCGCCGTCGAAAACGCCATGAGTCCGCCGTCCACGCCGTACATGAGCACTGCATAGAAGAGTGCCGCCACAGCAACCGTACCCGAGGCGAGCCCGTCGAGCCCGTCGGTCAGATTGACCGCGTTGGATGTGCCGACAAGCACAAAGATGACAAGCACATAGTAGAGGATACCGATGTCGATCCGCTCTCCCATGAGCGGCACCCATACACTCGTATCGTGTGCAAGCAGGGTGCTCCCGATGAAGATCGTAACGAAGGCGATGATGAGCTGCCCGAGCAGCTTTTGGTAGGCACGCAGTCCAAGGTTGCGCTTCTTGACCACCTTGATGTAGTCGTCCGCAAAGCCGAGCAGGAAATGCCCGAGGAAGATGAAGAGCGCGAGCAGCGTCGTCACCGTGAGCGGCGCAAAGAGCAGCGTCGCCGCTGTCACGGCGAGCACGATCATCACACCGCCCATCGTCGGCGTTCCGCTCTTTGCCTGGTGGCTCGCGGGCCCCTCCTCACGGATGCTCTGCCCATATTTCAGACGGTGCAGCATGGGGAGAAAGTAGACCCCGCTGAACAGAACGATGGCAAGAGCGGTCACTAGGGTCAGCAGAATGCGCAGCTGTGGAGATAAAAGATCCAAGAGATGTTCCATCAGTGCCCCGCTTCCTCCCCCGTCAGGAGGGCAATGACCGCTTCCATTTTCATGCCGCGCGACCCCTTGAAAAGAACCGTGTCCCCGTCTCTGAGAAGCGTGCGCAGATGCTCCGCCGCCGCCTCATGCGTCTCGGCGTGACAGCAGACGGGACAGCCCCCCGCCTCTGCCGCCGTACGCATCCATCGGGACTGCGGACCATAGGTCACGAGTGCCGCAAATCCGAGTTCCGCCACGCGGCGGCCGATCCTGCGATGCGCCTCCTCTGCGGCATCGCCGAGCTCCAACATATCACCGAGTACGGCAATTTTGCGCCCCTCATAGAGATTTGCCGTCGTCTCAAGTGCCGCTGCCATCGACGACGGACTCGCATTGTAGGCATCGTTGATGAATGTCCATGCGCCGACCTCATGCACCTCATAGCGCATCTTAGTCACCGCGAGCCGCTGCAGCCCCGTCTGCATCTCCTGCGGCGTGTAGCCGAGGACGAAGCCTGCTGCGAATGCCGCGAGCGCATTGCTGACATTGTGCCGTCCCGCAAGCGGGATGCTGTAGTCGTGCCGCTCATTGTTCCACGTCACCATGAACTGTGAACCGTCCGATGTCAGACGCAGTGCCTCGGCACGCACGTCGGCGTCTGCGCCAATGCCGTAGGTCAGGACGCGCACACCATCCGCCGCAAGGGAACGCATCGCCGCAACGCGTGCATCGTCCGCGTTGAGGATGACCGTCCCGCCGGCGGGAATCGCCTGCACAAGCTCCGCCTTTGCCTTTGCAATGTTTTCGATCGAGCCGAGCAGCTCCATGTGCACCTCGCACACATTCGTCACAATGCCGATGGAGGGAGCGGCAACGGGTGCGAGTGCGGCGATCTGTCCCAGCCCGCGCATACCGATTTCCACAACGGCGGCAACGTCCCCGCTCGTCATACCGAGCAGGGTCAGCGGCAGCCCGACCTCATTGTTGTAGTTTGCCGCCGTACGGCAGACCGTACCGCGTGCCGAGAGCACCGCCGCCGTCAGATCCTTCGTCGTCGTCTTGCCGTTCGAGCCCGTGATTGCGACGACAGGAACGCCAAATTTCATGCGCCATGCGTGTGCGATTGCCTGATATGCGGCGAGGGTATTGGACACCGTAAGGACTGCGCCCTTTGCATTCTTTAGAGCCTTTTCCACCGACTTGGAAAGCGGCACACCGACCAGAACCGCCGACGCTCCCTTTTGGAGCGCATCCGCCGCAAACTCCGCACCGTCGAAGTTCTCCCCGCGCAGAGCGATAAAGAGATCCCCCGTCTCGATTTTCCGCGTATCCGTCGTGATCTTGGGGATGGCATCATTGCCGCACAGCTTTCCGCTGTGCACATTGGCATTGGTCGCTGCCAGCACCTCGTTCCATGTCAGTTCCATATCACAGCCCCCTGATTGCTTCGCGTGCCGTCTCGCGGTCGTCGAAATGAATCGTCTTGTCCTTCAGAATCTGATAGTTCTCATGCCCCTTGCCGAGGATGACGACCGTGTCCCCCGCCCGCGCCGTCCCGACTGCGTGAAAAATCGCCGTACGGCGATCCACCAGCTTTTCATACGGTTTCGCACCGATCACGGGCAAAACGCCCGTCTCCACCTCATCCAAAATCGCCGCCGGATCCTCCGTGCGCGGATTGTCCGAGGTCAGAATGGCAATGTCTGCCAGCTCCGCCGCCATGCGACCCATGATGGGACGCTTCGTCCGATCGCGGTCGCCGCCGCATCCGAACACGGCGATGATGCGCCCCGCCGTGACGGCACGCGCCGTGCGCAGGACATTCTCCATGCCGTCCGGCGTATGTGCATAGTCCACGATGACCGAGAACGGCTGCCCTTCGCGCACAAGCTCAAAGCGCCCCGGTACGCCCGTGAACAGGGTGAGTGCTTCCGCAATATCCGCCGCAGACACATGCTCGGCAAGTGCCGCCCCCGTCGCCGCAAGCACGTTGGACACGTTGAACAGTCCCGTGAGTCCGATGTGAAGATGTGCGAACTGTGCCACATCATACATGAGCGTCAGCTCCATGCCGTCCTGCGCCAGATGAACGCCCTTTGCCATCAAATCAGCATCGTGTTCCACACCGTAGGAAATGACGGGGCAGTGCGTGTGTGCACGCATAATTTCACTTGCTGTGTCGTCTGCGTTGAGCACCGCAGTCTTGCCCGCCTTTGTCCCCTGCGCAGACACATACTCGAAAAGCCGTGCCTTCGCCCGCGCATAGTTCTCCATCGTCTTGTGATAGTCGAGGTGATCCTGCGTCAGGTTCGTGAACACCGCCGTATCGAACTCAATGCCCGCGACGCGCCCCTGATCGAGCGCGTGCGAGGAGACCTCCATCACGACCGCATCCATCCCGCGCGCACGCATTTCGGACAGCAGCTGCTGCATGACAATGACATCGGGGGTCGTGTTCGCCGTCGGGAACACCTCGTCCTCCATCATGACCTGTATCGTCCCGATCAGTCCCACGCGTTTCCCCGCATGGCGCAGGATCGCACGCACGAGATAGCTCGTCGTCGTCTTTCCGTTCGTCCCCGTAATCCCAATGACGCGCATTGCGCGCGCGGGATAGTCGTAGAAATACGGCACAATGATATCCAGAGCCTCTTGGAGATTCGACACATGGAGAACGGTGATGCCATCGGGGACATCCACCGTCTCCCGCTCCGTCAAAATGGCGCGAGCTCCCGCCCGCGCCGCATTCGGTATAAAGCTGTGTGCATCCACATGAGCACCGCTGATGCAGACAAAGAGTGCCCCCTCCCGCACGCGGCGCGAGTCCCGCTCAATGCTCGTAATCTCGACATCGCCGCCCGAAATCCGTGCATCCTTCAGGAGCGCGGCAAGCTCTGACAACCTCTTCATCATGCGCCATCATTCCCCTTCATGTGAAAAATACATATTCTGCGGCACCTGCATATGCAGCTGCTCCACCGCAATCGCTTCAACGCGTGCGGGTGATTTCAGCTGTGCAATCTCAATCTTCAGGCGCTCGTTCTCCTGCTCCAGTTGGTCGGCATTCTGCTGCGTTTCGAGCAGGGTATAGCCGTTGTTCGCACTGATGCCGCCGAGCAGCGTCACCACCATTGCACCAAATGCAATCAGGAAGAAAATGGCACGCAGACAGTTCCTGAGATTCGTATTGACCTCCCGTCGGATCAGCGGCTCCTTCGGTATCTCTGTGTGCGGTGCAGGCGCTGTCGCTTCCTCGTATTCGTAGGTATACAATTTACGTGCCGGCATACGCCCTCACCTCCTTGGTCTCTGCTTCCTTATATTTTCTCTGCGACGCGCAGCTTTGCGCTCCGTGCCCGTGGGTTTGCCGCACATTCAGCAGCACTTGCCGCGCATGCCTTGCCAATCAGGCGCACCTCAGGCGCATGGCCACAGATACAGACGGGCGTGTGCGGCGGACAGATACAGCCGCGTGCCGCTTCCTGCATCGTCCTTTTGACAATGCGATCCTCAAGCGAGTGAAACGTGATAACCGCGAGCCGCCCGCCCGTACGGAGTGCGTGCACCGCATCTCTGAGTACATCTGCAAGAATCGTCAACTCCTCATTGACCTCGATGCGAATCGCCTGAAAGACCCGCTTCGCGGGATGCCCGCCCTTTGCGCGCACCGCCTTCGGCACGGCACGGTCGATGACGGCGACGAGCTCGCCCGTTGTCTCAATGGGACGGGATTTTCGAGACTCTTCAATAAATGCGGCAATGCGCTTTGCCCATCGTTCTTCACCATACGTGTAAAAGATCTCCGTAAGTTCCTCTGCGCTGTATTCGTTGACAACGGTATAGGCACTGCGCGCAGCACGACGATCCATACGCATATCGAGCGGCGCGTCCTGCATATAGGAAAAGCCGCGCTCCGCCGTGTCAATCTGCGGCGACGAGATCCCAAGATCAAAGAGGATGCCGTCCACCTCATCCACACCTTCGCGGTCGAGAATCGCCGCGAGGCTGCGGAAATTATCGCGTACAAGCGTCACCTGACACACTGCACCCGCGAGACGCTCCTCCGCTGCTGCAATCGCAATTTCGTCCTGATCGATGCCGATGAGACGGCCTTTCACAGAAAGCTGCCGTGCAATCCGCCCCGCGTGCCCTGCCCCGCCAAGCGTGCAGTCCACATAGATACCGTTAGGACGCACCGCAAGTGCTTCAATCGTTTCCTCAGGCATAACACTGATGTGATGAAAGTCGCTCATATCGTAATCCCGTAGCCCGCGAGCTGCGTCGAGATCTCCGTGATGTTCGGATCGACCTCACCCGCATAGCGCAGCCACTTCTCCTTGTCCCAGACCTCGATGCGTGCATCTGCACCCGTGAGGATGACATCCTGCTTGAGACCGATATTCGCGTAGGCACGCAGATTCGCGGGAACCAGAAAACGCCCCTGCTTGTCGCATTCGAGCGTGCGTGCACCAGCAATGAAGAACCGGGCAAACGCACGCGCATTCGGGTCGGCGATCGAGAGCGTCCGCAGCTTCGCCGCGAACTCGTCCCATGCCGCCTGCGGGAAAAGGAAGAGACTGCCGTCCAGCCCCTTCGTGATGATGAACGAGACGCCGAGCTCCTGTCGGAAATCGGCGGGCAGGATGACGCGGCCCTTGGCATCAATGCTGTGGGTGTATTCCCCCATGAACATCCTGCCGCACCACCCTTCAAGTCTTTATCACCACTACGTGGCACATTCCACCACAATTCACCACTTTTACTAACAGTTATAGCAAAATCTCCCCATTTTTTCAAGAAAACAAGTATTCTCTTTTTCTTGCATACAATCTATAAAACAGCCCGCAACCCGCGCCATAAAAGGATGTACGCGGAGCGCTCACCCTTGTCCAAAAACACAAAAAAGGACTTACTTCCTATACGGAAATAAGTCCTTAAATAAACCAGTATCAGACGAGTTCGTGTGCGATCATGTACTCCGCGATCTGAAGTGCGTTGAGTGCCGCGCCCTTGCGGATCTGGTCGCCGCAGATCCAGAAGTTCAGTGCGTTGTCTGTCGACTCATCACGGCGCAGACGGCCGATCTCGACATCGGTCTTGCCGGAGGTAAAGAGTGGCATCGGATACTCCTGCTCCGACGGGTTGTCGCGCAGGACGACGCCGGGGAACGCCGCAATTGCCTTGCGCGCCGCATCGAGCGAGACCTCACTCTCAAACTCGACGTTGACGGACTCGGCATGGCTGCGGTAGACGGGCACGCGCACGGTGGTCGCTGTGATGCGCAGACTGTCGTCCTCCATGATTTTCTTCGTCTCGTCGATCATCTTCATCTCCTCTTTTGTGTAGAGGTTGTCCATGAAGACATCGATCTGCGGGATGAGGTTGAACGCAATCTGATAGTGCTTCGGCAGCTTGCCGACGGGCAGAATGTTCGCCTGTGCGTCCTTGCCCGAGGACAGTGCCGCGACCTGCTCTTCAAGTTCCGCCATGCCCTCCTTGCCTGCGCCCGAGACCGCCTGATAGGTGGAGACGACGATGCGGCGAATTTTTGCGATGTCATAGAGGGGTTTGAGACCCATCACCATGATGATGGTGGAGCAGTTCGGATTGGCGATGATGCCCTTGTGCTTCTTGATTGCCTCGGGATTGACCTCGGGTACGACGAGCGGCACCTCCGGATCCATGCGGAACGCGCTCGAATTGTCGATGACGACCGCACCCGCCTTGACCGCATGGGGGGCAAACTCCTTGCTTGCCGCGCCGCCCGCAAAGAGGGCAATGTCGATCCCCTCAAAGGAATCGGCCGTCGTCTCCTGTACGATATACTCCTTGCCCATAAAGGCGATCTTCTTGCCCGCCGAACGGCTGGACGCGAGCAGGCGCAGCTCCGAGAACGGGAACTTGCGCTCCTCGATGAGATTCAGAAACTCCTGCCCGACGGCACCCGTTGCGCCGAGGATGGCGACACGATACTTCTTCATAATGTACTCCCCTACTATCCCTTACAACAGCTTGTCCAGTCCAACCGTGAGCGATGCGAGTCCGCGCACCTTCTTCGCCGCGAGCACCACTCCCGGCATAAAGGACTCGCGGTTCAGCGAATCGTGACGGATCGTGAGCGTCTGCCCAAGTCCGCCGAAGATGACTTCCTGATGCGCGACGTAACCCGGCAGACGAACGCTGTGGATACGCATGCCCTCATACTCTGCGCCGCGTGCTCCCGCGATTTTCTCCTCCTCGTCGGAATGCCCCTGCGCGTGTGCCTCACGCACCTCGGCAATCATCGCCGCCGTCTGCACCGCTGTCCCCGAGGGGGCGTCCAGCTTGTTGTCGTGGTGCAGCTCGATGATCTCCACATCGGGCATATATTTTGCCGCCATGCGGCTCATCAGCATCATCAGCACCGCACCGATGGCAAAGTTCGGTGCGATGAATGCGGGCGTAGCGTTCTCGTCCGCCGCCGCCTTAATCGCCGCCTTCTGCTCCTCGGTCAGCCCCGTCGTTCCGACCACAGGCGAGACCTTGTGTGCGAGTGCCGTGAGGACATTTCCATAGACGACATCGGGACGCGTGAAATCGATCATCACGTCGGGATGCAGCCGATCGAGTGCCGCCGCGAGATCCGTCTCCACGAGCACGCCGTTCTTCGCCGTCCCCGCAAGCTCTCCCGCGTCCGCACCGCCTGTGATATCCACCGCACCGACGAGTTCCAACTCTGCATCGTCGATCACGGCCTTCAGCACCGCGCGTCCCATGCGACCCGCCGCGCCATTTACCAAAACCTTTGTCAAGGCAATCTCCTCCCAAATACAGTATGACCTATTCTAGCCCAGAGAATCCCCGTATGTCAAGGAATACAAGCGTATTTCCCCCTCAGACCTCCCGCATATGCGCGAAACGCTCGCGGTACTGACGCATGAGTGTCGGCAGAACAAAGGAGAGCGCGGCGGGATCGTCAAGCGTTGCGAGAGCGGCGCGGCGGGCGAGCAGCAGGAGATCCATATCGGCGAGCACATCAGCAATCTTGAGATCACCAAGCCCGTGCTGCATCGCACCGAAGAACTGCCCGGGACCGCGGAGACGCAGATCCTCCTCGGCGAGACGGAAGCCATCGCTCGTCTGCTCAATGACCTGAAGCCGCTCCTGTGAAACGGCACTGCGCCCCGCGATGAGAATGCAGTAGGAGGCGTAGGAGCCGCGTCCGACGCGCCCGCGCAGCTGATGCAGCTGAGAGAGTCCGAACCGCTCCGCGTGCTCGACAACGAGGATACTCGCATTCGGCACGTTCACGCCGACCTCGATGACCGTCGTCGAGACAAGCAGCTTGATGCGGTCGGCATAGAACCCCTCCATCACCGCTTCCTTTTCGGCGGACTTCATGCGCCCGTGGAGCAGCCCACAGGGAATCCCGCGAAAAATGCCGTGGGACAGTTCCTCATAGACCTCCTCCACCGAAGGCAGGCTGCTCTCCTCGCTCGCCTCGATGAGAGGGCAGACGACATACGCCTGCCGCCCCGCCTCGATCTCCTTGCGTACGAATGCATAGATCTTGTCACGCGCCCGCTCGTCGCGCAGGAATGTCCGCACGGGCCGCCGTCCCGGCGGCAGGTGCTCAATGCGCGAGACATCGAGATCGCCATACACCGTGAGTGTCATTGTGCGCGGAATCGGGGTCGCCGTCATAACGAGCACATCGGGCATCACGGCACTCTTTTTTTCCAATGCCGCCCGCTGTGCCACACCGAAACGATGCTGCTCGTCCGTAACCACAAGCCCGAGCCGGTCAAATACAACGTGTTCCTGAATCAGTGCGTGTGTCCCGACGGCAATGTCGATTTCATGTGCGGCAAATGCCGCCGCAGCTGCCGTGCGCTCCTTCTTTGTGAGCCGCCCCGAGAGGAAGCCCACGCGCACACCGAGCGGTGCAAGGAGTTCACGCAGCGTGTCATAATGCTGATGTGCAAGAATCTCCGTCGGCGCCATCAGTGCACCCTGACAGCCGTTCTCCACCGTCTTGACGAGAGCGAGCAGCGCAATCGCTGTCTTCCCCGAGCCGACATCCCCCTGCACGAGACGGCGCATTGGGAGCGGCGACTCCATGTCGCGCGTAATTTCCGCCCACACCTTTTCCTGATCATCGGTCAGAGCAAAGGGCAGTGCTGCAAGCACCTGCGCGACGAGATCCCCATTCGCTGCATGTGCGATTCCCTCCTGCTCCTCTGCCGTGCACTTCTTGAGCGCGAGCAGCCCGCATTGGATGAGGTACAGTTCCTCGAACGCAAGCCGCCGCCGCGCCGCGCACAGTTCCTCCTCCTGCTTTGGAAAGTGAATGCGCCGAAAGGCAGCCCTGCACCCGATGAGATGATACTCCTCGCGGATGCGCTGCGGCAGGTTCTCTTCCAGTTCATCTACCGTCTGCGCAAGCGCATACGCCATCATCTGCCGCAGCTGCTTCTGCGTCAGCCCCTCAGTCGCCGCATAGACGGGCAGGATGCCGAGGTGTTCATCCGCCGTATCCTGTGCACCGAGGATTTCAAATGATGTGATCTGCGAGAGAGCAAGCTGCCCGCTGCCCTGATAGGCATAATCCGCCTTGCCCGAGAGGAGAATGCGCTGCCCCTCACGCAGCTTCGATTTGAGGAAACGCTGATTGAACCAGACTGCCTGTGCATAGCCCGTCCCATCGCCGAGAAGTGCCGTCAACACGGTAAAACCGCGCCGCCGCGTCGGACGCTCCGTCACCTGCTGAATCACGCCGAGCACGGTTGCACGCTCCCCCGCACGCAGCGCGACGATGGGCGTGGTACGGCTCTGATCCTCATATGCACGCGGATAATACGTCAGAAGATCGTAGACTGTCTGAATCCCGAGACGTGCAAACGCCGCCGCCTTTTTCACGCCGACACCACGCACCTTGTTGATGCTGTCCGTGAGATGCATCGGGCCTCCTTTCCGTTATCAAAAAGGGACTGTTGCACGAAGTTTTCTAACTGCGTGCAACAGTCCCTTTGTCA
>NZ_JH376799.1:153216-508312 GCF_000234095.1 Centipeda infelix ATCC 43532
GAAGTGGCGAGCGCAGCGAGTCGATAGGGGCGTTCGTGCAACAGTCCCTTTTCTATCGAGCAAATACACCTTAGAGCTGTGGGCCCGCAGGAACGAGCGCCTTGCCCTCCTCGTTCCCCTCGTACTTCTTAAAGTTCTTGATAAAGCGTGCGGCGAGATCGCGTGCTTTCTCATCCCACTCCGAGCGGCTCGCATAGGTGTCGCGCGGGTCAAGAATCTTCGGATCAACCCCCGGCAGCTCCGTCGGAACCTCGAAGTCGAAATATGGGATCTTCTTCGTCGGTGCGCTGTCAATCGAGCCGTCCTGAATCGCGTGGATGATGCCGCGCGTATCCTGAATGGAGATGCGCTTGCCCGTGCCGTTCCATCCCGTGTTCACAAGATAGGCACGCGAACCGTGCTCCTCCATCTTACGAACAAGCTCTTCCGCGTACTTCGTCGGGTGCAGTTCGAGGAACGCCTGTCCGAAGCATGCTGAGAACGTCGGGGTCGGCTCGGTGATGCCGCGCTCCGTACCCGCGAGCTTCGAGGTGAAGCCCGAGAGGAAGTAATACTTCGTCTGCTCCGGCGTCAGGATCGAGACCGGCGGCAGAACACCGAACGCATCCGCCGAGAGGAAGATCACGTGCTTTGCGTGTGGGCCGGCAGACTTGTCCGCGACATGACCGACCACAACGTTCTCAATGTGGCTGATCGGATAGGAGACGCGCGTATTCTCCGTCACACTCTTGTCCGCAAAGTCAACGTGCCCTGCAAGATCGACCGTAACGTTCTCAAGCAGCGCATTGCGGCGGATCGCCTGATAGATGTCCGGCTCCGCATCAGGGTCAAGGTTGATGACCTTCGCGTAGCAGCCGCCCTCGTAGTTAAACACGCCCTCGTCATCCCAACCGTGCTCATCGTCGCCGATGAGCAGACGTGCATTATCCGTCGAGAGCGTTGTCTTGCCCGTGCCAGAGAGTCCGAAGAAGAGCGTTGTGTTTTTCCCCTCTTTGTCCGTGTTCGCCGAGCAGTGCATGGAGGAGATGCCCTTCAGTGGGAGGTAGTAGTTCATCATTGAGAACATACCCTTCTTCATCTCTCCGCCGTACCACGTATTGATAATGACCTGCTCGCGGCTCGTGAGGTTGAACATGACTGCTGTTTCGGAGTTGAGACCGAGATCGCCAAAGTGCATGACGCGTGCTTTTGCGGCGTTGTAGACCACAAAGTCGGGCTTAAAGCTCTCGAGCTCCTCTGCCGTCGGACGAATGAACATATTCGTGACAAAATGCGCCTGCCATGGAACTTCCATAATAAAGCGGACGGCCATACGCGTATTCACATTGGCACCGCAGAACGCATCCACAACAAAGAGACGCTTGTTGCAGAGCTCGCGGATGGCAATGTCGCGCACGGCGTTCCACGCCTTCTGCGTCGCGCGGTGGTTGTCATTCTTGTACTCATCGGAGGTCCACCAGACTGTATCGTGTGAGGTCTCATCGTCAACGATGTACTTGTCCTTCGGGGAGCGTCCCGTATAGATGCCCGTCATGACGTTGACGGCATCGCCCATCTCCGTCACCTGTCCGCGCTCATATCCCTCAAGATCGGGGCGAAGCTCCTCGCGGAACAGCTGATCGTAGCTGGGATTGTGAACAATCTCTGTCGTCCCCGTAATGCCGTACTGTGTCAGATCAATCGTTGCCATGATATAACCTCTTTCTCCAATAACAGATTGGGAAGCATTGATAACTGTACTGTGTGAAAATTCTTCACACAGTCTGGAAATCCTTCTTTATCACGAAAATTTTATTGTTTTTTCTTACGAAATCGCTGATACGCGCCCCCTTATGATCGTGCAAATGACAGAACCGCCGCACGCATACCGTCGCGTTCGCAGATTCCCTCGTGCAGCACCGCTGCCGCACGCAGAGCCGCAAGGCGCGCGGGAATCTCCATCCCACTCCGCGCGTGCAGACGCTCCATCTGCGCGAACTCATCCAAGCCCGCCGTATCCTCACCGAGCGCGTGCAGTACACTCGCGCCGAACTTATACGGGCTTGCCGTTGAGAGCACAACCATCGGACGCGTGTCACCCGTCGCACGTCGATAGCCCTCCGCTGCACGATAGGCGACCGCCGTGTGTGTGTCGAGTGTGTACCCCGTCCGTTCATAGACTGCGCGGATCTCCTCCTCCGTCGCAGCATCATCCGCAAACGCCGCCCAGAAGCTTTCACGGAGTGCGGGCAGGAGGCGGCTCGCGTCATATTTTCCGACCTCTGCGAGTTCCCGCATCCACGCGGCGACCTGCGCCGTATCCTCCGTCAGATGGTAGAGCAGACGCTCAAGGTTGCTCGATACGAGAATGTCCATGGACGGCGACATTGTCTGATAGAAGTCGCGCTTGCGGTCATAGATGCCCGTCTGCAGGAAGTCCGTGAGCACATTGTTCGCATTCGACGCGCAGACGAGCTTTCCGACGGGCAGTCCCATGCGCTTTGCATAGTAGCCCGCGAGGATGTTGCCGAAGTTCCCCGTCGGTACGGTGAAGTTCACCGCATCGCCCGCCGCAATGCTGCGCTCCCCGAGGAGATCGGCATACGCGCTGAAGTAGTAGACGATCTGCGGGACAAGCCGCCCCCAGTTGATCGAGTTAGCCGAGGAGAGTTTCGTGCGGAGCGCGGCAAGTTCCTCCGCCATCGCCGCATCGCCGAAGATCTCCTTGACCCCGCGCTGCGCATCGTCGAAGTTGCCGCGCACCGCCACGACGGAGACATTCGCTCCCGTCTGCGTCACCATCTGGAGGCGCTGCACGGGGCTGACACCGCCGTTGGGGTAGAACACCATGATGCGGATGCCCTCGGTATCGGCAAATCCCTCAAGCGCGGCTTTCCCCGTATCGCCCGAGGTCGCAACGAGGATGAGAATCGTGTCTCGCTCCCCCTCCTTCACACGCGCTGTGCTCATCAGCTGCGGCAGGAGTTGCAGTGCCATATCCTTAAACGCGCTCGTCGGCCCGTGCCAGAGTTCAAGCACCTCAAGCTCCCCGACCGTTCGCACGGGCGCACGCCGTACATCATCGAACGTACGCCCGTAGGCACGCTCCACACAGCCACGCAGTTCAGCCTCTGTATAGTCCGTCAGGAAGAGGCGAAGGATGCGTACGGCACGCTCCTCATAGGAGAGCGGCACAAGAGCCTCGATCTCGGTGAGCGTCATCTGCGGGAACGATGCGGGGACAAAGAGCCCGCCATCCGAAGCAAGCCCCTTGAGAATTGCCGCAGCGGAGGAGATACACTCCGACGCACCGCGCGTGCTAAAATAATCCATTGTATACATCCTTTCGCGAATGATGTGTGCTATACTTATGTTACTAAATTATACCATCCTGACGTGTTAAAAATCAAATGCAAGGAGCAGCATCATGAAAATTGCACTGATCTCTATGGAGATCATTCCCGGTCGTCCGGATCTAAACGCGGCACATATGCGTGAAAAAATAAAGGAGGCGAAAGCGGCGGGTGCGGAGCTTGCCCTTTTTCCTGCGCTCAGTCTCTCGGGGCTCTTCCTCGGCGGTGTATGGAAACAGGAGGCATTCCTGCGCGACCTCGCGGACTACGCTGAGGAGATTGCCGCAGCCGTTGACGGCATCACCGTCGTCTTTGGAAATGCCGCGCAGACGGATAGCTGCACGGGTGTGCGCCGCACGCTGATGAAGGCGCGGGACGGCGCACTGCACGAGGTGGCACATACGCCGCTCCACGGCACAGGCACAAATTTCTCTCCGCTGCTCTATGAGCTGCCAAATGAAAACATCATCCTCGCCGCAGATGCATCGCCCTTCCCCATCTGCTTCGGTGCACGCACACTCGCAGAGACAGCACGCGAAAAGCATAAGTCTATTTTCTATGTCAATATGCTTGGACTACAAGACAAGGGCAAGACCGTCTACGCCTTCCCGGGCAGAGCACACGCATTCAACGAAAAAGGGGAACGCGTCCTAATATCCCCTGCCTATACCGAGGGTGTGAGCGTGATTGACACCGCACAGCTTCCCCCCGCCGTCACACAGCATACCGAGGAATCAATCGCCCCCATCCACCGTATGCTGCGCTATGCCGTGCAAAAATTTCTTGCACGCATCCATATGAAGCGCGTTGTCATCGGCATCTCGGGCGGCATCGACTCTGCTGTCGCCGCGGCTCTCTACGTCGACGCGATCGGCGCGGAGAACGTCCTGCTCGTCAATATGCCGAGCCGTTTCAACTCTGCAACAACGAAGGGGCTTGCCGCACAGCTCGCGGACAATCTCGGCTGCCGCCACATGATCGTCCCCATCGAGGAGAGTGTCACGCACACGGTCGATCAACTCACGAATGTTCCCATCATGGGAAAATGTGCGGCAGAGGGTGAGCACCTCACGATCTCCTCGTTCGTGCGCGAGAATATGCAGGCACGTGACCGCAGCGGACGTGTCCTCTCCGCCGTCGCCGCCGCATGGGGCGCAGGCTTTACCTGCAACGCAAACAAGGCGGAGTCCACTGTCGGCTACGCGACCCTCTACGGCGATCAGGCGGGCTTCCTCTGTGCGCTCGCCGACCTCTGGAAGTATCAGGTCTACGACCTCGCACGCTATCTGAACAATAGTGTCTATGGGCGCGAGGTCATCCCGCAGGGCATCATCGACATCGTACCGAGTGCCGAACTCTCCGACGCACAGAACGTTGACGAGGGCAAGGGCGACCCCATCCGCTACCTCTACCACGACTACCTCTTCCGTGCCTTTGCAGAAAACAATGAAACGCCCGAGGAAATTCTGGAATACTATGCCAAAAACACACTCGAAACACAGATTGGCTGTGAAAAAGGGCTTGTCGCAGCGTATTTCCCAACGGCAGCAGACTTTATCGCCGACCTCGAACGCTGGTGGGGACTCTATACAGGCATGGCAGTCGCCAAGCGCATCCAATCGCCGCCGCTGCTGTCCGTTAGCGGGCGTGCCTACGGCAGCGACCATCCCGAGTCCCAGATTGGTGCATATGAGACGATTCGTTATCGCGCATTGAAAGAGAAGCTGCTCGGAAAATAATTTGGAAAACACATATTGGCGTCCCTGTGTATTCGTGCAGGGACGCTTTTCATTTATAAAAATATCATCATTGAGAAATTTTCTCATTTACAAGATTCAATTTTTGTGCTATTCTCAATACAAATGAAAGGATGGTGCAAATATGCACGCAAAAAAATTATTCCCACGATTCCTGCTCACCCTCGCACTCGCCATGATGGCACTGGTCGCCGTCGGCTGCGGCGGAGGAGGCACAGGCAGCGACAAGGCAGCCGACACGAAGAAAACCGTGACGGTCACAACCTCATTTTTACAGGATATGACAAAACAGCTCGCGGGCGACTATGTGAACATCGAGCTGATTATCCCCGCAGGTGAGGATCCGCATCTCTACGTCGCGCAGCCTGCCGACCTTGAAAAGATCAAGAAGGCAGATCTCCTCCTCTACCACGGCCTGCACTTCGAGGGCAAGATGGCAGAGGTGCTTGAGAAGAAGGGGGTCGCGGTCACGAAGAACTTTGCGGACGCGAACATCAACTACATGGAGGAGGACGGCAAGAAGATCGTCGACCCGCATTTCTGGTTCGATGTCGCGCTCTACAAGCAGGCGACGGAAGCGGCGGCAGCCGAACTCATTAAGCTCGTTCCCGCACACGAGAAGGAGATTCAAGAGAATCTGAAGAAGTATCTCGCCGATCTGGATGCCCTTGATGCGGAGATCACACAGAAGATTGCACAGATTCCCGAGGGTCAGCGCAACCTCGTCACACCGCACGACGCATTCAACTACTTCTCTCATCGCTACCATGTGAACGTCATTGCACCGCAGGGTGTCAGCACAGATTCCGAGGTCGCAAATGCAGATATTGAAAAGACAGCAAATTACATTGTCGACCATAAAGTCAAGGCAGTGTTCGCCGAGAGCACGACAAATCCCGAGCGCATGAAGAAGCTGCAGGAGGTCTGCAAGACGAAGGGGTTCGATGTGGAGATCGTCGGCGGCGAGGGCAGCGAGCTCTTCTCCGACTCACTCGCGCCCGTCGGACAGAAGGGCGACACCTATATCACGATGTACCGCAGCAACATTGATCTGATTGTTTCGCATTTGAAGTAACTGTTCATATGCCCTGCGAACTCCACGCGAACACTTAGTTGCGCAAGCGATCACGTGCTTGTATGCTTAAATACCGGCGGACTTCTTAAACGCGCTTCGCTTGAACGAAAGAAATCCGCCGGGGCATACCGCACGTTTTACTCGCTTGCTCCACTAGGGTTCGCTTAGGAGCATCGCATGGCAACATACCAAACCATACAGAAGGGGCTCAGAATGACAGGAACAAACAGTGTGATCCACGTCGAAGACCTCACAATGGCATACCGCGATACCCCCGTGCTCTGGGACATCGACCTCGATGTGCCGGAGTGCGTGCGCTGTGCGATCGTAGGACCGAACGGCGCGGGCAAGTCCACCCTGCTGCGGGGCATCCTCGGGCTGCTGAAGCCCGTCTCGGGCGCAGTGCGTCTCTGGGGCAAGGCACTCTCCGCCGTGCACAAGCAGATCGCCTATGTGCCGCAGCGCGGCTCGGTACACTGGGACTTCCCGACGACGGTCTTCGATGTCGTGCTCATGGGACGATATGCGCATCTGGGACTTGTGCGCCGCCCCGGCAAGGAGGATCGCGCTCTGGCGATGGACGCGCTCGATAAAATGAAGATGGCAGACTTCGCCGACCGTCAGATCTCGGAGCTGTCGGGCGGGCAGAAGCAGCGCGTCTTCATCGCACGCGCACTCGCACAGGACGCACAGCTCTACATCATGGACGAGCCGCTTGCAGGCGTTGACGAGACGACGGAACGCATCATCATGGACAAGTTCATGGATTTACAAAAAGAAAAGCGCACCGTCATCGCCGTCCACCACGATCTCAGCACACTCGATGCCTATTTCGACTATCTCGTCGTGCTGAACCGCACGGTAAAGGCATCGGACTATCTCGCAGATATCGACAAGGAGGCGGCACTCGCGCGCGCCTACCGTGTGAAGGAGTGAGCGATGGACATTCTGACGAACTACACCTTTCAGATTGTCGCGCTCGGCAGCATTATCCTCGCCGTCGCCGCCGCCCCCGTCGGCGCATTCAGCGTCTACAAGGGGCAGAGCCTCATCGGTGATGCAATCGGGCACTCGACCTTTCCCGGTATCATCCTTGCCTACATGGCGTTCGCGACGCGCAGCCCCGTCATCCTCCTCGCGGGAGCAATCGCGGCAGGTGCGGCAAGCTACGCGCTCATCCAGCTCGCGCACAGGGACAAGCGTCTGGGGCTCGATGCAAACCTCGCAATCTTCCTCTCGGGCTTCTTCGGTCTTGGTATGGCACTCAAGAGTTTTATCCAAGGAAATCCCGACTACGCGGGCGCGTCACAGGCGGGGCTCGGGACGTACATCTTCGGACAGGCGGCATACATGCTTGAGGCGGATGTCCTGCTGATCGCCGTCGTGTCTGCCCTCGTGCTCACGCTCCTGCTGCTCTTTTACAAGGAGCTGAAGCTCTTCGTCTTTGACGCGGAGTATGCGGAGGTGGTCGGACTGCCCTGCCGACTGCTGAACCTCCTCCTGCTCGTCATGACGATTGCCGTCATCGGTATCGGAATCAAGGCAGTCGGCGCAATCCTCATCAGCTCCTTCCTCATTATCCCCTGCGTTGCGGCAAATCAGTGGTCGAACAACTTTGCACGCGTGCTCCTGCTGAGCAGCCTCATCGGTGCCGTCTCCGCACTCGTTGGAACATACATCAGCACGCTCGAACAGGGCATGTCGACGGGGCCCTCCATCATCCTCGTTGCCTCGCTGATCGCCTTTTTTTCCATTGTTTTCGGGACAAAGGGCATCCTCGGCAGCGTATTGAAACGGAGGCACTCACATGGATGACGCACTGCTCGTACTCCTGCTGACGGCGGCAGCGTGCGCACCGCTCGGCGTATTCCTCATCCTGCGCCGTCTCTCCATGATGGCAGACGCAATCAGTCACACCGTTCTGCTCGGCATCGTGCTCGCCTTCTTCGTAACGCATGACCTCGGCTCTCCGTGGCTGCTCTTCGGTGCGGCACTCATGGGCGTTGTCACGGTGTCTCTCGTCGAGCTGCTCGGCAAGACGCGCCTTGTCAAATACGACGATGCGATCGGTGTCATCTTTCCCCTGCTCTTTGCGCTCGCCGTCATACTCATCAGCAAATATGCGGGGAACGCCCACCTCGATACCGACATGGTACTCATGGGCGAAGTTATCTACGCAGGGCTGAACACGGTCGGGATCGGCGGCGTGGAGATTCCCGCTGCCGCGCTCAAGATGAGCGGGCTCGCCCTCCTGATTGCAGTGTTTATCACCGTGTTCTACAAGGAGCTCAAGGTCTCCACGTTTGACGGCGAATACGCACGGCTCATCGGAGTACCGACGGGCATCCTCTTTTACGCCTTTATGTCGCTCACCTCGCTCACGACGGTTGCGGCATTCGACGCGGTCGGTGCGATTCTCGTCATCTCGTTTTTCATCGCCCCCGGTGCGACGGCACTGCTCTTTACAAAACACCTGTCGCACACGCTCCTCCTCGCCCTCCTCGTCAGCATGGTGAACTCCGCTCTCGGTTACGCGCTTGCCGTCCATATGAACGCCTCGATTGCAGGGCTGTGTGCCGTCATAAATATGCTCGTCTACCTGCTTGCCCTGCTCATGGGGCCAAAGGGAGCTGTCACGGCATACATCCGCCGCAAAAGAAGTATGCGGCAGATGCAGCGGGACCTCTTCCTGCTTCACATCGGCAGACATACGGCTGAACGCGTTGAGAGTACGGAGAACCACGCGGACGAGATCGGCGACCATCTGAAATGGGAGGAAAGCAAAGTGCGCCGCGTCAGCCGCGAGCTCATCGATCAGCACCTCCTCCATCGCGAGGGCAGCTACTATCTGCTGACCGATGCGGGCGCGGCAACATACACCGCCCTGTGCAAAAGATACTATATCTGATTCAAAAAAGGCTTCTGTACGAATAAACTGCTCGTACAGAAGCCTTTTGATTTCCCAAAGATCAGCGCATAAAGTAAGACACACCCGACTCAAAGATCATCTGGTTCATTTCACCGGGCACATTCTTTGAGATGTTTTCACCAATGCGCTCCGCGTGCGCCATGCGCCCGTAGATGCGCCCATCAGGGCTCGTGATCCCCTCAATGGCGTTAACGGATCCGTTCGGATTATACGGCTGATCGAGTGTCGGCATTCCCTTTTCGTTCACATACTGGGTCGCAATCTGACCACGGATGCGGAGATTCGCCACGGTCTTTGCGTCCGCATAGAATCGACCTTCCCCATGCGAGACTGCAATCGTATGCGTATCCCCGACGCTCACGCCCGCAAGCCACGGCGAGAGATTCGATGCAATACGCACGCGCACGGTCTGCGAAACGTGCCGTCCGATATTGTTGTAGGTCAGTGTCGGCGAGCTCTCATTCAAATCAGTGATCTTCCCGTAGGGCAGCAGGCCGAGCTTCAGGAGTGCCTGGAAGCCGTTGCAGATACCGAGGATCAAACCGTCCTGATCGCGCAGGAGGCGCTGTACCGCCTCGGCAAGCACGGGTGCACGGAACATCGCCGCGATGAATTTACCCGTACCGTCCGGCTCATCGCCGCCGCTGAAGCCGCCCGGCAGCATGAGGATCTGTGATCGACGCAGTGCCGCAGCGAGTGCCGTCACGGTTTCTTCGACTGCCTTCGGCGTGAGATTCTGCACGACGAAAATCTCGGGAATCGCCCCCGCGCGTTCCCACGCACGCGCCGAATCGTACTCGCAGTTCGTCCCCGGGAATACGGGGATGCAGACACGCGGCTTTGCGATCTTGACCGAACTGCCAACGAATTTGCCCTGCGTATAAGGTGCATAGGTTGGACGATCGATCTGCCGCACGATCTGCGGCACTGTCGTCGGAAAGATCTTTTCAAGAGGCTCTGTAAACGCTTCATGCACATCACTGAGAACAATGGTGTCGATCTCCGTGATAATGCTCGGCACATCACGCGTCTTGCCGATCTCGACCGCCCCCGTTCCCGCGAGGTTCGCCGCCGTATCGAACGCAGAGGCGACCTCAAGCAGCATCGTTCCGTAGAGCGGCTTAAAGAGGTCGTCCTGGGGGATGAACGAGGTAAACTTGAAGCCAAGGTTGTTTCCAAGGCACATCTTTGAGATCGCAGCCGCAATGCCGCCACGCCCAACGCTCATAGCGGAAAACACCTTGTTCTCCGTTATCAGCTGATGAATTCTTTCAAAATTCTTGTTGAGGCGTGGAAATACCGGGAGATCCTGCACATCACGCGGAACAGGGATCATGACGACCTTGTTGCCAGGGTACTTGAACTCGGGCGAAAGGACCTCATTGGCGCGCATGGTCGCAACGGCAAAGGCAACGAGGGTCGGCGGGACATTCAAGTTCTCGAACGAACCCGACATGGAGTCCTTTCCGCCAATCGCGGGTATGCCCATCTCATGCTGCGCCCGCAGCGCACCAAGGAGTGCAGCAAAGGGCTTGCCCCACTTCTTTGGATCGGTACCGAGATGCTCGAAATACTCCTGCAAAGTTAGGCGTACCTTTGCCGCCTCACCGCCCACAGCAACGATCTTTGCCACCGCCTCGACAATGGCGTAGACCGCACCGTGGAACGGACTCCACGTCGAAAGATCGGGGTTGAACCCAAACGCCATCGCGGATGCCGTATTCGTCTCCCCGTGACGCACAGGCAGCTTTGCCACCATCGCCTCCGATGGAGTCAGCTGGTTCTTGCCTCCAAACGGCATAAGTACGGAAGCAGCACCGACCGTCGCGTCAAACCGCTCACCCAATCCCTTCTGGCTGCACACATTGAGATCACGCAAATTCTCGATCCACATATCCTCGAGTGCACGTCCCACTTTTTTCACAAGCGGCGGAAGCTGCTGCAGATATGGATTTTTTTCATTGGGCGGCTCAACGATAACGCGAACGTGCTGGCGCACACCGTTCGTTGCAAGGAAGCTGCGTGCAAGCCGCACGATTTCTCTGCCGCGCCACTTCATGACGAGGCGCGGTTCTGCTGTGACAATGGCGACTTCGGTCGCCTCGAGATTCTCCGCATCCGCATGACGCAGGAATGCAGCGACATTCTTCGGTGCGAGCACGACCGCCATGCGTTCCTGCGACTCTGAGATCGCGAGCTCTGTCCCATCCAGCCCTTCATACTTCTTCGGAACGGCATCGAGATCGATCGTCAGCCCGTCGGCAAGCTCGCCAATGGCAACGGCAACACCGCCCGCACCGAAGTCGTTGCAGCGCTTTATCATGCGACTGACCTCAGGGTTCCGGAAAAGCCTCTGAATCTTGCGCTCCGTCGGAGGATTTCCCTTCTGCACCTCCGCCCCCGAAGTAGTAAGAGAGTCTGACGTATGCTGCTTCGACGAGCCCGTCGCACCGCCGATGCCGTCACGTCCCGTACGCCCGCCGAGGAGGATGATGACATCTCCCGGCTGCGGACATTCACGCACCACCTGCGCGGCGGGTACGGCACCGATGACCGCACCGATCTCCATGCGCTTTGCGAGATAGCCCTTGTGGTAAATCTCGCGCACCTGTCCCGTCGCAAGTCCGATCTGGTTACCGTAGGAGCTGTATCCCTCCGCTGCACCGAGCGTGATCTTCTTCTGTGGGAGCTTCCCCGCCAGTGTTTCCTCGATCGGTACACGCGGGTCGGATGCCCCCGTCACACGCATCGCCTGATAGACATACGAACGCCCCGAGAGAGGATCACGGATCGCGCCGCCGAGACAGGTCGCCGCACCGCCGAACGGCTCAATCTCCGTTGGGTGGTTGTGTGTCTCGTTCTTGAACATGAGAAGCCAGTCCTCATCCTTGCCATCCACATCGACGGTCACACGAATGCTGCACGCATTGATCTCCTCGGATTCATCGAGATCCTTCAGCTTGCCCTCTGCGCGCAGCACCTTCATCCCGATGACGGCGATATCCATAAGTGTCATATCGCGTTTGTCGCCCGCATAGACCGCCCTGCGATCATCCGTATACTGCTGATAGGTCTCGATGATCGGCAGGGAGAAAAAGCCGTTCTCGATATTCACGGCATCAATCGCCGTGGTAAATGTCGTGTGTCGGCAGTGATCTGACCAGTAGGTGTCAATGACACGCAGTTCCGTAATCGTCGGGGCACGACGCTCCGTGTCACGGAAATACTGCTGCACAAATTCGAGATCCGCCTCGCTCATCGCAAAGCCATGTTCCCTACGGAACTGCTCGAGCTGCCCCCGCGAGAGCTGATTGAACTGCGCGAGAACCTCCACGTCCATCGGCTGCACAATGCGGCTCTCCAGTGTGGCAGGCGTTGCAAGCGATGCCTCACGGCTCTCCACCGTGTTGATGAGATACGCCTTGATCTGCTCATACACACGATCATCAATTTTTCCAATCAGAACAATGACGCGTGCCGTCCGCACATCGGGACGCTCCCCCTGTGTCACGAGCTGCACACACTCCGCCGCCGCTGCCGCTGTCGGATCGAACTGCCCCGGCAAGGGCTCGATCGCGAACATCCGCGCATCTGAAAAGAACGGCAGTGCATCCTCATAGACCGTATCGACCGGCGGATCGGCAAAGACGATGTTTCGTACCTGCGCAAACTCCTCGTCGCTCAGTCCCTCGATGTCATAGCGTGTAATGATGCGCACGGCACGCAAATCCGTCAGGCGAAACGTCTCCACTAGATCGTCACAGAGCCGCTGTGCGGGAATATCGAAGAATCCCTGACGTTTCTCCACAAAGATTCGTTTGACAGCCATAGGAAGCCTCCTTCTTGAACGCCATTTCCCCACGTTCTATTTTATCGGAAGTTAATGAAATATGCAAGGTTGATTCTGCATACAAAAAAGGGACTGTTGCACGAAGCTAGAAAACTTCATGCAACAGTCCCGTCCCACTATGAAAAACTATTCAACGGCCTTCAGCACATAGATGCGTGAATCAAAGTCTGTGGTCAAGCCGTTCTCTGCATTCGGCTCACCCGCCGTACCGTCCGTCGTAATGAGTCCGTAATTCATCAGCTCATCACCGTAGCAGCATGCACCGCTGCGGCTGTTCTCGTAGAGCACATCCGGCAGGAGCCCCGCAAGACGTACACGCTCGAAACGATAGTTCACACGGTTCAGTGTGCGGTACCAGCCGACGATCGCCGTCTTTTTGTCCCCGCTCACGCTCATCCATACCGTTACATTTCCCTCGAAGGGACTTTGCAGACGGTAGAATGTGCCGAACTGGAGGACCTCACGGTACTCCTTCATAAAGACGACCTGCTCCTTGACTTCGGCGATTTCCTCCTCCGTAAGTTTGTTGAGATCGAGCTCATAGCCAAACGTCCCGAAGTACGCCGTATTTGCGCGCGTATGCAGCGGAGTCATGCGGTTGACCTGATGGTTCGGCACGACGGAGACATGGCTGCCCATGCTGCTCACGGGGTAACACATGGATGTTCCGTACTGGATCTTCTGCCGCTCGGACGCATCGGAGTTGTCGCTCGCCCACGTCTGCGGCGCATAGTAGAGCATGCCGGGATCGAAGCGGTTGCCGCCCGAGGCGCAGGACTCAAAGAGCACATGGGGGAAGTTCGCTGTCAACCGCTCGTAGAGATCATAAAGTCCGAGGATGTAGCGATGGAACACCTCGCCCTGCTGCTCGGCGGGCAGTGCGTGCGACCAGCACTCCGTGATGCTGCGGTTCATATCCCATTTTACATAGGAGACCTTGCCGTTCGCGAGAATCGCCTCCATCTGCCCATAGATATTATCGACCACATCCTTACGCGAAAAGTCGAGCACGCACTGCGAACGTCCGAGCGACTTGCGCCGTCCCGGCACGGAGAGCACCCAGTCCGGATGGGAACGATAGAGGTCGGAGTCCTCGTTGACCATCTCAAGCTCAACCCAGATGCCGAACTTCATGCCGCGCGCCTCGATCTTCTCCGCGAGCCCGTCGATGCCGTTCGGCAGACGGTCGCGATTGACCGTCCAGTCCCCAAGTCCCGCATAGTCGGACGTGCGTGCGCCGAACCAGCCGTCGTCGAGCACGAAGAGTTCGATGCCGCACTCCGCCGCCTTGTCCGCGATCGTGAGCAGCTTCTCCTCCGTAAAATCGAAATACGTCGCTTCCCAGTTGTTGATGAGGATCGGACGTACCTTCTCGCGCCACTGCCCGCGCACAAGACGCTTTTGATAAAGACGATGATAGGTCTGACTCATGCCGTTCAGCCCCTCATCCGACCAGACGAGCACCGCCTCGGGGGTCTGGAACTCCGCACCAGGTGCAAGTTTCCAATCGAAATCCGTGCTGTGGATGCCTGCCTGCAGTCGCGTCACACCGTGGTTGTCAACCTCTGCAAGCATCTCGAAATTGCCGCTGTAGACGAGGCTCATGGCGAGCACCTCGCCCTGCGTTTCCGTCGTTCCGCGCCGCAGGAGTGCCGCAAACGGATTATACTGCCCCGAGGAATGCCCGCGACGGCTGCCGATTGCCGTGATGCCCGTTGCAAGCGGACGGATCTCGACGTGACGCTCACGCGTCCACGCCCCCGTCAGCTCCATCCAGTCGTATTCCGTATCGGGCAAGTCAAGCGACATACTCATGACCTTCTGCAGGTGCAGCACTTCCTTGCCGTCGTTGCTATAGCGCACACTGCGCGCAATCGCGGCGCCCTCGGCAAAAATTGTATAGAGGAGTTCCGCACGCAGCCCCGTGACCGCATCCTTCACCTCAACGATGAGGGTCTTTGCCTCATCGTCCGACTCCACGTAGGTCGCGGGCAGCCCCGCGAGCTTCGGCTTGCCGTCCACGATACGATGCGCTGTATACTGCATATCAAGGATGCGGCTGCCGTTCTCCTGCAATACGTTCAGCGCGGGACGGCGAAAATCCGACGAACCGTAGGTCGGAAGCTCCTGCCGAATCGCATCCAGAGAGTAGTCGCGGCAGTCCGCAAAGACGCACGCCGACATGCCGCGATGGACACGCTCAAAGAGGTGCTCAAATCCCGCGCGGTCGCGCAGCACTTTTCCGTAGTAGAGCGATCCAAGCCCGCCGTGGGGCAGTACCATGAAGATGTAGCTGATGGAATCGTTGAAGAGATGAAAGACCTTGCCCCGCTCATGATATACGATATTCATTTATATCCCCCTTCGATTGGTTGTTCGTTTTACTCCATGCGAAAGCCCGTCGTCTCACGCTCAACCACGGTATTGGCAAGCATGACATTCTCCGTCACGTTCTCCTCGATCTGCTTTAACATGAGACGTGCCGCCTCCCGCCCGAGATCGCCCATATGCTGATCGATGGTTGTGAGCTTCGGTGCGGTATATTGGCTGAGTGCCGTGTTGTCGTAACCGATTACCGAGATGTCCTGCGGCACGCGTCGCCCCATGCGCTGACAGGCGTTGACCGCCCCCATCGCCATGAGATCGTTGCAGCAGAAGATCGCCGTCGGTGCGAGCCCCTGCATCATATCCATGAGAATGAACATGGTATTTTCCACCGTCTCGATGCGGTTGCCCTCGCCGACGTTTACAATGTCCTCCGGATGGAACGCCCCGCGCTCCCGCATGATCTCGCGGTAGACCTTCTCCTTGATGCGGTAGGAATCACTGTTCTCGCCCTGCACAAAGAGGATACGCTCATGCCCATAGTGAAAGAGATGCTCGAGTGCCGCACGCGCCCCGCCGCGCTGATCGCTCGTCACATACGAGATGCCCGCAAGTTCGCGCGCGCTGTTGACAAAGACCAGAGGCAGACGCGCCGCCGTGTTCTCGTAGAACTCCGAGACTGCCGTCTCCGTATTCGGACTGACGACGATAACGCCCGAAACATTGCGTGTGATGAAGTCCCGCACACACTCCTCCTCGCGTGCCGCATCGTTCTGCGCACACGCGAGGAGCAGAGAGTACGAGCTCCGCCGCAGACGTTCCTCGATGCCGTCGAGCACCTGGGCAAAGAACATATTGTCAAAACTCGGTACGACGACCCCGATGCTCGAGGAACGCTGCGTGTTCAGCTCGCGTGCCTGCAGATTCGGCACATACTCCAGTTTCTTGATGGCGTTCTCCACCTTGAGCCGCGTCTTTTCACGCACGGGATAGTTTCCGTTCACGACGCGCGAAACCGTCGCGACAGACACGCCCGACTCCTTCGCCACATCAACGATCGTCGCTTTCATTCGCTCTTCCCCCTGTTATACCCCCGCTATGCTTTCAATCCATCGGTCGAACGCCGCCATCCCTGCCGTGTCGCGCTTGAACACACCTGCGTGCGTGAGCACCTCCAGGAACACCTTTCCGATCTCGTCGCGCAGAATCCCATCAACATTTCCCTCCGTGACCGTCGTGTGCGCCGCACGTACCGAACGATACCAGTCTGCATGCTTCTCGATGTCCGCGATACCCGCAATGTCCGCTGTTCCCCGCAGCAGCTCCGCACGGATCTGCTCCATCTCCGATTTGAGACGCGCGGGCAGGATCGCCAGCCCCAGCACTTCGATCAGGCCGATGTTCTCCTTCTTGATGTGGTGCACCTCCGCGTGTGGGTGGAACAGCCCGAGCGGATGCTCCGCTGTCGTGCGGTTGTTGCGGAACACGAGATCGAACTCGAAGTCCGTACCGCGCCGCCGCGCGATCGGGGTGATCGTATTGTGTGGCGCATCCGTCTCTGCAAGAATGTCCACGGAGGCATCGCTGTATGTGCGCCATGCCGTGAGAATCGCCGTCGCAAGCTCCACGAGCGCATCCTTGTCGGAGGACGTGAGCCGCAGCGTCGACATTGGCCACTTCACACGCCCCGCACGCACCTGCGGATAGTGCGCAAAGGTATATTCCTGCTCCACCGCCGCACGTTCCATCGCAAACGTATAGCGTCCGCCCTGATAGTGGTCATGCGAGAGAATCGAGCCACCCACGATTGGCAGATCGGCATTTGACCCCGCGAAATAGTGCGGGAAGATCTCAAGAAATGCCGTAAGATTCTCGAACGTCTCACGCGAAATCACCATCGGCACATGATCGCTGTTCAGCACGATACAGTGCTCGTTGTAGTAGGTATAGGGGGAATACTGTAAAAACCATGGATGTCCCGCGAGGTCCAGAGGAATGAGACGATGCGTCTCACGTGCGGGGTGGTTCACACGCCCCGCATAGCCCTCGTTCTCGCGGCAAAGCAGACACTTCGGGTAACCTGCTGCCTTCGCGAGTTTCGCCTTGGCAATATCGCGCGGATCCTTCTCCGGCTTCGAGAGGTTGATTGTCACGTCGAGATCCCCGAACTCCGTCGCCGTCTTCCACGCAATGTTCTTGTCGATGCGCGCCTTGCGGATGTAGTTCGAGGCGATGCTCAGCGCATAGTAGTAGTCCGTCGCCTCGCGCGGGGATGTCTCATAGCGCGTGTGGAACTCGTGCACAACCTCGGACGGACGCGGCATCACACAGTCCATGATGCGCGTGTCGAAGAGGTCGCGCTCGTCCGTCGTGCCTTCGATCAGCCCCTTCTCTGCAGCGTAGTCGAGCATACACTCCAGAATCGGCGTTGCCGTTTCAAGCGTTTCATCCACCTCTTCGGGCACATAGTCCTCGACGTGCAGCACATCAAGGAGGCGATTCGCCGCATAGACCTCGTCCTCGGGCGCAATCAGCCCCTTCTGACGGGCAAAGTGCAGGAGGCGGCTGATTTCATGCTGAATGTCACACATGATACACCCTCCCGTCCTAGTCCTCATACCCGTGCGGATGGCTCTCATGCCACTTCCACGCCGTCCCGATCACCTGCTCCACATCCGTGAACTGCGGCTTCCACCCGAGCACGGTACGCGCTTTCTCGCTTGACGCAATGAGCTGTGCAGGATCGCCCGCACGGCGTGCGCCGATCTCCACCTTGATGGAGCGTCCCGTTGCCTTTTCCGCCGCCGCAATCATCTCCTTCACGGAGAACCCCTGCCCGTTGCCGAGGTTGAAGATGTCGCTTGCGCCGCCCTTTCTGAGGTATTCGAGCGCAAGCACATGTGCATCCGCGAGATCGACCACATGGATGTAGTCGCGCAGACACGTCCCGTCCGGTGTCGGATAGTCGTCGCCGAACACCGTGATATGGTCGCGCCTGCCCGTCGGTACTTGCAGGATAAGCGGAATCAGATGCGTCTCCGTCTTGTGATCCTCGCCGATCGAGCCATCGGGCAATGCACCCGCCGCGTTGAAGTAGCGCAGGGAGACATAGCGCACGCCGTTTGCGCGGCTCACCCACTTCATCATCTTCTCCATCGTGAGCTTCGTCTCGCCGTAAGTATTCGTCGGACACGTCTCGTCATCCTCGTGGATCGGCACGCGCTTCGGCTCGCCGTAGGTCGCCGCCGTCGAGGAGAAGACAATCTTGTCCACGCCGTGCCGCACCATCGCCTCAAGGAGTACCTGCATTCCGTAGACGTTGTTGTTGAAGTAAAGCAGCGGCTTTTCCATGCTCTCGCCGACAAGCGAATTTGCCGCGAAGTGAATGACCGCCTCGATCTTATTCTCCGTGAAAATCTTATCGAGCACGGAGGCATCGCGAATATCGCCTTCGTAAAATTTCGCCGCAGGGTTCAGTGCGCCGCGATGCCCCGTCTGCAGATTATCGACAATGACGACCTGCTCGCCCTTTTCGACGAGCACGTGCACCGCATGGGAGCCGATGTAGCCCGCACCGCCGCAAACCAAGATAGCCATGAGTATGCTCCTTTCACCTTACAGGCGGCGTGCGCCGTCCGCAATATTTGCCACGTAGAAGCTCGGTGCATAGCCGATCTTCGCCGTATACGCCTCTGCAACATTCTTCTCGAATGAGGGAATCGCCTCGTCGCGCACAATGCTGACCGTGCAGCCTGCAAAGCCGCCGCCCGTCATGCGTGAGCCGAGCACGCCCTCCTGCTGCCACGCAAGTTCTGCGAGCGTATCCAGCTCCGGTCCTGTCACCTCGTAGTCGTCGCGCAGGGAGACGTGGGAGTCGTTCATCAGCGCACCGAAACGCTTCACATCGTTTTTCTCAAGTGCCTCCACCGCTTCGAGCGTGCGGCGGTTCTCGTAGACCGCATGGCGTGCGCGTCTGCGCTCGACCTCATCCTCGATTACAGCGGCATTCTCATCGAACTCTGCGTTTGTCAGCTCGCCGAGTGACTTGATCGCCATCACCTTCTGCAGCGCCTTGAGTGCCGCCTCGCTCTGCATCCGACGCTCGTTGTACGCCGAGGTGACGAGGCTGTGCGCCTTGTTTGTATTCGTGATGACGATGCTGCAGCCCTTGAGGTCGAGCTTGCTGTAGCGGTACGCAAGCGTGTTGCAGTCGAGGAGGATCGCACAGTCCTTCTTTCCCATACCGACGGCAAACTGATCCATGATGCCGCAGTTCATGCCGACAAAGATATTTTCCGCCTTCTGCGCGAGCTTCACGAGTTCCACCATGTCGATGCCAAGCCCGAGTTCGTCGTTCAGGATAACCGCCATCAGCACCTCGATGGATGCAGAGGAGGAGAGACCCGCGCCGTTCGGCAGATTGCCGTAGAACAGAATGTCAAAGCCGTGCGCCGCCGCGTGACCCGCATCCGCCATCATGCGCACAACGCCGATGGGGTAGTTCGCCCAACCGTAGGCATCCGTCTTCACCGCGCCGTGCATGGGGAACTCCACCACGCCCTGCTCCGGCAAATTCATCGAGTAGAGCCGCGACACGCCGTCCGTGCGCGGTGCAACGAGCGCATACGTACCGAGCGAGATCGCGCACGGGAAGACATGTCCGCCGTTGTAGTCCGTATGCTCGCCGATGAGATTCACACGCCCCGGTGAGAAATATGCGTGTGTGTCCGCCGCACCGAACTTCTCTCGAAACACTTCGTTCATCTCGTCCAATATCGCCATCGTCTGCATCCTCCGTTCATCTTTGGGTAAGCATCAAAATGTAGCCAAGCGAAAGTAAACGTTTTCTTTTCCGTTTTCCATTCTATCTCTTTTTGCAAAAAAACGCAAGAGCTTTTTGAAAACTCCTGCGTTTTTGTTTTTCCTCAAATCCCCTTCAGTGTAAACGCCAGATGCCGCGTTTCGTTTTTCTGCACATACTCCGCAAGCACGGGTGCGCCCCAGCTGTCGTCTCCGCCCACGCCACACATCCCTGCCGACGCACGCAGATACGTGTGCTGCGGACGCGGCAGATCGTATGCATGACGCGCATTCTCAAGCTCATGCGGGCTGTATGGCAGTGCCGACGCCTCGAACGGCACATCGCCCGCAATGCGAATCCCATGCCCGCTGCGATCCGTGACCTCGATCCAGCGCACACCGCAATGATTGCCCGTCTCCTGCGGGCGCAGATACGGCTCAACCGCGTCTGCCGTCGTACTCTCATAGATACCGAGCCGCGCACCCTCGCAGCGGTCAATATAGTTCTCCTTCGGCCCGTAACCGTAGAAGCGGATGCGGTCATACTCCGCAGAGAGCGTAAAGAGCATCGCAAAGTCCGGCATCTCGGGCAGCCCCTCTGCCGCCTCATAGTCGAGTGCAACGCGGAGCGCCCCCGTCGCATCCACCGTATAGGTGACGCTGCAGGTTGCTGCGGGCGACGCTGTGAGTGCATAGGTAAAGCGCACAGTGACGCTCTTGGCGCGGCGTTCCTCCTGTCTGCCGAAGAATCCATCCACCACCGTAAACGCAGCATCATCCACGCTGTACTCAATCCGCGTACAGCGGCGATAGAGGCTCGCAAGCTTCCACTGCGCACAGTCCGCCATGCGTCCGCTGCCGTAGTCGTTGTCAACAGGCGCACGCCAGAACGACGGCTGCGGCAGTTCCTCGATCAGCTCCCGACCGCCATAGCGATAGGAAACGAGATTTCCCTGCGCACTCGAGAATATAAGGGAGAAGCCCGCCCCCTGCACACCGAGATTGATGTCCCCCTGCACCACGCGCAGACTTCCGTTCTCCACGAGCGGTGCATAAACGGGTGCGGAAGGACACGCCGCAACGACATCGCGGATCTGCAGTGCGTCGCCCGTCCATGCCGGCAGAATCGCCTGACCGAATGCAACCTCATGCCCCACGTTTGCCCAACGCTCCTCCCGTGCAAGCACGAGAGACGCTGTCAGCACATGTTCCCCATTGCCAAACGAGGGTACGGCGCAGGGCAAACAGCGCGTTTCTTCCGGCGGTATGGAGGGTGCCGGCATACGCCGCTGCCAGACCTTCTGTCCGTCCACGGCAAGAACAAGCTGCAGCACATAGCGGTCCGCATTTGTAAAGAGACTCTTGTTCTCGATCTCCACACCATTCCACGAAGGGCGCAGCGTGAAATTCTGATAGTTGAACTTCACATCCTGCAGTTTTGCCGTCGGACGACGATCGGCAAAGAAAATACCGTTGCCGCTGAAGTTGTAGTCCGACGGACGGTCGCCGAAGTCCCCGCCATAGAGAAATACATCCTCACCGTACCGCCCGCGCCGACGAATTGCCTGATCGCCGAAATCCCAGATAAAGCCGCCCTGATAGAGCGGTTCGCGCTCCGTCAGCTCCGTGTACTTGTGCATACCGCCGCAGCTGTTGCCCATCGCGTGCGTATACTCACAGCAGATAAAGGGCTTGTCCCTGTGCTCCTTGAGGAACGCCTCGATGTCCGCCGCCTTCGTATACATCTGGCTTTCCATATCGCTCGTTGCGGGATAGATGCGATCCCAGAAAATTCCCTCGTAGTGAACGAGGCGCGTCGGATCGACGCGGCGGAAGTATTCGCTCATCTCGTAGATGTCACGCCCGCCGCAGGACTCGTTTCCACACGACCAGATGAGGATGCTCGGGTGGTTCTTGTCCCGCTCGTACATCGACTGTGCGCGGTCAAGCACAGCGGGCAGCCACTCTGCACGATCACCGGGCACGGTATGCTCGTCCTTCGCACATGCTCCGTTCTTCATCCACGAGCCGTGCGTCTCGAGATTCGTCTCATCGATCACGTAGAGTCCGTAGATATCGCACAGCTCATAGAGACGGCTGCTGTTTGGATAATGTGACGTGCGGATCGCGTTGACATTCGCGCGTTTGAGCGCGATAATATCCTGCTCGAATAGCACGGGATCCATCGCCCGCCCGTGGTCGCAGTCGAACTCGTGGCGGTTCACCCCCTTGAACACAATGCGCTTGCCATTGATCTGCATCAGTCCATCCCTGAGGCAGAACTCACGGAAGCCGACGCGCACACGCAGCGTTTCCTGCAGAAGACCATCCGCATCATAGACACAGAGAACGGCATGGTAGAGATACGGCTCCTCCGCACTCCACAAGCGAATCCCCGCAATGTCCGCCGAAAGCTCGTACGCCGTCCCCACAAAATGCTCATTGATCTGCAGCACCTCGGTGCCATCCGCATCGTAGAGATCGAGCATAACGCCCTTTTCCCCCGCATCGCCGAACGAGAGACGAATGGAGAGCTGACCGTCCGCATAGTTATGAACAGGAATTGCACGGACTTCGATGTCCTCGATGTGCACGGCGGGCTTCGTATAGAGAAGGACATCGCGATAGATCCCCGAGAACCGCCAAAAATCCTGATCCTCAAGCCAGCTCGCGCTCGCATAGCGGAACACCATCGCCGCCAGCTTGTTCTCGCCCGCCACAAGATACGGTGTCAGATCGAAGTCCGCAGGTGTGCAGCTGTCCTCACTGTAGCCGACGAAATGCCCATTGAGGAAGAGTGCGAGTGCCGCATCCACGCCGCCAAAGGAGATGAAAACATTTTCCCAGTCCTCCGGCACGGTGAAATACTTCACATAGCAGCCGACGGGGTTGCTGCGCGTCGGAATCTCCCCCGGCGCGATGCTCTCGTGTCCGTCCCACGGATACGTCGTATTCGTATAATGCGGTACACCGTGTCCCTCCATCTGGATATGCGCCGGCACATGGATCGTCTCCCAGTCGTGACAGTCGTAGTCCGCTGCCTCAAAGCCCTGAGGGATGAGTGCCGTATTCCGCGCATAGGCAAAATGCCAAATGCCGCCGAGCGTGCGGTAGAACGAGGATACGCCGCGTGCCAGTTCCGCCTCGTCACGATAGAAGATATGGTCGCTGTGCGCGGGCAGGCGGTTCTCCGCAAAATACTGCGGGTCTTTCAGTTTCTCAAAATCGAAGCCGCTCATATCAAGACCTCCATTTCTGCAAAGAAAGCGGCCGACACCGACCGCTTTCCCAATATTAAGGAAGCACTGATAAATTCAGCCGCGCCATCTTGACGCATCTTTTTTGCCCGCACTGTGTCGGCAAATCCTCCACATAGCTTTGGCTATGCGTCCGGTTTGCCTCCTTGTTCGGACGAAAAAATCTACGCCAATCTGACGGACTTCATTTTATCAGCGATTCCTTAACACAGATTACTGATTCATTTCATCCCATTTTTCTTCCAGTTCCTCCACGATGCGCGCGTGCTCCGCCTCCGTCAGTGTCACCTTCGCACGATAGAGAATTGTACCGAGCAGGATGAACACAAACGGTGCTGCGAACATCACGAGCTTGAAGTTAAAGAGGTTCTCCGGCGTAATCGTCGCCGCCGTCGCACCGCTCGTCATACCGACCCAGATCGCGGTCAGACCGATCAGACCGCTTGTAATCGCACCCGCGAGCTTGTCCACCAGAGGACGCACACAGAGAACCAGTGCCTCATCGCGGTGTCCGAGCTTCAGCTGACCGTACTCCACCGTATCCGTGATCGTCATGAGCACGACGAGGAAGACCAGCGGCTGCGGCAGGGCAAAGAGACCTGCAGCAAAGAGCGTCATAACAACGCTTGTACCCGCCATCGCATAGAGCACGATGCCGACGAGCATCACGGCGACCGAGCCGAAGAAGAGCCTGCGGCGGCTGAACTTCTCCGTCAGCGTCGGGAAGAGCGCGACGGCGAGCAGCCCGATGATGACGTTGATGACGCCGAGGAACGAGAACTGCTTCGCGTCGCCGAGCACATAGATAAAGTAATAGAGGTTGAAATTATTGATGACATTCTGCCCAAGAACAAAAACAAGATACGCAATCGCCACCCAGAGCAGCTGATCATTCTTGATGAGGATCGAGAACACGTCCTTGAACGAGGTCTCCGTCTTGTTCTCGCGCAGCGCAGAGTCCTCTTCCTTTGTCCCAAGGCCGAGGATAATCGCGCCGAGTGTTGCGATGCCGCCGCCGATGACCGCAAACGCAAACCACCCCGCAGAGTCGCCCGCGCCGCCGTTCTCGTTCAGCGAGAAATAGAGCACGACGGGCATGACGATCGCCGTGACCAGCTGACCGCCGAACACCGAGCCGATACGCGCGTAGGTCGCCGTCACCTCGCGCTCACGCGAGTCGAACGAGAGCGCCGGGATCATCGACCAGATGGCAACATCCTTTGCAGAGTAAAAAATATCCATAATGAGATAGAGCAGTGCGAAGAGGACGAGGTAGAGCATCGGATTCGATACCGTCAGCCCGCCCATATCCGTGAAGAGAATCGCCAGCGTGATCGCCGCGACGAACGCGCCCACGATGACCCACGGCTTGAACTTGCCCCAACGCGTCTTCGTCTTGTCAATCGTATTGCCGATAAAGGGATCAAGAAAGAGTTCACCGATGCGCAGTACAAGAATGATCGTCGTTACAATTCCGATCATATAGGCATCGTGCTCGTGATTGTCGGAGTGGAACAGATTGCTCGTGACAAAGATCATGAAGTATGTACCGAGCATAGCATAGAACACATCATGTCCGAAGGTGCCGCAGGAATACGCGATGCGCGGCCAGAACTTGCTCTTTTTGTCCGACATGGGAAGCCCTCCTCAGCCTTTGACCGTGCGGATGTAGGCAATGATGCCGTCCGCAATCTGCGCGAGCGGTGCGCGCCCCGCATTCACAACGAGATCATAGTGTGCACCGTCGCCCCACTTGCGCCCCGTATAGTAGTCATAGTAGCGCGCGCGTTTCTCGTCCTCGCGATCCATCTCCTTGAGCGTCTTGCCCTCGTAGACCGTACGTCCGCGCTCCTCACGGTAGTCGTCGTCCGCACAGACGAAGATGGAAAACACATCGTCGCGCTTCCGGAGCGCATAGTCCGCGCAGCGCCCGAGGAAGATGCACGGACCGTCATCAGCAAGTTTCCGCACAACGTTCGACTCCGCCATGAACATCCCCTGACTGGACTCGCCCATCGCCATGCCGAACGAGTGGAACGGAATGAAGCGCGAGGACAGCGGCTTCACCGTGTTCTCAAGCTCGAGCAGCTCCTTCTCATGCAGATCGTTGATGCCAAGCTTTGCCGCCGCGAGATGGACGATCTGGCGATCGTAGAGATGAACGCCCAGCTTCTCAGCGAGAATGTTCGCGAGTTCCCGACCACCGCAGCCGTACCGACGGCTGATTGTGAGGATAAATTTCTTCTCCTCCATGTAACTCCCTCCTTCATCGTGGGAAACGGATGAGTGTCTCCCGTAACCAACTCTTAAAAACGGTACAACTGGAAAAGAATCTTGAAAAGTAAACGTTTTCTTTCTTGTGTTTTATTATACGTCATCATTTTCCAAAAAGCAAACGTTTTCTTTCGAGTTTTCGATGATAATTTCATGAGTTTTTCAGTCAAAACAACTCAAAAAAACTGCTGCACGAAGTCCAAAGACCTCGTACAGCAGCTTAGGGAAGCACTGATAAATTCAGCTACGCCAATCTGACGGACTTCATTTTATCAGCGATTCCTTAGGTAATTTACACTTAGCCAATCGCTGTCTCAAGCGCGATCTTGATCATGTCGCTGAACGTCGTCTGCCGCTCCTCTGCCGTGCACTTCTCGCCCGTGACGAGATGATCGCTGACGGTAAAGAGCGCGAGTGCCTGCCGCCCGTATTTCGCCGCGAGCGTATAGAGCGCTGCCGCCTCCATCTCGACCGCGAGCACACCGTACTGACGCAGCTTCGCATTGTCGATCTCCTCATCATAGAACCGGTCGACGGAGATGACATTGCCGACGCGCACGGGGAGGTTCAGCTTCTTTGCATTCTCTACCGCAGCGGAGAGCAGCTCGTAGTCCGCGAGCGGCGCATAGTTGATCGAGCCGCCGAAGATGCTCCGAATCATGCCCGAGTCCGTCGTTGCGCCCTGCGCGATGAACACGTCGCGCAGCTTTACCTTCTCGTGCATACCGCCGCAAGTGCCGACGCGGATGAGCTTCTGCACGCCGTAGTAGTCCATCAGCTCATTCACATAGATGGAGATGGACGGCATGCCCATACCCGTGCCCTGCACGGAGACGGGAACCCCCTTGTATGAGCCCGTGTAGCCGAGGATATTGCGGATGGAGGTGTACTCCTTCGCCCCCTCAAGGAAATTCTCCGCAATAAACTTCGCGCGCAGGGGATCCCCCGGCAGCAAAATACGCTCGGCGATCTCGCCCTTTTCAGCGGCAATGTGCAGTGAACTCATAGTCTCTCTCCTCTTTCCATTTGATCAATGATTCCATTATATGTCTATGTGCGGAAGAACGCAATACAATCATTCACGCAAAAACCCTCGAGAGCTGTTACAAACTCTTGAGGGTTGTGTGTGCCATGTTTCGATATTCAGCGGATGTTCATGCGCTGCGCTTGCTCGCGCAGACGTGCGATGCGCTCCTGCGTATCGGGATGGGTCGAGAACAGGCTCTTGAACGAGATGTCCCGTCCCGTCAACGGGTTGATGATGCACATATGCGCCGTGGCGGGGGTCGCCTCGGGCAGCGGTGCGCCATGTACGGCATAGTATTCGATCTTCTCGAGTGCCGATGCGAGGTAGTTCGGGTTGCCGCAGATCTCTGCGCCTCCCTCGTCCGCGCTGTACTCACGTGAGCGCGAGATCGCCATCTGGATGAGTGCCGCCGCAATCGGTGCGATGATCGCCGTTGCGATGAGCCCGATGATGCCGCCGCGGTCATCGTCGCTCGAACGTCCGCCGCCGAAGATCGCCGCCCACTGGGCAATGCTCGCGGCATAGGAGATGACGGTCGCCATCGTCGCCGCAATCGTCGAGATGAGGATGTCACGGTGCTTGACATGCGCGAGCTCATGTCCGAGCACGCCCGAGATCTCGTTATAGTCGAGCGCACGCATCAGACCCGTCGTGACCGCAACCGCCGCGTTTGACGGGTTACGTCCCGTCGCAAATGCATTCGGCGCATCCTCGTTGATGATGTAGACACGTGGCATCGGAAGCCCCGCGCGTCCCGCAAGCTTTTCCACGAGCCCGTAGAGCTCGGGCGCGCGCTGACGGTCAACCTCCTGCGCATTATACATGCTGAGCACCATGCGGTCGGAGAACCAGTATGAGAAAAAGTTCATGCCGAGCGCAATGATAAGCATGATGGTCATGCCTGTATGCCCTGCAAAAATGCCGCCAAGGGCAACCATGAGTGCCATCAGGAGGGCCATCAACATTGTTGTTTTAATTGAGTTCATAGGCATTTGCCTCCTTAATTTCAATTGATACTTTGTCCTTTTGACTATATCATAGCGGACAATTATGGAAAAAGGATGAAATTCCCTCAGATCGTCTCAAAGTTGACAAACTTTGCGTCGAAGATGCCGTCGATCGCAAGCACACGTGCAAGCGTATCATCGGGGATGTCGTGGTCAATCGTGAGTGCCATGATGCTCATGCCCTCGCGCTTGGACTTGCCCACCTGCATGGACGAGATGTTGATGCCCGCCTCGCCCATGATGGAGCCGACCGTGCCGATGACACCGGGGCGGTTGATGTGCGGGCAGATGAGGAGACGTGCGTGCGGGTCGATGTCCACACGGAAGCCGTTGATCCGTACAATGCGCCCCTCCGTACCGAAGAGCGTGCCCTGCACCTCTGCCGTGCCCGCTTCTGCTGTCCCCGCCGCCGTCGTGACACGCACGGTGATGAGCGTCGAATAGTGTGAGGTTTCCTTTTCCTTGATCTCCGTCACCTTGATGCCGCGCGACTTCGCAACACTCGGCGCGTTGACATAATTGATCTCGCTCTCAAGGATCGGATTGAGCATCCCCTTGAGGAGTGCCGTCGTAAGGAAACTCGTGTTGACCTCGGTAATCTCGCCATTGTAGACGACCTCCACATGGGAGATCGGCCCTTCAGCGAGGGAGCAAACGGTGCAGCCGAGCTGCTCCGCGAGTGTGATGTAGGGACGAATGACGCGCATGACCTCCTTCGATACAGGAGCCATGTTGACCGCCGCCGTCACGGGTTCGCCGCGCAGAGCCGCACGAATGCCCTCTGCCACGTCGACGGACACGCCGATCTGTGCCTCCACGGTGGATGCGCCGAGGTGCGGCGTGAGCACAACGCCCGGAACGCCGCGCAGCGGATGATCCTCCGCGAGCGGCTCGCTCTCGAACACGTCGATCGCCGCCCCCGCGACGATCCCATCCTTGACCGCCGCCGCTAAATCACTTTCGTTGATAATGCCGCCGCGCGCACAGTTGACGAGACGCACGCCCTTCTTCATCTTACGCAGCTCCGGCATCGAGATCATACCGCGCGTCTCCTTCGTGAGCGGCATATGTACCGTGACAAAGTCCGCCGCCGCAAAGATATCGTCGAGCGTCCCTACAGTCACGCCAAGCGCCTTTGCACGTTCCTCATTGATGTACGGATCATACGCAATGATGTTCATATCAAAGGCGAGTGCACGCTTTGCAACGCCGCTGCCGATGCGCCCCATGCCGATGATACCGAGCGTCTTGCCGCGCAGTTCCACGCCGACGAATGCCTTGCGATCCCACGCGCCCGCGTGCATCGTTGCATCCGCCGCAGGGATGTTGCGTGCGAGCGAGAGCATCATCGCCATCGTGTGCTCCGTCGCAGCAATCGTATTGCCGCCCGGCGAGTTGATGACAATGATCCCGCGCTCCGTCGCCGCCTTTACGTCAATGTTGTCCACGCCGACACCTGCGCGTCCGATGATCTTGAGTTTATCGGCGCGCGCGAGCACATCCGCCGACACCTTCGACGCGGAGCGCACCATGAGCGCGTCGTAGTCACCGATGATCTCCACGAGTTCCTCATGCGCGATCTTATCGCGTACGTCGACCTCATAATCCGCCAGCAGCCCGATCCCCTCGGGCGAAATCCCATCCGCAGCCAAAATCTTCATCCGTAAGCCCTCCCATGCGGCACAGTACCGCAGTCAATTTGCATCGTGTAATACGGTTCATTATAGACAAAATGGGCGATGTGTGTCAAATGCTTGAAAAATCACCGATAAATTCACATATATTCATATCTTTACGCTTCGGTTGACAATCTTCTTCCATAGGGGATATACTAAAAATTATTGTCTGACAGATAACTAATAAAAAAACAATTGTCCACTTCAAAAACCTACAATATAATGGAGCATCTATGACGTACAAGACCATCCTCGGGCGGTGTCTGCAATTCATCCCCGTCTTTTTCGGCATCACCCTGCTTTCCTTCGGACTCATCTACATCGCCCCCGGCGATCCCGTCGGCATTCGTCTCTCAGCGGGCGGCATTGCCGCCGATCCGCAGCTCGTGGAGCGGATGCGTGCGGAGATGGGGCTCGATCAGCCCTTTCTCGTGCAGTACGGACACTGGCTCATCCACTTCCTCCAAGGCGATATGGGCAAATCCTACATCACCGATCTGCCTGTCGCTGCGACGTTTTGGAAGGCACTCCCCTACACGCTCCGTATGGCAGGTACGGCGATGGGGCTCACACTCCTCATCTCCCTGCCGCTCGGCATCGCCATCGCCGCGTGCTGCAACAGCCGCATGGACTATGTCGTTCGCTTTCTCACATTCGTCCTGAATGCAACGCCCGGCTTTATCATCGGGATTGTCCTCATGTTTATCTTTTCCTATCGGCTCGGATGGATTCCGGTACTCGCGACGACAAAGCCGATCGGCATGGTATTGCCTGCGCTGACGCTTGCGCTCGTCATGTCCTCGCGCTACATCCGGCAGATTCGCGCGGCAGCACTCGACGAACTGGCAAAGGACTATGTCATCGGGCTTCGGGCGCGCGGCATCACGGAGCGCACGATCCTGTTCCGCAACGTCCTAAAGAACATCATGGTCATTGTCATCACACTCACGGGCATCTCTGTCGGTTCACTGCTCGGCGGCACGGTGATTATCGAGACGATCTTTAACTGGCCGGGCATCGGCAGCCTCATCATGGGGGCAATCGGAAATCGCGACTATCCCGTCATACAGGCGGTTGTCGTCTGGATGGCACTCGCGTTTTTCCTGGTAAATCTCCTTGCCGACCTCTCCTACCGCTATTTCAACCCCAAAATCAAGGATCTGTAAAACGATGAACTTCTTTCTGCAAACACCGCCGCTCTTTCGCGTACTCACATTCCTCGCGGCATTTATTCTTCTTGTGAGCCTTTTCTCTGGACAGCTTGCCCCATACGATCCGTATGCAACGGATCCGCAGCTGATCCTAAAGCCGCCGTCGGCGGAGCATCTCCTCGGCACGGACAACTACGGCAGGGACATTCTCTCACGCATCCTCGCGGGCGGGAAAACGTCCATCTTTGCTGCGCTCTTCATCATTCTCATTGCAGGATCGCTTGGCAGTCTCATCGGGCTGCTATCGGGCTACTACCGCGGGCGAATGGATGCCATGCTGATGCGCGTGACAGACATCTTTCAGGCATTCCCCGACATCGTCCTTGCCATTGCGGTCGCGGGTGTGCTCGGCGGCGGGCTCGTCAACGCCATACTCGCACTCATCGTAACGACGTGGACGCAGTACGCACGCATTGCACGCAGCGCGGCCATCGCGGCGCGGGAGGAGACATACATACAGGCGGCGCGGCTCTCGGGCTGCACCGACACGAGCATCCTGTTCGAACACATCCTGCCGAACATCGCGGGACCGCTCGTTGTCACCGCTGTGCTCCACGTCAGCTCTATGATGATGGGGCTCGCGGGGCTGTCCTACCTCGGCATTGGGGTTCAAATCCCCGCAGCGGAGTGGGGCGCGATGATCAGCGAGGGGCAGAAGTATCTCCAACAGGCACCGTGGGCGGCACTCGCACCGAGCGCGGTGATGGTCGCCGTCATGATGGTGTTCAATATGTTTGGCGATCAGCTGCGTGACCTGCTCGATCCCAAGATGCGGGAAAAACGCGTATAGGAATACGCTTTTCATAGAAACTATATCTTACCTATTTTAAGGAGGAACCATGAACAAAACACTGAAACGTCTCTGCGCCGCGCTTCTGCTCGCCGTTCCGCTCACGATGAGCGGCTGCGGCGGCTCGGATCAGGCGGCAGACAGCAAGAAAATCGTGCGCGTCGGCGGCACAGTCGCCGTGACGAGCTCGATGGATCCCGCGAAGGAGTGGCTCGGCTGGTACACTGTGCGCTACGGTGTCGGCGAAACACTCTTCCGTCTCGACGACAGTATGAAGCCGCAGCCGTGGCTCGCCGAAAAGGCGGAGAATGTCGAGCCGACGGTCTGGCGCATCACACTGAAGGACAATGTCACCTTCTCGAACGGCGAGAAGATGACGGCGGACAAGGTCATCGCCTCGCTCAAACGCACGGCGGAGACGAATGACCGCGCCGCATGGCTGAAGGATGCAGAGTACACGGCAGAGGGAAATGTCCTCACGATCCGTACGAAAGCGCCGTATGCGACCCTCGTCAACGATCTCTGCGACCCGTACGCTGTCATCGTCGATGTTGCAGGCACGAAGGACTTTGAGAATGCGCCCATCTGCACGGGTCCCTTTGTTATGAGCAGCTTTGAGGCGGACAAGCACGCCGTCATGACGAAGAACCCGAAGTATTGGGGCGGTGACGTGAAGGTCGACGAGGTCGAGTATACGAAGATCGCAGACTTCAACACGCTTGCAATGGCACTGCAGGGCGATGAGATTGACGTAGCACTGGATCTCAGCCCCGAGACGGCAGAGACGATTGCGGCGAATGACAAGTTTACGGTTGTCAAGACACCGCAGACGCGCACCTATCAACTCTACATGAACCTCGATAAGCTCACCGATCCTGCGGTTCGTCAGGCGATCATGTACGGTGTCGACAAAAAGACCATCGGCGACCAGTACCTCAAGGGCGCAATGACAGCGTCGAACAGTGCGTTCCTCGCCTCCACGCCCTATGGCGATCCCGCACTCAAGGCACGCTCCTACGATCCCGAAAAGGCAAAGCAGGTGCTCGCGGCGGCAGGATATACGGACACGAACGGCGACGGCATCGTCGAGAAGAACGGACAGCCGCTGACCGTCGAGATGGGCGTCTACAAACGTCTCTTCAACGAGAACATCACGACGGAGATGCAGGCACAGCTCAAGAAAATTGGCATTAACGTCAACATCGTTTCACATGAGAAATCGAATTACTACAAGGCGGGCGAATACGAGATCGGTCTTTACTCCGTCATCACCATGCCAACGGGCGACCCGTATGCATTCCTGCGTGACGTACTGAGCGCAAAGGGCGTTGCAAACTTTGGGCACTACACGAACCCCGTGGTCGAACAGGCACTTGCGGATTTGCCGAACACGTTTGATCCCGCGAAGCGCATTGAGCTTGCCAACCGCATTCAGCAGCAGGTCATCGACGATGCGGCGATGGACTTCATCGGGTTCAACAATATGCAGGTCGGTATCTCGAAGAAGGTCACGGGTTTCCTCTCCACGCCGAGCGACTACTATCATGTGACAAAGGATCTGGATAAGAAGTGAGCGCACACACAGCGCACAGCGGAGCAGCATCATGCAGGAACTCTTACGAATTGACCATTTGACTGCGGGGTACGGCGGCGATGCCGTGATCGAGGACATCAGCATCAGCCTTCACACGGGCGAGGTGCTTGGCATTGTCGGAGAGAGCGGCAGCGGCAAATCCACCCTGCTCAAGGCAATTGCGCAGATCCGTGGGCTCTCCACCGAGATTCACGCAGGTACAGTCTCCTTTGACACGAAGAACCTTGCCGTACTCTCCGAGGGAGAGCGGCGCAGACTGCGCGGCGAGGAGATCGCAATGGTGTTTCAGTACGCAGGCGCATCGCTGAATCCTACGCGGCAGATTGGCACGCAGCTCGTTGAGACGATGCGTGCGCATACCGATTTCTCACGTGAGGAAATCTACGCGCGCGCAACGGAGGTATTCGGCGGCATGGGTTTTACTGATCCTCGCCGCATCCTCGCGACCTATCCGTTTGAACTCTCGGGCGGTATGGCACAGCGCGCTGCTATCGCACTCGCCGTCATCCTGCGCCCGCAGCTGCTCCTCGCCGACGAGCCGACCTCGGCCCTCGATGCGACGATCCAGCGGCAGGTACTTGACGAACTGCGTGCGCTCAAGGAGCGGACAGGCACGGCGATCCTCTTCATCACGCACAACATCGGGGTCGTGCGGCACATCGCCGACCGCGTCGCCGTCATGTGCAAGGGGAAGATCGTCGAGCAGGGCAGCGTGAATGAGGTGCTCGGAAACCCGCAGCATCCCTATACACAGGAACTCCTTGCAGCCGTACCGAAGATGTCCGCTGCGACACATACGGACTGCGACCACAGAGATCATGCAGAGGATGCCGTTGCCTCCCCCACTCTTACGGGAGAGGCAGACTGCGTAAGCAGTGATGGACGTTCATCTCCTCTCCTGCGCTTTGACAACATCTCCATGCACTTTGATGATGCAGGAGGACGCGTACAAGCAATCGACGGCATCTCCTTCTCCCTTGCGCAGCGCGAACTCCTCGGCATCGTCGGCGAGAGCGGCAGCGGCAAATCCACCGTTGCAAAGCTCCTCACGGGACTGCATACACCGACGGGCGGGAAGATTCTCCTCGACGGCAAGGATATCACCCACGCAGTCGGAAAGGAGCGGCGCACGCTCTACACGCGCATCCAGATGGTGTTTCAAGACGCAGTGGGGTCGTTCAACCCGCGTCGCACTGTTGGTGCGATGATCGGCGAGACCATCTGCCGCCTCTGCACACCGGACGCACGCGCAACAGAAAAACGTGTCGCCGAGCTCCTTACGGAGGTGGGACTTCCCTCCTCCTATGCCAATCGCTACCCGCACGAGATGAGCGGCGGCGAGTGCCAGCGGGCGGCAATTGCGCGGGCGATGGCGGTTCATCCTGAGATCCTCGTCTGCGACGAGGCGACCTCGGCACTCGATGTGTCCGTACAGGCAAAGATCATCGCCCTCCTCCTGCATCTGCAGCGGGAGCACGGCATGAGCCTCCTCTTCATCTCACACGATCTGCCGCTCGTCAGCTCCATCGCCGACCGCGTCCTCATCATGCAGAATGGACGCATCGTCGAGCAGGGCGAGACCAGCCGCGTCCTCAGAGAACCAAGCGAGGACTACACGCGTAATCTCCTGCAGGCGGCACTGTAAAGGAAGCACTGATAAATTCAGCCACGCCATCTTAGCGCATCTTTTTTGCCCGCTTTTTGTCGGCAAATCCTCCACATAGCTTTGGCTATGCGTCCGGTTTGCCTCCTCAATCGGACAAAAAATCTACGCCAATCTGACGGACTTCATTTTATCAGCGATTCCTAAACTCACGCAAAAACGGGACTTCCGTACGAAATACCATTTTATTTCGTACGGAAGTCCCGTTTACTTATCTATGAATGGATATTCTTTTACACAGCAGCAGCTTCGGGCGCATTTACCTCAATGCCAAACATTGCCATATCGTCCTCAACATTCGTGATTCCACCGATGCCGAAAGTCTCGACGAGTACCTTTGCGACGTTCGGAGAGAGGAATGCAGGGAGCGTGGGTCCGAGGTGGATGTTCTTCACGCCGAGGTGGAGCAGTGCGAGAAGAACAATGACCGCCTTCTGCTCGTACCACGCGATGTTATACGCAATCGGGAGCTTGTTCACATCATCCAGACCGAATACTTCCTTCAGCTTCAGTGCGATGAGCGCGAGCGAGTAGGAGTCGTTGCACTGCCCTGCATCGAGCACACGTGGGATACCGCCGATGTCACCGAGATCCTTCTTGATGTACTTGTACTTCGCGCAGCCCGCCGTGAGAATGACCGTGTCGTGCGGCAGAGCCTCCGCGAACTCACCGTAGTACTCACGCGACTTCATGCGGCCGTCGCAGCCTGCCATGACGACGAACTTCTTGATCGCACCGCTCTTCACCGCCTCGACGACCTTGTCCGCGACAGCAAAGACCTGCTCATGCGCGAAGCCGCCGACGATCTCGCCCGTCTCCAGCTCCGTCGGAGGCGCGCACTTCTTCGCACACTCGATTACAGGCGTAAAGTCCTTCTCACCGTTCACGAGAGGAATGTGCGTGCAGCCCGGCACGCCAACCGCAGCCGTTGTGAAGAGACGATCCTTGTAGCTGTCCTTCGGCGGAACGACACAGTTCGTCGTCATGAGGATCGCGCCGTTAAACTTCTCGAACTCCTCTTTCTGCAGCCACCATGCGTTGCCGTAGTTGCCGACGAGGTTGTCGTACTTCTTAAATGCGGGGTAGTAATGCGCGGGAATCATCTCGCCGTGCGTATAGACATCGACCCCCGTGCCCTTCGTCTGCTCCAAAAGACGCTCGAGATCCTTGAGGTCATGCCCCGAGATGAGAATACCAGGGCGGTTTCCGACACCGAGCTTCACCTTCGAGATCTCGGGATGTCCGTACGTGCTCGTGTTCGCGCCATCGAGCAAAGCCATACCGTCCACGCCCCACTTGCCTGTCTCAAGCACAAGTGCCGTCAGCGCGTCACCGTCCATCGTATCGTCGAGGAGCTGCGCAAGCGCACGCTGCATGAACGCATCGATCTCCTCGTTCTCGTGGCCGAGTGCATTCGCATGCTCAACGTAGGCGGACAGCCCCTTCAGGCCGTACGTCGTCAGCTCGCGCAGACTGCGGACATCCTCGTTCTCCGTCGCGAGTACGCCGACCGTCTTTGCCTTTGCCTCAAAATCCGCACGCGGAGCCGTCCAATGTGCCGCCTCGGGCAGCTTCGACGCATCTGCAACCTGCGCGAGCAGATCCGACTTCAGCGCGAGCGTCTCCTCGATCACGTCGATGATCGCCTCACGGTCGAAGTTCGCATTCGTGATCGTAATGAAGAGGTTCATCGTCACGCGGTGGTTGACCTCGATCGCAACCTTCTTGCCCTCTGCGCGCAGTGCCGTCGTCACAGCACCGAGCCCCTTCGTCACATAGACGAGCAGATCCTGCATCTCCGCGACATCCGGCTTCTTGCCGCAGACGCCCTGCACCGTGCAGCCCTTGCCGCCCGCCGTCTCCTGACACTGATAACAAAACATTTTAGCATCCATGAGAAACTCTCCTTTGCTGTCATATACAATACACATTTGTTGTGCTGATTATAGCAAAGAAGTCTCTCCATAGACGTAACATATGTTACTGGTCAATAATCAATAGAAATTCTCATCAAAAGCGCCCCCTCATGCTGCATCGCTGCAACATAAGGAGTTTTTGCAGCCGATTCCGTCATCTGAATTTTGGATCAAACGCTAGAATATCCGAAAGGGTGTCGAATTCATAGATAATTCCCTGTGGATAGCATTTCCGATACAAAATCAATTCATTGAGATGCTGCATATAGACTTGCTCCCAGAGCATTTCACGTACTGCGGCATCTATTTCATACGCGTGCCGCAACAGCGTACGAAATTTCTCGCTGAATGCACGTGTGAAATACACATGCCCCATCATATACCAGCCGCGCGCGCCGCCAATCTGCACCCCCGTGATGCGGTCATCCGCATCCACGGACAGATAGTATTCCTCCGTCGGCTCGTCTCCATAGGTCGCTGCATAATAGGAACGGTAGACATAGGGTGCAAAGACATTCTTCGTGAAATAATTATCCGCCGAGCAGATATATGTGTTGTCGAGTTCATCCAACACACGATAGAGCGATGATGTGTTGTTATAGCGGTGATAGTCCGGATTCTCCACAATGTGGACATGTGGATGCGTCCCAAGATAGGCAAACTGTTCACTTCGATATCCCGTGACAAGGAAGATATCTGCAACGCCCGCCTCAACAAGCTGCTCAATCTGCCGCTCAACCAGAACCTCACCGCGTATCCGCAGCAGCCCCTTCGGTATTTGCTCCGTGATTGGTCCAAGCCGTGATCCGTAGCCCGCTGCCATTAGCACAGCATTCTTCACGCGGTAGGGAGTGAGCATATCTCTCGCATGCAATCGCTGTGCTTCATCCTCTGTCTTTTGTGCAGCATAGAGTTGCAAGAATTCCTCATTCGTCACAATGTCGTTTCTTCTTTCTGTGGATAAAGCGAGACCAATAATACACCCGCAAAGACAAGCGCACAGCCGAATACCATCAGCCTCGACGGTGGATCATTACCAAGCCCCCATTGCAGCAACGCTCCCCATATGATATAGCTCGCATTGGTCGCCATTCCATGCGCACAACCAATCGCACGATTAACCGCATACCAGAGGAAGTAAGACGCGCCTGCAGCGACACCTGCAAAAACAAGTGTTCCGAGTGCTAACATTTTATCGGAGAAGGAGAGCCACACAGAGCTGCCGGACAAGAACACGAATGTCACGACAAGCAGCACCACACCGGAGATACTTTCACGCAGCGTAATGGCAAGCCCCGGTGAAATATCATCCATTCCCCGTACCGCAAGCACGATTTCACTGCCCCAGCAGAGAGCAGCAAGGAGACTGCAAAGGATCCCCCCAGAAAGCAGCGGTGGAACAGTCTCCGGCTCAGTCAAACCCGCAAGAACGGCCCCCACCACAGCGAGCAAAATACCAATACACATACCTGTATTCATCCGCTGATGCAGGAAAATACGTGCCAAAACACAGCCAACAACGGGATAGAGTGCCGAAAGTGCCAGTGCGTACGTCGGTCCCGCCCACAGAATACCGAGACAATAGGAAAGCTGTCCCAAAGGACCGCCGAGGAACGCCGCAGCAATCAGAAAAGCACCGGAGCGACTGACAATCACAGTATGGCAAGAGCGAAGGACACCACGTACACCATTGAGTACAAGTAAAAAGACAGCCGCACTCACATCGTTGATCGCCGTACAAACGAGTGGGAAAAGAATACCGATGGGCAGAAGTCCCTCCGTCGCCTCATACACACCCGCCGCATACAGATAATTATTACAGCCCCATAGGAAGCCACTTGCAACACCGAGCAAAAGCCATAGAGGATAGCGGTTCATCACATATCCCCTAACAGATCATGCACCTTTGCCGGATACGTCTTTGCGAAGCGCAGCTGATTCTCAGCATACACACCAAAAGATGCGCCAAGAGAGCTTTTATAGGCACACCATAGACTCCACAAAAGTCCGCCCACCGCCATATAGGCATATACCCTCGCCTTGATTTGCTCGTCGGCCCCCTCGGGAAAGTAACCCGCAAGCAGCTGCGTTGTCTCCGCTTCCGCGTAGTTCGCATAAATCGCAAACATCGCGACATCAACAAGAGGATCGGAACATGCCGCATACTCCCAGTCAATAAGGTAGGGGGATTCACGCCCCTCAACGAAGAGAAAGTTATCAGAAATCGAGTCAATATGGCAGAGTGTATCTCTATTTTCTAAGAACGGCGCAAGAAATGGTCGCAAAGAAAAAACAGCTTCCCTTATACTCATGTATTCAGGACAGACATTTATCCCTCCATTAAGGACTTCTTCATAATGGATCACAGCCTCAAAAGGGTTAAACGTACTCGCACCACACAGTCTGCGCTCATGAAAAGAACGCAGCGCTTTCATGCAGGAATGCACCTCATCCATATTCATAGGATCGCAGACATGAGAGTCTTCATAGTAGCGCGAGATCTTATAGCCCGGTTCAACGCTGAGCACAACAATATCCTCTGTGATGTCCGTACAGCGAAGCATCTCATAGACAGCCTTCTCATTCTCACGATCGATTAAAAGCTCGGTCCCCTTTCCGTTGCAGCGAAAGATATATTTCTTCCCCTGCACGTCAAATAGGAAGGAATCATTTGTCATACCTTCCTTGAGGGGCAACAGGGCCCCGGATGCCGCCTTCTTGCCAAAATACTGCTTAATCGTTCTCCGAATGAATATTTCTTCTGCCGAAATGGGACACGTCTGCCTATCAAGCGCCATCAGATCTCGCTCCATTTCCCCAGCACGCAAGCCCCAACTCCGACCGCTGCTCGGCAAAGACCTCCCGCAGATCTGCATACAGCCCCTCCGGGAAAAGATCCACTTCAAGCGGCACAGGAAGTGTCAGAGGATCGGCATAGAGCAACATTGCAAGGGTAAGGCAGGAACGATGCTCACGGCAATCAGCAGCAACATACAGTTCCTGCAATTTTGCAAGAATCTGCTGTTCTCCCCACACCAGATTTTCATTTCGGACACGCAGCTGCAAGAGAGCCAGATATCCCTCGTACCACTCCTGTTCACAGAAATGGGCAAGCCACCCCTCTTGCCATTTCCCGATCACAGGAACAAGTTCTTTCTTTCGCTCAAAAATCCATCGGTCGATTTCGGGTAAATAGGCCTCCGCAGGATGCAGACTATCGGCATAGTCCCGCTTGAGCCGCGCGACGATGCGCTGCGCCGCTCCCATATGCTTCCTGCGGAACACAGCAATAATTTCCCGGCGTCGCGCTGCCGCGGGATCGTCGCCACGCAGCAGATGCTCCAGATGATATTCTGCCTCGTCCCAGTTTCGGGCGACATAGCTGCCGTTGAGCATCTGCCTGTAATCATCCGTCGGTTCAGAATCATTCGGACAGTAAATCATTGGACGATCGAGCAGGAAGAACGGCATATTGAGTGAAGAAAAATCCGTCAGCAGTATATCCGCCGCACGAAGAGCCTCCTCAGCAGCAAAACGCCCCTCATCCAATTCAACGCCATATACCGTCAGCTGTTCCTTATAGTCCGCAACCTCCTGTGCCGTCATCTGCCCCTTTTGGACAAAATTGTCAAACATAAGCGGATGCGGTCGTATTGCAAATTTCAGCTCTTCACTTCCATACTTTTTTGCGAATGCCAGAAATACATCCTTATAGTCAAAGAAATGACTTCCGCCAATCCACTTCTCCGTATTCCAACGCGGCATCCATAGAACTTTTCGTATGGCACGGTCTTCATGAGATGTATTCAAATACGGTTCAAAGCCGGGATACCCAAGATCCTCAAAGTGCTGCACACCGGCATTGACCGTCATCGGATAGGCGGATTCCATCATGCTCTTTTCTTCCTCAGAGTCACAGAAGAAAAAACTCAGATGTGAGAAAAACTCCGGCATCTCCATCTCTGCATGAATAAAGAACTTCATCCCCTGTGTCCCATATGGGAGGTAACAAAGCTTTGCAAATTTGGTAAGTTCGCGCGCATGTGTACCGCAGAGTGGACGAAGGGCTTCGTATGGGGTCGGCAAAAAGATATAGTCGGGCGCAAAAATACGCAGATCGTAAGCATTGGTAAAGTCATAGACATTGGGATAGTGCTCATGAAAGGACTTCCAATAGTGCATATCATACCGCCCCACCGAATTCTGTGCGGCAACGTCTGTTGCCTTGTAGGTTGGGACAAGTACGATGACGGTCTCCACCGTCGCATCTGCAGCAAACACATCATAGACAGGCTGCTGTTTATCCCAGATCACCGGATCATGCACGAGAAAAAGGACGCGCATCTTGCGATCTGTATGTGCACGGTTATGAATTTCCTGCAAATAGTACGCCGCTGTTTCGCGATTGGCAAATGCATTTGCCCTCATCATATCCTTCCCTCTCCTGCTTGATTCATCCGTATTTCATCCCGTGACAGACGCTGAGCAATATGCTCCCGTACAGAGAGCCAATCTGCCTGAGAACGCACATACTCCCCTTGCCGCATGCCGTTCACGATAAGCTCATCTGGGAATTGTACGACGCCATCATTCCGATGAAACCCATATTTCTCATGATAACGGATGGAAGCAATGTTATCGTGCACGATATGCGCATAGCAAGTATCTACGTCAAATGCACTGTACATATAGTCCGCAAAAAGGAAACTTGCCTCTGCAAAGAGCAGGCTTCCCCGATAGTGACGGTCACCGACGAGCAGCCGTCCCGTGATGCAGCGCCGCCGCTCCGAATCATAGTCGGTCCACCCCATTGTGGCAAATGGCGTGTCCGTTTCTTTGTCCACGACGATGAGAAGCCCCTGCGTTGGATCGGTACAATAATATTCATACCATACACGCTGTTTTTCCAACGTGAGCAAAAAGGGCTGATTCAGATAGCGGTTATTCTCGGGATCATTGCGCCATGCAATGATGTAGGGAAAATATGCCTCCACAGCCTCCACCAAATATACCGATTGCCCATCAAGTCGAATCCCCTGCATAATACGCTCCAAGCATCTCGTTATCTACTGTTACATTCCGTCAATTTCTGCAGTTCATAGGGGTTGACATCCTGCAAATACGTGTCTGTGGCAATGATCTGATCCACCTCAGCATAATACCTGCGAACGATCTCTGCATAGGGGGAGTTCGTATCACGCCGCCCCTCTATGTGCCACTTGCAAAGGGCCCTGAACTCCGTATGCCGCTCCGCCATGATTGCAAGCATCATTTGATTGTCGCGCAAAAGTCGAGTTTTCCACTCTTCGGATGCCACATTTGATATACCATGACTGCTTTCGTACCATACGAAATTATAATCCCAAAAGCCGAGAGATATGTCATCCGCTACCATCAACGCATACGCCGAATCCTCCATATACACAACAGATCCGAGAATAAGATCTGTATACGAGACCATACGTGTACGCTCCCCCATAAACGAAGCTCCACAGGCATAATCCTGACACACGAGATATGCCTCTTTGATCGCCGGAAGGTTTCTCTCTCGATATGGCTTCAGCTGAAATGGCTGCATCCGATCATAGATATGGTACTTCCCTTCTGCCCTGCCGTAAGCGCAGCTGCGCCCAAAGGCAATGTGGTATCCTTCCTGCTCCATAAACTGGAGCATTCCTACAAGCGCCGTATCATTGTATAGGAAATCCCCCGAGGAGATCGGCTTAACATATCTTCCACGTGCGATTGCGTACGCGTTCCATACGTTACGAACCGTTCCATGGTTCTCCATGCTGCGTACGATGCAGTAATCGGTGATCCCATGCACCGTCATCCATGCCTCGACCATATCCTGCCGAAAATCCGGCGTCCCATCGTCTGCAATGATAATTTCGTAGGAGCATCCCTGTTGACGAATGACAGAGGTAAGAGTCATGAACAGCTTCTCATAATCCGGTTGATAGGTGAGGACACAGACCGAAACATCAACCGCTGTCATGTACCGCACACTCCTCCGCATAGACATTGACCGTCCCGATTCCGAGCTCTTTGCGCTGCTCAGCAAAGGCCTCCCGCAAATCTGCATACAGTCCATCAGGGAAAAGATCTATTTCAAGAGGAACAGGCAGTATCAGTGGATCGGCAAAAAGCAGCATCGCAAGGGTAAGACAGGCACGATGCTCCCGCTCCACGGCAGTGGCGTAGAGTTCCTTCAACTTTACGAGAATCTGCTGCTCGCCCCATACGAAATGATCGCTCCATGGATGCATGGAGAGCATCTCCAGATAAAGAGGGTACCACTCCTGTTCACAGAAATGCGGCAGGAGATCAGAACTCCTCCCCATGATCGAAACAAGAGTTTTCTTCGCCTCAAAAAGCCGCTGCTCGATCTCGGGCAGACAAGCCGTACGCGGATGAACGCTTTCTGCGAAATCTCTTTTGATGCGGTCAGCAATGCGCTGTGCGGCGCCGATATGCTTCGCCCGAAATTCCTCGACGATCCCCCGCCGCTGATACGCCACCGGATCTTCATAGCGAATCAGCCGCTCCAAATAATGCTCTGCCGCCCCCCATGTCTCAGCAACATAACTGCCCGCAGCCATCTTCTTATAATCATCCGTCAATTCACTGTCATTCGGACAATAGATGAGCGGTCGGTCCAGCAGGAAAAAGGGCATATTGAGCGATGAGAAGTCCGCCAGCAGGATATCCGCCGAGGTCAGCGCTTCAAAAACGCTGTATTGTCCCTCATCCAGCACAATTCCATATGCCGCCAGTTGGGCCTTAAAGTCGGCAACCTCCTGCGCCGTCATCTGCCCACTATGGATGAAATTGTCGAACATAAGCGGGTGCGGACGGATGGCAAACTCCAATGTCTCGCTGCCATATTTCCGTGCAAACGCAAGAAACGCATCCTTGTAGACTAAAAAATGACTTCCCCCAACATTTGCCGCCGTATTCCAGCGCGGTATCCATAGAACTCGCCGCCGAATGTGTGGCTCACATCGATATTCCAGATAGGGCTCGAAGCTCGGATAACCGATATTCTCAAAATGCTGCACGCCGGCTGCGACCGTATCCGGGTAGGCGGCTTCCATGGCGATCTGCTCCTCCTCGGAATCGCAGAAATGAAATGACACATGGGCAAAGAATGGCGCGAGTGAAGCCTCCACTTGAATAAAAAACTTTGACCCAGGTGTCCCATACGCGATATAGCAAATCTTTGCAATCTTGGCAAGCTCTGATGTGTGTGTCCCGTGAAGAGGACGCAGTCCATCATACGGTGTCGGCAAAAAGATGTAGTCAGGCTGAAAAACGTTCAAATCAATAACATTGGTAAAATCGAATACATTAGGATAACGGTCATGAAAGAAGTGCCATGTCTTGTCCACATATCGCCCCGCAGGTTTATGCTCTGCCGCATCAATTGCATTGTAGCTGGAAAGCAGCACAAGGGTTGTCTCCACCATGTCATCGGCAGCAAACAAATCGTACACATATTCCTGCTTGTCCCAAAGGGACGGCTCATGTACCAGAAAAAGAACGCGCATCTTGCGATCTGTATGTGCGCGGTTATGGAGTTTCTGTAAATAGTAAGCAGCCAAATCCAAACTGCAAAAACCCGATTCTTCCATAGCCCGTCCTCTCAATCAGTCACCGTTTTTATAGGAATTGCTGATAAAATGGTTGAGCCCAAGGAGATTCTTATCGTCCAAATGATATCGCACCTAATCGCAGTCCCTTATCTCTTAGTCGTTCCATCACAGCATGACGTACTGTACACTTCCCTCGAGTACGCGTTGACCGTATCAATCACATAGTCAATCTCATCCGCCCGCATCCCATTGAATATCGGCAGGCTCAGCACCTCGTCCGCGTACTGCTCGGCGACGGGGAAACTGCCGTGTCCATAGCCGAGCTGCGCATAGCACTCTGCCAGATGCGGCGGGATCGGATAGTGAATAACCGTCTCGATGCCGTGGTCCTTGAGATATGCCTTAAAATGATCGCGCGTTGTCGTCCGCACAACGAACTGATGATAGACATGTTCCGCCCCATCACGCAGCTGCGGCAGGATGATATACTCGTTATGAATCCCCGCAAGGTATTTCGCTGCAATCTCTCTGCGCTCTGCGGTCAGCTCTGACAAGTATCCGAGTTTGACACGCAGCAATGCCGCCTGAATCTCATCCAGACGGGAGTTGATCCCGCATAGTTCGTTATGATACTTCTCCTTGCTCCCGTAGTTGCGAAGCATCCGGATACGCTCAGCAAGTCCCGCATCATCCGTCACAATCGCCCCCGCATCACCAAATGCGCCGAGATTTTTCGTCGGGTAGAAGCTGAAGCAACCAACATCCCCGAAACGTCCTGTCATCGTCGTACCGAAGTGTGCGCCGTGCGACTGGGCGCAGTCCTCAACGACGGCAAGGTGGTGACGCGCCGCAATCTCCCCCATGCGCCCCATATCAGCCGCCTGCCCGTAGAGATGAACGGGCATGATGGCACGCGTACGCTCCGTAATCACGGATTCGAGTTTCGATGTGTCCAGATTGTAGTATCCGTCAGGTTCGACGAATATGGGAGTTGCTCCGTTTGCCGTGACCGCGAGCACGGTTGCAATATAGGTGTTCGCCGGCACAATGACCTCATCGCCCGCACCAATGCCGAGCGCGGCGACTGAGAGCGTCAGGGCGTCAAGTCCCGAGTTCAGCCCGACCGCATATTTCGCGCCCGTGTATGCTGCAAACTCCTCCTCGAATGCCTCGAGTTCCGGTCCCATGATGTACCACCCCGAACGCAGGGCACGCAGTGCCGCCGCCTCATACGCTGCGGCGTGGAGCTCATACTGCCGCCCGAGTACAGCAAGATCAATCTTCATGCCCGTTCCTCCCCATGCACCATACGCAGGAATTCATCATAGTCGCGAATATAGTCTGCCTCATCGTAGACCTCGGACGCGAGCACCATGAGCACGGCATCCTCGGAGAAGTCGTACATCTCTCGCCACATCGCATTCGAAAGGTAAAGACCCTCATACGGTTTTTCGAGCGGAACGACCTTCTTCTCGTGTCCATTGTCGAGCCGCACCTTGCAGCTCCCGTGAATACAGATCAGGATCTGCTCCAGTGTCCGATGTGCGTGATGCCCGCGCACCACCCCCGACACGGTATCATACATATAGTAGACGCGCTTGATACGAAACGGGATATCGTTGAACTCCTCGAGCGCGACAAGCATCCCGCGCTCATCGCCATGCGGCTGAAACATATATTTTACGATCTGCATAGTGCACTCCCATCGCTTAAAGAAGCACTGATAAATTCGGCCACGTCATTTTGACGTATCTTTTTTTGCCCGTACTGTGTCGACATCCTCCACATAGCCCTCGCTATGCGTTTGGTTTGTCTCCGTGTTCGGACAAAAATCTACACCAATCTAACGGACTTCATTTTATCAGCGATTCCTGTTCTAAAAGGTATGCTCCGATAAAGCTACTCGGAATCCGCCTCATCCCACTTTGCCTGTTCCCAGAGCTGCGCATACAGAACCTCCTGAACCCGCAGATCGACGTCGAATACCTGGATGGGATAGTCCGAGCGATTCTCGCGCAGGATCTTCGCCAAATTCTCCGCAAATTCGTCCTCTGTAATAACGAGTTTTTTTGCACGAAATACGCTCTCTTTCATTTGACGGTAGGTCGGATCTTCGATAAAGTTCCGCAGTTCCGCAAGAAACTCCTCCATATCCGTATACTCGATGCCCAGCTCTTCCACAGGCAGAAGTACCGAGGGAGCACCCGCCCCGTACGGGAGACAGAGGAAGTTGAACGGCGGTCTGCCCGCCAAGGCGGCATACTGTGTCATTAATCCACCGATTTGCGGACAGGTATTGAGATACATATCCACATTCTGCATGATTTGGAACAGGTCTTCACACTCTCCCGTAAGAAAGACCCGTCCCACATATTTTTGCTCCAAGGCTCGCAGATCCAAAAACTGATTCTGCGGCCCCGTTCCCGCATACCAGAATTTCACCTGAGGGAAGTTCGCAAGACAGAAATCAACAATCTGATAGTATGTTTTTATTCGGTCAAGCGTTTTATAAACAGCCCCACCCGAGAATATGATAAAGTCCCCAGTCGCCTTTTCAAACGGGAACCCTTGAAACGGAAGCGTCCTATCGATACAAGGATAGTAGAGCTGTTTCAATATTTTCTGTGGTGCGATCTTTCGATACTGCCGTGAGACATTTGCTCCGAAATCGCGGAACTCAAGACAATAGTCAAACGCATTCACACCAAGCCAGAAGGCATGATCCGTCAGATTGATCTGATATCGCTTCATGCGTCCCGCAAAGCGCATGAATGTCAGAATCCCCGCAATATCCCACGGTGTCGTATATAAAAATCCAATGTCGGGTCGGATCTCATCCATGAGACTGCACAGAAAATGTGTACGCGACCATGCGCCCGTCTTCGCCGCATCCGGCAAGAAGCAAATGCAGCCGCCGCATTCATTCAATATCGCTTCCAGTCTCGGAATATTTCCCCGTGCAGACTCCGGTGCGATATAGTAGAGATCAACATCCATGCGGCTGAGTGCGCGGAGATAGATGAAGGCAAGTCCGCGTATGTCGTATCCGAATGCATCGTAGAATACAATGCGCTGTCGCTCATGGGGTTCCTGCACAGAAGACGGCTCCGGCAGCAGCTTTGACAGAGTGGAAAGATATTCTTCGAGGACTTCATCGGTATAGGTCTGATTGCAGTGATAGAGGATGGTCGCTAGATATTCCATCGACCTCATGACGTTCTCATAGGCTTCACTGCGAAGCTGTTGCCCGACGACCTCACGCAGCTGCGACACTTTTACAAAAAAATTATTCAGTTTTCGCTGGGTCTCCTCCGCCAATATAACGGGGCGTTCAAATGCCTGTGCATCGGAGTGTCGCACAGAATTGCCTTCTGCGGCATTCTCATTCAATGCAAATAAAACTTCCCCATGAACGAGTTTTTTCAGCTCGTTCGGATCGACACTTTGCAGATAGGACGTTGTTTCCCGTACCCGTCTCATTTCAGCATAGTACGCTTCCATGATCTTCATGTATGGCACATCCGACGGCTTTCGTCCACCGACATGCCATGTGCACAATTCCCGCAGTTCCGGATGCCGCTGCGCGATCATCATGAGGACAGTACAGTGATCCCGTCCCAGACGCTCGATCCACTCCTGTGACGGACCGCCGGAAATCCCGGTCTCACACTCATACCAGATAAAATTATGATCCCAGAATCCGAGTGGAATATCATCTGCGACCATCATAATATGAACACCGTCTTCCATATAGGTCACATGACCGACGATATCCCTTGTATAGGAGATCATCAATTCGCGGTCAACAAGAAAGGCCGCACCAACCGCATAATCCTGACAGACGAGATACGCCTCCTTGATCGCAGAAACAGCGCCTTCTCGATATGGACGCAAATAATGGGGGTTCATACGATCCACAATAATGTATTGATTTTTTTCCTTACGATAGTTACAAGAACGCCCGAATGCAAATTGATACCCGTTCTGCTTCATGAACTGCATCATATCTGCTAAAGCGTGATTACTGTAAAAGAAATCGCCCGGAGATAGGTTCTTAATATAGTGTCCACAGGCGTGAATATACATATTCATATAGTTCAGGACTGTACCCCGATTCTCGGCACTATGCAAAATCGTATAGTCCTTGAACCGATGCTGCAAAAGCCACAGTTCCACACGCTTCACATCAAAATGCTCTGAACCGTCATCCCCCACCAGAATCTCGAAGGAACATCCCCGCTGCTGAACAATCGAAGTAAGCGTCGCAAAAAGCATTTCATCGTCAGAATGATATGTCGCAACACATATGCTGACATCACAGGTCTTTTGATACGGCATCCAGCCGGCGGCATGCACAACCGATGCGCCCATCCCGACGGCAATACGGGTGCAGTGCGAAGAAAGCTCGTCCGCTGTCGCGATCAGGCAGTCCTCCCGCCGCAGTGCCGCATAAAAAAAAGCATCTGAATATAGATGTGCAAGCACAAGTGGAGCATCTTCGCCGAGTGCCGCAAGGAGTTCGAGCATCTCGCCCAGCTCTGCTGAGGCATCGGCCTCCGGCAGCATCAGAATAAGCGCCGCTTGATTTTCGGCGGAGTAAGCGCGGAGGTACGAACGGAAGACACTGCACCACAAGCCCTCATCCGAGGCAAAATCGGGCACAAAATAATAAAGACGGCACCCCTGTGCTCTAAGTTCTGCAATCCGACGAACGGCTTCTTCTGTCTGTGAACCACTGTGTGCGGCTTTTTGTTCCCTCATACTCCGCCCTTTCTCCGCATACAAACGCCCATATACTTATATCGAAAGAATCTGCTTGTTTGCTAAAGCATTCCTTGTTCCGTCAAAACTGCGGGAATCTCCCCCGCAGGAGCGGCAGGAGGAAAAAGGCGATGATGCTGTTGACAAGTCCCTCCATGATAAGTCCCAGCGTAGAGGTAAGTGCGGCGGACATACTAGCGTAGAGCACCGCACCTGCAAGGGTATATGCCGCTGCCATCCAGATGCTTGAGAGGAGGAGCGCGGCGATGATGCTCACACGCGGTGCAATTGCATCTCCCCTGCGGCCGACGCGATAGACGATCTCCGCCATGACAAATTTGATGACGAGCGTCGGCACGATCCAAATAGCAAATCCGCCGAGAAGATCGGCGAGTGCCGAACCAAAGCACGCGGCAACGAGCGCACTGCGGCGCGGCGTGAGAAGCGCAAGCAGGAAAATCACCGCGTCGCCGAGATGCGCATAGCCGAGCGGGATCGGGATGTGCGGCAGATAGGTTGCAACAAAGACGAGTGCTGTCATAAGTGCAGTAAAGACGAGTTCCTGTGTGGTGAATGATGTGTTTTTCATGTACGGATATTCCATAAGCCTTTCCAAATGTTAGGTAATTTCCTTCTATACCATAGCACACAGTGTCCCAAAATTCAATCTGCACAAACGAAAACGACCGCCCCGCCGCAACAACGCGATGAAGGGAGGTCGTTTTCATTTTGTTTAGGATAGAATACGCACGAGATAGGTGAGCGAGTCCGACCAGAGCAGAACGCCGAGGAGGACGAGCACAATGCCCGCCGCCTGTTGGATGCGTGGGAGATACTGGTAGAACGCACGCAGCTTCATGATGTGCCGCCGCCAGATGACGGCGAGCAGAAAGAACGGCACGGCAAAGCCGAGACTGTAGACGAGGAGGAGCAGAGCACCCGCACCGACGGTCGCCGTATCCCCCGCATAGAGGAGAATCGTCGCGAGCATCGGGCCGGTGCACGGTGTCCATCCGAGTGTGAAGCCGCAGCCGAGAAGGAACGCGCCGCCGATGCCGTCAAAGCCGCGCCGCTGAAACGGGCGGTACTCACGCAGAAGCAGCGGAATCCGTATCCAGCCCGTCATGAAGAGTCCCATGACGATAATCAGCACAGCTGCCCCCTGCCGCAGAAGCTCCTGATAGGAAAAGAGCCACGCGCCGAGCAGCGATGCCGATGCGCCGAGCAGGACAAAGACGAGCGTAAAGCCCGCGAGGAATGCGGTCGTATTCGCATACAGCCGCCGTGCCTCACCGCCGTCCTGCTGACTGTTCTTCGCGAGAATCAGCGAGAACGTGGGCAGGAGCGGCAGGACACACGGCGAGATGAACGAGAGAAAGCCCGCGAGGAATGCCCCGCCGAGCAGGGTCATTTCCATACGGTTCTCCCTCCCTGCGTCACACTTTTATAGCTTGCCAATGACATCTTCCAGTTCCTCTTTCGTCACACCGCCTGTCTTGCGGTAAGCAACCTTGCCCTCCTTGTCCACGACGACAGTCGTCGGGATCGCGCGTACGCCATAGAGTGTCGCCGCCGTGCCCTTCGTGTCGAGCACGACGGGCAGATCTGCCTTGCGCTCCTGCATGAATTTCTGCACGGGCGCAGCATCCTCCTGCAAGTTGACAGCGTAGAAGTCCACCGCATCCTTGTGCGCCGCATGGAACGCCGCGAGGTCGGGGATCTCCGCCTGACAGGGGGGGCACCACGTCGCCCAGAAGTTGATGATGTAGGGCTTGCCCTTCGCCTCGACGGCGACATCCTCGCCCGCGAGGTTCTTGAGCGTGAACGTCGGCGCAGCCTCACCGCGCTGCCCCGAGCCTTTGCTCTGTTCGGCGGACGGCTGCGCCTTTGCCGTCGTTCCCTGATCCGCGCTGTTGCTCGTGCCGCAGCCCGCAATCATGCTGACTGTAAACACCGCCGCAAACAGTGCCGTATATCTTTTCTTCATCATTTTTCCTTTCTGAATCATCAAAACGCAAAATTACCCAGTTCGTACTGCGTCACGGCAAGAGCCGCAAGTGCCGCCGTCTCCGCGCGCAGAATCAATCGTCCAAGCGAAACGGACTGCGCCCCCGCCACTTGGATTGCCGCTGCCTCGGTGGGGGAAAATCCCCCCTCCGCACCAACGATGAGAACGATGCGCCGCGCGTCGACGGAGCGCAGCACCGTGCGCATGGACTGCGTGTGTTCCGCTTCGTAGCAGAATACAACTGCCGTATCGGGTGTGTCAAAAAGTGCCGCATCCTGCAAGAGCGCAAAGAGCGGCGCAATCGCCGCAACGCGCATCAATGCACTGCGCCCACATTGCTTTGCCGCCTCGTCCGCAATCTTCTGCCAGCGCACAGACTTCGCCGCTGCCTTTTTCGCATCGTAGCGCACGACGACGTGCTCCGTCTCGATCGGATAGAGTGCGGATGCACCAAGCTCAACCGCCTTTTGCACGACAAAGTCCATCTTCTCGCCCTTGAGAAGTGCCTGCACGAGAATGACCTCCGTGGATGCAGACACTTCGGGTGCCATATACTCCACCAGATGAAGGCGCACAGCATCGCGGTCAATCCCGCTGACACGCATGCGGGCAGTCCGCCCGTCACCATCTGCAACGACGACCTCGTCTCCGAGCTGCGCACGCATAACACGCGCGAGATGGTGTGCATCACCGTCCGTGATCTCGATCTCCTCCGCGAACTCCCCCGCATAAAACAAGCGTCGCATCAGAGCTTCAACTCCGAGCTGCGGCGGATAATCATCGCCGCCCATTCCTTTTCACAGGTCATATCGAGCACGGTATAGCCATGCTCCGTCGCTGCGCGTTCAACATCCACAATGCGGTCGTCGATGATGCCCGAGGCGAGCAGAATCCCGCCCGGCGCGAGATGGCGATCGAGTTGGTCAAAGAGGCGGATGATGATATCGGCGATGATGTTCGCCGTGATGAGCTCCGCCGGCTCTGTGCCCGCGCAGATGGAGAGCAGGTCGCTCTCGAACACGGCGACGTTCGTAACATTGTTTGCGCGGATATTTTCCTCTGCAACGGAGACCGCCACGGGATCGTAGTCCATTGCAATGACCTCGCCCGCGCCGAGCTTCGATGCGGCAATCGCGAGGATGCCCGAGCCACAGCCCACATCGTAGACGCGCATCTGCGGGCACACGATGTGTTCCAGCCATCGCAGACACATCGCCGTCGTCGCGTGTGCGCCTGTACCAAACGCTGCGCCGGGGTCGAGGTCGATGACGATCTCATCTCCCTGCGGCGTGTACTCCTCCCACGTCGGGCGCACAACAATGCGTCGCCCGATCTTCTCCGTGTGGATGTAGGCTTTCCATGTCTCCGCCCAGTCCTCATCGGCAACAAACGTGTGCGAGATCGTCCCCGCACCGATGGGCGCATCCACACCGCGCAGATTCTCCACACGCTCCGCGAGCGTCAGGAGACTGCCCTCCAGACGCGCGTCCTCGGGCAGGTAGGCACGCACGGTGACCGTGTCCGTGTCCTCGGCACGCGGCAGATCGGTGTAGTCCCAAAGCCCCGCATCGATGTACTCGTTCACGAGCGACGGATCGTCGATCTCCGTCCCTGCCGCGCCGAGCTCCATCAGGATATTCCCTATGAGATCCGCGCCCTCGTGCGTCGTGACAACGCTCACCTGTGCCCAGCGCATTCCATCGCCCCCTATAACTTCTTCCAAATTTTTCTCCATCGATGAGATTCATTATACAGGAAGAAGATTGGAAATGCGATATTTTTTTGCCAAAGAGGATAAAAAGCCGTCGCAAGAATATGCGGCGGCCTTCTCTCTATGCGGATTTCTCAGAACTCCGTCTGCCAGAGCCCATGCAGGTTGCAGAACTCGATGACCTTCACCGGCGCATCGCCGTCCGCGAGACGGAACGTCGCCTCGGGTGCATCCGTCGCTGTGAGGTTGACGCGCTGAACGCCCTTCTTTGTCACAAGGATGATGTAGGCGATGAGATGCTCCTCGGTCATCGGATGCGTGACCGAGCCGACCGTGACATGCACCTCGTTCTTCGCGGCATCGTACGTCGCCACGGGAACGTGCTTCTCCTTCGCCGCATCGACCGAGTTCGGATCGATCGCCTTCAGCGGCGTACCGCAGCACGCGAGATCCAGAGCCTCATCACCGTAAACCTCGACCACATGGCTCTTGCCTGCAAGATAAAATACTGACATAGTTAACCCTCCTATTGCGGAAGCATTTGCTTCCTATCGTAAATACACAGCAAAGTAAATGATAGAAACATTGTGGAGTGTGAAAGATGCCATAGACCGTATCTATTTTCTCTTTCACGAATAATAATTCTCCACAAAATAAAATTCTCCTTCTTTTCTCCCAAAAAATTTTCGAGAAAAATTTTATTTTCTATCCTCCGTATTCGTATCAATAAAATCCTGCACAAGATAGCGCGGACGACGTTTGACCTCAAGGTAGATCTTCGCAACGTACTCACCGATGACACCGATCGAAAGCAGGATCAGTCCGCCGAGAAACCAGAGCGAGACGACGAGACTCGTCCAGCCGACAATCGTCTCGCCGATGAAGTGGCGCACAATCGACCAAATGAGCATCAGGCCGCTGATGAACGAGATGAACATCCCCATCTGCGAGATCAGACGAATTGGACGCGCCGAGAGCGAGGTCACACCCTCCCACGCAAACGCAGCCATGCGCCGCCACGGATATTTGGAGTCACCTGCGAGACGCTGTCTGCGCGTGTAGTAAACAATATCATGCCTGAGCCCGATCATGGGCACGATTCCGCGCAGGAAGAGGTTGACCTCGGCGTACTCCGCAAGTGCCGTGAGTGCGCGCCGATCCATCAGACGAAAATCTGCATGGTTGAACACGATGTCCGCGCCAAGCGCACGCATGACACGATAGAAACTCTCCGCCGTAAAACGCTTGAGAAAGGTATCCGACGCACGGTTTTCGCGCACACCGTAGACGATGTTCGCGCCTGCCGCATGCTTTTCGAGCATCGCATCGATCGCGTCGATATCGTCCTGCAAATCTGCATCCATGCTAATCGTCACATCTGCATACGGAAGAACGGTCATCAGTCCTGCGAGCAGGGCGTTCTGATGGCCCTCGTTATGCGCGAGGTTGATGCCCGAAAAGAGCGAACTGCGCTCTGTGCACGCCGCGATCAGCTCCCATGTGCGGTCGCGGCTGCCGTCATTGACAAAGGCGATGCGGCTCTGTGGGCTCACCTTTTCTGCCGCAATCAGCGCGGTCAGTTTCTGTCCAAGCTTCTCCGCCGTATCGTCCAGTACTTCCTGTTCGTTGTAGCAGGGCACAACGAGATAGAGTACAGGTGCCGTCATTCCACATCATCCTTAAAGATACAGAGACCATCCTTCTCCTCGACAAGCTGCCAGTGCTCCGCACCGAGCTCCTTCTTCATCTTCTGATACATGAAGTCACGCATGATGATGTACTTTGGACGTTCATCTGCACGCAGAGCAGCAAGAGACTCAGCATGGTTTGTGTCCGCCTCGATGCCGGGGATGTCCGTGTAGAGCATCACACCCGGACGCAGCTGTTTGTCGATGTAGAGCGCACGCCCTTCCGCCTCTGCCGCCGCATGATAGTTTGCAGCGTAGTGGAGTGCAAGCTGCTTGACGCTGAAATGCCCCTCGATTGCGGGCATCATAAAGCCGAATGCGATCACCATGGTGACGACACCCGCGCCAACGTGCAGCCATGCCGCACGCATGAGGTCATGGGACGCTGTGATACAGTAGACGATTGCCGCACCGAGGAGAAGCGTGATCGTACCGAGCCAGAGACCGCCCTCGGCGAGCGGCGCGAGGCTGTCCCCACTCATGAGCCAGCCCAACCCCAAAACGAGGAACATGAGTGCACTGCCGCCTGCCCACGCGAAATGGGTCTGCCGCCAATCCTCAAGCATCCGCGCGAGATTCCACCCGATGATCGTCGCGAGCGCAGGGGTCAGGAGCAGCATATAGGAGACCTGCTTCGTCTGCGCGATGGAGAAAAATACAAATACGAAGATCCACCACACCTGAAAGAAGGCGAGCTGTTGTGCCTCCTCACCAAAGCTGTGGCGAAACGCATTTTTCACCGACTGGATGAGCAGCCCTGTCCACGGGAAGAAGCCGAGGAGCACGACGGGCAGGTAGAACCACCAATGTGCACGCACGGGATGGAGCGGTGCGGTGAAGCGGCTGACGTTGTGGAAGCCGATGAACTCGTAGATAAATGCCATGCCGTGCATCTCATACATATAGAGATACCACGGCAGACCGACGACAACGACGAGCAGGAGACCGCGCAGGACATGCATACGAAAGAGCCGCTCCAACTGGCGTGTCGCAAGCAAATAGAAAAAGACAATCCCTGCCGGGAAAACCACGCCAATCGGTCCCTTGGTCATCACCGCAAGCCCGCACGCAAGATACATCAGCCAGTACTGGCGATGGATAAAGGAGAAGAGCGCCGCTGTCATAAAGAAGAGCAGCGTACTGTCGGTCACGGATGCCTTTCCCATATACATGAGGATGATGCTCGTCCCCATGACCAGCCCCGACCAGAAGCCCGTCCGCGCACCGAAGAGACGTGCTGACGCAAGCGCCGTCATGAGGATCGAGCCGATCGCCATGAGTGCGGCGGGCAGCCGTGCCGCGATCTCGCTGAATCCGCCGAACAGCTTCAGTGATGCCACAACCAGCCAGTAGAAGATCGGCGGCTTATCATACCAGAACTCGTTGTAGATGCGCGGCGAAAGATAGTCGCCAAAGTGGATCATCTCCTTCGCTGTCTCCGCATAGACGGGCTCATCGGGATCGAGCAGCGCCGTCCCGCCGATGCCGAACAGGATCTGAAAGGATATGATAACGAGCAGGACGAGATAGACCGGCCATGCAAGATTTTTTTCGTCATTCACGCAGATATACACCTCACATATTTGAGGAAGCACTGATAAATTCAGCCGCGCCGTCTTAGCACATCTTTTTCGCCCTGTCTTTGTCGGCAAATCCTCCACATAGCTTTGGCTATGCGTCCGGTTTGTCTCCTTGATCGAACAAAAAATCTGTACCAATCTGACGGACTTCATTTTATCAGCGATTCCTTGAAATCATCTGCATTGTACCATATAAAAAATTTTTTACAATCGAACACGAGTACACCGTCATTTGTTTGGCAATGACAGACACAAAAAAGGGAGCCGCCGCTGCTGCGGCAGTCCCCATAAAATAGGCACTCAATGGATTTCGATGGCAGCTCCTGCCTTGATATCATCCTTTGTGAGCGGCACATCTCCCTGGAGCATGATGCAGCCGGGACGCTCCGCCGCAGTGCCGCCCTTGAACGAGAGCGTACAATGCCCGAGCGACCTCAGCGTATGAAGGGCCTCATCTCCGATCGCCGTGATCGTAAATTGCTTGTCGCAAACGATCACCGTATCACCGACGGCAGGATCTTCGCTGTACTTCGTCGATGTATGGAGCACAGAAAACTCCACCAACTCCTCCGGCGCATCATCGTTGAAAATAATGATAAAATTCGCGTTCGGATCGTCGAGGAAAAGAAGGGCCTCATCGCCCCAACGTGTGATCTTACAGTGGAATTTCATGCTGCATCCTCCCGTCTCACGGAAATCCTAATAGCTCTCTGGATATATCATACTATATCCCCATGATTTAGTAAAGAGCAAAGGAGGCGTGTGTTATCATAAAGAAAACAGCCCATCCTCTTGGATGAGCTGCACACGTAGTGATATCTCTATAAACGGATTTGATTCAGTAAACTTCGATCGTCGTGCCCGCCTTGATATCATCCTTCGTCAGCGGTTCGTCGCCCTGCAGCATGATGCAGCCCGGACGCTCCGCTGCATCACCGCCCTTGAACGAAAGGGTGCAGTGGCCAAGCTCCTTCAGCGTATGAAGAGCTTCGTCTCCAATCGCCGTGATGGTAAACACCTTGTCGCAGACGGCCATCGTGTCACCGACGGCGGGATCTGCATTGTAGTTTGCCGGCGCATGGAGCACGGAGAACGACGCCAGCTCCGCAGGCGCATTGTCGTTGAAGATAATAATGAAGTTCGTGTCCGGATTGTCGAGGAAGAGAAGAGCCTCATCGCCCCAGCCCGTGATTTCGCAATAGTATTTCATGCTGCATCCTCCTGCTGTATCGAATGTTCCGCTTCTGCCAATCTCAGCCGCGCGTCTTGCCGCCCGCGACGTTGTAGGTGACGCCGTGGATGTAGGAGGCACGCTCGGAGGCGAGGTAGACAACAAGGTCGGCGACCTCGGCGAGCTTGCCGCTGCGTCCGAGCGGTGTAGTCTTCGTGCTCGCATAGCCCTTGCGCAGATCATCAACCGTGATGCCGCGCGTATAGGCGAGTGCTTCCTCATAGGCGAGGGTACGCAGCCCCGTCGCTTCAAGAATGCCGGGTGCAACGCCGATGACGCGCACGCCGTACTTTCCGAACTCCTTTGCCCACGAACGCGTAAAGGAGTTGACGGCGTTCTTTGTCGCGGCGTAGATGCTCTGTCCCTCAGAGCCCTCGATGCCGCTCTCGGAGCTCATGTTGATGAGTACGCCGTGTCCCTGTGCGACGAGCTCGCGCCCGACTGCCTGTGCACAGAGGTAGACCCCCTTCAGGTTGACCGCCGTGACCTTCTCGAATACGCTGTCGTCCAGTTCGTACTTCCCGTGCGGGTCGTTCGGGTCGACGAGAAGGCGCGGGATATTGATGCCGGCATTGTTGACGAGGATGTCGATGCTGCCAAACCTCTTCTTTGCCTTCTCCACCATTGCCTCGACGCTCGCACGCTTCGTCACATCGGTGACAACGTAGAGAACCTTACCACGTGTTTCGTCAAATTCGGGAGGCTCAGGGTTCATATCACAGACGACGACGTTCGCGCCCTGCGCCAAAAAGCCCTCCACGACCGCCTTGCCGATGCCTGACGCACCGCCCGTGACGATTGCCGTTTTTCCTTCCAGATGCAACCAGCTCATAATCTATTCTCCTTCTGCACGATTTTCCAGCGAAACAGCTCAGTTCTCATAAAGTCCGGCACTTGCGACCCACGCGATGATGACGGCGAGAGGGCCGGTCATAAAGCGCGAATACAGGACGGCGGGCACGCCGATCTCGACGGTCTTTGCATCCGCCTCAGCGAGGCCGAGACCGACAGGGATGAAGTCGCAGGCGCACTGCACGTTGATCGCAAAGACTGCGGGGAGCGCGAGGTTCGGCGGGATGTGTCCGAGTCCGATCTCAACGCCGATGAGCACGCCGACGACCTGTGCGATGACCGCCCCAGGTCCAAGGAACGGGGAAAGGAGCGGGAACGAGCAGATCAGTGCGAGGATGACAAGCCCGATCGGGGATGCCGCGAGCGGCGAGACAAAATGCGCCACGAAGTCGCCGAAGCCCGAGCCGAGAATGACACCGATCAGCATGGAAACAAATGCCATAAACGGCAGAATCGTTGTAATCAGTGTATTGATGGATTCGCGTCCCGCCTGATAGAATGTCGCGACAATGCCGCCCATCATCTGTCCGACCTTTGCCATGAGGCTGCCGGACTGCTCCGTGATCTTCTTCGAGGTGTCGTACTTCGGCTTTGCTTCCTCCGTCTGCGCCGCTGCGGGAGCTGCTGCAGGCGCAGCCGTGCCGTCGCTGAATGCGATATTTGCAGGCTTGACCGCCGAGACGTAGATGTCCGGCTTGATGTACTGCGCGAGCGGCCCCGAGGCACCCGTCTGCTTGATGTTGATGGTGAAGATGCGCTTCTGCGGGTAGATGCCGCAGCGCAGCGTACCGCCGCAGTCAATGACCGCTGCGAGAATCTCATCCTCGAGGACGCTGGTCTTGAAGCCGTCCACGACCTCCGCACCCGTCATCTCCCCAAGACGCACGGCAACATCCGAGATCACACCGCCCGTAATGTTGACGATCTTGTTCCGCTTCTCATCCGGCGTAAGGGTAAGAGGCCCGCCAAAACCGCCCGAGCCTGCCGATACGATGACGCTCTTGTATGCACTCATGATATGTTCTCCTCTCCGATTGCCTTAGCTTTTGAGCACTGCCGGTTCTTTGCTGAGCTGCACGCCCTGCTGACGCTGCACGTATGCCGTCGTAAAGTCCGTGAGCCAGCCGCGCAGAAAGTTAACGATAAGACCGACGAGCAGATAGCGCAGTGCGAGATCCGTGTACGGCAGTCCGAGAGTCGTGATACCGTTCGCAACACCGAGAAAGACGAACATTTCGCCGGGATTGACATGCGGGAACATGCCGTTCATCGTGTGGCATGCGGAGGATGCCGCCGCATAGTAGGAAGGTTTGTAGTACTCGGGCAGGAATTTGCCGAGCGAGAGTGCCATCGGGTTGCAGAGGAAGAATACACCGATGAACGGGAGGACAACGTAGCGCGAGATCGGGTTTCCCGCACAGAGATGGGCGAACTTCTCGACGCGCTCGTTGCCGACGAAGAACACAATTGCATTCATCGCGACGAGCAGGCAGACGAGGGTCGGGATGATGCCCGAAACCCAGCCGATGAGGGTTTCGCCGCCCTTGTTGAACATGCCGATAAAGCCCTCGGCAAACAGAATCAAGGTATCCATGAATGTGTCTCCTTTCCTGTGGAAACGAAATCAAATCAGAGTTATGCGTGACTGGCAAGGGTCTCCCCCTGCTCCTGATAGATGATATACTCTTCGCGTGCACCGAGTACGGCGCGACGCGTCTGACGGTCATAGGAGACGACATCCGCCTCCGTGAGATCGAGCAGATTTCTGCCCGTGAAATCATCAAAGGAACGAAAGCCCGCAAACACGGTGACGCCCTTCATAATCTCGCCGCGTACAATGTTACATGCGGGGTCGATGACGAAAAGAACGATTGCCCCTGCGACAAAACGGCCCTTTGCCTTGCCGATGGCGACACGCCCCTCGCGGCGCATCTCCTTCACATGTGCCGCAAAGCGACGGAACTGCAGGATGCTCAAGACAAGTTGGAGCACCCACATGAGTACGGCAATCAGAGCAAGCCAGAGCATCGTGATCGTTCCTTTCATTCATTCAAAAGAATCTTTGCAGTCTCCTCATCCGTGATGAGGACGTTGATAAAATGTCCGCGCAGTGCCCCGAGGATCGCAGGCACCTTCTCGCGCGATGCTGCCATGCCGATGCTGTAGTCGAGCGCACGGAGGCGTTCAAGCTCAACGGCGATGATGCGGTCATGGAACTCCGTGGTAACGGGTTTTCCTTGGATATCGTAGAACATCGAGCAGATCTCACCGACCACACGCTCCCGCAGCAGACTCTCAATCGCCTCTCTGCCGAAGCTGCCCATCCAGACGAGATTCGAGGACTTCACGGGTGCGCCGATACCGACAATGCCGATGTCGAGCTGCTCCCAGAAATTCGTGATCTGCTCAAAGTTCACATCCTGACGAATCGCCGCTGCAATCTCCGCTGTGCGTGCAATCGCCGGTGCGTAGATGTAGTGACTGCGTCCGCCGAACGCATTTGCTAGCTCGTAGCAGAGCGTATTCACATGGAGTTCGCTGTCAACGCTCTCAGGACCACCGTCGAGTGGAACAAAGTCCGCGTCGACCGGGTGCAGCCGCTCCGCCGCCGCATAGCGCGTCAGCTCACGAATGCTCGTCCCCCATGCAAGGCCGATGGTCTGCCCGTCGGTCACAATGCGCCGCAGGAGACTCAGCCCCGCCTGTGCCATACGCCGCTTGACCTGCTCAAGGTCGATGCTGTGCGCGACGACATATGCCTCACGGAGACCGAAGCGACGCTCGAGTGCGCTTTCCAGTTCCTCGTTGCTGTCCGTCTCAACCATGATGCGGACAATGCCCGCTGCAAGTGCCCGCTTGAGATACTTGCTCACCGTCGTGCGATCAACGCCGAGTCGTGCGGCGATTTCCCCCTGCTTCAAACCATCCGTATAGTAGAGGTTTGCCGCCTTGATAAGGATTCGTTTATCCACGGCCTGCATATTGTTTTCCTCCTCGGAGAATACATCTTCACATTTGTGAAGGTTTCGCGCGTTTGTCATCCTGACATCTTGAATATAACGTGAAGGGCAAAAAATGACAAGAAAAAACACCGTGAAAACCACGTTTCACGGCGTTTTTTTGCTATTTTCAATTTTTATTGTCACGTTTGTGAAATATATTTCTCATATGTGACGTTCTTCGGGTCAGAGTTTCTTTCTTCTTTGTGCCCCTTATCAATTTTCACACTTACTTCAGAGCATAGCCGTTGTTATACATCTTGTCCTGCTCTTTGCGCACCTGATAGAGCTGGGTCGTGGTATCGAGGTCGACCATGTCGAGGGTGAGAAGTGTGCCCTTCTTGACGTCACACTTCATGCGTGCGTTCTTGTTGACGAGGGGGTAGACGACGTAGCTATTTCGGTACGTCTCCTCTGCGGTTGCAATCGAAGCGTAGGTGGTGTAGCCGCCGATGCCATCGAGGCTCTCGCCCGCCCTGAGGTCGCGCTTTGCAACGGTGATGCACTCGCTCACGGGGCCGTCCAATGGGATGATGGTCGGCTCACCGTCGATGACGATCTTCGCCACGCTGAGCGGCGTCTCAAGGTTGCAGAGATGATAGGGGCGGTAGAGTGTCCAGAGGGGACCGTGCCCCATCTGGAGATAGTCCATCACATACGCAGCATCCTCATTCGGACTTGCGACGGTGATAAAGACCCCCGGCGCAATGCCGTTGACATACTCTACAACGCCGTGGCGGTTCAGAATACCTCCATCCTCCTTGAGACGGAATGCTGCGTTGAGGTCGGCACAGCTATTCGCCGACGATCCGCTGACACCGTGTCCGCCGATCACGTCGGGGACAAATCCCGTGGCATTCGACATCGCCGTCATCTCGACCATGGTCTTTGTACCGTCCTTGAAGGAAGTGAGCATGCGTGGGTTCATCTTGCGGCGCGTCGCTTCCTCGTACACGGTGTCGGGGTTGCAGTCATAGTCGATCTTGTTGTTCTTGCCCTTGCCGATGACCCTGACATCGAGCCCGATTGCGCGTGCGAAGGAGTAGAGCTCCATGACCGCGCCCGGCTCGTCGCCCGCAGAGCCCGTGTAGATCACACCGTTCTTGTCGCCGAGCTTCTTGAGGTAGCTGCCGATGACCACATCCGTCTCGACATCCATCATAACGACGTGCTTCTTGTTGTTCATCGCGTCGATTGCAATCTTCACACCGACTTCGGGCACGCCCGTCACGTCAATGGCGACCTCGACGAGGTTCGCGTGCGAGATAAACGCGTCGTTCTCCGTCGCGACGTATTTGCCCTGCTCCATAAAATGGTTTGCCTCTTCGAGCGTCTTTGCAACGGCGATATCCTCGTCACTGATGCCCGCACTATGGAATGCTTTTATCACCTTTTCAAGGGTATGATCTGCAACAATGGCGGGCATGATGCCCTTCATGAGGGCCATCTGCGCAACCAGACCGCGCCCCATCTGCCCCACGCCCACAATGCCCGTGCGGATGATCTTGCCCTCTTCCTCGCGCTTTGCAAGCTTTTTGTGCATATTCAGCATACGAAACTCCTTCCGCCCGCCCTTTGGCGAAACATTCTTTTCAGTTCTTGTCTTATCTAGTATAGCACCGCATTTCCATTCGTACAATATCGCTTCCACTGAATTTATCAGTGCTTTCGTAACAAAAATGGGTACGTTTCCAACGATTCGGAAACGTACCCCTTCGTATCGATTCTTTTGTCCGATGTGCAGACGATTACATCATGCCGCCCATACCGCCCATGCCAGGCGCACCTGCCGGCATCGGAGCCTCCGGCTCCGGCTTGTCGGTGACAAGCGTCTCGGTGGTGAGCACCATTGCCGCGATCGATGCCGCATTCTGCAGAGCGGAACGCGTGACCTTCGCAGGATCAACGATGCCCGCGCCGATCATGTCGACATAGGTGTTCTCGAGCGCGTTGAAGCCAACACCGTCGCCCGCCTTCTTGACGCTGTCGACCACGACAGAGCCCTCAAGGCCCGCATTCTCCGCGATCTGACGCACAGGAGCCTCGATCGCACGCTTGACAATCTCAACGCCGACCTTCACATCACCCTCTGCCTTGATCTTGTCAAGGGCCGGGAGGATGTCGATGAACGTCGTGCCGCCGCCGGCGACAATGCCCTCTTCGACCGCTGCACGCGTTGCGTTGAGCGCATCCTCGACGCGATACTTCTTGTCCTTCATCTCGACTTCCGTCGCTGCGCCGATCTCGACAACCGCCACGCCGCCGGAGAGCTTTGCAAGACGCTCCTGCAGCTTCTCACGATCGAAGTCGGACGTTGTGTCTGCGATCTGCTTCTTGAGCTGGTCGACACGCGCCGCAATCTGCGCCTTGTCGCCCGCACCGTCCACGATCGTCGTCTCCTCCTTCGTGGAACGCACCTGACGTGCACGGCCGAGATCCTCGAGCGTCACGCTGTCGAGCTTGCGGCCGATCTCCTCGCTGATGACCGTGCCGCCTGTGAGGATTGCGATGTCCTCGAGCATTGCCTTGCGGCGGTCGCCGAAGCCCGGAGCCTTGACGGCAAGTGCCTTGAACGTGCCGCGCAGCTTGTTGACAACAATCGTTGCAAGTGCCTCACCGTCGAGATCCTCGGCGATGATGACGATCTGCTTGCCCTGCTTGACAACCTGCTCAAGGACGGGCAGGATGTCCGCAACGGACGAGATCTTGCGGTCGGTGATGAGCACGTACGGATCATCCATGACGGCTTCCATCTTCTCCGTGTCCGTCACCATGTACGGCGAGATGTAGCCGCGGTCGAACTGCATACCCTCGACGACCGAGAGGTTCGTGTCCATCGACTTGGACTCCTCGACCGTGATGACGCCATCCTTGCCGACCTTCTCCATCGCCTCTGCGATGAGATCGCCGACCTCTGCGTCGCCGGAGGAGATTGCCGCAACCTGTGCGATCTTCGCCTTCGTCTCGACCTTCTGCGCCTTGCTCTTGATCTCCTCGACGAGCGTCTTGACCGCCGTCTCGATGCCCTTCTTGACGATCATCGGGTTTGCGCCCGCAACGACGTTGCGCATCCCCTCCTGAATCATCGCCTGTGCGAGAAGCGTTGCCGTCGTCGTGCCGTCGCCCGCGATGTCGTTCGTCTTCGTCGCAACTTCCTTCACGAGCTGTGCGCCCATGTTCTCGAACGGATCCTCAAGCTCGATATCGCGTGCAATCGTTACGCCGTCATTCGTGATCGTCGGTGCGCCGTATTTCTTATCCAGAACGACGTTGCGCCCCTTGGGACCAAGCGTGACCTTGACCGCATTTGCCAGTGCATCCACACCGCGTCCGAGTGCGCGGCGAGCCTCTTCGTCAAACAGAATCTGCTTTGCCATTTATATTGCCTCCACGTTATCTATTACAGGATTGCCAGAATATCGCTCTCACGAACGATGAGGTAGTCCTTGTCATCGACCTTGATCTCAGAGCCCGAGTACTTCGAGAAGACAACGCCGTCGCCGACCTTGACCTCCATCGCAGCGCGCTCGCCGTTATCGAGCAGCTTTCCTGTGCCAACGGCAACGACCTTGCCCTTCTGCGGCTTTTCCTTCGCCGTGTCGGGGAGCACAATGCCGCTCGCCGTCGTGACATCGCTCTCCGCGACTTCAATGACAACACGTTCGCCCAGTGGCTTAATCATGGTATCTGCCTCCTAGTTTCATACAAATCTTTTCATTGTGTTAGCACTCTCATTTGCTGAGTGCTAACTTACGATGTCTATACTAATCGTTTTAAGTCAAAAAGTCAATAGGTATTTTGTAAAAAAGTCAAAAAAACAACAAAGAGCCATAAACGGCTCTTTGCACAATGTGTAAAATTATGTGTATAGGAGCGATGCCACTAAGCGAACCCTAGTGGAACAAACGAGAAAAGTGTGCGGTATGCCCAGCAGCGTTACTCCTTAAATGCCGCTACGAGGTTTTTGAGTCGTGCCGTCCCTTCCTTGAAGGTCCGGACCTTCGCGAGGATGTTCTCGTACTCCGCCGCCATGCCGACGACCTTCTCAGCGATGCGCGTGTTGCCCTCCGCGCCCTCGTGGGTCGCGTTGCGTATGCCCTCCATCGCCGCATTCATCTCGCTGATGGAGCCAAGCAGTTCCTGTGACCGCGTCGTTGTCGCCTCTGCGGTTTTGCGGAAGAACTCCGCATCCGCCTTGTACTGCACCGCCGTCTTGTCCATCAGGTCATAGTCGCCGCGAATGTTTTCATCGATGAAGGTGAGCAGCCTATGCGTACCGTCAGAGAGTGCCTGCACCGAGCCCGTAACCTGCCCCGTGAGCCCCTTGATCTTCTCTGCCGTTCCGCGCGACTGCTCGGCGAGCTTTCCGACCTCACCCGCGACCACGGCAAAGCCGCGCCCCTGCTCACCTGCACGCGCTGCTTCGATGCTCGCGTTCAGCGCGAGGAGGTTCGTCTGTTCGGCGATCTCCGAGATCTCCAGCGTAAGCTGTCCGATCTGATCGACCACCTTCGCGGATTCGATGGCCTCTGCGACCGCTGACTTCGTCGAGCCGTAGATCTGACGCGTATTGATACGCGACTGCTCCATCGTCGTCTGGAGATCGGCAGCACGCTGTGCAACCTCGCGCGTATACTCCTCGCTCTCGTGTGCTGCGTCTGATGCCCCCTTGATCCCATCATTCAGCTCACCGCTGAGATGCTGGACACTAGATGTAGAGGCTGCCGTCTCCTCCATGCCTGCGGACATCTCCTCGGTCACGGCAGACATGTCCTGCGTGTCATTGTTGAGCCCGTGCAGCATCTCCTCAAGCTCGGCAACCATCGCATCGGTCTGCTCCGCCTCCTCGTGCACCTGCTTCATAAAGCCCTGCATCTTGCCGAGGGCCTTGACCACCGTACCGATTTCATCCGCACGGTCAGAGAGTTCGCGTGGAATCTCGCGTGAGAGGTCTCCGGACGCGACAGCGCTCAGATGTCCGATGGAGGAGGCGAGCGGATCGGAGATGTTATCTGCAATGCGGCGGGATACAATCATACCAAACCCTACTGCAATGACAATGATGATAATAAAACTGTAAACGGTACGCTCATAGCGCACATTGTTCGCCTCAAAGAGCTGCTTCCCTTGGAACACGTTATCGGGTGTGAGCACCGCCATATTGCTTGAGATGATGGTAAGCGCAGCAAGATTGTCAAAAATCGCAACGCGATCCTCGGGGGTTGTCCCCATATTGTTGACCGCACCGACCTTGTCCGTCGCAACACTCAGATTTTTTTCCAAGTCGGCGATCGTCGCCTGTGCCCGCTCACTCGTGTCAATCTTCTTGAGCTCCTCCATATCGTGACGGATCACCGCCAAATTGCCGAGCACATCGTCGACAAGAATCTTGCGGTTATCCGCTGTGATCCCCTCCTGTAGGATGTACGGCACGTTGACACTGATCTTCCGCAGGCGCGTATTCGCATCATTCAGATACTGCGTTGTCATGAGGTTGTGATGATACATATCGTCAAGCGACTGCTTCGCCTGATAGTTCGAGTAGATACCGACGACGGCGACAACGAGGATGGCTGCCAAGAGGAATACGGACAGGATGAACACCTTTGTCCGCACGGCATAGTCCTTCATTGCCTCCGCAGAGATGAACGGCAAATTCATGGCACTCCCCTCCTCACTTCATCTGTGCGATATTGTCCGCTGTGATGGACGTAAACGGAATCGCGAGATCCCCACTCGGCGGATTGCCCTTGAGGAAGCCCTCTGCAAGCGTAAGGGCACCCTCGCCCTGTGCCTTTGCATCCTGCTTGATGGTCTGCGCCATCTCTCCCGCCTCGACGGCAGCGAGCCCTGCCGGGGTCGCGTCAACGCCCGACACCAGGCATCCCTTGAGACGGTTCGCCCCCTTGAGAGCCGCAACGGCACCAAGTGCCATACCATCGTTGCCCGCAACGACACCATTGATCTCGGGGAACATATTCATCCAGAGCATCATGGTCTTCAAAGCCTCAGCCTTGCTCCATCCGGCATCCACGAACGAGAGCAGCTGAACGTCGGAACGCTTGTCCAGGCACGCAGCCTTAAACCCCTCCCAGCGCCCAACGGCACTGCTCTGGGTCGCATCGCCCTGCAAGTACACAATCTTCGCATTCGACGGCAGATGCGCCGCCATGTATTCGCCCTGCATACGCCCTGCTTCTACATCGTCGGAATAGGCGCGGAGCACCTGTCCGCCCGCAACGCTGCGGTTGACTGTGATGACGGGAATACCCGCATCGTTTGCCTTTTCAATGGTCTTAACGATGCTGGAACCATCGGCAGCAAGCAGGATGATTGCCCCCGCACCGCTGCTGATCGCCTCGTTCAGCTGGTCGATCTGCATATTGCCGTCGCTCTTCGCGTCGAGGAATTCGACCTCGACACCGTCCGCCTTCGCCTTCGCGGCAAAGGCCTCCTTGATCTGCGTGCAGAAACCGTCACTGTCATCGTAGTTCGCATAGATGATGCGGTCCGAACTCCCTCCCATCAGCCCGCAGCCCGCCAGCCCGAAACACACGGCAGGCAGGAGCAACAGCCCCAACATTCTCATTTTCATGGTAATCTCTCCTTTCGCACAGAAAAATCGGACTGTGTGGAACATATAGTTCGCAGACGCAAAGAATCACATCTTCTTGACCGGAACAGGTCCGCGCGAGAGCGCAATCGCACCTGTCCGCGCAGTCTCGATGATGCCGTAGTCGGACAGGAGCTCCGAGAGCGCATCGATCTTTTTTGCATCGCCTGTCAGCTCGATGACGACGTTCTCCACGCCGACATCCACGATGCGTGCGCGGAAAATGTTCACTACATCGATGATCTCCGCACGGTTCTCCTTCGTTGCGCGCACCTTGATGAGCACGAGCTCGCGTGTGATGGACTCCAACTGCGTGAGGTTGACGATCTTCACCACGTCGATGAGCTTCGAGAGCTGCGTCACAACCTGCCGCAGCTCGTTCTCCGAGGCAACGGAGACGACGATGTTGATGCGCGTGACATCCGGCTCCTCCGTATAGCCGGCGGAGATGCTTTCGATGTTGAATGCGCGGCGACTGATGAGTCCTGCGATATGCGTGAGGACGCCGGGCTTGTTGTCGACGAGCACGGCAAGCAAATACTTATCCATCTTATCTCCCTCCGAGCACCATCTGATCGAGCCGCTTGCCGCCCGGCACCATCGGTACGACATCCGCCTCCTGCGGCACAATGACATCGATGAGACGCGCGCCCTTGGCGCGGAGAGCCTGCGGCAGCACCTCCGCGAACTCTTCCCGCGTTTCGATACGGCAGCCCGCGACCCCCATCGCCTCGGCGAGCTTTACAAAATCGGTCTTGCCCTTGAGCTCCGAGGCGGAGTAGTGGTGACTGTAGAAGAGCCGCTGCCACTGCCCGACCATGCCGAGGATGGAGTTGTGCACGATGACAATCTTCACATCGATGTCGTTGTCCGCCATCGTCGCAAGTTCCTGGCAGTTCATCATGATGCTGCCGTCGCCCGTGATGAGAACAACCTCCTTGTCGGGGTGCGCGAGCTTCGCACCGATCGCGGCGGGCAGGCCATAGCCCATCGTACCGAGGCCGCCCGAGGTCAAGAAGTGGCGCGGTTCTGTGCAGCCGAAGAACTGTGCCGCCCACATCTGATGCTGCCCCACATCCGTAACGCAGATCGCATCCTGCGGAACGAGCTCACGCACACGACTGATAAGCTCCTCGGGGCGGATGTCCTCCGATGCCTTCCAGCCAAGCGGATGGGCGCGCTCCATCGAGAGCACCTCACCGCGCCACGGGCGGAAGCGCACGGGAAGCTCCTCTGTGCTGCTGTTCTTCACCACATCCAGAAATGCGGGCAGTGTCTCGCGCAGATCGCCGATAACGGAAATATCCGCGCACACATTTTTGTTGAACTCTGCCGGATCTATATCAAAGTGCACGATCTTCGCCTTCGGTGCGAATGCCGCTGTGTTCCCTGTTACGCGGTCGCTGAAGCGCGTGCCGAGCGCGATCAGGAGGTCGCACTCCTGAATCGCCATGTTCGAGGCATAGGCACCGTGCATCCCCGCCATGCCCGTATAGCCCTCTGTCTCTGCAGGAACGCTGCCGATGCCCATGAGGGTTGCAACGGACGGCATTCCCGTCAGCGTAAGGAGCTCACGCACATATTCCGACGTATCCGAGAGCACGACACCGCCGCCCACAAAGAGCAGGGGGCGATGCGCGGCAGCAAGTGCCTCTACCGCCTCCCATACAGCGGGCACCTCGTAGGGGACATCCCCCGTATAGCCGTGCAGTTCCACCATCTCCGGATAGCAGTACTCGATCGGCCTATCAAAGACATCCTTTGCCACGTCAATGACGACGACACCGGGGCGACCCGTACGCGCGATATAGAACGCCTCCTTCACCACGCGCGGAATGTCGTTCACGTCCTTGACGAGATAGTTGTGCTTCGTGATCGGCGTTGTGATGCCGACGATGTCCGCCTCCTGGAACGAATCTTTGCCGATGTACGGATTCGCGACCTGTCCCGTGATGCAGACCATCGGCACGGAGTCCATGTGCGCCGTCGCAATGCCCGTCACGAGATTCGTTGCACCGGGGCCCGAGGTCGCAAACGCAACGCCGACCTTGCCTGAGGCTCTGGCATAGCCATCCGCCGCGTGCGCCGCCCCCTGCTCGTGACGCGTTAGGATATGCGAGAATTTCATTTTATAAACTTCATCGTAAAGCGTAAGGACAGCACCGCCCGGATAGCCAAACACGACCTCGACGCCCTCTGCCTTCAGGCTCTCCAAGAGAGCGCGTGCACCATTCATCTGCAATAGAACCCCTCCTAAACAATAAAAGCACCGATCATGCAGCCCGTATATGGGGTCTCATGTCGGTACTTTCAATTGTATCCCCATAATACACTCTTTCATTATAGGGCTTTCTCATATTTTTTACAAGCAAATCCCCACACCACCGCTCACAGATGCTCGCTCGCAAGCACAAAGGCATAGACGCGACGTGCTCCTGCACGTTTCAGCGTGCGTGCGCATTCGGTGAGGGTCGCCCCCGTTGTCATGATATCATCCACGAGGAGAACATCCCGCCCCTCGACATACGTTCCCTCCGTCACGGCGAATGCACCTCGGAGTTCCCGCCGCCGTTCCGTACGCGTCTGTTCATAGAGCGGCGCTGTCTCGCGCGTACGGACGAGAAGTGCGTACAGCGCGATACCATGCGACGAGAGCCACGGAGCAAAGATCGCCTCTGCCTGATTGAACCCGCGGTCCTGCACACGCTGCGGCGCAAGCGGAACGGGTACGGCAACGAGCGGGTGCGGCAGTCCCGTCAGCACAGCCGCCCCCGCCGTGAGAATCGTATGAAGCGCAGGGAGCGCTTCCCTCTTTTTTTGGTATTTCAGCGCACGAAGGAGGTCACGTACGCCCTCCCGATACTGCGCAAACGCCCATATACCATCGAGGTATTCCCGCGCATCCCCCATGCGTGCGAGAACGTGCAGACCGATCAGTCGCTGCGCACATGTCGGACAGAACGCGCCCCTGCACTCGACGTAGGCGGAACAATTCGGGCAACGCGGCGGAAACAGGAAGTTTAGAAATGCTCTGAACACCACTATTTCTCCAATCATTCCAAAAAACGGTTGCGCACATCCTGTATTTATGATATGATAAACGCAGGAAAGAGATATATCTCCGAGTAACGTGTAGATCCAAGAAAGGAGAATGTCTATTGACACAGCTTTCAAAGCGCGGTGACCATTCCACCTGATGGGAATGCATCTTTGAAGAAGCGCAGAGACAGCAAACGTATATCGCTGATCTCATCCGGCATTGCATCGGCAAAGAATGACCGCAGCGCCGCCACCCCGAACCGTCGGATGCGTGGCAATCTTCTCTGTACGATTCGTTTTTCGAAAACCTAGCGCGCAAATTGGATGATATTTGAGATCTCCAAACGGTTTCAGCTGAACGTACAATACAAGCTCGCACGGGCACAGAGGGTGTTCGTGTGACACCCAACAACTGAATAAGGACGTGTTCAACTTTTATGGTAATTGTGAACTAGCCGGCAGCTTGCTCGAAACAGAGCGGCTGTCGGTTTTTTGATTGCGTGGAACACGCAAGCTTGTCTCACACAAAACGGATATCACCGCCGCTCGCCTTGCGCAGACGGTTCATAATCGCAGTCCCCAGCCCGACTGCCCCCGTTCCCTCAGCGAGGAGAGAAGTGGTGTCCGTATCATCAAAGTGGCGGAGCGCGTCGTAAAGGCAGGATGCAAATGCGCTGTGATTGCCGCGTGCGCCGCAATGATAAGTATACGCCGCAGGGATGAGATCTGCAAGTGCCATGACGGTTTCATTGCTTGCGATGAGTGCCGGCCGCTCCCCTACCGCCGTGCGGCGCAAGAACTCCTCTCTCAACGCCGCTGCGACATCTGTCCCCGTCCCCACATAGACGGTGAGCGGCACGCGCGGCGCATAGTGCATGTACTTCATGCCGGGCGCGCGTGGAGCTTCGTCCGCAGCCGTAAGAGCTGCATCCATGCGCACCTCGATGTGCGGCAGTTCCGCTGCAATCATCTCGCGCGTGACAGCACCGGGGCGCAGAATCGTGACAGTCCCCTCCTCCGTGCAGTCGACAATCGTAGACTCCACTCCCAAGCGGCAGCTGCCGCCGTCGAGAATGAGCGGAATGCGTCCCGCCATATCCTCATAGACCATCGCCGCCGAGGTAGGGCTCGGTCGTCCCGATGTGTTCGCGGACGGCGCAGCAATTGGCACACCTGCCGCACGGATGAGACGACGCGCGACATCGTGGTCAGGACAGCGCACACCGACGGTCGGAAGTCCGCCCGTCACGATATCGGGGATGCGTGCGGCTTTCGGCAGAATGACAGTGAGAGGACCGGGCGCAAACACCGTAAGGAGGTGCGCGGCCGTCGGCGGAACATCGGAGGCAACCTCATGCGCCATAGCGAGGTCGGCGATATGGAGGATGAGCGGATTGTCGGAGGGACGCCCCTTTGCCGCGTAGATACGCGCGCACGCCGCCGCATCCAGTCCGTTTGCGCCGAGCCCGTAGACCGTCTCCGTCGGAAATGCAACGAGCGCGCCGCTGCGGATCGTCTCTGCGGCACGCTCAAAATCTGTGGGCGATGTCGGACGAAATAACTCCGTATCCATTGTATCCTCCCTATTCCGTATACCCCACCACAACGCGCTCAATTCCGCCGAGATCCTTCAGCATCTCCGTCCGTACAATGCGCGGATGCGCCATCGCAAGTGCCGCAACGGCAGCCGCCTCATCAATCCCAACCTCGACGGCGACTGCGCCCCCCTCTTTCAAGAGAGCGGGCGCGCCTGCCATCAGACGGCGGTAGATGTCCAACCCATCCACGCCGCCGTCGAGCGCGAGGTGCGGCTCATAGCTGCGCACATCGGGCATCAGTCCCGCAATATCTGCCGTGGGAATGTACGGCGGATTCGAAAGAATCATATCGTACAGCCGCCCCGCAAGCGGCGCAAGCAAATCCCCTACATGGATGTCGATGCGCTCCGTCAGTCCCAGCGTCTCTGCATTTTCACGCGCAACTGCAGCAGCGGCAGGTGAGATGTCCACCGCATCGGCGCGTGTTCCCTCCGTATAGTAGAGTGTCGAGAGCGCAATCGCCCCCGTGCCCGTCCCAATATCTGCAATGGTGCACGCCGTCGCCCCCGCTTCCAGCCGCGCACGCAGAAAGTCCACGGCGCACTGCACAAGGATCTCCGTGTCGGGGCGCGGGATGAGCGTATCGCGCGTCACACGAAAGTCCAGCCCCATGAACTCGCGCCGCCCGAGCACATACGCAAGCGGCACATGCGCCGCACGCTCCTTCACATAGCCGCGAAACCGTGCAAGCTCCTCCGGCTCAAGCGGCTCATCGAAATGCACATAGAGGTACATCCGATCCCTGCCGAGGAGCGCACTGAGCAGAACTTCCGCATCGAGGCGCGGGCTCTCGATCCCGCGCTCCCGAAAGAAATCGGTCGTCCACGCGAGAAGCCGCTGAATCGTCCAAACCGCATCCGTCATCAGTTCACCTGTTTCAGACGCTCTGCCTGATCCGCCGTGATGAGTCCCGCCAGAATCTCGTCCAGTTCACCATCGAGTACCGCATCGATCTTGTAGAGGGTCAGCCCGATGCGGTGATCGGTCACACGCCCCTGTGGGAAATTATAGGTGCGAATGCGCTCGCTGCGGTCACCCGAGCCGACCTGACTGCGGCGGTCGGCGGCGACGGCGTCCGCCTGCTCCTGCTGCGCACGGTCATAAAGACGGGCGCGGAGCACCTTCATCGCCTTCTCACGGTTCTTGAGCTGCGACTTCTCATCCTGGCACTGCACGACAATCCCCGTTGGGATATGCGTGATGCGGATCGCCGTCTCCGTACGGTTGACGTACTGCCCGCCCGCACCCGAGGCACAGTAGGTGTCGATGCGCAGGTCGTTCGCATCGACAGTGACCTCGACCTCCTCCGCCTCGGGCAGGACGGCGACCGTAACCGCCGACGTATGGATGCGGCCGCCCGACTCCGTGACGGGAATGCGCTGCACGCGATGCGTGCCGCTCTCGTACTTCAGACGACTGTACGCGCCCGCACCGTTGACAAGAAAGGAGATCTCCTTAAAACCGCCGATCTCCGTCGGGTTGCTGCTCAGGATCTCCGTCCGCCAGCCCTGCCGCTCGGCATAGCGCGCATACATACGGAAAAGGCTCGCCGCAAAGAGTGCCGCTTCTTCTCCTCCGACACCGCCGCGAATCTCAACAATGACGTTCTTGTCATCGTTCGGATCGCGCGGCAGGAGGAGAATCGGCAGCTGCTCCGCGAGTGCGTCACGGCGTTCCTCCGCCTCTGCAATCTCCTCGGTGAGCATCTCCTTCATCTCGGCATCCGCCTCGGCGAGCATTTCCTTGTCCTCGTCGATGGTCGCAAGTGCCCGCTGATAGGCGGTATACGCCTCGATGATCGGCGTGAGTGCCGCGTGCTCACGCGTGTAACGCTGCCATTTTTCCATATCTGCCATCACGTCGGGATCGCTGAGGAGTGCCTCCAGTTCGCGGTATTTGTCCGCAACGGCATTCAGTTTGCTTAACACGTTACTTCCTTTCGATAGTTCCCACTTCCTGCGGGGATATCCTCAGGCGGGAGTACCGCCTTGAGACTTTCAATGGCGACCTCCACCATCTCATCGGCGGGCGGGCGCGTCGTCAGATATTGCAGCCACAGCCCCGGCGTAATCATGATGCGCACGATGCGGTTCTCACTGCGCCCCGCAAAGCGGATGATCTCGTAAGAGACACCCGCAACCACGGGCAGGACGGCGAGACGGCTCAGAATCCGCAGCCAGAGATCGGGCCAGCCGAAAAAGACATGAAAGACGATGGCGACGACCATGACAATCAGCAGGAAGTTCGTCCCGCAGCGCGGATGCAGACGCGGGAACTTCTGCACATTCTCCACCGTCAGAGCCTCCCCCGCCTCGTAGCAATGGATGGTCTTGTGCTCCGCACCGTGGTACTGGAACACACGGCGGATCCCGCCCATAAGCGAGATGCCCCAGATGTAGAGGAGGAAGACGAGCAGACGAATGCCGCCCTCGATCAGATTGAACACGACGGGGTCATCCGTATACGCCGCCGCGAGATGCGCCGCCCCTGTCGGGATGACGATGAAGAGCACACTTGCAAGGACGAGTGCGAAGAGGATCGTCATCGCAATCTCCTTCTTCGTCATCTGCTCGTCCTCCTCGCCCGCCGCCTGTGCGGAGAACGAGAGGGCACGCATCCCGATGACGAGGGACTCGACCATGATGACGGAGCCGCGAATCAGCGGCAGATTCAGCGCGGGATAACGCTCGCGAATCGACGTGACAGGGTGTGTCTCCACTTCGATCTCCCCGTTTGGAAGACGCACTGCGGTTGCGGTCTTATTCGCATCGCGCATCATGACACCTTCGATGACCGCCTGTCCGCCGACCGCAAGGTCGGTTATTTTTTTTGGCATAAAATTTCCTTACTGTACCAAAAAAGAGACCATTGCACAATCTCTCGTACAATAGCCTCTTCCTGTTGTCGTGCGGCGAAGAGGCAAGGTGCCGTACACCTCACCCACGCTGCTATTTCCGTGCGTAACGCTTCTGGAACTTCTCGATGCGTCCGCCTGCCTGAACGTCGCGCTGACGTCCCGTAAAGAACGGATGGCACTTCGAGCACACGTCGATACGCAGATCCTTCTTCGTCGAGCCCGTCGTGAATGTGTTGCCGCAGCCGCACGTCACCGTCGCCTCGAAGAACTCGGGATGAATACCCTCTTTCATGTAAATACACCTCGTTTCTTTTGCCGGATACAAGCGCACTTGTGCACGCTTGGTTGAACTCAGCGTGTCTGCGCTGAGAACGAGTCATGGAAACAAACGCCCTGCGTTCATTACCGCGCAAGTATAGCATAAAAATACAACCAACGCAAGCCTTACTCCAATTTGCTGTGGATAATACGCGCGAGACGCGTGCCGAAGAAGAAATTCCAGATCCACTTGACGGAGACCGTGAAGTCCGCATATTTTCCCGCAAGGCGGACGAGATGGACAAGCATCCACGCGAACCATGCGAAGAATCCGCTTGCCTTGAGATTGAATCCAAGTACAGGCATGGGGCCGTTCATGACCGCCTCACCCTTGCCGATCGTCGCCATTGCACCGAGATCATGGTAGACGAACTTCTCCAGCTGATCGGGCGTCTTTCCCGCAATCAGAGCCATAATGTTCTTCTTGACCTGCATTGCCTCCTGCGTCGCCACGGGCGCAACCGTCGGGAGCGGACGCTGCAGGTCGCCATGCTGGAAATTCGCGCAGTCGCCGATGGCAAAGACGCGGTCACTGCCCTTCACGAGCAGGTTCTCCTCCACGATGACGCGCCCTGCACGGTCGACCTCACCGCCGCAGTCCTTGATGAAGTCCTGCGCGCGCACACCCGCCGCCCAGATGACAGTCTTTGTCGGAATGACCTCGCCGTTGTTCAGTGTGAGATCATTGCCGTCGTACTCCGTAACTGCCGTATTGAGGCGCACATCCACGCCCTTCTTGCGCAGCACGTCGATCGTATGCTGCTGCAGATCGGGCGGAACCATTGGCAGCACAGAGCCCATCGCCTCAAGCAGGGTAACACTGACCTCACTGAAGTCGATTGTGTGGAACTCCTTCTTGAAGATCTCAATCAGCTCCATCAGTGCGCCCGCCATCTCAATGCCCGTCGCACCGCCGCCGACGATGACGAAGTTCAGGTGACGGCGACGCGCCTCACGTTCCTCAGGCGCACTCTTGCGCGCGGCACGCTCGAACTCATGGATGATGTGCCCGCGCAGGGCAATCGCCTCCTGCAGCGTCTTCATCGCGTACGAGTTGCGCTCCACGCTCTTGTTGCCGAAGAAGTTCGTGGTCGCACCCGCCGCAAGCACAAGATAATCATACGAAATCTCGCCGTGCTTCGTGATGACGACCCGGCGATCCTGATCGACCCCCGTGACCTTGGACATATAGAAATTTACATTTTGATTGTTCTTGAAAAACTGACGTGTGGGATAGGCAATCTCCGAAGCGGACAGCACCGCCGTACTCACCTGATAGAGCAGCGGCTGAAATAGATGATAGTTGTGACGGTCTACAAGCGTGACACGCACATTCTCTTTGGCAAGTTCCTTCGCAAGACGCACACCGCCGAATCCGGCGCCGACAATGACAACGTGTTTCTGATCTGCCATATTTTCCCACTCCTTGTTTTCAATAGTGAAAAAAATCACATAGTTGGGTCTTTTTCCCCTTTCGAGAAAGCATGATATGAGTGGCTTTCCCCTCATGAGGTACATGATACCACGTTTCACAGGAAATTCAATAGGATATTTCCCTGTGGTAGCATGAAAAACGATAATACTATTCTGGAGATTATAGTGGAAAACTATCACAAAGATTCGGTCTGCTTTGCCTTCCGCATCCGCTGCTCGATGATGCGTAGGCGGATCATGAGCAGCACGGCTCCGACGACGATGCCGCCGTTTAGCCCCACCCAGTAGCCGTATGGTCCGAACTCTGTCCACGCCGCGAGTGCATAGCCGGCGGGCAGACCGATGCCCCAGAACGAGAGCACGGCGAGCCAGAACGTGACGGTGACATCCTTGTAGCCGCGCAATGCCCCCTGCAGCGGTGCATTCACACAGTCACAGAACTGCATGACGAGCGCGTAGAGCAGGAATACACGAAGGAGTTCCTGCACCTCTGGGTTGGTCGTATAGAGCGCGGCAACAGAGTCGCGCATCGCCGCGAGCACGAGTGCTATCACACCGACGAAGACGAGGGTCAGCACACGGCTCAGACGAATGTAGGCGCGTGCACCGTTCTCACGCCCACCGCCGACCTCGTAGCCGACGAGGATCGTGATCGCCATAGAGACCGAGAGCGGGAGCATATAGACGATGGTGGTGAAGTTCATCGCCGCCTGATGCGCAGCGAGCACGGTTGTCCCGTACGCCGCCATGAGGAGGCCGACTGCACCGAAGATGCTCTGCTCGCAGAACACCGTAAGCCCGATGGGGATGCAGATGGCGAGCAGTGCCCACCAGTCACTGGGGATGGGCTTCGGCAGACGGGCAAGTACATGGTAACGTGCGAACTGCGGAATCCGCAGAACAGCAATGACATTGAGGATAAAAAAGATGCCGTAGCTCAGTGCCGCCCCAAGCCCTGCGCCGGGACCGCCAAAGGCAGGAACGCCACACGCACCGTACATGAAGATGTAGTTGAGCACAATGTTGATCGGAATGGTCGTCATCGTGATATACATGGTGAGTCGTGTCCGCCCGTGCGCATCGATAAAGTTTCTAAGAACGATCGCAGGCGCAACGGGGATGAGCCCAAGGGCAATATAGGACAGATATTCCATTGTAATATCTTCGACCACAGGCTCAAGTGCGAGTGCACGTACGAGATGCGGCACGGTCAACACGCCGGCGATGAGCAAAAGCACCGAAAGAATCGTCGCCCAGTAGAAGCTCTGCTGAACGACGCGCCGAATCTCAAGTGTGCGCCGCGCACCGTAGTGCTGTGCAATTACGGGCGTCAGTCCTGAAACGAGCCCCATAAAAGCCCCAAATACAGGAAAGAAGATGCTTGCGCCAACGGCAATGCCTGCGAGATCTTCCTTGCTGATATGTCCCGCCATAACCGTATTGAAAAACCCCGGTGCAATCAGCGAAACCTGTGTAACAAGAATCGGGAGAAGGACGATGAAGAATTGACGCGTACGCGCCGGATAGCCATGAACTTCCTTGAGCACCGTCTCCCTCCTAGCATAATATATCAGCCAAAGTAATCGGCAATCCCGTCGGCAATGCCCTGTGCGATCTTCTTGATGCCCGTCTCGCTGTTCATCATCTTCTCCTCATCCGGATTCGAGATAAAGGAGATCTCCACAAGAATTGCGGGCATATCCGTATGTTTCACCACATAGAAATTACACGCCTGTGTCCCTCGGTCAACGGTACCGATGGCATCGATCAGAGCCGTACGCACGCTGTCGGCGAGCTGTTTTGACTGCTTCGTCCCCTGCGCGTAGTAGTAGGCTGTCGTTCCCTTCACCTCGCGGTTTGTAAATGCATCCGCATGGATGGAGAGGAAGATATCTGCCTTTGCCTTGTTGGCGACATCGCAGCGTGCCTGAAGCTCCTCGACCGATGTTGCACTCGCCCCCTTCTCGGAGACCTCCGTATCCCCTGTACGCGTAAGGATGACGGTCGCGCCCTCCGCCTCGAGGAGACGCTTGAGCTCACGGCTCACACGCATGGTTACGGACTTCTCCATGATGCCCGTCGGACCGATTGCTCCCGAATCGCTGCCGCCATGTCCCGGATCAATGGCGATCCTTCGCCCCTTCATTCCTGTGATCGCCGAAAGATCACGATCCAACTGATCCGAATCGCGCGGGGAGCGCACGTCCTCCTCCTCATCCTCCGCGGTCTCATCCGTCTGCACAGGCGGCGCAGGCTTCTTCACTTCCTGTGCGGGCTTCGCCGCCTTTCCGCCCGCAGGTGCTGCACCAAAGTCCATGACAATGCGGGGCTTTTCCCCGCCGAGGGCAAATATTTTCCAATCGCCCTTTTTAACCGAAGTCTCTACTACAACACGAACCGTCGTGGCATCGAACTGAGCCACGCGCACGCGCGAAACGAGCGGAGAGTCGACGGCGATATCCTTCTTTGCCTCGGGCGCAACCCATGCATTCTGTACGTCGAGCACGACGCGCGTCGGGTTGGACAGCACGCTCTGTTTATAGGAAACAGAGCGTGCTGTATCGATGACGATACGGACATTCCCATCGGTTTTTCCAATGCGGACCCCCGAGACCTTCGTCATATCCTTTGCACGATCGCTGAACGCGGCTTCTGCCGTGACTGCAGAACCAAATCCAATCAGACCCACAAGGAGCATGGTAAACAGTAAAAAAATGCGGTGCAAGAGCCCATCCCCCCAAACGATAAACGGATAAAAACCTGCGAAGCATGCTTTTCAGCCACTCCGCAGGTTCTCTCCATCCGATGTCTTCCTATTGCTGTGTTTCCGCGTTCCCCGACGGCTCCGCTCCCGGTGCGGGCGCATTTGCAGCAGCACTGCGTGCCTTCGCCGCGCGTCGCGGTGTCCCTTCATAGATGATCTGTGTGATCTCGGCGGCTCGGCTCGGCTCGAAGGCAGTGATGACCTTTGCCGCGTTGCTCTCATCCATCCGCTGAAGAATGGCGATGCAGAGATCGATGTCGAGCGTCTCCATGACCTTCGCCGCATCTGCCGGCTTCATGTCATTATAGAGCCGTGCGAGCTTCGTGACACGCTTCTTCTCCGCCGCCTCGCGCTCCTTCTGCTGCTTTTCGATCTCCTCTTTCGTAATCTTCACACTCTCCGAGGATTTCTTCGGTGCGGCTGCGGCAGCAGGTGCTGTCCCCGTGGAGGTCGTCGATGTTTCCGAATGCTCCTCTGTTCCTGCCGGCGGGACAAAATACTCGCCGATGATGGGGAGCTCGTGCAGACCGTACTCCTCGTTGAGCGCCTGTGTGTCAAAGAGCCGGAGATATACACCGAGCGCAAAGCCTCCCGCGATCAATACGAGGAGCAGGATTAGTATGAATAAGATCTTTAATTTCTTCCGCATGGGATTCCCAGCCCTCTTTCTCTTCCCCTGTCAATACATGGCGCACTCAGCGGTAGATATCCAGCACGTTCGTCACGTAGTTCTGTGTCTCGGCATAGGGCGGCACGCCATTGTATGCCTTCACGGCATTCGGTCCTGCATTGTAGGCAGCGACCGCCTTCTTTACGTCACCATCAAAGGTATCGAGCATCTCACGCAGATATTTCGTTCCGCCCTCTACGTTGCTCTTCATATCGTAGGGATTGACCCCAAGCCCCGCTGCCGTCTCCGGCATGAGCTGCATGACACCAACCGCCCCGGCAGGCGACACGGCACTCTGATTGCCGCCGGACTCTACTTCGGCGACGGCAGAGACGAGCTTCGGATCGACAGCGTACTTTGCCGCCGCCGCGTGGATCATCTGCGTGAGCTGCGGATTTGCATAGTTCGCCGACTCTGTCGCCACCGTCTTCTCTGCGGCGGCAGATCCCTGTACACGCTGTGCAGGCTGTGCCTTGTGCGCCGCAGATACAGCATCCTTGTTGATTTCCTGCTGCAGTTTTGCAGCGAAGTCCATCCCCGGAAGCTGCTGCTTGGACAGAGCAAACTGTCCCTCGATCTCCGCAATACGCGCCTGTATCTCCTTGATGCCGGAAAGATCCATCATACCGCTTCCTCCAAATCCCTATTCCGCATGGTCAGCTGCAGGCCAATCTCGTCGAGCATCTTCTGCTCCTCCTGCAAGACCTCCGCCTTGTATTCCGCAAGGCGTTTTTCCCTTAGTTTTTCAATGCTTTTCAGTGCGCTCATCTGCTCCATGAGGACCTTGAGACGCTTCTGACGCTCGGCGTTCGCCGTAAGGATCACCTGCTGCTGATCCTCGATCTGCTGACGCTTCCAACCGAAGAAGCGATTGAAGCTCATCAGCGTGCCGATCTTAATTCGCGTACCTTCCTTCGACAGATTTTCGTAATCGAGCTGCCCTCTGTGCATTTCCTCGAGCAGCTGACGTTGGTAGGTACGCGCCTCCTCAAGAGTTCGTACCGCCTTGGCGAAGGCAACCTCTGCCTCCTCCTTCTTCATGCGAGTCACCTTGAGCAGTGTTTCGAGCTGAAATTTGAATTTCTTCATGATGCTTCCTCAGCGAGCTGCTCGGCAGATGCCGTCGATGCAGCAGGCGCAGCCTTCCCCACAGCCGTGAGCAGTCGCTGCTCCGTCTCCTCATAGGAGGTGACTTCGTAAATATCCTGACAGAGGAATGCGTTGATACCGTCGATCTTCTGAATCGCCGCGTCGATCTTCGGGCTTGAGCCCTTGACATATGCACCGATGTGAATGAGATCCTCGGCCTCGGCATACACCGCCATCAGTTGACGCATCTCCTGTGCCGCCTCAAGGTGACTCTTGTCCACAACCTCGTACATGACACGGCTGACGCTTCCGAGCACGTCGATCGCTGGGAAATGGTTCTGTGCCGCAATCCGCCGCGAGAGCACGATATGACCGTCAAGAATGGAGCGCACAGCGTCCGCAATTGGCTCGTTCATATCGTCGCCATCCACGAGGACGGTATAGATGCCTGTGATCGATCCCTTTTCACTCGTGCCCGCGCGCTCAAGCAGACGCGGCAGCATGGCAAAGACGGACGGCGTATAACCGCGTGTTGCAGGCGGCTCGCCGATCGTAAGCCCAACCTCGCGCTGCGCCATCGCAAAGCGCGTAACCGAGTCCATCATCAGGACGACCTTGTGCCCCTGGTCACGGAAATACTCGGCAATCGCCGTGCCTGTCATCGCGCCCTTGATGCGGACGAGTGCAGGCTGATCGGAGGTCGCAACAACCACCACGGAGTGTTTCAGCCCCTCCTCACCGAGATCACGTTCGATAAAGTCGCGCACCTCACGTCCGCGCTCCCCGACAAGGGTGATAACGCTGATATCCGCCTCAGTGTTGCGTGCAACCATGGAGAGAAGCGTGGACTTGCCAACACCCGACCCCGCCATGATGCCGATGCGCTGACCGTCGCCAAGCGTGATGAGCCCGTCGATCGCACGCACCCCGACGTAGAGATTGTCGTGAATGCGCGGGCGGGTGAGCGGCGGCGGCGGTGGTGCCTGCAGCGGATACTCTTCCTTTGCGAGGATCGGCCCTTTGCCGTCGATCGGATTTCCAAGCCCGTCGAGGACGCGCCCGAGCAGTTCGGGTCCCACCTTGACACGCAGCCGCCGCCCTGTTGCGATGACCTCGCACCCGGGGCCGATGCCCTGCATCTCTCCGACAGGCATGAGGAGCACGCTGCCCTCACGGAATCCGACGACCTCCGCCGGAATTGGCGGCATTCCCGCGAAATGCGAGCTCACATAGCAGAGCTCACCGACCGTAACGGTCGGACCCTGTGACTCGATGACGAGCCCAATGATCTGCGTCACCTTGCCCGTCAGCTTCATCGGTGCGGTATTGTGAAGCGCATCGCGGAATTTTTGGATATCTATGGAAAATGGGGGATTCCCCCCCGTTTCACTCATATTCATAGCATAACTTCCCGCACAGCCTTCTTGAGCTGCTCGATCTGTGTCTGCAGACGTGCATCCACACTGCCGTTCGGGGTCTCCACAAGACAGTCGCCCGGCTTCAGCCCCTCGTCCGAGGTGATCGTGAGATTCGTATCCCCCGCCGTCAGGATGGAACGCAGTTCGTCCCGCGCCATGAGTACAAAGTCATAGCTGGCGGGCGGAACGTGGACAACGATCTCCTTCTGGTCCTTGACACGCAGGATGGCATCACGCACAACGGGCAGCACCATCTGCGGCACATCAATGAAGTGCTGCGGCAGAACGCGCTCGACCGCCGTCATGGCAATCGAAACAATGTCCTGCTCGGCATTCACAACATAGTCTCGTATGGCATCATGGGCATCGCGCAGGGTCTTTTCCGCCTGCGCATTCGTCTGACGGATGAGCTCTGCCATCTCCTCACGCACGGCAGCTTCACCCGCCGTGCGCCCTTCGGCAAAGCCCTCCTCATACCCTTTCTTGCGAGCTTCTTCGCGATCCTGCTCAATCTGTGTCTGCGCCTCAGTGAGAAGGCGGTCGCGATCCTCCTCGGCCTGACCGCGAAGGACTGCAACCTGAATCTCTGTCTCCTTGACGCGTTCATCCATCGCCTGCTCGCGTTCTGCAATGCGTGCAAGCAGATTCTGAACGGCCTCTTCGCTCAGCCCTTCTTCCTCGTCGTCCTCACGGGGCGGCGGTGGAGGAGGTGGTGCGTCGATGAGATGCGGATTCTCTTCCCAGACGGCTGCCTTGATAACTCTAGACAATCATCTCGTCTCCCTTGCCACGCGAGATCACGATCTCGCCCTTGTCCTCGAGTACGCGGATGACACCGACAACCTTCTGCTGTGCTTCTTCCACGTCGCGGATCTTGACCGGTCCCATGAACTCGATCTCCTCACGCAGCATATCGGCGGCACGCGTCGACATATTCTTGAACACCTTTTCGGCAACTTCCTGCGGCGTTGCCTTGAGTGCAAGCGAGAGATCCTTGGTCTCCACCTGGCGCAGGACAAGCTGCAGAGAACGGTCGTCGATCTGAACGATGTCCTCGAACACGAACATGAGCTTCTTGATCTCTTCGGCGAGCTCGGGATTGTCGACCTCGAGCGTCTCGACAATCGCCTTCTCTGTCGTGCGGTCGACGCGGTTGAGCACCTCGACGATCGCCTTGATGCCGCCCGCAGTGGTAAAGTCCTGTGTCACCATCGAGGACAGCTTTCTCTCCAACACACGCTCGACCTCACGGATGAAGTCCGGTGAGGTGCGATCCATCGTTGCGATGCGCTTCGTGACCTCGACCTGTGCCTCCGGCGGAAGCGAACCGAGGACGATGGCCGCCTGATCCGGTTCGAGATATGCCATGATGAGCGCAATGGTCTGCGGATGCTCGTTTTGAATGAAGTTAAGCAGCTGCGCAGGGTCGGTTTTTCGCAGGAAGTCGAACGGGCGCACCTGCAAGCTCGTCGTAAGACGGTTGATAATCTCGAGTGCCTTGTCGGGACCAAGCGCCTTCTCGAGGACATTCTGCGCATATTGCAGACCGCCCGAGGAAATGTAGTCCTGTGCCATGCACATAGAGTAGAACTCGGCGATGACTTCCGCCTTGAGTGCGGAAGAAACCTGCTTCTGGTTCGCAATCTCGAGCGTCAGATGCTCGATCTCATCGTCGTCCATATGCTGAAACAGCTTTGCCGAGTACTCGGGACCGATTGCGATAAAGAGGATCGCCGCTTTCTGCTGATTGGTCAGATCACCGCTGCCATACATATCCGGCATATTTACTCCTCCTCCGAAAGCCACGTCTTGACGAGGAGGGCAACCTCTTCGGGCTTGTTGTCAATGAGGGCGAGCAGCGCCATTTTCTGATTCATCTGGTGCTGTTCCTCTTCGGAGAGGTCTTCTTCCTCGACCTCGCCCGCTGCGATTGCCGCAGCACGCTCCTCGGCGAGGCGCTCCTCTTCGAGGCGCTGTGCCTCCTCGGCAGCCTCACGCTCAAGACGCTTCTTGCGGCGGTACATGAGGATGCCGCCGACAATCAGGGCGATGACAAGCAGAGCAAGTCCGACCTGCGTGTAGAAGATGCGATCCTGACGATCCTTCTCCGCCTGCTCCTCTGCGGCGCGTCGTTCTGCCGCCTCCGTGCTGAACGGCAGCGGCTCCACAGAGATCGTGTCACCGCGCTGCGGGTTGATGCCCGCAGCACTGCTCACCGTGCGCAGGATGCTCTCCTGCTGCGGCTGCGTCACATCCTCGTTGACGAGAACGGCGACCGTCAGACGACGGATTGAGCCGGGAGAAGCGATGACGTGCTGTCGCTCCTCGTTGATCTCATAGTTCTTTGTGGATTCCTTTTTCTCGTATTCAGCGTTCGCGTTCGCCTCCTGCTCAACATAGCCGGGGACGTTGCTCTGTACACCCGCAGGACCGCCGGGATTCGTCGAACTGCCGACGTAACTCTCGGAGATGTCCTGCTGGCTGCGGATGATGCCCGCATCATCCACCACCGGTGTAAAGGTCTGGCGGTCGGTCAGACGATCATCGAAGTCGAGCTCTACGCTGACGCGTGCAAAGGCACGTCCCTCGCCCAGGGTCTGGTCGAGCAGCGACTGCACCTTCTTCTCGATGTTGTCCTGTACCTTGCGTGTCATGTCAAGCTGCGTGAGCGTCTTGACTCCAATGGATTTTTCATCCTGATCGTCGGGATCGTTCAAGATCTTCCCTGTATCGTCGACAATCGTGATATTCTCAGGGGTCAGTCCCTTGACGCTGTGCGCCGCAAGGTTGACAATCCCCTTGATCTCCTTCTTCGTCAGCTCCGCATGGGGCTTCAGGCGCAGCATAATAGAAGCCGTCGCAGGCTTCTCCTCTTTCTTATAGAGGCTGTCCTCTGGCAGCACAATGTGGACGCGTGCCTTCTCAACCGCCTCCAACTGCTCAATCGTACGCGTCAATTCCCCCTGAAGTGCCTGCAGATAGTTGACGCGGTTCTGGAATTCGGTGACCCCAAGCTTGCTGTCATCGAAGATCTCGAAGCCCTTGTTCCCGCGCGGCAGCCCCTGCGTCGCGAGGTTCAGACGCGCCTCGTGGACGTTCGTCGTCGGAACGAGGATCGTCGTACCTGATTTGTTTTCCTGCACCTCGTAGGTGATGTTCGCTTCGCGCAGCTGGCTTGCAACCTCGCCGGCATCCTTGGTCTCCATGTCGGTGAACAGCGGCACCATATCGGGCTTGCTGCCATACCAGAAGCTCATGCCAAAGATGAGGACGAGAATTGCGAGTGCCGAACCGAGCATGATGTAGCGCTGCCGCTTGTCAAAGCGTTCCCACATGGCACGACCGCGCTCTTTCCACTCTCCCATAATCTCTTTCCCTTCAAGTCATCACGGTGTGATGCGCCGCCGGTGGGGGCGCACGAAAACGGCAGGCAGTGATTACACCTGCATCCGCATGATTTCCTGATAGGCAGCAACGGCACGATTGCGCATCTGCAGCGTGAGCTGGAGTGCAATCTCAGCCTTCTGCCCTGCCACGATGACTTGAGAGACATCGGAGACTTCGCCTGCGGCGAGCAACTTATTCTGCTCATCCGATGCGAGTTGGAGCTTGTTCACCTCGGAGAGTGCGTCCTTCAGATAGGTACCGAAACTCTTCGGCGGCTCCTTTTCGATGGTCTCCCCCAGATGGCTGGTCGCGCGCATCGTGACGGGGGTCATTTGCAGTGCTTGTACTTCCATATACATTGATCTCCCTTAAACTGTGCGCTGAAATCAGCTGCCACTGCCAATGCGAAGCGCCGCCGTCACCATGGACTTTGCCGCGTTGATCGTCGTTGTATTCGCCTCGTAGCCGCGCGATGCTGAGATCATATCCACCATCTCCGCGACAATGTTGACGTTCGGTCGCTCAACATAGCCCTCCGCATTTGCATCCGGATGTCCCGGCTCATAGACGAGCGTCCCCTGCGTACGATCCTCCTGAATGGATACCGCCCGCACGCCATCACCCGGACGCATACGCTCCGAGGCACGTGCGAGGAATGACTCGAAGCCGATGCCATTCCCCTTCTCACGGGGCTGAAACACCACATAGCGGCGGTGGTAGGCACCCCCGCCCTGTGCACGCGTTGTATTGGCATTCGCGATATTATTGGAGATCACGTCCATGCGCAGACGCTCTGCCGTGAGCCCCGAAGCCGCTGCATCTATTCCCAAAAACATTCCCATACCGTGTCCTCCCGTTTATCAGCTGCCCTGACCGCTCGAAATAACGCTCTTAATCTTGCTGATATGCCCAGCAAGCGCCGTTGCCAGCGCACTATAGTATAGCTGATTCTTTGCAACCTCCGCCATTTCAATGTCAATGTCGACGTTGTTGCGATCCAGACGCATATTCGTATGCGCATCCTGTTCGATAACAGCGTGCGCCTTCCCGTGAAAGGCAATGGGAAAATGCCGGTCATGCGTCCGCACAACCTTCATCAGAGGATCGTTCTCCAATCCCAGTTCCCGTTTCAGCAAATCCTCAAAGCGGACATGACTCCGCTTAAAGTTCGGTGTGTTCACGTTTGCGATGTTATTGCTGAGTACCTCGTGCCGCAGGGATGCCGCCGCCATCGCGCGGCTGCTGACATCAATCGTCGAGGTGTTGACCAACTGCTCGAGCATGAAACGTCACATTCCTTTCCCCCATATTTCAGGAAATATTCATGTATCAGTGCTTCCTTTAATGTGCACAGAAAAAAACGCACACAAAGCAGATATATATTAGTTCTACATCCCTAAAAAAAATCCTTTTCATTCTAACACTTTTTCCCCAAAAAGTGAAGAATGGTTTTTGACAGCGCCGGCAAAATGTACGCGAAGGCTACGCGCGAGCGGCGGTCGCCTTGTCAACGTACAGGCTTTTGACCAGAATATCGACCTCGTGCACAACCATGCCGGTCATGCGTTCGATCTCCATCTGCAGCTCGCGCCGCAGGCGCATCATCGTCTCTGCGATGGCATGCCCGTAGGCAAAGACAACCTCAAGGGATACCGTGATCCCCAGATCCTCATCGCCGTTCACAAGGTGACGGATGTGTGTCCTGCCGACGCGGTGCACCTCATCGAGTTTTTCAGCTACGATGTGTACAATATTCTTAATAACCGAGTCGTCGATGACGAGCTTCCCATAGTAACTGAATACAGGACGCACAATCGAACGCTCACCGAGGCGGCGGCGCTTCGACGAGGAGGTCTTGAAAAAGCTTTTGATTGGATCGATCAGATAGCCCGAGAAATGCGGCTTGAGTTCAATCGTCGGGACGGGGATGATGTGCTCGCCGCGCTTGAGGCGGTGGTACTGCGCGATCTCCATATCCTTCTTCGAAGCAATATCCTCGATACGGATGATCTTACTCACAGGGCCTATGCGCAGTGCCTTGGCAATCTTTTGGACCATGTTCTCCGACGTACCGAGGAGAAGAATTCGACGTGGCTGCGACTGTGCGATGGCACGCCGTACGTCGGAGGCATGTCCCGGCAGTACAAAAATCGCACGGCGCACCGCCATGATCCGATTCTTCTCCTTTTTCGCGGAGGTACCGCCGATCACCTTTCCGTCTTTTATGAGAATGCCATCGTCGATGATGGCATCTGCACCGTTTTGCTGGGCGACCCACAGGGCGCGGTGGCTTTTGCCGGTACCACTCGGACCGACTAGGGCGATAACGTCCATCGTGTTTCTCCTCTTCTCCTGTCAGCTGATATGATGCGACGGTCGATAGAAGTTCTCTGCGTAGACATCTTCGATCGTAAACTGTCCAACAGCATCCGGCTGCCGATCCGCAAAGCCGCGGTAGTCCGATCCGCCGGAAACAAGCAGTCCGTTTTTTTGAGCAATCTCCATGTAGTGCTGTGTATCTGCACGGTCATAGGTCGGATAGAACACCTCGATGCCCTCAATCCCCAACTCTATGAGATGCTTTATATACGCCTCATCATCAAGCGCCTTAGGATTGGCAAGCACGGGAATCCCGCCCGCACCCTTGATGATATCGATGAGCTCCTCGGGAGCAAAGCGGAAATGTGGAACATAGGCAGGCTGTCCACGCTTTAGAAGCCGGTCAAAGCAGGTGCGGATCGAGTCAAAATAACCTTTTTTGACAAGTACGCGTGCCACATGGGAACGTCCGACCGCCTTGCACAGCCCTTCGTCCGTCAGTACCTCGGTCTCGCCGATCTCGTATCCAAGCCCCCGCAGGCGCTCCACAATCTCGGTAAAGCGCGTCCAACGTGCCTCGCTGATCTCCTCAAGTTTTTCCTGAAGCCCTGCGTCGTAGATGTCAATATTGTAGCCCAAGATATGAACTTCCTGCTGCCCATCCCCTGCACTGAACCCAACGCCGGGGATGACACGCAGACTGCCCGCAGCATAGCGTCCGCTCTCGTAGAGCGCCGTAACGCCTTCGACGGTATCATGGTCCGTGATGGCGATGTAGCGCAGTCCAGCTGCCTTTGCCGCCTCCACAATCTCCTCCGGGGTATCCTTCCCGTCGGAAAAGGTTGTATGGATATGCAGGTCACTTGGCATAGAATTCTCCTCGATTACATATTCTCGCGAACCAAAACACGTTCGATCTGCGTCACACGGTGTCCCGAAGGGTCAATCTCCACGATCACAGCGGCATACTCCGCAGACCCTTCCGCCATCTCAAAACGAACAGGCATTCCCGTGCGGAATTTCTGAATCACAATATCCTTACGCACCCCGAGAATAGAGTCCTGCGGACCGACCATACCGAGATCCGTGATGTATGCCGTACCAGCCGGCAAAATACGCTCATCCGCCGTCTGCACATGTGTATGCGTCCCGACGACAATATCCGCACGCCCGTCCAGATGGTATCCCATAGCGAGTTTCTCCGAGGTGGTTTCGGCATGGAAGTCGAGCACAATGACATCTGCCTTCCCCTCGATCTCCGCGAGAATTTCATCCGCCTTTTGAAAGGGGCAGTCAAGTGCAGGCATAAAAGAGCGTCCCGAGAGGTTCAGCACGGCGACATTCGCCGCCTTGAACGGGAAGATGCAGTACCCCTTCCCCGGTGTCCCTTCGGGATAGTTCGCGGGACGCACGAGGAAAGGCTCATCGTCGATGAATGCAAAGACATCCTTCTTGTCCCAGACGTGATTGCCCGAGGTTACGACATCCGCTCCACCTGCATAGAGTTCATCCAGAGCCTTGCGCGTGAAGCCCTTGCCGCCGGCAGCGTTTTCCCCGTTGACGATGACAACATCAATTCCGCGTTCCGTGCGCAGACGTGGGGTAATCGCACGAAAGGCACGCCGTCCCGCACGTCCGACAACGTCGCCGACCAACATGATGCGCACAGTACTCCCCCCATTTTTCTTATCGGTTGTAGACAATGACCTGATCGCGTTCGCGGATGCCGACCAGGCGATCACGCAGAGGAATCTCCCGCACAGCAACGAGCATACGCTCAAGGGTCTCATGCTGGAGCATGCGGAACTCCGCATCCGGAGTCTCGCCTTCGTGCGTGTCAACGAGCAGATCCTCACCGAAGTGCTCCGTCAGGAGCTGTGCGATGAGATTCAGCTCCCGTTCCGAGAGCTCGTCCATGCGCCGTGCAAGATGCAGTATCGTGAGCGCATCATGCTGTTCATAGGAAAAATCCATCGCGCTCGCCATACTGCCCTCGATTACATGAAATGTCTCAATACTCTCCCCAAGAAGCACAGCAAATTTTTCGATTTCCTCCAAAGGAGGATGTGCACGTATGACAAAATCCATCGTCAGAAAGCCCTCACGCGGGTCGTAGGAAACCGATTCAATCTCGGGAAAACAGACGAGTACGGAGGCGAGCAGTTGAACACCGGGGCGCGACTGCTCGCTTTTGGAACGGGAAGGGCGTCGTTCCACAATCTTTCGTAAAAAATCAAACATAGCACCGCCTCCCACACATTCTATTCAACACTGCTGACACGCCCGAAGCCAAGCGCATACACCACGTTGCGCCCCGCCTTCTTCGCCTGATAGAGTGCCTCGTCGGCATTCTTGAAGAGCTTGAGCTCGTCGTCCTGCTCGAAATCAAAGGCGGCTGCACCGACGCTAATCGTGACATTGCTGTCAAACGGCATCTTCGCCTCCTCTACCCTCCGGCGGATGCGCTCCCCGACCCTACCCGCGGCCGCGAGCGATGCCCCCTGGAGAATGATGAAGAACTCGTCTCCACCCCAACGGCAGCCCGCATCCGAGCCGCGGATCGTGTGGGAGATGGCATCCGCCACCGTGAGGATCACCTTGTCGCCCATGTCGTGTCCATAGGTATCGTTGACCCCCTTGAAGTGGTCGATGTCCATGAGGATAACCGCGAGCGGTGTTTTTTGAGCCTGAGAGAGCGCCACCGCCTCCTTCAGGAGACGCTCCATCTCGCGACGGTTCAGCAGATTCGTCAACGTATCGCGGCTTGCGAGCTGCGTAAGACGCTGATTCGCCAGGTACAGCTCCGCCTCCGAGACACGGATGAAATGCGACATGAACGCGAGCATCCTTCGATTGTAGGAGAGATGTGCCACACGCTTGTCCTCCGGCGTGGCATCCTTGACGCAGTCCCCCTCTTCCTTCATTCCCACGAGCAGGACATTCAGATTTGCTGTAACAATGCGTCTGCCCGCACGCCGAACCTCACCGAACATAAACGCGGTCGACGATGGGAAGCCCGCACACGGGCTCATCTCCGTCACAACATCCTCGCCGAGCAGAAGATAATGTCCGATGCACGCCGCTCCGAAAATTGCCTGTGGCGAGAATGCAGACATATCACGCGCGTTTTCCGCGGCCTTTGCAAGGATGCCGTAGGGATCCCCATAAGCAAGGCGGAACTTCATCCCCTGCTGCATCGGCAAACCAAAGTGCAGCTCTCCCGACTTCTCCTCGATCTTAAGTGGAACACGCGCTGAAACGGAGCCGTCCTCCTCCTCGAAACAGAGTGGAAAGAGTGCTGCATCTGCACCAAAATCGCCGTCACCTTTGATGCCGAAATAACGCTCATAGATCTTGCGCGGGACATCACCATCGAGTTCCGTGACCGTACAGCCCTCGGCGCGCGTCGCAACAATTTCGCGTCCGAGTGTATTCCAGCCAAAATTTCGGGTGATGATCGTCTCCAGTTTTTCTCCATGAAATACAACGGCGAGTATGCCGCATCGCATCTCCACGCCATCGACGAGGAGATATCCGTGTACATCCATGGCTGGTGCATCGGCAAACGCGCCAAAGACCTGAATGTGCTCATCCATTTCGGAAATTCCACCGAATATGTCGTCGATCTTTTCTACCAGACCGACCACGACGAACGCGACAGTCTTCGTATGCGGATGCGCCGCAAGAACGTGTTCAAATTGTTCCTGTGCCTCCGACGGGTTTTCGCTGACAACAAGAAAATCCACCTGCGATGCCTCAAACACCGTGAAGGTCAGCATGACCTTCTCCGTATCAAGGCGCAAATCCGCTATCTTGAGTGCACAGGTATATGCCAGAATCCGTGCATGCGGGAACAGCTCCCGCACAGCGTTCACCATACTCCTTGTCTTTTCAGCAGGTATCTCACAGGGAGCAGCGATTGTAATGAGAAGGGACTCCACATGCGGAATCCGATCCAGTTTTTCCTTCGCCTGTTCCGCCTTGCACTGCGCATCGGCAGTCCCGGAAACAATATAGGTCAGCTGCTGCATGATGCACTCCTTATTGAACACCGGGCAAATCCGCCTCTCCCCTACGGATGTTGTCCATCTCCCATATTTCCCACAAATAGGGGGCACACGCCCCCTATTTGTAGATTTTTTGTAGATTTCTTCCCTTACTTCGCATAATCGACAACGCGTGTCTCGCGGATCACGGTTGCCTTGATCTGCCCCGGGTACTCAAGATCACCCTCGATCTTCTTCACAATGTCATGGACGAGCACTGCAGCCCCCGCATCGTCCACCTTGTCCGGCTTGACCATAACGCGGATCTCGCGTCCTGCCTGGATGGCGAAGCAACGCTCCACCCCATCGAACGACTCCGCAATCTCCTCAAGCGCCTTAAGACGCTTGATGTAGGATTCGAGACTCTCGCGCCGCGCACCGGGACGTGCTGCCGAAACTGCGTCTGCCGCAGCGACGAGCACCGCCTCGATCGTCGTCGCCTCCACATCACCATGATGGGACTCGATGATGTTGATCACTTCCTTGGATTCGCGATACTTGCGAGCGAGATCCGCACCCACCGTGACATGAGGCCCCTCGACCTCGTGGCTGACTGCTTTGCCAATGTCATGGAGAAGGCCGCCGCGCTTGGCAAGCATGACGTCGCAGTCGAGTTCCGCCGCCATGAGCCCTGCGAGGTGTGCGACCTCGATGGAGTGCGCGAGCACGTTTTGCCCGTAGCTCGTACGATAGCGCATACGTCCGAGGAGACGCACGAGCTCCGGATGGATGCCGTGCACCCCCGTCTCGAACGTCGCCTGTTCGCCCGCCTCCTTGATCCGCTGGTCGACCTCACGGCGCGCCTTCTCGATCATCTCCTCGATGCGTGCGGGATGGATGCGCCCGTCCTGAATCAGCTTTTCAAGCGCGATGCGTGCAATCTCACGCCGTACAGGGTCAAATCCCGAGAGGATGACCGCCTCCGGTGTATCGTCAATGATGAGATCGATGCCCGTCAGGGTTTCGAGCGTGCGGATGTTCCGCCCCTCGCGCCCGATGATGCGCCCCTTCATCTCATCGTTCGGCAGAGCGACAACCGAGACCGTTGTCTCCGCCACATGATCGGCGGCACACCGCTGAATTGCAACGCTCAGAATCTCGCGTGCTGTCTTGTCCGCCTCGTCCTTCGTCTGCTGGATGTACTCCTTGATCTTGCGCGCTTTCTCGTGCTTGAGTTCCTCCTCCGCCTCCGCCATAAGGACCGTGCGTGCCTCCTCCGACGTAAGTCCTGAGATGCGCTCAAGCTCCTGCTTCTGACTCTCGTAGAGAGCTGTCACCTCCGCCTGCGTCTTATCGATACGCGCTTCCTTACGCTGCAGCCCCTCTTCCTTCTTCTCGATGGATTCGAGCTTGCGATCGAGGTTTTCCTCCTTTTGAATCGCACGACGCTCCAGACGCTGAATCTCGCTGCGCCGCTCCTTTGAGTCACGCTCAAACTCCTGCCGCTGACGTTGGATCTCCTCCTTCGCCTCGAGCAGTGCTTCCTTCTGCTTTGTCTCCGCCCTCTTGCCGGCCTCTTCGACAATGCGCTTTGCTTCCTCCTCGGCTGATCCTATCTGAGCCTCCGCCGTGCGCCTCCGTGCGACATAGCCCGCAGCAGCGCCAACAGCGACAGCAAAAATTACCATGAGTAATTCAGTAATAATAACGGCCACCTCCTCATTGTGTGATTCAAAATAGCAATAGAATACTTCTATTCATTTTAATGTTTTTTCGCTATAGTGTCAAGAATTCTGTGTGAGATGGATACCGCTTCATGAACATACAATTTTCATATTCACTGCTGTTTTATAACCCCACATCCATAGACGAATCCATCCGATGCAAATATAATATGTTCATAGCTTCATGGGACAAGGAGGAACTATGACTCGAAAAAAATGGATGCGGCGCAGCATTGCACTCACGCTGTCCGCCGCACTGATAACAGGGCTCTCTGCGCCGCCTGCCATCGCAGAGGCAAGTACGGAAAGCATCATCGGCGCGGTCATCGGTGGAGCGGTCGCGGCAAATGAGATGAACGCGCAGATCAAGTACTACAACACCACCGAGGAGGGGCGGCAGGCACTCTTTGAAGAGCTCCAAGAAAAATATGGTGTCTACTACCGCTACGATCTGAACAGTCAACTTGACCGCATCTTTACGAACCTCACGGCGGCAATCGGCTCGATGGATGCCACCATTTATGACCGCCCATATAATTATTTCATCAACCGAGAAGACAGCTTCAATGCTTTCTGCACACTCGGGCATAATATGAGCATCAATGTCGGGCTCTACAGCTATCTCTCGAACGAGGACGAAATCGCCGTAGTCCTTGCACACGAGATGGGACACGGTCAGAAGGATCACCCTGCAAAGGGCATGAAACGTTCGCTCGGTCCTGCCGTTCTCGCAAGTGCGACGGGCACGGTACTCGGCGCAATTGCCGCAAATATTTGGAGTGGGCAGGGGCTCACGAAACCGATGGAATGGGAGGCGGACAATCTCGCCTTTGAATACATCGCCCGCTCCCCCTACAATCCCGGTGCGACCGCCGCTGTGTGGCAGCGTCTCATCGATCTCACGGGCAACAACGCTGCCGACGCGTTCTCGGTTATGACGGGTGCCGCCGACCATCCGTCGAACGCCGCGCGCCGCGACAACTATGCGAAGAAGCTGACCGCGATGAGCGGCGGCACGGTCACAGTCGAGGACGGCGTTGTCTATGTGAACAAGAAAAAATTATTGATCCCCGCCGCTGCCGGCGGTATGAGCTCTGCCGAACGCGCCTACTTCGTCATGGGCAATCTCGCGGCAGCCTACAGGAATGGTCACGCTGCCAAGGAGGCCTATGTGGACGGACGCACGGTCATGCTCGGCCTGCAGCCCATCGTGAGCTGTACGGGGAACGATGCCGACCCTGCCGAGATCGCGGCGTTACTGAACCGCATAAAATAGAAAACGGGGCTGCACCACATGTTACAGCCATGTATGCTTCACGCAAAAAAATCGGGATGCACCACACAATGCGGTGTATCCCGATTCTTTTATCTCTGTGGAAATCTGCGCAGTGCGCGTGGCTTGCCAAGCACCTCGGCAAGGACGACCGCCTGTGCCATTGTATCCGCTGTCAGCTGCGGCAGCAGGGGAGACGGCGTTCGTGTGGCAGTGTGCGCCGGCGTTCTCGCTGTCTGCACCTCCTCTGCCGCAAAACGCGCAGCACGCTCCTCGCGCGCACGCTTGACACGCTGCGCCTCCTTGCGCGCCTCTTCCCATTTGCTGCGCAGCTCCTGCGCACGCAGCACCTCCGCGTCGACCGTAACCTGCACGTCGGAGGGAATCCCGCGCAGCGGCGGAATCTCAAATGTCGCGTTCTGCGCCGTTCGCTTCTTTGGACGCGGGATGTCCTGCGGCATGGTCGGCGGCGGCACCTTCTTCTTGCCGCGCACACGATCGTCAAAGACAGCAATCGCTACCGCAACGGCGATGACAATGAGGTATTCCATACCGCATTCCTCACTTTACCGGCGGTGTCGGATGCTTTTCATCCGCCTTCCCCGATGCGCTGATGGCATGTCGCATATCGGTGTCGGACTGGATATTGTTCAGCTGATAGTAGTCCATCACGCCGAGTTTGCCCTCGCGCAATGCCTGTGCCATCGCGTGCGGCACTTCGGACTGTGCCTCGACAACCTTTGCCTCCATCTCCTGCGTGTACGCCTTCATCTCCTGCTCGCGCGCAACCGCCATGGCACGGCGTTCCTCTGCCTTTGCCTGTGCAATGCGCTTATCCGCCTCCGCCTGATCAGTCTGGAGCTCCGCGCCGATGTTGCGCCCGACATCCACGTCCGCAATGTCGATGGAAAGAATCTCAAACGCTGTGCCCGCATCAAGGCCCTTGCCGAGCACCGTCTTCGAGATGTCGTCGGGGTTTGCAAGCACGTCCGTGTGGCTCTGCGAGGAGCCGACCGTCGTGACAATGCCCTCACCGACACGGGCGATGATTGTCGGTTCACCCGCACCGCCAACGAGGCGGTCGATGTTCGCACGCACCGTAACGCGTGCCTTGATCTTGAGTTCGATGCCGTTTGCCGCGACAGCGGACACAATCGGTGTCTCAATGACCTTCGGATTGACGCTCATCTGCACGGCATCAAGCACATCGCGCCCCGCGAGATCAATCGCTGCCGCACGCTCGAACGGCAGGGCGATCTGTGCACGATGGGATGCGATCAGCGCATCGACCACCTTATCCACATTGCCGCCCGCGAGATAGTGTGCCTCGAGCTGATTGACGCTCACGTCAAGTCCTGCCTTGTTCGCCTTGATGAGCGGCAGGACAATGCGGCTCGGCGGAACACGGCGCAGACGCATACCGATGAGCGACATGATGCTCACCGAGACATTTGCCGAGATGGCGGACACCCAGAGCCCGAGCGGCACAAAGTGCAGGAAAATCGACACGGCGAGAATGACAATGACAATGAGGAATGCTCCCCCAAACAGTGTTCCCATAAGAACCTCCTAACAACTTCCACCAAACGGCACTATGCCTCGCGCACGACGACGCGGCTGCCGTTCACGGACAGAACAACAATGCTTTTTCCCTTTTGAATAAACGCGCCCTCAGAGATCACATCCACGGGACGGCCATCAATGCGTGCCGTACCCGAGGGACGCAGCTCTGTGAGCACCTCGCCCGTCTTCCCCACAAGTTCCGCCTGCTCCGCCGCGCTCACATAGCCCTCCTCCGTGCGTGAACTCTTTTGCAGGACAATCTTGTTCCAGAGCCTGCTCGACGGCAGACGCGAGACAATCAGCAAAAAGAGCACAATCGAAATTACGAGAGCGATCCCAAGTGCCGCAAGCGCACCGATATCTCCACCAAGTGCAAGCACGATACTGTAGAGCATCGCCGCGACGCCAAGCCCCGCGAGCAGTCCCACCGTCGGCAGCAGGATCTCCACGATAATCATCAGGACGCCCGCGAGAAAGACTGCAATGTGATAGAGCTCGATTAGTCCACGCGTGTACTGGCTGCCCCAGAACACCGCCGCTGCAACAATGCCGAGCAGCACGCCAACACCGAGCCCGCCCGTCTTGATCTCCACCATGATGGAGAGAAACATGACAGCGAGCAAGAGAACTTGCAGAACAGAATTATCTACGACCAGATTCACAAGATCCCTCCTCCTTACGCGAAAAACCTCCGCGCTCTCGCGCGGAGGTTCCTATGCCGAAGAATGGTCGGAACGACGAGATTTGAACTCACGACCTCTTCCACCCCAAGGAAGCGCTCTACCAAGCTGAGCTACGTCCCGAACAAGTGGTATTATACCTAGCTTTTATCGTTTTGTCAATCCCTTTGCGTCATCTGCTTCATCAGACGGAGTGCGCCAATCTCGACCCCTGTCTCGCGTGCAACCTGTTCGATCGTACGGCCTGCACGCAGAAGGGCACGCGCCTTGATGATCGTCTCATCCTCGCGCACGGGTTCATCCGCCTCCTCGGTCGGAACGAGCTGCGGCGAGGGGGAAGCAGGTACTGCAGGACGAGCAGTCGGTGCAGGCGGCACAGGGATGGGGCTCCGCTGCTGCGGCATCTCCTGCCGAACGGTACTTCGCATCGCTGTGGGCTGCTGCGCATAGGTCTGTGGCTGCACATAGGTATTCGACGGCTCTGCGGCGGCACGCGCCTGCTCGCGCAGGATGGACTGGTGGAGCACGGCAGCGAATTCATCTCCGTCCGTGCGACGCACCTCCTGCGACGACATCGGCGGCGCAGCGGCAACGGGCAGACTTTCTGCAGGATGCACTGCAGGAGTCGGCATCGGCTGTCCCGTGTCACGAAGACGGCGCTCAAGTTCTTCGATGCGTTGACGCAGTGCCCATTCAAGCCGCTGTGCATCTGCAACGCGCGTCTCAAGGCGTACGCGCCGATCATCTGCCTCCCGCAAAAGCCCCTCGAGCTTCGTCACATGCGAGCCGAGACGCTTGATGATTGTGTCTGCAGACTGCTGAAGCTCTTTTTTTAGTTTCTCAATGGATGCTGCAAGATCTTCGTCATCCTCTTCACTGCGCTGCCGTCGATGGATGATATAGCGCACAATGAGCAGCAAAACAGCGCCGAGAATGATGAGAGCACCCAGAATTTCGGTCACGGAAATAATAACAGGATGCCTCCCTTATCACGTTAAGGAAGCACTGATAATTTCAGTACCTCCCTAGAAACTAATGTCAAGATGCACGCCACGATTGGGATCGGCGGCAAGTCGCTGCAGGAGCTCGGGGCCATGATCCTTCCCGTCCCCTCTGCTGCGTCCGCCGCTCTGTCTGCCTCCCTGACGCCGATCACGCTCCGGATCATCCTTCACGCGTGCATCCTCGCTTGCCTCTTCTTTGGCGCGCACCTGCTGGCGTGCGAGCTCTGCATCCTGCTTCTGACGGATGGACTCAAAGCTCTGTTGGATATTGACCTGGTTCTGCATATTGCTTTGGACATTTCCCGCCTCGTTGGACTGCGGAAACATCATCTGCATACTAATTGGCGTGACATTCATGGTGATACCTGCCTCTCTTTAGAAGATTCCTACGGCAATTTCCCCATTCAGCATCTGCAGCCGTGCATTGCGCAGCTCTTCCTCTACCTTCTTTTTTACCCCGTTAATCGTGGCATTGACACCGGGGAAAATCGTATCGGAGGCGGCGATGGAGCCGTTTTTCATCTCCTCCAGCTCCTGCTGCATCCGCTCGAGTTCCTCCTTCATCTCCTTGATATTGGTAGCAAGTGGGAACTGCTCGTGCGTCATCTCCGCCAGCTGCTGCCGACGGCGTTCCGAAAGGCTCATGAGCGGCTGCTGCTTGAGCGTCGCAAGAGAAAGGCGAATCTCTGTCAGCCGCTTGATCGCCGCCTGACAGTCTTTGGAGAGCACATCATAACGCTGCTGGAGATGTGGATCGACCCCGACATTCAGATCGGTCTGCACGTAAAACTGGTTGCCTAACATCTTCGCGCGGATGGACTCTCCTGCGCTGATCTTTCCCCCCGTAATAATACCGCGCCGGCCCTCCACACGGACGTTGTGTCCTGCACGCATCTCCGAGTGCAGAACGACATCATTGACGAGGATATCGCGCCCTGCCGAGATGTTTGCATTCTCGACAAAGGAGATGCTTACATCCTCTAGTGCACGAATCCGCCCGCTGTTCATGCCGCGAATGCCACCGCGCACAATGACGTTGCGCCCCTCGACATCTGCACCGCCGACCACGCCTTTGATCTCAATGTCACCCGTTGCACGGACGGAGAAGCCGCTCTCTACATCCCCCTTGATTTCGATGCTGCCGGCAAAGTCGATATTCCCCGTACCGACATCAACCCCCGTGTCAATCACAAGATGCGGGTCGATGCTGATCTTCTTTCCGTCATCGACAATCTGCCCGTCGATGACGGCCACGAGTTCATGTGTATTTACAATCTTCGTATTCTTCCCCTGCGGAAGGGGCACAGATTTTCCGGGCTTTGCCGGAACTGCCTCGCCAAACACATTGGTTCCCGGTGTCCCCGCTGTCTCGGGGATATGCACGGCGACAACGTCACCGATCTGCGCGCGGATGAAAATGTTCATATCCTTGTAGTCCACGCGGTCAAAGGCACGCAAAGCGGGCCGCCCCTTCTCCCCCATATCGAATTTCTTTTCGATGCGTGCGTCCGTCCCCGCAATCGGCGGCGTTCCGCGCGCTGCCATAAAGGGGGTCATCCGTGCAACACCGCGCCGAATCGCATCGCGGTCGATCCCGTAAACCACCTTCTTTGCTGCAAGTCCGTCCAATACATCGGAAACAGATGGCGGCAGATTTCCCTTCTTATCATCAAAGCGTACCGCAGCCGTCATCGCATCACGTGCAACCTCGATGGTAAAGGGTATGACAACATTCTCGGAGGTGTCCCCCGTCTCAGCTTCGAGCCGCGTTTCAACACCGTCTGCAGCCCGCACGATGCGTGCGAGCTGCAGGACATCGTAGTCTGTAATCCCCTCATCCTCAAGGTGCTTGCGCAGCGTTGCCAAATCGACGACAGCAGTACCCTCACCCTCCGGATAGACCGTAATGTAGTTACCGTCCGCCTTCACAACAAGCTGAAAGCCGTCCTGTTTTCCCCCGACCGTACGCTCCATAGTACCAACTCCCGATCCATCCAATCGCACCTGCAGCGGGTTCTTCATCCGTTGCCGTCGGAAACACCGATCCATTCATCGGTGTCCCTACTCTTCGTCGTTCATCCGTGCCAGCGAGCCGCGCATACGGAAGATCGCCTTCGTATGGAGCTGCGAGATGCGTGCCTCCGAGAGGTGCAGAATCGCCGCAATCTCCTTGAGTGTCAGTTCATCGTAATAGTAAAGCGCCACGACGGTGCGCTCCTTTTCGGGCAATTTCTCAATCGCGGCGGCGAGCGTCTCTTTGACCTCCGTCCATTCCGCATGTTCCACGGGGCCATCCTCCAGTGAGGCAGGAGCATCCGTGCGCAGATACTCCTCAAGGGGGATGATCGTCGCTGCGCTGACTTGCCCTTCCAGGTGACGCAGGCCATCCATCGTCAGATCCAGCTCGGCGGCAAGCTCCTCATCGGTTGCCGTGCGTCCGAGCTCTCCTTCAAGACGCGCAACTGCTTTCTCGTATTTTTTAATATTCTGACGCACACTGACGGGAATCCAGTCCTTTGCACGCAGATGATCGAGCATCGCTCCGCGTACACGCACCCCCGCATAGGTCTCGAATTTATTGCCGCGCGTCAGCTCATAGCGCTCGATCGCATCGAGCAGCCCAAAAAATCCGCTGCTCAGGAGATCTTCCCGATCGACGTGCTGCGGCAGACTGATGGCGATGCGTCCTGCGACCAGCCGAACAAGGGGTAGGTAGTGCTCGGCGAGGCGGTTGCGTACTTCCACGGTCTTTTCCTTCTCGTATGCCCGCCACAGAGCTTCAATATCCTCAGCCCTCTGCTCCTCCGCCATCGCACTCACCTCCTCTCAGCCTCTTCACCGACACGCTCACGCCGGCGCGGGGGTTCCCTCTTCCTCCGGTGCCCTCATGTGGACGAACGCGTCCTCCGACAGCGGCTGGAATTTCGTCGGTGCGGCGAATTCTTCTGCCGCCTTGCTGCCGGCCTCCACCGCATCGAAGTCAATGTCATCCGCATCGTAGTGCTGTGCCTGCATATCCTGTATCTGCTCGAGAGGTTCTTTGTCGAACGCCGCCCAGCCCTTTGCTTCCAGTATGAATGCGACGAGATAGGTGAACAGTCCGGCACACAGGAATGCGATAAAACTTCGCAGGAATGCCGTGGTCACGCGTGCGTCCCCGATCATCCCCGTGAGAAATACGACGAGTGCAGCGATCACAGAAAACACCAATGCCATACCGACTTTGAACATCCCTTCACCTTCCCTTCTATATTGTCTTGTCTCCCTTGCTGACGGTCTTCACCGTATACGTTCCGTCATTGAGATCAATCGCAACCGTACGTCCATAGTTCAGCCCCGTATCCTCTGCAATGAGACGAATCCCGTGCTGTGCAAGCAGCTCTTTTGCCGCCTGTGCATTGCGCTCTCCGACGCGCATGACGTTCGTCGTATTGGAGAACGCAAACATCTGTGCACCGCCTGCAATCTTTGCCACGAGGCGGCTTTTTGACGCACCAAGCTTCAAAACATCCGCGAGCATGAGCGGAAACCCCGTATCAATGAATTTTGCCGGCGTATCCGAGGGACGCGCCTGTTTGCTGTCCGGCAGCATATAGTGGAGCAGCCCCCCCACCTTTGCCTGAGGATCATAAAGGGAAAGTCCGATACACGAGCCCAGTCCGTAGCTGATGAGTGTGGACGGAGCTGCGCCGACTTTGTAGTCGGCCATACCGACTTTTATCAAATCCGGCATATCATCCAACTCCTACCGCATTCATAATGCTGCCAAGGGATCCGGGATCCGGGACCAGGAAGAAATGTCCGTTGATGCTCCGATCCTCGGCGACAAAATTTGTCTCGATGAGGAGTGCATGATCTCCCATCTCGCCAAGCTGTACCAAAACGACATTGAGGATTGCCCCCGCCATATCCACAGCAAGCGCAGGGATGGACGGCAGCATACTCATGCCCGTGAACGTGTAGAACGCATTCAGATAGGATCCCGCAAGGATGTTGCCGATCTCCATAAGTGCCGACTCATCCATCGCGTCGAGCTCATGCGTATCACCGCGCTCACGTCCGAGCAGCGTATCCACAAGTGCAAAGGCACTCTCCCGTGGGATGAGAAAGAGGATGTTGCTCGGTGCTTTGCCATAGACGCGCAAGAAAATACCGACGACAACCAATTCCGGTCCGCCGACAAATTCCGGTACATCTTCAATTGGAACAAGCGCCACATGAGGCACATTCATCTCTATGCGACGCTGGATGAGACGGGAAAGCGCCGTTGCAGAATTCCCTGCGCCGACGTTTCCAATCTCCCTGAGCACATCCAACTGCAGCTCTGACAGTTCTGTCAGATTCTCATCTACGCTCATAGGCCCTACCTCTTATCACCGTGCAGCAAAGGAAGCACGACTGCCTTTACTTTGCCTCTTTCGGCAGACCAACAATCTCCTCGAGGTTGAGGAGAACGATGAGTCTTCCCTTGATATTGCCAATACCGCTAAGGAATCGGCTGCTCTCGCGGGCATTCATCGCCTTCTTTGTATCAATGGGCGCGTTCTCGAGGCTCAGAACCTCAGTCACGGCATCCACAAGCATGCCGACATGGACATCCTCAACAGAGACCGTAACGATGCGCGTACGGTCGGTATACGGTGTCTCCGCAAGCCCAAGGCGCTGCTTGAGGTCAATAACGGGGAGCACCGAGCCGCGCAGATTGATGACGCCCTTGATAAAATCCGCCGCAAACGGAACGCGCGTGATGTCCGTGAGATTGCGAATCTCCTGTACGTTCAGAATGCTGACGCCATATTCTTCATCGCGAAGATTGAACGCCACATACTGCGAGTTCTGCGGCGTATTTCCCTGATTCATATCATCTGCCATCTTCTTTGCCCTCCCCTTTTACTGCTGTATCATCGTCGCAACATCAAGAATCAGCGCAACTCTTCCGTCGCCAAGCACGGTGGCCCCGCCAAAGAGCTTGAGTCCGGCGAAGAGATTGCCAAGTGTCTTGATAACGATTTCCTGCTGACCGATCAGATTGTCGACAACAATGCCCGCCTTTGCCTCGCCTGCATGGACAACGACAACGAAATGCTCGTCGGAGTCCTTCGTATGCGGAACCTGAAGAGCCTCCTCCATGCGGATAATCGGGATGATCTCCCCGCGCAGGACGATGACCTCCTTGTTTTGAACGGTCTGAATATCACTCGGCTCAATGTTGATCGTACTGTCGATGGATGTGAGAGGAATGGCGTACATCTCCTCCTGCACCCGTACGAGCATCGCCTGAATGATCGCAAGCGTGAGCGGCAGCTTGATCTTGAACACAGATCCTTCGTCGATATGCGTCTCGACATCGACGTGCCCGGAGAGCGCCTCAATCTTGCTGCGCACAACGTCCATACCGACGCCGCGGCCGGAGATATCCGTGATCTGTTCCGCCGTCGAGAAGCCCGGCAGGAAGATCAGTCGAACGGCATCCGCATCGTCGAGGCTGTCCGCCTCACTCTGCGAGATCATGCCCTTCTCGACCGCCTTGCGGCGGATCTTGTCCGCATCTATGCCCGCGCCGTCGTCCGTGATCATGATGACGACGTTGTTGCCCTCGTGGCGTGCGATGAGGCCGACCTCCCCGGTGCGCGGCTTTCCCTTTGCCTCGCGCTTGTCGGGACTCTCAACACCGTGGTCGAGCGAGTTGCGCAGGAGATGCATGATCGGATCGCCGATCTCATCAATAACGGTACGGTCCAGCTCCGTCTCCTCACCCTCGATCGTGAGGTTGATGTCCTTGCCGAGCTCCTTCGACACGTCGCGCACCATACGCGGGAAGCGGTTGAACACGGCACTGACCGGAACCATGCGGACCTTCATGACAATGTTCTGCAGATCGCCCGTGACGCGATCCATCTGCTCGAGCGTCTCCATGAGGTCGCTCAGACGATGCGTCTGTCCAATCTGTTCCAGACGCACCTTGTTGATAACCAGCTCGCCCATGAGGTTCATGAGGGTATCCAGTTTTTCGATATCGACGCGGACACTCTGACTCTGATGCTGTTTCTTCGCAGGAGCAGCAGCGGGCTTTCCCGCCTCCTTCTTAGGCGCAGGTGCTGCCTTTGCCGCAGGCGCGGCCGCAGCGGGAGCTGCCGCCGGAGCGGGAGCGGCTTCCTTTTCCATCTTGTCGGGATCAACTGCCGTGACGGCAATGTCTTCGATCTCAGAAACGGTATCTACCGCATTCTGCATCGCCTCGGCATCACCGCTCGTAGCAATGAGCACGTCAAAGCTGCGCTCAAACTTCTCCTGCTCAAGATCCTCGGCAGGGGGAACACTCTTTAGGACATCGCCGACCTCATCCAGTGCATGCATAACCATAACAGAACGCGCTGCCTTGAGGACGCAGGTCTCCATCAGTGTGACCTTGATATGGAAAAGGTTCATCCCGGCTTCTTTCGCCTTCTTCATGACATCGAGGTCGATGTCATCGAGGTCAAGGGTCGCGCCGGCAGCAGCATCACCGCCAGATGGCGCTGCCGCAGGAGCCGCCGCAGCACCATCTGCTGCAGGTGCGGGCGTTCCTTTGGAGATAGAACTGAGCTTTGCGACGAGATCCGAGACATCGACGACATCCTCTGCCTCGCCGTTGCCGACACTGTCCACCATCTGTTCGAGTGAATCGAGACATTTGAACAATGTGTCCATAATGTCCTCGTTCAGCTTGAGCTGGCTCTTACGGACGAGATCCAGAACATCCTCCATCTCATGCGTGAGCTCCGCAATCTTGGCAAAGCCCATCGTCGCCGACATGCCCTTCAAGGTGTGTGCGTTGCGGAAGATGTCGTTGACCGCATCGATCTCCTCCATGTTCTCCTCGAGACGCAGGAGTCCTTCATTGAGTGACTGCAGATGTTCATGCGACTCATCCAGGAACATATCCATATACTGGTTATCCATTGATATTCCCCCTATTTCCTATCTTCTCACAGCCGCCTCGATTGCATCGGCAATCTGCGGCAATGGGCATATCTCATCGGCCAGCCCCGCGTCAATGACGGATTTTGGCATTCCGTAGACGACGCAAGTTGCTTCATCCTGCGCGATGCAGTAGCCGCCGTTTTCCTTGATTCTGCGCATCCCTTCGCGCCCGTCACTGCCCATCCCCGTAAGGATCACGGCAACAACATCCTTTCCTAGATGTGCAACGGAGTCATACATCACATTGACCGCAGGGCGGTGATTTCCAACGGGCGGTTCATCGCTGAGGGCAATGCGCCGTACACCGTTCTCATGCAGCACCCGCAGATGATAATTTCCCGGTGCAATATAGACGCAGCCGGGCTCGAGCAGCTCACCATCCCGTGCCTCTCGTACGCTCACACGCGCCACGCTGTGCAGCCGGCTTGCCAGTGCGTTTGTAAATCCCGCCGGCATATGCTGCACAACGACCACAGGGCAGGGAAAATGCTCGGAAAGTCCCATGATGACCGTCTGTAATGCCTGTGGTCCGCCCGTTGACGAACCGATGACAACCAGCTTTGAACGGGGCGATCCTCTGCTTCCTGTGACCGTTTTGTGCTTCACTCCATCAGTCATTTTTCACGCGCTCCACTTGAGCCCGCTGCACCTGGAACAGATAGCGGATGATCTTATCCCTCATGCTGCGTGATATCTCCTGAAACTGTACACCGATGTGATAGATCGGCGTGTCATCCTCGCGCTCGATGCGCGTACACCGCATAACGCGGGTCATCAATTCAAGCGTGCCGATTCCCGGAATGTCATTGATCTCCAGTGCTGCCTCCATATCATGCGACACCTGCTTCGGCCAAACAAACGCAAGACCGCTTCCGCTGAGATCTATGACTGGGACGCGTTTTGGTGCATCGATCTTACCCTCGCGGTCAACCAGGCGTACCGTTGCCGTAAGGTTCACCTTGATGCGGAAAAGGCCACGCTTCTGGAAGCGCTCCGCGACCTCCGGTATGGAGATGTGGAGCACGGGGATGCGTCCTTCATGACGTCCGTGACTGCGGTGCACGCTGAAAAAACGATAGTGGCAGCCATCCCCGCCTGCAAGAACATAGAGATTTTCTCCCACACGTGGGATAATGGGGACACGGCGCTCATCAAGCGGCATGGCAACAACGAGTTCGTCTCCGATGATGTCCTCAACACGGCTTGTATAGCCGGAGTCACCTTCCTCGCTGTTTTCAAAGAATATTTCCAGCCTCTGTCCAATAGCTAAAATACTCCTTGCCTGTACCAATTCGCCCGCCATCTGAAATATCCTCCTTGAGAATGCTCAAAACTTAAAAATTTGCTGTAAAAAACCTTTCCATCCCCGTTTCACATTCATTTCTCCACCCGTGATCAAAGACTGTGCCAGTGCGTCGATACAGCGTGCTGCTGCTGCAGTCGGCTCTGCCTTCAGGAGAGGGGTCTGCTTCCGCACGGCTTTTGTGACTGCCGTATCCTCAAACACATAGCCGAGACAGTCCACGGGCATATGCAGGAACTTCTCTGCGGCGCGCTGGAGCTTCTGTGCCACCTCGCGGCTCTCCTTGGCCTCATAAACGCGGTTGATAATGAGCCGGAGATTCTTCTGCGCGGCGTAGATGCTATATGCCTTCATTACTGCATAGGCATCGGTGAGAGATGTCGGCTCCGGTGTCGTCACGAGCAGCACCTCATCGGCGGCAAGGATAAAGTCCATGACGTTGCGCCCAAGCCCTGCGCCTGTATCCACAAGAATCAGATCGGCGCGTGTGGCACAGTCGGCGAGTTTTTGCTGGAGCAGAAGTTTCTCTGCATGATCGTATTCAAGCGCCTTTTCAATCCCTGAGCCGCCTGAAATGTACTGAATATCATGCGGGGTACGGACAATCACATCGTCCAGTGTCACCTCCGGACGAAGGAGATCCAACAGATGTCTGCGCGAAGCGGCACCAAGCAGAATGTCCACATTCGCCATGCCGAGGTCCGCGTCGATGACGAGCACCCGATGTCCCCGTTTCTGAAGTGCAATCGCAAGGTTGACGGCAAGGTTGGTTTTCCCGACCCCTCCCTTGCCGCTCGTAATCGCGACCACACGTACATTCGCCCAAGCCTCCGCCTGTGCAGGCGTGACCGGCGGAGCGGCTGCCGCACTCTCAGAGCCGACCATCTGGCGCAGCCGCGTTGCCTGATCTGTCATATCATTTCCTCAATAGCAGCTCCGCCAGGCGATCTGCCGTCGCGGGGAGAATGTCATCCGGCACGCTCTGCCCGTTCGACAGGTATGAGAGCGGCAGCCCATCTCCCGCAAGCAAATTGACCACCATCCCGATCGTGCGTGTCTCATCCGTCTTGGTAAAGATGATGCGATCCGGCTTGCACGCGGAAAAACGCGTCATGATCTCGGCAACATCCTCTTCCTTCGTCGTTGCACTGACAACGAGATGCTTCTCCATGCGCGGATGCGCTGCAAGCAGCTCCTTCAGCTCTTCCATCTGGAACTCGTTGTACTGACTGCGCCCCGCCGTGTCTACTAGGATAAAATCTTTACTGCGATGCCGTGCAATTGCTTTCTTGAGATCTGCAGCAGAGTAGACAACTTCCACCGGCAGGCCCAAAATCTCCGCATATTTTTTCAGCTGCTCCACCGCTGAAATGCGGTAGGTGTCTGCGGTGATGAGCGCCCCCTTGAGGTTTGCCTCCAAGACAAAATGGGCAGCGACCTTTGCCAGTGTCGTGGTCTTACCGACCCCCGTCGTCCCAATAAAGGCAACGACGCGCGAACCATGAGCACCGAGCTTGAGTCCGTCGGTGAACTTCATCACCTGTGCGAGATAGCCGGACAGCACGCTTACGGCGCGGGGATCAAGGCTGTCGAGATTCACATCGGCAACAGATACCTTCGCAGAGAGATCCGCGCAGAGATCCTCGCGCACATCCTGACGACGCAGCGTATCCTGTATGGTCACAACTTCCTTGGGCTGATTCGCTGCCATCATGGAGGCGAGCATCGTCTTCATCTGTGCAAGCTCATCCTCAAGCAGCCGAATGCGCTCTGCCGAACCGTCATCCTCCGCCGCCTCTGCAGAAGGAGCTGACGCTGGGGTCTCATACGAGGACGGCGTCTGTGGAACAGAAGTCTGCGGCTGCACTGCAGCGACGGGCGGAGAAGCGTACACCTCTGCAGGACGGCCGGTCTCCTGTTCCGTATATGGCTGCGGGGCCGGCAACTCTGTTCCATAGGACGCGGTATCGTAAGACGGCAAAACGCCCCTTGCCGGCAGAGCCGTCGCAGACCCTTCCTGAGGCGCAGGAGCGCTCATCCGATATTGGTTGAGCACATTGGATGGGAGAATCGGTTCTGCCGGCGGGACGTAGGCCGACGGCGCACGTGGCACACGCGCCTGCGTCTCGTCGACGGCAGCGGTCACTTCAATCATCTCCGCACCGCCAAGGACACCACCCTCACGATATTTTTTTGTATGGAGGAGTACGGCATCACTGCCGAGTTCATCCTTGATCTGTTCCATCGCTTCCTTCACGGAAGAGGCACGAACCGTCTTGACCTGCACTTAGATTCTCACCACCCCAAGGATCTGGATTTCAACATTCTGCTCAATCTCCGCATGGGAGAGAACAATGAGCCCCGCAATCGAGCGTTCGACAAGATTGCGGAAATAGGGCCGCACGGTCGGACTCGTCAACACAATCGGTTGATAGCCCTGATCTGTCAGTTTCTTCAGCTCCTCCTGCAGTGCCGCAAGCAGTTTCTGCATCGAGTCGGGGTCAAGGCTGACGTAGGAGCCGTGCTCCGTGCGCTGCACGCTGCCCGCAATTTTGTTCTCAATCGCAGGGTCGAGTGTAATACACGGGAGAACGCCGTTCTGGACATTCTGTTGTGTGATATGGCGTGCCATCGCATGACGGACGTACTCTGTCAGAATATCCGTATCCTTCGTCGCCGCACCGTAGTCCGCGAGCACCTCGAGGATCGTGCTCATGTCGCGGATGGAGATGCGCTCATGCAGGAGATTCGCAAGTACCTTCTGCACCTCGCCCACACTGAGTAGGTTCGGGACGACCTCGTCCACGAGCGCACCGTTTGTCTTGTGGAGGTTATCGAGGAGATTCTGCGTCTCCTGACGCCCGAGGATTTCGGCGGCATGCTGCTTGATGATCTCCGTGAGGTGGGTCGCAAGCACAGATACGGCATCGACCACGGTGTAGCCGTTCAACTCCGCCTGTTCACGCTCATTCTCCGAGATCCAGAGTGCGGGCAGGCCGAACGCGGGCTCCGTTGTCTCGATGCCCGGCACCTCCTCGAACACCGTTCCTGAGTTCATCGCAAGATAGTGGTCAAGCATGAGCTCACCGCGTGCGATCTCAATGCCCTTGAGCTTGATGATGTATGCATTCGGCTTGATCTGAATATTATCGCGGATACGAATGGTCGGTACGACGAGACCAAGTTCCAAGGCGCATTGCCGCCGGATCATGACGATGCGGTCGAGCAGATCGCCGCCCTGCCCCGTATCGACGAGTGGGATAAGGCTGTAACCAATCTCGAGTTCCATTGGATCGACCTGCAGCAACGAGACGATATTCTCTGGGGTCGTCGCCTCCTTCTTCGCCTTTGCCTTCTGCTCGACCTGCTGCACTTCTTGCTCCACCGCCTGACCGCGCCTGAGATTCCATGCGATGACGCCACAGATCACGGCAAGCACGGTGAAGGGAATCCCCGGCAGCCCCGGCATAATGGCGAGGAAAAGCAGCACGCCTGTGAGAATCATGAAAATACGCGCATTGTGGAAGAGCTGCTTCACGAGATCGCCGCCGAGGTTGCCCTCTGCCGCCGAGCGCGTAACAATGATACCGGTCGCCGTCGAGATGAGAAGCGCGGGGATCTGCGCGACAAGGCCCTCGCCGACCGTCAGCAGGGTATAGGTCTGAAGTGCCTGCGCCGCATCCATATCGCGCTGCAGCATACCAATGACAAAGCCGCCGCCAATGTTGATGAGCATGATGACGATTGCGGCGATCGCATCCCCCTTGACAAACTTCGATGCACCGTCCATTGCGCCAAAGAAGTCGGACTCACGCTGCACCTTCTCGCGACGGCGCTTTGCCTCCGCATCTGTGATTGCCCCCTGGTTCAGGTCAGCATCAATTGCCATCTGTTTACCGGGCATTGCATCGAGAGTGAAACGCGCTGAAACTTCCGCCACACGCTCTGAGCCCTTCGTGATAACAATGAAGTTGACAATAACGAGGATAACGAACACGATAAAACCAACCACGGCATTACCGCCGACAACGAAGTTGCCGAATGCAGTAATAACCTCACCGGCATAGCCGTTGAGGAGGATAAGACGCGTTGAGGAGATATTCAGTGCCAATCGGAACAACGTTGTAATGAGAAGCAGTGAAGGGAAAACCGATAGATCAAGTGCCTCCACATTATAGATCGCCGACATCACAACGAGCAACGCAATCGTAATGTTCAAACAGATAAGGATATCCAAGATGATCGTCGGCAACGGAATAATCATCATGATGACGATTGTCACGATGGCGACGGCGATCAGAACATCACTGTATCGCTGTATGAGATTGCCGGATGCAAGGGGATTTACACTGCCTGTCTGCGGTGCTGCCATGCTCTCACTCACTCCCTCGTTCCCTTTGGGGGACGAACGAATTCTTCGTTCCCCTCAATATTATACCAAATATTGCAAGTACGTCAAACACTAATCAAGACTTTTGTCATGGAGCAATTAACTTATGTGCAAATCTGCAAAAAAACGACAAAAGCATTCTGTCCGCTCACGCTCCGCGCCGCGTATGCTTGAGACGATAGACATACGCAAGCACCTCCGCGACTGCCTGATAGAGTTCCTGCGGTACAGAGTCGCCCACCTGGACAACAGCAAACAGGGTGCGTGCAAGCGGCTTGTTCTCAACGATCGGCACACGTGCTTCACGCCCGATTTCCTTGATGCGCTGCGCAACGAGATCTTGCCCCTTTGCAATGACCACCGGTGCGGACATCCCCTGTTCATAGGAAAGTGCTATGGCGTAGTGTGTCGGGTTCGTAATGATGACATCCGCCTTGGGGACTTCCTTCATCATACGAGCCATTGCCATCTGCCGCTGTTTCTGGCGGATCTTTCCCTTGATTTGCGGATCGCCCTCCGTCTGCTTCATCTCGTCCTTGACTTCCTGTTTCGACATCTTGAGATCCTGTGTCGTTTGCCATTTCTGATAGCCATAGTCCAGAAACGACATAATCATGATTACGCCGATGACGACGAACGCCATTTGGAAGATGATCTCGGCAACGAGTGCGAGGCTCGTCGTCAAGTCAAAGAACATGAACTGCGGCATCGCTAGGAGCTGTTCATGAATAAAGCGATAGAGGAAGAAGCCAATCACGAGGATCTTGAAGAAAGACTTCACAAGCTCCACGAGGGAGCGCTTCGAGAAGATGCGCCCAAAACCGTTGATGGGGTTAAGTTTGTCCAGTTTGAACTCAATGGACTCCGTATTGAAGTTGAGCCCCACCTGAAAGAAGTTAATTGCAAGTCCGATGAGCATGATGAATAGCATGATCGGAAACGCAGTCTTTGCAAGGATGAGGACAATGCCGATGAATATGCGGACAATATTCTCCGTATCCACGGTTTGGTTCAGATTGGTGAACACGTAGGTCGTGTAGGTCGCAATAGAACCATAGATCGAATCCCACAGCAGCTTGAGTCCAAAGAATCCAATGAGCAGCACAAACGCACTGTTGAGTTCCTGACTGCGGGCGACCTGCCCCTTCTTGCGTGCATCGGCACGCTTTTTCGCCGTCGGTTCCTCTGTTTTTTCGCCCGCGAAACGCTGGAGGTCAAAGACAAACGGCACTCTATTGGAGAGCGCGTACCGCGACTGATATATTTCCATACATTTCATGAAACAGCACATCCAAAAACAGGACATAGAACGGAATCACCATCGACAGCACGGTAATGCCAATCATCAGCTGCATCGGAATACCGACAACAAAGATGTTCATCTGCGGCATCGTACGTGCGAGTATGCCAAGCCCGACATTCGTGAGCAGAATGGCAAAGGTGATCGGCATCGCGATCTTCATCCCCGTGAGAAAGATCCCGTTCGTGAAGTTCGCGATGAGAAGCGCCATTGAGATGTTCGGCTCTAAGCCCGCAATCGGAACGATGCGGAAGCTCTCCATCAAAGCGGCAAGGATCATGTGATGCCCGTTCGTCACGAGCAGAATGATGATCGCCAGATTATAAAGAAAACTTCCGATGAGCGGTATCTGCTGACCGGAAGTCGGGTCGACAACATTGACAATAGCAAACCCCACCTGCATATCCATGACCTTGCCCGCCATTGTAATCGCCGCAAAGGAGATGTATGCCACAAAGCCGATCAGCCAGCCAATAAAGAGTTCGCCGACGACGGCAGCAGCAAACATGATAATGCTCTCGGGTGCTGTCACCGGTCTCAGCCCATCGAGAACCGGATAGAGAACCACCGTGATCGCAAGGGCAAAGCCCACACGAAAGTACAGGGGGATATTCATACTGCCGAAGAACGGGGACATGAGAAAAATGCCGCTGATACGCGTAAGCGCGAGCAGGAACACCGCAATATGCCCTTGCAGGAGTTCGTAGAGATCCATGCGCTGACACTCCTTTCAGCGCAAATACATCGGCAGATTGACAAACACATTCGTCACGTACTCGACCATGATGCGCAGCATCCACGGACCAAAGATCAAGATGGCGACAAAGACCGCAATGATCTTCGGAATAAAGGCGAGTGTCTGCTCCTGAATCGAGGTCGTTGCCTGAAAGACCGCCACCAAAAGGCCCACGATCAGACCGAGCCCCAACATGGGTGCCGAAACCAGCAGGACGATCATGAGTGCCTCTTGGGCAAGCTGGATGACCAAATCTCCGGACATCGCTTCGCCCTCCCGTCAGCGGAAACTCATGATGAGCGACTGGATCAGGAGATGCCAGCCATCCACCATGACAAAGAGCAGGATCTTGAACGGCAGCGAGATCATGACCGGCGGCAGCATCATCATACCCATTGACATAAGCGTACTCGCAACGATCATATCGATGACGATGAACGGGATATAGATCATAAAGCCGATCTGAAACGCCGTCTTGAGTTCACTGATGATGAACGCCGGAATGAGTGTGAACGTTGAGACATCCTCCGGTCCCTCCGGGCGCGGCGCCTCCGAGAGGTTGACAAAGAGCGCAAGATCGGATTCCCGCGTCTGGCGGAACATGAACTCACGCATCGGATCCACGATATTCTCAAGAGCCTGTTCCTGCGAGATCTGCCCCGCAAGATAGGGCTGTATGCCGTTCTCGTTTGCCTGTCCCCAATAGGGAGCCATGATGTAGAACGACAGGAAGAGCGACAGTGCGATGACCACCTGGTTCGGCGGTACATTCTGCGTCGAGAGCGCATTCCGCAGGAATCCAATGACCACAACAATGCGGACAAAGGATGTCGTCATCACGAGAATCGCAGGCGCAAGAGAGATAACAGTAAGCACCGCCAGAAGCTGCATTGTGGTCGCAACTTCCTGCGGATTCTCCGATGTCCCTACATTGAGGCTGACCGTCGGGACCAGAGGCGCAGCACCCACATGCCCCATCCCTAACAGCAGGAGGAGCGCCGCACTCCCCAAAACAAGCATTTTGCGCCCCAATCCCTTCTCCCCCATTTCTTCTTGCCGTCCTACTTTCGGAAGAGCGGCGGTATCTTTTGAACGAAATCCGACAGTGATCCGAACTGCTCCTGAAAGACGCCGCCCTCCAACGGTGCAGAGGTGCGAATCTCCTCCACGGTCTCCGGATCGTCAATTTCCGTAATCAGCCGGATATTCGTATCCGTCACGCCGAGTACAAAGACACGCTCGAAAAGCTCCACCACACAGACCGAACGGTTCGGTCCGAGCGGCAGCTGCAGATAGACCTGACCGCCCCGTGCCGCGAGACGCTGCATGGATTGTTTGCCAAAGGCGCGTGCCACAATATACGCGAGCAAGACGACAAATGCAAAGACAGCAAAAAGGCTGACCACGTATGCGACCGTCGACCACCATGACACGGCCGACGGGCGCGGGTCAGCCTCTTCATATCCGGCTAAGTATCCGCCGCCCGTCTCACCTGCGGCAGACACATCCCCCATGCACACGAAAAGAAGGAAGCATCCCAGCAGCAAGGACAGAGAAAATATTCGTCCGTTCATCAGCCGACGGCTTTGCGAATGGCCTCCAGCACGCGATCCGCCTGGAACGGCTTCACGATGAAATCACGTGCACCTGCCTGAATCGCCTCAATGACCATCGCCTGCTGTCCCATCGCACTGCACATAACAACCTTGGCAGCGGGATCGACTTTCTTGATCTCCTTCACAGCGGTGATACCGTCCATCTCGGGCATTGTAATATCCATCGTCACGAGATCCGGCTTGAGTTCCTGGTACTTCTCCAGCGCCTTCATGCCGTTCTCAGCCTCACCAACGATTTCATAACCGTTCTTCGACAGGATGTCCTTCACCATCATTCGCATAAATGCTGCATCATCAACGACCAGAACGCGAGTTGCCATTTTCTCATCTCTCCTTAAATCCGTCAGAACATCCCTCATCCAAAGGGTGCGAATCAGGCACATAAAGAGTATGTGCTTTTTTTCGTTACTCATTATAACGAAAAGTCCCCTTTATGACAAGGATTTTCTACACTACTCCCAAAAGTTCCATTACCTTCCGTTACTGGAGGCGTGCAGCACGCTCCAGCGGGCTGACAATCTCCGTAATGCGAACGCCGAAGTTCTCGTCGATGACGACAACTTCTCCCTTCGCCAAATACTTGCCGTTGACCATGATGTCCACGGGTTCTCCGGCGAGCTTATCCAGTTCCACGATAGACCCCTTCGTCAGGTCGAGAATGTCCTTGATCGACTTCTTCGTGCGACCAAGTTCCACGTTGACCTGAAGGGGGACATCGAGAATAAGACCGATATTGGCATCGTTGACCTGTACCGGAGAAGAACTCAGCGGCGTAAACTGTGCCGACTGTACCGGTACATTGGATGCGACATGTGGCTGCATAGGCGGTGCTCCATATCCATAGTTTGCAGGTGCAGCAGCTGCAGCCGGAGGCGCAGCCGGTGCCGATGCCGGCGCGGGTGCGGCGGCAGGCGGCGGCGCAGCAGCAGCCGCCACGACAGCTTCTTCCTCGTTGTCGACATCCGCTGACTGATTCATCAGCGCATCGACCATATCCCTTGCGACATCGAGCGGTAGGAGCTGCATGATCTCGCTGTCAATGAGACCATCCACTTCCATGCGGAACGATGCCTGAATGATCGGATCTGCTTTATCGAGGAGTTTAGAGACAACTTCCTCTGTCCCGAGGTCAACCAGAGTGACAGCAGGCGGAGTAATATCCACCTTTTTGTTGAACATTGAGGAAAGCGAGGTTGCAACACTGCCCATCATCTGGTTCATGCACTCGCTGACCGCACTCATGTGGAGCTCGTTCAGCTCCGTGTCGGGATTGGTACCATCGTTGCCCATCATCAGATCGGCGATAATTGCTGCATCCTTTGCCTGGATACAGAGGACATTGTTGCCCTCGATCCCAATGCTGTAGCCGACTTCGACCACGAGGAATGGTATGGGATATTTTTCTTTAAGCGCACGCAGATTCGACACCGAGACGGTTGGGGTCGTGATCGACACCTTGCGCCCGAGAAGGACGGACAGCGTCGTCGCCGCACCGCCCATCGAGATATTGCCGATTTCGCCGAGCGCGTCGCGCTCCAGATCAGTAATACCGGCATCACCGGCAGGAGACGAATCGTCTGCAGCAGCAGCGTCGGCAGGAGACGATTCGCCCGCAGCTTCCTCAGCAGGAGGGTCACTCGATGCTCCCCCGTTCAGGAGGGCATCGATCTCCTCCTGCGAGATCATTTCATCACTCATTCGCGTCGTCATCTCCTTCTATAATGCCGGATATTTGCACAGCCATGCGCTTTCCGGAGGTTCCCGGATGTGCGCGGAACTTTGCGTTTGTGCCGACGTAACAGATTAGTTCATCCTTCGTCAGCGTATCGAGCTGGAGCACATCACCGAATCCAAGTGTGAGAAATTCGTGGATTGTGATATTGACCGAACCGAGCTCCACCTTGAACGGCACATGTGTGCGTTCGATCTTGCGCTGAAGCTCCGCCACTTGCTCGGGCGAACTCTCCTTATCTACGGAGGATGCCACCCAGAACGAGGTGGTCAGCTTCGACATGACCGGCTCAAGCACCAGATACGGGATACAGATGTTCATCATGCCGTCCACATCCCCAAGCTTGACATGGATTGTGACGAGCACAACCATGTCGCTGGGCGGAACGATCTGTGCAAACTGCGGATTCGTTTCCATCGTCTCGAAGTTCGGACGGAACTCCACCACATTGCTCCATGCTTCCCTGAAATAATTTGTCACCGTATCAATGAAACGGCGCATAACCGCCGTCTCAATATCCGTCAGCGCACGCGACTTGATGCCGGATTTCCCTTCTCCGCCAAAGACGCGGTCGACGTAGGCAAACGCCAGACCCGTGCCGACCTCAATGATGATATTCCCCTTCAGCGGCGGCAGCGCAAGGATGCCAATCACCGAGGGATTCCCCATGGACTGGACAAACTCCTGATAGGTCACCTGCTCGACCGACATCACCTCGATCTCGACCATCGTACGCAGACTCGCCGACAGATACGTATTTAAGAGACGCGAAAAGCTCTCATGCAGCATGAAGAGCGTTCGAATCTGATCCTTGGAGAATCTATCCGGGCGCTTGAAGTCATAGACCTTGACCTTGCGTTCCTCTTCTTCCGCCTTGACTTCCTCGGCGGAAACCGAGCCATCCGAAAGAGCCGAAAGCAGCTTATCTATTTCGGATTGAGACAGTACGTCCTCAGCCAAGACTCTTCCCCCTTCCCACTATGCAGTGATTCATCTTACTTACTGCAGCAGGAAGCTCGTGATGTAAACATCATAAACAGAGCCCTGACCCAGGCGCTCGTTGAGCGCATCCTTCAGCTGCTTCTTGAGCGCATCCTGGTTGGATGCGTCGAATTCCTCGAGCGGTGCGGCACGCAGGAACTGCATCGTCGTATCGAGGATCTTCGTCTCTGCAACGGAGCCGACCTTGCCGTCCACCACGTTGTCAGACTTGCCCGGATTCAGTTCGAGGACGATGCCCGCCTTCAGGAACTTGCCCGCACGACCACCGCCAACATTGACGAGGATACCTTCCTTTGGATCACCGAGCTTATAGAACACGCCGGGGTCATGATTTGCCCTGCCCCCGCCTCCATCTTCAGCGTGTGAAGGCGTTTCCGCCTGCGAGAAGATGTAGTACGAGATTCCGCCGGCTGCTGCCACCGCGACCAGAACCGCCACAACAACCACCACAATCATCATGAGCATAGGTGATTTCTGCTTGGGCTGCTCCACCGCCGCCTGTTCTTCCTTTTCCTCCGCCATGAGTTATTTCCCTCCCTAAAAATGACCACGAAGCCGCAGCGGCTCCACACACAGGCACTCCCTTGCCATGTAGAGGAACACCGTCCTCCCATTATACCAAAGGAATGGAATTTCGCCAACTAATTTTGATGAAGCGCACGGCGATACTTGATCGTGCGCCGCACAATCTCCTCCATTGGTTCCTCGACGATCAGTTTTTTCCCATTGGTAAGTGTCACCACGGTATCCGGTGTCTCCTCAATGCTCTCGATGATCTCTGCGTTGAGAACGAACTCCCCCCGTTTGTTCGTCTTGGAGTTGAACTTCGTCAGCATGATCATGACAGGCTTCCCCTCCGTTCCCTTTCCGTCTTTCTCAATGCGCAGAAAAAATCATGCGCACATTACTACCTGATATTATTTCGCCGTCGTCATCACTTTTCCTTTTTTTCGGGACTATTTTTTTCATCATATCTTAAATATTTCACAAAAAATTTATCCAAGCTGAGATAAAAAGGCAAGGGAGCGCAGCGGCTGACCGGCGAGTTCCTGTATATGCGCGAGCACGAGCGCCTCTGCAGCCATCAGTGTTCCGCCGCGCAGCTGCATGGGTACGGGGTGTGCCCAGTCGAGCTGTTCGAGTGCGACGAGGAGCAGCCGCAGCTCCTCCGAAAAATCTGTGGCATCTTCCGTACAGCAGTCCGCACAGAGAGCTCCGCCCTCGCGTGTGTGAAAAAAGGCATCGCCCGTGATCTTTGCGCCGCAGTGAAGACAGTTTGCGTAACTCTGTCCGAGCCCCGCCGCCGCGAGTGTCTGGAGTACGGCGGCGAGTGCTGTCACGCGCGGGTTACGCGTCTCGAACGCCGTGAGGATCGCCGCGAGTTTGTGAAAAAACACTTCATCCGCAACGCCCTCGGGCAGCAGCGCACGGATTACCTCTGCAACAAACGTCGCGTATGCGAGTGCCGTGAGATCAAGCGAGAGCTTTGCATGGTGCGCACGTACGCTTGCTGTCTTGACTGTCTCCAGACGCGCCCCCTCGGCGAGCTGCAGATCAGCGTGCACGAACATCTGCATCGCGCCTGCGAGGGGGCTGCGCGGACGACGACAACCGAACGCGGCGGCGCGCAGGAGTCCGCGCTCACGCGTGAAGATCGTCATGACCTTATCCGCCTCACCCCAGCTGCGCGTGCCGAGTACGATGCCCTCCGCCGCATAGAGAGCCATCTACACCTCCGTCCCCCGCCGCTCCTCGGCAGGCTGAATATCGGCAGAAGCCTTTTTCTGCGGCGGCTTCTTTTTCACCTCGTCAAGCGGCATCACCGCCCCCGCCGTCAGCATATACTGCAGAGCCTCCTCCTTTGGGATGTCGATCGTCACAGCATCCTCCTCCCGGACGAGCAGCGTCGTCCCCGAGGTCATGTTGAGACTCCACGGAACAAAAACACAGATGTAGCCGCCGCCCATCGCCTCCTGAAAGCGCGGCGGCAGATCCGCCATCACAAAGCCGAGCGCACGCCCGCCCTGATAGGGTATATGGACGACGCGCTTGAAGTTGCTGCTCGAGTCGAGCACCGCCTCCGAGAGACGCTTGACGCTCGTATAGATGAACTTCACGAACGGGATCGTCCCGATCAGCGTCTCGCCGAGCGAGATGATCTTTGCAAGTGCCCAGTTTGTCGATGCCCAGCCGACAGCGTAGATCACAAGGATGAGCGTAATGATGCCCATGCCGGGGAAATAAAAGGGCAGATACTGCCCGAGCACACCTTCGGTAAACCGCAGCGTCCACTCGATGACGAACAGCGTGATGATGACGGGCACGAGGACGAGCAGCCCATTGACAAAGCGGCGTGACATACGATTAAGCTCACGCTGATACATCCGATCAAATGTCGGTGTCATGACCGCTGTTTCTTCAATCGGTTTCATAGAACCCAAACTCCCGCAGGGCAGTTGCCCGATTACGCCAATCCTTGCGCGTCTTGACCCAGAGGTCGAGGTAGACCTTTGACCCGAGCAGTGTCTCCACATCGGTACGCGCCTGTGCGCCGATTGTCCGCAGGAGCGCACCTTTTGTGCCGATGACAATTCCCTTCTGCGATTCACGTTCGACATAGATCACAGCACGGATGTAGACATCGCCCTTTTGCCGTGTTGTCATCTCCTCAATATCGACCGCGACCGCATGCGGGATCTCATCGCGCGTCAGTGCGAGCACCTTCTCGCGCACAAGCTCGGCAACGATCAGCCGCTCCGGCTGATCCGTCACCATGTCGGCAGGGTAGTACTGCGGTCCCTCGGGCAAATGAGCTTTGATCTCCGCGAGCAGCCCGTCCAGATTTTCCCTCTCACGCGCCGAGATGGGCACAATTCCTGCAAACTGATACGCCTTCGCATAGCTTGCAATAATCGGCAGTGTCTGCGCACGCGGGATACAGTCCACCTTGTTCACCGCGAGCAAGACGGGCACGCGGACATTTGCGAGCTGTTTCAGAATGTACTGCTCGCCCGCTCCCATCTTCTCCGTCACATCCACGACAAAGACAATGACATCGACACCGTGAAGTGCCCCCTCCGTTGCCTTCGCCATATAGGCACCGAGCTTGTGCTTCGGTTTGTGTACGCCAGGCGTATCAAGGAAGATAACCTGCGCATCCTCCTCCGTCAGAATGCAGAGGATACGGCTGCGCGTTGTCTGCGGCTTGTCGCTCATAATGGCGATCTTCTGCCCGATGAGCGCATTGATTAAAGTAGATTTGCCGACATTCGGCCGCCCGATCACGGCGGCGAATCCGGATTTATGTGCATTCATCGTGCGATCCCAAGCTCCTCCATAACATGACGCTGCTCCTCCTCCATCTCCTGCCGTTCCGCCTCCTCCATATGGTCATAACCGAGGAGGTGCAGCATCCCATGTACTGTGAGAAAGGAGAGTTCGCGCAGCGGACTGTGCCCGTACTCCTCCGCCTGTGCCGCCACATGATCAAGCGAGATGACGAGGTCGCCGAGCACATCATGCCCCTGCGCCCCGACGATCTCCGGCTCCTCGCTCTCGGTGAGAGCAAAGGAGAGCACATCCGTTGGGCGGTCGACAGCACGGTAGATACGGTTCAGTTCATGAATATGCGCATCGTCCGTCAGCGTCACACTCACCTCGGCATCTTCTGCGCCGTAGAGCCGCCCGACTGTTTCGATGGCACGGCGTACGGCTGTGATGTCCGCGTCAGATACCGCGAGCATCTCCGGCTCCCGGCGAATCTCAATCTCCATGTGTGCGCCCCCGCTTCTTCTCCCATGCACCGTACGCCTCGACAATGCGCGTCACGACCTCGTGACGGATGATATCGACCGGCTCGAGCCGTACGATGCCAACGCCCTTCACACCGCGCAGGATCTGAGACGCCTGCTTCAGCCCCGACACCGTACTGCGCGGCAGGTCGACCTGCTCAAGGTCGCCCGTCACCACCATGCGCGAGCCGAAGCCAAGGCGCGTGAGGAACATCTTCATCTGTGCGCCCGTCGTATTCTGTGCTTCGTCGAGGATGATGAAGGCATCCTCGAGCGTGCGCCCGCGGATATAGGCGAGCGGCGCAACCTCGATGAGCTGGCGGCTCATCATCTTCTGATAGGCTTCCGCGCCGAGGATGTCTTGCAGGGCATCGTAGAGCGGGCGCAGATACGGGTTGATCTTCTCCGTGAGATCGCCGGGCAGGAATCCCAGATGCTCGCCCGCCTCGACGGCGGGCCTCGTGAGGATGATGCGGCTGACCTCGCGGTTGCGGAGTGCCGCGACCGCCATCACGACCGCAAGGTACGTCTTTCCCGTGCCCGCAGGACCGACACCCAACGTCACGGCATTGCGGCGAATCTTGGCGAGGTAGTCGCGCTGTCCGAGCGTCTTGGCACGCACTTCCCTGCCCTTTGCCGTCACGAGCAGCACCTCGGCAAAGAGTGCGTGCAGCTCTTCCACCTTCCCCGCGCGGACAAGCTGTGCTCCGTAGGTCACCTCATGCGTCGTCAGCTTTGCCCCCTGCCGCTGATAGAAGAGGAGTTCCTGCACGAGTGTCCGCACGTCGGCGACATCCGCCTCCGCCCCCGTCACGGAAAGCGCCGTTCCACGGCCAACCATGCGGCAGGAAAAAACCTCCTGCATACATTGGAGCAGCGCATCGCGCTCCCCGAGCAGGGCAGCCGCCTCGTGCATATCCCGAAACTCAATCGTATCCGTCATCTCCTGCAAGAACAAACCTCCTGTCTCTGTCAGATAAAGTATTCAATCGTATCGTCCGCCGTGCGCCGCGTACGTACGTCAAAGAGAACGACTGCCTCACGGTTTTCCACCGCTCCGAGGGCGTAGATCTCACGCGTCTCGCGGTTAAAGCAGTCAAACGGTACAATGCGGTTGTAGCTGTGCGGATGGGCACAGGTCACGCCGATGCCTGCACGCACAAACTCCGGCTCTGCCTCCGCGAGATAGTAGGGATCGAAGAGGTAGATATGATCCTTCGAGGTACCCGTCAGGAGCGCATAGTGCTCCACCTCGTAGAAAAGCCGCACGACCGCGACGCCGCCGCGCACAAGTGCATCGTTGATATGGCTGTGCGTTCCGATGTGCACGGCGCGTCCCGCAAGATACTGACAGGTGAGCGGAAACTGTGTTGCACGCGAAAAGCCTTCGAGCCAGTTCGCGGGATACATCATCGCCATGCGCGACGTGCCCGCCTTGCACGGCGCTCCATCCATCCCGTAGCAGTCCAGCGTATAGAGCATGACGCTGCGAACGATCTCGGGCGGCACCTCTTGCCGCGGAAAGAGATAACTCACCGCATTCAGCAGCGCCGTTGGACCGCAGTCATACTCCGACATCTGATAGCGCAGGGGGATCTTCATGTGCAGCCCCATTTCCTTAAAAGATTCGGTGTCAGAATTGCCGCAATAACGAGCATAATTCCGACCATCTGCAGAGCAACGAAATGCGTGTCAAAGATGAGCCACGCAAAGAACACACTTGCCACGGGCTCAATCGTCGCCGTGATCGCCGTCTCCTCTGGGCTCAGCCAGCGCAGCCCCGCATTGAACGCAAAGAACGCAACCACCGTCCCCAGCACGATAATGACGAGGAGATCAAGCCATGTCCCCGCCGTAAAAAACGAGTCAACGCTGAAAATCACCTGCGTCACAGGCAGCAGGGAAATCCCGCCCATCAGCATACAGACAGCGAGCAGAAAGAAGCGGTCAAAGAGCCGCAGGAGATGCACCGGATAGACCATCGCAAAGACAAAGACAATCGCCGAGACGAGGCTCCACACAATGCACGCCATCGGTACAGAAAGCCGCGCGATATCGCCGCCCGTGACGAGGAGGAATACCCCCGCGACCGCGACGACAACCGTCCCCGCTTCCGCTGCCGACGGCAGCCGCCGCCATCGCACAGCAAGATAGAGGATCATCATCGCGGGGCTCGTGTATGTGATAACCGTCGTCGCCGCCGCATCGCCCGCCGCAATCCCCTCAAAGTAGGAATACTGCACGAACATAATGCCGAGGATGCCATGAATCGCGAGCTGAAGAAGAATGCGCGGATTGCGGCGCACAGACCGTAATCCACGTCTGAGCCCCCCGCTCCACCACGCAAGCATAAAGAAAAGGCTGCTTGAGAGGAAAAGACGCACCTGCGTCAGCTCGATCGGAATGTGATCGGACAGTGTGTAAAAATGCTGTGCCGCCGTACCGCTCGCTGCCCACGCCGTCCCGGCGAGCAGAACAAAGAGAACGGCGGAGAGATGTGACATTATGCCTCACCCTGCTCCCGTTTGACAACCTCCACAATCGCCCCGCAGACCTCCTCGAGCTGTGTATGATCGCTGCCCTCCGCCATCACGCGAATGAGCGGCTCCGTACCCGAGGGGCGTACGAGTACGCGTCCGTCGCTCCCGAGGATGCGCTCCCCCTCGGCAATGGCGGCGCGGATGGCGGTATTTTCCGCCCAGCCCTCCTTCGTCTTGACACGCACGTTGACGAGCAGCTGCGGATAGGTTGTCATCATCGCATTCAGCTCCGACGCCTTCTTCCCGCTGCGGGAGAGCGCCGCAAGCACCTGCAGTGCCGTGATAAGCCCGTCGCCCGTCGTTGCGTACTCGGCAAAGATGATGTGCCCCGACTGCTCGCCGCCGATCGTATAGCCGTTTGCACGCATGGACTCGAGGACATAGCGGTCCCCGACTGCCGTCACCTCAACGCGTCCGCCAAGCTCTGCGATCGCCTTGTGGAATCCGATGTTCGCCATCACCGTTGTCACAACGGTTTTGTGCGGCAGCCGTCCCGCATGGATCATCTCGGAGGCGCAGGCGACGAGGATGTGGTCGCCGTCGATCAGCTCACCTTTTTCATCGAGGCAGAGACAGCGGTCGGCATCCCCGTCATGTGCGATGCCGATGTCCGCACCGCGCTCGAGTACCGTACGGCGCAGCGAGTCCAAATGTGTCGAGCCACAGCCGTCGTTGATATTCACACCATTCGGCAGTGCATGGATCACCTTCACCTCTGCGCCGAGACGGCGGAGCACTTTCGGCATCGCCTCATAGGCGGCACCGTTCGCGCAGTCGAGCACAATCTTCATCCCGTCGAACCGCTCCCGGCAGGTGCTCACCACATAGTCGATATACTGGTTGAGGAGATCGTCTCGATACTCCACGACCCCAATGTCCTTGCCCGTCGGGCGCGCGGCATCGTCATTCGTTTGGAGGCGACGCACGAGTATTTCGAGCTCATCTTCCACCGCATCGGGCAGCTTGTAGCCGTCCCCGCCAAAAAACTTGATCCCATTGTCCGGAAATGGATTGTGCGAAGCGGAGATCACAATGCCCGCCTGCATGCGGTGTTCGCGCGCAAGATACGCGACCGCAGGGGTTGGAACAACGCCCGCAAGGATCGCAATGCCGCCCGCCGAGCAAATTCCCGCCGTCAGTGCCGCCTCGAACATCTCGCCCGAGATACGCGTGTCACGTCCGATCAGAATGCGCGGGCGCACCTCCGACTGTGCACCGAAGTAAAGCGTCGCCGCACGTCCGAGATGATATGCCAGCTCTGCTGTCAGCTCCGTATTTGCCTCACCGCGTACGCCATCCGTACCAAAAAGTCTCATCATGAACAGCCCCCTGCTTATTGTATCGTATTATCTCTATAATCTACTTGATATTATCCAAAAATGCAAGTGCCGCTTTCAGCCCGTCGAGTGCCGCGCTCATAATGCCGCCCGCATACCCCGCGCCCTCGCCGATCGGGTACAGCCCGGCTGCCGAGACCGACTCCATCGTCGCGCCGTCGCGTACGATACGGCACGGTGCAGATGAACGCGACTCCACACCCGTCATCGGCACATCTGCTGCACCAAAGCCGGGCACGCGCTCCTCCCAGAACCGGAGTGCACGCGCGAGCGGTTCCGTACACATCTCCGGCAGCACTGTGCGCAGATCGGCAGTGTGCACGCCGGGCGCATACGTCGGCGTGACGGCAAAGTCGCGCGCCCCCGTTTTCCCCGTGAGGAAATCCCCGACGGACTGCACAGGTGCACGATAGTTGCCGCCGCCCGCACGAAATGCACGCTCCTCCATCGCACGCTGAAACGCGATGCCGCCAAGCACCGATCCGCCCCAGTCTGCGGGGCTTACCTGCACGAGCAAAGCACTGTTCGCCACACCCGAGTTTCGCTGATAGTTGCTCATCCCGTTCGTCACGAGGCGCCCCACCTCCGATGCCGCCGCGACCACCATCCCACCGGGGCACATACAGAACGAGTAGACACCGCGCCCGCCCGCCTCGTCGCGGTACGTCATCGCGTAGTCCGCGACGGGCAGATGCGGACTGCCCGCCGCTGCGCCGTACCGCATACGGTCGATGAATGTCTGCATATGCTCGATGCGCACGCCGACCGCAAACGCCTTGGCCTCCATATGGACATCAGCTGCCTCCAACATCGCATAGGTGTCACGTGCCGAGTGTCCAATCCCCAGAAATACGGCGGAGGCGGGAATGCGCTCCGCATCGTTCACCACGACCGCAGCAATCCGCCCCGCGTGCAGCTCCACGCCCGTCACCCGTGCGCCGAAGCGCACCTCGCCGCCCATGCGCTTGATCTCCGTGCGCAGATTCTTCACCACGCTCCGCAGGATGTCCGTACCGATGTGCGGCTTCTGCAGAGAACGGATCTCCTCGGGTGCGCCCGCCGCAACAAACGCCTCGATGATCTCGTGCATACGCGGATCGCTGCTGCGCGCCGTCAGCTTCCCGTCCGAAAACGTCCCTGCACCGCCCTCGCCGAACTGCACATTCGACGCAGGATCAAGCACGCCCGTCTGCCAAAAGCGCGCGACATCCGCCGTGCGCCGATCCACATCCTGTCCGCGCTCCAGGACAAGCGGCGCGAGCCCTGCACGCGCAAGTACCCATGCAGCGAAGATCCCCGCAGGGCCGAACCCCACCACCACGGGGCGATATACGGGTGCACTGCCAACGAGGGAGATCTCCATCGGCACATATTCCTGCGCGGCTGAGACATCCTTGTCCCGCCGAAATTGTGCCAGTACCGCATGTTCCTTTTTGAGTGCGACATCCAACACATAGACCCAGACAATCGGCGCACCGTTTCTGCGCCGCGCATCCAGTGCCTTATGAACAACAAACACCCCGTGCACAGCACAGGGTGATGTCTTGAGCCGTTCCGCCGCGAGTTCCGCGAACGGTCGCACTGTATCGTAGGGAACACGCAGATTTTTTATGCGAATCATGGCATTGCCCCCACCTTGATCTCCACCGTTACATGGGGATTTGTCACCGTCACGCCCTCGGGCAGTTGGAGACGCACCTCCCGCTTCTCCGTCGCCCGCACGTCTGCGAGCGAAAACTCCTCCGTCCCGATCACACTGATCTTGCTGATTACATCTTCCGTGCCCGCAATCTCGATGCGCGCAGGTGTCACCGTCACGCCCTCGAGCTTCAGATTCGGCGCAAGGTCACTGCGCGGATGCGGCTGCACCTCAACCACCTTGCGTGTAAGACCGCGCGCCAACTTCACCGTCACCGCGGTCGAAGACGGTACGAGTGTGACCCCCGCTACCTCACGCCCATCGGTGTTCAACGCGACGAGCGTCACCTGCGCGACATCGTCACGCGACTGCCCACTCAGATTGATATGTCCCGCGACGTGCACAACCTGGTCCACCAGGCTGCGCGGTCCCTGTACCTTCACCGCCTCGTCTTCCGGTATGACCTTATCCACCGTATACCCTGTCGCCGGTGTGCCGCTGATTGTCAACGATGCTTTCAGCGTCTTTTCGACCATGCGGTCAAGGTTGATCATTATTTTATCGGGAGAAATATTCACCAACTCAAAGCCATACGGAATCGAAGTCTCAACCGTATACGCCCGTTCTCCCTCCACGAAGTCCGCAAGGTTCACGCGCGCATGAAAATCCGAGGCATCCGCCGAAACGAAGAGAGAGCGCGGCCCGCGTACGCGGATCGTCACCTTATCCGTATCGCTGCCAAGCTGATACCCCTCCGGGGCATTCTCAATTGTCACCGGCACCTGATAGCTGCCGTCAATCGCGGGATTCTGATCGTTCATCACATAGAGCCAGAGTACAACAGCCACAATGAGTGCGGCAATCTTAATCGGCAGATTATGCTGTACCATGCCCCGAAGGCTTGTCATCATTTCTTCCTCCAGCTCCGAACGAGTTCCCAAATGGATGAGCGTGAACTGTATGCAAATGCGGGCGATAGAATATGGGTCAGCTGATCGCCGTCCAGATGACGGTGAATGCGCCCGTTCTCCGCAATCGAGATCGTTCCCGTCTCCTCACTTACCACAACAACCAGCGCATCGCACTGCTCCGAAAGCCCGATCGCCGCACGGTGACGTGTGCCGAGCTCCGTCGAGAGGCTGCGGTTCTCCGTCAGCGGCAGGAGACAGCCCGCAGCAATCAAGCGCTTGCCGCGAATGACCGCCGCGCCGTCATGCAGCGGCGTATTCGGAATGAACACATTCATGAGGAAGTCCGACGTGATGAGTCCATCGATCTGAATTCCCGTTGCACTGATATCGTTGAGCCCCATGTCGCGCTCGATGACAAGCAGCGCACCAATCTTGTTCGCTGAGAGGATCTTCACTGCACTGCGGATCTCGCGAATCGTGCTCTGTGCCTCCTCGTCGTCGAGAAGACCGCCTGCACGGAAAAACCGCCCCTGCCCGAGATGCTCGAGCGCACGCCGCAGCTCCGGCTGGAACACAATCGGCAATGCAACAAAGAGCAGTGTCACGGACTTTTGGAGCAGCCATGAGATCACATGCAGTTCAAAGTAACTCGCAACCACCGTGATGCCAAGGAGCACGAGAATGCCCTTTACGAGCGTGATCGCACGCGTATCCTCGAGCATGACGTAGACGCGATAGAGCAAAAAAGCCACAATCAGGATATCAACAATGTCGAGCAGCGTAATGGTCGACAGGATGCCGCGAAACTGTGTCGGCATCGTAAAATCAAGCGGCATAAGAACCCCCATGGAAACGATTCCCTTACGTCTTTTCCCTCATACATCCCCAGCGGCAATGCACGCGCAATACCGTCATATATATTTGTTTTCTCTCTGAATATCGAAAATCCTTGTGACCTCCCCCACCCTTTCAAAAAAAATTTCGCCCCCTCGACGAAAGTCTTCCAAATGTACTGGAAATGCCTTCGTAAAGGAAGCGAAATTGGAAGCATCAGCAGATCTTACGAATCCAGCCCTCAGGTGCCTCGACCGTTCCGAGCTGAATGCCGCGCAGCGTGTCATAGAGCTTTTGGAGAACGGGTCCCATATGCTCCATCCCGCTCGGCAGTATGACGACTTGATCGCCGTGCGCCACCGAACCGACAGGCGAGATCACCGCAGCGGTTCCACACAGACCGCACTCGGCAAACTCCGCAAGCTCCGCAAACGGAACAGGACGCTCCTCCACCTTCATTCCGAGAATATGCTCTGCAATGTAGATCAGGGAACGGCGTGTGATCGACGGAAGAATCGATCCCGACTTCGGTGTCACAATCGTTCCGTCCTTCGTCACAAACAGGAAATTCGCGCCGCCCGTCTCCTCGACATGGGTGCGCGTCGCCGCATCGAGGAACATATTTTCATCGAAGCCCGCCGCGTGTGCCGTCATATAGGCATGCAGGCTCATCGCATAGTTCAGCCCCGCCTTGATGTGCCCCGTACCATGCGGTGCCGCACGGTCGAAGTCGCTCACGCAGAGCCGCACAGGCTTTGCACCGCCCTTGAAGTAGGGTCCGACGGGCGTGGCAAAGAGACGGAACTGATACGCATCCGCCGGCTTTACCCCGATCACCTCACCCGTCGCGAAGATCAGCGGACGCAGGTAGAGCGACGCATCCGAGCCGTACGGCGGAACGTAGTCCCGATTCGCCGCAACCACCGCGTCCACCGCCTCGAGGAAACGCTCCTGCGGGAACGAAGGCATCTCAAGATACGCCGCCGAGTGATACATGCGCTCCGCGTTGAGATCGGGGCGGAACGTCACAATATCACCGTTCACCGTCTCATACGCCTTCAGCCCCTCAAAGACCTCCTGGCAGTAGTGCAGAATGCCGGCGCACTCACTGAGCGTCACCGTCGCGTCGGATGTCAGTCCGCCTGCGTCCCATGTGCCGTCCGCATAGTTCGCCACATAGCGCTCGGGCAATGCACGATAGCCAAACCCCAGATTTCCCCAATCAATATCCGCCTTTGCCATAATATGCCCTCTTTTCAAATACAGATTTTCCCTATCATAGTACGATGGAGGGATGTTGTCAATGTCACGAGGGAGGTTCGACGGCAAAGTCATACCGGTATATTGACCAGCTCCCCCAATGCCTGCGGCAAACGACGTAAAATATCCCCTGCCAAAAGCCCGTTGCCGTGCGCCTCATATGCGAGATCACCTGCACGGCCGTGCGCATAGACCCCGACGAGCGGTGTCATCCCGCTCTCCATCTGCCGCATCAGCCCCGTGATCGCACCCGCGAGCACATCGCCCGCGCCCGCTGTCGCCATCCCCGCATTGCCGACCGTCGTAAAGAACGCATCCCCGTCGGGGTAGACCACAATCGTACACGCACTCTTGACGACAAAGACCGCCTGATGCTCCTTCGCCGCCGCACGCGCCATGTTCAGCAGATCGCCCGCCGCCTCGTCCGCCGTCTTGCCGAGCAGTCCTGCGAATTCCCCGAGATGCGGCGTGAGGATCGGCACTTGCGGCAGATCGCGCAGCGCGTCAAGATGGCTGCGGAATGCATAGATCGCATCCGCATCCATCACGAGTGGTGCCTTTACATCGGCGGCAAAGAGACGAACGAACTCACTCGTCTGCGCCGTCCGTCCGATCCCTGGGCCGATCAGCACTGCATCTGCATTTGCCGCGAGGGAGAGCACAGTCTCAAGAGCCTTGATTCCACCGAAATATCCCGTTCCCTCATCGGGTACGGGAACGACCATCGCCTCGGTCATCTTCGCCGCGAGCACAGGATAGAGCTTTTCGGGAACGGCAAGTGTCACCAGCCCCGCACCGATTCTGAGTGCAGCCTCCGCCGCGAGAGCTGCCGCGCCTGTCATGCCAAGTGAGCCCGCAACCACAAGAACGCGTCCGCACGTTCCCTTGTGTGCATCGTGCGCGCGTGCCGGCAGCAGTTTTGCCGCCGCCTCTCGTGTGATGAGCGACTGACGCAGTTCCTCGCCCTCCAGCAGCGCATGGGGGATTCCGATATCGTCAACCAGCAGTTCACCGGCGGCATTTGCACCCGCTCCGATGAGATGCCCCACCTTCGGCAATCCAAGCGCGAGTGTTCGCACCGCATTCACAGCACACGACGAGATGCGCCCCGTATCTGCCTCCACACCGCTCGGAATATCAATCGCCATCACAGGCTTTCCCGCAGCATTGATCTCTCCGACGAGACGCACAATCGGCTCACGCAGTTCTCCATGCACACCCGTTCCGAGCAGCCCATCTACAATACCATCCGCAAACCGCAGCGACACGCGCAGGCGATCCCAGTCGCGATCACTCACGAGAGGTCGTATTTCTACGCCCATTGCGTGCAGCGCATCGTGCATCGCACGCGCCGCATCACCGAGACGATTCACCTCTCCCGTGAAGAACAGCTTCACCCGCGCCCCCATATTCATGAGATGGCGCGCTGCGGCAAAAGCATCTCCGCCGTTGTTGCCGCCGCCGGCAAAGACAGCAAACACCTTGCCGCCCGCCCCGCCAAGCATCTCTGCCGCTTCCTCCGCCGAGCGGCGTCCCGCGTTCTCCATCAGAGCAAGTGCGGGTAATCCGTATGTCTCCGTCACACAAGCATCAATCTGTCGCATATCCTCTGCAAACGATATCTTCATCGCTGACCCTCCAAAATACAATAGGCGAGCGCATAGTCGCGCTCATGGCTGAGTGTGATCCATACGTTGGTCACCCCCATCTCAGCCGCACGTACGGCAAAATATCCACCGAGATGCACCTTTGGTGCGCCGAGCACATCGGGCAGAATCTCCACATCCTGCATCGTGCCGTCACGCAACCCTGTCCCGAAAGCCTTGAGAACTGCCTCCTTACCCGCAAAGCGCGCGGCAAGACTTGCAGTCCCCCCCCTTCCTCTGCTCTTGGCATAGGCACGCTCCCGCACCGTATAGACGCGCTGCAAAAAGCGTTCGTTCAAAATCGCACGCGCTACGCGCGGGATATGGATGATATCGCTGCCGATGCCCAGAATCATAATGCCTCCTGTCAATGACAGAAAAAGGAGCCATTGCCCCCGCAATAGCCCCTTCCAATTCCTTTTTCTCTTAGCAAATCAGCGCTGCAGCGGCGCAGGTACAAGCCCCGGCGTATTCGGGGTTGGACGCACAGACGCGCCCATCTCAGGCGTACCCGTCGGTGCAGCGGGTGCACTCGCCTTCGGCATCGTCGCTGACGATGCGTTCGCGCTCGTCTTCACCTGCCCGTCGGACGCACTGATCGTGTCATCCTGGCTGAACCGCATACTGCGTGCAATAAACACCTCAACACGGCGGTTCTGCGCACGCCCCTCCTCCGTGTCGTTCGATGCAATCGGACGGTACTCGCTGTATCCAAGTGCGCTGAACCGCGCGGGGTTCAGCGACGGCTGTACCCCCATCAGCCCGCGCATCAGATTCACCGCACGCGAGGAACTGAGCTCCCAGTTCGACGGGAACTGCGCCGTCGAGATCGGCACATTATCCGTGTGCCCCGAGATCGTCACACGCTCCGGCAGAGATGCGAGCAACCCCGCGATGACGGGCACAATCTGCTCTGCCTGTCCCTGCAGTGCCGCAGAGCCGGAGGCAAAGAGTGCCTTCTCCTTCAGGCGGATCATCAGGCCCTCTTCGGAGAGCTCTGTCGACACCTGATCTTGGAGATTGTTCTCCTTGATATACTGTTCGAGCTTTTCCTGTGCCTCACGCAGGTTCTCATTCTCCTGCATATAGGCAGAATTCGTACTGTCAGCCGAGGTCGTCGGTGTGTTGGGCATCGACGTGGAGGGCCCCATTCCCGAGAAGAACGAGGGACCGCCCATGTTGAACGCCGCCGTAAACGCCTGCGCAAGTGCCTGCATCTTCGAGGAGTCCGTCTGTGACATCGCAAAGAGTGCGATAAAGAGCGCGAGCAGCAGCGTCATCAGATCGGAGTAAGGCAGGAGCCAAGCCTCGCCCGCTTCCTCTTCATGCGGTTTCGCATGTTTTTTACGCGCCATATCAGCCCTCTCCCTTCAGTGCCTCACGCTCCGTCTGCGGGATAAAGACCATGAGCTTCGCCTCAATCGCCGTCGGGGAATCACCCGCTTGGAGAGAGAGAATCCCCTCGATAATCATGCGCTTCTGGCTGACCTCCTGCTCGGACATGATCTTGAGCTTGTTCGCGAACGGCATCCAGAGAACGTATCCCGTAAAGATACCGAGAATCGTTGCAACGAATGCAGCCGCGATCGAGTGGCCGAGCTTATCGATATCGTTCAGGTTGCCCAGTGCCGCGATCAGACCGACAACCGCGCCCAGAACGCCCAGTGTCGGCGCATATGTACCCGCCTGTGTAAACATCGAGCGCCCCTCGGCGTGACGCTCCTGCATGATCGCCAGCTCTGCGTCCAGCACATCGCCGACGAAATCCGGGTCCATTCCATCGATGACCATGCCCAACCCCGTGCGGAAGAACGGATCCTGAATCTCCTGCGCCTTGCTTTCAAGTGCGAGAATTCCCTCACGGCGCGCGATCTGTGACAGCTCGATGAACTGCTGCACGAGCTGCCCCTTCTCCTGCAGCTGTGGGACTCGACAGGTTTTCTTGATCAGGTTGACGAAGTTCCCCAGCTGCTCCATACGGAATCCGATGAACAGACACGAGAACGTACCGCCAATGATGATCAGGAACGCCGCAGGATTATTGAGCGCCGTCAGCGGTGCCCCCTTCAGGATCATACCAACAAAGATCGAGATAACCCCCATGATAAGCCCGATAACCGTTGATTTTTCCAAAACAAAAGCCCCCCAATCCATTTCTCTCGATCAATGGACGCATACATATCTGATCCGTCAGACACACATCCACATCTTCCTATATTATTCCATAACTCCCCGAAAAATCCTACCTCTTTTTGAAAAAAACTCTTAAAAAGATACAAAAAATTTTTCAATAAATTTATATTATCCTATCATATATTCATCGAAAATATGATATAATAGAGAGCGCATAAAGAAAAGTTATTAGGAGGATGGTCACATGGAACTACGGCAGTTGGAATATTTCCAGATGGCGAGCCGGCTCAAAAACATTACGCGTGCCGCCGAACGCCTCCGCGTCTCACAGCCCAACATCACCGTTGCCATCAAGAAACTCGAGGGCGAGCTGGGCATTCAGCTCTTTGACCGCAGCCAGAAACAGCTCTCCCTCACCCCCGAGGGCGCAGTCTTTCTCGGACGTGTCGAGATTGCCCTGCGCAGCATACAGGATGCCGTGCTTGAGGTCAACGACTACAAGCAGCTGCAGAAGGGCACGATCAAGATTGGTATTCCGCCGATGATGGGCGCGTACCTCTTTCCAAAGATCTTCTCGAGCTTTCAGCGGCGCTACTCACATCTCGATGTCTATCTGCACGAGGAGGGTTCCGTCGCGATCCGCGAACAGCTTGAGCGCGACGAACTCGACTTTGGCATCATCATCATCCCGGAGAGCTCGCCGAACCTTCAGCTTCTCCCCATGGCACGCAGTCAGATCGTCTGCTGCGTGCCCGAGGACAGCGACCTCGCCGCACGCAAGGCGATCACCTTGCAGGACGTTGAGGCGCACAGTCTCATCATGCTCAAGGAGGGCTCATTCCTGCGTCAAATGATGCTGCAGAAGATGAAGACAGCAAGTGTCACGCCGAACATCGTACTCGAGTCGAATCAGGTCGTCACCATCATGGGGCTCGTCGCGAGCGGCGTCGGCATCGCCTTCCTGCTCGACATGATTGTGCGCGACACACCGGGCATCCGTGCGATCCCCCTTGCAACCCCCGTCTACGTCGACGTCGGACTCGCGTGGAAGCGCGACCGCTACATCTCACGCGCCGCTCAGTCCTTCATCGAGTTCAGCAAGGACATCCTCAGCCACCAACCCGATCATACCATACTCTGAGAGCACAAAAAAAGGATTGCCGCATTTTTGCAGCAATCCTTTTTGCATACAATCAATCGCTCAGAAAATCAAATGTGCGATGAGATAGCCTACACAGCAGCCAGAACTGACACCGATAAGCCCTGGAATCATGAACGAATGATTCAGAATGTACTTGCCGATGCGCGTCGTACCCGAGCGGTCAAAACCGATGCACGCGAGGTCGGAGGGGTACGTCGGCAGGAAGAAGTATCCGTAGCACGCCGAGATGAACGAGAGCACGAGGATCGGGTCCATTCCAACATTCAGTGCCATCGGCACCACGATTGCGATCGCCGCTCCCTGCGAGTTCACGAGCTTCGATGTGAGGAACGCGAGCACTGCGTACGCCCACGGATAGTTCTGCACGGCAGAGCCGAGGAATTCCTTGAGGAAGCCCATGTGGTTCATAAAGTAGGTGTCTGCCATCCACGCCACACCGTAGACGGAGACGAGTGCAACCACACCCGAGCGGAAGACCTGTGAGTTGCCAACATCCTTTGCCTTGACCTTGCACGCGAGCAGAATCGTCGCACCCACAAGCAGCATGACCATCTGGATCACGACCACCATTGAGATCGCCTTCGGTGCAGCATCCGGCTTCGGCGGGAACTTCGGCAGCAGTTCGGGGAAGTTGCCGAGTACTGCGATTGCAATGATACCGACAAAGAAGATATACATTGCACGGTAGTACTCTGTCGGGAGCTCCTTATCCATGAGACTTTCGGTATCACCGTAAACATACTTTTTGTTCTCGGGGTCGCGAATGAACTCTTGGAAACGCTCATCCTGCTCGAGATCCTTGCCGCGTCGATAGCTCCACAGTGCCGCAAAGAAAACACCGAGTCCTGTCGCCGGAATCGACACAGACAGCACTTGAAACACGGAGAATTCATGCCCCGAGACCGAGAGAAACGCGACCATCGAAACAACCGCAACCGACACCGGCGAAGCACAGATGCCCATCTGCGAAGCAACGGACGAAACCGCCATCGGACGCTCAGGACGGATGCCCTGCTTGATCGCGATGTCGTAGATGATCGGGAACATGGTGTAGACAACATGCCCCGTACCGCAGAGCACCGTGAGGAACCACGTCGTCAGCGGTGCGAGGATCGTGACGTGCCTGGGATTGTTCCGCAGGAACTTCTCCGCATACTTCAGCATGACCGTGAGGCCGCCCGACGTCTGCAGGAAGCCCGCGCAGGTCACAACCGCAAGGATGATGAGCATGACATCGATCGGCGGCTTGCCCGGCTGATAGCCGAAGACGAACGTGTAGATCACAAGGCCGAAGCCGCTGATGACCGCGAGCCCAAGCCCCCCGTGCCGCACACCGACAATCAGGCAGACGAGAAGGACAATAAAGCCCAAAATCATTTCCATAGAACAATTCCCCCATTCTACGCAGAGACCCCACCCTGCACAGTCATAATAGCAACGTGTACTATTATACATCACGAATAGATTATTAGTAAAGCCTAGGATATATAAACAGAAGCTATCCAAAACAAAAGAACCGCCTGAGGGCGGCTCTTTCAAATAAGGTATGTGTTTGATATTTACGCTTAGCGCTTCATGTTGATCAGTGTCTCAAGCATCTCGTCCGACACCGTGATGATCTTCGAGTTCGACTGGAAGCCGCGCTGCGTGATGATCATGTCGGAGAACTGGTCGGCGATGTCGACGTTCGACATCTCAAGCGCCGAGGTCGTCAGCTCCGAACCGATATCCGACGCACCGCTGATGGTGCGCGTACCGGAGTTGTTCGACTCCTGATAGAGGTTGCCGCCCATCTTCGTGAGACCCGATGGGTTGTTGAACTGCGCCATCGCAATCTGGGCTTCTTTCTGGCGGACACCGTTCGTGTACGTGCCCGTGATGACACCCGAGCTGTCGATATCAACGCTTGCAAGCGTACCCGCCGCGTTGCCATCGGAGGTTGCCGAAATGGTCGACGTACCCGAATACTGTGTGATCGCCGCAAGGTTCATGCTGACTTGCTGCGGTGCCGCGCCGTTTGTGTACTTGAGGTTCAGCGAGGCAGATCCGCTCACATAAGAGCCTGCCGTGTCAAAGGTGAGCTCGGTTTTTGTGAGGGAAACAGTCGTCAGCGTCCCGTCTGCTTCCTTGATGGTATAAGAGTCGCCACCGCTGCCGAGCGAGAGCTGCCATTTGTTGTTTGCTGTCTTCGTATAGACAACGGGGATAGAGTGCTTCGCACCGAGCGAATCATAGACCGTGACTGTTGTCGCCACCGACGGATAGAAGGTATCGCCCTGAGCGTAGGTCTTTGCTACAAGCCCATCAATCGCCGTGCCGCTCTTCGTATTGAGCACAACCCCCGAGACCGTCTTGTTATTGTGCTCATATACAGAGACACGCGAGGTTGCCACAACGTTACCATCTGCAGCCGTAGCTGTACGCGCAAATGTCTGTGTCGCACTCGTAACGGTCACAGCAGAGGCAAGCTTCGCCTTATTTCCATCGGCTGTCGCCAATGTCGCTCCGGCATTGCCTTTTACCTCTTTGATCTTGAGCTGCCCGTTATAGGTGTCGCCAACCTTGTATGTAAAGGTCGTCGGACTTGGAACAGTGACTTTTATCGGAGCCTTTGGGTTGGTAAAGTTGTTGTCTGCAGCCAGCTCCAACTCGACTTCATTCGTACCGACCGCCGTCACCTTCGTGATTGTTCCGCTGATGTTGTACGTCCCACCGAAGGTATATGTTCCGCTTTCAAGCCCCGTAAGAGAGATATCGGTTGTTGCGCCCGCAATCTTTTTGGGACTGGAAGCGTTGTCGGTATCAATCCCCAACTTGAGATCAACCTTGCCGGTAGGCGAAGCCGTAACATTGGAGATCTTAGACGTGTAGAGTGTCTTACCTGCTACAGCAGTCGCGGTATCGAATGGATAGGTAGCCGTGCCGTCCAATGTGACCGTCTCACCTGACGAAAGGGTCAGGGATATCTTTCCTGTCTCGGTCGGAGTATAGTTCGCTACCGTCTCAGACGTACCGTCCGCATACTTTACGAGGGTATTCGCGACCTGATAGCCCGGCGTCGATGCATTGAGGTTCTTTGTATAGGATGCCGTCGCGGTGGTCTTTGCCTCCATGGACTTGCCCGCAGGGATCTGAATCTTTGTCGTGTTGTCGCCTGCGACATTGAGAACCCCGTTGTTCGCCATATAGCCTTGCACGTAGAGACCCGTACTCGGGATGGTAAGGTTGCCTTCCGCGTCGAATCCGAATGCGCCGTTGCGCGTATAGAACTGCTGATTGCCGCGCTTGACGACAAAGAGCCCGTCGCCGCGCGAGATGGCGACATCCGTGTTCTTGCCCGTCTGCTGCACAGAGCCGTTCGTGTAGATGAGGTCAGTGCTTGCAACACTCATGCCGAGACCGACCTGCTTCGGGTTCACGCCGCCGATGTTCCCCGTCGGCGAAGACGCCCCCGAGAGGTTCTGCGAGATCATGTCCGCGAACGTAACGCGGCTTGCCTTGAAGCCCGTGGTATTGACGTTCGCAATGTTGTTACCGACGACATCCATGCGGGTCTGATGACCCTTGAGTCCCGAGACACCCGAGAACATGGAACGCATCATAATGAATCTCTCCTTTGCCATGTGTGACAGTGCAAAGGAAAGCCATATCTGTATGGGAAACACGCCCCCGCAGGGGTGTTCTGTGCTCCCCGTGCTTTGGGAGACGATCTCCGTCTCTCTGCTGACCGCACCAGTCGCGCGCGGTCAAAAGCCTCCCGTAGGTCCGGCTTCGTCAGATGATGGCTGCACTGTCAATGTTCGTAAAAATACTGTCTGCCGCGGTCACGTCGTCGAGCGCTGTGATCACGGTACGGTTCGTCACTGAGACGACCATCGCCGTACTGTCCTTCATATAGATCAGGGCTTCCCTTGCACCCTTCTCCCGCATACGGTCGATGGTGGAGCCAAGTTTCTCAAGCTCCGTGTTCGTGAGCATGACACCGCGCCGCTGCAGCCGCTCCTCTGCGTGCTGCGAGAAACGAACGCGCTCCCGTGCTCCCTCAAGTACCTGTGCAAACGACGCTCCGCTGCTGTCCATTACTTTTCGTCCGTGGCCGGCCCCCCTGCATCCCTGCCCGACCAGCGCGATCGAATCGTCTGCAATCCTCATCGCCTCACCTCCTCTCTTTGGTGTAGAATAAAACATTCCACCGTGTATATCGGTGGAATGTGAGATAAACTTAAATGGAAATAAAGGAAGCACTGATAAATTCAGCCACGCCATCTTGACGTATCTTTTTTGCCCGCACTGTGTCGACAAATCCTCCACATAGCCCTTGCTATGCGTCCGGTTTGTCTCCTTGTTCGGACGAAAAAATCTACGCCAATCTGACGGACTTCATTTTATCAGCGATTCCTAAAGATTTTAGAGTTCCATCACACCGTACGCGATGCGGCTGTACTTTCCTCCCGTGATGTGCGTGAAGCCGAGGCGTTCAAATTCTGCGCTCTCACGGCGTTCCTTCATGACGACGCGGAGGCGTGCCACACGGCGCGCCTCCGCAATGGTCTCCTCCGTAAGCGCACGCGAATCGGCAAGCACGCGCAGCGCGTTCATGCCCGCGCTCTCGTGGAGCGGACGGCGAAACATGGGGTCGAAGTAAACGACATCACAGCTGTCCGTCTCCGCCGCACGCAGATATGTGAGAGCATCTGCGTGATGCACGGTAATGCGGCGCATTGCCGCGTGCATCTCATAGTTGTCGCCTGTCGCGTGCGCGAGCCCGTCTGCGATGACTGCCGCAATCAAGGGGTTCGACTCAAGTGCCGTGACCGTTCCCTGCGCCCCGACGGCAAAGCTCTCGACAATCGCATCCGCGCCCGTACCGAGGGTGCAGTCGAGGACGTGCATCCCCTCCACAAGCCCAAGTGCAGAGACGAGGTGGTCGCCGTGACCGAGCAGCAAATTTTTGATGCGCAGATGCGACATGCCCGGATGAAAGAAAAGTTCCCCCTCCGCCGTAACGAGCGTCAAGAGGCCGCGCCGTGCGACAAGCGCAGCATCCACACCGTATGCCGCACGCAGTTCTTCGAGCGAATCATTGCCGCGTGGGACGTTCGGTATGCCGAGTGCCGCCGCCGTCCGTGCCGCAAGCGTACGGTTCGCCTCCGTATATTTCTGTCCGCGCCGCACCGTCGTCACAATCGCGCTGATGGTGTTCGTTCTCATAGGTTGAACCCCGTGCGCTTGAACATCTTCGCGAGGTCATGGGTATCGAATCGGAGGATGGTCGGTCGCCCGTGCGGACAGGTGAACGGGAACGGCGTCACACGGAGTTCGTCGAGCAGGATCTCCATCTGCCGCACACTCAGCTCCTCGCCCGCCTTGATCGCCGCGCGGCATGCCATCGTTGCAAGCCCCGCCTGACGCAGGTTCGCAGGGGTTGCCGCGTGCAAATCGCCAAGGGACATCAGGATCTCGCGTATCGTGTCCTCTGCCTCGTCCGTCGGGATATCGGCAGGTGCCTCGGTCAAGCGATATTCGCGCTCTCCCGCAGGTTCGAGGTGGAACCCGAGACGGTCGAACAGCTCCGCATTCTCCTCGATGTACTGCGCCTCACGCGCGTCAAAGGAGAGAATCGCGTGCACGAGCATCTGTTGGGACGGAATTCCGTCCGCCTGTGCGGAGAAACGGTCAAAGAGGATGCGCTCGTGCGCCGCATGCTGATCGACGATGTAGAGACTCTGCGCACTCTGGGCGATGATGTAGGTGAGATCAACCTGTCCGATGGGGAGAAGGTTTCCCTCCATCTCTGCGCCCTGCTCCACATTGGAATGCGAACCTGTGGCAGAAAACGCCGCGCGTTCCTCACTGCGCACGGCAGCGACGCGATCCTGCGCGGCACGCAGGTCAACGCTCTGTCCGCGCCACTGCACCGCCTCATGTACGGTCTGTGGACGCACGGGCGGCATCGCGTAGGTATTTGCGGGAGCGGCGGCATTCCGTGTGTATGGAGTCGCATCAGCAGGTACACCGACGTTCAGCGGGACGGCTTCGTAGTGAAATTTCGGCTTTTCGACCGACGACGCAATTGCCGTACTCTCCCCCGCCGCTCCTCGAATCGCGTCGAGCACAGACTTGTAGACCGCCTTGAAGATGCGCCCCTCGTCCTCGAATTTCATCTCCGTTTTCTGCGGGTGCACGTTCACGTCAATGGTTCGCTGCGGCACCTCGATGCGAAGAACGGCAAGCGGAAAGCCCATCTTCGGAACGAGCGCACGGTAGACGTTGTCAATCGCCTTCGCAATCGCACGGTTCTGTATCGTACGCCCGTTGACGATGTACGTCTGCCACGCGCGGCTGCTGCGGATCACGGACGGTTTCGAGATGTAGCCCGTGATACGGATCTCCGCCTCCTCATCGTGGAAGTCGAGTGGGATCAGCGCCCCCGCCGTATCGCCGCCGTAGATGCTCTCGATGGCGCGGCGCAGGCTGTCATCTCCCGCCGTCATGATCGTCAGCCGATTATTGTTAATGAAGCGAAATGCGATATCGGGGCGCGAGAGCGCGAGCCGAATCACATAGTCACTGATCTTGCCCGCCTCGGTCGTATTCGTCTTGAGAAATTTCTTGCGTGCGGGCGTGTTGAAAAAAAGCTCCTCGACGCGTACACTCGTCCCGATCTCGCAGCCCGCATCCTCAATCTCGGGCATTTTGCCGCCGAGGATGTCAACGCGCGTACCGAGGTCATCCGATGCCCGCCGCGTGAGGAGGGAGAATCGCGAGACGGATGCGATGGTCGGCAGAGCCTCACCGCGAAAGCCGAGCGTCGCAACGGTCTGAAGGTCGGATACGGAGGAGATCTTACTGGTCGCATGGCGCAGGATCGCCGTCTGCGCATCCTCGCGCGTCATGCCGCGCCCATTGTCCGTCACGCGGATGAAGCTGACACCGCCGCCCATGATTTCGATCTCAACCGCCGTCGCGCCCGCGTCCATCGCGTTTTCGACAAGCTCCTTGACGACGGAGGCGGGACGCTCCACGACCTCGCCCGCCGCAATCTTGTTGATGGTGCTGTCGTCCAGTATATGAATCTGCGTCATGCCTGCCCTGCCTCCTTCCGCGCCTGTTCCTGCAGACGATAGAGTGTATTCATCGCCTCAAGCGGCGTCATGGTCATGATGTCCAGTGTTCTAAGCTCATCGAGGGTACCGTCCGCAAAGAGGGATGCCATTCCCTCGGCAGGCGGCATTTCCTGCGTGTTTGCGGCGGGTATCTCTGCGCCGGCAGACGCGGATTCCTTCTGTTCGAGTGCGTGCAGGATCTCCTCTGCACGCGCCGTCACCTTCGGCGGCAGTCCCGCGAGGCGAGCAACGTGAATACCGTAGGACTTGTCCGCCGCACCTGCGACGATGCGGCGCAGGAATGCGACATTCTTCCCCTTTTCGCGCACGGCGATGCAGTAGTTGCGGATGCGCTCGTTTTCCATCTCCGTGAGCTCGTGGTAATGCGTTGCAAAGAGGGTTTTGGCATGAATATATTTGTCAATATGCTCCACAACAGCACGCGCGATGCTCATGCCGTCGAACGTACTCGTACCGCGCCCGATCTCATCGAGGATGACGAGACTGTCCTTCGTTGCCTCGCGCAGGATCTGCGCGACCTCGTTCATCTCCACCATGAAGGTGCTCTGCCCGCTCACGAGATCGTCGCTCGCGCCGATACGCGTGAAGATGCGGTCGACGGGTGCGATCTCTGCCGCGCGTGCGGGGACGAAGCTGCCGATCTGCGCCATGAGTGTAAGCAGTGCAACCTGCCGCATATAGGTGGACTTGCCCGCCATATTCGGCCCCGTAATCAGCATTGTCTCCGTCCCGCCGTGGCTGAGGTCGGTATCGTTCGGGACGAATACCTCGCGCTGCAGCAGTCGCTCTACGAGCGGGTGACGTCCGTCCCGTATGAGGATCGCGCCGTTTGTCGTTACCTGCGGGCGCACATAGCGATAGTTTGCCGCCGCCTTGGCAAGGCTCTGGAGGACATCGACACGCGCAATCGCACGCGCGACGTTCTGGATGGGAACAAGCTGCGCCCGCACCTGCTCGCGCAATTCCGTGAAAATATGATACTCAAGCGCGGTGATCTTCTCCTGCGCTCCGAGGATCTTCGCCTCAAAGGCCTTCAGTTCCTCGGTGATGAAGCGTTCCGTATTGGCAAGCGTCTGCTTGCGGATGTAGTCGGCGGGTACTTGGTCGCGCCCGCTATGGCGCACCTCGATGTAGTAGCCGAAGACCTTGTTGTAGCCGATCTTGAGCGTCTTGATGCCCGTGCGCATGCGCTCGCGCTCCTCCATCTCCTGCAGCAGGGCTTTGCTGTCGTGGGAAAAGGCGTGCAGTTCGTCGAGCGCCGCATCATAGCCCGCGCGAATGATGCCGCCATCCCGCACGGAGAGTCCCGGCTCGTCCACAATCGCACGTTCGAGTGTGTTGCGGAGGTCGTCGAAGGTCTCAATGGATGCGTGCGCACGCGTGAGGAGACTGGTCGCCGCCGTACCGAGGATTTCGCGGACGGCGGGGAGTGCCGCAAGGGAAACGCGCAGAGCAACGAGGTCGCGTGCGTTCGCCGTCTGCGTCTCGATGCGCGTGAGCAGACGCTCAAAGTCATAGACTGAGCGCAGGTGCTCACGCAGACTGCCGCGCAGCGGTGCGTTCTCCACGAGTTCCGCAACAGCACCGAGCCGCGCATCAATCCGATGCGGGGTCAGAAGCGGATGCTCAAGCCACGCCTTGAGGAGACGGGTTCCCATCGGCGTGCGCGTAAAATCGAGCACGTCGAAAAGCGTGTTCTTCTTGCCGCCGTCGCGCAGACTACGTGTGATCTCAAGGTTGCGCAGCGTGTAGGTGTCGAGCTGCATCGTATCCGCTGCATCGAGGAAGGAAAGGCGGTTCAGCTGCGAGAGATCCGCCATTACCGTATCGTGGAGGTAGCGCAGGAGGGTTGCGACTGCCGTCCGTGCGCCCGCATCCGTCGGAATCTCGGCAGCGGGAAAATGCTGCGCGAGGAGCTCATCGCTTTCTATCGTCGGTACAGTCGCGACAGCGCAGTGCGGAAGACGCTGTGTGAGAAACGCTCGCACCGTGTCCGCGAGGGAGAAGCCGTCCGTCATCAGAAGTTCTGCCGTCATACGACGGTAGAGTTCGTCGAGAATCTGCTGCGCCGCCGTCTCACCCGCATAGGAGGCGTAGAATGTCTCACCCGTAGAGATATCTGCTCCCGCAAGGAAGAACGTCCCGTCGTTCGTTTCGTGAAGCAGCGTGATATAGATATTCGATGCGTCGCGCAGCACCTCGTCCGAGAGTGCCGTGCCGGGGGTCACGACCTTCACCACCTCGCGGTGCGTCAGCCCCTTTGCCTTCGGGTCGCCAATCTGCTCGGCGATTGCGACCTTGAACCCCTTTGCGACGAGGCGTGCGATGTAGCTGTCCGCCGCATGATAGGGCACACCGCACATGGGACTTTTGTCGAGATCGCCGCTGCGGCTCGTGAGCGTCAGTCCGAGCTCCTTTGCCGCCACCTTTGCATCGTCAAAGAACATCTCATAGAAGTCGCCGAGACGAAAGAAGAGCAGTTCGTTCGGATGTGCCTGCTTCGCGGAGAGATATTGCTGCATCATCGGCGTGACGTTCTGCGCGTCCATAACGAACCTCCTAAATTATGTGATAGAAACAAAAATAACAGTGCATTGTTCAAAGCGCCCCCACCGTCACGCTGACGCGTGCCACCTCCCCCGCTGTGGCAGGGGAGGCTTTGGGGCATGCGGCAATTACGCCATATTAGCTTCCCTCGTCGATACGGGGGAATTAGTGAGTGAACCGATCCGATAGAGGTACTCCTATGAAATGATCTCGCCCTTCAGCACCCATGTCTGAGGCTGCGTGATCTTCACCTGCACAAAGTCACCTTCACACTCCGCACCGTGCGGAAAGAGCACAATCTTGTTCGTGCGCGTGCGTCCGCTCCAAACGGTCGGGTCGTTCTTGCTCGCCCCCTCGACCATAACCTCAAGCGTCGCACCGCGAAGACGGTCATTGATCGCGCGGCTGATCGCATTTTGCTCCTCCATGAGGGCGTTCAGGCGTGCGTGCTTCACATCATCGGAGACTTGGCACTCCATGGTCGCAGCAGGCGTGCCCGAACGCTTCGAGTAGAGGAAGGTATATGCCGAGTCGTAGCGCATCTCACGCAGGAATGCAAGCATCTCCGCAAAGTCCTCATCCGTCTCCCCCGGAAACCCGACGATGAGATCGGTCGTCAGGCTCGCGTTTGGCAGCGCCTCACGCACGCGCTGTGCACGCTCGCGGTACTTCTCCACCGTGTAGACGCGGTTCATCGCCTTGAGAATGCGGTTGCTGCCGTACTGTACGGGCAGATGGATGTGCTCACAGATATGCTGTCCGTTCTTGATGGTATCAATCAGCTTGTCGCTGATGTCCTTCGGATGTGAGGTCATAAAGCGCACGCGGCGAATGCCCTCCACCTCGTCCACCATGCGCAGGAGGTCGGCAAAATCCGCCTGTTTGTGGTCTTTGCCGTACGAGTTCACATTCTGCCCGAGCAGCGTCACCTCGGTATAGCCCTCCGCGACCGCACGGCGCACCTCCGCCACGATCTCCTCGGGCGCACGGCTGCGCTCACGTCCGCGCACATAGGGTACGATGCAGTAGGTACAGTAGTTGTTGCAGCCGTACATGATGGGCACCCACGCAGAAAACTTGCCGCCGCGTGCAACGGGCAGATTCTCCGCAATCGTCTTGTCTGCAAGTGTCACGTCCACCACAGGCGAATGCTCTGCCTCGATCTCCGCGACGATACGGGCAAGCTCCTGCACCTTTCCCGTCCCGAGCACGAAGTCGATGTGCGGTGCGCGGCGCATGAGGTTATCCCCCTCCTTCTGTGCCATGCAGCCCGCAATGCCAAAGATCAGCTTCGGATTTTTTTCCTTGATCTTCTTGATCTCGCCGATCTTCCCATAGACCTTGTCCTCTGCCGTCTCGCGCACGCAGCAGGTGTTGATGAGGATCACATCCGCCGTCTCCATCTCCTCCGTGCGCTCATAGCCCGCGCCCTGCAGCTGTCCCTCCATGCGCTCCGCATCAGCAATGTTCATCTGGCAGCCATAGACGAGTATCTTGTAACGTCCCCGCATTCGTTTCCTCTCATTTACACAGTCATACAGATAGTAAAAAAGTCTGGAAGAAATCCTTCCAGACCGCATTTCATATTGGAGGCGACACCCAGAATCGAACTGGGGATAAAGGTTTTGCAGACCTCGGCCTTACCACTTGGCTATGTCGCCGAAAGATGGAGCGGAAAACGAGGCTCGAACTCGCGACCCCCACCTTGGCAAGGTGGTGCTCTACCACTGAGCTACTTCCGCACAAAATCTTCCTGTGCCGCATGAGCGATACTTAGATATTATATCTGCACGAGGAGGTTCTGTCAAGGAGAAAATTCCCGCAATGAACCGCCTTTCCACAAAAATCGACAAGATTTTTTTCATAAATGGGCGTAAATATTTGACAGGTACATCTACTTCTGCAATAATGAAAGATAATACTTTTTATGCTGTTGTATGTGTATTTTTATATTTGGAGGGAACTGCCATAAACGCACTCAAAAAGAAAGACCTCTTGACGCTTGGATTTATGATGTTTTCCATCTACTTCGGCGCAGGTAATCTGATCTTCCCGCCCGCACTCGGACAGGCGGCGGGCGATCACACACTGCTTGCGATGCTTGGATTTATGACAACGGGCATCGGACTTCCGCTCCTCGGCATCACGGCGATTGCGCTCGCGGGCGGGGAGTACGTTTCCCTTCTGCACACAAAGACATGGCCGCTGTTCGCGACAACACTGCTCGTCATTCTCTATCTCATCATCGGTCCGCTCTTTGCAATGCCGCGTACGGGTGCGGTCTCATTCGAGATCGGTATACGCCCCTTTCTCGCCGAGGACAATCTCGCGCTCGGACAGCTGATCTATACGGCGATTTTTTTCGCGGCATCCTACTATCTCGCACTGAATCCGAACAAGATCATCGATCGCGTGGGCAAGATGCTGACGCCGGCACTCCTGCTCGTCCTGCTCATCCTCTTTGTGCAGGCATTTCATGCGCCGCTCGGGAATGTACTTGAACCGACCGGGAACTACATCGACGCACCATTTGCACAGGGATTCCAAGACGGTTATCAGACGATGGATCTGCTCGCCTCCATCGCCATCGGCGCACTCGTGACGAATGCCGTCCGTCTGCGCGGAATCACGGACAGCCGCGCCATCGGAGCTGCGTGTCTCGTCTCCGGTCTCATCACCGTTACTCTCATGGCAATTGTCTACGGCTCGCTCGCCTACATCGGCACGACGAGTGCCTCGGTACTCAGTCACTCGGAAAACGGCGGGCAGATTCTCTCGGGCGCGGTTGGTATCTTCTTCGGCTCTGCGGGAAATCTCCTGCTCGCCGTCATCATCGCGCTCGCGTGCCTGACTACGTGCTGCGGCATCACCTCAAGCGCGGCGATGTTCTTCAACAAGCTGCTGAAGGGACGCATCTCATACGAGCGGCTGCTGCTCCTCTCGATTCTGTTCAGCTTTGCGGCATCAAATGTCGGTCTGACGCAGATCATCGCACTCGCCATTCCCTTCCTCGTTGTGATTTATCCGCTCGTCATCGTCTTCGTCATCCTCTCGCTCTTTGACCGCGTCATCGGCTGGCGCAGAAGCATCTATCAGGGAGCAATGGCGCTGACGCTCGTGTTCTCGCTGATCGACGGTCTGCATGCGGCAGGTCTGTCAAATGCCCCAATGCACGCGCTGCTCGTAGAGTACATTCCGTTCTACGCGATTATGATGGGCTGGATCTGTCCCGCTGTTGTCGGAGCAGTTCTCGGCTTTGCCATCTCACTGTTTCAGACTGCGCCTGTGCCCGCAGAGGAGGCACATACATAAAAAATGGGTTGCCGCATGAACTTCATGCAGCAACCCATTTTTTAATGCAGGTGACGCTTCTTTTTCTTCTTCCATTTAAGATAGAAGTAAATAATGGCGATGGCGGAACAGATGACGAAGATAAGGCTCGCCTCGTGACCGTACTCCATGAGATCCGTCCAGTTCTCGCCGAGCATCATGCCGGCATAGAGAATCGCCGCCGTCCACGGAAGTGAGCCCGCGATGGTGTAGGTAAAAAATCGCTTTGGATCGACGCGTGCAAATCCCGCCGGCAGCGAGATGAATGTGCGGATGACGGGCAGCATACGGCTGAAGAACACAGCCTTGAGCCCGTAGCGGTCAAACCAGTCCTGTGCCGTATCGACGTGGGATTTCTTGATGAAGAAGTATTTCCCGTATTGATCTACGAACGGGCGACCGCCGCGTGCACCGACCTCGTAGGCAAAAATCGAGCCGAGCAGCCCGCCGACCATGCCCGCAAGCAGCGCTCCCGAGAATGTCATGTGCCCCGCAGAGACAAGGCAGCCCGCAAACCCGAGGATGAGCTCACTCGGAATCGGAATGCAGGCGTTTTCTGCCGCCATGAGTACGGCGACGGCGACGTAGCCCCACGACGCGATGAACGAGAGAAACATCTGAGAGAAATATTCCACAGCAAAATCTCCTTCGTGTATACACAAGAACTTCCCTACAAAAAAATCCCCAGTGCACTGCTGTACTGGAGATTCAAATCCAAGGTGGTGCCTCAGAGCGGAATCGAACCACTGACACGGGGATTTTCAGTCCCCTGCTCTACCAACTGAGCTACCGAGGCAAAAGGAAAAATGGCGACCCGGATGGGACTTGAACCCACGACCTCCGCCGTGACAGGGCGGCATTCTAACCAACTAAACTACCGGGCCATATCTGGTGACGCGTACGGGATTCGAACCCGTGAAGCCGCCGTGAAAGGGCGGTGTCTTAACCACTTGACCAACGCGCCGAACATCATGAGAAACGGCGGAACACCCGCGGGGGTATCCGCCGCTCACTCACGAAGGCAATTATATGAGATTTTTGACCGCTTGTCAACATCTTTTATTTGCGCTATAATCATATGGTTTTTGAGCTGCAACGTCACCCATTCCTTAGATGTTGAGGCTGCTGCCGAGGTTCGCCCACTGAACATCTGCGGCGTACTCCTCAAGTTCGGGCAGCTTCTCCATGAGATAGGAATTCGTGACGCGCACGAATGTCCCTTTCATGCCGAGCGACTTCGACTCGATGACACCCGCAGACTCGAACTTACGCAGCGCATTGACGATAACCGAGCGCGTGATCTTCGCATCGTCGGCGATGCGCGAGGCGATCAGTCTGCCCTCGAACTTCCCCTGGCTTGCGAGTTCCTGCAGAATCGCGTGTGCAGCCTTGCGTTCGGAGTACGAGAGTGTTTCCACAGCGATGCGTACCGCCTCGCGCTGACGCGCCTCGATCTCGCTCTTCTGTGCCGCATCGCGCAGCATCTCCATGCCGACGACGGTTGCGCCATACTCGGAGAGCAGGAGGTCAGGATCTCCAAACTCCTTTTTGCCGCTTGCCACAACGAGAGTCCCCAGTCTGCGTCGCGGACCGTAAATCGGCGTGATAACAATGTTCTGCCCGCGGAACAAGTCCGCCATCTCTTTTTCGTAGGGCGCCCCCTCTGCATCCACGCGGATGTTTGCGTGCGTCTCCTCCAACCGATTGAGCCAATCGACATACTTGCGCGGGAACTGTCCCAGCTCAATCGCCTCGTTCATCATGAGGTCGTCATCATCAAAGAGCGCGTATCCGCAAATTTTACCGCTCTCATCCGTGATATAGACGTTCGCCTCAAGTACATTGCTCAACACGCGCGATATTCCGTCGTACTCAACGCTCTCCGAGCGCTGGAGCAACCGATTGATCTGCCGTGTCTTTCCCAACAATGACAGCATCTGAATCCCCCTCTTTCTCAAGCTGTCCGCACAGCCTGAAACAAATAACCACACCCCGTATAAAGACATTTTTCCTTCTATAAATATAATACTACTTTTTTTCCAAATTTCAAGAAAAACTTGAATGTTTTTCATCTTTCAGCGATAAAATCCTACTATCATCCCATAGCCTCATGCGATAGTTTGTGAAAAAATTTTTTCAGTGTCTTGCCTAATGGATGGAATCATAGTATAATATCACGGTATTGCGCGTGACTTGAGTGAAGTACGCGTCGAGGAGGTGTAGCAATGGCAAGTGTATGCGAGGTCTGCGGCAAAGGGCCGATGAGCGGCAACAATGTGAGCCACTCCCATGTGAAGACGAAACGCAAGTGGAAGCCGAATATTCAGCGTGTCCGCGCCCTTGTGAAGGGTGAGGTCAAACACGTCAATGTGTGCACGCGCTGCCTGCGTTCCGGCAACGTCGAGCGTGCCGTGTAAGCAAGTGCATAGAGGAAGCCGTCCGACAGTCGGGCGGTTTTTTCTATAAAGAAGGGATGATTTGATGGACAAGAATGTAAAAGAGATTCATGCGGCAAATGCACGTTACGTCGAGGGATTCGGCGACAAGGGAAGTCTGTCGCATCATCCGGCGCGAAACATCGCCATTGTCACCTGTATGGACTGCCGCCTTGATCCTGCGAAATTTGCAGGACTGGCAAAGGGCGATGCACACGTGATCCGCAACGCGGGCGGGCGCGTGACGGACGATGTCATCCGCTCCCTCCTCATCTCCTACAAGATGCTCGGAACAAAGGAATGGTTCGTCATCCAACACACACACTGCGGAATGATGGGCTTTACAAACGAGGATGCACGGGAACTCTTCGCCTCGGATGCCCATGTGCACGGGATTGACCCAACGGAGGCACACTACATCGACTTTATGCCGATCAGCGGCACGATCGAGGAGAACCTTGTGCGCGATGTGCGCCGTCTGCGAACCCACCCGCTCGTCCCTGCCTCCATTGTCATCCACGGCTATGTCTACGACGTACATACGGGACGGCTGATCGTCGTCGAGGAGGCCGAAAAGATCGGCGCAGCAAAATAACCTCTTCGTACAAAAAAAGAACGCTTCACACGGAGCGTTCTTTTTTGTCGTCAAAGGTCTGCTTGCGCCCACGCATTCAGTTCTCGCCGCACGTTCTGCCAGTTGGGGAAATACCGATCCATGCGTGCATAGAATCGGCCATCATGCCCGCGTACCCAGAGGTGCGTGAGCTCATGCGTGATGACGTAGCGGAGAGCACGCACGTCATACTGCGCGAGCTGAAGGTTCAACGTGATTGCTGCCGTGCGGACGTTGCAGCTGCCCCAGCGCGTCTTCATCGCGCGGATACGCCAGAGAGCGGCGTATTTGCCGACAACGGTCTCACAAGAGGGGGCTTCGCGCTCGATGGCCGCCACGAGTTCCGCACGGTAGAGTGCCCCGATTGCCGCACGGCGCACATTGACATCTGCCGTCTGCGCAGCATGAAGTACAATCGTCCCATTAGCATACTCAGCATAGGCCTTTCCACGTGTAAGCGGCACACATACAATCGGATATTCCTGCCCCCAGAGCCGTATCCGCTCGCCCGCTGCATATGTGCACACAGGTCGTTCTGCACGCGCGCGCAAAAGCCGCAGACGCTCGTCAATCCAGGCACGTCTGCGGCGGACAAAATTCTCCAGATCCCTCTGCGCCGTCCGCTGCGGCACGCTTAGCTCGATGTATCCATCACGAACGCGAAGGTAGAGGTTCTTGATATTCTTATAGCAAATCTGCGCAGGAATCCCATCCAATACGGTACGCTGCTCCCGCACAGCGCGCACATGCTTCCTCACAGCTGCCCATGCGCACGCATATCACGCATCTTCTGTGCGACGTTGTAGATGACGCTCAGATCCTCACGGTCAAAGGTATATGCCTCGTTGCAGAAGTGACATTTCACCTCTGCCGTTCCATCGTCGCGCAGCGCACGCAGATCTTCCTCACCGAGCGTCAGCAGTCGATCGGTGATGTAGTTCTTCGAGCAGTTGCAGCGAAACGCAAGGTCGGTGGTCGAAAGGATCTTCACATCGTCGAAGCCGCCGAGGATTTTTTCGGCGATGCCCGCAGCGTCCAGCCCCTCCAGAGCCATGTGCGAGACAGAGGAAATCCCCTTCAGGTTCTCCTCAAGACGGTCAATCGTCTCATCCGACGCGCCCGGCAGTGGCTGGATGAAGAAGCCGCCCGCGCCGAGACATTTCAGATCAGGGCTAACGAGAACGCCGAGCCCAATGGAGGACGGTGTCTGCTCGGAGGTGTAGAGGTAGTTGATGAGATCCTCCGCAATCTCTCCGTTCGTGATGTCGACACTGCCTGTCACAGGCTCTTTCAGACCCGTGAAGCGCGTAACTGAGAGAATCCCCGCACCAATGCCGCCGCCCACGTCGATCTTGCCGTGGGAGTTCAGCGGTATATTGACGTGCGGATGATCAACATAGCCGCGCACAGAGCCCTCCGCCGTCGCATCTGCCGTCACCGTGCCAAGTGGTCCATCTCCCTTGAATTTGATCGTAACAGATTCCTTGTTCTTGAGATTCGCAGCGAGGAGCAGTGCGCCCGTCATCGTGCGCCCGAGTGCCGCCGCCGCGACGGGATAGCAGTCGTGCCGCCGCATCGCCTCGGCGACCACATCCGTTGTCACCGCCGCAAACGCACGCACCTCTCCATTTGCCGCCGTCGCCTTAATCAGTTGATCCATATGTATCCTTACCAATCGAGCGCGAGCTCATGCAGAACATCGCCCGTATCTATGTCAAAAATCCGTATCGTACCATTCTCAAGAACTGCGACGGTGTTGCGTCCGTCGGGGCGCTTCGAGAGCGCAGCAGAGCCGGGGTTGAGGAACACGGTATTGCCGCGTTTTTCGAGCACGTTGATATGGACGTGGCCGCTGATAAAGAGGTCTGCCCGCAGATGCTTTGCCATTGCGTCCTTTTCCGCATCGGTCATGACGGCATCGCCGTGCGTGACGATGATGCGCCGTCCCTCCCACACGACGTAGGCGTAGGGGGACATGACGGGCAGTTCGAGACAGCTCGCATCCACGTCGGAGTCGCAGTTTCCCTTGGCGATGATGACGGGAATTTCCGAGCCATTGATGCGCTCGATCAGCCCCATCGGATTGTAGTCCTCCTTCATCGGATTCCGCGGTCCGTGGTAGGCGACATCGCCCGCATGGAGAATCAGATCCGCGCCCGTGAAGAATTTTTCACACGCGCGTACCCACGCGCCCTCATGCCCGTGCGTATCGCTGAGTATGCCGATCTTCATCTGCTCACAGCTTTCCGAGGAGACTTGCCATCTCCATCGCTGCCATCGCGGCATCCGCGCCCTTGTTGCCCGCCTTCGTACCCGCACGCTCAATCGCCTGCTCGATGTTCTCCGTCGTCACCACGCCAAAGATCGTCGGAACACCCGTCTGGAGGCCAACCTGTGCGACCCCCTTCGACACCTCGCTGCAGACGTAATCGTAGTGTGTCGTCGAGCCACGAATGACCGCCCCGAGGCAGAGTACCGCATCGTATTTGCCACTCTCCGCCATCTTCTTCGCCGCAATGGGGATCTCGAATGCGCCCGGCACCCATGCCACGTCAATATCGCTGTCTGCCGTCTCGTGGCGGTGGAGCGTATCGAGTGCGCCGCCGACCAGCTTGCTGACAATAAATTCGTTGAACCGTGCGGCAACAATGCCGAATTTGAGATTTTTTCCGCTGATATAGCCCTCAATGATGTTCGCCATATTATTCGCTCCTTACTCCTCCATCATCTTCACAAAACGATTGTGCGCCGATGTATTATAATATCCCAGCTTATGCAGGACATACCAATCCTCAATCATAGTTTCCTCAGCGACATGAAGCGCGGTCAGAACTGCTCCGGCAAATTCCAAAGGTGCAGAACCATTTGCCGTAATGATGTTCTGATCGAAAACCGCCTGCCTCGCCTGATAGTTCTCTGCGCCCTTGTATTTTGTCCCCTTCCACTCTTGCAGTGCAGACAAGCGGTTGCCGGTATGCTTAACCGAGTTGAGTACACCGATGGATGCTAAAAATGCCGCCGCATCACAAATACCGCCAAGCACTTTGCCGCTGTTCACACAGTGCTCGACCAGCGGGATTATCTGCTGTGCACGTTCTTCACGCCAACACAGCCCACCGATGAGAAGCAGAGCATCGTAATCCTTCGGTACAGAATCCACCGTATAATCCGCCGTCGCATGAATGCCGCCGATGGAGGTTACAGGATCTTCCGAGAGGGAAACTGTCTTGACCACGATTTTTCCCTGCCCAAGCATATGAATCCCCGTCGATACATACGCCGCTTCCCAATCCGCATACTGTTCAAGAAGTGCCAGTAAAACCGTCTTCATCCCTCGCACCCTCTCACTCATTTCCCCAATTCCTCATCACTGAGGATATGTCCCATCTTTTCCTTCTTCACCGTCATATACTTGCGGTCAAAGTCATGTGTGCTCATGACGATCGGCACGCGCTCGACAATCTTCAGCCCGTAGCCCTCAAGTCCCGCACGCTTCGCGGGGTTGTTTGTCATCAGGCGAATGGTCGAGAGTCCGAGGTCGGCGAGAATCTGCGCACCGAGCCCGTAGTCACGCAGATCCGGTGCAAAGCCGAGCTCAACGTTCGCCTCGACGGTGTCGCGCCCCTGATCCTGCAGTGCGTACGCGCGCATCTTGTTCGCGAGACCGATGCCGCGCCCCTCCTGCCGCACATAGAGGACGACGCCCTCGCCCTCCGCCTCGATCTGCCGCATCGCCGCCGCGAGCTGGTCGCCGCAGTCACAGCGCATCGAGCCGAGCGCATCGCCCGTCAGACACTCCGAGTGCACGCGCACGAGCACGTTCTCCTTGCCGCGCACATCACCCTTGACAACGGCGAGATCACAGCGGCTGTTGAGCGTGTTCTCATACGCAAGCAGACGGAAATGCCCATATTTGCTTGGGAAATCCACGTCCGAAATGCGATGGACAAACGTCTCTGTGTGCTTGCGGTACTCGATGAGATCGGCGATGGTAATGATGTTGAGCCCGTGCTTTTTGGCAAACTTCTTGAGCTCGGGGGTACGCATCATGTGCCCGTCGTCCGCCATGATCTCACAGCACATCCCCGCAGGATACAGCCCCGCAAGACGCGCGAGATCCACCGTCGCCTCCGTATGTCCTGCGCGGCGCAGCACACCGCCCTCGACCGTCCGCAGGGGGAAGATGTGCCCCGGGCGGCGGAAATGCACGGGCTTTGCCTGAGGGTCAATTAGCATCTTCACCGTATGGCATCGCTCAAACGCGGAGATGCCCGTCGTCGTGTCGTAGGCGTCGACGCTGACCGTGAAGGCTGTCTCGTGATTGTCCGTATTGTTCTCCACCATCTGACCGATCTCGAGTTCATCGAGACGGCTGCCCGCGATCGGCGTACAAATGAGTCCGCGTGCGTGCGTCGCCATGAAATTCATATGCTCGGGTGTGAGCGTCTCGGCAGCGACGATAATATCGCCCTCGTTTTCGCGATCCTCATCGTCCACGACAACGAGCATCTTGCCGTTCTTAATATCCTCGATTGCCTGTTCAATCGTTGCAAAATCTGACATACTATCTCTCCTAAGAATTTGACTGTATTCCCGCAAATGCCTGCGGTGCAATGTCCCTAAGCGAACTCCTCTAAAATCCATGCTGTAAAAGGAAATCCCGTGTAAGCCCTGCGCCCCGTGCAACAACATTTTCGCCGCCGAGCAGTTTCAGCGCGTATTTCCCGAGAATATCCGTCTCGATGTTCAGCGGGCTGCCGATGCGCTTTGCACCGAGATTCGTCACCGTGCGCGTGTGCGGAATCAGGCTGACGGTAAAATCCACCGCCCCCACCCGCGCAACTGTGAGGCTGATACCGTCAAGCGCAACCGAGCCCTTCTCAACAATCCCGCGCAGAATTGCAGCATCTGCCGCAACCGTCATCAGAATCGCATTGCCCTCCTCGCGCATCTCCGTGATCTCGCCCACACCGTCGATGTGCCCGCTGACAAAGTGTCCGCCGAGACGCGTTGTCGGAAGCAGCGCACGCTCGAGATTGAGCGGCGCACCGTGCATGAGCCCCGCGAGTGACGTGCGACGCACGGTCTCGGGCATGACCGCCGCACGAAATCCGTGCGCATCGAACTGTGTCACCGTAAGGCAGATCCCGTTGACGGCAATGCTGTCACCGATGTGCGCATCCGATTGGACGAGCTTTGCCCCAATCATGATATTGCCGCCCAAAAGTCCACCAAAGGTGCCGACCTCCTCGATAATTCCTGTAAACATGCCGTCCCCTCACTCTGCATCCGCACACAGATAGCCCGTGACAAGAAAGTCCGCGCCCAGCTGTTCGACGGTCACATCATGCAGGTGCAGTGCCGTCTGCGGACTGTCAAAGCCCGTGCCGCCCACAGGTGTTTTTGCTGCCGTGCCCCCCATCAGCATGGGGGCGATAAAGGCGTGCACCTTGTCCACATAGTCACCTGCAAGGAACGACCAGTTGACCGTTCCACCGCCCTCGACAAAAAGCGATGTGATCTCACGCGCACCGAGATAGTCGAGCAGAGCGGCGATGTCCACGCGCTCCGCACCAAGAGTCAGCGTTTCCACACCGCACGCATGAAGAAGCCTGACGCGCCGCTGGTCGGCACGCTCACTCACGACAATCAAGGTCGGTGCTGCGCAGTCCGTCACAAGTTTTGCATCGAGAGGCGTGCGCGCCTCACTGTCGAGTACAATGCGCAGAGGATTGTGTCCCGTACGATCCGGCAGGCGCGTTGTGAGGCTCGGATCATCCGCAAGCACCGTACCAATGCCGACCAAAATCGCATCATACGCGTTGCGGTACTCGTGCACGCGCCTCCGTGCCGCCTCCCCTGTGATCCACTGTGACGCACCCGTATGGCTTGCAATCTTGCCGTCGATGGTCATCGCCGTCTTGAGCGTGACAAAGGGGCGTTTCTGTGTCACCCACTTGAGGAACACCTCGTTCTGCCGCCGTGCCTCTGCCTCGCACACACCCGTTACAACCTCGATGCCCGCCTCCTTGAGAAGGGCAAGCCCCCGCCCCGCAACGAGCGGATTCGGATCGCACAGGGCAATGACGACACGCGCAATGCCCGCCGCAATCACCGCCTCGGCGCAGGGACCCGTACGCCCGTGATGGGCGCACGGCTCGAGCGTCACATAGAGGGTCGCACCTCGCGCGAGTTCTCCCGCCATCCGCAGCGCGTGAATCTCCGCGTGCGGCTCACCTGCCGCGCGATGCCACCCGCTCGCGATGATCGTACCATCCCGAACGATGACCGCGCCGACGAGCGGATTCGGTGCAGTTCGCCCGCGCGCATGCTCCGCGATCCGCAGAGCCTCGCGCATATAGGATTCGTCAATGTCGTTCATAGCAATCCCGTTCTGTTCTTTACAGTCTTGAGAAGGTTATCTTGTGCTCACTGAGTGAACCCTAGTGAAACAATCGGGAAAAGCGCACGGTACGCCCCTGCGGATTTCTTGCGTTCAAGCGAAGCGCGTTTAAGAAGTCCGCAGGTATTTAAGCGTACAAGGGCGCGACCGATTGTGTAACGAGGCGTTCGCGAGGGAGCACAGAATACCTCAGATAAAACAAAAAGCCGCCGGAAGAATTCTCCTCCGGCGGCACATAAATCGTCCCAAGAACGCACTGATAACATCATATCAGTGTTTCCTTTCATAGACGCGCCTTTTCTCATCCAGACTGCGAAGGCAGCTACCTTCTTCACTGTCGGCTTCGGAGTTTCACCGAATCGTGCCACTCTCACGAATGGCTTGCGGGCTGTACCGCCGGTGGGGATTTGCACCCCGCCTCAAAGAGCATCGTTCGTATGCTATTGTAACACTATGGATTCGCGCTGTCAATCGTCAATCTTGACCGCGCCGCGCGTCTCCTCCGCACGTCGGACAACCTCGTCGAGGCTGCTTCCGCAGACCGCAGCAATTGCCGCCACAACACTTCCCTCGACAACGGGACAGTCCGCCATGCGCAGACGACGCTCCGGCATCTCCTCAAGGATCGTCTCGACCGTAAGGATGGAGCTGCCCGTGTCCATGAGAATGACAACACCATCCGCGCCATATACCGCATCGATCGCCGCAACGATCCGCGCATAGCTCGTCCCGAAACCGCCGTCCTCCATCCCGCCCGCAATCGCAATGCGTGCGTCCTTTGCCATCATACGGCAGGTCTCCGCAACACCGTGGGCGAGCGCAGCACTGTGCGTTACAATCACAAGTCCGACCATATTATTTTCTCCGCTGCAAATAGCCGCCGATGCCGCACACCGCCCCCGCGAGTGCTGCGGGCAGGAGATAAGCCGCCTGTGGTGCCGTCTCCAGGAGCATGACACCAATCGTGCGGTCATGTACAATCATCGTGCCGCCCGTCCATCCGAGAATTGCCGTGCCGAGCACCACAAGCACAGGATATTTGTCCATCAGCGTGCCAATCAGCTGACTTCCGCCCACAACGATGGGGATGCTGATGAGAAGCCCCAGAACGACGAGCAAAAAATCACCGTGCGATGCGCCCGCAATCGCAATCACATTGTCGATCCCCATTGCTGCATCAGCGATGATGATCGTCTTGACCGCTCCTGCAAACGTCTCTGCCGCCTCAATATGTTCCTCGCCGCCCGACGGCTTCATCAGCTTCACCGCAATCGGCAGCAGCACCAGTCCTCCGAGTGCCTGCAAATAGGGCACAGAGAGCAGCTGCACGGCGAAATACGTCATGATCAGACGGATGATAATTGCACCCGCCGTACCGACGTAAATCGCACGCTTTCGAAGGTGCGCAGGCAGACGGTTGGATGCCATTGCAATGACGACGGCATTATCCCCCGCGAGCACAAGATCGAGCACGATGATCGAAAAGAGCGCCACAAAGAACTGCGATGAAAAGAGTTCGACTTCCACAGCTTCTCCTTATTTTGCCATCATCTTTGCGAGCTTCTGCGCAAAGACAACGGGATTCTCCGGCAGGATGCCCTCAATCAGCAGCGCCTGCGTATAGAGCAAGTCGCAGTAGTCCTTGAACTCCTCGCTGTCCTTGCCCGCCGCGTGCACCTCTTTCAGCTTCGCAAAGAGGTCGTGATGCGGGTTGATCTCGAGAATGCGCCGTGCCTTGAACATCGGATTGTTCATCTCGGCAAAGGTCTGCTCCATCGACAGCGACGGCCCTGCCTCATCCGCGACCAGACAGACCGCGCTCGAGCGCAGACGCCGTGAGATCTTGACCTCGGCGATCTTATCCCCGATGGCTTCCTTCACATCCTTGATGAGATCGTCGTTCGCCTTCGCGATATCCTCGGTCTCCTTCTTCGCCGCCTCGCTCTCCGCATCGCCGAGGTCGAGGTCGCCGCGGCTGATCGAGTGGAAATTCTTCCCCTCGTACTCATGCACCGTCTCAATCGCGAACTCATCCACGGGGTCGAGCAGGAACAGTACCTCGAGCCCACGCTCGCGCAGCTGCTCCATCTGCGGCAGCTGTTCAATCGTCGCCTGATCCTTCGCCGTCGCGTAGTAGATGCTCTTCTGGCTCTCGGGCATACGCGCAACATACTCCTTGAGAGAGACAAGCGCCCCCTCCTTCGAGCTGTGGAAGAGCAGGAGATCCTTCAGCTTGTCCACCGTGTCGCGCCCCGCATACATGCTGTTGTAGATGCCGATCTTCAGCATGCGCCCGTATTCGTTCCAGAACTTCTCGTAGTCCTCACGGTTTTTCTCAAGCTTCTTGCCGAGTGCCTTGAGCACATTTTTCTCAAGCGCACGTCCGATGGTCTTGAGCTCGCGGCTCTGCTGCAGGAGTTCACGCGAGATGTTGAGCGAGAGGTCGGGAGAGTCCACGAGCCCCTTGACGAAACGCAGATAGTCCGGCAGGAGATCCTTGCACTTGTCCATGATGAACACATGGCGCGAGTAGAGCTGAATGCCCGGCTCATAGTCTGCCTGATAGAGGTTGAACGGCGCACGCGCGGGAATCTCAAGGAGTGCCGTGTACTCGACCGTCCCCTCCGCCTTCGTGTGGAACACCTCCATCGGTGCTTCCCACTCGTGGAACTGGTCACGGAAGAAATCGTTGTACTCCTCCGGCTTGATCTCGGACTTTGCACGCGTCCAGAGCGGCTGCATCGAGTTCAGCGTGCGGAGCTCCGTCTTCTTGATCTTCTCCGCGCCCTCGATGACCTTGCCCTCATCGTCACGCGGCATCTCCTCCGTCGTGACGTTCATGCGAATCGGATAGCGAACATAGTCGGAGTATTTCTTTACGAGGCTTTCCAATGTGAACGTATCCGTGTAGTCCGTCTCACCCTCCGTGAATTCCTTCGCGAGGTGGATCGTGACCGTCGTGCCGCGCGTCTCCTTCTCCGCGTCCTCGATCGTATAGCTGCCGTCGCCCGCCGACTCCCAGCGCGTCGCCTGCTGCTCACCCGCACGGCGCGTCACAATCGTCACACGCTCCGCGGCCATGAACGCCGAGTAGAAGCCCACGCCGAACTGCCCGATCAACTCCTTGTCGGGCGTGCCGCCGCTTTCCTCCTTCGCCTTTGCGAGCTGCTCCATGAACGCCTTCGTGCCCGACTTTGCAATCGTGCCGATGTTCTCCACGACCTCCGCACGCGACATGCCGATGCCGCTGTCCGAGATCGTCAGCGTCTTGCTCTCCTTATCGGGCACGAGGAAAATCTCGTAGTTCTCATTGCCCTCAAGCATATCGCGGTTCGTCAGGCTCTCGAAATGCAGCTTGTCCATTGCATCCGATGCGTTGGAAATCAGCTCGCGCAGGAAAATCTCGCGGTTCGTGTAGATCGAGTGGATCATCAGATCGAGCAGTTGCTTTGTCTCCGCTTGAAACTCAAACGTTTCCTTTGCCATAGTATCGTTCTCCCCTTGTATTCGATTATTTTGCATAGTTCGCTAAAGTATGCAATTCCAAACTGTGAATATAGTACACCAAAAATGACAAAAAGTCAAAGGTAAGTTATTCGCTGCAACAATTGAGTATCCGATTCAAAGACGCCTCCATACTGTACCGACCGAGAACGGCAGCGTGACCGTGTGCGGCAATGCGCTCACGCTCGTCTTCGTGCGCGAGGTAATATGAAATCTTTTCGATCAGTTCCTCCGTCGAGCGAAAAATCACCATATCCCGCTCAGGCACGAGCCCTGCATAGTCCTCGCGTTCGTCAATGAGCTGAAAACTACCTGTCGCCATGATCTCGAACGTGCGCGGATTGACACCTTTGTGTGCGGGGAGATGAATGTTCAGGCAGATTTTTGAGCGCACATAGAGCTCCGCAGCCGCCTCCGGCAGCACCATGCCATTTGTAAGATATTTTGTGATGTATGGATATTTTCTCTGAAAGAGCGGCTTCTTCCAAAAATATTGATCCTCATAAAACGGACCATAAATTGCCATGCGCCATCCATTGCTCACTGCATGGGCAGCCACTTCCTCTAAGATATGCAGACGATTCCGAAACGGAGCTCCCATAAAGGAGATATCAACATCTTTGTCTTGCCCTCTCTCCAGTCTCGCATACGCAGCATTGTAACCAACAGGACAGTATTCGGCAGTGATATGACAATGTTCCTGCAAAAATGGAATATCCCGTTTTTCAAAAACATAGACATGATCATAATACGGAAACAGGGATTCCTCCCCTTCGCGCGTGATGATACTGTCAACGAGCCAACACAGAATTTTCGGAAACGGGGGGGTAAACAAGTGTTTGATTTTCTTTATATTCTCGGGGTGCAAAACGGCGTTCGGAGCGTTGAGGAATAAAATCACATCCGGCTGAAACTCCTCGATCGTGTTGAAAAAATTTTCCCTCCAATGAGTAAGGTAACGCTCCCGCCCTTGATGAAATCCAAGTTTATCCAGTTTCTTATCGGAATAGGAACATATTTCCCGATACTGCTCAGTTGGAAAGAATCGCACGCTATGCCCCATTCCCTCCAACGTATCTGTAATATGCAAGGATACATTCATTTTTGTCAGAGTTCCACATATGATATTCATTCAGATATACTCCACCCCTAATGTCTTGACTAATTTTAGATTTTAGAGGAATCATGTGGGGGCAACAACCTCACGCATCAAATTTTCCCATTGTTCCCAGATGATCTCGGGGGCGTAGACACGCATGGATTCCCGTGCCGCATTCCCCATCTTCGTGCGCAAATTACGGTCACGCATAAGGATTGCCATTTTCTCTGCAAGAGCCTCTGTTCCATCAACTGCAAGCAACCCATTCACACCATCATCAATCAGTTCGGCGATTGAAACGCAGTTCTTATAACCAACCATCGGCAGCCCCATACTCATCGCCTCCGTATGCGCGAGGCTGAACCCCTCATAGGCACTCGGCGCAACACAGAGATCAGCGCCCTGTAACACGCGCGGGATTTCCGTCGTCGTCCCGCAAAACGAAATACGATCTTCCAGACCTGCCGCCGCGATCATCCGCAGCATTTCCTTCTGATAGCTTTTGCTATCCTCTGCTCCCCAAAGTTCGAGCATCCAGTCGGGGAACTCTGCCGCAATCTTACTAAATGCCTCAATCAAGAGATGCGGGCGTTTGTGATTGCGCACCATCCGCCCGACAAAGACAATTTTGTACGTCTCTTTTTCACGCGCTAAATCCGCCTGCTGCGCATACTGCGGAACAACGTTGCCAATTGAAATGATTCGCACATGAGGGATATAGTTTTTCAATCGCTCCGCATACCCCGGCAGGAGGACTTGGAGCACGGCACAGCATTCGAGTGCGGGCAGCTCCTCCTTCGGATGGGTCTGAAACAGATCGACGGGATCGCCGTGCGACATGATAATGACGGGCGTTTCGATCCGAAGGTCACAGAGGAGCATCTTTGCCGAGCTCGTTTGAAAACAGATAATGACATTGGGCTGTATCTCATCTAGTACCGTCGCCATATTTTTTTGGATATATTTCGAAAAAAAATCATCGTTAACGCTGCGTCCATATCGCTGTCCGAATGCACGCAGCACCTCACGCTTGATCTTGAGAGCAGTTGGGAACGTGCAGTGCGTCCCGCGAAAATGCTGGAGATTGTACGCCGTCACGCGTTCGTCCAACGGATAGAAAAAAGCCCCCTCGCGGTCGTCTGTATAGACTGTCGTCACCGTATGCCCGCGCCGCACCATCTCGTTCGCAAACGCGACATTCACCTTCGCCGCTCCGCCCGTATCTCCGACCATTTTTGAAAAATTCGCGAGCAGTATCCGCATATGACGCTCCCATCCGATTCATTTCCATTCAATTAAGATTTATTGTAACAAATCCTAATGTCTTTCGCAAACATCTCCACACGTTTCCACATCAAAATCTTTTACCTCCGCATAATCTATTTTCGCACACTCTATGCTATAATGGACACAGTTTTAGGCATTCTGCTCTAAAGAACGGAGGGGTTCCATGAAGCATTTTTCACTTGGCACACTCGTATGCGCGGCTGTACTTGCGCTCGCGCTTGTGATTCCGACGGGCACGGCATCCGCGGAGGAAGCTGTGCCGACGCTGACGGTGAACGGGGTCGGCTCGGCTCAGATCGCGCCCGATATGGCGGAGGTCACGCTTGGCGTTGTAACGGAGGCAAGGGACGCGGCAAAGGCGCACGCGGACAATGCCGCACAGGCGGCGCGGGTGCAGTCTGCTCTAAAGGCGCTCGGCATCGCAGAGCGCGATATTCAGACGACGCGCTATGATTTTTCGCCGATCTACGATGTAAAGGACAACGGGCGCAGCGTCACGACTGGCTACACTGTGACGAATGCAGTTGTCGTCAAGGTGCGTAATCTTGCGAATGTGGGCAAGGTGATCGACACTGCGCTCGCAAACGGCGCGAATCGCGTAGACTCCCTCGAATTCTCTGCGAGCGACCCGAGTGCCGCAAAGAATGCCGCGCTTGCCGATGCCGCGCGTGACGCACGCAGCAAGGCGGATGCCGTAGCACGCGCGCTCGGCGTACGCATTGTCCGCATTCTGAACATCTATTCGGATGCACAGTCACACACACCGCGCAACTTCATGCCGATGATGATGGCAAAGGAGGCGTACGATGCCGCAACGCCGATCTCGGCAGGTGAGCTTTCGTTTGAGGCCTCGGTGAACATCGCCTATGTCATCGAATAAGCGGGGGCGGGTCTCCGCTGTCGAGGCAATCCGTGGCATCTCCATGATGGGCGTGATCGGCATTCACATCGGCGCGGAGTATCTCGCGAATCCATCGCCCAACATTCATCTTGTGGCGCTTTTTGACATCGGTACGCGCTTTGCCGTACCGATTTTTTTCTTTATCTCGGCGTTCGGTCTCTTTTACGGGCAGTCGCCATCCGCGCCGTTCTCCTACCGCGATTTCCTCGTCCGGCGCGGACGCGCGGTCATGATCCCCTACCTCGTATGGTCGCTTTTCTATCTCCTCCATGACGCATACGTATATGGGGTTGGTTTCCCACCACTGACGGCACTGCCGGGGATTCTCTTCTTCGGCAATGCAAAGTACCAACTCTATTTCATGGTGATCCTGATCTGGTTCTACCTGCTGATGCCGCTCTGGCGCGTCCTGCTCGCGCGTATGACCCTGCCGCTGCTTGCGGGGATTCTCGTCCTGCAGATTGCATTCGACTATTGGTCGAGTTTTGATACAGCGTTTAATCTCTATGTCTACGGGCTGCCCGAGGGGACGCTGCTGCGTGCACTGCTCTTCTATCGGCTGAACTACTGGGTCATACACTACGTCTTTATCTTCCTGCTCGGTGGGTATGTCGCGCTCCATTTCGATGCGTTCCGTGCATGGATGGAGCGCAATACAGCGCGGCTCTACGCGTTCGGTATCCTCAGCCTCGCCGCACTCCTCGCGTGGTACTACAAGCTGCTGCTTGTGGATGGATATACACCGCTTGAGGGGATCTACACTGCGCATCAGCTCTCGCCGCTCGGCATTTTCTACACGGTCGGCGCAACGCTCGCACTCTTTGCATTCTTTACGCGGCTGGGGACAAAGAATGTTCTTGGGCACGCATTTCAACTGCTCGGAAAGCACTCATATTTTATCTATCTTGGACATCCGATTGCAATCACCTATCTGCTCATGGCGATTCATGGAAGCGGGCACGTACTCACTGCGCCGCTTGCGCTCGCGATGTATGCGGCGACGCTGCTGCTAACGCTCGCAGGGGCAATCCTCATGCGGAGAATTGGCAAGAGCGTGCCGATTTTGAATGAGCTGACGATCGGGCTGAAGCCGAAAAAGTAGATTGATCGCACAAAAGGCTGTTATACGAAGTTGAAAAACCTCGTGTAACAGCCTTTATCTTTATGTATCTATGTAATTTACAGACCGGCTTCCTTCTTCAGCAGCTCCGCCTTATCTGTCTTCTCCCACGGAAGATCGACATCCGTGCGGCCGAAGTGCCCATACGCCGCCGTCTGGCGGTAGATGGGACGACGCAGGTCGAGCATCTTGATAATGCCCGCAGGACGCAGATCAAACGTCTTCTGTACAAGATCGACGATCTTCTCCTCGTCGATCTTTCCCGTGCCGAACGTGTCGACCATGATGGAGACGGGATGTGCGACACCGATCGCATACGCAAGCTGGATCTCAACGCGATCCGCAAGTCCCGCTGCGACGATGTTCTTCGCAACATAGCGCGCCGCATACGCCGCACTGCGGTCAACCTTCGTGGGATCCTTGCCCGAGAACGCGCCGCCGCCGTGGCGTGCCCAACCGCCGTAGGTATCGACGATGATCTTGCGCCCCGTGAGCCCCGAGTCGCCGTGCGGGCCGCCGATGACGAACTTGCCTGTTGGATTGACGAAGTATTTCGTCTCCGCACGCAGGAGCTCTGCGGGGACGATCTCCTTGATGACCTTTTCGATCATGTCCTTGCGGATCGTCGCAAGGTCAACCGCCTCGTCGTGCTGCGTCGAGATGACAATGGTGTCGACGTAGACGGGCTTGCCGTCCTCGTACGCTACCGTGACCTGGGTCTTTCCGTCGGGACGCAGATACGCGAGCGTGCCGTTCTTGCGTACGTCCGTCAGGCGGCGTGCAAGCTTATGCGCGAGTACGGTCGTGAGCGGCATATACTCGGGCGTTTCGTTCGTCGCATAGCCGAACATCATGCCCTGGTCGCCCGCACCAATCGCCTCTGCTGCGTCCATCTTCCCTTCGCGCGACTCGATTGCCTGATTGACGCCCTGCGCGATATCCGGCGACTGCTCGTCGAGCGAGACAAGGATGCCGCAGGTGTCCGCATCGAAGCCGTAGCTGGCGTTTGTATAGCCGATCTCACGCACTGTCTGACGGATGATCTTCGGGATGTCGACATAGCAACTGGTTGAGATCTCACCGACGACGTGCGCCTGTCCCGTCGTGACGAGTGTCTCACACGCAACGCGCCCCTGTGGATCCTGTGCGAGGATGGCATCAAGGATACTGTCCGAGATCTGGTCGGCAAGTTTGTCCGGATGCCCCTCGGTGACGGACTCGGACGTAAAGAGCATTTTCTTCATTTGGAACCTCCCTTAGTTCGTAAAAGATTTGTAGAAAACCTCATTTCCATAAGAAAAACCTCCCTGCAAGATAAGGGAGGCTGTGACTGCCGCTCTCATCTCATAGGCACTTTAGGAAGCACTGATAAATTCAGCCGCGCCATCTTAGCGTATTTTTTTTGCCCGCTTTTTGTCGGCAAATCCTCCGCATAGCTTTGGCTATGCGTCCAGTTTGCCTCCTCAATCGGACAGAAAAATCTACGCCAATCTGACGGACTTCATTTTATCAGCGATTCCTTTACCTAAAGGAATTGGCACCGTTGGCAAAGTCGCCATGGTTGCCGCAGCTTCATCGGGCCATTCCCTCCACTGCTCTGGATGAGGTATATTCTCTTCTATGTTTCGCATTGTAACGAATGAGCGCCGCGTTGTCAAGGACTATTTTCACAGATTCTTAAGGAAGCACTGATAAATTCAGCACCGCCATCTTGACGCATCTTTTTTGCCCGCACTGTGTCGGCAAATCCTCCACATAGCTTTAGCTATGCGTCCGGTTTGCCTCCTTGTTCGGACGAAAAATCTACGCCAATCTGACGGACTTCATTTTATCAGCGATTCCTTAAGATATTTCGTCGCACGAGTTTCGTGATTCGCCCCTTTCACCATGCTGCGCATGGTCCCCCTTCCCCGCAAGCGGGGCAGGCTTTAGGGAACTCTTCAACACGTCCTCAAGCCGATCGAGAATCACGCCCGCAAGCTCTGCCTTCGGCATGAGCGGATGATCCTCAGCACGTCCGTCCGCATAGAAGATCTGCACATGATTCGTCGCTACACCGAAGCCCGCATCCTTCTCCGCAACGTTGTTCGCAACGATAAAGTCGAGGTTCTTCTTTGCGAGTTTCCCGCGTGCATATTCCGCGACATTCTGCGTCTCCGCCGCAAAGCCGACGAGAATCTGATGACGTTTCCTTTGCCCGAGTTCATAGAGGATATCGGGATTGCGCACGAGCGTCAGCGTCAGCTCGCCGTCCGACTTCTTGATCTTATGCTCTGCCGTCTCTGCGGGGCGGTAGTCTGCGACCGCCGCCGCCTTGATGACTGCATCCACAGCGTCATATTCCGCGCGTACCGCCGCGTGCATATCACGCGCACTCCGCACATTCACACGCTGCACGCCCGCAGGTGTTGCGAGCGGGGTCGGCCCTGCGACAAGGATCACCTCCGCGCCGCGCCGCGCCGCCTCGGCGGCGACTGCAAAGCCCATGCGCCCTGTCGAGCGGTTGCCGAGGAAGCGCACGGGGTCGAGTGCCTCCTCCGTCCCCGCCGCCGTCACAAGGATACGTCGCCCCGCAAGACTCTGCTCATGAGAAAAATGTCGTTCCACGATGGCAACAATCTCCGCCGGCTCGGGCAGACGTCCCGCCCCCGTTGTGCCACAGGCAAGCTGTCCCACTGCAGGTGGAATGATGGTCACACCGCGCTCCTGGAGACGAGCGACGTTCTCCTGCGTGATGGGATTCTCCCACATCCCAGTATTCATTGCGGGTGCGATGAGGAGTGGCGCACGCGTCGCGAGAACACAGGTCGTCAGCATATCGTCCGCCATACCCGCCGCCGCCTTTGCGATAAAATTCGCCGTTGCGGGCGCGACAAGCACAAGCTCCGCGAACTCCGCAAGTGCAATGTGCTCGACGTGATGATGCGGCTCGCCCCACATTGTTTCCGCAACGGGTTGTCCTGTGATTTCGCGGAACGTGAGCGGCGTGACAAAGGAGGTCGCCGCCCGCGTCATGATGACGCGCACATCCGCCCCCGCCTTTTTCAGGCGGCTCGCAATTTCCACCGCCTTGTATGCGGCGATGCCGCCCGTCACACCGAGGACAATGCACCGCCCCGCAAGAGCCCCCACGTCAGACGCTCTCTGTGCAGAGGTCATAGCTGATCTTGCCCTCGGCGATCTCCTCAAACGCATTTGTCACGTTCTTCGTCGAACGCGCACGCTCGGACTTCACGGGATCGCCCTCGAGCAGCTGGCGTGCACGCTTCGCCGCAAGGACGACCACACCGTAGCGGCTGTCCACCTTCGTCAGCAGCTCGTCCGTCGAGGGGTTGACCATGCCGATTTCCACATTTGTCTTCATTGTTGTACCTCTATCTTTCAAAGTTCAAACTGCGCCGGATCCATATCTGCACGCAGGCGCTCCGCTGCGAGGATCGTCTGAATCCGATCCGTCGCAGCCTCCACCGTATCGTTGAGCACGGCGTAGCGATAACGCTTTCCGAGCCGAATCTCATCGCGTGCCGCCGCAAGGCGACGCGCAATGCTCTCCTCCGTCTCCGTCCCGCGCCCCGTAATGCGACGCTGCAATTCTTCAAGTGAGGGCGGCAGGAGAAAGATGAACGTCCCGTCGGGGCAGCGTTCCATCACGTTCAGTGCGCCCTGCGTGTCGATCTCAAGCAGGATGTCCTCGCCCGCAGCGCGCCGTTCCTCAATTGGGGCAAGCGGCGTACCGTAGTAGTTGCCGTACACATCCGCGTACTCAAGAAACGCCCCTGCGGCGATCATCTGCTCAAACTCCTCGCGCGTGCGGAAATAATACTCGCGTCCGTCCTGCTCCCCCGCACGCGGTGTGCGCGAAGTCGCGGAGACGGAGTAAGCAATGCCTGTCTCACGTGTGAGCAGTTCTTTGCAGACCGTCCCCTTGCCCGTGCCGGATGCACCCGAGATCACAATGAGAAGCCCTTTTTTCACTCTGCCGCCTCCTTCGTCGTCATGCGCCCCGCAATCGTCTCCGGCTGAAGTGCCGAGAGCACGATGTGCCCGCTGTCTAATACGATGACGGCACGCGTCCGCCGCTTGTACGTTGCATCGATGAGCCGCCCCGCGTCCCGCGCATCCTGCACCATACGTTTCACCGACATGGAGTTCGGCGCAACGATAGCGACCATGCGTCCCGCGAGGACGATGTCACCGAATCCGATATTGACCGTCTCCATGCGTCACTCCAAATTCTGTACCTGCTCGCGCAGCTTCTCGACCTCGTTCTTCATCGCGACAACAATCTGCTGTGCGGCGGCATTGTTCGCCTTCGACCCGATCGTATTCGTCTCACGATTGATCTCCTGCAGGAGGAAGTCGAGCCGTCGCCCAACGGGCTCCTCCTCGATGAGAATCGCGCGGAATTGGGCGAAATGGCTCGCAAGCCGTACGAGCTCCTCCGTGATGTTCACGCGGTCGGCATACAGTGCCGCTTCCTGCACAAGGCGCGTCTCATCGGGCATGACCTCTTTAAACTCCGCAAGCACCTCTGCAAGATGCGCACGGTAATCCGCCACGATCTGCGGTGCAATCTCCTTCACCTGTGCACGCTGCTGCTCAAGCCGTGCGAGACGCTTCTCAAAGTCGCGTGCGAGATGCGCCCCCTCGGCAAGCCGCATCGCATCAAGTGCCGCAAGAGCCTGCTCGACGGCGTTCAAAAAGACTGCACGCGCTCCCGTGATATCCGCCTGCTCACGCACGGAGATCACGCCATCATACTCTGCAGTCATCCGCACGCCGTCATTCAGCGGCGCATCCACCGCGCGGGCGACCTTTCCGAGGGCCGCATAGTACGCACGCGCCAGACCCTCGTTGACATGGACATCGTACTGCTTTTCACTGCGGTCCTCGAAGTTCACATAGACATCGAGCTTACCGCGGGCGACACGCGTGCGGATGAGATCGCGCAGGTCATTCTCCCACGCACCGAACGCACGCGGCATATGCGGCGAAATCTCAAGAAACCGCTGATTGACCGCCTTGATCTCAACCGTAACGCAAAACTCCGTTGTCTCCGCTGTGCCCGCGCCATAGCCCGTCATGCTCCTGCGCAGTGTACTCATAATGTGCCCTGCCATACGCCCGTGAATACAGGCTCTGCGGGACCTGTCATAAGGATATGCCCATCTGCACGCCACTCCACATGAATCACACCGCCATCGACTTCGATATCCGCCGTACGGTCAAGCACATCGTTCAGCACGCCCGCCGTCAGCGTCGCACACGTCCCCGTGCCGCAGGCGAGCGTAATGCCCGCGCCGCGCTCCCAGACACGCATACGCGCATGCGTGCGGCTCTTTACCTCGACGAACTCCGTATTGATCTTGCACGGAAATGCGGGATGATTTTCGAACTGTGCGCCAAGTTCCGCGAGTGGAAAATGCTCTGCATCGTCCACAAAGATCACACAATGGGGATTGCCCATCGAGACGCACGTCATCTTGTACTCCGTACCGTCCACCATGAGCGGCTGTGCAATAACACGCTCCGCACCAAAGCCCGCTACGGGGATTTTATCTCCTTCGAGCACAGGCACGCCCATATCCACCTCGACCGCCGTCACTGTACCATTCTGCGTGATCACGCGCGGCACCATCGTCCCCGCCAACGTCTCGATTGTGAACTGCTGCGTTTTCATACGCCCGTAGTCATAGAGATACCGCGCGAAACAGCGAATGCCGTTCCCGCACATCTCCGGCTCCGATCCGTCGGGATTGAACTCACGCATCCGCACATCCGCCGTCTCCGAGGGGCAGACCACCATCAGACCGTCTGCACCGATGCCGAAATGCCGATCACACATCTTCACCGCGAGTGCCGCAAAGTCAATCGGCTCTTTATCCAGAAAATCCACGACCACGAAATCGTTGCCGCAGCCCTGCCATTTTGTAAACTTCATCTATCACACCGCCTTGCTGCACGTATTGTACTATGAAACGTCCCCATGTGCAAGGCGCAACGCTTGCCTATTATGCTGTCGGCGTGTATAATTTTTATGAACTAGAAAGAAGTGATAGCATGAGCCTTGACGGCTTCTCCATGTCCGCCCTCGCACGCGAACTCGCGGACGCACTCACGGGCGGGCGCATCGATAAAATCAACCAGCCAAATAAACAGTCCATTGTTCTCTCCGTACGCCAGCCGGGGAAAAACCTGCTCCTCTATATCAACACCAACGCAAGCAACCCATCCGCACATCTCATCGAAAATGCCCCCGAGAATCCCGCCGAGCCGCCAACCTTCGTCATGCTCCTCAGGAAACAACTCGAAACGGGACGCATCGCCGCCGTGCGGCAGGAGGGACGTGACCGCATCATCCACCTCGACATTGACGTGATTGCAGGCGGCGGGCGCATCACAACGCGCACCCTCACCCTCGAACTCATCGGCAAATACAGCAACATCATTCTCCACGAGGACGGCATCATCACCGAGGCACTGCGCCGCATCGGCGAGAATACGAGCCGTGTACGTACCGTCTTCAAGGGCATTCCCTACACCCTTCCCCCCGTACAGGACAAATACGACCTCTTTACGGCGAATATTGACGATATTATCACACGCATACAATCGGACAGCGAGGCAAAACTCTTTCAGGCTCTCATTGGCTCTGTCCTCGGCTTTGGCCCCGTCTCGGCAAAGGAGATCTGCTTTCTCGCGGGACTTGCACCAAACATCCTCATTTCCGCACTGGATTCATCAGACTTTGCGGAAATCTCCCGCGCGCTCACAGAGCTGCATACATGGATGAAAGAGCCCTCGCCCTCCCTGCGTCTGGACGAGAACAGCAAAGTTACGGCAATGGCGGCATTTCCCCTCAGCGAACTTCCCAATACGCAGCGCATCTCCTATCCCACGCTCAGTGCACTGATGATCGACGCGGACAAACGCCTCGGCAGCTACATCATCCCCGACCGCGAGCGCTTTCGCCGTCTCGTACGCACCGAGCTTACGCGCGCACGCGAGAAATATGACAAGCTCGGCGCAGAGATTGCGGCGGCAGAGAATGCCGAGGAACAAAAAATCTATGCCGACAACCTGATGACCTATCAGTATCAGTACAACGACCACGCCGATGACGAGATCACCGTCCCGAACATCTACAGTGAGACGGGTGAAACGATTACGATTCCGCTCGATCGCCGCATCGGTATCATCGCGAACATGCAGGCGTACTACAAGAAATACGACAAGCTGAAGCGTGCCCAACAGCTGCTCGCCGTCCAACAGGAGCACTGCATGGCGAACATCCGCCACCTTGAGAGCATCGAGGCATCTCTCGACTCCTCCACGCGTCTTGCAGAGATCGCAGAGATACAGGACGAGCTGATTACCTCGGGCTACCTCCACGAAAAACTGCCGAAGCGCAGCAAGGATCGCCGTGCGCATCCATTCTCCTTCACCGCCCCCGATGGCAGTATCATTCTTGTCGGCAAGAACAATGTCCAGAACGACACACTCACATTTAAGACCGCCGCCCCCACGGACATCTGGCTGCACGTCCGCGACATTCCCGGCTCACACGTCATTCTGCGGACAAACGGAGACGAACCGAGTGAGGCATCCCTCCACCTCGCCGCGCAGATTGCCGCCCATTTCAGCAAGGCGTGCGGCTCCTCTAACGTCCCCGTCGACTACACCGCCGTCCGCTTCGTCAAGAAACCCTCGGGGGCCGTCCCCGGCTTCGTCCGGTTCATCAACGAGAAAACACTCTTTGTCACAGAGGATGAGGATGTGCTTGTGCCAATATTGGCACAAGATCCGACGGCAAGTACATAACGAAACAAAAAACTCCCGAAACTTTCGTTCCGGGAGTTTTTTCACGATACCACTTACACGAGCTCAATGATTGCCATCGGAGCGGCGTCGCCGCGACGGGGACCGAGCTTCAAGATGCGGGTGTAGCCGCTCTTCTTATCCGTGTATTTCTCTGCGATTTCGCCGAAGAGCTTGCGCACGACATCCTCTTCTGCCAGAGCTGCGATAGCCTGACGGCGCGCACTGAGATCGCCGCGCTTGGCGAGCGTGATGAGACCGTCGGCGAGGGAGCGGAGCTCCTTTGCCTTTGCCTCGGTCGTCTCAATGCGTCCATACTTGAAGAAGGATGTGAGGATGCTCCTGAGGAGAGCCTTGCGGGCCGCGGAATTGCGTCCGAGCTTTCTCATGTGTTTCCCACTCCTATCGTTATTCGTTTTCCTGTCTCAAGGAGAGTCCAAGCTCCTCAAGTTTTTTCTTCACTTCATCCAGAGACTTGCGTCCGAGATTGCGCACCTTCATCATGTCATCCTCGGTCTTCTGCGCGAGATCGGCAACGGTGTTGATGCCGGCGCGCTTGAGGCAGTTGAAGGAACGGACGGAAAGATCCAGATCGTCGATGGTCATCTCCAGCACCTTCGCGCTGTCGTCGACCTCCTCGGGCGGGAAGTTCGGAACTTCCTCCTCCTCCTCGACGATGTTGCCGTCCATGTTCTGGAACAAACGCAGGTGCATGACGAGGATCGCAGCCGCCTTGCTCACGGCTTCCTCCGGACGGATGGAGCCGTTCGTCCACACGTCGAGAATGAGACGGTCGTAGTCGGTAACGTTGCCGACACGCGTGTCCTCGACCGTGTAGTTGACGCGCTGCACAGGGGAGAAGATGGAGTCGATAGGGATAACCCCGATGGAGTCATCCGACTTCTTATTCTTGTCCGCCGGTACATAGCCGCGCCCACGCTCGACGGTCATCTCGATCTTGAGCTTGCCCGTCGCATTCAGCGTTGCGATGTGAAGATCCGGATTCAGGATCTCGATGTCGCTGCCGCATTCGATGTCGGCTGCTGTGACCTCACGCTCCCCCACCGCTTCAATGCGGATGGTATGCGGCTCTGTTCCCTGCATACGGATGCAGAGCTGCTTCAAGGCAAGCACGATACTCGTCACATCATCCCGTACACCCGGAATGGTGGAGAACTCGTGAAGGACGCCGTCGATCTGGATGGAGGTAACAGCTGCTCCATCCAGTGAGGAGAGCAGCATACGCCGCAGACTGTTGCCGAACGTCGTACCGTAGCCCGGTTCGAGCGGCTCGCAGACGAAACGCCCGTAGCGTCCGTCCTCGCTGATCTCTGCGATCTCGATTTTCGGTTTCTCGATATCTGTCATCTATGTGCCTCCTCCATAATAAACGCGTAATGCAGACACATTCACATTCATTATTTGGAGTAGAGTTCGACGATGGCCTGCTCGTTGACCGGCACGTCGATTTCCTCACGATGGGGGAAACGCGTGACCGTGCCTGTCAGATTTGCCTGATCGGCGGTCAGCCATGCGGGAGCGGAAAGAGCGTTGCTGCTCTCCTTGAGTTCCTTGAAGAACGCGCTCGCGCGGCTCTTCTCGGCGACCTCGATCACGTCGCCCTCACGAACGAGTGCGGAGGGAATGTCAACGCGCTTGCCATTCACGGTGAAATGTCCGTGGCGGACGAGCTGACGTGCCTGACGGCGCGTGTTGGCAAGCCCGAGGCGGAAGACGACGTTGTCGAGACGACGCTCGAGAAGGCTCAGCAGGTTCTCACCCGTGACGCCCGACATCTTCTTCGCCTTGTCATAGTAGCCGCGGAACTGACGCTCGAGGACACCGTAGATGAACTTTGCCTTCTGCTTTTCCTTGAGCTGGAGTCCGTACTCGGAGACCTTGCGGTTCGTGCGGCGGAGCTGACGCGTCGACTGGCGCGAGCGGCCGAGTGTAGCCGGCTCGAGACCGAGGGCACGGCAGCGCTTGAGAACTGGTACTCTATCAATTGCCATGTTGTTTCATGCACCTCCTGTTAGACGCGGCGACGCTTCGGCGGACGGCATCCGTTGTGCGGGATGGGGGTCACGTCTTTGATCATGTTGACTTCGAGACCGGTTGCCTGCAGCGAGCGAATTGCCGCCTCACGCCCTGCACCGGGTCCCTTGACATAGACTTCGACGGACTTCAGACCGTGCTCCATCGCAGCCTTTGCCGCCGTCTCTGCAGCCATCTGTGCTGCAAACGGCGTGCTCTTGCGCGAGCCACGGAAGCCGAGACCGCCGGCACTCGCCCACGAGAGGGCATTGCCGCTCTTATCGGTGAGCGTGACGATCGTGTTGTTGAATGTCGAGCTGATGTGTGCAACGCCCGACTCTATGTTCTTGCGAACTTTTTTCTTGGAACGTGTTGTTTTCTTAACAGCCACCTCTACAAGCCTCCTTTACTTTTTCTTGCCTGCAACGGCCTTCTTCGGGCCCTTGCGTGTGCGCGCGTTGTTCTTCGTGTTCTGTCCGCGAACAGGCAGGCCGAGACGGTGGCGGCGGCCACGGTAGCAGCCGATATCAACGAGACGCTTGATGTTCATCTGAATTTCGCGGCGAAGGTCGCCCTCCACCACGGCGTTCTTGTCGATGGCATCACGAAGTCTGACGACTTCATCCTCCGTGAGGTCGCGCGTACGAGTATCGGGGTTCACGTTCGCGATCGCAAGCAGCTTCTTCGCGGTCGTGAGGCCAATCCCGTAGATGTACGTCAGGGAAATCTCAATTCTCTTATCACGGGGCAAATCTACACCGGCAATACGTGCCATAAGTGCACCTCCTTTTATCCTTGTCTTTGTTTATGCTTCGGGTTCTCGCAAATGACCATGACACGGCCTTTGCGCTTGATGATCTTGCATTTCTCGCAGATTTTCTTGACAGACGGTCTTACCTTCACTGCGCTTGCCTCCTTCCGTCTCCCTAGGTTCAAGTCGATCTTTTCTATTCTAGCACAAAATTTGCGGTTCGGCTAGTATTTTCAGGACTATTTGAAGCGATATGTAATACGTCCACGAGTCAGATCGTACGGGGTGAGTTCGATGGTCACTTTGTCGCCCGGCAGAATACGGATGAAGTTCATGCGTATCTTTCCGGAAACATGAGCCAGGACAACGTGTCCGTTCTCAAGTTCGACCTGGAACATCGCATTGGGAAGCTTCTCGACAACTCTTCCCTCTACCTCGATGACATCCTGTTTTGACATACTTCCCTTTCGCTCCTTTTACGCCTCAAGGACGGCGGCGAGATCCGCCTCGACCTTCGCGATGTCCTGTCTGCCGTCGATCTCCTTGTAGACGCCCGCCTTCGTGTAGTAGTCGATAAGGGGGCGCGTGGAGGATTCATAGACGGAAAGACGGCTCTTCATGGTCTCCTCGCTGTCGTCGGCACGCTGATAGGTCGTGCCGCCGCAGTCATCGCAGACACCCTCAACCTTCGTCGGGTTGAACTTCACATGGAAGGAATGTCCGCAGCTCTTGCAGATCCGGCGGCCAACGGCACGCTCGATCAGATCGGCGGCGGGAACATTGATGTTCAGCACCCCCGTCAGCTTGATGCCGTTATCCGCAAGAATCTCAGTGAGTGCATCCGCCTGCTCGACCGTGCGCGGGAAGCCATCGAGGATAAAGCCCTTCTGACAGTCCGGCTTACTGAGACGCTCGCGGACAATGCCGATCGTCACCTCGTCGGGGACGAGCTTGCCCGCGTCCATGTAGGACTTTGCCTCTTTGCCGAGCGGAGTGCCCTCTTTTACGGCTTCACGAAACATATCGCCCGTGGAGATATGCAGAATACCGTAGCGTTTTACGAGATTTGCCGCCTGTGTACCCTTGCCGGCACCCGGAGGCCCCATCAAAATGATGTGCATTGCTCTATCTCCTTACGTTATTTCATAAAGCCTTCGTAGTGGCGCATAACAACCATCGACTCGATCTGCTTCATCGTCTGGAGGGCAACCCCCACGACAATGAGGAGAGCCGTGCCGCCGAAGTACACCCCCTGAATGTTCGTCGCACCTGCCACCATGTTGGGCAGTACCGCGATGAATGCGAGGAAGAACGCCCCCGCGAGCGTGATGCGTGTCAGCACGTAGTCAAGATAGTCGGCCGTCGCCTGTCCGGGTCTGAGCCCCGGGACGAATCCGCCGTACTTCTTTAGATTGTCTGCCATATCAGTGATCTTCACCGTGACCGATGTGTAGAAATAGGTGAAGAAGATAATCATCAAAACGTAGAGTGTTGTCTGAAGCGGTTTGCCCCACTCCAGATACGCAGCTGCGGTCTTGACCCACGGTACGTCGATGAACTGTGCGACCGTAATCGGGAACATCAGAACCGACGAGGCGAAGATGATCGGGATCACACCCGCCTGATTCACCTTGAACGGGATGTGGCTCGAGTGCCCGCTCCCCACGCGGCCGCCCACGAGACGCTTTGCGTACGTGATCGGAACGCGACGGAAGCCCGTTTCGATGTGGATGACAAAGACGATCATCGCAAGTGCGATGACGGCAAACGCGAACACGCTGAAGTAGCTGATCGTGCCCGCCTTGACGTAGGCGTAGATCGTGCCGATGTTCTTCGGCAGTGCCGCGACGATACCGGCAAAGATGATGAGTGATATCCCATTGCCGACACCGTTTGCCGTGATCTGCTCGCCCAGCCACATGAGGAACACCGTCCCCGCTGTGAGGGTGATTGCAATGATGAGGATGTTCACGGGGTTCGGGTTGAGGATCGCACTCTTCAGACCGATCGACATACCGATCGCCTGAAAGAATGCGAGCGCAACCGTAAGATACCGCGTGACTTTCGTCGTCTTCTTGTGCCCCTCCGCGCCTTCCTTCGACCACTGTTCAAGCGTCGGTACAACGACGTTGAGCAGCTGGATGATGATGGCTGCGTTGATGTAGGGCGTGATGCTCATTGCAAAGACGGAAAACTTACTGAACGCACCACCCGAGAACAGATCGAGGAGACCGAACAGCGTCCCCTGTGCGAAGAGCTGCTCGATCGCCGTCGGATCGACGCCAGGCACGGGGATGTGCGTCCCCATGCGGAACACGGCGAACATGATGAGGGTGAATACGATCTTTTGGCGCAGTTCCGGAATCTGAAAGATGTTTCCAAGGGCTTGGAGCACCTTAGATCACCTCTACTTTGCCGCCTGCCGCTGCAATTTTCTCCGCCGCGCCCTGCGTAAAGCCCTGCGCGCGTACGGTGAGGTTCTTTGCCGTGAGCTCGCCATCGCCAAGGATGCGGATGCCGTCACGGACATTCTTGAGGATGCCCGCCTCGATGAGTGCAACGGGATCCACCGTCGCACCATCCTCGAAGCAGTTCAGGCTTCCGACGTTCACCTCGGCAAAGGTCTTTGCCCAGATGTTCTTGAAGCCGCGCTTCGGAAGACGACGGTAGAGAGGCATCTGACCGCCCTCAAAGCCGCTGCGGACACCGCCGCCGGCACGGGACTTCTGCCCCTTCATGCCGCGCGTCGAAGTCTTGCCCATACCCGAGCCGATGCCGCGGCCGACACGCTTGCGCGTGACACGCGATCCCTCAGCGGGCTGTAATTCATGCAGTTTCATAGATGTTTGCCTCCCCTCTTCAGTCTGCAATCTCTTCCACCGTGATGAGGTGGGAGACCTTGTGAAGCTGCCCACGCACGGCGGGCGTGTCGGGAAGCTCGGTAACGGAGTTGCGCTTACGCAGTCCGAGCGATTTCACAGTCTTGCGCTGCGTCTCAGGACGACCGATCAAGCTGCGTGTCAGCGTTACTCTGACTTTTGCCATGTTCGTTCCTCCTTATCAGCCAAAAATCTCGCGCACGGTCTTGCCGCGGAGTGCTGCTACATCGGCGGGGTTCTTGAGGCCGATGAGACCTTCCATCGTCGCGCGAACCATGTTGTTCGGGTTGGACGAGCCGAGCGACTTCGTGAGGATGTCACGCACACCCGCAAGCTCGAGCACCGCACGCGCAGGGCCGCCGGCGATCACGCCAGTACCTTTGGCGGCGGGCTTCAGAAGCACACGGCCGGCACCAAAGATGCCCGTGATCTCATGCGGGATCGTGCGCTCCTCGCGCAGCGGAACCTCGATCAGGCTCTTCTTGGCATCCTCAATGCCCTTGCGGATTGCCTCGGGCACCTCGGCAGCCTTGCCCATGCCAAAGCCGACCTTCCCCTTCTTGTTGCCGACGACAACAAGTGCACTGAAGGAGGAGCGTCGGCCGCCCTTGACAACCTTCGATACGCGGTTGATGAATACGACACGCTCCTCGAACTCCGGCGTCTCGTTTTCGTTATGTCTAGCCATGCTTTCCCTCCTTTAGAATTTCAGACCGGCCTCACGTGCCGCCTCAGCGAGAGCAGCGACGCGGCCATGATAGATGTAGCCGCCGCGGTCAAAGACGACCTCGGTGATGCCCTTCTCAAGAGCCTTCTTCGCAACAGCGGCGCCGATTGCCTTGGCCGCCTCGACGTTGCCGCCGTACTGGGAGAAGTCCTTGTCCTTCGAGCTCGCGGAGACGAGCGTCACGCCCTTTTCATCGTCGATGATCTGTGCGTAGATGTTCTTCAGGCTGCGGAATACATTGAGGCGCGGACGAGCCGCAGTCCCCGCAATGTGATTGCGCACGCGCAGATGGCGCTTCTGGCGCGCCTTATTCTTATCCTGCTTGATAAGCACAGTGTGTCACTCCTCTCCTTCTTATTTCTTGCCCTTCGCGCCGGCTTTGCCTTCCTTGCGGCGGACATGCTCTCCGGCGTACTTGATGCCCTTGCCCTTGTACGGCTCCGGCTCACGATGCGCACGGATCTCGGCCGCAGTCTGACCGACGACTTCCTTGTTGATGCCGGAGATCGTGATGACCGTAGCAGAGGGGCACTCAAACGTGATGCCCTCGGGCGGCTCAACGACAACGGGATGAGAGAAGCCGAGCGAGAGGTTCAGATTCTTGCCCTGCTTTGCCGCACGATAGCCGACGCCGCTGATCTCAAGGGTCTTCGTGAAGCCTTCCGACACACCGACCACCATGTTGTTGATGAGCGTGCGGGAAAGGCCGTGGAGCGACCTGTGCATTTTATCGTCCGAAGGACGGGTGACGGTTACGACACCTTCCTCGACGGTTATTTTCATATCCGGATGGATCTCGCGCGAAAGCTCGCCCTTCGGGCCCTTCACTTTCACGAGATTATCCGCACCGACCGTGACGGTAACGCCAGACGGAATGTGAATCGGTGCTCTTCCAATTCTTGACATTGTTACACCTCCTGCCTGTGCATTACCATACGAATGCGAGAACTTCGCCGCCGAGTCCCGCCTTGCGTGCGTCCTTGTCGCTCATGATCCCCTTCGACGTGGAGATCACAGAGATACCGAGGCCGCCGTAGACACGCGGGAGCGCATCGTGCTTTGCATACTGACGAAGTCCGGGCTTGGAAACGCGCTTCAGGCCGGAGATAACGTGCTCACGCTTAGCTCCATACTTCAGCGTGACGGTGAGAACGCCCTGCTTGCCGTCCTCCTGGAAGGAGTAGTCCTTGATGAAGCCTTCCTTTTTCAAGACCTCGGCGATTGCCGTCTTGACCTTTGACCCGGGGATCGCCACGCTCTCGTGGTAGACCGAGTTCGCGTTGCGGATGCGGGTCAGCATATCTGCAATAGGATCAGTCATTGCCATGAATCGATATCCTCCTTTTTGCTATTGTTATTACCAGCTTGCCTTCGTTACACCAGGGATGGCGCCCTTGTAACTCTGCTCACGGAAGCAGATACGGCACATATCGAACTTGCGGATGTAGCCGTGCGGACGTCCGCAGATCTTGCAGCGGTTGTACTTGCGTGTCGAGAACTTGGGCTCTTTGCTCCACTTCTCAATCATTGCCTTCTTTGCCACAGTTGTTCCTCCTAGCCCGTTACGCGCGGAACGGCATACCCATGAGACGGAGGAGCTCTTTTGCCTCTTCGTCCGTATGCGCGCTCGTAACAATGACGATGTTCATGCCGCGAATCTTGTCGATCTTGTCGTAGTCAATTTCGGGGAAAATGAGCTGCTCGCGCAGACCCACAGCATAGTTGCCGCGGCCGTCGAACGCCTTCTCGCTGACCCCACGGAAATCGCGGACGCGCGGAAGTGCGACATTCATGAACTTGTCGAGGAACTGATACATACGCGTGCCGCGCAGCGTCACCTTGCAGCCGATCGGCATGCCCTCGCGAAGCTTCCACGCGGCAAGCGACTTCTTCGCACGCGTGAGCTGGGGCTTCTGCCCTGCGATAGCGGTGAGATCTGTCACAGCGGCATCGAGTGCCTTCGGGTTGCCGACAGCCTCGCCGACGCCCATGTTGATGATGACCTTCTCGACCTTTGGGAGCTGCATGACGTTCTTATAGCCAAACTTCTCCGTCAGAGCCGGCGCAACTTCCTTCTGATACTTTTCCTTGAGTCTTTCCACTTTGCGTATTCCTCCTTTCCGCTAATCTTACTGCTCGATGGGCTCGCCGCACTTCTTGCAGGCGCGCACCTTGCGCTCACCGATGATGCGGTGCGCAACGCGCGTCGCCTTGCCGCATGCGGGGCAGACCAGCTGCACCTTCGATGCGAACAGCGGTGCTTCCTTCGTGATGATACCGCCCTGCGGCGCACTCTGGCTCGGCTTCGTGTGACGCTTCACCTTGTTCACGCCCTCGACAATGACCTTGCCCTTCTTCGGCTGAGCCTCGAGAACCTTGCCCTGCTTGCCCTTATCCTTACCGGAAAGAACGACGACCGTATCGCCCTTCTTGACGTTCAGTTTTGCCAGCGACAAAATAACACCTCCTCCTTAAAGAACTTCGGGCGCGAGCGAGACGATCTTCATGAAATCCTTCTCGCGCAGTTCGCGTGCAACAGGTCCGAAAATACGCGTTCCGCGCGGCGTGTGGTCGTCTTTGATGATGACGGCCGCATTCTCGTCGAAGCGGATGTAGGACCCGTCCGGACGGCGCAGTCCCTTGACGCTGCGGACGACAACCGCCTTGACGACGTCGCCCTTCTTCACCGTGCCGCCCGGCGATGCTGCCTTGACGGAGGCGACGATAACATCGCCGATGTTGGCATACTTGCGGTACGAGCCGCCCAGTACGCGAATGCAGAGGATTTCCTTCGCTCCTGTGTTATCGCCGACATTCAGGATTGTTTCCTGCTGTATCATTGATTCTGTTCCTCCTTACTTCGCGCGCTCAACGACTTCGACCACGCGCCAGCGCTTCGTCTTCGAGAGCGGACGCGTCTCCATGATGGATACGCGGTCGCCGACGTGCGCATCGTTCTTCTCGTCATGCGCGTGGAACTTCACCGTCTTCTTAACCGGCTTCTTATACATCTTGTGCTGCTCGAGCTCCTCGACAGCAACGACAACGGTCTTGTCCATCTTGTCGGACACGACCTTGCCGACTCTCACTTTGCGTACGTTTCTATCGCTCATGTGTGTATGAGCCTCCTTCCTGCGTATCAATAAAATGTCCGTAATTTAGATTTAGGCGTTTGCCTGCTCACGCTGAATGGTCTTGATGCGGGCAATCGTCTTCTTTACGTCCTTGATACGCATCGGGTTGTCGAGCTGTCCTGTGGCGTGCTGGAAACGGAGGCCAAAGAGCTCTTCCTTGAGCGACGCGAGTTTTTCCGTGAGCTCGTCGGCACTCAGGCCGCGGATCTCATCAACCTTCATTCACTTCACCGCCCTCTACTTCTTCGCGTACGACGAACTTCGTCTTGATCGGGAGCTTGTGACCGGCAAGGCGCATTGCCTCTGCCGCAACCTCGCGTGCCACGCCGTCCATCTCAAAGAGGACACGGCCCGGCTTCACGACGGCTACCCAGTACTCGGGCGAGCCCTTACCAGAACCCATGCGGGTCTCCGCCGGCTTCGCCGTGACCGGCTTGTCCGGGAAAATCTTGATCCAGACCTTACCGCCGCGCTTGATGTAACGCGTCATCGCGATACGCGCAGCCTCGATCTGGCGGTTCGTGATCCATGCCGGCTCCAGAGCGACGAGGCCATACTGGCCGTGGCTGACCGTGTTGCCGCGCTGTGCCTTGCCCTTCATGCGTCCGCGGAACTGCTTGCGGTACTTAACGCGCTTTGGGAGTAACATTACGCCTCGCTCCTTTCCTTATTGTTCTTCGGTGCCTGCTTCTTGTCGGGGAGAACCTCGCCCTTGAAGATCCAGACCTTGATGCCGATACGGCCATACGTCGTATGTGCCTCGGCCGTTCCGTAGTCGATGTCTGCACGCAGTGTGTGCAGGGGGATGCTGCCCTCGCGATAGGACTCGCGGCGTGCGATTTCCGCACCGCCGAGACGACCGCTGACGGCGATCTTGATGCCCTTCGCGCCGAGGCGCATCGTGCGGCCGACCGCCTGCTTCATCGCACGGCGGAAGGCAATGCGGCGCTCAAGCTGTGCCGCAATGTTCTCGGCGACGAGCGTCGCGTCGAGATCCGGCTGCTTGATCTCTGCAATATTGATGTCAACGCGCTTCTCGGTGAGGTTCTTGAGCCCCTCTTTGATCTGCTCGATGCCCGAGCCGCCGCGTCCGATGACCATGCCCGGCTTTGCCGTATGGATCGTGAGCTTCAGGCGGTTCTTGCTGCGCTCCGTCTCCACGCGGGGAACACCTGCGGTCTGGAGGCTCTTCTTGAGGTAATCGCGAATCTTGATATCCTCGTGCAGATTCTGCGCGAAATCCTTGTCTGCATACCAGCGGGCATCCCAGTCCTTGACGATGCCAAGGCGAATGCCATGGGGATTTACTTTCTGACCCAAACTGTTTCCCTCCCTATTACTTTTCGTTTACGGCAACCGTGATGTGGGACGTGTGCTTCAAAATCTTGAACGCCTGTCCACGCGAGCGCGGATGAATGCGCTTGAGCGTCGGTCCCTGGTCAACGAAAGCTGAGGAAATGAACAGTCGATCCACATCCATGTCAAAGTTGTTCTCCGCGTTTGCAACAGCAGAGCGGAGCACCTTCTCCACGGCGTCCGCGCCGACCTTCGGCGTGAACTTCAGGATCGCGAGAGCGTCAGCAACGCTCTTGCCGCGCACGAGGTTCATTACAATGCGAACCTTGCGCGGTGCGATACGGATGTATTTGGCGGTAGCCTTTACTTCCTGTGCCACGAATCGTCCTCCTCTCTATCAGCGCAGCGAGGTCTTGCGCTCTTCGCCCGCGTGACCCTTGAATGTACGTGTCGGCGCAAACTCGCCGAGCTTATGTCCGACCATATCCTCCGTGACGTAGACGGGGACATGCTTGCGTCCGTCATGGACAGCGATCGTGTGGCCGACGAAATCCGGGAAGATCGTCGAGCTGCGCGACCATGTGCGCACAACCTTCTTCTCGTTCTTTTCGTTGAGCGCATCGATCTTCTTCATCAGGCTCTCTGCGACGAAAGGCCCTTTCTTAATCGATCTTGACAAAGTTTTTCCTCCTTTCGCCGGACTGTAATCAATCCGACGAGGTTCTATCTGCAAGTTGCGGTGTTAAATCAGCAATCCAGAGGGATGCCCCAAAAGCAGGGGCTATCCTCATGAGTTACTTATTACTTCCTACGATGCACAATCAGACGATTCGACGCCTTCTTCTTGCGGCGCGTCTTCTTGCCCATCGCAATCTTGCCCCACTTCGTCATCGGGCTCTTGCGTCCGACCGGCGAACGGCCTTCGCCGCCGCCATGCGGATGGTCATTCGGGTTCATCGCAATGCCGCGCGTCTCCGGACGGCGTCCGAGCCAGCGGCTGCGGCCTGCCTTACCGATGGTGATGTTCTCATGCTCGAGGTTGCCGACCTGCCCGATCGTCGCACGGCAGTTGATATGCACGCGGCGGATCTCGCCGGACGGCATACGGAGGAGAGCGTAGTCGCCTTCCTTTGCCATGAGCTGCGCGGATGCTCCCGCGCTGCGCACGAGCTGTGCGCCCTTGCCGATCTTGAGCTCGACGGCATGGATCACCGTACCGAGCGGGATATTCTTGAGCGGAAGCGCGTTGCCCGGCTTGATGTCAGCCTCGGCACCCGACTCCACGACATCGCCGACCTTGAGGCCGTTCGGTGCGAGGATGTAGCGCTTCTCGCCATCTGCGTAGTTCAGGAGCGCAATGCGTGCGCTGCGGTTCGGATCGTATTCAATCGTCGCGACGCGGGCGGGGATCCCGTCCTTCGTGCGCTTGAAGTCGATGATGCGATAGAGCCGCTTGTGACCGCCGCCGCGATGGCGCACAGTCAGTTTGCCCTGCTGGTTGCGTCCACCCGATTTCGTCAGGCGGACGGTGAGGGACTTCTCCGGCTTGTCCGTTGTGATCTCATCGAAGGAAGAGACCGTCATGAAGCGTCTGCCGGCAGAATACGGCTTAAAACTCTTTACTGCCACGTTCGTACCTCCCTTTCGTCTCAGCCTTCAAAGAACTCGATGCTCTCGCCCGGCGCGAGTTTCACGATGGCCTTCTTGTAGTCCGGGCGCTTGCCCTGCGTGCGGCCCATGCGCTTTGTCTTGCCGATGACGTTGACCGTGTTGACCTTTGCGACCTTCACCTTGAAGATCTCCGAGACCGCCTTTGCGATCTCGATCTTGTTTGCAGCCTTTGCAACAACGAAGACGTATTTGCCTTCAGCCATGAGCTGCGTCGTCCGCTCCGTGATGAGCGGGCGTACGAGAATATCACGTGCGTCCATTATGCGAATACCTCCTCGATACGGGTGATGGCATCCTTCGTAATGAAGAGTTTGTCGTGATGGAGAATGTCATAGACATTGATTCCACGCGCCGTGATGGCTTTTACACCCGGAATATTGCTGGTGGAACGCTCCACATTCACAGCTTCGTCCGCCGTGATGAAGAGGCTCTTTGCATTCACACCGAAATCGCTCAGGAGCTTCACGGCTGCCTTCGTCTTCGGTGCCTCGAAGTCGAGCTGGTCGAGGACGATGAAATCGCCCGTACGAACCTTGTCCGACAGCGCGCACTTGAGGGCAAGACGACGCTGCTTGCGCGGCATCGTAAAGCCGTACTTGCGCGGATGCGGGCCAAAGACCGTACCGCCGCCAACCCACAACGGGCTGCGCGTCGAACCTGCACGGGCACGACCCGTGCCCTTCTGACGCCAGGGCTTGCGTCCGCCGCCGCGCACGAGACCGCGCGTCTTCGTGGCATGGGTGCCGAGACGCTGCGATGCGAGCTGGAGGACAACCGCCTGATGAAGGAGGCCGGCATTCATTTCGACATTGAAGAACTCGTCGCTGAGGCTGATCTCGCCAACCTGGTTGTGCGACATATCATATACTGCTACATTCGCCATGCTGCGATTCCCCCTTCCTTATTCTTTCGCTGCCTTTGCAGGCTTAACGGTATCTTTGATTACGACAAATCCCTTCTTCGGGCCCGGAATCGCGCCCTTGATAAGGATGAGGTTGCGGTCACTGTCCACGCGGACAATCGTCAGACGCTGCACCGTGACACGCTCGCCGCCCATACGGCCGGGGAGCTTCTTGCCCTTGAGGACGCGTCCGCCGGGACCGGAGATCATCGCACCCGTCGAGCCCGGCTCACGGTGTGACTTCGAGCCGTGCCCCATGGGGCCGCGTGCGAAGTTGTGACGCTTGATGCCGCCCGCGAAGCCCTTGCCCTTGGACGTACCGACCACATCGACGAGATCGCCCGCAGCGAAGATGTCGACGCCGATCGTGTCACCAACATTGTATTCGGAAGGAGCAGCAAGACGCATCTCACGAATGAAGCGCACTGCCTTCACGCCCGCCTTCTCAAACTGACCCTTGAGCGGCTTCGTGACGTTCTTCTCCTTGATATCGCCAAACCCGAGCTGCACAGCGTTATAGCCGTCCGTCTCGTCGGTCTTGTTCCGGAGCACGAAGTTGTTGCCGGACTCAACGACCGTCACGGGAACGACGCGGCCTTCCTCTGTGAAGATCTGGGTCATGCCCAGTTTTCTTCCTAAAATAGCCTTAGCCAAGGCTTCCACCTCCTATTAGAGCTTAATCTCGATGTCAACGCCGGCAGGCAGATCGAGACGCATGAGCGAATCGACCGTCTTGTTCGTCGGCTGCAGGATGTCGATGAGACGCTTGTGCGTGCGCATCTCAAACTGCTCGCGCGAGTCCTTGTTGACGTGCGGAGAACGGAGAATCGTGTAGACATTCTTCTCCGTCGGAAGTGGAATGGGACCTGAGACCATTGCACCCGTCTTCTTTGCCGTGTCGACGATCTTCGCCGCACTCTGATCGAGAGCCTTGTGGTCGTAGGCCTTCAAACGAATTCTGATTTTCTGCTGTTTCGCCAAAGTAGTTTTCCTCCTTCGTCCGGGGTCTCGCCCCAAACATTTCTCCACGGCAGTTCCCTCTGCCCCCTCGGGGCATAGCCATCTGCCATGTCATCGCATGGAGTACGTCGTCTGTCGTATGATTCCAAAAGATGAAAAAGAAGTTTTATCATATCCCAATCGGGAAATTTCGGTTCATTCAGCCCCCATCTCAGCGCATCTTTTTCGCGCTGTCTGTGTCAGCAAATCCTCCACATAGCACCTCGGCTATGCGTCCGGTTTGCTTCCTTGACAGCCCCAAAAATCTACGCCAATCTGAGGAGCTTCATCGAACCGTCATTTCCCTCGAAAAGGAGCGACGCGAGCGCCGCTCCTCTCCCTAGGGAATATCAAGAGACTAAGAATTAGCCTTCAATCGCCGTAACACGACCCGCGCCGACCGTGTGGCCGCCCTCGCGGATAGCGAAGCGGAGACCCTGCTCGATCGCGATCGGGGTGATGAGCTCGACTTCCATCTCGACGTTATCGCCGGGCATAACCATCTCCGTGCCCTCGGGGAGACGGACAACGCCCGTCACGTCCGTCGTACGGAAGTAGAACTGGGGACGATAGTTCGTGAAGAACGGCGTATGACGGCCGCCCTCTTCCTTCGTCAGAACGTAGACCTGCGCCTTGAACTTCGTGTGCGGATTGATGGAACCCGGCTTTGCGAGAACCTGACCGCGCTCGATGTCCTTGCGATCCACGCCGCGGAGCAGTGCGCCGATGTTGTCGCCCGCAACCGCGCTGTCGAGCAGCTTGCGGAACATCTCGATGCCCGTGACAACCGTGCTGCGCGCCTCATCCTGAAGGCCGACGATCTCAACCGTATCGTTCAGCTTCAGCTCGCCGCGCTCCACACGACCCGTAGCAACCGTGCCGCGGCCCGTGATCGTGAACACGTCCTCAACCGGCATGAGGAACGGCTTGTCCGTGTCACGCGTCGGCGTCGGAATGTACTTGTCAACCTCGTCCATGAGCTCGAGGATCTTCGCCTTCATCGCCTCGTCGCCCTCAAGAGCCTTGAGTGCGGAGCCCGCAACGACAGGGATGTCATCGCCGGGGAACTCATACTGCGAAAGCAGCTCGCGGACTTCCATCTCGACGAGCTCGAGGAGCTCGGGATCGTCAACCTGGTCGACCTTGTTGAGGAACACAACGAGAGCCGGAACGCCGACCTGACGAGCGAGCAGGATGTGCTCACGCGTCTGGGGCATCGGGCCGTCAGCAGCGGAGACAACGAGGATTGCGCCGTCCATCTGCGCAGCACCCGTGATCATGTTCTTGACATAGTCCGCGTGGCCCGGGCAGTCGACGTGTGCATAGTGGCGGTTGTCCGTCTCATACTCAACGTGTGCCGTGTTGATCGTGATGCCGCGCTCGCGCTCCTCCGGAGCCTTGTCGATGTCCGCATAGTCCTCGAACTTCGCATAGCCCTTCTCGGAGAGAACCTTCGTGATCGCAGCCGTCAGCGTCGTCTTGCCGTGGTCAACGTGGCCGATCGTGCCGATGTTGACATGGGGCTTGCTGCGGTTAAACTTTTCCTTTGCCATTCTAAAATTGCCTCCTTATTCGCCTTTGTTCTTGGCGACTACAGCGTCAGCTATATTCTTAGGAACTTCGTCGTAGAAGGAAACCTCCATCGAGTAGTTCCCGCGGCCCTGAGTTTTGGAACGGAGATCCGTCGAGTAGCCGAACATCTCCGACAGCGGAACGAACGCGTTGATGACCTGCACACCGTTGCGCGGCTCCATGCCGTCGATGCGTCCGCGACGCGAGTTCAGGTCGCCGATGACGTCGCCCATGTACTCCTCGGGCACCGTGACCTCGACCTTGACGTACGGCTCAAGGAGAACCGGGCTTGCCTTCTCGGCACCCGCCTTGAATGCCATCGAACCCGCCACCTTGAACGCAGCCTCGGACGAGTCGACCTCATGGAACGAGCCGTCGTAAACGATAACCTTAATGTCGACCATCGGATAGCCGGCGACCACGCCGCCCTCCATCGCCTGTTTGACACCGGCCTCGATCGGATTGATGAATTCCTTCGGAATTACGCCGCCGACGACCTTGTTCTCGAAGCTGAAGCCCTCGCCTGCCTCCTGCGGAATGAGTTCGAGCCAGCAGTGACCGTACTGACCGTGACCGCCGGACTGACGGACAAACTTGCCCTCTGCCTTGACGGACTTGCGGATCGTCTCGCGGTATGCAACCTGCGGCTCGCCGACTTTGCAGTCGACCTTGAACTCGCGGAGCATACGGTCGACGATGATCTGCAGATGCAGCTCGCCCATGCCCGAGATGATGACCTGCCCCGTCTCAGCGTCCGTATGAACGCGGAACGTCGGATCCTCCTCCGCAAGCTTCTGGAGAGCGATGCCCATCTTCTCCTGATCGTTCTTCGTTGCGGGCTCAACCGCAACAGAGATAACCGGATCGGGGAACTCCATCGACTCGAGGATGATCGGCTTGTTCTCATCGCAGAGCGTGTCGCCCGTCGTCGTATTCTTGAGGCCGACTGCCGCCGCAATGTCGCCGCTGTAGACCACGTCGATCTCCTTGCGGTTGTTCGCGTGCATCTGGAGAATGCGGCCGATGCGCTCCTTGTTGTCCTTCGTCGCGTTGAACACATACGAACCGGAGTTCAGTGTGCCCGAGTAGACGCGGAAGAACGCGAGCTTGCCGACGAACGGATCCGTCATAATCTTGAACGCAAGTGCCGAGAACGGCGCATCGTCCGAAGAGGGACGGCTGTCCGCCTCGCCCGTATCGGGATTCACACCCGCAATCGGCGGGATGTCCGTCGGTGCCGGCATATAGTCGACGATCGCGTCGAGCAGGGGCTGCACGCCCTTGTTGCGATACGACGTACCGCAGGTGACCGGAGTCATCTGACAAGCGATCGTTGCCTTGCGGATCGCACGGCGGATCTCCTCCTCCGTGACCTCCTCACCGCCGAGATACTTCTCCATGAGCTCATCGTCCGCCTCTGCGCACGCCTCGATCAGCTTCTCGCGGTACTCTTCTGCCTGCTCTTTGTACTCGGCCGGAATCTCGACCTCATCGGTCACCTTGCCGAGATCGTCCTCGTAGACGATCGCATCCATCTTCACGAGATCGATGATGCCCTTGAACTCATCCTCTGCGCCGATCGGCAGCTGAATCGCCACCGGGTTCGCATTGAGACGCTCGCGCATCATGTTCATAACATTGAAGAAATCTGCGCCCGTAATGTCCATCTTGTTGACATACGCCATACGCGGAACATTGTAGCGTTCCGCCTGACGCCAGACCGTCTCCGTCTGCGGCTCAACACCGCCGCGTGCGGTCAGAACAGCCACCGTGCCATCCAGCACGCGCAGCGAGCGCTCTACCTCGACCGTAAAGTCAACGTGACCCGGCGTATCAATGATATTGATGCGATGGTTCTTCCAGTGGCAGGTCGTCGCCGCCGACGTAATCGTAATGCCGCGTTCCTGTTCCTGAACCATCCAGTCCATGGTGGCAGCGCCCTCATGAACCTCGCCGATCTTGTGCGTTACGCCCGTGTAGAAGAGAATGCGCTCGGTGGTCGTCGTCTTGCCGGCATCGATGTGTGCCATGATGCCGATATTCCGCGTTTTTTCAAGGGAATATTCTCTTGCCACTGTTTCCTATCGCTCCTTACACTGCCGGTAAATATTACCAGCGATAATGTGCGAATGCCTTGTTGGCCTCCGCCATCTTGTGCGTATCTTCCTTCTTCTTGATCGCTGCGCCCGTATTGTTCGCAGCATCCATCAGCTCCGCCGAAAGACGTGCATCCATCGTCTTCTCGCCGCGCAGACGCGCATAGCCGACAAGCCAGCGGATGCCGAGCGTCATGCGGCGATCCGCACGAACCTCGACTGGAACCTGATAGTTGGCACCGCCGACACGGCGTGCCTTGACCTCGAGCACAGGCATGACATTGCGCAGAGCCGTCTCGAACACCTCGAGCGGATCCTGCCCTGTCTTCTCGCGAATCGTGTCAAACGCATCGTACACAACGCGCTGTGCGACACTCTTCTTGCCCGAGAGCATAACCTTGTTGATAAACTTCGTCACCGTCTTGGAATGATATACCGGATCCGGCAGAACATCCCGCTTCGGCACGGGGCCCTTACGTGGCATAGCCCAACCTCCTAACGATATACTTCCTTACTTCTTCTTCGCACGCTTCGCGCCGTACTTGGAGCGACCCTGTGCACGGTTCTGAACCCCTGCGGTATCGAGGGAACCGCGAATGATGTGGTAACGAACACCCGGCAGATCCTTCACACGACCGCCGCGAATGAGGACGACGCTGTGCTCCTGCAGATTGTGCCCAATTCCGGGGATGTATGCGGTCACTTCGATGCTGTTCGTCAGGCGAACACGAGCAACCTTTCTAAGAGCAGAGTTCGGCTTCTTCGGCGTGGACGTATAGACACGCGTGCAGACGCCGCGCTTCTGCGGGCTGTTCTTCAGTGCTGGTGCTTTCGATTTCTCCTCGAGGCTCTTCCGGCTCTTGCGAATGAGCTGATTGATCGTTGGCATACTGCACCTCCTTCCTTTGTCGTCATATCATTTCTTTTGTATGAAAACGCAGAGAACTGCGTTTTTACCGTAGTTTGGCGACCGCTGCCGCACCCACATCGAGGTGCACCGCAGCGCCGAGCTCCGCCTTCGTCGCGGAGCGGTTAGGGGTAATCCCCGCACCCCCGCATGCCGCAAGCAATGCGCCAAGCACACGCTCATCGACATCAGAGGCGATGAACACCATCTCCGCCGTATCGCTCCGCACCGCCTTGCACACCTGATGGATGCCGGCGACCGTGCGCGCTGTACGCAATTTTTCCAAAGACATAGTGCACCTCCAAAAAGGGGACTGTCACATAATATCATCCGTCAAAACGCTTGTCAACGCATATTTTACAAAGTTTTCTATTTACACCCCTTCTAGCGTATCTTTCTTTTTTGTTTAGATATTTTTGTAGAAAATGCGGACATTGCTGTCCGCACTCATCAAATATTACTCTCCATCAAAAGTTCGGGGTGACGCACATAGTACGCCGTCAACTCACAGTACGCATCGCGCTCCGCCGTGAACCGCTCCGTATCGAAGTGCCACGGCAGCTGCCCCGCCGTCACAGCCAGCTCCTGCGCGGCACGCTCACGATAGTAGCCAATCTCCTCACGCGTGAGCCACGCATATGGTGTCACAACACAATCAATCGGCTCTGTCAGCGGCTTTTCGACAGCATAGTAGGGGAATCCCTGCGGTGCAATAAGTTCAATAAGTGTCGGCAAGATGTTGAGGTGTCCACCAATCACATTGTGTGCAAGATGCGCTTCCGTCAGCTCCGCATGGTGCATCGAAAACGACGTGAGAATGCGTTCACGCAGCAGCATCTCCTCCCGCGCTGCCAGCCCCCGAATAAGCGGAGCCTCACCGCCCATGTGATCTCCCGTCACGATAAAGAGGCCGTCCGGAAACGCTTCCCGCATCTGTGTGATGAAACGGCAGAGTGCCCAGTCCGCATACCACGCACAACCAAGCCCGCGATACTTCAGCGAGTTTTTGCGCAGCGCAGCACCCATTTGGGGATTCAGACGTGCTGCATCAAAGCCGCACTCCTCAAACGGGATACGGTAGGGGCCATGGTTCGAGGTCGTATAGAGGAAATGAAAGGATGGCACATCATCCCCCTCTGTGCGAATGCGCCGCGCCGCTTCGTCCAGAAAGATATGATCGTAGACACCGAGCCACGTACGCGGCGCATCTTCCCCACAGATATCCATGCCGCCGTATGCCGCATCAAACCCGAGCGCAGGCACAAAGTGGACGAGACTGCCCCAGTTCAGTCCGCCGCCGTACCAGAAGGACGTACGGTATCCAAGTTCCTTGAGCTGGCGCGGCAACGCAGTGGGCAACGTATGATCCCAAAAGATCACATTCTCGTTCAACTCCATATCCGCGTCATAGATGCCGAGAAGCAGCCTGACAATAGACGGCTGCGAGATCATCCCGCCCGAAAGAAAATTGTTGATACTGACCGTATGTTTTTCGGCACGAAAACGAGCCCCCGCCTCCATGAGATTCAGTGTCGCGTACGGCTCATCGAAAAAAACCTGCCCGTAACTCTCCGCCAGCAGAAAGAAAATATGACGCGGCGGCGTGATGCGCGCCCCCTGCGCCGTTCGCCGAAACACTTCCAGTGGAGCCCCCGCGAAGGATGTCGGCATGATCGCTGTCATAATCGCACGGCTCTCTGCATCGGTATGATTCAGGCACTCCCGCACAGGACGTTTCCACACCATCTTGAGCGCGATGAGATCATCGATCGCCGCCTTGCCGAGTACCGCATCCTCCTTGACAGCAGCAGGCACCTCATCCCACTCGGGCTTTTTCCGATGGCGCAGCGTCCCACCATAGCGCAGCCAGTAAAAGAGCACAATAGCGGCGATAAACACCAACGTATTGACCGCATACTGTCCCGCCCCATCCGTCAGCGTGGGATAGGACACGGACGGCAGGGAAAGCAGAGCATTTCCCGCCGCGCAGCAGAGCGCGAGATAGGGCAGATACCCGAGCAGCAGCCACACACCATGATTCTGGTGAAAGAAGATATCGGCGAAGTTGCGCTTGTCTGCATTTTTCCCGAGCCAGAGCGTCTGATTGAACGTATCGTGAAAATGCGCATAGAAAATCATCTTACCGATAAACGCCGTATAGAGCACCGCTGCATAGATAAGGAGCAGCGACAGACGCACGGCATCACTAACGGCAAAGTATGCGGGAAGGAACGCCGCAGGTATCGAGACGAGAACAAGAGGAATCAAAAACGCATACGCGTTGAAGTCCATCCCCCACCAGAATCCGTAACGAAAACAGGAAATCCACTTCCCCCACGCACCACACGGCGACTTCTTTGGCCGGTAGACGAGGATAAAGATGAGACGAAACACGGCACAGATCAGCGGCGGCAGAAGGAAAATCTTGAAATCCTGCTGCATTCCGAGAAAGAAATCACTGAACATCAAACAACCTCACAAACAAGAGAGGGATCTGCATGGAATTGTTTCTCATGCAAATCCCCAACTTCATCGCACTACATGAATGTGTTCCCGCCGTTTCTCCGGCGGCTCCATATTTTTCTTTTGCACAGGCACATCCTTACTGCGATCAGCAATGCCGAGCAGCATGCCCATTCCTGCCATCGTCACGATCAGCGACGAGCCGCCGTAGCTGATGAACGGCAGCGGCACGCCGACCACAGGGAGCAGCCCCGCGACCATCGCGAGATTTGCAAGCGCCTGCCCGAGTACGAGAAAGATGATACCGAGCGCCAGCACCTGCCCGAACGTATCCTTCGCCCGCGCCGCCACACGCATACAGGTAATGAGCAGCACCCCCAGCAGAAAGAAGATCAGCACCACGCCGAAGAACCCGTGCTCCTGACTGAAAATTGCAAAGGCAAAGTCCGTATGTGCCTCCGGCAGATACTCATATTTGCTCACGCCGTCGCCAAACCCCATGCCGAAGATCCCGCCCGAGCCGATCGTCGAGAGCGACTGCACCATCTGATAGCCTGCATCGCGTGCATCCGACCACGGATCGAACCACACCTCAATGCGCTTCATGCGATAGGGCTGCAGCGTCCCAATGGCAAATGCCGTCACCAGCGTAAGCGGCACGATCCACAGCCAGTAGCGCGGCTTAATGAGTAGGACAAGCGCCATGAGGAGTGGAACACCGAACACAATGCACGCCGTACCAAAGTCCGGCTCGCGGTAGACGAGAAATGCCATCACGAGAATTGCCCCGAAGGGGATCACCACACGCGGCCAGTCCCGATCCATGCGAAAGCGCTCCTTGCCAAGCATCGCCGAGATTGAGAACGCCCCCATCAGCACCGCCATCAGCTTTGCAAACTCCGCCGGCTGAAAACTCAGAGGTCCGAGCGCAATCCAACGCTGTGCCCCGTTGATCGTTGTGCCCACAAAGAGCACCGCAACCAAAAGGAAGAGATTGATCCCAAGTCCGATGAACATGAGCCCGCGCAACCGCTGATAGTTGATCTTACGACAGATCCAGCAGGCGACAATTCCGAGCAGCAGCCATTGGAGATGCCGCTGGAGGAAGTAGTACGGATTCTCGAAATTCATCGCCGCAAGCACATAGCTTGAGCTAAATACATTGATCGTCCCCGTCACAAGGAGGATCGCCATGATGATGACAATCGGCTCCGTCTCACTCTTGAAGAGCGTATAGCGCGTACGCATTACACGTGCCTCACGGGAGGGTGCGCCACAAGACGACCGATCTTCGCCCCGCGCGCGCTGAATTTGCGCTCGTACTCCGTCATGATATTGTCCGCCTCACCGAGCGCATGGAGATCGTGCGTCACACGCGAGAGCTGCCACCCCTCCGCCGCCATTGTCTCAAGCGAGTAGTCAAACAGCCCCATATTGTCCGTCTTAAAGTGAAGTTCTCCGTCTGCCTTCAGCACAGCACGATAGCGTTCAAGAAAGAGCTCACTTGTCAGTCGTCTCTTTGCATGGCGTTTCTTCGGCCATGGATCGGAGAAATTCAGATAGATGCGGTCGACCTCGGCGGGAGCAAAGAGCTCCGTGAGGTACGCCGCATCAAAGACGAGCAGCCGCACATTCGACAGCTGACGCGCCGCCGCCTTGCGCGCCGCAAAGTAGAGCACCCCCTGCTGCGCCTCAAGCCCTACATAGTTCACATTGGGATTCCGCGCCGCAAGCTCCGTCAGAAAGGCCCCCTTGCCCACGCCGATCTCCACATGAAGCGGTGCTATGCGCCCAAACGCCTCCGTCCATGCACCGGCGCACTGCGACCAATCGCCCCCAAGCGGTGTCACAAAATCCGCATAGTCCAGAATCGCCGTATCAATCCACGGCTTTCGTCTCAGTCTCATAGCCCGTTCCCGTTCAGCCCCGTTCTATCATTACCAGATCTTCCCCGCCATGAACCAGACGCGCCCCGCCGCATTGTTTTTCGCCGACACCGACGAGTCAAGACCGATGCGCCGCGCATAGTCTACACGCGCGAACCAGTCGCCCGGATTGCTGTATGCCGCGCCGATCCCCCAACCGCGCAGGGTCACGCGGTTGTCCGGCGCAACCGCCGTTTTGCTCACACGCACCGTTCCCATATCGTAGAACGTGCTCATTGTCAGTCCGCGCACCGGTGTATGCCAGCGCAGCTCCGCCGTTCCGAGCACCCCCTCATCACCCGCCCCCTCGCCCTGCGCGTAGGCGCGTACGCCGTTCGGGCCGCCGAGGTAGAACTCCTCCGAGCTGTCGAGATTGCGGCTTGCCTTCTGCCCCGCAACCTTGACGAGGAAATCCGTCGTGTGCCCGAGCTGCTGCACCGCTGTAGCTTCCGCCTCAAGCTTTGCATACGACCCATCCTCCGTGCGGTTGAGCTCGCCCAGAATACGGCTATACTCCGAGTCCAGCCCCAGCGTTCCAAGCGTCAGATTCGCATTGTAGTTCAGCGTCAGCCCCTGCACACGATGCATGCCAACCAGGCCCGCATAGACGCTATGCGTATGCTTTTTGCCCGTAAGCTCAAACGCCGTGATATCATCGTTCAGATCGCGGTAGTTGTAGCCATAGCGGAAAGTCAGGCTGCGATTCGTCAGATGATAGAGCGGCACCTGCCCAAAGAGCGAGACTGTCAGCGAGTTCCCCTCCGCGCCAATGGCAGAAAGGGTCTGTCCGATCTTATAATTCATGCGCGAGATGCCAAGTCCCAGTGTCGATCCGCCGTGTCCGACCACCGTCTCATAGTTTGCGTAAAAGTTTCGGAGGCTCCCGTTCGAGATCAGCGTACCGAGGCTCACCTTGTCGCCCGCCCCCGAGGCATTGTAGATCGTCTCCTGCAAGCCGTAGCGGTAGCGTCCCGTCGACGGACTGCCGTAGTTCTCTACATAGAACACCGTATTCGACTCCTTCGAGTCCTCGATGCGCACCGTCAGCTTGCTCGTACCGAACGCCGTGCCGGGGCTCAGCACACCGACCGCGCGTGCGCCCGTCGCATCCGACACCGAGTAGAGCGCCGTCTCAAGCTTCTCCGTCGTGATGATGTCATCCGCCTTCAGCCCTGCAATGATCCGACGTGCAACAGGCGTTTTCAGTCGGCTGTTGTTTTCAATCGCGATCTCACCGTAACGCCCCGGCAGCACACGCAGCACAACAATGCCGTCTGCACTCTCCTGCGGCGGCAGATACACCGCAGCAGCAGGATAGCCGTGGCTGCGGCAGTACGAAGTCAGTGCGTCCACCGTACGGCGCAGCTGTGCCATCGTCCGATACTCGCCCATCCCCTCCTCGAGGATGCGTGTCAGCTCCTTCTTATCGAGATCGAGATCGGGGGCCTCCAAAATAAAATTCTCAATCGTGAACTGCGCATCGTCACCCGCCTGCTGATAACGCGGGGTCTGATCCTCCACGCCAATCTCAGGTCTTGGCTGCTCACTCGCGACCTCCGCGCCCGGCCGCGCCAGCGACGGTGCAGCATAGCCCGCGCTCCCTACGCACGCAGCCCCCGCACAAATACACGCGGCAACACCCGCACGCACAACAGCATACTTTCTCATACAATTCATCCCATCACACACGATCGTCTCTCAACCCCTATTATGCTGACATTATTTCGTATACATTCTAGCATTTTCAAGGAGAAAAGACAAGGGAAGCGCACACGCGGCGGTTGCAATCGGAGCATATTTACGGTAGACTTTCCAAGAAAAACAAACATAGAGGAGTATACACCATGAAAAAAATACTATTCGTCTGCCACGGCAACATCTGCCGCTCCCCCATGGCGGAGTTCGTCATGAAACACCTCGTGCGCGAAGCAGGGCTTGCCGACAAAATCCTTGTAGAGTCCAAAGCTCTCCACCGCGACGAGATCGGCAGCGACACCCATCGCGGCACACGCGAAGTACTGCGCGCGCATGGCATCCCATTCAGCAAGCGACGTGCAACGCTCATGACCGCCGCCGACTACAGCGCATTCGACATCATCATCGGCATGGATACCGAGAACATGAACGACCTCGACCGCCTCACAGGCGGCGATCCCGACGGCAAGGTTCGCCGACTCCTCTCCTACATCGGCGAGGAGCGCGATGTTGCCGACCCGTGGTACACCGGCAACTTCGACATCACCTACCGTGATGTGGATGCGGGGTGTCGTGCACTGCTGCAAGAACTGACGAAAAATAAATAACCATGACAAAAGCGCCCCATCGATGGATTTTATCATTCCACCGATGGGGCGCTTCATGTTGCTATTGTTTTTTGCTCAGCCGAACACTTTATTCACGAGAGAGAACACAGTCTCATCCGTGATGCGGATGTCCGTTTTGCTGATATCGACCCCGTCCTTGATCGTATTGATAGAAGGCGGTGTGTAGGTTACCTCCGCCTCGGCATCGCGGCCGAAATGGCTGCGGCGGTCGAGCGAGGCATTTTCATAGGCATACTCATCGGGGATCATCTTGCTCGTCTGGGTGAGTGCCTTGTAGTACTCATAGTCCGGGATATAGGGGCCGATGTGGAGCGCGGTCGCGTTCGCGGGATCCTGCACAAAGCGATAGTTGCGCGAGACGGTATCGCCGTCCGTGCCGTTCAGTGCGTGATAGTCCCCACGGATCATATAGTCGCCCCAGCGCAGACGCGCATTCGGCGAAGAATAGCCGATCGAGCCGGGCAGAACCTCATTCGGAAGGAGCTCTGGGATATCATTATGTCCCAGGTTGCTGCCCATCGGTTTGCCCGTATAGCTCTTGGGCAGCCCCTCGTTGATCCAGCGTGTCTGCGGGTCAGCTTTCAGACGAATGTCCTTCGGCGTGATCTTGCCCAGGCCCTTGGCATTTGTCACCTCAGTGCCCTTGCTGTCCACGATCTTATAGTTCGCAGCATCCGCTCCCGAGAGGCCAAGTGCATAGGTAACACCGACATCAGCAGCCGTGCCGTTCCCTTGGTTCCAGACACCGTCCTTCCACGCAACATTCTCTGTGTCATACGTTGCCGTAGTTGCATTCGACACATCATCGCCCGTGATGAGGGCACGCTTCGCCGTATCATTGGCATGACGGAACCGCATGAGCCCGTCGCCGCTCCGCATGATGAGATTACCGTCGGCGTCCCGCGCCGCATTCACAACGCCGCGCGTGCCGTCATACTCCTTCGTCAGGTACGGCAGTGTCTCCGCCATGATCGCTCGGCGGTTGATCTTGCCCGCGCCATCGCCATGGATTTTCCCATTCCAACCATTCTCAAAATCGAAGTTCTGCTTGCTCAGCTGCACCTCGTACTGCACACCGCGGCTGTTCTCGCTCGCATCCTTGCTGCGTTTTCCACCCGTCGGCTGATACGTCCCCTTAATGTCCGCGATATCCTTGTCCTGCAGGGCGAAGGGCTTCCATCCCTCCGCGCGGGGCAGGCGCATACGGCTATCCGATCGATCGAGGCGCGACCGTGCATCGTTTACGGCATCCGTGCCATCGTACTCCTTTACCGCATCCTTGAACTTCATGCGGAAATCGCTCTCACGCACGCTTGCCTTCGTAATCCGGCCCTTGCCGTAGCCCGTTTCATCGAAGTCATAGTTACCCGCATCATTGCCGAGCAGCGTACGCATCGCGTCACCCAGCTTGCGGTACTGCACATCCTTCGGCGGCTCGCCGGTCTGATTTGCGTCGGCGTTTTTCGTAAAGGCACTGTCGGTTCTGCCGTAGCCGTAGTCGCTCGGCAAGGTAATGTCGTTATTTGCCGCATCACGCAGGATCAGCTGTTCGCCGCTGGGATTCACACCATCGCGGCGCAGCGTCGCGCGCGCATCCGAATCCTTCACGAGTGCAGTCACATCCGTGTTCGTGCTTGTCCCATCATACGCACGCGACACATCACCGAACGTGATATCGAGGCGGCGCGGCGTGATCGTATTGTTGTTCGTCGAGGTCTGTGAGATCACATTTCCGCGCTGATCGACGAGTTCATAGTTGCCCGCGTGCGCAGCATCGACAGCAATATTATAGTTGACTTTCTTGTTGCGTCCCGCCTTCTTATCCTCAAATGTCGCCGTCGAGATATTCTGCACGCCGTCATTCGTGAGAAGCCCGCGATCGCCGTTCTCTTCCTCCAGCTGCACGATGTCCGCACCCGACGTAACCTGATTTCCACGATAGTACGTCTTGATCGTCGGGTCGCCGCTGTCATAGACCTTGGTCGTCCCGTCATACATCTTCGTCAGCTGCCCCGGGGCATACGCCGTGACCTGCCGCTTCGTGATTGTGCCATTCGCCTGCTTTGTGATCGGCCCCGTGATATCGAAATTGTGCCCCGTATAGTTCAGCGTGTACGTCACACGCGGCTGTGCACCGCCCGCCACGTTTGCGGTATCGTAGTGGGTTGATGCCTCGTCGGCGCGGATCGTGAGCTCTTTCTTGATGTCAATCGGCGTACCATTGATGTTCACTGTCGCGCTCGTGAGATAGTTCTTGAGTGCGTCCGGCGTATTCTGCCCATTGTACTTGACCTTCGTCGTGCCGTCATAGACCTTTGTGGCATCTGCGAGCGTCAGACCGTTTGCAATATCATTCGGCGTGATCGTACGCGGTGTGATCTTGCCCTTGCCCGACACCGTGTCGCTGTCCACGCGATAGTTTCTCGCCGCGCTGCCCGCATGGTTGTCGGCGTAGTTCTTAAATGCCGCCTTCACACCGCTGTACGCGATATCCTTGTCGAGGATCGTGCCGTCCGCCGCACGGCTGACGTTCGGATCGGAGTAAAGCCCGTCAATCTTATCCGCCGCCGGCTGGTCGAAGTCAAAGTGATCTGCCGTCTTCGCGAATCCATTGAGTTTCAGCTTATTCGCCGCCGGATGCGGTGCCGTCGTCGAACCATTGGGGCGAACAACCGTCCGTGTGCCGTCGTAGACCTTATCGATCGGATCTGCACTGACCGTCAGCGTTTTCTTATAGATATCCGCCTTGCCGGAGCCATTGCCCTTCATCTCGCCATTGCTGTCAAGGGTCTCCACAGTGCCGATCTTGTAGTTCGAGAGTGTATCGGCATCACCCGAGAGCGTCAGCTCATAGGCGACATCTCGTCCTGCTGTCGCAGGTGTACGCGCCTCCGCATCCGTCCGCGTCTCCACCGAGGCATCGGGGCTGCTGTACGTCCCCTTAACCTTCAGCTGGATCTTGTTCTTGTCACGGTCGACAACACCCGTCAGATTTGCGCGTGCCATTGCATTGGCAAATATCTCATTTGTCTCGGTAAACGTGTCCTCGCCATCATACTCCTTGATGAGATGCGGCGGGAGCTTCGTCGCGAGGTCGCGTTTTTCGATCTTGTCACCCGTATGATTGATTATGCGGTTCCGAGTGCCCGAGAACTCAAAGTTCTGCGTATTGATCGTCACATCATAGTCGACACCCGCAGCGTGCGCAACGCGCTCGTCATTGTACTTCGCTGAATTCAGCTGGATGTCATTGAGATTGATATCGACGAGATTGCCACCGCCGAGATCGAGCTTGCTCGTGCTGAAATAGTTCTTGACATGCTCCATGTCCTTGTAGGACTTGCCCGTCACGGTATCTTTCCAGTAGACATCCCGCGTGCCGTCATACATCTTCGTGGCATTGTTGATGTTAAAGGTAAAGTCATTTGCCGTGACCGTACGCTTGCGAATCGTGCCCTTGCCGTATGCCGTATTCGCGATCTCATAGTTGACTGCATAGGGCTGTGCCGCAAGCGTATTCGCGAGATTCGAGTACTGGACATCCTTGCCGTTCGGAATGACATTTCCGTTTGCATCCGTCACAACGTTCGGATTGCGCTGGAATGCCGCATCCGTCGTTCCTGCACCATAGTAACTCACGATGCCGGTCGTATCAAACGACGTGCTCGTGATCCTATCTTCCGTAAGCGTGGCGGCACCGCGACCGTCCGTATCGCCTGCCGTCACCGAGGTGATATTCTTCGTGTTGTTGTTCGGTGTCGTGTCGTACATCTTCTGCACATCGCCAAACCCAAGTGTGATCGTACGCTTCGCGATCGTTCCCGACGCACCTGTGAGATCAAGGCCTATTTCGGCATTTGCCGTCGTGCCGTTGTACGAAAGGGTATAGTTCTGCCCCTGCGCCCCACCAATCTTAACATTGTATGCAATATCCTTGTTGATGCCGGCATTCTTATCCGCAACACCCGTATTCACATAGTTCGCCGTGATCGTCATCGACGCGCCGTCATTGACCTCTGCACCGTTCGACGTACGGACGAGCTTGTTGTCATTCGTCGTGCCGGATGCATAAGTAACATTGCCCTTTGCATCGTCGTCAATGAACTTGTCGTAGTGCCGCGTATCCGTATCCACGAGATTCGCATTAGCATCGTAGATTTTGTTGATGCCCGTTTTCTGTGCCAGATCGAGGTTCAGCACACGGCGGTCAATCGTGCCGGAGTCTGTCATCTCGAACTCATTTTTTCCAGAGATTTCGATGTTACTGTTGTTCAGCCGGAACTTATACTTGACGCGGATATTCGTACCCGCATCGGCACTGACATACTTCGTCTCTTTCTCGTCAATCACGAGATCGCCGCGCAGGTCAGCCGTATGTCCGCCGCCGAGGTTTGCCGTCGCCGTCGTGATATAGTTCTTCACATCATTGGAGGCACTCGATCCGTTGTACTTCACCGTCTTGGTGCCATCATAGACCTTGCGTGCGCCCGTGGTAGCAAAGATAATGTCCGACGTATTGATATTCGCCTTGTTGATCGTGCCTGTGCCGTCCTTGACGTTGAAATCATAGTTGTTCGCGCCAAAGGTCGTACCCATCGCCGTGCCGATGCCATAATAGCGCACTGTCTTCGCGCCGGCATTCGGATTGGGCGTAAACGTCCCTCCGGAGAGCGTGCCGTACTGACTCGTGACACCCGTCAACCCCGTGATCGTTGTGCCGCTGACATTGCCGCTGCTGTCCAGAGCAAGCACTCCCGCATCGTTCGCCGATACCTTTGGTGCAATCGTATTGTTTGCCGCCGTCCCATCATAGGACTTCGTTACCGGATCGAACGTGACATCCACCTTGCGCTTCGTAATCGTATTGTCATTCGTTGAGATCGGCGACGTAATCGTTGCGCCGTTGTACTTCAGATTATAGTTGCCCGCATTCGCACTGTCGAGCTTGACATCATAGTTGACGACCTTGCCCGTACCGGCGTGCTGATCCGCGTACGCTGCCGTCGACTCATTCGTCGCGCCGTCGCCGGAGACCAGCCCCGTCATGCCGATGATGTCATTCGCCGTATTGACGACCGTGTTCGCGGAGTTCTTTGCCACGCCGAGTACATCCTGCGTCGCATCATAGGTCTTCGTCAGAGAGCTCTTGACTGTGACCGTGACATCCTTCTTCGTGATAACGCCGTCGCCCTGCTTCGCAAAGGTCGACGCCCCACCGAGCGAGAAGTTCCCACTCTGCCCTGTGTAGCGCAGATTGTAGGTCACGCGATTCACCGAGCTGCCGTTATCGACATTCTTCGTATCGTATTCGGCCGAGGACACCTTCAGATCATCCAGAACATTGACGTGATTGCCATTGATGTTCACGGTCGCGCTTGTGATGTACTTCTTCTGATCGCTCGGTGCGCTTGAGCCATCCGTCCACTTGACCGTCTTTGTGCCGTCATAGGTCTTCGATGCCTGCGTGATGGAAAAGTCCACCGTGCTCGGATTCAGCACGTACGGCGTGATCTCGCCAAGCCCCTGTGCCGTTGCCCCAAGGCTAAGCGTATAGTTCCCCGCATCTGCACCCGTGAGCGAGAGGTTCGAGTAGTTGACCCAGTTGTGCTGCGTCGATCCGTCGGGTGCTGCCCACGTCGTGCCGCTGCCGCGCACATTCTCACTCTCAAACTCCTGCGTATGTCCGCTGGCAAGACCGACCGCATCGCCCGACACGACACCATTCGCGCCGATCTCAAAGCCGACCTTTGACGGGTCGACATTCTTCGTGCCGTCATAGACCTTCGTAACCTTTTTGAACGCACCCGAAAGATCCCTCGGCGTAATCGTTCCCGTCGCCGAAAGTTCAAGTTCTGTCTCTGCATTGACCGTTGTCGAGCCGTCCGTGAGGTAGTAATTCTTCCCCGCGTCACCCGCAATCTTTACCTTATACGTAATGCTCTTCGTCGTCACATTGCCACTGCCGTCGCGGGCGACATTCTTACCCGTATAGTTGCCCTGCACCGTTACCTGTGCGCCGTCGTCCACCGTATAGCCGTTCTTCTTGCGTACAAGCTTGTTGGCATTGGTTGCCCCCGCAGCATAGGCGACATTTGCTCTGGCATCGTCATCCGAGAACACCTGGTGGTGACGGGTCGCGGTGTCAATGAGCTGTGCATTGCCGTCATAAACCTTGTCAATGCCACTCGCCTCTGCAAGACCGACATTAATCGTGCGGCGCTTGATCTCTCCCGCACCAGTCGCCGTCGCATTCCCGCTCTCAAGGTTTTGCCCATTCAACGTATAGTTCTTGAGCAGGTACTCATAGCCATTATCTGTCGTCGCCTTGACATTGTAGGCGACACGCTGCGCCTCATAGGCATTCGCCGTCCGCGTCGTATTGTCTGCTTTCGTGAAATGCGCGCCCTTATTGGGATCAATCGCAAAGTTGATCTTGTCCGCATCCGCACTGATCACACCTGTACCGAGCCCCGTGTCCGGACGCAGCTTCCAGTTGGACGGAACCGTGTAGTTGCTGGTGCCGTCATAGACCTTCGCCGCATGGGAGGCGTTCCCATGCGCATCGACGATATCGAAGTTGTTCGGATCAATCGCCTTGCGGTTGATCGTCCCCTTTCCGTAGACGGTCTGGTCCACCGTATAATTGCCCGCTGTCGTCGCACCAAACGCATCCCTAAACGCCTCATCCATCTTCGTATAGCGAACGTCATGCGGCGTGCCGTTGCTCGCGTTTGCGTTGTGTCGGAAAGCACTGCCTGTGCCGTTGCCGTAGCTGCTCGATGCCGTTCCGCCCGAACGCTTATTATCCCACGCAGTCTTCAGTGCGCCTGCCGTGATACCGTCCCCACTGAGAATCGTTCCGATGACAGAGCTCTGCGGTGCATCCGTGATCTCCGTGACATTACTGTCCGTATTGACCGTCGTACCGTCATAGGTCTTCGACACATCGCCCATCTTGATATTCAGCTTGCGCGGCGTAATCTTGCCCGCGTTGGCTACCGTAATGGGTGCATTCATCGTCACGGTCTTCGTCGCACCCGAGCCGTTCGCCGTACTGATGACATGGTTCCCCGCATCGACAATCTGATAGTCGTCTGCATACTGACCCGTGAGCTGTGCCGTATAGGTGACATCCTTGTTGATGATATTGCCGCTGCCGTCACGCGAGACATTCTTATCCGTATAGCGTGCCGTCGAGGTGTTCGTCGGCTGTCCGTCCGTCTCGTCCGTGATCATCGCCGCAAGACTGACGATATCGCTCCCGCGTTTGATATTGCGGCTGCCGTCCGTATGCTCTGCCACACCGTCATAGACCTTCTCGACGGCGTGCGTTGTTGCCCGAATCGAAGCAGGCGTAATCGTACCATGTGCCGTAACATGAGCGGGGTTGGCATTATTCACAGACTCGAGATTGCGGAGTGTCCCCGCTGTCTCCTCTGCTGCAGAGCCAAAAGTATAGTTCGACAGCGGATTATTCGTCGGATCGCTCGTTCGTGCCACAACGTCATAGGCGACATAGTGCGCCTCAGAGACGTGGGAGGTACGGTTGTTGCCGTCTTCATCGCTGGAGAAATGCCCCGTCGAACCGCTCTTGAGCGCAAAGGTCACCTTCCCGTAGTCCCGCGTGACAATCCCCGTATCCCCCGATGCCGCTGTTCCCGTCAGATATGCGCCGGGCGCGAGCGTATGACGGTCGTTCCCGTCATAGACCTTCTTCGCATCTGCAACTGTGTGATCCGCATTGTATACGCGAAAACCGCCCTTATCGATCCGGCGGCGCGTAATCGTCCCCGTACCATACTGCTTATCCGCAATCTTATAGTTGTGATTCGTTGTTCCAAGCGCATTCGAAAGCCCCGCATACTCAACGGTGCGGTTTCCTGCGTTTACATTTTCTGCAAATGTCCCCTCGGTGTTCCCCGTGCCATACCTGCTGGTGACATTCGTCATGCTGAAATTGCCGGTCGTGATGTTGTCCGCGCCAACAACGGTGCCTGAAAGGCCATCGTCAAGCGATGCAAGCGACTTTTGGCTGTTGGTCGCCGTGCCGTCGTAGACCTTCGTTACACTGTTGAAGGTCATCGTAAGATTACGCGGTGTGATCGTTCCCTTATAGCTGGGATCTGTAAGCGTCTTCGACGATACGATCGGCTTTACACCCTCTGTGCCGAGGGTGTAGTTCTCTGACTCCGCTCCCGTTCCGGCATCAAAGGACGCCGTATAGGTAACGCCCTGCGTCGTCGGATTTCCGCTCCCATCCACCACGACATTCTTTGACGCGTACTTCGCCGTCGAGGTGTTCGTGCGCGATTCCGAGCCGACAAAGCCCGAGAGGGTCACAAGTGCATCGCCCTTGATGATCTGACGGCTGCCATCGGTCTGGTCGTCCATCGCGTCGTAGACCTTCGTGATATTGTTGTTCACGACCGTCGCCGTCAGCGCCTTCGGCGTAATCTTGCCGTCGCCGGTCGCGTGGAATGTATCGCTCAGTGCTTTCTTGGTCGTATTGTCCGTATCCAGCACATAGTAGTCGGAGAGGCGATGGTTCACAGCATCATCTGTCTGCCCCGTCACCTCATAGGCGAGCTTCGTCGCTTCCTTGACGTTCTTGGTTCGGGTTCCGCTGTTATCGGTGAAATACCCTTTCCCGCCCGTCAGCGCAAACGTAATATGCCCCTGATCGCGCGAGACAATGCCCGTATCGCCGACAGCGCCCGCATTCGTCGAGAGATAGACGTTCGAGCCGGGCGTATAGTCGCTGTTCCCGTCATAGACTTTCTTCGCATCAACCTTCGCATGCGTCGTCTTGTCATAGACATTGAAGCTGTCGCGCGTAATCTGGCGTGGGATGATCTTGCCGTCGAGATAGACCGTCTTATCCGTGCTCGAAACGAGGGTCTTTGTGTTGTTTGCTGGGGTATAGTAAAGCTCATAGTTGCCCGCATCATTGCCCGTGAGCCCGACATTCGTATACTGGAGCTTGTGGCTGCCGGCGTGGATCTGCTCGTTGCCCGCCGCATCCGTGTACTTCGGACCGCCTACGTTTGTGAGGTCGACGGAATCCACCGCATCGCTGTCATCGCGCATGATCGCGCCATCTTGAATGGTCTGGCCGAGTCCCATCTGTGCGATCGTCGGAGCAGTCTTTGACTTATCCAGTTTGATGTTCGGCTTGGACTGGAGCATATCCGTATCAGTGACGGCAGAGGTGCCGTCATAGATTTTGTCAGCCGCCCTCTTCTTGAAGATGTCAAGGTAGAGCGGTGCCTTGGTGATCGTCGCCTTGCCTTTGAGATTATTAATGGAGGTTCCATCAAATTCATAGTTATTCTTATCGTCACCGTTAAAGCCGATCGATCCCGTGAATGTGACTTCCTTATCCGTGCCGACATTCTTATCCGCCATCTGCGCCTTGAAATTTCCCGTTGTAAAATCAAGTTGAACGGAGCCCGCATTAATATCATCCTGCGTAAATCCGTTGGATGTGATGCTGCCGGATTTAAGCGCTTGAATAAACGCATCGGTAACGTCCTTCTTGCCGTTATACATGCGCTTGGGGTTGATGTTGCCGTTATTGAGTTTTACTTGGCGTTTATCAATCGTCACATTAACGCCGCGCAGATTCGGCCCGTCCTGATCCGACCAAAGGATCGCCTTCGTCCCGACATCGCGGATGCCGTTGGTCTTGTCGTAATCCTTCGTGCCGGTGTTGACATAATCGTGCACTTTGTTGTTGTCGACGATGTCTCCGCTATAGATGACATTCGACTTATCACCCGCGGCTGTCGGCGCATTCGGATTTACGATTTTAAGATACTTGCTGTTGTAGGTCAGACCGGTGAGGTCCTTGCCCCCGTTTGATTTGACCGTATTGCCCGTATCAGTATCCACAGTGCCATCTGCATTAAAATAGCGATAGTTGTACGTCGCTGTCGCCGTACCGCTCATAAATGCAGTCAGCAAAGGAGCGGTACGCCCCTCATAGATACGCCATTTTGCGCCGGGATCGCCATTGTTGTTGATATCCCAGCCGGAATAAGAGGAAGAGACGTGTGCTTTAACCGCTGGGCCCGACCCGAACGGTGTAGCCATTCCTGTTGTCTTATCAATGGTATAACTATTCGTAATGCCCGGTGCCGTAGGAACCCAAGTAAAATTTGAACCAGTTGCATAAGAATTTTTGATTGTTGTTTGTGCTGCAGGGTCAATCAGATAGACAAAATATGTTCCGGATGCGCCTGGGCGAATCGTTACATCGCTATAGGAATCTGTAACTACTGTGCCGGCATGTGCCCAGCCGATGATGCCGCCGCCCTCACCGATTGTCGCTTTGCTATAGGCACTGTCAATCGACGTGTGGTTCGTATAGCCGGCAATTCCTCCAATCCCCATATCCTCGCCGTCAAGGGTTACACCAGTGCCGGTATAGACATTTTTAAGGGTTGACCCGGTAGCGTGAGCCACAATACCGCCCGTAAAATTCACAGGAACAGCGCCGCCTGACCCGCCGACGTTATTCCCCATAATTGTAGCGTTTACAACACCAAGATTTTCAATACGGGCACCGGTTATCTTGCCAAAGAGTCCTGCGTATGCTCCCGTTCCAGTCGGAATAGTGAAATTTTTGACTTTGAAAAAATTGCCGTCAAATTTTCCAGTAAAGTCAGTATACCCATTACCGCCAATCGGTCTATGAGTCGCGCCACCAAGGTCAATATTGTCCTCAAGCATATAGTTGCCCGAGAGATTGTTCTTGATGTTCTGCAATTCCGTTGCATTAGCAACAAGCTGATAGTAGTTATCCCCTGCTGTTGCCAGCCCACCGTTGACCTTATACTTCGTCGTCGCAGGGGCAGTGCCGCGGTAGCCAATATGCGCCGTGCCGTCGTTTGCCGTATCCGTACGAAGGATCACGGGACTGCTTGCTGTGACCTGTGCGTCATTGAGGAAGCGGATACTTTTGCCAATGACCTCGACATTCGTCGCGTTGATTGTACCCATATTAACGACATCTGCCTTGCCTGCGGCAGATGCGCTGAAGGGCGACACATTGTTCGCCATATCTGCAGCGGTGTTGACCGTATTGATTGGCTGCGTCGAGACATGGAGACTTCCGACATTCACCGATGCCGTCTTGCCAAAGATCACGCCATTCGGGTTTACAAGATAGATTTTGCCTCCGCCGGTAATCGTACCGTTGATGGCAGAGGTGTTTGCACCCGTGACCAGATTAAGATAATTTTTTGTATCATAAGCGACCGTCTCTCCGCTCGCCACGGAGTAATCCTTCCACTTGATAACATTGTTCGCCGCGCTTGCGCCAATATTGGTCGTACTGCCTGAACGACTGACTGCAACGCCCGTCGTCATATCGTGCTCGCCTGTCGGTGCAGCAAAGCCGATCTGCGGAATCAAAAAAGCGCCCGCCATGCCTGCAAGCAGTGCATAACGCACACGCTGCGATAGTTTCGTTCGATTGTTTTTCATTCTCCGCTCTCCCATAGACATATTATTCCTTATGTAGTATATCGAATATTATAGTGCATTTAATAATAGCATATAAAAATAAAAAATCCTCCAATCGTCCTACGGATGATCGGAGGATTTTCCCAAAAACGTTTTACTGGAGCAGACTCAGCACTGCACTTGAGTTCTGATTCGCCTGTGCGAGCATTGCCTGTGCCGACTGGGTCAGCACATTGTGTTTCGTGTAGGCGGTCATTTCCTTTGCCATGTCAGAATCGCGAATTGTGGACTCCGATGCCTGCACATTCTCAGACGCAACGACCAGATTACTGCCCGTATAGTTCAGACGGCTCTGCACCGCACCGATGGCGACGGCCTGGTCTGTTGCCTTGATGAGTGCATTCTCGAACACGTTGATGGCAGCGTTTGCAGCCTCTCGTGTCGTGACTTGAACCTTTGGCCCTGCGCCGACGACTTCAGTGTTCGGGTTTAATCCCGTCCTATCTCGATTCCAACCGGCTCCATTGGCCGATTGCAATCCAAGTGCAACAGACCGCATGTCTGTGAATCCGACTTTCGTCGCTTGATTCGCACGCACACCTGTTTGCAGCGTCAACGAGTTATCGGGGGATGGATTCTGCCCGCGCACAGTTTCTTTGAAGGCATCAAGAACTGCATTCACCTCATTGCGCATCCGTCCTTCACTGTCAGTCACGGCAAAGGTCACGCCTGAAATCTGCCCATCTACACCCGGCCTCGCCGCACGAATCGTAATTGCCGGCTGGTTATCCGGAGTATAGACATCTCTCCCATACTCATCCACACCAACCAACGCATCACGACTATAATAACTAGCATGGGCATTTGTTATAATGCCTATTGCGTTGAGCAAATTCGCATTCCCAATGGGTGAAAGCGTCCCCGTATAGGTCACGCCGTTCTTTACCCATGAGGCAGTAATGGTATCCGACGAATGAATGCCGACGCTATTACCATCACGCCGCAATAATGCGGTCAGACGCGTACCCGGTCCTGTGTTGGACGCGAGACTCATATTTGTAAAGCTTGTATATGTTCCATCTCCGCCATCACCTTTGACGAGCCCATTATGCGTTCCGTCAATCAGATACTTCCCGTTATACGTTGTGAGCGCGTTGTCGTCGATCTGATCGATCAGATGATCGACTTCCTTCTGGATCAGCGCGCGGTCTTCGTCCGTGTTCGTATCGTTCGCGGCGTTGATCGCCTTTTCCTTCAGCGTCTTCAGAATCTCAATGGTGGACTGTACTGCCCCCTCTGCCGTCCGCAGCAGAGCAGAGCCGTTATTCGTGTTCACATCGTCCTGATCGAGCGCACGTACCTGCACGCGCATCCGCTCAGAGATTGCCATCCCCGAAGCATCGTCTCCGGCACTGTTGATCTTCATGCCCGAGGAGACCTTCTGCAGGCTCTTCGACAGCTCACTCTGATTCTTGTTGAGCGTATTGAGCGTGTTCACCGCCGACATATTATTCTTGACCACCATTGCCATAAAGACTGCCTCCCTGACTATCTATCATTTCCATAATTAACTTTGAAATAATTGGATAATTTTGATGTAGACATTATATCTCGCTAGATATATCGACGAAATGAGGAGGGGACTTAACTATATATATTATATTTTTAAGGAAGCACTGATAAATTCAGCCCTGCCATCGTCGCCAAATCTTCCACATAGCTTTGGCTATGCGTCCGTTTTGTCTCCTTGACAGGACAAAAAATCTACACTAATCTGACAGACTTCATTTTATCAGCGATTTCTTTATTTTGATTCTACGCAAACAGTTCCACCTGGTTGCTCTCCATCATCCCGTCCAAACAGCCGTGCTCACGCAGGAGTTCGACAGCGGGGGTTGGGATGTGTGCACGGGTGGCGAGGTCCTCGATGGAGATGAATCGTCCATACTGCCGCGCCTCGACGATTGCCTGCGCCGCCTTCTGCCCCATGCCGGGGAGTGCGGTCAGCGGCGGGAGGAGCGAGGTGTCATGGAGGATAAATTTCTCCGCATCGGACGTGTAGAGGTCGACGGGCTCGCAGGAGAAGCCGCGCAGATACATTTCCCACGCTAGCTGTAACACGATAAGGATGTCCTGTTTCTTGTTGTCGAGCTTGCCGCGGTGCTCACGCGCCTCGGCATGCAGCGCGTCGATCGCCGCCTTGATCGCATCCTTCCCCTTGGAGATAATGTTCGCATCGAACTCATCGGCACGGATGGAAAAGTACGCGGCGTAGTACGCGAGCGGATAGTGTACCTTGCAGAAAGCGATGCGGTAGCCCATCATGACGTATGCGGTCGCGTGCGCACGCGGGAAAAGATACTTGATCTTCTGGCAGGAGTCGATGTACCACTCGGGAATGCCGCCCGCACGCAGTTTCTCGACAACATCGGGGGCGATGCCCTTGCCCTTTCGCACGTTTTCCATGGTCTTGAACGAGAGCAGCGGCTCGATGCCGTTCTGCATGAGGTAGTTCATGATGTCATCACGCGCGGAGATCGCGTCCTTCAGCGTGCTCGTGCCCGCCTTGATGAGGTCCTGCGCGTTGCCGAGCCAGACGTTCGTGCCGTGGGAAAAGCCCGAGATGCGCACGAGGTCGGCGAAGCAGTCGGGGTTTGAGTCGTCGATCATCTTCTGTGTGAACGAGGTGCGGAACTCGGGGATGCCGTACGTACCCATGTTCGCGCCGAGATCCTCAGGTGTGATGCCGAGTGCCTCGGTGGATGTGAAGATCGACATGGTGGCCGGATCGTCAAACGGAATGGTCTCGGGATCGCGGTGCGTCAGCTCCTCAAGCATCTTGATGACGGTCGGATCATCGTGTCCGAGGATGTCGAGCTTGACCAGGCGCTCACTGATCGAGTGGTAGTCGAAGTGGGTCGTCAGCGTGTCCGACTCCATGTTGTTCGCAGGGCGCTGGATGGGTGTGAAGTAGTGTACGTCCATGTCACGCGGCACGACCATGATGCCGCCCGCGTGCTGCCCCGTGGTTGCCTTGACCCCCATGCAGCCGCGCATCATGTGCTCGATGTAGGCACGTCCCTTTGTCTCACCCATGTCCTCATAGTAGCGCATCGCATAGCCGAAGGCGTTCTTGTCCTGCAGTCCTGAGATCGTGCCCGCGCGGAACACGTTCATCTTGCCAAAGAGAACCTCGGTGTACTTGTGCGCAGTCGGCTGATAGTCGCCCGAGAAGTTGAGGTCAATATCGGGGACTTTGTCACCGTCGAAGCCAAGAAAGACGGCGAACGGGATGTTGTGCCCGTCCTTCGTGAGCGGCGTACCGCAGACGGGACAGTCCATGGACGGCAGGTCAAAGCCGCTCCCGACGGAACCGTCCTCGATGAATTTGTTGTACTGGCAGTGGCGGCAGCGGTAGTGCGGCGGCAGCGGGTTGACCTCGGTGACACCGATCATGGTCGCGACAAAGGACGAGCCAACCGAGCCGCGCGAGCCGACCAGATAGCCGTCGTTGTTGGATTTTTTCACGAGACGCTGCGCGATGATGTAGAGCGCGGCAAAGCCATGCTTTAGGATTGGCTTCAATTCGAGTTCGAGGCGGTCGGAGACGACCTTCGGCAGGTTCTCGCCATACAGCTTGCGTGCACGTGCGTAGGACATCTCTTGGATCTCTCGATCCGCACCCGGGACGGTCGGCGCATAGAGTTCGTCGGGGATCGGGAGGAAGTGCTCGACCATGTCGGCGATCTTCCGCGGATTCGTGACGACGCACTCGTAGGCGCGCTCCGCGCCGAGGTAGTCGAACTCGGCGAGCATCTCATCTGTCGTACGCAGGTAGAGCGGCGGCTGGCGATCCGCGTCGTTGTATCCGTTCGCCTTTTGGATCATGGCGCGGTAAACGGCATCCTCTGGGTTGAGGAAGTGCACGTCACAGGTCGCAATCAGCATTTTATCCAGTTTTCGCGCGAGTGCATCGACCTTGTGGTTGATGTCCCTGAGATCCTCGTCCGTCTGCATCGGAAAACGCTGATCGAATTTCAAAAAGTCGTTGTTGTGGATGGGCTGGATCTCAAGGAAGTCATAGAACTTCGCAATCTCCTCCAGTTCCTCGTCGGGCCGCCCCGCGACAATGCCGCGAATGAGCTCGCCCGCCTCGCATGCTGAGCCGACAATGATACCGTCGCGGTACTGCTGCAGGACGGCACGCGGGATGCACGGACGTCCGCGCTTTTTCGTTCCGCGAAAGTAGCGGATGTGCGAGAGGGAGACGAGGCGGTAGAGGTTATACAGGCCCGTCTTGTTCTGCGCGAGAAAGATAATGTGGTGGGCACGCCGATCCTCTGGTTTGTCGAGGAGGTAGCCCTCCATCCCGTAGATGATCTTGATGTCCGTGCCTTTTTTCTTCAGAGCACGCGCGGTGTTCATCGCCTCGGGAAACGCCTGCACCACGCCGTGATCGGTGATGGCTACGGCGGGCCAGCCCCAGCGCGCAGCGGTCTCGACGAGTACCTTCGGCGGAACAACGGCATCGAGCGCACTCATCTTTGTATGTGCGTGCAGCTCGACACGCTTGACCTCTGCCGTGTCCTCGCGCTGCGGAACGCTCCGCTTCTCCATGCTGTCGATAAAGAGAACGTAGTCACTGATGAATTTATCGTATTCGATTTTCCCTTGAATGCGGACGGAGCAGCCCTTGCCGATTACCTTTAGAATACGCGCGACCTCCGCGTCGACATCCTCCTGTGTGGTCTTGCCGCGTGCACCGAAGAATTTCTTACATGCGATGCCGTTCGTTCTGTCCGCAAATTTGAGCAGGAGGATGTACGCACCAGACTTGAGCTGGTTCGCCTGCGGGGCAAAGACCTCACCCTCAAGAACAACGTTCTTCACTTCGTCCTCGATCACGCCGAGGTCACGCGCCTCACCAGAAACCCCGCGCCCCAAGATGACGTTTGCGGGCAGTTCCTTCGGCTTTGCGCCCCGTGCTGCGCGTGCGGGAGCGGCGGCGGCGGGGGCTTCCTTTTTGACGGCGACGGGCATCACGGGCGGTGTCCACGCAGGTGCGTGCACTTCCCCGAGTTCTGTTTCCATGCAGACAACCCGACAGGCACAGCCGATGTGCGTGCGCACCGCTGTCTCGATGCGCTTTGCGACGGCACTCTGCGCGAACAGCTCCACACCGAATGTACCGGGGGCAGAAAGGCGGATCACGTTGCCATCGACGGCGTACTCCGCCTGCAGCAGCGTGTGAAAGAGCACGGCATCTCCCCCCGCCGCCGCGCTCACAATGCGCTCCCACTGAGGTTTCACTTCAAAGGCGAGGGATACGGCGTTCTGCTGAATGTGTGCCGATGCGAGCTGATAGTTCGCCGCAATCTGCTCTTTCATGCGCACGATCAGCCCCTCGTCGAGCACCTCAGAGCATCCAATGACCAGCTCCCATGTGTTTTCCTCCGCGGAAACTTCGACGTGACGCAGCACGCAGGCACGCAAAAGCGCCCGCTCCTCATCCGTGAGGGCGAGCCCGCGCAGGAGGCGGAGGAGCATATCCTCCGCGCTTGGCAGAATCCGATAGGTCTTGTTCATTCGTCGTAGAGCCTCTTATACTGCTCCCTGTCCTCAAGCACGCGGCGCACGTAGAGCCGCGTCTCGGGGTAGGGAATCGCCTCGATTTCGTCAAACTGATCCGTCCAGTGCCAGCGTTCCATCCACTCGCGCACGTTGCCGCGTCCCGCGTTGTACGCGGCGAGCGCGAGGATGTCGTTGCCGCCGAACTCGCGCTCAAGCTCCGCAAGGTACCATACGCCGTAACGGATGTTGAGCGCGGGGTCGTAGAGATAGTCCTCGGTGAACGGCTCATCCATCTGCCGCGCGATCCACGCCGCCGTCTGCGGCATGAGCTGCATGAGGCCGAGCGCACCGCCGTCGGACTGTGCACGCGGCTGAAATTTACTCTCGTGCTTGATAACGGCGGCGACGAGGCAGGGATCGATATGGTGGTGCACGGCACTCGTCTCAATGTAACTGCGGTAGTCATAGGGGTAGATGTAGCTGCGCTCCACCCAGCCCCAGCCGCCGACGATCGCAAAGGCAATGACGGCAACGACAAGAGCGCGCAGTCCCCACCAGAATCTGCGCCGCATTTTACGCACGTTCAAGAATCCGTTCCTTCCAAAGTTTCCCAATGTATTCCCGTATTTCTTCCTTCGTTCCACTGTTGTCAATGATGACATCCGCACGTGCACATTTCTCTGCAAGCGGCATCTGTGCGGCGATGCGTGCCCGCGCCTCGCCCTCGTCCATGGACGTATCGCGTGCCAAAAGACGCGCCAGCTGCTCCTCTCGCGGGAGCGCGACTACCCACGTCTCATCGGCGAGCGCGTCCCATCCCGCCTCAAAGAGCAGCGGCACATCCAGTACCGCTGCTCTTTTGTTTTCGTCTCTTGCCGCACGCAGCCGCTCCTCTGCCGCCATGCGAATCAGCGGGTGTGCGATGGCATCCACCTCGGCACGCACAGCGGGATCGGCAAAGACACGGCGTGCAATCGCCGCACGGTCGAGCGTGCCGTCCGCCATCACGATCTCCCTGCCGAACCGCTGCACATAGGCATTAAAGAGCGGCTGATGCGGCTGTGACAGCTCGTGTGCAAGCGCGTCTGCATCGATGATGGCCGCGCCGCGCGCACGCAGCGCTGTGCTGACGGTGGACTTGCCGCAGGCGATGCCGCCCGTCAGGCCGATGATCTTCACCTACTTCGCCTCCGCCCAGTTCTTCCCCATGTGCACGTCCACGGCGAGCGGCACGGCGAGCTCCGCCGCCCCGCTCATCGCCATGTGCAGGATCTCACTGACGCATTCGATCTCATCCGTTGTCACCTCAAGCACGAGTTCATCGTGCACCTGAAGGAGGATACGGCTCTTGACCTTTGCCTTACGCAGTGCCGCATCAGCGCGGATCATAGCGATCTTGATGAGGTCGGCTGCCGTCCCCTGGATCGGCGTATTCATCGCCATGCGCTCGGCAAAGGAACGCTGCATAAAGTTGCGGCTATGGATGGCGGGCAGGTCGCGCCGCCGCCTGTAGAGGGTCGTTACAAAGCCGTTCGTATGCGCGTCCGCGACCGTCTTGTCGAGAAACTCACGAACGCCGTGATAGCGTTCAAAGTACCGTGCGATGTAGCCCGCCGCCTCCTTGCGCCCGATGCCAAGGTCACGCGCAAGACCGAAGTCGCTGAGCCCGTAGACGATGCCGAAGTTGACCGCCTTTGCCCTGCGCCGCTGCTCGGCTGTGACCTCCGCGAGCGGCACATCGAACACCTCCGATGCGGTGCGGGCGTGCACGTCCTGCCCGTGGCGGAACGCGTCGATGAGCGTCGCATCCCCCGACATATGCGCGAGGATGCGCAGCTCGATCTGCGAGTAGTCCGCCGAGAGCAGCAGGTCATAGCCCTCGCCCGGCTCGAAGAGCGCACGCACGGCACGCCCCTCCTCCGTCCGCACGGGGATGTTCTGGAGGTTCGGGTCGGAGCTTGAGAGCCGCCCCGTCGCTGTCACCGTCTGGTTGAAGCTCGTGTGTACGCGCTCCGTCGCGGGGCGGATGAGTGCGCCGATGCCCTCAAGATAGGTGGAACGCAGCTTCGTCCACATGCGGTAGGTGAGCACCTTGTCCACGATGGGATGGCGGTCACGCAGCTCCTCAAGGGTCTCGGCATTCGTCGAGTAGCCTGTCTTGGTCTTTTTGACCTTGCTCCCCGCCGCGAGATCGAGCCGCTCAAAGAGGACTTCGCCAAGCTGTTTGGGCGAACTGATGTTGAACTCCGTGCCCGCGAGTGCATGAATCTCCGTGACGAGCGCATCGATACGCGCATTTGCCGCCGCAAGTTCGCGCTCAAGCGCGGCGCGGTTCACATAGATGCCCGTCCGCTCCATCGCTGCCAGCACGGGTACAAGCGGCAGTTCCACGTCCTGATAGAGACGCATCAACTGTGCTTCTGTGAGTGCTGTCCGCAGGGGAGCTGAGAGCCGCGCGGCAATCTCCGCCTCGCGTACGGCGCACTGCTCTTCGCTCAGAGCATCGGGCGCAGCGGGGAGCTGTCCCAGATGGGCGAATGCCGTGCGCTCGATGTCGCGCTTGCTCTCCTCGGGATGGAGGAGGTAGTCCGCAAGTTCGAGGTCGAAAATATTTGCACCGACGGAAAGTCCCGCCTGTGCATAGCGTTTCGCATTCCAGAGCACGACGGGACGCGCCGCGAGGATGTCCCGCAGCGTGTCAAACAGTGCGGAATCCGCACGCACAGTGCGCTGCTCCGTCCCATAGGAGAGGGCAAGCAGCTCCACCTGCACAAAGGGCGCATCTCCGTGAAAGCGTGCGCCGACAGCAATCTCCTCCGCTGCACGCAGCGCATCGAGGTCGGTAGTGGTGAGTTCCGCCGCCTTGAAATCCGACTGCTCATCGTCCGTCCCTGCGGCAAAGAGCGATTGCTCCACCGTCTCCGCAGGTGCAGCCGTCCCCAGATAGTCCGAGAGCGCGCGATGCACCGTCCGCAGCTCGTACTCCCGGCAGAACGCGTCGAGTGCCGCACGGTCGGGCTGCATACGAAAGCCCTCCGCCGCATAGCGGAGTTCGGGCACATTGCATTCAATCGTCGCAAGCTGCTTCGACAGGAGTGCCTGGTCGCGGTACTCCACGAGCGAGGCACTGAGTTTCTTTCCGCTGACCTCGGCGGCATGATCGAGCACGTTCTCAATCGTACCGTACGCGAGCAGCAGCTTCGTCGCGGTCTTGGGTCCCACGCCGGGCACGCCCGGAATATTGTCCGAGCTGTCCCCCATCAGCCCCTTCATATCGATGAGGCGGATCGGCGCGAAGCCGTACTCCTCCTCGAATGCCGCCGTGTCGTAGGCACGCGTGTCGCTGATGCCCTTTTTCGTCAGCACAACCGTGAGACCGTCGCGGATCAGCTGCAGTGCGTCGCGGTCGCCCGTCACGACGACGGTCTCCGTACCGCCCTCTGCCGCCTGGGTCGCGAGCGTGCCGATGATGTCGTCCGCCTCGTAGTCGTCCAGTTCGAGAAAGGGAATGCCAAGGCTCTGCGCGAGCTCCTTCAGAAGGGGGATCTGCGCGATCAGCTCCTCAGGGGTCTTGTCACGCGTCCCCTTGTAGTCGGGATAGAGTGCCGTGCGAAACGTCGTGCGGCTCTTGTCAAACGCAATGACAATCTGCGTCGGCGCGAGTTCTTTGAGCAGCTTTACGAGCATCATCGCAAAACCATGCACCGCGTTCGTGTGGATGCCGCGTGCATTCGGCGGGAGCTGCAGCGCGTAGAACGCGCGAAAGAAAAGGCTGCTCCCGTCGAGAACGGCAAATCTCTCCCCGCTCACAGGTTCGGCTTGTCCTCGTCCTCGAGACGCATGAGGACGAAGCAGTAATCAGAGATGCGGTTGAGGTACTGCAGGTCGACCTCCGCCACGCTGCCGCGCCGTGCAAGCGTCCATGCGCGACGCTCTGCCTCGCGTGCCACCGTTCGCGCCAGATCGAGCATCGCGCTCGACTTCTTGTTGCCGGGAATGACAAACTCCTTGAGTGCGGGCAGGCTCTCCTCGATGTCCGCAATCTCCGCCTCGATACCCGCGACCATCTCCGCCGTAATGCGGGGTGGCTTGTTGCGGCTCGCAAAGTCCGCCATGAGCATGCCAAGCTGCTTCTGCACAGCGAGGATATCGTCCTTCACGCGCTTGTTCGTCGCAAAGGCGCGTGCCATGCCGAGCGCAGAGCCGAGGCTGTCGACCTTGCCGTAGGCCTCAACGCGTGCGTCATCCTTCGCGATACGCTCGCCCGTGAAAAGGCTCGTCTGTCCCTGGTCGCCGGTCTTTGTTGTAACACTCATCGTAGATTCCTCCCTTGTCTCTGATAACTGCACCCGACTTTGCAAAGGTGCAGAGTCGGGCGTCAAAATCAAAAATATTTAGAAAATCTCCGTCTCACTGAAGAAGATATGTACCTCGCGCGCCGCACTCTCGGGGCTGTCGGACGCGTGCACCGCGTTCTCGCTCCCGTTCTTTGCAAAACGCTTGCGGATCGTACCCTCTGCCGCATTCGCCGGATTCGTCGCACCGTGCAGTTCGCGCACGCGTGCAATCGCATTCTCACCCGCGAGCACCATCGCCACGAGCGGCGCGGAGGTCATAAATGCAGAGAGCTCACCGTAGAACGGCTTCGCAAGATGCTCCGCATAGTGGATGCGTGCGATGCGATCCGTCATCTGCATCATCTTCATCGCACGGATCTCGAGCCCCGCATCCTCGTATGCCTTCGTAATGTCTCCGATGTGATGCGCCCCGACGGCGTCCGGCTTAATGAGAACCAGAGTTTGTTCCATTACTTCATCTCCTCAATGATCTGTTTGTACTCTGCTCCGAGGCCGGCATAGTTCTCTGCCGCCGCACGAAGCGCCTCAATCTCATCGTCGCGCAGTGCGCGTACGATCTGAGCGGGGTTGCCGAACACAAGCGAGTTCGAAGGGATCTTCTTGTGCTGGGGAAGGAAGGTGCCCGCGCCGATGACAACGTTCTCGCCAATCTCGGAGTACCCCATGATGATCGAGCCCATGCCGATGAGGGTATTGTCCCCGATACGGCTGCAATGCACAACGGCATTGTGTCCGATGAGCACATTGTCCCCAATACAGACAGGCACGTCACGCATGACGTGAATCGTCGCGTTTTCTTGGATGTTCGTATTCTGCCCGATCGTAATCGGCTGAAAATCGCCACGCACCACTGCGCTGAACCAAACACTCGATCCGGCTCCGATCTCCACATCACCAACGACCGCAGCCGTCGGTGCAATGAATGCCGTTGGATGGATCGTGGGCATTTTTCCCCGATAGGGCAGGATAATCTTGTCCATCAATGCTGCCTCCTTCTTATCTTTCTCCGCTCAGTCGTATTATACCACGTCAATTACATCTCCAACAAGGAGTTTTTCAATATTCGCACACGCTGCTCACGCAGCCACCTGCCGATCTCCGCACCCGAGAGCTCCGGCGGCGCGGAACGCCCCGTGACCGTCCGCATCGCCGCGAGATACTCTGCGCCATGTACGAGATAGTCCGGCAGAGAGCCGTGGTCGGCGCGGATGATGACATTGAACTCTGCGATGGAAAGCCCCGAGGCACCGATGCCGAGCAGAAGATCGGCGATCTTGCCGGGACGTGTGAGGCGCGGTGCACGCATATGCTCGCGGATGAGGAATATCGCCGCCTTCATCCAGTCATGCGGAAGGGTCATGCGTCGATTCCACGCAGCGAGCGCATCCAGCCCCGTACGCTCGTGTCCGTAGTGATGCGGCAGCATCTCCTGCGAGGTCAGCCCCTTGCCGAGGTCATGCACGAGCGCGGCAAAGCGCGTTTTGGTCTCCTCCGTCTCACGCGCAACCGCATCGACCATCGCCAGTGTATGCGCGAGGGCATCCCCCTCGGGATGAAACTCTGTCGGCTGTGTCTGTCCCGCAAGCGCGGCGATCTCTGGAAAGGTGACGGCAAGGAGATCCGCCGCACGCAGTACGCGGAAGAATACGGATGGACGCGGCGCGGCAAGCGCACGCCGCAGCTCGCCCATCAGACGCTCCGTTGGCTCGTTTTTGAGCTCTGCCGCACACGCGTTCATGTAGCAGAGTGTCTCCTCCTCCACCGCAAAGCCGAACTCCGCCGCCTGCCGTGCCGCGCGCAGCGCACGCACGGGATCGTCCGTGAAATGCGGTGAGACGGCACGGATCACGCCGGCAGCGATGTCTGCACGCCCACCATAGGGATCAAAGAGCTCCTCCGTGGGGAGCTCCATCGCCATCGCATTCATCGTCGTGTCGCGCCGATAGAGATCCTCCTCAATCGTCACGGACGGATCGAACGCGACCGCGAAGCCGCGATAGCCCGTGCCCGTCTTGCGCTCCCTGCGCGCAAAGGCGACCTCGCGCCGCACCCCGTCCACGCGCACATGATAGACGGGAAAGGCTCTCCCGATCTTCTCCGCACGCGGAAAGAGCGTACAGAGCTGCTCCTCCGTCATGCCTGTCAAGACATAGTCGACATCCTTTGCCAGCACACCGCGAAAGCAGTCGCGCACGCAGCCGCCCACGCGAAAGACACGCGCACCCGCGCTGTGTATCTGCTCAACAAAAGCAGCTTCCGTCATCCGCTCACCTCCCCTAAGGAAGCACTGATAAATTCAGCCGCGCCATCTTGACGCATCTTTTTTGCCCGCACTGTGTCGGCAAATCCTCCACATAGCTTTGGCTATGCGTCCGGTTTGCCTCCTTGTTCGGACGAAAAATCTACGCCAATCTGACGGACTTCATTTTATCAGCGATTCCCTAAAAATAAAAAAAGCATCACTTCTTCTGCATGATGCTCTCATTTCGATTGGTGGGCCCACTTGGACTTGAACCAAGGACCGACCGGTTATGAGCCGGTTGCTCTAACCAACTGAGCTATAGGCCCCAAACAAAGTGAAGAGCACGCAAGGCTCTCACTTTCAAAAAAACCTGCGCAGTGCGCAGGTCAGATAAGCGATGGAGCGGAAAACGAGGCTCGAACTCGCGACCCCCACCTTGGCAAGGTGGTGCTCTACCACTGAGCTACTTCCGCAAAATGGAGCGGAAAACGAGGCTCGAACTCGCGACCCCCACCTTGGCAAGGTGGTGCTCTACCACTGAGCTACTTCCGCATCCGTCACTGACATCTCTGTCAATCAACAAGAGATATTTTAGCAAGAGAAGGGATTTCTGTCAAGGAGTATTTTTCAATCAAAAAGGGGCACGTCACCATGCGTGCCCCTCCAAAATATTGCTTACACCTTGAACTTGTCCGTCTCACTCTGCAGATCGGTTGCCATGTCGGCAAGACTGCGGCTCGAGGAGGCAATTTCCTCCATGCCGGCCGCCTGCTCCTCAGTCGCGGCAGAGACGTTCTGCGACTCGCTGCCGATGCCCTTCGCCGACGTATCCACAGCACCCATGCCCTCGACGATCGAGTTCATATTCTCGCGCAGTTCGAGGACGCGCTTGCTGACCGCGAGCGATGCGGTCTTGACATCCTCGACCATACTCAGGATGAGCGAGAAGGTTTCGCCCGTTGCGGTGACATTCTCCTTGCCCGTCTCCGCCTCGCGCAGTCCCTCTGCCATCGAAGCGACCGCATGATCCGTCTCCTCCTGAATGCTGCGGATGAGCTCGGAGATCTGCTGAGAGGCGTTCTGCGACTCCTCTGCGAGTTTTCGCACTTCCTCGGCGACAACTGCGAACCCACGTCCATGTTCACCCGCACGCGCCGCCTCAATCGCCGCATTGAGTGCGAGGAGGTTCGTCTGTCCCGAGATGCTCGAGATGATCTCGACGATGTTGCCGATCTCCTTCGAACGCTCGCCGAGCTTACTGACAATCTCGCCTGTCTGCTGAACCGTGAGCGCAATCGAGTTCATCTGCTCAACCGTCGTCTGCACGAAGGCGTTGCCCTCTGCCGCCTTCTCCGCCGTCGCCTGCGTCTGCTCACGTGCGCGGCGCTGGTTCGTGATGGCCTCCTCGAGTCCGCGCTGGAACTCCTGCACGGTCATGCGGCTCGTATCGATGATCTGCAGCTGCTTCTCCGCCGCCTCCGCAACCTCGGTGATGGACTGTGCGACGTTCTGCGTCACCTGCGCCGACTGGTTCGCGTTCGCCGTGAGCTCCTCGGAGGACCCTGCAACATCCGTCGCTGTTGTCTTGATCTTGCGGATCATCTTCTGCATACTCTCGACCATCGTGTTGAACTGGTGGGCGATGTGCGCAAACTCATCGTCGCCGTCGAGCATGATCTTTGACCGGAGATCTCCGCTCGCGATATGCCGTGCACCGTCGAGAATTGTATCCACGGAGTTCTTGATGCTCTTGAGAAGCAAAACAAGGATGATAATCGAAAGGATAACCACAACCGTGAGTGCGATGATCGTCGTCATCCATACGCCCGAGAAAACATCCTCACTGTATGCCATCTCTGCGCGTGCAAGACGGACGCTGTCTGCCTTATCCTCCTCGAGAATGTCCGTCATGCGCTTGTAGACATCTGCCTGCTCGTTGAACGCGAGGAGCACCGCCCCCGCCTGATCGCCCGCATTGATGAGATCCGTTGCATGCTGACGCGCCGCGGCATACGCCTTGCGCTCCTGCTTGAGCTTCTCGAGACGCGCGAGCTTCTGTGTGCGGTCCGGCTCGTTCTGGAACGGTGCTTCCTGAATCGCCTTTTCATACTCCTCGTACGCCTTGTTCAGCTGCGGCGTGAGCTGCGAGATCAGCCCTGCCGCACGTTGACGTTCCTCCTCATTCGGTGCCGAGATGCGCATGAGCTCAAACTCGCGCCCCTCTGCCGTGAGCGACTGCACCTGACCGCCCACGTTGATGACATGCGCCCAACTGAACACGCTCACCGTATTGTTGTTGAGCACACTGCTCGCATGATTCGCATAGAATCCATATGCGCCAAACATGACGACCAGGAATCCGATGCTCAGCACAATTTTCTTTGCTACCGACATTCTAAGTTCCCTCCAAAAACACTCCAATTTCTCAAAAGAAAAAATCTTCCCTTAATCTTTTTGATTATACCATTCTCTGCTGTGAAAAACCATATGGCAACAAATATTTTTCTATGATATACTTACACTATTACTACAACAAATAAACAAAAGGATGGATATCCATGGCAAAAATGTTAAAAAAGCTGCAACAAAAAGTCACGCCGGCAGAAAAGCCGAAGCCGGTGCGCCCTCCGGGGAAGGACTATATGCTTCTCATCCTCATGGCATTCACCGTCATGGTCGTACTTGCGGCATGGGAGGAGTTGGACAGCCTCACGCTCACGATGTATATTCTGCTGACGGCTTCACTTGGACTGACGTATACACGCCGACAGGCGGTTGAGCGTCTCTCCGAGTTCCAGATGATGATCGTGACACGCGCCAGCTTCGTTACCATCGGCATGGCGGGCGCACTCTTCCTCTTTGATGCGTATCGACGCTTCTTCGCGTAAGTTTGCGATATAAAAACCACCGACATCGCTGTCGGTGGTTTTTTGTTCAAAGGCTGAACTTTTCCCCCAGATAGAATTTCCGCGCAATGGGACTCTCCGCGATGGTTTTGCTGTCGCCCTCGAGGAGAAGTTTCCCCTCGCTGAGGAGGTAGACGCGGTCGACGATGTGCAGGGTCTCGCGGACGTTGTGGTCGGTGATGAGGATGCCCATACCGCGCTGGCGCAGATACTCGATGATCTCCTGGATATCCGCGACGGCAAGCGGGTCGACACCCGCGAACGGCTCGTCCAGCAGGATGAACTGCGGTTCAAGCGCGAGGCAGCGCGCGATCTCGACGCGGCGGCGCTCACCACCCGAGAGCTCCGTGCCGCGACGGTCGCGGACGTGCCCGATGTGGAACTCCTCGAGCAGTCCGTCGAGTTTATGCTTCTGCTCCGCCTTTGAGAGCTTCGTCGTTTCGAGAATCGCAGCGATGTTCTCGGTGACGGTGAGCTTGCGGAAGATCGACGGCTCCTGTGTGAGGTAGCTGATGCCCAGCTCCGCACGCCGATACATGGGATAGTCCGTGATGCAGATGTCGGAGAGATAGACATCGCCGTGCGTCGGCTTTTCAAGTCCCACGATCATGTAGAACGTGGTTGTCTTGCCCGCGCCGTTTGGACCTAGGAGGCCGACGATCTCGCCCTTGTCGATGCGGACAGAGATGCGGTCAACGACGGTGCGGCTGCCAAATTTCTTGATGAGGTTGCGGGATTCGAGATGCAAGATGATGCCCCCTCACTCGGTCACGGCACTGCCGTCGTCCGCGAGATAGACGGTCATGTGATTGCTGTGCGCCATGTTGTTCCCCTGATATACCCACGCGTTTCCGTCGAGCACAGCATACGGCCTCTCCGCCATGCCGAAATACTCCACGCGGTCGCCGCCGCCCTCGAGATCGCGCGGAGGACTGACGAGGTGGGCATTACCCGTACCGATGAAACGATTCTCCTTCAGCCAGCCCTCAAGGTGATCAGCGCTGAACGTCCCGTCTGCGCTCGTCATTGTTCCACCGCTCGCGGCAAGGACATATTCATTCTGCGACGGATAGTAGTCGACGACAGGCCCTGTGAACGTGCGCCCCGCCTTTACCATGTGGACGCTGCCCGTCGCCTGCCAATGGTCCTGACCGATCCCCGACAGGCGGTCACAGGAGAGCTGCATATCGTCGCGCATGGCACGAACACTGCCCTCGATCGTTCCCTCTTCGGTCTTTGTGTTGTAGGTCGCACGCGCTCCCTCAACGTAGCCCGTTCCCTGCTCCATGCGGACGTTCGTCTCCGCCGTGATGAGCCCCGTGCGCGTGTCGTAGGTAAGGCTGTCTGCCGTGAGATTCGTCGGCTCATTTCCCTGCTGCGGCGCAGCTGCTGCCGTGCAGACCGCCCCCGCCGCGAGGAGTGTGAGAACGCTCCGATAGAGTTTCTTTTTCGTCATTTCGCCCCACCCTTTTCTATACACGCATTGCCGAGGATGCTGAATTTCTGAAAGCCGTCCGTGCTCACAATGCGGTCGCCCGTCGCGCGCATATCGTCGCGAATGAGTTCAGCATCCCCCTCAGCTGTAAGGCTGCCATCCGCCGCCGTCCACTTGATCTGCTTTGCCCGCAGGCTTGCACCGTCGCTCGTCGTCGCCTCGATCGTCCCCGTGAGCACGATGTCGCGCGTCTTGCTGTCCATGCGCCCCTCGTCCGCCTTCAGCGTGAGCGTGCGCCCGTCATCACTGTAGAATGTCCCGTCGATTTTGACCATGCCGGTGTCATTCGTATCGATATCGACGTTCATCTGCTCTGCCGTCATCTGCCAGATCATACGCCCGTCGCGCTCCTCGTGGAGGGTGTTGTCCATATAGGACATGATGCGCGGTCCTGTCGGCGTATCCGTTTGCTGCGGGATCTCGGGCACACTCGCAACCGCCCAGACGATCAGACCCGCGAGGAGGACGGCACCGCCGCCATAGATCCACTTGCTCTGCGCCATCAATCCCCCTCCTTCGCAGATACGTGATGCTTGCCTGTCTTCTGCTGCTCGGGCGGCGTGTTCCACCGCTTTTGAAACCAGATCCACTGCGTCGGATTCTCGCGGATGATCCGCTCGACAATCGCCGTCATCTGCACGGTGAATTCATGGAGATCGCGGTCGCTGTCCCCCGTGTCGGGACAGCGCATGATCTCGCCGACAACGACCTTGTGCTTCCCCTTCGGCTGACGCAGGATAAATGCGGGCACGACGGGTGCTTTGAACTTGCGCGAAAAGACGGCGGGCCCGAGCGGGGTCGATGCCGTGCGCCCGAGAAATTCGATGAACGCACCGCCGGGACCGCCGTCCTGATCTGCGAGGAAGCCGAGGAGTCGTCCGCGCTTCAAGGCACGTGCCGCCGCAATGAGTTCGCTCGTCCCGCGCGAGAAGATCTCGACGTGGATGGTTGCACGCAGATCGTCAAGCACGCGCGTATATTCGATGTTCGGCTGCGGCTTTGCAATCGCACTGACGGGGATTCCGTTCAGCGTGAACGCCGCCGACAGCCACTCCCAGCAGCCGACATGACCTGTGAGCACGACGACACCGCGCCCCTCGGCGAGTGCCTCCTGCATCCGCTCAAGATGGTCGATCTCAATGTATTCATTGAGATTGCTCTCGTTCAGCATGGGCATCGCAAGAATATCGAGGACGTTGCGTGCCATATTGATAAAGGACGCGCGGACAAGGCTTTTCGCCTCCGCCTCGGAGATACCAAGTGCGGGCATCATGTGCTCTACCGCGCGGCGGCGCATCTTCGGGATCAGCAGATAGTAAAGGTTGCCGAGCACCCACCCTGCGCCGAGCAGAATGGGACGCGGCGTGCGGCACGCAAGATAACTGAGAAACATGAGTGTATTATAGAGCACTGCCGCACCTCCTTTCTGCATTACTGCGCAGCACCTTCGGTATCTGTCTGAAAGACCGTGAGAACTTTATCCCACAGTCCCTGTGTTTTCAAAATGATCTCGTAGATCTCGCGCACTGCCCCGCGTCCGCCATGTGCGTCCGCAATGATCTGCGCGGCTTCCTTCACCTCGGACACGGCATCGCCCACCGCGCACGGAAGTCCGACCATGCGCAGGATCGGCAGGTCAACAATGTCATCGCCGATGTAGGCGATTTCCTCATCCGTCAGCCCCGTTTTCGCCTTGATGTCCGCATAGGCGGCCCGCTTGTCCAACTTGCCCTGATAAACAAGGTCGATGTGCAGTTCGCGCGCACGGTTCTCCACGATGGACGATGCACGTCCCGTAATGATCGCGGGCACGATCCCCACCTTGTGTGCGAGCGTGATCGCAAGTCCGTCCCGCGTAAAGAACGGCTTATACAGCTCGCTCCCATCGGGCGCGACGTAGATCCCCCCGTCGGTGAGCACGCCGTCCACATCGAGGATAACGCATTTGATTTTCTTCGCGCGCGCAATCGCGTCCTGCCGAATCGGCATCACACAACCCCCTGCCGCAGAAGATCGGTCAGATGCACGATGCCGACGGGCACACCCGCATTATCGACGACGGGCAGCACGGTGACGGGGCGCGGCTGGTGCTTCTCCATGACGGAGAGCGCCGCTGCCGCCATCTTGTCCGGAGAGATCGTGAGCGGCGTTGCAAACATGATACTCTCCACGTCCTTGTCCAAAAAGGTATAGTCTTTCGCAAGTGCACGGCGAATAATCCCGTCCGTGACAAGCCCGATAAACTTGCCCTCTGCGTTGACAACGGAGACCGCACCGAGCCCCTTGTCCGTCATGACGAAGAGCGCATCCTTTGCCGTCGTATGGTACGAGACAACGGGGTTCTCTTCGCCCGTGTGCATGACGTTTGCGACGGTGAGGAGCAGCTTGCGCCCGAGCGCACCGCCCGGATGGAACAGGGCATAGTCCTCCTTCTTGAAATCGCGTGCCTCCATGAGTGCCATTGCAATGGCATCGCCCATCGCAAGCGTCGCGGTCGTCGAGCTCGTCGGCGCAAGCCCCAGCGGACACGCCTCGCGCTCCACGCCAATGTCGATGTAGAAGTCTGCGCTGCGCCCGAGCTGCGATTTCCGCCGTCCGCACATGGCGATGATGCGGGCGCCGATGCGGTGGATGATCGAGAGGATGTTCACGACCTCGTTCGACTCGCCGCTGTTCGAGATGGCAATGACGATGTCATCTGCCGTCACCATGCCGAGGTCGCCGTGAAATGCCTCCGCCGGGTGCATAAAGAACGAGGGCGTGCCCGTGCTCGCAAGCGTTGCGGCGATCTTGCGCCCGACGTGACCGGATTTGCCCATGCCCGTGACGACAACACGCGCCTTGCAGTCCAAAATCGCGTGCACCGCCGCCTCAAAATCATCGTCGATGCGCTCTGCGAGGTTCGCAACTGCCTGCGCTTCGAGTTTCAGTGTCTCTATGGCTTTTTCGCGAATACTCTGTGCCATGTAGTTCTCCTAGTTCAGCTTTTTCCGCACAACTTCATAGATGGAGAGGGCATCCTGCAGGAGTTCCTCGAGCTTGTCCAGATAGACCATGTTCGCCCCGTCCGAGAGTGCCTCAGGCGGGTTGTCATGCACCTCGAGGAAGAGCCCATCAACCCCCGCACCGACAGCAGCACGCACGAGGTACTCGACATACTCACGCTGTCCGCCCGAGCTCGTACCCGCGCCGCCCGGCAGCTGAACGCTGTGCGTGCCGTCGAAGATGACGGGATAGCCGAAGCTGCGCATGATGGGGAAGGAGCGCATATCCACGACGAGGTTGTTGTAGCCGAAGCTCTCGCCGCGTTCCGTGAGGAGGATGCGGTCGCTGCCGCTCTCGTGAATCTTGTCGACAACGTTGCGCATATCGTTCGGCGAGAGGAACTGCCCCTTCTTCACGTTGACGATCGCGCCCGTCTGTGCCGCCGCGTGCAGGAGATCGGTCTGACGCGAGAGAAAGGCGGGAATCTGAAGGATGTCCGCAACCTTTGCCACAGGCTCCGCCTGCGATGTTTCATGAATGTCCGTTACGACAGGCACATGGAGTTCATCGCGGATTGCCTTCAGGATCTTCAGCCCCTCCTCGAGCCCCGGTCCGCGAAAGCTGTGGTAGGCGGAGCGGTTCGCTTTGTCAAAGGATGCCTTGAACACATAGGGGATGCCGAGACGATCCGTGATCTCCTTGATGCCGCGCCCGATCAGGAGGGAACGCTCGAGGCCCTCGAGGACACACGGTCCTGCGAGGAGCACCAACGGCTCGCCGCCGCCGATCTCAAAATTCGCCAGCTTCACTTTGTTCATCTTCATGGCTCCTTTCAACAAACGCATCCGCCTAAGCGGCAGGACGATAATTCACAACAGTGATCTCACTCATCGTTTCGCGAACTGATTGGACAATGCGATACACCTGCTGCATGACCTCCGTCGTGTAGTAAGTCTCCCCACACTGTTCACAGATATGGGAAGGGACATTACGAATGATAACAATGCAGTCTCCCAGATCTGCCGTGAACGTGGACAGTCCTTCCTGTGCTGTACCCTTGCAGAATGTGCACTGTTTCATGACAATCCACCTTCCTTTCTACGTTTTGTGAACGTCGTATCCCACTCGGTCGGATCAGGCTCATACGCAGTAATAATGAACAGCTGACCGTTCCCGATACTGCACACAACGTGCAATGGACGAGTCCCGATCATCGAAAAGCTCAAACAGCTCGGAAACGGATAGTCATCCTCATAATGCTCGATTATCTGTCCATGAAGCAAAACTTGAATAACTTCATCGGGCGAAATGCTCCTTTTAATCAGACGCTTTCCTACATGCTCCGTCCAATACATTGCATTCGATTGACAAAGGTGTCGTATATTCTCAGGAGTTATATTCATGCTCCATCCCGTTCTGCATTTATTATAGAATTTTCACGCGAAAAGGTCAATGAATCCCACGTCTTATGTATTCCTCATTGACTGCTGCAAGATCCTCCTCGGTGTCAACACCGATAAAGACCGCGTCCGTCTCGATGACACGGATTGTGTACCCGTTCTCGAGCGCACGCAGCTGTTCGAGGGACTCGGAAAGTTCGAGTGGGGTCTGCGCCATGCGTGCATAACTGAGCAGGAAATCTCGACGATACGCATAGATGCCGATATGTTTGTAAACTTTAGCACCTTCATTCCGCGCATACGGGATGCGAGCACGGGAGAAGTAGAGGGCGTTGCCCGAAAGGTCTGTAATGACCTTGACGTTGTTCGGGTTCACGATCTCTTCCTCGTCCATGAGCAGTGTCTTTGCCGTCGCCATCGGCAGTGTTTCATCTACGAGGAAAGGCTCAACGAGTGCATCGATGACGGCAGGATCAATGAGCGGTTCGTCGCCCTGCACATTGATGATGAGGTCGTAGTCCGTCATTTTCTCCGCGACCTCGGCGAGACGATCCGTCCCCGTTGCATGGTCGACGCGTGTCATGACGGCGCGTCCGCCGTGCTCCTCGACAGCGGCGCGGATGCGCTCATCGTCCGTTGCAACAACAACATCCTGCACGAGCTTTGCCCGCACGGCACGCTCGTAGACGCGCACGATCATGGGCTTCCCCGCGATGTCGCGCAGGGGCTTGCCCGGCAGACGCGTGGATGCGTAACGCGCGGGGATAATGCAGAGAACTTTCATGCGATCACCTCAAGTTTTAATCCTTATCTGTGAGTCCCCAACCGCCTCGGTGAGAAGCAGCGCGATACACCTAAGCGAACCTTAGTGAAGCAAGTGAGTAAAGGGCGCGGTACGCCCCGTCGGATTTCTTTCGTTCAAGCGAAGCGCGTTTAAGAAGTCCGACGGTATTTGAGCGTACAAGCGCGCGATCACTTGCGCAACTCTGTGTTCGCGTGGTGTTCGCGCTCTGATCCTAAGATGCAGGTCTCAGCTTCGCCGCAAGCTGTTCCTCGAGCGTGCGGAAGAACTTCTCCTGCCCCTTCTGGAACGTCACTTCGACGGAGATGACATACATCGGGATGCGCCACTTCGCGCGTACGACATCCGCCGGCACCTTCACCGCGTCCTTCTCCGTGATGATAATCGCCTCAACCCCCAGCGTCTCTGCGCGGTACAGCACCTCTGCCATATCGCGCTCGCCGTAGTCGTGGTGATCGGGATAGCGCATACTCTCCACCATCTCGACCCCGAGATCAGCAAGTGTCTGCTCGAACGAAGCGGGGTTGCCGATCGCCGAGACGGCGAGTACCTTCTTCCCCTCCATCTCGGTGACAGGTACGCCGCCCGCCGCAATGTCCTCGTACCAGTCCGAGAGCCGCACGAACTGGCGCGGCTGATGGATGCTCTCGATGATGAGCCCGTCCTGGTTATAGCTGCGAAACGTCTCCCAGATGTGCTGAATCGCGCCCGGTGCCGCCTGATCGACCTTCGTCATGAGACAGACATCCGCACGGTCGATGTGCGACAGCGGCTCACGCAGTGTGCCGCGCGGCAGGAGATAGCCGTTGCCGAACACGTTCACTGCGTCCACGAGCAGGATATCCATGTCGCGCGCAAGCTGCCAGTGCTGATAGCCGTCATCGAGAATCGCCACCTCCGCACCGAAATGCTCGATGGCGTAACGTCCCGTCACCGCACGCTGCGGGCCAATGAGTACGGGCACGTTCGGCAGGTGCTTTGCCAGCATAAAGGCCTCATCGCCCGCCGTCTCCGCGTCCATCTTGAGCGTGCAGCCGTCGGACACGATGCCGACGTCGCCGCGCCACTTCGCACGGTAGCCGCGGTTGAGAATCGCGACGCGGTAGCCCATCGCGTGAATCGCACGCGCGAGATGCTGCGCCGTCGGGGTCTTGCCCGTACCGCCGACTGTGACGTTTCCGAGACTGATAACGAAGCAGGGCAGCTGCTCCTTCTTCGCCCATCCAAGACGATACATCGTGAGCTTCAGATTGACAAGCTGCTCATAGATGAGCGAAAATGCGTAGAAAATCCCCATGATAAGACGGCGCGAAACACCGCGTACGTCCTTGTCATGTACGAGATCGATGAAGTACGTCTGGAAATTTGCGACCTTCTGCGTCGCACGCACACGATGGGCACTGATACGCTCCTGCGCACGCAGCGCACGCCGTGCCTCATATGCCGCGAGCATATCCACGAGGATCTGCGCGGACTTTGCAGACGCGCCCTTGTTCTCATTGATGATCGCAAGCGTCTCGCGCTCGAGCCGCTCCCGCTCCGCCGCATTCCCGAAGAGACGCAGCGTCTCGCGCGTCAGTTCCTCACCGTTCGCAACAGTCACGACGGCGTTGCGGTTGCGGAAGAGTGCATGGATGTCCTTGAAGTTGAACATCTGGTTGCCGACGATAATCGCCTTGCCGTGTGCCGCTGGTTCGAGGATGTTGTGACCACCGTGTGGGATCAGGCTGCCGCCGATGTAGATGACATCGCCGAGACCATAGACGCGCCCGAGCTCGCCGACCGTATCAAGGATGACAATATCCTCGCCGCCCTCTGCCCCCTTTTGGAGATTCTTGCGCGTATTGACGGTGAAGCCCGCCTTGCGGCAAAGGTGCTCGACCTCCATCGTACGCAGCACCTCACGCGGTGCAATGATGAGCCGCACCTTTGGGTCATGCTCACGTACGGCGGCAAACGCCGCAAGCACCAGCTCCTCCTCGCCGCGATGCGTCGAGCCGGCAATCATGATATGACTCGCGCCGGAGAGCCCAAGCTCCTGAATGAGCGCCGCCCGCTCCTCGGGGCTGACGCTCGTATACGCCTGATCGAACTTCGTATTGCCCGTGACCGTGACGAGCTCGCGCGGCGCACCGAGACGCATGATGTAGTCCGCGTCGATGCTCGACTGCATGGCAAAGCATTTCACCGTTCCGATCATCTCACGCAGCATCCCGAGCAGGTACTTGTACTGCTTCACGCTGCGGTCGCTGATGCGGCCGTTGACCATCATGACGGGGACATCGAGCTGCTTCGCCTTTTTGAGGAAGTTCGGCCACAGCTCCGTCTCCACGGGCAGGAACACGCGCGGACGGATGCGCCCGACAACGCGCGAGGCGAGGAAGGGCAGGTCGAGCGGGAAGTAAATGATGGCATCCGCATCCTTGATGATGCGGTGCGCCATCTCATAGCCGCCCGTTGTGACAACCGAGACGAGAATCGGGCTATCGGGGAACTTTTTGCGGAACTCGCGGACGAGCGGGCTCGTCGCCACAATCTCGCCGACGGATGCCGCGTGCACCCAGATCGCGTTTTTCCCCGCCACCTTGTCGATCGTGTCCTGCGGATAGAATCCGAAACTCTGCTTGATGCGCTCGACAAAGCCGCGCTCGCGTGTCGCGCGCAGCATAAAGATCGGTATGATGATGGTGACGATGAGGATTGCCGCTAGATTGTAGAGAAATCTCATAATCACTCTCCCCGAAACTGAATGTCATAGAGATGCTGATAGAGCCCGCCCTTTGCGAGCAGCTCCTCATGCGTCCCCTGCTCCACAATGTGCCCGCCGTCAATGACATAGATGCGGTCGGCGTTAAAGACTGTCGAGAGACGGTGCGCGATGACGAAGCTCGTACGCCCGACCATAAGGTTGTCGAGTGCTGCCTGCACGATCTTCTCGCTCTCCGTATCGAGCGCGGAGGTCGCCTCATCAAGGATGAGGATGCGCGGGTCCTTGAGAATCGCGCGCGCTATCGCAATGCGCTGCCGCTGTCCACCCGAGATGCTGACACCGCGCTCACCGATCTGCGTATCATAGCCGTGCTCCAGCTCCGTGATGAAATTATGCGCGTTCGCCGCACGCGCCGCCTCCTCGATCTCCGCATCCGTCGCATCAAGCCGCCCGTAGCGGATGTTCTCACGGATCGTCGTGGAGAACAGCATCGTCTCCTGCGGTACAAGCCCGATCTGTCCGCGCAGGGAGGCGAGCGTCACGTCGCGGATGTCATGCCCGTCGACGGTGATCGTACCGCTGTCCACCTCGTAGAAACGTGGGATGAGATTCGCAATCGTCGATTTGCCCGCACCCGAAGGACCGACAAAAGCGATCATCTCACCCGGTGCAGCTTCAAGTGACACACCGTCAAGCGCACGCCGCCCCTCCTTGTAGGAGAAGACGACATTGTCGAAGCGCACGCGTCCCTCCACAGGCGGAAGCGGCTTTGCATCGGGGCTGTCCGTAATGCTTTCCTCGAGATCAACCACGGCAAATACGCGGTCAACCGCCGCCATCGCCTTTTGCAGATTGCCGTAGATGCGCGAGAGACGCTTAACGGGATTCGCGAGGTTGACGGCGTAGGTCAGGAACGCGACGAACGCACCCGCCGTGATCTCGCCGTTGACGACCTCGTAGCCGCCGAACCAGACAATGAGCGTGACGGCAATCGCCGCGAGAAACTCGACCGTCGGCGTGAGCATACTCGTCTGCTGGACGTTCTTCATCACTGCTTCAAAGTTGCGCTGATTGCTGTGCACAAAACGATCAATTTCGTAGTCCTCGCGCACGAACGATTTTACAACGCGCGTCGCGGAGAACGACTCCTGCAGGAGTGCAGTGATCTCTGCAAGACGCTCCTGAATGACGTTGCTCGACTTCTTGATCTTGCGCCCGAAAATCTTCATCGCCTGTCCGACCATTGGGATGACGATGAGGGTCAGGAGCGAGAGTTTCCAGTCGAGGTAGAACATTAGGACGAGCGAGCCGATGAGGATGCAGCCCTCGGTGACAAGGTCGATGAGGTTGTCCACGAGTGCAGACTGGATCGCAGCGACGTCATTCGTGACGAAGCTCATGATCTCACCCGTCTGGTGGCGGTCATAGTACGCGAGCGGCATCCGCTGGAATTTGCGGAACATGACCTCACGCACATCGATGATGACCTTCTGTCCGATGTAGGAGACGAGGTAGGACTGCCCAAAGTAAAAAATCCCGCGCAGGAAAAAGATCACGACGATGCCGATGCAGATGGCGTTGAGGAGCGCCATATTCTTATCGGCAAGCACGTCGTCAATCATGTCCTTGATGATCCACGGGACATAGAGGTTCGCCGCCGAGGCGAGGATGATGAACACGATGGCAAGCCCGAGTTTGTTCACGTACGGGCGCATGTAGGCGAGCAGTCTCGTATAATTCTTCATAGTTCTCCTAGTGGAAAATGTATTATGCGTGCTTCCCCAACGCGAGAATCTTCTCTGCGACGCGACGCGCAGCGTGTGGCTCGCCGAGGATGGCAACGGCGCGTGCAAGTCGCTCCGTCACATAGTCGCGCGGTGCGCCGTCCATGATGATCCGTTCCATCGCCTCCGCGATGCGTTCTGGCTGTACAGCATCCTGGAGGAGTTCTGTCTCGAATGTCTCGCCAACGAGGATGTTCGGCAGCGAGAAGCGCGGCACGTCGACGAGCAGCCGCCCGACGAAGTAGGAGAGCGCAGACATCCGATAGAGAACGACGGCGGGGAGCCCCATGATTGCCGCCTCCATGACGACCGTCCCCGATGCCGCAATTGCCGCGCGTGCGATGCCCATAAGCGCATAGCGTGCGTCTTGGGTGAGCGTGACCTCCACGGAGGAGTTCGCAAGATGTTTCTCGATCTGCGCGACATCCACACCACCCGCCACGGGCAGGAAGAATCGCCGCGCGGAGTCGCACGCCGCCAAGATCTCTGCCGCGCCGAGCATGGGCGGGAGCAGACGCTCGATCTCCTCACGGCGGCTGCCCGGCATGAGAAGAATTGGCACGTCATCCGCGCCAATGCCAAAATGCTCCCGTGCCTCCTCTGCCCCCATCTCCGCGTGCACCGTATCGATCAGAGGGTTGCCGACAAAGGAGATGTTCGCCCCCGCCGCCTCGTACGGCGGCAGCTCATGCGGAAAGATTGCAACGATCTCATCTGCGAGTGCTGCGCAGGACTTTGCCCGCCCCTTGCGCCACGCCCATGCAGAAGGCGGAATATAAGAAAAAACGGGGATCCCCCGCTCTTTCGCCCGCGCCGCGAGCCGCCAGTTAAAGTCCGGATAGTCGATGATGACGAGCACATCCGGACGCTCCTCCTCCATGAGCCGCGTGAGGTCATCGAGGAGGGCAAAAATGCGTCGGAGATTCAACAGAACCGCCGAGATGCCCATCACGTTATAGTCGACGTAGTTCTGACGGAGCACGACACCCGCCGCCTCCATCTCTGCGCCACCGAAGCCAATGAGCGAAACCGTGGGGTCAAGCGCACGCAGTTCACGCGCAAGTGCCGCCCCATGAAGATCGCCGGAGGTCTCCCCCGCCGAAAGCATAATTTTCAAGTAGGCAAGACCTCCTTAAACATGACAAATAACGAGCATACTACGAATGCAGTCGGCATTCGTTAGAAGCGCCCCCCATCAGCACTACGCTCCCCCCACTCTGGCGAAGGAAGCTAAACAGCCATTGCTTCAAAGCCTCCCCCGTCGAAACGGGGGAGGGGGACCGCGAAGCGGTGGAAGGGGCGCTCAAAACCTCTCACATCGCAGCAATCGTAATGCCGTTTGCCTCGGCGAGTGCCACCGCACGCTCCTTGTCGATGAAGAGTGTCTTGCCCGCCTCAATCACGAGCGCGGATGCCTTTGCCGCAACCAGCGACTCGATCGTGTCCAGCCCGACCGCCGGCACGTCAAAACGGCTGTCCTGCTGCGGCTTTGCCGCCTTTGCAACGACCGCACCGCCGCCCGCGAGCTGTCCGCCGCGACGAATGCACGCATCCGTCCCCTCGATCGCCTCGAGAGCCATCACCGCACGGTTCTTCACCACGGAGGTCTGACCGACATCGAGCCGCCCGATCTCGCGTGCCATCTGGAGCCCATACTCCATATCCGCACGCTCCGCATCACTCGGCTCTCGGCTCGTCAGAACACCCGCCGAAGGCATCAGCGGGCGGATGAGTGCCGTCTGGTCAAGCGGTGTCACGCCGACCTTCATGAGCGCACCGACGAACATCATCATGATTGTATCGTCGTTCTGGTTCGGCAGCTGCATGAGCATCCCGCGCAGCATCTCGTCCGGCTGAATCTGCCCCGTAAAGAGCAGCTCTTTCGTGACCTTGCCGATCATCGTGACTTTGCCAATGCCTTCCTGCTGCAAATACGCCAGAATGGAGGCAATCGAACCTATGCTGATCTCACGATAGACCGACGCAGCCTCCTTCAGCTCCGGATCACAGTCCGGCAGGAGCGCGATTGCGTGGACCTCATAGCCGAGCGCACGCGCCGCACGCGCACACGCGGCGGGCAGATGTCCGACACCCGCGAGCAGACCCAGTTTTTCCATCATTATCCCTCACTCATCCTCATGACGTTCGCGACAGATCCCGCGCTCTGCGTTGCGGAGGAAACGCAGGAGATGATCGATCTCCTCGCAGGAGTCCACCTCCTGCTCAATGACCGCAATCGCCTGCGTGAGATTCAACCCCGAACGATAGAGAATCTTATATGCCTGTTTGATGCGACGGCGCACGTCGATCGGAATGCCCGCACGCGAGATGCCGACACTGTTCAGTCCTACGGCACGCGCGGGATGCCCGTCCACCATCGTGAACGGTACAACATCCTGCACAAGCTTCGACGTGCCGCCAATCATCGCGTTGCGCCCGATCTTGACAAACTGGTGCACACCCGCCATGCCGCCGATTACAACACCGTCCTCAACGATCGCATGCCCTGCAAGCATCGCCGCGTTGCTCATGATGATGCGGTTGCCGAGCACGCAGTTATGAGCGATGTGCGTGTATGCCATCAGCAGACAGTCGTCGCCAATGCGCGTCTCCTCGCCCTCACCCGTCGCGCGGTGCACCGTCGCACACTCGCGGATCGTCGTGCGATCGCCGATGAAGGTATAGCTCTTCTCACCCTTGAACTTCAGATCCTGCGGCACCTCACCAATCGACGCGCCCTGGAAAATATGGCAGTCACGACCGATCTGGGTCCACTCCTTGATGACGACGTGCGGACCGATCTTCGTCCCCTCGCCGATCTGGACATGATCCGAGATGACTGCGTAGGGACCGATCTCCACATTCTTCGCGATACGCGCCGACGGCGCAACCACCGCCGTCTCATGGATGTAGGCAAGAACCTTGCTGCTGCCTGTCATCTATTTCAACTCCTTCATCCCCAAACAAAATCGGGGCGGACATATTCCACTCTCTGTAAAAAAGCACAGAGTACAGTGCTTCTTTTATATCATCCGACAGAAGAGCTGTTTTTTCACCTCTGGAAATCAGCCGTTATCGCCGAACAATTCTGTTTATCGGTGGATTATGTCGGGTTCTTCTATATTTATCACTCAATTATTAGAGTTCATCCCCGTTTTTCAACGCGAATTTGAAATCTGCCGAGGCGACAAGTTCGTCCGCGACGTACGCATCCGCATGGAGCACGCCAAACACACCGCGCACACGCACGAGCTCCGCCTTCGTCACAACCACATCACCGGGTACGACGGGACGCTTGAACTTCACATTCTCCATCCCGCCAAAGAGCGCGATCTTGCCGCGATGTTCCTCCGGATAGAGCATCGTTACGCCGCCCACCTGCGCCATGCCTTCGAGGAGCAGGACACCTGGCATGATCGGGTGGCCCGGGAAGTGCCCGAGGAAGAACGGCTCGTTCATCGTCACACACTTGATGCCCGTCGCCGATTTGAACGGCACAAGTTCCGTGATCCGATCCACAAGCAGCATCGGCGGGCGATGCGGCAGAATCTGCTGAATTTCATTGATGTCCAAAGTCATGCTATTTCCTCTCCTCTGCAATCTGTTTCGCCAGTGCCGTATTCAGCGCGTGTCCCGACGCAACCGCGATAATGTGCCCCCGAATCATCCCAGCGAGGCGCAGATCCCCGAGCACATCGAGAATCTTGTGCCGCACGAGCTCGTTCGGGAAGTTCAGCGGGTTCATCCACCCCTCATCATTGTAGACAATCACGGTCTCGAGCGATCCACCGAGACCGAGACCGTTTGCCTGCAGAGCCTTGACCTCCTTCTCGTAGGCAATCGTCCGCGCGGGCGCGATCTCACGCTCGTACGCCTCGGGGGTCACCTCAAGATTGTAGTACTGCACACCGATGAGCGGATGCTCGTTCAGTGATGTAAACGAGACGCGCAGTCCATCGTATGGCACTGCCATAACGAAGTGGCTGCCATCATCCACACGATAGACGCGGTCGATCACCGTCACCTGCCGCTCGGCGTCTTGCTCCACCGTGCCCGCCTCGGCAATCAAACGGAAGAACGTACGCGCACTGCCATCCACCACGGGCGGTTCCTCCGCGTCGAGCAGGACAAGACAGTTGTCAATGCCATGCACGTGGAGCGCACTCATCAGATGCTCGATCGTGAAGAATTTCAGTGCTCCCGCACCGATCGTTGTCGCACGGAGCGTCGCCGTCACATTTGCCGCCGTCGCCGCAACCGGCAGAGCCTCGGGCAGATCCGCACGCGCGAACTGTATCCCCGTCCCCGTCGCGGCGGGAACGAGTTCCATATGTACCGGCCGCCCCGAGTGCAGTCCGATGCCATCGTAGACCACACGAGACGCCAGCGTTCTCTCTCTTTGCAAGCGTTATCCTCCTAGGGAATCGCTGATAAAATGAATTTATCCTTATATCCCTATAACACGGTCATATTCTAACCATTTTACATGATACTAAAAATTTTTCCATCTTGCAAGAAAAAACACGATTTGACAGAGCGCGTGACATCTGCTATTATATCAAACAAGCACATACGCTTCCATTATCGGGGATGTAATGGTCTCGACGGGGATGGGTAGTATGTGGACAGCGAGCCGGGGGGTCATCAACCCGTTAGTAAGGTGAACACTTTTATTAAACATAAAAGCAAACGAAGACTACGCTCTGGCGGCTTAAGCCAGCCCCTTTCCGTCTGCCTCCCGCACGGATGGAGACAGGGGTCAAACGCGGGATACCTGAGAGCCATCGCACGATAACTCTCACGGGAACTTCATCGTGATCGGTGTATTGCAGCCTGTCTGCGGGCGGCACTGCATCTAAAAAAATACACAGACTGCGCTCGGAGAAATCCATGTAGTATTATCTTCGGACAGGAGTTCGATTCTCCTCATCTCCACCAACTCGATTGATAGAGCCGCCCACGAGGGCGGTTTTTTGTTGCGCATGAAAAAGAGCGCCGGTCTCTTCACAGGCGCTCTGCTCCTTACAGATTGCTCTTCAGTTTTTCAAGATCGGGGAAAAGGTCGCCGATGGAGTTCGACAGCCCCTCACTGGGCTCGAGGATCTCGAGGACGGGACGCATGGTCTCGCAGAATCGCGCATCGTCCTGCATGAGGGTGAGGACGGCACTCGTGTTGAGCGCATCGGCGAGCGCGGAGTGCTGACTGCCCTCGAATCTGCGCCCCATTGCGCCGAGTGCGTGCTTCAGTGCGAGACTGTTGTGGAGTCCCAGACGATCATCGAATGCCTGCTGCAGGTCAACCCAACGCACATCGAGCCAGTTCACATCAAAGTCGGGCAGTTTCAGCCGACACTCCTTGCGCAGCTGCTTGATGTCCGACATACTCCACGAATAGATCTTCGTCTCTGCCTCGCCAATCCACGCGACGAAGCTGTGAAAGCTCTCGGAGAATGCAGGCCGCCCTGCGACCTTCTCCTGCGTGATGCCCGTGAGCTCGGTGATGTGCTTCTTCACCATCCCGTACTCGGGACAGACATAGCACTGGAACTCGTCCTCCTGTTCAAAGTTCTCATTCAGGCGCACCGCACCGATCTCGATGATCTCTCCGTTGAGCTTTCTTCGGATCTCCCTGTGTTCTTTTGCGACGGGGTTCATCTCAAGGTCTACGACGATGTGTTTCATGAGCAATCCTTACTTCCGAAAATTCTGCCGCAAATGATGCGCAGCAGAGGGTGTTGCGGTATTTTATGGCGCTTCTGATTAGTGCGCTTTTCCTACAAAATTGTCCCGAGTTTCCATTATCATAGCATAAAGTTTTCAGAAAATCAATATTTAGGTATTTCGTCCCTCCCTACTGGTTTTCTTTTCTCAAAAACGTGGTAGAATACAGATATATGGAAATGGGGGCCGCAGATGAATTGGAAAGTGATCCTCGCACTACTGACGTGCAACGTGCTCTTCATGTCGGCGAGCTATACGATGATTATTCCGTTCCTGCCGATATATCTGACGCACGAGCTCGGCGTGGACGAGGCCTCGGTCAATCTCTGGGCGGGGCTGGCATTCTCCGTGACGTTCCTCGTCTCGGCAGTGATGGCACCGATCTGGGGACGCATGGCGGATCGCCGTGGGAAGCGCCTCATGGCGATGCGTGCAAGCCTCCTCATCTCGATCAGTTACCTGCTCGGTGGCATTGTCACATCGCCTGAGCAGCTGGTGCTCGTCCGCGTTTTTCAGGGATTTGCGGCGGGGCTCTGGCCGATGGATCTCGCGATCATGACGCTCTACGCGCCGCGTGAGCGGCTTGGTTTCTCCCTTGGCATCATGCAGGGCACGCTGACGGCGGGCGGTGTCGTTGGGCCTCTGCTCGGCGGTGTGCTCGCGGAGGCGTTCGGTATGCGCATGAGCTTCTACATTGGCGGACTCGCACTCTTCATCAATTTTCTTGCGTTCACCTTCATCATCAAGGAGCCTCCGATGCCGGAGGACAATACACCACTCACATCGGAGGAGAAAAGCCCGTGGCATCTCTGGCGTATCCCCATTCTGCGCACGATGATGATTGTGAGCACACTCGCGCAGATGGTGACGTTCATTCTCATGCCCGTCATCACAACATACATCAAATACCTCGCAGGCGATATGGAAAACATCGTGCTCGTCGCGGGCGTTGTCTTCTCGCTCGGAGGGATTGCAGGAGCGATTGCGGCTCCTCTCTGGGGCATCTTCGGGGCGCGGCGCAGCTACTTCCGCGCGATGTGTCTTGCGCTGTCCTGCGCGGGGACGATGCTCACATTGCAAGGGATTCCCGATACACTTGTGCCGTTTGCCGCAATGCAGTTTGGTGTCGGGCTCTTCTTCGCCGGCATCCAGCCCTCGCTGAATGCGGTCATCGCGCAGCACACACCCGCGCAGCTCAAGGGAAGCGTGTTTGGCATGCTCTTCGCCGCGCAGCAGGTCGGCGGGTTCACGGGGCCGCTCCTCGGCGGTGTGGTCGCGACCTATCTCGGCATGCACTACCTCTTTCCCACGGTAGGCGTTCTGCTGCTCATCCTTGCACTGTTCGTTTGGTGGAGGTATATACACAAAAGAGGCGCAGAAATATAAAAATGCGGTACGAAGTCAAAACAGCTTCGTACCGCATTTTTCATTGAGTGATCAAGGCGCCCCTTCCACCATGCTGCGCATGGTCCCCCTCCCCCGTTTCGACGGGGGAGGCTGTTGGAGTACGGTATATTAGCTTCCCCCGTCGCGACGGGGGAGCGGTCAACCTCTTCCAATCACACTGCGCCTTTCGGCTTGTGTTCTTGGGAGGTTTTCCCATACGACCTGTTACCCGCTCAGCTGCACCCTTCGGGCTTGCTTCTCGGACAGGTCAGTAAGTGGCGAGTGAAACGAGCCGATAGGGGCGCTCCGAGAGCATCCTTGCTTCTATGTATACTTTTACAGATACGCAAGCACCGCGTCGGTCATCTCCGTCGTACCGACCTTCGTGCAGCCCGTGTCCGCGATATAGATGTCCGCCGTGCGCTTGCCGTCCGCGAGTGCCGCGTCCACCGCCGCCTCGATCGCAGCAGCAGCCTCCTCCTCATGAAGGGCATAGCGCAGGAGCATCGCCGCTGAGAGGATCGTCCCGAGCGGGTTCGCGATCCCCTTGCCCGCGATGTCGGGCGCACTGCCGTGAATCGGCTCAAAGAGGCTTGTCCCCGTGCCGATGGACGCGGACGGCATCAGTCCGATCGAGCCGCCGATGACCGCCGCCTCATCGGAGAGGATGTCGCCAAAGAGGTTGCCCGTCACGATCACATCGAACTGCGTCGGACGCACGGCAAGCTGCATGGCACAGTTGTCCACATAGAGATGATCGAGTGCGACATCGCCATACTCCGGTGCAAGTGCCGTCACTGTGCGCCGCCAGAGACGCGAGGTCGCGAGCACGTTCGCCTTGTCCACGGACGTGACCTTGCCACGTCTGAGACGCGCCGTCTCGAACGCGAGACGTGCGATGCGTTCCACCTCGGGCACGGAGTAGTTCTCCATGTCCCACGCACGTTCCGCACCGTCCAACTGCTCGGACTCACACTTCTCTCCGAAGTAGATGCCGCCGATCAGCTCGCGCACGATGACGAGATCGACACCGCGCACGAGTTCCGGCTTCAGCGGCGAGTGCTCGATCAGTGCGTCCGCGACCTTCACAGGACGCAGATTCGCATAGAGGCCGAGCCCCTTACGGAGCCCCAAAATCGCACGCTCGGGGCGCAGGGCAGGCTCCACGCTGTCCCACTTCGTCCCGCCGACCGCGCCGAAGAGCACGCCGTCCGATGCCTTACAGACCGCGAGTGTATCCTCGGGCAGCGGCGTGCCAAATTTATCGTATGCCGTACCGCCAGCGTCACGCGTCTCGTACGTCAGCCCGAGCGCAAATTTTGCATCGATGGCTTTGAGGACGCGTACGGCTTCCGTCGTGATCTCCTGTCCGATGCCGTCCCCAGGGACGACTGCAATCTTATACGCCATGACGGAAACCTCCATTCTCGCGGATGTAGTTGAGGAGTCCGCCCGCACGCGCAATATCCTGCACGAAGCCCGGCAGCGGATGCGCATGGAACGTATCGCCCGTCGTCAGATTCTCGATTGCCCCCGTCGCCGTGTCCACGCGCAGACGGTCGCCCGCACTGATCTTCTCCACATCGTCACCGATCTCAAGAAGCGGCAGACCGATGTTGATGCCGTTGCGGTAGAAGATGCGTGCAAAGCTCGCCGCAATCACCACAGGCACGCCCGATGCCGCGATCGAAATGGGCGCATGCTCACGCGAGGAGCCGCAGCCGAAGTTGCGCCCGCCGACCATGATGTCGCCCTCCGCCACATTTCCGGCGAACGTCGTGTCGATGTCCTCCATGCAGTGCGCCGCGAGTGCCTTTGGCTCAAACGTATTGAGATAGCGCGCGGGGATGATGACATCCGTATCAATGTTATCGCCGTAACGCCAGACCTTTCCCTCGAACATCACGCCACCTCCTCGGGAGCTGCAATCCGCCCCAGTATTGCACTCGCCGCCGCAACGTGCGGCCCTGCGAGATAGACCTCACTGTCAACGTGCCCCATACGCCCGCGGAAATTGCGGTTCGTCGTCGACACGCACCGCTCGCCCGCCGCGAGGATGCCCATGTAGCCGCCGAGGCATGGCCCACAAGTCGGTGTTGAGACCGCCGCGCCCGCATCCATAAAGATATCGAGGTAGCCGCGCCGCATCGCCTCCTGATAGACCCACGGCGAGCCGGGGATGATGATACAGCGGACATGCGGGTGCACCTCATGTCCCTTGAGAATCTGCGCCGCAATCTCCATATCCTCAAGCCGCCCGTTCGTACACGAGCCGATGACGACCTGATCGATTGCAATCGGTTCTGGGATATCCATCACGCGCTTCGTATTCTCCGGCAGATGCGGGAACGAAACGACGGGACGCAGCTCGCTGAGGTTGATCTCCACCGTGCGTGCGTACTGCGCGTCGGGGTCGGGGTTCACGGGCTCAAACACGCCCGTCATGCGTCCCTCGACGTATTCCTTGCACACATCATCGTATGGGAAAATGCCGTTCTTCGCCCCCGCCTCGATTGCCATGTTGGCAATCGTCAGACGGTCGGTCATCGTGAGATCCGCCACGCCCTCGCCCGTGAACTCAAGGCTCTGATAGAGTGCACCGTCCACACCGATCATGCCGATGAGCGTCAGAATGACATCCTTGCCGCTGATGTCGGCGGGCTTTTTGCCCGTCAGATGCACATTGATCGCCTCGGGCACTTTGAACCAGGCTTCGCCCGTCGCCATACCGACCGCGAGATCGGTCGTACCGACACCCGTCGAGAAGCCGTTCACCGCGCCGTAGGTGCAGGTGTGCGAGTCCGCGCCGATCGTCAGCATACCGGGGCCGACGATGCCCTTTTCGGGGAGAATGACGTGCTCGATGCCGACGCGCCCCTGCTCATAGTAGTGCAGGATGTCATGCTTGCGTGCAAAGTCGCGCATGATCTTCGCCAGCTCCGAGGACTTGATGTCCTTTGCCGGCTGGAAATGATCAGGAATCAGCGCGATTTTCGTGCGGTCAAAGACGGGGCGACCCGTCTTTTCAAACTCCTTGATGGACGGCGGCCCCGTCACATCGTTTGCGAGCACCATATCGAGACGGCACGTCACGAGCTGCCCCGGCTCGACGTGATCCAATCCCGCATGGCGTGCGAGAATCTTCTCGCTCATATTCATGCCCATATTGCCCTCCAAAAATATATCACCACAAAGATACAGAACAGAAAAAGGGGCTATGCAGCCCCTTTGTTGTGCCCCTGATGAAGCGCCCCTTCTACCACGCTGCGCGTGGTCCCCCTTCCCCGCTGCGGCGGGGCAGGCAGGGGAGCGGCGGTTTAATCCTTACGCAGATCCGCGCCGTCCTTGAGCCACGACATCATGCCGCGCAGCTCCTTACCGACCTCCTCGATCGGATGCTCTGCGTGGATGCGGCGCTCCGCGAGGAAGTTCGCGCGACCTGCCGCATTGTTCTCCGTGAGCCAGCGGCGCGCAAACGTGCCGTCCTGAATCTCGGCAAGAACACGCTTCATCTCCGCCTTCGTCTCCTCGGTGATGATGCGCGGACCGACCTTATAGTCGCCATACTCCGCCGTATCGGAGATGGACTTGCGCATCTTTGCCATGCCGCCCTCATACATGAGATCGACGATGAGCTTCATCTCGTGGAAGCACTCGAAATACGCGATCTCCGGCTGATAGCCCGCCTCGATCAGCGTCTCAAAACCGTTCTGGATGAGGTGCGTCACGCCGCCGCAGAGGACGACCTGCTCGCCGAAGAGATCGGTCTCCGTCTCCTCCTGGAACGTCGTCTGAATGACCCCCGCACGCGTTCCGCCGATACCACGTGCATAGGCGAGTGCAAGGTCAAAGCACTTGCCCGACGCGTCCTGACCGACCGCGAACACATCCGGCACGCCGCCGCCCTCGCGGAAGGTACGGCGCACGAGATGACCGGGTCCCTTTGGCGCAACCATGAATACGTCGATATCGTCGGCGGGTACGATCTGGTTGAAATGGATGTTGAAGCCATGTGCGAATGCAAGCGCACTGCCGGACTTCAGGTTCGGCGCAATCTCGCTCTTGTAGAGAGCCGCCTGCTTCTCATCCGGAATGAGGATCATCGTAACATCCGCAGCCTTGACCGCCTCTGCCACGGGGAGCACCTTCAGACCATCTTCCTCGGCGAGCTTTGCCGACTTCGATCCCGCATAGAGACCGACGACAACATTCACGCCGCTGTCCTTCAGGTTCAGCGCATGTGCATGACCCTGGCTGCCGTAGCCGATGACCGCGACCGTCTTGCCCTCGAGCACGCTCCAGTTGACATCCTGATCATAGTAAGTTTTTGCCATAGTACTCCCTCTCCTCACAATGTTCATAAATTGTGTGTTCCCCCCGCTCGAGCGCAATGAGCCCCGTACGGATGACCTCGACGATGCCGTAAGGTTTGATCACCTTCAGGAACGCCGTCACCTTGTCATCGCTGCCCGTGATCTCAAAGATGATCGAGGCGGACTCCACATCGACAACATGTGCACGAAACAGTTCGCCCATCTTGAGCACGTCAAGACGATTGTCATCGTCCGCCCGCACCTTGATGAGCGTCATGCCGCGGCACGCCGCACTTTTTTCGTCCAGTCGCTGAACCGCCCGCACCACGGGCATCTTTTCCAGCTGCTTGATCATCTGCTCGACGAGATTTCCATCCCCCTGCATCACCACCGTGATGCGCGAGAAATCCGGCGACTCCGTCACGCCGACAGACAGGCTGTCGATGTTGAACTCGCGCCGCGAAAACATACTTACAACGCGCACCAGAACTCCGGTCTGGTTCTCCACAAAGACGGACAGCACATGTTTCATAGAAGCAATCTCCTCCCCGCCGCACTGCAAGTATTTTCGTGAAAACTTCTTCATTATCGCCGACGCATGAGCATTTGTCAATATGTTTTAGGCGCTGCGTACATGTATACGCATCAGACACGCACCTCGAAACGCGGCTTCTCCTCCGCATCCTCCTGCTTCTCTGTGCTTTTTACAGAGGTCTTCTGTGCCGATGGCATGGTCGGGGATGGTACGGGCGGTGTTTGTCTCGTCGTTCTATGCGCCTGTGCAGCGGGCTTCGGCGCAGCGGCACGCGTGCGTGTGGGGCGTGGCGGTGCCTCCACAGGAGGCAGCGTATGCGGCGCAGCCGTCTCCTCCTCCATCAGACGTGCGAGTGCCTCGCCCGCCGTCAGTCCGGTAAACTCCGGCAGGAGCTCGCTGCGTGTATCGCGTGCACGCCGCGTCTGCTCCGCTGCCGCAAGGAGATCGTCATGTGTCTCCTGTGCGTGCGATTCGTCTGCGCGTGCCGTACGCTCCCGATCATGCGCGAGAATGCGCTCTCCGAGGGACGGCTCTTCCATCGCGGAAGCCTCAGGCTTCTTTTGGAAGAAACGGCGAAAGAGGACCCCCCCGAGCACAAGGGCAACGACGATCATCCCCGCATAGTACAGCCCGCTCGTCGCCGTGTAGGACTGCGGAGCCTCCGGCGTTTTCTGCTCCGTCCCCGCAAGCTGCTGCTTGAGCACCGCGTTCTCTTGCGCCATATCGAGACTGCTCGCGACATCCGCGCCGGTCTGCCCCTCGACCTTCGTCCCGCGATCCACCTTCGACGCGGACGTGCTGACGGGATCGCCCTTTGCCGCATCCGTACGCGCAGCAGCGTTCGGGTGTTCCGCAGAGTTCTGCGACTTCGGCGTTTCATGCGTTGTCTTGGAGAGTGCGCCATTTCCCTGCGCCACGGAGTCACGCGCCTGCTGCTCCGCCTGCGCGTCGCCTGTCGTATGCGTCGTATTCGCCTGTGCGTCCCGCGCCGCATCACCGAGCGTGATCTTCGGCGGTGTCGGAGGCGTGGGCGGTGTCGGCGGTGTAATCGCCATAGCAGCACTCCTTTCTCATCCAGTCTATGCCCTTACTATAGCAGAAAATGTCGTTTGGCGAAATAGCAAAAGCGTCCCGTCGATCACGGGACGCTTTTATCGTATCAAAAAGACTGCTACGCCTTATACGCCCGAACGTTCAAGCGGTCTGCCTTCAAATCCTCGTCAATCTCCACGCGTGCAAATCCCGCGCCCGTCAGCAGGCTTTCAAGCTCCTCCCCCGTATAGACAGACATTCCATCGACAATTTTCTGCCATTTCTCATGTGCGCCCGTCTTTCCGCTTGTTTCGTTCGTTATCATAAACACGCCGCCAGCTTTCAGAACGCGATAAACCTCGGTAAAGCAGCGCGCAATCTCCGGCCAGAAATACACCGTCTCGAACGCCGTCACAACATCGAACCGACCGTCATCAAACGGCAGTTCCAGCACATTCCCCTGCACGATTTCACAGCGTCCCGCATCAATCGCCGCACGATTCACCTCACGCGCCTTCGCTACGGAGACCGTTGAATAGTCCAGCCCCGTCACATGCCCCTCGTCCACCATCCGCAGGAACACGGCGACGTTCGCACCACCGCCGCAGCCGCAGTCAAGCACCTGCTCATTCCCTTGCAGGTCGAGATGCGAAAAGCCCCACGCCGCAATGCCCGCATGACCGCGATTCATCATGGCGATGACAAATTTCCCCATCTTCCCTTGAGGGTTTCCCATATTGCTGAAAAATTTACGAAGCAGACCCATGCTGCTCCTCCTTTCTGCGAATGCCACAGCACCAATACAAAAGTGCCCCGTGCAAAAATGCACGAGGCACTGGATTTTACAACAAAACCGCACGCAGCTCTGCACCGCTCCGTGCCGAGAGATAGGCAGGGGCGATGTCGAGGACGGTCTTGCAGCCCTTCGCTCCCTCGGACGCTAGGCGATGCGCCGCGCGTGCATACGCCGCGAGAACACACGCCGTGAACTCGGGGTTCGAGTCGAGCTTCAGGTTGAACTCAATGACGTGCTTGTGCTCGCCATCCTTGCCCGTCGCGCCCGAGCGAACGACAAAGCCCGCATGGGGCAGCCCCGCGTGATCACGCTGCAGCTCCTCCTCGCTGATGAAGTGCACCGTCGTATCATAGTCCGAGAAGTAGTTCGGCATCGTCACGATCGCCTTCTCCACCGCAGCCGCATCTGCACCCTCCTCGAGCACGACATAGCACTCGCGCGTATGCTTCTCGCGCGTCGAGAGTGTCGGATTTGCACCGCTGCGCACCGCCTCAAGTGCGGCAGGCACGGGAACGGTATACTGCTTGGCATCCTTGACCCCTGGCACGCGGCGGATCGCATCCGAATGCCCCTGACTGACCCCACGTCCCCAGAACGTATAGTCCGTCCCGTTCGTGAGCACGGCATTGCTGTAGACACGTGCAAGCGAGAACATCCCCGGATCCCAGCCAACCGAGATCACGCCAACGTGTCCCGCCGCCTTTGCCGCCGCATCCACCGCCGCGAAGTGCGCGGGAATGTTTGCGTGCGTGTCGAAACTGTCCACGACATTGAACAGCTTTGCAAACGCAGGGGTTTGCTCGGGCAGATCGGTCGCAGAGCCGCCGCAGAGGATGAGCACATCGACCTTATCCTTCCACTCCGCCGCCTTGTCCGCATGGACAACCGGCACGTTCGTGCGCGGCTTCACCGACGCAGGGTCGCGCCGCGTAAAGACAGCGACCAGCTCCATATCCTCATTTGCCTCGACGGCGTACTCCACACCGCGTCCGAGATTGCCATAACCAAGAATACCAATACGAATCATAAAAACTCCTCCCGCCATCCCCCCATGGACAGCGTAAAACCTGCGAGGAAATACATTTCCTCAGTAATGCGGGTGCGCCTTCACATAGTCGACCGGACGCGACCAGTCCACCTGGACACTCGTCTCGTTCCAAAGGCGCGTGAGCGCCAGCTCAAAGCTCCCGCGATCCGCGAGCGGAGTGACGGTCTCCTTCGTGAAGTCCATCAGCGTCTCATGCGGCACCTCGACCTCATGATCTGCGGCGAGGAACTCCTCCACCGCCGTGCGCCCCTTCTCGTCCGCGAGGTTCACCGTCGCGGAGCGCGAAGCCGCATCGTAATCAATCCAACCGAGCACGTCGCCATAGCTGATGGCGACACTGTACGTATCACTCACTCGTATCACCTCTTATACGCGCTAGCAATAAATTTCTTTTATCGTTAGCTCCTCTGGATATATCCTGCCCCTGTGGGCGTTTTTTATTATAGAACGATTCTCGTACACACGCAACCGCCCAACGAAAATAATTCTGTATACAGAAAGAGACGACCCTAAGGTCGCCCCTTTTCAAGCATCCACCTCAGAACGCCCAGTTGACCTGAATGCCGCCTGCGATGCCGTCGCGCTTCCCCTTCGTACCCATGAGGTTCACGCCGTAGCTGACGCGGCCGTCCTTCGGCGCAAAGCGGTAGCCGAGTTCGAGGATTCCCGTACCGCCGCCGAGCGAGGGACTTGGCGTTGCATAGCCCTGATACATCGCCGTTGCCGCGCCATCGAACTCATACTCGTAGCCAAGCCCCGCATAGAGTTCGCTGCCGCCGCCGACTGCATGCGTATAGCGGGCACCGACGCGCAGGCGGTGCGATTCCACATCGCCGAATTCGAGATCTGCGCCCGAACGCAGCTTCGTTGTATTGCCTGCCTGATGCGCGTAGAAGTACTTCGCATAGCCTTCGATCTTATCGCCGCCCGCAAGCTGCCACTCCTGACCGACGCCGATGTGTGCCGCATAATATGTGCTCGCATCGTCATAGCTCAGTTCCGCTGCGTCGCCGCTGCCCGTGTAGTCGCGCGAGATACGTCCCGCACGCAGGCTGCCCTCAACATACAGGCCACTGTCCTGCATCATCTTCGCCATCACGCCGCCGCCGACGTAGTGCATCGCACCGCTGCCGTGCGTACCGTCGTCCAGATAGGAGTCGTACGTACCGCGCCCGTATTCGACAAACGGACCGTAGGTCAGCTTCGCGTCATTCATCTCGTTCGTACGGGCAAAGCCGACGTTGAGATTCCACCCCTTTGCATCCACGTAGGAACCGGAATGAATTCGCACGGCCGAACCGCTCTGTGCTGCCCACGGCTGGAATGCGCCACTGACTGCCGCCATCGCATTTGCGCCGGCAGATTCCGCAGCCACAAGTCCTGCATCCGTGTTCCGCGTCCCCTCGGCAGAGGAGCCGGCGGGCGCCGTACTCGCCGAGATCACAGCCGCCGCCTCAGCCGCAGCCGTATATCCGACATTCGAGAGGAGGTCTGCACCTGCGTTCAGCAGTGCGCTCGCCGCCACGCGCGTCTCGACCGGCGACTTGCTGCGGTCGTTTGCCGCGACCTTCTTGACCGTCGCGATGAGTTCATTATTCCCACGCTTTGCGAGGCTGAGCGTATAGTCGAGGATACCGCCCTGCGTCGCCGTCATCGTATTCTTGCCATCGTTCTTCAGCTCTGCATCCGTCGCCAATGTTCCTGCGGTTTTCAGCAGACTGATTGCATCGCCTGGCTTGAATGCCTTTGCGTCGCCCGCGATCCCGACACCGAACCTCAGCCCCTTGACATCCTTTGCTCCCGTATTCGTGAGCGTCAGCATCGTGCGCGTCTCTGCAGGTGTCGTGCCCGCAGGTACGTAGAAATGCAGATTCTGCACATTGTCAAAATCCTTCGCCTGCGTGCCGAACGAGCGCACCGCAAGCGTGTTGTTTTTGCTTGCCCCGCTCGCCTTGCCGCCGTGAATCGTACCGCCGATCTGAACGCCGCCATAGAGATTGACTGTATTCTTCGATGCATCACCGTCTGTCGCGTGACCGCCGTAGACATCGCCGCGCACCGTGCCGCCGAAGACATCGACGGTGTTGTCTGTCGCCGTCTTGCCGAAGCCGCCCTTGAGCGTCTGTACATCGCCGCCGCGCATGACCAGCTTGTTATTCTGCGCCTTGCCCTTGCTCGACGTGCCGCCATACGCCGTATCCGTGATCTTGCCGCCCGTAACGGTGAGAACATTGCCCTCCACCGTCTTGCCGAGGACAGATTTTCCGCCCCATGCCTCAACATGAGTGCCGTCTGTTGCCGCAAACGTCGCCAACTTGTTGTCCTTGAAACGGTAGCCGTCCGCATAGACAGACTTGCCGTTTTTCGCATGGGTATCTGTATCGACGGAGAACTCATAGACATCGCCCGCGACAACTTCCTTTGCCTTGTCATAGGTCGTGCCAAAGTCGATGCCCTTGTCATTCGACATCAGTGTGACGCGCGTCGCACCGTAACTCTTCGTCGGCAGGTCTGTCGTCGCAATGTCCGCCGTCAGTTTCTGCCAGTCAAGCCCCGTAGTCGCCGCAGTGCCGTTGATGGAGAGGAGTGTCTTGCCCGCCAGATCCTTGTTCACGGCGAAGTTCAGCTTCTCAAAGTTTGCAATCTGCCCTGCCGTAATCGCGCCGCGCACATTCAGCGTGTTGCCCGTCACATCGTCGGACTTGCTGCCGCCGTAGATTGTGCCCGTAACCTTCGTGCCGTCCGCGACCGCATGGAATGCACCGTTCTTGTCGGTATAGCCGATATTCACGATGTTGCCCGTGGTCTTACCCGTGCCGTTTGTGTAGCCGCCGTAGACATTCTGCGCCGTGCCGCCCGCGATGTTGACCGTGTTGCCGGTCGCATTCGCAGCGTTCGTTGTCTTGCCGATATAGCCGCCATACACATCTTCGAGCGTACCCGCGCCCGTGCCGACGAGATTTACGGTGTTGTTTACCGCACCACCCGCAGCCCCCTCCGAGCGTCCACCCGAGAGATACTTGACCGTCTTGCCCGAGGCAATGCCTGTGAGCGTCATCGTATTCTTCTCTGCCGTATTGCCGCCGTAGGAAACGCCGGCGTAGGTCTTGGCGTTCGGATTGACCCCGTCATAAACGACCTCACCGTTACGGAAGCGGTTCACGTCAATGAGGACAGCGTTCGCCTCGCCCGTATTTGTATCCGTGCGCTGAACGACCTCATAGTCGCCGCTCACCGCATGATTCTTCGCCGCATAGTTCGAGAACTTCAGCTTGTTCGCCGCTGTACTCTTCATCAGCGTGATCGCGCCGAGCGTCTTGTCGGCGGAGAGCTTCGACGTATCGACCGTAACCTTGTTCCAGTCCGCCGTCTGCCCGTCAAACCCATTCGCAAGTGTCAGCATCGTGCCGCGGCTCGTGGTGTAGGTATCATCAACCGTGCCGCTCGACGACTTGTCTGCCGCAACAGAGTTTGTCAGATAGAACGTATACTTATCGAAGTTCTGCGCCTTCTTCGCCGCAGCATCCTTTACCGTTACATTCAGCGTATTGCCCACTGCATCGGACTTGTTGCCGCCGTAGAGTTCAGCAGCAGTAAAATCTGTTCCCGCCGCGAGCGTCGAGGCATCGCCCTGACGCAGTGTCGTCGGATCCGCGCCGATGTTGACGGTATTGTTTGTAGTCTTACCGCCGCCATTCGTGTAGCCGCCGTAGACCGTGCCCGTAACCTTGCCGCCCGTGAACGTCACCGTATTGCCCGTCACATCGCCGTTGTTCGCAGCCTTATCAACGTAGCCGCCGTAGACGTTCGTCAGCGTACCCGCGCCCGTCCCCGTGACCGTGACCGTATTCTTGATCGAGCCGCCTACCGTGCCCATCGTCTTGCCGCCGTAGGCACTGTGCGCACCTGCGGCGAGACTCTTGACCGTCAGCCGATTGCTCTCCGTCGTATTGCCGAAGTGAGAGATGCCGCCAAGTGCCTCGCCCGTCGTCGCGGCGGTAAAGTCGACCACGCCGTCCTTGAAACGGTTCGCATCAAGGTAGATCTTGTTCGCTGTCGTGCTGCCGACATGATCCGTGCGCAGACCGTACTCCATGCCGTCATGGACGCTGAGGAGACGCTGATTTGCTGCACTTGTGAACGTCATACCCGCCGCATTGAGCAGCGTGATGGTATTCGTGCGCTGTTTGCCCGTACTCCATGCGTGAAGCGTCTCCGCGTCGAGATTGAGCTTCGACCAGTCCACATCATCGCCGTCGAATCCGCCCGCCTGCGCGAACGTCAGCAGCGTATCGCCGTCCTTTACATCATTCCCCAAATAGAAGGTATAGTTCTCGAACTTGCCCGCCGTCTTGACGGTCATATTCTTACCCTTGACGTTCAGCGTGTTGCCCGTCACGTCGCTCCGATTGCCGCCGTAAATGGAGGTACCCGAAAGATCGGCACCTGCAGCAAGACCCGTTCCGTTCCCGAGGTTCACCGTATTGTTCGTGGTCGCACCGCCGCCATCTGCGTATCCGGCGTAGACCTTATCCGTCACCTTGCCGCCCGTGAGTGTCACTGTGTTGCCCGTGGCATCGCCGCCGTTATTTGTATAGCCGCCGTAGACCAGACCGTTAACGACGCCGCCCGTCAGCGTCACTTTGTTGCCCGTCGCCGCGCCACCGTCATGCGTGTAGCCGCCGTGGACATCATCGCTGCTCGTGCCGCCCGAGATCATGACCTCATTGTTCTGCGCCGCGCCCTTGCCCTTGGTATGACCGCCATAGAGCCGGTTGTATGTACCGTTTTGGATCGTGACCTTGTTGCCCGTGACAGCAGCCGTACTGTCCGAATTGTCGATGGCACCGCCGTAGACATCGCCCGCAGTGCCATTCTCAAACGTCACCGCATTGCCTGCGCCGTCCGCACTGCCGCCAACCGCGCCCTTGCCCCGCGTATAGCCGCCGTAGACCGTGCTAGTACGACCATTTTTCAGCGTGACGCTGTTGCCTGTGACCGTGCCCGCAGCGTTTTTCTCATTCGTAACGGCACCGCCGTGGACGTAGGAGAGTCCGCCGCCGACCCCCGTATTCTCAACGACGACGCGGTTGTTCTTGGAACCGCCCGTGCGTCCTGCCGTCTTGCCGCCGTAGGTATTGCCCACCCACTGCGTTGTGGAGGTATTTGTGATCGTGAGTGTATTGCCCTCCGTCGTGTGGTTGTTGTAGGAGGCACCGCCGAACAGCTCCTTCGCATTCGGCGGATTCGTGCCGTCGTACGTCCACGTATTCCCCTTGAAGATATTGTACCCCATGACCACGGAGGAACCTTCACGCTCCCCCGTGTCGGTGCCGACAAAATACTCGACATTGTCCGTGCTGCCGAGATCGCGCGGCACGTAACCTGACTTGAATTTCAGCGTCCCCGTCGCGCTCTTGACAAGGGTGATGATGCCGGTCGGCTTTCCCGTCAGCTTCGATGTATCCAGACCGAAATTGTTCGCGAAGTCGATTTCTCTGCCAAAGCCGTCGTTCTTCAGCGTCAACATCGTATCGCCGTCTTTGATATTATTGTTCAGCGTGAACTTATACTTGTCAAAATTATCCACACTGTTGACCGTGATATTCTTACCGCGGACATTCAGCGTATTGTTGTTGACCGCACCATCTGTGGAGTTGTCGCCGTGAATCTTTGCCTTGGTGAGGTCTGCCGTATAGGTACCATCCTCCGCACCGAGATTCACTGTATTGTTCGATGCGCTGCTGCCGGCAGCCGTCGTCTTTTTGCCGGCGTAGACATCGGCAGTGGTGGAGCTGCCGACCGTGCCGCCCGAGATCGTGACTGTGTTGCCCGTCGCCGCCCCCTTGTCGCTGAGACCGCCATAGATCTCCCTCGTCACCGTGCCGCCCGTAAGGTTGACCGTATTGTTCTTCGCCGCACCTGTACCGTCGGTCTGCCCGCCGACCGCATACTCCACCGTGCCCTGCTTCATATTGACGATGTTGCCCGAGACCTCGCCCGCATTGGCTGCGTTCGTGATTTTACCGCCGTAGATATCCTTGATCGCGGTATTGTTGTTCGGGAGATCGAGCGTCGCTGTATTGTCTTTGACATCACCCGCTGCGCCCTCGTTCTTGCCACCGTAGGCATAGGAGAGCGGCGTTCCCGATGTGGGCTTCCCCGTCACCGTCAGCGTGTTGCCCGTCGTCGTATGACCAAAGCGGGAGAGTCCGCCGTAGACCTCGCCGCCGAACGTCGGTGTTGTGCCGTCATACGTGACATGACTGCCCTTGAATCGGCTCGCCTCCAGCATGAGGGCATTCGCCGTACCTGTGCCATTATTCGTAACAAATCTGAACTCATGCGTCTCGGTCGCCGTCGCCGCCTCACGTGCCGCATAGTTTCGGAACGTCAACGTATCGGTATCATTGCTGCGCTTCAAAAGGGTCATGCGCTTGATGCCGTGCTGCGTCCCGAGGTAGTCCACCGACAGCCCCGTGCTGTCGACGGTGATCTTGTTCAGGTCAACGCCCGTTCCTGCGAAGTCACCCGCATTGGCGACGGTCAGCATCGTATCGTCAAATGTGGTCGCGCTGTTCAGTTTGAACTTGTAGTTTTCAAAGTTGGCGACAGACTTCACGCTTGCGTCCTTTACATAGACATTCAGCGTATTACCCGTTACATCTGTCTTGTTGCCGCCGAGAATATCCGCAGCCGTGAGGTTCGTCCCCGATTTGAACGTGCCGGACGTGCCGTCACCAAGGTTCACCGTGTTGCCTGTTGCCGCTCCCGACCCCGCAGCATTGCCACCGATAATCTGCCCCGTCACCGTTCCACCGATGACAGTGACCGTATTCCCTGTGGCATTTCCTGCATTCGAAGAATAGCCGCCAACCAGTATGCCGGCAGTTCCGCCGCTGATTGTGAGCGTATTCCCCGTTACGTGACCTGTCCCCTGGGAAACACCTCCCACCAGATTCTTTACCGATCCACTGCTGAGTGTTGCCGTATTTCCGCTGACCTGCCCCGATCCTTGCGAAAATGCTCCTGCGGAAAATTGCGTTCCCTCAACGATACCGCCGCGCACAACGACATGATTGTCCGTCAACGCTCCGGATCCTCGCGTAGCGGCGCCAAAGAGCTGACTGTTTACGGTTCCGCCGCTAAAGTCGATCCTGTTTCCCGTAAGTGTGTTCGCATTGGAGCTATTGTCCGTATAGCCGCCATAAATCGACTGTACGACAGTACCCCCACTGAACTCGACAGTATTTCCCGTGATCTTCCCTTGACGACTCCGACCGCCATATACACTGCCATTGACCCGAATGCTCCGTATGATGAGCGTATTATCCGTAATGTCTCCGAGTTCATACGCATCACCTGCACCGCTCACATCTCCATTACTGATATTGGGAAGGTTCCCCTTTCCAGCTTCACCGACCGTAATTCTATTCCCGGTTCCACTGTGCGTAATGGTTTTGCCATTGATGCCACGATACTGATACGACGTATCACCTGACGAAATCGTCACATCTGCTGCATACGCAGGCGTTCCAGAGAACAGCAGCCCCCCCCAGTGGACAACCCAAGTGCGACATACAACGCCAACTGCCGTTTCGCCTTTAACCCGTTGAACATTTGCTCCTCCTCTAACGCTCACGCGAACAATCCTATCACGGAATTTCTGCCGCAGGTCTCATCTACAGACTGAGACTCATTCTATTCTAGGTATAATACATGATGGCATTTATCATTGTCAATGGTTTTTCTAATTATCTCCGTTATTTTTTGAAAATTTTACCAAAATATGAATCTGATAAATATCAAATTCTTTCATGTAATAATATCGCCTCTAATTCCCTCCTCCGCAAAGCCCCCATGCCTCTGGACAGTCATACGCATTATGCTTATAATATAGATGGAGGTGGTGAGATGCGATTTATCGAGTTGGATCGTCTTTTAAGAAAGAATGGTTGGTATGTGGTACGAACGAAGGGATCTCACTACCAATATCAAAGAGATGGTGTCAGTAAAACGCTCACCGTTCCAAATCATCCCGGTGATATAGCAGCTATCATCGTAAAGAACATCTTGAAAGGTGCAGGTATTAGACCCTAATATCGGAGTAAAGGAGAGACTATCACATGAAACTTGTATACCCCGCAATTTTTTATGCAGATGAAGAAGCATATGCTGTCGTTGTCCCCGATCTGCCCGGCTGTGTTTCGGGCGGTGCTTCCCTCCCCGAGGCGATTGCAATGGGCGAGGACGCTGCATCCGGCTGGGTGCTCGGCGAGCTCGAGGATGGGCGAACTGCGCCGCCCGCGAGCCGCATGGAAGACATCCACCCCGATCCCGAGATGGGCGAGGGCTTCGTGAGTCTCCTCTCCCTCGATATGGATGCATACGCCACGAAGTACGGCAGCAAGTCCATCCGCAAGAATCTCACCATCCCGGCATGGCTGAACACCTTCGCCGAAAAGAAGCGTCTGAATGTCTCAAAGGTGCTGCAGGACGCACTTACGGAACTCTACCAAAAAGAAGCGGCAGTATGAGCCCTAAAGTCTCTCCTGCCACAGTGGGAAAGGAAGATCGTTTGCGGTAGTGAGAACGCTTTGAACAACAGAAAGGATTTTCACATGGACTACACAAGTAAGATCGCCGTCGGTATGACGCATGAGGCTGTGGACACGGTGACGGATGCAAATACGGCGCTGACGGTTGGCAGTGGCTCACTCGCAGTGTACGCAACGCCCGCGATGGCGGCACTGATGGAACGTGCGGCGGCGGAGCTGTGTCAGCAGGAGTGTTCCGAGGGTTGGACGACGGTCGGGACCTCGCTGAACATCGCGCACCGCGCGGCGACCCCGACGGGGCTGACGGTACGCGCCATTGCCGAGGTGACGGCGGTGGACGGACGCGCCATTTCGCTCAAGGTGACGGCGTATGACGAGCGCGAGGAGATCGGCGCGGGCACGCACACCCGCTTTGCCGTCGCCGTGGATAAATTCATGGCAAAGGCAGAGGGGAAACGCTAAGAAATCAGAAATAGACAAAAACGCAAGAGAGCGGCACGCGATTGTGCCGCTCTCTTGCGTTTTGTTATGTGCCCCTTCCACCGCTTCGCGGTTCCCCTTCCCCGTCATACGGGGAAGGCTTGGGGAAATGTTTTTAGAATGCCCACGCGATGTTGAATCCGCCCGTAAAGCCTTTGCGCTTGCCCTTGAAGCCCGTGAGGCTCAGTCCGTAGCTGACGGTGCTGTCCACGGGAGCGTAGCGGTATCCGAGTTCAAGGAGCGTGGTGCTGCCCTTGAGGCTGGTGCTCGGGAGGCTGTAGCCCTGATAGGATGCCGTACCCTTGCCGTCGAACTCGTACTCCCACGCGAGCCCTGCGTAGAATTCGCCGTCCATGTCGTTCTTCATGGTGAAGCGTGTGCCGAAGCGGATGCGGCTCGAGGTGGATGCGCCGAAGTCATACGGCTCTCCGGTCGAGAGGGTTGCGCTCCCGCCCGCCTGGTGTGCATAGAAGTATTTCGCATAGGTGTCGATCTTGTTGCCATTCGCGAGTTCGCGCTTCTGTCCGACACCGATGTGACCGGCGAAGTAGCTGCTCGACAGATCGTAGCCGGTGCCCTTCGCGCCGATGATGCCGCTGTAGTCGCTCTTTGCACGACCGACGCGCAGGCTGCCCTCAAGATAGGTGCCGCTCTCGCTCTCCGACTTTGCCATGACACCGATGCCGAGGTAGCTGGTCTTGCCGCTGCCGTGCGTACCGTCGTCGAGGTAGGAGTCGTAGTTGCCCCTGCCGTACTCGATGAAGGGGCCGAAGGTGAGCGATCTGTCCAGAAGCTCGTTGCGGCGTGCATAGCCGACGTTGAGATTCCAGCCCTTCGTATCGACGTAGGAGCCGGACTTCAGACGCATACTGCCGAAGCTCTGCGCCGCAAACAGCTGATAGCTGCCGAGCGTGGAGAGTGGAACGGAAGCAGCAGCAGAGTTCTTCTCACTGCCGGCATACGGGGTGTCCACGATGTCCGCAATCTGGGTCGCCGCCGCCTCGGCTGCGGGGATACCGACATCCGTAAGGAGATCGGAGCCGCTCGCAAGGAAGGCAATCGCTGCTGCCTGTGTCTCGACGAGGGATTTCGTCTCGTCCTTCACCTTGATATTCGTGACGTGTGCAAAGAGCTCGTTCTTCGTGCCCGTCGATGCCGTACCACGCGTATTCAGTGTGTACTCATAGTCGAGGGTAACGCCCTTCGTCGTCTGATAGGTTGTGCCCGAGAGGTTGTTTGCCGTCACGATATTCTGTGCGTCGGGCAGTCTGACGAGGCTGATGTCATCGCCCACGCCGACCGGCGCATATCCGCCGTCCAGCTCCATGGTGATCGTGCTGCCGCTGATATCCTTGTTCTTTGCCTGCGTCGTGGTCAGCATGGACTTCGAGAGGTCAGCACGCGGGGAGAGGTAGAAGTTGAGGTTCTGGAAATCCTCGAAATATCCGACCTTTGCCCCCATGTCGTAAACATTCAGCGTGTTGCCGTCCTTGACAGCCGCCGATACGCCGCTCCCAATCTGACCGCCGTAGATGCTGCCCATAACCTCGGTGCCGCGCAGCGTGACGCTGTTGTTCTTGGCATTCTTCTCTCCATAGCCGCCGACGACATCGCCGCCGATGTGGACGGCGGAGAGGACGACGCTGTTATTCTGTGCATCGTCGTTCTTCGACCAGCCGCCATAGACAGAGCCCGAGACCGAGCCGCCCGATACGGTGACATAGTTGCTGTCCGCCTTTACCTTGCTCTCGCTCTTGGCACCGTAGATGTTGCCGGTCAGCGCACCGCGCGTGAGGATAACACCGTTGCCGCTCATCGTACTCGATCCGCTGCCGGATCCACTGCTGCCCGAGCCGCTGCCGCCCGAACTGCCCGAGGTGCTCGTGTTCGCTGCGTATGCACCATAGACATCGCGGATCTTGAGCGCATTTGCACTGTCAATCGTGAGCATATTGTTCTTCAGGCTTCCGGAGGTGCCCGTGGTGACACCCGCTGCGGCGTAGTTGTCAATGCCGCTTGCGTGTACGCCCGTAATACGGAGCTTGTTGTTCTCCACATCGTGATTCATCGCGGAGATGCCCGTGAACACCCTGCTGTCTGCCGCCGATGCGTTGGTGCTGTCATAGCTGCGGTCGCCGTCGCGCAGACGGTTGAAGGTCAGCAGGAGGTCAGCCCCCTGCGTCTGATCGTTCTCCGTATGCAGGTAGACCTCATAGTTCGTATTCGCGTATTTGGACGTACGATCCTGGTTCTTCGCGTAGTTCGAGAATGTCATCTGTCCGTTGCTCTCGATGAGCTTTACGGAATGCGAGCCCGTCCATGTCGGGTTCAGGTGGAATTTGCTGACATCCTCCGTGATATTCGCCATGTCAACCGTACCGCCCAGACCGCCCGTCTGCTCAATCTTGAGCATCGTATGGTCGATGAGTGTGTCGTTGTGAAGGACAAATTTGAAGGTGTCAAAGTTTTTCACCTGCTGCACGGAGACATTGCCCGCCTGTACGACGAGCGTGTTGCCCGTGCCCACGCCGCTATCGTTTGCACCATAGATATTTCCTGCGATGGTCGCACCGTAGCTGCCGTCGTCCGCACCAAGTGTGAGCGTATTGCCCTTCGCCTGTCCTGCGGCCGCAGCATAGCCCGCATAGATATTGCCCGACACTGTACCGCCCGTGACGTAGACGTTGTTGCCGCTGACTTCGCCCGTGCCCGCTGAGTAGCCGCCATAGAGCGTGCCCGCCTTGCCGCCCGACATACGCAGGACGTTGTTCTCCACCTTGCCGCTGTTGGCAGCCTCGTGGATATAGCCGCCGTAGCCTGCTGTCACCTGGTAGGCATTGCTGCCCGTCGACTTGATCTCAAGTGTATTCCCCCGCGTACCGCCGGAGCCGCCGGACGCTCCCATCGTCTTCGCGCCGTATGCTGTGATATCGCGGCTGAGTGCTTTGTCAATCGTGAGGATATTATGCTCGGTCGTATGCCCCCCGTAGGAGCGCCCCGCGAACCAGTCTACATCGTCGCTCGTCGTATCGTATGCGACGTTGCCGTTCTGGAAACGGTTGTAGTCCAACAGAACACGTCTGCCCGTCGTCGTGCCGGTGGGAGCCTCGGTGCCGTCGGAACGCTCGAGGCGCAGTGCGTACTCGTAGTCGCTGTGTGTCGGGGAGATCAGCCACGCTGCCGTCGGGGTGTAGTTTTGGAATTTCAGCGCGTAGTCGTCATTGCCCTCAAGAAGGGTAACACGCCCCGCAATCTGCTTCGCCGACATATTCTGAAGGTTGATCTTAACATTCGAGAAGTTCACAGGCGTGGTTCCCGAGTACTGGTTCTCAAAGCCGTTGTGATCGGTCACCTTCAGCATCGTTGCGTTCTTGCCGATCTTGTCCGTGAGGTAGAAATTATAGTTCGTGAAATTGTGAACACCCTTGACGGTAATGTTCTTCCCCTTGACATTCAGCGTATTGCCCGTCGCTGTGCTGTGCCCGCCATAGATGGTCGCCTGTGTAAGGTTCGCCGTGTAGCTGCCGTCATCCGCCCCGAGGTTGACCACATTGTTCTGCTCGACCGATGTATCCGTCCCACGCGCGTAGCCGCCGTACACATTGCCGCGCAGGGTGCCGTCGGGACGCGTACCGCCCGTGAGCGTACCGCCCGTAATGGTGACGGTATTGCCGCCGGAGGTTGTCGTAGTGCCGGAGCCGCCGGAGCCGGAAGACCTTGTCGCATAGGTCATGCCGCCATAGATGTCGCCGACGATTTCGCCGCCCTTGACCGTGACCGTATTGCCCGTAACAGAGCCCGCCTTCGTGCTCGTTGAGGTGTTCTCACCGCCGACGACGTTGTCATCCACCCTGCCGTTCTCGATGGTGACGCTATTGTCCTTCACAGCCCCCGTGCCGTTCGCCGTCGCGCCGTAGACATCATGCACAGCACCGCCCTTAACGGTGACGCTGTTCGAGGAAAGGCTCGCATTGCCATTTGCCGCTGCGCCGTATGCCGTTTCAGAGACCTTTGCGGTACCCGAGATCTCGACGGTGTTGTTCGTCGCCGTGCCGGTGCCCGCCGCAGTGCCGTAGCCCGTCAGATATGTACCGTAGATCTTGTGCGCGGAGCCGCCGCCGATCTTGACATGGTTGTCGTTGACCAGCTGAACATGTGCGTTGGTGGAGCTGCCCGCGCCGAAGAGCTCACCGAATACACCGTAGACGGTAGCCTGAATGTCGCCCTCGGTGATCGTGACCGTATTCTGCTCAGCTTTGCGGTCCACGCTGTTATCGCCGCGAATCGCGCCGCCCTTGACCTCTCCATGCACAACGGGGTAGACCGTGGTACGCGAGGCATTTGCTCCGCCGTTAATCGCAACACTGTTCGAGCTGACGGTGGTTGTACCGTAGCCGCCCGTGATGCGGTTGACCGTTCCCTTGTTGACGGTGACGCTGTTGTTCGTGACCGTCCCCGTTCCGCTGTAGGCAATGCCATTGCCCGAGGTCAAATTGTCCGATTTGCCGCCGAAGATATCGCCCGTCACCGTGCCATCCGCGACTGTGACCTCATTGTGATCGACCAGTCCCGTCCCCGTTGCAACACCGCCAAAGAGGTTCTCGATCGTGCCGGAGTTCAGCGTCAGCTTGTTCCGCACGGCATCCGCACCCGTGGAGGTATAGCCGCCGTAGCCCGAAACGAGCCCCGTCGCGTTGTTGAGTACGAGGGTATTGTCCTGGACGACCTTTTTATTGCCGGTCTGTCCGCCGAGGTTTTCCCAGATGGAATAACCTCCATAGATTGTATTCCGTCCGCTGAGTGCGCCCGTATGCGTATGGTTCGCGTTCTGGTAGCGATGGAGTTCTGCGTCAACGTAGTTGCGCGTCGTCGAGGTCGCCGTATCCGTCTCTGTGCGCAGCTTGATGCGGTACTCGTAGTCGCCGCTCCAATCCGTTGTACCGGGCGATGTATAGTTGGAGAATCTCAGATTCGATGTGCGATTGGTCGCCGTGTTGCCATCTGCCATCAGCGTGACCGTGCCGACATCGCCGAAGTAGTCCTGCACGCTCTTCCCCTGTTCATTGACGCCCTTGCCGCTCCACCCTGTCGCGTCGACTTTGATGTCCTCCCACGCAACTGCACGTCCGAATGCGTCGTTGTTGTGCGTGAGCGTGAGCATGGTGTTGCCCGCTGCAACACCCGTGTTCAGATGGAATTCGTACGTGTGGAAGTTTTGCGCGGACTTTGCCGTAATGCCCTTGGTCTGCACAATCAGGTGGTTGTTCCGAATGGCATCGAGGCTGCCGCCCGAAACGCCCGTGGAGTTGCTGCCTCCGTAGAGGAACGCATCGCGGAGGATCGGTGTGGCACTCCCGTTCGCATCGCCAAGGATAACGCGGTTGCCCGTCGTGCCGCCGGCTGCATTCTCAGCATAGCCGCCGTAGACCTTGCCCGTGACCTTGCCATTTGCTATCGTAACCGTGTTGTTGATGGCAGAGGTCTTGCCCATGCCGCCCGCAATCGCAATGCCATTCGTTGCTGTCCCGGTGTCGGTCCTTGCAGTCAGCGTACCGTCTGCGAGTTCCACCCCGCCATTCGCCACGCCGCCCGCTGTCGAGCGCACACCAATGACAGCACCTTTGACAATGCCGTCATTCATCTTGACCGTGTTTGGATTTGTCTGCGAAGCCCCCGAGACCTGCGCGATGTTCAGGCCGATGCCACCGTACGCATTTCCCGTGAGGCTAAGGCTGTTGATGACGAGCTTATTGCCTGTCACAGCGGTGGTCGTCGTACTCGTTCCGCCCGCCGAGATATCGCCAACGACGACGGGAAGGTCCGTTGTCCCTGCCGTGCCGATGGTGAGTGTGTTGTCCGTCACCGAACCGTTCATCAGGTTCGTACCGACAATGTCACCGTAGGGATGCGTCGCCGTCCCATCACCAGTGAAGCGCTTGTCATTCATCTCAACCGACGTACTCTTGTCATTCGATGATTCCGCCGCATACACCGCAGGCGCACCTGTAAATGCACCGCCAACGGCAAGTGCCACGAATGCGGCGAGCTGCCGCTTTGCTTTCATTCCTTTGAGCATTGCTTTCTCCCCTTCATTACACATTGGAAAGAATCCATCCCTGCAGTGCATGGCACTGCGTTCATCGGCTATGAAGTTTTCTCATCTTTTTATTATATGCCGCTCATCCCCAAACGTCAAATGAAAGTTTAACCGCGGGGGACGGGACGCTCATACATCCTGTCCGTAAATTGCACGAATCTCCTCTGTGTATTTTCCCCCAATATCGCGCACGATGAGTGCGGGTTCATGGCGCATTCCCGTGAGTGCCGCGCCCTTGACCGCCTCGATGAGCATGAGGTTCGGTGCTTTGTCCGTACACGGCTGTACCATGCGCAGACGCTTGACAGCAAGGTGCTCCGCGTGGAGGGCAAGGACGATCTCGCCAAGCCGTTCGGGCAGGTGCACCATAGCGAGCCGTCCGCCGTGACGAAGGGCGTACGATGCGGCGTGTACGGTGTCGGCGAGGGTCGCCGTCAGCTCGTGCCGTGCCGCCGCGCGTGCCCCCATGCTGACCGCGCCGCTCGTGACGGGGCGGTACGGAGGATTGCTGAATACGAGATCATATTCTCCGCACGCAAAAAGGGCGGGAGGGTCGCGATAGTCGCCCTCCCGCACCGTTATTTTGTCTGTGAGATGGTTCAGCCGTACGCTACGCACGGCAAGCCCCGCCTGCACGGAGCTGAGCTCCACTGCCGTGATATGCGCCGCAAAATCCGCGACGAGGAGGGGGATCACGCCCGTCCCCGTGCCGAGGTCGAGCACGCGCTCACGCCCCGTGAGCGTTGGGAAATGTGCGAGGAGAACGGCATCCATGGAGAAACAGAATTCATCCGTGCGCTGAATGATGCGCCGCCCGCCCATGCAGAGGTCGTCCATCCGCTCGTTCGGGCGCAACTGTGCCGTGTCACTCATGAGATTCATTACTCTCGCGGGGTGTACGGCGCGGCTGTCGCCGCCCGCTCTGGGGACGGCGGCGGTCCCCTGCATTCTTCGCGGAACGCTCGCCGCGTTCACCGCGCACGTTACGCCCCCCTCGCTCTCCACGTTCTGTGCGTTCGCTGCGCTCGTTACGAGTTTTTCCTCCGACGGGACGCTCGTGCCGCTCCCGTCCCTCGCGCGGCTCTCTGGGGGTACGCTCACGCGGGGCACGTTCCCTGTGCTGTGCATGTGGGCACGGTGCGCCCTCCTCGCTCTCGGCACGTGCGACATCCTCCCATGCGGCGACAACAGTCTTGCCGTCATCCATCAGGATGGTCGCCGTACGACGCTGTTCGTGCACCGCCACGACGCGCCCCTCGCCATCCTCGGCGATCACGCGGTCATTTTGTGCGGGGATGTACTCCACCTTTTTCGTACGCATACAGCCGCCGCAGCCGTAACCCTCGCTCTCGTATTTCAGACAGCACATGAGCCGCCCGCAGATGCCCGAGATCTTCGTCGGATTGAGGGAGAGGTTCTGCTCCTTTGCCATGCGGATGGAGACGGGCACAAAGTCGCCGAGGAAGGTCGCACAGCACAGCGGCCGCCCGCAGCAGCCCATGCCGCCCATCATCTTTGCCTCATCGCGCACGCCAATCTGGCGCAGCTCGATGCGTGTACGGAACACGCCCGCGAGTTCGCGCACGAGCTGGCGGAAGTCGACACGCCCGTCCGCTGTGAAGTAGAAGAGCATCTTCGAGAGGTCAAAGGTGAGCTCCACGTCGACGAGCTTCATCTTGAGGTCGAGTTCGCGGATTTTCTCCTCACAGACAGTGCGTGCCTCGCGCTCACGTGCACGGTTTTCCTCGATGCGTGCGAGATCGGAGGCATCCGCGATGCGGTGCACAATGCGCAGGTTTGGCGGGACGGATTCGTCCGGCACTTCGCGCGACGCAACGACGACCTTACCGCACTCCATGCCGCGCGTGGTCTCGACGATGACGTAATCGCCTTCGACGATGGTCAGCCGCCCCTGCCCAAAGGAATATATCTTGCCCGCCGACTTGAAGCGGACACCTACAATCGTTTGCAAAACTTCCTCCTGAGATTATATATATGTGCCCCCGCCACCGCAAGCGATCACCCCGTTATAGCGGGGGAGGCTGGGGGGACGACAATTTCACTATATTAGGGAATCGCTGATAAAATGAAGTCCGTCAGATTGGCGTAGATTTTTTCGTCCGAACAAGGAGACAAACCGGACGCATAGCAAGGGCTATGTGGAGGATTTGTCGACACAGTGTGGGCAAAAAAGATGCGTCAAGATGGCGTGGCTGAATTTATCAGTGCTTCCTTAGCTTCCCCCGTCGCAACGGGGGAAGTGGCGAGCCTGCGAGCCGATAGGGGCGTTCTTATTTTTCCCGCGCCCGCAACAAAAATGCCTCTACCTGCAGTGCTGGGTTCACGTTCGCCGCGAAGCGACGCGTGAGCCGGCGCGTCGCCTCCATGAGTGCAAAGAGGTCCGCGCGTGTCAGCTTCGCGAGCAGTGCGGTGAGCTCCGTGCGGCGGTCGATATGGTAGAGTTCCGATGCCGCCCCATCCTCATGCAGGACGAGGAGGTCGCGCAGTGCCATCTGTAAAAAACCGATCCACGCCGTGCGCTCCGCATGGGTGTGTGCACCGATGGCCTCCGCGCGTGCCCAAATTTCCTCAACGCTGAGCTCCTTGAGCTGCATGAGGAGTGCGATTGCTTCATCGCGTAGGGCGAGCCCCTCCGCCGCGAGCGCATACGCTCTGCCGAGACTGCCATCTGCAAGTGCGGCGATTGCCGCCGCATTCTCTGCACCGCGTTCCGCGAGGGCTGCCGCGATCTCCGCACGCGGCAGCGCACCGAACGCGATGCGTACGGCACGCGAGCGGATGGTCGGCAGGATGGCATCGTAAGAGCTTGTCACGAGGATAAAGAGCACCTCGCCCGTCGGTTCTTCGATGGTCTTGAGGAGGCGGTTCGCTGCCGTCTCGTTCATCGCATCCGCGCCATCAATGAGGATGATGCGCCGTCGCCCCGCGACGGGCGCCCCCGATGCCGCGATCAGGATGTCGCGCACCGCTTCGGTACGGATCATCGCCGCACTCTTTCCGCGCACCTCGGGCGCAGTCTCGAAGTAGTCGGGGTGTACGCCCGCCGCCATTGTGCGGCAAGCCTCGCAGTGCCCGCAGGGCGCATCTCCGCCCCTCGCGCAGAGTAGTGTCCGCGCGAGCACGCGTGCCGTGCGTCGCTTGCCGATGCCCTCCATCCCGCAAAAGAGCAGGGCGTGGGGCAGGCGCTCCGCCGCCGCAAGCGCCCGCAGACGGCGAATGATCTCCACATGACCGCAGATGTCCGTCCAATCGTGCGGGAACTCCTCCCGCGCCGCATTGTCAGAGAGCGGAGCGGGGGCAGGTACATTTTTCTTTGGACGCGCCATTACATATAGAGGTCGACGAGCAGTCCGCGAATGGCATCGTGGCTCGCGATGATGTCGAGCTGATCCGCCTGTCCGAGACGGATTTTCTCCGCCATCTCCTCGAGTTTGCGGTCGATCTTGCGGACAGAGGTGTAGACCTTCTGCCGTCCGAGGCGATCCCAGCCCGCCTGCGTGCGCAGCTCGTACATCGTCCCGACCGCTTCGCCGATGAAGCTCTGGATGAGCGAGCGGTACGAGCGCAGTTCGTCAAACGTCGGTGACTTCGAGAGACGTGCCCCCTGCTTGTCGATCTGCTCAAGCAGTCGATCCATCGCCTCGCGCGACATGGACGACTCCTGATCCGCAAGCTCCATGCTGAAGTCGGTCGCCGCTCCACGCACGCCCACATCCGTCTCCGCACGCGGCATCGTCATCGATGTGCTGCGGGAAATACTGCTGTCTATTTTCATCGCCATTGCGTCCACCGATCCCTTTTCCTTAATAGAATGGTATAATCCACCGATTGTTATTATAGCTTGAACAAATACTAAAGTCAAAGCTGTTATCTGTGCCGCATGAAAATTGACTTTGCCGCAGTACTTTGTTATGCTTCTCTTTAGAAATACAATACGCGGAAAGGATATGACATTATGACGCTTGAGGGGGACAAACTGACCGCACTGCTGCGGCACGGTTCTTCCATTCACATCATCGAGGAGACACTTGAGGTCGACTACTACGGCACGCTTGAACTCAGCGAGGAGAAGCAGACGACGGGCAAGCCTGCGGGTATACTCGCCGTACGGTTGGACATCCCCATCGAGAAGTTTGTCGACACGCCCGAGGTGGGGCAGATCTTCCAATGCCATCTCACGGGCGCGGGTTGTGTCTATCACTTTGCCGTGCCCTACCGCTCCGCCTCACCGCTGCCGGATACGATCTGGCATCTCGACATCCCCACAAGTGCAGAGCGTATCCAGCTGCGCGACTTCGTTCGTGTGCCCATCCCGATGTCGATCGAGGTGAAGCTGCCGGGCGACCATGGCAGTCTCAAGAACTACCGCGAAGTCGCACTCATCGACATCAGCGGCGGCGGACTGTGCTTCGTCCATGACGAGCCGCTCATCATCGACGCGCCGATCGCCGTGCGCGTGCCCGACCTTCCGCACATCGGAACGCTTGAGACGGAAGGAACGATTCGTCGGGCGACACCGATCGAGACCAATCTCGGCATGACCTATCACATTGGTATCTTCTTCGGCGATGCGCTCTCGAACCGGACGCGCGAACGGCTCGTGCAGAGCATCTACCAGCTGCAGCAAAGCTACCTGCGCAAGGGGCTGAAGGTACCGCAGATCGATCACACAAAACGAAGCTGAGGATATGCGAAAGGGCTGCTGCACATTGTGCAGCAGCCCTTTTCTGCGCAAGCTCACGCCCAGCGCAGCTTCATCAGCTCTGGATAAACCTCCTCGAGCACCTGCAGGCCAACACCGACCATCGCCATGAAGCTGTCCGGCTGGAAGATGCCATCGTGCAGATCGAGCGGCAGGTCGATGTCAACAACGACATCGCGCTCATCATCGACAACGAATTTCACATAGCGGTACTGGCTGTTCCATTCATTGAGTTTTTCATGGAATGCCTTCTCATCCGAGTTCTCATCGAGCCGTACGAGACCAAAGTACTTGATCTTAATGAAATCGTTCGTATCGCCCTTCTCCGTGACGACAACTGCGATACTCACGTCACTGCCGTTGTCGAGCCGCTGGCGCATACGGATGATCTGCTCCTCGCCGTCCTCAGTCACATCCTCGCCGTATTTCATATCCTGCTTGTCAAGCTCCGCCTTGATTGCTTCAAATGCGCTGTTCTTGAGCCCTTCGTCGCTTCCACTGAAGCCATCAAAAAGTCCCATGCAGTCTGTTCCTCCATTCAATTTGCGTATTTCGGAATCCGCGCGGTTCATTCCTCCGAGCCCGGCTTATGCCCGCGCGTGCACAGATCCATCAGCTCGGGATAGACCTTCTCGACTACCTGCATACCGACCCCCATCATCGCCATAACGCTGCTGGGCTGAAACGCCCCCTTGTGCAGGTCAAGCGGAAGATCTATGTCGAGCACAACATCCTGGTCGCGATCAAGACAGAACTTCACATAGCGAAACTCAACATTCCACGTGTTGATCTTTGCCAGGAGCGGCGCACGCTCCTCCGCATTCTCAAGATAGGCTATGTCATAGAGCTTGATCTTGATAAAACCGTCGGCATGATCATATTCACGCACAACAACCACTGCAGTAATGGGCTCGTCGTTTTCGAGCTCGTTCCGCATATAAAAGTATGTTTCCTGGCGGTTTTGATCATTCTCGTTGCTGATCTCATAGTTCCATTCGTTCCGATCCAGCTCCGCCTTTAGTGCGTCACTGATCCCCATGGTGGCTTGTTCACCGCCCTTGAATCCGTCAAAGAGTCCCATTTGTCCCCTCCATATCTGCCCTCGTCCGAGAGCAATATCCCCATTTCATGGCGCCGGAGCAATCAAGCCGATACCGTCAAGCGTATCGATCGCAGCAGTGCCGCATTCGTTTTGAAAATCAAGTGTTGAGACGACGACCTGTCTGATGTACTTCTTTTCGCCGTTCTCGTAGTAACTGCTGATGTCATGAATCACGAGCGGTATGCCCCCCGCATCCCGCCCAAGGTAGAGCATGACATGACCGAGACGAAAGAGGAGTGCGCCCGGCGGCACATCCGCAAGCAGGGCATAACGCTCCGCCGCAGACAATCCGGCAAGAGGCAGGAGCAGACAGGAGCGTTCCTGCATATGCGCATCGCGCGGGAGGCTGATCCCCATCGCACGATAGACGTTCTGAACATAGGACGAACAGTCCATCCCCTCATTCGCTCCACCCCAACCGTACGCAGTGTGAAGTGGCAAAAAGGCGAGACGTATGAGGTTGTTGCGGGTCGCGGGCAGATATCCTGCAGTGAGGCCGCCGTCATCGGGCAGATGATATTCCCGAACAGTGAGATGCCCCCCGACATCCCGCTCAGGAAGGAAAAGATGAAATGTCCCATCCTCCGCCCGCACGCCCGGAATCTTAGCCCCGAGCTGATAAAGAAGCCCCAGCTCCTCGATCCGCAGCTGCGCCGCCGTCACGGTGAAGAACTCCTCGGGAGCGGCGAATCCAAGCCATGACCTCCAGTCCGTGTCCGCGATCGCGCGCTCATCGACCCAGCCGTAGTAGTCCCGCGTCTCGACGAAGGCGAAACGCGCATCCGCCGATCTGTGGAGCACGAGAACCGCTTCCCCCGGATCGAGCACGGTGCCCTGCAGGGCATCGTAACGCACGTCGCTGGGGGATTCGTACCATCCCGCTGCTGTCGGCAGCAGCCGCACATCAGCACGGCGGACGGCGACGGCAGGTTGAACCGTCACACGCGCTCCCACACGCGCAAGGGCACGATTGTCACACACCTGCTGCCACACTGCAGGGGTAAGCGGCTGAGCACCATCATAGAGATCGGGCAGTGCCTCGTCCTCTCCCTGTGCCGCCTGGCGAATCAGCGACCGAACAGAAAATCCCGAACGAGATACAGATGCAGCGGGAAGGTCATGTACGAGTCCTTTCGTGACGAGATCCTGCGTGTGTTCCTCGTTCTCCTCCGTCGTAATGAGGAACACATCGTTGCCCGTACGCGTCCAATAGTCCGCAGTTGCCGCCGCTCCCTCGACGGGCAGCGCTGCGTACGCGGGTATGCAGATCAGCAGAATGGCAGGGAATACACCAAAGGCGCATGTCCATCGCAGAAAGCGGAAAAATCCGTCAGGCACTCTCCTGCTCTCCGCGCAGCTCGCTCAGCCCCCACGCGAAGAAGGCATCCATGCCGACGAAGGCAAAGCTATTGTCCGTCACCGCCTCCCCGAACTCCTCCATCGTGCCGATGGCGAACGAGCCGGCATGGCGTCCCGGCGCACGCTTGGGCAGATCCCCATTTACCCCACGCTCAAAGAATGCCTCCGTATCTGTGTTGACGGATGCGAGTTCCTTGAGGAAGTTACGCGCCATCTTCATCTTGCCGAGACGATAGAACAGCATCGTGAGTGGCAGGTACATCATCGCCACGCCCTCCTCGTAGCGCTGATAGAGTTCGATCGCCGCATCGCCTTCCTCGATCGCCGAATAGATGAACATGAGCTGATAGCGGCGTCCGAGTGCATCGAGCTCAGACAGACGGAGCATCTCCGCGCATTCCTTTGCCGCAAGACGCAGCTTGCGTGCCCCAATGAGTGATTCGAGATAGGACAGGCGCAGGAACATGTAGGGCTTCGTTGCCGGCAGCTGCCAGAACTTGCCGATGTTCTCCTCGGAGAATATACCCTCTGCTTGGAGCCTTGCTGTCGCCTTGCGTGTCAGATCCTCGTAGTGATGGATGCGGTCATCGGCATTCTTGGCGAGATACTCGATCCGCATGCACGCTGCCGTGATGTTGTCCGGCTCCATGCGCAGAATCCGCTTGATGATGCGGTAGCGCTCCTCCCCTGTCTTCTTGCGTGCGCGTGCGATCAGTTCGTCCGCAGTGAGCGTATTCACCTCACGCGGCAGATTCGGATTCTCGCGCAGTCGCTGATTCAGTTCCGAAACGATCTCGGTCATGCGTTCAACGCTGACCTTCCCCCCCTCAGCCTTTACCATGCGATTCAGTTCAAGCTGCATCCATTCCTTATCTGTCATGCGTCGTCCCTTCCTTTGCCGGCAGTTCTGAGGAAATCTGTGATTTCCCCAAGAAATCGCTGATAAAATCGCTGACAAAAAACAGCGCGCCACGATGGCGGTATCGAAGTTATCGGTTCTTCCCGCCTCTATTATACCTTGTTTTTCAAGAAAAAGCTACAAAAAAGAACGGTCACCGCCTTTGCCATGCGGGTGACCGTTCTTTTACGATTCTTTCTTCTTCTTTTTTTCTTTCCGGTCCTTCTTCACGGGCTTTTCATGGGCATTGGCGACCTCATCCGCAGCGACTTCATGCTTCTTCTCCAGAGCCGTACGGTCCGCATCGCTAAGTATACCGCGCGAACGGCGGATCATCTCCTCCTGATGACCGACTGAATAGTTGATGATCGCATCGAAGAACTTCTTTTCGACATCCTTCTCCGAAAGTGCGGCGAGTTTGATCTCCTTCGCATTTTCATCGCGCGAGAGCGCCCCCCATTCGCTGTCCAGATCCTCATGCACGGTGACGTGCACAACGCCCGCGGCGAGGTCGATCATCAGATACTCCGCCGCACCTGAGAGGTCACTGTAGCCGTCAAGCGGCAGCATACGCCAACGCCGCTTGGACACAACATCCTGGATCTGGATCTCATCATAGACGCGGAGTGTCGGAACGACAATCTTTGTAAGGTCAATGTAACCGTGCGCATCCACTGCGTACTGAATGTATTCCTTGTTGAAATAGTAACCCTGCCGTGCGGTTGACTGCACCCATTCGTAGATGTGCTTCGGGATCTCCTCGGCGGCCGCAGCAGGACGTGCGCCCATCAGCAGAACCCCGCAGAGGAGGAGTGCCGCCCCCCATTTTTTTTGCACGCTCATCGCTCCCATCCAATAGTTTTTTTCAATGCCCCTATGCTAGACCAAAAAACTGAATTTTTACTGAAATCTCAAAGTCCCGAATGCAGCTCCCAGTCATCCGCATTGTCGAGGCTGTCCAACTCGTACGGCGTGCCCTGATAGACGTAGTAGTTCAGCCAGTTCGCAAAGAGGAGGTGGGCGACGCTGCGCCAGCGCACAAGAGGCGCACGGCTCGGATCATCCTCGGGGTAGTAGTTGCACGGAATGCCGGGATCGAGTCCCGCCGCAAGGTCGCGGTCGTACTCCGACTTGAGCGTCATCGGATCGTACTCGGCGTGCCCCGTGATGAAGAACTGGCGGCGACGCAGGTTCGCAATGATGTAAACGCCCGCATCCCCCTCGGCAAGGACGGTCAGCTCGGGCACGCGCGCAATATCTGCACGCCGCGTCTCCGTATGCCGCGAGTGGGGCACATAGAACACGTCGTCAAAGCCGCGCAGGAGCGGCTCATGCTGCACGCAGGTACGGTGCTCATAGACGCCGAAGATCTTCTTTTCCGTCCAGTGCTTCGGAATGCCGTAATGGTAGTAAAGCCCCGCCTGCGCACCCCAGCAGATGTGAAACGTGGAGTAGGCGTGCTTGCGGCTCCACTGCATGATCTCGGAGACCTCATCCCAGTAGGCGACGCGCTCAAACGGCAGCTGTTCGATCGGTGCCCCCGTGATGATGAAGCCATCGTACTTCTTGTGCCGCACCTCGGCAAACGTCCCATAGAACTCCGTGAGATAGTCGCGTGACGTGTGCGATGGAATGTAGGACTCCGTGTAGATAAAGTCCGCCTCCACCTGCAAGGGGGTATTCCCGAGGAGGCGCAGGAGCTGCGTCTCCGTCACGTCCTTGATCGGCATAAGGTTCAGAATGAGGATGCGCAGCGGTCGGATGTCCTGCCCATACGCGCGCGCCGCATTCATGACAAAGACGTTTTCACTCTCAAGGACATTAGTCGCAGGCAGATTATTCGGTATCTTAATCGGCATTGTGTTCCATTCCCTTTCCTCTTGACCCCCATAGTGCCCGCATTACTGTGCCTGATAGCGTTTCACCCAAGTGCTGTAACCGTCTGCAAAGGCACGCAGGCGAACGAGACCGCGTGCCTCAGGCGTATCGCGGGCGATCATGCGATACGCACCTTCGTAGCCGTCGTCAAGCGGCTGCCAGCCGTCCATAGGCGACCAGTATTTCCCCGTGACGATGCGTTCGGTGCCTTGCGGCAGATTGACCGCACGCTTGTCGAATTTGATCTCAATTGCCTTGCCCTTTGCGTCACGCACCTCTGTCCACGCCCAGAAGATCAGGTTGTCACGCACGCGGCGCATCGTCGAGGTATCCGCCGTGACCTGCGTCTTGACGCCGGAAGCGGTTTCATCCGACCAGAGGATAATCCACCGATCATCCGCACGCAGCCGGTCCATCTCCCCCTGACGGAACACCGTGTCAACGAGCGCCGCGTAGAACTCCTCGTCGAACTGCTGGGAGTTCATCTCTTTCTCCGTTCCCTCGCCCTTCGACCAGAGGACATTGCCCGCTGCATCGTAGAACGTCTCACTGATGTATTGCAGCGAGCGGTTTTGCGGGGACACGCGCACCTGCGCGACGGAGTATGAGAGCTGGCTTGGGTTTGGAATGACGTGCCCAATCTTGTAGTTGCGGATGGTCTCCTCCGCGCCCTCATAGCTGAACGTAGTCTTGATCCCCCCCACGAGTTCGGACGGGATGCCCTGTCCGCCCGCAGACGAGGCAAGACGCTGCGTCACGCGCACGGACGCAGGATCGTAGAATTTGGAATATTTGTCATTGGAACTCAGCCATGTCCACGCCCTGCCCTCCTCGGCAAAGGTGATGGGGCATAGTACCAGCAGACATAGGAAGGTCAGCAGCAGCCCTGCTCCATATCGTATCCTCGTGCTCATCTCATGCTCTCCTTTATGACAACAGCCCTTGTCTCACGGCATGCTCCCTACACCAGTGCGACGCTCTCTCTCTCGCGTGCACCTGTAAAATGAATCTGCTCCGTAAACCCAAAGGAGCGCGCGTACTGTACTGCCTCCTCGTTGTAGCGCGCACAGTCCTCCGGCTTATGCGCATCCGAGGTGGTAATCAGCGGCAGATCGTACGCCCGCGCCACACGCATAAAGTCCGCATACGGCGAAAACTCCTTCACGGGGTAACGGTAGTACGTCCCCGTGTTAAGGTCGACAATCATGTCCGCCGCCTTCATCGCCTGCGCCACGCGTTCGAGGTACGGTGTAACATCGAAATCAGGGAAGTGACGGTAAAGACGAATGTTAAACGGATGCCCGAGGGCATCGTAAAGCCCCGACGATGCGAGCTTTTCCACCTCCTGCGTGTACCATTCGTAGATGTCCGTGAGGGGGTGGTTGTCCCACTCTGCCACGATCGCCCCCGTGTCATATGCCCATCCGTGCAGAAAGTGCACGGACCCGATCACATAGTCAAAGGGATACGCCTTGAGGATCTTTGCGACCGCCTCCTGATCCTGAAAGTTGCAGACCTCGATGCCCGCGCGTACCTTGTGTTTCTTTTGCAGTTTCTCAATGAATGCAAAGTATTCGTCGAGCGTGTACTTGAACTTATTTGTCTTCAGCCATTTGCGCTGAAAGCTGCCGACAAAACTGTCGTCGAGGATGAGATCGTCGTAATAGAGCTGCTCGAACTCGGGAAAGGTATGTGAGTGCTCGGAAAAGCCGATCTCATAGACACCGCGTCCCTCTGCCGCGCGAACGAAGCCCTCGGCGTAGTTTTCATCGTACGAACCGTATTCGAGGTGCATATGATAGTCAAAGCGCATATTGATTTCCTCAGTCAAACTCGCCCGCAAGAATCTGCTCACAGACGGACATAACGCCGTGTACGCGATTGCTCGGGGCACGGTAACGCGCACGCGCCTTCACCGCAGGAATCGCGTTCTCCATCGCAAAGCTGTACGTCACGGCATCCATGAGTTCGAGATCGTTCTCATAGTCGCCAAACGCAGCGCATTCATCAGGGGTCAACCCCAACTGTTCCTGCACGCGCTGTGCGGCAACCCCCTTGCTCACGCCCTGCGCGTAGACATCGACCCATACCGCGCTCGAGAGTGTCACCTGCATGCGATCTGCATACTGCTGCATCGCGGGCAGAATTGTCCGCTCCGCATTGCCCGTGAGGTCGCAGAACGCCATCTTGATCGGTTCATCGTCCACTGCGGCGAAGTCCTCCACCACTGTTGACTGCGAAATGTATTTCACGAGTTCCGTGCGGAAGTTCGGCACATCGTCTGCCGGATACAAGTACGCCTGCCGCTTCCCGCAGAAAACGGACTGCACGCCGGGCAGCTCCTCGCCCGTACGCATGACCTCAAGTGCCATCGCCAGATCCACGGGGCTCGTGAAGAGCTCCCTGTCACCCTCCATCACCATCGTCCCGTTCTCGGCAAGAAAGAGCATCTCGTCCTTCCACGGCATGAATGTCCGTACAAGTGAGGCATACTGCCGTCCCGAGGCGGGCGCAAATCGAATGCCGCGCTCCTTCAGTCGCGCATACACCACACCGAATTCTGCGGGCAGATCTCCGTTGTCGTCGAGCAGTGTTCCGTCCATATCCGAAAAGATCAGCCGTATCATCCTGTCGCTCCTTCCCATTGTATACAATGGTCTTATTATAACAAAGAATGATTTTCCCCGCAATGAAAAGAAGTACGTAGAATTAGCGCACAATAAAAAGGAGCCCCGATCGGAGCTCCCCAAGTGGTCTATGCAGAGATTAGCCGAGGATAACGAGAGCGTCGCGCACCTTGACCGACTGGCCTGCCGTGACGTTGACCGCCTTGACCGTGCCGTCTGCGGGTGCAGCGATCTCGTTCTGCATCTTCATCGCTTCGAGGATGAGAAGCGTGTCGCCCGCCTTGACTGCCTGTCCGACCGAGACCTTGACCTCGATGATCTTGCCGGGCATCGGAGCGTCCACAGACTGCTCGCCTGCACCCGCTGCTGCAGCCGGTGCTGCAGGAGCTGCGGGAGCCGCAGGTGCCGGTGCAGCTGCAGGTGCGGGTGCAGCCGCACGCGGTGCAGCCGCCGGAGCAGCCGCGCCCGCTGCGCGTACCTCTTCGACCTCAACCTCATAAGCAGTGCCGTTGACCGTGATGTTGAACTTCTTCATGTGTTATTCCTCCAACATTTATATTCCCAAGGGAAGCACGCCGTTTCATTGATGCTTCCCCCGCGACAGACTTCCTGCGTATACAGGGATTCCTCACAGATTGCTGCGGTTGGCGAGCGTCCAAACCTCAGCGGGTTTGATACGCACGGCGACAACCTTCGACCCCATCGCCGACTGAACGGCGGCGGTGATGGCAGCGACGATCTCCGGTGCAACAGTGTTTGCAGCCATGTTGTTCCTCCCTTAGAGCGGAATGTTCCCGTGCTTCTTTGCGGGGTTGTCCTCACGCTTGCTCGAAAGCGCGTTGAGTGCCGTGATGATGTAGGGGCGCGTCTCGCTCGGCGTGATGACCATGTCGATGTAGCCGCGCTCTGCCGCTTTGTACGGGGTTGCGAACTCTTCGATGTACTCTGCCGTACGCGCATCCTTGTCCGGATCCTTGCGGAAGATGATGTTCGCCGCACCCGCAGGTCCCATGACTGCGATCTCGGAGGTCGGCCACGCCATGACCTGATCCGCACCGAGCTCACGGTTGCACATTGCGATGTAGGAACCGCCGTACGCCTTGCGCGTGATGACCGTGACCTTGGGCACCGTCGCCTCGCTGTATGCGTAGAGCATCTTCGCGCCGTGGCGGATGATGCCGCTGTACTCCTGATCAACCCCAGGCAGGAAACCGGGCACGTCGACGAGGTTGACAAGCGGGATGTTGAATGCATCGCAGAAGCGGATGAAGCGCGCCGACTTGTTGGACGCGTCGACATCAAGGCAGCCTGCCATGACGTTCGGCTCGTTCGCGATGATGCCGACCGTACGGCCGTCAAAGCGTGCGAAGCAGCAGATGATGTTCGTCGCGAAATGCTGGTGCACCTCGTAGAACTCGCCGTTGTCGACGAGCGCACGGATGACATCCTTCATGTCGTACGGCGCATTCGGATTATCGGGAATGAGTGTGTTCAGGCTCTCATCCTGACGGTTCGGATCATCGCCCGTCTCGACGCGCGGGGTCTCCTCCATGTTGTTGCTCGGGAGGAAGGAGAGCAGATAGCGGATCTGGTCAATGCAGTCCTCATCGTTCTCCGCCGCGAAATGCGCAACGCCGGAGCGGCTGTTGTGCGTCATCGCACCGCCGAGTGCCTCCGCCGTGACCTCCTCCGCCGTAACGGACTTGATGACGGCAGGGCCCGTGATGAACATCTGGCTCGTGTTCTTCACCATGAAGATGAAGTCCGTAAGTGCAGGGCTGTAAACCGCGCCGCCCGCGCAGGGTCCCATGATGACGGAAATCTGCGGGATGACACCCGAAGACTTCGTGTTGCGGTAGAAGATTCCGCCGTAGCCCGAGAGAGCGTCGACCGCCTCCTGGATACGCGCGCCGCCCGAATCGTTGATGCCGATGCAGGGTGCCCCCATCTTCATCGCGAGGTCCATGACCTTCCAGATCTTGTGTGCGTGCTTCTCTCCGAGCGAGCCACCCTCGACCGTGAAGTCCTGTGCGAATGCATAGACAAGGCGGCCGTTCACCGTGCCGTAGCCCGTTACAACGCCCTCACCCGGCAGTTCCTTCTTGTCCTGCCCGAAGTTGGTGCAGCGATGGCGTACGAACATATCCAGCTCGACAAAGCTGTCCTCATCGAAGAGCAGGTTCAGGCGCTCACGTGCGGTGAGCTTACCCTTGCTGTGCTGCTTCTCGATGCTCTTCGCACCGCCGCCCTGCATAAGATGCTCTTTCTTCTCCAGCATGAGCTCAATTTTTTCCTGGACTGTGGACATCATATCCCTCCTGTATATCTTCCCGCAAAACACCGGAATGAAGTGCCCTGCGGGGAATATGCGTCATGTGCGGTGGCGGCCTCAGCGATCCTCATGCTCACAGATCTCAAGGAGAACGCCCTTCGTCGACTTCGGATGCAGGAACGCAATCTTCGCGCCGCCCGCACCGATGCGCGGCTTCTCGTCGATCATCTTGACGCCCTTTGCCATGAGGTCGGCAATTGCGTTCTCGATATTGTCGACGCGCAGAGCGATGTGCTGGATGCCCTCGCCCTTCTTCTCGATGTATTTCGTGATCGGGCTGTCGTCCGCCGTGCCGATCAGCAGCTCGATCTCGCTCTTGTTCGGGGTCGGGTGGAATGTTGTTGTGACCTTCTGCTCGGCAACCGTCTCCTCAGCCGTGCAGGGGATACCGATCACGTCCGACCAGAAATTCTTCCCCTCTTCGAGATCCTTCACGGCAATGCCGATGTGATCCACTGCCAGAACTTTGAACATAGGTGCTTCCTCCTTGGGAAATTGCTGTCAATTTCCACGTTTTAAGATAACATTTCGGCCATGACATCGCCGACCACAGTATATGGATCGGTCTCATGCGCCTTGATTTTCGCCACATAGTCATCGAGCCTGCCCGTATCGACAATGCGGCGTTCGATGCTCCGCCGGACGCCCGCATGCAGGATGTCCAGCATCTCATCGCGTGTGCGGCGCGTGCGCCGCTCGGTGAGAACACCGTTCCCCTCAATGTGGCTGCGATGTTCCTCAATGGTGTCGACCAGCTCCGCGATCCCGTCGCCGCGATTCGCGACGACCTTGCGGATCGGCGGCCGCCAGTCGGACATGTGATCGTCCAGATCCAGCATCATATTGATCTCACGGACGAGCTTATCCGCGCCGTCAAGATCGGACTTGTTGATGGCGAACACGTCGCCGATCTCAAGGATGCCCGCCTTGATCGCCTGGATGTCATCGCCCATGCCCGGAATCAGTACAACCATCGTTGTGTCCGCCGCCCGCACAATATCCACCTCGGACTGCCCGACACCGACGGTCTCGACAAAGATGATGTCCTTGCCGAACGCATCCATGACCTTCACCGCGTCAGCCGTCTTGTGCGAGAGGCCGCCGAGGCTGCCACGCGTACCCATGCTGCGGATAAAAACGCCCTCGTCGAGCGTCAGGTCGTTCATACGGATGCGGTCGCCCAGAATGGCGCCGCCGGAAAAGGGGCTCGTGGGGTCGACGGCGATGATGCCGACGGTTTTCCCGCGCTTGCGGTATTCCTTGGCAATCTTGTCCGTCATGGTGCTTTTGCCCGCACCCGGAGGGCCGGTAATGCCCAGCACATAGGCATGTCCCGTATGCGGATAGAGCGCCTTCATAATGTCGGTCGCCGTCTCACGCTCATTCTCGATCGCCGTGATGGCTCGCGAGAGTGCGAGGCGGTTTCCTTTCAGCACTTCGGCTGCAATATCCATGCGCCCACCTCCTTCGCGCAGTCAACTCCATACAGGGGAATGGATGACAGACAAAAGATTCTCCTGCCTGTCATCCATCCTTTCAAATGACGTTGTTACGCCACATGTTCCTTAATGAAGTCAACCACTTCGCCGGTCGGTGTGCCGGGCGTGAAGACGGCGGCAACACCCGCGTCTTTGAGTGCGGGGATGTCGCCCTCGGGGATGACCCCGCCGCCGATGACAAGCACATCGTTCATGCCCTTCTCGCGCAGCAGGTTCACAACCTTCGGGAAGAGATGCGGATGCGCACCTGAGAGAATGCTCATCGCAACGACGTTCACGTCCTCCTGCAGAGCTGCCTCGGCAATCTCCTCGGGGGTCTGACGAAGGCCTGTGTAAACGACCTCGAATCCTGCATCGCGCAGGGCGCGGGCGACGACCTTCGCGCCGCGGTCATGACCATCCAGACCCGGCTTTGCAACGAGCACTCTGATTTTCTCTGCCATTTTTATATTCCTCCTGAATGGGGCCGCCGCCACGCGGGCGGCGTGCCCCCACTGCATTCACCAATACAACCGTTGTGTCAAAGCGCCAAGGCTTACAGATTGACGTGCGCCTCGTACTCGCCGAAGACCTCGCGCATGACGCCGCAGATTTCGCCGAGCGTCGCGTAGGTCTTGACCGCCGCGAGGATGTGCGGCATGAGGTTCTCGTTCTCGTCGCCGCACGCCGCCTTGAGGTCGGCAAGAGCCGCCTGAACGGCAGCATTGTCGCGCTTCGCCTTCATCGCCTCGACCTTCGCCTTCTGCTTCTCGCCGACGGATGCATCGACACGGAGCAGATTCTTCGGGGCCTCTTCCTCCACCTGGAACTTGTTGACACCGACGATGACACGGGCACCGGACTCGACGTCCATCTGCCACTTGTAGGCGCTGTCCTGAATCTCCTTCTGGATGTAGCCCTTCTCGATCGCCGCAACTGCGCCGCCGAGATCGTCAATCTTCTTGATGTACTCCCAAGCCTCTGCCTCAATGCGGTTTGTCATCGCCTCGACGTAATAGGAGCCTGCGAGCGGATCAATGACATCGGCGAGCCCGCTCTCGTACGCAACGATCTGCTGCGTGCGAAGTGCGACCATAACCGAGTCCTCCGTCGGAAGCGCAAGTGCTTCGTCGCGGGAGTTCGTGTGGAGCGACTGCGTGCCGCCCATGACAGCAGCTGCTGTCTGGAGCGCAACGCGGACGATGTTGTTGTTCGGCTGCTGTGCGGTCAGCATGGAGCCCGCCGTCTGTGTATGGACGCGAAGCATCATGGACTTGGGCTTTTCCGCCTTGAAGCGTTCCTTCATGACCTTCGCCCAGATGCGACGGGATGCGCGGAACTTCGCCACTTCCTCGAGCACGTTGTTGTGTGCGTTCCAGAAGAAGGAGAGGCGTCCCGCGAAGTCATCGACGCTGAGCCCTGCCTTGATGGCGGCCTCGACGTAGGCAATGCCGTCCGCAATGGTGAATGCAATTTCCTGCGATGCCGTGGAGCCGGCCTCGCGGATGTGGTAACCCGAGATGGAGATGGTGTTCCAGTTCGGGACGTTCTTGGAGCAATATTCAAAAATGTTCGTGATGAGGCGCATGGACGGGCGCGGCGGGAAAATGTATGTGCCGCGTGCCGCATACTCCTTCAGAATGTCGTTCTGGATCGTGCCCTTGAGCTTGTCTGCCGACACGCCCTGCTTCTCCGCCACGGCGATATACATCGCGAGGAGGACGGACGCGGGGGCGTTGATTGTCATGGACGTGGAAACCTTGCCGAGGTCAATCTGGTCAAAGAGGATCTCCATGTCCGCGAGCGAATCGATCGCAACGCCGACCTTGCCGACCTCGCCCTCTGCGATGGTATCCGTGGAGTCATAGCCGATCTGCGTCGGGAGGTCAAATGCACACGAAAGTCCCGTTGCGCCGCTCTCGATGAGGTAACGGTAACGCTTGTTGGACTCCTCCGCTGTGGAGAATCCTGCGTACATACGCATCGTCCAGAAGCGTCCGCGATACATCGTCGGCTGAACACCACGGGTATAGGGATAGACACCGGGGAAGCCGATGTCCTCCGCATAGTCCGTCTCCTTGATGTCGAGCGGGGTGTAGAGCCCCTGCTCGGGGATGTGGGGACGCGCGGGGAATTTCGCTGTTGCCTTTTCTACGGTAGCATTGTACTTGTCAAGCCCCGCCTGGATGTTTTCATTGCTCATGAAAGTGTTCTCCTTTACCTTTTCATTTCTCTTATTTGGGTTATACCCTAAAGGGCTTTTTGCCCTTTTTATCTAAATATGATTATTTCTGCATCGACCCCGTCGCAAGGAAGCGCTGATGGAAGGAAAGCGCCTCATCGAGGAGATGCGGTGTCTGTGCTCCCTTGGTCGCCGCGTATGCACGCTCGTAGTAGTCGAGCAGGAGCGGACGATAGTCGGGATGTGCACAGTTGTTGATGATCTCGTGTGCGCGCTCACGCGGGCTCTTGCCGCGCAGATCGGCGACACCCTGCTCCGTGATGACGATGTCGACATCATGTGCACCGTGGTCGATGTGCGAACAGAACGGAACGATCGAGGAGATCTTGCCGCCCTTTGCCTCGGACTGCGTGTAGAAGATCGTGAGGTAGGCGTTGCGTGCAAAGTCGCCGCTGCCGCCGATGCCGTTCATCATCTTCGTGCCCGTGACGTGCGTGGAGTTGACGTTGCCGTAGATGTCGACCTCGATCGCCGTGTTCATCGCGATGACGCCGAGACGACGCACGACCTCGGGGTTGTTCGAGATCTCCTGCGGGCGGAGCATCATGATCTTCTTGTACTTGTCGATGTCCTTGTAGAAGCGCTGGAGACCTTCGGGGGAGGGCGAGAACGCCGTGCCCGATGCAAACTTCAGCTTGCCCGCATCCGCCAGATCGAACATACCGTCCTGGATGACCTCGGTATAGACCTCAAGATCCGTGAAGTCGGAGCTGACAAAGCCCGCAATGACCGCGTTCGCCACGTTGCCAACGCCCGACTGCAGTGGGAGAAGCCCCTTCGGCATACGTCCCTCGGCGATTTCCTTCTTGAGGAGATCGACCGTGAACTGCCCCATCTTGCGTGCGATGTCGTCAACCGGAGCGAGTGCGCGCGTCTTGTCCGTGATGTCACACGGAACGATGTACTTGATCTTCTCAAGCGGGCACGGCATGAAGGTTGTGCCGATACGGTCGCCCGCCTTTGTGATGGGAATCGGCAGACGGTTCGGCGGGTCCAGAGGGATGTAGATGTCATGCATACCGACGAGTTCCATCGGCTGGCTCGTATTCACCTCGACGATGACCACGTCCGCGCTCTGGATGAAGGACGGTGTGTTGCCGACTGAGGTCGAGGGGATGATGCCCTCCTCGGTGATGGCGACTGCCTCCACAAGAGCAACATCGATCTTGCCGAGGAATCCCTCACGCGACTGCTGCGCAACCTCGGAGAGGTGCATGTCGATGTAGTTCACGAGACCGGAATTGATCGCATTGCGCAGCGGCGTATTCGTCTGATACGGCAGACGCTGCTTGATTCCGCCCGCCTCTGCGAGCGCACCGTCGAGCTCCGGCCCTGTCGAAGCGCCCGTCCAGATGTTCACCTTGAACGGATTCTTCTTCATGCGCTCGGCGATGGCAAGCGTGACCGCCTTCGGATAGCCGGACGGCGTAAAGCCGCTGGCACCGATGGTCATGCCGTCGGCAAAGTACTCTGCCGCCGTCTCTGCACTGACAACCTTGTCCGCTAGGGACTTGGGAATGCGATCGGAAATATCGATCATAGAAAAACCTCCCTTTGATGCTCATCCGACCGATGCACAAAACGCTCTTGCAGCACTTCAGAACTCGTATTTCGTCGTGTTCTACTATTCACGGCAGGAATGTTCTAAATAACTACAAGTTATCGTAGGTGCATAAGTCAATTATATCTTTCCATAGGATAGCACGAAAAAAAAATGCCGTCAAGATTACATTGACGGCATTTTCTGTGATTTGTGAAAAAAAGGGCAAGCAAGCGTCAAATTAATGGATTTTTGTCTGATAGCACATGTGAGTCCGTACTCACATGTGCCAGATAATACGACAAACTACTAAGTCCGACGGACAGATCCTCGCTGACAAACGGGATGTGCGAAGGCACGCGTAAGTTGACCGGTGCAAAATTCCAAATCCCGCGAATGCCCGCCGCGACTAGTCTGTCGGCAACATCCTGTGCCGCTGCTGCGGGGACGGCAATGACGCCGATGCGGATATCACGCTCTGCAATGATCTCCGCAAGGTAGGCAATGTCCTCCACGCGCCGCTCCCCGACACGCGTTCCGATGACAACAGGATTGACATCGAAAATGGCGGCAAGTCGGAAGCCGAGGCGGGTGATTCCCTGATAGTTTGCAAGCGCAGCTCCCAAATGTCCCATCCCAATGATCGCGACGTTCCAATGTTGATCCAATCCCAAAATCGAACCGATGCTCTCCTTGAGCTCCGCAACGTAGTAACCCACGCCCTTTTTTCCGAACTGCCCAAAAAGCGCTAAGTCTTTCCGAATTTGTTCGGGGTTGATGGCAAGGCGGCGGCCGAGCTCCTCCGAGGAGGCAATCTCCACGTCCTCGTCCGCCAGCTGACGCAGACAGCGATAGTAGCGCGGCAGACGGTCAACCGTTGCCTTCGATATCGATAGGTTTTCCTGCATCGTCATTCTTCCTTCATCTCCTCCGCAACTGCATACACCGCCGCAGTCACGGCGGCGAGCATCCAAAGCAGCATAGAGGACGGTATATTAAAGAGCAGATGATCTGTGAGCCCGTTCAGTGCAACAGAGATGAACGCAAGACCGAGCCCGGTCGAGAGCCCCTCGACAAAACGCCGTCTGCGCCAGCGGCCGAGTGCCGCACGCACATCGGCAACCGTGTGCCACTCATGTTCATGCGCAGCGAGCACCGTCTCCCACGGCGGTGTCCTGCGCGGCATACGAAAGGCGAGGACAAGCGTGCCGAAGAAGAACCAGAGAAACGACAGTGCGCCGGGGACACCGATCTCCGCCGCATAGTTCAAGTACATATTGTGTGCGTGGACGATCTGTACAGGGGCACCCTGCAAGTAAAAGTCGTACTCGGGGTAGACCATGAAGTACATCCCCCATCCGATGCCGAGGAAGGGATGATCCATCACCATCGCGACCGTGCTCTCCCAGAATGCGAGCCGCATTTCCGAGGAGGTATCAATGCGCGTAAAGACGGAGAGCAGTCGATCCGCAAGTACGGGATCGGCGAGAAGCGCCCCCGCTCCGACGATGACGATCCCGAGGAGGATGCGCCAATCGCGCAGTGCACCGTAGCCCGCCAGTACGAGGGCAACGACAAGGCACGCACCGCGTGCATAGGTCATGCCGAGGCACGCGAGTGCGGCGACGAGCAGGAGAATTGCAAGGATGCGCCAGCCGCGCTGCAGAACGCCGATCAGTCCGACGGCGACACAGGCGACGATGTCCAGATAGCCCGCGAGGATGTTCGGATTCTCCCACGTCGAGAAAACGCGCTTCGAGAGTTCGGGGAACGCCTCCCCATCCACCCATTTCATCGCCGCAATGTCGATGCCAAAGACGAACTGATAAAAGCCGTAGAGAATAACGAGTGCCGCCGACAGTGCCATCGCAAACACAACGCGCTGCAGCTCACGAGTTTTCCGCAGGGTCTGTCCCGCGAGCAGGTAAGTCAGAGCGTAGATGGGCACGAGATGGTAGAAGTTATAGAAACTGAATGCCTTGTCCGGCGCAACCGCCACGGACAGGAGACCGATGACGACAAAGAGCAGCGCGGGCGCATCGTACGGCAGCCGATGCAGGTGAAAGTTCCGATCGATCCGCAGACGCAGGAGCATCGCCGCGCAGCCGAGGAGCAAAGCAACCATCGCTACAAGCGGTGCGAGAGGGATGAGGAAAGCCTCGGCAATGACAGCGTACATCATGATGCGCGCCATGCGTCCGCCCCAACGGCGACGGCGCAGAACGCGCCGCCGCTCCTGAAAAGAATCCTCTGCCATGCCGTCACCTCCCCGCCGTGAGGAGCGCACGAATGCCGCCCACGAGATAGAGCGATCCCGCGACAACGAGCAGCGCACCGCGTTCCCGTGCGCGCGCCCCCGCCTGTACAAGCCCCTCTGCCGCATCGCTGCAAGCGTGACTCTCAAGCCCCATCCCAAGCGTTACAGCGGCGACCACGTCTGCGCTCGCCGCACGTTCCGAGTTTGGGCGCACAGTGATAACCGTATCTCCCGAGCGCAGGAGTGCGGCGAGCATCGCGTCGATATCCTTGTCCTTCAGGATGCCGAGCAGGAAAACGCGGGGCAGATCGGGAAAATACGCATCCAGTCCCGCACGCAGGGCGCACATCCCCGCAGGATTGTGCGCACCGTCGATGACGACGGGCAGATTCTCCTGCGTGAGGATTTCAAACCGCGCGGGATGGCGCACTGTGCGCAGCCCCGTACGCAGTGCGGCCTCTGTAAAGCGCGCATCCTCACGCTCGAGGAGCGTTGCCGCCATGATGACGAGCGCGGCGTTCTCCGCCTGATACACCCCCGCGAGCGCGAGATCGAACGGCTCCGGCGCACGGCAGAGAGCGGAGTGGAAGGCAACGCGCTGCCCCCCCTCCTGTGGAAAGAGGAGTTCGGCCGAAAAGTCCTCGCCGCAGACAAAGACATCCGCACCGAGTTCCTCCGCACGCCGCTCGATGATCTCCAAGGGCTCTCCCGTCGCTGCCGTGATGACGGGCACGCCCTCCTTGATGATGCCCGCCTTGTGCTCCGCGATGCCCGCGAGCGTTCCGCCGCAGCGGTCGGCGTGATCCATCGCCACATTTGTAATGATCGTGAGCGCAGGTTCGACGACGTTCGTCGAGTCGAGCAGTCCGCCAAGCCCCGTCTCAATCACAGCGATCTCGACCTGCTCCTCAGCAAAGTAGAGAAACGCAAGCGCGGTCAGAGCCTCGAACTGTGTCGGGTGCTCGTGCCCCGCCGCGACCATTTCGTCTGCAGCCGTGCGCACGCGCGTGAGGAGTTCTGCAAACCGCTCCTCGGAAATATCGTGCCCGTCCACGCTCATACGCTCCGTATAGGAGATGAGATGCGGCGAGAGATAGCGCCCTGCACGGACATCCGACGCACGGCAGACGGCATCCATCATCTGCGTGACAGAACCCTTGCCGTTCGTGCCCGCAATGTGAATAGTCGCATAACATCGCTCTGGATTCCCCAAACGTGCACAGAGCTCCTCCATGCGTGCAAGTCCGAGACGAATGCCGAACGTATTCAGTTCATCGAGATAGAGAAGGGCTTCCGCATAGTTCATCGGCACACCTCAGAGCTTCGCCAGATCCGCGAGGCGGCTGCGGATGAGCCCGATCTTCTCCTCATAGCCCGCGAGCTTTTCGCGCTCCGCGGCCACAACCGCCGCAGGAGCCTTCGATGTAAAGCCCGCGTTCGCGAGTTTGCCCGAAAGGCGTGCAATCTCCTTTTCGAGGTTATCGCGCTCCTTCGTCAGACGCGCGGTCTCCTTCTCCACGTCTATGAGCCCCGCGAGCGGCAGATAGACCGCCGCCCCCGCGAGTGCGCCCGTGACGACGTTCTCCGGATCGGGTGCGGCCTCTGCGAGGAAGGTCACCTCGGATGCCGAGGCAAGCGCGTGGAAATAGTCCGTATGCGCCGCAAACACATCGGCAAGTGCCGCATCGCGCACGCGCAGGAGGAGCGCACTCTTCTTGCCCGGGGGCGTGCCGAGCTCCGCACGCAGGTTGCGTGTCACCTTGATGACCTCCATGATCGCGGTCATCGCCGCCTCTGCCTCTGCGTCAATTTCCTTTTCATCGACCTCAGGCCACGGTGCACGCATAATGCTGTGCCCCTCGTGCGGCAGCTTCTGCCAGATTTCCTCGGTAAGGAACGGCATAAAGGGATGCAGGAGGCGCATCGTGCGCTCCAGCACCGTACGCAGGACGTAGAGCGCAGTGTTCTTTGCACGCACATTCTCCTTGTCATAGAGACGTGCTTTCGTCAGCTCGATGTACCAGTCGCAGAACTCGCTCCACAGGAACTCATAGATGGCGCGTCCCGCCTCGCCGAGCTCGTAGTTCTCAAGGTTCGCCGTCACCGCGCGCGCCGTCTCGGCAGAGCGCGTAAGGATCCAACGGTCGGCAAGCGTATAGTCGCTCTCCTCGGGCACAAACGCATCGTCCGCGCCCTCAAGGTTCATCAGCATATAGCGCGATGCATTCCAAATTTTATTTGCAAAATTGCGCGCCGCCTCGACGCGTTCCCAATAGAAGCGCATATCGTTGCCCGGTGTGTTGCCCGTGATGAGCATGAAGCGCAGCGTGTCCGCGCCGTACTTCTCAATGACCTCCACGGGGTCGATGCCGTTGCCGAGCGACTTCGACATCTTGCGCCCCTCGCTGTCGCGTACAAGCCCGTGGATGAACACATCGCGGAACGGCACATCGCCGCCGAACCGCAGCCCCATCATGACCATACGAGCCACCCAGAAGAAGATGATGTCGTAGCCCGTGACGAGCGTCGCTGTCGGATAGAAATGGCGCAGATCCACTGTCTGCTCGGGCCAGCCCATCGTCTCGAACGGCCAGAGCGCGGAGCTGAACCACGTATCGAGCACGTCCTCATCCTGATGGATATGCGTGCTGCCGCAGTGCATACACGCCGTAATGTCCGTACGCGAAACAGAGGTCTCACCGCAGTCCTCACAGTGCCATGCGGGAATGCGATGCCCCCACCAGAGCTGGCGCGAGATGCACCAGTCGCGGATATTCTCAAGCCAGTTTTCATAGATTTTGGTAAAGCGTTCGGGGACGAAGCGGATGCGTCCGTCCTTCACTGCCGCGATGGCGTGCTTCGCCAGATCCTCCATGCGGACAAACCACTGCTTCGAGACGAGCGGCTCGATCGTCGTCTTGCAGCGCGAGCAGTGCCCGACCGAGTGCTCGTGCTTCTCCGTGCGCACGAGTGCGCCGATTTCCGCGAGCTCCTGCACGAGCTTCCTGCGGCATTCGTAACGGTCAAGACCCTTGTACTTTCCTGCGCCCTCGCCCATCGTGCCGTCGGCATTGATGACGACCACCTGTTCAAGATTGTGGCGCAGCCCCATCTCAAAGTCGTTCGGATCGTGCGCCGGCGTCACCTTGACCGCACCCGTACCAAATGCGGGATCGACGTACGCATCCGCAAAGAGGGGAATGCGACGCTCCACCACAGGCAGGATCAACGTCTTGCCCACGAGGTGCTTGTAGCGTTCATCGTCGGGGTGCACCGCGACACCCGTATCGCCGAACATCGTCTCGGGACGCGTCGTTGCAATTTCAACGTAGTCGTCCGTGCCCTCAATCCGATAGCGAAGATGCCAGAGATGCCCCTCCTCCGTCTCATGCTCGACCTCGATGTCGGAGATCGCCGTCGAGCAGCTCGGACACCAATTCGTGATGCGCGTGCCCTGATAGATCAGCCCCTGCTCATAGAGGCTCACGAACACCTCGCGCACCGCACGTGAACAGCCCTCGTCCATCGTGAACCGCTCGCGCTCCCAGTCGCAGGACGCGCCGAGCATGCGCAGCTGATACATGATGCGGTCGCCGTACTGCTGCTTCCAGTCCCAGACGCGCGCGAGGAACTTCTCACGCCCGAGTGCAAAGCGGTTCGTCCCCTCCGCACGCAGACTCTCCTCCACCTTTGCCTGCGTCGCGATGCCCGCATGGTCGCAGCCGGGAATCCAGACAACATTTTTTCCGCGCATCCGCTGATAGCGCACGAGAATGTCCTGCAGCGTTTCGTCGAGTGCGTGCCCCATGTGGAGCTGCCCCGTCACATTCGGCGGCGGGATCACCACACTGTACGGCTCGCGTGATTCATCCGCCGCATCGTGAAAAAGATTGTGTTCTTCCCAATATGCGTACCATTTGCGCTCAAAGCTCTGCGGGTCGTATGTCTTTGGAATATTTGCACCGGATTCCTGGCTCATCAATCTGTTCCTCCCGAAAGAAACGCCCCCGTCCCGAGGGGACGAGGGCGTCCGCACGTCGTCAATGCTATTATTGCAACGATAAGATTAGCATAAATCGACGTATTTTGCAAGAATGACACACAGGAGTCTTTATCAGCGGTTCAGCTCCTGCACGAAAGGATCACTTCGCAAATACGATCCACCGCAGCCTCCTCCAGATCCGGATAGATCGGCAGTGTCAGCACGCGATCCGCAACAGAACGGGCAACGGGGGTCTGTTCCACATCATACTTGCCGCGGAAGCAGTCAAACGTATTTGTGAGCGGATAGAAATACTTGCGGCTGTGTATATCCGCCCGTTCCAATGCAGCAAAGACCTCGTCGCGTGTGCTGCCAAATGCCTTTTCATCGAACACAACGGGGAAATAGGCATAGTTCGGCACGACATCCGCCTGCGGTGTGTTCAGCTGCACGCCGTCGATGCCTTCCAGCCGTTCGCGATAGCGTTCCGCAACGACCTTGCGCCGCGCGATATCTTCCTCTACATGACGCAGATTGCACAGCCCCATCGCCGCACAGAACTCGTTCATCTTCGCATTCGAGCCGACACCGTCGACACACTCCGCATCGCGAATGCCAAAGTTCTTCAAGCGATACAACTTCCTTCCAAGCTCCTCATCGCGAAAGCATGCCGCGCCGCCCTCGATGGTGTGAAAGACCTTCGTCGCGTGGAAACTGAAGCACGCAACATCCCCGTACACTGCCGTACTCTTTCCCCGATAACGCACGCCGAAGGAATGTGCGGCATCGTAGATCACCTTCAGCCCATATCTGCGGGCAATGCGCTCGATTTCCTCCACGCGGCAGACATTTCCATAGACATGGACAGGCATAATGGCAGATGTGCGCTCTGTAATCAAGAGCTCAAGCTTCGTTACATCCATCGTATAGTCATGCGGGTCAATGTCGCAGAATACCGGCTCCAATCCGTTGCGTACAATCGCGTGCGTCGTCGAGGCAAACGTGAACGGTGTCGTGATGACCTCACCCGAGAGATTCAGCGCCTGCAGCGAGAGTTCGAGTGCCATGTGCCCATTCGTAAAGAGCTCGACCTGCGCAGCGCCGAAAAAGTTCCGCAGGGCTGATTGAAACTCCTGATGCTTTGCCCCCATATTGGTCAGCCAGCGCGACTGCCAAATATCGCGAATCTCTGCGATGTACTCCTCCATCGGCGGCATCGACGACCGCGTCACCATGATGCTCATATCCCGCCTCCCCTCGATCAATCCTCGTCCATCTGCAACACAAGCGTCGTGTCAATATCAAAATCAATTCGACAATCCTTGCGGAGGGCCTCCGCCATCGCTGCATACACACATAGAAGATCGTGGAACTCCGTCCCTGCCCAGAGCTCCGGAATCATCGCAGCAATCCGAAGGACTTCGCTCGCCATCTTGAGCCATTCCACAATTGCCTTGCGCCGCGTACCGAGATCATGGAGGAACAGATCTCGCTCCATCGCCTCACGGATCGTCAGTGCCCAACAGATGGCAGCACAGACGCGGGTTCTGTACTGCAGCTGCTCATTGCCCGGATGCATGCGAAATTTACTGAGCGGTGTCGGAATATACATCATATTGCCCTGACTGAGCAATCGAAGCCACATGGGGAAATCCGATATGAGATACTTCCCCTCTTTTCCCGAAAAGCCAAAATCATGTCCATCCCGCAAAAACTCCTTTCGGAGCAGGGCCGTGGTCGGCTCTCCAATAAAATTTGTTAAACTAATGAGGATTCCTGCCCCAATTTGTTCGCCGCTGAACTTCTTGCATTCATTCGTGATCGGTGCCGTCGTGTCCGTATCCGGCAGCTTGTTGCCGTTCACATCCATACATTCCCGATACGAGGTGACAAGACTAAGATCGGGATGTGCAAAGAAACAGTCCATCATGACCGCAATCTTATCCGGCAGGAAGAGATCATCGTCCATCAGCCAGTTGACATAGTGTGCATCCGCGTTGTCATAACTGCGGGCACGTGTCCAATTCTCCGGTGCCCCATAGGAGGGATGATGTTCGTAGTGAATGCGCGGATCGCTTGAGAAATCGCGCCGCATCATGTCCGCCGTCTCCGTGTTATGCGAGTTGTCCGTGATGAAAATGTCCAGATTGCGATAGGTCTGTGCAAGCACGCTCTCAAGAGCGAGACGGAAGTAGTGCGGCCGCTCAAACGTTGGAATAATGATCGAGACGAGCGGATAAATCTCCGATGAATACGTGTCGAGAAACACCTCTTGGCTCGCTTCATCCACTGCACACGCCCGCTTACGTGTGAGCAGCCACGGATCATCCTGCTGCGGCAGGACCGTACGATACCCCTTGCGGCGAAATTCGATGCACTGCGCTTCCGCAAAAAAACAATCGCCATGAAAAAGGTCACTGCGCCACGGGATATCGTACTGTGTGGCGATGAGATCTGGGCTCACCGCCATGACCTCCTCCGTCGCCCCCTCGACCGCCGCTCCATGAAAGGAGGTATCATCGGTATAGAGCAGTCTGCCCTTGAGCATCGGCGATGCGCCAAGCTCCCCCGATGTCGAGAGCTGTGCTGTGCCAACGAGCCCCATAATGCCGATTGCGGGATCCTCCGCAAATACGCGCAGCATCTCCGCAAAGAAATTCAGCCGCAAGAGGATGCTCCCCGCCGACAAATAGACCTTATACTTCGCATCGCTCTCGTGCATCGCACGCTGATAGGCAGCAGCGACATTCCCATCGACAGATACCTCAATCAGCTCCACGGTAAATCCCGATGGCACATCAATTGCATCGAGATACGAACGGATGGCAGAGCCTCCGCCCACATCGCACTGTGCAATGACTGCGATTTTCCTGTCATTCATAGCGGCTTTCCCTTCTATCGCCAAAGTCCATGTCTCTGCAAAAATGCAGCCGGATCGTTCATGACATCCAGATTGTCGTGGATCTTCTCTAGCGGCCAGTCCCACCAGCGCAGATGCAGGAGGGCTTCAATCATCTCGGGTGGAAAACGGTACTTGATGATCTGCGCGGGGTTGCCGCCCACAATCGCATAGGGCGGTACATCCTTCACAACGACACTGTCCGCCGCAATGACAGCGCCATCCCCGACCGTCAGAACCCCGCTGTCGCCCGCCGCTTTCAGTCGGCTGCCGCGTCCGATCCAAACATCCGAGCCAATGTGTACCCCACCCGCAGGACTCTTATACCCCAGAGAGGAACACCAATCCTCCGTATCAAAGTCCATGCAGCCGGGATCGTATGTGGTGACACGGCGATAGTCATGTTGGTTATTTAGTCCAACCTCAAGAACAATATGCGGACCAAAGGACGTGTAGTTCCCGACGCGCACCTCCTGCGCCCCGCTGCGATAGCCCCACTCGATTCGCCCTCCGACTCTGCTCTTTACCCCAACCGAAACCATACGTGAACCGTACGACCAGACGCGTGGAATCTCCGCATGCGTCGCATCCAAGAAGTTTTCTTCCCGATCCGTAAGTTCCGCCTGAAGTGCCCCATAGCCAACATTTTCCGCGAAGAGGCGCGGCACATCCAGCCCCGACATCCGAAAGATGCGCCCGTCGAGCAATGACGCACGCGGAATCTCGGGGGCATACTGCCTGAGATATGCGAGCATCGGATAGAGCTTCGAGCAGGAGAGAAGCACACGCTGCACGCTCACCGTCTCCGACGCCCCCTCGATCGAAAGCCCCTGTCCCGTGCAGGTTGCATAGCCGACGATCGAAAGTGTACCATCCTGCTCCGCACGCCGATACCGAGGAACAAGCTCCTCATCCAAGTCGCCGCCGAGAACGACAAGCACCTTCGTACACATGGGCATATCCCCTTCCGTTCAAATTGCCGAAATCACACGGCTCATGGTCCGAATGAGATCAACACCGTCCCAGACGAGCGCAAAGTCCATCGTGCGCCCCATCGGCACGATGCGGTCAACACCTGCAGGACGCATGGCGAGCACCGCCCGCAGGAGACTGTCCCGTTCCACGCCGTAATACGAAAGCGTCTGGCACGAAATGCCGCACAGCGGTCGTATCTCTGCAAGTTCCTGTGCCCGATATTCAATAAAGAAGCCGCTTCCTGCCTTGTATGCTGCAAGTTCCTCCGTCAGCTCCGCCACACAGACGCGCGTGATCAGATTGTCCTCCATAGGTATTTGCTGCGCTGCAGCGTGCACGCCGAGCCGATAGAGCTGGGTCAGCTTATCCACCGCCTGAACGCCTTGCAGCGTGTAGCGCTCCCTCACAAGCGTATGCAGGGTGCTCCAAAACACCTCCTGCGCCGCCTTGACCTTCTCTGCTGTGCCGAGCCATACGACAAAGTGCGGCGCGGTACACGCATTTTGATCGCTGAGGTACGTGTCATTGTAGAAATCCTGCGCGATCCGCCCCTTTTTCTCTGCAGCGAGATAGGCAGGGGCATCAATCACGGCAAGCGAATGACGGTCAGCAAACGTGATTTCATTCGCGCGCGGAGCAAGGGGCGCGCGGCGTATCGCTTCAATCGTCGCATCGCCGCCCCAGATCACGCGTGTATTTGCAAGCCGTGAGTAGTGCTCGGTTACGTCCTGCTCGTGTCCGTAACGGACGAAGAGGAAGTAGTGGAGAAGTGCAGGGAAGTCCACCAGCGTCTCCGCGAAAATCCGACAGAGAACATCGACCTGCGGGAAGTCTTTCGACGGCAGACGCACAATGCTTGCATTTCCCGCAAGAAATGCCGCAAGGCACGAGTAGGCGAAGTTCACAGCTACATTCGAGGGTGCGATGTGAAAGACAATGCCGCGTCCAACCCGATTCCTTTCCGCATCATAGAGCTTCTGCATCTGACGCAGCGCGGCGGGGCGGCACCAAAAGCCGAGTGTTACGATATCGGGGTACGCCTTTGCCTCCGCATCTGCGAGAATCCTTGCCGAGAATGCGGCAAGAAAAGCGACCGCCTCCTCCGAAAAAATTGGAAGCGGGCGCACATCCACCATCCGCGCCTCGCTTTCCGCACCGCCGAGCACATAGGTCACGCCGTCAAAATGCTGCCGCATAGGCATCGCTGCACCCCCTCAGTTCCGCTTGCTTCAGCCTGCCGAGCACCTTGAAATACTTCCCCTTGCGCCCGCACGGGCAGTCATCCTCACCGATAAGAACACCCTCGTCCTCCGTTAGGAGCGCGTGCCCAGGGTATGACTCCGGCAGGAGTGAGACCACCTCGATGATGCCGCGCTCACCGAAGGCTGCGGGCGAGAAGTCCAACGGACGGCGCACAATGACATCGGCATACGTACTCGTGTGAAGATGTCCCTCCGCACATTCGAGATGAATGCAGCCCGTCTGCTCGACCATACCGTAGTAGTCCGCAACATCAAGATTGCCGCAGGCCGTACGCAGCGCCGCACGAAACGCCGCAGGCGTAACCGCCTCAGAGGCGAGCTTTTTCCAGCCGCCGCCATGAACCAGTATGGCATTCGAGAGATCAAGACGCTCGCCCGCCGCCTGCAGCGCCTTGTAGAAATGCTGCCACACCATAAATGTGAAGCCAAAGAGCAGGATGCGCTCGCCCGCGTGCTCTGCGAGAAATGCGCGAATGGCATCCAGCTGGAGCTCCATTGCGTCATTCAGCGCATAGATCTTCTTGCGCCCGAAGAGCGAAAATCCGAGGATGCCCGCCCCGCGTGCCGAGAACATCGCACGATTCTTGACGACGGAGGGACAGTCGAGGATGAGCATTGGCATACGGCTGCCCCCGATCCGATCGGAGACAATGCGCACGAGCGTCTTCTGCTGATTTGTTGCTGTCCCGCGATCGAGGAAAATGCGCGATACCTGCTGCCCCGTTGTCCCCGACGAGGTCATCGTCTTGAACACGTCCTCCTCCGCCACACTCCGCAGCTCCATCTCCTTGAAAAGCCGCACAGGCAAAAAGGGAATATCCTCCACCGAATGAACGCCCGCAGCAGAAAAACCAATCGTCTCCATCATGCGCGCATAGGGCGCGCAATGCGCCCTATGCTGCTCCGTCAGACGCAAGAGCTCCTCATATATGAGTTGCTGCTTCTCCTCACGTGTTACGCCAAACGGCGGCAGAGCAAGCACTTCCTCATACGTCATAATACTGCTCCAATTCGCGATAGACCGTCTTGCCCGAAGCATTTTTTGGAATCTCGGCAATACACTTTGCCGTAAACGCCGTGTGGTGCAGCCCGAGCTTTGTACTCAAAAACGGCACAATCTTGGGAACAAGTACCTCCTGCGTCACAAAGACATAGAGTTGATCGTCAACCCCCGCACACGCAACCTCAACTTCACCAAACTGCCGACGGAGAATATGCTCGACCTCCTGCAAATTCGTCCGCTTGCCGAACATCTTCAAAAAGCGCCGCTTGCGACCGACGATGGTATAGTACCCATCCGCATCGCGCTGCGCAAGATCGCCCGTCTCATAGCGTCCATGACGCTCATCGCCCCGTGCGAGATCCGCGCCGCTCTCCGCATAGCCGAGCGTGACATTTGCGCCGTAGTAGACCAGTTCACCGACCGTATCCGTGTCTGTGATTTCCTTTCCCGCCTCGTCGGCGAGCGCGAACCTGCCGCCCGGGATCGCAATCCCCATCGCCCCGACTTTTTCCAGTGCATACTGCGGCGGCAGATACCCCATACGTGCCGTTGCCTCTGCCGCACCGTACATCACGACGAATTTCTTCCCATACGCATCTGCATAGGCAGCAAACTCGCTGTGCAGCTCGGGATCGAGCTTGCCGCCCGCCTGCGTCAGCGTACGGAGCGCGGGGAGATCCATGCGGAAGAAGCGGAGCCGCTTCAGCATCGCGTACGTATAGGGGACACCGGAGAGGTTTGTGACTTCTTTTTCCCGCATAAGCTGCCAAAAACTGCGGTCAAAGAGCGTTTTCTCCGTCACAACAACGGAAGCACCGACAGCGAGGTGCGTATTCAGAACAGAAAGCCCATAGACATAGTGCAACGGCAGATTCGTAACAGCACGTTCATCTTCGTGAAGATCCAAATACTGCACAATGGACTCTGTATTTGCCTTGAGATTATCATAGCTCTGCCGCACCAGCTTCGGGCTGCCCGTCGAGCCCGATGTTGTCATGAGGAGCGCGAGATCTGCGTGGAGCGGGTATGGATACTGCTCCCCCATATCGTAAAGGACACTGCCATCGATGTGTAAAACCTGCGTATAACGATTCAAAAAATCGAAATGCGCTTCCTCTGCAAAAATATAGGCCGGTGAATACTGCTCCAAAAGGCTTCGGAACAGGCCCTCATCCAAATCCTTATCGACCATAACGGGAACAATCCCATGATTGATAAAGCCCACATATGCCGCAATCGTTACAAGTGTATTGCTGCATAGCAAAAATACCAACGAGCGCGTTGGTATCATCTCCGCAATTTGTTCTGATGTATCAAGCAGTTTGCTGTATGCCCAAACCTCATTTTCCATGAACAGCGCGGGCATCTCGGCAAAAGGTTTCAGATCGAAAAACACGGATACAGCCTCTTAAAATGTGATGTTGTAATTCTTCGACAGGATCTCTTTTCCATGATCGAACGAATTAAAGTCAATGATGTCATCGGTGTCCATCATGATATCAAAGGCATCCTCGATGGCAGCCACCAACTCCATGTGTCCGACCGAATCCCACGCACTGATGGACTGATATGTGAGCCCCTCCACATCGTCCTTGGAAACGCCAAGGTTGTCAGAAAATATCTGCGTGTACTTCTCCAAATTCGTCATGGTATTTTCTCCTTCTCTGCAAACGTTATTGGTTGTTAATTTTTCTGGAAAGGGTCAACGGCAGATCATAACCGTCCCAAACAAAGGACAGATCAAGACTGTGCCCTACGGGAACGACTCGATCTCCTCCCCTCAGCCCCTTTTGAAAGATCATCTCCTTGATTTTATCATGCAGATGATCTCCCAGATACGTAACGGTCTGACACGACTTGTCAAGGACGCACGCCAGTTCATCCAAGCTTTCTAAACTATATTCGAGAAAGTACCCGCAATTCCCTTTATAATCCATCACACCCTCATACAGTTTCGGCAGCTCGATCCGCACCAACGCATTATTCTGCCGAATCTCCTCGATGCCGGGACAGGCATCCGCGAACACTGCTGTTTGCAGCAGCTTTTCCGACCCGCTAATATCGCTCAGTCGATACTCTTGATTTACTTTTTTTTGAAGGCTCTCCCAAAAAAGCTTTTTTGCCTGATCGACGCGTTTTCCTGTCCATAGAACCAGCCGCGTTGAACTGCAGGCATTCTGATCGGAATAGTAAGTATCAAGATAAAAATCTCCGGCAACAATTTGATGGTCCATCTGCAAATATGCATCCGCATCAATCACAGCAATCGAATACCGATCCGCAAACCCCAGCTCCACGCATCGGGCTTGTGTGGAGTTTCTTTTTATATCTTCGATCGTTTTATCGCCCCCCCATATCATTCTGAGATCACAGATCGATGACAGCACGCGCGTCGCCTCGTTGTCATGTGCATATCGTACAATGCAGATGTAGGGACGCAAATCTTGAAACTCCCTCTGTAAAAGCATGCTGACCGCCTCACACAGCAGATCAACCTGTTCAAATTGTTTGTTGGATACGCGGATCACAGATGCATTTCCGGCGGTCAACGCATAGACAAGGGAAACCGCAAACTGCACGGGAATATTCGAGGGCGCGATATGGAACGCCATCCCCCAGCCGATTCTTCTGCCAAAGGCTTCATATTTGGCGGCCTCTTTTTTTATGGATGCCTTGCGAAGCCAAAAAGCAAAGGCGGCGATATCCCCATACGCCTTCGCTTGGGGATCACGGAGCAGCACCTCGGATAATCTCCCCAGAAAGGATACGACATCTTCTGAAAACATCGGCAGTGCCCGTGTCTTCTCCATATTGCAGAGGACATCCATATTTCCGACTAAAAAGTCGATGTCCCTATATATGTGCTCCATAGGTATCGCTGCACCCCCTTATTTCCGCCTGTTCCACCCTGCCTAGGATACGGATGTATTTCCCTTTTCTTCCGCACGGGCAGTCATCCTCCCCCTCGATGATACCTTCATCCTCCGTGAGAATTGAGTGCCCAGGGTACGAATGCGGCAGCGAAGACAGGAGTTGAATGAACCCGCGCTCTCCTATTTTGCACGGGGAAAAATCACGAAAACGGCGTATCATCACATCCGAATAGATGCTGGCATGAAGGTGTCCATATTCGCATGCAGCATAGATACATCCTGTCTGTTCTGCCATTCCATAGTGATCCACATAATGTTTTATTCCACAGACAGCCTGCCCCATTTTCTGGAAATCTTCATTGGAAATTTTCAGATTAACTAACTTTTTCCAACCACCTGCCGTAAGCAGATAGGCGTTCGACAAATTGGCGGTTCTTCCTGCTTGCTTTAATCGCCGGAAAAGATGCTGCCAGACCATAAAAGTGAAACCAAAAATAAGGAATCGATCAGCTCCGTGTGCTTGAATAAAGTCATCCAGTACATCTTCCTTGAGCTGCATCTGTTCATCCAGTGCAAAAACCATGCGTCTGGCGGCAAATTCCAGCCCCATGATCGTCGCACCTCTCGTGGTAAAGTTTCGTCGATCCTTGATCACCGCATCCGAATCAATCACGAGCATCGGCAGTCTGCGGTTCCCGATAAAGTCTCCCAACAGTCTTAGCAGCACCTTCTGCTGCAAAACAGCCGTTTCTCGATCCAAGTAAATCCTTGACTGTTTTTGACCGCTTGTTCCCGACGACATCATCACCTTGAAAACAGCATCATCTGATATACTCTTCATCTGCAATTCTTTGAATGCACGAATGGGAAGAAACGGCACATTCTCCAGTGTTTTGACACCAGCTGGATCATAGCCGATGGCATCCAAATACCTTTGGTACGGAATGCAGCGATGCCGATGCCATTCGGTCAATTCTCGCATAGCAGACAATAAAAGCTTTTCCTTTTCAGCTTTCGGTAATGCATACGGGGCAAGCTTGTGAAAGACTTCTAGCATATCTCCATCCCTGCACTATTCCAGATCATCCGACAGAAGCATCTCATCGGCTTCCATATCGCGTTTCACTTTCTTGCCAACCACACGCGCAAACTCATTGGGAGGTATTCCATCCCCCGGACGTTTTGCGTCAAGATCTTCCATCGAAAGCACATGCCCCGCAGGAAGATGCTTCGCGGCAACAATGCTCCTTCGCATCTTTACCCGCTGTGCAAGCTCCTCTTCCGTCACGCTTCTCTCATAAGCCCCCAGCGCCGACGCAACATTTCGACATTCCCGCACCAACTTCTCCATTTGTTCCGGCTCGGTCGCCATCTGATTATCCCAGCCAATCATGCTGCTGTCGAGGGTAAAATGCTTTTCGATCATCACTGCCCCAAGTGCCGTTGCGGCACACGCAGCTTCACTTCCTATGGTATGATCCGAATATCCGACGCTGCATTCTGGGAACTCCTTTTTCAGCATGCGCATATTATTCAGATGAACATGTTCATGCGCCACGGGATACAGTGAAACACAATGAAGAATACAAATCTGATGATTGCCTCTGCCCTCAATCGCACGAACAGCCGCCCTGATTTCGTCAAGCACTGCCATTCCCGTAGAGAGTACAATCGGAACCATACGCCCTGCAATATACTCCAAGAAAGAAATGTTGTTGATGTCCATGGATGCGATCTTGATATACGGAACGTCACACGCATCAATCAAGAGATCAACCTCACTGCGGGAATAAGGTGTGGATGCGAAATCAATGCCGCTCTCCCGGCAATAGGAGGACAGTTCCACAAGCGCCTCCGGCAAAAGTGCAAAGCCCTTCACCATGCGCCGCGCGATCGGGTTCTTTGTGTAATATGTCTTGCTGTAGAGAGAGGTCTCCGTCCATGACTGGAATTTGACCGCATCACAGCCACACGCCTTCGCCGTATCGATCATTTTTTTTGCGACGTCAACCTTTCCCCTGTGGCTGGAATTCAGCTCAGCCACAATATACGGGCGCGCTTTATCCAAGTACATTCCACAGGCCTCCTTCGCTTAAATTCAGTTTCATCGTCACCCCCAATGCTTGAGATTTTCGACCTCCATCAACTACAATATTTTGCCCAGTAACGAACGATGCCATATCCGATGCCAAGAATAAAATTACGTTTGCAACTTCTTCCGGAGCCCCCTGCCGTTTCAATGGGGTCTCTTGAAGTATTTTCTCCTTGAGCGCATCGCTGCGCGCGTGCCACATATCCGTATCAATAAACCCGGGAGAAACCGCATTCACCCTAATGCCGTACTTCCCGAGTTCGAGCGCCATCGTCTGTGTTGAAAAAAGCACAGCTGCTTTGCTGCTCCCATATGCGAGCCCGCCTTCCACCGCTTCCATCCCGGCAACCGAGGCCACATTGATGATCGCGCCCTCTCTATTTTTCATCATATACCGTGATACAAGCTGAGCCAACTGCACCTGTGACATAAAATTCGTATACATACAATCTTCAATTACCTTGATTGTGGTCATCGAAAATAATTGTTCCACGGAGACTCCCGCATTATTGACCAAAACATCAATGCGCTTTTGGCTGTTTCCAATGGTTTTAACTGCTTTTTTGACTGCGTCCGCATCTGTGACATCAAAATAAAGCAGATGAATTTTCGTTGCATACTTCTCCGATAATGTCTTAATATTTTTTTCAAATTCTTCCGTCTGCCGTCTTGCACAAGCCCAAATGCAGGCATGATGTTCGGCAAATTTCTGTACCGTTGCCCATCCAATGCCCCGATTCGCTCCTGTAACGACCGCAACTTTACCGTTCAGCATTTTTCTCCACTCTCTTCGGTCGATATTTGTAAAATACAGAGGGAATCAAAAGTGTCACTTCTGCCTCACAGGCGAGTTCACCATCCACATACCCTCTAGACACACCTTTTCCGATTCCTCTCGTATACGATTTTACTTCTGCAACAATATCTAGGCGGTCCCCAGGACGAATTTTTTTAATGAATTTGACTTTACATTCTACACCTTCAATATTGATATCCTCGACCCCATCCATCGTATTGAGTGCAATCGTCAGCATTTGACACAGTGCTTCCATCTGAACGGCACCAGGCATAAGAGGCTTCCCTGGATAATGTATGGGAAAAAACCACTCATTATTGGTCAGGTTTTTATATCCCTTGGCATATTTCCCAGGCACACATTCCGTTACTCGATCAATATAAAGAAACGGATAGCGGTTCGGCTCGTATTTCTGGAGCTCATCACTATCAAATGATAAAATTTTTTCTTCTGCCATATTGGTGTAACCTCGCTCTCATCTATTTCCGAAATACCCTATGCTCATCATTTCCCTTTGTTACTCTGGCAGGGTTCCCAAGAACAGTACATCCATCCTCCACCGACCGAAAAACCATGGAGCCCATTCCGACGATGACGTTATCTCCTAAATTTGTGCGTTCCTTCATCGAGGAATTCAGACCGATAAACGTATTTTCACCGACGGTAGAGCCGCCACCAACCGTTGCCATCGGACATACAACGGTATTCCTTTTCAGATGTGCATCATGTCCGACGACTACATGGAATCCCAAAAGACAGTTTTCCTCCATGATGGCATTGGCCGACACGATGGACTGTGCATTGACAATACACCCTGGGGCAATCTGCGCCGTAGGTGAAACTATGGCAGAAGGGTCAACAAGGGTTGCCAGCTTATAGCCGCTTTCCTCAATGCGTTTCAGCAGAGAAGCACGTGCCGCAGGTTCCCCGACGGCAATAACAAATTCAAATTCTTCCGCTGCGATTGTTTCACACGAGGAAAAATGAACGCGCTCTGTCCCGTAATACGGCGCTTCTTCCTCAAAATCATCAACGAGATAAATGTTAGAATATCTGCAGGATAAAGCATTCACGCGCTCTGCCAAGTCATAGACCTCGATGGCAGCACCGCTTGCTCCATATATAAATAAAATCATCTATGAATCTCTCACAAACCTATAGGACTTGTAGATGTCTGTCCGATCATGCGACAGCCCCTCGCACAACTCTATATACCATTAGGACAAGCCATTCGTGTATTCGCACAAGAAAGAGCTGCCTCCGCACGAAAACAGCTCGTAAAGCGCTCCATACGGACACAGCTCATGATATTCCTCCGCCATTGGCCCACTCTCCTCAGAACAGCCCTGTAATCACGCCGTCCTCGGTGATGTCCATGCCCATCGCCGCAGGTGTCTTCGGCAATCCCGGCATGGTGAGGACATTCCCCGTGAGGGCGACGACGAAGCCCGCACCGCAGGAGGCACGCAGCTCGCGCACGGTGATGCGGAAACCCGATGGACGGCCGAGAAGCGCAGGGTTGTCCGAGAACGAATACTGCGTCTTTGCCATGCAGACGGGGGTCTGCGTCATCCCGAGTGCCTCCATCTCCGCAAGCTGTTTCTTTGCCGCGTCTGTGAAGTCCACGCCGTCCGCACCATAGATTTCTCGGGCGATGGTTTCGATCTTCTCTGCGATACTTGCCTTCTCATCGTAGACGGGGTGGAAGTCCGCACGTTTACCGAGAGCTTCCGTCACGGTATCTGCAAGAGCAAGACCGCCCGCACCGCCCTTCGCCCAGACCTCGGAGCGCACACACTTTGCGCCGAGCCGCGCACAGAGTTCTTCGAGGAGTGCAAGCTCCGCTTCGGTATCCGTTGGGAACACGTTGACGGCGACGACGGCGGGTACACCGAACTTGCCAATGTTCTCAATATGTTTTTCGAGGTTTGCCGCGCCTTGCTTAAGCGCATCGAGGTTCTCCGTGCCGAGCTCGTCCTTTCCCGCGCCGCCATTCATCTTGAGCGCACGCACGGTGGCAACGATGACCGCCGCATCAGGCGCAAGCCCCGCAAGGCGGCACTTGATGTCAAAGAATTTCTCCGCGCCGAGATCTGCGCCGAAGCCCGCCTCTGTGACAACATAGTCGGCGCAGCGCAGCGCGTACTTCGTTGCCATAACGCTGCTGCACCCGTGCGCGATGTTCGCAAACGGGCCGCCGTGGATGAATGCGGGCGTGCCGCCGATGGTCTGTACGAGGTTTGGCTTGATCGCGTCCTTAAAGAGGAGGGTCAACGCGCCCGTCGCGCCCAGTTCGTCCGCATGGACGGGACGGCCGCTGCGCGTCCAGCCGATGAGAATGCGCCCGAGACGGCGTTTCATGTCCGCGAGCCCGTCTGCAAGGCAGAGGATCGCCATCATCTCCGATGCGACCGTAATGTCAAAGCCCGACTCGCGCGGTACGCCATGCACGCGCCCGCCAAGGCCCGTAACAACGTGGCGCAGGGCACGGTCGTTGATGTCGAGGACACGCTTCCACACGATGCGGTTCACATCGAGGTCGAGCGCATTCCCCTGAAAGATATGGTTGTCAATCAGCGCGGCAAGAAGGTTGTGTGCCGTCGTAATGGCGTGAAAGTCGCCCGTGAAGTGGAGATTGATGTCCTCCATCGGTACAACCTGTGCATAGCCGCCGCCTGCCGCACCACCCTTCATCCCAAAACAGGGTCCGAGTGACGGCTCACGCAGGGCGACGATGGTCTTCTTCCCCTGAAGGTAGAGCGCATCGGCAAGCCCGACGCTCGTCGTGGTCTTCCCCTCGCCCGCAGGGGTCGGATTGATCGCCGTGACGAGAATGAGTTTGCCACTTTTCCCCGTTGCACCCGCAAGTGCCTCGGGGATCAGCTTTGCCTTGTACCTGCCGTACGGCTCAATGTGTTCCTCGGCGATGCCAAGGCTCTTTGCAATCTCCGCGATCGGGCGCAGCTTTGCTGCGCGTGCGATTTCTACATCCGATTTCATTGACTTACTCTCCTCCCGCTTCCGTCTGCGCCTTTGCCGCCTGTACGACGTTCTCCATCAGCATGGCGACAGTCAAGAGCCCCACGCCGCCCGGTACGGGCGTGATCGCTCCCGCAACCTCGGACACGCTTTCAAAGTCCACATCGCCGACAAGTTTCTTCGGCGCAATGCGGTTGATCCCAACATCAATAACGGTCGCTCCGGGCTTCACCATATCTGCTGTGACAAAGTGCGGCTGCCCGACCGCAGCAACGAGGATATCCGCCTCACGCGTGATCGCGGCGAGGTTTTCCGTACGCGAGTGACAGAGCGTAACGGTCGCGTGCCGCTCGAGGAGCAGCATCGCCATCGGTTTTCCGACGATATTGCTGCGCCCGATGATGACCGCGTGTGCGCCCTCCATCCGTATCCCCGCATATTCGAGCATGCGGATGCAGCCCGCCGGCGTACATGGGCGCAGCCCAGGCGTACCGAGAAAGAGGTGTCCGACACTCACGGGATGGAAGCCATCCACATCCTTGCGCGGATCGATGCGGCTCAGCACCTCCTCCGAACTCTCCGAAAGAGGCTTTGGCAACGGCAGCTGCACGAGAATGCCGTGCACTTCCTCATCTGCGTTGAGCTCGTCGATACAGGCAAGCAGTTCCTCCCGCGTAGTCTCAGCGGGCAGAGGGATATGATGGGATCGTATTCCCAGCTCCGCGCAGGCTTTCTCCTTGTTGCGGACATAGACCTCCGAGGCAGGATCGTTCCCCACGATGATAACGGCAAGGCATGGATGGACGCCGCACTCACGCAGCATGAGCGCCCCATGCTGCGCGCTTGCCTTGATGCGCGCGGCAAATTCCTTGCCATACAGTATGCGTGCCATGATGCTCTCCTTTTTTAGTATTCCTTACACCAAATAACTGATCCACGTAAAGACAAAAATTGCGATGGAAACAATCCCGTTCCTCATAAAATACATCTGCGTCACGCGTGAGAAATCCGTTGGGCCCGCAATGCGGTGCTGATAGACAAGCGTTCCTGCCGCGATGCCGACACCGATGTAGTACGGGAATGTGAGGTGCATCATCACGCCGAGCGCGACAAAGAGGAGAATCGAAAAGACGTGCATCGCACGCGAGATTTGAAATGCACCATGCGCACCGAACGTGACCGCGAGGGAGTGGAGTCCCTGACTGCGGTCAAACTCCTCATCCTGTGCCCCATACATCGCATCAAATGCGGCGATCCAAAGCGCAACGGCGATGAAGAGGACGACCATCGGCAGCTCGATCTTCCCGCTGATCGCCACCCATCCACCCGCAGGTGCCATGCCGATGGCGATGCCGAGGAAGAGATGCACCCAGCCCGTCACGCGCTTCATGTACGGATAGATGAGGAAGGGCACGGCGGCAAATGGCAGGAGACGGATGCAGACAGGGTTCAGCTGCAAGACGGCAAATACAAGCACAAGGAGGCACACGCCTATAAAGACGAGCGCCTCCTTCTTTGTCACGCGCCCCTGCACCATCGCACGATAGGCGAGACGGGGCTGCTGTTTGTCGTATTTCAGATCTGCGAGATTGTCGAGAGCGAGTGCGGCGGAACGCGCCGCCGTGATAGCGAGCACGATCCAGCCAAGGTCGCCGATCGGAGGATTCCCTCCCGACGCAAGCAGGGCTCCCATCAGAGCGAACGGCAGGGAGAACACCGTATGGTGAAAGGCGGTATTGTTGATATGCGCCCGCAGACGCTCCATCCACCAGCTCAATCCAGACCGAACTCCTTCCAGCGTTCATTGACACGCTTCACAATGTCCTCCGACATTTCGATCTCATCGGGCCACTCGCGTGTGTGCCCTTCCTCCGGCCACGTCTTCGTCGCGTCGATGCCGAGCTTCGAGCCCCACTTTGCCATCGGCGAGGAGTGGTCGAGCACGTCCAAAGGCCCCTGTACGATCTCAAGGTCATACTTCGCGTCGATGTTGTTGAAGACGCGCCACCAGACTTCCTTCATATCCTGCACGTTGACGTGTGCGTCCACGACAATGATCATCTTGACGTTCATCATCTGCCCCATCCCCCAGAGCGCGTGCATAACCTTGCGTGCGTGCATTGGGAACTGTTTCTTGATGGAAACGACGATGCAGTCGTGGAACACACCCTCAAGCGGCATGTTCACATCGACGACCTCGGGCAGCATCTGCTTCAAGAGAGGCAGGAAGATACGCTCCGTCGCCTTGGCGAGGAAGCAGTCCTCCATCGGCGGCTTGCCAACCACCGTCGCGGAATAGATCGGGTCCTTCCGATGGGTGATCGCCGTGATATGAAAGACGGGATAATCGTCTGCGAGCGAGTAGTAGCCTGTGTGATCGCCGAACGGCCCTTCGCGGCGCATCTCGTTCGTATCGACGTAGCCCTCAAGGATGATCTCCGCCGTCGCGGGCACTTCGAGGTCGACGGTCACACATTTCACCAGTTCGACCGATTTATGACGCAGGAATCCCGCAAAGACCATCTCGTCAATGTCGCGCGGGAGCGGTGCCGTCGCTGCATAGGTCACAACGGGATCGGTGCCGATGGCGACCGCCGCCTCGATACGTTCACCGCCACGCGCCTTCATGTCGCGGAAGTTCTCCGCACCGTTCTTGTGGATGTGCCAGTGCATCCCCGTCGTACGGCTGTCGTACTTCTGCAGACGGTACATGCCGACGTTGCGCTTCCCCGTTGCGGGGTTCTTCGTAAAGACGAGCGGCAGAGTCACGAAAGGACCGCCGTCATCCGGCCAGCATTTCAGTATGGGGATCTCGTCAAGGTTCGGATTCTCCGTCTCGATGACCTCTTGGCATGGCGCATTCTTCACGTATTTCGGGAAGTTGATCGCCTTGCGCGCCATCGGGATAAGCGTCATGAGGTTCATCTTGTTCTGGAGCGAGATGTGTGGGATCTTGAGGAGCTCCGTGAGCTCGTCCGCGACATCGTCGAGTTTCTCCACGCCAAATGCAAGCGCCATACGCTCGTAGCTGCCGAACGCGTTCATGAGGACGGGCATCTTCGAACCCTTGACGTTCTCAAAGAGCAGGGCGACGTTCTCCGCCCCCTCGCGCTTTGAGATGCGATCCGTGATCTCGGTAATCTCGAGCTCGGGGTCGACCTCCGCCGTAATGCGTCGGAGCAGTCCACGCTCCTCAAGTGCGGCGATGTATTCGCGCAGATCCTTATATGCCAAGATGTTCCCTCCTATTTTCTGAGTATAAAACGAACAATCAAATAGCCGACACCGTAGAGCGCGATCATCGGCAGTGCGATCATCGACTGCGTGAATACGTCGGGTGTCGGCGAGATCACAGCAGCGATGACGAACGAAAGAAAGATGACGATGCGGGCGTATTTTTGCAGGAATGCAGACGTGATAATGCCCATCTTGCCGAGAATCGTGATGACGAGCGGCAGCTCAAAGACGAAGCCAAACGGCAGCACGAACATGATGACGAACTCGAAGTAACGGTTCACAGAAAAGAGTGCCTCAAGTTCCTCGTTGCCGAATCCCTTGAAGAACATGATTGCCGCAGGGAATACGAGGAAGAACGAAAACGCGAGCCCCAGGAAGAAGAGGATGACCGAGACGGGCACAACAATCCCGAGCACAAGGCGCTCCGCCGGCGTGAGTGCTGGCAGGAAGAACCGCCACACATGGTAGAAGATCACGGGCAGCGCGAGAAGAAAGCCCACGACAACAGCGATCTTGATGTAGGTAAAGAACGCCTCCGCAGGCTGCATATAGTAGAGTTTTCCGACCGGTACGGTCAGATAGTGCATGATGTCGTCGATGAAGTAATAGCCGACACCCGAACCCACTGCAACTGCGAGCAAGCACTTGATAAGGCGCGAACGCAGTTCCGTGAGGTGTGCGATAAGCGACATATTGCCGTCATCGTCCGCCGCGCCCCCCGCATCCTGCTGTTCAGGCAATGTAGGCGGTGTCACGGGTGGGGCATCCACAAACACAGGGGCAGGCTGCTCCCCGCCCGCGGCCCCCTGCTGCTCCTGCTCAGGGGATTTTGATTCCTCCGCCATGGGTCAGCTCTTCGCCTCTGTTTTCTCGTGCTCGGGCAGACGCTTTGCCTCCTCAGTGACGTTGATCTCCGTGCGAGCGTCCTGCTGTGGCTCGTTGTTTGCCGATTTGAACTCCTTGATGCTCTTGCCGAGCGCCTTGCCGATGTCGGGCAGACGACCGGGACCGAAGACGACAAGACCGATGATGAGGATGAGGACGAGTTCGGGAACTCCCAGACCAAACATAAGAACCTCCTAAAATATACTATGCTCTATTTTCTGTATTAGATGTATTCTGCTCTGCCTTGTGCGCCTCGACTGCCGCCGCTGCGGTAGCTGCGGTCGGTGTTGCCGTGGGTGTCGGTGCTGCGACGGTTGCTTCCGTCGTCGCCTGTACCGTCTGTGCGGACTGGGCGGTGGTCTGCGCCGTAGGCGGCGCAGGCGGCGGCTCGGGTGCATTGATCGCCGCTGTCAGAGCGTTCGATGCCTTGCGGAACTCGCGGATGCCCTTGCCGAGCGAGCGCCCCATCTCGGGGAGCTTGCCGGGTCCAAAGACAATGAGCCCGACCACTAGGATCAGGATCAGTTCGGGTACGCCAATGCCAAACATGGATATCTCCTTCTTATGGCTGATAAAATATGTTCTAAAATTCTCTGCGACCGATAAAATCCGCCGCCATCAGGCAGGTCTCGCGGATGCGCTCATCGAGTGTCTCTGGCAGGGCGTTCTTCGCGCGTTCCAGATAGGCATCCGCCTTCTCCTGCGCATAGTCCAAACCATCCGTTGTACGGACGATTTCAAGGGCGCGTACGACCTCCGCCTCCGTCAGCTTTGGATTCGTAATGAGTGACGTCAGCTCCGCGCGTCCCGCCATATCGAGCACCTCAAGAGCGCGTATGACGGGCAGAGTTACAAACCCCTGAGCGAGATCATGCCCCGCCGGCTTTCCGATGTCCTCTGAGGTCTGCCGATAGTCGAGCAGATCGTCCGTGATCTGGAACGCCATGCCGATGGCATGCCCGTAAAGTGCCATTCTCTCCGTATCCGCCGCACTCATGCCGCCGATGGCAGCTCCGAGCTCGCAGCAGGTCTCAAGGAAGTCCGCCGTCTTCTTGCGGATGCGCTCATAGTAGTCATCCTCACTCGCGGGCACTTGATAGACGGTATGATCCTGAAGGATCTCGCCCTCACTCAGCGTGCAGACAAGCTGCGCAAGCTTAACGTAAACCGACGAATCATATCCTGCCTCCGCAACGAGCTTGAACGCACGCGCAAAGAGGTAGTCGCCGCTCAGGATCGCGACCTGATTTCCCCATTTGGAATTCGTGGTCGCCGCACCACGCCGCGTATCTGCTTCGTCAATGACATCATCGTGCACGAGGGAAGCCGTGTGGATCAACTCAAGTGCAATCGCAATCGGCATCGCACGCGTACGATCAAACGATGCGCCGCCGCGTGCCGCAAGCAGGAAGAGTGCGGGGCGCAGGCGCTTCCCGCCGGAGGATACAAGATGTTCCCCGACATCCGTAATGAGCGGGGTATCGGAGATAACAGACGCAGCAAGCGCCGGTTCAAATTCCTCAAGATCTGCCTGTATGACATCAAACATGTCGCTTTTCAACGTCGTATCACCTACAATGGGCGCATCTGTGGAGCGCCGCCACTTTCTGTTATCTGTATGTAAACCTCCACACATTCTATCATATTGCGCCCATACCGTCAAAATTATTTCATGGCAGTCTCATGAGATGCATACAATTATCTTTTCTGCAAAATGAGTGCACTGCCAACCGAACGCTCCGTACCGTCCGAGGGAGAGTTCACCACATCTCCGTCCACATAGAGTGCGGATGAGCCCCCGCCGTCGAGATTGATTGCGTTCTGCACGCCGAATTTTACGAGCAGCTCGGCAAACTCCGTGAGCGTCAGCCCGTGGCTGTGCTCCTGACGTCCGTCGACGACGGCAAAGACGATCTTGCCCGCCTTCGTCACACCGACGGCACTGCGCGGTGCACGTCCATAGCGGATGTCGCCCGGAAACTGTTCCTCGCCCGCTGTCACACGCACAGCGCCGTTCTCGACGAGACGCGGCCCTGCACCGACGATCTGCTCCGCACGATCCCACATAGCGCCCGTCTGCTCCGTAAGCACGGTCGGATCACCGACGCGTGTGCCCGCTGCCGCAAAGGCATCCATCGATGTACCATGCACGGAGATGACATAGCCGTCCGAGGGAATCGCGGAATCATTTGTGTTGATCTCTGCAACACGCCCGTCACGGATCACGTATTCCAAACCGTACGGATTTGTCCCTGTCGATCTGCCGTAGGCGCGGTTATAGATGACGAGTCCATTCTCACCGCGCTCGACATTGACCCCTGAGACGGGAAGCGTCACCTGATCGATCTTCACCGTCCCGTTGTAGGAGACTTTGCCGAAAACAAAGGAATCGTCAGGCATCACGCCGAATGCACTGCGGTCATAGTACGTCGTGCCGACAATCGTGCCGTCGATCTTCGTCACACCAAGGATTGTGCCGTCGGACGCAAAATAGGAGGCGTTGATCGCCGCTGCCGCATTGGTATCGTGTGCAATTCCGCTCACGGTCTGCCGCCCCAGGATAATTCCGCGTGCAAGTGCGGGGCGCACGCGATATTTCGTTGGATCAGCTTCCGCAAAGTATGCCGTCACCTGCCCATCCTCATCTTCGTAGATGTAGGTGCGCATCATCAGCCCTGCCGCAATTGTTTCTTCCTTCAGAATGGGCAGTTTCGGTTTTTCGGTCTGCTCTTTTGTATCGTCGTCCAACGGCTTTACGGGCTGTACAGGCGGCGTTTCCACCTTTGCAGGGGACTGTTTCCCCGCTCCCGCGGGAGCAATATCGAGGAAGACGCGGAACGGCTTCGTCAGATTGCCAATGTTGTAGTTCATGCCCTTTGCCATTGTGACGGTGACGTAGAAATGTCCGCGCCGCGCGGCATAGGAAACCCCATCGATGCGCTTCGTCCGCACGGAGGGGCGCACGAGCTTCGCCGCATCCGTATCCACAAAGTCAAAGGTGAGCTCGCGCCCATCGTCCGATAGATTGACGTGATAGACGGGCATCTCCGTGAAGTCAAAGACAATACGGTCGCGTTCCGCCGTACTCGACGTACGCAGACCGTTCAGGCCCGCCGCCCACGCATAGGAGGATGCCGCCAGCAGCAGCGCCCCTGCCAGCACCATGATTTTCTTTAGAATACGCATAAACACTCCAAACTAAGCGAATAATCAGTGCAATAGAAAAAGGAAGCTGCACGGGCAGCCTCCCCTCATAAATCTGTATTATCTCTCACCGTGTCTTGATGGTCAACTGCTTATACATCATATCCGCGATGCCGATGCCGCCGCTCTTTGCCGCCGCGTTCATCAGCTCTGTATCGCGCATATCCTCAAAGATCTCAAGTGCATTGGACTTTTTCCCAAACGGCTCGCTCTCGGGCACGGTCGCACGCATCTGCTTATACATCATGCTGAGGAACATCGCCTCGAAGCCCTCGCACGCCTCGCGCAGCTTCTTTGCCTCGACATTCTCCGCTGCCATCGTATTCTTTGGCGCATAGCCTGTCGTCTCCGAAACAGTGTCTCCTGCCACCTTGCGCTGAAGCTCGTCGAGTTTCGCTTGGAAGGACTGCCCCTCAGCGTTCATACGTGCAGCATCGTAGGAGGGCTGTGCTGCACCACTCAAAAGAGAGTGATCGATTGACTGTATCGTCATGCGTTCCTCCTCCTGTCTACACAATATCAAGCTCGGCGTGCAGCGCACCCGCCGCCTTCATTGCCTGCAAAATTGAGATTGTATCGCGCGGGGTCGCGCCCACAGTATTGAGTGCACCCACGATATCGCTGATGTTCGTCGTCGCGGGCAGGATGATCGTGCTGCCCTTCGTCTCCGTGACCTCCACGTTTGGATCGTCCGACACCACCGTATTGCCGTAGCTGAACGGTCCCGGCTGCGAGACATCCGTATTGGACTGGATGCGGATCGTGAGCCCGCCCTGCGTGATCGCAACGGCATCCACCGCAACATCACCGCCCATGATGATCGTCCCCGTGCGCTCGTTCACAACGACGCGCGCCATGTTGTCGGGACGGACGGGCAGGTCCTCAATCGAGGCGACAAAGCCGACCACGTTCCCGCGGAAATAGGACGGGATCGCCACATCCACACGCCCGGGATTATTTGCCTGTGCAATGCTGCCATACTGTGCGTTGATCGCCCCCGCGACACGCGATGCCGTTGTAAAGTCGGGACGCGCAAGCGAGAGGGAGATCATCCCGTTCGAGCCGATGCCGTCGTCCTCAACCGTGCGCTCGACAATACCGCCATTCACGGCGATACCGACCGTCGGAAACGCCTTTGTCGTGCTGCTGCCGCCGCTTCCTGCCGTAAAGCCGCCCGTGGAGACACCGCCCTGCGCGACGACGTAAACCTCGCCATTTCCTGCGCGGAGCGGGGTCTGGAGGAGCGTCCCACCGCGCAGGCTCTTCGCATCGCCGATGGAGGAGACCGTCACGTCGAGGGTATCCCCCTCACGTACGAAGGGGGGCAGCGTCGCCGTCACCATGACCGCTGCGACGTTCTTGAGCTTGATCGAGCTGCTGTTGACGGTAATGCCGTAGGTTGTCAGCATATTTGCAATCGACTGCACCGTTTCGCCCGAACTCGAGCCGTCGCCCGTGCCGTCCAGGCCGACGACCAGTCCATAGCCCATGAGTTGGTTGGAACGCACCCCCTGTACCTTGGAGATGTCCTTGATCCGCGTCACGGCGGAGTCCGCCGCCGCAGTCCCCGGCAGTGTGCCGAGCACGAGCGCGAGGAGGAGCAGAAGGACGGTAAATTTCTTCATAACATGCGCCTCCCGTCAGAACAGAATGTTGAAGATCTGTGTAAGAATACCCTGCCGCTGCTTTGCGTTGAGAGGACCCTTCCCATCAAATCGCACCGTCGCATCCGCGACGCGCGTGGAGAGGATTGTATTGGAGCTCGAGATGTCCTCTGGGCGGCAGGTGCCGCGAAAGACAATCTTGTGCTCGTTTTTGTTCTGCCAGATCGACTGCGTCCCCTCGAGGACAAAGTTGCCGTTCGGCATGACATCCACCACGGTAACGGTGACGTTGCCCGCAACACGGTTCGATGAGGATGCGGAGCCCTTTGCACTGAACTTGTCCGAGCCGCTCGCCGATGCCGCCTGCAGGAAGTCAAAGATGCCAAGTCCCGCACCGAGATGGACCGAGCCGCTCTTCTCGTTCGCGGAGCTGCGCGTCGCCGAGGTCGTCGTCGACTCACTGATGACGATGGTGACAATATCGCCGATGCCCGTCGCGCGATGGTCAGCGAACGGGCTCTTCGCAGGATGCCCGCTCGGGGTGTTCCACAGGGATTCTGCCGAGACGGCGGGAGCAAGACTTGCCGTACAAAGGACAGCGGCCAGCATCCCTGCGAGCCATTTTTGTTTTCTCATATCGAACTCCTTATGGAAATATCTGCCTACGCCGCACCATCACAGCACAGCTCTTCCTTCATCCGATGATCCGCACTGTCGCGCCATCAATCACCTTGCCGCGCAGAATTTTGCCTGAGCGCACATTGCGCACACGGATCTCATAGCCGACGCGTCCGGGCTCGAGTGCCACGCCCTCGGCGCGTACGACGATGCCGTTTGCGTCCAGGATCAGCTCCACCGCGTTGCCCGCGTGCATGACCAGCGGCATCGCAAGCATCGAGGGCGTGATGGTCGCATCTTTGCGAATGTAGCGCCCCGCCACACGCCCCTCAAGCCGTGTAAAATCTGTGAGGGTAAGCTCCGGCGGCGTATCCACCGCACGCTCCTCAAGCCGCGTATTTGCAGCGGAGATCTCTCCCTCCGCACGAATGTCCGTCATGGCAACGAGCACGCGGTCATAGACCGACAGTCGATAGTAGCTCGTCGCACGCCGATTCAGCACGCCGTCGATGTAGACTGCAAACACGGCGGGAAACTCACGGCTGTAAGGCAACCCACGCGGAAACTCGACAACGGCGGTCACCTCGCCCGCAGGGAGGTGCAGGGTCGATGCCGCACGCTGCAGGCGCAGCTCATGCCGACGTGTCTCCCCCATTGCAGAAAGCTTTTCCTCGATCTTCTGCGCGGCAAGCGCGTCAAGCTGCGCAGAGGACAGGACCGTCGGGAAATAGTCGCCCTGCGTCGGTCCATATGCGGCAGCAGAAGGTGCTCCCGCCCACAGAAAAGCGAATAAGCCACTCCATAGGCATAGAATGGCTGTTATCGTACCTTGCTTGAGAATCAACGCTTGAGCGAGTTTGCAATCTCGAGCATCGAATCTGATGTCGTGATCGCCTTGGAGTTGGACTCGTATGCACGCTGGGAAACGATCATCTCGACCATCTCCTCTACGATCTGCACATTGCTCATCTCAAGCGTTCCCTGCGCGAGCGTACCTGCGCCGTCCACGCCGGGATTCGACTCGATCGCCTCGCCCGAGGCATCGGACACGACGAAGAGGTTCTTGCCGATGGAGGTAAGCCCCGCCGGATTGACGAAGCGTGCGAGTGTGATCTGCCCGGCCTCCTGCTGCTGCGTCTGTCCCGCCTCGCGGTAGGAGACACGCCCATCACCCGAGATCGTGATGGAGTCCGACGGTGCATTCTGACCGATCGTAATGCCGTCGGCGAGCAGGTAGCCATCCGTCGTCACCATGCGGCGATCGCTGTCGAGCTTCCACGTTCCGTCGCGTGTATACGCCGTCGATCCGTCGGGCATTGTGACGCGGAAGAAGCCCTCGCCCTGAATGCCGATGTCCGTTGGGTTGTCCGTTGTCTGCAGGGGTCCCTGTGTAAAGACGCGCTGCGTCGCCGCCACGCGCGTACCGAGACCGATCTGAAGTGCGGTTGGGTACTGCGAGTCCGCACCGTTCTGTGCGCCCGCCTCGCGGAGCGTCTGATAGACGAGATCCTGGAACTCCGCACGCACCTTCTTGCCGCCATGCGTGTTGACATTGGCGATGTTGTGCGCGACGATGTCCATGTGCGTCTGCTGCGCCTTCATGCCGGACGCTGCAGACCAAAGTGCTCGCATCATAGTCGATATCCCCCTCCAAGGAATGATTACACGTTGTTCACTCTATTATATCGTATGGATCTAACATTTTCTTAAGTATTTTTAAGTCGTGCGGCCGACATCATTGACCGCCTTGTCGAGCAGCGTGTCCTGCGTCTGCACTGCCTTCGAGCCCGCCTCGTAGACGCGGTAGTTATTGATGAGCTCGACCATCTCTGTGACGACGCTCGTGTTCGACATCTCAAGCAGTCCCTGCTCGATCGTTCCTGTCGCCTGCTGCGGCCGTGCGCCCTCCTGCGGACGGTAGAGGTTGTCTCCCTGCTTGATAACCGCTTCGGGCGCATCGAACTCTACAAAGCCGAGCTGGGCGATCTGAGCGCCGTCCGCGTAGATACGCCCATCGCCCGTGATATTCACGCGCTGTGCATCCGCCGGAATGGTGATCGGGCGTCCTTGCGCCGAGAGGACTGCCTGTCCGCGCACATTCTGCAGCTGCCCGTTTGCGGAGCGGTAAAAGCTGCCATCGCGCGTATAGCGCGGTCCCTGCGGTGTGTCGATAACGAAGTAGCCCTGCCCCGAGATCGCGAGGTCATAGGTGTTCCCCGTTGTCTGCATTGCACCCTGCAGGTGATCCGTCGCAATCTCGTCGACGGCAGAGCCGAGGCCGAGCATGCCGACACGCGGTGGACGATTGCCTTCGATGCGGAAGCCCTTGAAGCTCGTCACCTCTGTGTCGGCGGAGTGATCGTTGATGCGGCGCAGAAGCATCGGCTCGAACTCGCGAATCGCCATATCGTCGCGCTTGTACCCCGTTGTCGAGGCGTTCGCGAGATTGTTCGCGATCATATCCGTATGCTTCGTCTCTGTAATCATGCCCGAAGCCGCGATATAGAGTCCTCTCCACATAGTTCATCCCTCTTTTTCCCACAAAAGTTCTGTATCTATATAGTTTCGCTGTATTCGCTGATTTTCCTCTAAGGAAGGTTATTTTTTTCGTCCGAAGCTCGTATTCGTCGCCTTCCCATCGAATTTGTCAAAGATGTCGAGTGCCTTGCCGCAACCGAGTGCAACACAGCTCATGGGCTCGTCGGCAACAACCGTCGGCGTCCCCGTCTCACGCTGGATCAGCTCCGGCATGCCGTAGAGCAGTGCCCCACCGCCCGTCAGCACAATGCCGCGATCCATGATGTCCGCCGCAAGTTCCGGCGGGGTCTCCTCGAGCACTTTTTTCACACAGTCGACAACGCGCATAACGGAGCCCTCAATCGCAGCAGATGCCTGTGCGGTCGAGATCGTGATATTCTTCGGCAGCCCCGTAAGAAGATCCCGTCCGCGCACATCCATCTGCTCACGCCGCGCCGCTGTATGTGCCGCGCCGACGCGCAGCTTGATCTCCTCCGCCGTGCGCTCACCGATGAGCAAGTTAAACTCGCGCTTGACGTAGGCGATCAGATCCTCGTCGAACGTATCACCCGCGACGCGGATGCTCTCACTCGTCACAACGCCGCCGAGGCTGATGACGGCAACATCCGTTGTGCCGCCGCCGACGTCGACAACCATCGATCCCTGTGCCTCCACGATGTCGAGCCCTGCGCCCATCGCCGCCGCGAGCGGTTCCTCGATGAGCTGGATGTGTCGTGCGCCTGCCTGTTCGGCAGCCTCCTGCACGGCCCGCTGCTCCACCATCGTCACCCCCGAGGGAATACAGATCATGATGCGCGGGCGGAATACGATGCTGCGCCCGACCACCTTTTCAATGAAGAAGCGCAGCATACTCTCCGTAATGTCATAGTCCGCGATAACCCCGTCGCGCAACGGACGGATTGCAACGATATTGCCGGGCGTACGCCCGATCATCTGCCGTGCCTCCTCACCGATCGCGAGCACCTGATTCGTGTCGCGGTTCACCGCGACCACCGAGGGTTCTTTGAGGACAACCCCCTTGCCCTTGACATAGACGAGCACATTCGCCGTCCCAAGGTCAATTCCGATATCCATTGACATACCGAACATTTACGGCAAGCCTCCTAAACGTTATTTCACTTCATCGTCTGCGGTACTCTCGTCCGCCACTGACGACGGCACTGGAATGAGTGCCGCACGAATCTCCTCAAGGGATTTTTCCAAGGAGTCCCGATACTCGTCCCGCAGCGTCTCGTTATCCCATTTGCACTGCTTCCCATAGTGGAGAATACCGTCGAGATAGGTTAGCACCATCTCCGCAACATAGGAGCGCGCGACCTCGCTCGTAGTCATGTAGGACTCTTTTGTCTGCAGCTCAAACGCAATGCGGTCGATGTAGTGTTCTCCCTCGATGAGATAGGCAAGTGAACGCAAGCGCAGCCCGATCTCACGTACCGTTACGGCATCCTGTGAGTTTGCGGAGCGATCCGAGGCGATTTTTTCAAAAATCGCCCATGCCTCGTCGCAGAGTTTCCCCACTGCATCGAGCATCCGGTCACGTGCACGCTTCTTGCGCCACAGCACATCACGCACGGATGGTTTCTTCTGCTCGCCCATGGTCTTCCCCCCGATTCCGTTACATTTCTTCCTCAGCTTTCTTATTATATGATGTTCACCCCATATCGTCAATAATTATTCGCATGGGCGCTCCCTTGCATTTCTATATGAGTTCAATGTAAAATAAAGAATATCAACGAAAAGAGGGGGACTTATGGCAGAAATTCTAAAAGAGGGCATCCGTTTATGTCTGCGCCGCGCAGAGATGGCAGACCTCGACTTTATCTGCGCACTGCAGGAGGAACGTGAGAACAGCGACTACATTGTCCCGTTCTCACGCGCAGATCACGAGACGATCATCACACAGGCACAGGCATCCATGGATATCATTGTCGAGGAGCGCGCGAGTGGGGAGCGCGTTGGCTACCTCCATGTCACGGGACTGCTGCTCGCGTCGAAGGAACAGGAGTGGACGCACGTTGTCATCGCGAAAAAGGGGCTCGGGTACGGACACGAGGCGATGAAACTGCTAAAGGCATGGGCATTTGAGGACAGGGGTGCACATCGCGCGTGGCTCGACTGCAAGGACTACAACGCACGTGCGCTGCACCTCTACGAGAGCGAGGGCATGGTGCGTGAGGCGCTGATCCGCGAGACGATCCTGCACAAGGAGGTCTACGAGAACCTCGTCGTCCTCGGCATTCTCGACCGTGAGTACCGTGCGCGTAAGCGCAGCGGGCTCGAATTATAAGGAGGAAATGACATGAACGACAGCGAACTCATCGCACGCGCGGCAGAGTTCCGCAGCCGCGCCTACGCGCCCTACTCGGGCTTCGCCGTCGGTGCGGCACTCCTCGGGAGGAGCGGCAGGGTCTACGGCGGTGTCAACGTCGAGAATGCCTCCTATCCCGTCGGCATCTGCGCCGAACGCACGGCAATCGCCGCTGCCGTTGCGGCGGGTGAGCAGGAATTCGAGGCACTTGCCGTCATCGCAGACAGCCCCGAGCCATGTGCTCCCTGTGGCATGTGCCGCCAGATGATTGTGGAGTTTCCGATCGCACGTATCATCCTCGCAAATACTGCGGGTGATGTACGTGTCCTCACGCCTGCCGACCTTCTTCCGCACGCCTTTGGCGCAGCAGCACTGCCTTGAACGATAAATTGGTAGGAGACTGTTTATGAAGATACTGATTGTTGACGACTCGCGCCTCGTACGCATCAAACTCAAGGCGGAACTCTTCGACCGCGGGCATACCGTTGTCGAAGCCCGCGACGGCGAGGAGGCACTGCGGCGCATTGCGGACAAATCCCCCGATGCAGTCTTTCTCGACATCATTCTCCCGAAGCTCGACGGCTGCGAGGTACTGCGCCGTCTGCGTGCGACACACCCAAACCTCCCCGTCGTCATGCTCTCGACGGCAGCAAGCACAGAAAACATTGCGTGCGCGAGCGAAAACGGCGCACTCATGTTTATCCAGAAGCCCTATTCCGACCATGAGATCACAGCAGCACTGACCAAGATGCAGCAGTGCGTGGAGGGGCAATGAGCGAATTTTATCAACGCTACGCCGCAACCTTTCTCACAGGGCTTGCTGACTATGCGCGTGTGACCGCCGTACTTACCACCGAGGCAGAGGATGCCGGCTACATCACGATATCGCAGCGGCTCGACGTAGACAGCAGCCCGCTCATCGTCGCTCTCGCTGCCTCCGTGGATGCATTCTATGCGCTCGCGAGCGGTTACAGCGGTGTCTCGCTTGACGGTATGGACGAGCTTGCCGTCGACGCCGTCGGTGAGCTCTTCAACGTCATCAACGGGCATTTTTCCTCGCGGATGCGTGAGGACGGCATTGCTGTCTCCATCATCGACCCGCCGCGCCACTGCCACGGAGCAGCAGAACCTGTGGAAACCGTATTTTCACACGGCATCGCAAGTCCCGTCGGCGGGATGTACCTCATGGCGGCACATGAGGAATTTCTTGCTGCCGAACCGCATTGATCCAATTCCTGAAAGGAGTCTCCCTTGACCATATTCTCACATACACTCAACTTTGACAACCTCGTCGATCTCCTCCTGGTCCCCGCGTGCATTGTCCTCGCATCGCTCACGGTGGGCATCATCGCCGACCGTCTCATCCGCCGCTACATCGATCATCACCTCGCGGTGGAGGAGAGCACATGGAAGTACGTTCTCATCCGTTCCATGCAGGGTGTTCCCATCTTCTTCAGTTTCATCATCGGTCTCTACTGGGCGATCGATGCCGTGGAGATCTCGCCGACACTCACAAAGCTGCTCTCGTACATTCTCTTTACCAGCAACGTCTTCTCCATCACGCGCGTCCTCGCACGTACCGTCGACGGTGTCGTCACCATGTACTTCGAACGCTCGGGCAGGAACCTGCCCAAGACGACCCTGCTCAACAGCATCCTCATCGGTGTCATCTACGCCATGGGACTGCTCGTCATTCTCCAGTACTACGGCATCTCCATCGCTCCGATCCTGACGGCGGCAGGTGTCGGCGGTATGGCGGTCGCTCTTGCCCTGCAGGAGACACTCGCCAATATCTTCTCCGGTCTCCACCTCATCCTCTCCAAGCAGCTGCGCATCGGCGACTACATCCGCCTCGGCTCGGGCGAGGAGGGGCGCGTCACGGACATCACATGGCGTTTCACCACCATCATCCCGCTCGGCGCGAGCAACACCATCGTCATCCCGAACAAGACCATCGCGGGTGCGAACATCACGAATTACAGCCTGCCTACACTGAACATCAACGTCAGCGTCCCCGTCGGTGTCGCGTATGACAGCGACCTCGCCACCGTCGAGCGCGTCACCATCGAGACGGCGAAGGAAGTGCTCTCACGCGTGGATGACAATCCGAACGCGGAGCCGCTCGTGCGTTACACGGACTTCGGCGACTCCTCCATCAATTTCGTCGTCATCCTGCCGTCGAGCCTATTCGACAACCAAGGCATCATCAAGCACGAGTTCATCAAGGCACTCACTGACCGCTACCGCGCGGAGGGCATCGACATCCCCTATCCCATCCAAACCATCATTCAGGAGAAGGCGGACGCGGAGAAAAACAATCCACAGGACTCTGCCTCGTAACCGCCTGTATCCGGCATAACTTATCCACAAAACCCACGGTTTCTCCCTGGGGAAACTGTGGATAACTTTTTGTCCAAAGATAACCCCGCCATGCCTTTTCCCATCGGCATTTTCACCTCAGACGCACCCAATTTCCGAAAAATCCCTGTGGATAAGTCTGTGTAAAAACAACTAGATATAGATTTCCTATTGACGAGCACCCACTAGATGTTGTATAATCCTCACGAAACGGCGCATGGTCGCCAAGAAGGAAAACGCGCCGCAGACGGCGCGCGAAAAAGGAGAATGCAGCATGATCGTCAACGATATCAACGTCACAGTAAACGGCCTCTCGGACATCACCCCGCACGAGGTGGAGAACTATATTGCATACATTGAGGGGCAGACGCATGAGAAGCTGGATCGCCTCTCCATCACGGGGACGGACGACGGCCGTGTCACCCTCGGCTACGAGATGCGCCAGCCGAAGTTCGAGCGCGTCCGCCGCATCACAGGCTACCTCGTCGGCACCACGGATCGCTGGAACAATGCCAAGCAGGCCGAGGAGCATGAGCGTGTCAAGCACGGACTCCACTGAGATCCACATCTCAGGGATTGCGCGGGACTCCATCGTAGATGGTGAGGGCATACGGCTGACGGTCTTTACACAGGGCTGTCCGCGCCGCTGCCCCGGCTGTCACAACCCCGATACGCAGCCGCTCGTCGGCGGTCGCATGACAACTGTCGGTGCGGTGCTCGCGGAGATCGATGAGAATCCACTCCTCACGGGACTCACGCTCAGCGGCGGTGAGCCCTTCCTGCAGCCGGCGGCCCTGCTCCCACTCGCACGCGGCGCACACGAACGCGGCCTTGATGTGTGGAGTTACACAGGCTACACACTTGAGGAGCTGCGGGCGCAGAAAAACCCTGCGGTGGATGCGCTGCTCGATGAGCTCGATGTCCTCGTAGACGGGGACTACCGCGCTGAGGAACGCGACCTCACGCTGCACTTTCGCGGCTCGCGTAACCAACGGGTGATTGACCTCGCTGCAACGCGAGCAACGGGTCAGCTTACACTACGATATGCAGACGAATAAAACAGGGAATCGGTTTTATGCCGATTCCCTGTTTTATTCGTATATCATGGAGCTTATGCGCACTCCTAAGCAAACCCTAGTGGAGCAAACGGAGAAAAGCCTGCGACCCGCCCCCTGCGGATTTCTTTCGTTCAAGCAAAGCGCGTTTAAGAAGTCCGCAGGTATTTAGGCGGACAAGCAGGCGACCGTTTGTGTAACTAAGCGTTTGCGTGGAGTGGGCAGGCGACGTTCATGCCCCGAGCATACTGCCGACGATGATGCCGATATATGTGCCGATCGCGTAGCCGAACGTGCCGACGAGCATTGCAGGGCCCACGAGACGCGTCCACCCCTGCGAGATCGCCATGCCCGCCGCCGTCGTCGGACCGCCGATGTTCGCATTGGATGCGATGAGGATTTCCTCCAGCGGGAAGTTCAGTATTTTCCCGCCAATCAGACAGAACAGCATATTGACGACTACCATAATAAAGCAGAAGGCAAAGAGCAGCGGCGCATTCATCAAAATTTCCATGATAGAGGCGGGCACACCGATGATGAAGAAGAACATATAGATGAAGAACGTGCCAATCTCCTGTGCACCGTGCATGGAGTTTGCCTGTTTCTCAAATGTGCTCGCAAAGACAACGGACAGCAGGGTGATCCATACGTATTGGCTGCCGAGAAAGGTGCCGCACATCTTCGAGAGCATCCCCTCGTCAGCGGAGACGAGCGTCGCACATGTGCCGCCGAGGAATTTCGAGATCGTCACGACGATGACAGCGTAGGTAATGCACATCGCAATGTCGCGGAGCGAGATATCCTTGCGCCCCCAGTACGCCGCTGCAAGGGTTTTCCCCTCCTCCGAGCCCCCCCGCTTCTCAACCTCGTCGATCAGCGGATGATCGTAAATGCGACGAAAGAACGCGTTGCCCGCGATCCCGAGCAGGATCAGAAAGTAGACCGCCATGTTGAGATTGTCAGCAACGATGGTCGACGAGATGAGCGTTCCACTGGCTTTGAACGCATCGGCAAGTGCCGTGAAGTTGACTCCGCCGCCGATGTAGGAGCCGGTCATCACCGCCGCTACCTTCGGCAACCCCTCGATGGATTTTTGCAGCAGAGCGCAGCCGATCACTGCGCCCGCGATCGTTCCGATCGACCCGACGAGGAAGATCGCGAGGAGCTGCCCCGTCTCGCGCCAGATCTTGCGGATGTTCGTCTGAAGCAGCAGGAGCGGGATCGCGAGCGGGACGAAGTATCCCCAGACGACATCGTCATAGATCGGTGCGGCAGAGGGAATGACCCCCGTATTGACGAGCGCCAGTGCAATGACAAGTGCGATCACCGCCCCCGTAAGCCGCGATGCCCACGTATAACGCTGTTCGAGGTAGATCGAGGCAGCAACTGCCGCCATCATGACAGACAAGAGAACCCATGTGTTCTCGGGCTGAATCAGTGTATCCATGTCGACTCCTAAGGAAATATTGCTAAAATCAGTCCGCCCGCCGCAATCATCGCAATCGCGATTCCATGCGCAAGGCTGACCTTTTCGCCAAAGATCATAACAGCAAGCACAACGGCAAAGACAACGCTCAGCTTGTCGATCGGAGCGACTTGCGTAACCGCGCCGTCCTTGAGCGCCATAAAGTAGAAGAGCCACGAAAGAGCTCCTGCAATCCCACTGAGTGCGACAAAGGCAAGCGCCTTTCGGTCGGCAAACACCTGCGGCAGATCGGCGGTATGCCCCTCAGCGACAACCACACCCATGAGGAACAGTGCCATGATCGCCGCTCGCACCGCCGTCGCAGCACTACTGTCCAGCCCCGTGAGCCCGACCTTGCCGAAGATGGAAACAAATGCCGCGCACAGTGCCGAAAGCAGCGCATAGACGAGCCAAGCACTCATCGCCATTCCCCCATTCAAAAACGTGCTTTAGTATAGCATTATTTCCCCACCGCCGCAAACACTTCTTTCAAAATATTACATAATCGTGTAGAATAGGAACGTCAGGGGGATTGCAATGATACGACAGGCTACGGTGCAGGATATTTCTGAGATCCTGCGCATCTATGATGCGGCACGTTCCTTTATGCGCCGCTCGGGCAACATGACACAGTGGAGCGGCGGCTATCCGTCGGAGGAGATCGTACGCGCAGACATCATGCACGGTGTGAGCTACGTATTGGAAAATGAGGCAGGGCATCTCCATGCTGTCTTTGTGCTCATCCCCGGAGACGACCCAACCTATGCCCACATCGATGGCGCATGGCGCGACGACTCCCCCTATGCCACGATTCACCGTGCGGGCAGCGACGGGACGGAGCGCGGTACATTCCGCACCATTCTTGCCTTCGCACGCGCGCAGTATGAGCACCTGCGCGCCGACACCCACGCGGACAATATCCCCATGCAGCACTGTCTGACGCAGAGCGGCTTTGCTTACTGCGGCATCATCTATCTCAAAAGCGGCGACCCGCGCCGCGCCTACGAGTGGAGCAGCAGTCTCTAGGGAGGCACACACGAAACATGCACTAAGCCAGTATTTTAGGAGAGCATATCTATGGCAATCATCTTTTATCCGAGCTGCAAAGTTCAGGCGGACTTCCCCGCCGAGAGTGCGGCGGTACGCCGCTATCTTGAGGAACGACACGGTGTGCAGACTGCAGGCTGCTGCCGCCCGCATCACCCAAAGCTGACGCCGGAGGATCACGCAATCGTTCTATGCAACAACTGCGCGAACATCGTCGAGGAGAGTTCCCACGCGGGCGCATTCACCTACGTTTGGGAGCTGATTGATCGGGACGCGGATTTCCCCTTCCCCGACTACGGCGGCGAGCGCATGACCGTACAGGACTGCTGGGCGGCGGTGGAACGGCGCGAAATGCAGGAGGCAATCCGCTCCCTCCTGCGTAAGATGAACGTAACCATCGTCGAGCAGGAAGAGAATTTCGACAAGACTCGCTTCCACGGACACGCCCTGCTCGCCCCCTGCTTTCCCGGCAACGCGAAACTCATTCCGCGCCGCTACGAGAACGGCAACTCTCCCATGTTCACCCCCATGACGGAGGAGGAGCAGCACGCCTACTTTCAGCGGCACGCACAGAAGCTGCCGACGGAGAAGGCAGTCTGCTCGTGCAAGTACTGCCGTGACGGCATCGACGCGTGCGGCAAGACAGGCATCCACGTCCTTCAGCTGCTCTTTCCGATAAAGGAATCGCTGATAAAATGAAGGCCGTCGTATTGGTGCAGATTTTTTGTCCTGTCAAGGAGACAAACCGGACGCATAGCCGTCCGCTATGTGGAGGATTTGTCGACACAGACAGGGCGAAAAAGATGTGCTAAGACGGCGGTGCTGAATTTGTCAGTGCTTCCTTAAGACAGGAGAATTGATATGATCGAGTGTATGACCGTCGGTGATATGATCCCGACGAATGCTTTTTTCTATATTGACGATGAAACAAATCACGGCTTCCTCATCGACGCGGGTGCAAACGGCGACCAGCTTGCCGCACATGCGAAGACAAAGGGTTGGACAATCGAGCGGCTCCTGCTCACGCACTGCCACTTCGACCACATCGGCGGCGCAGCAGAGTTCTCCACGCGCACAGGCGCACCCATCTATGCCGCCGAGGACAGCCCGCGCTACTACAGTGATCCAAGTTGGAATCTCTCACTCTGGGGCGGCGGCAAGATTACGCTCTCAGATGTGACGACCTTTGCTGACCGCGAGGTCATCACGCTCGCAGCAAATCCCGACTTTGCTCTGGAGGTACGCTACACGCCAGGGCATACGACGGATTCCTGCATCTTCTACAGTGCGCGGGATGGTGTCGCCTTCGTCGGCGATACGATCTTCCGTGCGAGCATCGGACGCACGGACTTCCCGGGCGGCGATGAACGGACGCTCTGGGACAGCATTGCACGCGAGGTCTTTCCCCTGCCGCCCGAGACCGTCCTCTACTCGGGGCACACGGAGCCGACCACCGTGGGCGCGGAGATGGCGCGTTACCGCCGATGAACTACACGGATTTCATGGCATCGCTCGCAAAGGGCGAGCTACCGCACGTCTTCCTGCTTGCGGGCGAGGAGAGCTACTATGTGCGGCGCGCGCAGGAGGCGATCCTGCGCCGCCTCCTGCCTGTGGCAGAGGATCGGACGGACGCACTCATTCGCTACGAGGAGATGCCCCCCCTCGACGCGCTGATGGAGTCGCTCGAAACAGCACCGTTCTTCACGGACAAGATCGTCGTCCTCGTGCGCGATGCGGCGATCTTTCGCGCAGCGAAAAAAAAGGACGGGGACGCGGATGCCCCCGCATCAAAGGATACGACGGCAGATGCACTGATTGCACGTCTCGCCGATCTCCTCCCGACCACCTATGTCATCTTTACGCTTGGCGCGAAACCTGACAAGCGGCGCAAGCTCTACCAAACGGTCGAAAAATACGGGCGTGTGCTGGAGAGCGAACCCGTACGCCCATGGACGGTGGAGACCTGGCTCAACGGGCAGCTGCGGGAGATGGGGCGCTCCATGCACCCGAAGGCACGCACATTTTTCCTGAATGTGGTCGGCATCATGCCGACGATTTCGCTTGAGTTCCTCGACCGCCAGCTGGAAAAGCTGACACTCTATACAGACAACGCCCAGTTCGCAGAGGACGATCTGCGTGCGGCGTTCTCGGAAATGCCCGAGGTGTCCGTATTTGCGCTGATGGATGCCGTGAGTGCGCGCGATGTCAGCCAGGCACTCGACCTCCTCGCACGCTGCCGCGCGGACGGCGTACACTTCACCGTCCTGCTCGCCCTCCTCGTGCGCCACGTCCGCCAACTTTGGCAGGCAAAACGCCTGCTGATGAGCGGCACGCCGCCGAAAGGGCTCGGCAAGACCATGGGACTACATCCCTTTATCGCCGAAAAACTCGGAGGACACACGAAGGCATTCTCTGAGACAACGCTCGAACGCGCCGTCCTCTCCCTCGCCGACGCGGACTATCTGCTCAAAACGGGGCAGGCGGGCGATGAACTATTAGAGGATATTGTGATTCGGCTGTGCAGAAAATAGCCTTGCAACGCAATAGAGAAAGTGCTATTATATAGGTGAGGCAAAAATGAATGATGTGGAAGTGCTCCATTGGCACGAAAAAATCCCCGCAACGGGCATTGCGGGGGTCTTTTTTTGACACAGGGAAAGATTTCTGAGCCCCTAGGCTAGTTGCCGGTTACTCGTCGTCTAACCATTTGCAAATATAGTGGGCAGCTACACTCGCCATGACGGAAAGTATGAATGATGTGATCATCTCCAATCGGCACACCTCCTTTCAGTGCCATTATAGGAGGCGGCAACACAGACAGTATAACATAAACACAAAAAGAAAAACAGAAGTACGAAATCAAAAAGAGCGACGCTGCGCCGTGCAGTGCCGCTCTTTTCGTTTATCTCAAATATCCCATATACGCCCCCACGCGCAGGATCTCCTCCGCACAGGCAATCTCCTCCGCCGTCGGTGCGGGCGTATCCCCGAGCCGATACGGCAGACGCAGGTCCTCGTACTTGTGGAGTGCCATCGCATGATAGGGCAGCACCTCCACGCGGTCAACCGTCTTTAGTCCTGCGATAAAGTCCGAGAGACGACTGAGATCATCCTCCCCCGTCGTCCATCCCGGCACGAGCACATGGCGAATCCACATCCGTTTGCCGCGCTCCGAGAGAAAGCGAGCAAGCGCAAGCGCGCTCTCGTTCGATACACCCGTGAGTGCCCTGTGCACTTCATCGTCAATCTGCTTCAGATCCAGCAGGAACAAGTCGGTGAGCGGCAGGAGATTTTCAAACGCGCTAAAAAACGGTTCGTCATAGGTGAACGGCTCGCCCGCCGTGTCAATGACGGTATTCACCCCCTTTGCCTTCGCGAGACGGAACAGCTCCGTCACGAATTCGAGTTGGAGCAGCGGCTCACCGCCGCTCACCGTGATACCGCCCTTCTGCTTCCAGTACGGGCGGTACCGCCACGCCTGTCGAAAGATATCCTCTGCCGTCGCCTCATAGCCGCCCGCCCGCTCCCATGTCTCGGGGTTGTGGCAGTACTGGCAGCGATAGCGGCAGCCCTGCACAAAGACGATGAAGCGGATGCCGGGGCCGTCGACGGAGCCGAAGCTCTCTGTCGCGCTGATTCTGCCTTTACATATGCTCATGGAAGGTACGCGCGATCACATCCTCCTGCTGCTCACGCGTCAGACTGATGAACTTGACCGCGTAGCCCGAGACACGGATAGTGAAGTTCGCATAGGCAGGATCCTCCGGATGCTCCATGATGTGCTCCAGCGTCTCGCGCCCGAACACGTTCACGTTCAGATGGTGCGCCCCCTGATCGAAATACCCATCCATCGCACTCACAAGGTTCTGCACGCGCTCATCCTCGTTGTGGCCGAGCGAGGCAGGTGTCATGCTCTGCGTGTTCGAGATGCCGTCGAGGGCCCAGTGGTACGGCAGCTTTGCAACGGAGTTGAGCGAGGCGAGCAGCCCACAGCACTCCGCGCCATAGCTCGGATTTGCACCCGGCGCGAGCGGCGTCCATGCGGGTCGCCCGTCCGGCATCGCGCCCGTGTACTTGCCATAGACGACGTTCGACGTGATTGTGAGGATCGAAGTCGTCGGCTCGGAGTTGCGGTAGGTGTGACGTGCCTTGATCTTCGAGAGGAAGGTTTTGAGCACCCATTTCGCAATCTCATCCGCACGGTCGTCGTCGTTGCCGTAGCGCGGGTAATCGCCCTCGACCTCGTAGTCCACGACGATGCGGTCATTGTAGATCGGTTTCACCTTTGCGTACTTGATCGCGCACAGCGAGTCTACGACGTGCGAGAAGCCTGCAATGCCCGTTGCGAATGTGCGGCGCACATCCGTGTCGATGAGTGCCATCTCCGCCGCCTCGTAGTAGTATTTATCGTGCATGTACTGGATGATGTTCAGCGCGTTGACATAGACGTGTGCGAGCCAGTCCATCATACGCTCATACTTCGTAATGACGTTGTCGTATTCGAGGTATTCCGTGCGGATCGGACGGTAGGCAGGGCCGACCTGCGCACCGCTCTTCTCGTCCATGCCGCCGTTGATCGCATAGAGCAGGCATTTCGCGAGGTTCGCACGCGCTCCGAAGAACTGCATCTCCTTGCCCGTCTGCGTCGCCGATACACAGCAGCAGATCGAGTAGTCGTCGCCCCACTCGGGCTTCATCACATCGTCGTTCTCGTACTGGATCGAGCTCGTGCGGATGGAGATCCGCGCCGCGTAGTCCTTGAACGTCTCGGGCAGCTTCGAGGAGTAAAGCACGGTGAGATTCGGCTCGGGGGAGGGTCCCATGTTCTCAAGCGTGTGGAGGAAACGGAAGTCGTTCTTCGTCACCATGTGACGGCCGTCCATGCCGATGCCCGCCATCTCCAGCGTCGCCCAGATCGGGTCACCCGAGAACAGCTCGTTGTAGGACGTGATGCGCGCGAACTTCACCATGCGGAACTTCAGCACGATGTGGTCGATCAGCTCCTGCGCCTCCTCCTCAGAGAGGATGCCGCGTGCGAGGTCGCGCTGGATGTAGATGTCGAGGAAGGTCGAGATGCGCCCGACGCTCATCGCCGCGCCGTTCTGCGTCTTGATCGCCGCGAGATAGCCGAAGTACAGCCACTGCACCGCCTCGCGTGCATTCTGCGCGGGCTGCGCGATGTCAAAGCCGTAGAGTGCCGCCATCTCCTTCATGCCCTTCAGCGCACGAATCTGCTCCGCGACCTCCTCGCGCTGCTGAATGACATCGTTGCTCATGATGCCGTCGCCGTAGTTCAGCAGGTCGCCCTGCTTGAACGCAATGAGATGATCGATGCCGTAGAGTGCGACACGGCGGTAATCGCCCACGATGCGCCCGCGCCCGTATGTGTCGGGCAGCCCCGTGATGATGTGGCTGCGGCGTGCTGCGCGGATCTCGTCCGTGTACGCATCGAACACCGCCGCATTGTGCGTCTTGTGGTACTTCGTAAAGATCTCGTGGAGCTTCGGGCTGACCTTGTAGCCGTAGTTCTCGAGCGCCTCCTCCGCCATGCGAATACCGCCGTATGGCATGAACGCCTGCTTCAGCGGCTTGTCCGTCTGGAGTCCGACCACCTTTTCGAGGTCTTTGTGTGCGGGGTCGATGTATCCCGGACCATATGCCGTCAGCCCTGAGACAACCGCCGTCTCCATCTCAAGCACGCCGCCCTTTGCGCGCTCCTCCTTCTGAAGTTCCTGCACGCGTGCCCACAGGCGGTTCGTCGCGTCCGTCGGCGGTGCAAGGAAGGACTCGTCGCCGTCGTACGGCGTATAGTTGCGCTGAATGAAGTCGCGGACGTTGACCTCCTCCTGCCAGACTCCCCCTTCAAAACCGTCCCAGCTCTTGCTCTGCAGCATATTCTGCCTCCTATTCTACAGGTGAAAACAGATTCCCATATGATGCTTTCATAATACTTGAATCACATTCACTTTTCAATAGAGCAACGAAAATAAATACTATCAATATTTTTCATGTGAAATATAATTTATGTATATAGGAAGCACTGATAAAAAGGGACTGTTGCACGCAGTTAGAAAACTTCGTGTAACAGTCCCGAGGATCATGCACAGCGTAAAAAAGTGTGCTACGAACGCGGCTCCGGTGTGATATGCGCGAGGATAGCCGCAAGCGGGAGTGCAAGGACGGAGACGAGGAGCGCAGGCGCGAGTCCGATGACATCCCCGAGTGCCGCCGTCGCCGCCACGCCGAGGCTGCCAAGACCGAACGACATACCGAGCATCATCCCCGATGCCATGCCTGCATTCTCGGGGAGTGCCTGCTGCGCCCAGATAATCGAGCTCGGCTGTGGTGCCATCAGAGCAAAGCCTGCGGCAAAGAGGACGATGCCGCCGAGCACATCCGCGCTCACATGGGTAAAGTAGTACGCACAGGGCAGGATGCCGAGCGCAAGAAAGGTCACAATGATCCCCCGCCCCGTGAACTTGTCCGCAAGATTGCCGCCGAATAGTCCGCCCATCATGCCACCAACCATGAAGATGGTGAGGAACAGCCCCGCTGCGCTCGTATCCTCCCCATTTCCGACGAGCAGCAGGGGCAGGAATGTCCCGAACGCGCCATGCGTCCAGCAGCGCAGACCCATCGCGAGATTCAGCGTGATCGTCGTGCGTGCAAAGAGGACGCTGCTGAGCTTCGGACGTGCCCGCACCGCATGCTCCGGCAGAGAGGAGACGGCGCATAGCCCCGAGCGGACAAAGAGTACGCCCATGAGCGCGGCAGGCAGGATCAGGAGCGGCAATGCCGCGAGTGACAGCTTTTCGAGGAATGCCACGAGGACGAGCGGCACGAATGCCATGCCTGCGTTGCCGCCCGCAATGAAGTAGCTCATCATGCCATTGCCGCGCCCCTCTGCCGCCGTCCGTCCGACGAGCATTGACGAGAGCGGGTGATACGCTGCAACCGCCGCCCCCGTCACCGCGACGAGCACAAAGAGCAGCGCCGTGTGTCCTGCAAACCCGACCATGCACATTGGGACGGCTGCGGCAGGCACGATGTACGGAAGCAGCGGGCTGAAATTGCGCTTGTCCATGAGGTAGCCGAAAATCGGCTGCAGCATATTCGTCGTCACGGACGCGACCATGACGAGCACACCGCACATCGTCAGCGACAGATCGAATTTCAGCATGAGCAGCGGCAGGAGGATCGGCAGGAAATTCGCATAGAAATCCACCATCGCGTGCCCCGTCGAGAGCAGCGCTGTCGCGTGCCGTATGTTCGTATTCATGACAAACATCCTCCTGTGACCAACATCCTTGCAAACCGTTCGAAAATGTGATGTAATGTATTGTAACAAACGAGACGAAAAAGTAAAGGAGTATTCACAATATGAGGAAATGGGCTGTCATCTATTCATCCACCACGGGCAACACAAAGGCAATCGCCGAGGAAATCGCGGGTGCATCGGGCGGAGATCTCTTCCGCGTGCAGGATGCGCCGACGGATCTCTCCGCGTACGATGTCGTCGCGCTCGGCTACTGGCTGCGGCGCGGCGGTCCCGATGACCTCATGAAGACATATCTGCCAAAGGTCAAAGATGCGTGTGTCTTGCTCTTCCAGACACACGGTGCAGATGTCGGCTCGGAGCACGCCGTCACCTCGTTCGCACGCGCCGCCTACCTGCTCGGTGAAAGCGCTGAAATTCTCGGCACCTTCTCCGCACAGGGAAAACTCTCGCCCGCGCTCATCGCCCGCCGCAAGAAATCCGATCCCGACGACACACACAACAGCCCCGAGGCACAGGAGCGTTGGGTACGCGCCGCCGACCATCCGAACGAGGAGGATCGCGCCGCCGCACGCACATTTGTCGAGAAGATGGAGCACAAGCTCGATCTCCTCGACAAATTCCGCCGCGCACAGGAGGAAAAGAAACACAGCCGTACTGCCATTCCTCGATAATTTTCAAGAAATGAAAGATTTATCGATATGAACACCGAAAAGAAACGAACAATGGAAGCGGATGTCATGACGGAGATGATCGCCCTCTACTGCCGTGGACACAGGCACGCACACCGCACAGCGGAGACGGACGGTGCGCCCGCACTGTGCCCCGACTGCCGCCGTCTCCTCGACTACGCACGCGACCGCATCATCCGCTGTCCGCGCATGGAGGTCAAGTCCTTCTGCTCCGCATGCCCCGTCCACTGCTACAGCCGCGCTATGCGCGAACAGATACGTGCCGTCATGCGCTACAGTGGTCCTCGTATGCTCCTCCATCGCCCCATCATGACCCTCCGCCATATGTGGATCGATCTAAGGAGTCGCTGATAAAATGAAGTCCGCCATCTTGGCGCATCCTTTTCGCCCTGCCTGTGTCAACAAATCCTCCACATAGCACAGCGGCTATGCGTCCGGTTTGTTTCCTTGGCAGGACAAAAATTCTGCACCAATCTGACGGACTTCATTTTATCAGCGACTCCTTGCGCACGTCGACGCGAAAAGAAAGGTCAACACTCATGAAAAAGATCCTCCTCATCGCTACGGGCGGCACAATCGCCTCACGCGAAACGGAGCACGGACTGCGCCCCGCCCTTTCCGGCGAAGATATGCGTGCGGCACTCGGCGCGACAGGCAGCGCAATCGAGGTCATCGATCTCCTCGCACTGGACTCCACAAACATTGCGCCCTCCCACTGGCAGACGATCGCACGCAAAGTTGCAGACTGCCGCACGGACTATGACGGCTTTATCATCACGCATGGCACGGATACCATGGCATATACCTCCGCCGCACTCTACTATATGCTCGAACAGATCGACCGCCCCGTTATCCTCACAGGTTCGCAGCGTCCGCTCGGTACGGACGGCTCGGATGCAGAGGGGAATCTGCGCCTTGCATACGAGGCGGCCTGCAGCGACTTTGTAGGCGTCTGTCTCGCGTTCGGCGGACGGCTCATCCACGGGAATGCTGCGAAGAAAATTCATTCCCTTGCGGACGACGCATTTCGCAGCATCGGACGCGCAGAGATCGACCTCACCGCCCCGTCCACACCGACCGTCCCCTTTCATCTGCACGATGCACTCGACACGCGCGTCGCCGTCCTGCGGCTCTATCCCGGCATGAAGCCCATCACGATTGACGCACACATCGCTGCGGGCTATCGCGGCATCATCCTGGAGGGCTACGGACTCGGCAGCGTCCCCGGCGACGATGCCGAGGAGAGCTTTCTCCCCACGCTCGACCGCGCACGGACACGCGCCTGCACCATCGTACTCACAACACAGTGCATCTATGACGGCGCGGACATCTCACACTACGAAGTCGGCGTCCGCGCCGCCGAGCTCGGTGTCCTCGCGGGCGGCACGCTCCCCATCGAGGCACTCTACGTGCTGCTGATGCAGAGGCTTGCAGAGACGCCCGAGGGAGAAACGGTGAAATCACTTGAGAAAAACTCCGGTGAACCGAGATGAAGCCGCTTGCCTATATTACGCAGGAAGTAATTGACCTGTTAGCGCTTCCGTGCCAAGCGAATACACCGATCTATTTAGGGCAAAGCAATAGAGAACATATGCAGACAAGTCACCCGCAGGACTATCAAAAATATCACGACTACATCTCGCTGATCCTAAGCACCCCCGATTATGTCGGTGCAAATCCAAGTGATCAATCCATTGAATATGTTCGCGAATTTCAGATTGATGAACACGAGTATGTAAAAGTAGCTGTTCGTATTTCTCTCTCTGGGAGATATTATGCGCGTTCTCTCTACGTACTGAATCCCAATCGAGTTCGTAATTTTATTCAAAAAGGCACTCTAAAGCATTTGACGAAATAAACAAAATGCTTTATACTAGACACAAGGAATGAGAAGCAGAGGACGGAACGGGCAGCCGTCACCGGATGGTCGAAAGACCTGAGTAGGAGATGCAGGAATGTCACCCTGCCTATTCTCAGAGCAGAAATGGGGCTACAGAGATGTAGCTCCATTTTCTAATTAGGAAGAGGATACAATGCAGCTTCAAGAAATCGGCGTCGTTCATAACGCCTACAAAAACCTCACGGACATCCCTCGACAAGGACGCATGAGCGAGGAGATCTCGGAGATCGAGATTCATCCGGACTTCTCGGACGGACTGCTCAAAATCGAGCAGAACAAATACCTCATCGTCCTCTACTGGGCGCATCTGGCGAAGCGGGACATCCTCAAGACCATCCCGCCCGCCGCGAAGGAGCTCCACGGAGTCTTTGCCAGCCGCTCCCCAGGGCGTCCGAACCCGCTGTCCCTCTGCATCGTCGAGCTGATCGAGTACAACGGCAGCTCCCTCCGCGTGAAGGGACTCGACGCACTCGACGGCAGCAGTGTGATCGACATCAAGCCGTATACAAAAATGGATATCATATCGATACCATAAATACCAGATATGCTGGACACCTTGTTTTCAAGTAAACAAGGTGTCCATTTTTGATATGAAGTTCATTTTATTTACTTCATTAGAAAAGAAAATTCAAAAATTTTTCCGTTATGTACTTGTAATGAATCCCATTCACCATTATAATACTCATGCGCAAATTAAGCTCGATTATCTTTTTCATTTATCATGATACGATAAAAAGATTTTCACGGATACATTTGCGGACACATGACGGAGTTCCGATGGATCGGAACGGGTTTGTTTCTGTACGAAGGAGGATCACATGGTTCGGAAAAAGAGTCAGCGCTCCCTGCGCCTGCTCTCTTACGCAATCTCGGCATGGCTCGCCCTGCCCGCCTATACCGCATGGGCGGACGATGGTACACGGGGGGGGGGCAGTGTTTCTACTGCTGACATTCACGTTGAGGTGGATGCCGCGCAGGAAGAAGCAAAGATGGAGTCCCAGCAGAAGACCATCATCACGAAGGAAGATATCGAGAAGAAACAGGCGAAGTCCGTCGAAGACATCATCTTCAGCGAGACAGGTGTCTCGCGCACAGTGGATGCGATGGGCCGCGTCGGTGTTTCGATCCGCGGCGCAGAGCCGCGCCATACGCTGATCCTCGTGGATGGGCAGCCCGTCCTCGGCGACCTCGCGAAATACTCGGGCGCGGCGGACGAGGTCATGCGCCTCGGCACGGAGAACGTCGAACGCATCGAGATCATCCAGGGGGCGGCAAGCTCGAAGTTCGGCTCGGATGCCATCGGCGGTGTTGTCAACATCATCACACGCAAGGCGACAAAGGAGCCTGGACTGCAGTTCAACTGGGAGGGGCTGAAGACCGAGAACGACGACGGGCTGCCGTTCTCGAATTTCTTCCTGCGTGCGGACTCTGGGCAGATGGGCAAGCTGCGCCTCGGGCTCTCGGGCAGCAAGCGCGAGATCATGCCCGTATACGCGAGCAGGGGGCTGCGGAGCACAATCCCCCCTGCGCTGCGCGATACCGCATGGAACAAGGTCAAGGACTGGCACGCTCCTGTTCTGCGCTACTATGGCGATACAGCGAACGTTGGTCTCGTCGGAACGTACGAGCCGGATGCGCAGAACACATTCGAGTTTCGCATGGATCACTACGCCGAGGATCTCGTCCGCGATGTCAAGCGCACGGACTCCGAGTTGGAGCCGCAGCAGCATTTCAAGCGGGTCGCAGACCGCAACGCCTATAACATCAGTTGGAACGGCTACAGCAACGTGAGCGATTGGACGGTCGAGCTGAACACGACGAATCTCAAAGAGGACAGCGTATCCCTCATCAACTACGAGGGCAAAAATATATACGAGGGCAAGAACGAGCTGCGCTATGTAGACAATGTCGATCACAAGCAGACGGATTTCAAGGCGTCGATGAATACCCAGATGAGCGACAAGCATCTCCTCTCCTTCGGCTTTGGCATCTCAAGCGAGTCCGGTGAGGGCAGCCGACTCAAGAGCTCCCCGAATACAACGACGCGCTATATCGACCCGTGGGACTATGACAAGAGCCTGCTCGTTGATAAGCAGGACCGTCTGCAGCGCGGTGAGGACGACAAAAATTATATCTGGTCACACATCCATGACTATAAATTTTTTGACAATCCGAACGGCGGAAGGCGCAAGTGGGACAAGGACTATGAGTACTACCACTACGACGGGAGTGCCGGTGCATTCAACCCGGGGGCCAAGAAACCCGACGGTTCAAGGGCGGGGCTGTCGTATGAGGACTATGTAGAACACAATATCAATCAGCAGCTCACTGAGGATTGGTACGGAGACTTATACGTCGGCACACGAAAGCTGAACAATCCGCGTGCCAATTTGAAAAGTGACTATGATACGCTAAAGACGCGTCTTGAAAATGAGTACAGTGCGCGTCATGGGGGTACGGCATATCCAGGATCCAATATTGTCGGCGATTACTATAAAAAAGGCATTGAGCGCGCGGACAAAAATGATCCACACACGCCCACACTCAATGGAAAGATGTTCCTCGAAGAGTATTGGGAGCGTGACCAACGCCTCACTGTCGGCAGCGGTACGATCAACAAGCAGCACTTCTTTATCGGCGACACATGGCAGCTCTCGAAGGACACGATGCTCTTCCCCATCCTGCGTGTCGATCACAGCAACCTCTTTGGTACGAATCTCTCCGGCAGCATCGGCATGACGCACAACGTCGGCGGCAATTCGCATCTCCGCTTCAAGACGAACATCGGCACGAGCTACGCAGAGCCGGGCATGGGCGAGCTCTGGTACAACTGGGAGATGTACGGCAGCACCCCCGTCGCCATCGGTGAGGCAAAGATGGGCTGGTGGTTTGAGGGCAATCCCAACCTGCAGCCCGAGAAATCCCTCAATCTCGATATGAGCATCGAGGGTGAGACGAAGAACACCTATGCCCGTGTCGGGGTGTTCCACAACCGCATCCGCAACTACATGACCGTCTACTACACCGGGGATGTGCAGGATTTTGCCCCGCAGCTCAGTGACGACGACAAGTGGATGCGCGCCCCCGATCTGATCTACAGCTTCAAGAACATCGGCAAAGCCGAGATTACGGGAGTCGAGGCAGAGGTGCGGCAGAAAATCGGGCCGCATTTCAGCACACGCCTTGGTTACACCTATCTCCATGCGCTTAACAAGAGCGACCCACTCATGCCGAAACGACTGCTCGATCGCCCAATGCACAAAATTGACATCGGCATCTCCTACGAGGACAAGAAGACGGGCTGGTTCGCACAGCTCTGGGGCGACTATTACATGAAGATGCTCGACAGCAACACCCTTGCAAACGGTGCGAACTACTGGACGGACTATCTGGACGGCTCCCTCGCAGTAAACAAGAAGCAGGAGTATCAGGAAAAGAGCTTCGGCATCTGGAACTTCATGCTGCAGAAGAAACTCAGCGAGGACGCGATGGTCTACGTCGGCGTGAACAACATATTAAACCACCGCGACGACGACCGTGCGACGCAGGAACGTGTCTACCGCATCGGCGCGAACTTCAAGTTCGACACGTCAGGTCCCAAAAAGAGTCTCCTCACAAATGGTACGACGGAGATGGGCGAACAGGAAGCGGCACTGCTGAACAACTTCCTTGCGCGCCCGTTCGACGAGAGCAAGGAGAGGGGCATCTCTCTCATCGGGGACTATCAGTGGCGCTGGACAGCACATGGCGGCACGAACCGCCCCCAGCCCACCTACACGGCGACCTCCTACATCCGCGAGAACGCCATACGCAATCTGCACGACGAGAACGAGCATGGTTTCGAGCAGCGTCTGCGCATCGGTGCGGATGCGCGTGTCGCCGAGAATACGAACATCAAGATCGTCGGCAGTCTCTCGGGTACCACGGGCGTTGACCCCGCACACAGCCAGCCGGACAGCAAGGGACTCGGCAAGGCGCGTCTCGATGAGGCGGATGTCACCCAGCGCATGAAGAAATGGGATCTCTCCCTCGGCCGTCTCACGGAGCCGATGGGCGTCACCGGCTACTGGTTCGGGCGCGAGTACGACGGTATCCGCGGTGTCTATACCGGTAAGAGCTCACAGGTGCGTCTTGGTTTTGGTACGTTCAAGCAATCGACCGGTGTCGCGGACACGGCATATACCCATGTCACCTACGAAACATTCTACCGCCCGCCGACCATTGCCGAATTCCTCGGCATCAACAAGGACATTCCCGATAAATACGATCTTTCAAAAACTACTGAACAGGGCAACAGAGAGTACGCTGCTGCAAAGATGGAAGGAAATACAGAGATCACCCAAAATCTCTACTTCTACCAACAGCTCAAGGATGCGGCGACAATAGAGCAGAAGACAGAGGTTATCAAGCGGATGCTGTCCATCGTCAATCAGGTGTATGGCAGCGCACTTTCCTCGAAGAATATTCCGCTCCGGCCGCCTGCGTTCGGTTCATACGTCTACTACCGCATCAAAGATTCTCACGGGAATGTGAAGATCAAACGGACACAGGTCAACTTCAACGGGCCGGACGGCGAGACATCGCCTGCCGGCAAGGCATGGGCGCGTGAGATGGAAAAGAAATTCTCCATCAACCCGAGCGACCCTGATGCCTTAAAATCGGATGGCTCCTACTTCCATAAGAACGCCGATGCCGTGAAGAGCACCTACGAGAAGATTGCCGAATATCGGGCGAAGGAGAATTGGAACGAGTATAAATTCGATTCCGAAGGACGCCCCATTACAGAAAAGCTGGGAGAAGTCTGGGATCTCTCCGGCGGACGCGGCAAGTCCTCCAGTGACTGGACGACAGAATCAGAGGACTATACCTTTGACGGTGTAATCGGTACCTATAAGGCAGACTATGAATACAGTGAGCCGTCTCCGTACAAGTATAAAATTACCAACGTCGATGTGCTCAACTTCTTCAAGGAAGAACTCTACCAAAAACCCTCCGCGGATGCAGCCAGCAACTACCTCCTGTCGAACATGAACCAGATCAGCTATGAGTATCTTCAGCGTCTGGAGCAGATCCTGGAGGAATCCGAGTCCGGCAACAAGCAGCCCCGTCCCGCCCTCGGTGATGTCGTCGGCTACCTCATCAAGACCTCCGGCACAGTGGTCGAGCGGGATACGATTCCGCCGATTGACAAGGCGTTCTTCGTCCAATACCGCAAGCAGGTGCGTCCGAACCTCGGTGTCGCAGCATGGTATCTGCGCTCCATCGGCGACAAGAACTATACGACGCGCATTGCAAACGGCAAGGACAACGACCGTCATACCTTCCGTCAGCTCGCGAACGTCTTTGCCCTCGGTGCACAATGGCAGATGAGTCCAAAGGCCGCCGTCTCGCTCGACTATGGGTATAACTTCACGCGCTTCGGCAAGTACATGAACGGCGTGACGATGTACGACCACCCTGCACGTACCGACATCTTCACCCCGAAGGGACGCAGCATGGGCAGCGCACCGAAGTTCTGGACGGTTCGCCTCGACATCGGGCGCGCGGACACGGATCACGCCGGAACGTGGAACGCATTCGTGGACTACAAGCACTTCGAGCACGGCTCGTTCTTCGGCGGCAACGGCACGGGCTTCCTACCTGACCGCTACCTCGACGGCATCCAGAGCTTTACGATCGGCGGCGGCTACGTCCCCGCGGAGAACTGGCTCGTCGAGCTGTTCTACACCTTCGACGCGAAGGGCACGAACCGCCGCGACACGATCCACGGCTCAGAGAAGTTCAAGCTCGGAAACTATACGCGTGCGCAGGTGACTTACCGTTTCTAAGAAAAACTTTTCGCACTCCACATTTCGCTGAAAATTTTTCCCAAACACCTATTGATTTTCACTCTCAGATGTGCTATATTTTATTCAGGCTTTCGTTAGGGAACGTCCTCGGATGTTTCCAAAGCTCTCCTAAAATATAATACACAGCAAAGATAGTCCACAGTGGAGTGTGGGCTATTTTTGTGTGATTTATCACAGTCACATCTTGACAGACATGCTATAATAATCAAAAGGTCAGAATTTATCAAAGGGGATGAATCTATGGCAAAGGAACACATACAAAAAGATGTCGTCATCATCGGTGCGGGCATGGCGGGTCTGACTGCCGCGCTCTACTGCGGTCGCATGAATCTGAGGACGCTCGTGCTTGAGAACTCGCTCGTCGGCGGACAGATCGCGACGGCGGCGGACATCGAGAACTATCCGGGCTTTGAGCGCGTGAGCGGGATGGAGCTGATCGGCACACTCGAAAAGCAGGCGACGAATTTCGGTGCGGAGATTGACGAGTTCGACCGCATTGAGCGCGTCGACCTCAAATCCACGCCGAAGATTGTCGAGACGGAGACGTACATCTACGAGACGCCCGTCATCATCATCGCCTCTGGCATGAACCGCCGCAAGCTGCCGTTGCCGCAGGAGCCGCACTACTTCAATCGCGGCGTGCACTACTGCCATATGTGCGACGGGCACACGTATCAGGACAAGGTGATCTCGGTGATGGGCGGCGGCAACGCAGCGGTCGATGCGGCGAATTTCCTCACGAAGTACGCGTCGCATCTCTATCTCATCCATCGCTCGCAGCTGCGTGCGGACAAGTCCTCGCAGGATGCGCTCTATGCGAATCCGAAGGTGACGGTTATGCTTGAGACGGAGATCACGCATCTGAACGGTGAGGATCGGCTCACGTCCGTTGACCTTCTGCACAAGGACACGGGCAAGACGGAGACGCTGCCTGTGGACAGCATCTTCGTCAACATCGGTGTTCTCCCGAATACCGACCTCTTTGTAGGGCAGCTGAAGCTCACGGAGACGGGCTACATTGCAGCGGACGAGAATTGCCGCACGGAGATCCCCGGGGTATTCGTCGCGGGCGACATCCGCGTGAAGGAGATTCACCAGCTGACGACCGCCGCCGCCGATGGCACAACCGCCGCACTCCACGCGGAGAAGTATCTCGCGGGTTTGAAGAAGTGATATAGAGGAGGAAATCCCATGATTCAAGTTTTTTCGTTCGACGCGTGCCCGTGGTGCACGAAGGCAAAGAAGTATCTCGATAAGAAGGGTGTCGCCTACACGGTGCGCGACATTGAGAAGGAGCCCGCCGCCTACGATGATCTCGTAAAGCTCACGGGCGAGGCCGCGTGCCCCGTCATCCTCGCGGACAGCGGCGAGTATGTGCGCGGTTTCGATCAGCCCGCCATTGACCGCCTCCTCGGCATCTAAAGGAGGCGCGGCTATGGTCAAGGTCTACTCCATCACGGTCTGCCCGTGGTGCGTCAAGGTGAAGAAGTACCTCAAATATCGCGGAATCCCCTACGAGGAATACAACATTGAGAAGGACGAAGTGGCGCGCGAGGAATGCCGCCGTCTCTCGGGCGATACCATCGTCCCCGTGACAACGGCTGACGGCAAAGAATTTGCCGTCAGCTACGACCGCACGAAGCTGGACAAGATACTCGGAATAGCAAAGTAATGGCGTACCTGTCGACCAAAGTGGACTGCCGCATGAAAACTTTTCAATTTTCGTGTGGCAGCCCCTCTTTTTTTATCTTTCATCTTGCCAAAATTTTTGAATCGGATTAAAATAGGCATGCAGGAAGATTTCGTTGAAAGGGGTACGGCATGGGACTGCCGAGCTCCGATGCAAGGAGGTTTTGACATGACAGGATTACCGCTTATCCTCGCGTTTTGGCTGGCGATCGTCATCATGATCGTCATGATTTCAAAGCTGCGCATCCATCCGTTCATCTCGATCATGCTCGTCTCGCTCGGTCTGGGGCTCGTCGCGGGCATCCCTCTCGTGGATCATAAACTCGCCGACGGGGCCGTACAGCACGGACTTGCCACCGTCGTCGGACAGGGATTCTCGGGGACGTTTACGAGCATCGGCATCGTCATCATCCTCGGTGCAATGATCGGCACGGTACTCGAAAAGACGGGCGGTGCGCTGAAGCTCGCGGACATGATGATCCGCCTCGTGGGCAAGGACAGTCCCGTCCTCGCCGTACAGCTCATGGGTTGGGTGGTCTCGATCCCCGTGTTCTGCGACTCGGGCTTCGTCATCCTCGATCCGATCCGCAAGGCACTTGTACGCCGCACCGCCGTCTCTGCCGTCTCCATGACCTTTGCCCTGAGCTCCGGTCTCTTTATCTCACACGTCTTTATCCCGCCGACACCGGGACCGATTGCAGCGGCAAGCACACTCGGCATCGGCGACTACCTCCTGCAGGTCATCGGGATGGGGCTGCTCTGCTCGATCTTCCCGCTGATCGCCGGCTATTTCTTCGCACGTTGGATCGGAAAACGCGTACAGTCAAAGGACGAGGTGGATCCGGATGAGATTGCACGCGTCTACAAGGATCTCATCGCTTCCTACGGCAAACTGCCCTCGGGGTTCAGCACGCTCGCACCCATCATCGTCCCGATCTCGCTGATGGCGATTTCCTCCGTGGTCGTGATGCTGGGGCAGACAGGCTTTGTCGCGGAGCTCCTGCGCTTCCTCGGCACGCCGATCATCGCGCTCGCAGTCGGTATGGCATTCGCTGCGCTGCAGCTCTTCTCTGTGAACCGCTCACATGAGTTCTACGATATATGCAACTCCAGTCTCATGACGGTCGGTCCGATCCTTTTCATTACGGCAGCGGGCGGCGTGCTCGGCAAGGTGATCGCCGTCTCAGATATGGTGCGCTACATCTCGGCGCATGCGGATGTATTCGGCGGGCTCGGGATCTTCTTCCCCTTCCTGCTCTCCGCCGTCCTCAAGACCGCGCAGGGTTCCTCGACCGTCGCGATGATTACGACAGCGGGCATTATCGCGCCGCTGCTCCCCGTCCTCGGTTTCCAGACACCGATACAGGCGACGCTCGCCTGTATGGCAATCGGCGCAGGTGCGATGACCGTCTCACACGCGAACGATTCTTATTTCTGGGTGGTCTCGGAGTTCAGCGGTCTGACCCCCGATCAGGGCTACCGCGTCCAAACCATGGGTACGCTCGTGCTTGGCATTGCGGCGATTGTGGAGATCGCACTGCTGAGTATGGTGCTGAGCTGATATTCACAAGAATCTACAAAAGAGTATTGCGTCATGCAATACTCTTTTCTTATGCAGGTGTTTCCACATTCCAATCTATCTTTTTCTTGCCAGTGACAGAAAAAGACCGTAGAATAAAGCATAGAAGCACTGATGAATTCAGTCGCGCCAATCTGACGCCTGCATTTTATCAGCGTTCTCTATCATTCATTTCTGTTGCCATACGGCAAGGAGGTTACCATGAAGTTCCCAACACGGCTTATTGTCCTCACACTCACACTGCTCCTTGCATTTTCAGTCACGGCATTCGCCAAAAGTGCAAATCAGCAGCGCACCGAAATCCAAGAGCTTCACACACAGGCACTCACGAACCTCTATGAGCTCTCCCCCGATGCGCGCGATGTCATCAACAATGCTTATGGGTACGCGACACTCAGTGCTACCGGTTCACAGCTGGGGCTGCTCGGCGGCGCACACGGACGCGGTCTTGCCGTGAACAACCGCACTGGTGAACAGCTCTACATGAAGATGGAGGCGTATCAGGTCGGCATCGGGCTTGGCGTGAAAGAATACGATCTCATCTTCGTCTTTGGCACAAAACACGCATGGGATTCCTTTATCTCAGGCAAGTTCAAGGTTGGCGGTGCAGCGGAAGTCTCCGCAACGGACGGCTATTCAGGAGGTGCGATCGAGGGCGCGGACATCGTCGCAAAGGACACATGGGTCTATCAGATCACGACGAAGGGGCTCGCCGTTGGAGCGATGCTTAAAGGGCTCAGCATCTATCCGAACCGAAAGCTCAATTCGTAATTCCCACGAAAAAGAGGATTGCAGCGGCGCAATCCTCTTTTTCTATTGCATCAGCGAGCCATCGTATTTCAGCGTTGCAAAGTAATCGTCAAGTGTCTGCGCGCGGCGGATCAGCTCGATGCTGCCGTCCGTGCGGCGGAGGAGTTCGGCACAGTGGAGTTTGCCGTTGTAGTTAAACCCCATCGCACTGCCGTGTGCGCCCGTGTCATGGATGATGACGATGTCGCCGATGTCGATCTTCGGCAGGGCACGGTCAATGGCGAATTTGTCATTGTTCTCGCAGAGCGAGCCCGTGATATCATAGATGTGGTCGGCGGGCGCGTGCTCCTTGCCGAGTACGGTGATATGGTGATACGCGCCGTAGAGCGCAGGACGCATGAGATTTGCCATGCAGGAATCCAGACCGATGTAGTGTTTGTAGGTGTCCTTCTCGTGAAGGACGGTGGAGACGAGCCAGCCCGCGTCGCCCGTCATGGCGCGTCCGCTCTCCGTGCGGATGCCGACATCGCCGAGCCCTGCGGGCACCATGATGTGATTGTAGAGCCGCTGCACGCCCGCGCCAATCGCCGCGTAGTTGACGGGATTCTCCTCGGGACGGTACGGAATACCGAAGCCGCCGCCAAGGTTGATAAACTCGGGCGTGATATTGAGCTGTTCCTTGAGTTCGGCTGCGAGCTCGAACATAATGCGCGCGGTGAGGAGGAACGCCTCGGTGCGCAGCTCGGACGAGATCACCATCGTGTGCAGGCCGAACCGCTGCACCCCCATTTCACGCGCACGCGCGTAGGCCTCGAAGAGCTGCGGACGTGTGAGCCCGTATTTCGCCTCCATCGGCTTTCCGATGATATCGTTTCCCTCGATGAGATCACCCGGGTTGTAGCGGAAGCTCAGCACTTCGGGCAGCCCCGCGTGCTGCGCCATGTAGTCCAGATGCGTGATATCGTCGAGGTTGATGACGGCACCGAGTTCGATTGCCTTTTGGAACTCATCGTAGGGTGTATCGTTCGACGTGAGCATGATCTCCTCGCCCGTAACCCCTGCCGCCTCCGAGATCAGAAGCTCAGCGATGCTGCTGCAGTCCGTGCCCGCCCCCTCCTCGTGGAGAAGCTGAACAATGCGTGGGTTCGGCAGTGCCTTCACGGCGAAGTGCTCGCGGAAGTGCGGTGCCCACGCAAAGGCATCGCGCAGGCGGCGGAAGTTCGCGCGGATGGCCGCCTCGTCGTAGAGGTGAAACGGGGTCGGATATCGCTCGATCAGCCGCAGGGTCTCTTCCTGCGTGAGCGGGAATGTCTTTTCGTTCATATTGTCCTCCCTCTATATGAGCTTCTCCCTCGCAATTGGAGGAAGAAACGCCCCTTCCACCACGCTTCGCGTGGTCCCCCTCCCCCGTGTCGCACGGGGGAGGCTATCAGGTCTAGAAGTCTCGTTATTATAGCAACGAAAAAAGACCTCTGTCAATCCGCCGATGGAGTATGATGTTCCGAAGCGAACCCTAGTGGAGCAAGCGAGAAAAGCGTGCGGTATGCCCCGGCGGATTTCTTTCGTTCAAGCGAAGCGCGTTTAAGAAGTCCGCCGGTATTTAAGCATACAAGCATGCGATCGATTGCGCAACGAGGCGTTCGTGAGGGGCATCATATGGAAGTCTCAAATTGTATACCTTGACGAAAACCCGTCTCTCCCCTATAATGGGGGCTATCTTTTTTTTCTTACATATCTATATGGAGAACTGATGAAGGGGGTATCATTTATGATATTTGGAGGAAGAGCCCTGCGTCTCGCGGCCGCACTCGTCGGCACCGCACTCCTCGGCTCCGCGCTTGCGGGCTGCGGCGACGATGCGGCGAAGTCGGATGAGATCCGCATCGGCGCAAACTTCGAGATGACGGGCAACACGGCGAACTACGGCACGTCGACGCTTGAGGGTCTGAAACTCGCGATCAAGGAAGCAAACGACGCGGGCGGCATCAACGGCAAGAAGATCGTCCTCGTTGAGGCGGACAACAAGTCCGAGGCGGCGGAGTCGATCAACGCGGCGACAAAGCTCATCTCCGACGACCACGTCCGCGCAATCGTCGGGCCCGCGACGACGGGCAACGTCATCGCAGAGTCACAGGTGGCGACGGACAACAAGGTTCCCGTCATTGCACCGGATGCAACGGCAGTCGATGTCACCGTGGAGAACGGCACAGTAAAGCCGTGGATCTTCCGCAGCTGCTTCATCGACCCGCAGCAGGGCGATGTCATGGCGAAGTTCGCACTCGATACGCTCAAGGCAAAGACGGCGGTCATCTACATCGACAACTCGACGGACTACTCCAAGAGCCTTGCCGAGGTCTTTACGAAGGTCTTTACGGCGGGCGGCGGTCAGGTACTTATGACCGAAGGATTCCTTGCAAAGGATCAGGACTTCAAGGCGACGCTCACGCGTCTGCGTGCGGCAAACGCGGATGTCATCTTCGTCCCCGCTTACTATGAAGAGGTCGGCAAGATCGTCAAGCAGGCACGCGAGATCGGCATCACCGCGCCCATCATCGGCACGGACGGCTGGGACGATCCGAAGGTCGCCGAGCTGGCGGGCGCAGCGGCACTCAACAACACGTACTTCAGCACGCACTACTCCGACAAGGATGAGTCCGTACGCCCCTTCATCGAGGCGTTCCAGAAGGAATACAACCATGCGCCGAACGTCTTCGCGGCACTCGGCTACGATGCGGGCAAGCTGCTCGTGGATGCGCTCAAGCGCGCGGGTTCGGATGATCCCGAGGCACTCCGCAAGGCGATCGAGGAGACGAAGAATCTCGTCGTCGGCACGGGTACGATCACGATGGATGCGCAGCACAACCCGATCAAGCAGGCGGTCATTCTCGAGAACAAGGACGGCGACCGCGTTGTCGTCGCAAAGATTATGCCGAGTATGTAATCCATTCGGCTAAGAGTGCACAAAGAGCCGCAAAGTGCGGCTCTTTTTTATCACATGGAGGTGGTTATTCTATGGAGTTTATGCACCAGATACTCCAACAGCTGATCAACGGCATCTCACTCGGCAGCATCTACGCGCTGATTGCGCTCGGCTATACGATGATCTACGGCATCATCAAGCTCATCAACTTTGCGCACGGCGACATCTATATGGTCGGCGCATACCTCGGCTTCTACGCCATCACGCTCGGCATCCCCGTTCTGCCCGCGATCCTCATTTCGATGGCGGTCACGTCCCTGCTCGGCGTCCTCGTCGAGCGGTTCGCCTACCGTCCGCTGCGTCACGCACCGCGCATCTCCGTGCTCATCACGGCAATCGGCGTATCGTTCCTCCTCGAGTACGTCATGATGGCGGTCGTCTCCCCCACGCCGCGCACCTTCCCCGCAACGATCAGCGACGTATCCTTTGATGTGGCAGGGCTCATCATCAGCGGGCAGCAGCTTCTCATCATGGGCGTGACCTTTGTGCTTATGCTCATCCTCACCTACATTGTCCGCTCGACCAAAATTGGCAAGGCGATGCGCGCCGCATCGTACGACACGGAGGCGGCGCAGCTCATGGGCATCAACGCGAACCGCATCATCTCGGTCACGTTCGCCATCGGCTCGGCACTCGCGGCGGTCGCGGGCGTGCTCATCGGCATCTACTACAACTCCATCGATCCCCTCATGGGTCTCATGCCCGGCATCAAAGCATTCGTCGCGGCAGTGTTCGGCGGCATCGGCATCCTGCCAGGCGCGGTGGTCGGTGGGCTCGTTCTCGGCATCGTCGAGGCCTTTATCTCAGGGTTCGGCTTCTCGATGTTCCGCGATGCGGCGGCGTTCGCCATCCTGATTCTCGTCCTGCTCCTCAAGCCCGCAGGAATTTTCGGGAAAAATATCAAGGAAAAGGTCTAAGGAGGTGCGCAGATGAATTTATTGCAGAAAAATGATCTCAAAATGCTCGTCTTCGCCCTCGTCATCTACGGTATTATCATGGGGCTGACGAGTGCAGGGATGCTGAGTGCGTTCTGGCAGCTCAACCTCATCTTTGCGGGCATCAACATCATCCTTGCGGCAAGTCTCAACCTGATCAACGGGTACACCGGACAATTTTCGTTGGGTCATGCCGGATTTATGGCGGTCGGCGCGTATGTCGGCGTGGTGCTCACAACAAATTTCCACGCGGTGTTCCCCGTCGCCATTCTCGCTGGCGGCATTGCGGCGGGGCTCCTCGGTGCGCTCATCGGACTGCCGACGCTGCGCCTGCGCGGCGACTACCTCGCCATCGCAACGCTCGGCCTCGGTGAGATCGTTCGCATCGTGATTATCAACGTTCCGTACGTCGGCGGTGCGGCGGGGTTCAAGGGCATTCAGCACCTCACGAATTTTACGTGGGTGTTCTTCCTCATGCTTGCGACGCTCTTCCTTATCAAAAATTTCGTGAACTCGCGCCACGGCCGCGCGTGTCTTGCGATCCGCGAGAATGAGATTGCAGCGGAGTCGATGGGTGTGAATACAACGGTGTACAAGGTACTCGCATTCACCATTGGCGCGTTCTTCGCGGGAGTTGCGGGCGTACTCTTCGGACACAATATGTACATCCTCAGCCCCGCCTCGTTCACGTTTATGCAGTCGTTCAACATCCTCATCATGGTGGTCATGGGCGGCCTCGGCTCGATGACCGGCTCGATTGCGGGAGCGCTCGTCGTCACCTTCCTCTCGGCAGCACTCGCGAGCTTCCCGAATGCACGCATGATTATCTACGCGCTCGCGCTCATCCTGCTCATGTTCTACCGCCCGCAGGGCCTCTTCGGCTATGTCGAGATCACGGCAATGCAGCCGCTCCGCCGCTTCTTCAAGAAGGGAGGCGAGGCGTAATGGCAAAGGATTTACTCACGGCGACCGATGTCTCGATGGTCTTTGGCGGGCTGAAGGCGATTGTGGACTTCAATGTGCACATCAAAAACGGCGAGCTCCTCGGTCTCATCGGTCCGAACGGCGCGGGCAAGACGACGGCGTTCAACCTCTTTACGGGGGTTTATCAGCCGACCACGGGCGAGATCCTGTTCAAGGACAAGAGCATCGTCGGTCTGAAACCATACCAGATCACAGAGCGCGGCATTGCGCGTACGTTCCAGAACATCCGTCTCTTCGGCGAGCTCTCCGTGCTCGACAATGTCAAGATCGCCTACCACTGTCACATGAACTACGGACTTCTCGAATCCGTCCTGCGCCTTGGGCGTTACCGAATGGAGGAGAAGAAGCTCGCGGAGGAGGCATACCGTCTGCTTGAGATCTTCCATCTCGCAGATGTGGCACAGGAGAAGGCGAAGAACCTGCCCTACGGCGCGCAGCGGCGGCTGGAGATCGCGCGTGCACTCGCGGCGCAGCCGAGCCTTTTGCTCCTCGACGAGCCGGCGGCGGGCATGAACCCGCAGGAGACCCTTGAACTCATGGAGATGATTCGCTGGGTCAAGAAGGACTTCGGCATCACAATCCTCCTCATCGAACACGATATGTCGCTCGTCATGGGCATCTGTGAGCGCATCTACGTCCTCGAGTACGGTGCAATCATCGCGAACGGTACTCCTGCGGAGATTCGCTCGAATCCCGAGGTCGTCCGTGCATATCTGGGAGCGGAGGAATAAGATGGAAAACGAAACGACTATGAAAGGCGCCCCTATGCTCCGCATCACGGATCTGGAGGTCTACTATGGCGCAATTCACGCGCTCAAGGGGCTGTCCCTTGATGTGCAGGAAGGCGAGATCGTCACCCTCATCGGCGCGAACGGTGCGGGCAAGTCCACGACGCTCCGCACGATCTCGGGACTGATCGCACCGAAGAGCGGCACGGTCGAATTTGAGGGCAAAAATATCGCGGGTACGGGCGCACATGAAATCGTACGCGCCGGCATCTCACAAGTGCCCGAGGGGCGGCGCATTTTCGCCGAGATGACCGTGCTCGAAAACCTTGAGCTCGGCGCGTTCACGCGCAGTGACAAGGACGGCATCGCCGCCGACATGGAGATGGTCTTTACGCGCTTCCCGCGCCTGAAGGAGCGCATCGCCCAGCAGGCGGGCACACTCTCGGGCGGCGAGCAGCAGATGCTCGCCATGGGACGTGCGCTCATGAGCCGTCCGCGCCTTCTGCTCCTCGACGAGCCGTCGATGGGGCTTGCACCACTGCTCATCAAGGAGATTTTCTCGATCATCGTTGACATCAACAAGACGGGCACGACCATCCTTCTCGTCGAGCAGAACGCGAACATGGCGCTCTCCATCGCAAACCGCGCCTATGTCCTTGAGACGGGACGCATCACCCTCGCGGGCGACGCAAATGAGTTGGCGGCGAGTGAGGATGTGCGCAAAGCGTATCTGGGCGGGTAAAATCGCGCAGATTGGGCATCTTTTCCGCCCAATCTGCGCGTCCAAATCCTCCACATAGGTTTATCTATGCGTCCGGTTGGTCCGCTTGATCGAACGACAAATCTGCTCCAATCTGAACGATTTTACATTTCCCGAAAAGGATATTTCATTCATTAAGGCGAATATTTAGAAACATATCACACGTATCCATTGGCAAGGAGGAAGCATTTATGTTTGTTGCCAACTGTATGACCAAGAACCCTGTCACGATTGCGCCCGATGCAGGTATGGACGAGGCAGAAAAGCTCATGGACAAGGGGCATTTCCGTCGTCTCCCCGTCGTGGAGCACGGAAAGCTCGTCGGCTTTTTCACGAACCGCGATCTCCTGCGCGCTTCGCCGTCTGCGGCAACCACACTCGATCGCTACGAAGTGCGCACCCTGCTCTCAAAGATCAAGGTCGCCGATGTCATGCAGAAGAACGTCATCACCGTCACCGATACGATGACGATCGAGGAGGCTGCGCTCGTCATGGAGCGCGAGAAGATCGGCGGTGTCCCCGTTCTCTCTGAGGTTGGCAAGCTCGTCGGCATCATCTCCTCCACGGACATCTTCCGTGCCTTTATCGCCGTCATGGGACTGGACAGCGGCAAGACACGACTCACGATCGACGTTTCTGACCGCAAGGGCGTTCTGCGTGACATCTCGACTGTCCTTGCCGACCTCGACATCAGCATCGACAGCATGGTCACACTCCCGCAGCCAAGCGGCACCTATCAGATCATCATCCGCGCCGACATCGACGACGTAGACACGGTCAAGGAACGCCTCTGGGCGAAGGGATTCAAGGTCAGCCACGTGATCCAGATCGGCTGAACACCTTCATCCATACAAAAACTCTGCCGTTTTAG
>NZ_JH376799.1:508536-597419 GCF_000234095.1 Centipeda infelix ATCC 43532
TTTTTGTATGCGTTTTTCACTCCCCTATGACTCTCCCATCTGTCCCGATGAGAATGACAAGTGCGGGTGGAAAGTCCGCAAGCAGCTTCCGCCCCTCCTCTGCGCCAAGGACAAAGATCGCCGTTGAAAGCATATCCGAGAGCAGCCCCATATGTCCCCGCCATGCGGGCAAATCATCACCCCTCAATGGCAGTGTCACCACCACCGAAGCGAGCCCTGTCTCTGCAGGATAGCCTGTGCGCGGGTCGATGAGGTGATGATACCGCCGCCCCTCATAGAGAAAGAACCGCTCATCATCCCCCGATGCCGAGAGGACTTCATTGGAAAGGGGAAGAACAGCGAGTGCATCCCCCGCTCTCTCGCCGCGCGGATTACGAATGCCAATCTGCCAGGGCTCTCCCGCCTCGTTCACCCCCATGCCGAGAATCGAACTCGTGCCGAGATCGGCGAGCGCGTTTTTGATGTCTGCATTTTGCCATGTGCTGTGGATGCCGTCAAGTGCCAGCCCCTTGATGAGTGCCCCACGATCAATCTTCATCCCTGCTTTCATCAGACGTGCTTCGCATCTCGTCTGGCCGCCCTCCTCCATCGCACGCAATTCGAGGGCCTCATAACCCACATGCGAACGCGCCGCAGCGACCTTCTCCGCAGACGGCGGCAATTTCTCCGTGCGCGCCCGCTCCCACAGCTCCGTCAGTGCACCTGCTGTCACATCGAACGCGCCATTCGAGCGGCGAGAGATCTCCTGCGCGAGGGTCAGCGTCTCATAGAGCGCGGGCGACACCTCCGTCCATGTCCCCGTACCTGCCGCAGCCTCAAGTTCGGCAATCGCCGCCCCGTCCGCATCTCGCTCCGTCTGCGCGAGCACGGCAAGCCCGTCGCTCAGAGCCGCCTGCGACGTGATCTCATCCGCGCGCACCGTGAGCCGCGCCACCGTTCCCATGACGAGCTTTGTCTCCTCTGCGGTCACCGCGCCATTTCCTCCGCATCCGCTGAGAAGCATTGAAATACAAAACATCAGTACAGCAGGAAATTTATATATCGTGAAGAATCTTTTTATCATATCTATTCCTTTCAAAGAGGACAATGAAAGCCGTACCGTTCGCGTGGAATGCGTACGGTACAACATACACAAAAACGATGCGAGGTGCTCTATGCCGCATTCCAGACTCTACGAAATCGCCCGCTTCGTCCTCGTCGGCGGCGCGTGCTTCGTGCTTGATTACGGTCTGCTCTACATCCTCACCGAGTATGGCGGACTCCACTACCTCCTCTCGGCGGGGATCTCCTTCACCGTCTCCGTCTTTGTCAACTACTGGCTCTGCCTTGTCTGCGTCTTTCGCGGGGCAAATGCACAGACGCGCCGCATGAAGATCCTCTTCTTCGGTTCAAGCATCGCGGGACTCGGGCTCAACCAATTACTCATGTGGGTACTCGTCGACATCGCAGGGATTTATTACATGATTGCAAAGCTGGTTGCTGCCGGCATCGTCATGGTGTGGAACTACATCCTCAAGCGCCGCGCTGTTCTCGGAAGATGAATCCATTCTAACAACTTCATACGCACGTTGCAAGCACACAGGCATTACAAAATCGATGCAAAGCAGACGAGCTCCGTCGAAAATTTCAAAAATGCTATAATTTCGGGTGCAGGGCGAAACAATTTGTATGCGATTTTTCATGTTATTTGCGTATAATTATAATTTAATTGGCGCAAAAAGAGGATATTGTCTATTATAATAGAATATAAGGAATGAATTCACTCTTATAAATTTGCTTCAATAGATAAAATTGTCTTGCTATTTTTGCAATTATGCGGTACACTGAAAAAAAAAGGATGGACGGCTCATTGACCGCAGATATGTGAGCATTGTCAATTTCATCTGCGTAAAGGGAGTGAATATCATGTTTCTGGAGGAGCGCCAAGAGCTCATCGTCCGCATGGTGGAGCGTGACGGCAAAGTCAAGGTCAAAGAGCTCAGCGCCAAATTCAAGGTCACCGAGGACTGCATCCGCAAGGATCTGGGGTCACTCGAGCGGCAGGGACGACTGAAACGCACCTATGGCGGCGCCGTGAAACTGACGCAGAGTGTTCACATGATCGAGGTCAGTCGCCATCGTCACATGGATATCGAGGCAAAACGCCGCATCGCGCAGGCCGCTGTCTCCCTCATTCAGGACAAGGACATGGTCTTCCTGGATGTCTCGACGAGCAATCTTGCAATTGCCGAGCTTCTCATGAAGAGTGATCGCGATCTGACGGTTGTGACGAATATGGTCGATGTGCTCGGCGTACTTGCACGCAATCCCCGCATTGAGCTGATCTTTGCAGGCGGACAGATCAATCGCGGACGCGATGGATTCTGGGGCGGCATGACGCAGGACTTCATCAGCAGACTCAAGCCCGACATTGCATTTGTCGGCGCGGTCGGCGTGGATGTCAAGGGCAACAGCGTGTCCACCTACGACATCGACGATGGTCTGAACAAGGCGCGCATCATCGCACGCAGCAAACGTGCCTATGTTGTGGCAGAGGCACGCAAGCTCTCAACGGACGGCAACTATGACTTCACCCCGCTCAACGCGCTCGCAGGGCTCGTGACGGATACGGAACCACCTTCGGACATCCGCGCGGCTGCGGCGGAACTGGGTGTCGAGATCATACTGCCGTAACAATGCAACGTAATCTCATCTGAATTAAATCGTCGGAAATAAAAACCGAGACGGTCACTACACTTGCCGTCTCGGTTTTCTTGTGCGAAAATATAATGGAACCACTGATAAATTCAGCGATTCCATAAGGGGGGAATGGATGTGGAGGATCTTCTCGCGCACTGCACGCTCTGTCCACGTCGCTGCGGTGTGAATCGGAATGCGGGCGCACGCGGATTCTGCGGCGCGGGTCGTACGGTGCGCGTAGCACGCACGATGCTGCACACATGGGAAGAACCGTGTCTCGTCGGTACACATGGGGCAGGTGCGGTCTTCTTCGCCCACTGCACACTGCGCTGCATTTACTGTCAGAATCATGCGATCAGTCATGAAGGCAGCGGCACGGAGATAAGCGAGGACGCGCTTGCCGCACGTTTCCGTTCCCTTGAGCGGGAGGGTGCAGCGACGCTCGATCTTGTGACCCCGACGCACTATACGCCGCAGATTCTCGCCGCGCTCACACAGGCAAGGGCAGATGGGCTGACGCTCCCCGTGGTCTGGAACACGAGTGGCTATGAGACGACCGAGAACATCACACGCCTTGCGGGTGCGGTGGACATCTACCTGCCCGATCTGAAGTATGCAGCAGAGGAGAGCGGACGGCTCTATTCGTGTGCGCCCGATTATGCAGCAGTGGTATGGGATGCCCTTGCGGCAATGGTCGCGCAGGTTGGCAGCGTGCGGTTCACGCCCGACGGACGGCTTCTCAGCGGTGTGCTCGTACGCCATCTCGTGCTGCCGGGACACCGCCACGAGAGCATCGCGCTCGTGCGGCGGCTGTGGGCGGAGTTCGGCGATGCGATTCAGCTCAGTCTGATGCGGCAGTACACACCGCTCTACCGCGCAGCCGAGTTCCCGCCGCTGCATCGGCGGCTCACAACGTTTGAGTATGAGAGTGTGGTCACGGCGGCACGTGAGCTCGGGATGGAACGCGTCTATGTGCAGGGTACGGAGGCGGTAGGGGTGCAGTATGTGCCGGATTTTGTGTAAGTTTTGTTTAATAGCGCGGCCCCCCCTCTCGTTACACCCAAACCCCTCAAAGCCCCCGTCACCGCTTGCGCATTTCCCCGCCTCAGCAAGGGAAGGGCTATACGTACCGTTGCACGGAGCAATGTCCCGTAGCAAACCCTAGTGGAGCAAGCGGAACAAAGGACACGTTCTGCCCCCTGCGGATTTTGACCGTTCAAGCGAAGCGCGTTTGGAATCCGCAGGTATTTAGGCAGATAAGTGTCCGACCGCTTGCGTAACGAGGGTTCTGCGAGGGACTTGCTCCACTTTTTCTTACACCATTCCTCCCTTTTCATTCACCCTCTCGCCCGCACAAGCCCCTTCCACACTGCCTTTCTCAGCAGATCCGCAGGGATCATGGTCGCGGCAAGGAGGAAGACCAGTGCCCAGCCGCCCGCGTGAATCGGTGTGCAGCTGAACATCCCGCCGATCCATGCGCCGACATCGTGCGGGAGATAGGGCGCATTGATGATTGCCGCCATGATGAGGACAATCATCGCCCATACTTTGACAAAGCCGATGTTCTCACTGAGCCCCCGGAAGATGCCGAAGCCCGTAGAACGCACGTTGAAGCCGTTCATGAGCGAGGCGAGGACGAAGAGCAGGAAGTACGCCGTATAGTGCTCCGCCTTCCCGTCAAAGACGGCAGCGATGCGTGCATCCGTCAAAAAGAAGAAGCTTAGGAGGACAAGCCACGTCCCCATGCAGACAATCTGCACGCTCATCGCGGGGCTGATGATGCTCGCGTCGCGACGGCGCGGCTTCTCGTGCATATAGCTCTCATGCGCCGGCTCGTTGCCGAGCATGATCGCACCGAGGCTGTCCATGACGAGGTTGATAAAGAGGAGATGCGTCACGCGCAGCGGCTCGATGATGCCAAAGAACGGTGCAATGGCACTGACAACCACCGCCGCGATGTTGATGACGAGCTGGAAGCGGCAAAACTTCAAGATATTGTTGTAGATCGTGCGTCCGTAGAGAATCGCATCCTTGATGGAGCGGAAATTGTCGTCGAGGATGACGATATCCCCCGCATCCCGCGCCGCCTCCGTCCCGCTGCCCATCGCAAAGCCGACATCGGCGCGGCGGAGTGCCGGCGAGTCGTTCACACCATCGCCCGTCATGCCGACGACGAGGTTCATCTTCTGCGAGAGACGCACGATGCGCGACTTGTCCGTCGGCAGTGCGCGTGCAATGACGCGCAGCTGCGGCAGGACACGCTGTACCTCCTCATCCCGCATCTGGGCGAGGTCGCTGCTCGTGAGCACGAGGTCGCCGTCCGCACGCAGCAGCCCCGCGTCGCGGGCAATTGCAACGGCGGTCTCGCGGCGATCACCCGTCACCATGACGACCTGCACGCCCGCCGCCTGTACCTCCGTGATTGCCTCACGCGCCTCGGGGCGCACATCGTCACGAATCGCAGCAAGTCCGATGAGCACGACATCCGTATTGATTGCATTCTTTTGAAAGGGCTGCTCCGAATACCCGAATGCCAAGACGCGCATCGCACGCGCGGCATAGGCGTTTATTTTTTCGTTCAGCGCATCTGCATCAAAGGGAACGATCGCCCCATCCTGTGCAAGCGCGTATTTCGCCCGTGCCAGCAGCGCCTCGGGTGCCCCCTTGTAGACGACCGTGCCGCGTGCGGGCAGCTCCGCCTGACTGAATTTATTGGTGGAGTTAAATGTCTGGCGATGTCCCACGCGGTAGTTTTCATTGATCTGCATCGCACGGTATATTTCTGCACCGAGAAAGCGCATGACCGCCTGATCGGTCGGATTTCCGCCGACCACCGCGCCCGCCTCGTCATACATGGCGGCGGAGTTCATGCCGATCGCGAGTTTCAGCTTTTCGTGGAGCACAGGATGCTCCGTGAGCGCGCCGAGAACCTTTCCATCCGCCGTAAAGAAGTCCACCACCTCAAGCTGTCCGCCCGTGATCGTGCCTGTCTTGTCACTGAAGAGAATGTTCAGCGACCCCGCCGTCTCGATACCGACCGCGCGGCGCACGAGGACACCGCGTGCGAGCATCCGGCTCGTATTCTGCATCAGCACGAACGAGATCATGAGCGGCAACCCCTCGGGCACGGCGCAGACGATGATGAGGATCGCGAGCGAGACTGCCTGAATCAGATCCACGAGAATCTGACTCCACCCGAGCATGACATATGCCTCCAGGCCGCCCGCACGCAGGGCAAAGAACATCATGTAGAGCGAAATGATGACAAGCCCCGAGAGATAGCCGAACGCCGAGATCTGATCGGCGAGCTTCGCGAGCTTCACCTGCAGGGGGGAGTCCGGCTCACGCGCCTGCATCTCCGCCGTCATCCGCCCCATCATCGTCTGCATGCCGACGCGGCGCACCTCCATCACGCCCTCGCCGTCAAAGACCACGCTCCCGCGAAAGAGGGTCGCATCGTCCACGAAGGTGTCGCCCGTAATCTCGGCGGGAAATACATAATGGCTGTCTGCGGGTGTCTTCGGACACTCCTCCGTCTCCCCGTTGAGTGCCGTATTATTCACGCGGAGTTCTCCCGCGACCAGCATTCCGTCCGCAGGAATCTTGTTGCCGCCCTGCAAGATGACATGATCGCCGACCACAATCTCATCCACGGGCAGAACGACCAGCCCGCCGTCGCGACAGACCTTCGCCGTGTCCTTTGCCGTACGTGCACGCAGGGCGCGGTACTCCGTATCGCTCGCGACATTCGTCCGCGCCGTCACCGTTGCGACGATAATGACGGTCACGATCGTCCCCACCGGCTCATAGATCTCCGCATGTCCTGCAAAATACATGGCAATCATGAGCGCGACCATGGCGAGCAGGATGCGGATCATCGGATCGCGAAACGTCTCCATGAACGCCTGCCCGAACGTCGTCCACGCAGGCTCCGGAATCGTGTTCGCACCATATTTCAGACGCGACGCCTCCGCCTCCGCCGATGTCAGTCCCGCAAATTTCAAGAATGTTCCCCTTTCCCCTCAGCCACGCACTGCACGAACAAAGTAATAGACGAGATAGGCACTGACGGCGAGAGCAATCCCATCCCCGAGACTGCCATACATCGGTGCAATCAATACGATCAAGGTGAGCACAGCGATACGTACGAGCTCCTCCCATGCAGCATTGGTCCGTCTCTTCGCCGCAGCCTCCACAGCTTTGGAGATGCGACTCTGCCAGCGCGTCAGCCAGAGTACAATTCCCGTGACGATCATCGCCGCCGTCATGAGGATGAGCAGTGCCCAGAATACTTTTTCCGCCGTCAGCTCATGGTTGTGGATGTGCAGATTCAAAAAGAACGGCGCCATCGTCAGCCATGCGGGCACGGGCACAGAGAACGGCTCTCCGCCGCCCGCTGCAAGATAGACCTGCGTCCCCAGTGCAAAATCCGTCGCACGTACCGTCGGCTCTGCAATCTGGAACTGATAGAAATCCTGATGTGCCGTGGGCAGCCGCATGGAAATGACATCCTTTCCGGGAAACGCCTCCTCTATCCGCACAAGGGCATCCTCGGGCAGAATCCGCTCCGCACGCTGCGCCTCTGCTGCAAAATGCTCTGCCGCAAGCTCCTGCGCCGTGCGCTGATAGTCCCGCATGCCGACGGAGTAAAGAACGATAAAAACGCCGCTCACGCACATGATGGCAGCCCATGTGCCCGCAAAGACTGACGTGAGCTTATGCCAGTCCGACCAGAACAGTCGGCTGCTCCGCCTCCGCCGTGTGCCAAAAGCGAGCGTTTTCATCATCGGCAGATAGAGATAAACACCGCTCACGATAGAGATCACGGAGAGCACGCACATCGCGGCGAGAAAGTCGCGGCCGCCCTCCTCCAGCCCCAGCCGGACGTGCAGAATATGCATTGTGTGCATGAACTCCTGCACCGCCTCGGAACGGTAGACACGCTCCTGTCGGTTGAAGACCGTACCCGTGCGCACCTCGTACATGATCTGCTCTCCGCCCATGCGCATATGGGAGCGCCCGGCCTTTCCGCCGCGATCCTTGACGAGAAAGTAGAGTGTCCCGTCCTCTCCATCCGGTGTGACCGCCAGAATCTCCTTTGTCGGGAACGCCTGCATCACGGCTTCTGTCCCCTGCGGCAGACCCGCCCAGATCTCACGCAGAGCCATAGGCTCCCCGCGCGGCGGCAGATTCAGCGTGTTCCACGCGTTGATCTCCCCGCGAAAGAGCAGCGGCAGCCCCGTTAGGGTCAGCAGCAGCAAAAAGAGCGCGCAGACAAGGCTCACCCACTGATGAATAACATAGATTTTTCGCATTGATTGCCCCTCCATACGCAAAGATTACCGTCCCCTATCATAACACAAAAGAGGACGGCTGCGCACCGTAAATGCGCAACCGTCCCCCAATCTCTTAAATCAGCCCTCTTCGACCTCGATCAGGGCATACTTTCCATCATTTCGTCCGTAAACCACATTGACCTCCTCCGTCTCCGCGTTGCGGAATACAAAGAAATGATGGTTCAGCAGATTCATCTGCATGATCGCCTCCTGCACATCCATCGGCTGCAAGGCAAAGCGCTTCGTCTTGACGACGGGGAAGACATCATCCTCCTCCGGCACGGGCTGAACAAAGGTCTCAACCGCCTCTGCCTTGAACCCGCCGTGACGGAAACGACGCTCCAGCTTCGTCTTCTGCTTGCGAATCTGCCGCTCCAGCTTCTCGATCACGAGATCGATGGAGCTGTACATATCCTCCGAACGCTCCTCGCCGCGCAGCAGCACGCCGCGCACGATGGGAGCCGTAACCTCTACCTTGTGATGTTTCCCCTCCACCGAGAGCAGTACCGAGATCTCGCCGACATTCTCGAAGTACTTTGTAATCTTGCCGACCCGCTTCTCCACGTAGTCGCGCAGCGCCGGTGTAACCTCAACATTCTTTCCCCGAATCGTGAATGCAGCCATGAAACACAGCTCCTTTCTATTCACGGGAGCGTACTTTTTCCGCTCCCCCTTTGTCTATAGTATTTCGACACAGACCGAAAAAAACCTGCAAAAGAATTGTACTTTCCCTAAATTCTGATTTTTCCATGTGTATTTGCGCAAATGAAAAAGCCCGCTGTGTAAGCCGGGCTTTTCAAACCTTTACAGTTATTCCTTTTTGACGACGTTGTCCGCCTGGGGCCCGCGTGCGCCTTCGACAATGTCGAACTCGACTTCCTGTCCTTCGCTGAGGGTCTTGTATCCCTCGCCCTGGATCGAGGAAAAATGGACGAATACATCATCGCCGTCTGCGCGGGAGATGAAGCCATATCCTTTGTCCGCGCTGAACCATTTCACTTTGCCCGTCATATCGGCTCTCCTTTCATTGAGAGAGAAATCCCGCCGCAGGCAGGATTCTCCAATCTCGCACGTATGCTTCTTCTTATTATAAGAGCCGTATGATTTACTGTCAATGGTCTATCCCCAAACGAGAGGAAAACATTTGTCAGCACTGCGGGAAAAACTTCTCAACGCGTTGGAGGCGTTCGCGCTCGAGCTCCTCACGCCGTGCAAACATCTCGCGATAGGCGGCGATGTAGTCATCCAGATGCTGCGCAAGGAGGCGATGTTCTGCCACATAGCGGTACGCATTCTCTGCGAGCGTGCGGCGAAGGTCGGCACGTTTGATGAGGAGATTGAGTTTCTGCGCAAACTCCTTGGGGCTGCGGAAGATCAGCCCCGTCTCTCCGTCGCGCACACTGCCCGCGTAGACGGTCGGGGAGGCAAGCACCGCAGCACCGTTGCCCGCCGCCTCGATGAACTTCAGATCGGACTTGGCACGGTTGAACTCTGTGTCGTTCAGCGGCAGGAGGGCGATGTCCGAGGCGTGCAGTTCTTCCATATATCGATCATACGGGGCAACAATGAAGCCATCCTTCATTCCTCCCGAGAACACCTTTGCCTCGGTTTGGAGCTCTTGGTAGAATCCATGATCGGAAACCACACGGAAATACAGACGGTCGCCATAGCGGCGGATCGCCTCGTTGATCGCGGGCATCAGCGGTTCCCAGTCCGGACGGCGGTTCAGCGCGCCGAAAAAGATTGTCACACGGTCGCTCGGCATATCATAGCTTCGCTGCGCGGGCAGCTCCGCAAGCTGATTCTCGAAGAGATAGACATACGGATTATACTGCCGCAGGAAGTCCGCGAGATACTTCGTTGACGTCTGCACGGCGGAAACGGCACGGAAGGTGAAGTAGTCATCCTGCACAATTTTCTCTGAAATGATCGGGTGATCGTCAATTTCCTGCAGCAGGATATTGCCACGCCCCGTATGCGATGCTATCGTACGGCATGTATGTTCCGTGCACGCCAGGATGGCTCGTTCCATGAGGATCATGCTGTTATGCAGAACCCCAATCTCCTCCAACCCGATCGGACCGTTTTCTTCCCATGAGCACCCGCTCACCGAGACATCTCCACGCGAAACAAGTCTTTGAATCGGAGCATCGACGCGGATCGGCGCACAGCCATTTAACCGGTTTGTCAAAAAGATATGGAGTGTGGGAATATCCGTCTCAAATTCCCGCCGCAGTTCAGGAGATACCTGAGGGAGAAGGCCAACAACCCCCGTACGGAACTCCTGCAATGCAGCCAGAGCTTCCTGATGTTCTTTCTCTTCTGTCAAAAAAACACGTTTTCGCCAGTATTCCTCAATCAGATGCTGCCACTCAATCCCGGCGCGAACAAGAGCCTCCGGGCTCTGCCCCTCCTGTTCGCCGTGCACGCGAAACAGGCTGAGCGGTCTGCCGAATACAACGGCATTCCCCTTTTCGAGGAGCTCCAGCCACATTGCACAATCCGATATGGTCAGGTATCCGCGTGACTCCGCCCGCCAATAGTGATGCACGAGATCGCGCCGCCGAAAGAGGACAGCGGAGGGCTCGCCCAAGAAATTGGTGCAGTTGGCAAGCGTCATGTAGCCGACAAACGATCCACGAAGGCATCCATGGGTACCCAAAACGGACGGCGCATTCTCCCACTGTCCAAGATACGCCCCGTCTCCGTCAATGACACCGCGTACCGACGTGACAAGCGTGACATCCGATTCCGAGAGGAATGCATCGACCATCCGCGTCGTCTTATCCGGCAGGAGGATGTCATCGTCCATGCACCACTGCAGGTACTCGCCCTGCGCGAGGTACTCAAACGGCATAAAGTTCTCCGCCTTCGTCTTCGCCTCTTTGTTGCGGATATAGCGCACGCGCACATCGTCCCGATACGAGCGCATCAATTCCTCTGTACGGTCGTCCGTTGAGTTGTCGCAGACGATTACCTCGACGTTCGGATAGGTCTGCGTGAGCGCACTCTCAAGTGTCTCTCGAAAATAGTGCGGACGGTTGTACGTCGGAATCATGATGCTGACAAGCGGGGTCCTCAGAAGTGCCGCGCGTGCCGTCGCGCGGATGAGCGGGAGATCGTGCGCCCATGCAATCGCGCCCAGTGTATCCTGCAGGATCGTCTCGGGCAGGCCGATATCGATGCCCCAACGCTCCATGAGGAGCGGACGCGCCGCGGAGCGTGTAAGATCGTAGAGCTCGCAGTTCCCCGCTCTGCGATGTGCGAAATAGACGGGAGCACGCAGGAGATGAAAGCCCTCGTATTTGAGACGGAAGGAGAGGTCGAGATCCGCACCGCCGCCCGTAAATGCCTCGTCAAATCCCTGCACCGCCCGAAAGGCGGAGCGGCGCACGAGCAGAGCAAAGTCCTCGAGGAACAGGCTGTCCGTCGGCTGCGTCAGATGACTGCGTACCCACGCAGCCGCATCCTCGCCGTGCGATGCCATCTCCTCCGCATTCATGTACTGCCACGAAAATTCCGTACGATTGGAGAAGGGGCCGACGGCGGCGATTGCCGCATCCAGTCGGAGCGTCTTCAGCATCTTTGCCAGCTCGTCCGCCGTAAGGATAACACCTTCCCGCAGAAAGAGCAGGGTGTTCGCTGCAGCGGATTCCGCCCCTGCATTCCACCGCTCCGCCTGCGATTCCCCGACGCAGGACAGCACACGGCACGCAAGTCCGTGCAGCTCCTTCCGCAGGATCTCTCCCTCTTTTTCCACAGCGGGAACGAGCAGCTCGACCTCCACGCGCAGAGCGGAGGCAGCGGATACCGCCGCCTCCGCCGTCTCGCGCAGATCCGTCCGATCCTCGCTCGCAGCGAGGATGATCGTGAGTTCACTCATGATTTCAGCACACGCAGCAGCATGAAGTCCGTCTTGCGCATCTTCGCAGCGACCTGCAGGGCCTTGTCCTTCTCCCCCATATCATGCAGGAGCAGTGCCATGTTCCGCAGCGTCACATCCGCGCCCGGGTCAAGGCGCAGCGCAGCCATCAGGAGCTCCTTTGCCCCCGCATAGTCATCCGCCACGTACGCCGCGCCCGCGAACGCGTTCAATGCCCGCACCTTTTCTTTCGGTCGGATCGTCTGTGCAAGGATCTCCTCCGCCTGCTGCGCTGCACTGCTTGCGGCAGTTCCCGTGCTCTGCGGTGCCGTCGGCGCAGCAACGGCAAGTGCAGCAGATGTCTGCGGTGCGGGCAGCTCGCCCATACCGAGGAGTGCCGCGAGATGCGGATACGCCGTCCGCGTACGCTCGGGATTAAGGCGTGCGTCAAGCCCCGCAAGCCGTCCAATCTCCGCACGCTGCTCATAGGAAAGAGCATTGGCATGTACCTTGAGAATATTCTCAAAGAGTTTCAAAGCGTCATCACCGCGCTTTTCACGCTGACAGATCCGTGCCAGGAGGATACGCACCTCCACATTCCCCGCATCCTTGGAGAGAGTGGTCGTCACCCAGTTCGCCGCACGCGTATAGTCGCCGAGCTCGAAATAGGCGCGCGCCACATCGCCGAAGCACTCCTCGGGCGGATTGCCCTGCGCGAGCATATCGGCAAACGTATTGATGACCCCCGCGTACTCCTTCTTCTCCATATGCCTACGGATCTGCTCCACCGTTGCAATCTTCTTCTCTGCCATTGTCATCGTCCCTTTCGCTTGTCGTTTTTCTTCCCGCCGCGCACGTTTCCTGCGCGCACGCTCGGCGCGGTTTTGCTTACGCTTCTTCATTGAGGTACCGCTCCCATATCATCTTGTATGCCGTCTCCACGGCGCGAACATAACCTCTGCCATCCATCAGCGGGGAGGCACGCATCATGTGTGGAATCGCCGTGTGCAGTGCCGTCAGCAGTTCCCTGTCGGACGCAAGCCCCACCGCACATGCCGTATATGCTGCAGAATCCTCTGTGACCAGCTCGGCAAGGCCCACATTGTGCAGGAGCCCCGCACCAAAGCGTGCCCCATGACGCGTCCCTGCCATTGTCACTACGGGCAGCCCCATAAAGAGCGCCTCGCAGGTTGTCCCGCCGCCCTGATAGGGATAGGTGTCGAGGATGATGTCCACCTCCAGATAGTCCCTGAGATACTCCCGCGTCCCGGGACGCAGATCCAGCCGCTCCATGTCAATGCCTGCACGCTCTGCACGCGTGCGCATGCGGCACAATGCTTCCCTGCTCGGATGAACATTCTTGAGCAGAAGGCGTGCACGGGGCACGGCTGCCAGAATCTCCCCCCAGAGGCGAAGCATCTCGTCTGTGATCTTCGAGAAGTTGTTAAAGCTCCCGAACACAGGCGGGTCGTGCGGTACGCGGTGCAGGTTCTCATAGTCCCGAAACCGCTCCGACGGCGTAAAGCAGAGATGCGTGTGCGGCAGACGCAGGATGCGCTCGGTAAAGAGAGCATCCATCGACGGCGGATCGACGATGGGATCGCCGAGAACATAGTCCATCGCGGGCAGCCCCGTCGTATTGAAGTAGCCAATGCCCGAGATCTGCACGGGTGCGGGCTTATATGCCGCGATCTGCAGCGTCTTTCCGCCCGCCGTATGCCCCGCGAGATCAAAGAGGATGTCGATCCCGTCCGCATAAATGCGGCGTGCTGCATCCTCAGCGGCAGCTTGTGCGAAGCAGTGGTAGTGATCGGTCATCCCTGCCACCCACTCCATCACATCACTCTGCTGCCTGCCGAGATCATAGAGGTACACCTCGAAGCACGAACGGTCATACGCAGCAAAGAGCTGGATTGCAAAGTTCAGCACAATGTGATCTGTGAGGCTCGGCGTGAGATACCCGATGCGCAGCTTCTCCCGCCGCCGCTTTGCGTGTGTAAACGGCTCCACACTGCCAAGCAGCACGGCATATGTCAGATGCGCCGCGCACAGCTCCTCATCCGAGAGGCCGTCGACATAGTGAAGATCCATCAGATAGTTGCTCAGCGCGGCAAGCCGCGCCGCGTGATCCGAACGCGGCAGTTCCCATGCCAGCTGCAGGTGCGGCAGTGCCGCCTTCAGATCGGAGAGGGAGAAGAGAATCTGCCCCATGAACTCGTGCAGCTCCCATTGACGTTCGGCAGGAAACAGCCCCTTTTGCTCCATCGCACGAAGCTGACTGAGCGCACATTCCGGATGCTCTGCCACGAGCTCCGCACGCACAGCATCAAAAGCATGTTCAAACGCTCCCTTCACGTGCTTCCCATGCTGCCCAGATTGCACGATAGCAGTCCTCCATCTCACGAATATAGCGTTCCTGATCCATGACGGGTGATGCCTTCATGCGGGTGCGCAGTTCCCTGTGCAGGGCATCCAACAGGTCGATATCGCCCGCAAGTGCTACTGCCGTCGCGATATAGTCCTCCAATTTTGTGGAGGCAAGGTCGGCAAGCCCCATGTTCGCGAGCAGACTGTAAGTAAAGCGCGTACTGTGGCGCTCCGTGTAGTAGGAGACAACAGGCACGCCCATGTAGAGTGCATCGCAGCTCGTCCCACCGCCCGGCCACGGGAAGGTGTCGAGCGCGATGTCCACATCGAGATAGCGCTGCATATAGTCACGCGTCGCAACCTCGAACATGACGCGGTTCATGTCAAAGCCGAGCCGCCGCAGACGTTCCTGCAGCGCTGCGACCACACCGCGCCGCCCGTATGCCTTGTTTTTCAGCAACAGCCACGCGTTCGGCACACGCTCCATGATCTCCCGCCACGCCAGCAGCATATCGTCCCGCAGCTTTGCATGCTGATTGAATGAGGCAAACTGTATGTACCCCTTCATGCGTGCAGGCGTTCCGGTAGAGACGGGCAGATTCGTATATCCATTATAGCAGAATTGGCTCGTCAGGCGCAGTAATTTTTCGACGTAGATGGATTCACTTCCGCTGCCCTCGGGATCACAGTAACGGTCGGTCACGAAGTAATCCACAGCGGGCAGCCCCGTCGTTGCCATGTAGCCAAGCCCCGAGATCTGCACGGGAGCGGGCTTCCACGCGAATGCCGCTAGCCCCGAGTCCGCCGTATGTCCCGCGAGGTCGAAGAGAATATCGACCTCGTCCGCATGGATCTCGCGTGCAATCCGTTCCATGTCACGCGCATGATCTGAAAGATTGCGCCACTCCGTGACAAGACTTTGCAAAAATGTCGAATATTGATCGTGCTTTCCAAGGTTGTAGACATAGACCTCGAATTGATCGCTGTCGAAGCCCGCGAGGAACGGCCAAACGAAGTACAGCATCACATGCTCGCAGAAGTCGCCGGAGATATAGCCGATGCGGATCTTGTCCTTTTTCCGCCGCCCATGATGGGTATACGGCTGCACGTCGCGGAACAGCTCCGCGTAGCCGAGGCTCGTTTCATAGACCTCCCGCGCCGGCAGGTCGAGTGCATTGAGTTTGAAAAGAGCTGCACCATAGTAGGCACGCTGCATAAACGGCGTACCCGCTTCTCGTGCGTACGCCAGTGCATAACGCCAAGACTCTTCCGGCTCCGAGGAAAACGTCCCATTGTCCGCACAGATCTTAAGCAGTACGGCATGTACCTCCGGATTGACAGGCAGACCGTCCTCGATCTGTGAAAGCCCATGGCGGGCGCGGGCATAGCACTCCATCGGCGTTCCGGGCGGTGTCGGACTGACGAAGGAGAGATAGAGCCGTGCCCCCTCCCGCTCACGCGGCAGCCCCTCAGCCGCCAGTGCCCAACGCCCCGCAAGGGTCGGCGCGTCGCAGAAGAAATATGCCCAAGCAAGCGTCATGCGCTGCTCCGGCAGCAGCTTCTCCCACCCGTCCAGCCGATGTGCCGCAGCGATAACCGCGCTCCAATGCTCACGCGCGGCAGCCTGTGCGAGCTGCTCCGCAACTGCCTGAGCGGACTCTGATGAATCGCCCACAAGAGCACGCTCATAGGCACGCTCCACGGAGAACATAATGTTCCCTGCGTCGGAGAGATCAAAGAGCCGCCAGTGCAGGAGCTGATGATATTCCGCGAGACGGGGGGGATCGGCGCACAGTGCACAAATCTGTGTGGCGGTCTCCTGTACCGTTCCTGCCGCAGACAGACCGAGCTGTTCCAACAGGTGCGCCGCATAGTGCGAGACAAAGGGCAGTGCAGTGAGAAGCGGCACGCCGTGATCTGCCGCACCGCAGACATCCACGAGATCCACATGAATGCCCAACAATACATCAATTTCATCGTAGGGAAGCGCATCCACAAGGTCGAGGGAAGATGCCTCCGACCCAAGTGCCGCAATGCGCTCAACATCCTCGGACGAAAGCCCTGCTGACACCGTCGCCGGCAGGATCAGCCGCACGGCGGGCAGCTGTGGCAGCAGATGTGAAAGAGCCTCCAACAGTGCATTGGTCCCGCCGTTTGGCAGTATTCCCGCCACACCGATCGTCGGCACGCCCGTATCGAGCAGCGGCGTTCGATAGGTATAGGACGTTGACGCGCCTTGATGTGGACTCCAACAGCAGGGGAAAATTTCCACGCCCTCAACGCATGGAAGTCCACTGGCCCCCGCCGTTGGGCATGTCTCGGCAAGCGAGATGATGTGCTCCGCAGGGCGCAGCGCCATGATGGCGCACACCGTTTCATCCTGTGCGCAGAGCGAGAGATCAACAAGCAGATCGATGCGGTCTCGTCGGATCTGCTCTGCTGCCGCCTCCGCCGTACATCCTCCGATGTCCCGCAGCACCGCCTCCTGCGAGAAGATTTCGACACCGCTCACGTCGCCTGTATGATAAACATAGAGTTCATAGCGCAGCCGATCATATGCGGCAAAGAACATCGGGAGCAGGTCCCGCGTGTAAGCCGCACTGAAATCTGAGACAATGTAGCCGAGCCGGATTTTTTGCTGTTGTCCGTCCTGTTGCACCATGCGTTTGTGTTTTGTTTTCTTTTTCTTCATCGTCTCTCCCTTGACAGAATTCCCTATTGAGATTATCGTGATCCGCCTGCCGTCTCTTTAGTCATATAGAAAGTCCAAACCGCCTCATATGCGGCGCCCACATCGCTGCCGTAGCCCGCAGCATCCATCACAGGCGAGTTCTCCATCATCCCCCGCAGCCCCGCATGGAGTGCGTCGATCGTGGCGGGATCTCCCGCCAAAGCAGCGGCAAGCGCGGTATACTCCTCCTCTGTATGCGCGATGAGCGCCCCTGCCCCGATGTTCTCCAAAAGAGATGCGCCAAAGCGGCTGCCAAGGCTCTCGCCCGCCAGCGTTACAACGGGCACGCCCATATAGAGCGCGTCGCAGGTTGTACCGCCGCCGGGGTACGGAAACGGGTCGAGCGCAATATCCACGCGATTGTACGCGGCGAGATAGCCCTGCGAGGTGCCCTCTGTTTCCACACGCTCAGAGGGAATCCCCGCCGCCATGATCCGGCGCAGTGCCTCCTCCCGTGCATCGGGACAGGAGAACACATCGGTCTTGAGCAGGAGGCGGCTCTCCGGCACACGGCGTAAAATCTCCGCCCATGTGCGGAGTACCGTATCGCTGAGCTTGGTAAAGTTGTTAAAGCTGCCAAAGACAACGACGCGTCCTTCTGCAGGTTCGTGTGCAGGCGCAGGGGCCGCATGGAGCGGCTGCCAGCAAAAATGCGAGTGCGGCAGGACGAGCAGCTCCTCCGTGAAGCCCTCCTCCGCCGTTCCCGCCGCAAGTACGGGGTCGGCGAGAAAATAATCCACCGTCCGCAGCCCCGTCGAGGCAAAGTAGCCAATGCCCGAGATCTGCACGGGTGCGGGTCGGTACGCAAGGATCGGAAGTGTCCTGCCCGCCGTATGTCCCGCAAGATCGACGAGGATATCAATGCCGTCGCGAAAAATCGCGTGCGCCGCCTCCTCCGCCGAGCAGCACATGAGATTGCGGAAGTGTTCGGTCGCGTGCTTCACGCGCTCGGTATAGGCATCCTCGGCGTTCAGTGCGTAGACTGTGACCTCGAAGCGTGCCGGGTCGAGTACGGTCATCAGGGCATACGAAAAGGAGAGGACGACGTGCTCCCTCACATCGGGGGAGATGTATCCGATGCGCAGGCGCCGCTCTCCCATCTCGTGCGCCGTGTGGTCGAAGGTATGCACATCCGCGAAGAGCGCACCGTACTCCTCCGCCGCGCTCTTATCCTCTGCGAGACTTGTGGACAGATAGTGACGGTTAAAGAGCACATTGCTCGCGTTGAGCGCACGCAGGACGCGATCCGGCGCGGCATCACGCGCCCGCTCATAGAAGCGCACCGCCTCTGCCGCACGCCCGAGGAAACGCGCACACTGCCCTGCGATATTATACACCTTTTCCGTAATCGCAGGCGGCAGCTGCGCATCGAGGAGCGGCGTAAGAAGGTTCAGCGCGGCAGTACGCTCCCCCGCAAGGAAGTGAATGCGGGCACGCAGGAAGATCGTGTAGGGATCACGGGGCACAAGCCGCGCACATTCCCGCCATGCCGCCAGTGCCTCCCGTGTACGCCCCGCCTCGATGTGGAGCGCCGTGAGCAGCCCCGCCGCCTCGGCGGGTACTGCACGATGCAGCTGCTTGATTCCCTTGCGGGCCGCATTTTCATCTCCCCGCGCAAGTGCCGCAAAGATGCGGTCGCGCAGTGCTTCCACGCGCATTTCGTGATTCAGCCCACTCATCTGTGCCCCTCCGCGAGTCGCCCAATCCGCCGCAGCATACGCGCATCCTCGGGCGCAGCGGAGCGTTCCCTGCAGGAGCGCGGCAGAAGGAGCGCAAGTGCGCCCTGCTGTTCCGGTGCAAACTCCGCACCGCATGCCGCCGCCACAGCCGCCGTACGCTCCACCTCCTCGATCAGAGATGCTGCCGCAGAGCTCACATCACCCGCCAGCAGAAATTGTCGTCGCTGCGAAAATTGCAGCGCACTCTTCCGATCGTAGTAGAGTGCGGCAAGGCGAAAGGGAGAGCCTGCGAGCACGGCGGCGAGGAACGCGGGATCGGCCGCCTCCCGGTAAAAGGCATTCAGTGTCTCAATGACAGCAGCATCATCCGCCCCGACCGCATGGAGCATGCGGATAAAACGTATGAGCACAGGAGCCGAATGCGGGCTGAGCCGCAGCGCGTGTTCATGCAGCCGCAGGGCCTCCTCCGCATCTCCTCGGAGGCGTGCCGCCTCCCCGAGCCGCGCGTATGCAGTCGGCGCAAGGATGCCCGAGAAATCACCCGCGCGGTAGTACTCCTCATGCAGACGGATGCCATCGCGATACGCTGCACATGCTGTGGCAAGAAAGCCGTGATCCCACGCATATGTTCCGTAGATCAGCGGAAAATCCGCCTTCTCCGGGAGCGCCGCCCGTGCCGTCTCGTACGCCGCGCGGATCTCGTTATCCGCCGCGCCCATCAGAATGAGTGATTGGAGCAGTACGGCGTGCGGGCGATTCTCCGAGCCGACGGGACGATCAGTGCTGTCCCGCGCCAGCCGCGCATAGTGTGCCGCCTGTGGATAGTCCTCGAGCGAGTAGTAGCAGTCCATCAGATGATAGTCGTCGAGCTTCTTGTGTTCCCCACGCGCCCGACGCGCGAGCAGGAGCTCCAGGTCACGCCGCGACTTTCCCTTGATGATGCGCGGTGAGTAGCCTGTATGGTAGAGCGTCAGCCCCGGTGCCAGAGCCATTTCACGCCCTGTATCACCGCTGAGGTTCTCCACATGCTCGTGAATGCTGCCCACAAAGCGGATGTGCGGCGCACGGCGGAAGATGCGCTGCACCTCTGCCGACGTACCGAGCAGCTCGCCTGTATCCATGTCGATATTGACAAGATGGACGATGAATCCATCGAATTTCCTGCGCCCATCGTACTCTTCGATCAGGGGACGCACGCGCGGCGCACTCTCCTCCGTAAAATACTCGTCCGCATCGGTAAAGACCACCCAGTCCCCCTGTGCCTGGTCGAGTGCAAAATTCTTCGCCGCCGCAAAGTCATTGATCCAGTCGAAATGGCAGACCCGCGCCCCACCTGCACGCGCTATTTCCACCGTCGCATCGGTTGATCCCGTATCGACCACGATCATCTCATCGGCAAAGACGCGCATGGACGCGAGCCAGCGCGGCAGATTCTCCGCCTCGTTCTTGGCAATGACACATGCCGAGATCTTCATCGTATCAACTCCATTAGTTCCGTTGATGTTCTGTGCGCGGGGTCGCGTGTCAACGCCCGTGCGAGATACCCCTCCGCCTCCGTCCGCATACCGAGCTGCAGCGCGGCGTGCGCCATTGCCGCGAGATCATCCGGCGTTTCCCCCGTCATTTCGATGAGAAGAGTATGCCCGAGGAGCACGCCCTCCCACCGTTCATGCGCCGTGAAGGCCTCCACAAGTGCACGCAGAACGGGAATGCCGTAGTTCCCCGCCACGTGCAGAATACGTTCCGCCTGTTCCGCATTTGCATGGAGAACGAATGCCTCGCGCACAAGCTCATAGCCCTCCGCGCTCTCCGGCAGGGGCACTGCATCCGGCTCGTCGTAATGCCGCCAGAACGCCTGCATCGGCGCGGGAAGCAGTCCACGCAAGCGATGGTAGAGTACAAGACTCTCCGCCTTGCGCTCATGTTCCAGATGCAGGAGGATCTCGGGCATCGCGCGTACGGACGCAGAGAGTCCACCGACGGTATACATCCCAAGAGCAGCGAGCTCTTCCGTGCGCATCTTCCGATAGATTTCAGGCTCCTCTGCAGCGTCCTCCGTCATACGGGAGAACTCCACGCGTGCCGCGTGTGACAGATTCAGCCAGCCGTAACTGTCTGCAAAGCGCACAAGATAGGAGAGCGTATTCGCATCCACGCCGAGCATTTCTCGCAGCGCGGCAAGAAGCTGCACCGCATCGTCGCGGCGACGCAGCTCTGTATAGACATCGAGAGCCTCCTCACGTGCCGTATCAAATGTAAACGCGCGCGCGAGCTCCTCCTCCGCTGCCGAAGTCTCCCCCGCCTCCATCAGAAGACGGGCGCACGCGGCAGAGACCGCCCCCGCCCACGCGGGGAATGCTGATGCCTCGCCGCTCTCATCCACAGGATGACCATGCAAGTTGAGTGCATGTGTCAGCTCGTCAAGCGCAGCAGCGTCCTCATCGGCCGCCAGCAGCAGCCCGAGCCGCCCATGAAAGTCCGGCAGCGCAGAGAAGAGCTTACATGCCGTACGCGCCGCCGCGATCTGCTCTGCGAGTGGAACGCGCTCCTTTTCCATCACATCTAGCAAGAGGTGATGGAGATGGCTCTGCCCGCCGACCGAGGTCACATTTTCCGCCAGTGCTGCGCGTACATAGATGTGTGCAGCCGCATACTTTCCAAGCCCATAATACGTATCGGCAAGATAGCGGCAGTCTCCTGCCTGCAGCCCCTCCTCTGCTATATGCCGTTCCATCAGCGCAAGGTTGCGCTCATGCTTGGCGCGGATGCGCCCCGTGGAATAGCCCACATGTCGAATGGGTAGGGCAGTGGGTTCGTGGTAGAGAACAGGTTCGCCCCCCTGTTTTTTCAGTGTCTCATGCACGCGCCCCTCATAGCAGAGCCCGCGCCCCATCCGTAGAAGACGGACATGCGGGGCACGTCCCATCTCACGTTCGCCCGCATCCTCATCCACATGAACAATCGGCAGGAGAACGGCATCCACAGAGGGCATCGTCACATCCACCATGGCGAGATAGGCACGCACCTCCGACGGGTCAAAGAAGGATTCATCCGCATCCAATACTGCCGCCCAGTCCCCGTGCACCGCACCGATGGCAGCATTGCGTGCAGCGGCAAAGTCGTCCCGCCATCCAAAGTCGATCATGTGCGCCTCTGCCGCCTCCGCAAGCGCGCGCGTCCCGTCGGACGATCCCGTATCGACGACAATGCGCTCATCCGCATAGACGGCAGTATTTGCAAGCCACATCTCCATATCCCGCGCATCATCACGCACAAAGACAGCCGCCGAGATGCGCATTGCCTCTGCACGCGCAGCGATGCGCTCCCAGATCGCCGCACGCCGCTCAAGTCCCGCACGCATTTCATCTGTAAAGAAGGAACGCTCTGTTCCCGCCGTCGGCGGCTCTGTCCGCAGGGCCGTATGCGCCGCCGCAATCGCCTCCGGATACCGATGCAGTGACGCAAGTGCCTCTGCATATTCGGCGTGCATCTCGGGCAGTTCCGGGAATGCGTGTGCTGCCTGTGCCGCAATGCCAAGGCGCTCCTCCCTGCGTGCGGGCAGCGCTCCGTAGATCCGCAGGAGAATACGCCAGCAAAGGCTCGCATAGACGACACTCTGTCGTCCCAATCCGATATTGAGGAGAGCGTAGCGCTCCGCCATGCGCTCATCCCCGAGATTGTCATACGTCTCTGCGAGATAGCGCCAACAGCGCTCGGGATGCTCTGAATTCCGGACCTCATCCAACAGGAGGCGTAGGTTGCGCTCCCCCTTTGCCCGCGTCAGCGCCTTCGAGTAGCCCGTATGCACAAGCGTTAGGAGTGTGGGTGCGACTAGGCGGGAGAGAGGTATCGTACCATCCGCATCACGCAGTTCCTCATGAATCTGTCCCACATAACACCGCCCCGTACGGCGGCGAAAAATGCGCGGGACGTAGCTGTCCAGAAGGATCTCGCCTGACTCCTCATCAATATTACGTAACGGAATAAGAAGTACCTCATCCCCTCCTGCATCCGCTTGTTCGATCACCGCACGGATGCGCTCTCGGTTTTCCTCTGAAAAATATTCGTCCGCGTCGATAAATACAATCCACTCCCCCGTCGCACGAGCAAGGACGGCATTCCGTGCCGCCGCAAAATCATCTGTCCACGGAACAGAACAGACCGCTGCACCAAGTGCTGCTGCAACCGTGGCAGAGTCATCCCGTGAGCCCGTATCTCCGACAACGATCTCATCCACCTGACCGCACAGACTTTCGATGGATTTCCTCAGATGAACCGCATCATCCCGCACAATATAGCACGCCGTAATCCGCAGCTTCGTTTCCTGCCCTCTCTCCACGTCTTCCCCCCGATAGCTCTGTGCGCGTTTCGCCCAGAAACGTGCCTGCTCTGCATCACCAAGGTGCAGGTAGATGCCCTCCAGTCGATCTGCCACCATCGCAGCGACAGCATCATTGAAAAAGGAAGAGTTCTCCGTACGCGCTCCCCCCGCATCATATTGTGCAAGAGCCTTCTGCAGACTTTCCGCTGCCTCTCCATACCGAACAAGCCCGCAGAGGATCATGCCGCGCTGTCCGTAGAAATCAGGCAGGACAGGGTATTTTGCGAGAGCTTCATCGGCAAGTGACAGCATCTCCTCATCCGGATAATGCAGTGCTCGCATGGACTCAATCATCTGATGATAGACCCTGCTTTCCTCCCCGATAAAGATTGTCTCCCCACACAGCACCTCATGTGACAGTGCAAGCACCCGCGCATAATCCTTCAGTCCAAAATAGCAGTCCGCCAGATAAAACGCGTGCAGCGGTCTTCGTCCATGGAGAGATGCGTCACGTTCGAGCAGCGCAATGTTGCGCCGAATTTTTTCCTCTCCGCGCTCCGCAAGATATCCCGTATGCCCCGCGCTCAGGGGTTCATCCGCATACACAAGCACGCGTTCCATATCATCGTCGCGCATGAGCTGCTCATGGATCATGCCCACATAGTGAATCCCCTCTCCGCGAAAGATGCGGGGGCTTCGCATATAGAGCGCATCACGCAGAGAGCCCTTCGTGATAAAGTTGCAGAGCGGGATCATAATGATATCGAAGTCGGGGTGCTCGCGTATAATATCCTCTATCCCCGCCCTCAGCCCCTCGGGGTGAAAGAAATACTCGTCGGCATCCAAGAAGATGATGACATCGCCCGTCGCCTGAGCAAGCGCATGATTGCGTGCTGCAGCAAAGTCATCCTGCCATACATAATCGTAGAGCTGCGCACCAACAGCAGCAGCAAGTTCTTCTACCCGCACATTCCCCGCCGTCGAGACAAGTACAATCTCATCGACCGCCGCCCGCAGAGAGCAAATCGAACGGCGCAGCTCCTCGACTTCATCCTTTACGATATAGCAGGCAGAAATCTTCATGCGGCACACCCTTTCATCTGTCTTCAATGAATTATTATACGCGATTCCCGTCATTTACGCAAAGAAAAAGAACCCCTCCCCGAAGGGAGGGATTCCTATCATCCAAATGTAACAGCCGAAGCGAATTACTGGAGGAGCGAGAGGACAGCGGAGCTGTTCTGGTTCGCCTGCGCGAGCATGGACTGCGCAGCCTGGAGCAGCACGTTGTTCTTCGTGTAGTTCGTCATCTCCTTCGCCATATCCGCATCGCGAATCGTGGACTCGGAGTTCTGAACGTTCTCGGAAGCCGTCGTGAGGTTCGAGCTCGTGTAGCTGAGACGCGTCTGAACTGCACCGATGTTCGCCTGCTCATCGAGAGCCTTCTGGAGTGCCGTCTCGATCGTGTTGATCGCAGCATTTGCCTTGTCCTGCGTCTGAACGCTGAGGACAGAGCCGTCCGTGCCCTTGAGGCCAAGAGCAAGCGAACGCATATCGGTCATGCTGACCTTGATCGCCTGGTTTGCCTTGACACCCGTCTGGAGGACGAGAGCATTGTCCTCAGACTTGTTCTCTGCACGGATGCGCTCGTTGAAACCATCGAGAGCCGTGTTCGCCGTCTTGCGGATCGCGCCCGTGTTGTCCGTGATCGACATCGTGAACGAGGAGATCTGGAACGTCGTGCCGTCGCCCTTCGCCTCGATCGAGAGAGCCGTCTTGTTGTCCGCCGTGTAGACGCTGTTCTTCGCCTTGTCGTAGCCGATCAGAGCATCGTTACGCGTCATGCCCATGAGCGACGTGCCCGTATAGGACTCAGTGCCGTTGAATGCAGCGCTTTCCAGGATGCTCGCGAGCGTGTTGTTCGTGCTGACCTGGAACGTCGTCGTATAGGTACGACCCTGACGGACGTAAGAAACCGTGATGTTATCCGTCGACTGGATGTTGAGGCTCTCGTCCGTGCGGCTCAGGAGGCTCGTCAGTGCGGAAGCCCACTTCGTGCTCGTGCTCATCGCACCGTTCGAGAGGGTCGTGCAGGTCGCAATGCCCTTGCTGTTGCGCGAGCCATCGACGAGGTACTTGCCGTTGTATGTCGCAAGCGCGTTGTCGTCGATCTGATCAACCATCTGGTTGATCTCTTTCTGGATCGTACGGCGATCCTCGTCCGTGTTCGTGTCGTTCGCCGCGTTGATTGCCTTCTCCTTCAGGGTCTTGAGGATCTCGACCGTGCTGGAGACAGCGCCCTCAGCGGTACGCATCATGCTGTTGCCGTTCTGCGTGTTCTGGTTGTCCTGATCGAGCGAACGGATCTGGACGCGCATACGCTCAGAGATGGCATAGCCCGAAGCATCGTCGCCGGCCGTGTTGATCTTCATGCCCGAGGAGACCTTCTGAAGGCTCTTCGCGAGTGCCGACTGGTTCTTGTTCAGGATGTTGAGCGTGTTGACCGCCGACATGTTGTTCTTGACTACCATTGCCATGTGTAAATTCCTCCCTGGTGTGGTTCCGGTCCTGCCGGAATATTGAATGTATGTGCGGACATCCGTGCCCGCTGTATAATAGGCAAGTGACGCGTCTATCCTGACCGGCTGCTAGCTAGCCGTCCATGGCAGCCGCCCCGCTTGCTTATTATCGCCTTACATATAGTATATCGACGTAATGAAGACATACTTAAGTAATGGACTGTAAATATTTTACTTTTTTTAGAGCCGTTTGTCAAGAAAAAGTACCGTTCTCAGAGAACGACTCCTCCTCAGTAGCGGCGATTGAGGTGGCTGCCGAGCGGATTCGCCCCCCTAAGATCGTAGCTGTGGACGGCGGCATTCTGTCGGCGTGACCGGTTCAGCCACGCGCGCGCCTTGTACTGAATCTGCATTTCAAGCGGACGCAGTTCCGCCTCCAGTGCCGCCCACTCCGCACCCATACGGTAGGGATCCGAGGGAAGTTCCTTCAAGAGGCCGACAATGTGCTCGCGCTGGTCGACGAGGTCGATGAACATATCGATTTCATCCGCATCGACGAATTTGAGCAGTTCGTGTGTGAGAACGCGATACTTCTCCCAGAGGTCGTGTGCAGCCTCGTACATCTCATCCGGCATAGACACCGCTCCCCTCCATTCCCTGCACACCCTTTTCCTCACGCGCCTTCTTCATTGCCTGTGCCCACGCGTCGCGGAGCTCAGTCATAATGTCGGTCGCCTCTTGGATGAGCGCAGGATCGCTCTTCATATTGCCCTCGACCAGGCGATCGTAGGCGTAGTTGTAGAGCGGCAGCAGCTGGTGGGAAATCTCGTAATCCATATTGAGGGTGATGCGGAACTCAGAGATGATGTTCTGTGCCTTCTGAAAGGAGGTGTTCGATGCCTCGTAGTTCTTCTCTGCAAGCTGCTCGACGCCCTCCTTGATAAACTTGAGGCAGCCGTTATAGAGCATAAGGGTCAGTGCCTCGGGTGTCGCCGTCATCACCTGCTGCTTCTTATATGCCTCCGCAGCACTGTTTACCATGCGGGAACCCCCCTTGCATTACTGTCCATTGAAGAAGTTGAACTGTGTCGAGAGGCGCGAGATCGCAACCTCCATTGCATTGTACTTCTTGTAGAGTTTGCTTTCAAATGAGGACATGAGCTGCTTGAAGTCACTCATCTGCTTCTCATAGTTCTGAATAAGTTTGCCCAGTTCGCTGAGATCCGTCTTGTCCGCCGCAACACCGGAATGTTTCTCGAGTTCCTTGAGACGGCCGTTCAACCTGTTATAGAGGCGGGTTGCGACCCCGCTGTTGCCATAATCGTTGTTCTCATCGTCATGTGAGATGAGACTGTTCACCGCATCCGGTTCCTCTGCGATCGCCTTCTTGAGCTTTGTCTCGTCGATCTGCAGATGTCCCTTCTGATCCTTCGCCGTGATGCCGATGGACGAAAGCGTCCGATAACGCCCCGGGGCGGACTGGACAGGGTTGATGACCGCATCGCGCATATCGCTGATGATGGAGCGCAGGTAATTGTCACGATAGAGAAGCCCTTCCTTCGCCTTCGCGTTCCACTTCTCGACCTGCTCCTTCGTCATCCCTTCTTCCTGCGACTTCGTGAGAACACCGTAGTCCTTATTCCCCTTGTTGCCGTACTGTTTGTTGAGCTCATCGATCAGGGCATTGTACTCCTCGACAAATTTCTTGACATTCTCGATGAGCTTGTCCTGATCCTGTGCGACATTGACCGTCGCCGGCGTTCCCCCCGTTGTCTTTTTGAAGGTATAGGTGACACCGCCCACCTCGAGCTTATTGTCCTGCAGGTTGTTGTAGTCGCGCCCGTCGATCTTGACGTTCGCGTTTGTGCCCGCCGCCACCATCGAGGTGGTTGTCGGACTGCTCGTCGTAAGCGTCATGGGTGCGCCGATGGTGCCGCCGCTCACGACACCGAGCTTCAGATTGTTCAGAAGGGTTGTCGTGTGCCCTGCCGAGGAGCTCGTCGTATCGACGGTGAGGTTGATCTTGTTGCTGTCCCCCGTCTTGCTGTTGGCAAGGGAGAAGCCCTCCGATACAGAGTCATAGTTTGCGCGGATATCGAGCGAGGTCTTCTTGCCGTCCGAGCCGGTATAGCGCGCGTTGTTGATGCGATTCGCGAGGTCGTTCAGCGTAAGTTTCTTTGTAAAGACTTCCTCCGCTGTGAACGCCACCTCGGTCGTTCCCTTACCATTTGATATTTTGAACTTGAGTGCTATATCCCCGTCCAGCATGCCGGGCGGACGCGTGCCGGACGCAAACGCAACATCCTTGAGCATTGTGCTCGTGGAGGCACCGCTGTTGGCACGCGCGACTTTCTGCCCCGACGCCGTCATGAGATAGGCGTTCGTCGCAGCCTGCGTGACCTCGACGGAGTGTGCCATAACGCCCGCATTCGCGTTCGCCGTCGCCGTAACGGCATCGGCGTTCGAGCTCGTCGTCGTCATGGGCTTGGTCTGTGCGCTCAGACGGTAGTCCGACATACGGCTTTTGAACGTATTCGTCTTGTCATAGATGTTCGCATACGCTTCTTTGCGCCACTCAGTCTCGACTTCCTTCTTATAGATGCGGTCGTATTTCTTCTGATGGGACATCATTCCGACCTTGACCAGCGACTCGACATCGAGCCCCGAGCCGGAAAGCCCATAAATACCTTTTGCTCCTGCCATATCTATTCCTCCCTTGCGTGCCTATGCGGTCTTGTCCAAGAATGCGCCGATCCAGTCGTGCACCTTTATCATGTGCTCCACCATCGCCTCGGGCGGAACCTCGCGCAGCACCTCACCCGTCTTCTTGTCGAGCATGCGCACGGACATGAAATTGACTTCCTTGTGATACTGAAACTGGAGATCGACATTGATGTTGCGCATGATCTCGTTGAGCTGCTCCGTAATATATGCGGTCTGCTCCTCGGTGAGCGGCTCGTGATGTGCCGGCTCCTCCTGTGCGGACACCCCCCGTTCCTGATCGGTGCGGGCGGCGGAGACATCTGCCGTCTGCGGGGTGTCAGCCTCCTGCACAAATGCCTCGGGAGCACTCTGCACGGGCGTATCATACTCACCCTTCATTCCGCTGACGGCGACTGCCGCCAGCATGACATCTTGAACACTTCTTACTGCCATAAGGCAACCCTCCATGTGTCACAGGGCGCACATCCGGTGCTCCCTTTTGATTCTTCCTTGATGATTCATTATCAGCTCTTTGGCAAGCTGCTGAGATCAAAGGACGCAGGTGCTGCCGCACGCTGGTTCTCCTCCTGAATCGCCCGATATATCTCACCGCGGTAGATCTTGACACTGCGCGGCGCATCGATCGCGATGCGCACGTTGTCGCCCTGCACCTCCACGATGTTGACGACGACATTGTCGCCGATCATGATCTGCTGTCTGGGTTTGCGAGTTAATACGAGCATTACCGGTCCTCCTTCTCTGCGGGGAACAGGCGGTGCTTCGTTGTATAGGAGCTGCGGTCGAGAACGATCTGCTTGCCCCTGCGTGTCCTTGCATTGATGACAATCGGCGCCATGAGGTTCGCTGTCAGATCGCGGATCTCATTGCCGGAAAGTGTGAGGATCGCGTAGATCACGACCTCTTCGGGCGAGGTCAGATCGAGCTCCGCTTCGACCTCGTCATCAATCGTGAATTCGTAGTCCGGGAAGAACGTGAGCGGCATCGCCATCAAAAAGGCGAGCTCGGGGGTCCGAACCGACTGCAAGAATACATACGGACTGTCCTCCTCGTACGGGATAAGGATGAACTCCCGCTCCTCCTCAAAGGCGGGAATGCCCGCCGCAAAATGGATGATGGATTCCTCTGCCGCCTCGATCTCACCGAAGCGGCTCGTCATAATCTTCTTCATCAATGGCTCCTGTTATGCACGTATATCATATTTCCCCTCAGTGACCCAGCGATCAATATTGCCCTTCTGCTGCAGGTAGGTCTCGACGCTGCCGCGGTTGTAATGCAGACGCGGGCGGTAGTCCGTATGCCAGTGCGGGGTTGTGTGTCCGACCGTCGGCTCGCCGACCGCACGTCCAACATCGAAGTGGATCTCAGGATCCGGAATGGCAGCGGCGACAAGCTGTCTCTGCTGCGTCATGCGGTTTTCCATATCGTTCTTGGCGAACTCAATGCCAATCTGCCGTCCCGGTTTGGCCCCGTTTTCAGCGAATGCCCATGCCATCTGGGTGTGCTTTGAGGTTCCCTTGCGCACTTCGCTCATGCCGCGCTCAAGATTCTCACGGGCAAAGTCCGTATGATTCGTATAGCCGTAGCTATGACGGCTCGGGTAGCTGTCGATCGTGAGCTTCGGCTGGGTCACACCGCGGTTCGAGCGTGCCTGCTGCGTCTCCTGCTCGTAGCGGGGCTGCCGGATTCCGGATTCCAACGAATTGTACTGTATGCGCATACCGATGACCGGCAGCGTAGATCGTATATTGAGATAACGCATGGGCATAAAGGGCATCCTTTCCCGTTTATGAACTGCCGTTTTGGCTTACCGCAGATAATCCACGAGTGAGAGCGGCAGGATGCGTGACCCCATCGCGAGCGACATGCTCATGATGGTCTGCTGCTGCATCATCTTCGTCGCAAGCTCCGCCACATCCGTACCTGTAGCATTCGTGATATCGCGCGTGATATTCTCCTTGTGGTCCGTGAGTATACTCTTCATATCCGTATAGAGACTGCTGCGCGAGCCCGTCCCCGTATGCGCCTGCAGCGTCACCTGATTGGCGGCATCCGCGAGGCTCACGCCATCCGAACTCAGCCAGTGTGCGTCGCATGCCTTCGTCTTGGCATGGACGGTCAACATATTGTTGACCATCGCCGTCCCCGACGGCTCGTTGCCGGAGTTCTTGTCATCGAAGAGATCGCGTCCGAAGATATCCACCCCTGTCTTGTTGACCGTATCTGCCGACGGCTCCGTCGATCCATTTTGCTTGACCATGGAGATGTAGCGCATATCGCCCTGATACGTGACAATCTGCTGGCGCACGGTGGAGAATTTCATTGTCGTTCCGTTTGCCGATACCGACCATCCGGGGTTCTTTACTTCGCCGGTATTCTTAAAGTTGTTTTTGATAAAGTTGGGACCCGCACCGCCATTCCCGACGGATGTTGTCTCACCGGCGGCGATTGCCTCTGCCTCGGTCTTGTACCCTTTGGCAATCAGATCCTTGTAGCCTTCCTGCACGAATTCCTTCGTGTAGATCTTGCCGTTCAAGGTGTTCATATAATAGGTATTGCCATCAGCGCCATCGAGCGAGAGCATTTGGTGCAGAAAGTCGGCACTGTTGTTGTTGCTCGCATCTGTAAAGAACGCAGACTGACGATCATCGAGCGTCTTCGTCACACCGCGCATCTTCAGATCAGCCTCACTCGACATCGTAAAGGGCTGCTTGAGATCTGCCTGTCCCGAGAAGATATAACGGTCGCCGAGCTGCGTGTTGGCAAGTGAGACAATCTGTTCAATGTTCGACTTCATCTCACGCGCAATCGCGGGCCAGTCACTGCTTTTCTCATCCTTATCGTCGTTCGCGCCTTGAATGGTTTTCGCCTTGAACGTCTTTTGGATGTCCTCCATCGCAGAGAGCGAGGTCTGCGTCGAGTTCATCCACGAAAGCCCTGCCTGAACACTGGCCTGATAACGGTCGTTCTCTCCCTCTGAGACATCGTAGCGCAGGAAGCGCGAGTAGTCCACGGAGTTGTCAGAGGGACGATGCAGCTTGCTGCCGTCGCCCTGTTCCATGAGTTTCGACTTTGTGTAGTCGAGTGCGTTCAGGTCGCGCTGATAACGCCGCACCATATAGTTACTGCTAATGCGTACCATTTTGTCACCTCTTACCTTCCGACCATGCCGGTACCGTTGATGAGCTTGTCCAGCATCTCATCCATCGACGTGAGCACGCGTGAGCACGCACCGTAGCCTGTCTGGAACTTGAGCATATTCGTCAGCTCCTCGTTCCAGTCGACCCCCGACGTAGACTGCCGCCACTGCTCGATCTGTGTCATGAGATCGTCCTGCTGCTTGAGCGTCTTGTCGAGGTTCTCTGCATTCGCGCCGAGCTTGCTCATCATGCTGTTGTAGTACTGGTTGATCGAGACATCGCTGACTGCACGCTCCGTGCCACGCGGGTTCATCGTGCCCGCCTGGTCGATGTTGAAGAGCTTGCTCAACTCCACCGCCATTGTGCCGTCAGCCGTTCCGTTGACCCATGCATCCTGATATGTGTAGGTTGAGCCTGCTCCACTCAGCGTCGGTACAAGCTTCTTCCCCGTTCCCGGGTCGATGATCTGACGTGCGGCGACAAGATTCTGCCCACCCGGTGCCGTCAGCTCATCCGCGATCTTGAGCGCGTTGATGATCTGCATGGACCTCAGCCGGTCCTCCGGGGTTGCCGCCGTTGCCGACGTGGTCACCGACGTCTGTGGGGGTGGTCCCGCTGTCTTTGTGCGCGTCACGGTTGCACCGACCGCCTCCATCCAACGGTCGCCCGTCGTTGGGTCTACATGCCATGTATACTGCATCTGATTGTAAGTGGTGCCTGTCGGTGCAGTGTATTTGTTGTTTCCGAAGAAATTCAGCCACGAAGTCTCCGCCTTGTCGATGCCAACCCCCAGTTTATGTACATCGTTGAAGGTCGTGAGGAGTGTCGCAGAGATGTCCGCGAGCTGATCGATGTGCCCCTTGTCCTGTACAATCGTATCCTGCAGTGCCTTTAGGATACCGCTCTGCGGGACATAGCCGATGCCGCCCGCCTCCTTGATGCGCATCGTGTAGTCCGTGATCCCGTACTGCTTGTTGTGGAGCGGAGGGCTCATCTCGATGGTCAGAGAACTTTCGCGCTGAACAAGCGACATACCGTTCGAGACAACCGTGTACTGCCCGTTTGCCTCCTCGTAAACATTGACGTTCGTGATCTCCGAGAGCTTGTCGACAAGGAGGTCGCGCTGGTCGCGCAGATCGTTCGCCTTGCCGCCGTTCGCCTCGGCAAACATGATATTCTTGTTCAGGCGTGCAATCTCCTTTGTGAGCCCGTTGAGCTTGCTGACCTGCGTTTTCATCTCTTCATACTGCGACTCGATCTGAACCTGCATCTGCTTCGCTGCTGTCTTGATGCGGTCAACGAGGTTATTCCCCTTCGTAATGACCGACGTGCGCGAAGCCGAGTCGCTTGCATAGTTGGAGAGGTTGACCCACGAGGAATAGAACTGTTGCATCGCGTTCAGGATGCCCGTCTTCTTCGAGTCGTTGAATACCGTCTCCACCTTGTCGTAGTTTGTCTTGTACGTCTGATAGAGGTTCTGTGCCGAGTTCTCCGACCAGTACTGCTTGTCCGCATAGATGTTGCGTGCGCGGTTGAGCGCGACGACATCCACGCCGCCGCCGACGTAGACTCCGCCATAGAGTGACGGGCGCTCCTGATAGTTCGTCGCCGCAGAATCCACACGCTGACGTGAGTACCCCTCCGTCGAGGCATTCGTGATGTTATGTCCCGTGGTGTCGAGCGAGAGCTGATTGTTCTGAATGCCCCGCACCATCGTATTGAGTCCGGCAAATGTTGACCGCATAGATCCCTCACTCTTTCCCTATAAATCCGTTCTTCTATACATCCGCATCAAACATTGCGACCGCGCGGTTCACCCCCGGTGCGGGCCCCGCCACGGGCTGTGATCTGCCGTAGGTGTCATCGGCGACCGTACCTGAGATGACATTGAGCTGATAGTTTACAAAATCTGCGCTCTTTTGCAGGAGTTCGGCGCAGCTCCGAACGAGCGTCTGCAGTTCTTCCTGCCGCACAGTGACAGCACGCAGAACACGCTCTACAGCAATGCGCTCACGCAGATTCGGCTCACGTCCGACGATCTCCGCAAGGCTTGTCCCCTGCATCTGTGTCAAAAGTGCAGTCTGCCGCTGTGTGAGCGCACGCACCTCGGAGAGGCTGCGCTCTGCCGCCGTTGCCGGCTCTGCGACTCCGCCCCCTGACGCACTCGCTGTGAGTGCATCCCGCAGCACACCAAAGCGAAATGCCGCCTCCTCGGAAGCACTGAGCTGTGCCTTCAGGAGGACAAGTGCCTCACGGGTCTCATTCGTCATCGTCGCTCACGCCTTATAATCCAGATTTTTCTTCAGATGGCGTACCTGCTCACCGCCGCCGCTCCCGTAAACGGGATCGACAACCGCACCGCCGATCTTGCCGAGCTGCCGATTCACCGCGATGAGCAGCCCCTCCATGAGGAGGGCATTTTCCTCACTGCGTTCCTGCACCTCCTTGACAAGGAGACTGAGCTTTCGGCTCGCCCCAAGGACGGACCGATGAGCCTCATCGGTCGGCGCGAGCAGCGCAAGTTCTTCCATCGTCGTCTCGGATGTTACGCCCGGCGTCTCCTGCGCAATCTGAGCGAGCTGCGTGAGACGCTGTTTTTCAAGAGTCTGCACCGCCTTTGCGAGGAAGTCCTCCTCCGCGGTCAGCTTCTCAAGTGCCGCCATATCGAGCGCAACAAGAATACCGCGCTTCTTTTCCTGAAGTGCACGAATCTTTTCGTACTGCTGATGGAGCTGTTCCAATGTCGCGGCGAACCTATTCCACATAAGTCTGCCCCTATATCAATAGCGCATCGCGAGCATCTTCGCCGCAATATCCGAGGAGGAAGGCGCATAGCTGCCGTCCGCCGTATGTGCTGCGAGCGCCTCGACGCGCTCCGAGCGCACATCGTCCATGCCGCGCAGCTTTTGCAGGATATCGCCAAAACTCTGCGCCTCACCCGAGAGCTCAAGCGCATCCGGATGCTGCACAGAGCCCGCCGCATCCACGCGGCGTGATCCCGTAATCTGGCTGCCCGCATAGAGACGGCTCACCGCCGAGACTGCATGATTGCTGATCCACATATTCTTCACCACCTAATAGTTTCCTCCGAAAATTGGTCGGAGTGCTTTCACATTCTTTATCGAAAAAAAAAGACGCGTACTTAAGAGTATTTTCTCAAGCACGTGTCCTGTAATCTTCCTCAATCACCGAGCGTAACATATCCGCGTCGACCGCTGCCGTCACTCACCGTGCGCATCCCCGAGGCAGATTTCTTGGCAACCGCCGCCGTCAGTTCGTCACGCATCTCCTTCTGGCACTTGTCGCAGTACTGGCCCTTCTGGATGGGTGATCCGCACTTCTCACAGGGGTAGAAGAGATCCGCCCCCGACGAAATGAAGCGGCCCTCTCGGATCATACGGCGAACCACGGGCTCCTGTACGCCCGTTGCCTCAACGATCTCACCGATCTGGCACTTCGGATGCTCGCGCACATATTCGACAATCGCCTTCTCCCACTGCTCTTCCTTTTCGCGGCAGTCCATACAGATGCGCGCATTATTGATGGCAACAAACACCTTCCCGCAGCTTGAGCAGTTCTTCATCTTTCCTGCCATTGGCAAAACTCTCCTCCCAAATAGCGGATCGGTATAAGAATGATCCGAGCCTATCTACGTATTCTCTCGTATTTTACAACAGGTTGCAGGAAAAATCAATACTTCGACATAGGAGCACACATCGCCCCTGTCAACGCAGCCGTCGTTGTGCGAAGATCCCGCCCTCCGGCGTAAGGATGCGGCAGCTGTTCAGCACCACCGCGAGCGTTGCCGTGTTGTGAATCGCCGCCGCCGCAAGCGGGCTGATCGTGCCAAGCGCACCGAGCAGCATCGCCGACGAGTTGACGAGCAGTGTTGCCTTGAAGTTCTGGTGCACAAGGTGCATTGCCCGCTGACCGATGCGCAGAGCCTCCACGAGGCGCGTCGGATCCTCCGAGTGGATCGTCACTGCCGAGGATTCCGCTGCGATGTCCGTCTGCCGTCCGCCGAGCGAAACGCCCACATCAGCAAACGCGAGTGCAGGAGCATCGTTGATCCCGTCGCCGACCATCATGACCGTGCCGCGCTGGCGCAGCTGGTTGACGTAGCGCGACTTGTCCTCGGGCAGGATCTCCGCATGATAGGAGTCCACGTCCATCTCGCGTGCCACATCCGCAGCGACCGCCTTCGCATCCCCTGTCAGCATGACAATCTCGTCCACGCCGCAGCGGCGCAGCTGGTTCAGCGTCTTTTTCATCTTCGGACGGATCGGATCGTCAATGCCGATAACGCCGATGAGCTTCGTGTCACGCGCCACATAGAGAAGATTCTTCCCCGTGACTGATGCGATAAGATTTTCCTCGTCCACAACGCCGTTTTCCTGCAAAAAGCGACGGCTGCCGACGCGAATCGTTCCGCCCGCAAATCCCTCGAAATCCGGCACCTCGGCGAGCATGCCGCGCGCGACAATCGTCTTGGAGGAGCGGTGCTGCGGAGCTTTCCATGCCTGTTCCTCCACATATTTCTGAATCGCGACCGCAAGCGGATGCACAGAGTGCTCCTCTGCCGATGCCGCAAGCAGGATCACTTCCTTTTCCTCTACGCCTTCCGCCGTACGGATGAACGTGATCTCGGGCACGCCGACCGTCAGCGTCCCCGTCTTGTCGAGCACTACCGTATCCGTACGTGCGAGTGCCTCCACATAGTTGCCGCCCTTGACGAGAATGCCGCGCTTTGCCGCCGCCGCAATGGATGCCGACATCGCCGTCGCGGTGGAGAGCTTGAGCCCGCAGGAGAAGTCGATAAAGAGCAGGTTCAGCACCCGTCCCCAGTCGCGCGTCGCCCCGTAGACAATCGCCGCACCGAGGAAGGACACGGGCACGAGATAGTTCGCCATCTGGTCGGCAAAATTCTGCACAGGCGCACGGCGCGTCTGCGCCTCCTCGACGAGGTGGACAATATGTGCAAGAGACGTGTCGCCGCCCACCTTCTCCACCGCAATGACGAGCTCACCCGCCTCGACCACGCTGCCCGCATAGACCGGTGTCCCCTCGTGCTTCATCGCAGGCGCAGATTCACCCGTAATGGATGCCTGCGTCACCGCCGCATCGCCCCGTAGGACACGCCCGTCGATCACAATCTTCTCGCCCGCATGTACCGCGACGATATCGCCGGGGCGCACCTCCTCGACGGGCACCTTGCGCTCAACCTCGCCGTCCGGTGTTTCCTCAACGAGCCACACATCGCGCTGCCCGAGCGAGAGCAGCCCCGAGATATGTGTGCGTGCCTTCTCCGCGGCATAGCTCGTCAGCATCTCCGCACCGTTGCTGAGTGCGAGGAGCATGAGACTCGACTCCGGCTTGCCCGCGAGCACCGAGGCGATCACCGCCGTCGTCGTCAGCGTATCTGCATTCGGCTGCCGATCCTTGATCAGTCCGCCGATCCCCGTCTTGATGAAGTTGCGCGAAATACCGAGGACAAGCAGGGAGCGCAGTACCGTCATCGAGGCAAAGAGCTCGGGGGCACCGCGCCTGAGCAGCTCCATCGCTGCAAAGCTCGCCAGCGAGATCACCGCATCACGCCGAAACTCCGCCATCTGCTCCGTCGGGGTCACCGACTTCTCCGCCGCCTCGCGTACAGCACGCTCCGCCGCCGCCAGCATACGGGCGGCAGGAATCGCCCCCTCATGCCAGACATCGACATGAGAGTCGCGTACCGAGGCCGCCGTTACCGCAGGGAAGCGGCGCATCCGCACCGCCAGACGCAGCGCATCCTCACGCGGGAGTGCCGTGCGCAAGCGGATGCGTGTATGTATGAGCTTCATACCTTCCACCCTCTCATCAGCGTCAGTGCCCACCAGAGCATCTGCGAGCCCGACGGCGTATTGTTCGAGAGCACGAGCTGGCGTATGCCGCGCAGGACGAATACGCCCGCGACCACCGAGCTCAGATCGAGCGCACCGCCCGTATTTCGCTGAATCCATCCGCTGAAATCGTGCACCGAGCGGCGCACACTCTGCGCGAGTGTCGCGGGCGGCGGAGCCGTGCGCCCCTCCGCAAAGATCGCCTCCAACCCCTCTGCAAGGACGAGGATATGCGCCTCATCCTCCGGCGCATAGACGAGCAGGATGCTCCCCGCGAGCGCGTTGGCACGCACCGCCGTCACAAACGGAAGACGCGCAAGCTCCGCCTCAAGCACCTTTGCGAATTCCGCAGTCAGATACGGTGTCCGATAGCGCCGCCGTCCGCACGATGCGTGCACACAGATAAAGGGCTTCTCTGCGCTCTCCTGTGTCCGCACCTGTGCAGCCGTTGCCCCGGTCCCACCCGTCCGACCACCGCCAAAGAGCCCGGCAAGTGCCGAAGCTCCACCGGCAAGACCGCTCGGATCGGACGAGAACATATTCCCCTGCATGAAGCGTCCGCGGCCGCCGCCCATGCCCTGTGCAAAGGACGCGCCGCCGCTTCCCGAACCACCGAGTGTCTGGCGCAGCATATTTGCGATCGACGCGCCAAGCATCAGCCCTGAAACATAGTTCATGACGCCTTCCTCCTCGCATGGGTACGCATATAGTCCTCCACGCGGCGCAGCTGGGCGTTCGCGCGCAGACGCTCCGGCTCATATGTGATGAGAATTGACCCCGTCTCGATATTCGTCTCCACGCGCTCAATCTCCGCAAGCTTTCCGAGACGTGCCTGTACCTCCGCCTCGAGCGCCGCATTGTTCACGAGCTGCTTGCTGTAGAGGCGCACGCGCCCCGGCATATAAGATGCAATGTCCGTCGTGCGGACGAATACATCCATCGCCGACTGCGGTATCGCATTTTTGATCGTATCGAAAATATTCATGGGAAACTCGTTTCCTCCCTTTCTTTTTATGTCTATTTACGTCTATGATGTTCTGCAGCACCTGTACTGCAGTATGGTTTTTGAAAAAAGGGCTGTGCGCAATGCCGCGCAACAGCCCCGAGCCCAGTGGAACCCTCGCTTACGGAAGCACTGATAAATTCAGCCACGCCATCTTAGCGCATCTTTTTTGCCCGCTTTTCGTTAGCAAATCCTCCACATAGCTTTGGCTATGCGTCCGGTTTGCTGCCTCAATCGGACAGAAAAACCTGTGCCAATCTGACGGACTTCATTTTATCAGCGATTCCTTACTTCTCCGATGCAGACTGCGCCGCAATCAGATCCTCAAGCTCCTCCTTCTGACGCTGGAGCTCCGCCAGCGAAAGATCCGCCTGACCTGCCTCAAGAGCTGCAAGCTGCTGCGTGCGCTCCTGCATGAAGCGGTAGCCAAAAATACCGGCAACCGCACCAACGGCAAGACCAATCCAGAAATCTGTCTTCGAGAACATGATAATTCCTCCTCTGTTCTATTGCCCGAATCAGGGCATTTTCGCTTCTTGGCGCTTTGCCTCATATCGAGTGAACGTCTCCTCATCCCCCAAAGGCAGGCTTGCGGCTTCCCTGAGCAGATTCGTTCGACGATGATAATTCCTGCGCCATGAAAACAGCGACAATGTCGCTGTCCTCTCTGGAACCATCGTGTTATTCTCAGTATATGTGAGAATAACGAACATGTCAATAGCCCCGCGATAATCAGGAATAACTATTGACATCATACTCATCTAAATATCATTATCACTGTGTATGATAATTCCATCCATCAAAGCATTCCACGAAAGGCTGACCATCATGAAGATTCATCCGCGGCGCTTCGTCCGCTTCCTTTCCATATGTCTTATCCTTGGCGTAGTCCTCTATGTCCTCACGCATTTACCCGCCGGCGAGACCGGCGATCCGCCGACGTACAAGGCAGAGGTTCTGAGCGTCATGGAGACAGAGAACGAGATCAAGGCATTCGCTCCCGGCAGCATCCAGTACGAGGTGCACCTGCGCATAGATTCAGGACCTGCGGAGGGCACAGAGGCGACGATCATACATCGGACACTGAACAATCCCGCCTTTGACATCCATCCGCAGGAGGGCGAGAACATCATCATCCGTGCGGAGAACGACAGCTATGCCATCGTCGACTATGACCGCCTCCCCGCAATGTTTGCACTATTCCTCGGCTTTGCCGCGCTTCTCATATGCTTTGGCGGCATGACGGGTGCAAAGGCACTCCTCGTTCTCCTCTTTGCCGTCCTGCTCATTGCAAAGGGTCTCATCGCTCTCATTCTCTTTGCGCCCTCACACATTCTCCTGTGGACCATCCTCATCGGTGCAGCCATCACGCTCGCGACCCAGCTCATCGTCAACGGCCGCAACGTCAAATCAGCGGGAGCCATCATCGGAACGATCGGCGGTATCCTCATCGCAAGTCTCGTCGCCGTACTTGCCATCCACTGCACCTATCTCACAGGTGTCTCCGAGGAACAGGCGGGCATGCTCAAAGTGCTCTATTTCAAGGACGTAGACTTTCGTGAGCTGCTGTTCTCCGGCATTGTGCTCGGTGCGCTTGGCGCGGTTATGGACGTAGCGGTATCGATTGCCTCCGCCCAGTACGAGATGAAGCAGCTCGCCCCCAAGACGAAATTTCAGGCACTCGTCACCTCGGGGCTGAATGTCGGCCGCGATGTCATGGGCACCATGGCGAACACCCTTGTCCTTGCCTACATCGGCGGTGCACTGCCCCTCATCCTCCTCATCTCCGCACAGCCTGACCTCCCGCTGCTGCACGTCATGAACCTCAACATGATCGCAACCGAAGTCGTACGCTCCCTCATCGGCAGCATCGGCCTCCTCTGTGCCATTCCCATCACCGCCTACGCCACCGCCTTTCTCATCACCATCCGCCCGCGGCGCAAAAAAAGGGAGCAGCTGCACGAAAGCACATAATTTCATGCAGTATCCCCTTATCCATATCGAATACCGCCCCCCACAAACGGGGGCTTTTTATATGCGTCTATGCTTCCTTAAAAACACCAAGAAAAAACATGCGGGCAGACAGATCCAACGTTGCATCGGACGACATATTTCCATCGCGGGACAGCAGTTGTTTCATATGCTCGATCACAGGTGCATCCTCATGATATACCATGGAGTGAACCTTATACCGATGCAGATACGGATGGACGTCGATCGCACGCAAAAGAGGCCGATAGGGAATGGCTCGCCATGGCTTCACCTCATTTCCGCTACAATAGATATCGCGACCTCCGGTATCCATGATATAAGTCAGCTCATAGGCACTGCCCGGATTCCGCACGGGAAGAAGCAGCATCCCCCCCGGTGCAAGACGCTCATAGAGCCGTTCCAGATCGGCAAAAACATCGCCGAGCGGCAATTCATCCAGATAGCACCCCGCCGAGATAATATCGTACCGCCCCTGCACCGGAATGTCACCGATATGCTGCGCAGCAGCTGTCTCATCAAACAGATAGTCCGTATCCGGCAGGTAGCGTTTATCAAAGACTGCCGCCGTCATATGCGGTGTATACCCACTGCGCCGATAGGCGTTAAAGAGATCACAAGCAAGGTGTCCAAACCGCGGTTCGAGTACCAATACCCGCTCATCCACACGAAATTCGTGCCACTTCCACACATCCTCCGCGCCAATAAAAACTCCTCGCGAATCCCATGCATCTACCCTCCATTTTTTGTAGTAAACACTCCGCATCTCCACAATCGAATTATTTACAGCGTTGCATCGATCCGTACCGAGCGTCACCCCGCCAAAGTGGTGCATAAAGGTATCCTTCAAGAGCAGCTGCCGCCATCCCGTGCGCCGCAGGAGCGTAGACAGATCATCGTCCACGAACTCCGCACGCGTATAGATGGGATCAACCAGCCCCATTCGATAGACATCCGTACGCGTTATGGCAAGAAACGGCATCAGCAGACTGCGCTCCTCCCAGAGTGTCGGATTCAGATGATTGTGTGCAGCGGCAAATTCCTGCATCCGTTCAAGCCCCGCAAAGGTATTCGGATAGGGAACGGGAACCCCCTGATCGTTCGACACGCCCTCCTCATTGCACGTCGGGACTGCCTGCGCAATATGCGCATCCGACTCCATTGCCGCATAGAGCTGATCGAGCCAGTGCGGCGTTGCAATGACATCGTTCGAATAACCGACGTAGTACCGTCCCTCCGCAATATACTGCACCGCATTGAAGCCGAGAATATTGTATTTCAAATTGATCTTCTTTGCATGCGGCAGGCTCTCAAAATACTCGCGCGTGCCATCGTCTGAGCCGTTGTTGATGGTGATGAGCTCCACCCGCCCGCTCGAAAAATCCGTGTGGGCAAAGATACTCTCGACCGCAGCCTTTGTGTACTCCAACTTATTATAGGCGCACAGTACAATCGTCACGTCGTATGGATATTCCGATTGTGGCGCAGTGTGCAGGTCGCGCATCGCCTGCATCAATGCCGCTTGCTGTTGCGCCCTGCGTCCTTCGTCTGAAAGAACCTCTGCCGCTAGATGCCATAGGCGCTGTATTTCGAGGATGAACGGACGGATCTCACAGGAAAACACGCGTGCAAACAGAGATGAATCATGCTGCAGCTCCTCCATCGATGCCTGAATATTACGTGCGTACAGATATACCTTTTGCAGGAGGCCGTCCGCCCCCTGCATCTCTGCTTCGACAGCCGCCGCGATCCTGCGCAGATTATCCATCAGCTCCGAAACGGCGGGATCGTCTGTCCCGTGCTCGATCACGGCTGCGATATAGTCCACCGCCTCAACGGATACCTCCAGCAGAGACCGCATCTGTTCCTTATCCATCACTACTCCTCCTCAACCGCAGCGCTTACTGTACGAGCACCGCATCCTTTACGATCTGCGCCATATAGTCGATCTTCTCATCCGTCAGCCCCGGGTAGACACCAAGCCAGAACGTATCGTTCATAATGTGGTCGGTCTGTGTGAGTTCTCCCGCAATACGGTAGCCCTCGCCGGTACGCCGCATCTCGTCAAAGCAGGGATGCTTCGTCAGATTCCCCGCAAAGAGCATCCGCGTCTGGATGCCATGCTCCTCAATATAGCGTACAATCTTTGCGCGTTCGATACCTTCGCGGCAGGTCAGCAGGAAGCCAAACCAGCTCGGAGCGGTGTTCTCTGTTGCCTCGGGCAGAACGAAAAAGGCCTCCATATCCGCAAGTGCCGCACGCAGACGAGCGAAGTTGTGCCGCCGCCCCTCCACGAAGGACGGCAGCTTCTTCAGCTGCGCCACGCCGATTGCCGCCTGCAGATCCGTCGCCTTCAGATTATAGCCGAAATGCGAATAGACGTATTTGTGATCGTAGCCGCGCGGCAGCTCTCCGTCCTGTCGGTCGAAACGGCGACCGCAGAGATTGTCCTGGCCCGATGCACAGATGCAGTCACGCCCCCAGTCGCGCAGGGAGCGTACGATGCGGTGCAGCAGCGCATCATTCGTATAGACCGCACCGCCCTCGCCCATCGTCATATGATGCGGCGGATAGAAGCTCGACGTACCGATGTCGCCGATCGTCCCCGTATAGTGTGTCTCTCCATGCAGCGTGTACTGCGATCCGAGCGCGTCGCAGTTGTCCTCGACCAGCCACAGATTGTGCGCGTCACAGAACGACTTCACCGCCGCAAGATCGAACGGATTGCCGAGCGTATGTGCGATCATCACCGCCTTTGTCCGCTCTGAGCGTGCCCCCTCTAGGAGACTTACATCCACATTGTACGTCGGCAGCATCACATCCACAAAAACGGGTACCGCGCCGTACTGAATGATCGGAGCAACCGTTGTCGGAAACCCCGCCGCGACCGTGATAACCTCATCGCCGCGCCGCACAGCCCTCTCTCCGAGGAGTGGGGAGGTGAGTGCCATAAAGGCAAGGAGATTCGCCGACGACCCCGAATTGACAAGCGAGCAATGCTTCACGCCCAAGAATGCCGCAAGACCGCGCTCGAACTCCTCCGTATAGTGCCCCGCCGTCAGCCAGAATTCCAGCGCACTCTCTACAAGACTCTCCATTTCCTCGTGATCGTAGACACGCGCCGCATACGGCAGCCGATCCCCCGGCACAAAGGTCTCCTTCGGCGCATGATATTTTTCGCAGTATTCCCGCACCAAGGCAAGAATCTCCCCACGCATCTCCTGCTCAGTCATGTTGCTCTCCATCCATCAACATTGATTCCTTCTCAAGATAAAAGCCCATACCCGCACCGCAGCCCGTCAACAAAATCCGTCATGGGCTGCCACCCCGTATCACGGCAAATCTTCTCCACAGACGGTTGAAGGGAAAATACATCCGCATTCGTCGCTCCATAGACGACATCACACTGCGGAGCAATCACCGCCCGCGCCGCCTCGATAAACTCCCGCAAGTGTCTGTATTCGCCATGCGCGATGTTGTAGATCTCGCCCGTGCGCCCCCGTTCGGCAAGTGCAAAGAGCGCATCCGCAGCATCTGTGGCATAGAGATAGTCCCAATTCTGCGTACCCGAAGAGGAAAGCGCAAAGGTCTGTTCTGAACGCAGGGATTTCACAAGTGCGGGCAGCATCCGTCCCTCCTGCTCATACTTCCCATAGAGGCTGAACACACGCCCCCAGATCCACACGACACCGAGATCTGCCGCACACTGCCGCGAGAGCACACACGCGGCGAGCTTTGCAGCCCCATAGGCGCAAACGGGATGCGGACACGTCTCCTCCGTGATGACGGCGGTCTGCCGCCCGTACTCCGCCTGTGAGCCCGTACAGATAAAGCGATGGCAGCCAAGGCGCGCCGCCGCCTCCAGTGCCCCAAGCGTATCCGCGATGTTCCCGTACTGCGCGGCAAAGTCATAGCGCGTGCCCTGCCATGCGAGATGAAAGAACACATCGCACGGTGTGCCAATCATCTCATCAAGACGCGCATAGTCCGACAGGTCGGCTGGTACGATGGTCAGCTGCTCCGACGGAGTAAGGCGTGCATTATGCGGTGAGTTCGGACGCACAACGGCATAGATATGTGCATTCTCTTCCTGCATCAGCCGCTCTGTAAGATTGCAGCCGAGAAATCCCGCCGCGCCTGTGATGATATATTTCTTCATGGATCCCCCGTAAATTCCATCCTCTACCCCAGCAGCTCCCACGACAGCGGCGTACCACGCCGCACATTGCATCCGACCCGTCTGCCGAGCAGGACATCATAGTAGCGCGGCGAGAGTCCATAGCCGGGACGAATCGCGCGCATATTCCCTTCCGTAATCACATCGCCCGCCTTCATATCCTCGACAATATAGAGACTGCGCCGAAAGACAAGTGACTTCTCCTCTTGCGGCTGTACCGCGTAGCTGATCTCACCGAGAGCCTCCCACGCTGCACGGCATTCACGCACAAGCAGTGTCATCTCCTCCGGTTCCATCGAGAACGCGCTGTCCACTCCTCCGTCCGCACGCGCGAGGGTAAAGTGCTTTTCGATCACAGTCGCACCGAGCGCAATGCTCGCCACGGCCGCCCCGATGCCGAGCGTATGATCCGACAACCCGACATTGCAGCCAAACAACGCCTTCATGTGCGGGATTGTTAGGATATTTGAACCTGCGGGTGTTGCAGGATAACTGCTTGTGCATTTGAGTAGTGTGATGTCGCTGCATCCGTTTTCACGTGCCGTCCGCACCAGCTCATCCAGATCTGCGACGGTCGCCATCCCCGTCGAGACAATGAGAGGCTTCCCCGTCCGCGCCACCTTGCGGATGAGCGGCAGATCGGTATTCTCGAACGATGCAATCTTATAGCACGGTGCGCCCAGTTCTTCGAGAAAATCAACTGCCGTCACGTCAAACGGGGTGCTAAAACAGATAAGGCCGTGCTCCCGCGCACGGGCAAAGATCTTCTCCTGCCACGCCCACGGTGTATGCGCCTTCTGATAGAGCTCGTAGAGTGATGATCCGCACCACGGGCTTTGAGGGTTGGAGATAAAAAAATCCCCTTCATTGAGATCAAGGGTCATCGTATCCGCCGTATAGGTTTGGAGTTTGATCGCATCAACGCCCGCCTCTGCCGCAGCGTCAACAATGCGGAGCGCACGCTCCAATGATTGATTGTGATTGCCGCTCATCTCTGCAATGATGAAGGGCTTCGTCAACGCATTAAATCTCAGATTTTCCACGGACAAATCTCTCCTTGAACTCTGTGATTGTCATCTCCCACGTAAGCCGTCGCCCCGCAAGAAACGTCTCCAAATCTTTCTTCGTATGGTAAGTGCCTTTTCCTCGCTGAGGCGTTGTGTTGTAATTTCCGCTCAAAATACGGTCCCAATGTTCCTTGAACAGGCCAATGATTACATCGATCAATTTTTGATACGATGTAGCAAGGGTGTCCTCTCTCTCATCAAAATCTACAACACGCTGTGCAATGACTGCGCCGGTATCAAGTCCCTGATCAAGCACATGAATGGTCACACCTTTGGGGGTATCCTCAATAAAGCTCCAAATATTCGGCGATGAACCACGATTCCATGGCAGATAGGAGATATGCAGATTGACAATACGTCCCGCAAGCAGTTGAAGAATATCTTCTTTGATGAGATGCACATAGTTGAAGCTGACGACAAGCTGCGGCTTCAGACGGTGCAGCATCGCAGGAGTCAGCACACCAGTATAGTGACAGACATTCGCCCGCTCTCCAATCCACGCAAGGAGCGGCAGCGTATTGCTGTTGTTCGTCAGGAAGAGAACACCGCCTTCCGGCGCTGCATCAAGGAGTGTGCGAGAGGCTGCCCCCCGTCCCTCACGAAAGGCGGTGACTGCGCGGACGAGATCCCCCTCTGTCACCGCCTCAGCGCATCCGAGGTAGTCGATCAATCCTGCATGTACACAGTTCTCGCAGATCTCGATCTGGTTGTCGGCGATCGCGGTCACAATGGAGGGCAGCCCGAGAGCAAGACGTTCCCACGTCGTCGTCCCCCCCGCACCGAGGGCGAGATCTGCGGCATTCATCAGCTCCGCCATATTCTCGACCTGACAGTGATAGCGGATGTTCTTATGATCTGCACATCGTTTGCGAACGCTCTCCATTTGCGGATTCGTTTTTCCCACAACAACGTCGACTTCAACACCATGCATATTCATTGAAAACAGTGCACGAAGAGCTTTGCTCGTCTCATCGGTCAGATCGCTGCCGCCGTAAAAGATAAGGATATTGTACAGTTCTCCCGTCCGTCTGCGCGGCTTTATTTCATAGAATTCATCACGCAAAAGCGCGTGCTGCGGTCCGAGGAGGAGGCGGCATTCATGAGGGACAAGTCCCACGTAACGCTCTGCCGCATTTTCATAGAAATTCTGATCGAGCAGGATGTCCGCATCGTGCTGCCGATTCGCAAGATCGTCGATCACCATAATCTCACGCGCGTACGGACGGCAGACAGTCTCCCATGCAGCATCCAGTGCGTAGTGATCGACAATAAGACGGTCGACCTGCCCCATCGTGCGCAACACAGCTGTCGTCTCCTGTGCGTCCTGCTCCTGCGTGACGGACAGCCACGCAAGATATCCCGTAAGCATCTGCCGTGATTTCACATACGGCAAAGAGTAAACGGAAAAGCCCGCCTCCTCGACGAAGGTAATGAGGTTCGACGGGAGCGCCCGCATCACGAAGGAGACCGTATGCCCTTCCCTGCGATATCGCTTGGCGAGCGTCAGACAGCGCATGACGTGACCGCTGCCGATCTGTGCCGAAGCATCAACACGGAATACGATGTTCATTCGGCTCTCCTATCGGGCAGATTCTGTCATCTTCCTGCAGCGTTCCATATTTCTCCGCTGCTCTTCCTCTGGAAGGAACGGGTAGAGATCCTCAAGCTTCGACGAGATCATCTTGCCGTCCGCACCGATGCGGCTCTTGATGATGGGAACGAACTCCACGGCGGGCGAGCTGACCATATTGATGATGGCAGGCACATCGTCCGCAAGTGCGCGGCGCACGATCTCCTCTGTCTCGTCAGCACACACGATCTCGTAGTAGTCCAGCCCATATGCCTCAGCAATACTGCAGAGGTTCGGCATGCCGACGCCCGACTCCGGCGTGCAGCCCGCGAACCGTCCCGCAAAATGCATCTGCTGCATGGTGTAGATCTGCCGATAGCCGTTGTTGCTGTCGATGAAGATCTTGATCGGCAAATCGTACTGGCGCAGGAGGGCAAGCTCCTGTATGTTGTGCTGCAGGCTGCCGTCCCCCTCGCCGAGGATCGTGCGCTTTTTTCCCGAGGCGATGCACGCGCCGATGGCGCACGGCAGCCCTGTCCCCATGCTCCCGAGCCCGACGGGGCAGATGTACTCCTGCCCATCGTGCAGCTCGTAGACGTTATAGCCATAGGCAAATGCAGAAGGGGACGCAACATACACGTCATCCGTGCCTGCATACTGATTGATGTACTTCGTGACCATGTAGCCGTCCGTCAACCCGTCCACGTGGGGAATAACCTCAGAGAGCGCGGGGTACTTCTCCCGCATCTCGTCAGCATAGGCGATCCATCCCTGCCAATCGGGCATCTTGCGCATACGGCAAAGATCCGAAAATGCCGCAATAAATGCTACCGCATCCATAACAACCGCCTTGTCGACCGTCATGCCGAGCTTTTCGATTTCAGACGGATGGATGTTGACAATCGCCTTGCGTGCATGCGGAGCGAAATTCGCATCGTTGTATGCTGTGAGATAATAGCGCAGCCCGCTCCCAATGACGAGCAGAAAGTCCGCATTCTGGAGAACATAGTTTGCATAACGCGGCGCAACCATGCCCGCACTTCCATAAAAATAGCGGTCACCGCCACGATGGAAGAGCCGACGTGCACGGCGCGAGGTTACCGTCGGAATCTGCAATTCGTTCACCATCTGTACGAACGCCTCGCGTGCGCCAGCGAGCATAACGCCTGTTCCGGCGAGGATCACGGGACGCTTTGCTGCGGCAAGCATCGCCGCGATTTCCCTCAAGTCCTCCGCATTCGCCGCAGCAGCCTTTTCCTCAGGCTTGTACCCGCGCAGGGAGCTTGGGTCAATCTCTGCCGCCTGCACGTCGAGCGGGATGTCAACCCAGACCGTGCCCGGTCGATTATGGAGCGCAGTATATACAGCACGCTCCAGAACGTAACGAATATCCGCAGGATCCATCACTGTGACGGCATATTTTGTCACAGATTCAACAATCGGAATGATGCCAACTTCCTGTGCCCCTGTCTGACGCACACCCGCAAGTGTAGTGATTGTGTCACGCCGCACCTGTCCCGAGATAACAAGCAGCGGCGTCGAGTCGATGTACGCCGAAGCGAGCGAAGTCACGACATTCGTCGCCCCAGGTCCCGTTGTCGCAAAGACGACACCGAGCTTGTTCGCATACTGCGCGTAGCCGTCAGCGGCAAAACCCGATGCCTGCTCGTGCAGATTGTAGTATTTGTGGATGCGGTCTTCCTTGGCAAGCGAGTCGAGCAGATGCATAATGCCCCCACCCGAGAGCAGAAACACATCCTGTACCTCCCGCCGCCGTAGGAACTCGACAACATAGTCCGACAGTTTCATGGCATACCTCCTCTATGCAAGCACATCGCGCAATGCCGCAATGATCTCATCCTGCTGCGCGTCGGTCAGATCATAGTAAAGCGGCAGCGTCAGTGCCTCACGATAGTACTGCTCACTCACGGGGAAATCTCCGTCCCCGAATCCAAGGTCCCGATAATACGGCTGCAGATGCACGGGGATGTAGTGGAGGTTCAGCATAACACCGTGCTCCTTCATCCCGGCAAAGATCTCCTGCTTGCTCTTTTTTACACGATCAAGATCAAGCCGCACGATATAGAGGTGCCATGACGGATTGGCTTCCGGCAGACAGTAGGGCGTACGAATCGGCAGCCCGTTCAGTTTCTCATGATAACGCTGGACGAGCTGTCTGCGCCGTGCAACAAACGCATCCAGCTTCGTCATCTGGCTCGCGCCAAGCGCCGCTTGCAGATCCGTCATGCGGTAGTTGCAGCCGAGCGCAATCTGCTCATAGTACCACGGTTCATCCGCCCCGCGTGTCATACGGGAAGGATCCCGCGTAATGCCGTGACTGCGATAGAGCTGCAATGCGTCGCAAAGCTCCTGCCGATTCGTCAGAACCATCCCGCCCTCCCCCGTCGTGATGATCTTCACCGGATGAAAGCTGAATACCGTCATATCCGAATATGTGCAGGAGCCGACTTGATCATTCTGATAAGAGCCACCGATGGCATGAGAAGCATCCTCGATCACGGTGAAACCATACTCCCGCGACAGCTCCCAAATGCGCTGCATCGCACAGGACTGTCCTGCAAGATGAACAGGAACAACAACCTTCGGCAGCTTCTTTGCCGTCTTGAGTTTCTTCTCAAGTGGCGCGACACTCATATTATAGGTCTTATCGTCGATATCGACAAAGTCCACGTCTGCACCGCAGTAGCGGGCACAGTTCGCAGACGCAACGAAGGTGACGGGGCTTGTCCAGAGCACATCCCCTTTCCCCAGCCCTGCCGCCTGACAGGCGATATGCAGTGCCGCTGTCGCATTCGTTACTGCCACGGCGTACGCCGCACCACAATACCCTGCCACCGATCGTTCAAAACGCTCAATCGCAGGTCCCTGTGTCAGAAAATCGGAGGTCAGAACCTCCCGTACCGCCTCGATATCCTCATTTGTGATATGCTGATGTCCGTAGTAGATCATACCGCACCTCAATATGCCTTCAGCAGTTCGCGCAGATCATCAACGGACAGCCATTCCGTATTCTGCCCCGAGTCGTATTCAAAGCCATCCGGCACACGTTTGCCCGTAATGTGGAGGCGGTCCTTGAGTTCTTTATTCCACCAGTAGTCGTTGGGATAGATGATGTAGTGCTTCTCGTATTCAAACGTATGCTTTGCATCCGCCTTTGTAATCATGCATTCATCGATCTTTTCCCCATCACGGATGCCGACCTCCTTGAGCCCGATCTCATCGCCGCCCATCGCCTTCGCCAGATCCACAATCTTAAACGAGGGTATTTTAGAAATGTACGTCTCACCGCCAACACTTTCCTCAAACGCTTTGACAACGAGCTGAACTCCTTCGTCAAGGCTGATCCAGAACCGTGTCATGCGGAAGTCCGTGATGGGAAGTTCCTTGGCCCCCTGTTCCAGTTGCGTGCGGAAAAATGGAATCACCGAGCCTCGGCTGCCTGCGACATTGCCGTAACGCACGACGGAAAACGAGGTTGAGCGCCCACGTGCATAAGCATTTGCCGCAATGAAGAGCTTATCCGATGCCATCTTCGTCGCACCGTAGAGGTTGACGGGGTTGACGGCCTTATCCGTCGAGAGTGCAATCACCTTCTTCACCTTGCAGTCAAGCGCAGCATCAATGACATTCTGCGCGCCATTGATGTTCGTCTGGATCGCCTCGCTCGGATTGTACTCGCAGACGGGCACCTGTTTGAGCGCCGCCGCGTGGATCACGTAGTCAATCTCATGAAATGCACGGCGCAGACGATCCTTGTCGCGTACATCACCGATGTAGAAGCGCAGCTTGTCCGCATGGTCGCGCAGACGGTCCGCCATCTGCCACTGCTTAAACTCATCCCGTGAGTATATGACAATCTTTCGCACATCATAATGTTCCAAAAGATATTTTGTCATCACATTCCCAAAGGAGCCCGTACCGCCCGTAATCAATATCGCCTTTTTATTAAACATTTCATCGCCTCGTTATCTTCTAAATGCCATTTTACGACATCCCAGTCCCATAACCATTACATAAATTATATACCATTTTGTATTCCGGAAGGAGTTCATTGATAGAGCATCACAACCTCATGCGGTAATTTCATATCTTCTTTAATCTGTTGCCATATCGCCTTTTGGGCATGCTGCGAGGAAATCACAATCGGTCGAACGGGATGCTGCGACAATTCGTTTGGCGCAATCACAGGAATATCATAAATGCGCTTTCCTTGATAATTTGCATTCGAGTCGATGATCGCCCCGATCTGCAGATCATCCAGAAGGCCAAGTTGATAAAGCATCGCCGTATGAGTTCCGGCCCCCCACAGGTAAACCGACTGTCCGCGATATGGTTCAAGCGATGCCTGTATCGCATCTGCAAGATGCTGCGAATTGTGCAGATATGCCTCCATGACGGCCTGTCCCTCACCATCGTTTTGAAATACCGGCCGTTCCCCCAACGCAGCTGTCCAAAGAGAGTAGATACTGCAGCCCTCATTTGCATGTGCAACACAGACCATGCCGAATCCCTGCATCAGATTCTTCAATGATGCGAGACTAAAGAAGTTTACGTGTTCCACGCTGAACTGCTGGTAGAGATCGTGGCAGGAGGGGAATGTTCCGATATCAGGCACTTGCAGGTAGAGGAAACCTCCATCCGCGAGGTAACGAAGTGCATGCGCTACATTCTCCCGCACATCCAAAAGATGTTCAAGGACACCAACCAGCAGAACGGCATCAAATGTTTCGCCGGAGAGGGCAGGAACATCTTCTCCCAAGGCTCCCGGAACAGCGCGGACTCCCCAACACTCCTCAATCGCATGACAGTTCATTGCCGATGGTTCAAGCCCAGTGAGTTTTTTGAACCCCTGCTCCTGAAGCATATGGAGCAAGGCACCATTTCCACAGCCCAAGTCGAGGACAGAATGTGTCGGTATAAGTTTTTTCCGCAGAAGACGGATGGCAAATTCATATTCAATACGCGCAGCCTCAGAGAGTGCAAATGCCTTTGTTTCGTATTTTGAAAGTTTCTCATAATACAAAACAAGAGGCATGGTTTCGACCATATGATTTGCAAAATAAGCTCCACAGCGTGTGCACCTAACTACGTCATAATATGAAAACGGTACGATATCCTTCATACCGCTAAAATCACGATGAAAAACTTTTGTTGAATCCTCGCCCGAGCAAATAGGGCACACGCGTTCTATCATCATTTTCCCTTTCGAAGCTCCTGTACTCGTTGAAGCACCTCATCACGATGCTCATCCAGATTATCCATGGGATGACACGTATACTGCATAGAGGAACAGTTGCTGCAATGCGGGATCTCCCGATATTTCCCCTGCAGGTGGCGCATCATATACGTTGTGTGCTGCGCGCCATTCCAAATATCCTTCAATCGCGCTGTATTCATGTTTCCAATGGGAAGTGAGGGATATCGGCATCCGCAGCAACTCACATCCCCATTGGACTCTATATTGAGCATAGAGAACAAAGAGTCACAGACAAGCCGCTCTTTATACTCATATGAATATCGCATGACCTCTCCTGCGGAGAGCAGATCACTGTAATCGACGCAATCTGCAGCGTTGATAATGTGCTCGATATTCATTTCATCGCAGATATTGCCAAACATTTTATAGAAGAGATCATGTTCCTCCGGACTGTCCAGTGCAGCATCTACGATCTTGACATATAGCTTGCATTTACCTCGATGCTCATAGAAGTACGACAGTTCTTCCAAGAATTCAGGGTAGTTGATGGAAAACCCGCAAACGGATTTATATTTTTCTTCCGTAATCCCTTGTACAGAAACGAGCAGACGTGTCAGCCCCGCATCGATCAGTGTATCCGAGAGTTCATGCGTAAGCATACTGGCATTCGTGGTAATCTCTATCCGATCCGAAAGCATATGCGCACGAGCATGGGCAACAATACGTGTCACATCCTTATTCATAAGGGGTTCCCCATACCCACATATACGAAGATTTTTGGTTCGCAGCCCCCCGTTTGCATAATAAAACTCTTCAATTTGATCTGCAATCTCAAGATATTCATCATATGACATCATATGTGGTCCCTTAAAACCACCAGGAACCGAGTGATAACAATAGATGCATTTGAAATTACAGAAATCGTTGATACTCAATCCAATGGAAAACGGGACGGCGAGTGGAACCACCTTATAGAGATGTGTGCGATTTTCATCACGTCCCGAACCGATTTTCTCCCGGTAATCTTCCTTCGACATTCTGCTTGTATTTCCTCCATGATTGAATATATCCCTAAACAAGACAGCTCATGACTGGCTCTATATAAGCTATCGTATACAATGGCATTTACATAAGAAACTCCTGGATCTGTTCCTCACTCACCGCACGCATATCCGCGCCCGCTTTCCATGCCTTTGCCCATTCCACAGTTTTCTCGACTGCTTCAGTGATGTGCCAGCGCGGTTTCCACCCGAGTTCGCTCTTTATTTTCGAGCAGTCGAGTTTCAAAAAATGCGCCTCGTGCGGACCGCCGTCCGCCTGCGTCTGCCACCGCACACCATCGCCCCACGCGCGGCAGAAGATGTCCGCAAGCTCGCCCGTCGTCACGCAGTCCGCATCGTCGGGGCCGACGTTCCACGCACCAACGAGGGATGCGTTCGCCGTCTGCCGCGCTGCAATCGTGAGATAGACGGAGAGCGGTTCAAGGACGTGCTGATAGGGACGTGTCGAGTGCGGATTGCGGATGTCAATGGTCTGCCCGCGCACGGCAGCGCGAATGCAGTCGGGGATGATGCGGTCGGGGGCAAAGTCGCCGCCGCCAATCACGTTGCCCGCACGCGCCGTTGAGACACGCACGTCCTGCGCCGCAAGGAAGCTCTGCCGATAGCTGTAGACGGCGATCTCGGCGCAACTCTTGCTCGCCGAATACGGGTCGTACCCCATCAGCGGCTCGTTCTCGCGGTAGCCCCATGCCCACTCCTTGTTTTCGTAGACCTTGTCCGTCGTCACAATGAGCGCAGAACGAACGGTGTCCGATGTGCGGATACATTCAAGGATATTGACTGTCCCCATCACATTCGCCGCAAAGGTGTCCACGGGCTGACGATAGCTCGTGCGTACAATCGGCTGTGCCGCGAGGTGGAACACGACCGCGGGACGCGCTTCACGGAAGGCGTGCTGTAAGACAGCAAGGTCGCGCACATCGCCCCGCACATCCCGCATTTCCTTCAATACGCCGATTTGTTCGAGTGCCTCACGCCCGCCCTCGGTCGGCGCATCGAGAGAGAATCCCGTGACCTCCGCGCCTGCCCTCAGAAGCAGCAATGTGAGCCACATCCCCTTAAATCCCGTATGTCCTGTGAGGAGGACACGCTTCCCCTTGTAAAAACTCAGATCGTCCATCTCGCCCACTTCTCACTTTCCATCGGTGTCCCGCACATGCTCAGAGGTTCAAAATCTGCGCCTCAAGGCGTACCGCATCCGCCACATTCCTGCAGCCGAACGCTGTCGGATCCAGAGTAATCGTATGATTTTGCGTGGAATACCCTCGCTCCCCCGTATGAAGGATCCTTGCGCTTGGATCATCAATGTATTGTGGATGATCACAGATTTGTTCATAGACTTCACAGCAGTTTTCATGCACATCACTCGTACATAGAGTTCCGCCATAACATACGAGCCCCCAATAGCGTTCAAAGCGCAGATCTGTCAGAAAGATACGATTTGCGAGTTCCCGATACGTCTGCTCAGGGCGAAACTCCATGGAGATACCGAATTCCCCTAAACGACTCATGCTCATATAAAAGATAAAAGTATCTGCCATGACAACGTAAGGGATCACCATTTCCCCATGACGCGGGATATACTCTCCCATCCGTATACAAACGGAGCCGTTCGAGGACACTGATGGAATATCCTCAACATCAGAAACAAACTGCCCGGAGGCATAGCCTTGGGACTGCCCCGACATCCCAGCAATCGTGAGCGGGCATTGAATTTCAATGTCCCTCTCCTGCAAAAGGAGGTTGACAGCGCCCATATAGACATCCTGGCACATTCCATCCAGTATGCGTCCGGTCTGCCGCAGCACATCTCTCAGATAACCGCGCCGGAAACCTGAATTGATATAGAGGAGCGGGAGAGAATAAAGACATCCCTTGACCTTCGAAATAATATTTGCATGATCGCCGCATAGAGCGTATTCTGCATAGCGTTCCGTTTGCTCCGAGTCAACGAGCTGAACAATTTGTTCATCCTGTCCCTCGGGCATAAACCCCGGCCATGTATAAAAGCCGCGTTTCCACGAAATAACGGCTGCTGGCGGGTAGTCCTCCATCGCCTGTCTGATGTATTTCAGTGCCCACGGGAGCACTCCGTCATCCGCCCCCAGTGAAAAGATGAACGCACCGCGTGCGTGGAGATAGGCATATTCGAAGCTCTTCGCAAGGGGGAGCACAAACGGTGCCTTATAGTAACGAATGCTCGGATCATTCAGTTCCTCAACGAGGCGGCGCACCTCGCTGCAGTCCTCGTCCGAGTTGTCGCTGAGCACGATCTCATAGCTGCCGTCATAGTCCATCGAAAGACACGTCTCCAACGTATACCGTAACGTTTCGACAGAGTTTCGCACAGGAATGACGATGGAGAAGTCACACGTCGCAGGTGCGTCGAGCAGCGGCTCAATGTTCTCTCCATAAAAATAGCTGATATACGTTAGATAGTCCCCTGCCCACGCAAAGGAAAAGCCATGGGAAAACTGCGGCGGCAGGCAGTAGGAAAGGCGCTGGATATCGCCCGCAAGTGCGTCCTTTGCGTGCAGTTCATCCATACGGTCATCGCGTGCAATGACGATCAGCGGGGCCGTCTGTGCCGTGCTCCGCGCAAGGAGACGGATAACGGCGGGTATCGCGGGCTCCTCTCTGCCGTCCGCATGGCGATATCGCCCCACGTCGAGTACAATCCGCTCCCCATCGGCATGCGCCCCCTGAATGCAGTGCAGCGCATAGGCATTCAGGTTCTCCGCCTGCTCCGTCGCCGCGGTCTCGCACACGAGCATCGCCTGCTGTCCGAGGAGGCCGAGTGCATATGCGAGCACCTGCCGATCGGAACGATCCTCTTCCGTGCCGACGAGCAGAAAGAGGTTGCTGTTCCCGTCCGTAAACATCCGCAGCAGAAATCCGAAGTTTCCCCGAAAGATCGGCTCCGGATATGGAATTCCTGTATCCTCAAGGAGGAGGTCATCGTAGTCTTCCCGCCCCGTTACACGGCAGTATGCCATCATCAGGATGAAATAGGCGGTCATATTGCGCGTGACATAGTATTCCTCGGCAAGCATACGCAGAAGGTCGGCATCAAGCGATCCTGTCAAAAACTTTTCCTTCAGCGCAGCCAAGCGTGCAAAAGCGTCCTGCGAAAGAACACCGTTTGCATAAAAGTCATGTGCAAACCTCGTCTGCCGCCACTCCGGAGATTCCTCGGGAAAGGTGCGGCTCTTGAGTTCAAACACGTCCGCAAGTGCCGGCATCGGATAGAATTCCTGCGCCGTATAGTCAAGGATATTGCGGCATTTTGCCCCGTCCTCCCCCCGTGCGAGCATGAGTGCGACCTCGGCGCAGATGTATTCGAGCCGCTTCGGGAAGACACGCCGCAGAGAGGCAAGCTCCGCCTCTGCCGCCGCCAAACCCTCCGCCGTTCCGCGTTCGATGTACGCACGCGCACGCCGTACCACGTCTTGATATGCTGCTCCGTTCATATTCGATCTCTCCAATTCTTCGTCCTATTTCCCATGGGAGCAACCTGCCGCTTTTCCCGAGAAGCTCATATTTCTATGCTCTAGTGAATCGCTTTTTTCTTGAATCGTCCGCCCACGATGTCATGCACGGCGTTGATCGTGACGAAGGCACGCTCATCCTTGTCGAGGACGATTTCCTTGAGTTTGTCGAGCTCCAAGCGTGTGACGACGCAGTAGAGGACCTCCTTCGGCTCGCCCGTGTAGCCGCCTGCGCCGTGCAGCAGCGTCACACCGCGCCCAAGGCGTTCGTTGAGTGCCTCGGTCATCTCCTCGTGCTCACTCGTGACGATCATGACGGCGTACGATTCGTCGAGCCCCTTGAGCACCACGTCGATCATCTTGGCGATGACGAAGTAGGCAAAGAGCGAGTACATCGCCTTGTCCCAGCCGTAGAGCAGCCCCGCCGACGAGAGGATAAAGAGGTTGATGAACATGACGACCTCGCCGACGGAGAACTGCGTCCGCGCATCCATGATGATCGCGACGATCTCCGTGCCGTCGAAGCAGCCGCCCGTACGCATGACAATGCCGACCCCGAGCCCCGTCACCACGCCGCCGAAGATCGCCGCGAGGAAGGGATCGTTCGTCACCTGCGGCACATCGTGGAGGACCCCCGACCAGATCGAGAGCATGATGATCGCAAAGACGGTCGAGAGCGCAAAACTCTTGCCGATCTGCTTGTAACCCATATAGACGAATGGGATGTTAAAGAGAACAAGGAACACACCGAGCCCCATCCCCGTAATTGTCTGCGCCATGATCGAGAGACCAACCACGCCGCCGTCGATAACGTTGTTCGGGATCAGAAAGAGATCCAGCCCGGCTGCGGTGATAAGCGCACCGAGAATCAACATCGCTGCTTTTTTTATGTAGAAGATCGCCCCCTTGGGCGGCGTTTTATGCGGCTTCCCCTGCTTCGACACAGTTGATGTCTGAACGATTTGCGTATCCATTTCTGCGGTCATAACACTCCCCTGTTCCACTCCATTTTACCATCTCATTATAGAGGAAAGAAAAAGCGCTGACAACCCCACCGTATGAGAATGGTTTTCTTGACTTTGGTATGGCTACGCTATATGATACTTTTAATGGGAGTATTTTTTGAATCATAGTTAGGGAGGGATCGTTGCATGATTTACACCGTCACCTTCAACCCGTCGATCGACTACATCGTGCGGTTGGAGCAGTTCACAGCGGGCGAGATCAACCGTGTGAACTATGAGCAGATCCTGCCGGGGGGCAAGGGGATCAACGTCTCCATCGTACTGAAAAATCTCGGACACGACTCGACAGCACTCGGCTTCCTCGCGGGATTCACGGGCACTGCGATGCAGCAGATGCTGCACACCTTCGGCGTTGCGGACGATTTTGTGCGTCTGGACGAGGGCTTCTCACGCATCAACGTCAAGATCAAGGCAGAGCGCGAGACCGAGATCAACGGGCAGGGTCCCGTCATCACGGAGGAGGCGCAGCGTGCCCTCTTTGCAAAGCTCGACCGTCTGACGAGCAGCGACACGCTCGTCCTTGCGGGTTCGATTCCGAACACGCTGCCCGATGACATCTACGAGCGTATCATGGAACACCTCGAGGGGCGCGGCATCCGCATCGTCGTGGACGCGACGAAGAATCTCCTGCGGCGCGTGCTGAAGTATCGCCCATTCCTCATCAAGCCGAACAATCATGAGCTTGGCGAGATGTTCGGGGTCGAACTCAAGACCGACGATGAGATCGTCTACCACGCGAAGAAACTGCAGGAGGAGGGCGCGACGAACGTTCTCATCTCGATGGCAGGCGACGGCGCGATCCTGCTGACGGCAGAGGGTGTATTCTACCGCTCCGCCGCACCGAAGGGCACCCTCGTCAACTCCGTGGGCGCGGGCGACTCGATGGTCGCAGGCTTCCTCGCGGGCTTTATGGAGTCGGACGGCAGCTATGAGCGTGCCTTTTACATGGGCGTTGCGACCGGCTCCGCCTCCGCATTCTCGCCGAATCTCGCCACGCGTGAGGAGGCACTTGCGCTGCTGAAAACTATCGTCTAGTTAAAAAGGAGGGGTTTTCCCTTGCATATCAACGATCTTCTGAAACCTGAGAGCATCGCCCTCGGCGTTTCCGCTCCCGCCTCGAAGGAGGAGGCAATCCGCCTCCTCGCCGACTACATGGAGAAGGGCGGCAACCTCAGCGATAAAGAACAGTACGTCAAGGACGTACTCACCCGCGAGGAGAGCGGCACCACGGGGCTCGGCGACGGCATCGCAACACCACACGCCAAGAGCGACGGCGTAAAGGCGGCGGGACTTGCCGCGATGACCATTCCCGACGGCATGGACTTTGCCGCCATGGACGGCAACCCGAGCCGCCTCTTCTTCATGATCGCCGCACCGAACGGTGCGAACGACGAACACCTCGCCATCCTCTCGAAGCTCGCAACCATGATTATGGATCCCGACTTCAAAGAGGCACTCATCGCCGCCAAGACCGTCGAGGAGTTCCGTCAGCTCATCGACGATAAGGAGAACGACCGCTTTGTTGCACCGAGTACAGAGGCGGCGGCGGAAGAAGCAAAGCCCACCGCCGACCATATCCAGATTCTCGCCGTCACCGCCTGCCCCACAGGCATCGCGCACACCTTTATGGCGGCGGAAAGCATCGAACAGCACGCGAAGAAGCGCGGCCTCACGGTCAAGGTCGAGACGAACGGCTCGGCGGGCGTGAAGAACGTTCTCACCCCCGAAGAAATCGCCGCCGCCGACGGTATCATCGTCGCAGCGGACAAAAACGTCGCCATGTCCCGCTTTGACGGCCGCCGCGTCGTTATCACGAAGGTCGCCGACGGCATCAACAAGGCGGACGAACTCATCGACCGCGCCCTCTCGGGCAGTGCTCCCGTCTACCACGCGAGCGGCGCAGACACGTCGGAGGGCGCAGACGACGTGGAAAACGAAAGCCTTGCCCGCCAGATCTACAAGCACCTCATGAACGGTGTCTCGCACATGCTTCCGTTCGTTGTCGGCGGCGGTATCCTCATTGCCCTTGCCTTCCTCTTCGACGACTACAGCATCGATCCGTCAAAATTCGGCTCGAATACCCCCCTTGCCAAGTTCTTCATGCAGGTTGGTGGTGCATCCTTCGGCTTCATGCTCCCCGTCCTCGCGGGCTTCATCGGTATGTCGATCGCCGACCGCCCGGGACTTGCCGTTGGCTTCGTCGGCGGCTCACTCGCGGGTGCAACGGGTACGGGCTTCCTCGGCGCACTCCTCGCGGGCTTCGTCGGCGGCTACGCCGTCAACTTTCTCAAGAAAGTATTCGCGGGACTGCCCGCCTCCCTTGATGGCATCAAGCCAATCCTGCTCTACCCATTCTTCGGCATCCTCATCATGGGGCTCATCTCGCTCTACATCATCGCCCCGCCCGTCTCCGCGATCAACAACTGGATGATCGCGACGCTCGGCGGCATGGATCCCTCGGCACGCATCCTCATGGGGCTGATCGTCGGCGGCATGATGGCTGTCGACATGGGCGGTCCGATCAACAAGGCGGCGTATGTCACGGGCACGGGGCTCCTCGCCTCGGGTGAGTATCACGTCATGGCGGCAGTCATGGCGGGCGGCATGGTGCCCCCGCTGGCGATCGCCCTTGCGACCACACTCTTTAAGAACCGCTTCACCGAGAGCCAGTGCAAGGCGGGCATCACGAACTACGTCATGGGGCTCTCCTTCATCACCGAGGGCGCGATCCCGTTCGCGGCGGCCGATCCCGTTCGCGTCATCCCCTCGATGGTCGTCGGCTCTGCACTCGCGGGCGCACTCACCATGTTCTTTGACTGCACCCTGCGCGCGCCGCACGGCGGCATTTTCGTCGTTCCGACCATCGGCAACCCGCTCATGTACCTCGTGAGCATCCTCGTCGGTGCCATCGTCGGCGCGATCATCCTCTCACTGCTGAAAAAGCCGATCAAGGAGTAACACATTCGGCATAAACAACATACAAAAATCCCGCCGTACCGGCAGAATGGTACAGCGGGATTTTCTTATCTCTGAGGGAAATCGGTTACACCTTGAACTTACCCACAAGCGCATCAAGCTCTGCGGCGAGCCCCTTGAGGTGCTCAGCGGTTGCGGCGAAGGCATCGAGGGAGGCAGTTTCCTGCTCGATGGCGGCTGCCGCATCCGTCGTGTGCCCCGTGATCTCATGCGATGCTTTGGCGACCTCCTCCGATGCCGCTGCTGCGACCTGTGCACAGGCGCGTACCGCCTCGATGGAGGTGAGGAGTGCCGTGCGATTGACGTTCTCCGATTGCGAGAGTGCCTGCATCTCCTCCAGATGCGCAGAGATGCCGTTCACACTCGTTGCAAGCATCTGGACATTCTCATCCTGCTCATTTGTGTGCTCGGCGATATGCGTGACGGCGATTGCATTGTACTCGACCGCCTTACTGTTCTCGACGCTTGCCCGCCACATCGTATCCGACAGCCCCGCGACCTCGGTCGCGCACGCCTGTGCACGCCGCATAATCCGGCGCAGTTCACTGACAAATGCGTTGAATGACTGCACAATGCGTCCGATCTCGTCAAACTGTTTCGCGGTGAGCTGCTGCGTGAGATCCGCCTCCTTGCCCGCCACCTCAAGGAATGATGCCGTCAGTGTCTCTATCGGGCGCAGCACCTCCATAATGACGCAGTAGGAGGAAGCGACAAAGACGAGGAAGGCAAGGACAATGACACCGACGCCGATTTTTTGAGATACACGGATCTTTGCCTGACTGGCGGCATCGTACGCCGTGACGAGATTGTCCACTGCGCTCACATAGCCGACAACCTCAGCGGCGACAACGGCATTTGCATCGTACTTCTCCTCCGGACCCACAGCACCCGCGACGGCAAACACATGCGTCCGGTACTCCTCCCAGAGGGGCTGCAGTGTGCGGAGCTGCTCCTTGACCGCCTCGTCTGACGCCGGGCGGAGATTCAGCTCCGCATCGCCCCGGCGGAGTCCCGTAAGAATGCGGTCATATTGCTCAATCTGTGCGAGCATCGTCCGCCGAAGATCTGCCGCCTCATCCGCATCGGCAGGAACCAAACGCGCCGAGAGCCACGCGAGCTGATAGGCACGCATCCGCAAGGAGCCGGACGCATTGACGGCAGTAGCATCTCCATCCAGTTGTGCAAAGGTGGCAAAGTTCAGCCCGACCAAACCGACGATGAAAGCAAAGAGGGCAACGAGCGTGATTCGTAGTTTATTTTGGATTGTCATGTTTCTCTCTCGCCTCAATAGAAAAAATTCTCTCTATTATTATATCGCAGAAAGAAGGCTGTGCAATACCCCTATCAAAAAAAGGTCTGCTGCACGAAGTTTTTCGCTTCATGCAGCAGACGCATTCACAGTTTCACAAGTTCGCGCAGACGCGCGAGGTCGATGTAGGTCTCCGTCTCGGGATGCCGCGTGAGATAGCCCTGATGCTCGTCCTCCGCCGCTTGAAATGAGGTGAGGCGTTCCATCGTCGCATGCAGGACGCGCCGTGCCGCCGCGCTGCTGTTCGGGTCGTTGAGCGTCAGGTGCTCCCCCGTCGCGGGACAGCGTCCCTTCCCCGCGAGGAAGGTGAGATAGAGCTGGATCTGAGGCTCATCCTCCACGCTCTCGTAGAAGACACCTGCGCGGTACATCGCGCCGCGCACATAGCCCTGCCCGTCGATGCTGTACGGGGTCACAACGGCAAAGTGCAGGTCGAGGAGCTGTGAGATGTCGATCTTCTTCGGATCGTAGCAGATCTCGACGCCCATGCGCCCGCCTGCCGCACCTGTCGCCACATCCTCATGGCGGGCATTGGGCGCGGCATTGATATAGCCCGTACGAACGCTCGCGATGCCGCGCCGTCCCGTAAAGACCTCCTCAAGCTCGTACATATCCGCGCCCGAGAGGCAGATGCGTTTGTGCAATCTAAGTCCCCCTTCCACCACGCTGCGCGCGGTCCCCCTCCCCCGTAAACGGGGGAGGCTGTTCTCAATTCGTAAAGAGGTCAACCTGCCGCCCCGCTGCCTGTCGTACGTCGAACACGCTGAGGAGCTCGGCGACCGCCTGCGTCGGCGAGATGCCGCCCGAGAGAATCGCCTCCTTCACCTCAGGCATCCGTCCACGCACGATGGCATCGTCGAAGAACAGGTTGTGCAGATGCTCGTCGATCATGCTGTTCATCCAGTCGAGCAGCTGACCGTCGCGCCGTTTCTTCCAGATGCCCGTCTCAGTTGTTTTGTCGCGGAAGATGCGGATGACTTCCCATAGTTCGGCAAGTCCTGTCTTTTCAATGGCAGAGGCGAGGTAGGCGTGCGTCTCCCAGCCCGGCGTCGCGGGACGGATGAATTCGATCATGCGCTCATACTGTCCGCGCGCAACCTTTGCCTTAATCAGATTATCGCCGTCCGCCTTGTTGATGACGATCGCATCGGCAAGCTCCATGATGCCCTTCTTGATGCCCTGCAGCTCGTCCCCCGCGCCCGTCAGCACGACGAGCAGGAAGAAGTCGACCATCGAGCGTACGGTCGTCTCGGACTGTCCGACACCGACCGTCTCGATGATGATGACATCGTAGCCCGCCGCCTCGCAGAGCAGCATCGTCTCACGGCTCTTGCGCGCGACGCCGCCGAGCGTTCCGCCCGCAGGTGACGGACGGATGAACGCCTCGGGACGGCGTGAGAGTGTGCCCATGCGCGTCTTATCGCCGAGGATCGAGCCCTTTGTCACGGAACTCGTCGGGTCAACGGTGAGTACGGCGACGCGATGCCCCGCATCGCAGAGCATATTACCAAACGCCTCAATCATCGTGGACTTGCCCGCGCCGGGAACACCCGTGATACCGATGCGCAGGGCATTGCCTGTCCTTGGCAGGAGCCGCTGCAAGACTCGCTGTGCAAGCTTAAAGTGTTTGCTGCTGTTGCTCTCGATAAGCGTGATTGCACGCGAGAGTGTCATGCGGTCGCCGCGCGCAACGCCTTCCACATAGTCGTCCTCATTGAGGACGAGCTTTCTGCGCGGCATTCCCTTACCGTTCAGCAGTTTCGGATTGATATTTCCAACGGTCAAATCCTTGATGCCTTCGATGCCGCCCATGACGCTTGTCGTGAACTTGCAGTCGGCATCCTCGGGTACCCAGTCGGGCCGTTCTGTGGTATATTTTTCGCTCATAAAGCCTCCTTTCGTGATATGGCAAAACGCCGCCCTCATGCAGAGAGCGGCGCCGCTATTTGCCTTATCCTGCAGCTTCTTCCTTCGCGCGTGCGATGAGAAGGGTCAGGAGCTTGATGCCCGCCTCGGGGATGTTCGTGCCCGGTGCGAAGATCGCGACCGCGCCGTGCTCGTAGAGGTTGTCATAGTCCTGCACGGGGATAACGCCGCCAATACAGACCATGATGTCGTCACGTCCGAGCTTCTTCAGCTCATCGACGAGCTGCGGCAGGAGCGTGTTGTGTCCCGCTGCGAGCGAGCTGAATCCGACCATGTGCACGTCGTTGTCGACCGCATCCTGCGCCGTCTCGGCAGGGGTCTGGAAGAGCGGCCCCACGTCGACGTCCCAGCCCATGTCGGCGAAGGAGGACGCGATGACCTTCTGTCCGCGGTCGTGTCCGTCCTGTCCCATCTTCGCGACGAAGATACGCGGACGGCGACCCGTGAGTTCCTCGAACTCGTCCGCCATCTCGCGGGCGCGGTCAAGCTCGGTCTTGTCCGTGAACTCGGAGGAGTAGACACCGGAAATGGTGTGGATAACCGCCTGGAAACGGCCAGAGACCTTCTCCACTGCATCGGAGATCTCGCCGAGTGAGGCACGGACGCGTGCTGCATCGACGGCTGCTTCGAGCAGGTTGCCGTTGTCGCGACTCTCCGCCGCCTTTGTGATGCCCTCGAGGCAGCGGCGCACATCGTCCGCATTGCGCTCTGCGCGCAGCTTCTCGAGACGCTCGACCTGTGCCTGACGCACGGCCGTGTTGTCGATCGCGAGGATCTGCAGGGGGTCTTCCTTTTCGAGGCGGTACTTGTTCACGCCGACGATGCTCTCGATGCCGGAGTCGATCTGCGCCTGGCGGCGTGCTGCCGCCTCCTCGATGCGCATCTTCGGGAGCCCCGTCGAGATCGCCTTTGCCATGCCGCCGAGTGCCTCGACCTCCTGGATATGCGCCCAAGCGCGGCGGATGATCTCGTTCGTGAGAGCCTCGACGTAGTACGAGCCGCCCCACGGATCGATGATCTTGCACACGCTCGTCTCGTCCTGGATGTAGAGCTGCGTGTTACGCGCAATACGCGCCGAGAAGTCCGTCGGCAGTGCGATCGCCTCGTCGAGTGCGTTCGTATGGAGGGACTGCGTGTGGCCGAGTGCCGCGCCCATCGCCTCCATCGCCGTGCGGGCGATGTTGTTGAACGGATCCTGCGCCGTCAGTGACCAACCCGAAGTCTGGCTGTGCGTACGCAGTGCCATCGACTTGTCGTTCTTCGCATCGAACGACTTGACGATCTTCGCCCAGAGGACACGCGCTGCGCGCATCTTTGCAATCTCCATGAAGTAGTTCTTGCCGATTGCCCAGAAGAACGAGAGACGCTTTGCGAAGTCGTCGACGGCGAGCCCCGCCTTGATGCCCGTGCGGATGTACTCAAGGCCGTCGGCCAGCGTGTAGCCGAGCTCGATGTCCGCAGGTGCACCTGCCTCCTGCATATGGTAGCCGGAGATGGAGATGCTGTTGAACTTCGGCATGTACTTCGTCGTGTACTCGAAGATGTCGCCGATGATGCGCATAGACATCTCAGGCGGATAGATGTAGGTGTTACGAACCATGAACTCTTTCAGAATATCGTTCTGGATCGTACCTGCCATGATCTTTTTGTCAACGCCCTGCTCCTCGCCCGAGACGATGAAGAACGCGAGAATCGGCAGAACCGCACCGTTCATCGTCATGGAGACGGACATCTGGTCGAGCGGAATGCCCGAGAACAGGATGTTCATATCCAGCATGGAGCAGACCGAAACGCCCGCCTTGCCCACGTCGCCGACCACGCGCGGGTTGTCCGCGTCATAGCCGCGATGCGTCGGGAGGTCAAATGCGATGGAAAGGCCCTTCTGACCTGCGGCGAGGTTGCGGCGGTAGAATGCATTCGACTCCTCTGCCGTCGAGAAACCTGCGTACTGGCGCACCGTCCACGGACGGAACACGTACATCGTGGAGTACGGGCCGCGCAGACACGGCGGGATGCCGCTCGCAAAGTCGAGGTGGGTCATATGCTCGTATACGTCGTGATCGTAGAAGGGGCTCACGGGTACACGCTCCATCGTCTTGTGCGTGAGTGCCTCAAACGTCCGTCCCGTCGTCCCCTCGAAGAGGGCGCGCCACTCCTTGGAGTCTGCGGACGGGCTTTCGCCGAGGCTCATCCCGGTGAAATCCGGGTTCGTAAAGCCTGCCATTACGCAATCATCCCTTTCTTTTTCTGAAGGCGCTCAAGCACCTCGTAGCAGTTCGCCTTGACGGAGATGTACTCATCAATGCCCGCGTTGTTGTAGGTCTCAAGGAGATCCTTCGGCGCTGCACCCGCGAGGAAGACGCGTGCGTCGGGCAGCACTTCGTGGAGCTTCGGTGCGAGCGCAGGAACGATCTCGGGATAGGTCGCATCCGTGGAGCAGATGACCACCGCATCCGCGCCGCTCTTGCCCGCCGCCTCGGCAGCCTCCTCGACCGTCTTGAACCCGTCGTTGCCGAGCACCTCGAATGCACCGACCTGCAGGAAGCCTGTGGTAAAGTCCGCACGTGCCTTGTGCTGCGGGATGGGGCCCATGTTCGCGAGGAAGATCTTGACGTTGTCGTTCTTCTCCGCCTTGTAGTCCTCGGTGCGGCGGCGCAGCGCCTCAAAGCGCTCGCTCCAGCGGTGCGGTGCGATCGCCGCGACCGTCTCCGCCGTGCCCTTGCCGTCCGTGACCGCCGCCATCAGCTCTGCGATCGTTGCACCCGCAAACGCCGCCTCGATGCCGTGCTCGAGGGTGCCGTCCGCCTTGAATGCCGCAAGCGCCTCGTCACGATGCTTCGTGTCGATGTCGGAGAGATATGCTTCGATGTCTTTCGTACGCTGTGCCTTGAGCGCCGCCGTGTCCTCAGGACGCAGGTCGAGCAGAGTCTCCGTCATGTTCGGGTACATATTGTTGCCGACAATGCGGTCTTTGCGGATGTCCGCCTTCTTGAAGCGGTCGGCGAGAATCTTTGCGATCTCGTCCTGCACCGAGCCGGCACGGAGTGCCGCCACGATGCCGCCCTGCTTTTCGATGCTCTGGAACTCCGCCCAGATCTTTTCCTTCATCTGGCGCGTCAGCGTCTCAACCGCCCACGAGCCGCCCGCAGGATCGATCGGCTGCAGCATGCCGAACTCCTCCTGCAGCATGATCTGGATGTTGCGTGCAATGCGGCGCGAGAACTCATCGCCCTTGCGGATGGGCTCGTCGAACGGCGCACTCTCGAACGAGTCGATGCCGCCCACAACGCCTGAGAAGATCTCCGTCGTGTTGCGGAGCATATTGACATACGGATCGTAGATGGTCTTGAAGAAGAGCGCAGGACGCGCGTGAATGCGCATCTTCTGCGACTCGGCATTGCCTCCGAACGCCTTGACGATCTGCGCCCAGATCGGACGCACGGCGCGCAGTTTTGCAATCTGCAGGAAGAAGTTCGCACCCATCGAGAACCCGAATGCGATCTGCCCCGCCGCCTCGTCAATCGTCAGCCCGCGCTCGCACAGCGCACGCAGATACGCCGCCGCCGTTGCCAGACACGCCGCAACCTCCTGCACATCGTTCGCACCACCGCTGCTGTAGACATCGCTGCGGACAAACACCGTGCGCAGATGCGGCGCATGTGCCGTCGCCCAGCGTGCCGCCGCAGCGAGGCTGTCATAGTGTGCATCGAGCGATGCGGGGAGCTTGCCGTCGGTCACAAGTGCACCGATCGGGTCCGCCCCGACGATGCCCTGCACCTTCGTCATGTCGTCTCCTGCCGCACGGCGTGCTGCCGCGACAAGCGAGAGGATCGGGAGGGCATTTGCACCCGCATAGATATAGAGCGGGAATTTCGTGAGATCCAACCCCTCAAGGAGTGTATGCATATCATCGACCGTCGTCACGCTCGTGCCAATGTCGCCGACCTTCTCCGCCTGACGCGCATCCACACCCACACGCGAGGCGGTGTCGAGCACGATGTGGTAGATCGTCGAGCCCTTGTCATTCTCATGGCGCAGGAGCTCGTTGTTCTCTGCGGGCAGGGTCTCATCGCATGCCTGCGCGATGCCCCAGGGCTTCCCAATGTAACCGGCGGGATCCACGCCGCGCAGATAGTCCCCCATACCGGGCATGACACGCTTGGGCAGGATGTCCTCCGTGTGTTTCTTCGTATACATGGGGTCGAATGTGATGCCCTCGTAGGTCTTCGTGAACATGACCTTCTCGAACGGCGCCCCCTTGAGCAGCGCCTCACAGGCCGCCTTCCACTCCTCGTCCGTCGGCGGAGTGAATTCGTCGAGCGAGACCTCGGGGAAGTCCTCAACATCCGCCGATTTCTTCAGAAGCTTCTGAAGCTCCTCGTCACTCGACCGTTCTTTTTCTTCCGGCATAGTACGTCCTCCTTTAATTTATTGCGGGAAGGCTCTGTCAGTTCAACAGATGAACCAACATAAAAGAAAAAGCAATTCTGTGCATGATGCGCGGAATTGCATTCCTTGAAAAAAAATCGCCCTGAGCTTCCACCCTCAGAGCGCGCCCCTAATACAAAGGGGCAAAACGAGAACTGAAAAGATGAGCAATGTTTCCCCAAGGAGCGCATACTCCTTCATCCCGGGGAAATCTCTGGGCACGGGAATCTTTTCACATGCACACAGATCTCCTCAGGATCGTTCCACGCACCGCCGGAATGTATGCAAAGAAAAAGCCCATTCCACGGTGTGCAGAACGGGCTTTTTCGGTATCGTTACTCAGTTCCCGACGGTCTGGTCTAAGCGCCAAACTCTCTCTCGAGGCGAACGAATCCGCAAAATCTCCATCCCCATCACTCGCAGGTCAATCGGTGATTGTTAATCAAGCAGGTCTCCTGGCTCCAGTTCATCGCTCATCCACACCTTCCCGAAGATTTCTCCTCAGTGACTGCTGACCCAAGGTCAGCGCGTGGACTCACTCACTGTTACAGTGGCGTGACCGCTCCGGCTTATGAAGTTCATAGCTCCCATACCGGATTCCCTATGAAGCAATTGAGGTTTTGCAGGACAAAACCTCTGCACTTGATCCAAAATCAATATGTAATTTTTATGGTACGATAGAATAGTACCACTAAAAACTTCCTTTGTCAACTAAAAAAGAATCACTGCGTGAATTATCTCACAGTGATTCCTTTTATGCATAAATTCAATTAGTCGATGACATAAACCTCGACGCTGCGGCGACCAAACTGAATCGCCTCGTCGTAGCTTTCCATGCAGAGATCGATCGTATGACCGACGATCGCACCGCCCGTGTCGGCCGCGATTGCCTCACCGTAGCCGGGAATGTAGAGGCGCGAGCCGAGCGGAATGACGTTCGGATCGACCGCGACGACACCGTGGCGCGCGGGAATGCCCGTCGCCGTGATGCCGCTGCCGCCCCCATCACTCGGAAGATATGCCGATGCGTGCATCGTGTATGCTGCACGGTAACGCGGGATGCCGCGGCTGACGCGGTCTGCCTCGCGCTCGCGTGCGCGGCGCTGCTCGGCAGCCTGCTCGTTCTCCGTCAGCCGGATCGCAAGATCTGCCGTGATCGGCGTGTCCGCCGCAGGTGTCACGTCAACCTCTTGCGGATTATAGCCGTACTCCGCCATGACATCGCCGACGGTGCGCCCGCTCGTCATAACCTGCTGCGTGTCGTCCCAGAACGAAATGCTCACGGGAACGGCACGGTGTACGGAAATCTCGGTATGGCGTTCGCCCTCGTTGTGAAACACCTCGTAGGTGTCCTTCGCACCGAGCTTTACACCGAGCTTCTCAAAAATATCATTGGGCTTCGTCTGCACCGTCATGTCGGTGATGGTCTCTCCGTCAACGTGCACGCTCACGCGCTGCATATTCTTCGGCAGGCCGTTCATCGTGAATCCACTGGAGAGGAGCATCATCCCCGCCAAGGTGGCGCAGAGCACTGTGTTCTTCTTTGTCTGAATCAGCTGTCCCAGTTTCTTCCACTGCATAGAATTCCCCCTTTGCTGACGGTATTTTCCCACTTTACGCTGAATTTTATATGAAAAATGGGATTCAGAATAATTTCATCGTATGTTTTCATCCTTTCCCCTCCACTGAGAAGGATATTCGTCCCACACAAAAGCCCTGTGCGCGGAGAATTTCTCCACGCGCAGGGCGATGATTTACGAAAGAACAATAAAGTTGTTTCAAAGAGCTAGGGAAGCACTGATAAATTCAGCCGTGCCATCTTGGCGTATCTTTTTCGCCCTCTCATCGTCGACAAATCCTCCACATAGCCCTTGCTATGAGTCCGGTTTGTCTCCTTGACAGGGCAAAAAATCTGCACCAATCTGACAGACTTCATTTTATCAGCGATTCCCTAGGTACATCGGACTTGTGTCGTTCATCACACCGCGCTCAACTTTGGGTACAGCCGCCGTGCATTCTCCGTCGTGTACCGTGCAACCTCCTCAACGGATTCGCCGCGCAGTTCGGCGATCTTTGCCGCGACGAAAGTGACATAGGCGGGCTCGTTGCGCTTGCCGCGCTTCGGGACGGGTGCAAGGTACGGGCTGTCCGTCTCGATGAGGAGTTTGTCCTGCGGTGCTTCGCGTACGATCGCGGGCAGCTTTCCCGCGTTCTTGAACGTCAGAGGACCGTCAATGCCGATATAGTAGCCGAGTTTCCACAGTTCCCGCGCCGTCTCAAGGCTGCCCGAGTAGCAGTGGAGTACACCTGTGAGATCACGTCCCTCCGCCTGTAGGATGGCGAGCGTATCCCCGTGCGCCTCGCGGTCGTGGATGCAGACAGGCAGTCTCGCCGCGCGTGCAATGCCGAGCTGCACGACAAAGAGATCGCGCTGCACGGCGCGTACCTTCGGATCTTTCTCCCAGTAGTAGTCGAGTCCGATCTCGCCGATGGCGACCACCTTCGGATGCTTCGCCCACGCAAGGAGCTGTGCGCGCTCTGCATCCGTCAGCACACACGCGCTCTCAGGATGCACACCGACGGCTGCATAGAGCGCGGGATACTGCTCCGCATCGGCAACCACCTGCGCAGACGCCGCCATCGTGTCGCCCATGCTGATGATCTGCGCGACCCCCGCCTCAGCGGCGCGTGCAATCATCTCTGCACGGTCGTCATCGTAGCGTTCGTCATACAGATGTGCGTGCGTATCAATGAATGTCGTCATTTTTCGATCTCAATGCGCGGGAAAAGCTGCTGCGCCGTGCCGACTATATGTCCGTCCTCCGTGCCGCCCCACGCAGCATCGGAGAGCTGCACCTCTGCAAAGTCCGATGTGAAGCCCAGCTGCTCGTGGATGCGGCGCGCAGTCACGGGTAGGAACGGAGAGATCAGGATACTCGTCACGCGCAGCGACTCAACGAGATGATAGAGCACGGAGTCGAGCTCTGCCGCCTTTGCCTCGTCCTTGGCGAGCGTCCACGGTGCGGTCTCGTCAATGTACTTGTTCGTGCGCGAGATCAGTGTCCATGCCGTCTTGATCGCCGCCGACAGCTCCATCTGCTCCATCTGCTCTGTATACTCCTTGACCGTCGCCGCAGCCATCTCCTCGAGTGCCGCGTCGAAGTCCGTGCGCCCTGCGCCCTTCGTGATAACGCCCTTCCGATACTTCTTTGCCATCGAAAGGGTTCTGTGCAGCAGATTGCCGAGATCGTTCGCCAGATCCGAGTTGATGCGCCCGATGAGCGTGTCGCGTGAAATGTTGCCGTCCTGCCCGAGCGTGATCTCACGCAGCAGGAAGTAACGCACGGCATCCGCACCGAACTCCTCGATGAGCGCGATCGGATCGACCACATTGCCGACCGACTTTGACATTTTCGCGCCGTCCACGATGAGCCAGCCATGCCCATAGACCTTTTTCGGCAGGTCAATGCCGAGTGCCATCAGCATACAGCCCCAGATGATCGTGTGGAAGCGCACAATCTCCTTGCCGACGAGATGTACGTCCGCCGGCCAGTAGTGGTTGAATTTCGCCTTGTCATCCATATAGCCGATCGGCGTGAGGTAGTTCGTGAGTGCATCGAACCAGACGTAGACGACGTGCTTCTGGTCGAACGGCACGGGGATGCCCCAGTCGAACGAGGTGCGCGAGACGCACAGATCCTCCAAGCCCTGCTCGATGAACGCGATCATCTCATTGCGGCGCGAGACCGGCTGAATGAAGTCCGGATGCTCGTTGATGTACGCGAGCAGGCGATCCGCGTACTTGCTCATGCGGAAGAAGTACGCCTCCTCCGCAACCTCCTGCACGGGGCGGTGGCAGTCGGGGCAGCAGCCGTTCTCATCAAGCTGCAGCTTCGTCCAGTAGCTCTCGCACGGCGTGCAGTAGAGCCCCTTGTACTCTCCCTTGTAGATGTCGCCCTGATCGTAGATCTGTTGAAAGATGTTCTGCACAAGCCTATAATGACGCTCCTCCGACGTGCGGATGAAGTCGTCGTAGGAAATGCCGAGCAGCCGCCACAGCTCCTGAAAGCCCGCGACAATGCGGTCGACGTACTGAAGGGGCGTCACGCCCTCCTTCTCCGCCGCCTGCTGGATCTTCTGTCCGTGCTCATCCGAGCCGGTCAGAAAGAACACATCATAGCCCGCAAGCCGCTTGAACCGCGCAATCGTGTCCGCAACCGTCGTGCAGTACGCGTGCCCGATGTGCAGCTTCGCGCTCGGGTAGTAGATCGGTGTTGTAATGTAAAATGGTGTCTTCTCGCTCATAAATCATGCCTCGTTTCGATTTGATGTACTATATAGTAGCACACGCGCGGCGCGCTTTCAATATTACTTCTCATACTGTATGAGGACGAACAGGTCATGCTCTCGCACGTTCTAAGGAATTACTGATAAAATAAAGTTCGCTGAATAACAGTAACAATTATCATAGAACCGAAAAACTATACACCGTTTGACGAAAATCATCAATCTTCAGTGGGTATCATCGTCCCCCGCCAAGAGAGCCTGATACACATCTCGCCGTGAGATGCCAAGTTCCTGCGCGGTGCGACGCATGGCTTCCTTCTTGTCCAAACCTTTGGCAATGTGCGCCGCATAGCGTTCGGTGAGCGTCATCTCCTCCACGTCATCCGCAGCGGCGACAGATTCGTCCGCACCCGCGACGATGAGCACAAACTCGCCGCGCGGCTCATGCTCCCGATAGTGTGCGAGGAGGTCGCCGAGGGTTGTGCGGCGGAACTCCTCAAACTTCTTCGTCAGTTCTCGCGCGGCACACGCCTGTCGCTCCGCGCCGAGCTCCGCTGCAAGCGCGGCAAGTGTCTCACGCAGTCGGTGCGGAGCCTCGTAGAAGATGAGTGTCTCGCGATAGGCGGAAATACGCGCCAGAAGATCACGCCGCTTCTTCTCCTTGCGCGGGAGAAAGCCGACGAAGGTGAAGCCCTCCAGCGGCAGTCCCGCGCAGATGAGCGCGGAGAGTGCGGCATTCGCACCCGGCAGAGGCGTGACGGGGATGCCCGCCGCGATGGCACGCCGTGCAAGGTCGCCGCCGGGGTCGGCAATGCCTGGAAGCCCCGCGTCGCTAACGCAGACGACCGTTGCCCCCGCGCGGAGGCGCTCAATCAGCTCTGTCCCCTTTTCCTCTTTGTTATGCTCGTGGTAGCTCGTCATAGGCGTATGGATATCATAGTGCGCGAGAAGCCCACGCGTGTGCCGCGTGTCCTCGGCGGCGATCACGTCCGCCGTGCGCAGTGTCTCGACCGCACGATAGGTGATGTCCGCAAGATTGCCGATGGGCGTTGCGCAGAGATAGAGCCGTCCCGTCTGTTCCATGTCATTCCTCCCGTTCCTTTTATTTCCATTGTGGGGCACGGATGAACCATTGTCAAGCGAGGCTTATAAAAACAGTCGCCGACTAAAAGTTCGATTATATTTCTCATTTTGGGCTTTTCATTTTGACACAGTTCGTATATAGTAAGAACACAACATTAGAAGCCAAGCGAGGGGGAACTATTATGGACGAACAGAAGACGCGTGTCCTCGTGGTTGAGGACGAGGTACGCATTGCCCGCTTCCTGCAGATGGAGTTGGAGCACGAGGGATTCGAGGCGGAGACCGAGGGCAACGGCACGCGTGCCTATGAGCGCATCATTCAGGAGAACTTCGACATAGTACTGCTCGACGTGATGCTGCCCGGCATGGACGGCATTGAGATCTGCCGCCGTGTCCGCACAGTCTCGAATGTGCCCATCATCATGCTGACCGCACGCGATGCGGTCGAGGATCGCGTGGAGGGGCTCGACATCGGCGCAGACGACTACATCACGAAGCCGTTTGCCGTACCCGAGCTGCTTGCGCGTCTCAGGAACGCGCTGCGCCGCCGTGACATCTCGACGGAGGATGCCTCCGACCGGCTCACGGTGAAGAATCTCATCATGTTCCTCTCGCGCTACGAGGTGCAGGTGGACGGCGAGACCGTCGCCCTCACAAAGCGCGAGTACGATCTGCTCGAATATCTCCTGCGCAACAAGCGCACGGTGCTGACGCGCGACCAGATCCTGCAGGAGGTATGGGGGTTCGACTACACAGGCGAGACCAATGTTGTCGATGTCTACATCCGTTACCTGCGCGCCAAGCTGGATGACCGCTTCCACAAGAAGTACATCTACACGGTGCGGGGCGTCGGGTATGTTGTCCGCGACTAACTCGCGCCTTGCCCGCTGGATCGACCGTTATTTCTACGTCCGCATTTCCACAAAGATCACGGTGCTGTACGCGGCAATCCTCTTTCTCGTACTGATTCTGTCGACGGCGATTCTGGGGATTGGCGCGTACATCTATTTCTATCGGCAGGCGGAGGTCGATCTCGACCGCAGTATACGCCATGTGATGAACAACATCGAGAACGGCTATGCGGCGGAGGCGAAGTTCTGGTTCGAGGGCCCCGTCATCCCCGGTGTCATTGTGCGGATCACGGACGATACGGGCCACGTTGTGCTCGACACGGATGCCCATTTCCCATCGCTTGAGACCATTGAGCGCGCGCGCATCAAAACGCCGATCTGGGCGAATCCCGATATGGAGGTCTCCGATTTCCAGGACAGCGCCGTCTACCACGCGCGACGGACCATCGAGTACGGCGGCATCACCTATCAGATTCACTTCCTTCGTACAATCACCACGGAAAAGGAGTTCTTCACCTCACTCCAGCGACTGCTCTTCTACACGGTCGCCGTCTGCTTCGTGCTCGCACTCCTCGCGGGGCATTTCATCAGCCGGCGTATCCTCACGCCAATCCGCGAGATCACATGGACGGCGCGCAGCATCGAGGTGGAGCAGATGGGACGGCGCCTCGACGTACCGCGTGCACGCGATGAGCTCTCCGAGCTGGCGCGCACATTCAACCGCATGCTTGACCGTCTGCAGGAGGGCTTCCGCCAGGAGCAGCGCTTTGTTTCCGATGCGTCACACGAGCTGCGCACGCCGCTGACGGTTATCCTCGGTTACTCCGATCTGCTCTCGCGTTGGGGACGCGAGGACAAGAACATCCTCGACGAGGGCATCACGGCGATCCGCTCCGAGGCGGAAAATATGCAGCAGCTCATCGAAAAACTGCTCTTCCTCGCGCGCGCCGACCAGAAACGGCAGGCAGTCAACAAGGAGGAAGTCGACTTTGCCGAGCTCCTCGCCGATACGATGGAGAAAATGCAGATGGTCACGACCTCGCACGAGGTCACACTCGGCAGGAACGATCCCGCGGTGGTCGACGGCGACCCCGTGCTCCTGCGTCAGCTGCTGCGTATCTTCCTTGAGAACAGTCTGAAATACACCCCTGCGGGCGGGCACATTCACGCCTACTCGATTCTCTCCCCCGATCACTCCGCCATCATCGTCACACTTGCGGACGACGGCATTGGGATCGCGCCCGAGCATCAGGATCGAATCTTCGACCGCTTTTACCGCGTGGACTCCTCACGTACGAAGGAGACGGGCGGCTCTGGGCTCGGCCTCTCCATCGCACGCTGGATCGCCGACCAGCACGAGATCAAGGTCATGCTGAAAAGCGCGATCGATGAGGGCACAACCATCACGCTCACAATCCCAACGATACAAGAGTAAACAACGGTTGTTATGCGAAAAGAAATGATTTCGCGTAACAACCGTTTTTATGATACAATAGGAAAAAAGAAACGAAAGGCGGATTCCTATGAAAATTCTCATTACAGGTGCAACGGGACAGCTGGGGCATGACTGCGTGGAGGAGTGCAGGGCACGTGGGCACGAGGTACACGGTGTCTCCTCGGAACTCTTCCCTCTGTCCGACGAGAACGTCATGCGTGCCGTCCTTGAGGCGACAGAACCCGACGCGATTCTCCACGCAGCGGCGTACACCGCCGTCGACCGGGCGGAGGACGAACCCTCGCTCTGCCGCAAGGTCAACGCAGCGGGCACGGAGATCCTCGCACGACTCGCACGCGAGCGGGATGCAAAGCTCCTCTACGTCAGCACGGACTACGTCTTCCCGGGCACGGGCGACACACCCCACGAGACGAACGCACTGACCGCTCCGCACAATGTCTACGGCGCATCGAAACTCGCAGGCGAGGAGGCGGTGCAGCAACACCTTGAGAAATATTTCATCGTGCGTACCTCATGGGTTTTCGGCGTACATGGAAAGAATTTCGTCAAAACCATGCTCGAACTCGCGAAAACCCACAAGAGCCTCTCCATCGTCGCCGATCAGATCGGCTCGCCCACCTATACACGTGACCTCGCGCCGCTGCTCGTGGATATGCTAGAGAGCGAGAAATACGGCATCTACCATGCGACGAACGAGGGCTTCTGCTCGTGGGCAAAGTTCGCCGCCGAGATCTTCCGTCAGGCGGGAACGGAGGTCAACGTCACCTCCGTTCCATCGCATATGTACCCGACCAAAGCCGTGCGCCCAAAGAACTCGCGCCTCAGCAAGAAATCCCTCGACGATGCGGGTTTCCACCGCCTCTCGACATGGCAGGATGCTGTGGGCAGATTCCTTGAAGAGTTGAAGACGATAAAGGAATAGCACCGTCGTTGAAAGACAATGGAACGAGCCATGCGATATGCCTGAGGAATCGCTAGTGGAGCAGTTGCTTGCGCAGCAAAGCATTCGCGCGGGACAATACACCACCATACAAGCCCTACAAATATGTATACCCTGACAAAAGAGTGACAAATATGCCCCATTCTGCTATAATGGGGCATATTTTATTCCACTAAAGGAGGAATCCATTTGCTCAGCAATATCAGCCGCAAGTACCGCGAGACAGCACTTATCAAGCTCATCGCGGTCGGACTCATCATTGGCATCGGCATCGCCCTCTACGCGCCCGCTGCCATTCCCATTGTCGCCGTGCTCGGCGATGTCTTCGTCCGTGCCCTAAAGGGTGTTGCGCCAATCCTCGTCTTCGTCCTCGTCATGAACGCGATGGCGCAGCGCACCGTCGGCTCTGGTGCGGCACTCAAACCCATCGTGCGGCTCTACGTCGTCGCAACCTTCCTCGCCTCGCTCGTCGCCGTGGCATTCTCCTTTGCCTTCCCATCGACCCTTCACCTCGTCGTCGCAGATGCAAATATCGCGCCGCCGAGCGGCATCGTCGAGGTCGTGCACAACCTCATCCTGAACGTTGTGGACAACCCGCTCCACGCCATCGCAAACGCAAACTACATCGGCATCCTCGCATGGAGCGTCCTCGCAGGAATCGCCCTGCAGAAAGCAAGCCCGACCACAAAGAACACCGTGCGTGACTTCGCCGTCGTCATGACGCAGATCGTGCTCTGGGTCATCCGTTTTGCTCCGTTCGGCATCATGGGACTTGTCGCAGATGCGGTTGGTACGAGCGGCGTGGATGCCCTCATCAGCTACCTGCAGCTTCTTGCCGTTCTACTCGGCGCATTCTTCTCCGTCGCACTCATCATGAACCCACTCATCGTCTGGGCACAGCTGCATCGCAACCCGTACCCGCTCGTCTTTACCACCCTGCGTGAGAGCGGCATCTACGCGTTCTTCACACGCAGCTCTGCGGCAAACATCCCCGTCAACCTCCAGCTCTGCAAACGTCTCGGCCTCAACCCCGAAGTCTACTCCATCTCCATCCCGCTCGGGGCAACCATCAACATGAGCGGTGCGGCGATCACCATTGCGATCCTCTCGCTTGCCGCAGCGCATACACTGAACATCCACGTCGATCTGCCGACGGCGCTCCTCCTCTGCCTCATCGCCACCGTCGGTGCATGCGGCGCGTCGGGTGTTGCGGGCGGCTCGCTGCTCCTCATCCCTGTCGCCTGCTCCTCGTTCGGCATCAGCAACGACATTGCGATGCAGGTCGTCGGCGTTGGTTTCATCATCGGTGTGCTGCAGGACTCCTGCGAGACCGCGCTCAACAGCTCCACTGATGTCCTCTTCACCGCAACGGCGGAGTTCGCCGAACGAGCGAAGGCAGGTTCGCTCACAACAGAGGATATGACCCCGAAAAACTAAATCATAGCATAGAAAAGCGGCTTCTGCACATCTGTGTAGAAGCCGCTTTTGTGATCAAGAAAAACTTCAGAGATACCGCAGTCGCCTGTTTAGCGACACACCAAGTGCACCCGCCGCAACCGCTTTGATGAGATCGCCGGGGATGTACTGGACGAGTGCCATAAACGCCGCGACAACGCCTGCAAATTTATCGCCAAACAGGATCGTCAGCCAGAGCGTTGCGATGAGGTAGGTGACGGGCACACTCACAAGAGTGCCAACAAGCGCATAGCGTGCAAAGGACGGCTCGCTTCCCTTGAGCATACTCATGAGCGTGTACGCAAGCAGAAAGCCGATAAAGAATCCGCCGCGCGGTCCGAAGATGATGCCGAGTCCGCCAACGCCGCCCGCGAATACGGGCAGCCCAACGGCACCGATCACGGTGTACCCCACGAGGACGACCGCCGTCTGGCGCGGTGTTAAGACAAGCGCGGCAAGGCACATGACGAAGGTCTGCATCGTGAGCGGTGCCATAAACGGCACGGGAATCGCAATGTATGCGCTCACACAGATCAGCGCAATGCAGAGTGCCATGCGTGTTGTATTGCGTACGGAAAAGAATTTATCATCGCGTGTTTTCATTAAAATCGCTCCTTTTCGTTGGTATTTTACAGCGAATGGAGAGATTCGTCAACTTGTTTTATAAAATCGGTAGACATCACTCGACGAGGAAGTCCTTGCTGACAAAACAAATGTTTCTATGCTATACTCTAGATGTTGCTTCCCCCATACTGGCAACAGAAAGGGGGTCGTCCACATGGAGATATTCATGTCATTCCTAGTCTCTGTCGCGGCAAGTGTTGTATCCTACTTCATTTGCAAATGGTTGGACAGAGATACTAAGTAGGAGCAACCAACCTAAGGTCTAAGCCACCTTAAAAACGGAATAGAAAAACCGGCAGTCGCACCTGCCGGTTTTTCGTGTCGCCCTGGAAAATATTCATGTCATTTTCCCTAGGAACAGTATAGCACTTCTACAATCAAGTTGCAACCACTCAGTTCGTCAGCTGCTCCAGCCGCGAGAGGTCAACCTCTTCGTGTACCTCTTCGACGATCTCTTCCTCCTCGGCCTCTTCCACAACCTGCGGCGCAAAATCCACGATCTCCAGGTTGCGGTAGCGGGTCATGCCCGTACCTGCAGGGATGAGCTTGCCGATGATGACGTTCTCCTTCAGGCCGACAAGCGGGTCGATCTTCCCCTTGATCGCGGCGTCGGTAAGGACGCGCGTGGTCTCCTGGAAGGAAGCCGCCGAGAGGAAGGAGTCCGTCGCGAGCGATGCCTTCGTGATGCCGAGCAGAATCGGTTTCGCCACAGCGGGCTCGCCGTCCTCCTCAATCGCCTTTGTATTCGCTGCCTCAAACGCGTTGATCTCGATGTACTCGCCGGGCAGGAAGTCGGTTGTCCCCGACTCCTCGATCTTGACCTTGTGCAGCATCTGCCGCACCATGACCTCGATGTGCTTGTCGTTGATCTCAACGCCCTGTGACTTGTAGACCTTCTGCACCTCGTAGACGAGGTAACGCTGAGTTGCCTGCAGACCGCAAACGCGCAGGATGTCGTGCGGATTGACCGAGCCCTCGGTGATCTTGTCGCCGATCTTCAGCTCCATTCCGTCGCGCACTGCCATGCGTGCACCGAACGGTACGGAGTACTCGCGCGGCACGCCGCCCTCGGGCGTGATCGTGACCGTGCGCATCCCCTTGCCGGTGTCGTCGATGGCGACAACTCCCTCGTTCTCAGCAATGATCGCATTGTGCTTGGGCTTGCGTGCCTCAAAGAGCTCCTCGACGCGCGGCAGACCCTGCGTGATATCGTCGCCCGCAACACCGCCCGAGTGGAACGTACGCATCGTGAGCTGTGTCCCCGGCTCGCCGATGGACTGTGCGGCGATGATGCCGACCGCCTCGCCGATCTCGACCTCCGCCTGGTTGGCAAGATCGCGGCCGTAACACTTCATGCAGACACCAAACTGCGATTTGCAAGTCAGGACGCTGCGGATGGAGACGCGCTTACGCACACCCTCGATGCGCTTTGCCAGAGCCTCGTCCACTGGATCGTTGATACGGGCGATGGTCTCACCCGTCGCCTCGTCCACAATGTCCTCCGCGAGCACACGACCGACGATGCGGTCGGCAAGCGACTCGATGACACCCGTGCCCTCGGTGATTGCCTCGACCTCGATGCCACGCACGTTGTTGTTGCGAATGTGGAGCTCGTGCAGCTCCGAGTCGATGATGGTCTCCACCATCTTGTCCGTGAGGAAATCTCCCTCGGCGGCGAGCACCGTACCATCGTCCCCGACAGCCTCGCGCACGACCTCCTTGCCGCTGAGTTCGCGGACAATCGCCGCGCGTGCCTTCTTGCGCTTCTTCGCATCCGGCTCACCAAGCGTGATGCTCTCCGTGACCATCGCATTGCTGACAGCGCCCTCTACATTCACGGAGGAGCCGCGCACCATGATCTCACGGATATCGCGCTCGCCGATAGTCTCAAGGACCTCATCGTCGAGAACCGTATCCTGCGGATAGAGCACATCCTTCGTCTCGGGATCGTAGATCGCCGCAGCGAGAAGCCGTCCCATTAGACTTTCAACAAGGAGTTCGAGCGCGTCAAATGCAGACTCCGCGAGGCGCGCACGCACCTGCAGGAGGTTGATCGCGGAGACATCACAGTCCTCCTCGCGGACGATGACATCCTGTGCCACGTCGACGAGACGGCGTGTCAGATAGCCCGAGTCCGCCGTACGGAGCGCCGTATCGGCAAGGCCCTTGCGCGCGCCGTGCGAGGAGATAAAGTAATCTGAAACGGTGAGCCCCTCGCGGAAATTCGCTGTGATCGGCAGGTCGATGATCTTACCCGACGGATCCGCCATCAGGCCGCGCATCCCCGCGAGCTGGCGCATCTGCTGCTTGTTGCCGCGTGCGCCCGAGTCTGCCATCATAAAGATGGGGTTGAACGGATCCATGTTGTCCATCATCGCATCCGCGACATCGTCCGTCGCCTTCGTCCAGAGCTGAACGACCTTTTTGTAGCGTTCATCCTCTGTGATCAGACCACGTCCGAACTGACGCTCGACCTTGTTGACCTGCCCCTGCGTGTTTGCGATGATTTCCTTCTTCTTTGGCGGGACGATGACATCGGAGACGGCGACCGTCATGCCCGCAATGCAGGCGTAGTGGTAGCCGAGATTTTTCACATTGTCAATGACCTCGGCGGTCTTGGTTGCGCCGAAATGATCGTAGCAGTTTGCAACAAGCTTGCCGAGTTCCTTCTTGTTCATGAGAACGCCGAGGCTCCACTCGCCCGTTGTCTCGTCCTGATGGTAGTGGCGGAGCTCCTCGGGCAGAATCTCACTGAAAATGAGACGACCGAGCGAGCTGCGAACCAGTCCGTAGCCCGCAACCTGCACGCGAATCTCCGCCTGCAGATCGAGCACTTTCTCCTGATAGGCGAGCAGTGCCTCTGCAATCCCCGTGAACACCTTGCCCTCGCCCTTCGCACCGGGGCGCACCTTCGTGAGGTAGTATGAGCCGAGCACCATGTCCTGCGAGGGCACGATGATGGGCTTGCCGTCCTTCGGCGCGAGGATATGGTTCGCCGCGAGCATGAGCACGCGCGCCTCGGTCTGCGCCTCTGCCGACAGCGGCAGATGGATCGCCATCTGGTCGCCGTCAAAGTCCGCGTTGTACGCCGTACACGCGAGCGGATGCAGCTTCAGCGCACGCCCCTCGGTGAGAACAGGCTCGAATGCCTGAATGCCGAGACGATGGAGCGTCGGTGCACGGTTGAGCAGCACGGGATGCTCCTTGATGACGTCCTCCAGCACGTCCCAGACCTCGGGACGTGCACGCTCGACCATGCGCTTTGCCGACTTGATGTTGTGCGCCGCACCATCCGCCTGGAGTTTCTTCATGACGAACGGCTTGAAGAGCTCCAGTGCCATCTCCTTCGGCAAACCACACTGATGGAGTTTCAGCTCCGGACCGACAACGATAACGGAACGCCCCGAGTAGTCGACGCGCTTGCCGAGCAGGTTCTGACGGAAGCGCCCCTGCTTGCCCTTGAGCATATCCGAAAGTGACTTGAGCGCACGGTTGCCGGGGCCCGTGACGGGGCGGCCGCGGCGGCCGTTGTCAATCAGTGCGTCTACTGCCTCCTGCAGCATGCGCTTCTCGTTGCGCACGATGATGTCGGGCGCACCGAGATCGAGCAGACGGCGCAGGCGGTTGTTGCGGTTGATGACGCGGCGATAGAGATCGTTGAGATCAGAAGTCGCAAAGCGTCCGCCGTCGAGCTGCACCATCGGGCGCAGATCGGGCGGGATCACCGGAACGACATCCATAATCATCCACGAGGGCTTGTTGCCGGACTTGCGGAATGCCTCCACCACCTCAAGGCGGCGGATCGCACGTACCTTCTTCTGTCCGGAGGTCGTGCGCACATCGTTTCTGAGCTGCTCGCTCATCTGCTCGAGATCGAGTTCTTCGAGCAGCTCCTTGATCGCCTCCGCGCCCATGCCGACGCGGAACGTATTGCCATACTTTTCGAGCGCATCGTGATACTCGCGCTCGGAGAGCAGTTCCTTCTTCTTGAGATCCGTCTCGCCCGGATCAATGACGATGTAGTAGGCGAAATAGAGGACTTTTTCGAGCGAACGCGGAGACACATCGAGGATGAGCCCCATGCGGCTCGGAATGCCCTTAAAGTACCAGATGTGCGAGACAGGCGCAGCAAGTTCGATATGCCCCATGCGCTCACGGCGCACCTTCGCACGCGTCACCTCGACGCCGCAGCGGTCGCAGACAACGCCCTTGTAGCGGATGCGCTTGTACTTGCCGCAGTGGCACTCCCAGTCACGCGTCGGACCAAAGATCCGCTCGCAGAAGAGACCGTCTCGCTCGGGCTTGAGCGTACGGTAGTTGATGGTCTCGGGCTTCTTTACCTCGCCGTGCGACCACGCACGAATTTTATCGGGGGAAGCGAGTCCAATCCGCATTGAGTCAAAATTGTTTACATCCAGCAACAGATGCCACTCCCTTCCTTAAACATCCTCATTCGGCTCATCGATACTGTCGAGCCCGCCCCGCATCAGGGAATCCATATCATCGACCGCCTCATCATCGCTGTCGATGTGCGCGATGATATCATCGTCCGAGACATCCTCTGCGCCCTCATCCTCGTCATCGTAGGAGTCTGCGGGCGGCGGGGGCGGCGTACCGCTCTCATCGACGCCCTCGACATCGAGCTCAAGCGAGCGTGCCTTCTCCCCGATGTCCTCGTCCTCCTCGTCGCGGATCGCGATTTCCTTCGCATCCTCGTTGAGCACCTTGATATCGAGGCCGATTGCCTGCAGCTCCTTGATGAGCACCTTGAACGACTCGGGCACACCAGGCTCTGGGATATTGTCGCCCTTGACGATGGACTCATACGCCTTGACACGCCCGACCACGTCGTCGGATTTCACCGTCAGGATCTCCTGCAGTGTATACGCCGCGCCGTACGCCTCAAGCGCCCAGACCTCCATCTCGCCAAAACGCTGTCCACCGAACTGCGCCTTGCCGCCCAGAGGCTGCTGCGTAACGAGCGAATACGGCCCCGTGGAGCGTGCATGGATTTTATCATCAACGAGGTGATGCAGCTTCAGCATATAGACACAGCCAACCGTGACGCGGTTTTCGAACGGCTCGCCCGTGCGCCCGTCATAGAGCACCGTCTTGCCGTCGTCGGGCAGCCCCGCCGCGCGGATTGTACCGAATACATCATCATCACTTGCGCCGTCAAAAACCGGTGTTGCGATATGGATACCCGCCACGTCGGGCACAGGCATCCCGTTTGCATCAAAATTGTAACCCGCCGCACGGAGGTCGCCCTCCACCGTCGGGTCGCCCTCCTTGATGCGCTGACCGAGCACACGGCATGCCATGCCGAGGTGCGTCTCGAGCACCTGCCCGATGTTCATACGCGACGGCACGCCGAGCGGGTTCAGCACGATGTCGACGGGCGTACCGTCCGGCAGGAACGGCATGTCCTCCTGACGCATGATGCGCGAGACGACACCCTTGTTGCCGTGGCGGCCCGACATCTTGTCGCCGACCGAGATCTTGCGCTTCTGCGCGATGTAGACGCGCACGAGACGGTTCACGCCCGGCGGCAGTTCATCGTTGTTTTCACGGGTAAAGATCTTCACATCGATGATCTTGCCCGCCTCGCCGTGCGGCACGCGCAGCGAGGTGTCGCGCACCTCACGCGCCTTCTCGCCGAAGATCGCACGCAGGAGGCGCTCCTCCGCGGTCAGCTCCGTCTCGCCCTTCGGCGTGACCTTGCCGACGAGGATGTCGCCTGGGCGCACATCCGCGCCAATGGAGACAATGCCCTCTTCGTCGAGATCCTTGAGCGCGTCCTCCGCGACGTTCGGGATGTCGCGCGTAATCTCCTCGGGACCGAGCTTCGTGTCACGCGCATCACACTCGTACTCTTCAATGTGGATCGAGGTGTAGAGATCGCGCTTGACGAGATTCTCACTGAGGAGAATCGCGTCCTCGTAGTTGTAACCCTCCCACGGCATATAGGCAACGATGATATTGTAGCCGAGGGCGAGCTCGCCGCTGTCAGTCGACGGACCGTCGGCGATGGGCTGCCCCTCCGTTACACGATCGCCCGCATAGACGAGCGGCTTCTGATTGATGCACGTCGCCTGGTTCGAGCGGACAAACTTCTGCAATTTATAGTTGTCGAATGCGCCCTCATCCGTGCGGACGGTAATCGCATTCGCCGTGACTTCCGTGACCTCGCCGCTGTGCTTTGCGAGCACCATGACGCCCGAGTCACACGCAGCCTTGTACTCCATGCCCGTGCCGACAAGCGGAGCCTGCGTCTTGAGCAGGGGCACCGCCTGGCGCTGCATGTTCGCGCCCATGAGTGCACGGTTCGCGTCATCGTTCTCCAGGAACGGGATCATCGCCGTTGCGATCGAGAAGACCTGACGCGGCGACACGTCCATATAGTCGACGCGGTCGCGCGGGTGCAGCCCCGTTTCCTCGTGGCAGCGTGCCGTGACGCGCTCGTTGACAAAGAACTCATTTTCATCGAGCGGCTCGTTCGCCTGCGCGATGATGAGCTCGTCCTCCTCGTCCGCCGTCAGATAGCGCACATCATCCGTCACGCGGCGATGTTCCTTGTCCACGCGACGGTACGGGGTCTCCATAAAACCGAACTGATTCACGCGTGCATAGTTCGCAAGCGAGCCGATCAGACCGATGTTCGGGCCTTCGGGGGACTCGACCGGGCACATACGACCGTAGTGAGAGTTGTGCACGTCGCGCACCTCGAAGCCCGCGCGCTCGCGCGAGAGCCCGCCGGGACCGAGTGCCGAGAGACGGCGCTTGTGCGTCAGCTCCGAGAGCGGGTTGTGCTGATCCATGAACTGCGAGAGCTGTGAAGAGCCAAAGAACTCCTTCACCGCCGCCACCACGGGACGGATATTGATGAGCCCCTGCGGCGTGATGCTATCCGTCTCCTGGATTGACATGCGCTCGCGCACGACGCGCTCCATGCGCGAAAGGCCGATGCGGAACTGGTTCTGCAGCAGCTCTCCGACCGCACGCACGCGGCGGTTGCCGAGGTGGTCGATATCGTCCGTATTGCCGAAGCCATCCATGAGGCCGAGCAGATAGCTGATCGCCGCCATGATATCCTCGCGCGTCACCGTGCGGAACTGATAGTCCCGCGTCGGCGCACAAAGCATACGGTGGATCTCGCCATCCGCTTTCTGCACATCAAAGGCAACGAGTTCGCCCTCGCCGAAGAGCGCCGTTTCGCGCTCCGCGCTGACCGCCTCCACCATATCCTGTGTGATCGCCTCACCCGCAGGAAAGACAATCTCGCCCGTCTCTTTGTCAACAACAGGGTTTGCCAGCACCTTGCCGAGCAGACGACGTCGCCAGCCAAGTTTTTTCGTCAGCTTGTAGCGGCCGACTGTCGCCAGATCATAGCGGCGCGGGTCAAAGAACAGCGTCTCAAGCAGCGTCCGCGCATTGTCCTCGTTCGCGGGCTCACCGGGGCGCAGACGACGGTAGATCTCAATGACCGCCTTGCTGCGTGTCTTGACTTCGTCCGTATCGCGCTCAATCGTTGCGAGGACATGTGAATCATCGCCGAAGAGCGCACGGATCTCATCGTCCGTCTCATAGCCGAGCGCACGAATGAGATAGGTCACGGGCATCTTGCGCGTACGGTCGATGCGCACGGATACCACATCGTTCGCGTCCGTCTCAAGCTCGATCCACGCGCCGCGGTTCGGGATCATCGTCGCGTTGTAGAGCTCCTTGCCCGTCGTGTCGATCTCGACCCCGTAGTACGTGCCGGGCGAGCGCACGAGCTGGCTGACGATGACGCGCTCCGCACCATTTATAATGAAGGTTCCCGTATCTGTCATGAGCGGGAAATCGCCCATGAAGACCTCCTGCTCCTTGATCTCGCCCGTCTCGCGGTTCACGAGACGCACATTCACGCGCAGGGGTGCGGCATAGGTCACATCGCGTTCCTTGCACTCGTCGAGATCGTACTTCGGTTCGCCAAGCGCAAATGATTCAAACGAGAGGATGAGATTCCCCGAGAAATCCTGAATAGGCGAGATGTCACGGAAGATCTCCGCGAGCCCCACCTCCAAAAACCACTGATAGCTCGTGCGCTGGATATCGAGGAGATGCGGCATCTCCATAACTTCCTTGATACGCGCGTAGCTATACCTGGTGCGACGGCCGACCGACACAGGATTGAACATGAACGCTGTCACCCTTTCGCTGGATTATCGTATGGAGGTGTGCACCAAATAAAGACACAAAAAGAACAAGGCAACCATCCGAATACCTTGCTCCATGATCCTTTCTAACACGAGCCGCGAAGGCTGCGGAATCACCGATAAAGCCTGCACCATTCCGGCAGTATTTTATCCGTGCCTCCCTCATCCTCCCCGAAAAAGGCGCACAAATCCCCATTCTTATTCAATAGGTCATTGTATGATACTACATCCTAATTTCCGTGTCAAGAAAAATTTTCATCGTATGAGTTTTTTCGTTCAAAAACCGCATGACTTTGCCATGCGGTTCAAAGCAGCACATTGCTCACGTGTATTTATTTCTCTTGTAGAATCAGCTGCGTTTTTTAGTCTTTATTGCTGCAAGGATGAAAACTATGCCAAAAAGAAATGACAAGCCGCCCCAAATCGGCAGATCCTTATAATGTGTCCCCTGCCCCACCGTAAACAGAGCACCAAGCCAATAGAAAATTGCCGGAGATACGATTCCAAATTTAGCGCGGACATTTCGTGTGCAGACTGCTGCGATTCCTGCAATGAGCAACATGAACGCCAAAAGCCCCCCTGCCAATCGTCCATCTTGCAAAAGCCGCCGTGCTCATGTAAAATATAATGGAATCGGTATCATTTGAATTTATAGGAGGTATCTTATGTTTCTGACACGATGCACACGCACGATGCGCACCGTCCTCGCTGCGGCGATGCTGGGCATACTCGCACTCACAAGCGGCTGTTTCAGCGGTGATGTGAATGTCGTCATCAACGAGGACGGCAGTGCCGACCTCAAGACGACTCTCGTCAGCGTGCCGATGCTCGCCGAGATCGTCGAGCAGAGCAAGACAGCAACGACAGCGAAGAATCCGGACGCGCAGGTCACACCCGTGACGAAGGAAAATATGTCGGGCTACGAGATCACGGAGCACTACGCCACGATCGACAAGCTGTCGGAAAATGACTTCTTCAAGGCGAACGAGGGCAAGAACACGGGCATCACCGCGAACAAGAGCCTGTTCTACACGGACTACAACTTCGACCTGCTCTTTGAGGGCAGCCAGAACGGCGGCGGCGCAGGCGCATTCGCGAGCAATATCACGTTCACCTATCAGATGACGCTGCCCGTCGCACCCACGAGTTCAAACGCTGACCGCACGGAGAACGACGGCAAGCAGCTCACATGGAATCTCGGCAAGACGCTCGTGACGGGCGAGTCGTCGAAGATTGAGGTCGCGTTCCGCCTCTGGAACAAGACGGCGATCATCGGCACCGTCATCCTCGTCATCGTCCTGATCGGCGCAGGCGCATTCTTCATTCTCCGCAAGCGCAAGCCCGAGGAGGAGCAGCAGGTACTCGAGGACGCACCCATCGACATCACACCGAACGATAAGAACTAAAAAGGTACAATAGGGCTGTTGCACGAAGCTAAAAAACTTCGTGCAACAGCCCCTTGCTATTATGTCAGCGATATCGCTGCAAGCGCCCCTTCCACCGCTTACGCGGTCCCCCTCC
>NZ_JH376800.1:0-139125 GCF_000234095.1 Centipeda infelix ATCC 43532
GCCATCGCTCAACGGATAAAAGCTACCCTGGGGATAACAGGCTAATCTCTCCCAAGAGTCCATATCGACGGGGAGGTTTGGCACCTCGATGTCGGCTCATCACATCCTGGGGCTGAAGCAGGTCCCAAGGGTTGGGCTGTTCGCCCATTAAAGTGGTACGTGAGCTGGGTTCAGAACGTCGTGAGACAGTTCGGTCCATATCCATCGCGGGCGTAAGATACATGAGGGAGGCTGCTCCTAGTACGAGAGGACCGGAGTGGACGGACCAACGGTGTACCGGTTGTCCTGCCAAGGGCACGGCCGGGTAGCTGCGTCCGGAAGGGATAAACGCTGAAAGCATCTAAGCGTGAAGCCCGTCCCGAGATGAAGTATCTCATTCCTATAAGGAAGTAAGACCCCTTGAAGAAGACAAGGTAGATAGGCTGGGTGTGGAAGCACAGCAATGTGTGCAGCTGACCAGCACTAATCGGTCGAGGGCTTGACTTAAGTAGAGAGCTAAGATTGTCGGAGCATAGCGACAGACAATCTTGTGCGAATCACTTAGTCGACGTTTGCGAAGCAAATGTCGACAGTAGCTCAACAGTGTGATTCACTACGGTAGTTTTGCCTAACAAGAACAATTTGCTTGCAGTTTCTTCTGTGAAGTTTTGAGTGGACAACACTCAGAGCGGTCAGTGTCAGCCAATCGTCTGCGTCCTTTGGACTTGACTCTTGGGACACTTTCCCATACGACTTGTTACCCAATCGCATGCGCCCTGCGGGCTTTGCTCTTGGACAAGTCAGCAATGCGGTGATGATGCCTGAACGGTACCACCTGTTCCCATTCCGAACACAGTAGTTAAGCGTTCAAAGGCCGAGGGTACTTCGTTGGAGACGACGTGGGAGAGTAGGTAGTTGCCGCAAAAGATAAGCTCGTGATGATTCACGGGCTTTTTTCTTTATCATGAGATGAGCTATGAAATGTTACTAAGATGAGACACTCCTCCTTGCATTTTCATTATAGTGTGACTATAATAGGAAATGTTTCGTTCTTTCTCTGATGGGGCGGCGGTACATATATATCAGCGATTTCTTGACCGCACGCTATGAAGGAGGCTATTTTATGATTTTGGATCGGTTGGAGAATCTGCCGCTTGGCAGATTCCAGTACAAGCTGCTTGCTGTGACGGGGCTTGGGTGGCTGTTCGATGCGATGGACACGGGGCTGATCGCGTTCGTTTTGCCGGTGCTTGCGCGGGAGTGGAGTCTCACGCCGGCACAGGTGGGATGGATCGGCTCGATCGGTCTCATCGGTATGGCACTCGGTGCGGTGCTTGCGGGGACGATTGCAGACCGTATCGGGCGCAAGCAGGTGTTCACGATCACGGTTCTCCTCTACAGTATCTCGACAGGGTTGTGTGCGGTGGCGTGGAGCTATGAGTCGCTGCTTGTGTTCCGCTTCCTTGTGGGCTTTGGCTTGGGCGGAGAGCTGCCCGTTGCGGCGACGCTGATGAGCGAGTATGCGCCAGCAAAGCTGCGCGGCCGCTTTATTGTTCTCCTTGAGAGTTTCTGGGGCCTTGGATGGCTCGCGGCGGCGTGTATTGCCTATCTCCTGATTCCGGTCTTTGGCTGGCAGGCTGCCTTCCTCATTGGCGCGCTGCCTGCGCTCTATGTGTTCCTGCTGCGTCTGCATATGCCGGAGTCCATTCGCTATCTGCTCTCGAAGGGTCGCGTGGATGAGGCAAAGGCGATTATCCGCGACATCGAGAGTCAGCTGAAGATGCCGGAGCGTCCGTTCCTCGATCAGCTCGCACCGGGCAGAGTTGAGGCGGAGCGCGTGGAGACACCAGGCTTTGCGTCGCTCTGGGCGAAGGGGATGCGCCGCCGTACGACGATGCTCTGGCTTGCGTGGTTCGGCATTGTGTTCAGCTACTATGGGATCTTCATGTGGCTGCCGTCGATTGTGTATGCGCAGGGGTTCGAGATTGTCAAGACGTTTGAGTATGTGCTCATCATGACGCTTGCGCAGCTGCCGGGCTACTATGCGGCGGCGTATTTGGTGGATGTGATCGGTCGGCGCTATACGCTCGGACTGTTCCTTTTGCTGAGCGGCGTATGCAGCTATTTCTTTGGTAATGCGGGTGATGTCACGGCACTTCTTGTCTGGGGGGCGGCGATGAGCTTCTTTAACCTCGGGGCATGGGGCGTCATTTACACCTATACGCCGGAGCAGTATCCGACGTCGATGCGTGCGCTCGGCAGCGGCTGGGCGGCGGGCTTCGGGCGGATCGGCGGTATGATCGCGCCGATGCTTGTGGGCGTGATGCTCGCGCATGCGTTCCCGATGAGCGGTATCTTTATGATGTTCGCGGCGGTCTTCGCTCTGATCTCGGGCACGGTGATCCTCCTCGGGCGCGAGAGTAAGCAGCAGACGTTGGAGGAATTGGAGCATTCGCTCGGAGAGACGTGACAGCAAAAAGTGGGGCTGTTGCACGAACGCCCCTATCGGCTCGCTGCACTCGCCACTTACTGACCTGTCCGAGAAGCAAGCCCAAAGGGGGTAGCTGATCGGGAAACAGGTCGTATGGGAAAACGACCCAAGAACACGAGCGTTAGCGACGTGCGATTGGATGACGTTGACCGCTCCCCCGTTGTGACGGGGGAAGCTAAGATGCCATAACCCTAGCCTCCCCCGTGCGACACGGGGGAGGGGGACCGCGTAAGCGGTGGAAGGGGCACTTGTAGCGATACCGCTGACATAATGACAAAGGGCTGTTGCACGAAGCTAAAAATGACCTGACCCCCAAAAGTTAGACTTAGAGGATCTAACTTTTGGGGGTATTGTAATGGCAAAATACAGTACAGAATGTAAGCTGAAGGTTGTGCAGGAATATCTTGCAGGACACGGAAGCTATGAAACGCTATCGAAACGTTATCACGTCCCACGCACGCCCTTCCAGAGATGGGTAAAGGCATATAAGACATTCGGGGTGGATGGTTTGAAACCTTCCCACACAAAGAAAATATACACCTTTGAATGTAAAGTCCTGTCCTTGGGGCAATCCTTGGTTTTTTCATTCTCGGGTTATTTTATAGTACGGGGTTCAACAAGAAGGGCGTGATCACGGTCATCGCTCTCGTGTTCATCAGCTGGGGCGTAGGGCTCGCGAGTCCGGAGCTGGCCACCATCGTTAGTATTGCCGGCGCGTATCTTGGTTACAAGTGGTCGAACGAGCACAATGCCATGCTGGAAGAAGGAATGCCTGCGCAATAGGAGCCCCCTCGCCGTGAGTACTGTATAGATCTGATACATTTCGAGGATGCGGCGAAAAAACTAGCGTATTTTTTCTGTGTGTGCTACAATAGAGCGGATAAACTCTATTGTAGCACATTTTTTTGAGGTGACATTTTGCGATATTCTTTGAAACGCCTTGCAGCGGCGTCTCTTTTTGCGTTTACGCTTAATTTTTATGCGCCGGCTTCCCATGCGATGCCGCCGATTCTCCCATACAGCGAGGTGATGGCGGGGATGCAGGGGACGGCATATACCGTGCTTGATACCTCCGGTGAGATCCGCACGTTTCCCGTTGAAATCCTTGGGGGGATGGAGGGTGGAAAAGGCTCGCAGCGCATGATTATGGCGCGGACGAGTGGCGATTTTATCGAGCACGTCGGCGGTGTGCTCCAAGGAATGAGCGGCAGCCCTGTCTATGTGGAGGATCGTCTAGTCGGGGCGCTTGCGGCGGGGCTGAAAGACCTCAGCCCCTATACGTTCTTTATCACGCCGATCGAGGATATGACACCGCTCTGGTCGATGCCGGATACTAAGAACCAGACGAGCATTGACACGGTCGATCTGGTGAAGGCGATCGAGGAGCGCAAGAAGGCGGAGGAAAAGCGCCGTCTGCGTGCGCGTGAGAAAAAATTTGCGAAGATGTCGCGCGAGGAGCGCGAAGCCGAGTGGCGTGATATGATTGCTGCGCTGAACGGCGAGAAAGCGGTGGATGCGTCGACGGAGGAGGCGTCTTCCGCTGTGGCGCATACGGATACGTCCTCTGTGGAGGCTGCGGACACGTCCGAGACTGCCGGTAAGGAGGAGACATCCACACATCCGACGGAGGACAAGGCGTATTTCTTCACGCGCGGATTTAATACAGCGGGGCTGCGCTACTTGCAGGACAAGCTCCCGATGAGCGGGACTTCACTTCTTCCGCTCGGCGGTTCCGGTACAAACACAAAGCTTCATACGCGCTATGATGCGACGCTCACGGGCGGGCAGCCTGTCGGTGTGGCTCTTGTCTACGGAGATTTCAGCATCGGCGCGACGGGGACGGTGACGGCGGTCGACGGGAAAAAGGTCTTGGCGTTCGGGCATTCCTTTATGCACAAGGGGAATGTCAACTACTTTATGACAGACGCGGATGTGATCGGTACGATCGCAGGGCAGAGCAACGGCGTGAAGATCGCGAACATCGGCAGTGTGATCGGGCGCGTCAACCAGGACCGCGAGACGGGGATCGCAGGGGTGCTCGGAACGTTTCCAACCTCTGTGCCCGTTCAAATTCGCGTGAAGGACAATGCGCTCGGGACGGAGGAGACGTTCGGCGCGCAGATTGCCTATGACGAGGATTTCCTGCCGATCCTCTCGGGCAGTGTCGCCTATGCTGCAATGAACCGTGTCTCGGATACGCTCGGCAGCAGCACGGCGCGCATTCGCTTTGCGATTCGTACGAACGCCTACGAAGGCGGCCTCTTTGAGCGGCGTAATATGTACTACAGTGCGGCGGATGTCGGGCAGATAGCGGTGACGGAACTGCTGCAGGCGATGAACCTGATTGTGACGAATGCGGAGAAGGAATCCGATGTCATTGATGTGAATGTGGATGTGGAGCTGGACGGCGAACGACAGACGGCACTGCTCGTCTCGGCGACGCCCGATAAGATGACGGTGAAACCGGGCGAGACGGTGACGTTCCAGACGAAGATCCGCCCCTACCGCAAGGCGGAGGAGACGCTGTCGATTCCGTATACCGTACCCAAGACGCAGCCGACGGGGATGATGAATCTGGATATTCGCGGCGGCGGTTTTGTGCCCGTGAACCCGCTCATGCTGCTTGCACAGGCGGGGCTTGAAGTGCCGGATGACGAGGAGAAGTTTAAGTCGACGGGCGACCGTCTGCGCGAGTTGGCGGAGCAGGGGGAGAATAACGAGATCATCATCGCGCCAGGGGCCGCTCCCGCGCCGACCTCCGAAAAGGAGATGAAAAGGCGTATGAAGGCGGCAGCAAAGGCTTCGGCGCGTGCGGCGAAGGCTGAGCCGGAGAAGCGCATAACCCTGCTTGCAGATCCGAACAAGAAGGAAGAGAAGGAAAAATTCTTTGCGCCGTATGTGATTGAGAACGTGATACACGCGACACTCAAGGTAGAGGACTAGGAAAGCCGCAGGGAGGGGTACGGTGAATGGAACAACTGGTGATTCACGGAGGGCATCCGCTGCGCGGACGTGTGAAGATCGGCGGGGCAAAGAATGCGGTGCTGCCGATCATCGCGGCGGCACTCTTCGGCAGTCGTGGTGTGAGCGTTCTGGATGATGTGCCGGCGCTGGAGGATGTCTATACGATCTGCTCGGTGCTGCGCTCGCTCGGAGTGAAGGCGGACTACGCCGCGAAGGAGCATCGGCTGACGATTGACGCATCGCGGATTGCGACGGTGTCCGCACCATACGAACTGGTTCGCAAGATGCGCGCATCCTTTCTCATCATGGGACCGCTGCTTGCCCGCGAGGGGCGTGCGGAGATCTCGCTGCCGGGGGGCTGCGCGATTGGAACGCGTCCGATTGATCTCCATCTCAAGGGCTTTGAGGCACTCGGCGCAAAGATCGACATCACGCAGGGGGCGATTCATGCCTCTGCGCCGCACGGGCTGAAGGGAGCTCGGATCTATTTCGATTTCCCGAGTGTCGGTGCGACGGAGAATGTGATGATGGCGGCATCCTGTGCCGAGGGACAGACGATCCTCGAGAATCCGGCACTTGAGCCGGAGATTGTCGATCTCGCGAATTATCTGAACGTCATGGGAGCACACATCCGCGGCGCGGGCACGAACCGCATCAAGATCGACGGTGTGCCCGGGCTCATGGCTGCGGATTACACCATCATCCCCGACCGCATTGAGGCGGGGACGTATATGGTCGCGGCGGCAATGACGGGCGGCGATGTCTTTATCGAGAATGCGATCAGCGAGCATCTGAAGCCCGTCGTGGCAAAACTGCAGGAGGCGGGAGCGCAGATCGAGGAGGATATCGCGGGCGTTCGCGTGCGTGCGGACGGCAGGATGAAGGCCATCGATCTCAAAACCATGCCATATCCCGGCTTTCCGACGGATATGCAGGCGCAGTTTATGGCACTGCTTACTGTTGCGGAGGGGACGAGCGTCGTTACGGAGACCGTATTCGAGAACCGCTTTATGCACGTCGATGAGCTGCTGCGCATGGGTGCACAGATCCGCGTGGACGGGCGGACGGCGACGGTCGAGGGCGGGCAGTGTCTCGTGGGGGCTGCGGTGCGTGCGACCGATCTGCGTGCGGGCGCAGCAATGGTGCTCGCGGGCCTCGTGGCAGAGGGCGAAACGCGCGTCGGCTTCATCCATCACATCGATCGTGGCTACGATGATCTCGTGGCAAAGCTCGTTGCGCTCGGCGCGGACATCCGCCGCACCGAGGGCGTATGGGACGAGTGCGAAAAATCACTTGCATAAATGGAATTTATGCGATAAAATCTAGTAGGAACGACCGATTGAGGAGGAATGAGTCATGAAGCACATCAAGACGGTCAATAAGCCGACGATGCAGTCCACGCTCTACACGGGCGGCTGCGGCGAATGTCAGGCGTCCTGCCAGTCTGCCTGCAAGACTTCCTGCACGGTGGGCAACCAGCCCTGCGCGAAGTAAGACGGGGGAATCGGCACAGCCCTTCTCGTTTGCGAGAGGGGCTTTTTCTGTGTGTTTGTCCTGCATACGCTACGCAAACACTTAGTTGCGCAAACGGTCGTACGCGTATTGCATTTCCAAGAGTGTTTATGAAGGAGAACAAATGAAAGTCCGAACGCATAAGTTCAAGCAGAATGGTATGCACATTCTCGTTGATGTGAACAGCGGTGCAGTTCACGTGATCGACGAGATGATTTTCGATATAATGGATGATTTCGACGGAACAAACGACGAGGCTGTGATTGCGCGTCTTGTAGGTCGCTATCCCAAGGCTGAGCTGCGCGAAGCGTGCGGCGAACTGCATGAGCTGATGGCGGCGGGCGCACTCTTTGCGCCCGACATCGATGTGCCGCCGACGTTCAAGTCGCGCGGGCTCGTGAAGTCGCTGTGCCTGATGGTGGCACAGGACTGCAATCTGCGCTGCAAGTATTGCTTTGGCGATGGCGGCAGCTACGGCGGGCATCGGGCGATCATGAGCCCCGAGGTCGGACGCGCGGCGGTGGACTTCATCATCAATGGGTGCGGTCCGAGGAAGCACTGCGAGATCGACTTTTTTGGCGGTGAACCGCTCATGAATCTCGGTACGGTGAAGGCGGTCACGGAGTATGTGCGACAGCGTGAGCAGGAGACGGGCAAGGAGTTCAAGCTGACGCTGACGACGAACGGGATGCTTCTCTCCGACAAGAATATCGCATGGCTGAACGACAACAACATCTCCGTCGTGCTCTCCTCGGACGGGCGGCGCGAGGTGCATGATGCGATGCGTCCCGATGTGCGCGGCAATGGCTCGTACGATGTCGTGATGAAGAACTTCAAGAAGCTCGTGGACGCGCGTGACGGCAATGACTACTATCTGCGCGGGACGTACACGCGCGAGAATCTCGATTTTACAAAGGATGTGCTCGCGATGAATGAGGCGGGCTTCGACATCCTCTCAATGGAGCCGGTGGTCTTAAAGGACAGCCCACTCGGCTTTACGGAGGAGGATCTGCCGCGCATCTTTGCCGAGTACGATCATCTGACTGAGACATATCTGAACCGCGTGCGAGCGGGTAAGGGGTTCTTCTTCTTCCACTTCAATATGGACCTGAATCACGGCCCGTGCGTTGCGAAGCGTCTTGCGGGCTGCGGTGCGGGGCATGAATACTACGCCGTTGCGGAGAACGGCGACCTCTACCCGTGCCACCAGTTCGTCGGACGCGAGGGCTATCGCCTCGGGTCGGTATTTACGGGTGTGGAGAGTATGGATCTGCCGACGTACTTCCGCAACTCCCATGTGCTCAATAAGCCGCTCTGCCGCGACTGTTGGGCACGGTTCTACTGCAGCGGCGGCTGTCATGCGAACGCCGACCTCTTTCACGGGGACATCCGCCATCCCTACGAGGTTGGCTGTGAGATCCAGAAGAAGCGTCTTGAGTGCGCCATCCTCGTACAGGCAGTGCTCGCACTGGAGCAGGAGGAAGCGCAGGAGGATGTACGGAAAAGAGCATAAGAATGCGAAAGTGGCTGTTGCACGAAGGTTTTTGACCTGACACAGTCGGGTGTGCTCCTTTTGTCTCCTTGTCAATACGAGGCGAAAATGATAAAATAGAGCGATACCAATGAAAGCACCAATCAGAGGAGAACTCTATGCGTCTGAAGATACGAATCCTCGACAAATACATTTTTCGGGAGGTTTTTTTGTCCTTCCTCTTTGCGATCTGCGCGTTCTCGGCGGTCTTTATCGGCTCGGGCACGCTCTTTCGCATTGCCCAGTACATTACGGACTACGGCGCGTCGCTGCCGTCGATCATCAAGATCTTTGTATTCAGTCTGCCAGGCGTGGTCATGTGGACGTTCCCGATGTCCATGTTGCTCGCGAGCCTCCTGACGTTCGGACGGCTCTCGTCCGCGAGTGAGATCACGGCGATGAAGTCCTGCGGCATCGGCTTCGGACGGATTGCCGCGCCTGCAATTCTCCTCGGCTTCCTCGTGAGTGTCGGTGCGATTCTCTTCAACGAGCACGTTGTCCCGCGCGCGAATACGGCGTACCGCAATGTCATCTACTATGAGATCGAGGGCAACTCCGGCATGAAGTCGCAGGAGCACCTTATCATTAAAGAGATTACGGACGGTAAAATTCAGCGGCTCGTCTATGCGCGTTCCTACGATGCGGAGCTCCAGCGCCTTACGGGGGTGAGCCTGCAAATTTTCGGTGCGGACGGCAAGGTGTCGCACGTCGAGAATGCGGAGTATGCGGAGTGGACGGGTACGGAGTGGATCATGCACAAGGGCGATGTCTACGACATTGCGGACGAACATCTTGAGCGTCGACTGCGCTTTGAGCGGCAGGTGCTGCCCGTGCAGAAGGATCCGCGTCAGATCATCCGCGAGCAGAAGGCTCCCGAGGAGATGACAATGCGCGAGCTGCGCCACCAGATCGCGCTCATGCAGACGCAGTATGTCAACACAACGAAGCTTGAGACGGAGCTCTATCAGCGCATTTCGATCCCGATGGCGAGCCTCATCTTCACGCTGATCGGTGTGCCGCTCGGACTTCAGCCGACGCGCAACTCCTCGTCGGCGGGCTTTGCGATGAGCGTCATCATCATCTTTATCTACTATGCGCTCATGACGATGGGCAACGCATTCGCCCGCGGTGAGGTCCTGCCCGCGCTGCCGGCGGTTTGGCTGCCGAACATCGTCGGTATGATTGCGGGGGCATATCTCCTGCGGCGTGCATCGCAGTAAATTGTATGATGGAAAGGGGGTGACGCGCCATGTACGGTATCACACTCATCCTTGTGCTCGCTGTTGTGGGCGGCGTCATCGCCTTTATCGGCGACCGCCTCGGCACGCGCATCGGCAAGAAGAAACTCTCGATCTTCGGACTGCGTCCGCGCCATACGGCGGTCATTGTCACGATCTTTACGGGAATCTGCATCACGACGGTGACGTTCGGCATCATGGCGGCGGTCTCCGAGAATGTCCGCACGGCGCTCTTCGGTATGGATCGTCTGAACGCCTTGATCGCGGATACTCGTGCGGCACTCGATTTTACTTCGGGGGAGCTCGAACGTGCCAAGAACGAGCAGGAGCAGGCGAGCGGCGAACTGAAAAAATCGGAGGAGGAGATCGCGCGACTTGAGGCGGAGCAGGGCGGGCTTCGCGCCGAGTCCGACCGGCTCTCGGCGGGGAACCGCGCGCTCATGATGGAAAAGGAGGGGCTGATCTCCCTCAACGGTCGTCTCTCGGGTGAGAACGAGACGCTGCAGGCGGATATTCAGACACTCGGGGTACGCGCAAACGAATTGCGCGAGAATATCCTGAACCTGCGCGAGGGCAACATTGTCTATCAGGCGGGGGAGATCATCGCGAGCGGGACGATTCCCGCAGGGCTCTCGCACGAAGAGATCGAGCGTGGGATGGCGGGGATTGCCCAGCTCGGAACGCGCAACATCTCGACGCGTCTCGGCGAGAACCACACGGATCAGGACATCTGGATCTACGGGCCCGAGTACGATGCTGCTGTGCATGCGATCGAGCAGAGCTCCGTCGACATGATTGTACGCATTGTGGCGGCGGGGAATCTCGTGCGCGGCGACGAGATCCGCGCATCGATCGAGCTCTATCCAAACCGTGTAATCTACCATGACGGTGAGCTCATCATCGCGCGTGTCTACGCTCCTGAGGGGCTCGGGAACGCCGCTGAGCAGTCGGTCATGGCGTTCCTGCGCGAGGTCAACGCGGCGGCATCGGCGAAGGGGATTCTGCCCGACCCGATCCGCGGCACGGTCGGTGTGATCGAGGGGGCGGAGTTCTACGGGCTCGTGCAGGAGCTTGCGGCGCATACGAGTCCCGTCGTCATCTCTGCGTATGCGGACGGCGATACGGATGCGATGGGCCCCCTGCGGCTGAAGTTTAAGATCGAGAATGAAAACGGGAGCGGGATGTGAGCCGCCGCGTCCTTGCGATTGACCCCGGGCGCGAGAAATGCGGCGTTGCCGTCCTTGCATCGGATGGACGGGTGCTCGTGCAGCGCGTTGTCATGACTGCTGAGTTGGATGCCACCGTGGGGACGCTCATCAGAGCATATGAGCCGAACGTTATCATGGGCAATGGGACAACGAGCGCGGATGCAAAGAAACGGGTCGAGGCGTTGGGCGTACCCGTGACCTTGGTCGATGAGTACCGTACAACAGACGCGGCAAAGTGCGCCTACTGGAAGGCACACCCGCCGCGCGGGTGGCGGCGGCTCGTGCCGCGCGGGATGCTCGTGCCGCCCGTGCCCGTGGACGATTTTGTTGCAGTGATATTGGCGCAGAGGTTCTTGGAAAAACGATAATTTCGTGGTGTATGTCCCACATTACCAATAAATGCCCTGTACTCTTTTATTGTCTGATTGACAGCGTCCCTATCCTGCGGTAAGATGAACAGAAGTATGTTTTCGGTACTTCTTTAAGGAGAGCAATCATTCATGCCCGATAATGTCTTAGCCTTTATGATCGCGCTCGGTGTGGCACTCATCCTGACACCGGCGGTCATCGCCTTTGCGCGTCGTACGGGGGCACTCGACAAGCCCGATGCACGCAAGGTACACGAACGCCCCATCCCGCGCATCGGCGGCATCGGGATCTACGCTGCATTTATGGTGTCGATTCTGGTGCAGCTTCTCTTCGTCGATCTTACGCCTGAGTACATGATGAGCCTCATCGGCCTCATGGTCGGCGGGACGATCATTGTCGCAATCGGCATCATCGACGACTACTGTGACCTGCCGGCAAAGGTGAAGCTGCTCGGGCAGATCATCGCGGCATCTGTGCTCGTCATTGCGTTTGACGTGCGGATCGACTTTGTCACCGACCCGCTCGGCGACTTTATCTATCTTGAATGGTTCGCTATTCCCGCGACGATCTTCTGGATCGTCGGGCTGACGAACACGGTCAACCTCATCGACGGGCTCGACGGGCTCGCGGCGGGGGTGTCCTCCATTGCCGCCGTCACGATCTTCCTCGTGGCGATGGAGGAGGGGATTCCCTTCGTGGCGATGGTGACAGCGGCTCTCGCGGGCGCAGCAGTCGGCTTCCTCTACTACAACTTCAACCCCGCGCGCATCTTCATGGGGGATACGGGCAGTATGTTCCTCGGGTTCATCCTCGCGGGCATCTCCGTGGTCGGTGCGGTCAAGAGTGCGGCGACGATTGCGCTCATCGTACCGATCCTCGCACTCGGGCTGCCGATTCTCGATACCACGTTTGCTATTGTACGGCGTGCGCGCAACCACCGACCGATCTTCAAGCCGGACAAGGGACATCTGCACCATCGGCTGCTCGCACGTGGCTTTACACAGAAACAGGCGGTGCTGCTCATGTACGTTGTGAGTGCACTGTTCGGGCTGTGCGCCCTTGCCCTCACGGCGGTCAGCACACAGGCGGCAACCCTCATCATCCTGATCGTTGCAGGAGCGGTGTTCATCGGCGTTCGTAAACTGGGCATCCTCCGCATGGATGTGCCGCAGCAGAAATAAATTAGAAATCACCGTACAGTCTCCTACAAGCACACAATCGCTTGCGTAACGAGGTGTTTGCGTGGAGTACGGACGGTGTATGAACTCTGAGAGGAGCACAGGCAGAATGACCGGCAAAATCAAAGTCATGTCGATCTTTGGCACACGTCCCGAGGCAATTAAAATGGCCCCTGTCGTCAGGGAGCTCATGCGTCACACGGATACGATCGAAACTCGGACGCTCGTCACGGCACAGCATCGCGAAATGCTCGATCAGGTGCTGCACCTCTTCCACATCACGCCGGACTATGACCTCAATATCATGGCGGCAGGACAGACCCTTTTCGACATCACAACGCGTGCCATGCTCGGCATCAACGAGGTGTTCCAGAAGGAGCGTCCCGACCTCGTCCTCGTCCACGGCGACACGACCACTACCTTTGCCGGCGCACTCGCCGCATACTACCATCAGATCCCCGTCGGACACGTTGAGGCGGGGCTTCGGACACATGACATCTATTCGCCGTTCCCCGAGGAGATGAACCGCCGTCTCACGGGCGGCATTGCGACCCTGCACTTTGCTCCGACACCGACCGCGCACGCGAATCTTCTCGCGGAGGGTGTACCCGAGCGGCGTATTTTCGTCACGGGAAACACCGTCATCGACGCACTCCATCATACCGTGCGGCCGGACTATGTATTTCCTGCTGAACTTTCCAATGTGGACTTTGCGCATCATCGGGTTCTGCTCGTCACGACACATCGGCGCGAGAACCTCGGTGAGCCGATGCGTCATGTCTACTGTGCGATTCGCAGCATCATCGAGGAGATGGCGGACGTGGAGGTCGTCTTCCCCGTGCATCGCAACCCGAAGGTGCGCGAGATCGTCCGTGAGGAATTGGGGGGGCTGGCACGCGTTCACCTCATCGATCCGCTTGACTACGAGCCGTTTGCAAATCTCATGGCGCGCGTTGACATCGTGCTGACGGACTCAGGCGGAATCCAAGAGGAGGCACCCTCCCTCGGCAAACCTGTGCTCGTCCTGCGCGACACAACCGAGCGTCCCGAGGCAGTCGCAGCGGGAACGGTACGCCTCATCGGCACGGATGAACAGCGCGTTTACGAGGAGACCATGCGGCTACTCACCGAGCCGACTGCGTATACACATATGGCGGAGGCGGTGAATCCTTACGGCGATGGAGAGGCGGCACGCCGCATCATCGAGGCGATCCTCTACCATGCGGGACATTCGCACACGAAGCCGGAGCCGTTCGGCGCATAAGGGGGCATAAGGAGCGGGGAGGAGAAGATCATGGAGCAGAAGAAAATGCCGCCCCCGTCGGGGATGGCGGAGGCATTGCGCGCATTTGGTCTGCTTTCCGGAGTCGGCATCTATTTCCTCGTCTTTCTCGGAATCTTCATTTTCCTCGGGCAATGCGCCGATAACTTCCTCGGAACGGGGCGCGTTTGCACCATTGCGGGCATTATCCTTGGCTTCCCCGCAGCGATCTACTCGCTCTATCGGCAGCTGAAATACTATAAGCTGGTGTAAGAAAAAGGCTAAGACATCGGTCTTCCGAAGGTCTCAGCCTTTTGTTATAGCATGAAGGAGGTACTGTAATGGATGAACTGTTTCGCGAGGTGCAATTGTTCCTCGCCGCACCGAGCGAGCATAGGGACGAATTTGACGCGAGCGATGCACTGATTTGGGTGGATTGGGGTGATGAGGATGAGAGTGTTCTGTCCTATTTGAATGACATTCTTCCGGAGACGGCGCAGATTGACTACGAATGCACGGACTCTGAGACGGAGCGCGGCTTTGATATCCTGTTGAAAAAGGATGGAGAGGCACACGTCATCCCCTACGCGACGGACGCTGCGGACAGGGACACAACCCTCAAGGCGGCGCAGGAATACCTCGCGCCTGCATATGAGATTCGCTGGTATATGGGCTCGCTCGGCAGTGATACGCTTGCGTTTGCGGCCCTTCCAACAGACAATTGGCAGAAGCTGGAACGGGAATTTGGTGCGGAGCAGGTCACCTATTATTTTGCGCCAATTCATGCAGACAGTCAGATGTTCGAGATGGACGTGGACGAAGTCTTTGATCTGCTTGAGCAGAGAAAACAATAGTACAGATAAACGAACACAACCGCCCCGCAGGGTTGAACCTTGCGGGGCGGTTGTGTTCGTATCTTTATTTTCTCTCTGTCATGGCTGCTGCGAGTGCCGCACCGAGGGCAGAGCCTGTGTTTTCGAGGATGATCTTGACGTTGACCGCCTCGTCCAAGAGGAGAGTGTCGAGCGCGCCACGCAGGTGATGTGCGACGAGCGGGACTTTCTCATAGACGGAGCCGTCAACGGCGACAAACTGGTTCTCGAGCTCGTTCTCCCCCATACGATGTTGGATGATGGCGACATACGTCGCTGCAACAATGCGTGCAGAGCGGACGATGATAGCGGTTGCGAGCTCCTGCAGCAGGGCTCGCTCGGCGGCGGTGAAGGTCATGCCTGTCTTGGCTTCGATGACCGCACCTGCCGCATGGCGATCGAGGTAGGCATCGGTGATGATCTCGGAGAGTTCGATGCTTGAAAACGGATAGACCCCGTCCGCACTGAGGAGATCCGCCAGTGCCGCACCGTAGAGTGTCCCGAGGTAGCGTCCCGAGACCATCTTTTCCAGACGCTGTGCACCGGGCTGTTCGGATTCCCGATCCAGAATATCGTCGTATTTGGAGAAGGGCAGATTCCCGAAGCCGCCCGACTCCATGTTGATGACGGTCGGCGGCTCACTGCCGTCCGCGAACTCCTCGTAGTAGCAGGTGTTCTGCCCCGTGGCGTAAATCGATCCGATGTAGGTGTGCTCGTGCTTGTACGCCGCGGCGAGCAGCACCGCAACCGTATCGTTGATGACAGCGACGGGGGTGACATTTGTCATGCCGCGCCGTGCGAGTGCCTCCTTGAGCAGGTCGTTGACGACCTTGCCCTCGACCCCCTGCGTGGCGAACTCCTTCGTCCAGACGATGAGCTTCGCGTTGTTGAGGTTGGTCTGCTGTGAGGGGAAGGAGAAGGTATGTCCGAGGAGGTATTTCGTCTCCCGATTCCCGTCGATTGCTTCGTCGATGATACCGGCGAGGAAGTCGAACATCTCCTCTGCCGTCGCATCCGCGCTGACGTAGTCATAGACACCGGGGAGGGTGAGCGGCTTTGCGACCCTGCTCAGCACCTCGTATTCGCCACCGCCCTTGAGGAGGATGCGTTGGGCGCGGACGTTCGTGCCGCCGAAGTCGAGCGCGAGGAAGGAGCCATGCTCCTTGCCGCTCGGAAGCCCTGCATAGGAGCGGAGCATACGGAGCGTTGCACCCTCTTTGCCCGCGAGCCCCGCACACATATCAGCGCGAAAATCGTCGGCGATCTTGCGGAGCGCATCGTCGTCTATGGTGAAGGCTGCCTTTATCTCGTCAAATTTTTCACGATCAAATCCCATGGTAACTCCTCCCGTATTTTAATTCTATATGGCGGTGAACGTCCCATGCGAAGGCTGGGTTATGCAGATGCTTTCACATGGAGCGCCCCTATCGACGCGCTGTGCGCGCCACTTCCCCCGTAGCGACGGGGGAAGCTAATATGCCGTTGCCCCAAAGCCTCCCCCGTGCGGCACGGGGGAGGGGGACCGCAAAGCGGTGGAAGGGGCGCTTATTTTATCTTATCCCATTTCTTGTTTAGCAGAAGTGATCGAGCATCGCGCCGACGCTCGGGAACACCTGCTTCGCCTGTGCCTGAATCTCGGGGCGTGCCGTGGTGAGCGAGTAGCCGTCCCAAGCCTTGAGCATGGGCAGGTCATTCGTCTCGTCGCCGATGGCGAACACCTCCGCGCCGTCCCATCCCATGACGGAGAGGAGGGTACGGATGCCCTGATCCTTGCTGATGCCGGCGGGTGTGATGTCGAGACTGCACGCATTCGGGAATGCGTGAATCTTATCCCCCAGTTTTGCGTTCAGCACAGCGGCACATTCATCGGACAGGGCAGGCTCATGGAAACCGAGAGAGAACTGCTGAATCCCCGTCAGCCCTCCGATCTCGGCTTCCGTGATGTAGACAATGGGGAAGTCCCAGTCCTTTGCCTCACGCTCGATCCACGAGCCCTCGGAGTGGTGGCAGAGGTAGGTCACATCTGCCGCCGAGAAGGCGAAGTGGAAGGATTTCTGTGCGCTCGGCTCCGACGCAATCGCCGTGAGCGCGCGAGGATCAATCTCTGCCTGAAATCGGACGGCTGCATCCGCACCCCGTATGATGCCGCCGTTGTTGCAGACGGTATAGTCGAATTCTACGCCATACTTGATCAGCTGCGGGACAAGCATCCCGTAGTCGCGTCCCGAGATGACGCCGAACTTGTGCCCCGCCGCGCGCCAGCGAGCGATGCCCTCCTTTGTCTCTGCGTCGATTTTGCCGACCCTGAGGAGCGTGCCGTCGTAGTCGCTTGCCGCTACCTTCATTTTATTTCCTCCTCATAGACAACCGCCTCAAGTGGGCGGAGCGTATTTTTCGGTGCATCCGTATAGCTGCCGATGAGCCGCACGCCCTTTAGGAATCCTGCGGGAAGCGGTGCCTCCTCCGCAGAGAAGTTGACCGCCGTAACAATGCGGCGATTGCTCGCCGTGCGCGAGAATGCGTAGATCTGCTCATTGTCCGCGAGCAGTTCCTCATAGACACCGCTGAGCAGTACGGGGTGCGTCTTGCGCAGACGGATGATTTGCTTGTAGTAGGAGAGGACGGAGTCCGCATCCTTTTCCTCAGCCTCCGCATTGATTGTGTGATAATTCTCGTTTGCGGGCAGCCACGGCGTTCCCGTTGTAAAGCCCGCATGTTCCGACGTGTCCCACTGCATCGGCGTGCGTGCATTGTCACGGCTGTTGAAGTGGACAAAGGACAGAGCCTCTGCGGGGCTGAATCCTTCCTTCAGCGCAAGCTCGTACTGGCCGTGGGAGGAGATGTCGTCGTATGCGTCGATCGTGTCCCATTTGACGTTTGTCATGCCGAGTTCTTCGCCCTCGTAGATGAAGGGCGTACCGCGCAGGGTCATGAGAACGGTCGCCAGTGCCTTTGCGGCAAGGCGTGTATCGCCGCCCTGGGGGAAGAAGTAGTTGACGGAGCGTGCGCGGTCATGGTTCTCGAAGTAGATCGGGTACCAGCCCTCCTTGGCAACGCCCGCCTGACTTGCCGAGAGTGCTCCCTTGAGCTTTGTGAGCTTCCACGGAACCATCTTCGACCAGCATTCACCGTCCTCGTATGGAACGAGGACGTGCGCGAACTCGAACAGCATCGAGAACACGCCGTTTTCGCCCACCCAGTCGGGGAGCTCTGCGACCGAGACACCGTTTGCCTCGCCGACGGTGAAGATGTCATGTCCGTCAAAGACCTCCCTGCGGAATTCGTGGAGGAAGTCGAGGATGCCCGGCGTGTTTGCCGTCATCGTGTGGACGCTCACCATGCCGTCCGCCGCATCGGGGGTGCCGTCGGCGAAGACAGCGGGTTTCTTGATGTAGGTGATTGCATCGATGCGGAAGCCGCCGACACCCTTGTCGAGCCAAAAGTTCGCCGCCGCAAAGAGGGCTGCACGCACCTCGGGATTCTCCCAGTTGAGGTCGGGCTGCGCCTCGGCAAAGGTGTGGAGGTAGTACTGATCGCGTTCCGTGCAGTACGTCCATGCGGAGGCACCGAAGATGCCGCGCCAGTTCGTCGGTGCACTGCCGTCGGGCTTCGCGTCGCGCCAGATGTACCAGTCGCTCTTTGGATTATTGCGGCTGGATTTCGACTCGATGAACCACGGATGCTGATCGGAGCTGTGGTTGTAGACGAGATCCATGACGATGCGCATATCGCGCTTCTTTGCCTCGGCGATCAGTTCCTCCATGTCGGCGAGTGTGCCGAACTGGGGATTGATGCCTGTGTAGTCGCTGATGTCATAGCCGTTGTCGACCATGGGCGAGGGATAGACGGGGGTGAGCCAGAGTGCACCCGCGCCGAGATCCTTCAGATAGTCGAGCTTCTCGGTGATGCCGCGCAGGTCGCCCGTGCCGCTGCCCGTGGTATCGTTGAAGCTCTTCGGGTAGATTTGGTAGACAGCGGTGTTCTGCCACCATTTCGTTGCTTTCATGCTTGTTCCTTTCCTGCAAAGTTACTGTGCAGTTCTGTGAATTTCGTGTAGATACTTTGTACGGTTATGCTTGCGCGCAAATTGTCCGTGCGGAGTTCGCACACGCTCGTTCAAAGCGCCCCTTCCACCGCAAGCGGTCCCCCTCCCCCGCTCTGACGGGGGAGGCTTTTCGTTTTCCGGTTGAATGTTGTGCACGAATCAAAACGCTCAGAACGTCAGTACAGGGGTTTCACCCGCCTTGGCATCCATGCCCGTCGTCTTCTTCATGAGCGGGTACTCGGCGGAGTTCGTGACCGCCATGATGACTGTGTCCTGATAGCCCGCCGCATGAATCACATCGCGGTCGAACTTCACGAGCGGCGCACCTGCCTTTACGCTCTCGCCCATCTTGACGAGGAGTTCAAAGCCCTTGCCTTCGAGTTTTACCGTGTCCACACCGATGTGGATGAGGAGTTCCGCGCCGTTGTCCATCCGGAGACCGACCGCATGGCGGCTGTCCTCCATGACCATCGTGACCTCGGCATCCGCAGGAGCAACCACAACGCCTTCGGTCGGCTCGACCGCAACGCCGTCGCCCATCATCTTCTGCGAGAACATCTCGTCCTTGACCTCGCTCATGTCGATGACGTGACCCGTTGTGACTGCGTTGATGGCGACGGATTTCTCCGTGCCGACGGCAACCTCGTCCGCGTCGGAGGCCGGAGCCGTGAGGAGTGCCTCGAAACGCTCGCGGATCTGTGGGACGGAGAGACCGACAATGACCTGGAATGCGTGCCCGTTGCGGACAAGACCGTGTGCGCCCGCCTCGGTGAATGCACCCGTCGGAGCGACAAGCTCGGGATCGTTGACCGTGACGCGCAGACGCGTTGCACAGTTCGTCACGTCCTTGATGTTCGCCGCACCGCCGAGACCGTCGAGGAAGGCACGCGCCTTCACATCGCGCTCGTCGAGCTTCATGCCGGGAGCGGCAGTCGCAGCACCTGCAGCACCTGCCTGTTTTGCCTTGTAGTCCGCTTTCGTGAAGAGCTTGTCCTCCACACCGTCGTCCGTGCGGCCGGGTGTCTTATAGTCCTTGAGCAGGATGACCCAGCGGAACACGAAGAAGTAGATCGCGGTGAAGCACAGCCCGACACCGATCTGCATAAGGTAGGTTACATAGTGATACGAGAAAAGGGGAATCCAGTTCTGAACGAAGCAGTCAATCAGACCGCCGCCGAAGTTGCCCGAGAGACCGATCGCGTAGAGTGTTGCGGAGAGTGTCGCCGAGAGAATGGCGTGCAGGAGATAGAGAAGCGGTGCGACAAAGAGGAAGGTGAACTCGATTGGCTCTGTGATGCCGCAGAGCACCGCCGTGATCGTCGCGGGAATGAGGAGAGCAGCCGTCTTCTTGCGTTTTTCGGGCTTTGCACACATATAGATTGCGAGCGCTGCGCCCGGCAGACCGAAGACCTTGCCGCTGCCGTGGAGGGCAAAGCCGCCCTCGGGGAAGAGTTCGGCAAGGGACTTGCCGCTGACCATGAAGTCGTTGATGTGTCCGAGCCAGTATGCCTGAATGCCGCCGTCGACGACCGCAGGACCGAAGATGAACGGGAGATAGATGAAGTGATGCAGACCCGCCGGGAGGAGCATCTTCTCCGAGAATGTGTATGCCCAGACACCGACAATGCCGCTGGTCTTGAGGAAGAACTGGAACTGCTCGATGGCGTGCTGTACCGCCGGCCAGACGACGCAGAAGAGAAGTGCCATCGGGATCATGACGACAAAGCCGATTGCAACGACGAATGCAGGCCCTTTGAAGATGCCGAGCCAGTCGGGGATGTTCGTGTCATAGAAGTGGTTGTGCAGGAACGCCGTGCAGCAAGCGATGAAGATCGCGCCGAGCATACCCATGTCAAGCGTCTTGACGTTCGCGATCATCGCAAGCCCCGTGCCGGGTCCCGCCGCCTGGCTGTAGTCCACGCCGAACGCACTGCCGTGAAGCGTGAGGAATGCGGAGATGAAGTAGTTGAAGAGCATGTAGATGACGAAAGATTCCATCGCACAGCGTGCGGGCTCTTTCTTCGCAAAGCCGATGGGAACGGCGATCGCGAAGAGAATGGGCATCTGCGCGAACACGGTCCATGCGCCCTGTTCGACGACGAACCAGAAATCGTACCAGAGTGTGCCCTGCGCGGCGATGCTGCCGAGCAGCCCCTCGTTCTTGCAGACGATGGACACCGCCACCGTCAGACCGAAGAATGCAAACAGAATGACGGGCGTATACATCGCGCCGCCGAACCGCTGCATGTTTTGCATGATGACATCCTTGCTGAGTGCCATGTGCGTTCCTCCTTATCCCAAAACCAAACCTCTGCGGCGGGGAAGCTCCGCGCCTCCCGGGAATGAAACTGAGACTGAAACTAAAATGAAATCCGTTGTCTCTAAGATAGCGCAAAAATGCCGCGAACGCAATAGGTTCGCGGCATTCGGGAGGGATGTACGGAGACTGTACCGTGGTACATAGGGTGAAATTTGTTACAAAGAAATGGTTGGGAACATCCCGCGCAACTAAGCGTTCACTTAGGGATATCCCCTTACGTCACTCTTCTACGGAAAAATCTTCCTGTTCCTGCATATAAAGTCTGTAGTGCACATACCAGATTTCAAGCAAGAGGAAGTATGCAAGCATGGATTTGAACTGGAGACGTGCCTCGTTTTCGGCGAGTCCGATCTCGGCGGGCATGACGTAGAGGTTCTCTGTCGAGCGGGCGGCAAGAGCATTGTGTCGCATCTCCGTGATCGAGAGGATGGGCACGCCCTTGAGATTCAGTCGGTCGGCGAACTCTACAACGCGCTCGGATTCACCCGAGAGCGAGATGAAGATAAAGAGGTCATCCTTCCCCGCTGTCTGGTAGACGGAGTAGAATTCCTCGCGTCCTGCAATCTCGTAGATGAGGATGTTGTCGTAGATGAAGAGACGCTTCATTTCCTGCATGACGTTCGTCTGCACATAGCCGGAGGCGTAGGCAAAGATGCGATGCGCCTCATGGATGAGACGGCTCGCACGCGTGTAGTCGCGCTGCATGAGCGTGCGCCATGTCTGATCGTAGAAGCTGCTGAGCGAGTTTCTGACATCGTTTGCGGGGATAGGATGAGCCGTCTTCTCCATACGCATAACCGCCTTCATTTCGCCGAATCCGTCAAAGCCGAGCTTTTGCGCGAAGCGTACGACCGATGCACTCGACACGGCGCACGCACGCGCGAGATCGTGGATGGAGGAGCGGCACGCCGCCGCGCGGTTGCTCTCGATGTAGCGCCAGATGCACTTGTCCGCATCGCTGAGATCGCGCAGGTGTGCGTTGATTCGTTCCGTGAGCTGCATGACGATCTTCCTTTCATCGTTTTTCCTCATTATAGCATACGCCGCGACATGGGGGCGAAAAATTTTCTTGACAAGGCAGTGTATATCCGCTATAATTGCCCATGTTGCTAAGAGCGACACAGGGGTATCGCCAAGTTGGTAAGGCACGGGATTCTGAATCCCGCATGCGTTGGTTCGAGTCCAGCTACCCCTGCCATTTGTAAATTCGGAGCCGCAAATCTGCGGCTCTTTTTGTGTTTGCTGAAAAAATCATTGAAAACTATTCTTAATTTTGCTACGATATGGAGACGATTGATCTCATCGAAGGAGTTGTTACCATGAATGAAAAGAAACGCAGGTGCGGCATCACGGACATCCTGCTCCTGGCGCTGAATCTTATCTTTTTTGTCGGCATACAGACGGTATTTGCGCCCTGTGAAGCGCGTCCCGATGGCTCGTGGATGACGTGCCACTGGGCGGGGCAGGCACTCATGGGGATTGCGGCGGCACTGCTCGCAATCGCTGTCATGCACCTTGTCATTCCGCGCGCACAGGTCAAGATCGGCCTTTCACTTGCCATGATTCCGGTCTCCGTATTGGCATTTGCCGTGCCGGATCATCTGATCGGTCTCTGTATGATGGAGACGATGCACTGCCATACGGTGATGGAGCCGGCGGTGACGGTGCTCTCCCTGCTGAATATCATGACCGCAGGGGCGGATATCTATGTGTATCGAAAGGGGGCGAACGGATGAGCTTTGCATATCTGCTTGCTATGCGCACCTGCCGCAGAAATGCGGCACGTTCCGCTGTGCTGGGTGCGCTCGTGGCAATTCTCGCACTCGTGATCTTTGGCGGCTCAGAGATTCTGCTCGGGCTTCAAGGGGGGCTCATACGTTTTCAGCAGCGGCTTGGGGCAGATGTCGTGGTACTGCCGAAGGAGGCGGCAGAGACACGGGCGCTTGAGGGCGTACTCGTACAGGGCGTGCCCGCGCATTTCTATATGGAGGCGCGTTATCTGGATGAACTGCGCGGAATGGCAGGCGTTGCCCAGGCAACACCACAGTTTTTTCTTGCCTCGGCACACGCGGGGTGCTGCTCGGTGGCGGTGCAGCTGATCGGCTTTGATCCCGTGACCGATTTTACGATTCGCCCGTGGATGCAGGAGAGCTATGACGGTGCGATCGGCTTCGGGGACATCCTCGTCGGCAGCGGTATATCGGTTCCTGCGGATGCAATGCTGACATTTTACAACACGCCATGCCGTGTGGCAGGGCGACTGAGTCCGACGGGGACGGGGATGGATACGGCGGTCTATACGAATATGGAGACGATGCGTGCGATGATGGCAAATGCAGCATCGCTTGACTTCGATTATTTCCAAGGGATTCCAACGGAAAATGCCATCTCTGCCGTGATGATTCGGACAGCGGAGGGGTTCACGCCCGATGGGCTCGCGGCTGCCATCAATGAGAGCTATCCCGCACTCTCGGCAAAGGCAGCGCACGGGATGGTGCATCATGTAGAGGCGGGGCTCGGCGGCATTCTCGAAACGGTCGGTGTCCTGATCGTATTTGTTTGGATGATTGCCGTTGTCATTCTTGGCATTGGATTTCATCTGTCTGCACGGGAGCGGCGGCGTGAGTTCCTGATCCTGCGTATCGCGGGCGCAACACGCTCCTTTTTGCTGCGATTGATGCTGACGGAGGCTGTCATTACCTCCGCGGCAGGCGGGATGGCAGGCATCGCCATCGGCGCAATTGTTCTACTGCCGTTTGCCGGGCTCATGAAGGAGGGGTTGATGCGTCCCTATCTCCTGCCGGATGTCGGAACGATTGCAATGCTCGCCGTGAATACACTCGCTGTGGCGATCCTGTCGGGAACTCTCTCAGCAGCGTGGACGGTGGGGCGCGTGACGAATACGCAAATCAGTAAGATGCTGCGGGAGGATGGATGATGGAACTTCGTGCGGAAAAAATCAGTCAGGACTTTTTGCGCTATAGTGCGAAGGACGGCTATTTCATAGCAGTGCAGGAGACGGATTTCTGCCTTGCAGCGGGGGCCCTTACAGTGGTGACGGGACGCTCGGGCAGCGGCAAGAGTACGCTGCTCCATATCCTAGGTGGGCTGATGAAGCCCGTGACGGGGCGCGTGCTCGTGGATGATGTGGATCTCTATACGATGGGGGAGGACGCACGTACCCGTCTGCGCAGCCGCCACATTGGCATCGTGCCTCAGCGTCTGATGTCGCTCGCCGCGCTCACGGTGCGCGAAAATATCCTGTTGCCAGCTCTCCTCACAGGGTCACAGGCGCAGGCCGCCGCGCGTGCCGATGGGCTGATGGAACGTCTCGGCATCCGCAAACTCGGCGCGGTTGCGCCGTCCGAACTCTCGGGCGGGGAACTCAGACGCGTGACGATTGCGCGGGCGCTCGTGATGCAGCCCGGAATCCTCCTCGCAGATGAGCCGACGGGCGATCTCGATGAGGAGAATACGCAGAGCGTCCTCCGTCTCCTGCGCGAGACCGCCGACGCGGGCACTGCCGTCCTCCTCGTCACGCACGAGAGTGACGCACGGAACTACGCCGATACCTGCTATACAATGAGGGCGGGGAAATTGGAAAAAATCGCATAAGAAATCCCGAACGGTGACGAATCACTGTTCGGGATTTTTGTGTTTTAGAGTGTTTCTAGTCCCTCAGAAGCATAAGCTCCTCGATGGGGAAGTTGAAATACAATGTATCACCGATGCCGGCTTCGTGTGCATGCCACGTTGCTTTGTCGATTTCCCAGCGGATGGGCATCGCTCCATCTGCAAAGCGCAGCATGACGATGTAGGTAAAGGTGCTCTCGATGACCTCGGCGATGCGTGCAGGGAGCGCATCCACATCGTTCTCTGTCGCAAGCACAAGATAGTGTGCGCGGACGGCGATGTGGCGCACGTCTGTCGTTGCGTTTGCGACGCGGAGCGTGATGCCCCAGTCGGTCGCCGTGACGTGCATTTCATCCACACGGTGAGCGGCAGAGATATTCTTGCAGCCCGTGAGTGTGGTCGCGGCACGCGTGCCGGGATTCCGAAAGAGTTCGTGCTTATCCGTCGGCGGCGTGAGCTGTCCGCGGTCGACAGTCGCGATCTCCTGCGCGATGCGGAATGCCTCGTCGCGGTCGTGGGTGACAAGGATTGCCGAGATGTCCTGCATGGTGAGGATCTCGCGCAGTGCCGTCTCGATCTGCCACTTGAGATGTGTGTCGAGAGCGGAGAGCGGCTCATCGAGGAGCAGCACATCCGCGCCGCGTGCGAGGATGCGTGCAAAGGCGACGCGCTGCTGCTGACCGCCTGAGAGCCCCGCAGGATAGGCGTGCTCCAGCCCTTCCAGAGAGAATCGTGCGACGTTCTCCTTGAAGATACGCTCCTTTTCCTCCTGTGAACCATCGAGCGCGAAGATGATGTTCTCGCGCACGGTCATGTTCGGAAAGAGGGCGTAGTTCTGAAAGAGGTAGCCGATGTTCCGCGCCTGTGGCGGGAGGTTGATGCGCTTTTCGCTGTCAAAGAGGATGCGCTCATTCAGGACAATCTGTCCGCGATCGGGACGCTCGAGCCCTGCGATGCACTTGAGCGTCATGCTCTTGCCGCTGCCCGACGCGCCGAGGAGGGCGAGGGTTGTGTCCGTGAGCGTAAAGTCCGCTGCAAGCGTGAAGTCACGCAGGCGTTTTTCGATGTTTACAATCAGCTCCATCAGCGCACCTCCCGTTTGAGGTACAGGTTCATCGCTCCGATAAAGAAGAGGGAGAACAGGGAGATGATGACTGCCCAGCGGAATGCGAGGTCGTAGTCGTTCGCCTGTACCGCCGCATAGATGGCGGTGGACATGGTTTGTGTACGTCCCGGGATATTGCCCGCGAACATGATGGTCGCGCCGAACTCGCCGAGCGCACGGGCAAACGAGAGGACGAGCCCCGCGAGGATGCCGTGCCGTGCATTCGGCAGAATGATCCGCCAAAAGATGCGCCAGTTGCTGACGCTGAGGGTCTGTGCCGCATGGATCATGTTTCGGTCAATCGCTTCGAACGCGCCGCGTGCTGTGCGGTACATGAGCGGGAGGCTCACGATGACCGCCGCAATGACCGCCGCACGCCAAGTAAAGACGAGCGGCAGGTCGATTGACAGGAGGAAGCTCCCGATGGAACTGCGCTTTCCGAGGAAGAGCAGGAGGAAGAATCCGACGACGGTAGGCGGCAAGACGAGCGGCAGGGTAATCACCGCGTCGGCGATCGTGCCCGCGAGTCGGCTGCGGATCTGCAGGACACCATAGGCGAGCGCGATGCCGACAAAGAAGGTGATGACCGTCGCAAGACCCGCGACCTCAAGTGAGATGATGAGCGGGGATATCGTTTCGTCCGTCATTATTTCACTTTGAAGCCGTATTTCTCAAAGACTTTCTTCGCAGTGTCGGTCTGGAGGAACGCGAGAAAATCCTTTGCTTCGTTCATATTCTTTGCATCCTTGAGGACTGCTGCCGGGTAGACGATGGGCTTATGTGTATCGGCGGGAGCGACGGCGGCGACCTTCACCTTATCCGAGATGGCGGCATCGGTCGCGTAGACAACGCCGCAGTCCGCATCACCCGTCTCGACCCATGCGAGCACCTGACGGACATCGGAGCCGTAGACGGCACGTGCCTTCACATCGTCGAGGATGCCGAGCTTCGTAAAGACTTCCTCGCTGTACTGTCCGACGGGCACGCCCTTCGGCTCACCGAGTGCGATGTGTGCGACCTGCGGGTCAAGCACTGCCTTGAAGTCGGGCAGGTTTAGCTTACTGTCCTTCGCCGTGATGAGAACCACGTCGTTGATGAGCAGATCGACGCGCGTGCCGTCTGCAAGCAGCTTCTTCTCGTCGAGCGCATTCATCTGCTTCTGCGCGGCAGAGACGAAGACATCGGTAGCTCCGCCGTTCTCAATCGCCTGTTGGAGTGCGCCGCTGCTGCCGAAGTTGAAGACGAGCTTCGTATTTCCGTGCTCCTTCTCATACATGCCGCCGAGTTCCTTCATCGCGTCCGTGAGGCTCGCTGCCGCAGAGACCTGCAGTTCGACCGGGCCTTCCTTCGGCGTGTCCATCTTGTTCGCGCTGTCGCCGCCGCCAACGCAGCCGGCGGTAAAGAGTGCCATGGCGGTGAGACCTGCCGTAAGTAAGTTCCTGAGTTTCATGATTGTATTCTCCTTTACAAAATAGAGTAGGCACGACCGTTTCCGGTCGTACCCCGTGACGGAATCCGTCAGGCAAGGTGTCGTAGGTTTCCCCTTAGACGATCCTTGCTCGGAGTTGGTTGAGGGAAATCCCTCCGTCAGCGCACGAATGTGCCGCTCTTGCCGCCGGACTTGCGCTCGAGACGGATGTCCGTGATTTCCATACGCTTGTCAATTGCCTTGCACATATCGTAGATGGTGAGGAGTGCAACACTCACAGCGTGCAGTGCCTCCATCTCGACACCCGTCTCGCCCGTGACCTTCACCGTCGCCGTCGCATGTACGGCACAGCGCGGAATCTCCTCGAGCTTGAAGTCCAGCGTGCATTTGGCAAGCGGAAGCGGATGGCAGAGCGGGATCGTGTCCGATGTGCGCTTTGCTGCCATGATGCCCGCGATGCGTGCGACGCCGAGCACATCGCCCTTTGCCGCCGTGCCGCCCGCGATGGCGGCGTATACATCATCGCTCACATAGATGCGCCCGCTCGCGATCGCCTCGCGGTGCGTCTTCTCCTTGCCGCTGACATCCACCATGACGGCTGCGCCGCCTTCATCGAAATGCGTCAGTCCCATATTCGGCATACATTTTCCTCCTTTCCAAGCTAATGTTTTAATCATAGCGTAACTTGCATTGAAAATCAATCGTTTGGACACAATCTTTGCGGAAATGAAAGCGGGACAAAGGGCGCAAAAAACCTTTCTCATTTACGAAAAATCATAGAGAAAATTTATTTTGTGTGGTATAATCAATAAGAAGAATATATAAATGAGAATGGTTTTTAGAAGGACTTTAATTCGTCGTGAAAGCTGTTTGAATTTGATCGTAAATGCGTATTATATGCGGAGTGTTTTTGAAAATACTGCCGATAAAGCGGGGAGGAGCCATGCGGGAGGTTCGCGTTCAAGACGCAGTGGGGATGATGCTCTGCCACGATATCACGGAGATCGTACGCGGTGAGCGCAAGGGAGCGCGATTCCGCAAGGGCGATGTGATCCGCGCGGAGGATGTCGAGGTGTTGCTGCGTATCGGCAAGGAGCATATCTACGTCTGGGAGGACGATGAGAATATGCTGCACGAGAACGATGCCGCAGCGATTCTGCGGGATCTCTGCCAAAGTGAGTATATGACGGCGAGTGAGCCGAAGGAAGGAAAGATCGAGCTGACCTCGACGGTGGCGGGCGTGTTCGAGGTGCGCGAGGATGCACTCAATGCGGTGAACGACATCACGGATGTGATGATTGCGACGATCGCACAGCATTTCCCCGTGAAGGCAGGGACGAAGCTCGCGGGGATGCGTGTGATCCCGCTCGTCATTGACAAGAGTATTATGGAAAAGGTGCGTGAGACGGCGGGCTCGAAGCCGCTGCTGCGCATTCTGCCGTATCGAACGATGAAGGTCGGCGTTGTGACGACGGGCTCCGAGGTCTTTCACGGGCGAATCAAGGATACCTTTACGCCTGTCATTGACAGCAAGCTGCGTGCGTTTGGACTGCGCGTGGATGAGCATCGGCTCTCAGATGATGGGACGGAGCACACGCGCGCGGCGATCGAGGAGCTGCTGGCTCTCGGTATGGATATGGTGCTCTGCACGGGCGGCATGAGCGTCGACCCCGATGACCGCACGCCAGCCGCGATTCGTGCGACGGGGGCACGGGTTGTGACCTACGGCGCGCCTGTGCTGCCGGGGGCGATGTTCCTGCTCGCGTACTACGAGAAAGACGGGCGGCAGGTGCCGATCATGGGGCTGCCGGGCTGTGTCATGTACTCGCCTGCGACAATCTTTGACATCATTATGCCGCGCGTGATTGCAGGAAGTGAGTGGACACGGCGCGAGATTACGCGCCTCGGCATCGGCGGGCTCTGCATGGAGTGCAAGGTGTGCCACTATCCCGTCTGTCCGTTCGGGAAATAAAATGTGACATTTGACACAGACACAGACAATAAATATTTTGTATAAAGGAACTGCCGAATTTATCAGTGTGCTCTAACAGATATACATATGAAATTGTAGGAGGGGAACCATGCAGGACATCGAATTCGAACAGGCGGTAGAGGTGCTGCTTGCACATACCGTGCCGGTTGCGGAAACAGAGCGCGTTCCCCTGCTGGATGCCGTGGGACGCGTTGCGTCAGAGGATGTGTGCGCGGGCTTTGACAATCCGCCGTTCGACCGCTCGCCGCTCGACGGCTATACATTTGCGGCGGCGAGTACGGCAAATGCCTCGGCGGAGCATCCCGTCACGCTGCGCGTGATTGGCGAGGAGTGCGCGGGCGATTTCTTCGCGGGCACGGTCGGCGCGGGCGAGTGCGTCCGCATCATGACGGGCGGCGCGATTCCGAAGGGCTGCGACTGTGTGGTGCGGCAGGAGGATGTGCAGGAGGACGGGGAGCGGATTCACGTTCCGTTCACGTCCGAACCGTACGAGAACTACTGCTATGCGGGCGAGGATATCAAGAAGGATACGGTACTCATCCGCCGCGGGCAGCGCATCAGGGCAGCGCATCTGGCGGTACTTGCAAGCGAGGGTTATGGTGATGTTCTTGTCCGTCGGCGGGTACGCGTCGCGGTCGCGAGTACGGGCGATGAGCTGCTTCAGCCGGGAGAGCCTCTCCGCCCCGGGAAGATCTACAACAGCAATCTCTATCTCCTCGCAGGGCGACTGAAGGAGCTCGGTGCGGAGGTGACGGTTGTCGGCTCTGTGCCCGATGATGTGGAGCGGGCAGCAGCGGTGATTGCTTCCTATGCGGACAAAGTGGATCTCTTTCTGACCTCGGGCGGTGTGTCCGTTGGCAAGAAGGACATTATGCACGGTGTTGTGCCTGCGCTCGGTGCGGAGCGTCTCTTCTGGCGCGTCTGCATGAAGCCGGGGGCGCCGGCGATTGCCTATACGCGCGGGAAGATGCTCGGCATCGCGCTCTCGGGAAATCCGTTCGCGGCGTACGCGACGTTCGAGCTGATGGCGCGTGCGGCACTCACTCATCTCGCGGGCGAGACGACGGTTACGCTTCCGCGTCGGCGTGCGGTGCTCGCGGATGCGTTCCCAAAGGAGTGCCTCGGGCGGCGTTTCCTACGCGCACGCATGGAGGCGGATGGGCGTGTTTCGCTGCCCGATCAGCATGAGTCCGGATCGCTCTTTTCGGCGGCGGGCTGCGATGCGTTCGTGGATGTGCCGGCGGGGACAAAACCGCTGGCGGCAGGGACAGAGGTAGAGGTTGTGATTCTCTGATGACTTCCCACGCGAACGCTTAGTTACGCAAACGGTCGCGTGCTCGTCCGCCTAAATACCTGCGGACTTCTTAAGGAATCGCTGATAAAATGAAGTCTGCCAGATTGGCGTAGATTTTTCGTCCGAACAAGGAGGCAAACCGGACGCATAGCAAGGGCTATGTGGAGGATTTGCCGACACAGTGCGGGCAAAAAAGATGCGTCAAGATGGTAGTGCTGAATTTATCAGTGCTTCCTTAAACGCGCTTCGCTTGAACGAAAGAAATCCGCAGGGGGCGGGTCGCACGCTTTCCTCCGTTTGCTCCACTAGGGTTCGCTTAGGGAAATCATCACACCCTCGTCACATAGTTGGATAGAGGATTATAGATAGAAGAAGGCTATTATGCAGGATCAGTTTCAGCGGAAAATTGAATATCTGCGCATTTCGGTGACGGACTGCTGCAATCTGCGGTGCCGCTACTGTATGCCCGCGCACGGCGTGAAAAAGCTGCGCCACGCGGATATCCTTTCCTATGAGGAGATTCTGCGCGATGTGCGTGCGCTCGCACAGATGGGGATCCGCAAGGTGCGTCTGACGGGCGGTGAGCCGCTTGTGCGCCGCGATATCGTACATCTCGTACGCGGGCTGAAGGAAACACCCGGCATTGAGACGGTTGCGATTACAACGAATGGTGTCCTGCTCAGCACGATGATGGATGAGCTCCTGGACGCGGGGCTTGACGCAGTGAACCTCAGCCTCGACACGCTAGACGGCGGTAAATTTTTCTCCATCACGCGGCGGCCAATGTTCGGTGCAGTGATGGAGGCTCTGGAACGTCTGACGCGGGAGCCGCGCATTGAGGTCAAGATGAACTGCGTGCCGATTGCGGGGATAAACGACGATGAGATCACGGAACTCGCGGCGATTGCACGCGACTATCCGATTAAGATGCGCTACATCGAGCTCATGCCGATCGGCTGTGCCCGCACGGAAGGCTATCGCGGTGTGCCGATGGACGCGGTGCGGGCGCGGCTGCGGGACGCGTTCGGAGCACTGCTTCCCGTGGGGGAGGCGGCGCATGAGGGGGCTGTTCCAACAGGACCCGCCGCTTATGTAAAACCTGCGGGATTTGCGGGTGCACTCGGCTTTATCGACGCAATGGAGCACAAATTCTGTGCGACATGCAACCGTGTGCGTTTGACGGCAGAGGGCTTTTTGAAACTCTGTCTCTACAGCAATGCTGGACTGGATACGCGTGCACTCCTGCGCGGTGGGGCGACGGATGCGCAGCTGGCAGACGCAATCGCACATGCGATCTGGAAAAAGCCCGAGGAACACTATTTCGAGATGGACACAGAGACGCGTGACCGACGCGCCATGTATCAGGTGGGAGGTTAATATGGGAGAGATTCGAGCGCTCTGTATCAGTGAGAAGCGTGGGACGCAGAAGCACGCGTTGGATCGCGTCTTCTTCATGACGGAGTTCGGCATTGACGGCGATGCCCATGCGGGTGACTGGCACCGTCAGGTAAGCCTCCTCGGTCTTGGCGAGATCGACGATTTCCGTGCACGCGGCGCGGATGTGGACTTTGGTGCATTTGGAGAGAATGTGGTTGCCGAGGGATTCCGCTTCAAGGAGCTGCCCGTCGGCACACGTCTGCGTGTCGGGGATGTATTTCTCGAGATCACGCAGATCGGCAAGGAGTGCCACAGCCACTGCCAGATCTACCATCAGGTCGGCGACTGCATCATGCCGCGCGAGGGCGTCTTTGCACGCGTGCTCCACGGCGGTTGGGTGACGGTTGGTGACAAAATGGAGATCACGACGGAGAAGATCCCTCTGGATGCCGCCGTCATTACGGCGAGCGACAAGGGTGCACGCGGTGAACGTGAGGATGCGAGCGGTGCAGCGATTCGGGAGATGCTGACGGAGGCGGGGTACCATGTCGCGGGCTTCAACATCGTCCCCGATGAGAAGGAGGAGCTGAAGCGCGAAATGGAGCTCTGGGCACAGCGCGGCGTGGGGCTTGTCCTAACGACGGGCGGCACGGGCTTCTCCGTGCGGGATGTGACACCCGAGGCGACGCGTGAGGTCATCGAGCGCGAGACCCCGGGCATCCCCGAGGCGATGCGTTCCCTTTCCATGCAGGTGACCCCGCGTGCCATGCTCACGCGGGCGGCGGCGGGCATCAAAAAGCGCACGCTGATCGTCAATCTGCCAGGCAGTGAGAAGGCTGTGCGCGAGTGCCTTGGTTTTATCCTGCCGCAGCTGCAGCATGGCATCGAGATCCTGCGCGGCGACACGGGCGAGTGCGCACGATGAAATTCTCCGATCTGACACTCATCGTGGCGGCGGGCGGCAAGAGTACGCGCATGGGACAGGACAAGCGCTTTCTGCCGCTGGATGGTGAATCGCTGCTTGCGCGCACACTCCGCAAGGGACGTGCGGCAGGGTTCCGCAGCATTGTCCTCGCAGCAGAGGAGGCGCGGGAAGAGCTCACGATACTTGCCGCAGAGTTCGGAGCGATTCTCGTTACGGATGAAATCCCTGCGCAGGGGCCTGCGGCGGCGATTGCAGCAGGTTTGTCGGCAGCGAAGACGGAGTGGTCACTCGTCCTTTCGGCAGATATGCCCTTTTACGATATCGAGCTGGTACGGGCACTCCTGCCGCACGCAGAGGGCGATACGCAGGTAGTACTGCCGACCCTCAGCGATTACTGGCAGCCGCTTGCGGCACTCTACCGACGGGATGCGGGTGCGGCGTTTGCGGCAGCAATTGCACGCGGTGACCGCAAGCTTGGCATCATCCTCAGGGAACTCGTCGTGCGTGAAGTTCCGCTTACGGTGGATGCGGGGCTGTTGTTTAACGTGAACACGCCCGCCGCCTATCGGCTGGCACAGGGGCGGCTCGCGAACGAGCAGCGGATGAAGCCCGTCCTCTCAGTCGCCGCACCTGCTTCGGGCACGGGCAAGACGACATTTATTGAAAAGATTATTCCGCTCCTCGCGGAGCGCGGCGTGCGTACGGCAGTCATCAAGAGCGACAGCCACGGCTTTGACCTCGATACGGAGGGGAAGGACACGGCGCGCTTTGCCAAGGTGGGCGCGGAGGCGGTCGTAGTTAGTTCACCAGCAGGATATTTTATTCAACAAAAAACGAGTTGTCGGAAGGATTTTCAGAATCTTATCGCGAAGTTAGATACCCATAGTGTAGAGCTATATATCACGGAAAGCCGCTCGCGCGGCACGTTGCCGACGCTCATGCTGGATCGTGGCATGGGGACACCGGAGTTGGATGAGCGCGTTGTCGCATACTTTACAAAAGGACGTACCGTAGAAACGGATCTTTTGACCTTTGACCTCGATGATATGGATACCGCCGTGCGCCTTGCGCTCTTCCTGATGGGGCGGCCGCTCTACGGCGCGGACGGCGAGATGTTTTTGACGATGTAAGAATGGAAAGAACTGGGAATGGAAATGGAAATTCAGCGCAGTGACTTTATCGACGTTCCCGTAATACGCTATGTGTCGGAGGAGAAAGCATTCGTCCCCGATCATAAATATACCTCTGAGGAGGTCTACTTCGACATCGACCTCAACGGGGAGAACTTTACCACGGCGTTCTGCTCGCCCGTCGACTTCGAGGATCTTGTCATCGGGATGCTCGCCCAGATGGGGCGCATCCGCGCGTATAATGACATCACGGAGCTGACGGTGGATGCAGAGCACCTCCGCGCCTCGGTTAAAACAACGGAGGATGCGCAGCGTTGGGCGGAGGAAGCCGTCGAGAATCCCCGCTACTTCTCAGCGCGCAAAATCTTGAAACTGCGCCCCGAGGAGATCTTTGAACGCCCGCGCGACGTGCGCTTCCATGCGTCGGATATTCTCGCGACGGCAGATGAGCTGCTCGCGCACCTATCGAAGACGCATGACACGACGAACGGCGTACACAGCGGGGTCATTTACGATCAGGAGAATAAGAAAATCCTCGTCTTCCGTGAGGATGTCGGCCGCCATAACGTCTTTGACAAGCTCTATGGCTGGGCGCTCAAGAACCACGTGGAGATCACTGATAAAATCATCGTCTTCAGCGGACGCTGTTCCTCGGAGATGATGCTGAAGCTCGGGCGCATGGGCATCGGGGCGGTTGCGGCGAAGTCCGTACCGACCACGCTCTCGCTCGATGTCGCACGCAAGCTCGGCATTACGCTGTGCGCACGTATGGCGCCCGGTTCATTCTGTGTATACGCGAACCCTGAGCGCATTGTACTTTAGGTGAAAACAGGGGATTTCCCCGTTTTTCATAGATATGTTAATTAAGGTTTAGGAGAGCCTGTCGGCGGGTTTCCGCCGATATGAAAGGAGAATCACGATGAACCTTAGCAGACGTGACTTTTTGAAAGCCACCGGGCTAAGCGGCGTCGGGCTGGCACTTGCCAGTCTCGGTCTGGACGTCGGCAAAGTCGAGGCGGCTGCGAAAGAGTACAAGCTGACGGGCGGTCGCGAATTTACCTCCGTCTGCCACTTCTGCGGCTGCGGCTGCGGAACGATCGGCTATGTCAAGGACGGCAAGCTGATCAACCTTGAAGGTGCGGCGGATGCCCCCGTCAATCGCGGCGGCCTCTGCCCGAAGGGGATTGGCTACGGGCACATTCCGAATGCGGAACTTCGCCCGAAATGTCCGATGTACCGTGCGCCCGGCAGTGATCACTGGGAGGAGATCAGCTGGGAGGAGGCAATCGACCGCGCAGCACGTGCCATGAAGAAGGCGCGCGATGAGAACTGGGTCGGTCAGGATGAGGCGAACGGCTACAAGTTCATGAGCAACCGTACGGATGCCATCGGCTTTGTCGGCGGCTCGCAGGTCAATAACGAGGAGTGCTACCAGCTGATCAAGATGGCGCGTGCACTCGGTGTTGTCTTCATTGACAACCAGACGCGTGTCTGCCATGCGACGACACCGCCGGCACTCAATGCGGCGTTCGGGCGCGGCGCAATGACAGGCTCGTGGTACAACCTCAAGCACGCGAAGATGATCTGGATCGAAGGCTCGAACATGGCGGAGTGTCATCCGATGGCGATGAAGAACGTCATGGAGGCAAAGGACAACGGTGCCATCATCGTTCATGTCGACGTGCGCTATACCCGTACCTCGCGCGTAGCGGATCACTTCTTCCAGCTTCGTCCCGGCACAGACATCGCATTCCTCGGAGCACTTATCAACTATATCATTCAGAACAAAAAATACGATGCCGACTATCTGCGCCGCAATACGAACGCCTTCTGCCTCCTGCGCGACGACTTTGACTTTGATGCGGGCATCTTCTCCGGCTATAACGAGAAGACGCGCACCTACAACAAGGAGTCGTGGGGCTACAAGCTCGACGCGAACGGCAAGCCGGTGAAAGCCCCTACGATGGCGACAAAGGGCACGGTCATGGATCACCTCGCGAAGCACTTCTCGCGCTACACGTTCGAGAAGGCATCGGCGATTACGGGGATGCCCGTGGCGGACATCAAGAAGGCTGCAGAGCTCTTCTCGACGATCACGCCGACCGTCATGATGTACGCGCTCGGTATGACGCAGCACACGATCGGCGTGGAGAACATCCGCTGCTTTACGATCATCCAGCTGCTCATGGGCAACATCGGTGTCTCGGGCGGCGGCATTGACGCAATGCGCGGACAGCCGAACGTGCAGTCCTCGACGGACTACGGCATCATGTTCCAGTATTATCCTGCATACCTCTCCTATCCGACGCATGTGGATGATACACTTGCGAAGTGGACGCATCACAACGGTACGTTCCGCGCAAAGTTCCTGAAGAACCTGCTCAAGGCATGGTTCGGTGACGCCGCAAACGCTTCAAACGATTACATGTTCAATGCACTGCCGATCCGCAACGGCACGCACAACGACTCCATGTATATCATGTTTGAAAAGGCGATGGCGGGCATTGTCAAGTGTATCTACGTCTGCGGACAGAACCCACAGATGACGAACGCGAACCTCACGATCGTCAACAAGGGGCTCAAAAACCTTGATACGCTCATCGTGCAGGATGTCTTCGTCAACGAGACGGCGGCGTTCTGGGAGCGCCCCGGCGATAATCCGGCGGACATCAAGACCGAGGTCATCTTCCTGCCGGCGGGGTCCTACCTCGAGCGCTGCGGCTCGATGACGAACTCCATGCGTATGCTTCAGTGGCGCATGAAGGGCCCGGATCCGACGAACGACTCGCGCCCCGACTATTGGATCTGCGACAAGCTCTGGAAGCGCATCGTCTCGCTTTACAAGGACTCCACGGATCCGAAGGACAACACGATCAAGCTTCTCACATGGAACTACGGCGATCCCGAGGCAAACGGAGAGGCATACGTCGAGAACATCATGAAGGAGTGCAACGGCTACGATTTGAAGGACGGGCATCTCCTGCGCGGCATCCGCGAGATCCGCGACGATGGCACGACGATGGCAGGTATGTGGATCTTTACGGGCGTGTTCGGTGACGGTGTCAATATGACAAAGCGGCGTGGTCAGGAGGATCGCGGCGGCATGGGCATCTACCCGAACTACGCATGGGTCTGGCCCGACAACATCCATATGCTTTACAATCGTGCCTCCTGCGACGAGAACGGCAAGCCCGTACGCCCCGGACAGAAGATCGTTTGGTGGGATGAGGAGAAGGGCATGTGGGACGGCTACGACGTTCCCGACGTTGCCGATCGCACGCAGGGGCCAAATACCCCCGGCGGGCAGAAGCCGTTCCGCATGAACGCCGAGGGCTTTGCACGCCTGTTTGCCGCAGAGCACAGCGATGTGGAGAACGGTGAGACGCGCGATCATTCCTATGTACCCGTGGATGGTCCCATGCCCGAGTTCTACGAGCCGGTCGAAAGCCCGACGAAGAACGTGATGAACGAGGGACAGAAGACCGAGTTCAACCCCTGCGTCATCTACCCGCGTATTCCGGAACTGCAGAAGATCGGAACGCCGGACGAATACCCGTATGTCCTCTGCTCCTCAAGTCTGACGGAGCACTGGTGCTCGGGAACGATCACGCGCAACATCCCGTACCTCAACGAGCTGGTCAAGGAGCCGTTCGTCGAGATCTCAGAGCAGCTTGCCGCAAAGCTCGGCATTCGCGGCGGCGACCGCGTCCGCGTCAGCACGACGCGCTCAGCAATCGAGGTCAAGGCGATGGTTACGAAGCGCGCACAGCCGCTTATGGTCAACGGAAAAGAGACCCATATGATCTGGATGCCCTACAACTGGGGTTTCAAGGGACTCTCGAAGGGACCCTCGACAAACTACCTCACCATCGACGCGCTCGATCCGAACGTGCAGGAGCAGGAGTTCAAGGCCTGCCTTGCCAACGTCGAACGGTTGTAACTCCCCCTGTGGCATGAACCGCATGGGGCATGACCGCACAGAATATGAACAGGAATAACGTCTGAACAGGCGGGGAGAACCCTTTTATGAAAGCCAAGAAAACAGATCCGATGAAGAGCTTCCTCAAGAAGTACCCATTTCTGAAGGAAAGCGAGCGGATCTATCATTTCATCGATGAGGCGATTGGCACGCCGGAGACCATCCAGCTGCCCGAACGCGCCGTCCGAAAGACGATGACGGAGAAGCTGCCCATCCTGCAGCAGGAGACCTATCGCCGCCGCATGGTGCGTGCGGTCTATCTCCTGCAGGAGAAGGTGTTCGCCAACATCGCGGAGGCGGATGTTCCGCCGCTCATGCAGGAATCGGCACGCGCATATCTTGCCGCACTGAAATCCATGCGCAAGGGTGAGAAGGAACAGCTCATCACGGAAGTCCTCACGCAGGACAAGGCCGCATTTGCCGCAACCTGCGAGGCACGTGCGCTGAACGAAGGCTTTGTCCGCAGTACAATCTGGCGTATCATCGCACATCTCACGCCGCCCGCGCTCAAAGAGCCGGAGACGTGGGCGCCTGACGCAGACCGTCCGGAGTTCCGCGAGAACTTCTGCCCTGTCTGCGGGCGGCGGCCAGTGGTCGCGGATCTTCGCAAACACCGCGAGGGACGGATCCGTCATCTTGTGTGCGGCGGCTGCGGTACGCGCTGGATCTATGCGCGTGTCGGCTGCGTCTACTGCGGAAATACGAATCTGGAGAAGATGCACACCCTTGAGCCGGAACATGACAGTGCAATGCGGCTGGATATCTGCGATGCCTGCGACAGCTACATCAAGACCTACCGCGGCCCTGTAGACGGCAGCCCCGAGGATGCGATCTATCGACAGGACTGGGCAAGTGTTCATCTTGATCTCCTCGCCGAGGAGAAGGGGCTTCATAAAAAGGGAAACCCGATACTTGAATAAACGGCTATTAAGATAAGGAGAGGAGTAAGCGTCATGACACAGGAAATCGCAATGCTGCATGATATGTCGCGCTGCACTGCCTGTCGCGGCTGTATGGTGGCTTGCAAACAGTGGCACGACCTGCCGCCCGATATGGATACCCCGTTTGAAGGGCAGTACCAGTCGCATAAGGATCTCAGCTCACGCGTCTATACGCTCATCCAGATGAAGGAGCGCGTTGATGACAAGGGGAAGTTTCACTGGGACTTCTTCAAGAAGAACTGCTTCCACTGCGGCGATCCCGCCTGCGCAAAGGGCTGCCCCGAGAATGCCATCGATCGCAACCCGAACGGCACTGTCGTCATCAATGAGGAAAAGTGCGTCGGTTGTCACTACTGCGAGCACAACTGCCCGTGGCATATCCCCAAGATTGACGAGATCCGTCACAAGTCTACCAAATGTGATCTCTGCTACGACCGCATCGCGCACGGCTACGAGACGACGGGGGAGATTCTGAAGCCCTCGTGCGCCAAGACCTGCACGGCACATGCGCTCGAGTTCGGCACCATTGAGGAGATGAAGCAGCTCGCAGCAGAGCGCCTCGCGATGATCCAGCCGAACCATCCGAACGCGAATATCTACTGCCCCGAAGGGGTCGGCGGTACGCACATGATCTACGTCCTGCCCGACAAGCCCGAGGTGTTCGGCCTCCCGGCGAACCCCGTGACCCCGCTTTCGATTGACCTCTGGAAGGCAGGCCGTACCTTTACGAAACTCGCCATCGGCGGTGCTGCCGCCGGCATCGTCGGCGCCATGGTGCTTAGCAAGATGGTTAAATCACGCGCTAAGGAAGCCGCGAAGGAACAGGAGAAGGGGTGAGCACAATGCTGATCAACAAGAAATTTGTTCCGCGCCATCAGAAGACATTTGCCCTCTGTCACTGGGTGAACGCATTCGCGTTCTTCATGCTCTTCCTCACGGCGCTGCCGCTGTATGCGGACACCTTCCGCTTTATGTACGACATCTTCGGCGATAAGACGCTCATGTATGCACATCGCGTGTTCGGTGTCATCTTTATCGCGACACCGATCATCGGCTTTTTCATCGCACGTGAGGGCTATCTGACGATGATCAAGGAAGTCTTCCGCTTCGGCGCAAAGGATATGGAGTTCATGCAGAAGTTCCCGATCGAGCTGATGGGCAAAGATCCCCATATGCCGCCGCAGGGCTTCTACAACGGCGGCGAGAAGATGAACATCGCGCTTCAGCTCGCTCTTGCCCTTGTCATCGCCATCTCGGGCGTGATTCTCTGGATGGGCGACAGCATCCTGCCCGCGACCATCACGGCACTTGCCATCCCCGTGCACAGCATTGCGGCTGTGGTCTGCTTTGCTGCGGCACTCGGACACATCTATCTTGCGGCGGGTGTCAATCCGGACTCCCTGCACGGCATGAAGGACGGTACGATCAAGGCTTCCTACGCGGCGCATCACCACGGCGCATGGGTGAACGAACTCATCGCACAGGGCGTTGTCACGCGTGAGGAGATCGAACAGGCAGAGAAGGAAGATCATCACTGATTTCGTCCCATTGACGAAAGTCGCTGCGGCGCAGAGCGCTGCGGCGGCTTTTTTTTCATACGTGTTTATGATATGATGATATGGGAATGATCCGAGAAATGGGGGAACGCAATCCAATGAAAAATATTCGGACAACGGTGCAGGGGCGCATTGCGCGTGTGGCACTGCTCATGTTTGTCGTACTCGTTGTCCTGACGTTCCGCTACGCCTATCTGCAGGTGATTCAGGGCGACGCGCTCGCACAGCGGATGCGCGACCAGAGCGGCTACGAGTTCCGCATTCAGACCCTGCGCGGTCCGATTCTCGACCGCAATGGGAAGGAGCTCGCAGTCAGCAGCATGACGAAATCGCTGTTTATTGATCCGAACCATGTCTATGACGCGCATGATCCTGCGGAGATTGCTGCCGATATTGCGCCCATCCTCGGCCTCACGGAGCAGGAGGTTCTCGACGATATTGCTGTTGGCGGCGGCTTTGTCTGGGTCAAGCGATGGCTTGAGCACGATGAATACGAGGCAGTGCGCACGGTCATTCGTGAGAAGGGCTACAGCGACTGCCTCGGTTTCCAGAATGAGGCAAAGCGTTACTATCCGAACGATGCCCTCGCGGCGAATGTGATCGGCTTTGTCAGCTTGGAGGATAAGGGACTAGGCGGTGTGGAGCATGCGCTCGATCCGCTGCTCAAGGGGGAGGTGCGCGAGGAGCGCCTGACCGTCGACGGACAGCGGCGGCCGATTCTCGACTCCATCTTCTTCGGGCGGCGCACCTATGGCGGCGACTACTGCAAGACGGCAGTGCTCACCATCGACAGCACCATTCAGTTTATGGTAGAGCAGGAACTTGACCGCGCCATGGCGGAGAACATGCCATCCTCCGTCACTGCGATTGTCATGAATCCGAAAACCGGCGAAATTCTGGCGATGGCATCACGCCCTTCGTACAACCCAAACCGCTTCTGGGAGTATACGGATGAGCAGCGTAAGAACCGTGCCGTCTCCTTCAACTACGAGCCGGGCTCGACGTTCAAGGCGATCGTTGCGGGGGCGGCACTGCAGGAGGGCATTGTCACGCCAAATCAGGTCTTTTATGATCCCGGCTATGTCATTGTTTCGGATCGTCGTATCCAGAACTGGAACAATGAGAGCTATGGCGCAGTTACCTTCGTCGACATTGTGAAGAACTCACTCAATACCGGCTTCGCACAGGTCGGGCTGTCGCTCGGTGCGGAAAAACTGATGCACTATACGCGGCTCTTCGGCTTTGGTGAGCGCACGGGCATTGACCTGCCGGGCGAGGAGGAGGGAATCCTGTTTCAACCTGACGAGATGCTGGACTCGGACATTGCGACCGCTGCGATCGGGCAGAGCATTGCCGTAACTCCCTTGCAGCTCGTAACAGCGATGTCCGCGATTGCGAACGGCGGTACGCTCATGCGTCCGTATATTATTCGCACGATCAAGAACCCTGACGGATCGATCTACGAGGAGCGTCAGCCGCAGGAGGTGCGCGAGACCCTGCAAAAGACCGTTGACCGCACGCTTATCGGTCTCCTTGAGCAGGTCGTTGCGACGGGCGGCGGTGCAAAGGCGGGGGTCAAGGGATACCGCATCGCGGGCAAGACTGGAACGGCACAGAAGACCAGCCGTGGGATCACGGGGTATCTCGAGGGGCGTTACATCGCCTCGTTCTGTGGGTTTGCCCCCGTCGAAGATCCGATCTTTACCGTGCTTGTCGTGATTGACGACCCGCGCGGCGGCAACTTTTATGGAGGGCAGATCGCCGCGCCCGTCGCATCACGCATCTTCGCACAGCTCCTGCGCTACGCTCACGTCGAACCGTCGAGCAATGCCTTCGCCAAGGAGGGGCAGGAGACGGATGTCAACCCACGCACGCGCACGGAGGAAAAACGTATGGAGGCGATCGCGACCCCACCGGAGGGGAAGGCTCTTGTTCCGGACTTTACAGGGCTGTCCATGCGTGAGGCGGCACGTCTCGCCGAGCAGCGCGGACTCTTCTTCGAGAGTGAGGGCACGGGGGCTGCGGTCGGTCAGAGTCTCAGCATCAACGATATTGTCGATCAGGGCACGCATGTCAAAGTATATTTTAAGGCGACATGAATTTATCAGTGCTTCCCTAGGCAATGCGTATTGTTCATTGGGGCTGCCGCACGAAAATATATCATGCGGCAGTTTTTTTGTGTCTGTCCCTTGACATTCGATGAAAAAATGAGTAGTATATAAACATACTTATTCTATATGTTTAATAAGGTGCTGTGAGATAAAGGAGAATGAATTATGGCAAATGTTTACCAGACTGTGACGGAACTCATCGGACACACGCCGCTGCTTGCGGCAAAATCATTTGCACGAACGCATGACCTGCATGCCAATCTTCTGGTGAAGCTGGAATACTTCAATCCGGCGGGCTCGGTCAAGGATCGCATTGCGATTGCGATGATCGAGCAGGCGGAGCGTGAGGGGAAGATTGCGCCGGGTGCGACGCTGATCGAGCCGACCAGCGGCAACACGGGTATCGGTATCGCCTCGGTTGCAGCGGCGCACGGCTATCGTGCCATTCTGACAATGCCCGAGACGATGAGCGTCGAGCGTCGAAATCTGCTCAGGGCATACGGCGCTGAGATTGTCCTGACCGACGGTGCCCAGGGGATGAAGGGGGCGATTGTGCGTGCGGAGCAGCTGCAGAAGGAGATCTCGAACTCGTTCATTCCGTCGCAGTTCGAGAACCCGGCGAATCCGGCGGTGCATGAGCGTACAACAGGGCCCGAGATTTGGGAGGATACCGATGGAAAAGTGGATGCATTCGTAGCGGGTGTCGGCACAGGCGGAACAGTCTCCGGTGTTGGCCGCTACCTCAAGAGCAAGAACCCGTCCATTCACGTTGTTGCGGTGGAGCCGACGGACTCGCCTGTGCTTTCGGGCGGCAAGCCGGGGCCGCACAAGATTCAGGGCATCGGCGCGGGTTTCATCCCTGTGACCCTCGACACAAAGGTCTATGATGAGATCATTCAGGTGAAGAACGAGGATGCCTTTGCCTACGGCAGAGAGTTTGCCCGCCGTGAGGGCGCGCTCGTCGGTATCTCCTCGGGAGCTGCACTTGCAGCTGCGGTAGAACTTGCGCATCGTCCGGACTTCGCGGGCAAAACGATTGTTGTCCTCCTGCCCGATGGCGGTGACCGCTACCTCTCGACGGACCTTTTTCTCGATCGCTGACCATATTGCATCAAAACAGCAGAGTGCGCAAGCACTCTGCTGTTTTGTCATCTATGGCGTATCCATTTCGCCATGTCTGCATCAACGAATCCTCCACATAGCTGCTTCTATGCGTTCGGTTATATTGCTTATAGGATAAAAATCCTATATGAAGTTGATATTAAAAAATAATATTTGAATAAATTTGCTTATGAATCTCTTGCTGCATACGATAAAACAATATATACTAAATAAATATATTTTATTGCATACAGGAAAACATAAATATATGAGAACATTTGCGCAAGTCGTATTTTCCGTGTGCAATGGAAATGTGGGCATAGGGATCGTTGCTGTGTCTGCAAAGCGAATGGGGTGTATAGGACAATCGTATGAGTACTTGGACAAAAAAAGTGATGTTTGTGGGACTGCCGCGCTATTTCGAGCAGCTTCTCGCCGCCTGCTTCCGCAAGGAGGCATGGGAGATCTGTCGTCTGCGCAGTACGGCGGAGGAAAAGCCACCACAGGGCATTCAGACGTATGACTGCGATGTGGATAGTGATGAGGCAAAGCAGGTTTTTGCCGTTCAGAATCTCGATCTTCTCATCTATCGTCTGGAGCGTGAACCTTCGCACGCGATGCAGCATCTCGATGCGCTCCTGCGCTTGGCGCAGCAGACGAAGGTACGGCGTGTCTTTCTGCTCTCGGGGACTGAGGTATTTGCACCCGGATCCACCCCCATGGAGACGGATGCGCCGTCTCCACAGACGGAGGAGGGGCAGCTGCTCGTGCGTCTTGAGACGCTGGGGAACGCCTACCGTGAACAGGGGCTTCCTGTCTCCATTCTGCGTATGGCGGAGCTGTATGCACCGGGGCAGACGTCCGATGACGGATTCGTCGGGCGTCTTTTTGGTGCGTCCCTGATGGGGCGTGCTCTGCCGCAGTATGACGACCCGGCACAGGTATCCTACGGGCTTCTGGATGCACGCGATGCGGTCTATGCCGTCTGCCAGGCAGCGGAGCGCAATTTTGAGGGGCCATATCTGCACATTGCAGCACCGCACGGGACGACGATGGAGGAGTTCTATCGAATCTGCACGTGCTTTTTTCCGTCCATGCGCATGGGGGCGACGCCGCGTGCCCCGCAGGGGCATGCTGTCCTGTACAGCGCGATCGTCGAGCGCGAGCTGGGCTGGCGTTCACGGCGACCGCTCGCCGAAGGTCTTAAGGAGACGTATGAGGCGATGCAGACGGCGCGTGGCTCCTATGTAGAGGATATCCGTGTACTCTCGCGCCGCGCGCGGTTGGAACGCATTCGTCAGAAGATCGTCCCTTATGCGGAAAATCTGGCAGGTGCACTTGTGACGGCAGGAGTATCGTATTTGCAGGGCGGCAGTTCTGTCAACAGCATGACGGCGTTCGATTTTGCCTTTCTCTATATCGGTACGATGGGGCTTCTCTACGGAAAGCAGCAGGCTCTCATTGCGGCTCTGTTCTCGCTGATCCTGCTCATCCACAGCCTTCTCGCACAGGGGGGTGATCTCGTTGCAATGCTCTACAACCCGCGTGAGTTCCTGCACTTCGTCTCCTACTTCTTTGCCGCCGTGTTGACGGGCTACTTTGCCGATCGTGAGAGCTACCGACTGCGTGCGGACAGCCGCATCAAGCGGCGACTGCAGTATCGTTATTCATTCATCGAGAAGATTTTCAAGGAAAATCTCGCAGTGAAGGATCGTCTCTACCGTCAGATTGTGAACTCAGACGACAGTATCGGTCGTCTCTACCGTATTGTCTCGCGTCTGGACTCGGTCGAGACGGAGAATCTCTACACCCAGACGGCATCCGTGACGGCAGATATCTTGAACGTCAAGGATGTTGTTGTCTACATCGTGGGCGAGGGAGGCTGGTATCTCCGCCAGAAGGTGCGTCTCGGCAGCAGTACACATGAACTGCCGCGTTCGGTGCGCGTTGGGGACAACCCCTATCTCGTGCAGATGCTCCGTGAAAAGAAAATATTTGTCAATCGGGATCTCGTCAAGGGGCTGCCCGATCTTGCCGCGCCGATCTCGTACGAGGGGCGCGTTATTGCCGTGCTCCAAATCTATAACCTCGACTTCGAGCAGTGGAGTCTCTATGAGCAGAACCTCCTCTCAATCACGGCACGTCTTGTCTCGAGCTCGCTCGCCCGCGCGTACGCGTGGGAGAAGGAGACGGCAGACCGCAAGTACGTGGACGGGACGCGTATCCTGCGCATGGAGGAGTTTGACAAGGTTATTGAGGAGTTCCGGGAGCGGCGTCGTATGCAGCCGGACTATCCCGTTGCGCTTCTTTCCGTCGAGGCTGCGGGACGCAGCTACAGCGAGCTGGATCATCAGATCGCAAACAGCATCCGCGGCGAGGACTTCATTGGCGTAACGCCGGCAGGGGTTTCCCTGCTCCTGCCCGATGTTGCGGGCAAGACGCTCGATATGGTGCGTGAACGTCTGGCCAAGGTCGGTGTGGAGACCGGGGAGAGCCAGGCACTATGATGGGGAGTATATTTGCAGAAACCGCGTACATCTTTGCGCTGAATGCTGTGCTCGCTCTTCTCTATGCAGCGGTCGAGGCACGGCGGCGCGGCAGGATTTCGGCGGCGGCAAAGGGGAGTTTTGCCCTTGCGATGCCGGTCATGGGGCTCCTCATCCTCGTCCTGTACGAGCTCTTTGGGCAGATGCTCGGGCTCATGAAGCGAACGGGGCCGAAGGAGGAGGACGAGGATCTCAGTATGTCCTTCGGCGAGCACGCCTACAGCGGGGATATCGTACCCCTGCGTGACGTGTTCCTCGTGGACGATCCGAAGCTCAAGCGCAAGTTCTTTACCGATGCGATCAAGCAGGATGTTGTGGAGCGGCAGGCGATCCTGAATGAGGCGGTGCACGACAGTGACCGCGAGATTGCCTACTATGCCGTGTCGATGATGACGGCGCACATGGAGCAGCTGAGCGAGGAGATCTACGCGCTTGAGGAGGCAATGAAGCGCGGCGCGGATGACGATGCGCTGCTCAACGAATACGTGGACAAGGTGCGCGAGTTCCTGCTGCGCCAATACGGTGACTCTGTGACGCGGGAGCAGCAGCGTACGCGCTATATGGAGATGCTGCGCATCCTCGCGGAGCGTCATCCTGACCATCCCGCCTATCAGGCGGAGGAGATCCGCGGGCTGATCCGCAATGGGCAGCTGGAGGCGGCGGAGACGGCATGCGCCGCATTCCGTGCACAGCACCCCACACAGGAGCTGCCCCTCCTCCTGATGCTCAGCCTTTTTCAGGCGTCGCATGATATGGAACGTCTGCAGGAGACCGTTCAGGCATTGAAGCAACTGCCGACCCGCCTCAGCAATGAGGCGATGCAGGCGATCCGTTACTGGGATGGAGGTGCGCCTCGTGAATAAACGCAGTCTGTGTATTTTGCTCGGCATTGCGTTCCTGCTGGGGCTGTTCTTCCAGTACAGCCGTCTCGACGGCTTTCTCCATCTGGGGACGGTGGGCAATCGTCCGCTTACGGAGCGGTTGCTCAGTTCTGCCCCGACCGATGAGGACCTGCCGCGCGAGAAGTTCCTCATCATCTACGACCCGACGGATGTGCTGAGTATGTATGCGCGGCACAATATGGAGAAGATCCTGACGGAGAAGCGCAAGGCGTTCGAGAGCCGTCCGCTCGACGACCCACAGCCCCTCCTCGGCTCCTATCAGGGCATCGCACTTGCGACGGGACATCTGGGCAGCATATCTGTGCTGCCACAGATCATGGACTATGTACGTGCAGGCGGCACGGTGCTCGCTCTGCAAAAGATCGAGCCGGTGGAGGAGCGTCCCATCGACGCGTCGACGCTTGCGGACTTTGGCATTGCGCAGTTGGGTGAGATCACGGATGTGTATGGCATCCACATTCATACGAATTTTCTCGTCGGCGGCAAGGATTTTCACTTCGGCGAGGGGACGGCGTTCACAACGCAGGCAAATGCAGTCATGCTGACGGCGGATGCTACCGTTCACATCACGAGTGTCGATGGGACGCCGCTTCTTTGGGAGAAACCGCTCGGCGAAGGGAACATCTATGCATACAACGGCGTGGAGCGCGACGACAAGACGAACCTCGGTATCTTTACCGCGCTGATGGCGCACTGTGGGACGGACACGATCTATCCCGTGGTCGGCGTGAAACTCTTTGTTCTGGACGACTTCCCCGCGCCTGTCCCCGAGGGCGATTTTGAGCGCATCTACGATGAGCTTGGCGTGGATACGGAGACGTTCTACCGCAAGATCTGGTGGCCGTTCATCCGCCGTCTTGGTGAGGAGGAGGACATCCGCTATACGGGCGCAATCATCGAGACGTACGGAAACCAGGTCAAAGGGCCGTTCCGTCCGCTCGGCGGCAGGGCTGCGCGCGATGGCCTCATCATCTATGGGCGTGAGCTGCTGAACATGGGCGGCGAGCTCGGCTTGCATGGCTACAATCATCAGCCGCTCGCGCCCGAGGGCTACGGTCAGCCGCGCCTGAACTATGTCCCGTGGGAAAGTCAGGCGGATATGGAGGAGGCACTGCACGAGCTGCGGAACTATGTGAAATCGGCTTATCCCGACTACGAGTTCCGCTTCTATGTGCCGCCGTCGAACATCATGAGCCCTGAGGGAAAAGAGGCGATCCGCAAGGTGTTCCCCGAGGTCATCGCCTTTGGATCGCTCTTTGACGGCCCTGCGAATGAACGTGCCTACTACCAGAACTTCGAGCGCAAGGATGGCGTGTTCGAGCTTCCGCGCATCAGCTCGGGGCACGAGGATGATGGGCTCATGCTCTGGCAGGAGATCAGTGTGCTCAACTACATCGGCGTGTTCTCCCATTTCATCCACCCCGACGAGCTGTTCTATGAGACGGCGGCCAATACGACGTGGCATGACATGGAGACCGGGCTGAGATCCTTCATGCATAAGATTCGCACGCATTTTCCGTGGCTAACGGCAGAGACAATCTCGGACAGCCTGCCGTTTTTCTCGGACTACTTTGACATGGACTACCGTGTGCAGCGGATGACGGACGGCATGGAGCTCTATACATGGGGCTGTGCGGGCGAGCTGCGCTTCCTCCTGCACACGGCGCATACAATTGAGCGTACGGAGGGCTGCACGGCAGAGCTGGCGGATGAGGGGGTCTACCTCATTCGCACCCATGCCCCCATGGCGCGTATCTACTGGAAGGAGGTGCCCTGATGCGGATCTGTATTCTCGCGGAGGGGTGCTATCCCTACGTCGTGGGCGGGGTGTCCTCGTGGGTTCAGATGCTCATGACGGGGCTGCCGGAGCATGAGTTTGTCATTTACTCCGTCGGTGCGGAGGCGAAGGATCGCGGTAAATTTAAGTACAAGCTGCCCGAGAACTGCGTCGGGGTCGAGGAGGCCTTTCTGGATGAAATTCTCTCCCTGCGCGGCTCGGAGATGGTGGAGAACATCCTCACGGGGGAGGAGCAGCAGACGCTCTACGAGCTTGTGAGCGGGAAGCGGGATGTGCCGCTGAAACACCTCGCAGAGATTTTTCACTACGGACGCTGGAAATCGCCGCTCGCGGTATTTATGTCGAGCGATTTCTTTGATATCATCGTGCGGATCTATCGTGAGGAGTATAACAATCTCCCGTTCACGGATTTTTTTTGGACGATGCGCTCGATGCTCCTGCCGCTCTTTTATCTGCTTCAGCAGAAACTGCCCGAGGCGGATGTGTACCACAGTGTCGCAACGGGCTACTGCGGCGTGATCGGTGCGATGGCGGCGACGCTCTACAACAAGCCGTATATGATTACGGAGCACGGGATCTACTCGCGCGAGCGCGAGGCGGAGATCATCAAGAGCGACTGGGCAAAGACGGATTTCAAGGGCGTCTGGATTCGCTATTTTTATTATCTTGCGCGTCTCTCGTACCACACGGCAAATCACCTCTATACACTGTTTGAGCACAATGGGAAGATTGCCGAGGGACTCGGCTGCCCGTCGGAAAAGATCAACATCGTTCCGAACGGGGTGCATATGGAGCGATTTTCACACATTCCAGAGCTCATCGACCACGGCGGACCGATCACGATCGGTGCGGTCGTACGCGTCGTGCCGATCAAGGACATTCTGACACTGCTGCGTGCCTTTGCTATCGTCAAACGCGAGATGGGGGATGCGCAGCTCGTCGTTATGGGTGGACTTGAGGAGGATCCCGACTACGTCGCCGTCTGTCATCGGACGGTGCGGATGCTGGGACTCGAGGATGTGACGTTCACGGGCTCCGTCCCTGTGGCGGAGTATCTGCCGAAGATGGATATTCTCGTGCTCTCGAGCATCAGTGAGGGGCAGCCGCTCGCCGTCCTTGAAGGATTTTCGGCACACCGTCCCTATGTGACGACGGATGTGGGCTGCTGCCGCGAGCTGATCTACGGCGACAGCAACGATACCCTTGGAACGGCGGGTGCCGTGGTTGCGCCGATGGACTACGAGGCGATGGCATACGAGATCCTGCGTCTCGCACGCAGCTATGAGCTGCGCCGCTCGATGGCAGCGGTAGGTTTTGCACGGACGCAGGCGCACTATACCTATGAACAGTTTATTGAATCGTATCGAATAGCATACGAACGCGAACGAAAGGAGGGGGCACATGGCGGGCGTCGGATTTGAGCTCAAACGGCTCTTTCGTGCACGTACGGCGACGGGGCATCTCAAGGCATATTCGTACTCTGCGATTGTCACCACGGGGCCGTTTGCCCTCCTCACGAGCATGGTGCTCGCGATCCAGATGCTGTTTCAGAACTACAATGTGGATGCGGATGCGTCGGCGGTCTTTCTGGGGGCGGTGGTCTACTCCTTCGTCTTCTCGCAGCTTCTCTCCTGCGGCTTTACCATTGTGCTGACGCGCTACCTCGCGGACTGCATCACCGTCCAGCACTATCGCGACGTGACACCGTCCATGTTCGGCATGAGTGCGATCCTGCTCGTACTGGGGACGATTGCATCGGTCCTTTTCTTCTGGGGGAAACCGCTCGCGCTCGAGCTGAAAATTCTGTCGCATCTCTTCTTTTCCGCGCTGCTCCTCGTCTGGGTCGGCAGCGTCTACCTCACGGCGGTAAAGAAGTTCAAGTATCTGATCCTCGGCTATGTCGCGGGGGTTCTCATCAGTCTTGCACTGTCGTTTGTCTTTTTGCAGACGGCGTTTCTAACGCCCGCTGCGGGAGCACTGCTGGCGATGGATGTCGGGATGGGCGTGCTCGTCCTCTTCTTCTTCCTCTACGTCACGAGCCGATTCGGTCTGCCGACGGATGGGATGCTCTTTGCATTTCTCCCGTATCTCGGGCGGCACGGGCGTCTCTTCATCGGCGCGTTCGGCTATACGCTCGGGCTGTTCCTGCCGAACATCATCATCTGGCAGGGGCCGTGGGGGGTGCTGATTCAGGATACCTTCCTCTATGCGCCGCGCTACGATGTGGTGGTGTTCTACGCGCTGCTCTCCATCCTGCCGCTCACGACGATGTTCGTGGTAAAGGTGGAGACGCATTTTTACGAGCGTTACGCGCATTATTTCAGCGCGATTACACGCGGCGGCAATCTCCACATGATCGAGGACGCACGCAAGGATCTGCTCTATGTCATGTGGTTTGAACTGCGGCAGGCGTTCGAGTTCCAGTTTGTCTTTACGCTGGTCTTCCTCGCGTTCGGCAACTACGTGCTCTCGTTTGCAGGGCTGGACTACAACTCGGTGAATATGTTCAACGTCATGCTCTTCGCGGCGTTCTTTGCGGGCGCACTGCAGGTGCTCATGATTATGCTTGAGTACTTCGACTTCCAGAGCGGCGTGTGGCGGATTGGCGTAATCGCTGCGGGGGCGAACCTCGTCTTTGGCATTCTTAGCCTGTATCTCGGAGAGAAAAGCTATGGATTCGGCTTCTTCCTCGCGACGGCACTCGCGCTTGCCTACAGCGTGTGGGCACTCATGCGCTTCGGGCGCGGGATCAACTACTATGTGTTCTGCGCACAGCCCATCTTTTATCAGGCAAATGCGGGGATTTTCTACACGATTGCAAATTGGCTCTATGGGGATGCGCTTCCGGATCTGGAAAGGATGGAAAAGGCATGAGTATGCTACGAAGGCGGATGCGATGCAGCGGTTTCGTGCGCCCTGCGGCAGCGGCGGTGTGTGCACTCTGCACCTTTGGCACAGGGCATGGGACAATGGCGGCAAGTCACGATACCCTGCACGATGTCCCCGGCTACTTCTCCTATATGTCGAATGTGGAGGGGGAGATCCGCTCCTACCATGCGGCGGTGGATGGCCTTGCACAGGCGAAGACCGACCTCGAGAATGCGCGGAACAACCTCGCGGAGGCGCGCGCGGCGACGGCGGATGCGGCGAAGAACCTTGTCCTCGTCGGGCAGAACCTCAGAGCTGCCGAGGATCATCTCACCGCTGTCCGCACTGCCCTCTCGGTTGCCGAGGAGGCGAGTGCGGCACGCACGGCAGAGGCGATTGCCGCGCAGCAGGCGGAGGCGGACTATGCGCCGCAGGTCTACGCACAGCGTGCTCAGGTCAACGCGCTGAGTGCGCAGGAGAGCCGTCTCACGGACACGGGTACAGGTAGTGCCGCCGGTTCGCGCCGTGCGGAGGTCGTTGCCCGCGTTCTGCGCGAAGTCGGCTATGAGCAGAACCGCATCGTGGACGCGCAGATCATGGTCGAGGCGGCACTGGCGGGCGGCTCTGTTGGCACGGGAGCGGAAGCCGGTACAACGCAGCTCGATGCCATCTCGGCGCAGCTGACGGCGGCGCAGACGGCACTCGATGCCGTGGAGGCACATTTTGACGCGCTGACGGCGGCACGTGAGATGGCGGAGGATGCCGAGCGCGACGCGCGCGAACTGGTTGCGGAATATCAGCAGGAGCTGACCGCGAGCACGGCAGATCTCACACAGCTGCAGAGCGACCGCGTCGAGGCGGAGAACTATGACCGCGAGGCACGGGCGTGGGCATCCGAGGCTGCGCGTGACGAGGTGACGGCACAGAAGCAGCTCGCACAGAGCGAGCACGAGCTGAAGTACCTCGGTGAGGGCAGGGGTTATCAGACGGGGCTCGAATACTATGCGTGGCACGGCGACCATGCGGGGCATCAGCTCTATCTGCCATTCTCCTACTTTGCACGCACCCATGCGGGCAAGACGAAGCTCGACTATGGACTTTCGACGGGCTATGTAAAGTCCGATACGGGCTATGAAAATGGAGGCGTGTCGGGCTGGACAGATACACAGCTCAGTGTTACACTACGCAATGAGAAACCGATCAATCGCATTTACTATGGATTTGGTGTTAGTGTACCGACGGGGCAGAGCCGTTTTGCCCGTTATGCGGTCGTGCCCGAGAGTTTGGCGCGCTTCACGGACTTCGGTGCGGGCTGGCAGTATATCCCGAGCGTTGAGGTCGTGCATCTCATCACGGAGCGTGACCGATTGACGGGACGCTTGAGCTACACCATGCGCAGCAGTTACGACTACTCGAAGGAAGTGCCAAGTGCACACGTTTCTCCCGGCAATATTTTTTCGCAGGAAGTGGAATACCTTCATGCGGGCGAGAAGAAGCAGTACATGGTGCAGCTCTATCACAATATGACGGGGCGTTCGGAACAGGATGCGGTGGATACGGACAGCCGCACGATCATGGGAAAGACCAATTACCGTGACGGTGATGATTGGGAGCTGCGCTATTTCCACAATCAGAAGGTGTCAAAAAAGGACGAAGTGCGGTTTTATGCCATCTATGCGCTCACGGGCGCAGCCAGCGGTGTTGCCTCGCAGGATGTTGCGCGGCAGTACTACGGTTTGGGGCTGCGCCACGTCGTTTCGCCCAAGCTTGCATGGCTCGCGATGGCGCATTACTCGGATGTCAGCAGTACATCCGACCCGCTGCGTACGGCACTCAATACGGGCGGCGGCTTCAAGCGCAAGTCTCTCGTCGCGGGCGTGGAGTGGAAGATCACCGAGCGAAAGAATTTCACCTTTCAGGCGGAGCGGTATGTCCGCAGTGATGACGGCGGATTCGGCTACAATGGCTGGGGCGCTACATTCTGGTATCAGGAGACCTTGTAAGGAGGATGTATGGGGACTATCAAAAAGGGGCTTGCTGCATTTCTTGTCGGTGCGGCGGGGCTGTTCGGGCTGAATCAGCTGCCGCACGCCTGTGGGAGCAATGTCAATGAGGCTGCGCGGCAGACACGCATTGTTCCGGAGACGGCAATGATCGATCTCACGGCGCAGCTCGGTGACTATGCCCGCGCGAAAAACGCGTCGTTTCTTCTTGTCGGAAACGGACCGACGGGGCTCCTTGAAGCGACGGAGGATAACTCCGAGGAGAACGTCGCGCGTCTCATTCGCGCCCTTGACGGATTCTTTATGGAGTCGCGCTTCTATGACGGCTACGAGGAGGACGGGGAGAAGGCGGAGCGCAATGATGCGGAGACAGATGAGTTTCTCGCCGCGATGCTGCGTAAGCCCCTCCTTGCAGGCAAGCAGGTCTTTGTCCTTGACTATGTGAAGGGGAAGAAGATCTGTCATGTGCAGGAGTGGGGCGCGGCGGAGGGCTATATTGCCGACGGCGGTGACCGCCTCCTCGATGTGATCCCCGACCGCCGGCCGATGAACGAGAACGCGAACAGCATCACGCAGCTGCGGCAGGTGAAGAACTTCCTCGTGCTGCTCAATCCCGAGCACTACAAGACGCGGGAATCGTATATCAAGGCACTCTCTGAGACGAACTACGATCTGCTGATCGTTGATCTCTACTATGATGATCAGCCGCTCTCCAAGGAAGAGACGGCGCGGCTGAAGCGCAAGGCAAATGGCGGCGAGCGGCTCCTCCTCTCCTACATGAGCGTCGGTGAGGCGGCGGACTACCGCACCTACTGGCAGCCCTCGTGGACGGATGAGCGCCCGCACTGGCTCGCCGGACCGAATCCTGAGTGGCCGGGCAGCTACAAGGCACGCTATTGGTCGAAGGAGTGGCATGACCTCCTCTACGGCAGCCCCGATGCCTATCTTGACAAGATCATGGCGGCGGGCTTCGACGGTGCTTTCCTCGATGTCATGGATGCGTGGCAGTACTTTAAGGAACATGAGTGATAGAATAGACCTCCTACGGAATGTGGGAGGTTTTGTGAAGTCCGTCAGATTGGCGCAGATTTTTCGTCCGAACAAGGAGGCAAACCGGACGCATACCAGGGGCTATGTGGAGAATTTGCCGACACAGTGCGGGAAAAAAAGATGCACTAAGATGGCGTGGCTGAATTTATCAGTGCGTCCCTAACCCATAATCGAATCACATAAAAACGAGGCACGACGGCGAAATGACCTAACCCCCAAAAGTTAGATTTGAGGAATCTAACTTTTGGGGGTATTGTAATGGCAAAATACAGTATGGCATTTAAACTGAAGATTGTAAGAGAATATCTTGCAGGAAAAGGAGGCTATCGGACATTATCCAAGCGCTGGCAGGTTCCTTCCATACGGCTACAGGAGTGGGTAAAATCTTATCAGGCATTTGGAGAAGCTGGTCTGAAGCGCTCCCGTGTACAGCAAACATACTCTTTCGAGTTTAAGCGTTCTGCGGTAGAATGTTATCTGTCAACAGAGGTATCCTATCAGGAGGTAGCTCTCTCCCTCGGTCTGAACAATCCGTCCCTGCTTGTGCGTTGGACCAAGGATTATCGCAGGGGCGGTGTGGACGCCCTTCGTCCCAAACCGAAAGGAAGAACACCCACTATGCCAAAACAACACAAAGAAAGCATCCAAGACACGCCGCAAGACGAGACCACACAGCAGTTGCGTACACTTCAAGAAGAGAATCTGAGACTGCGCATCGAGGTCGCCTATTTAAAAGAACTCAGGAGGCTGCGTCTGCAGGAAAAGATGCAGAGCAAAAGGCAAGGATCGTCCACAGCCTCCGAGGAGAATTTCAGCTGAAAGACATCCTTGTCGTCACAGGGGTTCCCAAAGCGACCTATATGTACTGGCAAAAGAAATTTGCTCAACCGCAAGTGCCGGATCAGCGGGAACAGATTATCCTTGCCATTCGTAAAGAACACAAAGATTATGGCTATCGCCGCCTATGGGCGCAGATGCGAAATCTTGGGTACAGGATCAATCGCAAGGCAGTGCAGCGGATTGTGCAGAAGCTTGGACTTCAAGTGCATTCCTTTACGCACAAAACGCGCAAGTACAGCTCTTACAGGGGTTCTGTCGGAACGGTAGCGGACAATCTCCTCAACCGCAGATTCAAAACCTCTATCCCGCACCAGAAGATCACAACGGATACGAGTGCGTTCAAATACTGGCTGCAGGGCGAGGATGGGAAGCCCGTCGCACATAAGCTGTATTTCGATCCGTATATGGATCTGTTTAACAATGAGATTGTCAGCTTCCACATTGGGCAGACACCATCTGCTGCGGGCATTCAGGCTGCACTTGAGGAGGCGATTCGTGTGACATCGGATTGTCCTTATCGGCGCACCTTTCATTCGGATCAGGGCTGGGCATATCAGATGAAGTCATACACAAAACGGCTGAAGGAGGAGAGAATCTTTCAGAGCATGTCACGCAAGGGGAACTGTCTGGACAACAGCGTGATGGAGAACTTCTTCGGGCTCTTAAAGCAAGAGATTTACTATGGGCGCGTCTACCATAGCTACGAGGAGCTCAAGACGGCGATCGAAGAGTACATTGTCTACTACAACGAGTGCCGCATCAAGGAATCTCTTGGCTGGCTCAGTCCAGCACAGTATCGTCGCAAACAGCAAGTTGCATAACAAAAAAGCGCAGGAAATCGCTTTCCTACGCTTTCAGGTCTAACTTTTTGGGGTCACTACAAAATGCTGTCGTGCCTCGTTTTTGTATATGCGCTTATTCGGCAAATGCCGCTGCGAGATTTTTCAGTCCCTGTTCGAGCGTTTTCCACGGACAGGCGGTGTTGATGCGCTGGAAGCCGCTGCCGCCCGCACCGAAGATGGGGCCATCGTCGAGCCAGAGATGTGCGTCACGGATGATCTTTGCGTTGAGTTCTTCATCCGAAAGCCCATAGGCGGAGAAGTCGAGCCAGAGGAGATACGTTCCTTCCGGCTCGATGAGCGTCACCTTCGAGAGGTGCTGTGCGAGGAATGCCCTTGTGCGTGCATTGTTCTCTTCCAGATAGGCGAGGAGCTCCGTGAGCCACGCTGCGCCGTGCTCGTACGCTGCCTTTGCGCCCGTGAGTCCGAGCGTGTTCGGCTCGTCGTAGCCTGTGCGGCTCAGTTCCTCCTTGAAGCGGTGGCGCAGCTCCTTGTCCCGAATGAAGATGTTCGAGATCTGAAGTCCTGCGAGGTTGAAGGTCTTGCTCGGCGAGGTGCAGGTGACGGTGATCGCCGCCGCCTCATCGGAGATCGCGGCGAACGGGATGTGACGGAAGCCGGGGCGCACGAACTCCTCGTGAATCTCGTCCGCAACGACGATGACGTTGTGACGCAGGCAGATCGCAGCGAGCTGCTCGAGCTCTGCACGCGTCCAGACGCGGCCGACGGGGTTGTGCGGGCTGCACAGGATGAAGAGTTTGACGCTGTGCGCGATAATCTTCTGCTCGAAGTCCTCAAAGTCGATCTCGTAGTGCCCCTCGATGAGGTGGAGGGGACTATCGACAAGGACGCGTTCGTTCTGGCGAATCATGTTCGCGAACGGGTAGTAGACGGGCTGCTGAATGAGTACAGCATCGCCCTTTTTCGTAAATGCGCGGATGGCGGTCGCGATCGCAAAGACGACACCGGGCGTGATGATGAGGTCGCTGCGCTCGACGTTCCAGTCATGGCGCGTGTGGAACCAGTTCTGAAGGACGGTGAAATAGTCGTCCTTCACCTGGGTATAGCCGAAGATGCCGTGTGCGGCGCGTGTTTTCAGCGCATCAATCACAGGGGCGGGCGTGCGAAAGTCCATATCCGCGACCCAGAACGGCAGAATGTCTGCGGGGTAGCCGCGCTCGGCGGCGAAGTCGTATTTCAGACAGGAGGTGTTCCTGCGGTCGATGATTTCGTCAAAATTGATGGGCATATACATTATCCTTTCTGAGCGGCTTTTTTGAGCGCCTGTTCCAGATCCTCCTTTAGATCGTCCACATCCTCAAGCCCCACGGAGAGGCGGAGAAGGCGATCATCCAGTCCTGTGCACGAGACGAGGTAGTGCGGCATCTCCGCGTGCGTCTGCACAAGGGGGTAGGTGAGAAGGCTCTCCACGCCGCCGAGGCTTTCGGCGAATGCAATGAGCTTTAGATGTGCGAGGACGTTCTGTGCGATTTCAGGTGTTTTTACCTTGAACGAGATCATCGCACCGAAGCCCATGCTCTGCGAGCGTTGCAGCGCATACTGCGGATGATCGGGGAGCCCCGCATAGTAGACCTCCGTGACCTCGGGCAGAGTGCGCAGCCATTCGGCGATGGCAAGAGCGTTCTCTGCCTGACGTTCGACGCGTACACCGAGCGTCTTGAGACTGCGGAGCATGAGCCACGCGTCCATTGGCGAGAGATTCGGCCCCTCGGATTTGACGAGCAGTTCGATCTCCTTTGCCAGATCGGAGTTCGCATCCTTTACGGCAAGGAAGCCGCAGATCACATCGTTGTGACCGCAGAGGTACTTTGTGCCGCTCTCGACCACGATGTCCGCACCGAGGGTCAGCGGCTTTTGGAAATGCGGCGAGAGGAAGGTATTGTCCGCGACGAGGAGTGCGTTCTTCTCGTGTGCGATCTGTGCGAGTGCGCGGATGTCGGTGACGAACATCATCGGATTCGACGGGGTTTCAATGAAGATGAGCTTCGTCTCCTGTCGCGTCTTTGCGCGGACAAGAGCCGTATCGCGCTGATCGACGTACTCGAAGTCGATGCCGTAGCGGCTGTAGATGTCGTTTGCGAGGCGTACCGTGCCACCGTAGAGATCCTCGGGCAGGAGGACGTGATCGCCCGCCTTGCAGAGGGCAAAGACGAGGTTGATTGCCGCCATGCCCGAGGAGAGTGCCCACGCGCGGCCACCGCACTCAAGAAGGGCAATCGCCCGCTCCAGATCGCAGCGCGTCGGATTCGCCACGCGCCCGTAGTCATAGCCCGTGCTCTCGCGAAACGCGGGATGGCGGAACGTCGCGGACAGATAGATGGGCGTTGTGAGTGCGCCCGTCGCATCGTAGTTATGACAGCCGTGTACCTCGGCAGAGAAATCCTTCATAAGCATATCCTTCCTTCACATCAATTTGTCCAATTATAAGCGGGTGTACTGTTCCGTGTCAAGAATAAAATATATAAAACATATTTGAAAACGATGTTATTTTATGTGGTAAGAATTATTCTGGAAGAACAAAACGGCAGCGCACGAATCTATACTCGTGTGCTGCCGTCGTTTGCGCTTATGTATCGCTTGTGCTCTTATTGGTCGGAACGACGATTGTGCTGCGGTCTGCGTGCTTCTTTGCAGCGGCAGTCTTTTGATACTCTCTGAGTGCGGCGAGTGCGGTCAGGTCATCCGGCTGCGCTGCCGCAAGTGCCGCGCGTTCCTTCTCCTGCGCCTTCGTGAGCTCTGCATCGCGGTCGGCACGCTCCTGCAGTGCCTGACCGCGCAGTTTCATCGTGTGGTGTTCCTTGTCCTTCATCGCGAGTTTCAATTGTCGGATTTGACGATGATACAGTGTGCGCTCTCCATCGATTTCATCATCTGTCACGAGATCATCCGTCACGAGTTTCTCAAGCGCATCCACCTTGCCGTGCAGCTCGCTCAGCTTGTCCTCGTCCGTCATGCCCGCCCGTTTCAGTTCGTCTGCCTGCTTCTGCAGCTTTGCCTTATCCTCGTCTGTGAGGCCCTCATCCGTCTGAATGCGCTTCTCGATCTCCGCCGCCTGTGCCTTCTTTGCTTTCTTGTCAGCGATTTCTTTCTCGTTTGCTGCAAGTGCCAGCTCTGCAGGGGTCAGATCCTCCTCCATATCGGCACTTTCATTCAGTGATTTTCCTTTCGCGCTGATATAGACCTCGACTGCACGGCTCAGGATATCCGTCACCGTGCTTTTCTTCTGCTCGGAAGCCTTTCCTGCCGCAGCAGAGCCGTTTCCATGCAGGAAGGGGAGCTTTCCTGCATCCTGTGCGATACGCATTCCACCATCTCCAATCCGTGGGATATAATTCCTTCTAATAGCATTATCGGGATTTATGCTTACATATTAAATACATTTGACAAAGTGAATCACGCGTAGTACATTGTAATCAAAAAGGAGGGATGACAATGAGTTTTTCGATCCGACTGACAGACACGGAGAAGGCACTCGCGGAGAGCTATGCGAAGCTGCACGCGATCTCCCTCGGTGAGGCATTCAAGCAGGCGCTCTTTGAAAAGATCGAGGATGAGTACGATATCGGGCTTGCCGAGGAGGCGTATGCGGAGTATCGTAAGAATCCGACGACGTATTCCCATGAGGAGTTTTGGAATGACGTGATGACATCATGAAGTCCTGTCGACTGATCTATTCCGAGCGGGCAAAGAAGGATGTCAAAAAACTTGATCCTTATACGAAGCTAATGATTAAATCGTGGATTGAGAAAAAATTCCTATACTGCGAGAATCCGCGTGCATTTGGCAAGGAACTTACAGCGAACCGAAAGGGGCAGTGGCGTTACCGCATCGGCGACTATCGCTTGATCTGTGCCATCGAGGATGATCGCCTTGTCATCCTTGCACTTGCCATCGGACATCGGCGGGAAATATACTGATGGTGAGGGATTACAGGAATAGGGATACGACTGTTTTGACAATGGATGGAGAGAACCACTATGTTTTTGGAAGAAGAGAGATTTCTTGAAGGGCTGTGGGCGCATGGGATGTTTCGTGCGGAGGATATTGCAGGCAAGGAATGCCTTATCATCGGCGGGATGTATTTCTGGGAAAAGAATTACTCAGTCACACTGAATGACCGTTTGATGGATATGGGCGCGGCACGATGTGACAACATGGTGCTGTTCAGCTATCTGGTCTTAGAGTCCTTTTGTGATCTGACGGACGTAGAAGAGGCAATTGGGGCAGTACATTACGACTACATCTTTGTCCTCAACGGCATGGAAAAAACCCGCCGTATTTGTGAGGGTGTTCGCCAAGTTCAAGAGATCTGCCGACCGGGTGGAAAAATCTTTGTCGCAGCAAGAACTCCGAAAGAACTTTCTGCACTGTATTCCATCGAATCGTATGAGGATGTGTGGCGCTATGATGTGGATGATCTGTGCGCCTTGTTCGGCAGCTGCGCGTTGGAGGCAAAGGCATCGGATGATGGGCTCTTTATCGGTGCACTGTTCACACGGGGGGCGCAAACTGCATCATCTTCGGTGGATTCCCTGTTCTATGTGAGAAGCGGGGCACGTATCACCATGGGGGAGGCGGAGCAACAGGGCGTTTTTTGCAACGCATCGGATCTCGATGCCATCGGGATAAAATACCGTGTTGGGAAATCCAGTATGGATCACAACTACCTTGTCAACTATGAGCGCTTCTTGGAGTCCTTGCGCACACAGCCCGTGCGTCTGCTAGAGCTTGGTATTTTCTTTGGTGCAAGTATGCGGATGTGGGAGGAATATTTCCCTCGGGCAGAGATCTACGCCGTCGATATTGAGCCGGAGTGCGGTAAGTTTGCAACGCAGCGTGCACATGTCATACAGGCTGACCTTTCCAATCGGGAAGAAGTCTCCCGCCTAAGGGAAATTCGTCCGCAGATCATCATTGACGATGCTTCTCATATCGTGAGCCATCAGCTGCTTGCGCTGTTTACGCTCTTTGATGTGCTTCCAAGCGGTGGCATCTATATTTTGGAGGATCTGGAGACTTCGTTGCATCCGGAGCAGTACAGTGACATTTACCGTGACTGCCCACTGGATGCCTATGAGGTCTGCTCACGCATTGCTCGTATTGCGGCGCGTAAGGTTCCCGATGACGACAGCATCTATGCGGATGATATCAATCGTATTGGGATGGCGGCTGAGCTTGTTTCCATCATGACGGGCAGTGTTGTATTCATCCGTCGCTGACGATCAGCTGAAATGATCGTCGTCATAGCCCTCGTTCCAGTCGTTCCAATCGGCATAGAGATTCTCTGCGGGCGGCAGATCATCCTCATGCGCATAGATATCCTCATCCTCGAACCGATCTTCCGCAGGATAGTCCCATGTATCATCGGGATATTCGTCCGTCTGTGGCGGCACTTCGTCCGTGCGACTGTTGCCGTCCGTGTGCGGCAATATCCCTGCAGCACTGACATCGGGGATGAGGATGCCGAAGAATTTTGCCGCGATGTATGTGCCAAACACGGCGATCAGCAGCTTTTTCCACCATGCGAGCGGCTTTGGTGGAGGGGCTGCTTTTGTATTTGGACAATGTGATTGCGCGGGCATTTTCCTTACCTCCACTTGTGCGTAGAATAAGAGAACAGGTTAGCCCTCAATGGGGAAATAATCTGCCGGAACGGGCGCAAGGATGCCGACGAAGATAAAGTCCTCCGTACCCGTGTTCTTCATGCCGTGACACATGCCTTTCGCCGAGACGATGATATCGCCCTTTGTGATGGGACGCTGCTCATTGGGCGTGGGATAGAATACGCCCTCACCCTGTATGCAGATCCAGATATCATCCGCCTTGGCATGTCCGTGCGGCTTGATTTCCTGTCCCGGCTTTAATACCCAGACCACACCGCTCGTCGAATCGGTGCTGTAGATCGGTGTGCGTGTGGCGACGTCGCCCTTCTTTGCCACATCGGCGAGACGATAGCGGCGCGTCTCAAAGTCGTTTGTAATCGATGTGCTCATGATGGATTCTCCTCCCATTTGTTCGTTTGTAAAAATATTCTCTATATATTATGATTCGTCGTTGGATATAGATATCCTGCCACAATAAAGAACGGGTCTGCTTGAAAGATGATATCCTCCAAGCAGACCCGCTCGTTCACTCAATATCAGCGTCCACAGCCACAGCCGCCGCGTCTCTGATTTGCGCATGCACCGCGTGATGTCTGTGCGCAGTCGCCATCGTAGCAGTAACCTGCATTGCCGCCATAGCAGTACGCCGTGTTCTGACGCTGCGGCAGCTCGCACGCGCCGTCCTCGCAGCCATAGGCGAGTACCTGTGCACCTGTGGCGAGGATGAGCCCCGCAAACAGTCCTGCAATCATCTTTTTCATAACCATTTCCTCCCAAAATATAATGGATTCTTACCTCTATTCTATCATACTTGTCAATCGCAAGAAAAATATAATTGACATATGCCGAAAACTTTGTTAAGATTATAACTGTCATATGACAGAAAAGGAGGAGCTATGCCGCGACCAAAGAGATGTCGACGCATCGGCGCTTATCCGGATTTTTGGAGTTTTGCGCCGGAGGATGCGGAAGAGGAGACGGAGGAGTCCGTTATCCTCCAGTTGGATGAGCTCGAGACGATCCGTCAGATCGACTATGGGCGACAGACGCAGGAGGAATGTGCCGCCGCGATGGGCGTGTCCCGTGCGACGGTGACGAGCATCTACGAGGCGGCGCGCTACAAGCTCGCGGAGGCAATCATCTGTGGGAAGCGCATCCACATTGCGGGCGGCGCATACCGGATCGAACATCCGACAGTCCTCGGGATTCAGGATAAAGGAGAGCATACAATGAGAATCGCAGTACCTTATGAAAATGAGAAGATTGAGCAGCATTTCGGCAGAGCAAAACAGTTCAAGTTCTATGATGTCGAGGACGGTACAGTGCAGGCCTCGGAAGTTGTGGACACGGTCGGTGAGGGGCATGGCGCACTCGCGAGCTTCCTCCACAACGCGAAAGCGGATGTTGTGATCTGTGGCGGCATCGGCGCGGGTGCACAGACGGCACTTGCAGAGGCGGGCATTACGCTCGTATCCGGCGTGAAGGGCAGCGCGGATGAGGTCGTGCAGCAGCATCTCGCGGGAACGCTTGAGCGAAGCGCGGATGAGGGCAAGTGCACGCACCGCCACCAGCATCAGCACGGCAAGGATCATGCACACGGGCATGGCTGCGGTCATGAGGGGCATGAAGGTCACGGCTGTGGACACGGCACACATGAGGGCCATGAGGGGCACGAAGGTCATAAAGGGCATGGTCCTCACGGTGGTCATGGCTCTCATGGCGGACATGGTGGACACGGTCCTCATGGCGGACACGGCGCACACTGAGCTTACACAATGGAAAGCACCGCTTCGGCGGTGTTTTTTTGTTGGAATAAACATAGTTAAAAATTATATATAAAATATGATTATGAACTATACTGTTATAAAATACAAAAATAAACTAGAATTGATTTCTGAAGAAAATATGAATAGCTATATTCTCAATAGCTTGATATAATTGAGAATATAGATGAGAACGAATATGTATACCTATAAGATTCCTATGGATGAATGAAAACGTGAATTTGATTCATAATTATTGTTTATGATTTTTGTAAAAACCTCTTGATTTTTTGAAAGGACTGTTATATTATATACATGAATCAAACAACAAAGATATTCACGTTGATATATAGGAGAGTATTCTTATGGGAAACGATATTGCAGTGATCTACTCCTCGCGTACGGGGAATACGAAAAAAGTCGCGGAGCGTCTGGCGGAGGCACTCGACGCATCCTGCCACAGCGTCAAGGATACGTCGGCAGTGCCCGAGGGTGCGACGCTCTGCATCGGCACATGGATTGACCGTGGGACGGCGGATGCTGCGGCGAAGAAGTACATTGAGAGTCTGCGCGGGCGGCGCGTCTTCATCTATGGCACGCTTGGCGCGGAGCCGGATTCGGAGCACTGTGCGAAGTGCATCGAAAATATCCGTGCACTCTTTGACCCGTCCAATGAGATTCTGGGCGCGATTCTCGTGCAGGGCGCGATTGACCCGATGCTCATCGAGATGTTCAAGAGTATGCCGAAGGACAATGTGCATGCGTTCACTGAGGAGAATGCGGTGCGCTATGCGGCGGCAGCAAGTCACCCGGATGAAAATGATTTCGCGCAGGTCATTGCAGCGGCAAAGGAGGCATTGGCATGAATACGTTTGAGACGAAACTCGCAGCACTCTCGGAGGAGGCACGCGGCTGGCTGCTTGGCACGAAGTCGGAGAACCCGCTCGGCTGTGCCTTTACGAAGAAGCGTGTCGTGCATCCCGGTGCGGGCGGCAAGCGCATGATCGGGGACAAGGCGGAGCAGGCGCAGATCTGGGCGGAGCTGATGGCGCAGACCCCCGACCCTGCCGATGAGCGTGCGGTCTACATCCACATCCCGTTCTGTGACAAGAAATGCAGCTACTGCGGCTTCTTCCAGAATTTCACGCGTGAGGAGGCGGTGCATCACTATGTCGACGTCCTCATCGACGAGATCGAGGCGGCGGCGGATACGCCGTATGTGACGGGCGCGCCGTTCCAAGCCGTATTCTTCGGCGGCGGCACACCGACGGCACTCAGTGATGCGGATCTCGCACGGCTCGTGCGTACGGTGCGCGAGCGTCTGCCGCTGACGAGTGATTGCGAGATCACGCTTGAGGGACGCATTCACGATCTCAGCGAGAGCAAGGTAGAGGCTGCGATGCGCGCGGGCATCAATCGGTTTTCGCTTGGCGTGCAGTCCTTTGACACGCGCGTCCGTCAGTCGATCGGACGCATCGATGACCGCGAGACGGTGATTGAGACGCTGCGCCGCATGGTGGAAAAGCAGGGCGCGGTCGTCATTGCAGACCTCATCTATGGGCTGCCCTATCAGTCGATGGAGATCTGGGAGAACGACGTGCGTACGCAGTTCGAGCTCGGCATTGCGGGCGGCGATCTCTATCAGCTCAACGTCTTCCCGGGCAGCGAGCTCGCACGCCGCATCGATGCGGGGGATCTGCCGATGCTCCCGACAACGGAGGAACAGGCGGAGTATTTCAAGCGCGGGCTTGAGATTGTCGCGGAGTATCCGATGGCGCGCCGCATCGACACGACGCATTGGACGACGGACCACCGCGAGCGGAGCCTCTACAACACGCTCGCCAAGCGCGGCAATGACGTTCTCGCGTTCGGCTCGGGAGCGGGCGGCTTCATCGGTCAGATGATGTGGCGCAACCACGGTGCGCTTGCACCCTATGAGAAGATGGTGGAGGAGGGCACGAAGCCGTTCCAGTTCATGGGCGAGCAGGCGGATGAGCATCGTATGCACAGCGAGATCGGCGATCAGATCGAGCACGGCTACCTGTACGCACCGTTCTTCGAGAAGAAGTACGGTGTCAATCTCCTCACCGAACTCGAGCCGCTTCTTGTCGCATGGGCGGAGAATGGTCTCGTTACGCGTACGGCGACGGGATTCCGTTTGACGCTTGCAGGTGAGTTCTGGCACGACAACCTCATCCAGGCCTTCCTCGAGGCGTATGCGCTCACGCAGGAGGATGAGGTGAAGCTTCGTCAGGAGAATGTCGCCCTGCAGGACATGATTCCGAAGTCTGTGCGCTCCATGCTCGAGGCGATGTTCCCCGACGGGATGCCCCCGCAGATGGCGGCGGCACTCTCGGGTAAGCCGACCCCCGAGCTCGAGAACCATCCGCATATGCAAATGCTGCGGAATCTCATCGAAAAGGAACGGGAGAAGGAGCGTACTGCAGACCGTTCCGCCCTCGATCTCAATACGGTCATGCGCACGCAGTCGCGTGACCTTGAAAAAGCTGTGTAATATAACATATAGAAAGACCCCATGAGCTAAAACAGGTGTTGTTTGTTGCATAAATGAGAGGCGACAGCACCTGTTTTAGTTTAAATTTTTACACAGCATTGACAATGAATGTCTTTATTGTTAGGATATCAAACTCTGGTTTGAAAAGACACTGATCTTTCAGCCGTAATATCTGCAATGAAAAATCCCCGCACATTGGCGGGGATTTTTCATTGCGGCGTAAAGTATCCGAATGCCGTAGGGATGCTGTACGTATCGGCAAGCTCTGCACGGCGCACCCAGAGGAGGGAAGCTGGCGCATCTGTTCTGTCCTCGGCGGCCATGAGCGGCGGTTCGTTCGTGTCGGCGACCGTGACCGCCCAGCCCGTCAGCTCCCACTCAATATGCGAGAAGATGTGACGTGCAGACGGGAGCGGCACAATGTCGCGCACATCGAAGCCCTCTGATTCGAGGAGGGCGCGGACAGCACGTTGCGACAGCTTTCCTTCGAGATTCGGATATTCCCAAAGACCTGCGAGGAGACCACGCGCGGGTCTTTTTCGTATGGCGATTTTCTCACCGCAGGAGAGGAGGAGGACGGTGCGCCGTTCTTTGCGGCGCGCCTTGAGTGCCGTCTTGACGGGATAGTCCTGCTCCGTGCCGCGATCATGAGCGAGACAGAGCTGCGCGGCGGGGCACGCATGGCAGAGCGGCACTCCGTTCGGCAGACAGACGGTCGCACCGAGATCCATGAATGCCTCGTTGAGAAGTCCTGCGTCGCGTCCCGTGGGATAGGAGGGGGCGAGCGCCGCCTCAAGCGCACGCTTTGATGTGTCCTTTGCAATGTCGATGGAGTTCGCCGTGATGCGTGCGGCGATGCGCAGGAAGTTGCCGTCGACGGCGGGGCGCGGCTGTCCATAGGCGAATGAAGCAATCGCGCTTGCCGTATAGCGTCCGATGCCGGGGAGGGCGAGCAGCTCGTCGAAGTCGCGCGGCAGGTCGCCGCCGTGCTCTGTCACGATTGCCTGTGCCGCACGTTTGAGGTTGCGGGCGCGGCTGTAGTAGCCGAGCCCCTGCCAGAGTTTCATGAGTGCGTCGTCGTCCACGGCGGCGAGGGCGCGGACGCTCGGCAGGGCTTCGAGAAAGCGCAGATAGTAGCTGCGGACGACGGCGGCGCGTGTCTGTTGGAGCATGATCTCCGAGATCCAGACGTGATAGGGCGTCGGTTCGTCGCGCCACGGTAGATCGCGTGTGTCGGGTGCGGATTTGCGCCAAGCAAGCAGCGTATTGCAGAGGGCGGGAAAGATGGAGTCGCCCGTCCATGGTAAAATTTTCATTAGAGTGCTCTCCTTTTCGCGTTGATTTTACTATACCTGTGTGAAACAGGGATGAAGATGTGGGCTTTTCTTTACAAAGTGCGCCCTTTGTACTATGATAGCAGATAACAAACTATATGATGGAGTGATTTCTGATGTTGGATATGAAATTTGTGCGCGAGAATCTGTCGGCGGTGCAGGAGATGCTGAAAAACCGCTGCAGCGCGCTCGATCTTTCGCCGTTTGCGGCACTGGATGAACGTCGGCGTGCGATCTTGCAGGACGTGGAGGAGAAGAAGGCACGGCGCAATGCCGTATCGAAGGAGATCGGCGTACGCAAGAAGGCGGGCGAGAGCGCGGATGATGTGGTCGCTGAGATGCGTGCGCTTGGCGATGAGATTACGGCGCTCGATGAGGAGCTGCGCACGGTCGAGCAAAACCTGCGTGAGCTGCTGCTCCAGATTCCGAATATGCCGAAGGCGGACGTCCCAATCGGAAAGGACGATACAGAGAATCCCGAGGTGCGCCGTTGGGGCACGCCTCGTACATTTGATTTCGAACCGCAAGCGCATTGGGACATCGGCGAGAAGCTCGGTGTGCTTGATGCGGAGCGTGCGGCGAAGGTCACGGGGGCGCGCTTCACGTTCTACAAGGGGCTCGGGGCACGGCTTGAACGCGCGTGCATCAACTTCATGATGGACCTCCACGCGGAGAAGCACGGCTACACGGAGATGCTTGCGCCCTACATCGTGAACGAGGCAAGCATGGTCGGGACAGGGCAGCTGCCGAAGTTCGCGGAGGATATGTTCAAGCTCGACGGGCTCGACTACTACCTCGTGCCGACGGCGGAAGTGCCGACGACGAACTATCACCGCGACGAGATCCTGGATGCGGAGCAGCTGCCGGAGTACTATACCTCCTATACGGCATGCTTCCGTGCGGAGGCAGGCAGTGCGGGACGCGACACGCGTGGGCTGATCCGTCAACACCAGTTCAACAAGGTGGAGCTGATCAAATTTGTCGCACCTGAGACGAGTTGGGACGAGCTTGAGACGATGGTGGAGGCGGCGGAGGATGTGCTGAGGACGCTCGAACTGCCGTACCGTGTCGTGCAGCTCTGCACGGGCGACATGAGCTTTACCTCGGCGAAGACCTACGATATCGAGGTCTGGATGCCCGCGCAGGACAAATACCGCGAGATCTCGTCCTGCTCGAACTGTACGGATTATCAGGCACGCCGCGCGAACATCAAGTATCGTCCCGAGCGCGGGGCAAAGCCCGCCTTCCTCCACACGCTGAACGGTTCGGGCGTTGCAGTTGGCCGCACGGTGGCGGCGATTCTCGAGAACTATCAGCAGGCGGACGGTTCTGTTATTGTGCCGAAGGCGCTCGTGCCGTATATGGGCGGCGTTACGGTCATTCGATGAAAAAGATTGTTGTCGGCATCACGGGCGCAAGCGGCAGTGTATACGCCGTTCGACTGATTGATGTTCTGCGGGAACAGGGCATCGAGGTGCACGCTGTCGTGACGGACAGCGGACAGCGCGTGCTGGACTACGAGTGCGGCATGACGATGGAGGAGCTTTCGCTGCGCGTCGATGTTCTCTACCCGAATACGGACGTGGGCGCGGCAATTGCAAGCGGCTCGTTCCGCATGGATGCGATGGTCGTCCTGCCCTGCTCGATGAAGACGGCGGGTGCAATCGCCCACGGCGTGACGGACGATCTCTTAACGCGTGCGGCGGATGTGACGCTCAAGGAGGGGCGGCGGCTGCTTCTCGTGCCGCGCGAGACACCCATGCATGAGATTCATCTTGAGAACCTGCTGCGGCTCGCACGTGCAGGGGCGATCATCATGCCTGCTGCGCCCGGCTTTTATCATCGCCCCGAGACGCTCGATGATCTCGTGAATATGATGGTGGGCAAGATCCTCGACCGTCTCGGCATCGAGGCGGAGCTCTTTACACGTTGGAGGTGACGGATATGACTTTTTTCAAAGCGAAAGTGACGGTACTTGCGGCTGTGCTCGCGCTAGGTGCGGCGGGGACGGCAGCGGCTGCGCCCGCAGAGGCGGACGGGCATGCGATGCAGATGCACATGGGAGATTCCTCGGCGCAGGACAAAAAGGCGGAGATCCAGATGGACTATCTGGAGCATCGTGGCGAGCGTCGTTACATTGATCTCTACAACCTGCACGTTTTCCGCCAGTACAAGGAGATGCACGGGATGTCGCTCCACTGGGGGCTGACCGTCTCGCGTGCCGTCGGCTCGTGGGCGGAAAAGGACACGCCCGACGTGCGCCTCGACTCGTCCGCCGTCGGTGTGGGCCCCGCGTACATGGTTCGTTGGACGAAGCCGCTCGGCTCGAAATGGGAGGCTTCGTTTGACGCAACGGGGGGCGTTATCGTCTACAACGACGTGCACCCTGCACACACGCGCAACTACGGCTTCATGTGGCGGATCGGGCCGCGTGTGACGTACAAGTTCAATGAGAAGAGCGCTCTGAGTGTTGCCTATCTGGGGCATCATGTGTCGAACGGACAGCGGACGAAGAACCCCGGCTACAACGGCATCGGGCTCTCGATCGGCTATCGATACACGTACTAAAGGCCGTACTGTGGCAAAGAAATTTTACGCCGTGAAGCGTGGACGCAAAACGGGCATCTTCACCGTATGGGCAGAGTGCTCGGCACAGGTGCAGGGCTTTCAGGGCGCAGTGTATAAGGGGTTTATGACCGAAGCAGAAGCGCGTGACTGGCTGGCTGGTGCGTCGGATTCATCTGCGCCGCGTGCTGCAAAGAGCGGTACAGCGGCGAAAAAATCGTCCGCGCCGACCGTCGAAGAACCCGTTGATGCGGACTATATCATCCACACGGACGGTTCGTGTCTTCGTAATCCCGGCGGCGCGGGTGGCTGGGCTGCTGTCATTGAGACGGTCGCAACGGGCGAGGTCAGAGAGTACAGCGGCGGCGACCCTGAGACGACGAACAACCGCATGGAGCTGACGGCGGCACTTGAGGCGATGAATGCTGTTCCTGCGGGCGCACGCATCGCACTCTATACCGACAGTCAGTATCTCAAGAATGCGTTCACGAAGTTCTGGCTGCCCGCGTGGAAGAAGCGCGGGTGGAAGAAGGCGGACGGCGAACCCGTGCTCAATCAAGATCTCTGGATGCCGCTCGACGCGGCGTTTGCCGCACGGCGTGTGCAGTTCCACTGGGTCAAGGGGCATGCGGGCAATCCGCGCAACGAACGCTGTGATGAGCTCGCGCGGAGTGAGGCGGAGAGATTTTCTCGTTGAGTTATAGATCGTATGTGGAGTTGTCGCGACACGAAAGGAGGGAATCCATGCAGCGCATCTTCGAGGCGGTGGGACGCTTTGTCCTCACACACCTCGCGAACATCGGACGCATCACCCTCCTCTACGCCGAGACTGCGCGGCAGGTCACACAGCGTCTGCGCGTGCGGAGCATTGTCTATCAGATGGCGCACCTTGGCGTGGACTCTCTCCTCATTGTCGGGCTGACACTTCTTTTCACAGGCATTGTGCTGACCCTCCAAATCGCGCACGAGTTCATCCGCTATGGAGCGCAGAGCACCATCGGCGCGGTCATCGCCATCGGCATCGGGCGCGAGCTCGGTCCCGTCCTCGTCGGTGTTGTCTGTGCGGGGCGCGTGGGCGCGGCGATCACGGCGGAGGTCTCCACGATGAAGGTCACGGAGCAGATCGACGCACTGCGCGTCATGGCGGTTAGCCCCGTGAACTACCTCATCGTGCCGCGTATGCTCGCGTGCATGATCGTCGTGCCCGTCCTCACCGTATTCGGCGACGTGATCGGCGTTCTCGGCGGCTACCTTACTGCCGTGCATTATTCGGGCATCTCACCCTACACCTTTACACACTCCATCACACAGTTTGCAGAGATCTACGATATGACGGGCGGACTTATCAAGGCAATCTTCTTCGGCAATGTTATCGCCGTCCTCGGCTGCCACTACGGACTGAACGCGCCAAGCGGCGCAGAGGGGGTCGGCAAGGCGACCATGCAGACCGTTGTCACCTCGATCATTGTCATTTTTATTCTGAACGCCGTCTTGACATTCTTCTTGTTCTGAGGACACGCTATGATACGACTGAACAACGTCAAAAAGTGTTTCGGGGACAAGGAAGCACTCAAGGGGATCAGCCTCACCATCGAAAAGGGCGAGACCATCGCCATCATTGGCGGCTCGGGCTCCGGAAAGTCCACCCTCCTGCGCCTGATGATCGGACTGGATCGCCCTACCTCGGGCGAGATCTACCTCGGTGACGACAACATCACTGCGATGAATGAGGACGCACTCGATCGCGTGCGTCTGCGCATGGGCATGGTATTCCAGTACTCCGCGCTCTTTGACTCCATGAACGTCGGGGAGAACGTCGCGTTCGGGCTGCGTGAGCACACGGATAAGAGTGAGTCGGAGATTCAGCGCATCGTTGCGGAGAAACTTGCGCTTGTCGGACTGCCCGACGCGGCAGCGATGATGCCGCAGGAGCTCTCGGGCGGCATGAAAAAACGCGTGGGACTTGCGCGTACGATTGCGACCGATCCCGAGATCATCTTCTACGATGAGCCGAGCTCGGGACTGGATCCCATCATGACGGCAAAGATTGACGAACTGATTATTGATATGCAGCGAAAACTCGACGTGACCTCGATTGTCGTCACACACGACATGGCGAGTGCGAGCCGGATTGCCGACCGCATCGCCATGATTTACGACGGGCAGCTCATCGCCGTCGATACGGCGGAGCGATTTCAGGATATCAAGGATGAGCGCGTACAGGCATTCTTTCGTACGCTGCACCATCGCAGGGAGGTTGGAGCATGAGCGCAGAGGCAAAAGTCGGAGCATTTACACTCGGGGGAGCGGCACTCCTCGTCGCTGTCGTCATGTTCTTTGGCGGCCTGCGGTTTGGCGGCAGTCAGGACTATATGCTCTACGCGGGATTTGGTCGCGCCGTCGGGCTCAACCCCGAGGCGCAGGTACTCCTTGCGGGCGTTCCCATCGGGCAGGTCGAGGAGATCGTCAGCGACGGCACGGGTGTCACTGTCTCTATGCGGATTCAGGACGGTGTGAAGATCCCACGCGGTTCGTCCATTACCATCGGGCAGCCGGGCATCATGGGGGATAAATTCGTCATCATCACACCTTCGTCCAATGTCGATTTTTATGCGAATGGAGACTACCTTTACGGCGAGAACGAGATGGGCATGGACACGATGTTCACCGAGCTGAACAAGATGATTATTCAAGTCGAGGCAATGCTCACCTCCATCAACAACATTGTCGGTGCACCAGGCTTTCAGAGCTCGATGGTGCAGCTCATTGTCAACATGGAGCAGATGACCGCCCACCTCGACGGTCTGACAGCGACCCTGGAGCAGATGGCGAACGAGAATCGCGGCGACTTGCATGCCATGCTCGCAAATATGAACGCAATGTCGTCGAATCTTGCACAGACCACGGCGAGCGTCGAGCGCATCATGGCGAATCTTGAGACCGTCGGCGCAGATCCGCAGACAGCGGAAAATCTCAGAAAGACACTTGAAAACATCACCGCCTCCTCTGAGCGCATCCTGCGCATCGCCGAGGGCATTGAGGCGGTCGCGGGGGACAAGCAGACACAGGAGGACGCGCGTGCCCTCATTCACAATGCACGCACCATGACAGACAAGGCCGGCGGGCTCATGGGGCGGCTGCAGAACGTCAAGGTCACGCCGAAGGTGGATGTGATGTACAGCGGCAAGTCGGATGACTGGCGCACAAACTTCAACCTTGATGTCGGCGAGAAGCAGGGAATGTACGCGACATTTGGTGTGGATGACATCGGCGGAGGCGATAAGTTTAATGCACAAGTCGGCAAGCGCGGCACAGCCTTCGGAGCACGTGCGGGGGTTGTCGCGGGTGCAGCGGGGGTCGGCGTGGATGCGTATGCGGGTGAGAAATTCAAATTCTCCGCTGATGCCTACGATCCGAATGACTTTACCCTGCGGCTGCGTGCGCAGTATCAGCTGAAGGACAGCACCTACCTCTTCGGCGAGTGGAACGATGTGAACGACAGCAAACACCGTGCGTTCTATACAGGGGTACGGCAGGAGTTTTGATTTTAGCAACACAAACGCAGTCTGTCTCAAAAGGACAGACGGCGTTTTATGTTGGGGTATTATCCTCCGATGCCGCACTCCCTGCGGATGGCATTTTGCATCAACTGCGAGAAGTTGATATTGCGCTCGCGTGCGAGTGTATCGAGCCAACTCGGGATCGTGATGCTGCGACGAATGGTCTTTGTGTCGTGAATCTTGCGATAGGTAAGTGTGTCGGCTTTTATCATTGCAAGGGTCGCACCCTGCGGTACAGTGATTTGCTCCGGCAGTGATGGGGGGGGGATCTCCTCCTTTTCCTCCTCGCGGTTCCAGAGCATCAAATTCAATACATCCTCGGCATTCTCGAATGCCTCCTGCATCGTTGCACCATCTGTAAAGGTGTCATCCAGATCGGGGAATGTGACGATGATACCGTCGTCCTCCACCACAAAGAGTGCGGGATATACATATTTCATGGGAAGTACCTCCTATTTTTTCAGTCCGGCACGTTTGAGGATGTTTTGCAGTGTACCGTTTGGAATTTCTTCTTTGGCGTGGCGGCCAACAGGGAATTGATTGCCCGTAATGGGGCTGAAATAGATATCATGATTGCCCCCATTTCGCACCAAGGTGCAGCCATTCTTTTTCAAAAGACGAAGCAGTTCCGCTGTTGTCATATGCTCACCTCATATCTATTATATATATTCGTATATATTTTTACAAGATGCTTTATTTATTATAGCAGAATCCCCCGTGTCATTTGGCACGGGGGATTCTGCTATTTCAATGTTCGTTTTGATTAAATACAGGCTTTCGTCCCTCAAGGAACGCCGTCACCGCCTCACGGTGATCGGCAGATTTCCCTGCCTTTGCGAGATTCTCCGCCTCGAGACGGCTGTACGCCATGTAGTCGTGGTAGAACACCTCATAGTAGAGTTGCTTTTGCATTACGAGTGCGCCGAGCGGGCGGCGCAGCAGCTTCGCAGCAAAGGCATGCGTTTCCTCTGCGAGCTTTCCGTCGGAGGCAACCCGTGTCGCAAGACCGAGACGCAGTGCCTCCTCGCCGTAGACGGGTGCACTCAGCGCCATCAGCTCAATCGTCTTGGCAAGTCCGACGATCTGCTTCAAATGATAGATGCAGCCCGTATCACCGGGAAGTGCGACGTTCGAGAACGCCGTAAGCAGACAGCTCTCCTCCGTCATGATGCGGAAGTCCGCACCGAGCGCAATCCCGCAGCCCGCACCTGCGGCAGCACCGTTCACCATTGCGATCACGGGCTTCGAGCACTTGCGAAGAGAGAGCGATGCCTGTCCCGTCAGAATGGAGAGATCATAGCTGATGAAGTCGAACGATGCCATCTCCTTGATATCACCACCGGCGGAGAAATTCTTGCCCGCGCCCGTAATGATGAGAACCTTCACCGCATCGTCTGCGTCGCAGTGCTCCACCGTGCTGATCAGATCGCGGAACATCGGCGCATTCAACGCATTGTTCGAGGAAGGGCGGTCGATCGTGATCGTCGCAATGCCGTCCTCGATATTCAGGTTAATATGTTTTTCCATGGGAGACCTCCTTATACGCGAGTTTTCAAAAAATTACGTCTTTCTATAGAATAGCGTATACCGTACTGTAATACAAGTAAAATTACTTCTCAGCTACCACCTCGCTGTTGTCGATGGCAAAGTCAAGCAGTAGTCCGATGAGCTCGTTGCGCGAGCGTCCCGTCTCGTCGGCAAGAGCATCCAGTCGATTGATAATATCTTCCCGAACGCGGATGGATAGGATTTTATGCCCGTCCTCTCCGCGTTTTCTTTTGGTTATCATCAGTTTTGTGTTCATATCTATCACCTCTTTTATAGTGTATGTATGAACAGAAAAACCTTATATATTATCTGTCATATTACATAAGTTTGTGTTAAATGTTTAAGTTGTTATATAAAATGTACGATATAGTGTGTGTAAAAATGTGTTATAAAATATGTTATAAAGTGAAAGGTGAAATGATGGAGATACATCCTGCTGTACAAGGGGGCGCCGAGCAGGGAAGCGCACGCGTCGGCAGGGGACAGGGAACGTCTCTACCCAACCATGTTTTCCAAGAGGTGCTCGATGCGGCGGGCAGCCGCACACGATTTTCCTCGCACGCAAAGACGCGCATTGAGCAGCGCGGTGTTCGTCTCACGGCAGACGACCTGACGCGCCTTGATGATGCTATCGACCGCATGGCGGCAAAGGGCGTGCGTGATGCCCTCGTCTATATGAGCCGAGGGCTCGCGATGGTCGTCTCGGTCAAGAACCGCACCGTTATCACCGCGCTCGATGAGGCGAGTGCCAAGGAAAATATCTTTACCAACATCGACAGTGCTGCAATTTTATAGGAATGAGTAAGGGAGAGATGCAACTATGATGCGTTCGTTGTTTTCAGGTGTTTCGGGACTGAAGGGACACCAGACCCGCATGGATGTCGTTGGTCACAACATCTCAAATGTCAATACGGTTGGCTACAAGGCAAGCCGTGTGACCTTTGCCGATACACTTTATCAAACGACGGCGGGAGCATCTGCACCGCAGGGAAATTTGGGCGGTATCAACCCGAAACAGATTGGCCTTGGTGCGAATGTCGCTTCCATCGACACAATCTTTGGCGATGCGAGCGTGCAGGGAACGGGCAAGAATACCGATGTCGCGCTCGCGGGCAACGGGCTCTTCACAGTCAAGAACAATAACGGTACTTACTACACGCGCAGTGGTGCGTTTGAATTCGATGCGGACGGCAACTATGTCATGTCCGGCAACGGCTCATTTGTGCAGGGGTGGATGGCGCGCGAGAACGGCGAACTGGTGACGACGGAGCAGCCTGGAAATATCACCATCAAGGCGGGCAAGAGTATGCAGCCCCAGATGACTACGGCGGCAAGCTACCTGAATAATCTCAATGCGGATACGAAAGGCTATGAGATTGCAAGCATTGTTGCGAAATATAAGGATGGGACGCAGAAGTCTCTCGGAACATATACAGAGAGTTCGGTTGGCGAGATGTCTCTTGGCATGACAGGCACGACGAAACCGATTCCGCTGGAAGATGGTGTTGCAGATTATCCATTTAAGACAACAGATACTGTTACACTCACGGGTACACCTGTGAAGGGGAAAGCGCTGTTTTCGTCGACAGTTACCTCTGTTGAGGCCAATGGGGCGAATGTCAAAGTGACCTATGAGGGCGATAAATCCTCTGTTTATGGGATTACCAACAGCTCGGGGAATCCCATTTCTGTCACACATACAACTGGAACGCATGCAATCGGTGATGTATCTACAATTTCTGGAACGATAGCACCGGCAGGGGTAAAAGCCTCAGGCTCAAACCCGGGAGCAACAGAATTGACGCTTGCTACGGCAACGATTGGCGGACAAACGTTTACGAACGTGAAAATCACTGTTCCAAACCCTAAGGATTTTACATATGCGGATGGACAGACGGTGAACTTTTCACTGGTGAAGAAAAAAATAGAAGCTGACGCTGGAGCGAAAATCCATACGCCCAATACATATAGTGATGGTACGGTGCTGGATGCAAATGAAGCAACGACGGGGGCTCCCTTCACAGTTACGGAGAAGAATCAGCGTTATATCTATAAGGGGCGCGTTAATGGCAGTGAGGGGACGATTCAATCGGTTACTCGAAAATCAAAACAACCGACAGAAGTTACTCTCACCATGAAGGATGGGCAGGTCTTTACGGGCGCAGTCAACGGTGAGTACAAGGTCGGCGGAATGTACTATCCACCTTCGGTGACAACGTTTACCGTCTATGACAGCCTCGGTGGTGCACACAGTGTCCCGCTCACATTCCGCAAGACGGGCGCGAATGAGTGGGATATGAGCCTCGGCGGCAGTGATACCTATACCTACAAGGAAAAGAACGGGATGGAGGTCACAGCGACCCTCACGAAGACGAAACTGAAATTCGATCAGACAGGGCGCTATGTCAGTGGCGATGCGACCGTTACTATGACCTATAAGCGCGAGGGCGAGGAGGAGCCGAAAACGCACAAAGTCACGGTCAGCCTCGGCGCACTCACACAGTACAGCGGCAGCAGCACGATTAGGGCCGAGACGGACGGCAATGCCGAGGGTGTTCTGAAGAATGTCACGATAGACAATTCGGGAACAATCACGGGTGTGTATTCGAATGGTAAGATCAAGGCGGAGGCACAGCTTGCAATCGCCCAGTTCAACAATGCATCTGGGCTTACGCGTGCCGGCGGCAACTTCTTCCAGCAGTCGAATAACTCCGGTGCAGCAAATATCAAAACAGCAGCTGACCTCGGCTGCACAATCACACCGTCAGCACTTGAGATGTCCAACGTCGACATTGCCGATCAGTTCTCGGATATGATCGTCACACAGCGTGGATTCCAGGCAAACTCGAAGACTATCACCGTCGGTGATGAGATGCTTGAGACACTCATCAATATGAAGCGGTAAGGAAGCAGAATCGCATATGATTTTGGAAAGGGCCGTCCTTAGGGGCGGCTCTTTTCTGTACCTAACAATAAATTTATTTGAAAAAAATTGCACAAACTGATAAAATGAGAGAACCTGTCAATACGGGGTTATTGTGTTGACTTTTCCGGAGCAGCCCACCGTTCGGGTGCATCCGTTACGGATGAGGAGGAAATGGTTTTGAAAAATAGGGGACGTTTTCCCAAGCGTTTGCTGAGGGCTCTTGCTCTTTCGGCGGCGGTCGGTATTTTCACAGGAACGGCATCCGCAGAGACGGTGCAGATTGATCTTTCGCGCTCGGTGCAGATGGCACTTGAAAATAACCGCACGATCAAGCAGGCACTTACGGATGTAGATGCGGCGCACGCTTCACTCGCGCAGGCGAATCGTACGATGGGGCCGACGCTGACGTGGCAGACCTCGGCGAACCGCGTTGGGGGCGAGGCGTACAAGGGCTCGGGGGTCAAATACAACTACGGCAATACGGGCACGGTCTCGATGCCCGTCTACAATGCTGCACTGAATGCACAGCGCAAGGCGGCGCGTTACGGGCTCAATGCGGCGGATTTCGCGCTTGAGCAGACGAAGCAGTCGATTCGCCTGACGGCGACGGTGGACTACTTTAACATTCTCCAAGCGCGCAATCTGGTGAAGGTGCGTGAGGATACGGTGGCGACGCTGCAGACGCATCTCGCAGATGTAAACGCACAGTTCCGCGTTGGTACGGTGGCGCGTGCGGATGTGCTTGCCTCGGAGGTGGAGCTGGCGAATGCGCAGCAGAATCTGACGACGGCGAAGAATAACTATGAGGTCGCTGTGGCGACGCTGAACAATGTGATCGGTATGCCGACGGATACGATGCTCACGATCAACGATGAGCTGCGCTATACGAACTATGATCTCTCGCTCGATGACTGCACGGACTACGGGCTGCTCTACCGTGCGGACGGTGCGGCTGCGGTCTATGCGGTCAAGCGGGCAGAGGAGGGCGTGCGTACGGCAAAGGCGGGCTATCATCCGACGGTGAACGCGTCTGCGACGCGCTCGATCGCAGGCGAGCGCCCCTTTCAGGACGACCACACGAGCAGCGATACGTGGGCCGCAGGGCTGAGTGCGTCATGGAATATCTTCGATAGCGGGGTGACGGCGGCGCAGGTGGATGCGGCGAAAGCGACGCTCCACAAGGCGGAGGAAGCTCTCGCAGCAGCGGACGAGCAGATCCGTCTCGATGTCCATACGGCATATCTGAATCTGCGGGCAGCGGAGCAGAATATCAAGACGACGGAGACTGCGGTTAAACGGGCGGAAGAGGACTATAACATTGCCCGCGTCCGCTACAATGCAGGCGTGGGGACGAACCTTGAGGTGATGCGTGCGTCGGACAATCTGACGACGGCACGCATGAACTACTCGACCGCACTCTATACCTACAATACGAGCAAGGCTTCCCTTGACAATGCGATGGGCGTTCCCGTCGATCTTGACGCGGTGCGTTACCGTGCGGCGGAGGAGGAGGGGCAGCATGCTCCCGCTGCGCGTGCAGCGGCACAGCTGCATGACGGTGCACTTTTTGAGACGCCGAAGGGAAGCGAGGTGCGCCCCGTTCCCGCGCGTGCGCCGCAGGATGCCGCGACGGCTGCTGCGGCACGTGTGACAGCGGCAAACGCTGTCTATGAGGCGGAGATGAACAAATAAGAGGTTTCTATGAGACGGAAGGCGTATGTCGGGATTGCGGCAGCTGCCGCAATCCTTATCTGCGCAGCAGTTCTCATCCACATGGTACGCGCCCAGTCGTTCATGGCTGAGGCGGGGCGGATGGCAGAGAGTCTCTTGGCGGAGAAGCTGGGGACAGCTGTGCACATCGGTGCAGTGGAGATCCGTTCTCTGCATGAACTGGCACTCGATGATGTTGTGATCTATGATAAGCAGGCGGAGGCTGTGCTCCGTGCCGATGAGGCGCGGGTGACGCTTCGTCTGCTTTCGTTGCTTTCGACACCGGAAACCTCGATTGACGAGATCCTGCTCACGGGCGCACATGTGGATGTCGTGCGGCGAGCGGACGGTTCGTGGAACTATGACGATATTGGTGTGGATGATGGCAAGCCAAGCTCGTTCGAGGGGCGTATCCGCCTTGCGGATGCGACGGCGAATGTCGATGTCGATGGGCGTTCCTACGATCTGAGTGCGATCACGGGGACGGTGGATATCGACCGCAGCGATGTGTCCTACGATCTCACAGGGGCTCTTTCGGGCGTTCCCCTGCGCGTGCGCGGTGCGTATGTCGGTGGAACGCAGGAACTCGATCTGAGCGCTTCGGATACGGATGGGATGCCGCTGCTCAAATATCTGCCGGAGAGCAGTCTGCCGGAGGAGATCCACGTGGAGACGCTTCACGCGGATCGTGTGCACATGGAGATGCGGCGCGTGGACGGCGTGGCGACGTTCGACGGACATGTGGACGGTGTGCGCGGTGCGGCGGATGTCTACGGGACGAGGGTGCAGCTGGAGAGTGCGGCTCTGCGTTTCAATGAGCGGGAAGTGTTTCTTGCGGCGACGGCGGAGGCGGAGGAGCAGCGTGCTCGCGTCGATGGGACGATTCGTCTGGATGCGGACGAACCCTATTTGGATCTTCACGTGACGGCGGCAGATTTTGCGGTGGATCGTGTGTGCACGGACAGTGCCTATACGGGCGGCGTGACTGCGGATGTGCATGTGACGGGGACGCTCGCCGCACCGATGGCTGCAGGGCGGCTGACGGCTGCTGCGGGGGCGGTGAATGATGTCACGTTCCAAAATGTGGTGGCGGATGTCTCCTATGCGGACGGTGTGCTCGCGGTGGAACAGCTGACGGCTGCAGTGTTCGGCGGCACGGTTGCGGGCAGCGGTATCTACGATACGCGCGCACATTCCTATACGGCGCATCTGACGGCGGACGGCGTACGGCTCGCACAGCTGCGTACACTCTCTGCCTCTGTGCCCGAGGAGCTCGACGGTGCACTGCATGCCGATCTTGGGATCGACGGTCAGGGCACGGATGCGCCCACCGTCTATGGCAGCGCAGAGGTCACAGACGGAAGTTATCGTAATATTCCCGTGGAGCGCGCGAGTGCATCCTTTAGCGTACGCGAAAACAATGTGACGATCGACTTTCTCAGTCTGCATCTCCCGAATGATACAGGGCTCGGTGTTGAAGGAACGATCACGGGCGGCTCTGCGCTCGATCTGCGGTTCTACGGCAGTCATGCCGATCTCTCGCTGCTGAACGGTTTGGACGATCGCCTCAGCTTCTCGGGACTGTCGGATTTTAGTGGAGTGGTGCACGGGGATATCCATGATCCGCAGGTGGAGATGCAGGTCTCGGCAACGAACGGCGATCTCCTGTATCAGCCGTTTGACAGCCTGCTGTTCCGCGCGGAGGGCTCGCTCTCGGGCATCGGCATCCACGATTTCTCGATGGAGCGCGGCGGGCGCGAGGTCTGGCTCGTGAACGGCACCATCGGTTTTACGGGCGAGCGGCGCATTGACCTGCAGATTGATACCATCGGCGCGCGGATGGAGGATGTGGCGGCACTCGTCGCACCCGATCAGCCGATTACGGGCAATATCGATAATATCATTAAGTTTACGGGGACGCTCGATAATCCGCATGCGGTGGGCTATGTTCACTTCTATCGCGGCAGCTACGCGGGCGCGATTCTCTCGGGTATGGACGGCGACTACTTCCTCGATAACGGCATCATCCGTGTGCAGGTGTTCCACATCTACTCACCGATGGTTGACATGGTCCTGAACGGGACGATCAATACGCTTGGCCTGCTCGACTTTGACGCAGAGGTGCGCGACCTTGACATGAAGCGGTTCGAGCACAAGCTCCCGTACGAGGTCTCGGGGCATGGTGTCTTCAACGGAAAGGTCGGAGGGACGATCTCCCGTCCGATCTTCCGTGGAGAACTGAAGGCGGATGCAATTACGATGAATGGGGTGGAGCTGCGCGGGATCCACAGTTTTGCCCACTATGAGAACGGTATTATCGAGCTGGATGAGACAGGCTTTCGTCAGGGGGAGGACGGCTCTGTGACGGCGCGTCTCCACTATGATACGGCGACGCGTGCGATCAGCGGACAGATGCAGATCGAGCGGATGGATGTGCAGGCGCTCCTCGCGCTCGCAAATCAGAAGGAGGATCGTCTCACGGGGCAGATCACGAGTGCGGTGCGTCTGGGCGGTACACTCGACAATCCGTCGATCTCTCTGACGGGCGAGATTGCGGAGGGAACCCTTGCCTCCTATCCCATCAGTGATGTTGCGCTCGATGTTACGCTCGCGGATCGCGTGCTGACGGTTCGGAAGCTCTCGGGCACGCAGGGGGACGGCTCGTTCTCTGCCGTTGGAACGATGGACTTCGACGGGACTGCAGATGTGGATGTCACAGCGACGGATATTGCGCTCGGGATCTTTACGCGCTTTGGCGGTGTCGCGGAAGCGGTGACGGGAACGACCTCGTTGACGCTGCACATCGGCGGTTACACGCAGCAGCCGGAGGCGGATCTGAAGATTACGGCGAAAAACGGCGGTGCACGCGGCGCATCGTTTGATGAACTGACGGGAGAGGCGAAGCTGCGCCATGCCGTCATCCATCTGAATAATCTCGCTGTGACGAAGTATATCGACGGCATTGCCTACACGGCGAGTGCGCATGGGGAGATCCCGCTGCGTGCGCTCACGGCGGAGCGCAGTGAGCTTGTGACCGCCTATGACGAGATCAACCTGACGATTGCACTTGATAACGCTGATCTTTCCCTCCTGCCTGTGTTCTCCGAGCAGGTGGAGTGGGCGCTCGGACGGACGGAGGGCAGTCTGAAGCTGCATGGGACGCTTGCCGCCCCGCGCCTCGACGGCTCGCTGCGCGTTACGAGCGGTGCACTGAAGTTCAAGTTGCTTGAGAATCCGCTGACGGATATGGAGCTGCGGGTCGATGCCCGCGGCGACAGTGTCATCGTGCGCGAATGCACAGGACACATGGGCGCGGGCAGCTATATGCTGACGGGGCGCATGGGGCTTAACGGAATCGAGCCGACGGCGTATGATTTTACCTTTGTCATGAATGATCTTGCAGTTAAGACATCGTTCTTTGACGGTCCGATCAGCGGCTCGCTGCATCTGACGGAGGGGGAATACTGGGGGGAGAAGCTGCCAAAGCTCGCGGGCACGATCAACATCGACCGCGCTCTCGTCTCCATTCCGTCGATTCCCGATACGAGTGATGAATTGCCGCACGTCATCCTCGATGTGGGGGTGACGGTGGATCGTCATGTGCATTTCTTCAGCTCCGGGATCTATGATATCCATCCGTCGGGATATGTGCATTTCGGCGGGACGACGCATCATCCGCATACAACGGGCATGATCGGCGTGCGGCGCGGCGATACGGTGAGCTATCTCCGGACGGTGTTCAAGATCCGCGAGGGGACGGCAACGTTCAACCAGCCGGAGTCGTTCCTGCCGGAGATCGCGTTTCTCGCAGAGGCACGCCTGACCCACACGCGCGTCTATCTCTCGGCGAACGGTCCGCTCGATCACATGGATTTCCGTCTCTGGTCAAGCCCTGAGATGTCGCAGGAGGAGATCATCCGTATGCTGACGCTGCGCAGTGCCTATCGGAGTGGCGAGGGCGGCATTACGGCGGCAGATGTGCTCTCGATCGGACTTCAGATGAGTATTCTCTCCGAGGTGGAGGATTCGCTCAAGGACTTCCTTCATCTCGATGTGCTCCGCCTTTCGAGCGGGAGCGGTGCACTCTTTGAGATGAAGGACGACGAAGCGGTCAAGAAGAATGAAGATGCGTACAACATCGAAGTGGGCAAATACTTCGGCGACCGCGTGCTCGTGCGCTATGTGCAGGGGCTTGGTGCGGCATCGGACAAGCATCGCTACGGGATTCAGTATGATTTCAGCGATAAGTTCGGCATCTCGTATGATCGTGAGGGCGCAGATCAGCTCTTTAGTATCGAGGCGCGAATCAGATTCTAAAGAAATCGCTGATAAAATAGACCCTCAGATTGGCGTAGATTTTTTCGTCCGAACAAGGAGGAAAACCGGACGCATAGCCAAAGCTATGTGGAGGATCGCGGGCACAGTGCGGGCAAAAAAGATGCGCTAAGATGGCGTGGCTGAATTTATCAGTGATTCCTAAAAAAGGAGGTGTGCCTATGTTTTCGGACTATGTAAAAAAGCTGTCCGCCGTGCAGAAACTCACGCCGGCGGAGGAGCGGGAACTCTGGTGCGCCTACAAGGAAACGGGAGACGAGACGGCACGGCGTCGGCTCATCGAGGCGTATCAGCCGCTGGTCTTCCGCGAGGTCATGCCTTACCGCAGCCTGTCCTCTGTGATGGACGCGGTGCAGGAGGGGACGATCGGTCTGATTGAGGCGGCGGAGCGCTATAATCCAACACGCAATGTTGCGTTCAGCCTCTATGCCGTACATCGTGTACGGGGACGCATTTTGAACTTCCTGCGGCGCGAGGGTCAGGTGGATCTGCCCTGTTTGGAGGCACAGACGGATGCGGCAGAGACGGCGAAGGAGCTGCTTGTCGATGAATGCCCCTCGGTTGCAGAGGTTGCGGAGCATCACGCCCTCGTCGGTGTGCTCGGTGCTGCGATGGAGCGTCTGCCCGCGCGGGAGCGTCTCGTGCTCGAGGGAGTGACCATTGGTGGTGCACATGCGCAGACGATGGCGGACGCACTTGGTGTGACCCCCGCGCATATCTATCGTCTGCAGCAGAGCGGTATTCGCCGTGTGCGCGGAATGCTTTCGCGCTTTATGCAGCATTGGAACTAATGTTTAGTACCATGTTTTAACTTTGAGTTCTTGAATCTGTCCTATGGAGTGTAGTATAATCTCGGGAAGGGGGAACGGCGATGGACGCAGACCGCAGGGAACGTGCGAAGTCGATTCGCGCGGCGCGTGATTGGCTCACAGGGGCGGAGGTTGCGCTCGCGGGCGAGGATGATCTCGCAGGGGATCTGAAGCTCATGCTTGCGCGTGCGGAGCTTGCACGTCTCGCAGCAGATCGCCGCGCACGCGTGCGCCGATGGGCGGGACGGCTTCTCCCCCCGATCGCGGCTGGGGCGGCGATTCTCGCGTGGATGATGTGGATGTCCCACCCTGCCGAGGAGGTTGCCGTGTCACCAGTCGTATCGGCTGGGGTGGAGCAGACGCTGTCTCCATCTGCAGAGGCGGGTCCGCCGCCGGTCGTTGAGAAGGCGGACGCAGCGGCGACGCTGCCGGAAGAGTCCGCTCTGCAGCAGGAGCCGATGCAGCAGATTCCCGCAGAGAACCCTATGCGGGAGGATACGGAGGTGCCCACCGTGGGTACTGTTCCGACGCGCACGGAGGCGGCTGTGTCCGCGCCGTCTGTACAACCCCGTATGCCGAATGCCGATATGCAGCGGCTCATGCAGGTCGGCGGTAAGATTCTGAGAGAGTAGCAATCTGTCCCCGCAATGTACGGTGGATTGAAATAGCGCCGCTCACGGCGCATATCTAGGAGGTTTCGCCCTTGAACAGCAAGAAATACCAGAGACTAACGCTCGCTATCGCCCTTGGCGTGGGCGTATCCGCAGCTGCTTTACCGCATGGCTTTGCTGCTGCAGAGAGTACGGCGGAAGGGGCTCCCGTGCTGAGTGACACGGCCTCGTCTGCCACGCACATGAATGTGGATGCACCCGTTGCCAATGCGCCGACCCTGACGACATCGCCGGCTGCATCGAGCTCTGATGAGCGTGCCGCAGCATGGGCGGCGAAGCGTCCGGCGGAGGATGAGATCTCCAAGTATCTCGCGGCGCAGGTCGGCAAGACCATTGTGGAGATCAATTTCACCGGTGCATCGGCGGCAACCGAGCCGACAGCACGCGCGGCACTGGCGATGCATGTTGGTGATGCGGTCTCGGAGGAAGGGCTTGTGAAGGATCGTGATGCGATCTATGCGACAGGCTATTTCTACGATCTTTATCCGACGTTCGAGCAGGTGCCCGAGGGCGTTGTGCTGACGTATCATGTGCTTGAGAATCCTGTGCTCAAGGAAGTAAAGGTCGAGGGGAATACGGTCGAGACGACGGAAACGCTGATGGGGCTTATCACCGTGAAGAACGGTGAACTGCTGAATGCACGCACCTTACAGGAGAATGTGCAGGCGATTCAGGAAAAGTACCGTGCAGACGGTTATATTCTCGCGAAGATTACGGATCTGAACATTGCGCAGGACGGTACACTTACGATCAAGATCAGCGAGGGCGTTCTTGAGGGCTACAAGGTCAAGGGCAACAAGAAGACGAAGGATCATGTTATCCTGCGCGAGATGCGCCAGAAGACGGGTGAGCCGTTCAATGCGAACCTCGCGCGGCGCAGTATGCAGCGCGTTTACAACCTCGGCTTCTTCGAGGATGTCAATGTCAAGATGAATCCCGGTATCGAGCCGAACGCGGTCGTCATGGAGATTGATGTCAAGGAGAAGCGCACGGGTTCGTTCGGTATCGGTGCGGGCTACTCGAGCGCCGACGGTATGGTCGGCATGGTGAGCGTCAGCGACACGAACTTCCGTGGAATGGGCGACACCATCAGCCTCAGCTACGAGATCAGCGGCGATGATACGGATGCACGCGGCTATACGTTCATGTACCGCCGCCCATGGCTCGACAAGAAGGAGACGGCGGGCACGCTGCGTGTCTACAACCGTACGTATGAATATGATGACTACGATGAAAATGGCAACCACAAGGAGTCGTTCATGCGGAAGTACTCGGGCGGTGAGTTTACACTGAGCCGTCCCATGAGCGAGTATTCGACGAACTTCGTCACGCTCCGCAACCGCAAGGACAAATATGTCAAGCATACGGAGACGGGCAATGCCGGCAACCGCAGCGGCAATACGGCATGGCTCAGCAGCAATTTCGGCACGACGCGCAGCATTACACTTGAGCATGTGACGGATACACGCGACAATATCTATGAGACGACAACGGGTGCACGTGCATCGATCTCGGCAGAGTTCGCAGGGCTTGGCGGCGACTTTAATTACCAGAAGGTCATTCTCGGCGATGCTCACTATCTGAAGGCGGGGCGCTCGCAGGTGTTTGTTCTGCGTGGGCAGTACGGGGTCAGTCATGGATCCATCTCTGAGTACAGTCAGTTCCGCATGGGCGGCCAGGATACGATCCGTGGCTACCGCGAGGATCAGTTCCGTGGGACGCGTATGGCACTCGCCTCGCTTGAGTACCGATTCCCGATTGTATCGAAGGTAACGGGTGCACTCTTTACGGATTACGGCGGAGCGTGGAGTGATGGCTTCATGCCGGAGAAGATGCACGGGAGCGTCGGCATCGGACTCGGGCTCAACACGCCGATCGGTCCGCTGCGTCTTGACTACGGGCGCGGTTCGCAGGGTGGCCGCGTGCATTTCCGCGTCGGCGGCACGTTCTGATGAGATCGGTCTGCCTGCCTTTGCGTTTGTGGGCGCTCGTTCTTCTCGTATTTGCAGGATGGGGGCTTTCTGCCCCCGCATACGCCGCAGCGTCCTCCCGCGTGGAGGAGACTGCGGCGATTGTCATAGGTGACAAAACCGTTCCATCCATTGTGCGTGCCCGTATGGAACGCACGGTTGCGGCAATTGCGGCGGAACGTATGGAGGGACGTGCGGTGGCGGCGATCTCTGCGGCAGAGGAGGCGGAGATTATCGGTGCGGTCTTTGACCGCCTGCTTGTCGGCTATACGGTGACGGAGACGCTTGTACGACCTGCGGTGCACACGGAGGTGGAGATCCACCTTGCACCGTGGGCAGATACGATCCAAAGTGTCGCTGTCGAGACAGCGGTCGAGGGGATGCCGTCTGAGGTGGAGGCTCTTGTGCAGAGCGATCTCGCAGGAGTCCATGAGGTCTTTTCGGAGGCACTCGTAGGTCTGCCCCTTGCGGCGACGGACTGGGCGGCGGGTGCGCTCAAGCAGCGGCTAACCGCATATATGGACGCGCATTTGCCGGAGTTCCGTGCCGACTATGATCTCGACGTGGATCGGGCGGCGCGGGTGCGTCTGACTGTCTATCCGCGTCTGCCCGTTGTGCGGACGGTCGATCTCTCGATGCGTTCGGACACGATTCCGAATGTCACGCTGCTCACGCGCCGCCCGGCGATGGAGACTGCGGTGAACCGCCTTGTTGGTGTCCCCGTCGCCTTTGTTGCACGTCACCGCACCTCGTTCGAGCAGCAGCTCGCGAAGACGCTCGATGCGCGGAGCGATTTTCGTCGTCTCCATCTCGTCTCGCGTGTGACGATTACCCCGGCAGAGCAGATGGCGGTCATGAGCCGCACGGATACGAGCCGTTATCGGCTGCGCCTGACCGGATGGCTCGATATCGGGCGCACGGCAAAGCATCGGGACGATGCGCGGCGCGATCTGAATGTGCGCCTGCACGCGGGACAGATGTTGGGTGCGCGTGACGAGCTCTATGTGGAGACGGATGCAGCACCCGAGGATGTGCAGCTGGACTGGCGTGTGGGCTATGCACGCACCCTCCTGCCGCATCTGACGGGAGAGCTGCGCTATGATCTGAGCGATGCACGGTTCTCGCTTGCGGGCAGCTATGCGCTGCATCCACGCTGGCATCTGCGCTATGAACATTGGACGGATACGGATGCGTACGAGTGGGAGCTGCGGTACAAGCTGCATGATTTCCTCAGCATCGCCGGGCTGGTCGATGGTCATGATACGTGGCTGCGGCTGATTGGAAATTTCTAGGGGTGAAACGGTGAAGCGGATTTCGATTGTGGTTCCGGTCTACAACGAGGAGGAGAATATCGCGCATTTTACGGAGAACGTGGAAAAGGTCATGGACACGCTGCCCTATGCGTACGAGATTCTCTTTATCGATGACGGCTCACGCGACCACAGCCGTGAGATTCTGTTGGAACTCGGCACACATGACCCGCATGTGCAGTCGATCTTTCTCGCGCGTAATTCCGGGCATCAGCTTGCGCTCACCTGCGGAATCGACCATGCAGACGGCGATGCGGTCATTACGATGGATGGCGATATGCAGCACCCGCCGGAACTCCTGCCCGTGCTCCTTGCCAAATGGGAGGATGGCTGTGAGATCGTTCAAACCATACGTCTCACGACGGAGGGGGTCTCACTCTTCAAGCGGCTGACCTCGAAGTATTACTATCGTCTCCTCAATGCGCTCTCGGATGTAGAGATCGTCGAGGGCGGTTCGGATTTCCGACTGATGGATCGAAAGGCAGTGCTCGCACTGCGCCGCTACCGCGAACACGCGCGATTTATCCGCGGAATCGTCGGTTCGATGGGATTCCGCAAGACAACGGTGGAGTTTGTGGCGCATGAGCGCTTTGCAGGGTACTCGAAGTTTTCCCTGCACAAGATGATTTCGTTTGCGCTCGACGGTATCCTCGCTTACTCGGTACAGCCCCTGCGCATTGCGTTCTATGCGGGGCTGCTTTCGGCACTGCTCGCCGTGCTGCTCTTTCTCCATGTGCTCTTTGAGACGCTGAGTGGGGCGACGGTTCCGGGGTGGTCGACGATTGTTGTGTGCAGTCTGTTTTTTGGCGGGATGCAGATGATGATGCTCGGGGTTTGCGGTGAGTACATCGCGCGTATTCTGCAAGAGGTGAAGAATCGTCCACTCTATCTGATCGCGCAGGACAACCGCCGTCGGAACGGATAGCAGGGGGAGGAATGTGATGAATGAGCGGTTGACAAGCTTTGTGGCGATCTTCTGCCTCGTGATGCTGTATTTTTGGGGCAACGGATCGCTTCCTGTGACTGCGCCCGTCGAGGTGAACTACGCGCAGACGGCAAAAGAGATGCTGGCGGCGGGGGACTGGCTTTCGCCGCAGATCTACGGAAACTACTGGTACGACAAGCCGATTTTCTTCTACTGGGAGCTCGTCGCGGCGTTTTCCATGTTCGGCGTGACGGATTTTGCCGCGCGGTTTTTCCCTACACTCTTTGCGGCGGCGGGGCTTGGGCTGATCTATGCCTTTGCACGGAGGCTCTACAATGAGCGGACGGCGTTCTGGGCGACGATTATCCTTGGGACAGGCGTGCTCTATTCCATGCTTGCAAAGCTCATTCTCACGGATATGAGCCTCTTCCTCTTTTTCGGCGGGACACTTGCGGCGTTTTTTATTGGCTACTATGAGCAGCGGCGAGGCTATTTCTACATCGCATATGCGTGCGCGGGGCTTGCCGTTCTGACGAAAGGCCCCATCGGTCTGCTCCTGCCGGGGCTTGTCATCCTGGTGTTTCTCGCTCTGGCGCGCGATCTCTCGGCACTGCGGCGCATCTGCATTCCGACAGGGCTGCTTGTCTTTGCGGCAGTCTGCGCACCGTGGTACATCTATATGTATCTTACCCACGGGGCAGACTTTGTGAACACCTTCCTCGGCATCCACAACGTGCTGCGTGCGACGGTCTCCGAGCACGCGCAGTGGAATGTCTGGTATTTCTACCTCGGCATCTACTTCATCGGGATGTTCCCGTGGAGCTTTGCACTGCCTCTTGCACTCTACCGTGCGTGGCGCGTGCGCCCCATGATCGACGTACGGATTCTCTTCCTGCTCGTCTGGGCGGTTGTTGTGCCGCTCTTTTTTCAGTGCATGGCGACCAAGTACCCGACATACAGTTTTCCGGCGTTCCTGCCGACGGCGATCCTTACGGCACGTCTGCTCGCGCACAACCCGCGTATACTCAAGGCGGGGGCGATCGTCGGGATGGGGCTCTATCTCGCCGTGGTACTCGTGGTGACGAACTACACGGAGCGTGACGGGCATTTTAGCGGCAAGGGTGCGGCGGCGATTCTCTCTCAGACGATGCGTGCAGACGATCTTCTTGTCTGCTACGGCGACTATACCGCAACCATACCATACTATACCGGGCACGCGATGTATGCACTCGCGACGCGCGAGGAGATTGCGCAGCGCGCACCGAAGGAGATGAGCTGGAACAGCAAGAATGTCATGCCGTTTCTGCCGATGGACGAGCTGCCCATGGATCGGACGGTGTATCTCATCGTAGAGCGGCATGCGTTCGAGGCGTTTGAGGAAAAACTCGCGGCATTGGGATGGGAGGAGCTCGGTGCACTGCCGCACGAGGGGCGGACAAAACTGCGCATTTATCGGCGTCCTTTTTTGCCGATGTCCTTGAATGAATCTGCAGAATAGTGTATGATGGAGACGTATTTTAGAGAGTTCTATCAGAAAGAGGGATTGTCATGATGAAAGTCAGCAAAATTGGGTTTGTCGCTGTGGCTTTTGCCGCTTCATCGATGCTTATTGCAGGCTGCGGCGGTGCAAAGACCGCGGAGCGCGCACCGGGCCCCGGGGCACTGCAGGGGAGCTGTGATAAGCAGGATGTCATCACAAAGGAGAATTTTGACGGTCTCCGTGCGGATCTGAGTCTCAGCGATCTGGAGGCGATGTACGGCAAGGCGGTTCTTGTTCAGCAGAGTATTGTGGATGGTGTCTACAGCTCCACCTATCGCTTTCAGGACGGTCCCAAGACTGTGGACGCGACCTTTACACATGAGAATTGGCTGAACAATCCGCTCAGCTGTCCCAAGATCGCAAGCATGGAGTTTTCGGAGACACCGCTGTCCGCCCATCGCGCAACAAAATAATATTGAACTGTACGATGCTCTTTGCTATAATAGGAGTGTTCAGTCATCATACTAACGTATGGGATAGAAAAGGAGAATATATTCATGATCAAATTGCAGCAGAAGCAGGTTAAGATTATCAGCATCCTCATCGCCGTCGTCTTTGTCGGCTCAGTGGTTGCCCTTGCACTCACGCAGAGCGGCTCTGGAGTCGTCTCGGCGGCGACATCCTCTGTCGGCGTTGTGGATTATCGCCAAGTCGGCAGCCAGCATCCGCAGCTTGCGGCGGCAAACGCCGAGATGCAGAAGGCTTCGCAGGAGGCACAGGCAGATTTTGAAGCAAAGTCGGCGAATATGAACGACCAGGAGAAGTCGGACTACTATCAGCAGACGATGCAGCGTCTCCAGCAGAAGAACGAGGAGCTGATGGAGCCCATCGAGAAGAGCATCCAGGACGCTGTGAAGAGCGTTGCCGAAAAGAAGGGGCTCTCGGTTGTCATCGAGAAGGGCGCAGTGGTCTACGGCGGACAGGACATCACGCAGGATGTTGTCAAGCAGCTGAGCAAGTAATTCGTAGGAAATGCGCATATGTACCGGGCAGAGCTCTGCTCGGTACATTTTTGTAAGCGGAGGAGGGCCGGCTGTGCAGAAACTATGGCAGACAAGGCGCAGGGAAATCCTTGCGGGTACTGTATGCATCATCGCTCTCCTCGCCGCGCTGTTCCTCAGACCCACACCCGAGGCACCGATGCCGGAGAGTGAGATCGGAACAATGCGGATCGCGGAGGTGCTCGCGGCGCACCCCTCCTATGCACATCTGCGCGAACTGCGTGCCGAGGAGCAGACGCTTACATTGCTCCTGCGTAATCTCCCAAAGCTGCCCGAAATCGAGCCACCCAAGACGGATGATACACCTTTTGCGGACTCCGTCTGGCAGAAGAACGCGCTGACCGTTGTCTCGGCACGCGTCGAACTTGAACGCGAGCAGAAGAATTTGACCGAGGCAATCCGCAAGGCGACGGAGGCGGACTATGAGGCGCAAAGAAAGGCGATTGACGATGACTATCTGAACGCTATTCTGAACATCAACCTCAAGATTGACAATCAGCGCGCGATGCACGGTCCAAATCCTTCGGAGGAGGAGCTTGCCCGGGAGCGCGCCCGGTGGGAAGAAGAACGTGAATTTCTGAAACGTGAACGCGGTGCGCGCCAGATGGAACTCTACCGTCGGTGGCAGGAGGAGATTCGGGCGCGTGTCGCCGCAGAAATCGGACCGCGGCAGGCTGCGTGGATGCAGCAGACACAGGAGACCGTGGAGGCACAGAAAGCGGCGACGGAGCGTCTCAAACAAGAGGTGGAGGAGCGCAACAAAGCGCAGATGAAGCGCGCCGTTGATGCACACGAAGGTCAGTCTGTGCTCACGCAGCGTGCCGCACGCCTTGCTGCCGTTCGTGCCGAGGCGGACGCTCTGGAGGCTGAGATTCTGCGCGATGTGCGCAGCCGTGCGGCGAAGCTTGCCCTTCAGTATCATTTTTCGCTCATTCTCGCCAGCCCCGAGGAGAGTGGGTCGCCACTTCTCTTCGAGCGCAATCCGTTCGATGTACGCCGTTATGCTCCACTCATCAGCAACACGGCGCGGGATGTGACCGACGAGATGGTGCGCGAGATGCAGAGCATTACGGCTGCCGCACAGAAATGAAGCAATTTATTTCGATACTCATGAAAGGACTAATTGACAGATGAATTATCTCAATAAGGCGGCTGCGGCTGTCCTTCTTACCTCAAGTTTCTTCGCGGCGGGCTGCGGTCAGGTGCATATCGGTACGGTTGACAGTACGCGTGTGCAGACCGAGGCACCACAGATCAAAGCAGTGATTGATGAGGCAAACGCAAAACTCATGGAGGCGCAGCAGGAGGCACAGGCGAGGTTCGAGGCGTCACCGAACATGACGACCGAGGAGGCGCAGCAGCTCCAGATGGAGACACAGCGCAAGATGGCGGGGCTCAATCAGATGTATACGATCCAGCTCCAACAGAAGCTGGATGTCGCCGTGCAGGATATTGTCAAAGAGAAAAAATTGGATATTGTGCTTGACAGCGGCACCAAGAAGCAGCCAAGTGTCCTCACGGGCGGTGTGGATATCACGGATGAAGTGATTGGCAAACTCCAATAAAAGGGGCAGGAGCATGGAAAAGACAGTCAATGAGATCGCAGAGCTTGTCGGCGGTACCGTTGGTGGGGACGGTACACGTGTGATTCGTGGGCTTGCCGCACTGGATGAGGCGAGCGCGGATGATCTCGCCTTTGCCGTTCCGCCGCACATCGAGGCGGCGCGTACGGGCGCAAAGGCGGGGGCACTCCTCCTGCCGATGGGGACGGAGGGTTTTGATGGCTCTGTGATTTTCGTTGCAGATCCGAAAGCTGCGTTTGCCAAGCTATTGACCATCTTTGTTCCGCCCATCGAGCACGCTGTTGGTGTGAGTGATGATGCGTACATCGGGCGCGGTGTGCAGATCGGGGAGGGCGTGACCATCCTGCCCTATGCCTATGTGGATGACTATGCGGTGCTCGGTGCGGGCGTGACGATTTATCCCCATGCCTATGTCGGGCAGTACAGCGTGATCGGCGACCACACCGTCGTCTATCCAAGCGCGACCGTGCGCGAACACTGCCGCATCGGTGCCCGCTGCACGATTCACAGCTCCGCCGTGATCGGCGCGGACGGTTTCGGTTTTACGACCGAGGCGGGCGTACATACAAAGGTGCCGCAGGTTGGCGGTGTCATCATCGAGGACGATGTGGAGATCGGGGCTCACGTTGGTATCGACCGTGCGACGCTCGGTGCGACTGTCATCGGCAAGGGCACGAAGATCGACAACCTTGTGCACATCGGACACAACTGCAATATCGGTGCGAACTGTCTCATCGTTGCACAGACGGGCATCTCCGGCTCGACGAAGGTCGGACACAATGTCACGTTCGGCGGGCAGGTCGGTACGGTCGGGCACATCAATATCGGCGCGAACTCTGTCTATGCCGCACGCTCCGGCATCATCGCAGATATGCCCGAGGGCGTCTTCTGTGCGGGCTTTCCCGTGCAGCCGCATACGGAGTGGCTGCGCGTACAGGCGGCGATTCGCCGTCTGCCTGAGATGGTGAAAAAAATAAAATCTCTCGAAAAGGAGCTCGCGGATCTGCGCGGGAAGGGCTGAGATGTTCTCCTACTATGCGATGAAAGCTCTGAGCTTCCTCATCTGCCTCTTGCCGCATCGTGCGGCGATGGCATTCGGTGAGGGGGTGGCGTGGCTTGCGTGGAACTTCATCCCCGCGCGCCGCAAGGTACTCGCCAAGGAGCAGGTCACGCGCTGTCTCGGCGTTTCGGATGCGGAGGCGGAGCGTATTGCACGCGCGAGCAGTCTGCGCTTCGGTCCAATGCTTATGGAGGTGCTGCGCTTCCCTGTTATGCACCCACGCATGAGTGCGTATGTCACACTTACGGGGGCGGTGGAGGAGCTGCGCACGGCTGTCGCCGATGGACGCGGGGCGATCTTTGCCACCTCGCACAGCGGCAACTGGGAACTCATGGGCGGTGCATTCGCCTCGGCGGGATTCCCCGTGGTGGGTGTTGCGAAGCGGCAGAGCTCGGCGGGGATGGATCGCTTCATCAATGAGTATCGTACGCTCGTCGGTATGCACGTCACCTATCGCTCTGGTGTGCGCGAGGTGTTCCGTATGATCGACGAGGGCTGGATCATCGGGCTGATCAGCGACCAAGATCCATCGTTGCGCGACGGTGTCATCATTGACTTCTTCGGGCAGCCGACGAACGCATTCACGGGGGCGGCGGCGATTGCACGGCGGTGCGGCGTACCGATTTTTCCCGTGTTCATTCACCGCGAATCGAACGGACATCATACCGTCACCGTTGAACAGGGCATCATGGTCGAAAAAACAGACGACCGTGCGGCGGATGTCAGGCGCGTAACACAGACCGTGAGCATGCACATTGAGAACTGGATCCGCAGATACCCAGAGGAATGGTTTTGGCTGCATGACCGCTGGAAATCTTTGCGGGAGAAAGCAGACGAAAAGAGTGAGCCATGAGGCATTTGCTTCATGGCTCACTCTTTTTGCTGTTGGGGTCAATCGTAACGCATGAGGTCGTCGATGGTAATGTTATCGCCGCTTTGTGCGGGGGCAGGAGGTGTCTGGGGTTCTTTCGGTGCGGTATCTGCACCGCTCTGCGGCAGCGCAGTGCGTGCAGCGATGCCGGAGAGGATGGCACTCGCTGCGGGAGTATCTACTGAGGATTTCGCTGCGGCTGCTCCTGCGGTTTCGAGCGGTGTGAATGCAACCTCCAATGTGTCACCCGTATGGATGGGACTGGTGAAGTCCGCCTTGACACCGTTGACGAGGAGGGTGAAGGTGACGCGGCTCGTTGCGGGCGGCGGGGTGAAGCCGACGGCGAGCAGTGCCTCGCTGACGTTCGCTGTGCCCGTTCCCTTTTGGTAGGCGATGACAGCTCCGTCCTCGACCACCGATCCCGGCGATGCCTTGTGACCGTTGATGGTAAGCGAGAAACCGGAGGCGGGCACCTGATGCTCTTTGCCCTCGTAGGTGATGGTTGCGTAGGAGGCGGCTGCAGAGAGGTCGAGGACAGTTTCGATGGTCGGGATCGCGGTCTCCTCGTACTCGATGACATCGCCCTCGTGCAGCATGGTGGAGAGTGGTGCAGGGGCATCGTTCAGCGTGATTTTCGGCAGAGTGGAGAAGCGGCGTGCCTCTCCGTTCAACGTATAGGAGATGCGCCGTCCCGTGGGTGGGAGGTGCTCCGCCCTCAGCACCTCACCGAGGGTACGCTCGCGGCGCGAGACAATGACATCGCCGTCACGCAGAATGGGATCGCCGTCGGGCACGCTCTCGTTGACGAGAATGCTCGCTGCGACGGTTGTTTCCTCCCCGTTGAGGATGACGGTGTAGCCATCGATCGTGCCGACGATTTCGCTTAGACGAATTTCGGGCTGTGTTCCGTTTTCGCCCGCGACGAGCTTGATCCGGCAGTCATCGTGAATGGGGGAATCGAGGCTTGCGCTCTTACCGTCGATTGTGATCTGTGCGAGCGTACCCATCGTGCCCGGGAAACTGCGCCGCTCGCCGTTCACGGTAATCATCAGGCCCATGCCGGGGCGGCCGTTGTATTTCCGCAGACTGATGCCGGCGGCGAGCAGGGCATCGGAGACGTTGAGCTCACGGAAGTTGAAGAGACTGTACTCGATGTCGTTGATCCAGACAGCGAGGAAGTGCAGTGTATTGATGGAGGCGATCTTGAGGATACCGAGCGGCGTGACTGCATCGGGCGCGTGGAGCTCGGCGGGCAGATCCGCAACGCCGTCTACCTCGTCGGGTTGCCGTACGGCAACGCGGCCCTCGGGAATGCCGAGGGCACCCGCCACGAGCTCCGGCATCATGGGGGTGCGTGCGCCGCCACCGACAAGCATGACCGCCTGCGGTGCCTCGCCGTTCAGTTCCAAAATCTGCTTTGCAATCGCCGTCGCGAGATGTTCTACGCTCGGCTTGATCGCGGTGAGGACCTGATCGGCACTGAGCGAAAGCTTCATACCGAGGATATCCGTGAACGAGACATCCTGTCCGTCCGCCGCCTTGCGTTTGATGTCCTCGGCGATGTTGAAGTCGAGCAGGTACTCACGCGAGATTGCCTCGGTGATCTCATCGCCTGCCATTGGCACCATACCATAGGCGATGACAGAGCCGCCGCGTGTGATGGCAACGTCGGAGGTACCCGCGCCGATATCGACGAGGACGAGATTGAGGTGACGCATCGTCGGCGGGATGAGGACGTTGATGCCCGCGATCGGCTCAAGGGTTAGTGCGCGCATTTCAAGATGTGTCTCGCGCAGCGCGGACTGCATGGAGTCGACAACCTGACGTGGGAGAAAGGTTGCAATGACGGTTGCCTTTGCGTGTCTGCCGCGCTGTCCGACGAGCGTCTTGAGCTCATTGCCGTCGAGCTCATAGCGGATCGTACTGTAGCCGACGCAGTAGTAGCGTGTCGGATCGTCGACGGTGTGTGAGTGCGCGAGTTTTTTCTGCGCTGCCTGTACGCCGGCAAAGTCGAGGTCGCGCTGCTGTGCGGGGGTGATCGTGCCCGTGATGTCCTGCTCCGCATCAGCGGTCATGGTGTAGAGTGCACGACCCGCAGCCGCCACGGCGGCATTGCTCAGTGTTCCCGTGCGCTCGGTGAGCCGGCGCTTGACCTCACGGATAATGGCGGCGACTTGTGGCACATCGTGAATCTGCCCGTCAAGCATGGCACGGGTCTTGTGCTCCATGCGCTCCGTGGCGAGGATGTGGAGGAGTCCCTCCCGCTGTTCGGCGACAATGCCGATGACACTGCGTGTGCCGATGTCCAGCGCGAAGACCAGTTCCGTGGGCCGTTCGCGCTGCACCGTAGTCGGACGGCCCGTTGTCTCACTTTTTTTCGGACGGCCGCGTCTTTTTGCCGTCGTGTCCGCCAACTCCTCCTGCACACGTTTTTTGGGGCGTCCTCGGCGTTTGGAAGGTGCATCCCCGTTGATCTCTTCGTTTGTTTTATCCGGATCCGTCATGTCAATCTCTCCTGATCCTTTGTCAACTAATGTATAACATTATATTTATTCGTTTCTTTTTAAAAAAATCCTGCCATGCAGCGCATACAAAAAGGTCAGAACAGAGCCGCCGCGGGGGCAGTTCCACTCTGACCACAAGAGAGGGGTCTGAAATGCCGTATGACTTATATGTCTATACCTGCGTAAAGCAGGTGGGTACCCTAAGTCCGGCTGCCGCGTTCTCGCGATGAGCATCGCGTTCACCGGAATCAATTCGGATTCCCTGAAAGATCTGTAGGTTAGACATTGCTAAGGCACACGCACACCTAAGGCTCACCTTCTTGTCCATTATGATAGCATAAAAAAAATCGACCTGCAAGACTTGACAAATGCAGGAAGAACAATTTGATGGAACAATTTGAAATCTGTCTTTTCGGAAAACTTCATCGAAATGTGCGCGACCTCTTTTCCTCGGGAAAATCCCGTGTTATAATAGATATGAGAATATGGAATTGTTGAACTACAGGGAAAGATGGGGCGATGGAGATGGCAAACGTACGGGATGCCGTTGGTGCAGTCATTACCGCGATTATGGCGCAGAAAGATTATCTCACGGCAGTGGATGCAAAGACCGGAGATGGGGATCACGGTCTCAATATGGCACGTGGTTTTACGGCGGCGGAGGAGCGTCTGGCGGAGCTGCCGCCTGATGCGCCGATCAAGGATGTCCTCCATTACATTGGACGTGCGTTCATCGAAAATGTCGGCGGCGCGGCGGGACCTCTCTACGGCATCGCCTTCGTGCGTGCGAGTGAGGCAGTGAATGACAAGACGCGGCTCGACGTGCACAGCTTTGAGAAACTCTTCACGGCGGGCATTGACGCGATCCAGCGGCGCGGACGTGCCGAGCGTGGAGACAAGACGATGCTCGATACGCTCATTCCGATCCGCGACGCGTTCCGCGCGGAGAATGCGGATGGCAAGAGTCTGCGCGAATGTCTTGAGGACGCGCTGAATGCAGGACGTGCGGGCGCGGAGTACACGAAGACGATTGCGGCGCGTCGTGGCCGTGCGGCACTCATTGGCCCGCGCAGCATCGGCATCGAGGATCCGGGTGCGATGAGCTCGCTCATCATGTTCCGCGCGCTGTGCAGCTATCTGCGCGGCTGAGATTAGAGCATTGCAGTTTGGAGGAAATATACGTTGACAACTACGGAGATTCGCACCCGTTTTGCACCGAGCCCGACGGGCTATATGCACATCGGCAATCTGCGCACGGCGCTCTATGCCTATCTCTTTGCGCGTGCAAATGACGGGACTTTTATCCTGCGAATTGAGGATACTGACCGGAATCGTTACGTTGCGGATGCAGTGGACTTTATCCGCCGCACCCTCGATGCGGCGAAAATCGTACCGGATGAGGGACCCGATGAGATCGGCGGCGACTATGGGCCCTACGTTCAGAGCGAGCGCATGGAGATCTACAAGGAATACGCCGAGCGGCTTGTTGCAAGCGGACACGCCTACCGCTGCTTCTGTAATCATACGGAGGAGGCGGAGCCTGTGGACGGCGAGAAGTCGTTTGGCGGCTATCCGCGTACCTGCCGCGACCTTAGTCCCGCCGAGGTGGAGGAACATCTCGCGCGCGGTGAGGAATATGTCATTCGTCAGAAGATGCCGCTCGTTGGTGAGACAACATTCTACGATGTCCTGCATGGAAATGTCACGATCCCGAACACGGAGCTCGAGGATCAGGTGCTCCTCAAGCGCGACGGAATGCCGACGTATAACTTTGCAAATGTCATCGACGACCATTTGATGAAGGTGTCGCATATCATCCGCGGCACGGAGTTCATCACCTCCACACCGAAGCACGTACTCCTGTACGAGGCGTTTGGCTGGGAAGCTCCCGTGTTCGTCCACCTCGCCCCCGTCATGGGACGCGATGACGAGACGGGCAGGACGAGCAAGCTCTCGAAACGGCACGGTGCGACGAGCTTTGACGATCTCGTAAAGATGGGGTACCCCGCTGAGGCGATTGTGAACTATGTTGCGCTGCTCGGCTGGAATCCGAAGACGACGAATCAGGAAGTCTTTTCGATGGATGAGTTGATCGAGGCGTTCTCGCTCGAAGGGCTCTCGAAGTCGCCCGCCGTCTTTGACTACGACAAGCTTGGCTGGATGAGCGGGGAGTACTTCAAGGCAATGTCGGATGCGGAGTTCACCACTGCTGCACGCCCCTATGCAGGGGATCTGCCCGCACATCTGGAGGCCCAGTGGCCGGCGATCGCCCGCCTCCTGCGCACGCGCGTGACGAAGCTCTCCGACGTGCGCCCTGCGATTGCATTCCTCATTGAGACACCGCCGTTCGATGCGGCCCTTTATGAAAACAAGCGCAACAAGGTGACGCCGGAAGCGGCAAAGGAACTCCTGCCCGTGCTTATTGACATCCTTGCGGCACTGCCCGCAGAGCACTGGGAAAACGGTCTCCTCTATGCCCTGCTTGAGGAGTGCATCGAGCGCGAGGGATGGAAGAAAGGCACGGTCATGTGGGTGCTGCGCATCGCAGCGGCAGGGCAGGCAGTCACGCCGGGCGGCGCGACGGAGCTCCTTGCCATCCTTGGCAGAGAGGCGGGGCTTAGGCGTCTTGAGGCGGCACTTGCGCATCTTTCGGCATAAGTGTGGGCTGCAAAAAAATGCTTGCGTTTTCCAGGATTCCATGATATAGTATCTCCTGTTGACATAGTGGCGCCTTCGTCAAGTGGTTAAGACACCGCCCTCTCACGGCGGGTTCATGGGTTCGAATCCCATAGGCGTCACCAATCCATCGGCGCCTTCGTCAAGTGGTTAAGACACCGCCCTCTCACGGCGGGTTCATGGGTTCGAATCCCATAGGCGTCACCATTGTAATAGATAGGAGCTGCTATGCAGCTCCTTTTATGTTTTGCGGTTCGGGATTTTCCGTGTCTGCGAGGGAGGCTGCGATGCTCTTTTTATCGATGCTTCTCATGGGGGGGATCATCGGATTTGTCGGAGCAGGCGGCAGCGGCGTTATCATTACACTGCTCGTCGTCGGCTTTGGCGTTCCCATTCATCAGGCACTCGCCGTCGCACTTGGTTCGATGGCGTTCACGACACTCTCGGGGGCGATCAGCCACTACCGTGAGCGTGAGGTTGTTCCGCTGACGGGCGCGGTGCTCGGTACAGGAGGTCTGTTGGGTGCACTGATCGGTGCGGTGCTGTCGAACCATATCGAGGCACCGAACCTCAGCCTGTTTACAGGTGTGATGCTGCTTTCGAGCGCACTCCTTCTATATCTGCGGATCTATCAGGCGGTGTGGCTCGGACGGCAGATCCCCGTGCGTGAGGAACTGCTGACGGGGCGGCGGCTTTATCTCTGCGGACTGCCCGTCGGCTTCCTGTGCGGTGTCCTCTCGGGTGCGTTTGGCATCGGCTCAGCGGCATACATCCAGATCGCGCTCATGGTGATCTTTGGCGTGCCTCTTTTGCAGGCGATCGGGACGACGATGATGATTATTGTCCCGATCTCCATCAGCGGCGGTATCGGCTACATCCTGTACGGACAGCTCGAGCCGTGGCTCTTCATCCAGACCCTTGTTGCACTCTCGGTCGGTTCGTTCTTCGGAGCGAAGCTGACACATCTTGCACCGCTGCCCGTGCTTCGGTTCTGGATTGTGGCGCTGCCCACAATCGGCGGGATGATTATGGTATTCTTTCGATAGATTGCCGCACTGCGGCACGGATTGGGGGGGAATCTATGAGAAAGATTTTGGCAGTTCTGCTGCTCATGTCGGTTGCGTTTTCCATTCTTGGGTGTGATGGAGGAGCGCCCGAGGAACGCAAGGAGCAGGCGAAATACCGCCGAATTACAGCGGATGAAGCACAGGTGCTCATGCAAAAGACGCAGGACTATCTGATCCTTGATGTGCGCTCGCCGGAAGAGTTTGCCGAGGGGCATATTCCGCACGCGATCAACATCCCGATGGATCAATTCGGCGAGGAGCCGCCGCGGGAACTGCCTGACCGCAGACAGACGATTTTCGTTTACTGTGTCAAGGGAATTCGCAGTATGAATGTTGCCAATCGCCTTGCCCACATGGGGTATAAAAATATTGTCGAGATGGGCGGTATTCAGGATTGGCACGGTGCGATTGAGAAATAATTATTTGGGAAGCCCTGATAAATTCAGCCCTGTCATCTTGGCGCATCTTTTCTGCCCTCTCTTCGTCGACAAATCCTCCACATAGCTTTGGCTATGCATCCGGTTTGTCTCCTGGATAGGACAAAAAATCTACACCAATCTGACAGACTTCATTTTATCAGCGATTCCTTGATTGTGAGGTATTGTTATGAGTAAATTCGTTATGGTTCTTTGTCTGAGTGTACTGACACTTGGAATTTGCGGATGCGGAAGTGCACAGCCGCAGACGGCCGCACCGAAGTCCGCCGCAGGGACGTTTCAGCGTGTAAGTTCCGATGAGGCAGCAAAGATGATGGCGGCGGAGCAGGGATATCTGATTGTCGATGTGCGGACGGCGAAGGAATACGCTGACGGGCATATACCGAACGCGATCAATATCCCGAATGAATCCATCGGGGGAGCAGCGCCGAAGGAGCTGCCCGATAAAAATCAGAAGATCTTCGTCTACTGCCGCAGCGGCGCACGCAGCGTACAGGCGTCGGAGAAGCTCGCAGGACTTGGCTATACGAACATCGTCGAGATGGGCGGCATCAACAACTGGCACGGAGATATCGTGAAGTAATCCCACATATCATTTTTCACATACGCAAAGAACGCCGTTCCCAACACTTGGGAGCGGCGTTCTTTTCTGTGTTAGGGGATATTGTTTCGCTTAGACCTTTGCGACCGGATCGAGTGCGCTGACCTCGCCCGTGGCGGTCATCTCGATACTCGTGCCCTCGGGCAGACCCGTGAAGATCACGAGACAGGCATCGGACTTTGCATTCTCACGAATGTAGTCGATGTCGAACTCCATGAGCTTGTCGCCTTTCTTCACCTGCTGTCCCGATTCGACAAAGACCTTGAACCCATGTCCTCCGAGCGCGACCGTATCTACACCGATGTGGAGCAGATACTCCATGCCGTCCGCGCTCTTCATGCCGATGGCGTGCTTCGTGTCAAAGACAAAGACTACCTCGCCGTCGGCGGGTGCAAACACCTCACCTTTGCTCGGGTAGATGAAGAAGCCGTCACCCATCATCTTGCTCGCAAACGCCTCGTCAGGTGCCTCCGTGATCGGATGTACTGTGCCTGTGACGGGGCTGCAGAGCGTGCGCTTTTCGCTTGTGGAAGCCGCTGCCGGTGCTTCTGCGGCGGCGGAATGTCCCTCGACGGGGGCTGCGGCAGGCGCATCATCCTCCGGCTCGACCTCGGGTGCTGTCTCAAGATAGGTTTCGAGGTTTGACTTGATGACGGCGACCTGCGGACCGTAGATGACCTGTACGCCCGTGCCCTTCACGATCACGCCGACCGCGCCCGTCGCCTTGAGCAGTTTTTCATTTACAAGAGAGGAATCTGCGACCGAGCAGCGCAGACGCGTTGCGCAGCAGTCCACGGACGTGATGTTGCGTTTGCTGCCGAGGCCGCGTGCAATCGCCGCGCTCTTTGCGTCACCCGATGCACCGCTGTTCGAGCCGACCGCGCCCTCGCGTGCCTTGTAGTCCGCCTTTGTATAGAGCTTCGTCTCCTCGTCATCGTCCTCACGGCCCGGTGTCTTGAAGCCGAAGTGCTGAATCATCCAGCGGAAGATGAAGTAGTAGAGGAAGAAGTAGATCACACCGACAGGGATGACATACATCCAGTTCGTTTTTGCCTCACCCTGCAAAATACCGAAGATGAAGAAATCGAGGAGACCGCCGGAGAACGTAAGCCCCACGGCGATGTTCAGCATGTGTGCAATCATGTACGCCGCACCCGCAAGTGCGACCTGCACCGCGAAGAGCGCGGGTGCAACGAAGAGGAACGAGAACTCAATCGGTTCCGTGATGCCCGTGAGCATACAGGTGAGTGCCGCCGAGAGAAGCAGGCCGCCCGCGACCTTCTTCTTTTCGGGGCGTGCGCAGTGGTACATGGCGAGTGCCGCGCCCGGCAGACCGAAGATCATAAAGATGAACTCACCCGAGAAGTACCGCGTCGCGTCTGCACTGAAATGTGCGACGTTCGGTGAGGCAAGCTGTGCGAAGAAGATGTTCTGACCGCCCTGGATGAGCTGTCCGTCGATCATCATCGAGCCGCCGACTCCGGTCTGCCAGAACGGCAGGTAGAATACGTGGTGCAGACCGAAGGGGATGAGCGCACGCTTGATGATACCGAAGATCAGCGTACCGATATAGCCCGTGCCTGTGACGAGGCTGCCGAGGGCAAAGATGCCCTGCTGGGCGAGCGGCCAGAGGAAGTACATCGCGATGCCGACACCGAGGAAGACAATCGTGGAGATGATCGGGACAAAGCGCGAGCCGCCGAAGAAGGAGAGCGCGTTCGGCAGAACGATTTTGTGATACTTGTTGTGCAGCCATGCGACGCCGATGCCGACGATGATGCCGCCGAACACACCCATCTGGAACGACATGATACCGCAGGATGCGGCGATCGTTCCTTCGAGGACCGTCGGTGCGATTGAGCCGTCCGGCAGGATCTGACCGCCGAGCTTCAGCATCGCGTTGCAGGCGGTGTGCATGACGAAGAATGCGATCATCGCCGAGAGTGCCGCGACCTCCTTCTCCGCCTTTGCCATGCCGATGGCGACACCAACCGCGAAGATGATCGGCAGATTGCCGAAGATCGTGCTGCCGGCGCTCGCCATGATCGTGAGCAGCGCGTTCAGTGCCGTGCCCGTACCGAGGATGCCGCCGAGCCCGTAAGTCTCAATCGTCGTCGGATTCGTGAACGACGCGCCGATGCCGAGCAGAATGCCCGCAATCGGCAGAATCGCGACCGGCAGCATAAAGCTGCGCCCGACGCGTTGGAGCACACCAAAGATTTCATCTTTCATAACGTAACCCCTTTCCCCCTCCGCATTCATCTCCATCCGTACAGCCTCCCCTTTGGGCGATACATGGAAAAACACCGAAAAGATCGTGAAAACTATGCTGGTGTTTCGCTGATGAACTGCGGAATCTATAAGATCATACATGATAATTATACCGTAGATGGAGCGAGAGTGTAAAGGGATGATTTTGAGAAGAACGACAACAGCGAAAATATTTTGTGGGAGTGTTTCACTGTCATAGCCCATGATATGATGAAAGACTTTTTGAAGGCACATGAACGCGAGGTGATGAATATGGTCGGGGTTGAGTGGGATGAGAAGCTGTTTCGCGAAGCTGTATTTGAGGACGGTCTTGAGCAAGGACTTGAGCAGGGGCGTATCTCTGCTGTCCTCAATATGCTGAAGGAAAAACTGCCGCTTGAGATGATTGCACGCATCTCTGAGATGTCGGTTGAAAAAATTCGGGAAATTGGCAAAACGCACAGCTTGCTATAGTTGTCTCACGTATGCTATAATATTTCTATCATTGTTTCGTGAAATTGAGGAGTGCGTGTATGAGAGGTGCGGAGGCGGTTCTGGCGTGTCTGCGCGAGCAGGGCGTTGATACCTTGTTCGGCTACCCGGGCGGGATGATTTTGCCGCTTTATGATGCTCTCTATGCACAGAAGGAAATACGCCAGATTCTCGTGACGCATGAGCAGAATGCCGCACATGCGGCGGATGGCTATGCGCGTGCAACGGGGCGCGTCGGAGTCTGCATCGCAACGTCGGGACCAGGTGCGACGAATCTTGTGACGGGGCTTGCAACGGCGTACATGGACTCGATTCCCATGGTCGCAATCACAGGGCAGGTGGACATCGCCATGCTCGGGCGTGATGCCTTTCAGGAGACGGATATCCTCGATGTAACGATGCCTGTCACGAAGCACAACTATAAGATCAAAAATGCGGCGGATCTCGTGCCGACGATCCGCGAGGCGTTTGCGCTCGCACGCAGCGGCCGGCCGGGGCCTGTGCTCCTTGATGTGCCACGCAATCTCTTCTTCGAGGAGGTCTCCTACGTCGCCGAGAAGCCGGAGGTACGTACACCCGGCAAGCCCGACGCGGATTTTATGATCTGTGCGGCAGAGGCGGCGGCGGAGATTGTCGCCGCCGAGCACCCGCTCGTGATTGTGGGCGGCGGCGTGATCTCGGCGGGAACGTCGGCGGAGGTTACGGCGTTCATTGAGAAATATCATTTGCCGGTGGTGCACACGCTCATGGGCATGGGTGCTGTGCCAAGCACACATCCGCAGATGCTTGGTTTTGCGGGGATGCACGGGGAGAAGGCGGCGAACTATGCCATCGGTGCGGCGGATCTCGTGATTGCGATCGGCAGCCGTTTTGCCGACCGTCAGACGGGCAATCTCAGCAAGTATACGGCGAACCGCAAGTTCATTCACATTGATATTGACCCCGCTGAGATTGATAAGAACATCGAAAACAGCCTCGGTCTCGCGGGGGATATGCGTACGATTCTGGAGCTTCTTATGCGGCAGCTCCCGAAGAGTGATCTCGCGGGGTGGTGGGAGCAGATCCGCACGTGGCAGGAGGAATATGACTACGATTATCACATCGGTCGGCTGACCGTGCCATGGGCTCTGCATCAGGTAGCGCAGAGTACGACGGGCAAGGCGTACGCCTATGTGACGGATGTGGGGCAGCATCAGATGTGGGCGGCACTCCATCTGCGCGTGGAGGAGCCGCGGACGTGGCTGACTTCGGGCGGTCTTGGAACGATGGGCTACGGCCTTCCTGCTGCGATGGGTGCACAGCTCGCTTGGGGGGATCAGCGACGTGTGATTCACATCACGGGCGACGGCAGCATCAAGATGACGGGCAATGAGTTCTATACGATTGCACGTCTCGGCCTTCCTGTGATCTCAATCATCGCGAACAACCGCAGTCTCGGCATGATCCGCCAGCTGCAGAAGGTGCTCTATGATGAGCGATACATTGCTTGTGAGCTCGATCACGAGATGGACTATGTGAAGTATGCGGAGAGCTTTGGTATCCAGGCGGTCAGTGTGTCAACGCAGGAAGAGTTTGCGGCGGCGCTTAAGAGCGCCCTGGAGGATCGGACGCATCCGCGTGTCATCGTGATGGATGTGTGGCGCAGTTTTGTAGAGCCGATGGCGAAGGGCGGTGCGCGCATTGATGAGTTTGTCGACTTTAAGTAACCATGCGTCTGTGCGACACGCCGAGCGGGGATTTTCTCTGCTCTCGACACTGCTTGCGGTGATGATCCTCGCGGTGATCCTTGCGATCGCCGTGCCGCGCTTTCAGACGGCGATCAGTACAGCGAATGCGGTGAAGGTACAGGCAGATCTCACGGCCCTTGACACGGCGATTGTGCTTTATCAGACGGCGAAGGGGCAGAGTCCAAAAAACCTTGATGATCTGGCAGACTATGTGACGGATCTCAAAAATCTCAAGCCGCCTTCGGGCAATGTGCGCGTCGGGGATCAGGATATCTCCATGGAAGGCAAGACGTATCAGATCGAGAATAAGAACAATGTCTACCGTGCGACGTGCGGCGGTAAGACGGCGGAGGAGTTTCGTTCACAGCAGACGGCAAAGTAAGGGAGGCGCACAATATGCAGGAGGAAGCGCGGATGCTTTTTCCCGCAGGGCGGCCGCTGTGCCTGCTTTCTGTGCTGTGGCTGCTCGCGGTATGCGGTATTCTCTCTGGTGACGGTCTGAGTGTACGCAGTCTGTGCGGCGGTGTATTTACTGCGATACTCCTATGGCTTTCGTATCTTGATCTGCGCGATGGCCTGCTCTACGATGTGATTACGATGCCGTTTGCAGTGGTGGGACTTGCATTTTCCCTGATGGGCGCTTTAACGTCTGTGGCAAATGCGGTGATTGGTGGGACGCTTTGCGGCGTCTTATTTTATTGCCTGTATATCGCCGCACGCGGCGGACTTGGCGGCGGTGATGTGAAACTCGCCGCGGGGCTCGGGGTATGGCTCGGATGGGAGGCAGCTGTGGTCGCTGTCTGGATCGCGTTTATGCTTGGCGGCATCACGGCGACAGTCCTCCTCATCACGCGGCGTAGAAGGCGGCGTGACGGGATTCCGTTCGGCCCCTTTCTCGCGGTCGGCGGCTATGTCGCGTTTGTGGCAGGCACGCAGCTCTGGCAGCTCTATTGGGGGCGTATCTGATGCGGTATCCTGGTGCGCAGGGCATGGCACTCATAAATGTGCTCATTGCGCTCTCCATCATCAGTACGGTACTTGCAGTGGCCGTTCCTGTGGCCCTCTCGTTCTATGCACGCGGAGCGACGGAGTACGAGGCGATGCATCTCGTTGGGGAGCTCCGCCGCGTGCAGGCGCTCAGCCGAACGACGGCAATGCCGCTCTACGTGTTGGAGGGGCGGCCGTCATGGGAGCGCGTTCCACGTTTGCGCATTCGTGCCGACGGTTATGTGCTTCGCCGCCCCTTTGGCGATGATGTGCGCGTTCATCGTCCGCTGCCGCTCGTGCGTTTTGAGCAGGAGACGCTGAAAAATACGGTCGTAGAGTTCAACCGCAACGGCGCGATTGCGGATCACTGGAAAAGTCACAATATGACGATCCGCATCTACGTTCCGGGGTATGAGGAGGATGACGTGCGCGTTGTGATCGATCGGGGGGCTCGTATTCGTCTGCAGAGGGGCGGAGGAAATGTGGCGGATGAGGAATGATGCAGCAGGATGGGTGCTCATGGAGGCGGTGCTGCTCACCTTCATTGTTCTCACCGTCGCTGCTGCTATCGGCATTTTCATGCGGACGGCACTTGTCCAGGAGCACGCCGCGGCACGCATGGAGGCAGCGTTCCTTGCGCGTGAGCAGCTTTCCGTATGGGAGGCGGCATTGGATCAGGGCCAGCCACCGCGCAGCGGTGTGACCGAAGTCCGCACGAATAACCGCACCTATCAGATCGAAACCTCAGTCACGCGTGCAGAGATTTTTTACGATGTGCACCTGCGGCTTTCGTGGCAGGTGTTGGGGCGCGAGGAAGATGTGGAATATGTGCGGAGGCTGCGTCAGCATGGTCGGACGAATCCCTAGACGGTGCTGCGGGGAAAGCGGGTTTGTACTGACGGAGATTGCTGTCAGTCTGCCCATCCTCGCGCTCCTTTTGACGTTCCTCGCCTTCGCCGTCATGTGGAGTTTCCGCAGTTACCGACAGGAGATTGCCGACGCGGAGCTGCAGCAGGAAATGCAGATTGCCGCCGCGCGCATTGTGGAGTCGGCGCTGCTCTCCGAGCGCATTCGGGAGCGACAGCGCGGTGTGTATGAAATGCGCCAGCGGACATGGGATCGTGAGCCGCTGGATCGGTATTGGGTCAGCAACGGAAATCTTGTGTTCAACTATGCAACGTACCCCATTACGGGAGCCTTCTCGGGTGCAGGTGTTCATATCACATCGTTTTCTGTCAAGTCCGATGCGCACGCCTCGTGCCTCTATCACATCGAGATGACGGGGCGTAGTATGGTGACCGGGCGCACGTACATGCTGAAGACAAGTGTCTATCTGCGGGAGGATATGGGTGGTACATAACGATGAGCGCGGCACGGTCTCTGCCATCGGGCTCTGTGTGCTGACGGCGATTCTCCTCCTCGCGTTTGCAGCGGCGCAGTTCATGCGCGGCAGCGCGGGCATTGCCTCCGAGTACGAGCGCGAGATGCAGCTGCGTCTTGCCGCCGAGAGCGGCGTGGAGACTGTTGCTGCAGCACTTGAGGCAAATGCGGATGCCTACGGTGCGCCGCCCGCCAAGGGAGAACACAGGGAAGTGTCTGTGGGTACAGTCCCGATGGCGGAGAACATCACACTGCGTATTTTTATCGAGAACCCGCCGGATACAGCACCCGTGGGTGCGATCAATGTGGTTGCGGCAGCTGTCGATGTGGGCAAGCCGCGCATTCCCGACGGCGAGGATTGGGTGCGGGCGAAGATTGTCCGTGCGCGGATGGAGAAGAAGGGGGATCGCTATGTCTGGCGGCGTTGGTTTTAGACTGCCGTGGACAGTGCGCGCGGCGGTGGGGATTTACCCATCGGCGCAGGGGCTCGTACTCGTTCATCTGAGTGCGGCAGAGGACGCAGAGGGGCGATGGTCTGTTGCGGAATCCCGTGTGGTGAAAACGGATGACGCGGATCTCTCAGATGCGGTGGCATTCGCCGCGTATGTACGTGCAGAACTCCTGCGTGCGGGGTGGGAAAAACTGCCGCTCGGGCTTGCGCTTCCGGAGGCGGAGGCAGAGATTGCGGAGCGGGAGCTGCCTGTCCTGCTTACGGGCGAGGAGCTGCGCGAGGCACTTCTCTGGTCGCTGCACGCTGAGAGTGCGACGGATGAGGCGCAGGATATCGCTCTTTGCTGTATGGCACGCAAGGGAACCGTGCCACAGCAATACTGGACAGCTCAGGTGGATGCAGCGCACATTCGGACGTATTTTTCTGCGTTTGCCGCAGCGGGCCTGCATCTGCGCCGGCTGACTGTCTGTCCGCCGAACGGTGGTGTGCTTGCGGAGTCGATCGAGGCGGCACATGAGCCGTGTATGCCGTGGGAGAGTGCAGCGGCAGAGCCAGACGACCTCCTTCCTGCGATCTATGCGGGACTGCTCCTGCGCGCGGATACGCCTGTGCATCTGTATTGGACGGGGGAGCGACAGTTTTTTGGTCGCTTGCGTGCGCAGGCTGCGCTGTGGATTGCCGTACTTGCAACGGCGATCTTCCTCGGCTGTACCGCGGCGGATGTTGCCGCCAATCTGGCGGAACGGAGGGCTCGCGATCAAGCTGCGGAAGAGCTTGCGCTCCGCGCGTCGGAACGTGCGCGTATGGCGGAGTTTTCTGCGCTGCGCGTTGACCTCGCTGAGCGTGAGCGGCTTTTGTCCGCATTTTTGAGTGAATCGCTGCCTGTCCGTGCGCTGCTCATTCACCTCGGCAGTACGGCGGTGGACGGGGTTCGGCTCACGGGGCTTCATGCAGATGCGCAGAATGTTCGTATCGAGGGCGAGGCGGCGGACTATGCCGCGCTTTCCACCCTGATCGGCGCGTTGGAAGAGGATGCCTTTTTCTCCGTGGAGACAACGCTTGAACATGCGGGACAGGAACAGACAGTGGACGGCATGTCGGAGCAGGTCCTCTTTGTCCTGCGCAGTCGGTGGTAGGAGGCGGCGATGGAACGATTTTCCGAGCGGCAGCGCATCGAGCTTGCGCTGATCTGGGCACTTGCTCTTCTCCTCTTATATATGCTCGTGCTCGCACCGTACCTTGGTGCAGACCGTGAGGCTGTACTTGCCGAGCGTGCGGCGGCAAAGCGTCTGTGTGCACGGATGGATGATTATCAGCGTCTCCTGCTGGATGATGCGCGGACACTGGAAAAACTGGGAGCACGTCAGGCCCGTGTCGCGGATGCACTGCCCGAGGAACACAGGCAGGGGGTGTTCATTCATATGGTGGAGCATTTGGCACAGGCGAACGGCGTGGTGATTGAGGGTATTTCCCCCCAGAAAGACGATGAGCGCGAAGGTCTCCTTGTGCATCCGATGGAACTTCGCTTTCGTGGGCGGTATTTCGACGTCCTTTCCTTTCTTCATGCCGTGCAGGAGATGCCGCGTGGTGTAGTGTTCGGCGATTTTTCAATGAAGAGTGAGGGCGATGAACTCGATTGCGTGTTTCAGCTCAAAATTGCGGCATACACAGAACGGCCGCGGGAGAACGGAGAGGGGTCAGTGAACGATGCGCCAAGATGAGAGGGCCTATCAGTGCTTCCGTAAGTGCTTTGCAGGAAAAACCGCCGTTGTATCGAATTTATTTATGATGGGGACAAGGGAAACGCTGACAGGGATGGTGCTTCCCAAGATATGAATGTCCCGCAGGGAGGAATTAGAATGAGCCAGCTGCGGTTTGTTACGGCGGGGGAGTCACATGGCGCGGCACTGACGGCAATTCTCGACGGAATGCCGGCGGGGCTGCGTATTTCACGTGCGGAGATTGATGCACAGCTGGCGCGTCGCCAGAAGGGATATGGTCGTGGCGGTCGCATGAAGATTGAGACCGACCACGTGGAGGTGCTCTCGGGGCTGCGCTTTGGCGAGACACTGGGGTCGCCGATCACCTTACAGGTGGTGAACCGCGACTTTGCAAACTGGACGGAGCGTATGAATCCCTTTGGAGCACCGACGGGAGAGCCGGTCACTGCCGTCCGTCCGGGGCACGCGGATCTCACGGGCGTGCTGAAGTATGATCGCCATGATGCACGCGATATCCTTGAGCGTTCGAGTGCACGCGAGACCACGATGCGCGTTGCCGTCGGTGCGATCTGTCGTCAGCTGCTTGCCGCCGTTGGTGTGACCATTGTCTCCCATGTGACGGAGATCGGCGGCATGCGTATTGACCGCGCGGCGGTCCGCGATGCGGATATCGGTGTGACAAACAGCGACGATCTGAACGTGTGCGACTCTGTGGCAGCAGAGCAGATGAAGGCGCGTATCGATGAGGCAAAGGCGGCGGGGGATACCCTTGGCGGCGTGTTTGAGATCGTTGTGCGCGGGCTTCCGATCGGGCTCGGCTCACATACGCAGTGGGATGCGCGCCTTGACGGAAAAATTGCGGGCGCGGTGATGTCCATTCAGGCGATCAAGGGTGTGGAGATCGGTGCGGGCTTTGTATGTGCACATCTGCCGGGGATCGCAATCCACGATGAGATCTATATGGGGGTCGACGGCCGTCCGTATCGTGCGACCAACCGCGCGGGAGGTCTTGAGGGCGGCATGACGAACGGTGAGCCCCTTGTCGTGCGCGCGGCGATGAAGCCCATCCCGACACTGATGACCCCTCTGAAGACAGTAGACCTTGCGACGGGTGCGGAAGTGTTGGCGAGCAAGGAGCGCAGCGACACCTGCGCCGTACCTGCCGCCTCCGTGGTCGGCGAGGCGATGGTCTCCTTCGTCCTTGCCGATGCGATCTGCACGCAGTTCCATGCGGACTCCATGACCGACCTTCGCTCTTCGATCGCTGCCTATCACGCACGTCTGGAGAGCGTGTGGGGGCGCGCATGAAAAATGTTGTATTGATCGGCTTTATGGGCACGGGCAAGACGAGTGTCGGTCGGTTGCTTGCCACGCGGCTGGGATGCGCCTTTCACGATCTCGACAGGAAGATCGAGGAGCACTGCGGCATGCCCATTCCCGTGATATTCAAGGAGCATGGAGAGCCGTATTTTCGCGCACGCGAAAAGGAAGCCGTACGCGCGGCAGCGGCGCGTACAAACATCGTTATTGCTACAGGCGGCGGTACGGTCAAGGATGCGGAGAATGTGGCGCTGCTGCGGAAAAATGGTGTTCTCGTGGCACTGACTGCCGATGCGGATACCATCCTGCAGCGGACGCGGGTGCGTGGAGCGCGGCCCGTTCTCGACAGTGCCGATGCGGGAGACCGCCGTGCGGCAGTCGAGCGGCTTCTTGAGGAACGCCGTCACCTTTACGAGAGCGCCGACATCACGGTGGACACGAGCGGGCGTGCACCGCTTGAGGTGGCGGAGTACATCGTACAGGCAACGCGAATTTGGAGAAAATAAGATGCGCAAGGTAATGGTCGAGCTCGGGGCACGCAGCTATCCGATTGTGATCGGCAGCGGCATTGACAATGAAATTATTTCGTTCGTCCGCACGGCAGGATACTCTGCGCATGGTATGATCGTGACGGATACGAACGTCGGCCCGCTTTGTGCGGACCGTATCGCCGCGCTCTTCACCGACGCGGGCGTGCATACGGAGATCGTTACGATTCCTGCAGGCGAGCCATCGAAGAGCCTCGCGCAGGCAAATGATCTCTTTACGAGTGCCATCGAGCTGGGGCTTGATCGCCAGTCGCCGATCATCGCACTCGGCGGCGGCGTGGTCGGAGATCTCACAGGCTTTGTTGCGGCAACCTATATGCGCGGTGTGCCCTTTCTCCAGATGCCGACGAGCCTTCTTGCGCAGGTGGATTCGAGCGTCGGCGGCAAGGTCGCTGTCAATCATCCGCTCGGCAAGAACCTCATCGGTGCGTTCTATCAGCCCGACGCGGTCTTTATGGATCTCGATCTGCTGCGGACACTGCCCAGACGTGAGATTTTTTCGGGGCTTGGTGAGATTATCAAGTATGGCATCATCTACGATGCGGATTTTTTCGCATGGCTTGAGGAACACTGCGCGGATGTGCTCGCCCTTGAACCCACAGGAGCGACCCATATCATTGCCCGCTCCTGTGAGATCAAGGCGAATGTCGTGCGGCAGGACGAGCGTGAGGGCGGGCTTCGCCGTATCCTGAATTTCGGGCATACCATTGCCCATGCGGTTGAAAAGGAGACGGGGTATGTGCGATACCGGCATGGCGAGGCAGTTGCAATCGGCATGGCGGGTGCAGCCGCGATCAGTGTGCAGATGGGACTTCTCGCGGAGGATGACCGCGTGCGTATCAGCGAACTGATCCGTGCGATGGAGCTGCCCTTGACCGCAGGGGGAGTAACAGCGGACGCGATGTATGCGGATCTTTTCCATGATAAAAAAACCGTCGGTGGACGCATTCATTGGGTGCTCGCGGAGGGCATTGGACGTGTTTCCATTCATGATGATGTGCCAGAGGCGGTCATCCGTAAAATTTTACTAGGACTATCATCCTAAAATATTTAAGTTTACTTTATTTCGCAACGAATAACAGATAAGGGAGGTGATCGGAGGATGAAGCAGCGATTATGCACGTTGTTGCAGATCGTTTTCTTTGCACTGCTGTTGTGCATAGGACATGCGGCATCGGCTGAGACCTCATCACTCGCGTGGGAGTATTGGCAGCCCTCTGGGCCTTATGTAGATGAAAAAGCGGCGCGAACAGTTCCTGCATTCCCAAAGGAGGAGGGAACATGGCGCAGGTTCAATCCGCAGTTCGGTGTTGCGGTTCCCGAGGGGACGCGGTGTGTATGGGTACGTGTTTACATCCCGCCGGATACAGGAGTCGATGAGAGCCTCTTTTTCTCCACGACGGACCAGGCAGTTCAGATCTTTTTGGACGGTGTATCCATTTATCGCTACGGCGATCTCGATCACCATAATTTCTCCTATGGCCGCAAGTGGCATCTTGTTGAGCTGCCTGCATGGGCGGTTGGGCGGCAGCTCTATATGCAGGTGTATTCAGACAACATCTGGGTGCTCGGGCAGTTTGACCGTGTCCGACTGGACCGCGCCGCCTATCAGATCGAGGATGTCTTTATCTACGACTTCCCGTATGTGAGCGGTATTACGGCTCTCGCGATCTTTATCATACTGCTCGGTGTTTACTTCTTTACGGAGAAGGATCTTAGGGATGTATACTTCCGTCTGATCGTCGTTCTGCTTGCCTTTTTCGTCTGGATGTTCAGCTCCTCGAATCTCGTGCTTCTCTGGGCGGACTGGCCCATCTTTTGGTGGTATCTGGAGCTTATCTCCTCCTATCTTATTCCCGTTGCGGCGAATCTTCTGATCTACGGTATCATTGATGACGATTATAAAAAGAAGGTTCTGCAGGCAACTGCAGTTTATGCCGCCATTTTCGGCGTTGCCGTTGTGCTTGAAGTCCTCGGTCAGAACGGGCTCTATCTCATGCGGTTCTTCTACTATCTTGCACTTGGCATCTACGGCATCATAACGGGATACTGGCTGTGGGGCTGTCATCGGCGTGGAAACAAGCGGTGTCGGCCGATTCTTATCGCATTTGGAACGCTTTCGGCACTTGCTGTGGTCGATGGACTGTCAATCCAGTATCGTGTATTTGCGTGGCACACCTACTTTGTTCCATTCGGTATTTATACGGTCGGTTTCTTCATCGTCCAGTTGATTCTGGAACGAGCGGAGCATGAACGCTATCTTGCAGAGCTCTCCGAGAGCCTTGAGAACGAGGTCAGTGTCGTGACGCGGCGGATGGAGGTCGATCCGCTTACGGGCGCGTTCAACCGCAACAAATTCCCCGCAGCGACGCGTGACTTCATGCGGATTTCACTCGAAATCAAGGAGCCGTTCGCGCTCATCATGCTCGATATCGATCACTTCAAACATATCAATGATACTTACGGACACGATGTCGGCGATGTGGTGCTCGTGGGCTTCGCGCAGACGATCAGCGGCTTCCTCGACCGCCGCCACATCCTCATCCGCTGGGGCGGCGAGGAGTTTATCCTGCTCTGCCTCCACTATGACGGTGCGGAGGCGACGGCGTTTGCGAATACGATTCGCGAGGCGGTCTCTGAGGCGCGCATCCACCCGTCGGACCAGGTGACGTGCAGCGGCGGCGTTGCCGTCTGGTACGGTACGTCCGAGGATACGGCAGCCCACATGGTAAAACGTGCGGATACTGCGCTCTATCAGTCGAAGGAGAACGGGCGCAACCGTATCACCTGCGAGCCCGACTGGAAGGCGCACATGCCGCCGCGTCGCCCAAAGAAAAAGGAAAAGTCGTCGGACAGCGTTCCAACCGAGGTGCGTACGCAGGAGATCCGAGATCGCTGACAAAAAATTTTTCTTGCGCGAAGCGTCATCTTATGCTATAGTCACTGGGTATGTGTGTGGATGGTCCGCTGGACGGCATGAGCCGGCTATGAACATCCAAGCGAAGGAGGAAAACACAATGAATATCATCGAGGTTCTTGAGAAGGAGCAGCTCCGCTCCGACATCCCGCAGTTTGCACCGGGGGACACGGTTCGCGTCCATGCGCGTATCGTCGAGGGCACGCGCGAGCGCATTCAGGTGTTCGAGGGTGTTGTCATTGCGCGTCAGGGCACGGGCGTCCGCGAGACCTTCACCGTGCGCCGCATCGCGTCGGGTGTCGGTGTCGAGCGTCTCTTCCCCGTGCACTCCCCGCGCATCGCAAAGATCGAGGTGACGCGCCGCGGTATCGTTCGCCGTGCGAAGCTCTACTATCTGCGCGGACTCACGGGCAAGGCGGCTCGCATTCGGGAAAAGCGCTAACTGTACGATGGATAGGGACTGCTGCGGCAGTCCCTATTTTTGCTGTATTCGTCGTATGAGAGGAGGTTTTTATGGAAAAAGAAACGTCAACCGCGTCGGAGCTCAAGGACTGGATTGTATCCATCGTTGTCGCCGTCGCACTTGCTATGTTTATTCGCACCTTTATCGTGGAGCTTTACGTCGTCGACGGGCCGTCGATGCGCCCGACGCTCGAGTCGGAGGAGCGTCTCGTCGTCAATAAATTCATCTACCGCTTCCGTCCGCCGGAGAAGGGCGAAGTCCTCGTCTTTCAGTATCCGCGCGACCCGAGCCGTGACTTCATCAAGCGTGTGATCGCGACACCGGGCGATACGATTGAGATCCGCGAGGGGCGCGTGCTCGTCAACGATCAGCTGCTCACGGAGGACTACATCCTCGAAAAGACGCGCAGCGAGTACCCAAAGTCGACCGTGCCCGAGGGGCGCATTTTCGTCATGGGTGACAACCGCAACAACTCCGAGGACAGCCGCTTTGCCGATGTCGGCTTTGTGCCGTACGATCTCATCAAGGGAAAGGCAATCCTCGTATTCTGGCCGATTTCACAGTATAAGACGCTCTGATGGAGGACACTATGCGTTTTGTATCATGGAACGTCAACGGGTTGCGTGCAGCTCTCAAAAAGGGCTTCATGGAGTCTTTCAAGGAACTCGATGCCGATGCCTTCTGCCTGCAGGAGACAAAGATGCAGGAGGGGCAGGCGATCCTCGATCTGCCCGGCTATGAGCAGTATTTTTACAGTGCGGAGAAAAAGGGCTACTCCGGCACGGCGATCTTCACGCGTATAAGGCCGCTCTCGGTGAACTACGGGATTGGCACCCCGGAGCACGACCACGAAGGACGTGTCATCACGATGGAGTTTGCGGATGTGTACCTCGTCACCGTCTACACGCCGAACTCGAAGAACGCGCTCGCACGCCTCGACTACCGTATGGTCTGGGAGGATGCGTTCCGCGCATTTTTGCTTGACCTGCGTGCGAAAAAGCCTGTCGTTGTCTGCGGCGACCTCAACGTCGCGCACACGGAGATCGACCTCAAGAACCCGAAGAGCAACCGCCGCAATGCGGGCTTTACGGACGAGGAGCGCGGGAAATTTACGGAGCTGCTGAATGCGGGCTTTGTCGATACCTTCCGTGCGCTCTATCCCGATGTGACGGGCGCGTATACATGGTGGTCGTATCTGCGCCATGCGCGCGAGACGAACGCGGGGTGGCGCATTGACTACTTCCTCGTCTCGGAGGAGCTGCGTGAGCGTATCGCCGCGGCAGAGATCCATGCAGATGTATTCGGGAGCGATCACTGCCCCGTATCATTGACGTTGAAATAATCGTCCTCCAAAGCCTGCCCCGCTTGCGGGGAAGGGGGACCGCGAAGCGGTGGAAGGGGCAAAAAGATAGGCTGCGTGTCGTGCAGCCCTATGATTACCGAACGATTGTATTGTAAGGAAATTTATGGCATCACTGAAAGAAGAACTCGCGCGTGAAATCGAAAAGCGCCGCACCTTTGCCATCATCTCACATCCGGACGCGGGCAAGACGACACTGACCGAGAAATTGCTCCTCTACGGCGGGGCGATTCACCTCGCCGGCTCGATCAAGTCGCGCAAGACCCAGCGTCACGCCGTCTCGGACTGGATGGAGATCGAAAAGCAGCGCGGCATCTCCGTCACGTCCTCCGTCCTGCAGTTCGACTACGACGGCTATCGCATCAACATTCTCGATACGCCGGGGCATCAGGACTTTAGCGAAGATACCTACCGCACGCTGATGGCGGTGGACAGCGCCGTCATGATCATCGATGCGGCGAAGGGCGTCGAGGCGCAGACGCGCAAGCTGTTCCGCGTCTGCCGTCAGCGCGGCATCCCCATCTTTACCTTTGTCAATAAGCTCGACCGCTTCGGCAAGGCACCGCTCGATTTGATGGATGAGCTCGAAAATGTTCTGGGCATTCGCTCCTATCCGATGAACTGGCCGATCGGTACGGATGGTACCTATCGCGGCGTGTATGACCGCGAGAAGAACCGCATCGAGCTCTTTGCCGAGGATGTGACGCATGGGCAGGAGACGCGTGTCTCCGAGGTGTTCGCAATGGACGATCCCGCGTGGAAGGAGCGCGTCGGAGCGGAAGTCGCCGCCGCGCTCGCGGACGACATCGAGCTGCTGCGCGACGCGGGCGAGGAGTTCGACCGTGCAGCGGTGGATGCGGGCGAGCTCACGCCGATGTTCTTTGGCTCGGCGATGACGAACTTCGGCGTGCAGAACTTCCTTGAGGAGTACATCCGTCTCGCGCCGACACCTGCGCCGCGCATGTCCTCGGCGGGCATGATCGAACCCGATGACGAGCAGTTCTCGGGCTTTGTGTTCAAGATCCAAGCGAATATGAACCCCGCGCATCGCGACCGTCTCGCGTTCATCCGCATCTCGTCGGGCAAGTTCGACCGCAACATGAGCGTCTGGCACGCGCCCTCGGGCAAGCTCATCAAGCTCGCTCAGCCGCAGCAGTTCCTCGCGCAGGATCGCCAGATCATCGACACGGCGTATCCCGGCGACATCGTCGGACTCTTTGATCCCGGTGTGTTCGGCATCGGGGATACGCTCTGCGACCCCGCACGCAAGTTCAAGTTCGAGGACTTCCCCGTGTTCCCGCCCGAGCGTTTTGCACGCGTTGCGGCGAAGGACACGATGAAGCGCAAGCAGTTCGTCAAGGGCATCGAGCAGCTCACGCAGGAGGGTGCAATCCAGCTCTTCGAGCAGGTCGGCGCGGGTCTTGACAGCTACATCGTCGGCACCGTCGGCACGCTCCAGTTCGAGGTGCTCGAGTACCGTCTGAAGAACGAGTACAATACGGAGATCACCATGCAGATGCAGCCGTTCGAGACGGCGCGCTGGCTTGCGTTTCCCGACGGGCGCACAATCACACCTGCCGATCTGCGCGGTGCGGATCGCGGCATGTTCGTCCATGACCGCAACGGCAACCCCGTTCTTCTCGTCAGCAACGAGTGGGCGCTCGGCTGGATTCGCGAGAACAACCCCGATCTGCAGCTTGGGCAAGTACCGTTCGACCGCAGAGAGGCATGATTGAAAATAATAAGAAGGACATCGCTCTTTGCAACATGATGTCCTATTTTTTTGAAATAATATTTCTTTTTTGTGGAAAATATGGTAGTATTGTCCTAAAACACGAGAATCACTGTTAAGGAATCTAGGAGGATGGTTCGTTGTTCAAGGGGAACAAATCTAAAAAACTGGCATTTTTTGCCGCGATGGCACTGGTCGGCGGTGCATTTGCACCGTATACTTATGCAGCAGATGTGACAATCAATCCCTCACATCCGCCGGTAAAAAATGTACCGCGGCCGCTCACCACAGGAGCGGCGGGCGGCGTTGGAACAGACGGTGCAGATGCGTCGGGGAATACGCTCACCATCCAGGACTATGATTATGAGCACAACGCTGTCTATGGCGGTGCTGCGCTCGGTACGGGAAATGCGGAACGAAATACACTGACGGTCGTGAACTCCAAAGTCCTGCTGGGGTATGGCGGTGCTGCACAGAACGGCGGCAACGCAAACCACAACAAGCTCGTATTTCGTTCGGGCGAGATCGGTGTGTGGATGGCGGGCGGACTTGTCAACAGCGAGACGGGGAGCGCAGAGGGAAATTCTGTCACAGTTCACAGTGGTACGACATCGCATATCTACGGCGGATATTCCAAAAAGGCAAAGGCACGCGGGAACGTTCACAAGAATGAGGTTGTTGTCAATGGAGGGACGATTGACGGCAAGATCAAGGGCGGTGTCATCGACGAAGCCAAATCGACGGGCAATGTGACGGAAAATACGGTTACGATCAACGGCGGAACGGTCAAGGACGCGGTCTATGGCGGCGCAATTGAAAAAAGCAATTCCACGGGTACGGCAGCGGGGAATCGCGTTACGATCAATGGTGGAATCATTCAGAAGGACATCATTGGCGGCTTTGTGCGCGGCAAAGGGACGCTGACGGGGAATATTGTCACCATTGCGGGCGGCGAAATCGAGGGCGAGGTATATGCCGCATTTTCCGACAACAGTAAAAGTGTGCTGACGGATAACGTGGTCAACCTCGGCGACGGGGAACATGCTGCGCCGGTGAATGTTTCTAAATTTGTCTGGGTGGCGCGTGGAAGATACGGCGCGACTTCGTCCGGAAATACGCTCAATGTCAAGACACGTGCAGAGGCGGACTCTGTCGGCGGCTTCGAGAAGCTCAATTTCTATTTCAAGGAAGCGATTCAGCCAAAACTCACCCTGCGTAAGTCGATGGATTTGAAGATAGCGAGTCTGAACGACATTGGGGTCTATGGATCACCGCAGATGAAGTCGGGGACGCTGATTGAGAAGGAACGCGGCAAAATCAAAATCAAGGACGGTGTAACGTCCGCGACCGTCACCGGCGATACCGCAGAGATGACGCTCCGTCTGGACAGCACGGAGAAGAAACTCGACTATACGCGGTTGATCTTCAAGGGCGCAACAGTCGCTGAATCCGAAGGAACGGACACATGGGGCGGACGCTCCACGATCGGCAACACGACGACGGAGAACGCGATCACGATCGACAGCGGCTCGCACACGAATGTTTACGGCGGTTGGACGACGGGTACAGGCTCGACGGCTGCGGCAGAGCGGCGCGGCAACAGCACGAAGAACACTGTCACGATCACGGGCGGCACAATCGGTACGGTCTACGGCGGTTTTACGGACGTGGTGAATGGAACGACGCACGATAATACGGTTAATCTCGGAGACGGGGCACATCCGCTTGCACCCGCTACAACAATCGTGGAGCTTTATGGTGGAAACAGAACTGCCACGGGCAATACGCTGAATGTCAACACGGCTGCGACGGTTGGCAGGATTGAGAATTTCTCGACAGTCGCTTTCAAGAACGCGTCTTCCAAACTGACGCTGACACAGGCAGGGGCGCACTTCGACCTTGACGCGATCCAAGCTGATTTCGCAGCGACGGAGAACCCCATCACGCTTGTACATAACGAGCACGGCTTGACACTCATGAATTATACGGGCAAGGTCAAGTCCACGCTGAGTGTGGACGGTACGCGGGAAACGAATATCGACGTGATCGAGACTGCCGGACGGAAAACCGACATTGTTCGATACGGATATATGATCAAGGATGCACGGGCGGCAACGACCCTTGGCACAGATACGTGGGGCGGACGCTCGCGTGCGGGTAACACGACGACGGGGAACGCGATCACGATCGACAGCGGCACGCACACAAATGTGTACGGCGGCTGGACGACGGGGACAGGCTCGACGGCTCCCGCCGATAAGCGCGGTGACAGTACGAAGAACAGTGTTACGATTAAGGACAATGCCGTAGTAACCCATGTTTATGGCGGCTTTACAGATGTCGCAGGAGGCAGGGCGGAGCACAACATTGTCTCTCTTAAGGATGTGACCGTCACAGGAACGGTCACGGGCGGACGCGGCACGGTGACGAGAGATAACGTCATCCGTCTCCGCAACGCAAAGGTCACGGGGCTGGTCACAGGCGGTACGGGGCATGGAACAGGCAATACGCTCGCGGTCTACTACAGCACGGGTACGTCTGAGATCGGTGACTTTGACGGAATCCAGAATCTCCATTTCGATCTGGAAAGCGCTCCTCCGCGCGGTGCGCATACCCTTCTGAAATTGACGGCGGTGGGCGGCGATAAGCATCTCGTAGGGATGAAGATTGATTTTCACCGTGACGGTGCCGCGCAGAAGTTCGCGCCGGGCGATCAGATTACGCTCATGGAGAACACGAACGGCAGAGTATCGCTTGGTGAAAATGTGACGGTACAGGGCACGGATGGAATATCACGCGACTATACGTTTGATGTTGTGTCAGAGGGGAACACGCTCATCGGAAGGGTTGCACAAGTAACCATGAACGAGCAGTCCAAGTCCATCGTCGAGACGCGTGCGGGCGCGAGTGCGTTCCTGAACGACGGCGCAGACTTCACGGCGGGTCCTGGCATGGATGCGGCGAAGAAGGAGGCGCGTGCTGCAGTGCAGAGCGGCAGTGCGCCCTATGGCATCTGGGCAGGTATGGGCGGCGGTTCACTCCGCCATGAGACCGGCTCCTATGTCGATATGAAGGGTTGGAACCTCGGTGTCGGCTGGGCGCGTGAGAACGCGGTGCAGGTGGGCACGCTCACCTTTGGCCCCTTTATCGAGTACGGGCGCGGCAGCTATGACTCCTACCTCGATGACGGTACGCACGGCAGCGGCAAGACAAACTATCTTGGTGCCGGCATGATGGCGAAGATCGAGACAAAGTCACACAACTGGGTTGACGGTTCGCTGCGCATCGGCAGGACAAAGAGCGACTACACAGGGCTTGCAAACTACGACACGACGAGCACCTACTATGGCGTGCAGGTCGGCGTTGGCAAAGACTTCCATGTGAGTGAAAACGATACCATCGGTGCGTATGTCCGCTACGCGTATGCACATACGGCGGGCACGAGCGCACACCTCAGCTCGGGCGAGACATTCGACTTCAATGCGGTGAACTCGCATCGTCTGCGCATCGGCACGCGCTATACGCACGGTGCGACGGCACTCAGCCAGTTCTACGCAGGGCTTGCATGGGAGTATGAGTTCGACGGCGACACACGCGCGACCTCACAGGGCGACAGCGCACCGAGCCCCTCGCTGAAGGGCGGCAGTGCCCTGCTCGAACTCGGTTATCGCTTTGCGCCGCAGGACAGCCGCATGAGTTATGACCTGAATCTCAATGGATGGCGAGGCAAGCGTCAGGGCATCACGGGCGGTGTCTCCGTCAAGTGGGCGTTCTGAGAATAATGCAGTAAAATTGAGCAACAACAAAGAGAACGTGGGTGCTTCCCGAAAGGAGGCTCCCACGTTCTCTTTGTCTATGTCTGCATATATCGATTGACGAAGTCCCGTACCTCCTCGCATGCAGCGATACTCTCCGCAAGTTCCGGCAGAACGAGTGGGAAGACATGGGGCATTTCGGGATAGACGGTGCATGTTACGGATGTTCCGTCCGCTGCCGCTTTTGCCGCAAGCACTTCGTCCTCTGTTCGAAGGAGGTCGTATTCGCCTGTCTGGATCAGCATTGGCGGCAGTCCGCTGAGATCGGCGTGAATCGGGGAAAGGTGCGGATCGTCGAGCGGGAGACTGCCGGCATACGGCGGTGTTTTGCGCAAGTGGGGGGCAAACGGTGTGCCCTCACCGAGCACTTTGTCCTTTGTAAAGTTTTCCATGCGTGATGTGCCGTCCTTGTGCTCGAAGTCCGTCCACGGCGAGAGGAGGATGAGTGCCGCAGGCTGCGGAAAGCCCTTGTCTCGCAGGTGGAGAGCAAGTGCTACGGCGAGATTGCCGCCCGCAGAGTCTCCAAAGATGATGATATCTGAGGGGCGTGTCCCGTGCGCAAGGAGTCCCTGATAGACTGTCGCCGCATCCTCAAGTGCAGCAGGATAGCGGTACACGGGCGCGTGGCGGTAGTCCACACAGTAGATCTCGCGTGCGTTCGTATACGCCGCCTGACGCACGGCAAACGTGCGGTAAAGATCCGTGAGTCCACTCATATAGGCACCGCCGTGGAGTTGGAGCACAACCCTCTTGGTGGTTGGATTCGGCGGCGCAAGGCACTCGACCGGAACGTTTCCGATGGAGGTCTTTTCATATGCCCAGCCCGCGGGTGCTGTGAACGGCGCAGGTTTTTTGTCGGCGGGCGGGTAGTAGAGCGCATTCATCTGCGTCTTGATGTACGCCTGTTTCGCTTCGCCTGTGAGGACGATGCCGCGCACCTCGGGGGCGGCGGATATTGCGCCAAATCCACAGTGCGGAAGGACAGCAAGCCCAAGGACAAGGGCGGCACCGCCAATATATCGCTTCCATGTGTTCATGGCGTTTGCTTCCCGGCGGTGGTGAACGCTTCGTCGCACCATGTGAGGAGAGCATCCTCGATGCTCTCCTCATGTTCGTTCAGCGTCTGCCCTTCCGAGGTGATATAGAGGCTGCGTCCGTCTGCATAGGCAATGAGGATGTTGTAGGCGGGATTCGTCACGGTCTCCGCGCGTGCGCCGTAGTCGTTCTCGGCAGCGAGGTCTCGTGCGGCAATGACTGCGTGAAGGCGCGCCGCAAGCTCGGGTGTCCACGGGATGTAACGCTCGCGGATGTCAAGACGGCGGCCGTTTGTGAACTCCTTCGCCACAAATTCGGCGAGACAGGGGATGAGGGCATCCGGATTCAGCCCTCGTTCTGTGATTTCCTCCGCCGAGAATGCATCCTTGACGACACCGTCAATCTGCCAGATCATGCGCATGAGTGTGCCGTCCGCGACAGGGTGGCGGAACTCCATTGTCAGCTGCCGGATTTCGGTGTGCTCGGACGGGACAATTCTTGTTGGCTGCATGGGTGCTGCCTCGGGGGCAGCCGTAGCTTCCGCACCGAGGAAGAGCAGAGGGACGAATATGGCGGCGAAGCAGTACCGCACCGCTTTGTGCGCGAATGTCATCGTCGTCTCCTTTTCAGCTGAACAGATCGTTCAGTGCCTCGGTCATGGTCGGGTGGGTGTAGATGGCAGATCCGAGCGCGGCAGCAGTGATGCCGTGGTCGATTGCCATTTTCATGAGGTTGATCATCTCCTGCGACTCGGGACAGAAGAAATGCGCACCGAGGATTGTGTCCGTCTTTGCATCAACGACTGCCTTGAGCATGCCGACGGGCTTCTTGTAGACCTGCGCCTTCGGGATGGCGGCGACTTCAAGGCGGAGGATACGTACGTCAAAGCCCGCTGCCTCTGCCTGTGCCTCCGTCATGCCGACGCGCGAGAGGGGCGGATCGAGGAAGACGGAGTAGGGGACGGCTCCGCGATTTGCTGTTGTGCGTGTTCCGCTGCCCGCAAGCTGATCCTTTACAATACGGAAATCGTCGAGGGAGATGTAGGTGAACTGCAGTCCGCCCGCGACATCGCCCATCGCCCATATGTGCGGTACGTTCGTGCGCAGGTGCTCGTCGACAGCAACCGCACCGCGCTCCGTCACAGCAACGCCCGCCGCTGCAAGATTCAGCCCTTCGATGTTCGGGCGGCGGCCCGTTGCAATGAGGATGGCGTTCGCTGCAAGCCGCTTCTCTCCGCCCGCCGTCTGCACGACGACATTTGCGCCCGCAGCGCCGTCCTCGATGCGCTGTACCTTCGCCCCCATCAGGATATGGATGCCGCGATCATTTGTGTGCTGTAGGACGCGTGCAGCGATCTCCGTGTCTTCGCGGGGGATGAAGGCATTGCCATCCTGCACGACGGCAACGGATGAGCCAAAGTTGGCGTAGTACGATGCGAACTCCAATCCGATATAGCCGCCGCCGATGATGACGAGCTTTTCGGGCAGCTCGTCCAGCTCCATCATCGTCTCACTCGTGTAGACGTGCGTGCTCTCCGCCGCTCCCTCAATCGGCGGGACGAAGGGCAGCGCACCTGTATTGATGAAGATGCGGTCCGCCGTGACGGTCTGCTCTCCGTCTGCGCCGACAATGCGTACGGTATGCGCGTCGACAAACGATGCCTCTCCGTCAATGACGACAGCCCCCGTGCCCGTCACCTTGGCGTAGTTCTTTTCGCGCAGCATCGCTGTGAGGCGGCGTTTCTCTGCAATCGCCGCACGATAACGCGCCGCTTTTGCTGCGAAATCGCCGCCCGCCGCTGCCGAGAGCCGCGCACTATACTCCAGCGACTTCGACGGGATGCAGGCGACGTTGATGCAGGTGCCGCCGTAACGCTCCTTTGACCGCTCGACGAGGGCGACCGTCTCGCCTTTCTTCGCGAGGAAGCCCGCGAGCGTCTTGCCCGCCTTGCCGAAGCCAATGATGAGATTTTGATATGATGTGTTCTGCATGGGATGCTCCATTTCTATTGAATGTTGTATGACTGCTGTCATTATAGCATTTTCTGACGCTGATGAAGAGAAATATTGTGGAAAAAATGTGCGTCTCATTTACAATTCGGTGGATTCCTCCTATAATGATAGAGAATTATTCTCTGTCAACGGAAAGGAGCGGACTATGCTGACGCATGAAATGTTAGCACCACACACGGAACTCCTGCTGCGGCACGATCTGTTCGAGGGCATCCCTGCGGATGCTCTGCCGGAACTCCTAAATGCGCTCGGCGGTGAGATGAAGCGTTATGCGGCAGGCACAGACATCATGCGCATGGGACGTGCGCCGATTGTGACGGGCATCATCCTCGTGGGGGAAATCGAAGTGTCGTTCCTCAACGAGAACGCTGACCAGATCGACATGAATATCTTCGAGGCGGGTAAGAGTTTCGGCGAGACGATGGAGGGGGCGAATCTCGCGGCGAGCCGTATGTTCGTCAAGGCGCTCAGCGATACGGTGATCCTGCGTCTGCAGTTTCGACAGCTCTATGAGCGTACCGCGTGCAGCGATCCGCATCTCTGGCGGTTTACGCTGAATATGCTGCGCAGGATTTCGCAGAAGGGGATATTCTATCAGCATAAGATCCGCATCATGGGCCAAAAGAGCATCCGCGCAAAGCTCAGTGTCTACCTGCAGGCGATCCCCGTGGAGGGAGACGGCACCGCCGTACGTGAGCTGAACCAGACGCAGCTCGCTCGCTATCTCGGCGTGGAGCGCAGCGCACTCAGCCGCGAGATGAGTCATATGCGCGACGAGGGAATCATCGACTACGACCGCAGGACCCTGCGCGTGCTCAATCCGGATTTTTTAGCGGTTTAGGGTAAAATAAAGGACTGCCGCCTCTTTGCAGCAGTCCTTTTTGTATGAGTGAAAGTCGGTTTTACACCATCTCTTCGGGGTGGAAGACCTCGTCGAACTTCTCGGCGGTGAGGAAGCCGAGAGCGACACACGCCTCTTTGAGGCTGATGTTCTCGTCGAACGCCTTGTGTGCGGTCTTCGCGGCGTTCTCGTAGCCGATGTACGGATTGAGCGCCGTGACGAGCATCAGCGAGCGGTGGAGGTTCTCGTGCATTTTCTCGCGGTTCGCCGTGATCCCTGTGACGCAGCGGTCGTTGAACGACTTGAGGGAGTCGGTGAGGAGGCGTGCGGACTGGAGGAAGTCGTAGATCATGACGGGCATGAACACGTTCAGCTCGAAGTTGCCCTGTGAGGCAGCAATGCCGATGGCGGCATCGTTGCCCATGACCTGTACGGCGACCATCGTGACGGACTCGCACTGCGTCGGGTTGACCTTGCCCGGCATGATGGAGCTGCCCGGCTCGTTCGCGGGGATTGTGATCTCGCCGAGACCGCAGCGCGGACCTGCTGCGAGCCAACGGATGTCGTTCGCGATCTTCATCATGTTTGCGGCGAGCCCCTTGAGACCGCCATGTGCAAAGACGATGGCATCTTTGCTCGTGAGCGCGTGGAACTTGTTCGGCGCTGTGACGAACTTCTTGCCTGTCAGCTCACTTGCCGCCTGTGCGACAGCGACATCGAAGCCCTTCGGCGTGTTGAGCCCCGTGCCGACAGCGGTACCGCCGAGTGCGAGTTCGTGGAGGAAGGGCAGTGCTGCCTGCAGCTGCTTTTTCGACTGCTCAAGCATAGCGAGCCAGCCGCTGATCTCCTGCGTAAACGAGATGGGGACGGCATCCTGTAGATGCGTACGCCCTGTCTTGACAATGCCCTCGTTCTCCTTCATCAGGCGGCGGAAGGTATTCGCGAGGAGGTCGATGCTCGGGAAGAGTCCGTCCTCAATGGCGATGACCGCAGCGATGTGCATCGCCGTCGGGAACGTGTCGTTCGAGCTCTGCGACATATTGGAGTGATCGTTCGGGTGGAGGATCTTCTCACCTGCGATTTCGTTGCCGCGATTGGCGATGACCTCGTTGACGTTCATGTTCGACTGTGTGCCGCTGCCCGTCTGCCAGACCGCGAGTGGGAAGTGCTCCGCGAGTTTGCCCGCGATGATCTCGTCGCACGCCGCCTTGATGGCGTTCAGACGTTTGTCGTCGAGCTTGCCGAGCTTGTTGTTCGCGATCGCGGCGGATTTCTTCAGAATGCCGAACGCGTGGATGATCTCTGCGGGCATCTTCTCAATGCCGATGGGGAAGTTCTCAAAGCTGCGTTCCGTCTGCGCCGCCCAATACTTGTCCGCCGGAACCTTGACTTCGCCGAGGGAATCGTGTTCGATGCGATACTCCATTTGGATTGTCCTCCTTAAAATTGTAATAGTAGAGAGAAAAATCTGCTAATGAGAGTATAGCACAAAACAATGAAAATGAGAATGTTTATCCAACAAAATTATGATAAATTTTCTGTAAAGTTACCTGTGCCGCGATACCGATGCCGATGCCCGTCAGAATACCGATAAAGCCGAGCACGGGAGCATAGGAAAAGAGAGCGGTCGTCTGCATGACGGCGGCGGCGACGAGGAGCTGTGCCATGTTGTGTAGGAAGCCGCCCGCTGCGCTGATGCCGACGATGGACAGCTGCGAGTGCTGTTTCAGCAGCACCATCGCCGTAAAACTCGCTGCGCCGCCCGCGAGACTGTAGAGCATGGGGGCGACACCTCCACCGAGAGTAGAGGAGAGGAGGATGCGCAGCGTGAGCATGAGTCCTGCGTCACGTGTCGGCAGGAGATGGAGTGCGATGAGTGTAACGATGGCGGCGAGCCCGAGCTTTGCACCGGGAACGGGCAGCGGCAGAGGGAGGAATCCCTCAAGTACAAAGAGAATGAGGGAGAGTGCTGTGAGCAGCGCAATGCGCGTCATGCGGTGAAGGTTCATATCACTTCACTTCGATGAGGAGCTTGTGCGGCAGGCAGGCGATCACGTCGCCTTTTTTTGATGCCTTACCCGTCTTGACACAGACGAGGTCGGGGCAGTCCGCATCGACGACGGCGATGCTTTCATCCTCGATGCGGATCGTGTTCGCCCCGTGCTCATCCGCAATGACGATGTTCTCCGTGCCCGTGTGCCCCGTGAGAGGGATGTCGTAGAGCTGCACATTGTCCTGTGTGATAACGGCGTGACGCACAGCATTGTCCGTACGTGTGAAAAAAAATACGGCACCGATCCCACAGAGGAGGAGCAGTGCGCCGATGAGGACGAGGTCGTTTTTCTTCATAGAAGTTCCCTGCCTTGACGAATGTTTTCAATAACAGTACAATAGCCTTTAGATGCCTTTTCCGAGTTCGCGCTGCCAGTAGGCAAGATCAGGCTCGTTCAGCGGGAGGTCGATGGTCTGCCCGTTGTCATAGTAAAAGCGTAGACGTACCCCTGTCGCCTTGCGGACGGCGGGGAGGCTGGCACGCGGCAGCTCGACGAACATTTTGTTTTCGTTTTTATACGGGTTGTCCGCGCCCTCGGCGGGACGCGGCGTATATTTGGTGATTGCCTTCATCTCCCACGCAGTGCCGTCTGTGTAGAGGACGACATCGGGCAGGAGTTTCGCCTCGTCAAAGCGGTAGTCCCAGAGCGCGAGGGTTGCGCCCTCAAGCCGTCCCTCACCCGTGTAAGATGCCTGAAAGTCGATGCGCGCATATGCGGAGAGGCTGCGTGCCGTGCGATGGTCGATCCAGTAGGTGTAGGAGAGCCCAAAGATGCCCGTGAGGATGAGGAGCATACCGATGAGGATGAGAAAATTGCGGAATACGTTCTGCAAGATGCTCCTCCTTTCGATGGTGATTTCTGGGCTATTATAACATAGGGAAATGGGATTTGTCAGCATTTTGGGAGACTCTGTGTCGCGAATCCCACGCGAACGCTTAGGGAATCGCTGATAAAATGAAGTCCGTCAGATTGGCGTAGATTTTTCGTCCGAACAAGGAGACAAACCGGACGCATAGCAAGGGCTATGTGGAGGATTTGCCGACACAGTGCGGGCAAAAAAGATGCGCTAAGATGGCGCGGCTGAATTTATCAGTGCTTCCTTAGTTACGCAAACGATTCACATCATGGGACAACAGGGGATTTGGGATACAGGGGGGATAATATGGCGATCAAATTATTCGTATCGGATCTGGATGGGACGATGCTGCCGGACGGAAATGTGGTGTCTGCGGAGAATATCGCCGCTGTGCGCCGCGCAGCGGCGGCGGGGGTCACGGTAACGATCGCGACGGGGCGCATGTTCGAGGCGGCTCTGCCTGTCGCACGCGCGCTCGGTGTGGACGTGCCGATCATATCGTATAACGGCGGGCTCATCAAGAGCCCGAGCGGGCGCGTCTACGAGGAGCACACGGTCGATTCAGCGCTCGCGCACAACATCATCGCGTTCTGCAAGGAGCGCGGTTGGTACATCCAGAGCTACAGCGGCGGTGTTCTGCGCTATGTGGAGGCGTGCGACGAGTCCCGTTTTTACGAGAACTCGCAGCAGCTTACGGGGCAGGCGGTCGGCTGGGACGGGCTGTTCACGCACACGGAGGGCAACTGCAAGCTGCTCCTCGCAACGAAAGGGCGCGACGTGACGCTCGTGCGTACAGAGGCGGTGCTCGCTGCATTCGGCGAACGCGTGGATGTGACGCGCTCGGCGGACCGTCTCATTGAGATTGTACCGAAGGGGATATCGAAGGCATCGGCACTGAAATCACTTGCGGGCAAACTCGGCATCTCCATCGCGGAGACGATGGCGATCGGCGATGCGTACAACGATCTTCCCATGCTGAAAGCTGCGGGCAAGAGCATCGCGATGGGCAACGCATTCCCCGAGGTCAAAGAGGTGACGGACTACGAGACTCTGACCTGTGAGGAGAACGGGCTCGCGGCGGCGATTTATCACTACGTGCTCGGCATGGAGGCGGATGCGCCCGTGCCGCTGAGGGGATAACGGGATGGCGATCAAACTCATTGCACTCGATCTGGACGGGACGCTTCTGACCTCGGACAAGAAAATCACGACGCGCACGAAGGACATCATTGCACGCGCAATGTCACGCGGTGTCACGGTAACGATTGCGACGGGGCGGATGCTGCGCTCGGCACTGTACTTCGCACGCCTTCTCGCCTCCGACGCACCTGTTGTATGCTGCAACGGTGGCTACGTTGGCACGGCGGAGGGAGAGCCTGTCTTTGCACGCTATTTCGATCCCGCATTGACCGCTGCGTTCCTGACCTTTGCGTACGAGCGCGGTTGGTATGTCAACTGGTACAGAGGAATGGATATCTACGCATCGGAGTATCGCCCGGAGTATTTTACCGCCTATGCCACAACGAGAGGGTTCGTGGTGAGGGAGGTCGGCGACGACTATCTGCGCTATACAGAGAAGGTGCCGCAGTTCGTCCTGCGCGAACTGACAAATGGGGTCGACGCGTATGTATGTGAGGTGCGGGAGCGTTTCGGCGATCAACTCATTCCCCAGCAGAATGCGGGGACGAGCGTCGACATCAATCCCCCCGGAATCAACAAGGCGGTCGGTGTGCGGGCACTCGCGGACGCGATGGGGCTCACGCTCGATGAGGTTATGGTCGCAGGTGATGCGGACAACGATTTCGAGATGCTGGAGATGGGGGCGTTCTCCGTCGTACCCGAGAACGGGCTGCCAGAGGCGAAGGCACGCGCAAGCTATGTGACAGCATCGAACGATGCAAACGGGATTGCGCTTGCCATTGAGAAATTTGTACTGTGAGGTGATCTGTGATGGGGGACACGAAGCGCAGCGGGGAGAAGTTCCGCCCCGTGATCGTGACGGGGCTGTCGGGCGGTGGAAAGTCGCTCGCGGCACGCTATATGGAGGATCTGGGCTATTTTTGTGTGGATAATCTGCCGCCGGTGTTCATTCCTAAATTTATTGATCTTTGCCGCGAGACGCATGGGCAGATCAACCGTGTGGCCATCGTGGTGGACACGCGCAGCCGCGAGTTCTTTGATGATTTCGTGCGGATTCTTAGCGAACTCGATGCGGGCGATGTCTCCTATGAGCTGCTCTTTATTGAGGCATCCGACGATGTCATCATCCGCCGCTACAAGGAGACGCGCCGTCCCCATCCGCTCGCGCCCGATGCGCGCATCTCGGAGGGCGTGACGCGCGAGCGCGCGCAGCTTGCACCGATTCGTGCACGGGCAACGCAGCTGATCGACACATCAAACCTGCGCAAGGCGGAGCTGCGCGACATCATCCGTCAGCACTACGATACCCCGGGTGCGGATACAGAGATGAGCGTCAACATTCTCTCATTCGGGTTCAAGTACGGTATTCCGCTCGATGCCGACCTCGTCTTTGACGTGCGCTTCCTGCCGAATCCGTTCTATGTGGACTCGCTGCGCAAGAGGAGCGGCACCGTTCCGCAGGTTGCCTCCTACATCGAGTCATGGGATGTGACGCAGAAATTTGAGCAGTACCTCGACGGCATGATCGACTTCCTCCTCCCGCAGTACGTGAAGGAGGGCAAGAGCCAGCTCGTCATCGCCATTGGCTGCACGGGCGGCATGCACCGCAGCGTATTCATCGCCAAGCATCTCTACGACCGTGTCAAGAGAAACTATGCAGCACACCTCGAACACCGTGACCTCATGAAGAATGAGGTGCACGAACACGTGAGTGAGGACTGAGAGATGCATCTCATAAAATGGCTCTATCCCGGCTTGGGGTTCAAACGATGGCTCTTTGTTTTTGCCGTCGGAACCCTCTGTGTCGGGCTCGGAGCGGCACTGATCTTCAACTACAAATACATTGACAGCATCGAGGAGGCGATCTTCCGATTCGTCTACACATGGCAGGGGAGCTATGACTATGGCTTTACGGCGATTGCGGGCGGCCTCATTGCACTTCTCGGCAGCGGTCTTATGCTCTTGGCGACGCGCCACATCATCCGCTCCGTCATCACCGCGCTGATGCCCGAAGGGACATCGGCGCGCCTCGTTGATCTCGTCTACGAAAAGACACGCCTCAGCCGTGGTCCTGCAGTCACAGTGATCGGCGGCGGACATGGGCTCTCCGTGCTCCTGCGCGGCATCAAGGAGCTGACGAGCAATGTGACGGCGGTGGTGACGGTCGCGGACGACGGCGGCTCGTCGGGGAGGCTGCGCGAGGAGCTCGGCATTATCCCGCCCGGCGACCTGCGCAACTGCCTCGTCGCGCTCGCCGATACCGAGCCGCTGATGGAAAAACTGTTTCAGCATCGCTTCGAAGGGCAGAGCAATCTCGCAGGGCACAGCTTTGGCAATCTCTTCCTTGCGGCGATGGCGGAGGTTACGGGCGATATGGAGACTGCCCTGCGCGAATCCTCAAAGGTTCTCGCGGTCAAAGGGCGCGTGCTCCCCGCATCGAAGCAGTCTGTGCGCCTCGATGCGATCCTCGAGGACGGCACAGTGGTCGAGGGCGAGTCACACATCCCCGAGGTACACGGCCGTATCCGCCGCGTGCGCCTCTACCCGCCGGATGTCGCACCCGTTCCGTCCGCCCTGGAGGCGATCCGTACGGCAGATGCGATCATCCTCGGCCCCGGCAGCCTCTATACAAGCATCATGCCGAATCTCCTCGTCAATGGCGTTGCCGAGGAGCTCCGAAAGAGCCGTGCACTCAAAATCTATATCTGCAACGTCATGACCCAGCCGGGCGAGACGGATGGCTATACCGCCGCCATGCACGCGGAGGCGATCATCAAACATGCGGGGCGCGGTGCGATCGACTTTATGCTCGTGAACAATGCGCCGATCTCGGACGAGCTGCGTGAGAAATACGCTGCAGAGGGCATTGCGCCCGTTGCGGTGGACGTGGCGCAGATCAACGCGCTCGGCATCGGTTTTGTCGCGGCGGACATCATCAATCAGTCGGATGCGGTGCGGCACGATCCCGACAAGCTTAGCCGCAATGTCATGCGCATGATCTACGATTTTCGGGTGAGCTGAGATGCCGTCGTTTGCTTCGGATGTAAAGAATGCGCTCTCGCGCACGGATACGGAACGCTCCTGTTGTCAGACGGCGGAGCTCGCCGCACTCCTGCGCATGGGTGCGTCCATGGTGACGGATGGCGAACATGGCCTCGGGCTGCGTTTCGAGACAGCGAGTGCTGCTGTCGCCCGCCGCGTGATCCGTTTGCTGCGTACGATGGACGCGGCGATCGGAACTTCGGTTGCGATGGAGCAAAGACCCCAGCTGCGCCGCCGCATTTACATCGTCAACATTGCAGCGGGGGAGGGCGTCACACCGCTCCTCACGCGGCTCGGCTTTATGGGGGGCGAGACTCCTGTGGGAACGGATCTGGCACTCCTGCGAAAAAAGTGCTGCCGTGCGGCATATCTGCGCGGTGCATTTCTCGGCGGCGGCAGCGTGAACCGTCCCGAGGCGGGCTGTCATCTTGAGATTACGGGCAAGCATGCGGCGATGGGGCGTGCACTCCACACGCTCCTGCGCCGGCTGCACTTTCCTGTGGGACTGACGGATCGACACGAGTCGTACGTCGTCTATCTCAAGGAGGGCGATGCCGTCATGGACTTCCTCGCGCTCATCGGGGCGGAGGAGGCGGCAGAGGAGATCGAGATCGCACGCAATCTCAAGGAAGTGCGTGCGCAGGTGAATCGTCTCGTCAATGTGGAGACGGCGAATCTGCAGCGTGCAGTGGATGCAGCGGCGGATCAGCTCGCGGCGATCGAGCGGCTGACGGCGGCGGGAGGACTTGCCACGCTGCCGGAGGATCTGCGCGAGACGGCAGAGATGCGCCGCGCTCATCCGGAAATCAGTATTGCGGAGCTCGCTGCGCTCTGTCACATCAGCAAGTCGGGTATGAGCCATCGTTTGCGGAAGATCCGCACGTTGGCAGAGGAGGTTTGAGTATTGATGAGAGGTATCGCGCGGCGGCTTACGATGGGACTACCGCTGCCCGTGCTGCTGATCGCGGCGTTTGCTGCATGGATATTGACGGCAACGCCGCCGTCGGGCTTTCCCATTCTTGAGTATCACATGGTAACGGAGGAGCCGCGTCCCGGGGCGGAGCGCTATGTGGTCTTACCCGAGGACTTTGCAGCGCAGCTGGACTATCTCACTGCGGAGGGGTATACGACGATTACGCCGCAGGACTATGCACGCGCACGCAAGGGCAAGCAGCAGCTGCCCGAAAAACCCGTCATCCTCTCCTTTGACGATGGCTACGAGGACAACCACCGTGTCATTCTGCCGATGCTCGAAGAGCGCGGCATGAAGGCAGTGTTCTATGTGGTGACGAATGATATCGGTCTCCCCGGCTATATGACGTGGGACGACCTCTTTGACTTGGAGAGGCACGGCATGGAGATCGGCAGCCACACGGCGAACCACATTCCGCTGACGACGCTGCCCACCGAGAAACAGCGCGAGGAGCTGCACCTCTCGAAGCTGATGCTCGAGTGGAAGGGCCTGAAAACCATCTACAGCTTCTCCTATCCGACGGGAGCGTACGATGCGGGGATCGTCGCGATGCTCGCTGAGGAGGACTACCTGACGGCGGTGACGGGTGAGGCGGGGTTGAACAATGTGGAGACGAATCCGTATCTCCTGCGCCGTGTCAACATCCCGTCGCCGCATTTCGGGCTGACGGAGTTCCGCCTGCGCCTTATGAAGGCGGATATCGCCGCGCGTCTCGATGTGCGGCTGGCGGAGCTGCCGGACGGTGTGCGCACGGCAATTGCGGAGCTGCGGGCGAAGCTGCGCAGTGTAAAATAAAATTGGAAGAGGGAACGAATGAAAAAGGGATTGTTTCAGAAAATCGCTGCAGCGATGCTGGTTCTCCTCGCTGCAGAGGGGCAGGCAATGGCAGCGCAGCACGAGGACGGCGTGACGATTGTGCGTGAGCGCGGTGCGGCGCAGGCGAATATCCGCGATCGTATCAAGAGTATCCTGCGTGATACGGAGGAGCCGCGCAATCGCGTCTTCTCGCCTGGTACATCGCGCATGATGCGGCTTTGGGATGTGGAGTCCTACGATACGGGGGGGACGCTGCTCTTTTCGGACAGCCCCGAGTACGTCAAGGAGACCGGTATCCTCTACCGCGACACGGTAACGGGGGATGCACGCGTTCTCTACTATCATCTGAATGATACGGCACAGCCGAAGAAGCTCGCTGTCGTCCTTGAAACGGAGGCGGATCTCGCGACGGTCTCTGTGACGCGCGGGGCTGCTGCAGCACCGAGTGCGGACTATCTGTACGTCGGAAAGGCGACACAGATCGGCTATTTCGACACGCAGGAGATGAACGAGCGCATCTATGTGACGAAGGAGCGGCCGCGCCTTCTCGTGCCCGCAATGAACGAAACCCTGCTTGCGCCAGGACAACTCGTCTACGGTGTCTACGATTTCCACACGAACGCGCCGGTGCGCGTCTCGGTCATCATGTACGGCGCGGATGTCGATCCCTTTTCCTTTTTGCGTACGGCACGCGTCCTGCCGCGCGACGAAATTGCGCTGCGCGGGACGTTCCGCGGGATGAACCGTGTCCTTACATCACAGAAGATCTATCATCCTGCGATGGATGGCGCGGTCTACTTCCCCATCGGCGACAATATCCATGACATCTATCGGCACGGCATCGACGCGACGGATGGCTCTGCCGTTACCAACTATGGCAACTACGGCATTCTCTATCAGATCAACATTCCGACGGCGGGGCGTGAGCGTATGCGCTACTTCCTGAGCCCGCTCGGCGGTGTCTATGCGGGGGCGGTGCGTGTGGAGAGCGGCACAAAGACCACGCTGGTTCAGACCCCCGCAATGCGACCGTATTTCGGCGATCAGACCCTGCCGGAGGCACCGAATGTGATGCAGGCACGTGAGGAAGGGCTGCTGCTCCTCACGCAGTACACGGAGCTCGCCGATCTCGGGACATATCCTGCCGCGCAGCCCGTTCATTTTGAGTATTCACCGCCGGGGGCATCGAATCTGCCCGTGAATATTATTCTTATGCCTGAAAAGTAAAGATCATTAACAATATAATTTTCTAATTTGAAGAAGGGTTTTTCTTATGCACGTTGAAATAGGAACATAGTAAGCTGTGCATACGAATTTATACCCGGGTGGATCAGGGAGGAAGAACAACATGGCAGAAGAGACGAAGATCGATCACGAGCGGCTGCTCGAAGCGATTGAGCGGATCGCGACCTCGACGCAGACGGTCTACGAGGCGATTGAACAGGTGGCAAAGAGTGCGACGGAACTCGCAAGTGCAGGGCAGGAGTCTGTCAAGCAGGCGAAGTTCCTGCAGGAGCGCAACGCTGACACAATCAAGGTCATCGACTTCATCACGAACATTGCGGGGCAGACGAATCTGCTCGGACTGAATGCGGCGATTGAGGCGGCGCGTGCCGGCGAGCAGGGACGCGGGTTCGCTGTTGTCGCCGAGGAAGTGCGCAAGCTCGCAGAGCAATCGCGTGAGGCGACGGAGCGCATCCAGGTGACGCTGAACGAGATGAACCGCGCCGTCGAGGACATCTCGAAGTCCATCGAGACCACCGGCTCCATCAGCGAGGAGCAGGCAGCATCGACGCAGGAGATCACGGCAAACCTCTCGCGCGTGACACGTGCGGCGGACGAACTCAAAGAGTATATCAAGAATCTCGCGTAAGACAGCAAAAAACCTCCCGCACGAAAC
>NZ_JH376800.1:139499-238743 GCF_000234095.1 Centipeda infelix ATCC 43532
TNTTTTTTGCTGTTATTTCTTTTTCTCTTTTTCCTTTGCGCGTGCCTTTGCCGCCTTTTCCTTTGCCTTCGTCCTGTCACCGACCTTCTTTTCCTGCTGGTACTTGGCGTAGTCAACGCCCATGCTCGCCAGCTTGTGCTTGATCGTCATGATCGGGTGGCGCAGGAACATACCGCGCTGCGTGCTGTTCATGATCGTAAGGAAGTCTTGCGTCGCCTTTGCACCGAAGCACGGGCGCTCGCAGCGATCGCAGATCGGCTTGGTGATGCCGTAGGGACAGCGGTCGATCTTCGTAAAGACGGTGGCGAGGAGTGCCGTGCAGGAGGGGCAGAGCTTGCCTTCTTTTGGGCTGTGGTGCTTTTTGCAGTATACGCCGAAGGTTTTACGGATGTTCTCCTTTTCCTTCGGAATGTTGTTCTTCAGTTCGGGCGGTTTGCGCTTCGGAAGGAAGCGGGAAAAGATGCTCATTGCGTTCACCTGTGCTTTCGTCTATTTCTTGCGCGGATGCGCTTTTTCTCTCCATTTCGTCATTTTACCGATTTTTTTGGGAAAATGCAAGTCTGCGTGACTTTTGCCCTGAAATGGGGTACAATGAACGCGTATAACAGTTTAGGAGGATGCGATGCGTACGAGTGAAAGACGACGGAGAGGCGAGCAGCGGATGGATGAGCAGCCCGTGGAAGGGATTGAAGAGGGGCAGCTGCGCAGACTGCTGACCAGTACGATCGATGCGATCGAGGACAATAAGACCCAGATCTTTGATATCTACCAAAATACGCGCAGCGAGGTGGATAGGGCGCGGGAGCGCCTAGCGGAGCTGAAGAAGCGCGTTGCGGAGTCGATTGCGCGCGTGGACTCCCTTTCCGTCGAGGAGCAGAAGGCGAAGCAGCGGCTCGCAGAGGTGAGCCGGAACTTTGCCGAGCACACGGAGGATGAGATCCGAACGACCTATGAATCGGTATCGATCATCCAGATCAATCTTGCGCTCGAGCGCGAGAAGGAGCAGACCATGCGCATGGAGCGCGACAAGCTTGAGATCCGTCTGCGCTATCTTTACAATGTTGTGGCACGCGCAGAGCATATGGCACTCTCCATCGGCTCGGTGCTCAGTTACCTCAGCACACAAGTGAGCGGTGTCCTCTGGAAGATCGAGGCGGTGCAGAAGGACAAGTTTGTCGGCGCACGTATCATCAAGGCGACGGAGGAGGAACGCTACCGCATCTCGCGCGAGATGCACGACGGTCCGGCGCAGGATCTGGCGAATGTGCTCTTTATGACGACCATCACAGAGCGGCTTATGGACCAGGACATGGATGAGGCGAAAAAAACCCTTGTGGATCTGCGCGGGGAAATCCGTAAGTGCCTCACAGGCGTGCGTCAAATCATTTTTGATATGCGGCCGATGGCACTCGACGATTTGGGGCTTCCACAGGCGGTGGAGCAGCTCATCCGCCTCTTTGGCGAGCGCGGGAAGCTGCGTGGGACGTTCAGCCTTGAGGGGACGCATTATACTCTGCCAAAGCATGTGGAAATTGCGATTTTCCGCATTGTGCAAGAGGCGCTGAACAATGTCGTCCACCATGCCAAGACGGACAAGGTGCGCGTGCGTATGCACTATACCGCACAGGCTCTTACGGTGCTGATTGCGGATGATGGAGTCGGCTTCGATATGAACCGTGTGCCGGAGGAAAAGGAGGAGCCGGATGCACTCGACATGGAGACGCAGCGCCGGCTGCGCGGTCGTCATTTCGGTGTGATCGGCATGGAGGAGCGTGCAAAGATCATCGGTGCGGCGATTCAGATTCTCTCCGAGCCGGGAAAGGGGACGAAGGTGCATCTGCGCGTGCAGAACCGCATGATGGAGGACCGTTGAACGCGCCGCTTGCAGAGGCGGTGCTCCGCTATGCGGGGCTGGGCGTACTGCCCTGTCACACGCCGGGACACAAGGGCGGGCGCGGGGCACATCCCATGCTGCGCCGCTTCTTTACGGAGGAGGGGCTGCGTGCGGATGTCTCGCTCTCGGCGGAGCTCGACGACCTCCATGCGCCGACGGGCTGCATCCGCGCGGCGGAGGAGCTGGCGGCGGAGGCGTACGGCGCGGATGCGGCGTTCTTCATGGTGAATGGGACGACGGGTGCGATCCACACAATGCTGCTTGCTGCGCTTGCGCCGGGGGATGTTCTCCTCGTACCGCGCAATGTGCACCGCTCGGTTGTGGGGGCGATGATTCTTACGGGGGTGCGCCCCGTTTATATGCAGCCGGAGATTGACACACGGCTCGGCATTGCGATGGGGGTGTCACTGCGTGCTGTGGAACGTGCCGTGTGCGAGCACCCCGAGGCACGCGCCGCGCTCCTCGTCTATCCGACGTACTACGGTGTGGCGACGGAGCTGGCGGCAATCGCGGACTTTCTGCACGCGCGGGGCAAGCGCCTCCTCGTGGATGCAGCCCACGGGGCGCACTTTGCGTTCTCCGATGAACTGCCGCTGTCGGCAATGGCGGCAGGGGCGGATCTCTCGGCAGAGAGCACACACAAGCTGCTCGGCTCGCTGACGCAGACCTCGATGCTCCTCACACGCGGCGGACGCGTGTCGACAGCGCGGATTCGTGCGGCATCGGGCATCGTGCAGTCGACCAGTCCGAATGAAATCCTGCTCGCTTCGCTCGATCTCGCACGCGCACAGATGGCAGGAGAGGGGCGGGAACGTCTCGCCGTTGCGATTCGTGCGGCAGAGGAGCTGCGCCGCCGCATCAACGAAATCGAAGGGCTCTGGGCATTTGGTACAGAGTACATGGATGCGGACGGGATGGCGGCACTCGATCCGCTGAAGATCACGGTGCAGGTTACGGGGCTTGGACTTTCGGGCTTTGCGGCGGAGGAGGATCTGCGGCAGCGCAATGTCGCGTGCGAGCTTGCCGATGCGCGGAACGTGCTCCTGCTCCTCTCGTACGCGGATGGGGAACGGGAGACGGAGCGGGTCTTGGCGGCACTGCGGGGGATGGCAGAGGAGAATGCGCCGATGTGTACGTCGCGCGGAGCGGCATCCTTTTTGGCACTGCCGCCGATTCCGGAGATGGCACTCGCGCCGCGCGATGCGTATTTTGCACGCAGTGAGCATGTCGATGTCGGGCTGGCTGAGGGGCGGGTCGCGGCGGAGACGATCGTGTTCTATCCGCCGGGGATTCCCGTGCTCGCACCGGGCGATGTGATTGACGGCGCGACACTCGCGTATCTGCGTGCGATGAAGGCGGTCGGTGCGCGTGTCGTCGGAGCGGCAGATGCGTCACTCGGAACACTCATGGTGATTGCGAAAGGCTGATATGGCAAACGGAAAACTCTTTATCATCGAGGCGGGGGACGGCTCGGGCAAGGAGACGCAGACACGGCTTCTCACGGAGCGGCTTGTGCACGAGGGATATCGCGTTGTACCTGTCACATTTCCCGACTATGCGGCGGACTCCTCCATGCTCGTGCGGATGTATCTGCGCGGCGACTTCGGCGCACATGCGGACGATGTGAATGCCTATGCGGCGTCGACGTTCTTTGCCGTTGACCGCTACGCTTCCTACCGCATGAAGTGGGGGCGGGACTATGAGGCGGGGGCAGTCATCCTCGCTGACCGCTACACCACGTCGAACATGGTACATCAAGCGGTGAAGATCACAGATGCAGCAGAGCGCGACGCCTATCTCGACTGGCTCTATGATCTGGAGTTCCGCAAGATGGGGCTGCCCGTGCCCGATGCCGTGTTCTTCCTCGACATGGAGCCGCGTGCGGCGGAGCGGCTGATTGTGGCGCGTGCGAGAGAAAAGGGCGGTACGCCCGATATCCACGAGCGCGATGCTGCCTACCTCGCACGTGCCCACGATGCCTACGTCCTCCTCGCCGCACGCTACGGTTGGGTGCGGATTCCGTCGAGCACGAATGGGGAGCCGCTGCCGATTGCGGAGATTCATGAGAACTTGTATGGGGAAGTTGTGAAACGGCTGTGATTAAAGAAGTCATCATTGTCGAGGGGAAGATGGATGTGCGGGCGGTGCGGCGTGCAGTCGAGGCAGACTGCATCATCACGGATGGGTTTCGTCTGCGGAGCGCGGCAATTAAGAACATCCGCGCCGCATACGAGAAGCGCGGCATCATTATCCTCACCGATCCCGATACCGTGGGGGAGCGCATTCGCGCACGGTTGACCGAGATGTTCCCGCGTGCCCGTCATGCCTTCATTCCCGTCGAGGATGCGACGAATCTGAGCGACGGCGATATCGGCATCGAGCAGGCAAATCCTGCCGCGATTCGTGCCGCGCTTGAAAAGGTGCGGACACCGATGGCCGCGCCCACAGAGATTTTCTCGATGGCGGATATGATGGCGCACGGACTGACAGGCACGGAGGATGCTGCCGCACGGCGTGCACGTCTCGGACACTGTCTCGGACTCGGCTTTGCAAATGCCAAGACCTTTCTCCGTCGTCTGAACACCTACGGGATTACCCGCGAGGAATTTACATCCGCAACAGAGGAGCTATAATGAACGCAAGTATTCCCGTCATCGCCGACCCAAAGGTCACGCGCCACATCCTGAATGCCTTTCACCTGCGTGCAAGCAAGCGTCTTGGGCAGAACTTTCTTGTGGACAGGGGTGTGGTGCAGGGGATTGTCGATGCGGCGGAGCTCTCGCCCGCCGATACCGTGCTTGAGATTGGACCCGGGATCGGGACGCTGACACAAGGGCTTGCTGAGACGGGGGCACGCGTTGTCGCCGTCGAGCTGGACAAGAAACTGCCCGCCGTCCTCGCCGAGACGCTGAAGGGATATGATAATGTAACGATTGTGCCTGGTGACATCCTGAAGCTGAATATCATGGAAACGCTCAGACTTCGTGCGGGTGAACGATGCAAGGTCGTTGCAAATCTGCCCTACTACATCACAACGCCGATTATCATGACACTGCTTGAGCAGAGACTGCCGATTGAGCGGCTCGTTACGATGGTGCAAAAGGAAGTCGCCGTTCGCATGACGGCACGCCCGGGCTCGAAGGACTACGGCGCGCTCTCCATCGCCGTGCAGTACTTCACCGTGCCGCGCATGGTGATGGACGTGTCACCGGGCTCCTTCCTGCCCGCGCCCGAGGTGACGAGTGCCGTCATCGCCTGTCATGTGCAGGATGTGCCAACGGTTCAGCCTACTGATGAAAAACTCTTTTTCCGTCTCGTTCGTGCCGCATTTATGCAGCGGCGCAAGACCCTCCTCAATGCGCTCACAGGCGCAGGTATCTCCAAGGAGATGAGCCGTGCGGGGCTTCTGGCGGCGGGCATCGCGGAGAATATGCGCGGCGAGCAGCTCTCACTTGCGGACTTTGCGCGGCTGTCCGATGTGGTCGGGCGTTTGGAGGAATGATGATGTTTTTCGACAGCCATATTCATACGGAGTTCTCCGCTGATTCTGAGATGAAAGCGGCGGATGCGCTGCATGAGGCGGAGCGGCAGGGACTTGGTCTGGTCTTTACCGAGCACCTCGACTATGACTATCCCTCGGCGGGCACCGAGGAATTTATCTTCGATCCTGAGGCGTATTGGGCGGCGTATGAGCCGCTCCGTGCCAAGGGAAATCTCTCGCTCGGGGTTGAGATGGGGATGATGGCGAGCGCACGCGAAAAAAATGCCGCATTCCTGCGGCGTGTTCCATTTGATTTCGTACTCGGTTCGATTCATTTTTTGGATGTGAAGGATCTCTACTATCCCGAGACGTTCGAGGGGCGCGAGAAACGGGAGATGTATCACGAATACCTTACCGTGATGCGCGACGAGATCTATGCGCACCCCTTTATCAACGTTCTCGCACACATCGACTACATCGCACGCAACGCACCTTTCGATAATCCAGAGCTTTCCTATGGGGATTTCACCGACGACATCGACGCTGTCCTGCGCGCCCTCGTCGCGATGGACACCGTCATCGAGATCAACACGCGTCGCCTTGGCACACCGCGCGGCATCAAGGAACTTGCGCCCATCTACCGCCGCTATCATGAACTCGGCGGACGCTATGTCACCATCGGCTCGGATGCCCACGTCCCCGATGGTGTCGGTCGGAACTATGACCGTGCGCGTGAACTCGCCCATGCTTTTGATCTTACTATCGTCACATTTCGTGAGCTGCAGATGCGGCTCTGTGAGTAAAACACGACGAATTTGTCGACTTTTGTGCAAGCGCTTTTATACATTGCCTCTCCACCTCTTTCCTGTTATAATACAGTCGAATGGGTGGGGAGGCTTTTTTGTGCTTAGCAATTTTTTTGTCGCACTCGGCGGCGTCGTTCCCCTCTTCTGTCTGATGGCGGTCGGTGTCTTTGTGAAGCGTTCGCGCCTTCTCGCAGAGGACGAACTTCGGCATGTGAACCGCATGGTGTTCCGTGTGTTCTTCTTCTTTATGATGTTCTACAACATCTACATCTCCGATCCGGGGACGGCGTTCCAGCCGCTGCTCATGCTCTTCGGTGTGGGCGGTGTGCTGCTCACGGCACTCGTCTTTACGGGGATTGTCTGCCGTATTGAGCCGGACAATGCGCGGCGCGGTCCGATGATCCAGGCGGCCTTTCGCGGCAATTACGTTCTCATGGGCATCCCTCTCGTCAGCAACATCTTCGGTGATGGGGCAATTGCGATTCCGACCATGATGATTGCTGCCATCGTTCCCCTCTATAATGTACTCGGCGTGCTCGTGCTCGAGACCTTTCGCGGCGGACGATTTGACCTCCTGCCGATTTTGCGCAGCGTACTCATGAACCCTATGATCCTGGGGGCGATTGCGGGGGCGTTGTGCCGTCTCGTAGAGCTGCCGATTCCTGCGCCTGTGCTGAAGCCTGTCGCGCAGATCGCGGCGGCGACCACGCCCATCGCGCTCATCATCCTCGGTGCATCTTTTCATGGTGGGAGCTATCACGCACATTTGCGCCAACTCATCTTTTCGGTTGCCTCACGGCTCATCATTGTGCCTGCCATCGTGCTTTCGCTTGCAATCGTACTTGGCTTTCGCGGTGTCGAGCTCGTGACGCTCATCGCCGTGTTTGCCACACCTTGCGCCGTCGCCGGCTTCGCTATGGCACAGCAGATGCAGGCGGATGCGGAGCTTGCAGGCAACAGTGTCGTCTACAGCAGTGCGCTGTCCTGCTTTACGATTTTCGGATGGGTGTTTCTGCTCAAGACGTTAGAACTTTTTTGAAAACGTAAGTACCTTGACAGTTGGTTTGAATTTTGTATAATTAAGATTAGATTGCAATGTGAAGGGGATAGCCACAATGACATGGAAGAAACATCTCGCAGCTCTCGGTGCGTTTGCACTGCTTGGCAGCGTTGGCACCATCCAGCCGTCTGTGCAGGCGGCTGGGAATACCTCTGCCGGTCCAACAGTTGTGAGTGATATGCCGCACCACGTCGTTGAGGGCGGCGACTTTAAGGTCGCCACACTTAAGGGAGATCGTCTGCTTGAAACCTATCGTCTGACGAAGTATGATGTACTCGATATTCAGATTGTTGGATTCTCTACCTTCGAATCGAGCGAATCTGCGAAGAGCGGTGGGCTGAACAACGTTGTAATCGGACCCGATGGCTATGTTCAGCTGCCCTATGCCGGCTCAATCAAACTTGCGGGACTCACGCTTGATGAAGCAAAAAACTTGATTTCCGACCGCTTGCGCACCTATCTGCGCTTTCCCGATATATCGCTCATCGTCAAGACCTATGGACCGCGCAAGATTTACGTTATGGGGGAGGTCAAGACCCCCGGGATTCACGAACTTGGAGCCGACAGCTTGAATGCCTACGCAGCAATCTCATCAGCCGGCGGTGTCACTCGTCGCGGACGCAGCACACAGGTACAAGTGCTCCGTGTCATAGGTGATACCATGTACTATAAGCAGCTGAATATCAAGAATTACATTAAGAAGCATGACCTCACACAGAACGTCGTGTTGCAGGATGGCGATATCGTCTACGTGCCGCGCTCGAACGGCATCAAGTTTGATGAAGATGTTTTGCCGTATATCAATGTTTGGACAATGTATAAGGCTGTGGCAAACTAAGTGGGAGAGTGAAGAACATGGAACGAAATGACGACTCGATTGATCTCTCCCGTCTCTTTCAGATCATGGGGAATCATAAATCTGTCATCGTTGGCATCATCAGTATTTGCACTATTGTTGCTGTCGTGATCTCTTTTGCTTTGCCGAAACAGTATGCATCTACCACTTTGGTTCAGGTACGCAGCGATGGGAGTGTAGGAGCTACTACGGCACTTGCTGCTCTTGGAGCAGGACGGCTCAATGCTCCCACGATGAGTTATATCGAATTAATGAAAACGAGAACTGTTATTGAACCTGTTATTGATTTGCTCGAGTTCGAAGAAGATGAGAGACCAACTGCGGAAAAGTTTGCAAAGACATATCTTGAGATAACAAACCCAAAAGAATCCAATTTGATAGAAGTTAAGGCAATTTGGGAGAATCCGGAGACTGCACAGCAAATATCCAAAGCTGTTGTCGATAATTTTCTCCAGATGCAGACTGATATGAACCAGCAAACACAGTCCTTGCTCTTGAAGTTTCTTGAAAAGCGCATTGTTGAAAGCAAAGAAGCCTCAGAAGTTGCCGAGGAGAAACTTTTGATATTCAGCAAGGAGCACAAAATTTATAGTCCTGATGATCAAGTAAAAAATGTTGTAACTCAGATGGCTTCATATGATAAAGCTATGGCAGATTTTGAAGTGTCTATTCAATCAGAACAAGCTTCGTTGGATGCCGCTAATGCTGCTCTGGAAGATCAGAAGATGAATAGTCGTATTTATAATATTTCAGACAATGAGATCGTTCAAAGTCTTCGTTCTCAGATTGTTGCGAAACAGCTTGAACTTGTGGGGCTTCGACAGAGTTATACAGAAAAACATCCGAGTCTGCAAAAAGCATTGGGGGAACTGCAACAACTTGAGAACAGCCTTCACTCGGAGGTTGTCGCTACTGTGGATTCTAACGTCGTAACGTTAAATCCTGCACAAGCGGAAATTCTAAAAAAACAAGTGCTTGCAGCGGTGGACCTTTCTGTTACAAAAGCCAGTAAGAAAGCCGTTGAAGCGGAGTGGAGCAAGAAAGAAAAAGAACTTGGAAAACTTCCTGATGAAGTCCTTGAATATGCCCGCCTACAGCGTAACGTGTCCATCCAAAACGAGGTTTACTTGAATCTTGTTAAGCAAAGTGAACAAAGCAAGATAAAAGCTGCGATGGAGAGCATGGATGTTCAAATCGTAGATCCTGCAAATCTTCCTCGTTATGATAAGCCCATAGCTCCTCATAAGAAACTGATTACACTGCTGGGTTTTCTAATTGGATGTGCGATTGCGCTTGGGTATGGTACTGTTCTTTATAACAGAAGGAAGTAATAAAAGGAGGGGGAATGTGCGCCTACAACAGTTCTCAAAATCACGCAAATTGATTATGCTCATTGGAGATATTCTGTTGGTGGGCATATCCTATCTTATCTCGGCTTCTATTATCCTAAACAGTGCAATGCTGCTTGCCAATCTTTATTCTTATGGGAGTCTATTCCCCATACTTATTGTCTTAACGGGATTGCTCCTAAATATCAACGGATTGTATTCCATTGCTACGAAAAGGTTTGCAGAGATTCTGCTTAGCATAGCAGTGACGAACCTTTGCACACTGATTCTTATTTTTGCACTTAGCTTCTTCATCCAAGATCTATCGTATTCTCGTTCGGTGCTATTCCTGACGATTCTTTTGCAGTGTTCTCTTCTGTCGATTTGGCGCTATCTTGCATGGCGGGTTGAGCGGCATATCTATGCCGTAAGAGATGTGCTCTTGATTGGTCCTGAGGAAGAATGTACCCATGTTTATCAACGGCTCTCTCGACAGTGTCATCTTATGAAGCTGAAGTACGTTTGTACTGATATGCAAAACTCTCTATGGAAAGAGTCTGCTGCATCAGTGGATGTCATCATCATGTGTCCCAGCATGCGGCACCGCCATAAGGTTCAGGTGATTAACTTTTGTTATCAGCACGGAAAGCGCCCCATGCTGATACCGAATGCATTTGAGATTTTTTGTAGTGGTGCAGAGCTTGACAAAATTGATGATATTCCCGTATTTCGACCACCTAGATTGCACCCGACACTTGAAGTGCGTACACTTAAGCGTGCGCTGGATCTTAGTGTTGCAGCGATAGGCTTGGTCTGTATCTTTCCGTTTATGCTGGTTACGGCTCTTGCGATTAAGATTGGCGATCACGGTCCAATTCTCTACAGCCAAGTGCGAACAGGAAGAGATGGAAAAGAATTCCACGTCTATAAATTCCGTACTATGCACGTGGACGCAGAGAAGTATAGCGGACCGATACTTGCACAGAAAAATGACCCACGCATTACAGCATTGGGGCGTTTCTTGCGTGCCGTTCGTTTAGATGAACTTCCACAGATTTGGAATGTCCTTGTCGGAGATATGAGTATCGTTGGTCCACGACCAGAACGTCCCTTCTTTGTCGAACAGTACGTTGAGGAAATGCCAGAATATGCCTATCGCCATAATGTCAAGCCCGGCATTACGGGGCTTGCGCAGGTCTATGGAAAATATAATACAACACCGTTTGACAAACTCGTTTATGACCTTATGTATATCCAACGTTGTAATATCTTAACGGATCTAACAATCATCATACAAACGGTCAGGGTCCTCTTTACGAAAAGCGCTACCGATGGGGTAGCTCAATTTCAAGAGGAGATTGATTTGACCAAATATGATATTCGGAAAGGTATATATGGTGACTTTTAGTGCAGGATAAACTTATCTCTGTAGTTATGCCTGCATACAATAGTGCTGAGTTCATTGATGCCTCTATCGCTTCTGTTCGAGATCAAACATACGAGCAATGGGAACTTATAGTTGTGGATGATGCGTCAACGGATATGACTGCCGATGCTGTTCAGGTGCATATGAGCATGGATCCACGCATACGGTATTTTCGTCAAGAGCATAACATGGGGGTTGCAGAAGCGCGTAACAGAGCCATTGGAGTTGCAGAAGGTCGTTATCTGGCTTTTCTCGACAGTGATGATCTCTGGTTGCCCCATAAACTTGAACGACAACTTCTTTTCATGCAATCCAATGGAAGTGCATTTACGTACACGGAATATCGTCAGTTTTATGAAGATCCTGCAATGCCGGGAGAGCTAATTCGCACATGTAATAGTGTCGATTATCACGAACTCCTAAAAGGAAATGATATTGGCTGTTTGACAGTCATGATTGATCGCAAGAAGTTTCCGCATATTGAAATGCCTCGCGTTCGTCATGAAGATTATGTAACATGGCTGAATCTCTTGCATCAAGGGGCAGGCCGCGCCTATGCTCTGCATGAGGATCTTGCACGTTATCGTAAGACTATAGATTCGCTCACTGCGAGTAAACGACGAAGTCTTATATGGACATGGCGGGTGTATCGCGAGACTCAGGGACTCTCGTGGATGAAGTCCCTTTATTATTTCCTGCATTATGCTGTACGGGGTATATGTAAACATTATGGGAGGAGGTAAGTCTGAGCCCATGAAAATTTGTTTTATAAACCCGCCATTCAAAGCGGAATATGGAAAGTTTTCCCGCGAATCCCGCAGTCCTGCCATCGGCCACAGCGGGGTTCTCTACTATCCGCTATGGTTGATTTATGCAGCTGCTTTGTCTGAAAAAGAAGGTTTTCAAATTTCTTTCATTGATGCTCCTGCGCATCCTTTGACGGAGCAGGAAACACTTGATATCGTTGCGGATAATGCCGCAGACGCTCACCTATTTGTTTTAGACACAAGCACACCATCCATTTATAGTGATGTGAAATTTGCGTCTGCTCTGCGTGAGCGATATTCAGACGCTTTCATTGTGCTCGTTGGCACACATCCTACGGCAACTGTTACTGAGACGTTAGAGATAGGGCATGAGGTCAATGCCATTGCGAGACGTGAATACGATGTGACGATATTAGAGTTGGCTCGTCTGATCGATGCTGCAGATGGCATACCGTCTGATGAGCGTCTTTCAACCGTGGAGGGGCTTTCGTTTCGTGCGGCGAATGGTACTGTTGTCGATAACAAGGATCGTGCTCCACTAGAGGATCTTGATGAGATCCCTATGGCGGCGGCGTTCATAAAAAAACACCTTGATGTTTTTGATTATGTCTTTCCTGCTGCGACATATCCGGCGATACAGATTTTTACCGGTCGTGGCTGTCCTGCACAGTGTAATTATTGTGTTTATCCTCAGGTAATGCATGGACATAAATATCGAAGACGCAGCGCAGAAAACGTTGTAGGAGAGTTTCAGTACATTGCGGATAACTTTCCGGACGTGAAGGAAATTGTTATAGAGGATGACACGTTTACGATCGATCGCAAGCGTGTTGTCCAAATCTGTGAAATGCTCATTGAACGTGGTCTTCATAAGCGGTTTCGTTGGCTGTGTAATGCTCGTGTGGATCTTGACTATGAAACCATGAAAAAAATGAAGCAGGCGGGTTGCCGTCTGCTCATACCGGGAGTAGAAAGTTTCAATCAGGAGATCTTGCGAAACGTCAAAAAGGGAACGACATTGCAGCAGATCGAAAACTATATGCAGAGTGCAAAGCATGCTGGATTATTGGTGCACGCCTGTTATATGGTTGGGAATCCTGGAGAAACGCGTGCGACTATGCAGGAAACACTGAACGCTGCATTGCGATTTAATACCGATACAGCACAGTTTTTCCCGCTCATTCCATATCCTGGAACTGAAGCTTACGTGTGGGCGAAGGAGAATGGATACATCAACGGTAGCTATGAGGATTATGTACATGAAGATGGTACTGTGAGCTGTGTTTTGGATCAACCGGAGCTATCTGCGAACGAGCTCGTTGAGTTTTGTCAAATGGCACGTAAGAAATACTATTTGCGTCCGCGCTACATTGCTCATCGTATTCGTATGGGGCTTACGGACAAAGAAGATTTCAAGCGTTCGTGGAAAGCGTTCAAGAAACTTCGACAGACAATCTTTAAGAAATAGTGGATAGCAGAAGGAGGCTTAAAATGGCATTGACGACACGGGGAAAAATTGTCATTGCCTCCTGTTTGCGTTACATGCTCTTTTGGACAAAAGCTGTATCGATACAGAAAAAGACAATTCTCTTTTTTAGCTTTCAGGGAAAATCATACGCTTGTAATCCAAAGTATATTACAGAGTATATCATGGATGAAAAAAAGAGGCGGGATTCTCCTTTTCAAGATGTCCGGATCATCTGGGCATTTCATAATCCAGCCCCATATGCGTATTTAAAGGAACGTGGGATACAAGTTGTCGAATACGGTTCTATCGCCTTTTATTTAGCCTTTTTTAAGGCACACGCAATTGTCACGAATGCCTCCAACCTTCCCTATCTTCCTGTTAAGCGAAAGCAAATGCTCATGAATACCTGGCATGGTGGGGGAGCCTATAAGTCGGAGTCATTTGACTCGTCTTTGACCAACTTTCGAAATCGAAACGTAAAGACTTTTTTATCGAGTTCGGAGGTCTTTCAAACGATTATGGAAAAAAGCACAAAGCTTCCGAGTTCCTGTTTCCTACCTTGTGGTATGCCGCGCAACGATGTGTTTTTTCATCTGAGCAAAGAGGATATACAAAAGAAAAAAAGAATATTAGGACTTTCGCTGGATAAGTGTTATCTTCTCTATGCCCCGACCTACCGAGATGATGATGCAATCTATGAGCAACCTGACTTTACGCGCATTCTGTTAGCACTTGAGGAACGATTTGGGGGACAGTGGGAACTTCTTCTCCGAGGGCATTATAATGCGAAAGATCTTTTTGAAAATGCATCTGAATCAAATGTGATTGACCTTTCCTCTTATGATGATATGCAGGATGTGCTTTGTGTTGCTGATGCTGTCATCACGGATTATTCGTCGCTTATTTGGGATTATTCGATTTTGCATCGCCCTTGCTTTCTTTTTGTTCCGGATGAGGAGCACTATCAGAAGATACGTGGTCTATATCAACCTGTTGAACGGTGGAACTTTCCGTTTGCTCGTACGAATGAAGAGCTTGTAGAGTGTATTTTGAAATTTGATGAACAAACGAACAGAGAGAATCTTAGGCAGCATCAGAAGGATTTGGGGACGTTTGAGACAGGGGGGGCATCGGAGACTGCCGCACATCATATTCTGCATTGGCTGAGGAACGAGGTATAGTGTATGAATATTGCAGTCATATTTGCCGGTGGCGCGGGCAAACGCATGAACACGAGGGCAATGCCCAAGCAATTCTTGGAAATGCACGGGAAGCCTGTCCTCATCTATACGTTGGAACAATTTGAAAACCATCCACAGATTCATGAGATTGTACTCGTATGTATTGCGTCGTGGATTGATCATGCGAGAAAGCTGCTTCGTGACTATCGTATCCAAAAAGTAATTGATATAGTTCCCGGTGGGGAGACAGGTCAGGCATCGATATTCGCGGGTCTTTCAAGTGCACGTCGGCGTTCTAAAAGCGATAAAGATGTTGTCTTGGTACATGATGGTGTACGACCTCTGATTGATGCGGAGACCCTTACAGCGTGTTTGGATTCCGTCAAGATTCATGGAAACGCAGTGACAACAACGCCTGCCATTGAGACGATCTTTGTTCAAGCAGAAACAGGTGAGGTTGGTCAGATTTTCAACCGCTCCTGCTGTGCTATGGCACGTGCGCCGCAGTGTTTTTATCTCATGGATCTCTATGAGACGCATTTGCGTGCGCAGGCGGAGGGGCGGGATGACTTCATTGACTCGGCGATGATGATGCAGCACTATGGCGTAGAGCTGCATACTGTTACAGGACCAGTCGAGAATATTAAGATTACAACGCCGACGGATTTTTACCTCTTTCGTGCCTTGTTGGATGCGAAAGAAAATATGCAGATTGTCGGACTTTGAGGCATTGCCGTTATAGTCGAAACGATTACTTAGAGGAGAGTTCCTAATGTGGATTGAAAATGCTGTGTTTCATGAGGATATGGAGCATATTGCGAATGCTTCTTTTCTCCCATGGGAGGAGCTTCAAGGAAAGACGATTCTTATTACAGGCGGAACAGGATTGCTCGGGTTTAACCTGATCTCTGCGCTCTCCTATGTGGCTCTGAAGCGTGGTATATCCATGCGGATTCTTGCCCTCGTGCGTGATGAAGAAAAGGCAACGGCACGCTTTCAAGAACTCTGGAAGGTGGGAGCTCCGCTTTCTTTTCTTCTCGGCGATCTTATGAACATCCCTCCGATTGGAGAACCTGTTGACTACATCGTTCATGGTGCAAGTCCGACGGCAAGCCGCTATTTTGCCGAGTGTCCCGTGGAGACCATACGTGAGAACTTGACGGGAGCTATGACCCTTCTGGAGCTTGCGTGTGAGAAGAAATGCCAATCCTTTCTTTTCCTCTCTAGTATGGAGGTCTATGGTGCACTTCATCGGAGAGAAAAAGTGGACGAAGGGCATGAGAGCTTTGTCAATACCATGAGTCCTCGTAATTCCTACCCCGAGGCAAAACGCATGATCGAGGCACTTTGCTGTGCTTATGCTTCAGAATATGCTGTCCCAGCTAAGGTCATTCGTCTGACGCAGACGTTTGGTGCAGGAGTGTATCGTGATGATAATCGCGTATTTGCACAGTTCATGCGAGCGGCACTCCGGGGCGAAAATATTGTTCTAAAAACACTAGGGGGGACAGAACGCTCGTATCTTTATACGGCGGATGCAGTCACTGCAATACTCTCTGTTCTCTTTTGTGGCAGTAATGGTGAAGCATACAATGCTGCAAATGAGGAGGCCTATTGCTCAATTCGTGAATTGGCAGAGTGTGTCGCAAATCTTCCTTGTATTCGAGAGAAGTATGGAGATGCGGTTCGTGTTGTCGTTCGCGAAGATACGTCCGATGCATCTGTCTATCCGCCAGAACTTTATATGAACCTTGATACAAAAAAGATTCAAACGCTTGGCTGGCAGCCTCATTGGGGGGTGAGGGAGATGTTTGAGAGAATGATAGCGACACAGGAGTGAAAAGCGATGCTTTCGAGAAACGATGCCTTCGAGCAACGGGGAGAGTTCCCTTTAATTAGTATTATTGTCGCAGTCTATAATACGGCAGAATATCTTCCACAGTGTGTGGATTCCATCTGTGAACAGACCTATCGAAATATCGAGATTATCCTTGTTGATGATGGTTCTACGGACAAATCCGGGGATATCTGTGACAGCTATGCGGAAAAGGATGAGCGTATATGCGTTATCCATAAGCCGAACGGCGGTCAGGGGGAGGCGCGCAATCTCGGACTTGACGTGTGTCGCGGAGAATATATCGGATTCGTAGACAGTGACGACTACATCGTCCCGCATATGATGGAACGACTCTATCGTGCATCCGTGGAGTATGATGCAACTGTTGTCTGTTGCCAGAGCATACGGCTTGTTGATGATGTCACCCATCGAGATTCAATGACTGAGACGCATGTTTATCATACGAAGGAAGACATGATTCGCGCTCTCCTTGGACGAAGTAAACGGGTCTCGCCAACAACAGCGCCGTGGAATAAGATCTATAAAAAGGAAATCTTTGCACATCTCCGCTTTCCGGTGGGGATGATGATGGAGGATACCTATATCATCCCTGACATCATAGACGGGGCACAACGTATGGTAGAACTGCCCGATGCATTGTATTATTATCGTGCGCGTGCAGGGAGCACAACCCTGCCCAAGCACTGGGACTCCCACATGGGAGATCTCCTTACATCCTATATACGCGTTCATGCTGTTATTGCACAGAAGTATCCTGCAACGTTGGATGTTGCCGAAAAGCGATTGATCTGGGCATATTGTGGATCGATTTTTCGTGGAGCAGGAACTGCGGAATATCGTGCTCACATGCATGAACTGCGTGCGTGGCAAAAGGATTTACGCGCACAGATTTTTTCGAGTTTCCGCAATCCGTACAATGGTCTGCGTCAGATGATCAATATTCTGATGGCGGCATATCTGCCGCCACGACTCTACAGCCGAATTCGATCACAGTTGGTTGACAAGCACTGCCTATGAGAGTGATCTGCATGAAAAAAATAGATGTGAGTCTATGGCTATTTGGAACCGTTTTTCTCTACCCGATTCTTGGAATCGCCTTTTCTCTTGCCTATCTCATTTATAAAACACTGACATCATGGCGCGAGCCGTTTTACCCGTCTCCACTTAAGGACGCTCTTCTGTGTGGTCTGATTGCTGGTGCTCTTGGATATAATATGCTGGGAGCAGGAACATCGGATATAACAGTCTATTTTATTCAGATCACGGATTATTTTGTCAACGAGATTCCCTATGTACTTGCCAGAGATGCAGACTTCCTCTATACACGCGACTTCCTTTTTGCATGGGCGGCGTATGCGCGTGATATACATCTCGTCCCCTTTGTTGTGGGATTCTCCGTCTATGCGATTGCCTTCTATGTTCTCCTTGATCAGATTCGACGCATTGATCGGCCAATTGCGTACTGGAAGGTCGTCCTTCTGGGCGTTGTTATGGTCTATGTGGTTGGGATCTTTCTTGTAATCAACAACACGCGAAATGTTTTTGCCTTTGTGCTCATCTCTTTTGCTGTATATCGGGAAATCGTACAGAAGAAGCTAAATTTTATCACAATCCTGTTTTATATCTTGCCGTTGGGGCTTCATACCGCTGCTCTTGTGCTCCTGTTTGTACGATTCATTGCGGTTCCGGTACAGCGTATGCGCTGGATCTTCTTGAGCTTTGCTTTCCTGATGCCTCTTTTCGTTGAGTTTGCCTATGAGTACGTCAGCGTTCTAGGTGCATTAGGAATACTTGGTGAGTTTATTGGACGTACCATTCTGAAGGCATATTTCTTCCTGAATTGGACAGAGGGCGGATTTGCCAGTCAAGTGGTTCAATACACTTCATACTATGTTCAGCGCTATTATGGTGGGTTTATCCTCTGCGTATTCCTGCTGCTGATGTTTGTGAATCGAAAATCCGAGTGTTTTGCACGGGTCAAGAACAATCTCATGACAGTATATTTATACATTGTGATTGTTATGGCTCTTGCATCGCTCAGCATTGTCACAGGTGCTTTTTGGCGCTTCGAGGCTCTTGTGCTTCTGTTTTGCCCTATTTTCTTGTTGCCCTGCATTGCTGAGATCAATCGTCCAACGCGCTATCTCTTGGCACTTTGGATTCCGACTCTCTTGCCACTCGTTCTTTATACGATAAAATACGAGTATAATGCTGTTGCCGTGATTGAGAGCTTGGATGCGATGGCGGGTATGAATTACTTCACAATCCTCTGGCATGGATTAGTGGGGGGATACGCTGTAATTACGTCGTTCTTCTGAAGAAAAATTAGTGTTGTGACAGGTGATTGTATGAATCAAGATCTTATCAGCATTGTCGTTCCGATCTACAATGTGGAATCCTATGTGGAGCAATGCATTGCCTCGCTGACAGCGCAGACATATGAGCGTCTGGAGATCATTCTGGTGGATGACGGCTCTACGGATGGCAGTCCTGCGATCTGTGATGCGTGGGCAGAGAAAGATCCGCGCATCATGGTGATTCACAAGCAGAATGGGGGGCTTTCCGATGCGCGGAACACAGGCATTGAGGCTGCGCATGGAGAATACTTGATGTTGATCGACGGGGATGACTATATTCTTCCGATGACGTGTGAGCGACTGCGCCAGATTGCCCATAAATTTGATGCGGATATTGTCATCTCAAATCTTATCTATGTTTATCCTGACGGAACACATAAATATTATCGGCCGGAGGAGCCGCATCAATGTATGTGCTGTACAGGAGAGGAGGCGTTTGCTGAGTATTTTAAGACCTTTCGATTTGATTTCATGATTGCACCGACCAAGTTCTATCGCAGAGAATTGTTCTTTTCGAGTGAACGAATCCGTTTCCCTTTTGGTCGTCTTGGGGAGGATGTCTACACGAACTATCGTCTTCTTTATGAGGCAAATAAGGTTGGTGTCACCTCGGAGGCATTTTACTGCTACGTCCAGCGGAGTGGAAGTATCACGTCCAACTATACTCCTCGATTTATACGGGACTTGATTGATTGTACAAAGGGGTATTTAGAGTGGGGCGCAGATAAACCCTTACATATTCAGAAGCTGTTAGAACGGGGATCATTTCGTGATTTCTTCTATCTTCAGTGGAAAATTGATGATATAGGGATGAACAAAGAACTTCGTCATGATATGGATGAGTTCTATCTGTTTATACAGAGCAGAACCTATGGAGTTCTGAATAACGAATATATGGGAAAATCCTTACGAATGAAATACTTGATATATTGCCTGCGGTTATATCCTGTGTTCCTATTCCTGAGAAAAGTATTCGTGGGTATCCATAAGGCTTTGCGTCACTAAATCAGTCTGCATGATCATATTCATAGGAGCTTATATTGGATAAAGAAAAGATACAGCGTGCGACAGTTGCAGGAGTCGTGTGGAAATTCTTGGAGCGAGGCTCTTCACAGGTGGTGACGCTCCTCGTATCGATTGTATTGGCACGACTCCTCAGTCCTGATGAATATGGTATTATCGCGATGACGATGATCTTCATCGCACTCACAGAGGTTTTTCTAAAAAATGGGATCGGGGATGCCCTGATTCAGCAGGCACAGTATGACGCACGTTCCTTCTCAACGATGTTCTATGTGAGTCTGGGGATCTCAGGCCTGCTCTATGTGATTCTCTATGCGGCAGCTCCATATTTTGGCAGTCTAATGAACAGCGATGAGCTTCCCCTTGTTTTGCGGGTGCTGGGGCTGCGCCTCCCCTTCTCCGCGATGTATTCCATTCAGCAGGCGTATGTATCACAGCAAATGGTGTTTCGAAAATTGTTCCCATCGACACTGTCGAGTACCGTTGTTTCCGGCTTTGTCGGACTGGGGCTTGCCTATATGGGGTACGGCGTTTGGGCACTCGTTGGGCAAAATCTTACAGCAGTTGCTATTCGCACAGCATCGTTGCAGCTGCTCATTCCGTGGAGACCGTCTCTGGTTTTTGACGGGGCTGCCTTTCATCGACTCTTTTCCTTTGGTTGGCGTGTGCTGGTGACGAATGTGATCAGCACGGTGTTTAGTGAGATGAGGGGGTTCTTCATCGGGCGTTTTTACAGTCCTGCCGATCTTGCCTTTGCAAATCAGGGCGCACGGTTTCCACAACTGATTGCGGGAAATATATCAACGGCGTTTTCGGATACCCTGTTCCCTGCGTTCTCTCATTTAAGAGAGGATCGAAAACAACTGCGTGGAGCCGCCTCGGCGGCGATGACAACGGGTGGGTTTCTCGTTGCGGGGCTTATGGGCGTTCTGGCGGGGACGGCGGATTCACTCATTCATGTTGTTTTGACGGATAAATGGATGGCCTGTGTGCCTTATCTCCAATGCGTATGCATCTTGGAGTTGTTCGCATTTCTCAGTGTAGTCAACCTTCAGACCCTTCTTGGTCTTGGTCGTGCAGATATCGTTCTAAAGCTGGAGCTCATCAAAAAACCGGTTTATTTTCTGTTGATTTCGATTGGTGTTATGTTTAGTCCCTTAGCAATTGTGGCGTTACATGCACTCTATAGTATCATTGGGTTTTGTATGAATGCTGTACCCAACCGTAAGCTTATTGACTATCATTTAAGTGATCAATTGCGTGATGTCTTGCCATCAATTTTCCTTGCTTTAATCTTGTCAGGGTTACTGCAATATACACAATATATTCTCCCACATGAGTTCTTTTATCTATGTATGGAGGGGCTTGTCGGCATCACCCTGTATATTGCTCTTGGAAAGTTGTTTTGTTTGCGTGGTGCTGAAACGCTGTGTCAGGGAGCATATACACGCATTAAGAATGTTCGACATCGTGGGGATGATAATTGATCATGTCATATTGGAGGAAAACATGCTAAAGAGAATTGCGAAGATGATTTTGCCCGCAGGTCTCCGCAGAACTTTACGTAGAGGAGCGGAAATGACGGTGGCTTATATTCTGTCTCCATTATCCGTGAAAAAAAATAAAGTTGTCTTTATCAACGTTGCCGGGCGGGGGTTTGGCTGTAATCCGAAATACATTGCCTTGGAAATGCTACGACAACAACTTCCCGTCGATCTCGTATGGCTTGTATCAAAGGATGATCCTGCAATACCGCACGAAGTTCGTCAAGTACGCTGGGGCAGTCTTAGCATGCTTTATGAACTTGCGACGGCCGGTGTCATCATCACAAATGTCAAGTCAAGGATTCCCTTCATCAAGAAAAAGGAGCAGCTTCTCATACAGACATGGCATGGTTCGAATGCCTATAAATGTGTCGAGGCAGAGATTATAGAAGAACAGGAATGTGACTATATTAAAGACAGTAAGGTAAACTCCGCAATCACGGATGTATTTATCTCAGATAGTCCATATACATCACAGTGGTATCGGGACGCGTTTTGGTGTCATTGCGATATATGGGAAACCGGGATGCCGCGCAACGATGTCTACTGTAATATGTCAGCTGAGGCAATGGAAGCCCTCAGAAAGAGCCTTGGCATTGCACAAGGAAAAAAGATTTGGATGTATGCGCCAACGTTCCGTGACTTTGTGGAGCAGGATACCTACAAGTTGAATTTTGAAGCTGTACAAACTGCTTTGCAGCAGCATTTTGGCGGAGAGTGGGTAGGACTTCTTCGCCTGCATCCCATCGTAAATCCGGATCTTTTTCCTCCTTCGGATGCAGAGATGATCAATGTATCCTCTTTCGGCGATCCTCAGGAACTCTTTGCTCTGACGGATGCACTGATCTCTGATTATTCTTCTTTAATCAATGATTTCATTATGATGAAAAAACCTGTTTTTCTCTACACGCCCGATTATGATAGTTACATTGCGCGGGAGCGTCAGCTGAAGCAGATCTACTTTGATCTTCCACTCCGACGGAATCGCACAGATGACGAACTTTGTGCGGACATTTTGGCGTTTCATAGCGAGAAATATCAGGAAGATATGACATCCTACTGGAAGAACTATGGTTGTATATTGGATGGTAAGGCAAGTGAGCGCGTTGTTGAACGCTTAAAAAAGTTTATCTTGTAGTCATGCGAGGTGGTCAGGGGTGGAGTTTTCAGATAATCTGTTGATTTCGGATCGTGCAATCTTCCGAGTAAGAGAGCTTCTGCAACGGGAAGGCTCCTACAGTAAAATTCTTTTACTTACGGGACCTCATGTAGATCGACTCTATGGAGCTGTTGTCTTGCGGCAGCTCGCAGAACTAGGAGATGTTCTGAAAGTCCATGTCGAAAAAAATGAGATTTCATTCGCTATGCAGCTTGCTGAGGATGTGATCACGCAGGAGATTGATCTTATTGTAGGGCTCGGCGGAGGCAAGGCTCTTGATGTCAGCAAATATGCGGCATATATTGCAAAGAGACCGTTGCTTTCGATACCTACTACAATATCAAACGATGGGATTGCTTCACCAATTGCGGTTCTTAAGCGTGTCGATGGAAAGCCTATGAGTCTTGGGTGTCGGATGCCGAGCATGATGGTGCTCGATACGGAGATCCTTCTGCACAGTCCGCGCGCCTTGATTCAGGCAGGGATTGGAGATACAATATCGAATTATATGGCACTGCGCGATTGGAAGCTCGCATGTCGCCGTGGAAAAGATACGATGAATGGTTATGCCTATCTGATGTCACAGACGTCCCTTGATGTTCTGATGCGTACGGAGTTCGATGATATTTCTCCGGGCTTCATTGAGGTTCTGGCACGTTCACTTGTTCTCTCCGGTATTGCTATGTCGCTTGCCGGAAGCAGTCGCCCGGTAAGCGGGTCGGAGCATCTCTTTAGTCATGCTCTGGACTATTTTTTGCAGCTCAATAATCTTCATGGGCTGCAGACCGCATTGGGAACCGTTGTCGTGTTGAAACTCATCGGTGAAGATGCCTCCGCAGTTGAACGGTATTTACGTCGCTTCCATGTGGACATTAATCCTGCGCATATGAAGATTTCTGAAGAGAATTTTGTTTACTGCCTGCAGCATGCTACTGATATGCGTAAACATCGCTATACATATTTGCATGAAGTGGATCTCGATACGGAGCAGTTAAAGCGTCTGTATGCACAACTACTGGAGGAATGGAAATGAAAGCATTAATTTTAGCAGCGGGCATCGGATCAAGACTCGCTCCCCTGACGGATGACTTGCCGAAGTCTCTTGTTCCGGTGAATGGAATGCCGATTCTCTTCAAGCAGATTGAGAACCTTCATCAAAATGGGATCATAGATATATCTATTGTTACGGGCTATCGAGCAGACCTTTTGAAGAATGCGGTCAAAGAGAAGTATTCAGATGTCCAGTTTATCGATAATGCGGACTACCTAGATACCAATAATATGTATTCGGCATATTTGGCACGAGACTTGTTTTCCGACACGCCTTTTCTCATGATGAATGCAGATGTGTTTTATGATGCTTCTGTTATCCATTCGTTGTTACAGTATCCTGCAGAAAGTGCCATTGTTACGGATATTGGAAACTATCTTGACGAGTCGATGAAGGTGATCGAGAAGGACGGAAGACTGGTTAAGATCTCAAAGGCGATCACGAAAGAAGAGGCTCTTGGTGCTTCAATTGATGTCTATAAGTTTTCGGCAAATGCGGGATCATTATTTTTTAACGCATGTAAAACTTATATTGAGGAAAAAAAAGAATTGAAGCTATGGAGCGAAGTCGCTCTTGATGATATTCTTAAGAAGAGCATATTTAAGGCATGTCCATTGAATGGTCGATGGATGGAGATAGACAATCACGACGACTTAAAAGTGGCAGAAGCCATGTTCAAGGAGTGAGCGATGGGATATTTGGACTGTTTTCACGTTGATGCCGCTCTCTTAAAATCAAAGAAGCTTTTCCTTTTCGATATGGATGGAACGATCAATCAGGAAGATGTTTTGATTCCAGGAGCGAAGGAACTTCTGGAGGAGATTCAGAGCGTAGGCAGTCGATTTGTCTTTATTACAAACAATTCGTCGAAGTCTGTGCGTGATTATATTGAAAAAATGAGACGTCTTGGGATTTCGACCAATACAGATCATTTCTTTACAGCCGGACAGGCAACGGCTCTTTATTTGCGGGAATACCATGTGGACGCTCTGATCTATTGTATGGGGACACACTCATTTCGAGAAGAACTCCGTTCCTACGGGTTAAGAATCACAGAAGTTCCAAATGCAGGAGCTAAGGTTGTGGTTGTGGGATTTGACACAGAATTAACCAGTGAGAAAATAAGAAATACATGCGAAATGCTCACAGAAGATGTTGCATACATTGCGACGAATCCGGATTTAGCGTGTCCTGTGTCCTTTGGTTTTATCCCCGATTGTGGTGCAATATGCCGGATGATTGCCTGTGCTGTTGGAAAAGAGCCGATTTTCATAGGAAAGCCCTCCCGCATTATGGTCGATGCGGTTGCAGAGAAATTTCAGATTCCATTAGCAGATATTGTTGTCGTTGGTGATCGTCTGTATACGGATATTGCAACCGGTTTGAATGCGGGGGTTGATACAGTCTGTGTATTGACAGGGGAGGCAACGTTGGATGACATTCGGGATGGAGACATCCGTCCGACGTTCACATTAAACAGCGTAAATGATCTCTATCGTGCCTTAACTGTATAAACTGGTGTAAAAGAAAGTAGTGGAACTCTGCCTATGTTAATGCGTGCACTCAGAAAAATGAAGCGATGGGGACGTGTGGCGTTTGATTACACGAATACTACGAAGGATGGAGCTGTTTGCTATCATAATTGGTGGCCGTGTAATTATGAGGAAGAGTGGTTTCATCGTTTTGTTGTACAAAATATTGGAACAGAACGTTGCTATCATTTCTTTTCTGTATTTGGTCCACGTATTGCGTTGACGCTGCCAACACCGAATAAAGTTTTTTTCTGTGGTGAAAATGTGCATAACGCAGAGTGGCCCTATAAAAGCTATCAAGATCATGCACTTGGAGATGTCAAGCTGGCTCTCGGATATGATGATATACAGGATGAACGATATATTCGATTTCCTCTGTGGTTGCTCTATATGTTCGATCCTGTTGTTGACCGATATGCCATCCGTGAGCGAATTGAAGAAATCAATCATGCAGAGAATACAAGAAAATATGAATGTGTATTGATTTCCAGACACGATAAGTGGAATATGCGTGGTCCAATTTATGATGCATTGAAAGATCATTTGGCTATTTCCTGTGCTGGGAAATGGAAGCAAAACACTGATGAACTGTGGACGGTTTACAATGATGATAAACCACGCTATCTAAAAGAGTTTAAGTTTAATATCTGCCCGGAGAATTTTGACACGCCGTATTATGTTACAGAGAAGCTGTTTGAAGCCTTTCGGAGTGGAACAATTCCTATTTATGCAGGCGGAGGCGATCATCCGGAGCCGGAAATTGTGAATCGAAGCGCACTACTCCTTTGGGAGCGAGGACAAAGTGATCATAGTGCCTTGGTACAGGAAGTTATACGGCTCGCACGCGATGAGATATACTATGATAAATTTGTACATCAGGTTCGTTTGCTTCCGTATACGGAAGAGTTTGTTTATGAACAGTTTTCATCGCTGAAAGAGCGGTTGTTGCAGATAAGACGAGGGTGAACGCACTCACATCAGGAAATCCACACTGATTGCTCTTGGAGGTATACGTTATGCAGAAAAGTTTGGAGATGCTACATGATCGTTTGACTAGCCCCATCGGGCATCCTGCTCTTTTACTTGGTGCGGGCTTTTCGCTTGGAGCATTCAATATTGATCAACAACCTTTGGTTTTAGGAAAACGTTTGACTCAAGAACTATATGAAAATATACTGATTCCTAGAATTAAAGAAATTCCAGATTATGAGCGAGATTGTGAAAATGTGGATTTAACTGTTCGACAAGGAGATTTGAAAAAGTTTTGTACATGGTTAAGGGAGTTCGGATTAGAAAACGAACGAGATGAATACATAACCCGTCGTTTGAAAGTGCATGGATGGAGAGAGGATGTTTCCTTTGAGACTTTGGCAGCGTACCCATGGCGATATATTTTTACGCTCAACATGGATGATTTGGTTGAAAAAATCTATGAAAAAATTGGCAAGAAGCTAGAAGTCTGGAATCGTGATTGTCAAAATTATGTGGAAAATCCAAAAGAGACAATCTTGGTAAAACTACATGGGGATGTTAACTGTACCGTTCCATCAGGTTCGTATCGATATATATTGGACGAAAAAGAATATCGCAACTTTACAGCAAGTGATGATCGAATGTTACAGAAATTTGGTGAGGTGTACGTTTCTAACGATTTGATTATTTTAGGGACGCAATTTCAAGAAAATGATTTGGAGATCGCTTTAATATCATTGTTACAAAATAAGTGTAATAATGAAAAGATACAATATTTCTTCGTGTCGCCAGAGATATCAAGCAGATCCCTTATAAGAGAGATAGATAAAAACAATAACTTCCATCACATAAAAATGACAAATATCGAATTTCTAGCATATATGAATCAATTAAAGATAAAAGCACAATCAACGAAAAAGCTCTTGCTAAGCAATTCGTTTTCAGACTGGAATTCTGAGCTGCAAGATGCTGCTGACAGTGAAAAAACATACGAATTATACAACGGTGCTGATCCTTGTGCGGGGGATTTCTTTCATGAGATTGATATACCAAGAAGTATGCCGCAAGACGAAAGGAAGAAGAGTTTTGTATCTATTCAAGAGAATTTTGAAAAAAATCTTGTAGAGAAAAAAACAGTATTAGTAACGATTCACGGTGAATCGTTTGTTGGAAAAAGCTGTTTGGCAATGAGGCTGTTGACACTCTCTGCTGCGAACGGATATCAGAGTTTTTATACGAAAAATATTGACCTTCATATTATTGATAAGGTCAAAGAGTTCTTGCGCAGTCAAACAGATAATTCTAAGATTGCGTTCTGTATGGAGAATGCGGCCTTATTCTATAGTATATTTGATGAGTTGTTTGATGAAGCTTTAGGAAAATCTGTTGTTTTTATTACCACAGCATTGGATTCTGACCACAATACAAAACAATATACATTACAAAATATTTATGATAAGAGACTTGATTATTATATTAATGAAAGAATCAGTGATAAAGAGGCGTGGGATACCTACACAAAACTTGCTTCTCACAATAGACTAGGACGTTTACAGTCTGCGACAAATAAACCGAGTAGTATTAGAAAAAACATACGAGATATTGGAGATCTTATTGATGTTCTTTGGTATGCACACGAAGGAAGACGGTTTTCCAGTTATTTCGAGGGGTGGTACAAGCATAAGCGTCAAGAAGAACAAATTGAAGTGTTTGAAATTTTGACGTATTATGCATCACTTGGATGTGAGTTTTCCATATCAGATTTACCGATGATTGCACTAGCTGTTAACAGAAAAAATTTTGATTATAAGAAGTTTGAAATTTCATTTTCTGATTTTTGGACGTCCAAATCCAAGAGACCTCGTTTACGTTATGTACGATTGTTTCGCGATATTGTTGTAAAGACAATACCTGTAAGCCAGAGAATTGAATGGTTACGGTTTTTAATAGTATTCTTGGCCAAACGAATAAAAGAGAGGGAGCAGTCGCGGAACAGCCTGATGTTTGAATCTGTTACAAAAATAAAAAATATATCGATGCAAAAGAAGATAACCAATGAAGATATCCTTCAGTTGTTTTCCAACGTGGAGTCAGAATGTCAACATCTAAGCTATTATTGGATACAACGTTGTATTATATATAGCAAATGTGAAAAATTTGAAGATGCTGCAAATTCTATTGCCAACGCAGCGTCTGCACGTAAATACCGTACCTATCAAATTATTCACGCGGAGGCAAAGAATGATATGGCAAGAGGTATATGGTGTATAAAACATGATCCAAACCATGCGGATGAGTTTTTCTTTCGTGGGCGGGATCAAGTGGTTTCTCTTATTGAAGAAAGAAACAAATATCGTAGTGCTTTAACATTTTCGGTACACACATATGTAAATATGGCAATGAAATATTATAATGAGAAAAAGATAGAACCCGATATCAACGAATGGAATCAACTTTTGGAGGCGGTTTCCCTCTCTGTATATCATCTATCTGCTAAAGACAAAATCTTTTTGAAGCTGATAGAGGACTTTGTAAAATTTGCGGAACAAAACGGTAAGAGGGATCTTGCTGCGCCCTTCCTCCGTGAGTTGGGAAAAAAACCAAGGATACCTATGGATGAGTCTGATTATGATATAGACTCATTACCCGATGTCGAGATCAAATAAAATTGTTTGATCTGTCTTGCAGTTACTATATCTGGGGTTGCACATATTTGCTACGATACAACTTTTTTTGAAAGGATTGAACTTTCTATGAAAAAAGCATTTATTACAGGACTTACTGGACAGGATGGCTCGTATCTTGCGGAACTTTTACTTGAAAAAGGGTATGAGGTGTATGGGATTATCCGCCGTGCAAGTGTTGCGAATACGTCTCGTATTGATCATTTGATGAAGGATGTTCATGTCTACTACGGGGATATGATTGACTCGTCGAACCTCAGTCGTTTGATGGAGAAAATTCAGCCGGATGAGATTTACAATTTGGCTGCACAGTCTCATGTGCAGGTTTCCTTTGATGTGCCCGAGTTTACGGCTGATGTGGATGGCCTTGGCACGCTTCGCTTGTTGGACGCAATTCGTGAAATGCGGAGCGGCACGCGTTTCTATCAGGCATCGACGAGTGAACTTTTTGGAGGGCTTCCTGAGACTGCGCCGCAGAGTGAGAAGACCCCGTTCTATCCGAAAAGCCCGTATGGCGCAGCGAAACTCTATGCCTACTGGATCACGGTCAACTTCAGAGAGGCCTATCATCTGTATGCGTGTAATGGTATCTTGTTCAACCATGAATCACCGCGCCGTGGTGAGAACTTTGTGACGAAGAAGATTACGCGCTCAGTTGCACGTATCGCGCAGGGGCGACAGGATAAATTGTCTTTGGGCAATCTGGACGCAAAGCGTGACTGGGGATATGCAAAGGATTATGTCGAGGCGATGTGGCTGATGCTGCAGCAGGACGAGCCGGATGATTTCGTGATTGCAACGGGCGAGACGCATACGGTGCGTGAGTTCACGGAACTTGCCTTCCGTCACATAGGTGTGGAGCTTGCATGGGAAGGCGAGGGCGTTGAAGAGAAGGCATATGATCGTAGGACGAACCGCCTTCTTGTCGATGTCGATCCGAGATTCTTCCGTCCCGCCGAGGTGGAGTTCCTGTGGGGAGATCCGACCAAGGCAAAGGAAAAACTGGGGTGGAGGAATAAGACAAGCCTTGCACAACTGGTCGAGATTATGATGGATTATGATATGAAGTTTGATAATTATGGCGGTGATCACAAATGATTTTATTAACAGGCGCTACAGGGTTTCTTGGAAAGCGCGTTGCAAAAAAACTGGAAGAACGCGGCTTGGAGTTTCATAAAACTTCTCAATCGTTGGGGACGGATTTGCGGGACGCATCTGCTGTTCATCAGCTGTTTGCGGAAGTGAAGCCGGATAAGGTTATCAACTGCGCTGCATATGTGGGCGGTATTCAGTTTGGTTATAAGCACCCTGCCGAGCTGTTTCGTAATAATCTGCTGATGACAATCAATCTCCTCGATGCCTGTAGGGATTTTTCTGTACAGCGTCTTGTCAATCCAATTTCTAACTGTGCCTATCCGGCACGTGCGACCTTCTTCAAGGAGGATGAGTTTTGGGAAGGGGAACTCCATGAGTCGGTAATGGTCTACGGACATGCGCGTAAAACCTCATGGGTCGGTGCGTGGGCGTACGAAAAGCAGTACGGTCTGGACACGCTGAATTTGATTCTTTCCAATATGTATGGGCCGGAGGATCATTTCGAGGAAGAACGTTCTCATGCACTCGGGGCACTGATTATGAAGATTGTAAAGGCAAAGCGTGAAAATCTTCCCGAGGTCATTGTATGGGGCTCCGGCAAGCCCGTGCGCGAATGGCTCTATGTTGATGATGGTGCGGAGGCGATGGTGCGTGGCTTAGATGCACCGCATTCAGAGCAGCCGGTGAATATTGGTGTTGGCAAGGGAATTTCCATCATCGATATGGCAAAGATCATCCAGGAGGATGTTGGTTATGAGGGAGAACTGAAACTCGATCCTACGAAGCCGGATGGTGCACCGTATAAGACAGTCGATGGAACGAAGGGCGGCGAGCTCCTTGGATGGCGACCGGAGAAAGATTTTCGCCTCGGGATTCGGGAGACCGTTCAGTGGTATCTGGAGCATTGTTAACGATGAGGCTTGTTAGATACATTGCTTGAAGCGAGGTATATTGATGAAAGTTGTAAAGTCCCCGAGTGGAAAAATTTTGGCGAAGCATATTGTGCAGGAAGACATCCGGGATGGTCTCGGGTTCTTTTCTGATGACAGTGACTTCATTCAGGTGGGCACGTGGCGGTATGAGGAAGGGAAGGATTTACTTGCACATCAGCACAACCTTGTAGAGCGTACAGTGGAACGCACGCAGGAGGTACTCGTGATTCAAAAAGGTGCAATTCAGGCGAGCATTTTCGATGAGAATGAGGAGCACACGCTGCTGGAGCGTTTTGATGTAAAGCAGGGAGAAGTTTTGATTCTGCTCCATGGAGCGCACGGCTATAAAATCTTGGAAGATGGTACGCAGGTCGTGGAGATAAAAAACGGTCCCTATCTTGGTGCCGAGATTGATCGGGTACGTATCTGAATATTTCATTGGGAGGTATTTTCGATGAGTCAGTTTATCAATCAGATGGAGCCGTGGTTCGACGAGGCTGAGGCGAACGCTGTTCATGAGTATATGAAGTCCGGTGGTTGGGTAACGGAGTTCCGTAAGACACGTGAATTTGAAGACCGTATCGCTGAATATACGGGCGCGAAGTTCTGCTCAGTTGTTGCAAATGGTACGGTCAGCCTATCGATTGCCTTGATGGCGTGTGGTGTCAAGAAGGACGATGAGGTTATCGTCCCGGACTACACTATGGTAGCAACGCCGAACTCCGTAGAGCTGATTGGCGCGAAGGCTGTGTTCGTAGACATTAATCGTCAGAACCTTTGTATGGACTTCGAAAAAATGAAAGCTGCGATTACGCCAAAGACAAAAGCTGTCATGCTTGTTACAATCAATGGTCGTTATCCGGATGAGATCGAGCAGTTTGCATCCTACTGCAAGGAAAAAGGGATCTGGCTGATTGAGGATGCAGCGCAGTCTCTCGGCTCGCGCGTCAATGGAAAGCATCTTGGTTTATTTGGTGCCATTGGAAGTTTTTCGTTTAGTGCACCAAAGGTGATTACAACTGGTCAGGGCGGTGCACTCATTACCGATAATGCTGAGCTTTTCGATCGCATAAAGAAGATTCGTGATTTCGGACGTTCGCAGGGCGGTATCGATCACTATCTTATCAAGGGTTGGAATTTCAAGTTCACGGATTTGCAGGCTGTTGTCGGTCTGGAACAGATGAAGAAGCTTTCTTATCGCGTTGAGCGTAAGAAAGAAATTGGGAAGCTGTATGAAAAATTGCTCGCCGATGTCAAGCAGGTCGAATTCATTCCGACGAACTATGAGAATACTACTCCGTGGTTTATTGATATCCTTGTAGAGGGGCGTGAGGGGCTCAAGTCATACCTCAAAGATCATGGCGTCGGATCACGTGATTTCTATCCACCGCTCCACGCAGAACCTGCCTATGGCTACGAGGGAAGTTATCCCGTGACGGAAGAAATCTCGCGCAAGGGACTCTGGCTTCCATCTGCAGCACAGCTGACGGATGAAGAAATTAGCGTTGTATGTGAGTATATACGGGCTTATTTTGCTTGAGATAAATCGAGAAGCCACTAATCCATTTTGGTGATTTGTTGGTAAAGAGGCAAGACAATAATTGTTAGTTGGCTTCTCTTGATTTTTCCATCACTTTTGAAAATGTGTGGTGAAAAATTGTTGAAGAAGCTAAAAACATATGAGAGTATATGTTCTGCGTCTATCGGACTTTTTGTGAGCGTGTTTCTATGGATGTTTTCCCCAGATACTGCTGTTTCGGTTTCCTGGGTGGTTATTCCAGTCGTATTAATGATGTTATCGTGGTGGATTGTTTTGGTATGGCGTAACAATTTGAGAAAAGAGGTGGAATTTGTCGCTAAAATCATCAATTATGATCCCGATAAAGGAAGACTGCTGTTTTCTGTCAACATCAACTCTGTTATTGCAATAGATTCATATATAACTCTTTTTTACAAAGATAATAGGGGCTATGAAAATTTATATGCAGTTGCGGTTGTTATTAACATTCAAAAAACAGGGGTAGTGCAGGCAAAGATAATTGGAGCTGAAAGCAGTATACTTGAAAATCCTCGTGAAATGATTATCATTAAACCAACGATTACTACCAGACTTATAAATGGAATATTGGAGAACAATCATGAATAAGGTTATAAAAGTGGCGAAGGTAACAAATGCAGAAGAACTCGTTTTGAATGCAGGACAAGCAGATAAAATTCAGGAGGGTGATAGGTATTTGGTTTATGGAATCGGCGAAGAGATTTTTGACCCTGATACAAAAAAGTCCCTTGGGTGCTTGGAAGTTGTTAGAGGAACAGGAAAAGTCGTGCATGTTCAAGAACGAATGTGCACAATTCGAACTGATATGAAAGAACCCATAAAAATAGAAAAAAAACGGAAAAGAATGTTGCCAACGACCTCCATTATGTCAACACTTACGGGATTTCATGATCGCGTCGAGGAGATAGAATATACGGAGATGCCAGAAGCCAAGCCTTTCGATAACCCAGAAGTTGGAGATCATGCTAAACCTATTAGCTAAATGAACATTTTATCATTAAAATTGGAATGGAGCTATAAAATGCAGATTGTACTACTTTCCGGGGGGGCGGGGAAACGTTTGTGGCCTCTCTCCAATGAGCTCTATTCCAAACAGTTTCTTCGTTTGCTCAAACGTGAGGATGGATCTCGTGAGTCGATGATTCAGCGCGTAGTGCGGCAGGTGCAGAATGCCGTTCCTGATGTATCCATTACGATTGCAACGGCTCGTGAGCAGATGTCCTTGATTCGTCGTCAACTGGGAAATCAAGTAAATATTTCTATTGAACCATGTCGCCGCGATACATTTCCTGCGATTGCGTTAGTTTCTTCCTATTTGCACGATAAATGTGACGTGTCATACGATGAGCCTATTGCTATTTGTCCTGCCGACCCATATGTCGATGAAGATTACTTTCTAGCTATCAAGCGGCTGCTTACGTCTATAGAATGTGGAGCTTCTGCCAACCTTCTGTTAATGGGGATTGAACCCACCTATCCGAGTGAGAAATATGGCTATATTCTTCCAACTGGGAGAACAGAGCAGAGCCCTGTACATGCGTTTAAAGAAAAGCCGAACGAGGAGCTTGCTGCCAGATATATCGAAAATGGGGCTTTATGGAACAGCGGCGTGTTTGTCTTTCGACTTGGGTATGCACTCAATAAATCTCGTCAGTTGCTTGGGAGTGCGAGTTATGAGGAGCTTTTGCATGGCTATGCGGATTTACCTAAAATCAGCTTTGACTATGCTGTAGTTGAAAAGGAAGAGAGTATTGTTGTTCAGCGATATTCTGGTACATGGCTTGATGTCGGAACGTGGAATACACTTTCAGAGGTAATGTCAGAGTACTCTATCGGACGTGTTACAATGGATGCGGCCTGCAGTAATATCCATGTTGTGAACACTCTTTCTGCTCCTGTTCTTTGTATGGGCGTGAAAGATGCGATAGTTGCTGCAAGCCCTGAGGGAATCCTCATTGCGGACAAAGATCGTTCGAGTGCAATGAAACCCTATGTGGAGAACCTGCATACACCGGTGATGTATACAGAAAAATCATGGGGAGAATTTCGGATCATTGATACAGAACCCCAAAGTCTAACTATTAAAATAACACTTACTCAAGGCGAGTCTCTTACTTATCACAAACACGAGCGACGTGATGAGACTTGGACAGTGATCAAGGGGCGCGGCTGGGTGAAGCTCGATGGCAACGAGTTCGCTGTTGCTGAGGGACAGACGGTGCGTATTCCGCGCGGGTCATTTCATACAATACGAGCGGAGACTCTGCTGAAGGTAATGGAGATCCAGACGGGTGAGGATATTGATGTGGATGACAAAATTGTGTGGGGGCTGTAGTTTTTACTGTAAGCATTGATATTGTAAAAACAGGCAATCCACAATAGAAAAGCCGCCTCATCTGAGGTGGCTCTAATATAACAATGAAAGTTCTGTGGAACCAATAACTGACATAAACATGGCGTGAAAAGCGAATAGACAATCATTGAACTGATCCCCAAAAGTTAGACTTAGGAAAACTTTTGGGGATATTGTTATGGAAAAATACAATATAGAATACAAACTGGAGGCCGTAAGGGAATAACTTGCCGGGCAAGAGGATAACAATTTCCCTATGTGTCCATTAGGGAGAATCTCCCCGTGAGGCTCTTTCTCTTTTTCTCTCTTGTGTAACATATGATTGACAAACCTACACGTTTGGAAGAGCGGTAAGAAAGGCTTTGAATATGACGGTGTTTATGGTAAAATTTATCTATCTGAATGTGTTGTTTTGAGGAATTATCTATTTTCAACATGAAATGCGACAGGTAGGGGATGAAATTTGTACGTGCATAGGGAAGGCTGGATTTCGTCACACGCGTCCATTATATGTGCGGCGTTTCTTTTTGTTTTTTTTGATTACATTGCAATTCTTTTTGCAGAATATTTTGCGTTTGGACTGCGCGATGTGTATGGGAATTTGAACGGGACAACCTACCTTCTTCCTGATGAGTTCGTTTTTCTTTGGATCCCGATTGTCTTTATCGCATTTCTTGCCATCATGCAGACATATACAAAGATGCAGCCGATTTTAGAAACGGTGCGGCAGATTTTTTATGCGATTCTCTATGCGCTCATTGCGTGTATTCTGGCACTTTATTTTGTGAAGGAGAGTTTGCTGGTTTCGCGCCTTTTTGTCGTCTTATTTGGATGTTTTGCGTTGTTCAATATTTACCTCGGGCGTTATATCCTCATGAAGTTCCTTAAAATAAACAATGCACTATCAAAGCCCGTTATCCTGATCGGTGCCGGGAAGACGGCAGAACTTGTCCTTGAATTCTTTGACGGAGACCTCGGATACCGCTACAAGGTCGTTGGTATTCTGGATGATAAGCCAGTCTCGGAGCTCCTTCCGAAGAGATTTTTGCTTCTGGGGAGTGTGAGTGATGCCGAGACAATTGTTCGGGATTCCGGGATCAAAACGGTTATTATAACGGCACCGGGGATGGATAGCAAACGTTTGGAGAAGCTTGTCTCTGCGATCCAGCCGCTCGTTCGTGATATTCTCTTTGTACCTGATCTTATGATGCTGCCGCTCGCGCATGTTGGCGTTGAGCCGTTTTATACAGAGAGAGTCTTTATGCTCAGCATACGAAACAATCTCGCACGGCGCAGAAACCGTCTGGCAAAGCGTATTTTTGATCTCGTTGCAACGATTGTCGGTGGCCTTTTGATTTTTCCGATCCTTTTCGTGTTGGCCGTGCTTGTGGGGATTGATAATAAAGGGCGCGTTATTTTCGCACATCAGCGTGTTGGGCGCAACGGAAAGATGTTCCCCTGCTATAAGTTTCAGTCGATGATACCGAATGCACAGGAACTCCTTGAGGAATACCTTGCAAAGAATCCAGAAGCAAGAAAAGAATGGGAAGAGTCCTTTAAACTTACGAATGACCCTCGTGTTACCAAGCTGGGAGCATTCCTGCGTAAAACGAGTCTTGATGAACTGCCGCAGCTATGGAATGTCCTGATGGGCGATATGAGTCTTGTCGGTCCGCGTCCGATTATTACGAAAGAGATCGAACGCTATGGGGACAATATCCGTGAGTACTATATGGTTCCTCCTGGCATTACGGGTATGTGGCAGGTGAACGGACGCAGCGATACGACCTATGAGGAGCGCGTTGCTATGGATACGTGGTATGTGCGCAACTGGTCGGTTTGGATTGATCTGGTATACTTGTTTAAGACGGTAAAGACTGTATTTACGGGAAAAGGTGCGTATTGAGTGAGCTGTATCGATATGATATTCTGGGAGATTAGTGCGAATGAATGTGATCCTACTGAACGACTATGCCTATGAAAATGGGGGAGCAAGTTCTGTCGCTTTTTGGATTGCAAAAAAACTTGCTGCTGTCTCAAATGTCAACGTGATTTTTTTTGCGGGAACAGGGGAGTTTGATCAAGAAATATGCAGAATGCATCGAATGAGAACCTACTCGCTGAAACAATTTGATCTATTGACAGATCCTAACCGACTTCGAGCAATGATAAAAGGTCTCTGGAATCATGACGCGGCAACTAAACTAGATCATATTTTACACGAATGTGATCCGCACAATACCATTATACATGTACATTCTTATCAAAAAGTGTTGACATCTTCCTGTATCCATATAGCAAAAAAACGAGGCTTCCCTGTGATTATGCATCTGCATGATTATGGGATGATATGTCCTAATCTAGCGTTTTATGATTTTCAACAAAATGAAGTTTGTCATAGAAAACCACTTGCTTTGCGATGCCTTTTTACAAATTGCGATGCAAGAATGTATATGCATAAAATATGGCGCGTTATTCGTAGTTATGTGGAAAAAATATGTGCGGGATTACCTGATAGTGCTGATGCGTATATTGCTGTATCACAGTTGAGTGGAAAGCTGTTTAGACCTTATATTTCTGCGAACAGGTTATGTTATATCTTACCTACGCCTAGTTCCTTTGAAAAAAAAGGTTTTTCCCCAGCAAAAAACAAGTATTTTGTATTTATAGGACGACTGTCTCCTGAAAAAAATCCTTTACTGCTTGCCACATGTGCATATGAATTGCACATACCAGTTATGTTTATCGGTGAAGGTCCTTGTAAAGAGGATATTCTGAAAGCGAATCCAGATGCTGTTATGACTGGATGGGTGAACAAAGAACAAGTGCTTAAATATTTTGAGGAAGCGCGGTGTGCTGTTTTTCCAACGCTCCTGTATGAAACACAGGGGCTTGCCGTTGAGGAGTCGCTAAGCTGTGGAGTTCCTGTTATTGTTTCGGATATCTGCGCTGCAACAGAGGTCGTTCGACATGGCGAAAATGGGCTGCTGTTTCCTTCTGGTAATAAAGAGTCTTTAATGAGGTGTCTGCTAAGTATGTTGGATGATCATACAGTTGAAAAAATGAGTGCATCAGCAATAGAGATGTACCAGAAAAAAAAGGAAATTTCGGAACGATATATAGATGATATATTGCGTATATATGCTAATACACTTAGGACGTGATTATTTTCATTTTGTGGGCTTATTGAATTTTTAGGATTCGCATGTAATTGAAAAAGAAAATCAAAGGTTTTGGTATCATGATAAAAGTTTTGCATATTGGTGAATATGTACAAGGTGGCGTTGCTACTTATATTAAGACGCTTATTACAAGGGATCTGGAATTTGGCATTGATAATTATCTGCTCATGGCAGAGGAAAAATCAGAACATGTATGGAATTTTCCTAAAAATAAAATAACGTATTATCCGTATCATCGCTCATTGTATTCGCTTATTCCTGCTATGTGTGCAATTCAAGAACATGTCAAATATATTAAACCGGATATCATTTTTTTGCATAGTTCTTGGGCAGGAATGCTGACAAGAATCCCACTCCTTTTTGGCAAAAAAAAATTCCGAATTATTTATAATCCACATGGTTGGTCTTTTTTGATGAATGTATCTATATGGTGTAAACGACTATATGCTCTGATTGAGCGTACACTTGCATGGAAAACTGATTTGATTATCAATGTATCTCGTTATGAATATAACTGTGGTATACAATATGGAATGCCGCAAAGGAAAATGAAAGTGATATATACTGGTATTCCGGATGTTATGCTGCCGGTGTCGCAAAACATTCGATTTGATGCAGATAGAATAAATATTTTATTTGTTGGGCGCTTTGACCAGCAGAAAGGTCTGGATGTTTTGTTGAAAATTTTTCGTAAGAATTTTTTTTCACATCTACATCTTTATGTTATCGGAGCGCCAGTTATTTCGGCTTCAACGGATGATTATCATGATGATGAAAATATTACGTTTCTTGGTTGGATCAAAAATGATCAAATTGGCGAATATTATCTCGCTGCAGATGCCATTATCATGCCCTCTCGTTGGGAAGGCTTTAGTATAGTTGCCCTTGAGGCTATGCGGTATGGGAAGGCTGTTTTGGCAAGTGATTGTACATCATTGCCAGAGCAAGTGCAAAATGGTGTAAATGGTTATTTATTTTCTCTCAATGATGAGCACCAATTAAGTGCTATATTGCAAAATTTATCTTCTGAGGAATTGGCTGCTATGGGGGAACGAGCAAGAAAAATTTATTGTGAGAAATTCGTGGCAGATCGAATGCTTGACGAATTTTCGGTTCTGTATCGTTACTTATCCGATTGAGTAAATAATATCTATATTTATGATGTGTGAGCTGTGGCTTAATCTGTTTTAGGAAGCACTGATAAATTTAGCATCGCCATCTGAGAAGCGCGTTTTTTGCCGACACAGTTCGGATAAAAAATTTACGCCAATCTGAAGGACTTCATTTTATCAGCGATTCCTTTATATTGATTATCGGGGATATAAGGAGAACTGAAAGACGTGAAAATACTTTTGTTGTCGCGTTGGTTCTTTCCGGCAAAGAGTCCTAGGGCTTTTCGTACAACAGAACTCCTCCGTGAGTTGACGAAACGAGGGTATGAGGTTGACTTTTTCTGTCCGGAGGAGGCTGTATTTGATTGTGATTTTGCTACCGATAAACTGCATGTCTGTCGTATTCCTATGTCACAGCTGCTTAAACAAAAAACGATGCCATTAAATGCTAGGAAAAATCAAACTTGGCAGACAGTTTGTGTGAATATCGTAAGGAGAGTTTCGTATTATTTTTTAGGGGGCGGACCAAGAGATGTAATTTATGCTGTGCGTTTATATAGGGAACTGGAAAAAAGAGTTAGCGCCCAAACATATGATCTTCTTTTTGCGATTAGTTACCCATTTTGCCTATTAGTTGCATCTGCATTGTATTCGTTGCACAATAAACAGATTCGCTGTAAAATAGCTGACTGTGGAGATCCTCTCTACTATAATCCCGGCATCATAAAAGCACCGTACCTTAAATATATAGAAAAAATCATCTTGCAGAAGTTTGACTGGATTACGATTCCTATGCGGGAGGCAATGATCGGATATCGGCATTGTGATTTAGGTGAGCGCTTGAGGATTGTGCCGCAGGGATTTAAGCTGATGAATATAGAGGATGACATATATTGTCCCAATACGATTCCTCATTTTTGTTATGCGGGGGTCTTTTATGAAAAGATACGGGATCCTGGCTTCTTTTTTGATTTTTTATGTATGTTACAAGAGCCTTTTTACTTTATTGTATATGCATTGGATGACTCCTTTACAAATCGGGTCTTGCTGTCGTACAAAAAAAATTAGGGGGAAAACTTCTTATTAGAGCACCTGTTGAGCGAGAGCATCTCATTTATGAAATGGCAACGATGGACTTTGTTATTAACTTTGATAACGAGAATTCAAATCAGCGGCCGAGTAAATTGATTGACTATGCAATGAGTCGAAGACCAATTTTAAGTTTTAATCATCAGACGTTTCGATCAGAAGATTTTCAAGCATTTCTGAAAGGGGACTATAGTGCACAATATCGTGTTGATTTAGAGCAATATGATATTCGTCGTGTGGTGGATCAGTTTGAGGCACTATTTGAGAAGAAGGCAGGGGAAGAGGTACAATAAATGAAAAATGTATGTGTTGTAGGACTCGGCTACATTGGTCTTCCAACGGCGATGCTGATTGCGAATAGTGGCTTTAAGGTTTACGGGATGGATCCCGTGGGGCGCGTCGTGGAGACGGTCAATCGCGGTGAGATTCATATTGTCGAGCCGGGACTTGCTGCGTATGTGAAGAAAGCTGTTTCTTCTGGAAATCTTCATGCGGATGTAAAGCCGCATGAAGCGGATGTATTTATTCTTGCGGTTCCAACTCCGTTTAAGGGGGATAAGGAACCAGATTTGTCTTTTGTAGAATTGGCGACACGGGAGATTGCCTCATATGTCAAAGAGGGAAATCTGATTATCCTTGAGTCGACCAGTCCGGTTGGAACAACGGAGAAGGTGCGGGACTGGCTCTATGATGAGCGAATGGATCTTATAGAGAAATCTGTTTACTTTGCCCATTGTCCGGAACGCGTTCTGCCTGGCAAGATCGTCGAGGAACTGCCACATAACGATCGCATCATCGGTGGCATTGATGAGGAATCGACGAAGAAAACCATCGAATTTTACAGCCGTTTTGTCACAGGGGCGCTTCTCCCCACGGATGCGAGAACCGCAGAGATGGCGAAACTCACGGAGAACTCCTTCCGTGATGTGAATATTGCATTTGCAAATGAACTCTCGATTATCTGCGACAAGCTGGGCATTGATGTCTGGGAGTTGATTCGCCTTGCAAATCGTCACCCACGCGTCAATATTTTGCAGCCGGGACCCGGGGTCGGTGGTCATTGTATTGCTGTGGATCCGTGGTTTATCGTGGACTCTGCGCCGCGTGATGCACGACTGATTCGTGTTGCACGGGAGGTTAATGACAGCAAGCCGCATGTTGTGATGGAAAAGGTATACGAGGCAGTCCGGACGACGGAGAATCCGAAGGTTGCGTGCCTCGGCCTTGCGTTCAAACCGGACATTGATGATCTGCGCGAGAGTCCGTCATTGCGGATTGCGGAGGAGCTTGCAGCAGGGACTCTCGATGAGCTGCTCGTTGTAGAGCCAAATATCCGTACACTTCCTGCATCTCTTGCGGGGAAGGGGAGTGTACGTCTTGTCTCTGTAGAGGAGGCTATGCGTGACGCGAATATCATTCTGCTGCTTGTCGATCACAAGGAGTTTAAGGCGATGGATCAGGGGCTTTTGAATGGGAAAAATATCATTGATACAAGAGGAATTTTTCATTTTCAATAGAGGAGTTTTGCATCATGCCATATGCCGACCATGTGATATATCGAAAAGAAGAGATTATGCGTCTTTGTGCAGGCAAGAGAGTTCTGCATCTTGGGTTTATACAACATCATGATTTGTATGAAAAAAAAATAGCTGAAAACGATTGGTTGCATGAAAAGATTGCGGGCATTGCCAAATCGGTGGTTGGATTGGACTATCTCAAAGAAGATGTTGATATTATACGCAAAAAATACGGCTATGAATGCTATTATGCAGATGTTACAGATACATCACTGATGGAGCGTTTGGGAGATAAGATTGGGCAATTTGATGTTGTTGTATGTGGAGAGTTGATAGAGCATGTTGCAAATCCAGGACTTATGCTAAAAAACATACGGCCATTCCTGAATTCGAGGGGACGGCTCATTGTAACAACACCAAATCCTTGGTGTTATCGGCGTATTCGGCTGATGATGGCAGGCTGTCTAGAAAAGAGTTGGCTGAATAAAGAACACGTTGCCTGGTATAGCTATCAGACCTTGTGCCAAATATTGGAAAGATATGGCTATCAAGAAGTATGCTATGATTTTTATAGAGCAGAAAATCCTTATGACGAGGGCATAAAAACTAAGATAAAAAAAATACTGCTTGGAATTATTATTCGTGACCAACGATATTTAGAGGATGGTCTTTTCTTTGTTGCTCAGAAAGTTTGACACCGTGGAGGAGTGAGAACGATATGAAACAGGTGCTGATTAAGAAAGGGCAGGCTGTTACCGAGAATGTGCCTGCACCCCAGATTGAAGCCGATAAAGTGCTCGTACGTGTCGTCAACTCGTGTATCTCCATCGGTACGGAGATGAGCGGTGTGCGTGCAAGTTCTGTACCCCTCTGGAAGCGTGCCCTCAAGGAACGTGACAAGGTCAAGAAAGTCCTTGATATGGTCGCCGAAAAAGGTGTCGCACAGACACGTGAACTTGTCAAAGGAAAACTCGAAACGGGGGCACTTGTCGGATACTCGGCGGCAGGTGTTGTTATTGGTGTCGGTGCAAATGTGCGTGACGTGAAGGTCGTTGAGCGTGTTGCCTGTGCCGGCGCACAATGCGCACATCATGCAGAAATCATCAATGTACCTCGTAACTTGCTCGTGAAGGTTCCAGAATCCGTTTCTTTTGAAGAGGCAAGTACGGTTACACTCGGCTCGATTGCTATGCAAGGCGTACGCCGTGCCCATACAACACTCGGCGAGTGTTTCGTTGTGATCGGTCTTGGTGTTATCGGACAGTTTGTTGTGCAAATGCTCAAAGCAAGTGGCTGCAAGGTGATTGTCAGCGACTTGGATGCCGGTCGTATCGAGATGGCACTGAAGCACGGAGCGGATTATGCCATTCAGCCGGATGGCACGACGGATGTCGAACAGGTGGCGCGTTTGACGGATGGGATTGGTGCAGACGGCGTTATCATTACAGCAGCGGCAAAGTCCGATGCCATTGTTTCAACCGCATTTAAGATGTGTCGCCGTAAGGGGCGCGTTGTTCTTGTCGGTGATGTTGGTCTCCATCTGAACCGTGCGGACTTCTATGAGAAGGAGATTGATTTCCTCATCTCCACTTCCTATGGACCGGGGCGCTATGATAGTATTTATGAGGAAAAGGGACTGGAATACCCCGTCAGCTATGTACGCTGGACAGAGAACCGCAATCTGCAGGAAGTGCTGAATCTTATGGCGTCGAAGAAACTTCACGTGATGGATATGGTTTCCAAAATCTATCCTGTGGAGGAAGCGGACACCGCATACGAATCGCTGAAAACGGCATCACCGAAGCCGCTCATGGTGCTTCTCTCCTACCCTCAGGAGGAACGGGAAGAAGCGGATGTTGTAACCGTTGCTGCACATCCCACGCAGAAGGAAAAGATACAAATTGCACTGATCGGTGCGGGCGGCTTTGCCAAAGGAATGCACCTGCCGAATATCAAACAGCTCGGCGATCTCTACCAATTGCGTGCTGTGATGAGCCGAACGGGAACGAATGCAGAAGCTGTCGCAAAGCAGTTTGGAGCCGACTATGCGACGACGAATTATGAAAAAACGCTTGTGGATGATGCCGTTGACATGGTGCTGATCGCAACACGCCACAACCTTCATGCCGATATGATCTTGGCAGCACTCAAAGCGGGCAAACATGTTCTTGTTGAAAAACCTCTTGCAATCAATGCCGAGGAACTGGCAAGGATTGAGCAGTTTTATCAGGAGCATCGAGATGCTCCTCTTCTTTTGACCGGCTTTAATCGCCGCCATTCACGATATCTGCAGGAGATCGCGAAGCACACGACTGCACGCCAGAATCCCATGATCATTCACTATATGATGAATGCAGGCTACATTCCGCTTGATCACTGGGTGCATACTGAGGAGGGGGCAGGCCGTAACATCGGAGAGGCGTGCCATATCTATGATGTATTCAACTTCCTCACGGGAGCAAAGGCTGTTTCTGTCAGTGCATCCTCCATTCAGCCGAATGGAGCATATTATAGTGCCAAAGATAATTTTATTGCCACAGTTACCTACGACGATGGTTCTGTAGCCAATCTCATCTATACAGCTGTGGGCAGCAAAGAATTTCCCAAGGAAACGATGGAAGTGTTCTTTGACGGGAAGATGATTACGCTCAATGACTACAAGTCGATGAAGGGATACGGTGTAAAGCTTGCCTCGATTGAGACGAAGGGCAGCGAAAAGGGGCAGCTCGAAGAACTTGAGACATTTGGTAAGGCAATCAAAGAGGGGCGAGAAGCTCCAATTCCTCTTTGGCAGCAGTTGCAGACAATGCAGATTGCTTTTGCCGTGGAAGAGCAGATTTGAGGTGTAGACGTGCTCCGAGAAATATATGATAACTTGCCGTCCTCTTTTCAGCGTGGGATCGATGAGTTGTGGAGTGCGATCCCGCCTAACATCAAACTAGGTACGGCATATGGCGATATGCGTAAACTTTTGTCTGTGTCAGATTCATGGACACAGGATCAAATTCATGCTTGGCAAAATGCTGCGATAAAGAAACTGCTTCTGCATGCTTATGGTACTACCGTGTTCTATCGGCGCATATTTGACGATGCCGGCTTTAATCCCGAGTCATTTCAAGATGTTTTTGATCTTCAGCGTATTCCATCCATCACGAAACAAACCGTTCAGGAAAATATGCAGGATATGCTGTCGAATGCGTTTTCATACAAACATCGAATTCGAATGACTACCGGTGGTACTACGGGACGCCAGCTTGTTTTTTATGCACAAAAACGATTCACGATGGCGAGAGAAAAGGCTTTTTTTGATCATCTTTGGTCGAAGGTCGGCTACGCTGCCGGGACATCAGAAAAAGTGGTATTGCGAAACAATGTATTACCAAAAGGTGTATTGTGGCAATACAATCATCGAGATAAAAGTCTGATATTAGATCCCTATCATCTGACTGATGATAACTGTTCCAGAGTTATGGAAAAGCTAAATGAGGTGCAAATTCCTTTTTTCCATGTATACCCATCATCTGCGTTGATGCTTGCCGACTATATCAACAGGACAGATCATCGGTTAAGGTATACTCCGAAAGCCGTATTTGCAAGTTCGGAGAATCTTTATAAAGGACAGCGTGAAATTGTAGAGGCCGCATTCGGCTGTCCTATGTTGCTGCACTATGGACATTCTGAGATGTGTTGCGTAGCGTCATGGTGCATTGAAGAAAATCACTACCATCTGGAAGAGATTTATGGTTATACAGAACTTTTGGATGAGGAACAGAAGGTTATTATGCAGCCGGGACAAATGGGAGAAATCACGGCAACGGGATTTAACAACTATGTGCTTCCCTTGATTCGCTACCGTACTGCAGATTATGCTGCATATGCCGAACATAATCCGAAATGTCATTACTCTGGGAGAGTTTTGCAGAATGTGGAAGGTCGTTGGCTGCAGGAGATGCTTGTTACATCGAAAGGAAATAAAATCTCGATGACGGCGATTAATTTTCACTCTGATATTTTTGATCGTGTGAAATTCTATCAGTTCTATCAGGATACTCCCGGTAAAGTTACGATGCGTATTGTTAAGAATGATGGATATACGACAATGGATGAGACTGCAATACGTCACGCATTGGAGGAAAAACTGGGAGAGTTTCTGCATCTCGACTTTTCCTATGTGGACGCAGTTGAACCGTCGCGGAATGGGAAGTATCGGTATATTATATCGAAGTTGTAGTGGTTTACTATTTTTAGGAGCTACACTTTTAAGGGGGCATTTTTTGTGAGCGAGAAGTGTTATAGGAAAATCAATTGAGTGCTGATAAATTCAGCACTGCTATCTTAAGCATATCTTTTTTGCTCGTATTGTGCCCTAGAATCCTCCATCATAGCCTTTGTTATGTGTTCGGTTTATCTCCTTGTTCGGACGAAAAATCTACGCCAATTGGTCGGATTTCATTTTATTAATAAACCATTAATTTATAAGAGGAGCGGATGCCTGAATATGACTATATTGCAAGAATGCGAAGCAGGTTGCTATGTTTGCTAGATTATTAAAAATAATCTCGGTGTATTTTGGTGCAAATCTTTTTGCAAAAGCCTTGAACTTTTTGTTTTTTGCATGGTTGAGCCGGCTTCTTTCCATTGAGGAGATGGGGGAGTTTTCGTTGCTGAATATGGCGGTGACAATCCTATCGCTGTTGATGTTACTAGAGATGCCGAGTGGTTTCAATAGGTATTATCTCGATCAGGCGTTGGATGAACGGGAAGTTTTTGAGAACTCGATTATCAACTTCCTATTGGTTGTCAATGCCATACTTGTAGGGGGACTCATTGTTATATATGCAGTTTTCCCACAGATCTTCGTTGTTCTGCCGCAAGATGCATGGGCATTGGGCTTTGTCCTTCTTATACCATTTGGTAATGCTGTCGTCAGCATTTACCAGACGAAGATGCGTCTCCTACAACGAGCAACAAATGTGGCTTGGGTTATGCTGGCACAGTCTCTTGGTTATATCGGCACGTTTTTTCTGCTATGGCAATTGGGGTTCAGTAAACTGGCAGCTCTTATGGGGGCGTTTGTTGGTCAAAATGTGTTTATAGTTATACTCCGTTATAAAGATTTCTGTACATGGAGACCAACGATTCGGTGGGAAAAAATTAGAGAGTGTGCACGGTTCTCTGTTTGGCTGATTCCATCAAGCTTAGGGGCATATTTTTCTCTTCTCTCCGGCAAATATTTTCTTGGTCGCGCGAATATGATTCGTGAGGTCGGTATTTACGAGGGAAACAACAAGGTTGCAAATACCTTTCAACTTGTGATGGAGCCAATCTATATGGCTGTGTCGCCAATGTATTTCGCGCGCTATAAAGAGAATAGCTATCGCCATTTTTACTTACAAACTGTAGGTGGAATTGCCTTATTAATGCTTATTGTTACTGTTGTGACAGGCTGTTTTGCTCGTGAGATTGTCTGGATTATTCTAGGCGAAAAGTACGTTGCTTATTACTACTATTTATATTTCTTCATGGGCATTGCGATATTTTCTTTTTTAGCGAGAATTGTAGCCGTCAATATACATTTAGCACAGAAAAGTCAATACGATACGATGATTGAGATGGTTAGTGGTCTTTTGAATTGCACCCTATCCTTTTTTGTGCTTATGGAATTGCATTGTGGTTTGACCGAACTTGTGCTAGTGATAACTGCATGTTACGGGGTGCGATTTATATTGTATCTTGTTGTTGCCAATCGTTGCTTTCCCAAAACTGCAGTGTCTGTTCTCTATGGGGGAGCCTTCATAGGTCTTGGTATTTTTGTAGGGATTGGCAATGAGAGACTTCAGATCTTAGATATTGGTTTTCGTGTCTTAGTCTGTATGCTTGAGTTGGCCGTCTTGCTGTTTGTTGCAAGCCGTGTTGGAAAAATTAATCTTCTAGATCTCTGGAAACGTAGATATGGTTGGAAAAAAATATGAGGAGGAGAGGCGTTGTTATCCTTTGAACTTTATGATGACTTTGACCAGTTAGAGGTACGAGAGACCTATGCTATGCTGGAACAAGAAGAATCACATCTTTTGAACACCTCCTATATTTGGGTTAAGACATGGTGGGAGACATTTCGTGAACAGGAGGGTATGGGGCGTGATAAGAAACTGCATATTATACGTGTTCTTCGTGACGATATACCTTGTGCAATGTTTTCATTGATTACATACAACAAAAATATCCCTCAAGCCATGGGGATGGTCTCGCTCACCATACTAGGTATTTGCGGCGATTCATGGGGAGCTACTTTTGAAGGTATATTAGGAAAGTTGAACGTGGACGAAACCAGAGAACTAATGTCGTTCGTTCGCAGTACTATTTCATATGATCAGTTACAGTTTTCCCATATTCCAGTGGACTCACCATTGATGCAGGTCATATCACATCGCATACTCTTATCGGCATGTCCAATGACTTTGTTGGGAGAATATCGTGACTACGATCATTTTGTGAAGGACTGTTATTCCAAAAAACTGCGGCAAAATATTCGCACAGGAAATAACCATGCTACAAAAAATGGGCATAGACTGACATCACGAGTTGTGCCGTTATCAGAAGTCAATTTTGCAGATATAAAACGATTGTCTGTATCGAAATTAGCGAGTGGAAAACATTCCATTTATCTTGAAGATGATAAAGAGAAGTTTGTTAAACGCCTGCTGAAGGTGCACGCAGGAAACGTTGTGATGGTAGAGTGTGATGGAAAGCCTGTAGCTTATCGCTTGAATTTTTTTGTTGGGAAGAAAAAGTATTGTTTTGATGCTTCGTATGACAGAAGCTATGATCGCTATGAAATTGGAATTCAGTCACTTGCTGCAAGCATACATGAAAGCTTTGAGAATATGTGCTCGTGGCATTGTGAAGGAACAGGAATTGATAGTTATAAGTTGAAGTTTCTAAAACGAGCTGCTCCAATATATATATTGACGGAAGCGGGGGATTCCTTAAAAGGCCGCCTAATGTTTTCCTTCAAATTGTCTCGTTTGAAAAAACTGGAAACAGTCTTCAAAAAAGAGGTTGCTGAGATGGAAAAGAAGTACTCACTACAGTTGATATCAAGCTGTAGTGAGTAGATTAAGAGAAGCAGAGACAAAATGAAAGAGAGCTCCGTGTTTTATGAGAAAATGTCATATAGGTCCTCTTCCGCCTCCACTTGGTGGTATATCTGTGTATCTATATCGTCTGAAACACCTAAAACCCAATGATCGATATATAAACAGTAATACATTGGGGAAAATTGGCTTTTTAAGATTATTATGCCAAAAAAAGGAAGAACTCGTTCTTCATGGATATAACATGAAGAAACTTACTGCGTTGTATTTTGCGTCACTCTTTTTGGGGCTTAAATATACCGTTGTGCTGCATGGGGAGGGGGTATTTCAAAGAAAAAATGTAATTTCATGGTATCTCTTGCGCAAATCGTTACAAAGAGCGCAGTCAATTCAATTCGTGAATCAAAAATTAAAAGAGAGAATGGGGGAGATGTTTCCAGAGCTCCTGTCGTGCTCTTGTGTTCAGAGCCCATTTTTACCGCCTCCTCTTGAGGATGAACCTGCTATCCTTGGCACCTATCCAAAAGAACTGCATCATTTCATAACGAATAGCTCACCACTCTTGGTTGCAAATGCTTTCAAGATTGTTTTCTGGAACGATGGAACTGAGTTATACGGTTTGGATATGTGCGTGGAACTCGTTCACAGACTCAAATCGCAATATCCACAGATTGGGTTGGTCTTTGCCTTGGCTGATGATAGCAGTGAGCCGGACTATTTTGCCAAGATCAAAGAACGGATTTTAACAGATAAACTCAATGAACATATTTACTTTATGACGGGGCAACGGGAGCTATGGCCGCTGTTTCGGAAAGCGGATTTAATGGTGCGTCCGACATGCACGGATGGGGATGCCCTCAGTATTCGTGAAGCTCTATATTTTCATGTGCCTGCTCTGGCCAGTGATGTTGTTCCTCGTCCAGATGGTACGATCGTTTTCAATAACCGCGATATGGATAATTTTTATGAAAAGGCGAGCGAGATATTGAGTCGCAAGGATTTTCCACCATTGTGACAGAATCTGTGAGGGATTTTAAGATATGGAAAAATGTCTGTACTATAACGATCATCAAACTGCAGCAACACTGATGATTGATGATCTTTCTTTTGTATCCATCACACAGAATGGGAAAATCACCCCACAAACGGATTGGGGGGGGGGATTATCAGGAGCAGGGAGTCTCTATCAGTATATCGCGGATACTTTTCTGACATGGTTTCCGGAAACGCGAGGGACATTCTTTTTTCCAATAGCGGATCATGCGTTCATGAACCCATATGCAAATTATGATCTTGATTACAATCGTGATCTTGTTGCTCAACGGCAGTTTATGGAAACCTGCAGCAATTTTTTTGAAATTGCCTATCATGGCACATCACATGGTCGTTATCGGTATCCCGAAAGGTGTGGACTGGTTGACAACTGGGAGCAAGAATTTTCGTATTTGACCATGGAGGATGTTGCGTGTATTCGTACACGCATCAATCAAGCCGAAAAGTGTTACGGGATACATATGACCGGTGGTAAATACCCCGGGTATGAGAAAAATGAATTTGCGTCTGAAATCGTCGAGGCTCTTGGGTTTCGCTGGTGGGCGGCAGATTCTGATATGATTGATCGAAAGTGTGGCAAAAATCGACATACATACTATAATGGTGAAAAGGTTCTTTTGCTGCCGACGAATATTTCGGGAAGTACATTTTTACGAAATATCTCGGGTAGCAGTGTGCGTTCTTGGAAAGCCTTCGTAAAGAAAAAATTTCCTCTTTTGCGTTTCGTTTTCGGTTTGTATAAGGATTTGCGGGCAGAAGAGTATATTACATATCTCTACGAAAATCGTCTGATTCTTTCTGTGCAGGAACATTTCATGAACTTGCGCACAGATGGAAAGCGTCAAAATCCTAATATATATGACGATGTGGCTTCAGTTGCTAGAATATATGCTTTGCTCAGAGGGATGGATGTTTGGCATACAACATGTGGAGAACTTGCCCATTACCTTGAGAGCTACGACCACTCCCGATTGGTACAAGAAAAAGACGGCATCTGGAATTTGTCGTATTATGGATCTTGGGATGAGATGCTTTTGACCGTGTGTTCCACACATTCCTCTTTGCGGAATCATGATAGCGGCGAAATTGTTCATGGTGTATACCGCTTGGGTAAATGGGTTTTTAATCGGATTCAGCCAGGTATGTATGAAGAGTTATAGACTGATGCTTTTCGTATGACGATCTCAGAGATTGAAATGGTGTGAGGGAGGATTGTAGATGGGGGACTATTGGAATAAGATCCGAAGGCTTCCTTTGGATGAAGTCCTGCGTCGAGGTTCTCGCATGATACAACGCAGATCTTTGAGCAAATTCAATAAATGGCGGGCTGGATTTCAATCGACCTATGCTGTACGTGAGGATTTTCGCGTTGAGATGCCGAACAATTTTTCCTGTACTCTTTTTGAGGAAAACGGGACGCAAGTATTTGCGCTGGCAAATCTTTTTCGAGTGCATAAATTTGATCTTCTTGGCAGTGGTTGGCGCAGAGTCTATTATGGCATGACCGCTCTCGGTGTCGAAGGAAATGTGTACCCGTCGAGCGAAGCTGTCATCGTTGATCGTGCCGGGGACTGGCTTTCGGGGAAGATTCCGTCTGTCAACCTCCGTTATGCAAAAAAAGTGTGGACGCTGATCGATGCGGACTATGAGCCGATTCCTTGGCAGATGGATTTTAAGTCCGGCTACACATGGTCGGCGAAGACTTGGTATACAGAGATTGCCTACGGATATTTGCCGGGCGTTGATGTGAAGGTACCATGGGAGCTCGCCCGTATGCACCATTTGCCGATGCTTGCACGGGCTTTTCGCATTGCGGAGGCGTCGGAACGTGATGTGTATATGCGTGAATTTCGCAATGAAATATTGGATTTTATAGCAGTGAATCCCCCGCAGTTCGGTGTAAACTGGCATTGCACGATGGATGTGGGGATCCGCGTTGCCAACTGGCTCGTTGCCTATGATCTTTTCAAGACATTCGGGGCTACATTTGATGACGATTTTGAGCGTGTTCTTGCAGCATCTGTCTATGACCACGGCAGACATATCATTCGTAATCTGGAATATAGCCCGGAGCTGCGTTCCAATCATTACCTTTCAGATATTGCAGGGCTTTTGTTTGCGGCGCTTCATCTGCCAGCCTCCGATGAGACGGATGTTTGGCTTGCTTTTGCACTCCAAGAGCTTGTCTCGGAGATGGCGCACGAATTTCATGAGGATGGCAGCAATTTTGAGGGGTCAACCAGTTATCATCGCCTCTCAACGGAGCTGATGCTGTATAGTGCTCTCTTTGCTGTGCAGATGGATCAGGTACGACGCAATCGAGTGAAGGCTTATAAGTGTTCTCTTCATCATGTGCAACCCTCGCTAAAGCCATTAGAGAAGCAATCTTTCGATCTGGATTGTGATGAGGTTTTTCCCACATGGTTTTGGGAGCGATTGGCAAAGGCTCTGCGGTTCACCTCTGATCTCCTCTATGAGGATGGGACGATTCCGCAGGTCGGGGATAATGACAGCGGTCGGTTTTTGAAACTGAACCCTGTCTATGATGTGCTGAGTGAGCAGGAAGCAGTCACAAAATATATGAATCTCAAATGTTTTCCTGCTGGCGAAAATCGTTTATACTATGACGAGAATATCTTGAATCACGAGCATCTGAACGAGGCATATCATGTTTTGTGTGGCCTTGGCAATAATTCGCCGATCAATTTTGAAATGGCATTCCTTCGATCTCTGGCAGAAAAAATACCCGCAGTTTGCCTTGCGGATAATATGTTGTCATCCGATGATGCTGTGTGTGTGAAAGATTTTGTTGATACATTGCCTATGGTAGACCTTGATATGCAGGAATATCATTTTCCAAAGCCGAAGGAGGTGGTTTCGGCTTTACGTTGTTATTCATATGAGGGGATGGGGCTATATATCTTCAAATCTCCCCATCTTTATATGACCGTGCGTTGTGGTGAGATTGGTCAGAACGGAAATGGCGGGCATACGCATAACGACCAGTTCTCCATTACTCTTCGGATTGACGGGAAGGATATTATTGTCGATCCTGGTACGTATCTCTATACACCTCTGCCCGAGCGGCGCAATGAATTTCGCTCAACGACGGCACATTTCACCGTACAGAAAGATGGTGCAGAGCAGAATCTATGGAATCCAGGACGTGCAGGACTTTTCTCTATGGCATGCGAGCAAACTCTTGCGAAAGTCCTGCTGCTGACACAAAATGCTATTGTTATGGAGCACAGCGGCTTTGGAGATAAGGTTTATCGCGTGGTAGAAATCTTGGAGGATGAGGTGTGGATACGAGATTATGGAGGAAATATTACAAGATGGATGTCGAAAGAGTTTTTTCCAATGGCTATGGAAAATTGTGCATATCTGCTTTATGAAAGGTGTAACCAACAGGGGGAATGGAATATAGATTTTTGATAGGATTACAGATAGTCTTTATGATATGGGGAGTGGAGACATTATGAACTACCGTACTATTATATTTCCAAATAACAGTCTTTTCCTCGTCACAGGCGGGGCGGGTTTTATCGGCTCGAATCTGACTGAGGATCTGCTCTCGATGGGGCACAGGGTCCGCGTGTTGGATAATCTGTCGACGGGATATGCGAAGAATATCGCGGGATTTCGGGATCATCCGAAGTTTGAGTTTGTCGAAGGGGATATACGTGACGCGGCACTCTGCCATCGCGTCTGTGAGGGCGTGGACTATGTGCTGCATCAGGCGGCGGCGGTGAGTGTGCCGGAGAGTATTGAGCAGCCGGTGGAGTACACGCTGACGAATATTGTTGGCACGGTCAACATGATGGAGGCGGCGGCGAAAAACGGGGTGAAGAAGTTCACCTATGCGTCGAGTGCTGCGGTCTACGGCGATGACGAGACGATGCCGAAACGGGAGGAGATTGTCGGCAATCGGCTTTCAACGTATGCGGTGACGAAGTTTGTAGATGAGGAGTATGCTTATCAGTATACGATGCACTACGGGCTGGACTGCTATGGGGTGCGGTATTTCAATGTGTACGGTCGGCGGCAGGATCCGAATGGCGCATATGCGGCGGTGATTCCAAAGTTCATTGAGTGCCTCCTGCGTGATGAGCCGCCGACAATCAACGGCGATGGGGAGCAGTCGCGTGACTTCGTCTATGTGGAGGATGTCGTGCAGGCGAATCTCCTTGCGTGCGTCGCGCCGCATGAGGTGGCAGGGCAGGCGTACAACGTCGCGGCGGGCAAGCGTTCAAGTCTCAATGAGATGTATGCGGTGCTCAGTGCACTGCTCGAGAAGGACTTGAAGCCGATCTTTGGACCTGAGCGCAAGGGCGATATCCGCCACAGCGGGGCGGACATCTCTAAGATCCGAAAAAATCTCGGCTATGCGCCGGAGTATGATTTCGAGAAGGGGATCAAAGAGGCGATCCAGTGGTATAAAGAGAATCTGTAGGAATAAAAAGGCGGTATAGTATTCCGTGAAGATGTGGAATACGGTACTGCCTTTTTTGATTGTTTTTGAAGGGGGGGTATTTCGTAGGGAGAATATATAAATAAAGCGTAGGGGAGAGTGGATGAGTGTGTATGGTTTGACGAGCGAACACTGGAAGCAGATCTATCGTATTTTAGAGATGTATCGCGACCATATTCGTAAGATTATCCTGTTTGGTTCGCGTGCACGAGGGGATTATCACAAGACCTCTGATGTCGATCTGGCGATTGTCAGTGATTTTGATATTAGGGCTATGCTTTTGGCTGCGTTTGAGGCGAGCCGTCTTCCCTATACGTTCGATGTTGTTCTTTATGGTGAGCAGTACAATCAAAGTTTACGGGATGCGATTGATCGTGAGGGGAAACTCCTGCTTTGCGTTGAAGGGGGAAGAATTGCTGTGACAATAGAGCAAATTCGCCTAAAAAAAGAAAATTATCATCATGCCTTCATGCGACTGCAAGCCGCACTGAGAAAAGATGCCAATGCGGATGATATGTATTTGGATGCAACGATTCAGCGGTTTGAATTTTGTTTTGAGCTTGCGTGGAAGCTGATGAAGACTATTTTGGAATATGAGGGCATCGAGGCGAACAGTCCGCGCAGCTGTATTCGTGAAGGGGGGAAACAGGGGCTGATACCGGATGCACAGGAGTGGCCAGAGATGATGGAGAAGCGAAACCTGTCTTCGTATACCTACGATGAAAATACAGCGCGTGAGATTTATCGTGAAGTGAAGGATCGATATGTGGTGCTGTTGGAGGCAGTCGATCAGTTGATGACCGATTGGCTGGAGAGTACAGAGGAAAAATGTGTAGACAGAAATACGAAAGAGTCTGTCCAGAATAAAGCCCGTCAGTTTCGTTTGCTGACGGGCTTTGATATTAGAAAAAACCTATTGCTTATGCGTAAGACCATGCGCGAAGTCTGTGAGAACACCCTCCTCCGTCACAATCGCCGTAATCAGCTCGTGATCTGTGACATCGAACGCGGGGTTATAGACTTTTACGCCGTCTGCGGTCATGCGTTCTTTGTACCATATATCGGTGACTTCGGCGGTGGGACGTTGCTCGATGTGTATGTCGGCACCTGTTGGGGTGTTCATGTCGATGGTGGAGGTGGGGGCACAGACGTAGAAGGGGATGCCGTAGTGTTTGGCGAGGATGGCGACACCTGATGTGCCGATCTTGTTGGCGACATCGCCGTTGGCGGCGACGCGGTCGCAGCCGACGAAGACGGCGTCGATCCAGCCGTTCTTCATGACGGTGGATGCCATGTTGTCGCAGATGAGTGTGACGTCCATGCCGGCGGCACTGAGTTCGTATGCGGTGAGACGTGCGCCCTGCAGGAGGGGACGAGTTTCGTCGGTGTAGATTTTGAAGTTGTAGCCTTTTTGGTGTCCGAGGTACATGACGGCGGTTGCGGTGCCGTATTTGGCGGTGGCGAGCTGTCCGGCATTGCAGTGGGTGAGGAGTCCCATACCAGGTTTTACGAGGGTGAGCGCGTGCTCGCCTATTTTTTTGCAGATGTCGATGTCCTCTTGCTTGATGCGGAGGGCTTCGTCACGCAGGAGTGCGCGAATTTCGGGGATGGATTTGCCCTCAGCGTTTTTGACGACGGTCTCCATACGGTTCAGTGCCCATGAGAGGTTGACGGCAGTGGGGCGGGAGGAGTTCAGGTAGTCGGCTGCTGTGTGGAAGCGGTGCGCAAATTCGGCGTAGTCGTCGGTGTCGATCTCAAGTGCAGCAAGGTAGATGCCGATGGCAGCGGCATCGCCGATGGCGGGCGCACCGCGCACTTGGAGCTCACGGATTGCCATCCAGATTTCGCCCTGTGTTTTGAGATGGAGGTATTCGGCGCGGTTCGGGAGTTTTGTCTGGTCGATGATGACGAGGGCACGCTCCTCTTCGTCGAGAGCGAGGGTTTCCATGTCGAGTATGTTGGTAGTCATAAAAGTCCTCTTTTCGTATAATAGATGTGCCCCCACCACCGCAAGCGGTCCCCCTCCCCCGTCATACGGGGGAGGCTAAAACATGGGATGGCGTGAAGGGCTGTACTCCCGCCACCGCAAGTAGTCGCCCTGCTGACCTATCCAAGAAGCAAGCCCAAGGGGGGCAGCTGATTGGGAAATAGGTCGTATGCGAAAACGACCCAAGAACACGAGCGGTAGTGAAGTGTTCTTGGGTGTCGTTGACCGCTCCCCCGCATACGGGGGAGGCTGGGAAGAACAATCACGGGAGTGTCTGAAAAGCACTAAACAGTCGGATACGTCCACTTTGCCAGCTCGTCCGCCGGAATGGTCGCAGGTTCGTGTCCGAGGACGGTGAGACAGCGGTAGTAGATGTCGGCGAGTTCTTCGAGGTAGCTTGCCTTGAGCAAGGCTTCTTTGAGATTTTCTGCGACGGCGACAACGCCGTGCGCCTGCATGAGTGCGACATCGGAGATGGAAAGGGGAGCAAGGACGTTCTCCGCCGCCGCGCGTGTACCGGGGCGGCCGTACGGGGCGACGGGGACATAGCCCTCCTTGCAGCCGAGAATGGAGAGCTCGTAGACGATGGCGGGGATGTTCTTGTTCATGACGGCAAATGCGGTCGCCGCACGTGAGTGTGTGTGCGCAACTGCGTGCACGTCACTGCGGCTTTGATAGATTGCCGTGTGCATCATTAGCTCACTGGTCGGTTTCCGATTATGCAGTGATTCAACCGTATGACCGTTCATATCAATGACGACGATATCATCCGCGGTCATTTCCTCGCGATCCATGCCCGTCGGCGTGATGCAGATGAAACCGCTCGCTGTGTCACGCACGCTGAAGTTCCCTGAGCGATGGCGGCACAGCCCTGCGTGATCGGCTTCGAGCGCATGGCGGCGCACATCCTCCTTGATTTGTTCGAGCATAATCGTCCTCCTTGCATTCAGATATCCGTATTTTATCGAAGATTTGCACGTTGTGGCAAGTGATTTTTACAGCTGCACAAAATATTGTAGGAAAAGCCTCCTGTGTAAGATAAATGATTTGACTTTTATTGGGAATGGTTTATAATATAAATCGTACAAAGGGTGCGGCGGAAAAGGTTCGCAGCACCGAGAATTAAGGACTTAACAGGGGGTATTTCAATGGCAGTAAAAGTTGCTATCAATGGTTTTGGCCGTATCGGTCGTCTCGCATTCCGTCAGATGTTCGATGCTCCCGGCTATGAGGTCGTCGCGATCAACGATCTGACGAGCCCGACGATGCTCGCACATCTCCTGAAGTATGACTCCACACAGGGGCGTTATAAGTATGCGGATTCGGTCGAAGACGGCGATGGTTTCATCAAGGTCAACGGCAAGAAGATCAACATCTATGCACAGGCGGATGCATCCCAGATCCCCTGGGGCAAGCATGATGTCGATGTTGTACTCGAGTGCACGGGCTTCTACACGGCAAAGGCAAAGGCTGAGGCGCATCTGAAGGCGGGTGCGAAGAAGGTCGTTATCTCTGCTCCTGCGGGCAATGACCTCCCGACGATTGTCTACAACGTCAACCACAAGAATCTCACGAAGGATGACAAGGTTATCTCAGCGGCGTCCTGCACGACGAACTGCCTTGCTCCGATGGCAAAGGCACTGAACGATCTCGCTCCGATCAAGAGCGGCATCATGTCCACGATTCATGCCTACACGGGCGATCAGATGCCGCTTGATGGTCCGCAGCGCAAGGGGGATCTCCGCCGCAGCCGTGCCGCAGCGGTCAACATTGTTCCGAACTCCACGGGCGCAGCGAAGGCCATCGGTCTCGTTATCCCTGAGCTCAACGGCAAGCTCATCGGCTCGGCACAGCGCGTTCCGACCCCGACGGGCTCCACGACGCTCCTCTACGCTGTGGTCGAGGGCAAGGTTACGGTCGATCAGGTCAACGCACAGATGAAGAAGGAAGCGACGGAGTCGTTCGCGTACAACACGGACGAGATTGTCTCAAGCGACATCATCGGCACGACGTACGGCTCGATCTTCGATGCGACCCAGACGATGGTCAGCGACACGGGCGACGGCAACACGCTCGTTCAGGTGGTCTCCTGGTACGACAACGAGAACAGCTACACGAGCCAGATGGTTCGCACGATCAAGTACTTCGCTGAGCTCGGCTGAGAAAAGTAAACAGAGATATACGGGACATGGATCGGGATTGCTAGCGTTCCGATACAGTTACCGTGTGCATACGATCTTTCACGAGGTCCGGCCGACGTTTGGGCCGAACCTCGTTTTTATTTAGGAAACGCTGATACATTCAGTGGTTTCATTCTGGAGGGGACAATATGAATAAAAAGACAATGATGCACATTGATCCGCACGGGAAAAAGGTATTCGTCCGTGTGGACTTCAATGTGCCGATGGACGAGCATCAGCACATCACGAACGACACGCGCATCCGCGCGACGCTTCCGACGATCCAGCATCTGCTGAATGCGGGTGCAGCGGTCATTCTCGCCTGCCATGTCGGCCGCCCGACGGAGGCGCGGGAGCCGCAGTTCTCGACGCGCCCGATTGTGGCGCGTCTGGAGGAGTGCCTCAGTCAGCCCGTGAAGTGGGCATCAGACTGTGTGGGTCCTGAGGCGGAGAAGGCTGCTGCCGATCTGAAGCCGGGCGAGGTGCTCCTGCTTGAGAATCTGCGCTATCACAAGGCGGAGAAGAAGAACGATCCCGAGTTCGCAAAGCAGCTCGCATCGCTTGCGGACATCGCTGTGGATGATGCGTTCGGTGTGGCGCACCGCGCACACGCCTCGAACGTCGGGATTACGAAATATCTTGAGACCGTAGCGGGCTTCCTCATGGAGAAGGAGATCAACTACATCGGCAAGACACTCGAGAATCCGAAGCGCCCGTTCGTCGCCATCATCGGCGGTGCGAAGGTCTCGGACAAGATCGGTGTCATTGAGAACATGATCGATAAGGTCGATACCATCATCATCGGCGGCGGCATGGCACATACCTTTGACGCCTCGAAGGGCTATCCCGTCGGCGACTCCCTCTGTGAGCGCGATAAGATCGACCTCGCGAAAGAGCTGCTCGAAAAGGCGGAGAAGAAGGGCGTGAAGGTCGTTCTGCCCGTGGATGTTGTCATCGCGGACAAGTTCGCGGCAGACGCGAACACGAAGACGGTCGATGTGGACAAGGTGCCCGACGGCTGGCAGGCTCTCGACAGCGGTGCAAAGACCTCTGAGGAGTACGTCAATGCGTTGAAGGGCGCAAAGACGGTGATCTGGAACGGTCCGATGGGCGTGTTCGAGTTCGACGCGTTTGCAAAGGGCACGGAGGCTGTTGCGCGTGCAGTTGCACAGGCGACGAAGGAAGGCGCAGTCTCCATTGTCGGCGGCGGCGACTCGATTGCGGCGCTGAAGAAGACGGGGCTATCCGAGAAGATCTCGCACATCTCGACGGGCGGCGGCGCGACGCTGGAGCTGCTTGAGGGCAAGGTGCTGCCGGGCATCGCGGCACTCGCAGACGAGTAAAGATGCAGTGCATCCCCCACGCGAACACAGAGTTACGCAAGTGACCGTGTGCTTATTCGCCTAAATACCTGCGGACTTCTTAAACGCGCTTCGCTTGAACGAAAGAAATCCGCAGGGGGCGAAACGCACACTTTCCTCACTTGCTTCACTAAGGTTCGCTTAGGGGGGGGGCACTGTACCTTCCATGATGTTTACAATAGAGGAGAACATATATATGGCAAGAACACCGATTATTGCAGGAAATTGGAAGATGAACAACACGGTCGCGGCGGGTGTCGCGCTCGTGAAGGAACTTGCTCCGCTCGTCAAGGACGCAAAGGCGACGGTCGTCGTCTGTCCGACGGCGACAGCACTCGCAGGTGTGACCGAGGCGGTCAAGGGCTCGAACATTGCGGTCGGCGCACAGAACGTGCACTGGGAGAAGAGCGGCGCATACACGGGCGAGATCTCGACGGATATGCTGACGGAGCTCGGCGTTTCCTACTGCGTGCTCGGTCACAGCGAACGTCGCGACTACTTCGGCGAGACGAACGAGGGCGTGAACAAGCGTGCGCATGCAGCATATGCGGCCGGCATCACGCCGATCATCTGCTGCGGCGAGTCGCTTGAGATCCGCGAGGCGGGCACCTACCTCGCCTATGTTGCATACCAGATCGAGGCGGCACTTGCGGGCTTTGCGGCGGCTGATGTCGCGAAGCTCGTCATCGCCTACGAGCCGATCTGGGCGATTGGCACGGGTAAGACGGCGACGTTCGATCAGGCGGAGGAGGTCTGTGCGCACATTCGCAAGACCATCGAGGCGAAGTACGGCGCAGCGGCAGCCGAGGGCGTACGCATCCAGTACGGCGGCAGCGTGAAGCCCGAGACGATTGCAGGCCTCATGGAGAAGCCGAACGTCGACGGTGCACTCGTCGGCGGCGCAGCACTCAAGGCAAAGGATTTTGCTGCGATTGTCAATTTCTGATACCTAAAAATCTCAAAACACACTTAGGTTGGCGCGGATTCTTTGCAGAGACGAAGAATCTGCGCCTCCTGAGTATTGGGCGAAAGCTCTTAGAAAGAATCAAATATTATGGCAAAACTTAAGAATGCACCCGTTGCGCTCATCATCATGGACGGCTTTGGCAACGGCGACCCGAACGATATGAAGTATAACGCCATTGCCATGGCGAATACACCGGTCATCGACGGGCTGAAGAAAAAATACAAATACAATCAGATCTTTGCCTCGGGGGAGTACGTCGGACTGCCGGACGGGCAGATGGGCAACTCCGAGGTCGGGCATACGAACATCGGAGCGGGGCGCATTGTCTATCAGCAGCTCACGCGCATCACACGCGATATCAAGAATGGCGATTTCTTCAAGAACGAGGCATTGCTCACGATTGTACGCGGTGTAAAGGAGCGCGGCGGCGCACTGCACGTCATGGGGCTGGTCTCGCCGGGCGGCGTGCACAGCCATGACGACCATCTCTTTGGCGTACTTGAACTCGCCAAGCGCGAGGGACTGACCGAGGTTTGGATTCACGCATTCCTCGACGGACGTGACGTGCCGCCAAAGAGCGCGACGGAATATCTTGAGGCAGTGGAGAAAAAGGCGGCGGAGATCGGTGTCGGCAAGATCGCGACGGTCAGCGGCCGCTACTATGCGATGGATCGTGATCACCGCTGGGAGCGCGAGCAGCTTGCCTACGAGGCGATTGCACACGCCAAGGCAAAGACCGTGGCAAAGACGGCGGTTGACGGCGTGCTCGCTTCCTATGCCGATACAAGCGAGAAGCCAGAGGGGGTGACGGATGAGTTCGTCGTCCCGTTTGTCGTCGAGGGCTATTCCGGCATGAAGAACGGTGACGGAGCGATCTTCTACAATTTCCGCCCCGACCGTGCGCGTCAGCTCACGCATGCCTTTGTAGATGAGAAATTTGACGGCTTCGCGCGTGACGAGTCGCTGAAAATCCCGTTTGCGACATTCTCGCAGTACGAGGCGGGGATGAACGCGCTCGTAGCGTTCCCGCCCGAGGAGATCGACAACACGTTCGGTCAGTACGTGCAGGATCTCGGGTATACACAGCTGCGCATCGCCGAGACGGAGAAGTACGCACACGTCACCTTCTTCTTCAACGGCGGTGTCGAGGAGCCGTACAAGGGGGAGGATCGCATTCTCGTGCATTCCCCGAAGGTCGCGACCTACGATCTGCAGCCTGAGATGAGCGCGATCGAGGTCACGGACAAAGTGGTTGAGGCGATCAAGTCGAAGAAGTACGACTTCATCATCCTCAACTATGCGAATTGCGACATGGTCGGTCATACGGGCGTTGTGCCGGCGGTTGTGAAGGCGGTCGAGACGGTCGATACCTGCGTCGGACGCTTTGTCGATGCCATCCGCGAGGTGGGCGGCGAGGTCTGCATCACAGCGGATCACGGCAACGCGGACAAGATGTGGGACTATGAGACGAATCAGCCGTTCACGAAGCACACGACGAATCCCGTGCCGTTCATCGTGGTATCCGATCGCGTGAAAGAAGTCCACACGGGCGCACTCTGCGATATCGCGCCGACACTCCTCACGCTCGCAGGGCTCAAGATCCCGAAGGAGATGACAGGCAAGCCGCTTGTGACGCTTGCATAAATCTGATACAATGGGGACAGGTCTCCTCTGCGGGGGCGATCTGTCTCTATCAATATGTTTTCTTGTTTTGCAGGAGGAGGCAAAATGAAAGCAAAGATTATTAAATCGGATGATGTCAATGTAACACTGGGCTATGATGACGGCCGTTTTGAGGAAGTGCCGCGTGCAGGATTGAACCTTGGGGAGTTTGCGCACGATGGAATGGTGTTGGAGGTCTATCAAAACGGCGATCAAAAGGTATACGCGATAGCCAAAACAGCAAATGCAGGTGTCTCCACCGATGCAAGCGGAAAGCATAAGGTCAGCAAGCTCGCCTATGTCCTCTGCGCATTGCTTGTCGGGGGGATCGGAGTTCATAAATTCTACGCAGGACGCGTCGGACTTGGTATTGTGTATCTCTTATTCTGCTGGACCTTTATTCCGGCGCTCATCGCCCTGATTGAGGGGATTGTCGCTGCGACGAAGACGGCGGATGCAGATGGGAATATCTGGGTATAGGGGAAGCAACGAAATAATCTTACAGGGAAGCAAAAAGCTGCTGCACAAATGATGTGCGGCAGCTTTTTTGCAAATCGCACAGAATATATTAGTGATTCCTATATGATGTCCGTAACATTTGACAAAGAGCCCTTTTCATTTGCATTTGAAAGAGTGCGGGCAGGATGGTATACTGTGCATAATGACGTAACATGATCGGAGGTTCTTATGCTGCGATTCTTGGTGCTGCTGCGTGCGCTGCGGCGCGATATCGCCGTGCTGCTCTTTGCGATGGTGCGGCGCGATACGCCGCGTGCGGTGAAGTTCCTGTTTCCCTTGGCGCTGCTCTATCTCGTCAGTCCGATTGACCTTGTGCCCGATACGATTCCGCTGCTCGGTGCGGTGGATGATATGGTGATCCTGCCGGCGGCGACGGAGCTGCTCGTGCGTATGCTGCCCCCCGAGGCACGCGCGGAGGGCGAGCGGCGTGTGGCGCGCTACGGGACGCTCGTGCTCATTGTGGCGTCCATCGTGCTGATTCTTTGGCTCGTGCTCCTCGTCTGGGCACTCTCGAAGGTGTTCGCATGAGGCTCTATATCGCGGAAAAGCCGAGTGTCGGCCGTGCGCTCGCAGCGTGTCTGCCGCAGCCGCATCGCAAGGGGCAGGGGTGGATCGAGACGGGCGGCGGTGTAGTGACGTGGCTCTTCGGTCATGTTCTCAGACAGGCGGAGCCGGAGGAATACGATCCGAAGCTGAAGCGATGGCGCATGGAGGATTTGCCAATCCTGCCCGCCGAGTGGCGGCTCGTCGTGAATGAGAGTGCGGCGCAGCAGTTTGCTGTCGTAAAGGGCTTGATCGATCGTGCAGACGAGATTGTGCACGGCGGTGACCCCGACCGCGAGGGACAGCTGCTCGTGGACGAGGTACTGGACTATCTCAAGAACGAAAAGCCCGTGCGCCGCATCCTCATCAACGCGCTCGATGACAAGAGCATCCACGATGCGCTCGGCGACCTGCGCGATAATGCCGATTTCCTTCCGCTGAAACGCTCGGCACTGGCACGGGCGCGTGCGGACTGGCTCATCGGGATGAATCTCTCGCGTGCCTATACGCTCGCGGCACGCCGTGCGGGACATGACCGGCTTGTGCTCCCGATCGGGCGTGTCAAGACACCGACGCTTGCCCTTGTTGTGCGGCGGGAGCGCGAGATTGAGAACTTTAAGCCTGCGACATATTATCTGCTCGATGCGGTATTTCGTCACGAGAAGTCGGGCGAATCGTTCCGTGCGCGGTGGAAGCCGTCAGAGGAGCGCACGCCGCTCGATCCCGAGGGACGGCTTGTAGACGAAAAGGCGGCGCAGGCGGCACTTGCCTCGTTTGGTACGGAGCCGCAGGACGCGAAGGTGACGCGCTACGAACGCAAGAAGAAGGAAGAACCGCCGCCGCTCCCGTTCTCGCTGTCGGCACTTCAGGTGCTCGCGGGCAAGCGGTACGGGTACGAGCCGCAGCAGGTGCTCGACACGGCACAGAAGCTGTACGAGGAGAAGCTGACGAGCTATCCGCGCTCGGACGCGGAGTATCTGCCCGTGAATCAGCACAAGGATGCGGCAAAGATCCTCGGCAATCTCGCCGCACTGGATGGCTCGGAGCTCGGCGCGTGGGCGCGGGCAGCGGATGCAAAGCAGAAGTCACGTGCGTGGAACGACGCGAAGATATCCGCGCACCACGCGATCATCCCGACGACTGTACCCGTGAACCTCGCGCGGCTCAGTGCAGTGGAGCGGAACATCTACGAGCTGATTGCACGCGCCTACATTGCACAGTTCCATCCGAACTACGTCTATGACCAGACGAAGGTGGAGGTCACCTACCACGGCGAGCTGTTCGCTGCGAGCGGACGCACGGAGCGTGCGGCGGGGTGGCGTGCGATGTATCGTACGGCGAAAAATGAGGAGGACGCGGAGAAAGAGGACGAAGAAAGTGCCGTCCTGCCGCCGATGAAAAAGGGCGATGCAGCGGACTATGTGTCCGCAGAGCTCGGCACGCGCCAGACGAAGCCGCCCACACGCTTTACCCCCGCGACTCTCCTGCAGGGCATGAAGGAGATCCACAAATATGTGAAGGACGATGCGGCGAAGAAGATGCTGCGCGATGTCTCCGGCATCGGCACAGAGGCGACGCGTGCGAGCATCATCGAGGATCTGATACGGCGCAGATTTCTGAACGCGGCGGGCAAGAAGAAGGTGCTCACGCCCACGGCGGAGGCATATCTCCTCATCGACGCGCTCCCCGATACGATGACGTACCCCGATGCGACGGCGGTCTGGGAAGATCGCCTGCACTCGATGGCACAGGGCGAGGGTACGCCCGAGGAGTTCCTTGCGGGACAAGCGGCGTTTGCGCGTGATCTCTGTGCAGCGGCACTGACGGCGACCATCGCGGGCGGCGGGGGCGTTCCCTGTCCCGCCTGCGGGCGCGGCGTGATGCTGAAGCGAAAGGGGAAGCACGGCGACTTCTGGGGCTGTTCGGCGTTCCCGCAGTGCCGCATGACGGCGAACGATGCAGGCGGCAAGCCCGACTTTACGGGGAAACGGATTCCGCGCAGCGCAGCGGGAGCATCGGGAGCGTGCCCCTCCACGTCTCCTGCACCCGCATACACCCCGCGCGGCAGCTATACACCGACGGCGGATGAACAGGCGGAGATGGACGCGCTGTTTTTTGGAGAACAATGATTATGTCGTTACAGGCGCTCCTTCCACCGCTTCCGCGGTCCCCCTCCCCCGCAGCGACGGGGGAGGCATTTGGACACGGCATATCAGCGATCCTTTATTCCAGCAGGAGGAGACTATGGACTTTACATCGCTCGGTGTGTCCGAGCATCTCATCGCCGCTCTCGCAAAGCGCGGTATCACCGCGCCGACGGAGATCCAGGCGGGGTTCATCCCTGCCGCGCGTGCAGGGGAGAATCTGATCGGCGAGGCACCGACGGGCACAGGCAAGACGCTTGCCTACCTCCTACCCGCCATGGAGCGCATCGACCCCTCCGTGCGTACGGCACAGGCACTCGTCCTCGCACCGACGCACGAGCTTGCGATGCAGATTGTGACGGTCGCGCGTGAACTGGCACAGGCGGCAGGGCTGCCCATCGGCGTGCATGCTCTCATTGGCGGGGCGAACATCAAGCGGCAGATCGAATCGCTCAAGAAGAAGCCCGCGCTCATTGTCGGCTCTGCGCCGCGCGTGCAGGAGCTCCACCGTCTCGGCAAGCTGAAACTCACAGGTGTGAAGCTGCTCGTTCTGGACGAGTTCGACCGCCTGCTCGGCAAGCAGCATCTGGACGAGGTGCGCACTGTGATCCGCCTCTTGCCCGCCGAACGTCAGGCACTCCTCCTCTCGGCGACGGCGGGTGCGGCGGCTGTGCGCATGGCAGAGGAGCTGTTTGCGCCGCGCCTCATCCGTGTGGAGGGCGTGAACGCAGCCTATGAAAACTACTATCATATTGTACCGTTTCGTGATAAAATAAAGGCGGTGCAAAAGCTGACGCGCCGTCTGCCGATTCGGCGGGGGCTCGTATTTGTCGGGCGCGGCTTCGATGCGGCACACGCACTTGAAAAGCTGCGCTTTGAGGGGATCAAGGCCGTTGCCCTGCTCGGGCAGGAGCGGCGCGACCAACGTCGTGCGGCACTCGATGCCATTCGTGCGGGACGTGCCGAGCTCCTCATCTCCACCGACCTCGCCGCACGCGGGCTCGACATCGAGGATGTGGACTATGTGATCCACCTCGACCTGCCCGAGGATGTGCGTACCTATCGCCATCGTGCAGGACGTACGGCGCGTGCGGGCAAGGCGGGGGCGGTCATCTCGCTCGTGGACGAGAAGGAACAGGGCAAACTCAAAGCACTCGCTGCACGTATGGAGATCGAGCTCTCGCGTCTGCCGCGCACCTGACCCGCATTTGATGGAGCGCCCCTATCGGCTCGCAAGCTCGCCACTTACTGACCTGTCCGAGAAGCAAGCCCATAGGGCGCAGCTGATCGGGTAACAGGTCGTATGGGAAAACCTCCCAAGAACACAAGCCGAAAGGCGCAGTGTGATTGGAAGAGGTTGACCGCTCCCCCGTCTCGGACAGGGGAAGCTAATATGCCGTAATGCAAAGCCTCCCCCGTCGCAACGGGGGAGGGGGACCGCGTGAGCGGTGGTAGGGGTGTCTTGAGCGCACAACACGAACAAAGCCTTGGTGCACGAGTCAAATCGACTTCATGCAACAGCCCTGATTATTACCCACTCCCAAAGGAGGCCTTCTTTCGTGGACGTATTGCCCACATTGCTTGACATACTGCTCGTTGCCTTTTTGATTTTCATGAACGGCTTCTTCGTTGCGGCGGAGTTCTGCTGCGTGAAGATCCGCACCTCGCGCCTTGAGACGCTGATCGCGGAGGGGAGCAGCCGCGCCGGATATGCGAAGCAGCTCACCGAGCACCTCGACTACTCGCTCTCGGTGACGCAGTTCGGCATCACGCTCGCCTCGCTCGGCCTCGGTTGGGTGGGTGAGCCCGCGATTGCGACGCTTATCCTGCCCGTTACGCATGTGTTCGGGCTGCCCGACGAGGTTGGGCACACGATTGCACTCGCGATTGCCTTTACGATCATCACCTCACTGCACATTGTGCTCGGCGAGCTTACGCCAAAGTCCATGGCGATTGCGAATGTCGAGAACATCATGCTCGCGATTGCGTTCCCGATGGTGCTCTTCGGCCGCATTATGCGCCCCTTTGTCTGGATTCTGAACACCGTCGCGAATACGATTAGCCGTAAATTCGGCTACGACGTGAAGGGCGAGAACGAGGACGCGCACACGGAGGAGGAGATCCGTCTCCTGATGAAAGAGAGTTATCGCCAAGGGCTGATCAACAGCACGGAGGCGGACTTCGTGGACAATGTCTTTTCGTTCACGGAGTTGAACGCACGCGAGATCATGATACCGCGTACAGATATGATCTGCCTTTACCTCGATGATACGTCTGCCGAGCGCATCAAGACCATCCTCGAGGAGCAGCAGACGCGCTACCCTGTCTGCTACGAGGACAAGGATCACATCATCGGCTTTATCCATGTGAAAGACCTGCTTCCGCCGTTGATTCGCGGCGAGCGTCTGAACCTGCGCCGCTACATCCGCAAGGCACTCGTCGTACCCGAGAGCATGGACGGCAGCGTGCTCCTGCGGACGATGCAGGAGGAGGGGTCGCAGCTTGCGATCGTTGTGGACGAGTACGGCGGTACGGCAGGTATGGTGACGGTCGAGGACATTGTCGAGCAGATTGTCGGCGATATCCGTGACGAGTTCGACGAGGAGCGCGAGAGCGTGGAGTGGCGTGCGGGCGATCTCTGCTCCGTCGATGCAAAGCTCCTGCTTGAGGAGCTGGATGACCTGCTCGGCGTGCGCATTGAGGACGAGGACGTGGACAGCGTCGGCGGTTGGCTATACGATCAGCTTGGCGATACACCGCGTGTAGGGCAGATGGCGGCGCATGCGGGAACACTGCTCTACGTCGAGGAGGTAGACGGCGTGCGTATCACGCGCGTGCTCGTCCATCTGCTGCACAGTGTATCGGAGGTGCAGGAAGAAACTGCATCCCATGAGGAGGAATAACCATGGCGTTCAACTCCGCGCTTTACGATGAGATCATCGCTGCCTTTACGGTGGATTCGGAGCATTTGCATGAGGTGGCGGCAAATTTTCGCCAGGATATGCGCCTGGGGCTCGCGGGCTCGCCCGACTCCTCTCTGCGCATGCTGCCGTCCTACCTCGGATTGCCGACGGGCGTGGAGCGCGGCGACTACCTTGCACTCGATTTCGGCGGGACGAATGTGCGCGTGCTCCTCTATCGCCTTGAGGGCAACGGGAAATATGAGATTCTCTCCCACGTTGCAAAGCCGCTCAAGGTCGATGGTGTCTATGACTTCATCGGTGCAGAGGCGACGGGCGATGAGATGTTTGACTTCATCGCGGCACTCGTCGATGAGGCGGTTGGCGGCGACCACGCAACGCCGTATTTGCTCGGGCACACGTTTTCGTTCCCATCCAAGCAAACAAATATCAACGATGCACGTCTTATCATCTGGACGAAGGAGTTCGCGGCGCGGGGAGTCGAGGGCGCGGTTGTGAATGATCTCCTGCGTGCGGCACTCGTGCGGCAGGGGCTCTCGAACGTTACGCCGAACTCCGTCATCAACGATACGGTCGCGGTACTCCTCGCGGCTGCCTATATCAATGGTGACACCCAAATCGGCGCGATCTATGCGACGGGGCACAACACCTGCTACCTCGAGCCATATACAGGCACAGCGCGGCCGCCGATGATCCTCAACATGGAGTCGGGCGGATTCTCGAAGTTGGTTCCGAATCGTTTCGATATGGCACTCGATGCGGCGTCGGAGAAAAAGGGGGAGCAGCGGCTTGAGAAGATGGTCGCAGGGCGTTACATGGGTGTGCTCTTTGATATGGCACTTGCCGAACTGCTCAGCGCAACGGGGCGCATATACGGCTTCACGAGCATTGATCTCAGCCGTATGCTGGAGGATGTGAGCGCGGGCGCAGAGGCGACGGCGACGATCGTCGAGACGATGACGGGCGTGCGGCTCGCGGCAGAGGATGCCGTGCGCGTGCGCGAGCTCGCGCATGCCATTGTTGTGCGCTCCGTGCGTCTCATCGCGGCGACCTTTGTCGGGACGCTCTGGCAGATCACGGGCAGCGGAGAGATGCGCCCGCAGCACATCGCCGTGGATGGTTCGGTCTACGAGAAGATGCCGCTCGTCAAAGAGACGATGATGCGTGCGTTCTCCGAACTCCTCGGGGAGGATGCGGCGAATGTTGACACGATGCTCGCGTGCGGCGGCTCGGGACTGGGCGCAGCACTTGCAGCGGCGATGACGGAGTGCGGGTGACGGCATACGTAGGCGTTTCTCGCGTGCTCCACTAGGGTTCGCTCAGCGGCATCGCACATCACCGCACAGTATTGCAGGTTACGCTAAAATCGCTTGCCACTATTGGGTTTTCTATGCTATGATAACAAAATGTAGTTGATATTAGTGAAGGAAGGGGCTTTTTCTTGCTCACGCTTTTAATGGTACTTGATGCAATCGTTGCGATCATTCTCATCGCGTCCGTCCTCGGGCAGGAGGCGAAGTCCGCCGGCATGGGCGGTCTCGACGGCGGCGGGGATACGGTGTTCTCGGGCAAGGCACGCGGCATGGACGCACTGCTCGCGCGCGTGACGATCGTGTTTGCAATTCTGTTTGGTGTGATTACCATTGTGATTGCACGGATGTCGAGTTGATTGATCTAGGGAATGTCCCTGCTGCCGCTGCGGTGGCGCAGGGATTTTTTAGAATATGACGGAAAAGGAGGAGTTGTCATGCACCTTGAGGGAGCAGAACCGTTTTTGCTGCCGGGCGGGCGGCATGGTGTCCTCCTGATCCACGGATTTACGGGACTGCCCGCAGAGCTGCGGCTCATGGGCGAGTATCTGAATGCGCGTGGCTTCACCGTGCTCGCGATACGCCTTGCGGGGCACGGGACGACGGTCGAGGATCTGAGCCGTATGGAGCATGAGGACTGGATGGACTCCGTGCGCGATGGTTTTGCTATTCTCAGCGACATATGTGAGCGCATCTCTGTGGTAGGGCACTCGATGGGGGCGGTCTTTGCCATGCTGCTCTCCATGGAGACTGAGCTTTCCCACGTTGTCAGCCTTGGTGCACCGATCATGATTGCCCCCGAGCAGGGGATCGAGCACCTTCCGACGCGCGAGGCATGCATCGACCGCTATGTGCCGAAGGCGCGCCGTAAGCTCCGCGATGTGCCGCACGGTGCGAACAATACCTATCGGCGTATGCCGCTCGTCTCCATCCATGAGATGATGGATGTCATTGCGGTTCTCTGCGGGGCGATTGCGCGGGTCACAGCACCGATCCTGATCGTGCACGGAGAACGTGACCACACGGCAGATCCGAAGAGCGCGGACTATCTCTATGACAACGTCCGCAGCGTGCGTCGTGAGAAGTTCATCCTGCCCGATGCGGGGCATCTGCTGCCGCTCGATTTAGGGGTCAGAGAGCGCGTCTTTGCGCGTACAGCGGAATTTTTGTTGGACGGTGCGGAACGAGAAGAATAGGAACGGAAAAAAGAGGAGATTATGGAACAACTGGATACGTTGAAGGAACGCGTACACGCCTTTATGCGGGAGGACGCCTATCGCCCGCTGCCCGAGGCGGAGGTGCGCACGGGGCTTGGTCTGTCCGAGGCAGACGAGCCGCTGCTTTCGTCTGCGCTCGCTGCGCTTGAGGCGGATGGGGCGATTATCCGCAACCGCAGCGGCCTCTATGGGCTGCCGAGCCGCATGAACCTTGTCGTGGGGCGGCTCTCCATGTCGCCGAAGGGGTTCGGCTTTATCATCCCCGACGTGCGTGCGACAGAGGACGAGTCGGATGTCTTCGTGCCGGGCTCCATGCTTGCGACAGCCATGCACGGTGACCGCGTGGTCGCGCGTGTTACGCCGTCTGAGACAGAGGGGCGTGCGCGTGAGGGCGAGATCATCCGCATTCTCGATCGTGCGAATACGCACATCGTCGGGACGTTCGAGCGCAGCAAGGCATTCGGATTTGTCACGCCCGACAGCGCGAAGATCGGGCGCGACATTTTCATTTTGAAAAAGGACTTCGGCGGCGCAAAGACGGGCAGCAAGGTTGTCGTAGAGATCACGAAGTGGCCCGAGGAACGACGCAGTGCCGAGGGACGCGTCATCGAGGTGCTCGGCAAGACGGGCGATCCCGGCGTGGACGTGCTCGCCGTCATGCGTGCGTACAATCTGGACGAGCACTTCCCACCCGCAGTGGCGGAAGCGGCTGCGCGCTGCCCCGAGAATCCGCTGCCCGAAGAGTATGCGGGACGGCGCGACCGCCGCGACTTCCCCATCGTGACCATCGACGGCGAGGACACGAAGGACATCGACGACGGCATCTATGCGTACGAGAAGGACGGCGGCTTCTTCCTCGGTGTCTACATCGCCGATGTCAGCCACTACGTCCGTGCGGGCGAGCCGCTCGACGTGGAGGCGGCGCAGCGCGGGACGAGCGTCTACCTCGTCGACCGCGTGATTCCGATGCTGCCGAAGGAGTTGTCCAACGGCATTTGCAGCCTGAACGAGGGGGTTGACCGCCTCTCGATGGCGTGCGAGATGGAGATTGGCGCGGACGGCGAGGTGCGGAGCCACGAGATCGTGCCGTGCGTTATTCACGTGGCGCGTCGTCTTACCTATACACTCGTGAACAAGGTGCTCGCGGGTGAGGAGCCGTTTGTCTCGGACAACGAGGACATCCGTCCGATGCTCGAGACCCTGCGCCGTCTGCGTGAGGCACTGCGTGCAAAGCGGCATCGCCGCGGGGCAATTGACTTCGAGCTGCCCGAGATCAAAGTGAAGCTCGACGTGGAGGGACACCCTGTCGCACTCGTGAAGCGCACAGGCTCGATCGGTGAGTCCATCATCGAGGAGTGCATGCTCATCGCGAACGAGACCGTCGCACGTCATATGGAGCTGAAAGAAGAGCCGTTCGTCTACCGCGTGCACGAAACACCGAACAGTGAGAAGATCGAGCGATTCCAAAGCCTCCTCGCCGCACTCGGTCTGCGCCTGAACGTGGGCGAGGACGGCAAGGTGCAGCCGCGTGACATACAGGCAGTGCTCGACCGTGTGAAGGGGGCCCCCGAGGAGCGCATCATCGGTGCGGTTGCCTTGCGCTCCATGCAGCAGGCACGCTACTCGACGCAGAGCCTTGGACATTTCGGGCTTGCCGCACGCTACTATACGCATTTCACCTCACCCATCCGACGCTATCCCGATCTCCTTGTGCATCGTCTCCTGCGCGAGACCTTTGCCACGGGACACATCCCCGCAGAGAAGTGCGAGCGGCTGCGTGCCACGCTGCCCGATGCGGCGGAGCACTCCTCCGCGCGCGAACGCATCGCCATCGAGGCGGAGCGTGAGACCACAGACATGAAGAAGATCGAGTACATGGCACAGTTCGTCGGCGAGACCTTCGAGGGGGTCATCAGCGGTGTCACGGCGTTCGGCATCTTTGTCGAGCTTGAGAATGGTGTTGAGGGGCTCGTACACGTCTCGACGATGGTGAACGACTACTACGCCTACATCGAGGAGCAGTATGCGATGGTCGGCGAGCGTACGGGTACGCGCTACCGCCTCGGCGACCGTGTGACCATCATCATCACGCGTGCCGACGTACAGGCACGCACGCTCGACTTCGTGCTAAAGGACAACGGTGTCTACGAGCCGAATATGGTGAAAACGGCAAAAACACCCGCAAAGCCCAAGGCATCTGAGGAGAAAAGTACATCCACGGGCAGACGCAGCCGTCGTTCACGGAAAAAGAAGGGCGAGAAGAGGGCGGAGCCGATCATCGCCGATATTGAGGCGACACCTGCCGAGCGGCGCAAGAAAACGCGCGGAGCACATGGTACGCACGGCAAGCGCGTGCAGGAGGGAGAGCGTGCGGCGCACAAAGCTGCTGCGAGCGTCCCTGCAAAGCCGCGTGCCGCAGCACCCAAGGCGGACGGCGAGCGGCGCAGTGAGCGTCCCGCACGCACCGCACAGAGCGGCGGCGACCGCCGTGACCGTGCACGCGGGCGCGGCAGAACCTATGACTACGGCGAGGATCGCGGTCCGCGTGACTACCACCGTGTCAAGGTGACGGGGCTCAACAGTGCCGTCTGGCCGGATCCGCCGGGCTACCGCTCGCAGAGGCCTGAGGCGGATGCCGCAGAGAAGCCGCACCGTGCGCCGCGTCCCACGCGCCGTATGAACCGTAAGACCGAGGGCGGAACGGGGAACGCCGAGTGAGGAATTGCGATGGGAAAGAAGAACGAGAGCGTCAAGATTGCCTGTGAAAATCGCAAGGCGCGTCACGACTATTTCATCCACGAGACGTACGAGGCAGGGCTGGAACTCGTCGGAACGGAGGTCAAGTCCCTGCGTGCAGGCAAGGCGAATCTGCGCGACAGCTACGCCTACATCAAGAACGGGGAGATCTTCCTCGATCATATGCACATCAGCCCCTACGAACAGGGCAACCAGTTCAACCACGATCCGCTGCGCGTGCGTCGTCTGCTCATGCACAAGGCGGAGATTCTGAAGCTCTTCGGCAAGACGCGTGAGAAAGGCATGACCCTCGTCCCGCTGAAGGTCTACTTCAAGCGCGGACGGGCAAAGCTCGAACTGGCGCTTGCAAGCGGCAAGCACAACTACGACAAGCGTCAGAGCCTCAAGGCAAAGGACGCGAAGCGCGAGATGGAGCAGGCGCTAAAGGACCGTCAGCGCGGATAGATCGGAGGATTTATGCAGGAAAAGGAAGCATCGCCCGCACTCAGACGCGGGCTCAAGAACAGACATCTCCAGATGATCGCACTCGGCGGAGCGATTGGGACAGGGCTTTTCTACGGCTCGGCATCGACCATCGCACTCGCGGGACCTGCGGTCATGCTCGCCTACCTTCTCGGCGGCATCATGATCTTCTTCATCATGCGGATGCTCGGCGAGATGGCGGTCGATGAGCCGGTCTCCGGCTCGTTCAGTCACTATGCGGGCAAATACTGGGGCGATTTTCCGGGCTTCCTCTCCGGCTGGAACTACTGGTTCAACTACATCATTGTCTCCATGGCGGAGCTCGCGGCGGTCGGCATCTATATGAATTTCTGGCTGCCGGATCTCCCGCAGTGGCTCTCCGCACTTATCTGTCTTGCCGTTATCACCGCGCTCAATCTCACGAATGTCCGCGCATACGGCGAGATGGAATTCTGGATGGCACTGGTCAAGATCTCGGCGATTGTCCTCATGATTGGGCTCGGCGGCTGGCTGCTCGTCACGGGCGCACCGTTCCCTGCGAACGTCAGCAACCTCTGGGAACACGGCGGCTTTTTGCCAAACGGCTGGTGGGGCTTCTTCCTCGGCACTGCCGTTGTCATGTTCTCGTTCGGCGGCATCGAGCTCATCGGCATCACGGCGGGCGAGGCGGAGGATCCTGACCGCACGATCCCGCAGGCGATCAATCAGGTCATCTGGCGTATCCTGATCTTCTACGTCGGGACGATGGCGGTGCTCATGGCACTCTGGCCGTGGAACGAGGTCGGCATGGAGGCGAGCCCCTTCGTACAGATCTTCCAAAACATCGGTATTCCTGCTGCCGCGCACATTCTGAACTTCGTCGTGCTCACGGCAGCGATCTCCGTCTACAACTCTGCGATCTACAGCAACAGCCGTATGCTTTACGGTCTCGCGCAGCGCGGGGATGCGCCGCAGGTGCTGAGAAGTCTCTCCGTGCGTGGTGTGCCTGTGCTCGGCATTCTGATCTCCTCGGGCATCACGCTCATTGTCGTGTTTCTGAACTACTTCTTCCCGGGCGACGTGTTCCTCTATCTCATCTCGATTGCGATCTGCGCCGCTGTCATCAGTTGGACGACCATTGTCGTGACGCATCTGAAGTTCCGGCGAAAGATGGAGCGTGAGGGTGCACACATCAAATTCCGCGCACCGTTTTACCCGTGGATCAACTACGCTTGTCTCCTATTTCTTGCGGGGGTTGTCTTCATGATGGCGCAGCTCCCAGGGATGCAGCTCGCCGTGTTGATTCTGCCCGCATGGCTGCTCGTTCTCTGGCTTGGCTACCGCTCGAAGAAGCGGCGGGAAAAGGAATAATCACGATGCAAAGTGGCTGTTGCACGAAGACTTTTCAGGCTTCGTGCAACAGCCACTTTGTTATGTATACCGACGGTTTCATTAGACAAAAAGAAGGATTTGTGTTATCATATATAATAAAATTTTAACAGTAAGAAGGAATTGACGTGATTTGCAATGAATGCGGCTCGAAAATAGAGGGACTTACACGTATTTGCCCGCACTGTGGACAGCGTGCCCTTGTCGACGACGAGCTTGAGACATGGAGCTTCATTGCGGACGGGTCGGAAAAGCACAAACGGGAAATGCCCGCTGAGATTGTACTGAACGCTCCCACGCCAATTCCGACCGAGCGCACGGCACAGATCGATGGATTGGAACGTCTGAAGGACTATTTTGTTCAGCACAGCAACCTCTATCAAGTTCTTGACGATCTGGACTACATCGAGAGCGGTATGCATCGTCCGTCCTTCGCGTTTTGGGCGCTTGTCGGCGGACTGATTGCAGCACTTGTCTATTTCCCGCTCTCACCGTTCTTGCCGCATTTCATATGGGCGTACTACTTCGTGCTCTGGGGCGCAGTTACCTCCGTCGGCTATCTGCGTGCAGGACGACGCTATGAGCGGCGCAAGGCGGAGTACGAACTCCTGCGCCGTCATGCCGAGAATGATCTGCGCATGATGTATAACAGCTGTGCGGACTGCTTCCTCCCTCTGGCGTGGACACCGCCGCCGCGCATCATTCGGATGATCGATGCGCTGCGCTCGGGGGAGATACCCTCCGTGCGTGCATATATGGAACGGGAGGCAGGATGATGCGTGCACAGATTCGAATCAAGAGGGTCTACGAGGACATTTCTGCGGACGATGGATTCCGTGTGCTGGTGGATCGTCTCTGGCCGCGCGGCATATCCAAGGAGCGTGCGAAGCTCGCAGATTGGTGGAAGGACATTGCCCCTTCGCCGGAGCTGCGCACATGGTTTGGACACAAGGCTGAGCGCTTCGCCGAGTTTACTGAAAAATATCGTGCGGAGCTCTCGACCGGTACGGCAGCACCAACCCACATGGCGACTGTCGCGGAACACCTTGCGGCAGGAGAGAATGTCACACTGCTCTACGGTGCGAAGGATCCTGCAATCAATCAGGCGGTCGTCCTGCGCGACTGGATGATTGGGATGATGGATAAGTAAAGGCGTTTATCGGTGTTTTCCTAAACAAAGAAAAAGAACCGCCAATGGGGGATATCCCGTTGGCGGTTCTTTGCGTTTATGTTGAGAAACTACCTCTCCGCCGAGTCCACGCGCGAGGAGAGGACAACCATGAATACGGCGAGGGCGGCGATGCCGACACCAAGACCAATGTAGCCGTTCTCGGTAAACCCATCGACGATGTAGCCGAGAAGGGAGCAGGAGGCGACGATGGCGACGTAGGGGAGCTGCGTCGAGACGTGGTCGAGATGATGGCACTGTGCTCCTGCCGAGGCGAGAATGGTGGTGTCGGAGATGGGCGAGGCATGGTCGCCGCAGACCGCGCCCGAGAGAATTGCAGCGACGGAGACGACGAGAATATCGGGGGCGGTCTGTCCGAGGACGGCGATGGCGATCGGGATGAGGATACCAAATGTCCCCCAGCTCGTGCCTGTGGCAAAGGCAAGCCCTGTCGCAACGAGGAAGAAGAGCGGCGGCAAGAACATGACCACGCCTGCATTCGCCTGCACGACAGAGCCGACGAAACCGCCGAGGTCGAGATACTCCTTGCTGCAGATGCCCGAGAGCGTCCACGCAAGGCAGAGGATAAAGATTGCGGGGGTCATTGCCTTGAAGCCCCAGCCGAAGCTGTCGCAGAACACGTTGAACGAGACGACGCGGCGCGGCAGATAGAGCAGACCTGTAAAGACAAAGGCGATGAACGAGCCGAGCACGAGCGACTTGGACGAGTCGCAGTTTGCAAACGCCTCGGCGATGCTGTTGCCCTCGTGGATGCCGCCCGTATAGAGCATCCCGTAGATGCACGCACCGATCAGCACGAGGAGGGGGAGCATGAGATCGATCATTTTGCCGCGCCCCTCGCTCGCAGCACTTGCGGATGCTTCCGCCGTGTCCTGGTATTCCTTTGGGATTTCAAAGTGTGCGTTGGACTTCTCCACACTCCTGCGCATCGCGCCGAAGTCGCGCCCCGTCCAGATGATGAAGAGCATGAAGAGGATCGTGAGCCATGCGTAGAGATTGAACGGGATCGTCTGCAAAAAGAGCATAAAGCCGTCGATCTGTGCATCGGCGGGGAGCGAGGAGCCGACCGCTGCCGCCCAGCTGGAGACGGGGGCGATGATGCAGATCGGGGCGGCTGTCGCGTCAATGATGTAGGCGAGCTTCGTGCGTGCGATCTGGAACTTGTCCGTCACGGGGCGCATGACCGTCCCGACGGTGAGACAGTTGAAATAGTCGTCGATGAAGATGACGATGCCGAGCAGCACCGTGACGAGAGACGCACTGCGCTTCCCCTTGATCGTGCGCGTCGCCCACTCGCCATAGGCATTCATCGCGCCCGAGCGCGTGATGGCAGCGACGAGGATGCCGAGAATGACGAGGAAGACGAGGATGTTGACATTGCTGCCGACCTTGTCCGCCATTACCTGAAACATCGTCAGCGTCGCCTGCAGAAAGTTTCCGCCTGCAAAGAGCATTGCGCCCGAGAAGATGCCGATGATGAGCGACATATAGACTTCCTTCGTCCAGAGCGCGAGGACGATGGTGATGATCGGCGGCAGGATCGACCATGCGGTTGCTGTCATGCGTTAGATACACTCCCTAAATAGTATTATACAAAACCGTCTCCCATTATAACAAAAAAACAGGATTTAGCAAAATGTTCACAGGAAAAAATTCACGTCGGTAGATTGTAAAATTAAGTGGTACATATAAAAAGACCATAGCGGAAGCCTTGTGGTAAAATAGGGTTGAATAGACCAATCTACCAAAGGAGAGCCGCTATGGATCAACTAGAGTGTATCACAAAATCGCCGCATCGCAAAGGAGCATACCTCACATTCGAAGAAAGAGTCATCATCCAGACAAGACTCTGCGATGGCTGGTCTCCTCCCCAAATTGCCAAGGAAATTTGTTGTGCGCCCAACACCGTGCGCAACGGAATCAGGCGCGGGAAGGTTCCGCATACAAAAGCAGCGGCTGTGCGCGGTCGCTGCTTTTGTACGTATCATGTGTATCACATAAATAAAATTTTCCTTAGGCAGGAAAAAATAAGCACATGGCGAATTAAAGAACGTATACTGAAGTAGTTTTTTCGACGGCAGTGAATGCTGCTGTCTTTGCGCACGGTTATGGCAAGGGATGCCTCGTTCTGTGTCAGAATGGCCGGGCGTGGGGGAAAGGAGAGAATATTTTGCAGGAACAAGGGCTAAAGAAGGGGCGAGGGATCGGCTTTCAACTGAACGCGATCACACTCGTCGGGATTGTCGTCATGGTGACGATCCTCGTCTCGTTCGTCGGCTACAGAGCTTATGATGAACTCCTCGCCGTTGGATCGCAGGCGAAGTACAATGAGCTGGGCGACAAGGTGCGTCCCGTAATCGGCAGCTATGAGTCGGTCAAGCAGTCGGGACTGGATCTGCGGCAGCACATCTACGCGCTGATGGCGGCGCCGCCGGAGGCACGCAGCCGTGATGCGCTGAACGTCCTGCTCTCAGATGTCATGGAGTCCAATCCGAACCTCGTCGGGGTGGGCGTGGTATTCGAGCCGAATGCGTTCGACGGGCAGGATGCGGCGCATGTGGCCGACCCGCTCTCCGACGGGACGGGGCGTGTGATTCCGTTTGTGGGACGCGAGGGCGGTGTGCTTGAGTTCGAGCCGACGACCGGCTACGATACGGACTCGTGGTACACGGAGCCGGCAAAGACCTCGAAGCCGACGCTCACGCCGGCATACTATGATGAAGTCGGCGGCAAGAAAACACTCATGGCCTCCATCGGTCTGCCGATCCTTGTCGACGGCCGTTTTGTCGGTGCGATCACGCTCGACTTCGACATGGACAAGGTTCAGGAGATGTTCGAGAAGCTCAGTACGCCCGACAACATCTACCTCATGCTCGATAGCAAGGGACAGGTCATCGCACACGGCACAAACCGGGATATGGTTATGAAGGACGCGTTCCAACTCATGCATCTGGATGCGGCAGAGCAGAAGGAAATCTTCTCAGACGGATCGTACAGAAAAACGCAGGTCTCCCCGACCACGGGTAAGGACTCGGTCTATGTCTACCATGCGGTTCAGTACAACGGGATGGATACGTCGTGGGTGGTCTTCTCCATTACGGACAAGGATAAATTCGTCGGAACCGCGCGCGAGATGGTCATCTTCTCTGTTGTGCTGGCAGTGATCTGTACGGTGGTGCTCGTCATCGCGCTTGCGATGTTCATCCAGCGCCGTCTGATCGTTCCCATTGGGGATGTATCCGATACGCTTGCGCGGTTCGCGGATCTCGATATGGATCCGACAAAGGGGGAGAAGGTGCGTGCACACGCCGCCCGCACGGACGAGATCGGCTCGATGGTCGGATCTCTCACCCGCATGGCGAACAGTATGCGTGATATGATCGGCAAGATCAACGGGGTATCCCAGTCAGTCGCCGCGACGAGCGAGGAGCTGACCGCGACGGCGCAGAACACGGCACACTCGGCGGAGACGGTACGCAAGGGCATCCACGACATCGCCGACAGTGCGCGCGTACAGGTGAAGGACACGCAGGATGCGGTCGATCATACAGATCAGATTCTCGGGCTGCTTGACAACAACCGCAAGGTCATGGAGGAGATGAACGCGGCGACGGAGAACATCCACAAGCGCCAGACCGAGGGCGCGGAGATCCTCGCCGACCTCATGAAGAAATCCGCCGAGACTGCCGATGCTACGCAGGAGGTCTCGCGCGTGGTCGAGGAGACGAATCAGAGTGCGGAACGCATCGAAGAGGCGAGCGCGATGATTCAATCCATCTCCGAGCAGACGAACCTTCTCGCGCTCAATGCTGCTATCGAGGCAGCGCGTGCGGGCGAGGCAGGACGTGGATTTGCTGTCGTCGCCGAGGAGATCCGCAAGCTCGCCGAGCAGTCGCGCGGCTTTACGGATGAGATCAGCGGCATCATCGGTGAGCTCAAGACGAAGTCGCAGCAGGCGGTCGACACGATGGAGGTCTCCAAGAAGCTGGTCGAGGAGAGCAACGTCAATCTTGGCCGCACGCAGCGTCGCTTTGAGATGATTGCCGAGGCGGTCGAAGGCGCGAACAGCGTCGTCACGAAACTGAACGAATCCGCCGAGCAGCTGACGGAGAAGAACAAGGCAATCGCCGCTGTCAGCAACAAGCTCATGGATATGGCGAACGAGAACGACGTGACGACGGATGAGGCAGAGGCCGCCGTCGACACGCAGACGCAGGCACTCGGCGATATCGCCGAGGCGAGCGAGAGCCTCGCGCAGATCGCAACGGATCTGCAGAACGAGATCGAGCGTTTCCGCGTCTGATCGTCGGTTACCTAATTGACATTGAAAAGCCCTGCCGCAGGAATGCGGCAGGGCTTTTGCATATGTACGGTTTTACCGCAGCAGGAAGAACAGTGCGGGATAGATGAGAAAGAAGAATGCGATGCTCGTGGTGAGGAATCCCGAGATGGTGTAATCCACGTTGAGGTGATAGAGCTTTGCCGCTGTGACGGAGTTGATCGCACCGGGTGTGACGGAGAAGACGAGAATTGCACCGAGGAGGACAGGATCGTTAACGAAGGGATAGGTGATCGCCATCATAAACACGGGCAGGATGAGAAAGCGCAGGGCGAAGAGATCGAGGGTGTAGGGCGCGTAACGGCGTGCACGGTGGAGGTTGACGAGTGCGCCGACGGGGAGCATGCCGAACCATGCGCCGAAGTGGATCAGCCCCTCGAACGCCGTACCGACTGCGGGCGGGCGTTCGATGCCTGCGGCGTTGAGTGCAAGCCCTGCCGCCATGCCGAGGATGCTGAGCTGGTTCCACGAGAGGAAGATGTCGAGGAACCGCATGTGAATCTTGCCGCCGCGCCCATGATTTTTATGCTGCAGATAGTAATACTGTGCCATCGGAAATACGGCAAGTACAAGCATCAGTGTCTGAAAGATGCCCATGATCTGGGCGTAGGCAAAGCCCTGTTCGCCGTAGATGATGTAGGCACAGACACCGCCGAGGGTAGTGATGTTGGACATCATCGCGTTCGCGAGGTATGCGCCGCGATCGAGCGGACTCCGATATTTACGAATGAAAAATGCCCAGCCGACGAGTCCCGGGAAGAGGACGATGAGGATGCCGTAGATCGGGATGAGTGCGAGATCCCACGAGATCGGCAGCGTCCAGCAGCTCATGAGGGCGAGTACAGTGTAGATGATGATGACGTTCAGGCGCAGGATGCGGCTGATGAGTGCGTCGGAGATTTTCCCGTGCCGATAGAGGAGGCATCCGACGATGAGGGGCGCGAGGAGGTCGGTAAAGAGATAGATGATGCGGAAATCAGGATTGTCCATAGGAAATACTTCTTTCTACCGAAACAGGAAAAATGTCACAGGGAATAGGATCGTGAGATAGAGAACGGTGGTGACAAGGAAGACGGCAATCGTATAATCGACGTTGAGGTGATAGAGACGCGCCGTGAGCGTCGCGTTGATCGCAGCGGGGACGCTTGCAAAGATGACGAGTGCGTTTTGTACGATCGGGTCGCTGATCAAAAGACGCGCCGCCGTGAAGGTGACGAGCGGGACGACGAGGAAACGCAGGAAGATCATGTCAAGCGTCAGGTAGACGAAGTGCCGCGCGCGGTGAAAATTGATGAGCGAGCCAACGGGCAGCATGGCGAACCATGCGGAGATGTGGATGATGTAGGAAAATGCCTCCGAAAGTACGGGAGGGCGTACAATGCCGCCCGCATTCAGCAGAAGTCCCGCCGCCATACCGAGGATGCTGAGCTGATTCCACGAGACGAGCAGCCCGAGAAAGCCGCGCCCATCGAGGCGTGCTGTGCATCCGCGTGACTTATGCAGGAGGCAGTAATACTGTGCGATGGGGAATGCGAGCAGCACGAGCACCAGATTCTGGCACGCCCCGCCGATCTGCGCGTAGGCGAAGCCACGCTCGCCGTAGATGATGTAGGCACAGATACCGCCGAGTGTGCCGATGTTCGAGAGCAGTGCGGAGATGAGATGTGTGCCGCGATTGATGGGGCTGTGAAATCGCCGTCCGAGGAAACGCCAGCTGAGAAAACCCGGAAAGAGTATGATGAAGGCGAAGAACGCGGGCAGCATGAGGAGGTCATGTGTGAGCGGGAGTGCCCAGAAACTGAAGAGAGACAGCAGCGTAAAGAAGACAACGACGTTAATGCGGATGAGCCGATTGACCGCAGTGTCCGTGAGTAGCTGCCGCCGATAGAGCAGATAGCCGACGATGAGCGGCAGAATCAGATCGGTGAGGAGATAGACAAGACGAGCACTAATTTCATCCATAATTTCCCCAACCTTCCCAAGCAAATTCGGTGGGTTCATCCTAGCACAAGTTATGGGCGTTGTAAATATTTCAGACCCTTACACACAATAGAGAAAAGAGGGAAAAGTTCGTAAGATTTTGATGTGGAGAGAGGAAAAAAAGCAAAGAGCGGCGAATAGTTATCTTATATTGTTTAGTGTTTTGTTATGACCCTGCGTCTCGTGAGAGCGGATGGGTTTGTATGGGACACCGAAGAGGTGCTCCCATGGAGGAGGGGATATCACATGGCAGTGACAGACAAGGGGTTTGGCGCATACGATGTACGCGGCATCTATCCCGATGAGGTGAACGAGGAGCTCGCTTACCGCGTCGGTCGCAGTTTCCCCACGCTATTCGGTGCGAAGAAGGTCGCCATCGGACATGACATTCGTCTCTCCGGTCCTGCGATCCGCGATGCGCTCGCAAAGGGACTCATGGAGGCGGGCTGTGATGTTGTGGACATCGGGCAGTGCGGCACGGAGATGATCTACTTTGCGACGGCGCATCTGAAGCTTGGCGGCGGTATCATGATTACGGCGAGCCACAACCCGAAGCAGTACAACGGCATGAAGTTCGTGCGTGCCGAGTCGCGTCCGATCTCGAGCGATACGGGGCTCAAGGATATTGCGGCGATGGCGGTCGGCGAGACGTATCCCGCGCCTGCAGCCGTACCCGGCAAGATTGAGCAGGTGGATATTCTCGATGAATATGTCAAGCACATCCTCACCTATGTCGATGTGAGCAAGCTCAAGCCCTACAAGATCGTCGTCAACACGGGCAACGGTGCGGCGGGGCCCATCATCAACGCGATGGAGAAGTTCCTCCCGTTCGAGCTGGTCAAGGTCTACAATGAGCCGGACGGCAATTTCCCGAACGGCGTACCGAACCCGATCCTGCAGGAGAACCGCGAGGCGACGGCGAAGGTTGTGCGCGAGACGGGCGCGGACTTTGGCGTAGCGTGGGACGGCGACTTTGACCGCTGTTTCCTCTTCGACGAGAAGGGCGGCTTCATTGAGGGCTACTATATGGTCGGCTTCCTCTCCGAAGCGTTCCTGAAGAAGAACAAGGGGGCGAGCGTGATCTACGATCCGCGCCTTGTCTGGAACACGATCGAGATTGCCGAGCAGCTCGGCGGCAAGCCTGTCATGTGCAAGAGCGGGCACGCGTTCATCAAGGACAAGATGCGTGAGGTCAACGCGATCTACGGCGGCGAGATGAGCGCACATCACTATTTCCGTGATTTCTCCTACTGTGACAGCGGTCAGATCCCGTGGCTGCTCGTGGCGGAGCTGATGAGTGCGTCGGGCGGAAAGACCCTCTCCGAACTGATGCAGGCACGCATGGATCGCTATCCGACCTCGGGTGAGATCAACAGTAAGGTCACGGACGCGAAGGCGATCATGGATCGCATCGAGGCGAAGTACGGCGCAGGCGGCAAGGTGACGAAGGTGGACGGCGTGTCCATCGAGTTCGACAAGTGGCGGTTCAATCTGCGTATGTCTAACACGGAGCCGGTCATCCGCCTGAACGTCGAGACGCGGCAGGATAAGGCACTGCTCAAGGAGAAGACGGACGAACTGCTTGCAGAGATTCGTGCCTGACAATGCATTGGTACAGGAAGGAGTGTTTTGATGAGTCTTGTACTGAAATCCGGTTTTACATTCGACTATGACAATCTCTATGGCGAGGGCAAGGTGACGGATGCCGACCTCGCGTTCTATGCGGATGATCTCAAGAAGGCGCATGAGGCGATGAAGGTCATGCGCGAGAAGGGCTTTATCCGTGCGCATCTCTCGAAGGACGGCGAGCCGGAGAAGGTGCTGTTTTCGCAGACCCCGTACATCGCCGATGGACATATTAACTCGCCCGCGTCGATTGCACGGCTCAAGGAACTCGGCAAGCACGCGCAGGAGAACACGGATGTCGTGATCTCGCTCGGCATCGGCGGCTCATTCCTCGGGAACAAGGTGCTGTTCGATGTGCACTGCGGAGAGCTCTGGAACTCACTCTCGAACGAGCAGCGCGAGAACTATCCGCGCATCTATTTCAGCGGCAACAACATCGACCCGCGCCGCACGGGCGATATTATCAACCACCTGAAGGATGTCGCGCAGATCAAGAAGAAGAACGGTGCAGGACCGCTGCGCATCATGCTCCTCGTCATCTCGAAGTCGGGCGGTACACTCGATACGATGTCGAACTTCATGGGGATGTATGACGCGTTCATGAAGGCGGACAATGTTGAGGTCGAGGTGGTCGCTGTCACCGACCCGAATGAGGAGAAGCCGACGCTGCTCAAGAAGCTCGCAATCGACAAGGGGTGGAAGCAGTTCGCCGTACCGGACGGCGTGGGCGGACGCTTCACCGTGTTCACCGAGGTCGGGCTGACACTCGCTGCGTGCATTGGCTTTGACATCGAGAGCTTCCTCGCGGGTGCGCGTGGCATGGATCAGGCGTGTCAGAACGATGACCTCTGGCAGAACCCCGCCATGCTCAATGCGGTGCTGAAATTTGCAGCATCGGAAAAGCACGGGCGCGACATCGAGGTTATGATGCCCTACGGCGACTATCTGAAATCGGTCTCCGAGTGGTACATCCAGCTGCTCGCCGAGTCGCTCGGCAAGCAGTTCAACAAGGAGGGCAAGGAGGTCTGCTACGGGCGCACACCGGTCGTTGCTGTCGGTACGACCGATATGCATGCACAGACGCAGCAGCACCAGGAGGGAAAGCTCAACAAGGTGGTGCAGTTTATCCGCATCGACAAGTGGGCGGATGATCTCGTGATCCCGAACGCGTTCCCCGAGGTCAAGAAGCTCGCGGATATTGCGGGCGTAACGATGGGCGAGGCACTTGAGGTTGCACGTCAGTCGAACGCGGACGCACTCGCGTCGAACAAGCGTTACAGTGCGGTCTTTGGACTGCCGGAGCTGACACCGTACCATCTCGGCGAGCTGCTCTATCTGCTCGCGATGTCGATCGCCTACGAGGGCGAACTCGCGGATGTGGACGCATTCGATCAGCCGGGCGTGGAGGCGTACAAGCGCATCATGGGGCCAAAGCTCCAGGCGTTGAAGGGGTAATATCCCCAAGTCTCCCCTGTAAACGGGGAGAGAGCCGCGTAAGCGGTGGAGGTGGCAGAAGGGGAGGACTGCTGCACGAAGCGAATAACTTCGTGCAGCAGCCCTTTTCTGCGTTTTGGAAGGAAGATTGGGGTCGGAATGTCGCGCACATCTCTGAATGATTTGTCCTTGCGCCAGTGGGGACTCGTTGGTGCTTCGTTATGGTGTGCGGCGTGCGGCGGGTATCTCCTGTGGGCGGATGACGATGTGCCTGTCGCCATCGTACAGCACATCGAAACAACGCCGCCGCCCGCGTTGGAGATTACGGGACTATCGGCTGCGGCAAAGCGCACGGCTTTGCGAAATCCGTTTACCGATGCACATGAGCGGCGTGGTGAAATCTCCTCTGCTGCTGAGGCTGTGGAGATCAAAACGAAGATGCTGCTGCCGCATCCTGCACCGTTGCCTGCACAAGTTTCGGCTGCGGTGCGTGTCCCGTCTCCTGCACAGCCGCCGCTCGTTCTGCGCGGTGTGGTGACGGGGGTGGACGGCACACGCATTGCCATCCTCGCACGGGGCGCGGATGGTGTGGCACTCGGTATCGGAGAGACGTGGCAGGGGCATACGCTCCGTGCGCTTTCGAATACCTCCGCGACACTGGATTCTGCATCGGGGACAATCACACTGACAAGGGAGTAGACGGTATGAAACGATGGCTGACGATGATGGCGTTTGCGGGAATCCTCCTCCTTCCCGTTCCTGTCTTTGCCGCGCCCGTAACAATTGATGTGACGGGCGGCGATGTGCGTGCCGTTCTGCTCGCGGTGGCACGCATGGGAGGCATCCCGCTCATCGTCGACGATAGTGTGACCGGCTCGGTGACGGTACATCTCACGGGCGAGGGGGAGGAGGTGCTGCGCCTCGTTGCTGCCGCGCGTGGAATTCAGATCGAACGGCATGGGACGGTGTTTCTTGCACTCGCACCCGATACACGTGCGGAGAATCGACGTGTACACACCTATCGCGTGCGCTATGGCGACCCCGAGGAACTCGCGCACGCCGCAAATTTATCCCTCACGGGTGAAGGAAAACGGGCGATTGTGTCGAAAACTAACGAAGAGAGAGGGAGTCGGGACTCAGATTCTGATACCAATACCGATGTACAGCGGCGTGTTCTCGTCGATCGGGCAACAAATACGCTTCTCTTTTACGGGACGGAATCTGAGGCTCTTTCCGTGCGCGAAATTATCTCGGCACTCGATGTCGTACCCAAACAGGTATCTCTCGAGGCACGGGTTGTCGCCGTTTCCAAGCAGGCGGCAAAGGAGCTCGGCATCGATTGGGCATGGTCGGCATTGCCGCAGTACCCAAAGGTCGGACGCGGCGCAGCGGGAGACTGGCAGGTCAGGGAACGCAATGCGGGCGCAGCCACCGGGGGAATTATCCGCTTTGGCAGAGGTCCCGAGGGCATTCCCTACGAGTTCTACTACTCTGCGACGATTCGTGCACTCATCACGGATGGGCGGGCAAAGATGCTCGCGCGTCCGAATATCACCACGGTACAGGGACACGAGGCGCTCATCAACATCGGTGCGGAGGTGCCCGTGCCGCGCGTATCGACCTCGAACAACGTCACTACGACGGGCATTGACTACCGTGAGGCGGGAATTATCCTGCGCTATACGCCGCGCGTTACGGAGGATGGGCACATTGTCGCACGCGTGCATACAGAGGTGAGTACGCCCGTCTTTGTCGAGGATATCAAGGCGTACCGATTTCAGAAGCGGAGCGCGGACACTACCGTGCGCCTCCGAGACGGTGAGACCATGGTGATCGGCGGGCTCATCGACAGCGACGAGTCGCGTTCTCTCGCGAAGATTCCGTTTCTCGGCGACATACCCGTGCTCGGTGCATTTTTTCGCTCCGTGCGGACGAGCAAGACCGAGACCGAACTCATGATTTTTCTCACAGCACATGTGCTGGATGAAGGATAGGGAAGCACAAATGTATTTGTGCTTCCCGTTATTTGCAGGATGCAATGGAAAAGAGGAGATGTCAGTGGCAATCAGGATATTACTTGCAGACGATCACGCCCTGCTGCGTCAGGGAATCAAGCGTGTGCTGAACTTCGAGGATGATCTCGAGGTGGTCGGCGAAGCGGAAGACGGGCAGGAAGCCCTCGCACGCACGCTCATGCTGAAGCCCGATATTCTTCTCCTCGACATCAACATGCCGGGGCTGACGGGGCTGGAGGTCACAAAGCAGCTCAAACAGGCGCGTTCGCGTGCGAAAATCATTGCGCTCACGATTCATGACAGCGACAACTACGTTCTCGAACTCTTGAAGAATGGTGCGCTCGGCTACCTGCTCAAGGATGTCGAGCCAAACGTCCTCATCAAGGCAATTCACATGGTCAACGAGGGCAACCCGTTTGTCTATCCGAAACTCGCAGAGCGCTTGTTCGGCTCTCCGGCGGTCTGCGGCGATGTCAGCCGCATGGCAAAGGAGATCTGGGACGAGAGCCGCGGCGAACGCCTCACCCCACGTGAGATGGACGTGCTCGGCTGCATCGCGAAGGGGCTCTCGAATCAGGACATCGGCAAGGCACTCGGGCTGAGTGAAAAGACCGTCAAGAACCACCTCACGAGCATCTTCCACAAGCTCAAGGTCAACGACCGCACACAGGCACTCGTCTATGTACTGAAAAATAAGATTGTTACGCTGGAGTAACACGAAAAGCGGCTCGCACACAATGATGGTGCGAGCTGTTTCTTTTGCCGTACTTCATCGATGTACCTCGTGGATTTCAGCCTTGACAATAAAGCGGTGGAGTATAAGTCATGAAAAAAATTATCATTTGTCGATAAAAATGGAACGTGCTATAATATCCGGCATGAGGTGAATTTTATGCTGGAAATTTTCCAAGGGCTCATGATACCGTTCATCGGCACGACACTCGGTGCGGGCTGCGTCTTCTTCCTGAAGGGGGCGCTCAACCGCAATGTGCAGCGCGGGTTGACGGGATTTGCCGCAGGTGTGATGGTGGCGGCGTCGATCTGGAGTCTGCTGATCCCGGCGATGGAGGGCGCGGCTGATATGGGGCAGTATGCGTTTATTCCCGCTGTGGTTGGATTCTGGGCAGGGACACTCTTCCTCCTCGCGCTCGATCATATCATCCCGCATCTGCATATGAATGCACAGAAAGCAGAGGGACCGCACAGCCGGCTCTCGCGGACGACGATGCTCTGTCTCGCGGTGACGCTCCACAATATTCCCGAGGGAATGGCGGTCGGTGCGATCTATGCAGGTTGGCTGAGCGGCAGCGAGAGTATTACGCTCGGCGCGGCACTCGCACTCTCACTCGGTATTGCAATTCAGAATTTTCCCGAGGGGGCGATCATCTCCATGCCGCTGCGTGCGGCTGGCATGGGGAAATGGCGTGCCTTCGGCGGCGGTGTGCTCTCGGGCGCGGTCGAGCCAATCGGCGGTGCACTTACGATTGCTGCGACGGCACTCATTGTACCGATCCTGCCCTATGCGCTTGCGTTTGCGGCGGGGGCGATGCTCTATGTCGTGGTGGAGGAGTTAATTCCGGAGATGAGCGAGGGCGAGCATTCGGATGTGGGCGTGGTTTCGTTTGCTGTGGGCTTCTCGCTCATGATGATGCTGGATGTAACTCTGGGATAAAACAAGAAAGAAAAAGAGCCGTTGGCATACGCCAAACGGCTCTTTTTCCTGGAAAGGGATGCGCGCAGGTCGGGAAAAACCTGCGGCTTGAGAAATGGGGTGTAAGGGTATTTTCCTTACAAGAGGAACGCAGGGAAACGTTCCTTAGAGGGATGGTCAACAGGAGAAAATGTCGGGGAGGACGTTTCGTACTCCTGTCGACATCTGTATTATATCATATTATTTTTGAGAAATTTGTAACCTAAGTCACACAATAAGGAAAAAGCGGTAGTAATAATAAATTTTTGCCGAGTTTTTTCGTTATAGTTGGAGAGGCTTCGTGGTTTCAAAAAATTTTCCGATAAAGATATTGATAATTGACGTTGTGCGCTGTTCGTGCATTGCTTTTTTCTGAGGAAAAACGTATAATATTGAGAAGGAGAATACGCGCGTTTGATTCGCGTATTCGGAAGGGATGCTCCCTTTGTTAGGATGAGGAGGAATATACATGCGTGATTACTTAAGAATTGCTCAGGTTATTGGCCGTGAGATCATTGATTCGCGCGGCAATCCGACGGTCGAGGCGGAGGTCGTTCTCGAGGACGGCACGGTTGGTCGCGGTGCCTCACCTTCGGGTGCATCGACGGGTGAGTTTGAGGCTCTGGAGCTGCGTGACGGTGACAAAACGAAGTTCGGCGGCAAGGGCGTCTCGAAGGCAGTCGAGAATGTGAACGCGAAGATTGCGCCCGCGCTCATTGGTATCGAAGCGAGCGATATCTATGCGGTCGATCAGGCGATGTTCGACGTGGACGGCACGAAGGATAAGTCCAAGCTCGGTGCAAACGCGATTCTCGCGGTTTCGATTGCAGCATCGGATGCGGCGGCAAAGTCTGAGGATATTCCGCTCTATCGCTTCTTTGGCGGACTGCAGGCGAACGTTCTGCCTGTTCCGATGATGAACATTCTCAACGGCGGCGCACACGCATCGAACTCCGTGGATACGCAGGAGTTCATGATTATGCCCGCAGGTGCACCGACGTTCCGTGAAGCACTGCGCTGGTCGACCGAGGTGTTCCACTCCCTGCAGTCCCTTCTCAAGAAGGCCGGCAAGACGACGGCGGTCGGCGACGAGGGCGGATTTGCGCCTGACCTCGACTCCGATGAGGACACGATCGAGCACATCCTCAAGGCGATCGAGAACGCCGGCTACAAGCCCGGTCAGGATTTCGTCCTTGCGATGGATGCCGCATCGTCTGAGTGGAAGGACAAGGAGAAGGGTAAGGGCTTCTACCATCAGCCGAAGTCCGGCAAGAAGTTCACGTCCGATGAGCTCATCAAGCATTGGGAGTCCCTCGTTGACAAGTATCCGATCTACTCCATCGAAGATGGTCTGGATGAGGAGGACTGGGATGGTTGGAAGGCGATGACGAAGGCGCTCGGTCACAAGGTTCAGCTCGTTGGCGACGATCTCTTCGTCACGAACACGGAGCGTCTGAAGAAGGGCATCGAGCTCGGCGCAGGCAACTCCATCCTCATCAAGCTCAACCAGATCGGTTCGGTCTCCGAGACGCTTGAGGCGATCAAGATGGCGCACAAGGCGGGTTACACAGCGGTCACGTCGCACCGCTCGGGCGAGACCGAGGACACGACGATCGCCGATCTTGCGGTCGCACTCAACACCGCGCAGATCAAGACGGGTGCACCGTCCCGTTCCGAGCGCGTCGCGAAGTACAACCAGCTCCTGCGCATCGAGGAGCAGCTCGGCGGCAGCGCGGTCTATCCGGGCAAGCGTGCGTTCAGCTTCATGAAGTAAGATCTTCCATTACGGATGAAAAATCCCCCACCGTCGGTGGGGGATTCTTGTGTTTACAGCACCTCTACAATCTCCACCGCAGGTTTTCGCTGTGTGTGGCGTGCCGAGGGAACGCCCTTCTCCGTAGCGTACCCGATGGGGAAGATGGCGATGAGGTCATAGTCTGCCATCTGAGGGAATGCCTCCTTGAGTTTCGGTACGTCGAAATGTCCGACCCATGTTGAACGCAGTCCCTCATTGTGAATGGCGAGCATGATGTAGGTTGCGACGATGCTTGCATCCACGTCGGCGAAGTTGCGCTCGTCGTATTGCCGCACCCATGCGTCCTCGTTCTTTCCGCCGACGACAAGGAAAACACCCGCGCCGAAGGTGTAGTTCGTTGTCTTCGCAAGCTTTGCCCGTGCCTCGGGGCTCTCGACTGCCCAAACTTTGAACGGCTGCTTGTTGACTGCGGTGGGGGCAAGGCGTGCCGCCTCGAAAATGCGTCCGAGTGCCTCGTGTGGGATCTCGCTGTCCGATAGGGAACGGCAGGAGAATCGATCCTGTATGAGTTCATTAAATTCCATAAGATTACCTCCTTACATGAACCTCCTAAAGTATAGCACAAGTCGGCAGAAATGGGCGGGATTTTTTGGAACATCGCGGTTATATGGAGGAAATCAAACGTGTATCACGAATTACTAATACTGTACAGATTTTGTGCCAAGTGTTTTGGCTTGAACCGGAGGGGGACTTTTGATGAAGAAATATATGGCAGCGACATTGACGGCAGCTGTGCTTACGTCGGCCAGCGGCCTACTCTCACCGACTGTGGAGGCGGGCGGGGTATTCTTCGCGGACGCACCTGTGGTATCCCCTGCGACGACGGCTCCCACAGCGGTTCCGGGCACGCGCCCGAGCGTCTACATCCCGGGACAGATTACGACGCCGTTCGTGGATCGCGAGCTCACAACCGATGAAAATATGCTGTTCCTTGCGATCGAAAAGGCAGACTACAATACGATCCAGTTGATGCTCGATAAGGGCGTTGACATCAACGCCTTCTACACAAAGCGGGGGACAACCCCGCTCGGGCGAGCGCTTGAGAAAAACAATCGCACGACGATCCAGTTCCTCCTGGAGCGCGGCGCGGATGTGCAGGGCTATGTTTTCCATCGGGATAAAAACCACATGCACTCCTATCTTGTACAGGCGGCAAAGGACAGCGATCTCACACTCGTGCAGTATCTCCACAACTGGGGTGCGGACATCAACGGGACTTCGTGGGACTATGGATTCGGCTATTTCAACGCGATCTTTACGCTCAGCTCCTCGGCGGACGACATCAACATCATGCGCTATCTCATCGCACAGGGGATCAATGTGAACTATGCGACGAGTGAGGGCGGCACAACACCGCTGATGTACTTTGCAAGGATGTATATTTCCTCGGGTGAGCGCCAGAATCTCCTTAAAATGTTGCTGGATGCGGGCGCGGATCCTACGGTGCGTGATAAGAATGGAAAGACGGCGGTGGACTACTGCATCGACCGCAATGATCTTGAGAGCGCACGGTTCCTCCAGACGTATGGTATGAGATGACGGCATCTATGAGAGAGGCACAGGCATTTGTTTGTCTGTGCCTTTTCAGTCTGTTTTAGGAAATGTCTGTTATACTGCGTACGCAATAGAAATGTGAGGTGAACGATGCGGAAAACAGCGGCAGCAATGCTTTCGGTTCTCGTGATTGCGGCGGCGACACTCTTTCCTTCTGCGCGTGCGGAGGCAATCGACGCGTGGGGAATTGCGGCGCAGGCACTCGGTGTGTTTGGCGCGTACCACTCGGCACTCGGTGCGGTGCTCGCGCTCGGCAACGATGTTCACGCACAGGTGCAGAGCGAGCGGCAGGACATTGCGGAGAACGGACGCGCGCGCAATGCAAACGACATCGCGCTCGTGGATGGCATTATGGAGCGGCTCGTGCGGGACGGCGACTATGTGCTGCGCGTGAACTCGCTCCCCTTTACATGGGCGCTGACGGATAGCTCTGTCTTTAACGCTGCCTGCTACCCGACGGACTACGTAACGATCAATCGAGGGCTCATTCGCGGTCTCGGCGGCAACGTGGACGAGATTGCCGCCGTGCTCGGGCATGAGATGACGCACGGGCTGCGCCAGCACAGCGCGCACAACTATGCAAAGGCGGCGGCGCAATTCTATGGGATGAGCTTTCTCAATATGAATTTCGGTCTGATGGACTGGAATAAGCTGAATGCTCTCGTGGGGTATTCCGTTGCAAAAAATGTAACGCTCCCTACAGAGTACGAGGCGGACGAGGGCGGCTTCCGCATCATGACGAGTGCGGGTTTCAACCCCGGCGGCGGTGCGGCGGCGATGGCACGGATGGGCTACTATCTGACGTATGTGACACAGGATCTCCAGGAGTATCAGGATCCGACGCAGAAGGATCTGCCGCAGGATGATTTCTCGGATCACCCCGCGACGGAGCGGCGCGAGGAAAAGCTCGCGGGCTTTATGACGGACTACAGCGCGGGTCATGTGACTGTCGCCGACCGCAAGACGGTCTGCATTGACGGGACGCCCCTCCTCACAGTGACATGGACGGATGAGGACTATGACAACAGCCCCGAGAATGCCTACCTCGTCGCAGGTGCGCTCGCACGTGCCTTTCATGACTGCGACCGCGCAGAGGACTGGCAGATTGCCCTAACGCGGGATGGCGGTGCGACGATCAGCGGCGACCCACGCGTGAATGAGCTCCTCGTATTTTTCCTCGCAAAGGAAAAGGCGGGGGTACTTCTGCAAACGCTTGTTCATGATGCCTATGCACGCGAGGCGGTAAGCGGCGCACGGGAGAAGCTGCACGCGGCGGAGAAGGCGCGTGCGGACGCGCGCACGGCAGAACGCGCGGCGGTGGAGAATGCCGACGCAAAGGCGGTCAGGAAGATGCGCGAGAACAGCGATGCCTACAGCGACTACGGCGACAGCACGCGTGCGCTCATGCTGATGGAGCGTGTCTTTGCCTCGCCCAACGATGACAGTCGTGCGCAGAGCCATGTTATCCGTGCGCGTGCCTATGCCGTGCAGGGCGACTGGGAGAAGGCACGTGCAGATGCGGACAAGGGCGTTGCGGACGATCCAAAGGATGTGCTGACGTGGCTGAACCGCAGTGATGTGCGCCGTATGCGCGGCGACCGCGAAGGTGCACTTGCCGATGCGTTGAAGGCGATCGAGACAGACGCGAAGAATCCATATGGCTATCTGATTGCGGCCGAGCTCTGTGACGAGATGGAGCAGTCGCAGGAGGCGCAGGAGTATTTCAAGAAACTCTACGGTGTCGAGCCAAAGGCACTCGAACGCATTCCCGACGAATACCTCGAAGCCGTGGACAAGCGAGCCTATGAGAAGCGGATGAAGGACAAGGCGAAGGTGCGTGCGGAGCGCGAGAAGGAAATACGGGAAAAATTGCAAGAAAAAAGCCGCCCGGTGGACGGCAATATGAAGTGAAGGAGTGACTGTTGCACGAAAAATGTGCAGCAGTCTTTTTCGTCTGTTAGAGGGGGGTTACCATTCTGCGCCACAGCGCGTAGCAGAGCGTTTCGTACTTTGTCATATGTCCTTACTGCGCCTTTTCATAGGCAAGAGCGATGAGTGCCATCGTCAGCTCGTAGGATTTGCGCAGGGAGGGGATTGGCAGGAACTCACAGTTTGAGTGGAAGTTGAGACCGCCCGTGAAGTAGTTCGGCGTGAGAATTCCCTTCGTCGAAATGAAGGAGCCGTCCGTGCCGCCGCGCATGGCGATGGTGTTGGGCTCGATGCCGAGCCTTCTCATTGCCTCGTAGATGTTGTCGATGGCCTGACGATTCTCATCGGTCACGGCATCGGCGATGTTGCCGTAGGTATCCTCGATCGTATAGGTGACGCGGCAGCGCGGCTCTAACGCACGCAGTTTCTCGACGTTGGCGGCGATGAGGCGTTTGCGCTCCTCGTAGCGTGCCTTGTCGTGGTCACGGATGTTCAGATCGACGGTTGCCGTCGTCGGATTGGAGCGGATGCTTTGACACCAGATATAGCCCTCCGTCCCTTCCGTACACTCCGGTGTCTCTCTGCGGTCAAAGAGATTGACGAAATCCACGGCAAGCAGCGTCGGGTTGACGAGCACCCCCTTCGCGTTCATCGGATGTGCGCTCACACCCTGTATCGTAACGGTCGCCGAACCCGCGTTAAATGTCTCGTAGACGACCTCGCCAAGGGCGCAGCAGTCGATGGTGTAGGCGTAGTCAACAGGGAACTTCGTAAAATCCATATTCTTTGAGCCCCAAAGCCCGCATTCCTCATCGGGGACAAAGGCGATGTACAGATCGCCGTGCCGCAGGGCAGGATCGCCTACGAGCGTATCAAGTGCGGTCATGATGTTTGCAATCGCCGCTTTGTTGTCCGCACCGAGGACACTCGTGCCGTCGGTGACAATCAGCTCCTGCCCGACATAGGGCGCAAGCTCAGGGTGCTCTGCCGACCGCATGACGATGTTTTGCTCCGCGTTCAGTACGATGTCGCCGCCCTCGTAGCGGATGCGCTGCGGCTTTACAACAGGGCTGAGAGAGACATCGACCGTGTCCAGATGGGCACAGAACCCGATCGCAGGAACATGCGGTGCATCGGGCGGAAGATTGGCGGGCAGATGCGCTGTCAGGACGCATTTATCACTCAGGGATATATCGTTCAACCCAAGTTCCAAAAGTTCTTTTTGGAGGAGGCGTGCCATATCCCATTGCTCCTCGGTGCTTGGGACGACCTTTCCACCGTTCGCCTTGCTCTCGGATGGGACACGGACATAACGGAGAAAGCGTTCGATGAGGGTTTCTTCAATTTTCATTGGATTCTCTCCTTAGAACATCACGCGCGGGTACACATAGTCTGCCTGAAAGCCGAGCGGGATATTGAGCCACCAGAAAATGTAGAGCATGATCGTCAGCGTGATGAGCAGCGTGATGGTGTACGGCAGCATGAGCGAGCTGAGTGTACCGACACCGGTGTTTTTGTAGTATTTTTGGCAGTAGACAATAATGAGTGGATAGAATGCGAACATCGGCGTGCAGACATTGACCGCAGAGTCGCTGACGCGGAATGCCGCCTGTGTCAGCTCCGGTGCGATGCCGACCGCCATTAGCATCGGGACGAAGATCGGCGCGAGGATCGCCCACTTTGCGGAGGCGGATGTGATGATGAGGTTCAGCATACCGACGAAGAGAATGATGCCGAAGATCGTCACCTGCGGCGGCAGCGCGAGTGATTTGAGGAACTCTGCGCCCGCAATGGCGATGAGTGCACCGATGTTGGATGCGCCGAACACATACATGAACTGCGCGGCAAAGAAGTAGAATACGATGAGCTGAATGAGCGTCTTGGTGATCTCCTCCATGGACTTTGTAAAGTCTTTGGAACTGCGGAATTTACCGCTGATGATGCCGTAGACGACACCGGTTGCTGCCGCAAGAAGGAAGATGATCGCGACAATGGACTGCATGACAGGTGCTTTGAAGCTGGCTATGTTGCCGGATGGATCACGCAAAAGTGAGTCGGCGGGGAGAAGCGCGAGCACAAGCCCGACGAGCAGCAGGATGAGCACGAAGCTCGCGATGTAGAATGCACGGTTTTCCTGCGGTGTGATGGAAAAATCCTGCGCGGGAATGTCGATGTCATCGTCTACAGGACACGCTTTGCGACACCAAGGTTCGACGACGCGCTCTGTCACCCACCAACAGCCGGCGATGACGATGAAGGTCGAGCCGAATGCGTAGAAGTAATTGCACAGTACATTGACCTCGTAGGTCGGGTCAATGATCTGCGCCGCCATCTGTGTAAATCCCTGAATGACGGGGTCGATTGCCGACGGCGTGTAGTTGGCGGCAAAAGCACCCGCAATGCCGGCGAACGAGGCTCCAATGCCAGCGAGCGGATGCTTGCCCGTTGCATAGAACATATATGCAGCGATTGGTATGATAATCATGTATCCTGAGTCCGGCGCGAGATGACTGATCATGCCGACGAGGATTACAATGGGCGTGATGAGCGTCTTCGGCGTGACGGAGAGGATCTTTTTCAGCCCCGTGTTGATGTAGCCCGAGCCATCCGCTATGCCAATGCCGAGCGTCGCCACAATGACCATCCCGAGCGGGGGGAAGCCTGTATAGTTCGTCACCATCTTTGTGAGGAGTGTCACGAGTGAGGCAGGACTCAGCATGTTGGTGACCTCAATCGGTGCCCCCGTCGATGGATGCACATAGTCAAAGTGCATCTGGGATAAAATTGCAGATGCGATGCAGGTGATGACGAAGGCGCAGATGAAAAGCATGGTGATATCAGGAATCCGATTGCCCATCCGCTCAATCCATCCGAGAATACCGCCGACCTCCTGTTTGTGCGGCAATGTGCCGCTCTGTGATTCATTTGGCATACATATCCCTCCTGTAGAGCTGCCCGTCCTTCGATAACCGCACGGGTGATAGAAGACTGGGAAAACAAAACATTTAAGGAATATTTCGACAGGAATAGAGAAACTCCTTTTCAAAGAATGTGAATACAATAACAAGGTGATTTCATTTCTGTGCTTCTTGCAATCCGTTTTGCCCTTGTGATAGAATGGCAAAAGTTTTTCGCGTCGTGGGGACGGCGCATCTATGGAGGAATGGGATATGACGGATGTCGGAGAGCGCAAGCGGGTGATCGGGGATCGCGAGGCAAACGCAACGCGTGCATTTTTCTTTATCGGAGGATTCGGATCGGCCTCGTGGGCACCGCTCGTACCTGTGCTGCGCGAGCGGCTTGCCATTGGTGATGATGTGCTGGGGCTCCTGCTGCTGTGCATCGGCATCGGTTCGCTCGCGACGATGCCGCTCTCGGGTGCACTCTCGGCGCGTCTCGGCTGCCGCCGCGTACTCGTGGCGGCGGGCGTCCTATACGCAGGTGTGCTGCTGTCGGTCTGTTTGGTGAATGACTTTTGGATCGCTGTGCCCATCATCTTTGTATTCGGTGCGCTGATGGGCTGTATTGATGTCGTCATCAATGTCGCAGCGGTCATTGTGGAGAAGGAGATCGGTCGGCGCATCATGAGCGGTATGCATGCGTTTTGGAGCCTAGGCGGCTTCGTCGGTGCCGGCCTGTACGGCGTGTGGGTCGGTATCCTCGGATTGACGGCGTTTCAGTCCACGGCAATCGCATCGGCACTGATCCTCGTACTTACGGCATTTTTTGGCAGACACCTGATCCCCTACGGTGGGGGCGGCGGTTCGCTGATCGCGATTCCGCGCGGCATCGTCGTGTTCGTCGGCATTACGGCGTTTATTGCGTTTCTCAGCGAGGGCGCAGTGATGGATTGGAGCGGTGTCTACCTGACGACGGTGCGCGGCATGGATCTCTCTCTCGCGGGCGTGGGGTTCTCCGTGTTTTCGGGGGCGATGCTCCTCATGCGCTTCCTCGGTGACCGTGTTGTGCTGCGCATCGGACAGTGTCCCGTTGCCGTCGGCGGTGCGCTCCTCACATTTGTCGGGATTCTGCTCGTCATGTTCGCGCCCGTGGATGCGCTCCTCTATCTCGGTTTCTTCGCCATCGGCATCGGCAGTGCGAACATCGTGCCTGTTTTCTTTTCGCTGATGGGGCGGCAGACTGTCATGCCCATCGGTACGGCGGTCTCCGCCGTCAGCACAATGGGCTACCTCGGTATTCTCGCAGGTCCTGCCGCGATCGGATTCGTCTCCTCGGCGACAAATCTCATGACTGCGTTCGGGATGCTCGCTGCACTCAGCCTCGTTCAGGCCTTCGTCGGTTTCTATGTGTTCCGCAGGATGGCCTGACGGCTGGTTGAAAATACACATGAAAAAACGCCATCCGTATGGA
>NZ_JH376800.1:239273-528938 GCF_000234095.1 Centipeda infelix ATCC 43532
CCATTCCGTATGGAATGGCGTTTTTTATGCTTACTGTGCCAGCGCATTGACCTTCTTGGCAAGACGCGACTTCTTGCGTGCTGCAGCGTTCTTGTGATAGACATTGTTTGCAGCCGCCTGATCGATGGACTTGTATGCCGCAACGAGGAGGGTTTTCGCCTCGTCTGCGTTGCCGGCAGCAACAGCGTCGTTGACGCTGCGAATGGCGCGGCGGACGCGCGTCTTCTCTGCAACATTGCGTGCACGGCGCTTGGCGTCAGACTTTACACTCAGAATGGATGCCTTGATGTTTGGCAAATGGTTCACCCCCTCAACGAAAAATGTACTGGGTCATTCTATCACACGACATTCTAAAATGCAAATTTTTTTTCGCGCTCGCCGACGGAGCGAAGGCTTGCGGCGTTAAGCAGGAGAATGAGTGCGGATGCTGCATGCCAGAGTGCGCCCGAGACGGGGGTGAGAATGCCTGCCGCAGCGAGCCCGATGCCGATGAATCCGAGCGTGTTGCCGAAGATCTCGTTCTGCTCGATCTTCCCGCGTGTACGGCGTGCCATGCGGATGAGCACGAGGAGCTTGTGCAGATCGTCGCTGAGGATGACCGCATCAGCGGTGGTAGTGCTGCTGCTCAGAGCGATGCGGATGCTGCTGCCGTGTGCCGCGCATTGGTGGAAATGGACCAGTGCGACAGGCGCGGAGGACGCGGATACACGCTCCATATCCGCATCGCTGCGAAGATCCGAGATGCCGGCAACTGCGCCAATGCGCGCTGCTGTCTCTGTGTCATCGTCCGCGCGAAGGGCAGGATGCAGTCCCATGCGGCGCAGGGTTGTGATCATGCGTGGAAAATCAGCGTTGAGATTGTCCGTACGGTTTAGAACGTTGCAGTCAAATACGATCGTTTCCGCACATCCGAGCGTTTTGAGAACATTGCTCGTACGGACGAGGATACTGCGGCGTGCAAGGCTGAGTTCGGCCCCCGCCGCGGCGGTTGATCCCGCGAGAAGACAGGCGCAGGGGCTGAACGCGATGACGGCGGTCACAGCGCGTACCATCTCACCCGTCCCCCAGTAGATGAGCACGGCAAAGCACAGAAGGGCAGCAATGCCCATCAGGATTTTTTGAGTTTCCGATGCTTCCAATCTCATGAGAAAGGCCTCCTTGGAACGACATGATTTTCAAAAGACGAACTTGTTTCAGTTTTGAACATATAGTACAATAGACGAAGAAAAAACGTAAGAAACAGTTCGACTTGAATGTCCGTTATTGGACAAAATAAGAAATATGTTCAAATCGATCGAATGGATGGAAGGAAAACGCGATGGAGCGACGCCGTAAAAAGACCAGACAGGCAATCCTTGCTGCATTTCAGGAACTCCTTGCACGCAAACGGTACGAGAATATCATTGTGCAGGACATCATCGAGGCAGCGGATGTCGGACGCAGCACGTTTTACACGCACTTCGAGACGAAGGATCTGTTGCTGCGTGCAATGTGCGAGGATATGTTTTCCCATGTGCTCGAGGATGTCACGGATGAGGGCAGTCACGATTTCTCTCGTGACCGCGACAACCCTGCGACGATCATCTCGCATATGCTCTACCATATGCAGGATCAGCAGAAAAATATTCGCAGCCTCCTGACCTGCGAGAGCCGTGACATCTTTCTCCGCTATTTTCGCGAGAAGCTGGGGGAGACACTGCGCGCACGCGGGGACGCGCTCCTGCGTGAGCACCGTTTGCCCGAGGACTTTCTCATCCATCACATCACGGGAAGCTTCATGCTGATGGTGGAGTGGTGGATGCAGGGCGGCTGCCGCCAGTCACCGAAGGAGATGACGGAGATGTATGCCGCACTTATCACCCCGATCTTTCGCAAGATGAACAATGCATGAATTTGAAAGGTTTTGAACATACGGCGCATTGTTTTCTGTAAATTTTTCTCTGTCAGCTTCTTGATTCGCAGGCAAACATAGAGTACAATAATGGTACAATAAATATAAAAAATGGGAAGTACAAAAGTCCTTTGTCCTTTTGGTGAGTTTGAAAAAAGACTGAAAACGACGCAGGAACTTGCAGGAAATTTGGCTTGTTTATCGAATTAACTAAGTATATTAAAGTAAATATCGGAGGGAAAACACGAAAGAATGAGTGCCACCTCATTGAACTCGGCAGGAATACGGCGAGGCGGATGGGTGTACGGCAAGCCCAACTGTTTTGCCATTGCATATATGTTGGGGATACCGCCAGGTATCCGTGAGGGGAGAAATACCTATGAGAAAAACAGAGTGCTTGGCAATGATCCTGGCAGGCGGACAAGGCAGCCGCCTTGGTGCGCTCACGAAGCGCGTCGCAAAGCCGGCGGTTCCGTTCGGGGGGAAATACCGCATCATTGACTTTCCTCTCAGCAACTGCGTGAACTCCGGCATCGAAAAGGTCGGTGTTCTGACGCAGTATCGTCCGTTGGAGCTGAACCAGTACCTCGGTTCGGGCAGCGCGTGGGATCTCGATAAGCGTGACGGGGGACTTTTCGTCCTGCCGCCCTATGCGCGTGAGAAGGGGGCGGAGTGGTATCGCGGTACGGCAGATGCGATCTACCAGAACCTCAACTTCGTCGATATGGCGGATCCCGACTATGTGCTCATCCTCTCGGGCGACCACATCTATACGATGGACTATGCGTGGATGCTTGAGTCGCATAAGAAAAACAAGGCACAGGCGACGATCGGGGTCTTTGAAGTGCCGTGGGACGAGGCGTCGCGCTTCGGCATTATGAATACGGACGAGAGCGGTCGTATTGTCGAGTTTGAGGAGAAACCGGCAAAGCCGAAGAGCAATCTTGCTTCAATGGGCATCTACATCTTCAATCGTGACTATCTCGCGGAATACCTTACTGCTGACGCAAAGAGCGAGACTTCGAGCCATGACTTTGGCAAGGACATCATTCCGAAGATGCTCGCCGATGAGGGGCGACTTTATTCCTATGCCTTTAACGGTTATTGGAAGGATGTCGGTACGATCGAGAGCCTGTGGCAGGCGAACATGGATCTTCTGCAGGATGAGCCGCCGTTCGAGCTCTCGGGCAAGTGGCGCATCTATTCGTTCAACCCGTCCATGCCGCCGCAGTTCGTCGGCATGGAGGCAAAGATCACGCGCTCGATGATCAGCGAAGGTACGATGATCCTTGGCACGGTTGAGAACTCCGTGATCTTCCCGGGCGTACGCGTCGGCAAGGGCGCGGTGGTACGCAACTCGGTTCTCCTTCCTTCAGCGGTCGTCAGTGACGGTGCTGTTGTGGACTATGCGATTCTCGCGCAGCGTGCTGTGATTGAGGAGGGGGCTCAGGTCGTCGGCGAGCAGACGCAGATTACGGTCATCCCCGAAGGAGAGACGGTGACAGCGGCTTCGAGCGAGAAGTGCGTCGGCTGATCCGAAGAGAATGGAGTGAACTACAATGAACAGCGTGATGGGCCTCATCAATCTGCAGGAGGATAGCAGTCTCATTCGTGAGCTTGCAGATCGGCGTGCCGTTGAATCCATTCCCTTCGCCGGACGCTATCGCCTGATTGATTTTTCTCTCTCGAGCATGGTCAACTCCGGTGTTCACAAGGTGGGCATCATGCTTCCCGACGAGCCGCGTTCGGTGCTCGACCATCTGCGCTCGGGCAAGGATTGGGATCTGGCACGCCGCCATGACGGCCTCTTCTACCTGCCGGCAGCGCACGATGATGCGCAGCGCCGCAAGGGCGACCTCAAGAATTTCTATTATAATCTTGACTTCATCGAACATGCGTCTTCGCGTTATATTCTGCTTGCGAACGGCAGCTTTGTCTACAACATCGACTTCAACAAGGTGCTCCGCTTCCATCAGAATACGGGCGCGGATATTACGCTCGTCTCGCATACGACGGAGGACGAGAACACAGGCAACAACATTGTGCTCGATACAGCGGAGAATGGCCTCGTTCTCGACATCGCAGAGAAACCGGTCGCGTATCAGGGCATGAAAGTCTCCATGGGCATCTATCTCATGGATAGGCGCGCATTCGTTGAGATTGTTCGCTATGCCTATGAGCGCGGCGGCATGGATTTCATGCTTGACGGGATCATCCGACGCTTCGGTGACTACACGATGTTCGCGTACGCGCACGACGGCTACATGGCTCACGTGGACTCCATGTCGACCTACTACCGGGCGAATATGGAGATCCTCGATCCCAAGGTCTGGCAGGGGCTCTTCATGGGGGAGCGTCCCATCTACACGAAGATCAAGGACGGCGTACCCGTGCAGTACAAGGAGACAGCGAAGGCCACGAACTCCCTCATTGCAAACGGCTGCATCGTGCGCGGTGAGGTAGAGAACAGCATCCTGTTCCGTGGCGTCAAAGTGGGCAAGGGTGTGAAGATCCGCAATTCGATCATCATGCAGAAATGCGATATTCAGGATGGCGCGCTTGTCGAAAATGTTATTTGCGACAAGAATGTCACCATCACGGCGGAGAAATGGCTGAAGGGAGCTGCAGAGTATCCGCTTGTGATCAAGAAGAATATCACAATCTAAAGAAATCTGTTTATTTGCCGTTAGCGGTTCCTTCTCCGCTCCGATTCTCGGAGCGGGAGGGACTATAACGGCTTCTTGTTTCTGATACTTCTTACGGGGATTTCTGCCGTGTGTAGGAAAAGAAGGTCGGGGGGAGACAAGAGAAGTTTGGAAAAGGAGTGGACGATTTGGCACAGAAGGATCAGGTCAACCGACCGACAGGGAAAGCTCTCGAGACGATGAAAAAGATCCTCAAGAGCCGTTTTATCACGACCGCGCATGTGATGTTTGGACGCGAGGTAGAGGAACTGACAGAGGTTGAGATCTACAAGACAATCGCAGCAACCGCCAAGCAGTCCATCTCGGATAACTGGATCAAGACGAACAAGCAGTATGCCGAGCGCAAGGAGAAGCAGATCTACTACTTCTCCATTGAGTTCCTGCTCGGCAGGCTCTTAAAGTCCAACCTCATCAATCTCGGCATCGAGGAGGCTCTGAAGGAGGTCCTAGGAGATTTCAAGCTGAACCTCTCGGATGCCTACGAGGTAGAGCCGGACGCGGGCCTCGGCAACGGCGGCCTCGGCCGTCTCGCCGCCTGTTTCATCGACTCACTCGCAGCGCATCGTTATCCGGGGCACGGCTGCACGATTCGATACCAGTACGGGCTCTTTGAGCAGAAGATTGTCGGCGGCAACCAGGTTGAGATTCCCGATAACTGGCTCCGCGACGGCTTTGCATGGGAGTACCGCAAACCCGATAAGTCCGTCGATGTCAAGTTCGGCGGCAACGCCTATATGCGTGACATGGGGAATGGCAAGCTCGAGCTTGTCCATGAGGATCCGATGATCGTCATGGCGGTACCGTACGATATGCCGATTGTCGGCTATCACAACGCGACGGTGAATACGCTGCGTATGTGGAATGCCGAGGTCAACCGTGACTTCTCCGACTACGGTATGTTGACGCAGGAGCAGATTCAGCAGCGGAATGATTACCGCAGCTTTGTCGAGTCTATTACGCGTTACCTCTATCCGGATGACAGCACATTCGAGGGACGGCGTATGCGCCTCATCCAGGAGTACTTCTTCGTCTCGGCAGGGGTGCAGAGCATTGTCCGTCACTACAAGAAGACGGGCATGAGCATCTACGATTTCGGCAAGAAGATCGGCATCCACATCAACGATACCCATCCCGCGCTCTGTGTCGCGGAGCTCATGCGTATCTTTGTCGATGAGGAGGCACTGACGTGGGAGGACGCGTGGGCGATCACGCGCGATACGATTGCGTATACGAACCATACGATCATGCCTGAGGCACTTGAGACATGGAGCATTGATATGTTCCGTCCGCTGCTCCCGCGCATCTACATGATCATTGACGAGATCAACCGCCGTCACCTTGAGGAGGTGCGCCGCCGCTATCCAAACAATGAGGACAAGGTGCGTGCGCTTTCCATCATTCAGGACGACGTGATTCACATGGCGCGTCTTTCCATCATCGGCGGACACAGCGTCAACGGTGTGGCGAAGATCCATACGGGTATTTTGAAATCCACGACACTCAAGGATTTCTATGACTATACGCCGCGCAAGTTCAACAATAAGACCAACGGCATCACGCACCGCCGCTGGCTGATGGGGGCAAACCCCGAGCTCGCGGTTCTGATTGACGATGCGCTCGGCAGTCATTCGTGGCATCGCCATCCGGAGAAGATGGATGGACTGTATGACCGTGTCGATGACAGAAACTTCCTTGAGCAGCTTATGAAGATCAAGCACTTGCGCCGCGAGGGGCTTGCCCGTTATATCGAGCGGCACAACGGGGTGAAGCTCGACCCGGATTCGATGTTCGACATTCAGGTTAAGCGCATTCACTCGTACAAACGGCAGCTGATGAACATTCTGCACATCATGTACCGCTACCAGCGTGCTCTCAGCGAGCCGGGGTTCCTAACGCAGCCTGTGACCTACTTCTTTGGCGGCAAGGCTGCACCGGGCTACTACATAGCGAAGGAGACGATTCGCCTCATCAACGTGGTTGCGGATCGGATCAACAAGGACAAACACGTCAATGACTTCATGAAGGTCATCTTCATCGAGAATTTCGGTGTTTCCATCGGCGAACTGGTCTATCCCGCAGCGGATGTCAGCGAGCAGATCTCGACCGCATCGAAGGAAGCCTCGGGTACGGGCAATATGAAGTTCATGATGAACGGTGCGATCACGCTCGGCACGCTTGACGGTGCAAATGTCGAGATCCGTGATGCGGTCGGCAATGAGCACTGTGTCATCTTCGGGCTCAAAGCCGAGGAGGTCATGAACTACTATGCGACGGGGGCGTACTCTGCGTGGGATGAATACAACACGAATGAGAAGGTACGCACGGTGATGAACCAGCTCGTCGACGGCACTTACGGAGATTTCCGTTCGCTGTATGACTATTTGCTGCACGCGAACGATGAATTCTTTATCTTAAAGGACTTCAATGCGTACGACAACGCACGCATCGAGGTCATGCGGCGGTTCAAGGACAAGGAAGGCTGGGCGCGCACGGCGGCAATGAACGTCGCGCACTCCGGCGGGTTCTCGTCCGACCGCACGATCGACGAGTATGCACGGGAGATCTGGAACATCCATCCCGTTATTATCTCGTAGGTATACGAGCGGAGTACGGTATATATCCGCACTCCTTACGAGGAAAACACAGGAGGGGTTCGTATGAAAACATCCGCGCTCAGTGAGTTTGATCTGTACCTCTTTCATCAGGGAACGAATTATCATGCCCAGGAGATGCTCGGTGCGCATTTTGTGGAGCAGGGCGGCAAAAAGGGCGTCCGCTTTACGGTGTGGGCACCAAATGCAAAGGCGGTCAGTGTTGTCGGCGAGTTCAATGATTGGAACGTCTTCATTCATCCGATGAACCGCATCGATGACGGCGAGATCTGGGAGGTATTCGTCGAGGGGCTCGGCGAGGGTGAAATCTACAAGTATGCCATCGAGCCGCAGTGGGGCGGTCCGCGCATCATGAAGGCAGACCCCTATGGATTCTATGCTGAGAAGAAACCGCAGACAGCGTCCCGTACCTACGACATGAACCACTACGAGTGGCAGGATGCGGCGTGGCAGAAGCGCAAGGAGGAGGAGTCCTCCTATGAGCGTCCCATGCTGATCTACGAGGTGCATGCGGGCTCTTGGCGGCGCACGCTTGAGGGCGACTACCTCTCTTACCGTGAGCTGGCGGATCAGCTTATCAGCTACGTCAAGGACATGAACTATACCCACATTGAGTTCATGCCGCTCTGCGAGCACCCCTATGATGGGTCGTGGGGCTATCAGGCAACGGGGTACTTCGCCGTGACGAGCCGCTACGGCACGCCTGATGATTTCCGTTATCTGGTCGATACGGCGCACCAGAACGGCATCGGCATCATCATGGACTGGGTGCCCGGGCACTTCTGCAAGGACGAGCAGGGGCTGCGTCATTTCGACGGCAAGAACCTCTATGAATCCGACAATGAGATGCGTGCGGAGAACTGGGAGTGGGGCACCACGAACTTTGACTACGGGCGCACAGAGGTGCAGAGTTTCCTCATCTCGAATGCGCTGTTCTGGTTCGAGGAGTTCCACATCGACGGCCTGCGCATCGATGCCGTTGCAAATATGCTCTACCTCAACTACGGGCGCAAGGACGGCGAGTGGCAGCCGAACAAATACGGCGACACAGGCAATCTTGAGGCGATGGACTTTCTGAAGAAGCTCAATGAGACAATCTTCAAGTACCATCCACAGGCGCTGATGATCGCGGAGGAGTCGACCTCATGGCCGCTCATCTCAAAGCCTGTCTACATGGGCGGCATGGGCTTCAACTACAAGTGGAACATGGGCTGGATGAACGATATGCTCTCCTACATGAGCCTTGACCCGATCTACCGCAAGTGGAATCAGGACAAGATCACGTTCTCCCTCATGTATGCGTTCTCCGAGAACTTCGTCCTGCCGCTCTCACACGACGAAGTCGTGCATGGGAAATGCTCGCTCATCAGCAAGATGCCGGGCGACTACTGGCAGAAGTTCGCGGGGCTGCGCGGATTCTTCGGCTACTGGATGGCGCATCCGGGCAAGAAGCTGCTCTTCATGGGCGGTGAGTTCGGACACTTCATTGAGTGGAACTTTGACGACAGCATGGACTGGCATCTCGTCGAGCAGTACCCGATGCATACGAAGATGCTCGCGTACTCGAAGGCACTCAATAAGTTCTACGTCGATAACAAGCCCTTCTGGGAGGTTGATTTCGACTGGAACGGCTTCCAGTGGATTGACTGCAACGACAGCGAGAACAGCATTATCGCACTCGTCCGTCGCGCCGAGGATCGCAGTGACTTCATCGTCTGCGTCCACAACTTTACCCCCGAGGTGCGACACGGCTATCGCATCGGCGTGCCGACGAAGGGGACGTATGTCGAGGTCTTCAACTCCGACGAGGAATGCTACGGCGGCAGCGGCGTCCTCAATGCAGGTGATATTGTGAGCGAGGACTACGCATTCCACGGACGTGAGCAGTCCATCGTCATCACCGTACCGCCTCTGGCGACCACATTCTACCGTTTGAAGCAGCAGAGCGGTGCGGGAACGCCCGACCATAAAGTGGCTGAGGCAGTCGATGCCGTTGCAAAAAAAAAATCGGTAACTTCTAAGGCAAAGGCGGCAGCGGCAAAGAAGGCGGATGCAGCTCCGGCTACGGAGAAAACCACCCCGAAGAAGCGCACGGCATCAGCAAAGACCTCCGCTGAGAAAGAGACGAAAAAAGCTGCGCCGAAGAAATCAACGCGTACGAGCACCGCGAAGAAAGCTGAGACGGGGGGAAAGTCCGTAAAGAAGGCGGCGTCCAAGAAACCGCCGGCAAAGACTGTGGCAGAGAAAAAGGCATCACCCGCAAAGGATGCGACGAAATCCTCGAAGTCCCTGGAAACGTCCGCCGCCAAGACGAAAACAGCATCCATGACAGCGACGAAAAAGAAGCCTGTGCGCAAGGCTGCGGCAGAGGTTGAGGAAAAACCAAAGAAAACGCGTGCGGCAAAGTCATAAGACAAAGAACTCTCTGCACGCATTGAACAGGAGAATGACGAAAGCTGCGAAATACAGTATGAAAAACTCGCAGGGCGGATGGTTACGGCATCCTTTCGCGAGATAAAGGAGGATATTGGGATGAAGGTACTTTATGTAGCATCAGAGGCAGTTCCCTTTGTCAAGACCGGCGGTCTTGCGGATGTGGCAGGGTCGCTCCCCGCTGCACTCGTCAAGGATGGCGTGGATTGCCGCGTTATCCTACCGAAGTACGGCGCGATTTCTGAACAGATTCGGAACACGATGGAGCATATCTACGATGGGGTCCTGAATGTCGCATGGCGGGACAAGTTCGTCGGTATTGACAAGTATGTGCTGGACGGCGTGACCTACTATTTCGTGGATAATGAGGAGTATTTCAATCGCGAAGGCTTCTATGGATATCCCGACGATGCGGAGCGGTTCTCATTTTTCAGCCGCGCTGTACTCAATCTCCTGCCTGCGCTGGATTTCTGGCCGGACATCATCCACGCGAACGATTGGCACTCCGCGCTCGTCCCCGTGTTCCTAAAGCTCGAGCATCAGGCGGATGAACGCTATGCAGGGATCAAGACGATCTTCACCATTCACAACCTCAAATATCAGGGGGTATTCCCGAAGGATGTCATGACGGATGTGCTCGGGCTTGACTGGCAGTATTTCAACAACGGCGATTTTGAGTTCTTCGATGCGGTCAATTTCATGAAGGCGGGTATCATTTACGCCGACTACGTGTCGACCGTCAGTAAGACCTATGCCGAGGAAATCCAGTACGATTACTACGGCGAGCATCTTGAGGGGCTTCTGCGCAAGCGTCGTGAGGAGCTGTTTGGCATCGTCAACGGCATTGACTATGATGTCTACAACCCCGAGACGGACAAGAATCTCTATGTCAACTACAGTGTGAAGAAGGCGGTCGAGGGCAAGAGCGACAACAAGGTGTGTCTGCAGCGTGACCTTGGGCTGCCAGAGAATCGCCGCACGCCGATGATCGCGATGGTCACGCGCCTTGTGGCGAACAAGGGGCTTGATCTCGTGGTGCGTGTACTGGATGAGATCCTGCAGCATGAGAATGTTCAGTTCGTTCTGCTCGGTACGGGTGACCGCGGCTACGAAGACTGGTTTAAGGAACTTGCGTGGCGTTTCCCGAACAAGGCGTCGATCAACATTCGTTTCTCGAACGAACTTGCACAGCGCATCTATGCGGCATCGGACATCTTCCTCATGCCGTCCATGTTCGAGCCGTGCGGTCTCGGACAGCTCATCGCCATGCGCTATGGAACCATCCCCGTCGTGCGTGAGACGGGCGGGCTCAAGGATACTGTCGTCCAGTTCGATCGTTCGGACGTGGACAAGGGGAACGGATTCCTGTTCTACGAATACAATGCGCACGAGATGATGTATGCGATCAAGCGTGCACTCGCTGCATACGGAAATCTTCGCGAGTGGCGGCAGCTGGTATTCACGGCGATGCACAGTGACTTCAGCTGGAAGCGGTCGGCAAAGGAGTACGAGACCCTCTATGAACGCCTCCTGCACGAAAAATGAGTTGCTTTGCTGTGCATTGGGTGACCGCATTTAGGTCATATACGATGCAACTTTTATGAAACCGCTGGTGAATTCGTTCAAAATAAGAACATTTGATTCGCCAGTGGTTTCTGTGCGTTTAATTTTAGGAAGGGGGAGGATGTTATGCTGGAAGCTTATCAGGTGGAGCACAACTCGCAGAATATTTATTACCGCTCCATTGTTGGGGCAGCCGAAGCAGGGAGTCGGCTGCGTCTTGGCATCCGCATTCGTACCTACGAGACCATACAGCAGGTGCTCGTACGCCTGTGGCAGGATCAGACGGGGGAGCGTCTGATTCCACTTGAGACGAGGGACACGCAGGGAGAGCAAAAATTTTATACCGCGTGGTTCAACTTGCCGGACTATGGCTGTCTTGTCTGGTATTACTTTGTCATTACGACCGAGAGCGGCACCTATTTTTACGGAAACAATGCGGAAATGCTGGGCGGTGTTGGAGCACTCAGTATGGAGGCACCTTCATCCTATCAGATCACGATCTATAACAAGGGGGCGCATACGCCCGACTGGTTCAAGAATGCCGTCATGTACCAGATCTTTCCCGACCGTTTTGCACGCTCGGGCGATACGATTGTGAAGAAGAAGGGGGCGGTCATCCGCACGGACTGGACGGACGACCCAATGTATCTCAAGGATCCGGACACGAAGGAGATCATCGCCTATGACTTCTTCGGCGGGAATCTGCGCGGTGTGATGGAGAAGCTGGACTATCTGAAGGATCTCGGCATCTCCTGCATCTACTTCAACCCCGTCTTTGAGTCCGAGAGCAACCATCACTACGACACGGGAGACTATCACAAGATCGATCCCGTGCTCGGTGACATTGAGGACTTCCGCGCGCTCGTCACAGCGGCGGAGCAGCGTGGCATCCGCATCATCCTCGATGGCGTGTTCAGTCACACGGGCAGCAACAGCATCTACTTTAACCGTCAGCATCAGTATAGATCGATCGGCGCGTATCAGTCGAAGGAGTCCCCGTACTACTCGTGGTATCACTTTCGCAACTACCCGAACGAGTATGACTGCTGGTGGGATTTTGACACACTTCCAAACGTCAACGAGACCGATCCTGCCTATATGGATTTTGTCATCACGGGTAAGGACAGTGTACTCCATCACTGGATGAATGAGGGGATTGCGGGGTGGCGGCTTGATGTGATCGATGAACTCCCGCCGACGTTCTCCAAGACGTTCTTTGCCGAGCTCAAGAAGCGCGACCCCGATGCCGTCATGATCGGCGAGGTCTGGGAGGACGCGTCGAACAAGGTTGCGTACGGAACGCCACGCGAATACCTTTCGGGCAACGAGATGGACTCGGCGATGAACTATCCGCTGCGCACCATCATGTTCGACTTTCTCACGGGTGCGTCCGACGGACATCAGACCGCACGGCGGCTCGCAAGCCAGATCGAGAACTACCCGAAGGAAAACCTCTATGCAATGATGAACCTTATCGGCAGTCATGACGTGCAGCGTGCGATCACCGTGCTCGCGGGCGTTCCCTACTACGAGGGGATGCCCGCCATCGAGCAGTCGCGTGTGCGTATGACCGATGAGCAGTTCGATCTCGGTATGCGCCGCCTCCTCATGGCGACGCTCTGGCAGATGACCTACCCCGGCGTGCCGAGCGTCTACTACGGCGACGAGATTGGAATGCAGGGCTTCAAAGACCCGTTCAACCGCCGTCCCTACGATTGGGAACATGGCAACAAGGAGATTCGCAGCTGGTTCGAGCGGTTCATCGCCATCCGCAACGAGAACGATGCACTCCGCACGGGTGAAATTCTGCCGCTCTATGGCGCGGGTGATGTCATTGCATACGCGCGCACGATCCGTTCGGGCTACGATGTGTTCAATCAGGAGAAGGAGGACGGCGTATTTATTGCCGCATTCAACCGCAACCTGACGGAGACGCTGACGATCGAGATCGATGTGAGCGACTTTGCCTGTGGCACCTTCGAGGACGCATTCAAGCCCTCGCGCACCTATGAGGTGGAGCGCGGGCGGCTGCGCATCAAGATCCCGCCGCTCTTTGGGCTGCTCCTGCGCGAGCGCAAAGAACCGCGCCGCTACGAGCGCAAGGCAGGCGTACTCCTACATCCGACCTCCCTGCCGTCGAAATACGGCGTGGGCGACTTCGGTAAGGAGGCGTACCGTTTCCTTGACTTCCTCGCAGAGGCGGGGCAGAAGGTTTGGCAGGTTCTGCCGCTCAGCCCGGTCGGATACGGATACTCACCCTATCAGTCCATCTCCGCATTTGCGGGCAACATTATGATGATCGACCTCGAGGAGCTTGCCGCGCGCGGTTGGCTGACGGAGAAGGATCTCTTTTTGCCATATGAGGCGAACACGGCGTTCATCGACTTCGAGCGTGTCAAGCAGTTCAAGAAGGATGTGCTCGAGAAGGCATTCCGTGCGTTCCGCAAGACGAGTGCGAAGGACAAGGACTACAAGGAATTCTGTGAGAAAGAGGCGTACTGGCTCGACGACTACGCTCTCTTTCATGCGGGCAAGAAGGCGTATGCACGTACGGCGTGGACGGACTGGCCCGATCCGGTCAAATACCGTGCCCCCGATGCACTCAGGGAGCTTGCCGCACAGCAGGCCGATGAAATCGAACTCGACCGTTTCAAGCAGTACATCTTCCATCTTCAGTGGAATCGTCTGCATGACTATGCGCGGAAAAAGGGCATTGAAATCCTTGGCGATATGCCGATCTTCGTCGCACAGGACAGCGCGGATGCGTGGGCACATCAGCACCTCTTTGACCTCAATGAGGACGGTACACCGCGCACGGTCGCAGGTGTACCGCCCGACTACTTTGCTGCGAATGGGCAGCTCTGGGGCAATCCGCAGTACAACTGGGATGCGATGAAGGCGGAGAACTACGCGTGGTGGAAACGCCGTTTCCGCAAGCTGCATGAGCAGGTGGACATCCTGCGCATCGATCATTTCCGTGCCTTTGAGGCGTACTGGTCGATCGACGGCAAGGCGGAGACGGCGATCAACGGGCGTTGGCTCAAGGGACCCGGAAAGCCGTTCTTCGATGAGATCGAGCGTGAACTCGGGGAGCTCGACATTGTCGCTGAGGATCTCGGCATCATCACCAGTGAGGTTGAACGTCTGCGCGACGACTGCGGCTTCCCCGGCATGAAGATCGTACACTTCATGCTTGAGCCAAATGAGTCGGGACGCGTCGGCTTCGTCACCCCCGAGAACAGCATTGTCTATACGGGGACGCACGACAACAACACTACCGTCGGCTGGTACACACGCGACATCGACGAGGTGCTGCGCGAGACTCTGGCGAACATGACGGGCACGACCTCGGATCGCCCGAAGACCATCTGCAAACGCCTCATCAAGGCGGCGTACGCATCGCACGCACGCATGGCGATCATCCCCATGCAGGATCTCCTCGCACTCGACGAACGCGCCCGCATGAATACGCCGGGGACGGTTGGTATCAACTGGCGGTGGAGCCTCAAGAAGGACTACCTCCTTGAACTCGACCCGAAGAAACTCAAGGCGCTCTGCGTGCGATACCATCGGTGAGAAATTCTGCAGGCAAGATCATCCCTCCGCATCTCGACGCGCGGAGGGATTCTTCATGGAATGAACGGCTGAGATTCTTTCTTTTTTTCGCATTTTATGGTATGCTGAAATAGATTCTTTGTAGGGAGGAAGTACGATGGCAGAGTATACATATACGGTGGAGAAGCCGTGTCCGGTCTGTGGAGAGAAAACGCATGTGACGAAGCTGAAGGCGCGTCTCATCACGCTAAGTACGGATGAGGATTTCTGTGTGCACTATCAAGGGGTGAACCCCTACCGCTACCGTGTCTGGCTGTGTGAGCACTGCGGATTTGCCGCCGATGAGAAGCAGTTTGCGGACGAACCGCTCTCCGCACGCGACAAGGCGAAGATCCAGGAGCTCCTCGAAGGACGTACCATCAACCTGCCGTATCACGAGGAGCGCACGGTGGAGGAGGCGATCCGTGCCTATAAGCTCGGCATCTACTTTGCCGAGCGTCTCGGCTGGCCGCTTCAAAAGCAGGCGGGGTACTGCATGGGCATGGCGTGGGTCTACCGCGATACGGAGGAGCGGGACAAGGAGAATGAGATGCTGCGCAGTGCCGCTGAGCTCTATGAGAAGTCGGTGATGACGGAGCACTATCCGATCAACGGGATGAGCGACAGCATGGCACTCTATATCGCAGGTGCGGCGTACTACCGTTTGGAGGACTATGAGAAGGCGACGCAGATGCTCTCGCAGATCATGAGTGATCAGGAAGTCCGTAAGAACGATACAAAACTATTCGAGCGCACGCAGAACCTCTGGCTCGAGCTGCGTGAGAAGAAGGCGGAAGCGGAGAAGGCAGACAGCTGATGGTAATTGACATTCCTGCAAACTTTATCGAGCAGGTGAAAAATATTGACTGGGGCAGTGTGCGTGAGGCGGTGGCAGACTATGGTCCTGCACTCACGGTACTGCGTGACACATGGGATCGCGAGACACTGGCGCAGATTGCCGAGGGGCATCTCTTTGTGCGCGACTCCGTGCTGAACGAGGCGATTGCAAAGAACATCGGGACGGACAGATCGGTCCGCAGCATTGTGCTTCATTCCCGGGCAAATGGGCGGCTTGATATCACCTGTACGACAACGAAAAAGTATAAGACGGTTGAGCTTTCGGGCATCATCGAGGAATTCGTCCACGACGGAGACAAGTCCTATGCGGTCTACCGTGTGCGGGAGAAGAACATCCCGAATCACGGGTTTGTCTCATGGGTGTTTTCGCGCGTTTCGCTCTCGATGGCGGAGCGTCTGATGGGGCGGTTTGACGTGTCCGATGCACTGCCCGTGGAGATTCACGGCAACAAGGTCTATGTGGACTTTCATGAGGTGCTTGCCGCGTCGAAACTCGGGCAGACGACGTTCCAAGGGCACAAGCTGACGGATATGATCGAGATTGAGAGCGCAGTGGTGCAGGAGGGCGGTATCATGTTCGATACGAAGCTGAACGTGCCCGATGATGTGAAGTCCGCGCTCAAAGGGCTTTTGCAGGAGCAGCGTTCATCGGTCTCTGAAGAAAGTGCAGGGAAAGGGGAGACATCGTGACAGAATCACGTTTCATTCGCATTCTTTGTTTTGCCATCCTGGCGATCCTCCTCCTGCCGCAGTCAGCCGACGCGGCAAAGAGGGCGCCAGTCACGGAGAAGATCGTCTTTATCCCGCATGACAGCCGTCCGATCTCAAGTAAGCAGACGGCGGATGTTGTGCACCGTGTGGGTTATGAGATCATTGTCCCGCCGCAGGAGCTGCTCGGCAATCGTGAGGACTGGGGACATCCCGATGAGCTGTGGCGATGGGTTGACGAAAATATCGCACAGCCGGGAGTCAAGGCGGCGGTCATTTCCTCAGATGCCATGGTTTACGGAAGTCTCGTCGGCTCGCGCAAGCACAGCTTTTCGCGCAGCGAGGTGCTCGCACGGGCACAGCATTTCGATGAACTTCAGCGTGCGCATCCCAAGACACCGCTCTATGTGTTCGGCTCGATCATGCGGACACCGCGTACGGGCGAAGCATCGGGGCATGAGGAGCCGGAGTACTATCGCCGTTACGGTGCGGATATCTTCCGCTATACCGTCCTCCGTGACAAGGATGAGGTCGAGGGGCTCACGCGCCGCGAGCGCAAGGAGTACGATTTCCTCGGACGTCTGATCCCGAAGGAGGCACTTGCCGACTGGATGGGGCGTCGCGAGAAGAACTATGCGGTGAACGAATATCTGATCGACCTTCTGCGAAAGCGCAATACATTCCGCTATTTGACCCTCGGGCGTGATGATAACGCCCCGTTCTCCCAGACGCATCTGGAGAGCCGTCACCTCTCAGCGGCGGGCGCGGATCTCGGCAAGGCTCGCTTCCAGACAATGGCGGGCATCGATGAGATTGCCCTGCTCATGCTGACGCGCGCGGTGAACGAGCAGAAACATGAGATCCCATTTGTCTTCGCACAGTACAACTGGGGGCGCGGCGCAGATACTGTACCTGCGTACTCGGATGAGAAGATCAGCACGTCGATCTCGGATGCCGTGCTTGCAGCGGGCGGTATGATGGTGCGTGCGCCGGAGAAGGCAGATGTCGTGCTCACAGTGAACACGAACCCCGACGGGCGCACCTATGAGGCGAATGCAGTCCTCAATGACGGCACGCCGCGTGATGGGACGATGTATTTCGCCGACCTCGTTGCAGACTATGTGGCGAAGGGGTATCCTGTTGCCATCGCCGATATCGCGTTTGCCAACGGGGCGGACAATGCGCTCATGACAGAGCTGCAGAAACGTGGACTTCTCTACAAGATCCAAGCCTATGCCGGCTGGAACACGCCGACGAACAGCTCCGGCTTTGCCCTCGGTGAGGGGATGCTCGTCCGTCACATGAACGGGGATTCGGTGGATCACCTTCTGACAACGCGCTACCTCGATGACTGGGCGTATCAGGCGAATGTACGCAACACGATCGCACGCCAGCTTACATGGCTGCGCGGTGACGGATTCTATGGCAGTCTCGGCTCGAAGATGGATGCCGTCTCCATGCGTTCGTCGCGCATGATGAACCGCTTCATCGAGGAGAACCTGCCGCCAATCGCCGAGATTGACTCTGTTGTTGTGACATTCCCGTGGAACCGCATGTTTGAGTCGGACATTCTGCCCGAAGATCTGGGATTTGCGCAGGAGTACCTTGCGAGGAGGAAATAGCATGTATGGAAAGATACTGATTGCCTATTTTTCTGCATCTCCTTCGCGGCGTACGGAGCAGGTTGCACACAAGATTGTGGATGTAATCGGTGGTGATCTCTATGAGATCGTGCCGGCTGTGCCGTATACCGAGGATGATCTTAACTGGAATGACAGCAAAAGCCGCTCAAGTATGGAGATGCGCGATCCGCAGAGTCGTCCCGCGATTGCGGGTGAGCCGCTTGACCTCGCGCCCTATCAGGTCATCTTCGTCGGATTTCCAATCTGGTGGTACGTCGCGCCGCACATCATCAATACCTTCCTTGAGAGTTATGACCTTACGGGCAAGATCGTTGTGCCGTTTGCCACCTCGGGTGGTAGTGCGATGGGGCAGACCACCACGCATCTGCGTCCCTCGGCAGAGGGCGCATTGATGAAGGAAGGCCGCCGCTTTGATATGGGCGAAACACCGATGGCGATCAACTCGTGGATTGCTGCACTCGGGATCTAAGGAGTTACTGATAAAATAGATCCTTAGATTGGTGTAGATTTTTCGCCGAAATGCAGAAAAAAATGTCAAAATGATGACGTTGAATTTATCAGTGCTTCCTTAAATAAAACACGATGGCATTATGGAGGATGATGTGTCGTGTTTTTTATTTTGCCCATGTTTAGGTCCGCAGCGTGCCGTTTTCTGCTCTGATGTGTTTATACTCGTGAAAATGGGAAAAATCAGATAAGATAGAATCTCTGCATAAAAAAGTAGTTTCTTTACATTGAACCCAAAACCATCGTAAGATAAAATTATGATAGGATAAACCATAGGAATAAAGGAGGAACGGTTATGCTTTGGAGAAAGAAGTGGACAGCACTCTGCACGGCATTGTTGGCAGGAACGATGTTCGTCACGGGCTGCGGAGGTGATTCCGCAAAGAGTGACAGCGGGAAGGAAGAGAACGTACTTGTCATCTACAACTGCAACACGGATGACTGGACGGCTCCGCTTGTCAAGGAGTTCCAGGAAAAGACTGGCATCGAGGTGCAGCTTGTGGCAGGTGGTTCAGGAGAGCTCTTTGGGCGAGTGAAGGCGGAGAAGGACAATCCACTCGGTGACGTGATCTGGGGCGGTGTGCGCGACTCCTATGTCGGACTGAAGCCGTATCTGATGCCGTATGCCTCAACAGAGAAGTCTGGCATTCAGGATCAGTTCATCGAACCGGATGATATGTTCTACAATGACACAGCTGATTTCTATGTGCTTGCCTACAACACAGATCTCGTGAGCGATGCGGATGCGCCGAAGGGGTGGAAAGATCTTACCGATCCGAAGTGGAAGGGCAAGATTGCAATGGCTGATCCCGCGAAGTCGAGTACGAGCTACACCGTTCTCCTGATGGCGCGAGAAAAGCTCGGCGGCAATATGGAGGTGGTCGATCAGCTCGTCGGGAATCTTGACGGGAAGATCATCAGCGGCTCGGCGGCGCAGATCAAGGCGCTGTCCGATGGTGAGTATTCGATCACGGCGACGTTTGAAGAGCCTGTTGTCAAGTACATGACAAACGGTTCACATATGAAAATCGTCTACCCTGAGGAGGGCACTGTTCTGAGTGCTGGCTGCGTTGGCATCATCAAGGGTGCGAAACATGCGGAAAACGCAAAGAAGTTCATTGACTTCGTCATGAGCAAGGAAGTCCAGACGCGCATCGGCGACTTCTCGCGCCGCTCGACGCGCAAGGATGTTCCGACACCTGCACAGCTCAAACCTGCGGATCAAATCACCTATGAAGTGTTGGATGTGGATCAGGCGGTAAGAGACAGAGATGCGCTTTTGGGGCGCTGGCGTCAGGCTGTCACGAAATAAGGAGACCATGGAGGAGGGCGGGAGCGATTGCTCCCGCCCTTTTGCTATCATGCCTATAAAGTGGATGGGGTATGTCATTCTGAAAGGAAGAAGACAATGAGCTATGCAGTGCATATACAGGATCTCGTGAAGAACTACGGCGATTTTTTCGCAGTGAACCATGTATCGCTGGACATTGAAAATGGGGAGTTCTTCACGTTGCTTGGCCCTTCGGGCTGCGGCAAGACGACACTTCTCCGCATGATTGCGGGCTTCAATGAGATTGACGGTGGGACGCTCTCCTTTGATGCAAACCGCGTCAACGATCTGCCCGCCTACCGGCGCAATATTGGTATGGTGTTCCAGAACTACGCTGTCTTCCCACATATGACCGTCGCGGATAATGTTGCCTATGGATTGAAGGCGCGCGGCGTTTCGGGCAAGAAGCTCGAGGACAAGGTGAAGGAGGGACTTGCTCTCATGCGCATCGAGTCGCTCGGTGAGCGTATGCCCGCGCAGCTTTCGGGCGGTCAGCAGCAGCGCGTCGCTCTCGCCCGTGCGATCGTGATCGAGCCTGACGTGCTCCTGATGGATGAGCCGCTCTCAAACCTTGACGCAAAGCTGCGTCTTGAAATGCGCATTGCCATTCGCCGTATTCAGCGCGAACTTGGCATCACGACGATTTACGTTACGCACGATCAGGAGGAGGCTCTTGCCATATCGGATCGAATTGCTGTCATGAATACGGGACGTGTCATGCAAGTTGACCGACCTGAGACGATCTATCAGCAGCCCGCGAACACGTTTGTCGCAAACTTTATCGGTACGTCGAACTTCATCACCGGCATGGCGGACACGGATGGATTCAGTGCCCTTGGTACGGTGCACTTTGCTCGAAAACTGAAGCGTGCGTATGAGGGCAAGATTCAGATTGCGGTGCGCCCCGAGCACATCCAGATGGAAAATCCGGGCGTGGGGCTGTTGACGGCGCGGGTCGTGCGTGCTACATTTTTAGGGACACACTATGAGTATGAGGTGGAGATCGAGGATGGTACGCAGGTCAAGATCAATGCCTACCAGCTCTATGCCGGCAGCCGCTATACGGAAGGGGATACCGTTGGTTTGCGGCTCTCGGAGGAGCACATGAATGTCTATACAGAGTCGGGAGAGGAGGCACTCTCATGAAGCTCTTTTCTGCGGGGCGTACCCTTTATGACCGCGTGAACAGCTGGACGATTGTCACGATTCTCGCTGTGTGTTTGCTGCTTGTTTTTGTCGTCTATCCATTCTCTGTCCTGGTTATCCATTCCTTTGTCACGGAGGCGGGCGAGATCTCGTTTGCGCACTATGCCCAGTTCTTCCAAAGCGGCTACTACATGCAGACGCTCCTCAACAGTTTTAAGGTATCGGTTGCAGCGACGGTGCTCGCCGCTTTGATCGGTATTCCCATGGCGTATTTCACCTCGCGTTATCGTATTTTCGGCAAGAGCGTGATCGATAATATGTGCATTTTAGCAATGCTCTCGCCGCCGTTTATCGGTGCGTACTCGTGGATTGTCCTATTGGGGCGTGCAGGTGTCATCACAAAGTTCGTGCAGGAGCATTTCGATATCATCCTGCCATCAATTTATGGATTTTCGGGCATTCTGCTTGTCTTTACGCTGAAGCTCTTTCCCTACGTCTATCTGTATGTTTCGGGCGCACTTCGGAGCATGGATGCTTCGCTTGAGGAGGCGGCGGAGAGTCTTGGTGTGAGTGGATGGGAAAAGCTGCGAACAGTTACACTTCCGTTGATACTGCCGACAATCCTCTCTGCATCGCTGATGGTCTTCATGACATCGCTCGCAGACTTCGGAACGCCTGCGCTGATCGGCGAGGGCTTCCGTGTCCTGCCCGTCTCGATTTACGATGAGTATATGGGCGAGATGGGCGGTAACACAGGCTTTGCGAACGTGCTCAGCGTCGTCGTGATCCTCTTTGCCGTTCTCGTTCTACTGCTTCAGAAAAAGGCGATTGCGGGGCGGGACTACACAATGAGCAACCTTCGCCCGCCGCGCGTGCGTGAGCTGTCCGGTGTATCGAAGGCCGTTGTCACGGCAGGTGTCTATTTCGTTTCGCTTCTTGCGATCCTTCCGCAGATCACGGTCATGGTCACGTCCTTTGTTAAGACGAGCGGACCCGTATTCCTGCCAGGATTCGGGCTTGACAGCTATCGTGAGGCATTTTCCAAGCTCGATGTAGCGATTACGAACTCGTTCCTGTTCTCGATCATCGCGATTGCGATCATGGTTTTTTGCGCACTGCTGATCGCTTATCTCATCGTGCGCCGTAGCTCGCGTATCGTCGCGCTCATCGATGTCATGGTGATGTTCCCCTATGTTATACCGGGGGCTGTGCTCGGTATCATGCTTGTCGCGGCGTTCAACACAAAGCCGATTCTCTTGACGGGGACGGCGGCAATCCTTATATTATCCTATGTTATACGAAAGCTGCCGTTTACCCTGCGCTCCAGCGTCGGCATCCTCTATCAGATTGAGTCGAGCGTGGAGGAGGCGTCCATCAGCCTCGGTGTACCGCCGATGAAGACGTTCTTCCGCATCACGGCGCGGCTCATGCTCCCGGGGGTTGTATCTGGGGCTATTCTGAGCTGGATTGCGACTATCAATGAGTTGAGTTCGTCGATGATTCTCTACACAGGCGGAACACAGACGATATCCGTTGCGATTTTCAGTGAAGTTACGAGCAAGGCCCACTTTGGGACGGCGGCGGCGCTCGCGACAATTTTGACAGTATCGACCATTCTCTCGCTCTGGCTGTGCAAACGGCTGTCAGGTGGAAAATTGTCGATTTAGGGAGAGGTCATGCGGCTGCTGCGTTCCATGAAGTATCGAAAACGACTGCTTGCCGGTATCGTCCTGATCGGCGTAGTTCCCATTTGGTTGATATCGGCAGGAATTCTTGGGATCGTCCACCACTATATCCGTACGTCGGAGATCCTGCGCTGTGAACAGGATGCGCGCAAGGCGAGTGTAGAGCTGGAAGAAGTTCTCAGCAGATATGTCAATCTCTGCGATCTGCTTGCCGAGTCGCCCGTCATCATAGAGCAGATGGAAAAGACGGGGGATCTGCAGGAGGTCTATGCGCAAATGTACCTCCTCATGCGCGGTAATCATGAGAATGCAGTGCTTCATATCCTTTCATGTGATGGGCGTGTGCGCATCTCGACGGGGAACCATATCCCACGCGACTATGGGCTTCCTGCGCATAACGGCTGGGGGATTTTTCGTCAGGCGACGGAGGAAAATGGTGCGATTCTTTCGGCACGTGACAGGACAAAGGTTGGTGCATATGGACCGCTCTTTTCCATATGCCGCGCGATTCGGAAAGACGGAGCAGTGGTCGGCTATGTCGTGATGGATATCCAGAGGGCTGCACTGCAGAGCATCCTTTTTCGCGAGGCGGGTGCACCTGCCGTGATGCTCGCCGATCGTTACAATTACGTCGTCTACAATGGGCGTAACCCGCAGGCAGAGGGGTTTGCCGCTGCACTTCCCCCACGAGAGAAGTTGCGGGGAGCCTTCGGCAGCTTCCCCATCGGGGGGGCGGAGGGCAATCAGGTGTGCTTTGTTCGCTCGTCACGCTATGGGCTCCTCGTGCTGGAACAGACGAATATCGACTGGAGCATCTTCTGGTATGTCTTTCAGGCAGTCCTTTTGGTAGATACCGTTGTCATAGCCGCTATTCTGTTGTTCTCTTCATGGCTGTCGCGCAGCCTTTGGTCGCCCCTTGCAGATTTGGCGGATGGTATTGAGCGCGTGCGACACAATGATTTTGCTGCAGCTCTCCCTGTACGGCGGCGCGACGAGATCGGCAGACTGGCGTACGGATTCAACAAGATGGTGCGTCATATCAGGCGGCTTCTGCGCGAAGTCAAGAGCAAAGAACAGGCTCTGCGCATCGCACAGATGAGGTCCTTTCAGGAACAGGTCAAGCCGCATTTTATCTACAATACCCTCGACATGATCAAGTGGAGCGCCAAGCTTGGCGACACGGGCAGTGTGGCGGAGCTCGCTGTTGCGCTTGGAAAGCTCATGCGAAAGGTGCTTGGTACACAGGAATTTATTCCCGTGTGTGAGGAGTGTGAAATACTCGAGGCGTATATCGCTATTCAGAAAAAAAGATTTTCTGACCGACTGTGTGTTTCCATCGACATCGCAGAAGAGATGCAGCCGCTTTTGCTGCCAAAGCTCATCCTGCAGCCGCTTGTTGAAAACGCTATCGTGCACGGGATTGAGGATCAGCAGACGATGGGGAAGGTGGAGATTGTTGGGGAGATGAAGGGAGAATACATGGTCTTTTCTGTCCGTGACAATGGGCGCGGTATGGAAGCGGCACGAGCCGAGGAATGCCTTTCGAACGCGGCGGGTCCGGCGCATATCGGAATGCACAATGTGCATATGCGTGCAAAACTCTATGGCGACGCAAGCTGTGGGCTGCAGATTCGGACGGCACCGGGTGGAGGCATGGAGGTGTGGCTTACGCTCTTAAGACAGGGGGGAGCGCGGTCTTGAAAAAGGTGATTGTGGTAGACGATGAGCAGATCCTGCGACAGGGGCTTGTCATGATGACACCTTGGCAGGAGGCGGACTGCGTTGTAGTAGGCGAGGCAAAGGATGCAGAAGAAGCTCTTCGTCTTATGGAGAAGGTACAGCCGGACATCGCCGTGGTAGACATCAAGATGCCCGGCATGAATGGGTTGGAGCTCATCGAGACTGCCGAGGCGCGTGCCATTTGCAGCAAGAAACCGCTCTATATCATTCTCTCGGGGTACGGGGAGTTCTCTTATGCACAGCAGGCGATTGAGCTTGGCGTGAGCAGCTACCTCTTAAAGCCCGTCAGCGACGATGAGTTGATGGATGCCGTCCGCAAGGCTTCCGCAGCAGTTGATGCACGCAGGAGCGTGGAAAAACTAACCGCTGCACAGGGCAGTAATGAGAGTGCTCTCTTTACCCATTTTGGTATGGGAAAGATCCAAAACCAATACCTCGCACAAGCGGTACGTCTGATGGAGGAACGATGTAAGGAGAATCTGACCATCAAGGAGGTTGCGGATGAGATTGGTATCAGTGCCTCCTACCTGCATCGCCTGTTTCGGGAGCGTGCGGAGTATTCCTTCGGTGAGTATCTGACGCTCTGCCGTATGCGACGCGCTGCGAAGGATTTGGGCGAAGGACGGCTTCGTATCTATGAGATCGCCGAGCATTGCGGGTATCGGAATACACGGTATTTCAGCTCTGTCTTTCGGCGTGTTATGGGTATGACACCGACGGAGTATCGAGAGGGTGTGGCTGCAATAGGGAGCGAGGAGCGACGGGACAGTTCGAGTTAGGGAAGCTCTGATAAAATAAAACTCCGCGCTAATATAGCGCGGAGTTTTTTGCGATAGAATATAAGAGACTGCAAACAGAGGAGGTGTCCGCGTGATACAGCGTGCGGCACAGCCAGCCGCTGCGAAGGCGTTCGCGGCGAAGTGGAAGGGGCGCGGCTGCGAGAAGGGGGAGAGCCAGAAGTTCCGGATGGAGCTCCTGCACACCGCCTACGGTGTAGAGAAACCTGCTAATTTGCTTGTATTCGAGCAGCAGGTCATGCTCAATTACACGAGCTGAGGTTAGTTGCTGCAACAAAAATATTGTTGTAGGCAATATAGCCAATTGGTTAAAGGAGACAGATCAAACGTGATTTCATCAAAGATTCGATTTCCCGTGATCTTCGTGGGGATCTTCGTTGCAGCGATTCTCGCGTCACTCTACGTTGCGACGTTCGGACGCATGGAGAAGGCAGATGCGGCAGAGAGCATCAAACTTTACTGCGATGCCTTTGTGCGGCAGGATGAGGAGGCGCAGAAAAAGCTGACCTCGTACGGTGCCCCGACGGACTCATTCAATATGCGGGCGGCGTTCTCGAATGCCCTGCAAACGTCAGGGGCGATGCTCACGCCCGAGGAGGCGGCGGAGATCGCCGATGCCTATATGGAGTCGCTGCGCACGGCGACGGTGGAGACGGCGGTGACGGAGCAGGGGGAGGAGCACGCGATGGTCGAGGTGACGGTGACGCGGTTCAATATGATTGCGGCACGCGAAAAGGCATCTGCGCTCATGCGTCAGCGGATGAAGCTGGACGGCACGCCTGAGGAGCTCCGTAAGACGGCGGTCGAGGCGACGGCAGAGGCATATCGAGAGCTCGAGCCTGTGGGCACGGTGACGTTCTATGTGCCCGTACGCTACAACGGAGAGACACGAATCTGGGATCCCGCTGATCCGATGCAGTTCGGATTTGATCTTTCGAAACAGACGATGGGAGTGGAATGATGGCAAAAGCAGATTGGCAGAAACTTGACCGCGCGACGGTGGAGGGGAATCCGCGCCGTCCTGAGGGGGATGCGGGGCGTGCAATGCTCGCACGTATGAACGAGAGCCACGCGCGGCTCGTGGACTGGGGGCTCGCGCACCTCGCTCTCCATGCGGGCGATACCGTACTCGATATCGGCTGCGGCGGCGGCAATACGCTCGCGCGGATGGCGGAGCGTGTGACGGAGGGGCATCTCACAGGAATCGACTACGCGGAGACCTCGGTGGAGGCATCACGCACATTCAACGCTGCTCTTGTCGATGCGGGACGCATGGAGATTCTGCACGGCTCGGTCGAGGCTCTGCCGTTCGCGGACGCGCATTTCGATGCGGTGGTGACGGTGGAGAGCTTTTACTTCTGGCCGTCGCCTGAGAAAAGTCTGGAGGAAGTCGCGCGTGTGGTGAAAAAGGGCGGTACGTTCCTCCTGCTCGCCGAGATCTACGGGCGGGACGATCTGCCCGAGGGCATCCGCGCGAAGGTTGCGGGCTACGATCTGACGAATCCGACTCCCGAGGAGTTCGATCGGCTTTTCCGTGCGGCAGGCTTCTCGGAGGTTACCCTCCATTTCAAAGACGGAGAATACTGGATCGCTGTGTGCGGCGTACGGTGAAAATGGCTCTACTTCCGAAGTAGTGGAAATGGTATCATTATCTAGGGAAGCAAGGCTCCATTCGCTTATGTTTTCAATCGACCTTCGATCGGTATCCATGCACATAAGCTGCTGGCGCCCCTACCGTCACGCTGACGCGTGCCACCTCCCCCGCAGCGGCGGGGGAGGCTGATCTACTGTGCCCAAAGCCTCCCCCGTGCACCGACGGGGGAGAGGGGACCGCGGAGCGGTGGAAGGGGCGCTTTGAACGGCATAAGCACTGCTTGTGTATTGATGTGTTCATGGCGGCACCATGGATCAGTGCTGCCTTAACGGCATCTATTCTAAAAATAACTTTTCAACTAGTTTTGGAGTAGAACCCCCAAAATTACTACATCTGTTGGCTGCTCAATAAATCGAAAAAAGTTGTTGTACGAGGTCGTTTGATCTCATACAACAACTTTTTTATTATCCCTGCTGTTCCTGTACGAAGCGGATGAACTCGTCGGTCTCCGCCTGTCCGCTCAGCTTTGCCGTATACATGTGGTTGCCCATTTGCGGCCACATCATCTCGGGCATGCGCTCGCACATGACGATCTTGCCCGCATATCGCGCGAGAATGTCCTCGTGCGTATGCACATAGCGGTGGAAGTCGCGACGGCTCGCGTATGCACAGTAGCAATGCTCATTCCGATCGGGGAGGAGGCGGCGGTTCGCCGTGATCATGTCCGCCCAGATCTCGTAGACATCGGTGGAGTGCGCGAAGTTCATCATATCGGTGGTGTAGCCGCCCGCCGGCCGCATATTGACCTCGAGCCCGACGAAGTCGCCGACCGCACCGAGCCCCGGTTTTTCTTTTGTCAGGCGGAAGAACTCCAGGTGGACGAAGCGGCTGTGCACATGAAATGCCTTGAGCGTGGCGCGCCCTGCCTTCTTGAGCGCATCGGGCACGATGTCCGTCGTGTAGTAGGAGAGGTCGAGCTGATAGAGTACGATGTCCATAACGGACGGCGGCCAGACGGTCATGGACTCAAAGATCGGGTTGGCATCTGCGTCCACAATCGCATCGTAGGAGCAGATGTCACCTGTGACGAACTCCTCCATGACGTAGGGGACGGTCGGCTTCGATGCGTAGAAATGGCGCAGCTCGTCATGGTTGTCGATGCGGTAGGTATCTGTTGCACCGACCCCCGTATCGGGCTTGACGATGACGGGGTAGCCAACCTCGGCGAGGAACTCCTCAGCGGCGGCGAGCGTCGTGACCTTTGTGAGGCGTGCAGTCGGGATGCCTGCCTTTTTATAAAAGGGTTTCATCGCAGACTTGTTCTTGATGTGGTCCATGTCGCCCGTCTGCCAGCCCGTGCGGATGTTGAAGTCGGTACGCAGGTGCGCATCACTCGTAAGCCAATACTCGTTGTTCGACTCAAGCCAGTCGATGCGTCCGTACTTGAACGTGAAGAATGCGACGGCACGCAGCATCTGGTCGTAGTCGGCGAGCGAGGGGACGAAGTAGTATTCGGTCAGCGACTCGCGTACCTCGTGAGCAAGTTGATCGTAGGGGGTGTCGCCGATGCCGAGGACGTTGACCCCCTTCTTTTTGAGGCGGTCGCAGAAGTTCCAGTAGACGCGTGGGAACTGCGGAGATATAAAGATAAAGTTCATGATGCTGCCTCACTCAAGGTTCTTCACGTAGGACGAAGGGGAGAAAGTAGGCGAACTGCTTCTTCCACCAGTCCCAGTCATGATCGACATCGTAGCCCCAGAAGTCGACCCATGCGTGGATGTCCTTGCTGTAGAGCACATCACCCATGAGTGCCGTCGTGCGACGTCCTTCCTCCTCCCAGCGTCCCTGTCCGACGCACAGGACGATGCGTCTCTGATTGTAAAGGTCTATATAGGGGTGGTCGCCCGGCATATTTGCGAGGAAGTCGAGCGGAGAGTTGTCATAGAGTACGTCGTTCATCCAACCGTCGGTGAAGAATTTCGCATCGTAGACACCCGAGAGCGCGAGTACGCCGCCCATGAGGTCGGGACGGCGGAAGAAGACAATCGCGGCGTGCAGTCCGCCGAGGCTGCATCCTGCGGCGATTGGCAGTCGACCGCTCGTGTTTTCCCTGTAGATGCGGGGGACGACCTCGTCGATGATATAGCCGTAGTACTGCTCCTGCCGCTGTGCACGCCACACCTTGTCGCCCCAGGTGTTTGACCATGTCTCCGTGTCCACAGTGTCGACGCAGAAGAGCTGGATGCGTCCGCGCTTGAGATCATCTGCCATTGCCTCGATCATGCCGAAGTTCTCGAAGTTGTCGCTCATGGCATCCTGTGTCGGGAAGATGAGGAGCGGAACACCGCTCGGCTTGCCGTAGACGCGTATATTCATGACGCGGTCGAGCCGCGTGCTGTGCCAGTTGATTTCGGTCGCGTTTGTCATAAAAACCTCCTTGGGTTATCCTCTGCTGACAGTTACACTCTAGCGAATCCAATGAGGTTTGTCAAATGGAATCCTGCGTTCTTATGTTTCTCCTCGTATGGTGGGGACGCGGCAGAGGAGAAAGATGAGGTGCGCTGTCCACACTGCGCCGAGCAGGATGCGTGCGGGCAGGAAATCCGTCACATAGAAGGACAGCCCCATGATTGCTGTCACGGGGAGAAGGATGCGCAGTTTTTTCGCGCGTGTCATGCCGCGGCGGCTGTCCTCCATGAGTCGCACTGTCTCGCGGTGAATGCGCGTCGTCCGCAGCCACGCGTCCAGACGGCGTGAGCCGCGCGTGAAACAGTAGGCAGCGAGCAGGACGAACGGGACGGTTGGGAGGACGGGGAGGAATACGCCGAGGATGCCGAGCCCGAGACTGATGAGGCCGAGCGTTACAAAGAAAAATTTTTTTAGGAGCATGGATTTTCCTCTGAAATAAGAATCATTTACCGAAAAGAGAATAGCATGAGACGAAGAAAATGGCAACGCAGCATTTTGTAGTTTTTTTGATTTGTGGTATAATGAAAAACAGTTTTTTAGAGACTCCTGTGTCATCGATGGAGTCTCACGTTGGAGAGGAATGAGACGAAGATATGATCCGAATGAAAAATGTCTCAAAGATATATGACAATGGTGTTGTTGCCCTCGATCATGTCAGTATCGAGATCGGGAAGGGGGAGTTCATTTTCGTGGTCGGCGTGAGCGGCGCGGGCAAGTCCACGTTCATCAAGATGCTCTTCCGAGAGGAGCTGCCGACAGAGGGGGAGCTGTTTGTCAACGGGCATGATGTTGTCCATATGGATCCGCAGGATGTGCCGTATCTCAGGCGCGGGCTCGGTGTGATCTTTCAGGACTATCGGCTGCTCTCGGACAAGACGGTCTACGAGAATGTGGCGTTCGCAATGCGCGTGATCGAGGCACCGCGCCAGATGATTCAGCGGCGTGTGAATGCGGTGCTGGACGTGGTCGGGCTGCGTGACAAATATCGCAATTTCCCCTCGCAGCTTTCGGGCGGCGAGCAGCAGCGCGTGGCGATCGCACGCGCCATTGTGAACGATCCTGCGATTCTCATCGCAGATGAGCCGACGGGGAATCTCGATCCCGAGACGAGTTGGGACATTATGGATATTTTTAAGCGAATCAATGCATCGGGGACGACCATCGTTATGGCAACACATGACAAGGGCATTGTCGATACGATGCAGCGCCGTGTCATCGCCATTGAGGGCGGCCACATTGTGCGCGATGAGCAGCGCGGAGGGTATGGCTATGAAGATTAGAACCGCCGAATACTATGTGCAGGAGGTCTTTCGCTCCTTACGACGCAACAACTGGATGACGTTTGCGGCGGTTGGTACGGTGGCGGTCTCACTCTTTATCCTCGGGGTTTTCCTCATCCTCGCGCTGAATATGAACCGTGCCGCCTCTCTGCTTGAGTCGCAGGTGCAGATCAGCGTCTATATGAAGGATGATCTCGCGGAGGATGAGGAGCAGGAGCTCGGAGCAAAGATCCGTGCCCTGCAGGGGATTGAGTCGGTCAAATACGTTGGGCGTGAGGAGGCGCGTACACGCCTCTCGGAGCGTCTCGGCGAGCAGAAGTATCTGTTGGACGCACTCGGCGACAAGAATCCGCTGCCGAATGCCTACGAGGTGACTGTGCGTCAGCCGGACATGGTGGAGACGGCGGCGAAGCAGATCGAGCGCATGGACGGCGTGGAGTCCGCGAAGTATGGACAGGATGTGGTGGAGCACCTCTTTGACATCACGCGCCTTGTGCGTATCTTCGGCGTGCTGCTCATCCTGCTGCTCGGCGGTGCGACGGTCTTTATCATTGCAAATACGATCCGTCTGACGGTATTTGCACGGCGGCGCGAGATTGCAATTATGAAGTATGTCGGTGCGACGGATGAGTTCATCCGCTGGCCGTTCGTGTTGGAGGGCGTTGTGCTCGGCTGCATCGGCGGCGTGATTTCCGCATTCGTCCTGCGCAGTTTCTATGCGGGCGTGACGAACAAGGTCTACGATACGCTTGCGTTCTTCCCACTGATCCCGCAGTCGCCGTTTATGACATACGTGAGCATTGTCATTGTACTGCTCGGCATGGCGATCGGAGCGGCGGGCGCATGGGTGTCGCTGAAGCGTTTCCTGAAGGTGTAATACGGATATGGAACAAGGGTTGAAAAAGACGTTTGTGGCGGCACTCGCCGTGACCTTTCTTGCTGCAGGCCAGAGCACGGCTGCGACCCTCGAGGAGGAGCGCGACAGCTACGATGCACAGGTGGAGGAGCTTGGGCGGCAGAGCGACGAGCTCGCGGGCAAGATCGACTCGCTCTCAGAGCAGAAGCGCATTCTGGACGAGCAGGCGGATGCGGCAATCGCCGAGCACAAGGCACGCCGCGCCGAGCTGAACGCGACGCTCGAACGCCTTGAGGAGAACGAGGAGAAGCTTGAGGTCGCCGAGCGCGACTATGCACGCAAGAGCGATGTGCTTGGGAGGCGCGTGCGCGACATCTACATCAACGGGCAGATCTCCTATGTGGATGTGCTCTTCGGCGCGAAGGATTTTTCGGATTTCCTCACGCGCATGGACCTCCTAAAGCGTGTCATCAAGCAGGACTACGACCTCGTGCATGAGGTACTCGCACAGCGCAACGCGATGCGTGCGCTCAAGGAGGAGCTTGAGAAGGATCGTGCGGCGCAGGAACCCCTTGAGAAGAAGGCGCGTGAAGCACGTCTTGCGATGGAGGACAAGGTCGAGGCGCAGCAGGCACTCATCGAGCAGATGAAGTACGACAAGGAGACGATTGATCGCAAGCAGGACGAGTCACGCGCGGCATCGGAACGCATCACTCGTATGCTTCAGCGCAGCGGCCTGCGGAATCTCCCCGTGCAAGGCTCGGGTGCGATGATCTGGCCGCTTGCGGGCTCGATCACGTCGGATTTTGGTTGGCGCACGCACCCCATCACGGGGGCGCAGCGCTTCCACAGCGGCATCGACATCGGCGGCGACTACGGCGATCCGATCTACGCAGCACAGGCGGGAACGGTTGAGTACGCGGGCTGGATCTCGGGCTACGGCAACGCCGTTATCATCAACCATGGCGGCGGCATTTCGACGCTGTACGGACACTGTCAGTCGCTCGATGTGAGCACGGGGCAGAGTGTCGCGCAGGGCGAGCTGATTGCCGAGTGCGGCTCCACGGGCAACTCCACAGGGCCGCACTGCCACTTCGAGGTGCGCGTCAACGGTGAGCCGGTGAATCCGCTTGGGTATTTATAAACGAAAGAGCATATGAGCAGAAAAAAACTAATTTCTATCGTCCTTTTATCCGCATTCCTCGGGAGTATGCTGACCGTCTTTGCAGCGGGGGCACTCCTGCGCTCGGCGGGGCTGTATGCGGACGATGTCCTGCGCCTTTTTGGCGTGATGCAGTTCATCCAGACGCGCTACGTCAATGCGCCGAATACGACGAAGCTCATTGACGGTGCGATTGGGGGGATGGTCTCCTCGCTCGACGATCCGCACTCCGTCTATATGCCGCCCTCGATGTTCAAGGAGCTGCGCCAGCACACGGAGGGCTCGTTCGGCGGCATCGGTGTGACGATGGGGTTCAAGGACAACAACGTCAAGATCATCTCCGTCCTCGAAGGGACGCCCGGTGAGGCGGCGGGGCTGCGTGCGGGGGATGAGATTCTCGCCGTGGATGGCACGCCGACGAGCGAACTTCAGAACGAGGAGGTTGCGCTCCGCATCCGCGGCGAGGCGGGGACGCAGGTCGTTCTGCGCATCCTGCGTGACGGAGCGGAGCAGGAGTACACGATCACGCGCGACATCATACAGGTTGCGTCTGTGCGCGGTGTGCTCGTCGAGGGGACGAGCATCGGCTACATCCGTATCGGCTCGTTTGCCGAGCATACGGGCGAGGAGTTTGCTGCGGAGATGAGTCGCCTTGCGGGCGAGGGGATGACCTCGCTCATCATCGATCTGCGTGAGAATCCGGGCGGGCTCATCACGAGCTGTGCTGCCGTTGCCGAGCAAGTTGTTCCGGCAGGCGTGATTGTCTCTGTCATTGATCGCAACGGCGGTGAGGAGGTCTATCGCTCCTCGCTCAGTGAACGCAAATATCCGATTGCTGTGCTCATCGATGAGAACAGTGCAAGTGCCTCGGAAATCCTTGCGGGTGCACTCCAGGATACGGGCGCGGGCACGATCATCGGTACGACCTCGTACGGCAAGGGGTCGGTGCAGGCAGTCCTGCCACTCTTCCACGAGGACGGTTTGAAGCTCACGATTGCAAAGTACGTGACCCCGAGCGGTCGTTCCATCGACGGTACGGGGATCACCCCCGATATCATCGTCGAGCGTTCGCCCTCGGACACGACGGATGTGCAGTTTGAGGCGGCGAAGAAGTATCTCATAGAACATCCGTCACTCTAAGGTAAAAATAACAGCGTTTTAAGAAAGACATAGCGCCCCTGCGTTAGCATGGGCGCTGTGTTATATGGACGAATTTCCTATATGGTGGAGGAAGATTTTATGTATCATAAGGGACGCGGGCGGCGTACGTTTGCGGTGTTGGCTTTGAGCACGGCACTTTTCCTGCCCCTGCACGCGAATGCGATGAGCCTTACACTCGCGGATGCAATCCGGATGGCACTCGCCGCGAATACGGGCCTGCGTGTCACGCAGACGGGTGAGCGGTCTGCCGATGCCACATTAAAACAGGTACGCGGCAGGAACAGCATTGCAGCAGAGGCGTCCGACACCCTGCGTACGAGCAAGACACGAGATGAGGATGCACAGGCGAGCAATGCGCTCTCACTCTCTGCGCGTCTGCCGCTCTATAGCGGCGGTGCGAACGAGGCGAATATCGCAGCGGGTGAACTCGGCGCACGTGCGGCGCGCCTCACCACCGAGCGCGCGCGCGAGGATCTGAAATACGAGGTGACTGCCGCCTACTGGGATGCCGTGGAGGCAGGGAAAAAGATCGAGGTGCAGCGGGACACCGTAAACAAATACGATGCACACCTAAAGAATGTCACTGCTCTTTACGAGGCGGGGGCACAGGCAAAGATCGACGTGCTGCGCTCCTCTGTGGAACTGTCGAATGCACGGCAGGAGCTCATTCGCGCCGGGAATACCTATGAGGTGAGCCTCGCAGCACTGCGGAATCTGCTGAATATCAGCCGCACAGAGCCGCTGACACTCACGAGCGACGTCGCGTATCAGCCGTTTGAGACCACGATGGAGAACTGTATTTCATATGCGAACCGCAGTCGCCTCGATCTGGCAGAGGAGCGGATGAAGGTGCAGCAGAAAGAGCTTGCCGTCAAAAGCGCACGGGCAGGGAAGAAACCCTCCGTCAGTCTCACACTCGGCACGGGGCTCTCGAGCCAGTTCCAACCGCGTCATGATACGAGCTCAGATGTGTCCGCCTCCGTTGGGGTCAGCTGGAACATCTTTGACAGTGGTGTTACGCGTGGGGCGATTGAGGCGGCGGAGGCGGAGCGTGACATTGCCCTGCTGACGCTGAAAAAGGCGGAGGAGACCATTGATCTGAATCTCCGCAAGGCGTATCTCAATATGCGCGAGGCAGAGCAGCGGTTTACCGCGACGGGGGATGCGGTACGTCAGGCACGCGAGGACTATCACATCGCGAATGAACGCTACCGTGCGGGCGAGGGCATTCTCCTCGACATCATCGATGCGCAGACGGCGCTTGCTGCGGCGGAGACGAATGCGATCAGTGCGCGCTATGACTACGCACGCTATCGCGCACAGGTCGAGAACCTGATGGGGACAGAGCTGACGGACAGCGAGCGTGCGGCGGCAGAGAGGCTTCCCGCTGTGACCGCAGAGGAACGTGCTGCAGCACAGGCGGCATACATTGAGGGCGGTACGGATGCTGCTGCGAAGGCGGTGAAGTAAATGAAACGTGGCAAAATTATCGGCATCGGCGCACTGGCGGCAGTGCTGGTCGCGGGCGGTGTGTATTGGTACATGGAGTCGAGCGCGGCGGAAAAGACGGCACAGGCCGTTGAGACCGTTGCTGTGCAGCGCATGGACATCAAGTCGACCGTTGAGGCAACAGGGACGATTCGCCCCGTGGACTCCGTGGAGGTCAGCTCCAAGATCACCGCACGCATCAACTCTGTTCTCGTCAAGGAGAACGATACGGTCACGGCGGGGCAGGTGGTTGCGACGCTCGACGGCAAGGACTACGAGGCGAAGCGCGACCAGGCGCAGTATCGCGTGACGAATACGCGTGCGAAGTACAACCGCATGAGCTATCTCGAAAGCATCGGCGCGAAGTCCAAATCCGACCTCGAGGATGCGGAGTACAACTACGATACGGCGCAGTCGACACTTGAGGAAGCAAACTCCGACGCAAACGAGACGATCATCACCGCGCCGATTTCGGGCGTTGTCGTGGGCGAACCGAAGACGGCGGGAACGATGGCAGTGCAGGGCTCGGACAATCCAACCGTCATCATGCGCATCGCCGACCTTTCGAAGAAGCAGATCAAGGCGAAGGTGGACGAGACCGACATCGGAAACATCCGCATCGGGCAGGAGGCGACGTTTACCGTCGATGCCTTTACGGACAAGAAATTTACGGCACGCGTCTCGAAGATCTCGCAGACCGATGTGACGAACAGCTGGGACACGAGCTCCTCCTCCTCGTCTACCTCATCGAGCACGAGTGTCATCTACTACTATGTGACCCTCGATGTGGACGATCCGGAGAATCTGCTCCTGCCCGCGATGACGGCACGCGTCGTCATCAACACGGCGGATCGGAATGACGCACTCGTCGTACCGCTCTCCACGCTCAAGACGGACGCAGCGGGCTCCTATGTCCTCGTCCTGCAGGAGGATGGCACGCAGGAGACGCGCTACGTGGAGACAGGCATCTACAGTGATGAGTATGTCGAGATCCTTTCGGGGCTCAGTGAGGGGGAGCGCGTCGTCAGCACCTACACGGCAAAGATCGTCCCGATGAGTATGCAGGCGGGCGGCCCGCCGCCGTTCTGATACGGGGGGATTTCGATGGAACAAAAAGAAGTGCCCTCGACCATCCGTCTGCACGGCATCCGCAAGCTCTACCGCATCGGCGGCGAGACGCTTGCCGCACTCGACGGCATCGACCTCGATATTCGGCGCGGTGAGTTTGCCGCGCTCATGGGACCGTCAGGTTCCGGCAAATCGACGCTTATGAACATCCTTGGCTGCCTCGACCGTCCGAGCGCGGGATCGTATCTGCTTGACGGCGCGGAGGTCGCGGGACTCAGTGACGATGCACTCGCCGCGACGCGCAACAAGAAGATCGGCTTTGTCTTTCAGAATTTTAACCTGCTCCCGCGCATCTCCGCCCTCGACAACGTCGCCCTGCCCCTCGTCTATGCGGGGGTGAGGCGGCACGAGCGCACAGAGCGGGCGCAGGAAATGCTCGCAGCCGTAGGGCTCTCCGATCGTGGGGCGCATCTGCCGAACGAGCTTTCGGGCGGACAGCGGCAGCGTGTCGCGATTGCCCGCGCCCTCGTGAACGATCCGCACATCATCATGGCGGACGAACCGACGGGCAACCTCGACACGAAGTCCACGCAGGAGATCATGGACATCTTTGAGCGGATGCACGAGAAGGGACACACGATCATCCTTGTCACGCACGAGCCGGAGATCGCCCTGCGTGCCTGTCGTCAGCTCCTCGTACGTGACGGCAGGATTATGCGCGATGAGGGGAAGGGGGTGGTGATGGATGTTGTTTAAGGAATGTTTCGGCATGGCGGTGAACGCCCTGCTCGCGAACAAGCTCCGCTCCCTCCTCACCATGCTCGGCATCATCATCGGCGTGGGGGCGGTCATTGCCATGGTCTCCATCGGTATGGGCGTGCGTACGAGCGTCGCGGACTCCTTTGCGAGCCTCGGCTCGAATATGCTCATCGTCATGCCCGGCTCTGCGAACACGGGCGGTGTGCGCGGCAAGGCGGGCTCGCGCAAGTCACTGAAATACGACGATGCGAAGGCGATTGAGAGCAAGATCAAAGGGATTGACTACGTGTCTCCCTCGGTCTCCGGTGCCTATCAGGTCGTGAACGGGAATCTCAACTGGAATACGACGGTGGAGGGCGTTACACCCGAGCTGATGCAGATCCGCTCACTCAAGGTCGAGAACGGGTCGTTCATCACCGCAAACGATATGGCAAAGCGCAGCCGTGTCGCCGTCATCGGACCGACTGTCGCCTCGAATCTCTTTGGGACGGAGAACCCCATCGGCAAGAACATCCGCATCCACAATCAGCCGTTCAAGGTCATCGGACTGACGGCGGAGAAGGGACAGTCCATCGGGCAGGATCAGGACGACGTGATCTATATCCCAATCACGACGGCACAGGAGCGTATGCTCGCCATTACATACGTCCAAGCCATCAACATACAGGTATCGAGTCCCGAGCGGATGAATCAGGTGCAGGCAGACGTTGAGAATCTGCTGCGTCAGCGGCATCATATTCGTCACGGGGCAGAGGACGATTTCACCGTGCGCAATATGACGAGCCTCATGGAGAGCTTTACGGAGAACACGAATATGATTACGCTGCTCCTTGGATCGATCGCGGGCATCTCGCTGCTCGTCGGCGGCATCGGCATCATGAACATCATGATGGTCTCCGTCACCGAGCGCACGCGTGAGATCGGCATCCGCAAGGCACTTGGCGCGACCTCCTCGAACGTGCTCATGCAGTTCATGATCGAGTCCATGGTTATCGGCATTGTCGGCGGCGTGATCGGCATCACGCTCGGCGTTTCCCTCTCCAAAGCAATCGGCGCGTTTGGCGGGCTTACCACTACCATCGAGATCCTGCCGATCCTCGTCTCGTTCTCCTTTGCCGTTGGCATCGGACTTTTCTTCGGCATCTACCCCGCCCGCAAGGCGGCACGGCTGGATCCCATCGACGCGCTCAGGTATGAATAAGTATAGAAAAACCACGATAAATGCCTCCTCCGTTTGTAACGAGGAGGCATTTATCGTGGTGGTATATTAGCTTCCCCCGTCGCGACGGGGGAAGTGGCGAGCGTAGTGAGCCGATAGGGGCACTACTTTATATCTACTTATTGATAATCAGCGCCATAAAGACGAGATCCTCGGTCTCGGAGGCGTTGGCGATGGCGTGTACCTCACCGTCGCCGCAGAACGTCGTCGTGCCGGGGCCGATCTCGATCTCCGTGCCGTTGTCGTTGTAACGTGCACGTCCCAAAAGAATGTGATAGGTCTCCGTATTGCCTTCGTGCTTGTGTACGCCCATCGATGCGTGCGGGGGGATCGTCACACGCGCGTACATCGCACATTTGCCGTCGAGCTCAGTCGGACTGAGCAGCTTCTGAATGTGGATCGTACCGTTACCGCCAAAGCGCTTCTCGGCATCGATGTGCTCGGATTCGATGATTGCCATAAATGAACTCTCCTTTGTAATTCGACACAGATTCTGATAGAATGGAGAAGCGAAGAACACGGTAAGACGTGTCTCGCTATATATTCTAAATATTCGCGATGGAGGCGTATTTTCCTTTTTTATGATCTATATTTTGAAATTCGGCGCGGCGTGGATTCTGCCGCCGGGGATCTTTATTCTCGCGATGATTGGAATCACTGGTTATCTTTGGAAAAAACGACACCAACATCGTGCGGCGGGGCTGCTCGCCGCCCTTTCGCTTGCACTCTATCTGCTCTCCATCGGTGCCGTCTCGGATCGGCTGATGGGAAGCCTTGAGCAGACGTATGAAGTGCCGGCGCATCCCGAGGGAGACGTGATTGTCATGCTCGGCGGCGGAGCGATTGCAGATGTGCAGGATGTGGACGGCGTGGGGATGCTCGCGCAGAGCCCGTCCTCACGGCTTCTTACAACGCTGCGTCTGCATCGTCTCTACAACCTGCCGATCCTCCTCTCGGGCGGACAGGTGTTCAGCGATACGGGCTCGGAGGCGGAGATCGCACGGCGCGTTCTCCTCTCACTCGGTGTGCCCGATGAGATGATCTATGTCGAGGGGCGCAGCCTTACCACGGGGCAGAACGCACGCTATTCGGCAGAGATTCTGCGGCGTAATGGGTTCACGCATCCGATTCTCGTGACCTCGGCGTTCCACCTGCCGCGTGCCGTGCTCTATTTTGAAAAGGAGGGCTATGCGGTTACGCCGTATCCTGCCGACTTCATGGTGAGCGGCAATCCGCAGATATATCTCATCAAATTCGCACCGAATGTGAATGCTCTCTATACGAATACATATTTCCTCCAAGAGAAGCTGCGCATCTTCGTGACGAGGTATCTCGAATGACAAAGAATATGACGGAGGGTGAGCCCACACGGCTCATCTTCTTTTTCGCACTGCCGCTTGTTGCGGGCAATATGATGCAGCAGCTCTACGCCTTTATTGACACGCTCATTGTCGGGCGTTTCCTCGGGGTCAATGCGCTTGCGGCGGTTGGCTGTACGGGAAGCCTCATGTTTCTGACACTCGGTTTCATCATGGGATTCTGCACAGGTGTTACGATCTACACGGGCCAGCGTTTTGGCGCGGGCGACCATGCGGGGGTGCGGCAGAGTGCGGCGGCGTGCATCCTGCTCGGTGTGGCGTTGGTACTCACGTTGACGGCGATTGTCCTGCCGCTCACGCGAACGCTGCTCATTCTGATGGAGACACCGCCCGAGATCATGGATGGGGCGTATGACTTCATCTCGATTGTCTTTGCGGGGCTTGTGATTTTTCTCCTGCTCTATCTGCAAAACTGCCTGATTCGCGCGCTCGGCGACAGTAAGATGCCGACGATTTTGCTCGCCGTTACGCTCGGCATCAACATCGTACTCGAGCCGGTTGCCATCCTCGTGCTCGGCTGGGGCATTCCAGGCGCGGCGCTTGCAACGGTTTTCTCGCAGGGCATTGGTGCGCTCCTCTTTTGGATCTATATTCGGCGACGTGTGCCCGCGCTGCATACACGCTGGGCAGATTGGAAGCCCGATCGTTCCGTTCTTATGGCGCATTTGCGTATGGGACTGCCGATGGCGTTCCAGTCCTCTGTTATTGCCATTGGTGCGATCATCGTGCAAGTCGCGCTGAACAATCTCGGTGCACTGCCCGTTGCAGCGTATGCAGCGACGCAGAAGATCGATGCTGTTGCCGTCATGCCTATGCTCTCGTTCGGCTATGCCATGGCGGCGTACACGGCGCAGAACTACGGTGCACAGAAATATGAGCGCATCCGCATGGGTGTGCGCGCATGCCTCAAAATGTCGATGGCGTTTGCCGTCGGCATAGGCATCCTCCTGATTGCGTTCGGCACATTCTTCCTGGAGCTCTTTGTCGGTGCCGATGCGGCGGGCGCGGAGGAGGTCATTGCCTACGGGCACACCTATCTCGTTGTTACTGGCTCGACCTACACCATCCTCTCGCTCCTGCTTGTCTACCGCAATGTATTGCAGGGTCTCGGGCAGAGTGTCATACCGACCATTGCGGGCGTGATGGAGCTCATCATGCGTGCGGTTGCAGCCATCTTCCTCTGCAGTTCACTCGGCTTCCTCGGCGCGTGCATGGCATATCCCCTCGCGTGGATCGGCGCAGCGATTCCTGTCGTACTTGCCTATCTCTGGACGGAGAAGACCTTGCGGCACGAGTCCTAAGGAAGCACTGATAAATTCAGTCCCGCCATCTTAGCGCATCTTTTTTGCCCGCTTTTTGTCGGCAAATCCTCCACATAGCTTTGGCTATGCGTCCGATTTGCCTCCTCAATCGGACGAAATGCATTCAGTATATCATGCGAGAGGGGAGTTGCCTGTGGTAGCCCCTCTTTTCATCCATCGGAATGGGGGAAATCATGGAAAAAAGTTATCAGCTCGGGCTCTACGAAAAGGCCATGCCGGGGACGCTCACATGGTACGAGAAGCTGACCGCCGCGAAGGAGGCGGGGTTTGACTATGTGGAGATGAGCATCGACGAGACGGACGAAAAGCTCGCACGTCTCCATATGAGCACGGCAGAGATGGAGGAGATCCGTATCGCCATGCGCGAGACGGGGATGATGTTCGGTTCAATCTGCCTCAGCGGACACCGTAAATATCCGCTCGGCGATCCCGATCCTGCAAAGCAAACGCGAAGCATGGAGATCATGGAGGATGCAGTGGGGCTTGCCGCCGCGCTTGGTATTCGGACGATCCAGCTTGCGGGCTACGATGTCTACTATGACGAGGGCTCTGTGGAGACGCGTGCAGCATTTGCACGCAATCTCGTGAAGTCTGTGCTGTTGGCGGCTTGTGGCGGCGTACAGCTCGGCTTTGAGACGATGGAGACACCGTTTATGGACACGGTTGAAAAGGCGATGCACTACGTCGATCTTGTGCGCTCTCCCTACCTCGGTGTTTATCCCGACAGCGGCAATCTGACGAACGCGTCGCTTATTTACGGAAAAGGTGTTTTGGATGACATGGAGATGGGGCGCGGGTACATGGTCGCACTCCATCTGAAGGAAACCGTGCCAGGCAAGTATCGGGAAATCCCATTCGGTATGGGGCACGTTGACTTCGCCGCCATTGCAAAGAAGGCGTGGGAGCTGGGGGTGCGCCGCTATGTTGGTGAGTTCTGGTATACGGGGAACGCGGACTGGAAGGGAGACCTTGTATTTGCGAATGCATTCCTGCGCCGCGTACTCGATGCGGCGGCAGAGTAGGGAGGGAAACACATGCTGAAAAGCTCGAGTTCCTGCACTACGTCCACACGGGCAAGGGGCATCATCACGACGAACCGCGAGATCGACAAGATCGCGCACTATGAACTGACCAAAGACTGAGGAGAGGAACAGTATGCTGGAACAACTCAAGGAGCAGGTCTACGAGGCGAATATGCTCCTGCCGAAACATCATCTCGTGACATTCACATGGGGAAACGTGTCGGGCATCGACCGTGAAAAGGGCCTTTTCGTCATTAAGCCGTCGGGTGTGGAGTACGATGCGATGAAGCCATCGGACATGGTCGTTGTCGATCTCGACGGCAAGCGCGTCGAGGGCGATCTTAACCCATCGTCCGACACAGAGACACATCGTATTTTCTATCAAAAATTCCCGAACATCGGCGGTGTCGTGCACACGCATTCGCGGTGGGCAACCCTCTTCGCACAGGCAGGACGCGGCGTGCGTGCCTATGGAACGACGCACGCGGACTACTACTACGGCGAGATCCCATGCACGCGCGACATGACTGAGGAGGAGATCAAGAGTGCCTACGAGTACAACACAGGCGTGGTTGCTGTCGAACGTTTTGAAAAGGCACATCTGAATCCCGACCATATCCCCGCTGTTCTCGTCAAGAATCACGGACCGTTCTGCTGGGGCAAAGATCCCTTTGATGCCGTGCACAACGCCGTCGTCCTCGAGGAGGTCGCCATGATGGCGTTCCACACCGAAATGCTCACACCGGGCGTACAGGCGATCCAGCAGACCCTGCTTGACAAACACTTCCTGCGCAAGCACGGTGCAAACGCCTACTACGGGCAGAAAAAGTAACACACATACGAATCATCCAAAGAGCAGAGCAAGTCTGCTCTTTTTGTATTGCCAACGGCTTTATTGGGGCGATGATCCGTATAACAAAGAGCGTGCTGCTGCGAGCGCTTACGAACGTGAAAAGCCGCGTGGTTTTGTTCGCTTCAAGTAAGACAAAGGCGCATCGAAGGTGGAATATGGTCTTCGATGCGCTTTTATGGTATAATGCGAACAAAGGGGGCGATACAATGATTCCGTATGAAGTCATTGAAGCAAAGGAGATCCTGCATGAAGGTTTTGCAGAGCTTTTGGCAGATGTGAGCCGTATCAAGGATCGCGTGGGACTTGATCCGCAGGATGCCGTGCATCCGGTGTCCGGCTTCCAAAGCGAACTCCGCACAATCTTGCACAGGATTCTTGGCGATCGCTACAATACGCCCGAAGATATAGCGGAACTGAAGCAGGAGTTTGTGCGTGCCCGCGCTTACGTTCGAGAGTTGGAGACAGAAGATGCCGGAGAACTACAGCGCAAAGGAGCTTGATGAACAAAAAGAAAAATCAAAGCCGATTTATTAGGCGCGGTCACACCATCAAAAAATCCACAGGCATATCTTCTTGCCGGGCAGCCGGGGGCGGGCGAATGCCTCTATGATCGGGAGAAAACGCCATTTCGCGATCCTTCCGAACTCTTTCGCGAAGAGTTCTCGCGTGATCTTACACATCATGAGCGCGAACGTATTGTACGCGACTGTGTACCATACGTCAGTCGCGCTCGGGTGGAGGAAACGCTGCACGCATACGAACAGTTCTTTCCCAAGGAGGAGCACGGCAGTTTTACAGAGAATGAATAGGAGGGATTTTCTTGTATCGAAACATTTTGTGTATGACCGCGCTGGTCATGGTGCTCTTTATGGGGACTGCTCTCGCTGCGCCGCGTGCGATGACCGTGGATGATGTCGCGGTCGCCGGCATTGCTCCCGGCAATGATCTCAGCTATGTGCGGAGCATCTACGGTGAGCCGGACAGCGAAAAAACAATACGGATAGGCAACTATAATCACCCGGCATATCTGGTTGATTATTACGGGCAGGGATTTGTCATCACCTACAACATCATGGAAGAGGGTGCATGGAATCCTCTTGTTCAGACCATCGAGAGTACGAACGATGCACTCGTTATGCCCTCCGGCATCCACGTTGGCATGAAGATTGCGGATGTGCAGCAGATATTTAACAACTTGAAGGAACAACCATCTGATAAATCTGGTGAAAAAAAGTATGTATCACCACTTGACGGATTTGGTGTTACTCTTTCCAATGGAAAGGAAGGGATACGTTTCCTTGTCCTGCAAGTAGATCAGAAGGGGATTGTTCAAAAGATTCTTCTCACCGACAAATACGCTGACATATAACAAGATAGCACAAAAAACACCTGCTTACGGGAATCTCCCGCAAGCAGGTGTTTTTCAGTGCGTTTCTTTGACCTCCAGTGCCCATTGCTGCGCCTGTTCTTCAATCATTTCCGCAATCTCATCGTCGCTTGGAATCTCATGCGCTGCGTAGGTGTTTGGGAATCCGAAGTCATGACCGAACATATCGACCGCCTGATCTTGCGTGATAACCTCGCCTCCGATAAACTCTGGATGATCGGGATTCACATGAATTGCATTGCTATTTACCTGCTCCGTAGTTTTGCAAACTTCCGACGGCGTATCATGTATATTCTCAACAGCGGGGAGTGTCAAAGTCGCCGTACAAAAAAATCCTAAAAATCGCCATTATTTTTCTCTATAACTATTGACAAAGAGCCTGAAATTTCAAAGCATATTCCGCAGAAACTCCTGTGTTCGCTCCTCTTTCGGTGCACGGAAGAATGTTTGCGGCTCGCCCTGCTCGACGATGACACCGTTCTCCATAAAGATGACATTGGTTGCCGCTTCGCGGGCGAATGCCATTTCGTGCGTGACGACGATCATGGTCATGCGCTCGGCGGCAAGCGCCCGCATGGTGCGGAGCACCTCGCCCGTGAGCTCGGGGTCGAGCGCGGAGGTCGGCTCGTCAAAGAGCATGATGTCGGGCTTCATGGCAAGTGCCCGAGCGATGGCGACGCGCTGCTGCTGTCCGCCGGAGAGCTGGCTCGGGTAGTAGTTCTCACGGTCGGAGAGTCCGACTTTGGCAAGGAGTTCGCGCGCGTAGGGGAGAATCTCGTCCCGCGACTGTCCCTTGACGTGAATGGGGGCCTCGATGAGATTTTCGATGACGGTCATATGGGGGAAGAGATTGAACTGCTGAAAGACCATGCCCGTAGACATGAGGATGTGCCGCTCGTCGGCGGTGCTTGCGTAGGTCGCGGTGGTTTCGCCGTCTTTTGTCCAACAGAGTTTTTCCCCGCGAATTGTGATGTCCCCACGGTCAATCGTCTCAAGTTTGTTGATGCAGCGCAGAAGTGTCGACTTGCCTGATCCGGAGGAGCCGATGATGGCGAGCACTTCACCGCGTGCGAGACTGAGGTCGATGCCGCGAAGGACGCTGAGGTCGCCGAAGGATTTATGAATGCCGCGCATGGAGAGCATGATTTCGTTAGTTGTCGTATCTGCCATAGTACGCCTCCAGCTTTTTGAATCCATAGGTGAGTACGGCGGTCATCGCGAGGTAGAAGATGCCGGCGATGAGGAAGGGGGTCATGTCAAATTCGCGCTGAACGATGGTGCGTGCGACGCGCAAGAGGTCGTTCATGGCGAGGATGTAGACGAGGGAGGTGTCCTTGACGAGGTTGATGGTCTCGTTGCTGACGGGGGGCAGGGTGATGCGCAGCACCTGCGGCAGGACGATGCGCCGCATGGCGAGCGGTGCACTCATACCGAGTGCACGCGCTGCCTCAAACTGTCCGCGTGGGATGGCCTGTATGCCGGAGCGGAAGATCTCGGCGAAGTAGGCGGCATAGTTGAGGACAAAGGCGAGGAGTGCCGCCGCGATGTCGGGCAGCAGGATGCCGACCATCGGCAGAGCAAAGTAGACAAAGAGCAGTTGGAGCATCAGCGGTGTGCCGCGCATGATCCAGATATAAATCTCAAGTAGTCGGCTGAGCGGCCGAAAACGCGAAAGCCTCCCGAGCGCGGCAAAGAGTCCGAGCGGGAGGGAGAGTGCGAGCGTGACACAGAAAATCTCGAGGGTGATGGTCGAGCCCTCGAGCATGAGCAGTACCGTATCCAGTGTTTTATCCATTCGTTTTATCGTCCTTGCAGCGGCAAAAAGAGACTGCCGCCATTGAGCAGCAGCCTCCCGTTGTCACATGTTTATTTTGTGATATCTTTCGTGAACCACTCGGTCGAGATCTTTGCGATTGTGCCGTCCTTCTTCATCTCATCGAGCACCTTCTGCACCTCGTCACGCAGCGCAGTGTTGTCCTTGGCGAATGCAATGCCGAATTCGCTCGTGGGGCCGACGACGACATCAAGTGCTGCAAGCTCCTCGGGGTGTTTGCTCATGTAGTAGCGCCCGACAATCTCATCGCCGATGACCGCATCGAGACGTCCGTTCTCGAGATCCATAAAGGCTGCGACGTAGTCGGGGTATTTCTTGACCTCCTTGACATCGTTCTTGTAGAACGGGGTCGCGTCGATGTACTCCTCCGCCGTGCCCGCGCTCTGCGTGCCGACCGTCTTGCCCGCGAGACTCTTCTCATCCGTGACGGAGGTATTGCCCTTCTTCACGAAGATGATCTGGCGGTTGTCCATGTAGGGATTGGAGAAGAGCATATTCTCCTTACGCTTGTCGGTGATGTCGAGCCCATTCCAAAGGATCTGGACGCGTCCGCTCTTGAGTTCCGCCTCCTTGCTCGACCAGTCGATCGCCTTAAACTCCACCTCGCGTCCGAGACGTTTTGCTGCCTCCTTTGCGAGATCCACATCGAAGCCGACAATCTCGTTCTTCTCGTTCTTAAAGCCCATCGGCGGGAAGTTGTCGTCAAGTCCGACGATGATTTTTCCCATCTCTGCCGCATTGTCTGTCGATACTGTTTTCTCGCTGCCGCAGCCCATGAGGAGTGCCGCCGACAGTGCCATGACCGCCGCGCCTGCAAAAATATTCTTCCAGTTCATCGTTCCATCTCTCCTTGTTTTGCTTTAGTAAGATAAAGTGCTAACGTAGAATATTATACGTTATTGATTAAAATAAAGTCAAGTTTTATTTTACACAGGCAGGGATTTTTTCGTAAAGGTCGAAATATTTATAGGTGCAATAGTTTCGTGCGTAAATGAAGAGGAGATAAATCGAGGGAGGGCTTACCTTGCGTGCAATATCCGTAAGTGATCTGGAAGATGGGATGATACTTGCGCGGACGATCGTCAATGCCAAACGTGTGGTTGTCGTGTCGGAGAATACGGAGCTGACAGCGGCGCATATCACGCGCCTCAAGTTCCTGAAGATTCCCGTTGTCTACATCAAGGATGAGACGGAGCTCAAGGAGGATCGATCGCCGATCTTCTCGCGCAGCAATCTCTTTATCAAGCAGTATGAGAATGTGGTTGGGACGGCGAAGTCGATCTTCGAGGAGACGAAAAAGACGGGGAATGTGCCCGTCGCCGAGACGAATGAGATGGTGCAGGCGGATCTCTTGCCGCTCTCGCGCCGCAGTGGGACGATTGACTATCTGAACGAGGTCAATCATCTGGCGAGTGATATCTACAACCACTCCCTGCGTGTCTCGATTCTCTCGGGTGTTATCGCGAAGTGGATGAAGCTGGACCGTGAGACGGCAAAGGATATTGTACTTGCGGGCTTCCTGCATGATGTTGGCAAGTCGAAATTTGACCAGCGGCTTCTTGAGAAAAACATCGATACGCTGACAGGGGAGGATTATGAGCGGTACATCCAGCATACGGTAGACGGCGCTCAGATTCTGAATGGTGTTGCGGGACTGACGGAGGGCGTGCGCCTCACCGCGCTCCAGCATCACGAACGGATGGATGGGAGCGGTTTTCCGTTCAATATCCAGGGGGAGGATATTCACCTCTACGCGCGTATCGTCGCTGTGGCAGATCTTTACGACAACATCACGGTGGAGCGCGAGGGTTATCCGCGCCGCACACCGTTCGATGCGGTGACGGAGATCGCGCGGCAGATGTATACGAAGCTGGATCCGCAGGTCTGCATCCCCGTACTGACGAACATCAAAAATGCGTTCCTTGGTTCGCGTGTTCTGCTCAGCAATCACCGTGAGGGGACAATCACGGCGTATCCGCACGGCGTTGTGCCGCTTCCGATCGTGACGATCTCAGAGGACGAGGTGATCGATCTCAACGAGAACAAGAAGATCACGATTGTCGAGTATAATCCGAAATAAGTGCATCAGAAAAGCCCGTCGGAGTGTATCCGATGGGCTTTTTTCGTGAGTTCGATCATGTTAGCTGATGCTCTGAAGGGTGTTGTACCACACGAGTACCTTGTCATAGGTCGGCTGAAGATGGTTGGGTTCAAGATTTTCGCGTGTGCAGCAGGTGATGACTTTCTCCCAATCGCCCTTTTCGTAGGCGACAACGAGATCGAGCAGTCGGCGCAGGTCATTGTCCTTGCCGCGCAGGGCATCGCAGAGTTCGTCGGACAGGGAGACTTCCTTGAGAACGTCATCCATGGGCAGACTCAGAAGCACGTCGAGCAGCGAGAACATGCCGAGCAGGAAGGCTGTGTCGGATGTAAGGCCGGGACGCTTGAGATCACATGCGATGAGCTCGCAGAACTTTGCACGCAGGAGCGAGAGGGTGAAGAGTTCGGGTGGTTTGTCCTCGGAGAAGGTCTGGAGGCTGATGAGTGTTACCCAGCGACGTATACCGCTGGCACCGAGGAGTACGGTCGCCTGCTTGAGGTTGGATACATGGTTGTTGAGTCCGACACCCGCAGAGTTGATGTAGGTGAGCAGCTTGTGGACGAGGTTCGTATCCGAAGAGATGACACCGGTGATGGAGGAAAAATCGACATTTTGACGATTGATTTCCCGCAGGAGGCGAATCTTTGAGAGTGCGTTGCTCGTGAGCCTCTTTTGATGGAGGACTGCAGGTTTACAGAAGAAATAGCCCTGAAAGAGGACGTAGCCAAAGTCGAGCGCTTGCTGGAACTCCTCCTCTGTCTCGATTTTCTCCGCAAGGAGACGAACGTGCTTTGGCAGGATTTCACGCAGCTTTTTGCGCTCTTCGGGATCTGTCGTGATGCGGAAGTCGACTTTGATGATGTCCGCCATGTCGATGAGCGGTTCGTAGCCCGGCATCAGGACGAAGTCGTCGAGGGCGATCTTGTAGCCCTCCGACTTGAGCTCCTGCACAACTTGTAAAATCTCGGGGGTCGGCTGAACAGTCTCCAGAATCTCCACAACGACGCTTCCCGCTGGAAGGAGTTTCGGTGCACGGTTCAGGAGGTTCTGCTCAGTGAAGTTGATGAAGGCACGTTTATCCGAGACGAGCTTGTTCATGCCAAAGTCGAGCATGGCATTGACCATGACGCTCTGCGTTGCCACGTTGCCGTCGAGGTTGGGGTCAAAGGCGTTCTTGAGGCCGCTGCGAAACAGGATCTCGTATGCGTATACCTTTTTTTGCTGATCCAATATGGCCTGTCGCCCAATAAATGCTTCTTCCATTGTAAAAGCCTTTCTTTATGGGTCCATTTCCAATGGGGTGTCATGGTTATCTCCTGAAATAATGACACCCTATATACGGCGCATTATAGCATAAAGTCTGCGAAAAAGAAATGAAAAAGATTGGCTTTGATGTTATAATGGAGAAAACGAATTTGGATGTGATTGTTCTTGCTGAATGATATACAGATTGGCCGTTATCTGCCCGGGGATTCGTTTCTGCATCGTATGGATCCGCGGGTGAAGATGGTGTTGCTCTTTTTCTTCCTGCTGCTCATTTTCTTTGTGGAAAATGCAGCAGGATTCCTTGCTCTCGCTGTTTCCGTTGCTCTTTTGATGGTGTTTTCCGAGGTTCCGCTCGGGATGCAGCTCCGCTCGATTCGACCGATCCTCTGGATCGTTTTGTTTACGTTCGGCGTGCATCTCTTTATGACGCCGGGGACGGAGGTCTTTCGCGTCGGTCCATTGGGCGTGACATGGGAGGGACTTGCGCGCGGAGCGTACATCTCGCTGCGCCTCGTACTGCTCATTCTGCTCAGCACACTGCTGACACTGACGACGAGTCCCCTGCGTCTGACGGATGGGCTTGAGGCTTTGCTCTCGCCGCTGCGCCGCTTTCGTGTGCCAGTGCATGAGCTGTCGATGATGATGACGATCGCGTTGCGCTTTGTGCCGACACTTCTTGAAGAGTTGGATCGCATCATGAAGGCGCAGAAGGCGCGTGGTGCGGACTTTGAGCGTGGGAATATTATGCAGCGTCTGCGCGCGGTTGTGCCCGTGCTCGTCCCGCTCTTTCTCTCGGCATTTCGCCGCGCAGATGAACTTGCACTTGCGATGGAGGCGCGCTGCTATCGCGGCGGCGAGGGGCGCACACAGATGAAGGAACTAAAAACGGGGCGGCTCGATTATGCGGCGATTGCCGTGTTTGTGCTCGGAGCTGCGGGGATCTGCGCCTTGAGTCTCGGAGGGCTGCCCATTGCGCCCTGAACATGTGGAGCGGATGAAGGCGCGTGCGCGCAATATTGCGCTGGTGGTCGCCTATGACGGGACGAATTATCACGGGTTTCAGCGGCAGACGCCACCCGTTGTCGCAGTGCAGAATGTGCTTGAGTGCGCGCTCGGAAAAGTCTGCGGGGAGGACGTGGAACTCGCCGCAGCGGGGCGGACGGACGCAGGGGTGCACGCCTACGGGCAGGTGGTGAACTTCTTTACGGACGGACGGATTTCCGTCGAGCGCCTGCCGCGTGCTGTGAACGGACTACTGCCGCCCGATATTGTGGTAACACAGGCATGGGAGGCAGAGCGTGATTTCAGTGCGCGGCACTCGGCGACGGGGAAGGCGTATGTCTACCGTTTGGAGGAGTGCACTGTTCCGAATCCCTTTACACGCAGCTATGCGTGGCAGATCTTTCAGCCGCTTGATCACGATGCGATGCGTGGGGCACTTGCCATGCTCGTGGGAACGCATGACTACTCTTCGTTCCGCGCAGCGGGCGGCGCACCGATGTCGCCTGTGCGGACACTCGATGAGATACGGTTGGAGGAGGAGGGGGCAGGGCGGCTCTCCTGCTATCTGCACGGCAACGGTTTCCTCTATCATATGGTGCGCAATATCATGAGCGCGGCGGTGAGTGTGGGGCTCGGGCGCATCTCGGTGGAGCGCTTTGCCGAAATCTTTGCCGTGCGTGATCGGCGGCTTGTGCCTCCGACCGCGCCTGCCTGCGGACTCTATCTACTCTCGGTGGACTATGTGGCACATGATCGAAACGATGTGAGGAAGTGAGTGCGATGGAGCGGGAGGCAGCACAGCGGCTTGTTACAGAGGCGGCGCGCGAGGTGCGGCGTGGAATCTCGCAGGAGGGGACGGGCGGCAGCCACGTCATCACGCTGGTCAATGCCATTCTGGATGCGGCTCTCGCAGAGGAGGCGACGGACATACACCTTGAGCCGATGGGCGGCGGGCTGCGTATCCGTATGCGTGTAGACGGTCTCCTGCAGGAGCGACCGATCCGATTTCCAGCGGAGCTTGCGCCCGTCATCATCGCACGTCTTAAGGTGATGGCGGGACTGGATACGGCAAAGCGTAACCGTCCGCAGGACGGACAGATCCGCTATCGACAGGGAGCGCATTCGATCGATATGCGCGTGGCGGTGCTTCCCGTGGTGGAGGGGGAGCGTATGGTGGTGCGCATCATGGATGCGACGGAGCGGTTCCTTGGATGCGCGGAGCTGGGCTTCACGCAGCGCAATCAGGAGTTGTTTGAACGGCTGATTCGCCGCCCGACGGGGCTGCTCCTCCTCTGCGGCCCGATGAATTCGGGCAAGACGACGACACTCTACGCCGCACTCTCAGCGCTGAACGAGCCGAGCTGTCACATCATGACGCTTGAGGATCCCGTGGAGCGGCGGCTTGAAGGGATCAGCCAGTTCCAGGTGAATCCGGAGGCGGGGCTGACCTTTGTCGTGGGGCTTCGTGCGGCACTGCGGCAGGACGCGCAGAAGATTCTCCTCGGTGAGATTCGCGACCGCGAGACGGCGGAGATGGCGGTGCGCATCGCGCTCACGGGGCACGCGCTCTTTTCAACGCTGCACACCGAGGATACGGTGTCGGCGGTCTTTCGTATGATCGAGATGGGCGTGCCGCCCTATCTGCTTGCAGCGACGCTGTCGGGCGTGATTGCACAGCGTCTCGTGCGGCGTGTATGCTCGAACTGTATGGAAAAATATACGGTCGCTGACGGCTCGCGTGAGGCAGTCCAGCTTGGCGATCTCTACCATGAGGGGCTGGAACTTGTGCGGGGACGCGGCTGCGTGTATTGTCACGGCAGCGGCTACCGCGGGCGCATGGCGATTCATGAGATCCTGCCCGTGTCGGAGCGTATCCGTGCTGCGATTCTCAATGGGCGCGACAAGGAATTGCTGCGCAGTGCAGCAATGGAGGACGGTATGGAGACGCTGTGGCAGGATGGCGCGGCAAAGGTATTGGCGGGGGAGACGACCCTCGCAGAGGTGGAGCGGGCACTCTATGGATGAGCGGGAGAGACTTGCGGATATTCTGCACTGCATGATCGCGGCGGAGGCGTCCGATCTGCACATTGCACCCGAGCAGCGTGTGCAGATGCGGCGTGACGGTGTGCTCATGCCGGAGGATTTTGTGCCGACGGCTGCCCTGATGGAGCAGTTGACAGAGCGCATGATGTCGGAGGAGCAGTGCGCCCTGATTTCTGAATGCGACATTGATTTTTCGTGGATGTATGAGGGGCGGCGTTTTCGCGGAAATGCCTACCGTATGAAGGGCGGGATCGGCATCGCCCTGCGTCTCCTGCCCGCGCGCATTCCGACCCCAGAGGAGATCGGGATGCCCGCGGGGCTGTGCGTACTTGCCGAGGCACAGAACGGGCTTGCCCTCGTATGCGGCGCAACAGGCACGGGTAAGACAACGACGCTCGCCGCGTTGATCGAGCAGATCAATCGTACGCGGCATGTGCACGTCATCACGCTTGAGGATCCGATCGAGTATGTTTTTCCGCCGGCGTGTGCATTTCTCAGTCAGCGGGAGGCGGGGCGTGACTTTACATCATTTCCTGCTGCCGTGCGGAGCGCACTGCGCGAGGATCCCGATATCCTGCTTGTCGGTGAGATCCGTGACCGCGCGACGATGGAGGCGGCACTGATGGCGGCGACAACGGGAGTACTCGTCCTCGGGACGCTGCATACGCGCGGTGCGGCAGAGACACCGCTGCGCGTGGAGAGTATGTTTCCGCCGGATGTGCGCGACGCTGTGCGGGCGCAGCTTGCCGATGTGCTGACGGGGATCTTCGCGCAGCGTCTCCTTCCGCGTCGCGGCGGCGGGCGTGTTGCCGCGTTCGAGGTGCTCATGGCAACGCCCGCCGTGCGGAACATTCTGCGGCAGGGCAGCTGCTCGCAGCTTGCATCCGTGATGATGAGTGGTGCGGCGCAGGGCATGCAGACGGCGGAGATGGCGGAGGCGATACTCAGGGCGAAGGGTATGCTCGCATGAAGAAGTTTTCGTACCGTGCCTGTACGTCGGCAGGCGTGGCACTGCGTGGGACGATCGCGGCGGAGTCGGCGCCCGAGGCGGTGCGGATCCTTGCTGCAGAGGGCAAGACCGTGCTTCGTCTGCGGGAGCGGCGTGAGTTCTGTCTGCCCGATTTTCTATGGCTGCGGCGCGGCGGCATCACCGCGGAGGAGCGGATTGCGTTCCTGCACGAGCTGGCAGCTCTTCTCGGCGCGGGGCTGCCCGTGCATGAGGCATTGGCACAAATCACCGATGGCGCACGAGAGGGCACATACGCGCGGATGACGGCAGCACTCTATCAGGCGGTGCTGCGTGGTATGCCACTCTCCCAGGCAATGGCGCTGCAGAGGGCGACGTTCTCCGAAAGCCTGATCGGAATGGTGCGTGCGGGTGAGGAGAGCGGAATGCTCGAAACGATCCTACATGAGGCGGCAGCAGTTCTCACCGAGGCACATGTCCTGCGCGAATCCATACGCAGCGCACTTGCCTATCCTCTCTTTTTGCTTGCGGCAACCGTTTTTTCGCTGCTCCTCATGACCGTGTTCATCCTGCCAATCTTTGCCGCACTCCTGCGTGATCTGGGAGCAGAGGCTCCCCTGCCGACACGCGTGATGCTCGCGCTCTCCGATGCTCTTGCGGCACATCCCTATGCGCTGATCGCCGCTGTCATCGGGGGCTGCCTTGTTATTCCTTTGCTGTTGGCACAGCCCGTGCTGCGCCTTCATGTCGATGCGCTGCTTCTGCGCATCCCTGTGCTGGGGACGTTCCTGGGGCTCGCTGCGTGGCAGACTATTCTGCGAACGCTCGCGATTCTCCTCAAGAGCGGCATTCGTCTGGATCGCGCTGTGGCACTTGCACGATCAATGACGGGGAATCGTGCGCTCGCCGATTATCTCGGGCGGATGGAGCGAAACCTTGTCGAAGGCCGTACATTTGGACAGGTGATTGTGCACGCACCGTATGTCCCACAGATTCTGCACGGAATGCTCGCTGCTGGAGAGGCGGCGGGGGATCTGGAGCGCCTCCTGCAGCATGGGGCAGACTACTGCCGGCGCCGTGCTGCTGCGTACAGTACGCGCATGGAGGCTTTGACCGAGCCTGCGATGATCGTCATCGTCGCCGCGCTCATCTTCTTCGTGGTGCTCTCCGTTCTCCTGCCGATCTTTGATACGATGGACGCATTGATGTGAAAAAATAAATGGGGCCTCCTGAAGTCATGTAACTTCAAGAAGGCCCCTTTTTATTTTCGTCGATGCAAACGCTCGTAGAACAGGGAGCAGCACATACACGCTGCGAAGATGAGCATCAGATCGAGTTGGTACGCCCATGTCCCGACAATACCGCCGAAGGACATGTGCTCAAAGAGTATTTTTCGTAGATATGCGTTGTGATAAAGGCGTGCACACCCGCAATGATGAGCAGAATGCCGCGCACGTTATAAACGCGTGTCATCTGTGGTCAAAAGGCGATTTGGGAGAAAGAGGAGGACTGCCGAAATGAGGACATAGAGGAATGTGTGCATCAGTTGCTATACCCCAGCGAGGAAAGCCAGTTGGCAACCTCAAGCTTTGCCTGATCGGGATTGTTATGCACGAATTTTCCCTGAATCCCGAACCCCTTTTGCATCTGTGCACCCTTTGCAAAGTGCGGAATCTCCTCCTCCATACCGCTCATAGCGTTGCCTGATCCAGTACAGAACGGGATGATCGTCTTGCCTGTGAAATCGTAGCTTTCAAGGAAAGTGTAGACGGGCATCGGCAGATCCTGGTACCAGATCGGGTAGCCGAGATAGACGATGTCGTAGCTATCCATATCCTCCATTCGTGCGGCGAGCGGGGGACGCGCCGACGATGCTTGTTCCTCCTTGGCGACCTTTGTCATCTCCTGATAGTTGATAGGATATGGTGTGATCGTTTGTATCTCGAAAATTTTGTCCGCGTGTGTGATCTCCGCGATCTGCTCCGCAATGATATGTGTGTTGCCCTTATCGATCACGCCAACTTCGAAATTCTCGCCTGCGCGTGAGAAGAATGCAACAAGCACGCGCTTTCCGGAAAAATTCGCGGGTGGATGAATGGGGCGCGTGAGATCCAGCACTACAGAATCCGCATGATCGAGATCGTCGCCATCGGTGGACATGTTTCCGCAGCCAATGGCAAGAACGGCAAACACTGTGCAGAATATCAGTAAGATCTTTTTCATGAAATCACCTCTTTTGTGTTTCGTTATTATATAGGAGAAAAGAACTAAATTCAATGACGTTCTACACAAAAAAGCCGTGCATAAGTACTGTGCACGGCTGACTTTATGCTGTCGTTTATTTCCCTGTGAACGTGAATTTGACCCCCTGCGTGAACGATGGAATCGCCGTGCCTTCAACTTCGATCTGTCCTGGCATCGAGCCCTTTGCATTGAAGAGGATGGTGCAGTGTCCGCTCTCGCGGATGGTATCGTTCGCGTTCTCCCCGACGCGCACGATCTTGTACTTCTGTTTCCCGACGGAGAGGGTGTCGCCGACGGCAATTTCCCCGACCAGCTCGCTCGGTGTATGTTCGATGACCATCTCGGCGAGATTCGGGTGTGCACCCTCGTCGAGCAGGATCACGCTGTTATTGGTCTCAAGGAATTTGCGTGCCAGTTTGCCGATGGCGGTGACACTGACTTCATATTTTACACTCATTTGAAATGCCTCCCCCGGATGGTATCCGAATCTCTCAACGTTATCTTAAAATTATTCTACCACAAGGATATCCCGTTGTAAAATCTTTTCGCCGCGCTCGTGCATTGACAAGTGAAAAGGAAATTAGTACACTTTCACTGAGAGGGATCATCAATAGATATACGAAGATTCCGACAGGATGACTTCATTAGGGGGACTTGATATGCAGGACATTCGTTTGGACAGTCCGCTCAAGGGACGTCTGATCCCACTTTCAGAGGTGACGGATCCGGCGTTCGCGAGCGGTGCGATGGGTCGCGGTGCGGCGATTGCCGATCCCGAGGGGCGTGTGGTGTCACCGGTGGACGGCGAGGTCACCGTGCTCTTTGGCTCGAAGCATGCCATCGGCATTCACTCGGCGGACGGGGTGGATCTCCTCATCCACGTCGGTGTGGATACGGTGAAGCTCGAGGGGAAGCATTTCACGGCGCACGTTGCACAGGGAGATACGATAAAGCGCGGGCAGCTGCTGCTTGAGTTCGATCCCGAGGCAATCCGTGCGGAGGGATATGAGACGACGACCCCCGTGCTCGTGACGAATGCGGCGGACTTCGGGAAGATCACGTTCGCCCTCGATGATGCGGAGATCTCCTCGGGCGGTGATGAGCCTGCCGAGGAAGCACCTGCAGCAGCGGCTCCGGCGGAGGATGACATCGATCCGAATCTGCCGAAGGAGGAGCGTGTCGCAAAGCTCATCTGGAAGTACGTCGGCGGCACGGGCAATGTCCGCAGTGCCGAGCACTGTGCGACGCGTTTGCGCCTCATCGTCAACGACAAGTCGATCATCGACGAGAAGGCAATCGAGAACATCGACGGTGTGAAGGGGCAGTTCTTTGCCGCCGCACAGTACCAGATCATCCTCGGTACGGGCTTCGTCGACAAGGTGTTCGATGCCTTTGTCGCGGGCACGAATCTCGTGGGTGCGGTGAACAGCAAGCAGGAGGCGTACGATCAGATGACGCCGCTGCAAAAGGTTTCGCGCACGCTCGGTGACGTGTTCGTTCCGATTATCCCCGTGCTTGTTGCCACCGGTCTTTTCATGGGGCTGCGCGGTGCGGCGCAGAGTCTCGGCGTCGAGATGAGCGACAATCTGCTCCGCATGAGCCAGATTCTCACCGATACGGCGTTTGCATTCCTGCCCGCGCTTGTCTGCTGGTCGACGATGAACCGCTTCGGCGGCACGCCCGTCATTGGCATCGTCCTCGGTCTCATGCTCGTTGCGCCGCAGCTGCCGAATGCGTATGCGATTGCGGCGGGCGATGCCGTTCCGCTCTCGATGGACATCCTCGGCATTCCGATCCCCGTCGTCGGCTATCAGGGCTCTGTTCTGCCCGCACTCGTGCTCGGCATCTTTGCCGCGCGTCTGCAAAAGTGGTTCAAGACCTTCGTGCCCGACATCATCGACCTCATCGTAACCCCGTTCCTGACACTGTTCGTCTCGATGCTGCTCGGTCTGCTCATCATCGGACCCATCATGCACACGCTTGAGATTGGCATCTTCGGTGCGGTGCGTGCCTTCCTGGAGCTCCCGTACGGCATTGGCGGCTTCATCGTCGGCGGCGTGCATCAGGTCATCGTCGTATTCGGCGTGCACCATGTCTTCAACGCGCTCGAGGTGCAGCTGCTCGCATCGACGGGGCTTGACCCGTTCAACGCGATCATCACGGGTGCGATCGTCGCGCAGGGCGGTGCTGCGGTCGCTGTCGCAGCGCGTACGCACGACGCAAAGAAGCGTGCGCTCTACATCTCCTCGGCGGTTCCCGCGTTCCTCGGCATCACAGAGCCGGCGATCTTCGGTATCAACCTGCGCTTCATGAAGCCGTTCATTTACGGTCTCGTCGGCGGCGCGTGCGCGGGCGCGATTGCGGGCTTCCTGCATCTCGCGGGCACGGGCATGGGCATCACGGTGCTGCCGGGCACGCTGCTCTATCTTGACCACCTCGCTGAGTACGTTCTCGTTAACGCAGTCGGCTTCGGCGTGGCGTTCGGTCTGACCTTCACCTTCTTCCGTCCTGAGGAGTGAGCACTGTGGAGAACTTTGACAAGCGGGCAGTCGACGCGCGGCTTGCGGAGGGATTCCCCTTCACGCACCGCTGGCACAACCGCTTTCATCTCGAAATGCCGTTCGGCCTCATCAACGATCCGAACGGGATGACCTACCATAACGGCGCATACCACATCTTCTACCAGTGGAATCCGTTCGGCTGTGCGCACAAGAATAAATCATGGGCGCACACGAAGACACGGGATTTCTGCACCTACAGCATCCCGCAGCTCGCGCTCTGGCCGACGGACGAGCACGACAAGGACGGCTGCTACTCGGGCTGCGGCACGGAGGAGGACGGGCATCTGCGCATCCTCTATACTTGCAATGCAAAGGATGAACAGGGCAACCGCAGCTCTGTGCAGCGGTTCGGCACGTTTACCAAGGCTGCGGGCGCGGTCAAAAAAGAGGAGATCATCATCGACGGCCCGCCTGCAGGCTTTACGGCGCATTTCCGCGACCCCTATCTCTTTGAGCGGGGCGGCGTGCGCCACCTCATCATCGGCGCACAGACACAGGACGAGCGCGGCTGCGTGCTCGTCTACCGTGAGGCACCGATCCGTTGGGAGTGTCTGGGCGAACTCCGCACGCAGCTGAAGGACTTCGGCTATATGTGGGAGTGTCCCAATCTCCTCTCGTTCGGCGACTGCGATGTGCTCGTCTTCTGTCCGCAGGGCGTGGAGGCGCGCGCTTACGACCGCCAGAACGTCTATCAGGCGGGCTACATCGCAGGACACGCCTCGATGGATGCGATGGAGATGCTGATGCACGGGCGGTTTAAGGAGCTCGATCACGGCTTTGACTTCTATGCGCCGCAGATCGTCACGCACGAGGGGCGGCACATCCTCATCGGCTGGATGGGGATGCCCGACCGCGAGCAGGACTACCCGACACGGGAGGAGGGCTGGATGCATAGCCTGACGCTCCCGCGCGTGCTGACACTGCGGCAGGGGCATATCTTCTCAGAGCCGGCGCGTGAGCTGAAGGCACTGCGCCACCGTGAGACCGAGCGCACGATGGAGGCGGAGGGGGAGAGCGAGTTCTCTGCGACCCTCTACGATCTCACAGAGTTCATCCTCGATCTCACGATGGGGGAGGCGCATACGGTCTCCGTCGAACTCGTCTTCGGACTTGAAAAGCTCGTCTTCCGCTACAATCGTCTGGAGCAGGTCATGACCATCGACCGCACGGGCATGAAGCTCGGCGGGCGCGGCAAACGCGTCTTCAAGCTGTATGCCGAGGATACGCTCTCCATGCGGGTGTATGTTGACCACGGTGCCGTCGAGGCGTTCTTTCAGCACGGCGAGGAGGCTGCGGCCATCGCCATCTTCCCCGAGAAGAACATTCAGCCGACGCTGCGCGTCTTCTCCGACGTGGACATGAAGCAACTGTCGGGCGTGCTCTGGGAGCTTGAGCCGTTTCACTACGAGGCAGTGGGCACGATATGAGCGTCATCATCTTACGGCGGTTTGTCAGTATGCTGGTCGTGCTGCTCACCATGACCGGCGGGACATTCGTGCTCATGCAGCTCTCGCCCGTCGACCCTGTCGCGCTTCACTTTGTCATGATGGGCGTTCCCGCCGACCCGCAGCTTGTCGCGGAGTTTCGCGCGGAGCTGGGACTGGATCAGCCGCTGATCATTCAATATGCGCACTGGCTGTGCGGGATACTGTCCGGCGATCTCGGCTACTCCATCGCCTATGGTGTTCCCGTTGCGGACTTGGTGCGTGAGGCACTGCCGCGGACGCTTGCGCTTGCGGGACTCTCTGTTCTGTTTGCCGCAGTGGCTGCAATTCCGCTCGGTCTGCTTGCCTTTTATCGGCATGGAACATGGATCGATCATGCCGCGCGCATCCTGTCATTTCTAGGAATCTCTCTGCCGACCTTCTGGGTCGGCCTTTTGCTGATTTTGCTGTTCTCCGTTCATCTGCGTCTCGTCCCTGTGACGGCGACGGATGGCCTGCGCGGGATGATCCTGCCGGCTGCGGCTCTCGCCATCTGGATTGCGGGGCTCTATATTCGTCGCCTTCGCAATGCTCTGCTCGAGGAGCATGGGAAAAACTATGTGATTGGGGCGCATGCGCTCGGACTGCCGGCTCATGTTGTCCTATGGCGTTATATCATGCCGAATGCCCTGACGGGGCTTGTCCCGATGCTCGGGCTTACGCTCGGGAATATTCTCGGCGGCTCTGCCGTCATTGAGACGATTTTTGGATGGCGCGGCATGGGGCAGCTGATGACGACGGCAATCCTCGCGCAGGACTATCAGCTGATGCAGGCGTATATCCTGTGGGGGACGGGGGTTTTTGTGGTGATGAATTTCATCGCCGATCTCATCTGTCTCCGTTTGGATCCGCGCCGCATGCAGGAAGGGGGGGCGCGTCAGCTATGAGTTATCTGTGGGGCAGACTGCTGCGCCGTCGGGATTTCTGCATCATCGGCATGCTGCTCATCGTGTGGGCACTGCTCGCAGTGCTTGCGCCCTATATCGCTCCCTACGATCCCTATGAACAGGATCTGACGATGCGTCTGACGGGCAACACGGCGGTGCATTTCTTCGGAACGGATCAGCTCGGGCGCGACATTCTTTCACGCATCTTGTACGGCGGGCAGATCAGCCTGTCGGTCACGCTACTCATTGTCGCAATCACAGCATTTTTTGGCATCGCTGTCGGGATGGTCGCAGGATTCCTGCGGGGGACGGCGGATCGCGTCATGACGGCACTGCTGGACTTCTTTCTGGGAATGCCGTCGCTCGTCGTCTCCATCGCTCTGATCGGCGTGCTCGGACCGAGCATTCCGCATCTCATTCTCGCACTCTCGTTCACGCATTGGGCGGAGTATGCCCGCGTTGCACGCACACTCGTGCAGTCCGAGCGGGAGAAACCCTATGCACGGTATGCGGTGTTCAGTGGAGCAGGGCTTTGGGGCGCACTGTCCTCCTACCTCCTGCCGAATGTTCTGCCGCGCCTTTTGGTGCTCATTTTTCAAAATATCGGAGAGATTCTGCTCACGGTTGCGGGACTTTCTCTCATTGGCATCGGCGTGCCTCTGCCCTATCCGGAGTGGGGAACGATGCTCATGGGCGCGCGCGACTATTTGCAGACCGCCCCGCAGCTCATGATTTACCCCGGGGCGGCGATCTTTGTGACGATCTTTCTGTTCAACTATATGGGGGATATACTGCGCGACGTAATGGATCCGTCCGGGGGGTGATGTGTATGACAGGGAATCGTGTCTTAGTGTAGTTTTTGGGAGAAAGAAGGAGAAAATCTATGAAAAAATTGTATGTGCTCATGACTCTGATGCTCCTGATGATGGGGCTTCTCGCGGGCTGCGGCTCGGAGAAACAGGAGGCTGCGGGCAAGCATCTGAATGCTGCCCTGTATTGGTTCGGCGAGTCCGTCGATCCGGCGCATGAGTGGGACGGCTGGACGGTGACGCGCATCGGCGCAGGTGAGACGCTTGTCACAGTTTCGGACAAGATGGAGTTCACACCGCAGCTTGCCGACAAGTGGGAGGCGGTCAATCCGACGACGTGGCGTTTCCACATCCGTGAGAATGTGAAGTTCCAGGATGGTGAGGCGATGACGCCGGAGCTCGTCAAGGCATCGCTCGAGCGTACACTGAAGGAGAGTCCGCGCTCGCAGAAGTCCTCGAAGATCAAGGAGATCAAGGTGGACGGACAGAACCTCCTCATTGAGACGACGGAGCCGTACGGCGCGCTCGTTGCGGCACTGACGGAGCCGGCCTTTGTTATCATCAACACGAAGGCGGATCTCTCGAAAGCGGATTCCGCACCTGTGCTGACGGGGCCCTATCAGATTGTCGGCTTCAAGAAGAACGAGGAGATTCAGCTCAAGAAGAATGAGCACTATTGGGACGGCACACCAGGGCTTGACACGCTCACGGTCAAGAACATCGAGGATGACAACAAGCGTGCGATGGCACTGCAGGCGGGCGATGTGGATTACATCCAGCGGTGCAACAGTGCGAGCCGCAGTCTCTTTGAGAATGACAAATACAAGATCCATGAGATCACGGGTGTGCGTGTCTATATGTTCCGCATGAATCTCGAGCGCGTGCTTGCGGATGCGCATCTGCGCCGTGCACTCAGCTATGCGGTTAATTACGATGATCTGGTGAAGATCGAGGGGAACGGCACAGCTGTCGCGGGGGCGGTATTCCCGCCGCACCTCGGACCCTCGTATCAGGAATCGCTGCGTCAGCATACGGATCTCGCAAAGGCTGCGGAGGAGCTTGCCGCCGCAGGTTATACCGCGAAGAATGCAGATGGCTATGTGACGAAGGACGGCAAGGAACTCGAGCTGACGATCAATGCGTGGGGCAGCAAGTCCGAGATCTACGAGGCTCTGCAGAACCAGCTCAAGCAGGCGGGCATCAAGGCGACGATCCGCCGCATCCAGAACTCCGAGGAGGCAAAGACGAAGCGTGACTTCGACCTGACGGAGAGCAACTGGATCACGCTCGGCACAAATGATCCGTTCTGGTATCTGGATCAGACGCTCCGCTCGACCAGTGAGGAGAACGTCGGCCACTACAGCAACCCCGAGGTTGACAGCCTCCTGAAGCGAATGGGCGACTCTGCGGATGCCAAGGAACGCCTTGCACTCGCCGGTCAGATTGAGAACCTCGTGCTGCAGGATACGCCGAGCCTCTTCCTGTTCAGCGTGGCGAACCAAGTTGTCGCGACGAGCAAGGTGTCGGGCGTCTATATGCACCCGATCGACTACTACCTCATCACGAAGGATCTGACGATTGGCGGGAAGTAAGGCGGACGGATCAGTCTCCCTGCTCTCGATTGCGCGCCTGACACTGCGCATTCATGCACATTGTGTGCTGCGTGATGTGACGATGGCGGTCAGGCGCGGTGAGATTGCAGCTGTCGTCGGTGAGAGCGGCTGCGGGAAATCAACCCTCCTGCGCGCCGTCATCGGCGTTCTGCCGGACGGCGGCATCATCGACGGCGGCGCGATCTCCTTTTGCGGGACGGAGCTGCTCGATGCTGCCGCGTACGTGCGCAGCGACTTGATGGGGCGGGACATCGCCGTTCTTTTCCAAGATCCCGGTGCCTATCTGAATCCCATACGCCGCATCGGTGCACAGTTCTCCGACTATCTGAAGGCGCACGGTGCAGGACGCGATTGGCGGGAGACCGCGATTGCCGCTCTGCGCCGTGAGAGTCTGGAGGATCCCGAAAAGATCATGGAGGCGTATCCGTTCCAGCTCAGCGGCGGTATGCGTCAGCGCGCTGCCACGGCAATGACGCTCTCGCTCGCGCCGAAACTCCTCTTGGTCGATGAGCCGACAAGCGCACTCGATGTCATTGCGAGCCGCAGTCTGCTTGATCGGCTCAAGCGTATGGCGGGGGAGCAGCGCTGCTCCATCGTCTTTGTGACACATAATATGGACGCAGCAGCCTATGTAGCGGATACGATCTACATCATGCAGAGCGGCAGATTTGTTGAACATGGCAGGGCAGAGGATGTCCTGCACCGGCCGTCGCATCCCTATACGAGGGTCTTGCTGGATGCTGTTCCGTATTTGACGTGAGGATCGGGGTGCGTATGAAAGAAAATGTTCTTCGCGTTCAGGATCTAAAGAAAACCTATCGTGAGGGAACGCGCCTCGTCGAGGCGGTCAGGGGGGTGTCCTTTGACCTGTATGCGGGAGAGATCACCGGAATCGTCGGTGCAAGCGGCTGTGGGAAGTCGACGCTCCTGCAGATGATTGCGGGACTTGAAACGCCGTCTGACGGATGTATTTCCTTTTTGGGACAGACGTTGACAGCGGCGCAGAGAGGATGGCCGCGCGATGTCTACCGACATCTCCAACTGATCTTTCAAAATCCGCTCGAGGCATTCAGTCCGCGTATGACGGTCGGGCAGTTTCTGCTTGAGCCGCTGCGCCGTTTCGGTCTTGTCACCGACGGGGAGGAGCGCAGTACCCTGCATATGATGCTGGAGCGTGCACACCTGCCGTCCGATACGGCAGAGCGTCTGCCGCATCAGCTCAGCGGGGGGCAGCTTCAGCGTGCAGTGATGATCCGAGCACTTTTTGTTCGTCCCAGTCTGCTGCTCTTTGATGAACCGACCAGCGCATTGGATGTTGTTACACAGGCAGCTCTTCTGGATTTTATCCGCGAACTGCATTCTGAGTATGGGTTTACAGGGCTTTTTGTCACACATGACCTTGCGGTTGTGCAGAAGATGACCACACGCGTTCTTGTCATGGAGCATGGTGAAATCGTCGAAGAACTGTCGTCAACGGCACTGAAGGAGGCAGTACATCCCTTCACACGACGGCTGATTGCAGCACAGCTGCCGCATGATTGCGTCTGACAAATAATAAAACGAGGCCGCTGCACGAAGTTTTAGCTTCGTGCAGCGGCCTCGTTCGTGTGCGTATACTCAGATTCTGCTCTTGATCTTGTCGAGGCAGTCGAGAACCTCCTCGGACAGGCTGTCCATCTCTGCCAGATACCGTTCGACATCCTGCATGTGTTTGTTGTTATATGCTGTAATCGTTGCGGCACAGACTTTGTGGAACTTCTCATGTGCGACGCCGAGCGTTGTGAATTCGGGCATATGACCGTATTTTTCCTTGCCCTCGGAGAAGTACCATTTTCCGAGACGGCAGATGGCATGGTTCTCGACATCTGCAGGATTCAGCTCGACATTGCCCCAGATCATCTGGTGCACCTTCATGCCCCAGACCATGTGGTCGGTCTTGGCGAACTCGATCATCTCATGCGGACCAAAGCCCAGCTTCAGTGCGCCGATCTTCATGCGTACATCGTTGACCTTGCGTGTGGAGTCATAGAGACCGTAGTTGCAGTTCTTTGAGCCATCCGTCATGCGTACCACATCACCGACGGTGGACTGAAGGGTGGCGTTCATCTCCTCGAATGCGGCGGACTGGCGTTGTGCGAGCGGTACAAGGTTGTCGATCGTCTTGTTGATGGAGTCAAAGACCGAGGTGAGTTTGCCCGTTTCACCGGATGCCTGCCCTACCGCTTCGACGTTGGCGCGGAAGGATTCGTCCATATGTTGGAACTCGCTCGTAATCTGCTCGACACCCGTGCGGATCTTTGTCAGCTGGTCGCGGATCTCGTCGACGGAGTTCTTGGACTGCTCGGCGAGTTTGCGTACCTCGTCGGCGACCACTGCAAAACCGCGTCCGTGCTCACCGGCGCGCGCTGCTTCAATGGAGGCGTTGAGGGCGAGGAGGTTTGTCTGCTCGGCGATGCTGTTGACCGTGACGACGAGATTGTCGATGCTTGCCGTACGCTCGTGCAGGGTATGGACATCCTGCGTCATACTCGTGAGCCCCGTCTGTGCCGTGTGTGTCTCCCGGGCAACGGTCTGGATGCTCGACTGCGTGAGATCCATCGACTCCTTGCCGCGTCCCGTCTGATTCGCCGTCTCCGAGGTTGCCTCGGCAAGGTAGACAATATCCTCCGTCATCGAGTTGACTGCATCGAGCAGCTCTTTGACATTTGTCTCCACGATGCGATTTTCGCGTGCGAGTTCATTCAGGCGCGCAGAGGCGCGTACAGTGTCGTAGACCGATGTGTTGACATCGAGGGAAAGGGCGGTCAGCGTTTCTCTCTGGTTTTTGGCAAATTGTTCGACGAGCTGTGCGAGATTCTGCATTTGAGCGTCCTTCAGTTTCGGGGCGCGTGCAGTCAGTTCGCCGCCGATCAAGGTGTTCAGATAGCTCGCAAGTGCTTTTGCGTCGCCCTGTTCGGAGGTGGCTGTCGGTCGTTCCTCTGCGACCTTTCGCGATGAAAAAAACATAATACGTCCTCCCTTTGAATGCTTATCAAACTGTTTATTCCCAAAAGTCTGATAATAAATAATACAAACCCCGATCCATCTCTTTTTAGAATGCGTTCCGAACTTTCTCTTCACAGTGCTCGGGCAATCTGCCAACTACGCGGTTTGCGTTTTAGGTGCGGCTATTATACCATAATCCGTGTGTCATGAAAAGAAAAAAATTGGGGTTATCAATGTTGTTTTCGCCGCATAAAAAAACCGCCGACAGGTGTGCTGTCGTGCGGTTCTTCCTGTATTCGCGTGTCAGTGTGTATGATGGCTGTCCTTGAGGATGCCGATCATTGCCTTCTGCACAACGTCGAGCACATCGTGGAGCAGGGCGTTATACATCTCGCCGCCATCGACAACGCCGCGCCCATTCTCCGTTAGGAAGAATTTTTTCGGATGCTCCGATGCCGCATATGCTTCATCAAATTTTGCCTTGACCAGTGCTTCAAAATCCATGAAAAGCCCTCCTTAAACACAATAACCAATGGCAGTATTATAACATATTTTTTTCTCGTTGTCCTGTTCTTTTACAGATTTTTCAAAAGAGTATCAAGGGATCAGCAGCCAGCCCGCCAGTTCGTCCAATCCGTAGGAACGCAATGCGAGACGCAGATCCTCAAGCGGCGCGATGAGTGGAGCAAACGCGAGGCGTAGTTTGAAGCGCGTGAGGGTGTGCGTATTCGCGCCGAAGATGGGGATGCGATCCATCTGGTAACGGCCTTCCTCGGGGGTGGAGAGCCCATAGTGTACGGTGAAGCCCCCACGATAGCCCGCCGCACGTGTGATTTCTTCGATCTCCGCATTGACACGGCCGCCGGGGTAGGCGATGTAGTGCATATCATAGCCGAGTTTGTCCGAGAGGAGATCATGCGAGTCTGCAATTTCGTGGCGCAGTTCGTCTGTCGATGTGAGCTCAGCGAGATTTGCATGCGTCATCGTGTGACTCTCGAATCGGATGAGCCCGGACTCTTTCATCTCGTTGATCTGATCCCATGTCAGGTAGTTCGGGTAGGCGTTCGTGAAGTCATAGATGAGAAAGATGGTCGCCTTGAACCCATACTTTTTCAGAATGGGGTAGGCGTACTCGTAGTTGTCCGCATAGCCATCGTCAAAGGTGATGATGACGGGCTTGTCGGGCAGCGGTGTCCCATTTTCGAGAGCGTCCATCATCTCGTCAATCGTGATGGTGGTGTAGCCCTCGTCTGCAAGATACGACATCTGCGTCTCGAACTGGTCGGGCCAGAGTGTGAGCGGGTTGCCGTTCTTCTCCTCGACTTGATGATAGTTGAGAACCGGCACACCAGGGGCGGAGCGCATGAGAACACAGCCGATGAGGAGGAACAGGAGAGAGACGGCGAGCAGGGAAAAGAGCAGCCGCTTGCGGAAGCATTTCACATACATTACCTTCTTCATTAGGGAGCACTGATAATTTTCTCAGCGACTCTTTAGAAATAACATTTTGTTAAGTGTAGCCCAACCATTATGCTATGTCAAGCACTCCATTTCCGCAGAGTATCGTGAAAAGTCTTTGATAAAAAAGGTTTTTCGGGCTATAATGCAGAGGTAACAACAATAAATAAAGGGGCGAAGGAATGAATCGAAACGAACTATGCTGGTGCGGCAGCGGAAAAAAATACAAGAAGTGTCATGCGGACTTCGATGAACGCATTGCGTCCATCCGCTACGATGTGATCAAGGGGCAGGTACGCCCGCCGCGCAAGATCATCAACAATGCGACGGATATTGAGGGCATTCGGCGGGCAGCGGTTATCAATGACGGCGTGCTCGATCTCATGGAGACGCTCGTGCGTCCCGGTGTGGATACGGAGACGCTCGACCGCGCAGCGAACGACTACATCGTGGAGCGCGGTGGGATTCCAGCTTGTCTCGGCTTCGAGGGCTTCCCGAAGAGCATCTGCACCTCGATCAACAATGTGGTCTGTCACGGCATCCCGTCAAAGAAGGATGTGCTGAAGGAAGGCGACATAATCAACGTCGACTCAACGGTCATCCTTGGCGGCTACTACGCGGATGCCTCGCGTATGTACCTCGTTGGCAAGGTGCCTGCTGCGGCAGAGCGGCTTGTGCGTGTGACGAAGGAGTGTATGGAGCGCGGCATTGCGGCGGCGCGTCCGTGGCACTTCCTCGGCGATGTGAGCGCGGCGTGCGGCGACTGGGCGCACGCAAACGGCTACTCTGTCGTCACGGCCCTTGGCGGGCACGGCGTTGGCAAGGACTTTCACATGGAGCCGTTCGTTCCTCATGTGGGTGAGCCCGGTACGGGCATGCTCATGGTGCCGGGTATGGTGTTCACGGTCGAGCCGATGATTAACGCGGGTGACTACGATGTGACGGTGGACGAAGACGATGGATGGACGGTGCGGACGAAGGACCGTACGCTCTCGGCACAGTGGGAAAAAACCATCCTCATTACGGAGACGGGCGCAGAGGTGCTTTCATCATGACGCATTTCGATCAGCTCGGCGTTTCAGAGACACTTGCCGTACTGCTGAAAAAACAGGGGATTACCGTGCCGACCCCCGTGCAGGAGCAGGCAATACCACCCGTGCGTGCGGGGCGCGATGTCATCGCACAGGCACAGACGGGCACGGGCAAGACATTCGCATTCCTCCTGCCCCTGCTTGAAAAGATCAAACCGCAGGGAGAGGTCGCGCAGGCACTTGTCATTGCACCCACGCGCGAGCTGGCGATCCAGATTGCACGCGTGGCAGAGCCGCTCGGGGCGGAGCTTGGCGTTGGGACAATTGTGATTTACGGCGGGGCAGACATCGAGCGGCAGAAGGAGAAGCTGCGCCGGCATCCCCAACTCATCATCGGCACGCCCGGCCGTCTGCTCGATCATGTGCGGCGCGGAACGCTTGCCCTCGGCAACGTGAACAAAATCGTCCTTGATGAGGCGGATGAAATGCTCAAGATGGGCTTTATCGAGGACGTGGAGACCCTACTTGGACACACGGCACAGGACTACCAGCTCGCGCTTTTCTCTGCGACTATGCCCGCACGCATCGTGCAGCTCACGAAGACCTTTATGACGAACCCCGCACGCATCCATATTGAGGGCGAGCGGACAACGCTCGAAAATATTGAACAGATTGTTATTTCCGTGCGTGAAGGGGAGAAGATCGATCGCCTTTGCGCATCCATCAATGAGGAAGCACCCTATCTTGCGATGGTGTTCTGCGCGACGAAGGAACGCACACGCGCTCTGATGATGGAACTTGCACGGCGCGGCTATCTTGTTGACGCCCTCAGCGGTGATCTCACCCAGACGCAGCGTGCGTTTGTCCTGCGGCAGTTCCGTGAGGCGAAGCTGCAAATTCTGTGTGCGACCGACATTGCTGCGCGCGGACTTGACATCGAGGGCGTGACCCACGTCTACAACTACGATCTGCCGCCGACCGTCACGGACTACATCCACCGTATCGGGCGCACAGGACGCGCGGGTGCAAAGGGGCGGGCGATCACGTTCGTTGCGGCGCATCAGCACGAGAAGCTGCGCAAGATGGAAGCGGCACTCAAGGAACGCCTGCGCCGCACGGCTGTCAAGAAGAAGCCTCGTCCTGCACGTCCTGACGAGGCGGGCGGGCAGGCAACAGAGCGAAAAGGGGGACAGAAACGGTTTGCGCCGAAAAGCGCAAAGCCAAAGCCGCGCAGTAAGAAGTCGGGCAAGACTGTGACGAATATTGGACGGCGCAGTCGGAAACGTCGGTAAGGGCAATTTGATGCGTCGCTCAGTCGTGTGGGCAGAATGTGGTGTAGCCCCCCTAGTGAACCTTAGTGGAGCAAGTGATCGTGTGTGGGGGAGGACGTTCATAAATGTCTCAAATATGAGATTAAAGCAAAAATTTCCATAGAGAAGGAAAAACAACGTGTTTCGTCGAATCCTTTATAGTATGCAGACAATTCCAAAGAGGAGGCATATTCATGATTGGGATCAAGAATGTCATTGCGATCATCTGTGGGGGCGGTCCCGCGCCCGGCATCAACAGTGTCATCTCCGCTGTCGTCAGCGAGGCAACGCGCCATGGCTGGGACGTGCTCGGCATCTACGATGGCTTCTCCCGGCTTGCACGCGGCGAGAAGAACTATGTCCGTCTCGAGCCCGCAAACATCAGCCGTATTCATTTGACGGGCGGCTGCATCCTTAAAATGTCGCGCTTCAACCCAACGAAGAAGGAATCCGACCTCCGCACGGTGGTCGAGACCCTTACCGAGCTCGGCGTGACCCATGTCGTCACCATTGGCGGCGACGACACGGCATTCAGCTCCATGGCGGTCTCCGAGTATGCCCGCAAGATGGGGCGCACGATCAACGTCGTTCACGTCCCAAAGACCATTGACAACGATCTGCCGCTGCCCGAGGGCGTTCCCACATTCGGCTTTGAGACGGCACGTGCATTTGGTACGATGGAAATCGAGAACCTCATGGAGGACGCGAGCACGACGAACAACCGCTGGTACTTCACCATTGCAATGGGACGTACGGCGGGGCATCTCGCACTCGGCATGGGACGCAGTGCGGGCGCGGCGATCACGGTCATCCCAGAGGAGTTCGCACAGGACAAGATCCCACTGCAGCAGGTCGTCGACGTGATTGTCGGTTCGATTGTGAAGCGCTACCTCACGGGGCGCAACTATGGTGTCGCCGTCATCGCCGAGGGTGTCATTGAGAAAATTGCCGAGGAGGATTTTGCAAAGCTTGGCAACGTTGTCACGGACGAGCACGGGCACATTCGCTACAGTGAGCTTGACTTTGGCGAGATCCTCAAGCAGGCAGTGCTCGCGGAGACGAAGAAGCTCGGCATTACCATCACCGTCATCGACAAGGAGATCGGCTACGAGCTGCGCTGCACCGCACCGATTGCGTACGATATCGACTACTGCCGTTCGCTCGGCTATTCGGCTGTGAAGTTCCTCATGAGCGGCGACTCGGGCGCGATCATCACGATCCAGGACAATCAGGCTGTGCCGATGCGTTTCGATGAGATCCGCGATCCCGAGACGGGCAAGACGAAGGTGCGCAAGGTCAACATCAACTCTGTGCATTACCGCATTGCACGCGGCTTCATGATGCGCCTCGAAAAGGGCGATCTCGAGGATCCGGGACTTGCAAACGCCTACCGCATGACGCACGAAGAGTTCAAGGAGCGTTACTCCTACCTCTTTGACGGAGATGCGGCGGAGTAACACAATAGAGAGAAAGTGATGGAGCAGAAAATTTCTGCTCCATTTTACATTTTGGGTATTGACGAGCTGTTCCCTTTGCCGTATAATACCGTATTGTTAGCGCAACACGCAAGCGATAATCGCGGGGTGGAGCAGTCGGTAGCTCGTCGGGCTCATAACCCGAAGGTCACAGGTTCAAGTCCTGTCCCCGCAACCAATTGCATAGCTTCCATGGGTAGGTGGCCGAGTGGTTAAAGGCAACAGACTGTAAATCTGTCATCTTCGGATTACGATGGTTCGAATCCATCCCTGCCCACCACCATATCGCGGGGTGGAGCAGTCGGTAGCTCGTCGGGCTCATAACCCGAAGGTCACAGGTTCAAGTCCTGTCCCCGCAACCAAGTCTGTGCGCTGGTGTAGCTCAGTCGGCAGAGCGTATCCTTGGTAAGGATAAGGTCACCAGTTCAATCCTGGTCATCAGCTCCATATAACGGCGGCATAGCTCAGTTGGCTAGAGCATGCGGTTCATACCCGCAGTGTCCGGAGTTCAAATCTCTGTGCCGCCACCATTTTGAATGTTACCCCCGCTTCGGGGGTTCTTTTATGCTTCTTAGAGAAAATGCTTTCACAATGCGTTGACAGCGTTTTCTAAGTATGATACATTGGTAAGAGTGATTTCACAAAAACTGATTGAGGAGAGTTGATATTCATGCGCAACAACATTACGCTTGAGTGCACGGAGTGCCATAGCCGCAACTATCGCACGAACAAGAACAAGAAGAACAACCCGGACCGTCTTGAGTTCAGCAAGTTCTGCAAGTTCTGCCGCAAGCATACGCCGCACAAAGAGACGAAGTAAGCGTTCTCTGTCATGGGAAAAATAGTCAAATTCCTGCGGGAAGTTGTCGCAGAGATGAAGAAGGTCTCATGGTCGACGCAGCGCGAGCTTGCGACCTATACGGGGGTCGTCGGCATCGCTATTGTTGTCGTCTGCGCCCTGATCTGGATCTGTGACACGATTTTTGCGCGTGTCTTTCAGGTCATACTGCATTACTAGACCGGGAGAACGATATGGCAGATAAGGAAGAACTCTATCTCAGGCAGGCAAACCCGCATCGGGCATGGTATGTCATCCACACCTATTCGGGCTACGAGAACAAGGTCAAGGCGAACCTTGAGCGGCTCATGCACACAGCGAGCATGAGCGAGATGATCTTCAACGTCGTTGTTCCCGTCGAGAATGAGATCGAGATGAAGGACGGCAAGGAAAAGGTCGTCCCGCGCAAGGTGTTCCCAGGCTATGTTCTGGTTGACATGATTGTTGATGAGCACTCGTGGTACGTCGTTCGCAACACAACGGGCGTCACGGGCTTTGTCGGCTCGGAGAAGCATCCGATCCCACTGACGGCGGAGGAGGCGGAGCGTATCCTCTCGGGCTGCGTCGGTGGAGCGCCGAAGCGGCGTACGAAGGTAAACGTCGGGGATACGGTACGCATCGCCTCGGGCGCGTTCGAGGACTATGCGGGTAAGATCACTTCTATTGACTCGTCGGGACTGCGCGTACAGGTCGACGTGGAGGGAACTCCGCTCGATGTCGAAATCGATCAGGTCGAACTGATTTGAACATAATACACACCGAAAGGAGGTGATGTGTCGATGGCAAAGAAGGTTGCGCGTGTCGTAAAACTGCAGGTTCCTGCGGGTAAGGCGACACCGGCTCCTCCGGTAGGCCCTGCGCTTGGTCAGGCGGGCGTGAACATCATGGCGTTCGTCAAGGACTTCAATGAGCGCACGGCAAAACAGGCGGGGCTCATCATTCCGGTTGAGATCACAGTTTTTGAGGATCGTTCCTTTACCTTTATCACGAAGACCCCTCCAGCAGCAGTTCTGTTGAAGAAGGCGGCGGGCATTGAGAAGGCATCGGGCGAGCCGAACAAGACGAAGGTCGCGAAGCTCCCGCGCTCGAAGGCACGTGAGATCGCCGAGTCCAAGATGCCGGATCTGAACGCCGCATCGATCGAGGCGGCGACATCCATGATCGAGGGCACCGCCCGCAGCATGGGAATCGAGATCACAGACTAAGTCTGTGGCACAGTGGAAGGGCATACGCCCGCTATGACCACGAAGGGAGTTATTCATGGCAAAGTTTGGTAAGAAATACCAAGACGCTGCGAAGCTCATCGAGAGCGGCAAGCTCTACGCTTCGCAGGAGGCGATGGAGCTCGTAAAGAAGACGGCAACCGCCAAATTCGACGAGACCATCGAACTGCATGTGCGCCTCGGCGTCGATCCGAAGTATGCGGATCAGCAGGTGCGCGGTGCACTTGTCCTGCCGAACGGCACGGGCAAGACTCAGCGCGTTCTCGTCTTCGCTAAGGGCGAAAAGGTCGCAGAGGCGGAGGCCGCCGGTGCGGACTTCGTTGGCTCGGATGAGATCGTGCAGAAGATCCAGGGCGGCTGGCTCGACTTCGATGTCGCCGTCGCAACGCCCGACATGATGGGCACGGTCGGTCGTCTCGGTAAGGTGCTTGGTCCCCGTGGACTCATGCCGAACCCGAAGCTCGGCACGGTCACGATGGATCTCAAGAAGGCGATTGGCGAGATCAAGGCTGGACAGGTGGAGTACCGCACGGACAAGGCGGGCAACGTCCATGTCCCCATCGGCAAGGCGTCGTTTGACGCGGATAAGCTCCGCGAGAACTACCAGGCAGTCATCGATACGCTTATCCGTGTGAAGCCGGCAGCGGCAAAGGGGCAGTACATCCGCTCCATCACGGTTGTTGCGACGATGGGACCTGCCGTCCCCGTTGCGCTCAGCTAATCAGCGCATACGGAATTTCCCCGGGCTGTAGACAGCAGGTTTGCGAAAGCATCTAACGACAATGTCGCCTGCCGAGGCCGGACGTGAATTTGAACATTCATCTCCGGCAGTAGAGCAGCCGGAGATTTTTCATTCGAAAGAATAAGAGCCGTCCAGATTGGTGTGGATTTTTGTTTGAGCAAGGAGGAACACCGGACGCGCAGTTAAGCCCTGCGTGGAGGATGTTCCGACGCGGCGAGAACAGAAGGACGTGCCAAGATGAACGGCGACAAGAAAGGAGGGAAATGATTACATGGCAGATCACAAGAAAGAAGTCATCGTCGAGAAGCTGAAAGAGCAGCTCTCCTCGGCGAAGGGCTCGGTCTTTACCACCTACAAAGGTCTTACGGTCGCACAGGATACGGAGCTCCGTCGTGAGCTGCGTGCTGCGGGCGTTTCCTATCATGTTGTGAAAAACACGATGCTGCGGCGCGCAGCTGATGCACTCGGACTTGAGGGGCTTGACCCGCATCTTGAGGGCACGACAGCATTTGCGTTCTCGGCAGAGGATGCGGTCGCTCCGGCGAAGGTCATCTGTGACTACATCAAGAAGAACAAGCTTGACGATAAGGGCATTCTGTCCGTTAAGGTTGGTACTGTTGAGGGCAAGGTGATCGAGGCGAACGAGGTGCAGGCGCTTGCGTCGCTCCCGTCGCGCGAAGAGCTTATCGCAAAGCTCATGGGCAGCATGAATGCGCCGATCTCGAATACGGTGAACGTGCTTCAGGGCGTTATCCGCAATGCCGTCTATGTGCTTGATGCAGTGCGTGCGCAGAAGGCATCCGCATAAGAAAATAAATAAGAAATTACATTATTTTGGAGGTATATCATGAACAAGGATCAGATTCTGGAAGCTATTGAGAACATGACTGTTCTCGAACTCTCCGAGCTCGTCAAGGCTATGGAGGAGAAGTTCGGTGTCAGCGCTGCTGCACCGGTTGCTGTTGCTGCGGTCGGCGGTGCTGCTCCGGCTGCTGCAGGCGGTGAGGAGAAGACGGAGTTCACAGTTGTTCTTGCAGCTGCAGGCGACAAGAAGATCAACGTCATCAAGGCTGTCCGTGAGGCAACGGGACTCGGCCTGAAGGAAGCGAAGGAGCTCGTTGACGGCGCACCGAAGCCGGTCAAGGAGAACGTTGGCAAGGCTGAGGCTGAGGAGCTCAAGAAGAAGCTTGAAGAGGCCGGCGCAACGGTCGAGCTGAAGTAATTCAGACGAAACTGATTTTGAGAAACCGCTTTCCCATATGGGGAAGCGGTGTTTATTTGCCGCGAATGAGGAAGTACATAGATACATTAGAATTGTGAAATTCATGCAAAAAGAACAGATGAATCTAGGAATAAGGTCATATATATGTTAAGATGAAAAAACAAATAAACGATAACAACATTGGGATAATAGTAAAATCATGTGTGGAGGCGTTGATGAAAAAGTATCAGATGAGGAATGGAGCGGGCATGCAGCGTGTTGGAAAACATACGGCGCGTGTCTTTCTTGTCTCCTGCTTGGCAATGTCTGCCTGTGCATCTCCTGCCTTTGCTGCAGCGGCGGGCGTGACCGCCGAGCAGCGCATATGGGTTGCACGCTATACGTTCTCGGGAGAGAATCCCTTGACGGCGGCGGAACTGGAAGATGTGCTTGCAGCGCACAGACATAAGGACGCAACACTCGCGGAACTTGAGGCACAGGCGGATGAGCTCACAAAGCATCTGCGCTCGAAGGGATATTTTGTCGCATTTGCCTATCTTGCGCCACAGGACTTTAAGGACGGTGTTGTGGACTTCACGATTGTTCCGGGACACTACGATCAGATCATTGTGAACAACGAGTCCTATCTCAAGGAGGAGGCGATCCGACGCGAGATCGGTATTTCTTCCGGTGAGATTGTGAAAAAAAGTACACTCAATCGAGGTGTTTGGCTGACAAATGACCTTTCGCGCGTGGAGGCAAATACACAGCTGAAGGCGGGCAGCCGGCAGGGGACGACGGATCTCATCGTCAACGTGAAGAACAAGGGACATCGTACATGGGGCTATATCGGCATCGATAACGGGGGCTACCGCTATACGGGACGCTATCAATACAGTGCATTCGTCAACTATGCCAGCCCCGCGCGCGAGGGAGATCTGCTCTCTGTCGGCGGTGTTATGTCGAACGGCGGCATGTGGTCGGGGTCCGCTTCCTACTCAACACCGATTGCAAAGCAGGGGGAACGAATTGGTATCAGCTATGCCCGTTCGCATTATACGCTTGGCGGTGCATTTGAGGCACTTGACTATACAGGGACGGCGGAGACGCTGAGCGTACACTGGCAGCATAATTTCAAGCGCAGCCGTGATGTGAATATCTACGGAACCATTCGTCTCGACCTCAAAAGTCTCGAAGATGAGGCAAAGGGAATGGCGTACAGCAATCCAAAGAGTGCGAAGAACTGGGTGTTTGGTGTGAACGGCGACAGTTTGGATCGTTTTTGGACGGGTGGAAAAAACACGTTTGCACTGAACTATACGCACGGTGATCTCTCCATTGACGACGAGATGCAGCGTTTGTATGATGCTGCAACGGCGCAAACGGCAGGTCAATTCGGCAAGTGGAACCTCGAACTTACACGGCTGCAGCACGTCAGTGAGCGCGTTTCTCTCTATCTGAGTTATCAGCGGCAGTGGGCGACGAAGAATCTGGACTCCTCAGAGAAAATGTCACTCGGCGGACCGAACGGCGTACGCGCCTACCCCGTCGGCGAGGCATCGGGGGATGACGGCTGGCGCTGGACATCAGAGCTGCGCTGGAACCTGCCGACGCGTGAGGGCGATGACAATGTATGGCAGCTGATTGCATTCGCCGATGGCGGTCATGTGAATCTCTATCACAACAAGCTGCCGGGCTACACAGGTGTTGCAGGACGCAGCCTTTACGGTGCAGGTGTGGGCGTGAACTGGAGCAATCAGGCAAATTGGGTGGCACGCGCGTACTATGCGTGGAAGATCGGCTCTGAGAAGGCAGTCTCAGATACGGATCGCAGCGGTCGCTTCTGGTTTCAGATTTATAAATTCTTCTGATGATGTTATAACAACTGTAGGGTTTATCGAAGGGGTATCAATATGAGCATGATGAGAAAACAGCGGCGTGGGCGGATGCGCCGCAGTCTGCGCGGCGGTATCGGCATCCTTGCGGCGGGTGCATTGATGATGGGCGGCATGAATCACGCGCTGGCACTGCCGCAGGGCGGACAGGTTGCGGCAGGTGCAGCAGACATTGCCGCATCGCAGGCGGAGATGGCGATTCATCAGGCAACGCAGAATGCCGTCATCAACTGGAACTCGTTCAACATCGGCGCGGGCGAGCGCGTTAATATCTATCAGCCGAATGCCCAGGCGGCACTGCTGAACCGTGTACTCGGGGGGAATCCCTCCGAGATCTTCGGCACGCTCTCGGCGAACGGTCGCGTCTTTCTCGTCAACCCTGCGGGTGTGCTCTTTGCACCCGGTGCACAGGTAGATGCGGGTTCGATTGTCGCCTCTACGATGAACATTACGAATGCGGACTTTATGGCGGGCAAATACGCCTTTGTTGGCACGCCGTCCGATGGAAAAATCATCAACCGTGCCTCTCTTATTGCAAAAAATGAGGGAACGGTCGCCCTGCTCGGCAAGAATGTCGTGAACGAGGGGGTTATTGTTGCGCGTAAGGGCGCAGCGGTACTCGCGGCGGGCGAAGCCGTGTCGCTCGACTTCAACGGCGACGGTAAAGTCTCGGTCGTCCCGACGAAGGCGGCGATGGAGCAGGCGGTTACGAACAAAGGTCTCGTCGAAGCCGACGGGGGCCTCGTTTTCATGTCTGCAGCGACGGGTGATGCACTGACGCGCTCGGCGGTCAATCAGGAGGGTATCGTGCGTGCCGCAAGCCTTGACGGCAAGGCGGGCGCGATCCGCATGACGGCGAACGACGTGCGCCTTGCGGCGGGCAGCGTGACGGACGTGAGCGGCGCGAAAGCCGGCACGGTTGAGATCGGCGGCGGCTGGCAGGGCACGGGCGACCTCGCGCACGCACAGAATGTCACGATCGAGCGCGGCGCGGCTCTGCGTGCCGATGCGACGGCAGCGGATGCCGCGGGCGGCACGGTCGCCGTATGGTCGGACGCTAAGACGGCGTTCGCGGGCGAGATCACGGCACGCGGCAAGGGCACAGGTGCGGGCGGCGCGGTCGAGACTTCGGGTGCGAAGGTGCAGATTACAGGTGCAGTCAACGCCTCATCCGAAGCGGGCAAGGCGGGCGAGTGGCTGATCGATCCCGGCGATATTGAGGTCAAGACGCGTGCGGCGGGTGATCCTGAAGCCGGCTCTCAGGCGGACGTACAGACCGTCACAAATTCGCTGAACGGCGGCACATCTGTAACCATTCAGACGGCGAACCTCACGGGGCCAAACGACAACTCCATCACCGTATCGGATGCCATCAACAAGACGGCGGGCGGCGACGCGACCCTTTCCCTGAAAGCAACGGGCAGTGTCAACATCAATGCCGACATCACGTCGACGGCGGGCAAGCTCAATGTGGACATCACCTCCGATACAAACCACCGTGCAGGCGGCAGCGTCAGTGTTGCGACCGGAAAGAATATCAAGACGCTCGGCGGCAATGTCAAGATCGGCGGCGGTCTTGTTGAGAATGGCGTCGGCTTTGCCAATTCACAGAGCGCGGGCGAGGCGGGCATCACACTCAACGGTGTCACGATTGACACAACGGACGGCACCACGGCGAGCGGCAATGTCGAACTTGCAGGCAGCACGACAGCGAACGCGGCGGGCGTATCGCTTACGGGCGCGACGATCACGGCGGGCGCGGGCAAGGTCACGCTCGTCGGCAAATCCACGGGCGGCGGCAAGGGCATCGCTCTCGGCGGGAACATCACGACGCGCTCGGTCGAACTGCGCACGGATTCCATCGATCTCTCGGGCACGATCACGGGCGACGGTGATCCCGCAGGTACGGCGAAGGTCTGGACGCTTTCGGATGGGAAGACCATCAACTTTGGCACAGGCACGGGCGGACTTGACCTCGCAGGCGATACGTTCACGAGCACGGGAAAGATTCGGAACTTCAAGAAGAATACGGTCGGCGACGCCGCGAAAAAGGCGAATATCATCGCAAACGGCGTGACGGCGGACGAAGATCTGGAAATGTATACGGGTGCAGGCACGCTGACGGTCAGCGGCGCGGTGAATATCGCTTCGACGCACGCACTGACGCTTGGCTCGAAAAACGCCATCACGGGCGCGGGTGTCATCACGACGGACATGGCCGTGCTTGAGGCGGCGGATGCAGCCGTGAATCTCACGGGCGCGAACGCCGTCAAGAAGCTCGACGGCAAGGCGAAGGCGCTGACACTCAAGAACGGCGGCGATCTCAAGGTCGGCGAAGATACGGGGCTTGTGACGACGAACGGTGCGGACGTCGAAGTGACGGCGGGCGATCTCACGGTCGGCGCACACGGCATCACGAACGGCGCGGGCGCGATGAAGCTCAAGGCGAGCGGCACGCTCAAGCTCGATGCGAATGCTGAGGTCAAATCGACGGGCGCGGCGGCGACATCACTCGAAGCGGCGACGGTCAATTTCGACACGGCGAGCAAGGTATCGACAGCAGGCGGTACGATCAATGTCAAGACGGATGCGCTGACGCTTCCTTCGGGAGCGCAGGGCACTCTTTCGAGTGCAAACGGCGCGGTTACGGTCGAGACAAGGACGGCGGGCAAGACGATGTCCGTCGGTTCTTCGAGTGCCGATGTTCACATGAATGACCTCAATTTCATCAACTCGGGCACGGGCGAAATCCAGATCGGCAATGCGTCTACGGGCAACGTCGAGATCGGCACAGCCGATGTCAAAGCACCGCTGACGGTGGAATCGGGCGCAACGCTCAAGTTCTCGGGAACGCTCTCGAATACGGGCAATAAGAACACGACGTTCAAGGCGAACGCCGTGGACTTTGCTGCGGGCGCAAACCTCGCGGCGGGCACGGGCACGATGAAGATGGTGACGGACAGCGTCACGAACTGGAACAATGTCACGTTCGCTGATACGAACGATGCGGGTACGTTCGTCTTGAAGCCCAAGACGGCAGGGAACTTCACCGTCGGCGGCACGGCAGGTCTTGTGACGGATGCAGGCTTTGGAAAGCTCAAGGCGGGAAATTTCCACAATGTCAGCATCGGAGACAAGGCAAACGCAGGTATGGCTACGATTGACACCATTTCGAGCGGCAATCTGCCCAAGTATACGAGCATCCTGACGCAGGGGAAAATCAATATCACGGGCGCGGTCAACGGTGCGGCGACGGATACGCTCACGCTTCATGCCGATGCGCCGGGGACGACGCTCGGAGACGGGCTTTCCCAAAGTGCGCCCGTTTCAGTTGGCAACCTGCTGCTCCTCGGCAAAGGCTCGATGGATCTCAGTACGCAGCCGAACGCGATCAAGAACATCGCCGCCGACATGTCGGACGGTGATCTCAAGCTCAAGAATCAGACGCACATGAAAGTTGCTGTCGTTGAGAATCGTACCGTCACGCCGAAAGTGGATGTCGATGGACTAAAGACGAAGACAACGGACATCAAGCTGGATGCTGGGCAGAAACTTACGGTTGAGGGCAAGCTGAACTCCACGGACGACACGAAGATCGAAGCCGACGACCTCGACCTCGGAAATAACAAGGTCAACGTCGGCAAGAAGCTCACGCTCGAAAAGGCGACAAAGTCGCAGACCATCAACGTCGGCACGGGCACGGGCGACTGGAACATCAACAACGCGAATTACGGCAAGATCAAGATCGGCGGCGCGACGCAGACGGGCGATGTCAATATCAAGGGCGCAACGTTCAAGAAGCCATCGGACATCGAGACCACGGGCAAGGTCACGCTGACGGGCGCGACGAAGGCGGGCGCGGATGGTAAGTCCGACATGAAGATCAAGGCGCATGCGGCAGAACTGCCGACGGCGTCCGATACGCTCGCTGTCAAGAATCTCGACCTCGACCTCTCGGGGGGCATCGATCTCGGCCTCGGCAAGATCAACGGACAGAAGGACGGCAAGGTCACGGCGAAGGGCGCATCGGCGAGTCAGGACATCTATATCAGTGACAATGCCGCAGACGCTCCTGCCGCAGATTTCCGCATCGCCTACCGTACGATCAATGACACGCTCAACGGCTTCGGCGGCTTCGACGTCGCGGGTGAGAAGCATGTCTACTTCTACGGCGGCGCAGTCAAGAAGTCCATCAATGCGGCGGGCAAGCTCGGCGTCGAGGTGCGCGACAATCTCTCCATCGAGGGCAAGGGAACGAAGCTCACGATTGGTGCAGATCCGACGCAGGCGGGGCACGATCCCGCCTCGGTCATCACGGGAGGTTTTACCGTCAAGCAGGGCAAGACCGTCCATGTGAAAGGCTCGGGTGCGACAAAAAAGGGCGAAGGGGCGGAGATCAATATCCAGACGGGCAGTGACATCCATCTGGAACAGGGAGCCAAGCTGAAGGTCGAGGGCAACTATGCCATGGCGACGCTCAATGCAAGAAACGGTGACGTCGTGCTGAACGAGGACGCCAAGGTTGAGGTCGCCGCTGGCTCCACACCCGTCTGGGTCGATGTCACGGGCAACCAGCTGAAGCTCGACGCACGCGCTCAGCTCGATTCGGGCACCGATACCGTCGGCGCTCTTCGCGTGCATACGAATAAGATCGTCACGCCGGCGGCAGACGACAATACGACGAACATTGTCGGCAAGAGCGGACTCGTCATCACGCGCAAGACGGCGGGCGATCTGACGCTAAACAACTCTTCGACGGGCGCAGGGCTTCATGTCACGAGCGACCAGCTCAACGGCAAGCTCTTCGGCAATCAGTTCAGTGAGCTTGTTCTCGGCGACAATCGCAGCCAGACGGTCACGATTGATGGCCTTGAGGCAAATAACCGCGTCGTCGTCAAGACGGCGGAGACGGGCAAGGTCACAGTCGGTGCGGGCGGGCTCAAAGTCGGCACCGATGGATCGGGCAAGCCTTACAATGTGACACTGACGACGGGAGCTATCGAGAACCCGACCGGCGGCAAAATGAATATTGGCGGGGGAAGTGCGCTGAACCTCTATACGAACAGCATCGCGAACCTCACCCCGAGCAGCGGCAGTCCGTCCGTCACGGGCACAGGCACGCTCGGCATTGGGACGTACAACGGCTCGAAGACCATCGGGCTTGGCGACGGTGCGACGGGCGATCTGCAGCTGACGAACAATAAGTTCACACAAGTATTCGGCCCGAACTTCTCGCATTACGCCGTCGGCAACGGTACGCAGGGCACGATCAATGTGAAAAATTCTTCCCTCGGGAAGGACGTGACGCTCCAAGCGGATAACATCAACTTCGCAGGGGATATGACGCTTGCGGCGGGAAAGACGCTCGTTGTCAACGCCAAGACGGCGGCGAACCAGACGGCGGGCAAGATTACGGCGGCGAACCTCGCCGCCGTCGGCGGCAACATCGCGCTTGAAAAGGACAACGAAATCGGCACGCTCGCCGCCGACGCGCTTTCCGTCAAGGTCAAGTCCAATGCCTTGACCATCGGCGAGATTACGACGCCTGCGGGCGCATCCGTCCCCTCGCGCACGATTACGGGCGTCAAGGCGGGTGAGTCCGGTGGCACGGCGGGTGACGTCGTGCTTTCGGCGGACGCCATGACCTTCGACAAGACCGTTGAGGGCAAGGGCAATTTGACCATACAGCAGGCGACGGCCGCGACGAACCTCAACGTCGGCGTGACGGGTACGGGGCTGAATCTGCCAGAGAACCTCTTTGGCGGCGCGAAGATCAAGGATGGTTTCAAGCATGTCTATCTTGGACGCGAAGATGCGACGGGAGCGACAAAGGTCGGCGGCAATCTGAACTTCGTCGATCCGACGACAATCCGCTCAGGGAAAACCGCAGGCTCGATGACGGTTGACGGCTCGGCAAACATTCGAACGAATGGCAACGACTTCGCACTCGAATCGAAGGATTTGACGACGGCGGCTGGAAGCAATGTCGATACGGGCACGGGCGCACTCACGCTCAAGACCGATGCGATGAACTTGAACGGCAAGATGAAGGGCAAGAAGGCGCTCAATATCCTGCCGATCTCGCACAACCGCGACATCAAGCTCGGCGGCACGGTGAACGATCCGGCGAAGCTCTCGCTGCTCGACAAGTATTTCAATGGAAACAACCGTCAGTTCTGGGAGTATGAGATCATCAACATCGGCGACCGCGGAGGCGGCGGACGCCTCTATCAGAGCGGCACGATTGACATGCCGTTCACCGTCAAGATCCAGCAGGCGATCACGAGCGGCACAGGTGGCGTCAACCTCTCCGGCTCGATCAATACGCACGGCAGGGACTACACCGTTGCCAGCCGTGAAGTCAATCTCGACGATGCACATATCAATGCCGACGGCGCTGACCGCGATCATGACGGCAATGTCGCCATCCAGGCGGACAAGCTCAACACGGCGAATGGCAGCACGATCACAGGCCACGGCGATGTCTCCTTCGACACCTATACGCCGGGCAAGACGCTCAACTTCGGCACGCCTGGTGCGGGTGGCTCTGCCTCCGATCCCACACTTCCGTCCGACATCTTCAGCGGCACGGGGCTTCTGCGCAAGAACCCCGATGGCAAGGGCTTCAAGAAGATTCGCATCGGTGGTCAGAATGCAGGAGATATCAAGGTCGGTAATGTCGACCTGCCTGAGGGGCTTGCGGATGCCGTTTCCATCAAGACGGGCGGCAATGTGACCTCGACGGGCGTATTGAAATCAGTTCCGACGCTCGAAGTGGATGCACATAACGTAAATCTCACGGGCGCGAATGAGATCAAGAACCTTGGCAATATCACGTCCGCGACGGGCGTTTCTGTCGAAACGAAGGGCGGAACGAATGTTACGGGCAAGATCACGGGCAATAACGCTCCGATCAATATTACAAACAAGGACGGTGGTAACGTCACGATCGCGCCCGGCGGACAGATTGTCGGCACGGGTACGTCCGATGTCCTCATCGAGGCGAAGGGCGGCGCGTTCAAGAACAAGGGCGGCGCGAACGCCATCCAGACCGCGCCCGGCCAGCGCTACGTCGTCCATACGGAGGACTCCGTTGAGAACGAGATTGACGGTCTTGTCTTTGAGTTCCGCCGCTACGGCACGGACTATACGGCGCGTGGCTCGGTCACGATTCCACCCGGCAAGAACGCGATGTTCTACAAGTATCAGCCCGAGCTCAAGCTCTACTCGACCCGTGCCTACGGCGACGAGAACAGCACGTTCTTCAACTCGACGGCGGGCTTCCATATCGAAGACGACGGCAACCTCAAGCGCCGTGCGCTCGACAAGACGGAGGTCGACTATATCCGCGACCATGTGCAGGATTCGGGCACGCACAATTTTGGCACGACGAAGCATACGAACGTCAATGCCGACGTCAATACGGCAGACGGCACAGTGACGAATGCTTTGACCGATGTCAATATGCGTTCGGGTGCACGTACCTACGGCTCGAATTCGACGATTGCCAATGAGAAGATCACCTATCAGGGACATAACGACCTCAACTACAAGATCACGGTCGACTATCGCATCGTGCCGCGCGTCGTCACGGTTACGGGCAAGACGGAGACGGTCAACTATAACGGCAATCCGCACAACTACACAGGCACGAACGGTGTTACGTTCACAAACTTCGCGAACGGCCAGACGGCGGCAACGCCGGGACTGCTCTCGGGTGCTGTTTCCTATACCCCGATCGCGGATGTGACGAAGACGTCGGGCTATGCGCAGGGCGCAGTCCATGCGGGTGAGTACAGTGTTGACCTGAAAAACAGCACGCTCTCCGCGACGAACTACAAGTTCAAGTACGTTCCGGGCAAACTCACGATAAAGCCCATAGATATTCACTTCACCGCGCCGAGCGGCGAGCGCATTTACGGCACGTCGAACGACAGCGTGACCATGACGTCGAGTACGACGCATACAGGCACGCTCCTTTCGGGCGACAGCTTCGCCAAGTATACGGTCACGGCGACGGACGGCACGAATGATGTCACCGAGCGCACGGGTGTCGGCACTTACACGATGACCTTGAACGGTGCGGCGCTTGCCACGGGCAGCCGCAGCCTTGCGACGGACTACCATATCACGTCCGATCCCGGCACGCTGACGATCAAGAAGCGTGCACTCACCATCACGGCGGGCGATAAGTCGCGCGTCTATGGCGATGCAAACACGACGGCGGGGTATATGAACAACACGCGCAAAGTCAACGTCGGCGCGGCTACCGCGACGACGGGTCTCGTCAATGGCGATGCCATCGACGATGTGACGGAGACGATCGACCCGACGGCGACCGTTACGACGAACGCCGGCACAGCAGGTCTTTGGACAAAGGCGAGCGCCGCGCATTTCTCGTCGGGTACAGCAGCGAACTATGACATCACCTATGTCAACGGACATTTTAATATCAAGAAGCGTACGCTGACGCTCGTCGCGGGCGATAAGAGCCGTATCTACGGTACGGCAAACAGTACGGCGGGCTATGTGAATGGGACGAATCTGTTCCGCGTTAAGGCGGGGACGAACCTTGTGAACGGCGATACGATCTCGACAGTCACGGAGACGATTGATTCGCGTGCGACCATCACGACGGATGCAGGAACGGCTGGGCTCAAGACGAAGATTGCGGGTGCAGTCTTCGGCACGGGCAACGCGAACAACTACGATATTTCGTATGAAGATGGCAGCTTTGCCATCACGCCGCGTGACCTCACGCTGCGTGCAGGAAACAAGACGCGCATCTACGGAACGGAGAACAGCACCGCTGTCTATACAGGCGGTACGACGAAATTCCGCGCCGATGCCGCGACTGCGACCACGGGCTTGGTGAACGGCGACACCGTTACCGATGTCACAGAGACAACGAATGCGGTGCGTACGACGAATGCCGGTACAACGGGGCTCAAGACCTCGATCACGAATGCAGTGTTCGGCACGGGCAAGACATCGAACTACAACATCAGCTATGTCGACGGCGGCTTTGATATCACGAAGCGTGATCTCTACATCACGGCGGGCGACAAGAGCCGCGCCTATGGTGCGGATAACGCAACGGCGCAGTATGTGAACGGCACGAGCCGTCTCAATGTGCGCACGGCGGACGCTACAACGGGACTTGCGAACGGTGATCGGATTTCCTCCATTACGGAGACGATCGACCCGACCGCTGCGGTCACGACGAATGCGGGCACGCCGCACCTCTGGACAAGGGCGAGTGCCGCACAGTTCTCGCATGGCACGGATGCCAACTACAATATTCACTACGCAGACGGCAGATTTACCATCACTCCGCGCGAGGTGCTTATCACGGCAGGCAGTGCCTCCCGTGACTACGGTGCACCGAATCCCGTTATAACCGCATACACGATTGAGCGTGGCGATCATACCACGCAGCGCGGTCTGCTCGCGGGCGACGATATCAGCGGCATCACATCGCACTATGATGCAGGGATGAATGCGACCACGCGCGGTGGTCTCTATCGGGGTGTGATCCACGTCGATCCTGCCTCGGTCGCGGCGGGCTATACAGGAGCAACGGCACGCTCCAACTATCACTTTAACTATGCGCCCGGTAATCTGACAATTGCTATGCGCGGCTTCGATATGAGCACGCCTGAGGGCAGAGCCGTAACGACGGGGACTTCCTCTGCAGCGCAGATTGTGGCGGGGCTTACGGGCAGACATACAGGTACCTTTTCTGCTGCGACGGGTGTAGGTACATCCGGTGAAAGCAGAACGAGCAACGGGAATAACGGAAACTCTGTGACAGTGGGTGCACCCGCAACGGAAGCCCGGCGGGATACGAGTTTTGCCGATGGTGTAACTGTTCAGATGCCGCAGGATGCAGCACCGACGAATTGGGCAAACCGTGTCGTTGTGACGAATGGCAGTACGCCCGAGGCGCATGATTTCGTCGAGCACAAGGACGGCTCGTTCGGGTTTGATCTCGGTAGGACGCGCGGTAACCGCGGGTTCCGTCCTGAGGATCCGGCCAACAATACGTCGGAGGCAATTCCTGTGCTCTTTACGGATGGTGGAGCGCGTGACCTTGACGGCATCTACACGGTCAACTATTCACCGGAGAAGCTGGCGATCAAGCCCTCCTCGAAGAAGGTTGACATCCCAGATCCAAAGGAGATTCGCAACACCTCAGAGCAGGCACTCAGCTTCCTCTACCAGACGGCGAACGGCTCTTTCAAGGTGACATTCGGCAATGGCATTGTGACGCTCTATCCGCAGGATGAGCCGGCGCTCTCGATTGTCACAGCAAAGGATCGCAAGGCGGAGCGCGCTGTGCTCGCCTCAGGGCTGCTCACGGCGATCGAGGATCTCGGTGTAACACCCGTAGAGATCCGCGCTGTCTACATTTTCAATGTGATGGAGGAGCAGACGGCAGAAGGGTAAAACTTCATAAATCATATGCTGCTTGGGGGCTGCTGCACGAAGCTTTTCGTTTCGTGCAGCAGCCCCCTTCTTTTTCTAAAAAATCATTTTGACTTTTTGTCATTTTGCTCTTGACTTTTTGCTTTTTCCCGTGTATATTCAGTATAGCTTTTGATTAGCACTCAGTTTTAGAGAGTGCTAACAGTGGTTAAAAGGAGAGGAGAGGGGTGAATGTCGGACGATCTGGACGCACGCAAGAGTCAGATCCTGTGGGCGGTCGTCGATGACTACATCGCATCGGCAGAGCCGGTCGGATCGCGCACACTCGCGCGGAAATACAATCTCGGCATCAGCCCTGCCACCATTCGGAACGAGATGGCGGATCTCGAGATGCTTGGCTATCTGGAACATCCGCACACCTCTGCCGGACGAATTCCATCATCGAAGGGCTATCGCTTCTACGTCGATGGACTGCAGCCCGTTGCGCCTGTGACGGATGCCGAGAAGAAGAAGATTCACGACTGGTACAGCCGTCGCGTGCGGCGGCTTGACGAGGTGTTCCAAGAGACGGCTCGCCTGATCGCGGATGTGACGCACAATGTTTCGCTCGTGCTCGCGCCGCAGGCGGCACAGTCGACGTTCCGCATGCTGCAGTTCCTTCCGCTCGATATGCGGCACGCAATCGCCGTGCTCATGACGGATGCGGGCTTTGTGGAGAACCGCATCGTCGAGATTCCCGATGGTGCGACGTTTGCAGACTTTCAGCGCATGGCGGGGGCGGTCAACACGACGCTCTCGGGCAAGGCACTCAGCGATGTGACGAAGACGGATATGCGCCGCGTGCGCGATGCCATCGGCGATGAATCCATCTTCGTTGCTGCCGTGGAGGTCATGCACCGCGCGCTTGAGGGGCGATCGGAGGATCGTCTCTACCTCGGCGGCACGGCGCAGCTGCTCGGGAATCCTGAGTTTCAGGATCTCGAACGTGTCCGTGCAATGCTCCTCGTCCTTGAGCGTGAGGATCTCGTCAAAGACATCCTGCATACGCACGCAGGCGAGGGGCTTGAGGTCACAATCGGGCGCGAGAACGCGAACAGTACGTTCTGGGACAGCAGTTTCATCACGGCGACGTATCATGTCGACGGCAGGCTGCTCGGGACGATTGCCGTGCTCGGTCCGACGCGCATGGAATACGCGAAGGCGATGCGCATCCTGGACTATGTGAACACAAATCTGACAGAGATGATCTATCAGCTGAAATGGTAGGAGAGGTGAACGGCTTGCAGGAAAAGGAAGAGCTGACCGCAGAGGAGCAGCCCGTGGAGGAAATGACAGAAACGGAGGACACTCCCGCAGATGTGACCGTGGAGGATGTCCCCGCAGAGGAGGACAAGGCTGCCGCTCTTGAGGCACAGCTCAAGGAAAAGGGCGACCGCATCCTTCGGCTTCAGGCGGACTTTGAGAACTTCCGTCGCCGTACGGCGAAGGAAAAGGAGGAGCTTGCCGCTGTCATCACGCAGAACCTGCTCACGGATCTCCTGCCGCTGCTCGACAACTTCGAGCGAGCGATGGCGGTCGAGCAGTCGGACGGCGAGGCGTTTCAAAAGGGCGTGGAGATGATCTTTACGCAGCTCCGCGAGGTGATGGAAAAGCATGGGCTTGAGCACATCGAGGCGGAGGGGAAGCCCTTCGACCCGAACGTGCATCAGGCGGTCATGCGCGTCGAGAATCCCGATGTGGAGGACGGCACGATCACGCAGGTTTTGCAGAAGGGCTACCAGGCAAAGGGCAGGGTCATTCGCCCCGCGATGGTGCAGGTAGCCGGTAACTAAACAACGCAAATAACATCTATAAGATTTTGGAGGAATATAAAATGGCTAAAGTAATTGGTATCGACCTTGGAACGACGAACTCCGTTGTCTCCGTCATGGAGGGCGGCGAGCCGACCGTCATCACGAACCCTGAGGGCAGCCGCATCACGCCGTCCGTCGTGGGCTTTACGAAGGATGGGCAGCGTCTTGTCGGGCGCCTCGCGAAGAACCAGGCGGTCTCGAATCCCGACCGCACGATTTCGTCCATCAAGCGTCACATGGGCGAGGGCAACTATCATGTGACGATCGACGGCAAGAACTACACGCCGCCCGAGATCTCCGCGATGATTCTGCAGAAGCTCAAGAGCGATGCAGAGGCATACCTCGGCGAGACTGTTTCGCAGGCAGTTATCACCGTCCCGGCGTACTTCAACGACAGTCAGCGTCAGGCGACGAAGGACGCGGGCAAGATCGCAGGACTTGAGGTGCTGCGCATCATCAACGAGCCGACGGCGGCAGCTCTCGCCTATGGTCTCGACAAGGATCAGGACGAGACGGTACTCGTATTCGACCTCGGCGGTGGTACGTTCGACGTGTCTATTCTTGAGCTCAGTGAGGGTGTGTTCGAGGTCAAGGCGACGAACGGCGACACGGTGCTCGGCGGCGATGACTTCGACAAGAAGGTCATGGACTGGATGGTCGAGGAGTTCAAAAAGGAGAACGGCATCGACCTCTCGCAGGACAAGATGAGCGCACAGCGTCTTATCGAGGCGGCAGAGAAGGCGAAGATCGAGCTTTCGAGCATGAGCCAGACGAACATCAACCTGCCGTTTATTACGGCAGATGCCACGGGTCCGAAGCACCTCGACCTCACGCTCTCGCGTGCGAAGTTCGACGAGCTGACGGCAGATCTCGTGGAGCGCACGATGACCCCGACGCGCAAGGCGATGGAGGACGCAGGTCTTTCGGGCAGCGACATCGACAAGATCATCCTCGTCGGCGGTTCGTCCCGTATTCCTGCCGTGCAGGAGGCAATCCGCAAGATCCTCGGCAAGGAGCCCTCGAAGGGCGTGAACCCCGATGAGTGCGTATCCATCGGTGCGGCGATTCAGGGCGGCGTGCTGGTCGGTGAGGTCAAGGACGTGCTGCTCCTCGATGTCACCCCGCTCTCGCTCGGTATCGAGACCCTCGGCGGTGTCTGCACGAAGATCATCGACCGCAATACGACCATCCCGACCTCGAAGAGTCAGGTGTTCTCCACGGCGGCGGACAATCAGCCGGGCGTTGAGATCCACGTTCTGCAGGGCGAGCGCGAGATGGCGGCGGGCAACAAGACGCTCGGCCGCTTCCAGCTCACGGATATCCCGCCCGCACCGCGCGGTGTACCCCAGATCGAGGTCAAGTTCGACATCGACGCGAACGGCATCGTCAACGTGTCGGCGAAGGACCTCGGCACGGGCAAGGAGCAGAAGATCACGATCCAGTCCGACAGCGGCATGAGCAAGGAGGACATCGAGCGCATGGTCAAGGAGGCGGAGAGCCACGCCGCCGAGGACAAGGCGCAGAAGGAAGCCGTCGACGCACGCAATGCGGGCGACAGCCTCGTCTATCAGGCGGAGAAGGCGATCAAGGATCTCGGCGAGAATGCCGATCAGGCACTTGTCTCCAAGACACAGGCAGCCGTCGACAAGCTGAAGGAAGCTCTCAAGGGCTCGGACATCGAGGCGATCAAGGCGGCGACTGAGGAGGCACGCCAGCCGCTCTATGAGCTCTCTGCTGCGGCATATCAGCAGGCACAGCAGGCGGCAGGTGCGGCAGGTGCTGCACCGGGCGCGGATGCGAATGCGGGCGCACAGAGCGCACCGCAGGACGACAATGTTGTTGATGCGGAGTTCACCGAAGTCAAGGACGATAAGAAGTAAGGTGGTATCGTGAGCGAGAAACGCGATTACTACGAAGTCCTGGGCGTCCAAAAGGGCGCCTCGGACGACGAAATCAAAAAAGCATACAAGAAGCTCGCGCGCAAGTATCACCCCGACCTCAACCGTGACGACCCCAAGACCGCCGAGGAGAAATTCAAGGAGGTCAACGAGGCGTACGATGTGCTGAAGGATCCGCAGAAGAAGGCGGCGTATGACCAGTTCGGCCACGATGCTTTCGACCCGCGGCGCGGCGGCTCTGCCGGAGGGAATCCCTTCGGTGGAGCCGGCGGATTCGGCGGCTTCGACATGGATGACATCTTCGATATGTTCGGCATGGGCGGCGGCGGACGCCGTGCACGCCGGCAGGGACCCGAGCGCGGCGCGGATCTGCGCTATGATCTCGAGATCTCGTTTGAGGAGGCGGCATTTGGCAAGGAGGTCGAGCTCTCCATCCCACGTGAGGAGAACTGTCCCACCTGCAGCGGCTCGGGCGCGGCAAAGGGCTCAAGTGCAGAGACCTGCTCGACCTGTCACGGCAGCGGGCAGGAGCAGGTCATGCAGCGGACAATGTTCGGCAGCATGATGACCTCACGTACTTGCAGTCAGTGCCACGGCACGGGCAAGATCATCAAGAATCCGTGCGGTGACTGCAACGGCACGGGGCGCAAGCGCATCACGAAGACGATCAAGGTCAACATCCCGCGCGGCGTGGACGACGGACAGCGCGTCCGCGTCTCGGGCGGCGGCGAGGCAGGCGTGCGCGGCGGCGCGAGCGGGGATCTCTACGTCTACATCTTCATCCGCCCGCATAAGCTCTTTCAGCGGCGCGGCAACGATGTCCTCATCGAGATCCCGATTACGTTCGTACAGGCATCGCTCGGCGATACGGTACAAGTACCAACCCTCGACGGCGCGGTCGATCTCAAGGTGCCGGCGGGTATCCAGACGGGAACCGTTCTGCGCATCAAGGGCAAGGGCATCCCGAACCTGCGCGGTTCGGGGCGCGGCGACGAGCACGTCCGCGTCAAGGTCACAACCCCGCAGAAGCTCTCCTCGAAGCAGAAGGAACTTCTTAAGGAGTTCGCCGCACTCAGCGGAGATGCGGTGAATCCAGAGCAGAAGAGCTTTACCGAGAAGTTCAAGGATCTCTTTGCATAAGCTGGGGGCTGTTGGACGAACGCCCCTATCGGCTCGCTGTGCTCGCCACTTCCCCCGTTCTGGCAGGGGAAGCTAAGATGCCACAATCCCTAGCCTCCCCCGTGCGACACGGGGGAGGGGGCGCTTATAGCGATATCGCTGACATAATGACAAGGGCTGTTGGACGAAGTTTTTTAGCTTCGTCCAACAGCCCCATTTTCTGCATTGACATTGGTTCATGCATTTGTTAGGATAAACGGAATTAGTTTTGTATTTTGGAGCGCTTGATGGCGGGAGGGCTCATGGAAAATGTCTACACGTTAGTCAAGCGTTTTTACTCACGGAACGGACGTGCGAATATCTTTGTCGCACGCACGCTGGTTGAACGCTATCTGCGTGCGGCGGCATGGCGTGGGCGAAGCAATGAGGATCTCTGCACAGATTGGTACTGCATCGAGGATTTCCTCGCCGTCATTCAGCGGCGCGACGACTCTCTTGCGCGGCTCTTCATCCGCATTGACTATTTGGCACTTTTCTTCCGATATGCTGATGCGCACATTGACCGCCGTCCGCTGAAACGTCATGTGGAGGATTATTTTGCCCGCATGAATGCCTTTCTCACTTATCTCGACGAGACGGGCGACTACGACATCGACCTCGGCGAGCTCGATGCGGATCTCGAGATGTTCTATATCACGGGCCGTTTCCGCCTACCCGAGCGTGTCGAGTGGGAGGAAATCGATGGTCTGACGATCGAGGATATCGAGGAAGACGAGCGCATCGAGATGGAGGAGCTGAACAGTCGGCTCAACGAACTCCTGCACCGCATCGGTGAATACTATCGTCGTCCCGAGTACCAGCTTGACATTGGCCGCGCCGCAATGATCTACACGGGTGACCTCTACGATATGGAGGAGTACGAACACGCATCGGAGGAGGAAAAAGAAACCTTCTGGCTGCGGTTCTGGGACTACTTTTTCTTTGACTACCATCTGATCCGCACGGATGAGACTCCGATCTCCCGCTATAGTGAAATGGAGTGGGACAATCTCAGCTACGATGACCGCGAGATCATTCGCGACCTGCTTGCGGCGCGGTTTGCCGTGCTTGCCGTGACGGAGGAGTATGACGATCACGTCGTCTGCCGCGACATCCTGCGCGATGAGGAGATCGTTTTGCCGCACCCAGACATCCCGGGAGTGCTCAGCAAGAGCATCCTGTTCGGGCATATCTGTGATGAGGGCATGATGATGCTCAATTACATCACGGCGATCCCCGCGAGCAAACGTCTGCAAAAGCGGATCAGCGACACCCTGCATCGGGAGTATGAGCTCTTTCGGATGCAGTCGCCCGATGGGACGATGGATGAATTTCTTGAGCGGGAGGCGGCACTCGTACGGCACACGATTCATGTGCTTTCGACGCTCGCGCAGCTCGATGTGCTGCCCCGCCGCACCCTGCCAACACCGATCCCGCGCACGCTTCACCCAAAAGACTGCGCAGAGGAATTGTCCGTGCTTGCCATAGTGGCAGAGAAGCTTGGCTTCAGTTGTTACGGTCGGGCACTGATGGCGGGGCTTTACCTCGACTATGCACAGGCGGATTCCGTGCGGGCACAGACGGCAGAGGCACTCACGGCGACCATCTTTCTCTTTGCCGAGATCAACAACATCGACCTTGCACCCATCACGGAGCTCTACCATGTGTTCGGTTCAACCAAGAGAAAAGTATGTGCAGCGCGTGACCGTATGCGCGAAACACTTGGCTGCATTTCGTTCGATCCCCGCTATCTCGGGGAGGAGGGATTTGTGACAATGCTCTACAGCGTTGTTCACGGGAAAACAAACTTTTAGGGAAGCACTGATAAATTCAGCCGCGCCATCTTGACACATCTTTTTTGCCCGCACTGTGTCGGCAAATCCTCCACATAGCCCTTGCTATGCGTCCGGTTTGCCTCCTTGTTCGGACGAAAAAATCTACGCCAATCTGACGGACTTCATTTTATCAGCGATTCCCTAGAAAGGAGGCGTCTATGGATCAGAACTCGCATGTGCGGCCGATGAGCAGAGAGGAGAATGCCGCCTACCACGGTGTGACGGTGGATGAGAGCGGCGCAGAGCCGCAGACAGACGATGAATCAAGGTACGGCAGCTCGTATGGTGGTACATCACGCGGCTCCTCCGTGCGTTATATCCGTATCGGCGGGGGACAGCAGCGATCATTCCTCACGAGCCTTCTCTGGGCGGCAGTCCTCGGAACACTGCTTGCGCTCTTCCTCTTTGTCGCCCTGCCCGCCATCGTTATGGTCATTGTCGGCATCCTCGTGCTTGGTGCAATCGTCAGCCTCATCGGACGCGGACGCATTCTATCGTGGCTCATGCGGCGACTATACGGGCGGTGAACGTTGGGGGATCGCCTGAACAGAGGTATGGAACTGTACTTTATAGAACTACCCCAATATATAAAAGTTCCATATAAAATGATTCGCGAATCAATTGATGAGAAGTCGCTCGTATCGGGCGGCTTTTTTATTTGCTTTTCCTCTTGTTGAGATATGTAGAGAAAGATGAGGGAGGTTGTATTCCTAAAATTATGATTGACAATAGATGAGGTGAATAGTATATTTAGGATTATAGTACTATGGGGGGCTATAGGTGAACGGACTGACACGGAGGTAGTCATCATGTTTTATGGAACGAGAAGCAAACGACAGCTGTCACTACTCATCGCATTCGCATTGTCCGCGGGGGGGGGGCAGCTGTTTTTTAGTCACGCACATGCGGCCGATGTGACGGGGGGAGATGTCACCTATGATACGACCCTTCCCGCTGATCCAATTGCAGGTGGGGTTATTACAAATACCAGCGATAATGGCAATGTACATCATAACAAGCTAACAATTGGAGCCATAGAAATTGGCGGGCGCAATTTCTATGGCGGATATACGACAGGCACCGGCAATTCTGAAGGAAATGAAGTTGTTCTTGCAAATAGTGATTCGCAGAATCCATCTATGGCTACCATATATGGAGGTTGGGCGAATCAGGGAACAGCAACGAATAATACGATCACCTTGGCAGGATTGGGCGCTGCAACAAATGGATCACGTTCGCGACATTTTACAACGCTATACGGTGGATTCAGCAATAATTCATCTGCTGACGTAAGAACAGGAAACACGCTGAAGGTAACGACGGCAAACAATCATACCAACGGGATATATAACTTTGAGAAGATGCAGTTTGATCTTGGCTCGGGCATCAATTCCGGAGATCAGATGCTTGAAGTATATAATCAAGGACAAGCCTTTGATTGGAACAATATCAGTGTGACAGGTGCGGCGAACTGGATGTCGGGAGCAACCGGGTCTAAGAAGGTAACGCTGTATAGCGGCGCAACACTGAACCTAACGAACTATGCTGTTAGGACGACTACGGCAGGGAACTTCGAGTATGGAATGCGTTCGGATACGGCGACCCCCAATGCATCTTCCGTAACGGCAACAGAGTTATACTTTGAAGGAAACCAGTTTAAGAATGCAGATATAAAATATGAAACACAGCCATCTTTGCCCACAACAGGAGTCGTTTATGCGGGTACTTCAACGTTAGGGAATACAACAACAAAGAACAAGCTGACGATTGGTGCAATTGAAATCGGCGGGTACAATTTCTATGGCGGATATACGCAATCACCAACCGGCAATTCTGAAGGAAATGAAGTTGTTCTTGCAAATAGTGATTCGCAGAATCCATCTATGGCTACCATATATGGAGGTTGGGCGAATCAGGGAACAGCAACGAATAATACGATCACCTTGGCAGGATTGGGCGCTGCAACAAATGGATCACGTTCGCGACATTTTACAACGCTATACGGTGGATTCAGCAATAATTCATCTGCTGACGTAAGAACAGGAAACACGCTGAAGGTAACGACGGCAAACAATCATACCAACGGGATATATAACTTTGAGAAGATGCAGTTTGATCTTGGCTCGGGCATCAATTCCGGAGATCAGATGCTTGAAGTATATAATCAAGGACAAACCTTTGATTGGAACAATATCAGTGTAAAGGGGCTGAGAGCTTGGGCGAATGCTCTTGCCGCAAATAATGTCAATACGCCGACGCTTACTCTCTATAGTGGAGCGAATCTTACGCTCAATAACTATGCGCCAACGATCGTTGGAACCCGTGGAGACTATGAGTTCGGAAAAAGATCCGATGCTTCTGGAACGGGAACAGTCACGGCTACAACTCTCTCTGTCGACGGCAACCGTTTCCAAAAAGCAACAGAGACACCGACGGCAAGCGCCGCAGAAGCGCATGCGGGCATCTCGACCTATGGGAACACGACCAATCACAACACGCTCAATCTAAAGGATAACGGCGGTACTCCGGTTGACATCACGGATGCACGTGCGGGCTATACGAACGCCCTCAACGGCGGTTCGAAAGATAATACGCTGAACCTGCTTACAGGTGGTTCTGTCACAAACGGTTATGCGGGCTACACGACGGGCGTGCATCTCCTTGCCAATCCTGAGGATGAGAACCATCCGGAACTGGTCGACACCACGAAGAACGCCGACGCGAAGAACAACACCGTCAACATCAAGGGCGGTACGCTGAATGCGGGCGGCAAGCTCTACGGTGGGTACATTGCCCCGAACGCGGCACTCACGCCGCCGAACAACGTCTCGGCAGGCAACGCCTCGGACAACACCATCAACATCGAGAACGGCACCTTCGACGGCAACAATGAAATCTACGGCGGCTATACGAACGGCACGGGCAAGGCAACGGGCAATACCGTCAACCTTGGCAAGAGTGACGGCACATTAGTGTCGACCACACTCTCGAACGTATTTATCTATGGCGGTGCAGCGAGCGGTACGACCAATGATGTCTTTAGCGACAACCTCCTCAATGTCAATGCAAAGGGGATCACGGCGCGCGGCATTCAGAACTTTGGCAAAGTCAAGTTCAATCTTGGGGGCATGGGGACGATTGCCCGGACAGATACCCTCCTCACCCTCAGCGGCGGTGCAACAACGGGGATCGACTGGGCGGGTGTTGAGGTCAATACCAACAACCATACCTTTACACCGAGCACCTACGAAAAGCACCTCTTTACGGCGATGCACAACAGCGCCGGTATCAACTTCATGAAGGGGACAACGGACACCTATGCACCCCTCGGTGCAAAGGAGAAGATCGTTGGTGATCTGGAATATGCGATGGATCGGGACAGCTCTGGACAGAACGTTAATGTCGAGGGCTATCAGTTCCGCAATCACACAGCGGCGTACAGCGAGGCAACACATCATACCGACGCATGGGCAGGGCGCACAGCGAGCGGACAGACCGTCACAAACAACAAGCTCACCTTCACAGGGAATGCAACGAACGCCTACGGCGGACTAGTCGAGAACAAAAAGCACAACAGCGACGGCACGTATCAGACAGCGGGTTCTGCAACAAAGAACACGCTCGATGTCACGGGCGGCACACTTGCCAATGCCTACGGCGCAAAAGTCACGGCAAAGAACGGCAGTGCCAATGAGAACAACGTCAATATTGCGAGCTCTGTCACGGGGGCTGTCTACGGCGCAGAACTCACGGGGACGGGCACCGGAGACGCGACCAAGAGCACCGTCAAGATCACTGCCGGAACTGTCGGCGGCAATGTCTATGGCGGCAAGGTCGCGGGCACAGGTGCAGCAACGGGTCATACCATCAACCTGTATGGCGGCTCTGTCGGCGGCAGCGTCTACGGCGGACACACCGCATCGGGAGCCACCACAGGCAACACCGTCAACCTCGGGAGCGGCACCACAAACAGTGCCACCACCGTCACGGGTACCATCTACGGCGGCAATCAGGGGGCGGACACCAATAACGTCCTGAACGTCAACACCAACGCCACGGCGGGCAACATCGCCAATTTCGGCATGGTGAAATTCAACTTCAACAGCACATTCAACCAGGCGAATCCCATGCTGAACCTCGTTGGCGGCGCTGTAACCAACCTCGACTGGAACAAATTCAAGCATACAGGGAATGCACCGAGCGGAACATCCGTCCTCATGCAGAACATGACGGGCATCCACGTCAGTCATTACCACGGTGCGAGGGAAATCTCCTCCACGGGCACGCATGAGTACACCATCGACACCGACACCAACACGTCGGTGGCAAAGCAGATCCTCTTCGGCGGCTACCAGTTCAAAGATGCAAACGTCACCCCGACGACCAGTGACCCGGCGAAGGACATCTGGGCGGGACGCTCCGTCATCGGCAACACAACCACCAACAACATCCTCACCATCAACGGCACGAACCACCGTGATGCCTACGGCGGCTGGACCGCGGGCACGGGCACGACTGCTCCGGCAAAGTTCAACAGCACGAGCAACACCGTCAACCTCAAAGCGGGCTCCGTACGCAACATCTACGGCGGCTTTACCTCCGTACAAAGCGGCAGTGCAACAGGCAACAACGTAAATATCTCCGGCGGCAGTGTCAGCGGCACCGTGCACGGCGGGTATCTTTCCCATGCCTCGGCGACGGGAGATGCCACGGGCAACACCATCACCATCACGGGCGGCACGATGGCCGATGTCTACGGCGGCTTTACGGCAGGAACGGGAGCCACCACGGGCAACACCGTCAACCTCGGCAGTGCGGCGAATGCCGTCGCCTCGGGTACCACCATTGGCACCATCTACGGCGGCAACAAGTCGGCTGCCACGGACAACACCCTCAACGTCTACGACAGCGCCACGGCGAGGAACATCGCCAACTTCGACAAGATCAACTTCAAGGCGACGAGCACCCACATCACGGTGGGCGACACCCTTTTGACGTTGACAACCGGTGCCACGAACTTTGACTGGAACAAACTCCACGTCGATAACCTCGACAACCTGAATTCCAGTGCCACGAGTGACCGCATCCTGACACTCATGCATAACAGCAACAACATCAACCTCAGCAACTATACACCCACGGGAACGCGCGGACGCATCCACACAAACGACTACGAGGCGGACATTGCAACCGACGGCAACAGTGCCACCACACAGAACGTCTACCTCAAGGGCTACCGCTTCCAGAACAACACCACGAACTATGCGGGCGGCACAGCCACGGATGCATGGGGCGGACGTTCCATCATCGGCAATAAGGTACAGAAAAACAAGCTGACGCTCACGGGCGGCAGCGCGACGCTCAACGCACGCGGCGGCATGGTCGAGAACACCACCGTTCCGGGCACCACGGGCGATGCGGCAGAGAACAAACTCATCCTGAACACCGGTGCACAGACCGCAAATGCCTATGGCGCAGAGGTTAAGACCAAGACGGGCAGCGCGACTAAGAACGAAGTGACCATCAACGCCGGCACCGTGCACGGTAACGTCTATGGTGCAGCATTGACGCATGCCGCGGCAACGGGCAGCGCAACGGACAACACCGTCACCTTCGCCGGCGGCTCTGTCACAGGCAACGTCTATGGTGGACACACCGTTGGAACGGGCTCTGTTACGGGCAGCAACATTCTCCTCGGCGGCGGCTCTGTCGGCGGCGATGTCTACGGCGGCTTTACGAACGGCTCGGGCGCAACGACTGGCAACACCGTAAGCCTTGGCAACGGTACCAACAGCAGCGTCACCAATGTCACGGGCACCATCTACGGCGGCAACAAGACGACGGATACGGGCAACACGCTGAACGTCAACACCAACGCGACAGCGGGCAACATCAAGAACTTCGAGAACCTGAAGTTTAGTATCAACAGCAATGCGCTGAACGCCGCGAACCCCATGCTGACCCTCAATGCAGGTACGGCAACGAACAACCTTGACTGGGGCAAGCTCACCGTCGATGCGACGAAGTTTAACAGCCCGATCAGCACCTACGAGGCGTATAACCTGACCCTCATGCGGAACGTGAACGGCATTGACTTCAATAAGAACAGCGTCAATACCTACAGTGCAAACGGAGGCATTAAGAGCGTCACGAGCGGAAACTTCGAGTTCAGCATCGACACGCTCGGCTCCTCGGTTCATACCACCGAAGTGCGTGCGGCAGGGTACCAGTACAAGAACCATACCGGCGCAACCTACACCGCGGGCGATGGCACCCACAACGCCGCATGGGCAGGACGCACCGCCGTCGGCAACAAAGTCGAGAACAACAAACTCACCGTGACGGGCGGTACAATCAACGTGGCAGCGTACGGCGGCCTTGTGGAGAACCACAAGCTCGACGCACACGGCAACCCGCTCCCGACGGGCGACGCGGAAAAGAACACCGTCGTCGTCGCGAGCGGCAATGTCGCCAACGCCTACGGTGCCGAAGTACGCACCAAGAACGGCAATGCCACAGAGAACACCGCTGAGATCACGAATGGCACCGTCGGCTCCGTCTACGGTGCATCCCTTGCGGCTGCAAATGCAGCAGGCACGGCAGACAAGAGCAAAGTCACCATCGCGGGCGGCACGGTCAATGGCGCTGTCTACGGCGGACATATTGCGAACGCTGCGGCGACGGGACAGATCAAAAACAGCGAAGTAAACATCAAGGGCGGCAGTGTCGGCGGCACCGTCTACGGCGGCTACAACAGCGGCAGTGGGGATGCCACGGGGGCAACCGTCAATATTACGGGCGGAACCCTCCACGACGTCTACGGCGGTCATGCAAACGGCACGGGCAAGAGCACGGGCAACACCGTCAACCTTGGCACGGCGACGACCGCATTTACCGCAACGAGCGTCGGCACCGTCTACGGCGGCAACAAAACCGGTGCAGCCGGCATTGCAGGCAACACCCTCAACGTCAACAGCCGGAGTGCGCGTGCGACCGATGTCAAGAACTTCGAGAACGTCAACTTCGACGTAGCGCACAACGTCAGCCATGGGGACACCATGCTCACGCTCACAAGCGGTGCGGGAACCACCATCGACTGGTCGAAGATGAAGCTCAAGAACCTTGACACCATCACGGCAAGCCCCACGACGGATCGCATCCTGACCCTCATCGACAGCACGAGCAACATCACCTTTACGAACTACAATCCCGTACGTGCACGGGAGGCGAAAACGGACGGCGACTACGAATACGTCCTGAACACCGACAATGAAACGGCAACAGCGAAAAAAGTCAACGTCACAGGCTACCGCTTCCGCAACAACCATCCGACCTACAGCGCGGGCTCTGCCACCGAGGCGTGGGGCGGACGCAGCAAAATTGGCAACAAAGTCGAAAAGAACTCTCTCAAGGTGACAGGCGGCAGTATCACCACGGCAGCTTACGGCGGCATTGCACAGAACCTTGAGGCAGGCGACGGCGTAGACGGCTACAAGAAGACGGGTGATGCGGCAGAGAACAAACTCATCCTCGAAGGCGGCACGGTCAAGCACGGCTATGGCGCAGATGTCCGCACCGAGGCAGGAAACGCCACCAAGAACACCATCGATCTCAAGGGCGCAGCGGTCAGCGACAACCTCTATGGCGGCGCATTGACCCACGCCTCCGCAAGCGGCGCAGCCACGGGCAACACCGTCAACCTCCTCAGCGGCAGCGTTGGGGGAAGCGTCTACGGTGGCTTTGCCAACCATAACGGTACGACCACGGGCAACACCATCGCCATCGGCGACGGCACGAACAACGCCGCTGTCACCGTTACCGGTGATCTCGTCGGCGGCAACAAGGCAGCCACGGGCAACATCCTTGACATCAAGAGCAAGGGCGCACAGGTCGGCAGCCTCAAGAACTTCGGCACGATCAAATTCAACCTTGGACCGAGCGTTGCCGACGGGGATACCGTCCTCACCCTGAACCGGGATACCACACTCACCTACAGCACCATCGAAAAGCCGACCGGCACAACGGTCTCCACATGGCTTGGAAACGTCATGGAAAAGAACGTTCACCTCTTCCAGATGGCAGCGGGCAAAACCCTCACACTGAATGGGTACACCCCTGCAACGGGCAGCGAGCGTTCGGGCGACGTCGAATACAGCCTCGTCACCAACAACAACCAGGCGGCAACCACCGGCGGCAGCCTTGACCTCTCGGCTTACAAGTGGCAGAACGCGAACGTCGAAGTAAACAGCGGTGCCCATGCCAACGTCTTTGGCGGTAAGACCGTCTACCAAACGGACGGCAAAACCTTGCACAACAAGCTCACCCTCAAAGCGGGCGCAAACGTCACCAATGCCATCGGCGGCGACACACAGACCACAAACGGCACGGCCGAGGACAACACCCTCAAAGTCGAAGCCGGAACAGCAACGAATGCCTACGGTGCCAAGACTAAGCACGGCAAGGCATACAAGAACCAAGCCATCGCTGCAGGCGGCACGGTTACCAACCTCGTCGGCGCCAAGAGCACCAACGGCGCAGCCGAAAAGAACGATGCGCTCATCAGCGGAGGCACGGTAACGAACGCCTACGGTGCAGAAACCCTTGTGGGCGATGCCACGGAAAACAGCGCCGTCATCACCGCGGGCAGCGTTACGGGCAGTCTCAAGGGCGCACAGAGCGCCGGTAAGGCTCTTAAGAACACCGTCGAGATCAAGGGAGGCACCATCAGCGGTGCCAAGGTCATGGGTGCGGAAGCAGCCGGCAATGCCGAGAAGAACACCGTCACCATCACCAATACCCCCACATCGAACGCCGCAGCGGAAATCGTTGGCGGACGTTCCACGGGCGGCGATGCCATCGAGAACGTCGTGAACGTCAACGCAAGCATCACCGGTGATGTGTACGGCGGACGCGCTCATAACGCATCCCTGCGCAACACCGTCAACATTGCCGACGGCGTCACCGTCACCGGCAACGTCTTCGGCGGGGCATGCGTCATCGCCAAAGACAACCAGATCTATGTCGGCAAGGGCTCGACCGTCACCGGCAACGTCACGGGCGGCAGTGCGCCGACCAGTGACGGCAACACCATCCATCTTACCGGCTCAACCGTCGGCGGCAACGTCATCGGCGGCACGGGACTTGCCGCGAATGGCAACACCCTTGCCATCCACCATGACAGCGCACATCCGACCTCGCATATCAACGACTTTACAGGCATCAAGAAACTCCACTTCTACCTCAGCGAGGGCATCGAAACCAACAACCCGACCCTCCTGAAGCTCGGCGTTACCAACAAGAGCCTTGCAAACATCGACGTGGGACTTGGTGTCCATGGACGCGCACGTGCGCTCAAGGTCAACGACGTTATCAGCCTCATGAAGGTTGCAGGAAACGGTACGCTCAGCGACATCCCGACCGACAACAAGGTCACAGGCATGCAGGGCGTCTCTCTGCTCTATGAATTTGCATTCAAGAAGCGCAATACGGATGAGCTCATCGCAACGGTTACAAAGGCGGCGATCAGCGACCAGACCAAATCCTTCGTCGAGACCAGAGCCGCCGCCACCGACTTTATCAACCGCGGCGCAAACCTCCTTGCAGGACCCGGCATCGCATCGGCAAAGAAAGAAGCAGCCGTAGGCAAGCAGGAGAACGAAATACGCGGCTACCATCTCTGGGCGGCAATGGATCAGGGAAGCGTCGACACAAAGACCGGCTCCTATGCCGAGACGAAGGGGTACAACCTCAGCCTTGGCTGGGCACGCGAGCTGAAAGGAAAATCTGCGACACTCATCGTCACTCCGTTTGTCGAATACGGCAAGGGCAAATACGATGCCTACCTCGACGACGGCACCCATGGCAGCGGAAATATCAGCTACTTTGGTGCCGGCATCATGGGGCGCATGGAGACCTTGAAGGGACTGTGGGCAGAGGCGGCACTGCACGGCGGTAAAGTGAGCAGCGACTACAGCGGCTCCGTCTATACGGGCAGCACCTCGCGCTACGACAGCTCGAACGCCTACTATGCAGCACATCTTGGCATCGGCAAGGAAGTCAAGACCAACGACAAGGATAAACTGAACACCTATCTGCGCTACTTCTGGTCGTACCAGTCGGGCATGCAGACAGATATCCACTCGAGCGGCTCAAGTATGAGCACGGACGACTACGACTTCAGCGCGGTGAACTCGAACCGTATGCGTCTTGGCTTTACGTATACGCACAAGGACAGCGAAAAGAGCGAAGTCTATGCGGGACTTGCGTGGGAGTATGAGTTCAGCGGCAAAGCGGGCGCATCGTATCAGGGGTATGATACTCCGAGTCCGTCGCTGCGCGGCGGGAGTGCGATGATCGAGGCGGGCTACCGCTTCGCACCGCAGGGCAGCCGCTTCTCGTATGATCTGCACTTCACGGGCTGGCTGGGCAGCCGTCACGGCTATACCGGCGGCGCTCATGTCAACTGGGCGTTCTGATCGGAGATATTTTCTCACAAAATCCGTGTGTTTCATTTGTGCAGGGCTTTACAAAATCTCTGCACTATGCTATACTTCAATAAATTCATTTAAGATCTGGAAAGAGTGGGTGGAAGCCCACTCTTTCATTGCGTATGAGAAGAGGGAGAGCATGAGCGCGAAGATCGAGGAGCGCGTCGAGGAGATTGTACGCGGTCTCCTGACAGATGTGCCGGAGTTGGACTTGGTCGATGTCGAGTATGTGCGCGAGCGCGACTACTATCTGCGTGTCTACATTGATAAGACGGGCGGTGTTGATATCGACGATTGCCAGAGCCTCAGTGAGCGTCTTGAGGAGACTCTTGACCGTGAGGACTTCATTCCCGATGCCTATATCTTGGAGGTGTCGTCACCGGGGCTCGACCGCGTGCTGCGAAATCCGCGCGACTTCGTGCGCGAGCACGGCAAGATGGTCGATGTGACGCTCTATGCGCCCTTTGACGGAAAGAAGCAGTGGACGGGCGTACTTGCAGGCTGTGATGGAGAGATGCTGACCTTGGACGAGGGGATTCACATCCCCATGGAACAGGTTTCGCAGATACGTCTGCATATCGACTTTTAGGGAGGATTTGGGTTTTGGCAAGAAAAAGCACAAAGGAGAAGAACGACGGAAAGGAGTTCCTTCAGACACTGAAGGAGCTTGCGTATGAAAAGGGCATCGACGAGGAGCAGCTCTTCGAGACCATCAAGGATGCGCTGACTTCGGCATATCGGCGCAACTTCAACCTGACGCAGAATGACCGGAACGTCCGTATTGTTCTGTCGCGTGAAACGGGAGCGTTTCACGTCTTTGCCATCAAGGATGTGGTTGAGGAAGTAACGAACGATATCACGGAGATCTCCCTCGCTCAGGCGCGTGCCATAAACCCTGACTATGTGGTTGGCGATGTGGTCGAGATCGAGATGACCCCTGCGAACTTTGGACGCATTGCAGCGCAGACGGCGAAACAGGTTGTCATGCAGCGTCTCCGCGAGGCGGAGCGCGGGATTGTCTACGATGAGTATATGAATCGCAAGGCAGATATCGTGACGGGGATTGTCCAGCGCGTTGAGGGACGGAATGTCTTCGTCGACATCGGGCGTGCCGAGGCATTGCTCATGGCGACGGAGCAGATGCCGACGGAGGAGTACAGCTACGGCGACACGCTGCGTGCCTACATCATCGAGGTAAAGCGTACGGCGTGCGGTCCGCAGATCCTCCTCTCGCGTACGCATCCGGAGCTGCTCAAAAAACTCTTTGAGCTGCAGGTGCCCGAGATGCAGGAGGGCGTGGTCGAGATCAAGTCGATTGCGCGTGAGGCGGGCAGCCGCTCGAAGGTTGCGGTGTACTCCTCGGAGGAGCGTGTCGACCCGATCGGTGCCTGTGTCGGGCCGCATTATATGCGTGTACAGGCGGTGGTCGACGAGCTCGCGGGAGAGAAGATCGACATTGTGAAGTGGAGCGATGATCCCGCAACCTACATTGCGAACTCGCTGAATCCTGCAAAGGTCATCTCTGTCGCGGTCAACGAGGCGGAGAAGGTCTCGCGCGTCATTGTTCCGGACTATCAGCTCTCACTTGCGATCGGCAAGGAGGGGCAAAATGCCCGCCTCGCGGCAAAGCTGACGGGGTGGAAGATCGACATCAAGAGTGAGTCACAGGCGCAGGAGCTCATGGCTGCCGCCGATGAGACGGCGGAGATTCCTGCGGTAGCAGAGCCCGTGGCAGAGGGGGCAGAATGACGGAGACGAAACAGCCCGAGCGGCTGTGCGTCGGCTGCCGTCAGCTGCATCCGAAGGGCGGGATGCTGCGCATCGTGCGCGCTCCCGACGGGACGGTTGCATACGATCCGACGGGCAAGGGCCCGGGGCGCGGCGCGTATCTCTGTCCATCCTCCGAATGTCTCCGACTGGCGCGCAAACAAGGCGGCCTTTCGTGGTCGTTCAAGGGGAAGGTCGCCACTGCCGTCTACGATGCGTTGGAGGACGTTGTCCGACGTGAGGAGGGCGAGCGATGAACGCTGAGATCGAAAAGTGCACGCAGAATCTCCTCAGCATGGCGGCGCGTGCACGGCGCATCCTGTCCGGTGCGTTCGTGGTGGAGGAGGCACTGAAACGGAAGCAGGGGACCTACTTACTGCTTGCGGCAGATGCCTCGGAGGAGACCAAGACGAAATTTACCCGCATGGCGGCACAGCAAAATGTGCCAACGGCGGAATTACTGACCATGCAGCAGCTAGGACACTGTCTCGGCAAGGAGTACCGTGCGGTTGCTGTGCTCATAGATAGAGGATTTGCGGACAGGCTCAGTGCCTATTTGCAGAATATACCGACGGGGGTGGATTGATGTCAGAATCGAAATACAGAATCACCGATTTGGCAAAGGAATTCAAGACGGACAAAGATACCATTATTGATATCCTAAAGAGCAAGAACTACAAAGTGAAGAATATGTTCAGCGCAGTCGGTGAGGAAGAGCGTGCCGCAGTCAAGGCAGAGCTTGGACGTGCGGCAAAACCCGTACGCAAGGAGTCCCTGCAGAGCAAATCCCCCGCTCCGAAGGCTGCTGAGCGTCCGGCAAAGAAGGAAAAGCGTCCCGTACAGGACAGTGCGCCGCAGACGGCTGCCCCCGAAAAGAAGGCAGAGCAGCCGTCTGCAGAAAAGGCTGCTCCCCCTGCACCCGCCGCATCGGAGGAAAAGCCTGTGCTGCGGGCGCGTACGAAGGCACCCGGCATCGTGATTGTGCGTCAGGCACCCGCTAAGACGCGCTCGGAGTCGCAGGATCGTCCCCGCACGTCGGGCAGCAGTACCGGCGGCGCAGGAAATCGCCCATCGCGTCCCGCAGGGGGGCGTGGCGGTGCGCGTCCCGCTGCGGGTGCGGCAATTCCGCCGCCGCCCCAGACTGAGGGGCGCAGCGAGAGCCGCCGACGCGGTGGTGGCCGCGGCGGCGATAACAGTGCAGCCGGCGGCGATCGCAGCCGCAGCAATCGCGGAGGTGGACGCCGCGACCGTGAGGAGCGCACGGATCTGCGTCAGAACGAGCGCGGGCGCGGCGCTGCACGTAAGGGGCGCAAGGGTCGCGCAGCAGTACCTGCGCCCGTGGCAAAGGTGGAGATCGCACGTCCGAAGCACATCAAGCTGCCCGAGACGATCGCGGTCAAGGATCTCGCCTCCAAGATGAGCTATACGGCGGCGGACATCATCAAGAAGCTCATGCTGATGGGCGTTATGGCGAGCATCAATCAGGAGATCGACTACGATACGGCATCCCTCGTCGCGGCGGAGTTCGGCGTGACGACGGAGGAGCTGCCGCCGGATGTCGATCCGACGCTGATCCCGGAGATTGTGGACGATCCGAAGACGCTCAAAGATCGCCCGCCGGTCGTCACCGTCATGGGCCACGTCGACCACGGCAAGACGTCACTGCTCGATGCGATCCGCAACACTTCCGTCAGCACGCATGAGGCAGGCGGTATCACCCAGCACATCGGCGCGTATCAGGTTGTGTGTCAGGGCAAGAAAATCGTCTTCCTCGACACGCCGGGGCATGAGGCGTTTACGGCGATGCGTGCGCGCGGCGCACAGATCACGGACGTGGCGATCCTCGTTGTTGCGGCAGACGACGGTGTCATGCCACAGACAGTTGAGGCCATCGACCACGCGAAGTCTGCCGGCGTGCCCATCATCATTGCCATCAATAAGATTGACAAGCCAGGCGCAAACCCCGACCGCGTCAAGCAGGAGCTCATGGAGTACGGGCTGGTCTCCGAGGAATACGGCGGCGATACCATCATGGTGCCCGTTTCCGCGAAACAGCGCATCGGCATTGACGATCTGCTCGAGAACATCCTGCTCGTCGCCGAGGTCGAGGAACTGAAGGCAAACCCGAACCGTGAGGCACGCGGTGTCATCATCGAGGCAAAGCTCGACAAGGGGCGCGGCTCGGTCGCGACCGTGCTCGTCCAGAGCGGCACGCTGCGCATCGGCGACTCCATCGTCGTCGGTACGGCGTATGGTCACGTTCGCGCGATGATCAACGATCGTGGGGACAACGTGAAAAAGGCGGGACCCTCCATGCCTGTTGAGATCCTCGGTCTCAACGATGTGCCGTCGGCGGGTGACATCCTTGCCGCCGTTGATGAGAAACAGGCACGCTCGATTGCGGAGGCACGCCTCGGCAATCAGCGCCGCGACCTCATCAAGTCGAAGAGTGTTTCGCTTGACGCGCTATTCCAACAGATTCAGCAGGGGGATATCAAGGATCTCAACATTGTCGTTAAGGCCGACGTACAGGGCTCGGTCGAAGCACTGAACTCCGCACTCCTCGGGCTCAACAAGAACGACGAAGTGCGCGTAAGCATCGTGCACTCGGGTGTCGGTGCGGTCAGTGAGTCGGATATTATGCTCGCGACGGCATCGAAGGCAATCGTCATTGCATTCAACGTCCGTCCGGACGCGAACGCACGCCGTCTCGCGGACACGGAGGATGTGGACATCCGTACCTACCGCGTCATCTACGATGCGCTGAACGATGTCAAGGATGCGATGAGCGGCATGCTCAAGCCGAAGTACAAGGAAGTCATTCAGGGGCGCGTCGAGATCCGTCAGGTCATGCGCTTCTCGAAGGCTCTTGTTGCCGGCTCGTATGTTCTCGAGGGCAAGATCCACAACAATTCGAAGATCCGCATCCTGCGCGACAACGTCGAGCTTTTCGACGGGGAGATCGACTCTCTGCGCCGCTTTAAGGATGAGGTGAAGGAGGTCGCCGCCGGCTACGAGTGCGGTATCTCCATTGTCGACTTCCGCGACTTTACGGAGGGCGACATCATCGAGGCATATACGATGGAGGAGATCGAGACCTCCATCGCCGAGGCGAACAAGGCGGCAGAGCAGAAGCGCGAGGCGCAGGCTGCCGCAGCTGCCGCAGCTGCGGCGTCGGAAGAAAAAGAAAACGCCGAATAACATGGAAAATAGAGGTGCAGTCCTTTGTCCGTCGGGACAGGGGCTGTACCCCTTTGTATAGGAAGCACTGATAAATTCAGCACCGCCATCTTAGCGCATCTTTTTTGCCCGCACTTCGTCGGCAAATCCTCCACATAGCCCTTGCTATGCGTCCGGTTTGTCTCCTAGTTCGGACGAAAAAATCTACGCCAATCTGACGAACTTCATTTTATCAGTGATTCCTATAGAGAGAGGAGGCGCACCTTGGCAAAGGTTCGCGTTGAAAAACTACAGGAGCTGATGAAGCAGGAAATCAGCGATATTATCTTCAATGAGCTGAAAGATCCGCGCATCGGCTTTGTGACGGTCACATCCGTCGCGTGTACGGAGGATCTGCGCGAGGCGAAGATCTACGTCAGTGTCATGGGTGACGAGAAGAAGGCACGCGATACGCTGCACGGGCTGGAGAGTTCGCTCGGCTTTGTGCGCCGTGAGATCGGGAAGCGCATTCGACTGCGCTTTACGCCAGAGATCAGCTTTGCGCTCGATACATCGCTCAACTACAGCGACCACATTCAGCGGCTATTGAACGAGATTCACGAGGATAAACCTGCGGGGGAAAAGGAGGAGACGGTATGAAGATCGCACTCGAACAGGCGGCGCAGATGGTCGCCGACGCGCAAACCGTCATCCTCACCTCGCACATCCGTCCCGATGGGGACAGTATCGGATCGACGCTCGGGCTGATGCACTATCTGAGAGAACAGGGTAAGGATGCGCGTGTCCTGATTGACGATGAGATTCCCCGTATCTTTCGCGTTTTGCCGGGGATTGAGCAGATTGAGCGTCCCGCAGAGGGAACACGCTATACGGCGGATCTCCTCATTGTCTGTGATGTGGAGCTGAAGCGCACAGGCGCAGTGCTTGATGCCGTCGATGCCGTGCGCGTGCTCAACATCGATCATCATGTGACGAACGATGAGGCGGCGGAGTATCTCTATCTGAATCCGGACTACGCCGCAACCTGCGAGATCATGCACGACCTCGTACACGTGATGGGCGGCAGCTTCTCGCTCGATGCCGCGACCTGTTTCTATACGGGGATGGCAACGGACACGGGATTCTTCCGCTTCTCAAACACCACGCCGCATACGATGCGTGCGGCGGCAGATCTCATTGAGATCGGGGTAAAACCAAATATCATCGCCGTGGCGATGGAGCTGAAATCCTACGATGAAGTCATGGCGCAGGTACGCGCCATCAAGAACCTGGAGATGTTCTATGACGGCAGGGTTGCGGCGGTCTTTATCGACGAGGAACGGGCAAAGGAAGTCACGACGACGGAGGGGCTGCTCGATGCCCTGCGCGTGATCGAGGGGACGCAGGTCGTCTTTTTCATGAAGTGGCTTGAGCAGGACACCTACCGCGTGAGTATGCGATCGAAGGGCACGAATGTCTCGCGCATTGCACAGGGCTTCGGCGGCGGCGGACATATCCGCGCGGCGGGCTGCACGCTTCATGGTTCCTTCGATGAGGCGAAGAAAACAATCCTGGAGGCAATCGGGGAGGAGCTGAACCGTTAAGACGTGGACGGATTCATCAATGTACTGAAACCTACGGGGCTTTCGTCGCACGATGTCGTTGACATTGTGCGGCGTATTTTTAAGCAGAAACGCGTGGGGCACGCGGGGACACTCGACCCGGCGGCGGCGGGGATCCTGCCCGTTGCGCTCGGACGTGCCGCGCGTCTCGTGGAGTATATGGAGGGCGCGGACAAGTCCTACCGTGCGGAGATCGCGTTTGGCTACGCGACGGATACGGGAGATGTCTACGGTGAGGTGATTGAGCGCGTGGAGAATCCCATGCTGCCGTCCGAGGAGGAGCTGCGGAGTGTGCTCGGGAAATTTGTCGGAGAGATCGAACAGACACCACCCGCCTACTCTGCGATCAAGGTCGGGGGACAGCGTGCCTATGATCTCGCGCGGCAGGGGACGGCGGTGGAGATGAGGGCGCGCACGGTTCGCATTGACCGACTGGATCTCGTCCATGCGGATGCCGCACATGCGCGCATCCTCGTCGATGTGGACTGTGCGAAGGGGACATACATCCGCTCGCTCTGCACGGATATCGGCACGGCACTCGGACTGCCTGCGACGATGCGCTTCCTTCTGCGCACGCGCGTCGGCGGCTTTATGCTCACGGATTCGTATACGCTTGAGGAACTTGCCGAGGTGCGGGAGATAGCTCTGTGTTCTCCTGATACTGCCCTCGATCTGCCGGTATATGAGCTCGCCCCGCAGCGCGTGAAGGCATTCTACAGCGGGCTCTCGACCTCGGAGCGGCGCATGGAGCTTGCCGAGGGCTGCTACCGTGTGTATGCCGAGGGCGTTTTTCTTGGCATCGGACGCTATGATGCGGCAGAACAGGAGATGTATCCTGCGAAGGCGTTCCCGCCGATGTGAATGAAATATTGGGGGCTGTTGCATGAACGCCCCTATCGGCTCGCTGCGCTCGCCACTTCCCCCGTTGCGACAGGGGAAGCTAAGATGCCATAATTCCAGCCTCCCCCGTTGCTGACCTGTCCAAGAAGCAAGTCCGTAGGACGAAGCTGATTGGGCGACAGGTCGTATGGGAAAACGTCCCAAGAACACAAGCGTAAGCGAAGTGTGATTGGATGACGTTGACCGCTCGGCGCGGGGGAGGGGGACCGCGTAGCGGTGGAAGGGGCGCTTGTAGCGATACCGCTGACATAATAACAAGGGACTGTTGCATGAAGTTTTCTAGCTTCGTGCAACAGTCCCCTTTTATTTTGCGAAAATGCTTCTCTGTGCTATAATGGCAGGAATGACAAAGGAGGATATTTTACATGAAGATAGATGACATCATCCACGGCTTTCGGCTGACTGGCTCGGAGGAGATTGCGGAGGCGGACGGGCGGGGGCATACGTTTGTCCACGAGAAGACGGGGGCACGGCTCTTTTTCCTTGAGACGGCGGACGACAACAAGGTTTTTTCGATCAGTTTCCGCACGCCGCCCGTGGATGATACGGGTGTGGCGCACATCGTGGAGCACTCCGTGCTCTGCGGCTCGCGCAAGTATCCGCTGAAGGAGCCGTTTGTGGAGCTTGTGAAGGGCTCGCTCAACACGTTTCTCAACGCGATGACGTTCCCCGACAAGACGATGTACCCCGTCGCGAGCCGAAACGACCGCGACTTTCAAAACCTGATGGATGTGTACCTCGATGCGGTGTTCTATCCATCCATGCGCACGAATCCGCAGGTGCTGATGCAGGAGGGCTGGCACTACGAGCTTGACGATGCGGATGCTCCTCTGCGTTACAGCGGCGTGGTCTACAACGAGATGAAGGGCGCACTCTCCGCGCCCGACGATCTGCTCGGCAGCCGTATCATGGCGGCGCTCTATCCCGATACGACGTATGGCTGCGAGTCGGGCGGCGATCCAGAGGCGATCCCCACGCTCACGCAGGAGATGTTCCTCGACTTCCACGCGCGATACTACCATCCCTCGAACAGTTACATCTATCTGTACGGGGATATGGATATCGAGGAAAAACTTGCGTATCTCGACCGTGCTTACCTCTCGCATTTCGAGCGGATTTCCGTGCCCTCGCGCATCGACCGTCAACAGGCGTTCGCGGGGCGCGTTGAAAAGGCGCATTTCTATCCCATTGGGACGGAGGAACCACTGGAGGAAAACAGTTTCCTCTCGCTGAACTGGGTCATCGGCGACACGTCCGACCGCAAGCGCGTGATGGCACTGCAGATCCTCGATCACGCGCTTCTCAGGATGCAGGGCGCACCGCTGCGTCAGGCACTGATCGATGCAGGTCTTGGGCGTGATGTGGATTCGAACTATGAGAGTGACATCCTGCAGCCGCTGTTCAGCATCATCGTGAGCAAGTCGGAGACGGCACGCGCCGATGAATTTGTGCGGATCGTCAAGGACACGCTGCGAAAACTCGCGGACGGCGGGCTCGATCACACGCTCGTGCAGGCATCGCTCAATACGCTTGAGTTCCGTCTGCGCGAGTCGGACTTTGGCTCCTCGCCGAAGGGGCTGATCTACGGCATCCGCATGATGAAGACGTGGCTCTACGACGGTGCGCCTGCAGACTACCTGCGCTATGAGGATGTGCTCGCAGAGTTGAAGGATGGTTTGGAAAAGGACTACTTCGAGCAGGTGATTCGCACATCCTTCCTTGAGAATCCACACGAGGCTCTCGTGACGCTCGCGCCAAGCCGTACGCTCGGGCAGGAGCGTGAGGCGGCACAGGCGGCGATCCTTGCGGAGAAAAAAGCGGCAATGAGCACCGATGAGATCGCGAAGGTGATGGATTCCTGCGCGGCACTCAAGGCAGCGCAGGAGGAGGCGGACTCGGAGGAGGCACTCGCGTCGATTCCGATTCTCGCACGCTCCGACATCCGTGCGGACGCGGAGCGTCTGCCGCTTGAGGTGCGTGACCTCGAAGGGACACAGATTCTTTACTCGGATCTTGAGACAAACGGCATTGTCTATCTGAATTTTTACTTCCCGATGGCGGCGATCGCACAGGCGGATTTGCCGTATGCGTACCTCCTCGCCGAGATGTTCGGCGCAGTCGATACCGCGCGGCACAGCTATGCGGAGCTCGCGATGCTGCGCAGTCTCTACACGGGCGGTTTCGGCGCGGACATTGTCGCCTATACGCGTGCAGGCGAGCCGGACTCACTTGCACCGCGTTTCAAGCTGCGTGCGAAGGTGCTGCGTGAGAATTTGCCACGGCTCTTTGACCTCCTCGCGGAGATTATGACGGAGAGCGATTTCTCGGGCACAAAGCGCGTGCGCGAGCTGATCGACGAGGAAAAGACGGGCATGGAGCTGTCCCTGCAGCGTGCGGCAAATCAGGTTGTTGCGTCGCGCATCGCCGCCGATCTCATGCCCTCGGGCTGCTATGCCGAGGTCGGCGGGCTGCCGTTCCACGACTTCCTGCGCACGTTCAAGGATGATTTCATGGCGCGTCATGCGGAGATGCAGGCGGCATTTGCACGTATCCTGCCGCAGATTTTCAATGCAAACGATCTGATGGTGAGCGTTACCACACCTGCAGTGAACTACGATGAAGTCGCGGCACAGCTTACAGCGTTCCGGCAGAAGCTCTCATCCAAGACCTTCCCCGCAGCGTCGTACACATGGGAGATTGCGCCGAAGAACGCGGGACTGATGACGCAGAGCCGCGTGCAGTACGTGGCGAAGGGTGCAAACTTTATCAAGCTGGGGTACAAATACACAGGCGTTCTGCGCGTGCTTGAGACGCTGCTGCGCTATGACTATTTCTGGACGCGGATCCGTGTGCAGGGCGGCGCGTACGGTGCGATGACGCAGTTCAACCGCAACGGCTTTATGATCTTTTCCTCCTACCGCGACCCGAACCTCGCGGAGACGTTCGCGGTGCTCGATGAGACGGCGGACTATGTGCGCTCGTTCGATGTGTCCGACCGCGAGATGGACAAGTTCATCATTGGCACGATGAGCAGTGTGGATGCGCCGCTCACGCCGCAGATGAAGGGCGATATTGCGGCGACGTTCCACCTGCGCGGCATTACATGGGAGGATCGCCAGAAGGCGCGCGCGGAGATTCTCACGGCACGTCAGGAAGATGTGCGCGCACTCGCGCCGATGATTGAGGCGGCAATGCGTGAAAATGTGCGCTGCGTGCTCGGCGGCGAGGAGAAGATTCGCGCAAACGAGGCACTCTTTGGGGAGATTCGTCCTGCGCTGCGGACGTGAGGAAAGTTTTTGACTTTTCACGCTGCGCGTGGGATAATAGCAGAAGATAAACTGAAGGGGGAACTGCCATGAAAAAGACGATTTTCCGTGGTGCCGGCGTTGCCATTATCACGCCGTTTACGGAAACAGGCGTAAATTATCCCGAACTCGGACGTATCATTGACGATCAGATTGCGGGCGGTACGGATGCCATCATCATTACGGGGACGACAGGTGAGTCTGCGACGATGACGGACGCAGAGCACCGCGAGGCAATCCGCTTTGCGGTGGAGCAGGTTAAGGGGCGTATCCCCGTCGTGGCGGGAACCGGCTCGAACGAAACTGCCTATGCGGTCGAGCTCTCGCAGTATGCGGAGAAGGTCGGGGCGGATGCGCTGCTCCTCGTGACCCCGTACTACAATAAGTGTACGCAGAACGGGCTCATTGCCCACTATACGAAGATCGCGGACAGTGTGAGCATCCCCGCGATTCTCTACAATGTGCCCTCGCGTACGGGCGTGAACATCAAGACGGAGACGTACGCCGCACTCGCAAAGCATCCGCGCATCGTCGCGGTGAAGGAGGCGAGCGGAGATCTCTCTGCGATCCTGCGTCTGCGTGCGGCAGTCGGCGACGAGCTCGCGGTCTACTCGGGCAACGACGATCAGATCGTGCCCATCCTCTCGCTCGGCGGCGCGGGGGTTATCTCCGTACTTTCAAATGTTGCGCCGCAGGCAACGCACGATATCTGTCAGAACTATTTCGACGGGAACGTTGCGGAGGCGGCGCGGCTCCAGATTGCATACGCCGACCTCATCGACGCACTTTTCTGTGAGGTCAATCCGATCCCGGTCAAGACAGCGATGCGCAGTCTTGGCTATGAGACGGGTCCCCTGCGTATGCCGCTCTCGGAGATGGAGCCCGCGCATGCGGCGCAGCTCGACGCGGCACTGCGTGCACACAATCTGCTGAAATGATGTCAGACGCTCTCCTTTTGTGCAGTGCAGCGCGGGGGAGCGTTTTTGATATGGAAAGGACGGAGTGCGGTGACAGAGGATAAAGTCGATCTCGCGCGTGCAGAATGTGCCATGCGCGAATTCCTCACGGCGGTCGGCGTTGATCTTGCGGCGCAGGGAATGGAGGAAACTCCTGCGCGTGCGGCTGCGCTCTATGCGGAGCTTTTCGCAGGGCTGCATACGGATACGCAGGATCTCTGGGCGGATGTGCTGACGGAGAAGACGGACGGGCTTGTCGCCGTTCGATCCATTTCCTTTCACTCTATCTGTGAGCACCACCTGCTCCCGTTCTTTGGGACGGCACATATTGTCTATCGTCCGCACGCAGGACGTGTGGCTGGGTTTGGTGTTTTCGCGCGGCTCGTTGCACGCATGGCACAACGTCCACAGCTGCAGGAGCGGCTGACGGAAGATATTGCGCGGGAGATCGAGCAGGGGCTCGGTGCGGAGGGCGTTCTTGTCGTTCTCGACGCGCGGCAGCTCTGTATGACGATGCGCGGAGCGCATGCACACGGAACGCGAACGACGACCTCCACGTGTCGGGGGGGCTTTCGCGAGGACAAAATGATGGAATTACAGGCGTGGCAGATGCTCGGAGAGAGGAATCATGGTGCAGAGAATATATCGCTTTCGTGACGGCAAGGAGCTGACGATTGGCGGACGGACGCTCGTCATGGGGATTCTGAATGTGACACCGGATTCGTTTTCGGACGGCGGCAAATGGAATACACGGGATATGGCGCTGCGCCATATGGAGGAGATGGTGCGGGATGGCGCGGACATCATCGACATTGGCGCGGAGTCCAGCCGTCCCGGCTTTGTGCCGATGGGGGCAGCAGAGGAAATGGAGCGGCTTTTGCCATTCCTTGAGACAGTCCTATCGGAGTGTCCCGTGCCCGTCTCCGTGGATACGTTCAAGGCAGAGACCGCACGTACGGCACTGCGGGCGGGTGCGCATATGCTGAACGACATCTGGGGTCTGCAGTATGCGGAGGAGCCGGAAGCGATGGCGCGTGTTGCTGCCGAGGCGGACGTGCCCGTTGTCGTCATGCACAACCAAAATGAAACAACGTATGACGGGGATATCATCCGAGAAATGCGTGCGTTCTTTATACGCTCGCTTGCGATAGCGGACACGGCGGGGCTTTCGCGTGAGAATCTCATCCTTGACCCGGGCATCGGCTTTGGCAAGACGGCGGAGCAGAATATGCACGTTCTCAGACGCATGGATGAACTCATCTCGTATGACGGCGTGGACTATCCCGTGCTTCTCGGCGCGAGCCGCAAGAGCTTTATCGGGGCGGCACTCGATCTGCCTGTCACGGAGCGCATGGAGGCGACGGGGGCGGTGTGCGTCATGGGGATTGAGCGCGGCGCGTCAATTGTGCGCGTGCATGATGTGAAGCCGATTGCACGGATGTGCCGTATGACGGACGCGATTTTGGGAGCGTAGGTATGGATCGAATTTTTCTGCGCGGGATGCGCTTTATGGCGTGTCACGGCGTACTGCCGCATGAACGGGAAGTGCCGCAGCCCTTCGAGGTAGATGTGGAGATGGGGCTCGATCTGCGAGCGGCGGGGGAGAGCGACGACCTTGACGATACGGTGAACTATGCCAAGGTCTATGATGTTGTGTCCACAGTTTTGACGGTCACACGGAAATATCTCATTGAGGCACTTGCAGAGGAGATCGCGGACGATCTTCTGCGGGACTTCGATGTGCTTCGATGGGTGCGCGTGACGGTGCATAAACCGACTGCACCCATCGACGGCATATTCTCCGATGTCGGTGTGACGATCCTGCGCCGCAGGAAAGACCTCGTATGCTGACGGCATACATCGGTATCGGAGCAAATCTCGGTGCGCGCGGGGAGACGATGCGTGCGGCACTGCGGCGTGTGGCGGAGCTTTCCTCTGTGCACGTGGAGCAGGTATCGCATTTCTACGAAACGCCGCCGTGGGGGAAGACCGATCAGCCGTCGTTTCTCAATGCGGCAGCACGCATTTCGCTTGACGGTGCGCCGCACGAACTGCTCGGTGAACTCCAACGCATCGAGCATGAGCTCGGACGCGTGCGTCACGAGCACTGGGGGGCACGGACGATTGACCTCGACATTCTGCATATCGAGGGGGTGACGTATGCGGATGGGGGGCTGACCCTGCCGCATCCCTATCTTACGGAGCGTGCGTTTGTGCTTGTGCCGCTTGCGGAGATTGCGCCCGATCTGATGGTGAACGGTAAGAGCATTGCGGCGTGGCTTGCTGCAGTCGATACGGCAGGGATTGTACGCGCATCGGAAATCTTTGAGCCGTATCCCCTCGAACTCATCGCCGCCTGTGACGAGGCGGGCGGCATTGGGCGCGATGGCTGCTTGCTGACGGATTGCCGTGAGGATATGGCACATTTCCGCCGCACGACGATGGGCGGCATTGTCGTTATGGGGCGGCGTACGATGGAGAGTCTGCCTGACCGCCGACCACTTGCAGGGCGCGAGAACATCGTGCTCTCGCGGACAGTGGAGCACGCCGAGGGCTTTCGTGTCGTACATGATCTTGTCGAACTGTGGGCACTGCTCGGTCGGTTGGTGAGCGAAATGCCACGACCGATCTTTGCCATCGGCGGCGCGGCGTGCTATCGTCTCCTGCTGCCCTATGTGCGCCGCGCCTATGTGACGCGTCTTACGGGGGATTATGGCGCGGATGTCTTTCTGCCGCCGCTCGATGGCCTTGCTCGGACAGAGTTGCGGCGCGGAGAATACTGTATGTTTGAACTTTACGAGAGAATTTATCATGGCAAAGGAAATTTTTCAAAATGATTGGCAGGAGCTCCTCGCGGATGAGATGGCACAGCCCTACTATCGGGAACTGCGGCAGTTTCTCATCGAGGAGTACCGCACGAAGCGCATCTATCCTGATATGTTTGCGATCTTCAACGCGCTGCACTATACGAGCTTTGCGGATACAAAGGTCGTCATTCTCGGACAGGATCCATACCACGGTGACGGGCAGGCACACGGGCTTTCGTTTTCCGTGCAGATCGGCATCGATCCGCCGCCATCCCTTCTCAATATTTACAAGGAGATGCAGGATGATCTCGGGATCCAACCACCCGCACACGGCTGTCTCATCCCATGGGCAAGGCAGGGCGTGCTTCTCCTCAATACGGTGCTGACCGTACGCGCACACGCAGCGGCCTCCCATGCGGGGCACGGCTGGGAGCGGTTCACCGACCACATCATTCGACTGCTCGGTGCACGTGAGCGTCCGCTCGCCTTTATCCTCTGGGGCAGCCCTGCACGGAAGAAGCGCAGCCTCATCGCGAATCCGCGCCATCTCATCGTCGAGTCGCCGCACCCGAGCCCGCTCTCGGCACACCGCGGCTTCTTCGGCAGCCATCCCTTTTCGCGCGTCAATGAATTCTTGGTGCGGGAAGGTGAGACGCCGATCGCGTGGCAGCTGCCGCCGGCGGAGGAGATTAAGGCGTGACTTTGAATACAATGGAAAGGTGTTTATCATGAAATTTTCATCCCTGCGTAATATCTGCGCACTCGGATTGCTTGCCTGTCTTGGCGGATGCGGCGCGCCCGCTGCGACTTCGGCGGAGATGCCGCATGAGATTGTGCAGGCGAATGCCCCCGTGTATGGACAGAAGGAAATCTATCTTGCGGGTGGCTGCTTCTGGGGAACGGAACTGTATCTTGACCTTGTGTACGGCGTGGTCTCAGCGGAAAGCGGCTATGCAAACGGAGCAACCCCACATCCCTCCTATCGTGAGGTCTGCAGCGGGAGTGGTCATGCGGAGGCAGTTCATGTTGTCTACGATCCGCAGCTTGTTTCTCTCGACGAGATCCTGACGGCGTTTTATGACTCCATTGACCCGACGGCGGTGGATCGGCAGGGCAACGATATTGGTCGACAGTATCGCTCGGGCATTTACTACGTGCCGAATGCGGACGGCGGTGAGAGCGATGATGTGCGCGTGATACGAGCATCCCTCGATGCCCTGCAGAAGCGCATCGGCAAACCTGTTGCGATCGAGGTGAAACCGATTGTGAACTTCTATCGCGCGGAGGAGGAGCACCAAGAGTATCTTGAGAAAAATCCGAATGGTTACTGCCACATCTCGCCTGCCCTCATTGCTCAGATGCGCGAGAAACGCGCCGCTGCAGAGCATGCTGAGAGAACGGAGAAGGGGGCGGTGCAGCGCATATATGAAAAACTGTCGGATGCCGAGCTCAAGGAACGCCTGACGGATCTGCAGTATGAGGTCACACAGAAGAAGGCAACGGAGCGACCGTTTTTCAACGAATACGATCATGAATTCCGAGCAGGAATTTACTGTGACATCACGACGGGCGAGCCGCTCTTTATCTCAACGGACAAATACGACTCGGGCTGCGGCTGGCCGGCGTTCTCGCGCCCGATTGACAGCGCACTCATTGCCGAGCACGAGGATCGATCGCATGGCATGGTTCGTACTGAGGTGACAGCATCGAACAGCGGCGCACATCTGGGGCACGTCTTTAATGATGGGCCTGCGGCAACGGGCGGTCTGCGCTATTGCATCAACAGTGCCTCTCTGCGCTTTATTCCGAAGGAGGAGATGGAGACGGAGGGATACGGCGACTATCTCTATCTATTGGAAAAATAAGTCTAAAATATTAGGGGATATAGGAGGCATCGGATTATGGAGTTTATTTCGCAGGGGATCGAGTTTTTTCGGCACGGTGGCATCATCATGTATTTCCTGCTGGCAGCTTCGATCTTTGTCGTCTTTATCGGCATTGAGCGTGCATTTTATTTTGCGCGTGCGGATGCGGGGCGTGCGTTCGCGCGTACGTTTATGCTCCACGTTGCCAACGAGCGTTATAAGGATGCCCTCGCGCTGACGGACGCACACCGCGGTGCGATAGCGGACATTCTGTTCAGCGCAATCTCGAAGAACAGTAAAAACTCGCGGAAGATGTCCTCCTACATGGAGATTCAGTCCGGCTCGCGCTCTCGAAGCTGCGTAGCCGTATGTACTATCTGAGCGTGATCGTCACGATGGCGCCTCTTCTTGGTCTGCTCGGTACAATCAGCGGCATGATCTCGGCATTCAGCGTATTTAACCTTGAGTCAGGTGAGCCGAGCGCTATTACGGGCGGCGTTGGCGAGGCGCTGATCGCAACGGCAATGGGGCTCTGTGTTGCCATCATCGCACTCTCTGTGCACGCATATTTCTCCCAGCGCATCGAGAACATCGTTACGGACATGGAGATGTGCTTCTCTGCTGCGGAGAATAGCCGCATCGAATTGGCGCGTGCGGCGGAGGTCAAGGGCGTGATCGAGACCTCTCTGCACACGGGAGACTCCTCGGAAGGTGATGAGGGATGAGGCTGCGCGACAGAAGGGCATTTGAAAAGCCCGAGGTCATGATTATCCCCATGATCGACATCATGTTTTTCCTGCTCGTATTCTTCATCATGAGCACGCTCTATATGGTGAATCTGAGGACGGTGGACGTGAATCTGCCGAAAGCGCAGACAGCGCAGACACAGCTGAACGTCACCTATCTCGTCACCGTGCGTAAGGACGGCTCGCTCTGGCTTGAGGATCAGCAGATCGACGAGGCGACTCTCCTGCGCCGTGCGCGTGCCGAGAGTCAGAAGAATGCACGGTTTGCCGTTGTCGTTCGCGCAGATGGGGATATGAATTACAGCGGCGTCATGGAGCTGCTGGACAAGTTCCGCAAGGAAGGGATCACGCGCTTCGGACTTGCGGCGGAGTAAATGAAAAGACCGAAGTCATTGTGGTTTCGCTCTTTTCATTTCTGGTGCACGGCTCGAAATATTTCTTTGGCGCATTGACAAGTACTTCTTCCAATGTTATCTTTAGGAAGCACTGATAAATTCAACCGCGCCATTTTGACGCATCTTTTTTGTCCGCACTTCGGCGGAAAATCTACACCAATCTGACGGATTTTATTTTATCAGTGATTCCTATTGCAAAGTCTATTATGAAAACTTTATAGTAATTGGATCAGGTGTTTTGATACTTAAAAGAAAATCTGGTGAATGAATCGGTATTCATGAAGCCGGAGCGGTCCCGCCACTGTAACAGTGAGCAAACCTGCATGGAAATGCGATCGTATTTCCGAGAACGTCACTGGGGGAGTCCTGGGAAGGCGCAGGTGCGCGATGAACTGGAGTCAGGAGAACTGCCTGATTAACAATCGCCGTTTGACCTGCGAGTGATGGGGATGGGGATTCGTATCCTTTCATTGTGTGAAAATAAGTCCTTTTCTGTTGCCGCAGAAAGGGACTTTTGTTTTTTGCTATGCCTAAAGGTTTTCAAAATATAAATGTGGTGCATGGAGCGTGTTGCAATACAGGGCAGAATGCGATGGCGTGCGTCTGCGGATCGGTACACACGGTCTGCTCTGAGTCCTTTGTGGAGGTGAGGAATGATGCCGCTGCGGATGCTCGTGCTGAGTCTCACAGGGACCTGCAACCTTGCGTGTCGATACTGCTACGCCGCAGGGCAAGACCCACGCACGATGACGTGGGAGACGGCGCGGCGTGCGATTGACCTCGCGGCGGCGGGCGGTACGTCCTTTATCCTTCAGTTCTCGGGCGGCGAGCCGCTGCTGGCACTTCCTCTGCTATGCCGGATTGCGGACTATATCCGCACCAATCGGATACGGGCACGTATGGATTTGCAGACCAATGGCACATTGCTGACCGAGGAGACAGCAGATTTCCTGCGCAACGCACGCATCGGTATCGGTGTCAGTCTCGACGGCAGACCTGATGTTCACGATGCACTGCGTTGTTATCCGGATGGACGTGGAACATCGGTAGATGTGGCGGCAGGGATTCAGATGCTTGCACAGCGCGGCATCGAGATCGGTCTGACGTGCGTTGTCACGGCGGAGAATGTCAGGGATCTCTCCGGCGTCATCGAGATGGCATACTATCTCGGCAATGTGCGCCGTGTGGGTTTTGATCTCCTGCGCGGACAGGGGCGTGGCGGCTCTGTTCAGTCCGCGCGTGCTGAGGATGTGGCGCGGGCGATAACGCAGGTCTTTGCACTGAATCGGAGGCTCGGGAGTTTGAGCGGACGTCCCATAACCATCTCACAGGCAGATCAGGCGGCATGTCTTGCGCGCCGCTCGGATTGTGGATTTTCCCACTGTCACGCGATGAACGGGGCAGGGGCTCACGTCGATCCAGTTGGGAATATCTACGCCTGTTCCTCCTTTGTCGGCGATGTGCGTTTCCTGCTCGGCAATGTGAAGCAGGGGATCTATGAATGGAGACAGAAAGAATTGGTACATGAGATGCAGAATGCTATGGCATTTTGTCGGGCGTGTGCCGACTTTTCGGTCTGCGGCGGTGCATGCTATGCGCGTGGGGTGGAAAGAAGTGCTCCGTATATGCCGGAGTGTGTGCTGAAACGTGCGGCGATTCGGGAGACTGTACCGACTCCGTGGAAGTATAACGAAGGGAAATTTGCATGAAACATAGAACAGTTTATCCGTTTACTGCCATCGTCGGGCAGGAGGAGATGAAGACGGCGCTTCTCCTCAGTATCATCATGCCATCGCTCGGCGGTGTGCTCATCAAGGGGGAGAAGGGGACGGCGAAATCCACCGCTGTTCGCGCTGCTGCAGCACTCCTGCCGGTTCTGGACGCAGTGCGCGGCTGTGCCTGTCACTGCGATCCTGCGCTTCCCGATCTATGCTGCGATGCCTGTCGCAGCAAGCAGCAGGAGAGCGTATCGCTCCCCACGGAGAAGATCCCTATGCGCGTAGTGGAGCTGCCCGTCAGCGCGACGGAGGACCGCGTCGTCGGGACACTTGACATGGAGGCGGCGATCCAACACGGGCGCAAGGAGTTTGAACCCGGTATCCTTGCGGCGGCGAACCGCAATATCCTCTATGTGGATGAGGTCAATCTGCTTGAGGATCACATTGTCGATATTCTGCTCGACTCTGCGGCCATGGGGGTAAATACGGTCGAGCGCGAGGGCATTTCCTATGCGCACCCTGCGCGATTTGTTCTCATCGGTACAATGAATCCGGAGGAGGGGGACATTCGTCCGCAGCTTCTCGATCGCTTTGCCCTCTCGATGACGGTAACGGGTGAGCACGATGCCGCGTGCCGTGTTGAGGTGATTCGTCGGCGAATTGCCTACGAGCGCGACCCCGATGCCTTTGCGGCGGCGTATACAGCGGAGCAGGAACGCCTACGCACGCAGATTGTCGAGGCGCGTGAACGCGTCTCCCGCGTGGAGGTACCGGATGAAATCCTTGACCATGCGGTGCAGATCTCACTGACACTCGGGGTTGATGGGCATCGCGCGGACATCACACTCATCAAAGCGGGCATTGCACACGCAGCACTTGCAGGGCGCAGTGTGGTTACGCCGGAGGATCTTCGGCGTGTCAGCCGCCTCGTCCTTGCACATCGTATGCGCCGCCGTCCCTTTGAGGAGGAGGCGGTCGATTGGAGTATGGTGGACGCGATACTGGGAGAAGCCTCATGATCGTTTTCGGAGGAAAAACTTGGACACGTCGCATTATCCGCTGACTGCCGTCGTCGGGCAGGAGCAGGCACGCCGCGCACTTGCGATTGCTCTGGTGAACCCGCGTGCGGGTGCTCTTCTGATCTCCGGTACGCGCGGCACGGCAAAATCCCTTCTTGTCCGTGCAGCTGCACCCTTCACGGCGACGGGACGCATGGTTGAGCTGCCGCTTGGCGCATCGGAGGACATGGTCTTTGGCACCATCGACATGGAGACGGCTCTGCAAAAAGGAGAACGCCGCCTGCGGCACGGGCTGCTCCATCGTGCAAGCAATACCGTTCTCTATATGGACGAGGTGAATCTCCTGCGCGAGGATATTTTGCTGGCGGTTCTAAAATGTGCGGGGGATCAATTCTTTCACCTCGAACGGGACGGGCTTTCGTTCACCGAGGAGGTTTCCTATACGCCTGTCGGTACGATGGATCCCGCCGAGGGAACGCTTCGTGCCTCACTGCTGGATGCCTTTGGTCTGTTTGTGTCGATGGAGGATGTGAGTGACCCCGCGCAGCGCAGGGAGATTGCTGCGCGGGTGCTCGCATACGAGCGCGATCCTGCGGGATTTCGTGCGTCATACGAGGCGCAGGAAACAGTGTTCGCTGCGACAATTCGCCGTGCACGTGTGCTGCTGCCGGATGTAGAGGTCCCGTCTGCCATTTTGCATTTTGCGGCGGCATGTGTCCTGCGTGCGCACTGTGTCGGCAACCATGCAGAGATCTATCTCATTGAGGCGGCGCGTGCGCTTGCTGCGCTTGCGGGCAGATCGTTCGTTATGCCCGCAGACGTGGAGGAGGCGGCGGCGTTCGTGCTCGTACATCGAATGAGCCGATCGCAGGAGGAGCAGCAGCCGCTGCCCGAGGACGGGAATGTATCGGAGCAAGGCGAGATTGATATGCCGGATGCACCGCAGGATGAGGGCATAGAGACGCAGCGTCAGGAGCCAACAAAGGAGAATGGGCAGCAGGACTCTGCGCGGGATGGGGAGGAGGCATCCCCGTCCTCGGAGGAGACAAGGCACGCCGATGCAGATGAGAGCGTTGACGCTCCACTTGAGAATGTGATGGCGCGGCTCTCGCTGCTGCGTATGACGCTGCGTGTGCAGGGGGGGAAGAGCGGCAAGCGCGACATCATCCGTAGGCATATGGCGGATGGCCGTTGTATGCGCACGGGATTGCCGCAGACGGGTGTTCGCCCCGATCTCGCACTCTCTGCCACGCTGCGTGCAGCTGCGCCCCATCAGCGTATGCGTCAAGGGAATCAAGCAGTTGTCATACATCCCGAGGATGTGCGCGTCTGGGTGCGTGCAAAACGCACGGCGGCGAACATTCTCTTTCTCGTTGATGCGAGCGGTTCGATGGGAGCGCGTGCGCGTATGCGCATGGTGAAAGGGGCGATTCTCGCCCTCCTGCAGGAGGCGTATCAAAAGCGTGACTGTGTGGGGCTTGCTGCCTTTCGACGCGACCGTGCGGAGACGCTCCTGCCGATGACGCGCAGCGTGGAACTGGCGGAAAAGCTCCTGCGCGACCTGCCGACGGGCGGACGGACGCCGCTTGCCAAGGGGATCGCCCATGCGCTGCAAATGCTGCGCGCGTTGGAGCGCAGGGGCAGCGGGAAGAATGTTCTCGTTTTGGTCACAGATGGGCGCGTGAATGCCAAAGAGGGGGACGCCGGGATGCAGCGTGCGCTACGTGCGGCAGAGGAACTGGCGGGGACAGAGACGCTTGCCCTCGTCCTTGATACAGAGCACGCCGTTCCGCGCGTCGGTATTGCGCCCGAACTCGCACGCCGCATGGGAGCGCGGTATTACACATTGGATCAGCTCTCGGCAGAGGGCGTGTTGGAGATTGTCCGCGCATCCCGCAGACTTACAGGAGGTCAATAGAATCGTGGAACTGGCAAAGTTGACGACGGGGGACACTATCTACCGATATGACAAGAGCCTTGTTTTGTTTTTTTCGGGTGTGCGCAAGGTGCTCAGCACCTCGCTTTACAACGGGGGGTACCATGAGGATTTTACCGCAGTGTTCAACCGTGATATGACGCAGGGCGCGGGTATGCCCTGCGAGACGTTCGCGGATACCTATGTGGAGAGTATGCGCATCGTTGCGCAGAAGATCGGTCTGGATCCGAACCGTACAACGGGGATGGGAACCGCCGCACAGATGGAGAACGTCTCCATAGAGTCGCGCAGCTATAAGGAACTCACGGTGACCGCCATTGTGACGGGCGGCGTGGAGACGAACGGGGGACGCGTTGGCGATCCGGCATCGTATTACAAGACAGTACCGAAGAAATGTGGGACGATCAACATTATTCTCGTGATCGATGCCGATCTGCCACCGGGGATTCTTGCGCGTGCACTCGTGACCTGTACGGAGGCAAAGACGGCGGCGCTGCAGGAACTCATGGCAGACAGCCGTTACTCTTGCGGGCTTGCTACCGGCTCTGGCACAGATCAGACGATCGTCGTCGCCAATACGGATTCACCGCTGTACTTCGAGGGCGCGGGAAAGCACTCCAAACTCGGCGAGCTGATTGGTCAGTCGGTCATGACTGCGGTCAAGGAGGCGCTTGGAAAACAGTCGGGGCTGACCCCTGCGCACCAGCACAATCTGCTGCGTCGTCTGCGCCGTTTCGGCATTACCGGAGACACGCTCTGGCATGACTATGAGGAGCGGGTGCAGACCGTGCGGCTTATCAAGCCTCGTTTTTTGCAGATCCTTCATGAGTTTGGGGAGCATTCGGGTGTCTTTGCCCTCGGCGTGAGCTATATACATCTCTACGATGAATTTTTGTGGGGGCTGCTCACGGAGGAAGAAACGCACATGATGGGTGCACATTTTCTCATGGAGATGGCGCACCGTGCGGATGTTCCCCTGCCTGCGGAGCGACAGGCGGGAGAGGACTATATGCAGGCTTTGGCGACCTTCCTTGTGGATTCTGTCTGTGCGAGGGCGGAGAACCTGCCCGAAGAAGGCGGGACGGTATGAGGATTGCAGTCTATACCAATATTCTGCGCGTTACCGCTCTTACACGTCGTTGTGCCGCATTGATGGAAGAACCCGAGGTATGCGTGTGCGCCGCAGACGGCATGGACGACTGGAGGTCAATGCGTGCGGCGGCGGATCTCCATCTCTTTCTCTGGATGGGGACGGGACTGGACAATGTTTTTTTGCAGAAGGCATCGCGTGACTTGCAGAGGAATCGGATTCCCCATCTGATCGTCGTGGACAATGCCGATCATGACAAGGTAACGTACAGTTTCTCGGAGGAGCAGATTCAGCGGGCATGGGCATATTTTCGCTATGACGGCGAGGAGAATATGCGCAATCTCTTTCTCTGGCTTGGCAGAGAGTTCGGGGGGCTTTCCTACATCGCAGCACCGCCCGTGCCGCTTGCGTGGAACGGTGTCTATCATCCGAGATGGCAGGGAAATCCTGAGGATATTGCGGGCTATCTCGCTGCTCATTACAAAGAGGGCCGTCCGACGGTCGGCGTAATTTTCTATCGCGCGGAGTGGATTACGGGCGATTTCACCTATCATACGGCGCTCATACATGCGATTGAACGGGAGGGGATGAACGCCATCGCCGTGTTCTCCAACTCCTACCGTGACGAACGCGTAGCGTCGCCGACGCTGATGGATGCGATTCGGAAATATTTTTGCAGGGACGGACAGCCCTTTGTCGATGTCATCATCAGTACGATGAAGTTCTCCATCAAGGCGGGCGGCACGCGCATCGAGGATCTCTATGCGCTCGGTGTGCCTGTTCTGGAGGCATATACGGTGCTTGCGCCAAAGGAGGAGTGGGAGCAGTCGCCGGCAGGGCTTGACCCGATGGAGGTCTCGATGAGCGTCGCCATGCCGGAGTTTGACGGTGTGATCCACGCCGTTCCGATCGCGGCAAAGGTGCGCGATGAGCGCGGCGAAGTCAGCTATGCGGCACTGGATGAGCGCATGGAGCGCATTGCCCGAAAGGCGCGGAAATGGGCGGCGCTGCGCCGGAAGCCGAACGCAAAGAAGAAAGTCGCGATCGTGTTCCACAACTACCCGCCGACGAACGCGAACATCGGCAGTGCGGCGGGACTGGACTCGCCCGAGAGCGTGCTCCGCTTGCTGAGGGCAATGCGTGCGGCGGGCTATGTCGTGGATGAGATTCCCGAGAGCAGCAAGGCATTTATGAAGTTGCTGACGGATCATGTGACGAATGATCGACGGTTCATGAGTGCGGAGCAGGCAGCGGCGGCAGACGGACAGCTGACGGCAGAGCAGTACGGTGCCTTTTTCACGGAGCTGCCCGAGCAGGTGCGCACGCAGCTCGCGCTAGACTGGGGCGATGCGCCCGGCGACGTGTTCAATTACGACGGGAAACTGCTCATCCCGGGGACGCTCAACGGGAATTTGTTCATCACAGTGCAGCCGCCGCGCGGCTTCGGCGAGGATCCCGGCAAGCTCCTGCACGCGCCGGATGCTGCGCCCACGCACCACTACATCGGCTACTATCATTGGCTACGCGATGTATGGAAGGTGGATGCGGTCATCCACGTCGGGACGCACGGCTCGCTCGAATGGCTGCCGGGAAAGGGAACGGCACTATCGAGCACCTGCTATCCGGATGTATCCCTCGGCGATCTGCCGGACATCTATCCCTACTGGATCACGATTGTCGGGGAGGGGATTCAGGCAAAGCGGCGCGGTGCGGCGTGCCTCATCAGTCATCTCTCGCCGCCGATGGAGCTGGCGGGGGCGTTTGAGGAGATCGAGGAGCTGGAACAGGCTCTTGATGAATACGTCCATTTTCGCGCAGCGCAGCCGGAGAATATCGAGGCAGCGCAGACGCTTGTCCGCGAGAAGGCTGCCGCCTGTCATTTTGAGGGGGAAATCGACGAAGGCGATTCTTTTGACGACTATGCCGATGCCCTGCACAACTATGTGACCGACATCAAGAATATGCAGATCCGCACGGGGCTGCATATCCTCGGGTGTGCGCCCGAGGGCGAGGAGCTGATCGATTTCCTGTGTGCGCTCATGCGCATGGAGCACGGCGGGGAGCAATCCCTCGTCCGTCTGATTGCGGCGCAGTTCGGCTATGACTATGAGGAGCTGCTCACGCACAGCGAGCGCATGACGGCGGACGGCATGACCTACGGGCGAAAACTGGATGCGGTCGAGGCGGAGATGCGTGCGCTCATCTCCTTCCTTGCCGAACATGGCTACGCACCGGAGGTCGTCGAGCAGGCAATGGGATTGTCTGTGATTGCCGCCGCCGCAGAGGAGGAGCGCACAGCATTTCTTCATGCCCTGCACGAGATTGTGGAGGATATGGTGCCGCGTCTGCGCCGTACGGAAGGGGAGATTACGGAGACGCTGCGTGCTCTTACGGGGCGTTACATCGAGCCGAGTCCTGCGGGTGCGCCGACGACGAACGGCGTTGACGTACTGCCGACGGGACGCAATTTCTACGGTCTTGATCCGCGCTGTATGCCGACGCCCGCCGCGTGGGAATATGGAAAACAACTGGGGGACGCGCTCATCGAGCAGTATATCAGCGATGAGGGGCGCTATCCCGAGGCAGTCGGCATCGTCTTCTGGGCGGGATCGAATATGCGTAGTCACGGGCAGTGCATTGCCGAGCTTTTCTATCTCATGGGCGTGCGTCCTGTGTGGCGGCGTCCGTCGCAGCGCGTCTCGGGACTTGCGATTATCCCGATTGCAGAATTGCAGCGTCCGCGCATCGATGTGACGGCACGCATCAGCGGACTATTCCGCGATGCTGTTCCGAATGCCGTGCATTGGGTGGACGAGGCGGTGCGCATGGTGCGCGACCTCGACGAGAGCAATGCGGAGAACTATGTGCGAAAGCATGTCCTCTCTGATACCGCGTGGCTTGAGGAACAGGGCGAGACGCGGGAGAGCGCATGGGAACGCGCCTCCGTGCGCATCTTTGGCGATCCGCCGGGGGCGTATGGCGCAGGTGTTGGCGACCTGCTTGAGACGAAGGAGTGGGAGACACTGGATGATCTTGCCGCTGTTTATACGCGGTTCTCTGGGACGGCATACGGCGGCGACGGATACGCACGCGGCTATGATCCCGAGGTCTTTCAGCGGCGCATGGCGGGGCTGGATGTCACGGTCAAGAACGAGGATACGCGCGAGACGCACATGTTCAGCTCGGACGACTACAACGCCTACCACGGCGGCATGATTGCGACCGTGCGGGCACTGACAGGCAAGGCACCGCGCTCCTATACGGGCGATTCGAGCGATCGGCAGCGCATTTCTGTGCGCAGCGTGGCGGAGGAGGCGGCGCGTCTCTTTCGCGGGGAAGCGATGAATCCGAAGTTCATCGAGGGCATGAAAAAGCATGACTACAAGGGCGCCTCCGATCTCGCCAATTATTTGGCGCACAGCTATCAGTGGGACGCGACGAGCGCCGTGATGAAGGACTGGATGTACGAGGGCTACGCACGCAAATACGTGCTTGACGCAGGGATGCAGGAATGGATGCAGGAGGTCAACCCGTGGGCGCTTCATCGCATGGCAGAGACACTGCTTGAGGCGCAGCAGCGCGGGCTGTGGAACGCATCGAAGGAGACCCTTGCGGAGTTGCGCAGTCTCTACCTCTCCATTGAGGGCGATCTTGAAGAACGTGCGGAGGGTGTAGTGTGAACAGATTCAAGAAACGGCGCGGAGCCTTTTCGACGGCGGCTTCAAGCAGTTGTGCCGCGCGTTTCTTACTGCCGTGAAATGAGGAGAGCTTATGAAAAAAATTGCGTTCTACGGCAAGGGCGGTATCGGCAAGTCCACGACTGCCGCGAATGTCTCCGCCGCATTCGCACAGATGGGGCGGCGCGTCTGTCAGATCGGCTGCGATCCGAAGAATGATTCGACTCGCCTCCTGCTCGGGCGTATTGCCCCGTCTACCATTCTCGATCTCGAACGGGAGAAGAAGGGCGCTGCACTCACGCTCGCCGACCTCGTGCACGAAGGGGCTGGCGGCATTCGCTGCATCGAGGCGGGCGGCCCCGATCCGGGGGTCGGATGTGCGGGGCGCGGGATCATCGTCGCACTCGAACGTCTGAAGGCGCTCCATGCCTTTGACGATCTGGATGTCGTACTCTACGATGTCCTCGGCGATGTGGTCTGCGGCGGCTTTGCCGTTCCGATACGCGAGGGGTATGCCGAGGAAGTCTATATCGTGTCCTCGGGCGAACTCATGTCGCTCTATGCGGCAAACAATATTGCAAAGGGCGTGTGCCGTTTTGCCGCACGCGGCGCAGTGAAGCTCGGCGGCATCATCGGCAACGGGCGGGACGTGTTGAACGAGCGCGAACTCCTCACGGCGTTTGCCGCACGTCTCGGCACACAGCTCATCACCTATATCCCGCGCGCGCGTGCCGTGCACGAGGCAGAGATTCATCGGCAGACACTCATCGCCTACGCGCCGGAGTCGGAACAGGCACAGCACTACGTAGGGCTTGCGCGTGCAATTGATGCGAATGAAATGCTGACAGTACCGACTCCGATGAACTTCGAGGAACTGGAAGCACTGGTGGAGCGCTATGGGGATTGAGGTCAAGCGCGTCGGCGTGCGCCGAACGAACTGCAGCTGCAGCATGCCCGGTGTCTGGCGTGCGCTTTCGTTCGTGCGCGGTGCGCTCGTCATCTTTCACAGTCCGCGCCCATGTGCGCATATTGCGCACGGGATGGATGTGAGCAGCTTCCATAAGCTGACGGCGGTGGATGCATCGGTGCGTCTCTCGCCCGTGCCACTTCTGACGAGCGGTCTGGGTGAGAGTGAGGCGGTCTTTGGCGGGGAGGAGCGGCTGCGGGAGTGCGTGCGCTTTGCCGCAGAGAAGTATCATCCGCAGGCAGTCTTTATCGCAAACTCCTGTGTCAGCGGCGTGATCGGCGATGATACAAAGGCGGTTGCGGCAGAGATGGAGGAGGAACTCGGGCTGCCTGTCATGGCAGTCTCCGCGCACGGCTTTCTCGACGGCGAATACTATGCGGGGTATCTCGATGCTGCGCGTGCGCTTGTAGACCGCTTTATGCAGCCCGCCGCACGAAAAGAGGGGACGGTGGTTCTCCTTGGCGACTGCGGGGGCATGCACGGAGAATATGCGAAGGAACTGCGGCGGCTGCTCTCCCTGCTCGATCTGCGCGTGACGGGACAGTTCCCGTCCTACCTCGCGCTCGATGAATTGCAGGCAGTACCGGAGGCGGAGCTCATCATCCTGCTCGGACGCTGGATGAACGACGAAAAACAGGCGCAGCTTGCAGAACTTGCAGCGTGTATAGAGGAACGCTTCGGCACACCATATCTTGCCGATATATATCCCGTCGGAGCAGAGGAGACGACCCATTGGATGCGGCGTGTCGGTCAGCTCTGTCGCCGTGAGGAGGCGGCAGAACGTGCTATTGCTGCGGAGGAGGAAAACTTTGCCGCTGCCGTGGAAAAGGCACGCAGCGACCTTGCGACGCGCAGATGCGCACTTGCCATCGGTCGTGATCTTGCATGGTTCCGACCGGAGATTGTCCTGCGTCTGCTGGAGAAGGTCGGCATCACGTTGTCCGGTGTCGTTTTGCTCGACTGCTTTATGCCCGAGCGGCGTGACGTGATGGAGGAGGAACTGCGCCGCCGGACAGATGTCCCCATCCATTATGAGGGAGGGGCTGCGGCAGAGGAATTACTGCACAGTGTGGATTTTGTTCTTACAACGCATGAGCTTGTCGATACGAAGCTGCGCCAGCTCTTTCTTGCACTGCTGCCGTCGGTCGGCTGGTCGATGGAGTGCCGTCTGCTGGGCGATATGCGGCGGATTTTGCATCGGCATGAGAGTAGGGGAGGGCTGATCTATGGGTGAGCGTGAAGCATCCTTCGATGATGTCTGTATGTGCACGGATACTTGTGCACTCGCGGGAGCATCGGCGTTCTTTGCGGGCATCAAGGATGCTGTTATTGTTGTCAACGGCCCTCTCTGGTGCTATTTTTTTGCGATGCGCCAGATTGAGCACAGTCAGCCGACGATCTCTCATCGCATGATCTGTACGCAGCTCGATAACGATGCGATCGTATTCGGTGCGGAGGAGTATCTGTGCGAGGTTCTTGCGCCCTATGTGGAGCAGCCGCCCGCCTTGCTCGCCATCGTCAGCAGCTGCGCGGCGGGACTCATCGGCGACGATGTTGAGGCGATTGCACGCGGAGTGGGGCTGTCCTGCCCGATTGTCGCGCTCGACACGAGCGGACTTACCGGCAGTTTTGCAGACGGTTGGGACAAGGCGGCACGCTGTATGCTTTCGACAGCTTTGTCGGAGCGGCGTGCGGCGCAGGAAAACGCCGTCAATCTCATCGGTATGACAAGCGCTTACTGCAGCGGCGGGAACGATGCGAACGAGCTTGTCCGTCTGCTCGAAACGGCAGGTTATGCGGTGAACGCTGTCTTTGGCAGCAATATGTCTGCAGCGGAACTGGGCGGGCTGACGCGGGCATCGCTGAACATCGTGGTGCACGATGAGCTGGGGCTTGCGAGCGCCCATATGATCGAGGAGGTCTGCGGCACACCCTATATCGCACCTCTGCCGCCATACGGACGTGCGGGAACGCGGAAGTGGCTCGCGGAGATTGAACACGTGCTGTCAGCTCCCCGGAGAGAGGCAGCAGAGGAGGAAATCGCGCACGTGACGCGTACGGATTTTTTGCGCATCAACGAGTGCAAGAGCCTCTGGGGCGATCTCTGCTATGATACGGCGATCATTCGCGCCCCACGCTCCGTCGCGTGGGGGCTTGCACAGGCGCTGCGGACAGAGTGGGCAGATATATGTCATCTCGTTGTGGCGGCTGAGGGGGCGCGGGAGGCAGCAGCGATCGCGGATGAGATCGTGGGTGAGACAGATACCATGCGGATGCAGGAGCTTCTCACCGGGCTGACGGGAGGACTCCTGCTCGGCAGCAGCAACGAATCCGCACACATACGCCCGCAGAGCGCACAGTATCTCGCGGTCGCCTATCCCGTGCAGGATGCACTGCACTTGACCGAGGCACCCTTTATGGGACTGCGTGGCGCGCGTCACATCGAGGAGCAGCTGTGGAACGGCAGTATTTTGCGGAAAAAACTCTTTCTTTCATAGAGCGGGCGTAGACTGTCAATTTTGTGGTATAATTGCGGATAAGGAGGACGAGATTTTGATGAAGAGATGTGCCACATTTCTCCTGTTTTGCTTCATGAGCGCTCTGCTCATCTCATGTGGTTTGCCGAACCACAATACGGAAACACCTGCGGCGTACACGGTCACGGATATTGAGGGGACGGTTGTTGCCTTCCCTGCGCCGCCGCAGCGCATTGTCACGCTCTCGATGGGGACGGATCAAACCATGCTTGGGTTGGTCGAGCCGGAACGCATGGCGGCGGTCAACGGCCTGCTTGACGACCCTGTCAGCTCGAATATTACGGAGCTTGTCAAGAAGATCCCGCAGCGCATCGGCAATCCGTCGATAGAGGAGATCATGGCACTGCAGCCCGACCTCGTCGTCGTACCGGACTGGGGCGACCTCTCGATGGTACCATCCCTGCGCGAAGTCGGGCTGCGGGTTGTCGTCTGTAAGGGGGCGTCGAACCTCACGGAAATTCGTGAGACGGTCGAACTCCTCGCGGAGGCAGCGGGAGTGCCGGAACGTGGACAAAAGATCCTCTCCATGATGGATGCAAAACTCGCGGAGATTCAGGCAAAGGTGGAGCGGATCCCGCAGACGGAGCGCAAGCGCGTCGTCCTCATCTCTCTCATGGGGGGCTATGGAGGACTTGGCAGCGCCTTTGACGAGGGCTGCCGGTATGCGGGCGTGATCAACGGGCGTGCAGAGCTGGGCATTCGCGATTTTCAAGTGATGACGAAGGAGCAGCTCGTTCAGATTGATCCCGACATCCTATTTTTGCCGACGTACAACGATCATGGAAAGTACGATGTGGAGAAATTCCGCAGGGAGTATTTGGACGATCCATCCTTGCAAACGCTGCGGGCGATCCGAAACAAGTCATTTGCCGAGCCGTTCGAGGGCTATCTCTACAACTGCTCGCAGGACTTTGTCTTTGGCATACAGGAGATCGCGTACCGTGTTTACGGCGATGACTTCAAGCAGCCCGAGAATGAACATCTTTCGGCAGTCGAGTAATGGGAGGGAATGATTTTTGAACGCGATGGTTCAGACGGACGGACTCTACGCAGGGTACAACGGAAAGGTCATCCTCGAAGATGTTTCGTTCCGTGTCGGCGCGGGGGAGATCGTCGGGCTGATTGGCCCCAATGGCGCGGGTAAGAGTACACTCCTCAAAACGCTGCGTGGCATTCTCCCACCACTCTCCGGCTCTGCCATACTGATGGGGGATGACATCCGTACGCTTTCGGCAAAGGCGTTTGCACGACGCGTCGCATACTTGCAGCAGCACGTGGAAATGACATTTGACTACACGGCACGCGACATCGTGCTCGCGGGACGCTATCCCTATCTCTCGTGGTGGCGGCAGGAAAAAGCGGACGATCACGCCATCGCCAAGGCGTGTATGGAATACACGGGGGTCTTGGAGCTGGCGGACAAGCCGCTTCACGCCATGTCGGGCGGGCAGCGTCAGCGCGTTCTGCTTGCGAAGGTACTCGCCCAGCAGACCCCAGTCCTCTTTCTCGATGAGCCGGCGACGGGTCTGGATCTCATCTATCAGGAGGAGATCTTTCGCTTTTGCCGCGAACTCTCCGCGGCAGGCAAGACCGTTCTCTTGGTCGCGCATGAACTGAGTCTTGCTGCGCGTTTCTGTTCGCGTCTGCTGCTGATCGCGCATGGCACACTCCTCGCTGACGGCGTGCCGGCATCGGTGCTCACGGATGAACTCTTGACGCGAGCCTACGGGGCGCCCGTGCGCGTCGTCGAGAACCCGCTGACACGTCATGCGGACATCTATACGGCGGCAGAGGCAGATGGGAGAGAGAACGCACAGCTTCTTCGCGTGATCCTCGGCAGACCGGAGAAAGAGAAGGTGACGGCATGAGCTTTGGACGGGTGCAGATCTTTTTGTGCGCTCTCATCGGCGCACTTTTCTTTGCGATTCTCCTGTCCATGAGCGCAGGGCAGTATGACATCCCGATGGAGGCGGTCGTCGCCTCCTTTGCTCATGCGGCAGGACTTCCGGTCCTCACCGATGTCGTCGTGACACCGGAGCAAGAGGCGGTGCTCTGGCACATCCGTCTGCCGCGTACACTCGTCGGAATCATGGTTGGTGCGGGGCTTGGCATCTCGGGTGCAGTCTTGCAGGGCATCTTCAGCAATCCGCTCGCAGACCCCGGGATCATCGGCGTATCGAGCGGCGCATCGGTCGGCGCTGTGCTTGCCATTGGGTTGGGCGTGACGGCGGGGAACGTGCTCGCACTGCCCGTCTTTGCATTCACGGGCGCAATCCTCGCGGTCAGCTTGACCGTTGCACTCTCGATGCGGCACGGTCGGATTCCTGTCATGACGCTCCTGCTTGCGGGTGTTGTGGTGGGCATGTTTCTCGGGGCGTGTACGGCAGCGATTCTCACCGTGATGAACGAGCAGAAGATGCAGCAGTACCTTTTCTGGACGATCGGGGGGCTTGACTATCGGCGCTGGGATCATGTCCTACTCGGCATCGGGCCGATCGGCGTAGGGGTATCTGTCATGGTGCTCCTCGCACGGCATCTGAATCTGCTCGCGTTCGGTGAGGTGGAGGCACGTGCGGCGGGCATGCCCGTAACGGCATTCCGCCTCCTCTTTCTCACGCTTGCCGCACTCACGACGGCGGCGGGGGTCTGTATCAGCGGCAGTATTGGTTTTGTGGGGCTGGTTGTACCGCACATGGTACGACTTCTCATCGGCCCCGATCATCGGCGGCTGCTCCCTGCGAGCCTTCTTGCGGGCGCGGTGTTCCTCGTGCTCTGTGATTCACTGGGGCGCATCCTGCTCTCTGGCATGGAGATCCGTGTCGGCATTATGACAGCGTTTATCGGTACGCCGTACTTTTTGTATCTCCTGCGCAGACACATAAAAGAAGGGGGATGACATGGACGTTCGGATGGAAACGAATGAGGAGCGCAAGGCGTTCGGTATCTCTTTGCTGCTGCATCTGTTCCTGTTTCTGATTGCTGCAGCATTGGGACTGTTTTCCGCTGCAGCGCCATCGGGAAAGACACAGCCCATTGATGTTGTACTCTATGACGCAGGCGGCAATGCGGGCGGTGCCGCCGGTGATGCTGCCCCCGCTGCCGCTCCGATGGTGACTGTGGATGACATTGTTGTGCAGGATAAGAATGTCGTGCATGAGGAGGTACAGGAGCAAGAGGTAAAACCGCAGACGAATCCCGTACGCACGGTGCAGAGCGCATCGCATGCCGTGCAGCCCGCATCAGCGGGAAATAACGGCAGTCAGGGCAGGAGTTCCTCCGGTTCCGGTTCTGTTGAAACGGGCAGCAGTGGTACGGGTGAGGGCAGTGGTGACGGGGCTGCGGGGCTTGGTAGTGCTCCTGCACCGCCGCAGGAACGCGTGGAGGCAAGTATTCGCTCAGAGGCGATTCCCGACTACCCGCAGGAACTGATCGACGATGATGTGGAGGGGGTTGTTACGATTGAGATTCTAGTCGCGGCAGATGGTTCTGTGGAGGCTGTCAATGTCGAATCCTCATCGGGCTATCGCGCGATGGACAGAGCTGCGGTTGCTGCAGGCTGGAAATTCCGGTTCAATCCGGGGGACAATGGGCGGCGCGGTGTCTGGACAAAGATCTTCCGTTTTCAGCTTAACTGATGTTTTTTAGATATTTTACAAAGGAGAATGATAATGCAGATGTGGAACAAGAAACTTCTTGCGACGGCTGTTGTGCTTTCGGCAATGACAGGGCAGGTCTATGCAGCGGAGGTGCCTCCGGCGGACGAGGAGGTGCCGACCTACTCACTCGGCGAGGTCGTTGTGACGGCGACGCGGAAGAAGGACCGCATCAATGAAGTCCCCGCGAATATCACCGTGATTACGGCGAAAGAACTGGAAAAGCGGAATGTGTTCAGCATTCGCGAGGCACTGACAAGGGAAGCGGGCATTTATGTTTCGCCAACGGCAGAGGTGAAAAACGGCGTCAGCTTACGTGGCTACTCGGGATCTGACCTTCTCGTGATGTATAACGGACAGCCGCTGAATGACTCTTTTGACGGAAGCGTGAGCTGGGACTCCATCCCGCTTGAAAGCGTTGAGCGCATTGAGATTGTGCGCGGTGCGGCATCATCTCTTTACGGTGGGCATGCGGTTGCGGGTGTCATCAACATCATCACCAAGAAGACGGAGAAGGACGGGATTCATGGGAGCGCCGCACTTTCCTATGGAAGCAACAATACATGGAAGCGCGGTGTTCAGGTTACTGGCGGGGAGGGACGGATTTCCCTCCGTGCAGGATACGAGAAACGCACATCGGATGGTTGGGCAGGCTATTTCAAAAGTGTTGACGCAAAATCATCGGGGACTGTGAGTGCTACGGGGACGCTTCCCCAGTTGTCCAACGGAAAATACGTAGTAGGCAGCCGAGGTGCAAAGAAGAAGGAAAATGAAAATATCTCCATTGACTTGAACTATGACTTTGATGCAAATCGTTCGCTTTCCTATTCCTACATGCACCATTCGTATCAGTATTCCTATCACGATCCGTTTTCCTATCTGAGGGGAGCAGATGGGGCACAGGTGTTTTCCGGTACTGTCCTTACGCCGAGTGGGCGGTATGTGAAGGCACAGCCGTCAGATTACCTTGGATATGTAGGACAGCGCGGGCAGGACATTCATAAGGTTCGCTATGAAGATACCGCGAACGACTTTAAGGTAGGCATCGGGTACAGCGATACCTATAAGAATGGGTATTCCAGTGCTGATGCAAGGAGTGCATCGAGTGTGTCGTGGGCAGGCAAGGGAGAATTAACGGAATATCCGAACCAAAACTATAATCTCGATATGCAGAAACAATGGAAGATGGGCAACAGCTCCCTCTTGGCAGGGCTTTCCTGGATGAAGGACGATATGAGCTATCGCTCCTATAACCTAAAGAACTGGAAAGACTGGGGGTCGGTCACGGGAAGTGCGACCAAAGAGAGCGGGGGCAGCATTATATCCTCCGCATTGTTTGTCCAGGATGAACTGCGTCTCGATGCCCGCTGGAAGCTGAATCTCGGGCTGCGCTATGATCGGGTGGAAAAGAAGGATGGCTATTCCGTCATTGGTGCATTGCGCAAGGACTATGAAGATAGGACGTTCCAAGCATGGAGCCCGAAGATCTCTGTCAGCTATGCGCCGCAGAAAGATATGATGCTCTATGCAAGCTTTGGAAAATCCTTTAACCCGCCTTCGATCTATAAACTCTATCGGAGAGCCGGCAACTTGATGTCGCAGGTACAGGCGAATCCGGATCTGATACCGGAGACCTCGCAGACCTATGAAATCGGCATCAAGCAAAGCCTTAATGCAAAAACCTCATACGGGCTCACGTTCTTCCGCATTGATACGGTTGATAAAATTGCCCTTGCAACACTTGGCGGCGTGAAAGCCTACTACAATATGAACGAAGCGATGACGAAGGGCGCAGAGCTTGAGATTCGTCACCGCATCAATCGGGACTGGCGCACGTATCTCACCTATACATTTGAATCCGGAGAACTGACGAACAAGGGGGTTACCAAGCGGAACTGGGATCTGCCCAAACACATGGTTCGTTTTGGCGTGGACTACACGTATAAGAACTTCAATGGCATTTTGGATGCACAATACGTTGGCGCACGCCAAAGCGTGGACAGTGCTACAGGGGAATATGGATCGGAAGACAGCTTCTTCCTCACCAATCTCTATCTCAATTACAAACTCGATGACAGAACAAAGATCCAGTTTGGGATAGAGAATCTCTTGAACCGTAAGTTCTATGCATACGAAGCGACGAACGAAAGGACATACTCTCTTGGTGTGAATTATAGTTTTTAACAAATTGCGGATTTCCCGTGTTCTCTCTTTACAAATGATGAAAATTGCGTTAGGATATGAATGAATCTATTATCATTTGTGCCGGGAATGGGGCGTCTATGCTTGAATTAACGAATCTGTCCAATGCGGACTGCGATGTGGAGAATATCCTTCGGAACGATACGGATTCCGTTCCTGCCATCGTGCGTGAACACGGTCTTGACGGCATCGAGTTCATGTTGTGTGCGCCGTGGGACCCCGCGATGTACCCCCCTGAATATATCAAGGGGGTACATCTTATGTTCTGGCCGACATGGCTGGACTTTTGGCGCGGCGACCGCGTGGCGCTCATCGAGGAGTTCGGCAGCGAGGAGAATGTTCGCGCCTACTATGGTTCTTTGGATGTTGCAGACTGGGTGGAGCGGTGGAAGGAGAATCTGCGGCGGGCGGCAGAATGCAGACCGCATTATGTCGTATTTCACGTTGCACACAACCGCACATCGGAGATGTATACGCGGGAGTTCTCCGCATCGGATGAGGACGTTATCCGCATGAGCATCGAACTTGTGAATGAGATCGTGAGCGAAATGCCGCAGGACTGCAAACTCCTCTTTGAAAATCTCTGGTGGCCGGGGCTGACCTTCTGTCAGCCACGCCTTGCCGCCATGCTCCTAGAGCAAGTGAGCTACGCTGATACAGGTTTTATGTTGGACACAGGACATCTGATGAATACGAATTTTGACCTGTCGAGTGAGGCGGACGGCGCGGCATATGTGGAGAAAATCTATCGTGATCTCGGTGAAATCGGGAAACGTGTCTATGGTGTCCATTTGCACCAGTCCATTTCGGGCGCGTATACGAAGGAAATGATGCGCCGGCACGCGGACGAGCATGAGCCGTTGGACTGGCGAGAGGCGATGGAGTACGTTCTGCAGGTGGATCTGCACCAGCCGTTTCAGACAGAGGCGGCACGGCGCATCGTCGACACCGTTCAGCCGGCGTATCTCGTGCATGAGTTTCAACAGCGTTCGCGCAGCGATGCGGAGAACAAACTTCTTACGCAGCGTCGAGCCTTGGGCTTTTTGTAGAGTTTTCAAAAATTATGGAAGCACTGATAAATTCAACCGCACCACTTTTTATCAGCGATTCCTTCAATGTTCTGTATTTTTTACTTGACAGGAGTATAATCTCGTATTATAGTCTGATTGATAAAGTTTTAGAAAACTAAATATCCATTGAATCAGGTGTCGAAAGACTTAATAGAGAATTTGGTAAAGGGAGACAGCCGCGAAGCTGCGCTGTCCTTACCCTATGCCAAAGCGGTCCCGCCACTGTAACAGCGAGTGAACCTGCATGGGAATACAGAATGTATCTGTATTTCTGATATGTCACTGAGGAATCCGTTCCTTGGGAAGGCGCAGGAGAGCGATGACCTGGAGCCAGGAGAACTGCCTGATGGACAATCACTGTTTTTACCTGCGAGCGACAGGGAAGGGATTGCACAGTAAAGTTTTATAGTAGATATTCACTATACTTCTTCTCGTATGAGTCTGCCCCTTTCTGCATAGCAGGAAGGGGTTTCTTAATTTTCTATACATTTTGTGCATGATTTGAATGTACTGATGGAATGCTTTTGTCTGGTTGCTGAGACTTTTCGGTGACAGATAATATAAACTACCAAAGAGTAGAAAATTTAGGAGGAGTTCAGAATGAAGAAGAGGGGAGCCGAGAAAAGGCTTCGTATGGCTGTTGCTGCCGCACTTACCCTTGGAGTGCTGTCCACAGGGGGGGGGCACGTGTTTGCTGCTGATACGACTGGCTCTGCGGATGAACATGCGCTTGGGGAGACGGTTGTCACAGCGACGCGCACGCCGAACAAGGAACTGAAGGCAGATGCGAATATCACGGTGATTACAGGCAGAGACATCGAGCGTCGTCACTATACCGATCTGACACAGGCGCTGCGCGATGTGCCGGGTGTTACTGTCAATCAGTATGCGCCGGCGGGATATAACAACAGCACCAAGTTCTACATCAACGGTTCGGAGGATGTCGTCCTGCTCATCGACGGTGTCCGGCAGAACTATGCAGGCGGCTTTGCTGCGTCTCTGACATCTGCGCTGAAGGATCTCAGTGGCATCGAGCGTGTCGAGGTGCTGCATGGCTCGGCATCGACCCTCTACGGTTCGGATGCCAAGGGCGGCGTTATCAACATCATCACGAAGAAGGCACAGGGGATGAAAACGACGCTCGGCATCGGCTACGGCAGTTACAGCCGTCAGCTCTATAGTGTCGCGAACGAGGGTGGCGCGAACGGCTGGGATTGGCGCGTCAAGTACCAGAAGGACAAGAGCGGCGACTTTAAGGATGCACACGGCGATAAAACCCCCTCCGAGCTCAACGCCGACTCAATCAATGCACATGTCGGAAAACAGTTGAGCAAGGCATCCTATCTTGGCATCGACTTCCGCTCCTACAAGGATTCGGATCGCTATCAGGCGCTCCATGAAAAGCGGGCGGGGCTGCATATCAACCGCGGGAATTATGACCATTTTGACGGCAGTCTGATCTGGAACGTGCAGATCAACGACACGACGAAGAACCAGATGAGCGTCTCCCGCAGTAAATATGACTATGACATCTTTACCTATGGAACATGGACACCGCTCGGCTCGCTCTACGAATTTGACGTTCGGACGTGGAGGTTCAGTGACCAGTTCGACAAGCAGCTCGGCGATCACCTGCTGACGGCGGGCTTTGAGTTTACGAAGGACGATACGACGATCAAGAACGGTGGAAGTGTCAGCATTGATGACCGCACGCTTTTGAACCGTTCCTTCTATTTGCAGGATCAGTGGAGCATTCTGCCCTCACTGAAGCTCACGGCGGGCATTCGCCATGACAGCAACTCTGCGTTCGGCAGCCACAACAGCCCGAGCGTCAGTCTCGGCTACGACATCGACCCGATGACGCACGCCTATGTTTCCTATAGCGAGTACTTTATCACGCCGACGCCGAATCAGCTCTATGCGCCGACCTATGGGAATGCGAAACTCAAACCAGAGTCGGGCAATACGAAGGAGATTGGCATCGCACGTGACTTTGGCAGGGGGCTCAGCCTCACGGCGAGCTACTTCATGCGCCACTCGAAGAACCGCATCGGCTATCATCCTGTGACCTATCAGAACATCAATGTCGGAGATGAGGACGCACATGGCTGGTCGTTGCAGCTTACAAAACGCATGGATTCCCATTGGCGCACACGTCTTGGATATACGCTGACGCATATCGGAAAGACGGAGCAGCGCGACGTGAATGTCGACGGCTATCTGCCGAAAGATCAGTGGAACATCGGACTGGACTACCGCAACCGCGATTTTGATTCCTCGCTTCTTGCACGCGGTATGATCGGTCGTCCGGGTCCCGTGAACGGGGCATTCCCGATCGACAATTATTGGGTCGTCGATCTTGCGATGAACTACCAGATCGCTGACGCGACAAAGATTTATCTGAAAGCGAACAATATCTTCAACCAGTTCTATGCCGAGCATTCCAATGTGAAGTGGGGAGGTCCCGGACAGTGGTGGACGGCACCCGGCCGCAACTTCATGATCGGGATCGAACAGAGCTTCTGACGAGCAGTATACCTGTATCAGAATAATAAATTTCATAACCGTAGGAAGCAGAATGCGGGGAATCCGGTGCGAATCCGGAGCTGTTCCGCAACTGTATGGGGAGTCCTGCCATCGTACGTCTCTCACAAAGAGATGGGAGGATGATGAACCGAGTCAGAGTGCCGCCTGTTTCTATATCTTAACGTCACTTGCGCGATACAAGATGATGCAGCTGGAATGTGTGTCAGGATGACATCGTTATCTTTGCACAGATTTTAGGTGCTCTTTTGTGTCGCGTTTTTTAATGCTCGGAAGGAGTGAGAACAGAGTGCTGTATAGAAAGCTGGTTGGCTTTTAGGGAATCGCTGATTATGGCAATTTGCTTGACAGATGCAGATGGCGTGCCCGTCTGCATGACACGAAAGGAGATTATTCGACATGAAGAACACAGCGCGTACGAGGCGGTTGGCGCTCGGGATCGCCGCAGCCCTGCTCGCCGGTGCATGGCAGGTACCGGCGTGGGCAGCGGATCGAGGCCCGATCAAAGAAGATACGACGCTGACCGAAGATACGCAGGTCAAGGCGAATAAGAGTAATCTGGGACTGGCTAGCGGCGCTGTCCAAGCCGATGGGACGCGTACGATTGATATGGCAGGGCATAACCTCGGTCTTGATATTCGCGATCTGAAGAAGCCCGATAATCGTGGATCCGGCATCTATATCCGCAGCAAAGCGTCGCTCACCATTGACAGCGATAGGAACAATCCGTCAGCACCGAATCGTCTCATCACCATTGCTGCACATGGCGAGTGGCAGGGTGCGGGTCGAAAGGGCGGTGCGACGAGCGGCATCCGCTTCGATGAGTATGCGAGAGGGCCGATGCGGTCAACCATCAATGCGGATGTGGAAATCAAAGAGTTGTGGGCAGGCAAGGAGGAGGTGCGCGGCATCTGGGCGCCGGGGCAGGCGACGCTGAACCTCAACGGTACGTTCACGATAAAGCCGGATGCCAATCTCTATCACTACTGGACAGAGTTTGGGTTGGGTCCTCAGAGCTCGCCGAACATCTACGGCATCCATGTCCTCGGCAAGGACAACAACATCAATATCCGCAGCGTGGATATTGACCATCAGAAGATTCAGCGCGGCATTCAGCTCGGTTCGGAGTATGAAGATGCGCAGAACAGCATCGTCCGCATCGGTGGCGGTACGTTCAAGGTAGCGGACAACACGGCGCGCGATCAGTGGCTCATGTGGCTGCGCGGCGCGGGCAAGGTCTATTTCGGTGTCAACGAGGACGGGACGGATGCAGGTACGACAAAGACAGTGCTTGCAGGTTCGATTCATATGGAGGAGAGGAGTGGCAGAAAGGGAGAGGTGTACCTCGGTCTAAATGGAGCGGATTCCAAGTGGACGGGCGGCACCGAGGCAACGACAAAGGGAAGCACGACCCTCTATCTCAAAAACGGCGCGACATGGGATACGTCGAATAACGGACGCGGCACACGGCTTGCCAAGCTCTCGAGCACCAATGGCAATGAGGGGAATATTTTCCAGAATGATAAGGGCACGCTGACGATCGACGAGTATGAAGGTCGGCAGAAGATCTACTATCAGCATACGGGTGACGGCACCGATGCCTCCCACTATGCGGCGGGCGATACGCACATCAAGAAGGCAGCGGCCGGCTCCTTTGTCACGATGGTGACCGATCGTACGGGTGTTACAACGACAGATCCGAATGCCGTGCATCGCACGTTGAATGCACTCGCGGGCAAGCTCTACTACGATGCGGCAAAGAACGGTGAGAATAAACTCACGGGACGGGTCATGCTCGCCGAGGGGCTGACCGCATCGTCGGCATCGCTCAGTGTCGAGAAGATGAACTTCTCTCAGACGGATGGAAAGGGCAGCGCCTCCGGCACGGCAGCAGATCCACTGCCTCCGGTCACACCGGGTGGCGGTACAACGCCGCCTGCTCCGCCATCGACGGCACTGGATACCGAGCAGCAGATCGCCGAGGTTGGTGCGGCGAGCGCTGCCCAGAGTGCTCAGTGGAAGTCGCAGAATTATAGCGATGGGAACGGAAACTATACCTTTGACCGGGATGTTGTCCTCCGTGCCAAGGCGGGAAGCAGCCCGTTAAACCTGAAACGATATTTTGGCGGCAATATTCTCCTGGGTGATGAGGCAGCGAACGGGATGAACATTGATATGAAAGGTCATAAACTGACCCTTCATACATTGGCAGACAACGGAGCAACCCGCCCGTTTGCCACCGGTATTTCTGTCATAGGAAACACCATGGAGATCAAGAACGCGGGCGGCGTAGACATCAATATCTCCGGCACCGGTCGTTCGATGGGTGGAATCTATGTTTCGGGAAAAGGCGATACAGCCGGCAAAGTCATCATTTCCAATGACAATAACCCGGATCATGCTGTGAAGATTCGCAATACCACAACAGGTGAAAAGTCGTCTGTCATTCGTGCAAAAGATGGGCTTGTTGACATCAAAGGCCTTGTCGATCTTGAACAGGAGGGCGATTTTCTCGTCGATGCGGGGGCAGGCGGCGAAATCCGTATCGGTGGCGGACGCATCATCGCCAAGGGCAATACAGGCGGAGCCGTGACCGTTGGTACAGCGGGTAAGGCTTATATCAATGCAGCAGTCGATGGGGATGGCATAAAAGCGATATCCACAGAGCGCGATGTGCATATCGAAGGAAATGTGACGGTTTATGGGGAGAATTCTGTCTTTGGTGCGGCACTGAATACGGAGCGTTCCTACCTCAAAGGGCTGATCTATACGAACCAGGATACCGACCGCCCTGAACGGAGTGCAAACTCGCGTCTGCTTCTTGCGAATGGTGCACGTTGGGAGAACCAAGCGGTAGGTGATCCGTATGACGGCAGTCATGACGGGAGTCATGTGACACATCTGACGGCGCAGAATGGCTCGATTTTCCAGAAGGACAGCAGACCGCTGACCATTGACCACTACGCCGGTACAGCAAAGCTCTTCTATGCGCATACGGGCGACGGCACACAAGCCTTGGACTATGCGGCGGGCGATACGCATATCAAAAAGGCTGCCGTAGGTTCTTCCATCACGATGGTGACGGATCGACAGAATGTCAATACGGCGAACGAGGAACAGGTCTACAAGACGTTGAACGCCCTGGCAGGCAAGCTCTACTACGATGCCGCAGGCAGCGAGAAGAATCTCAAGGGCAAGGCGATGATCGCCGAGGGATTGACTGCCTCTTCCGCCTCCGTCAATATGCGTGATATTACGTTCAAGCCCAATGGGCAGGGCAGTGTCAAGAAGCCGGAAACACCCCCCACACCACCACCTGCCACCGGCGGCAAGCAGATCGCAGAAGGTGCATGGGAGGGCGCGGCGACGGAGCAGTCGCATTGGGATGCAAAGGGGGTCCGCACGGGTTCCACCTACAATTTCCAAAGCGATCTCTCGCTCACGCCAAGTCTGGCGGACAACCCTGTCAAGGCGCATAATGAATACAGCCGCTATGATTTTGCCGGCATCCTCTGGGGCAAGGGCAAAAACGGCAATATCAATATGAATGGACATACGCTCTCTATCGACACCGGCAAGGGCGATGCCCGTACACAGTCCGGTGAGCGGCGTGGAAATGAGTCCACGGGCATTCTCGTGAATGGCGGCACACTCACGATGAACTCGCTCGGCACGACGACGATCAAGGCGCATGACAACGGTATCCATCTGGTCGGTGACAGCACAAAGGGCAACGCAAATCTCCACATCAAGAATGCGGGCGATACGGCACACACCGTCAAGATCGAGTCGAAAGACAAGGGGATTTACCTTGAGAGCTATAATGGCGCGGCACGTCTTTCGATCGACGGTATGGTCGATATAACGGCACCGCGCGGCATTGTCGTCGATGGAGGAGAGCTCAGCATCGGCGGCGGCAAGATTGTCTCCAGCGGTGCAGCGGCGCTCTATGTCAACTCGCCGGGCAAGGCGTACATCAACGCCAAGCTGGACAGCGATGGCAATGTTGTTCCCATGCACGAGGGGCGTGATGTACAGATCTATGGGGATGTGCAGGTGAAGGCAGGTTCTGCCGCCGCCCACATCGGCATTGTTACGCCAAACTCTATTTTCAAGGGTCTCTATACCACAGATCTCTATACATGGCCCCAAAACAACTGGGAACCGGCAAAGGGTGACGGCTATCTCGTCCTGAAGAACGGCGGTACTTGGGAGCATATCAAGTACGGCGATGTCATGCAGGATAAGAACGGCAAAGCAGAGGTAGGCGACAGCCGTGTCAAGCGGCTGAATGCCGATCGCGGTATCATCCGTCAGAAGGATAAGCGCAAGATCCATATTGATGAGTTCCGCGGCAACATGAAGGTCATATACGAGCATGAGAACGACGGGACGAAGGCTGCGGACTACAAGGCGGGCGACGTAACCATCGCCGCAGCGAAGCAGGACTCTTTCATCACGATGGTGACGGACAACAACCGCATTAACATGGCGAATGAAACGCAGGTCCGAAGTGTGCTGAACGCCTTGGCGGGCAAGCTCTACTACGATGGAGCAACCTCCGGTCTGACCAATCTCAAAGGCAAGGCGATGATCGCCGAGGGGCTGACCTCCTCCTCAGCAGAGTTGAAAACATCCGAGATCGTTTTCAAGAAGGAGAATGGTCAGGGTAGCGTGAAGACGGATACGCCGACACCGCCGCCCGTGCCGCAGCCCGTGGACACAGAGGATCAGATCGCGGAGCTGGGGGCTGCCGGTGCAGCACAGGCGGAGAAGTGGAAGCAGCAGAATCTTAGAGACGATGCCGCGAACTACACCTTCGCCAAGGGCGCTGCACTCCATGCCAAGGCATCGACGAGCCCGTACGCCATCGACGGCACAGTGGGTAATATCCTCTACAAGAACAAAGACGGCAGCATTGACATGAAGGGGCAGAAGCTGACGCTCACATCGACGGCGGACAGCGATACGAAGCGTGCCGGGGGCATTCATCTCGTGGGCAGCAGCCTTACCGTCAAGAATGCCGGGGCGGTAGACATCAGCATCAGTGGCTCCAAGAATGCGGCGAGTGCCATCTATGCCGAAGGCAGGGATGGAAAGGCAGCGAATCTCGTCATCAAAAACGGAGACGCGCCGGAACATATCGTCAAGATCCGCAATACGGCGAGCGGCGATAAGGCGGCCGCCATTGTGGCGAAGAAGAAGGGTGCGGATGCACGCGTCACGATCGAGGGGCTCGTGGACATCGAGCAGGAGGGGGCTGATCTCCTCCATGCCGACGGCGGCGAGATCCGCATCGGCGGCGGCTCCCTCATCGCGCGTGGTCCCAATGCAAAGGCGGTACAGATTTCCAAGGGGGGCAAGGTCTACATCAACGCGGAAGATGACGGGGATAGTGTAAAGGCAGTCTCCGATACGCGCGATGTGAAGGTGGAAGGCAACATCGTAGTCGGCAACGTGTTTAACGGCGGTACGTTTGGCGCGGCGCTTGCCACGAAGGATTCCTACATCAAGGGACTCATTGGTACGGCGGGGTATAATGCCAATACGCGACTCTTCCTCGGTAATGGCGCACGGTGGATCAATGAGTCGGTGGGCAGCGGCAGTGACCGGCTCGATGAAAGCCATCTCACGCATTTGAGAGCCAATGGCGGCGCGATCTTCCAGAAATCCAACAAGAACATCACGATTGACAACTTCTCGGGCAGTGTGAAGCTCTACTATTCCCATGTGAACGCCGGTACGGAAACGGAGGACTATGGCACGGACAAGGGGCATCTCGACTCGTCCAAGTTCTTCGGCGAGACGCACATCAAACATGCGGCACCGAACTCCGAAATCACCATGGTGACGGACAGCAACGGCATCACGATGTCCGATGAGACGCAGGTACGCAAGACGCTCAACGCTCTGGCGAGCAAGCTCTACTACGAAGGGGCAAAGAACGGGGAGAAGAATCTCAAGGGCAAGGCATCCATTGCCGAAGGTCTGACGACCTCCTCACGGACACTGCGCACAGGTGATATGGATTATTGGGAATCCAACGGGCGTGCCTATGTGAAGTCCACGGAGACGAATCCGCTGACGGAGGAGACCGTTCACAAGCAGATCGCCGAATCCAATTTCGATGCGAACGAGACGAAAGCCTACTGGAAGGCGAAGGGCGTCTATGACGGCAAGGGCAACTATACCTTCCGCAAGAACATGAAGCTCATCACCAGTGCGGCGGACAATCCTGTCATCTCGGCAAAGGACAACAAGTTTGGCACGATCTACTGGAACGGTGACGTTGACGGTTCGATCGACATGACCGGACATCGCCTCGACATTCAGGCGGGTCCTGGTGGTCACGGCCTCCTGCCGGGACAGGGACCGAACGCCGGTTGGGAGCGCACGCCGAATGCCATCACCGTCTACAGCGGAACGCTGCGCATCAAGAATGTCAAGGGTATGACCATCGAGTCCGACCCCAAGGGCAGCCTGTACGGGCGTGGAATCTTCGTCATGGGCTATCCGGGGAACCCCTCTCATCCGAGCGGGCACGGCAAGGCAAAACTCGTTATCGAGAATGACGATGATCCGGCGAATGCCGTCAAAATCCGTGTGAAGAATACGGGGGAGGACTTTGGCGCGATCGAGGCACGCAGGAATGCGGGAAGTGCAGAGGTTGACATCAAGGGTCTGGTTGACATTGACTCGCGGATGTGGCGTGCGATCGAATCGCATGGTGCACGGATCTCCATTGGTGGTGGTATCATCAAGGGGAAGGATGTCGCATCCATTGCTGCCTACTCACGTGGCACGGTCTCGGTCAACGCCAAGCTCGAAAACGGCAAGGTCGTTGCGACCTCGAACACGCGTCCTGTGCAGATCACAGGCGACATCAGCGCAGAGGGCGGCGGTCACGTTGTCCTGGGGTTGAACAATAAGAACTCCTTCTTCAAGGGACTGGTATCGACCGACATCAACGGCATTATCGACGGTGTACTGGGCAAATGGGGCTACAACCCCGGCGATGTGTCCATGCTGCTCGCCAATGGCGCTGAATGGGAGCATAAGCAGGTCGGCAGGGGTTACCATCATAAGAGAGAGTCCAACAGTGCCAAGGGTATCTCCATCGACAGCCGCGTCACGCGTCTGCAGGCGGACAAGGGCATCCTCAGGCAGAACGATCCGCACAAGCTGACGATCGACACCTACACCGGTAATATGAAGCTCATCTATCAGCATGTTGGTGACGGTACGAAAGCTGAGGATTACACAGCAGGTGATGTGCACATCAAGAAGGCCGAAGCAAACTCCTATGTTACAATGGTGACGGACAGCAACGGACTCAACCTGACGAATGAAACACAGGTATATAAGGCGCTCAATGCACTTGCTGGAAAGCTCTACTATGACGGTTATAAAAACGGTGAACGGAACCTGAAGGGAGAGGCGACGATCTCCGAGGGGCTGACCGCATCCTCCAAGACGCTCAAAAGGGCTGATATGGACTGGAAGGAATCGAACGGGCAGGGCTCTGTAAAGATGCCGAAGCCGCCGGCACCGGGCACTGATCCGAAGCCGCCGGCACCGGGCACTGATCCGAAGCCGCCGGCACCGGGCACTGATCCGAAGCCGCCGACGCCGGGACCCAACCCAAAACCGCCGACGCCGAATCCCAAGCCGCAGCCGAAGATTGAGTATGGCGATTACGAGACGAAGCTGATGAGCGGTGTCAAGTCCGCCATGACGGCATCGTCGATGGCATGGCGTGCAGAGGCGAACGATCTCATGAAGCGCATGGGCGATCTGCGTCTCTCGCCTGAGGACGCAGGTATCTGGGCGCGCGTCTACCGCGGCAAGTCGACCAGCAACAAGGATAATGCGAACTTCCATATGAACTATTCGACCATCCAGGTCGGCTACGATAAGAAGGTCAGTGACTCTTGGCGGGTCGGCGTTGCGGGCAGCTATATGAGCGGCAGCTCGAGCTATGCCAGCGGCAGCGGGAAGAACAAGGAGGGAAATCTCGGTATCTACGGCACGTGGACGGGTAAGTCTGGTCAATATGTCGATGTCATTGCCAAGGTGGGCAGGCTTCAGAATGAGTACACGGTCTACAACGAGTACAGTCACTATGTCAAGGGCGACTTCCATACATGGGGTAGTTCGGTCTCGGCAGAATACGGCAGGCGGATTGCTCAGAAGGGCGGTAGTTTCTTTGAGCCGCAGATCGAGGTGATCTACAGTCATCTGCAGGGTGTCAACTACGTCGGTTTGACGGACTATGTGGGGCAGAGTATGCATGTGCGGCAGGGCGCAATGAACAGTCTGATCGGACGGATCGGCCTCGGATTTGGTCAGGAGACGGCGCGCAGCACATACTTTGCAAAGGTATCGCTCTATCATGAATTTGCGGGTGATCTGTCGACGGACTACTCAGACGGAACGAATTCGTGGAAGACCACACATCAGGAGGGCAAGGATACCTGGATCGGTGTGCAGCTTGGCGGTACGCTGAAACTCAGCGACCGGACGAATGTCTATGGCAACTTCGAGAAGACGTTTGCCGGCGATATCAAGACAGCTTGGCGCATGGATGCCGGTATCCGCTGGAACTTCTGATTGGAGATGCAGGGCGCTGCGGCGGGCAGATGAATTTTGCCCGCCTAGCTTCCTGTGTATGTACAAAGTGGTAGAAATAGGAGGAATACAGGTCGTATGATCGAAAATAAAGTAGAGGCACCGGAAATGGTTGTCGAGAATGCAGAAGAGTCGGCAGTCGCAGCAACAAAGGCAGCGGCATTTCGCACGTATATCGAGAAAGAGAACATCGGCGGCGTGCAGGAGCACGAGGTCGGGGACGCTGTACATTCGCACGTCTTTCGCAGCAATCTCCCCGTACAGGGACAGAGTCTGCCATTCATGATCCTGATCGATGACAGCGTCTACACGCTGATCCAGGTGGAGATTGCCGCGCAGCTTGTGACAGCGGAGAAGAAGCCCGGCGTTGCAGTGTATTTGAATGACCTAAACGATCAGTATCGCATGCTGAAATATGGCAGTGATGAGATGGGCAATGTACTCCTGACCTGCAGCATTCCGTCCGGGATCGATCAATTCGATCCCTCACTCATCGTGGCACTCTTGAACCAGATTCAAGGGCATTTGAACGCGTTGTATCCGGATGTTATGGCGAAGCTGTGGAGCAAAGAACGGGACGAGAAGAGCGAGGCCTGAGATCTTTCGAGATTCTTAAGGAAGCTGCCGGGAGAAAAATTTCCGGCAGCTTTTCTCTTCTGCAAAAAATATTTCGATAGATATTTTCATTAGATGAACAGTGTGGTAGTATATTAATACGTCGATTATGTGTCACGAAACGATGGAGGGAATGTAATGCTTGATAAGAATGCGGGACAGGATTTTGCAGGGACGATTCAGGGGATTGTCGCGGAGCATAAGAAGAACGAGCTCTTCACGAAGCTACACGGTGGTGAGCCGTATGCCGCTGAGTTGAACGCGCTGATCGACTGTGTGAACGAGGAGCTGGAATACCAGAGGTTCCGTCTGCGCACGGTCAATGAGGCGGTCAAGTCTGGAATGTGGTATATGAAGATCAATCCGGATTTCAGTATTGCCTACGCGATCTGGTCGGATGAGTTCCGCCGTATGATCGGTTTCCGTGGCGAGTCGGACTTCCCGAATACGATCGAGTCGTGGAGCTCGCGTCTGCATCCGGATGATGTAGAGGGGACGTTTTCTTCCTTTAATGCTTGCATCAAGGATCTCAGTGGACGTACCCCGTACGATGCGGACTACCGGCTGAAAATTCATGACGGCAGTTACCGCTGGTATCATGCATCCGGCAATGTCGTACGCGACAAGAGCGGGCATCCTGAGGAGATCATCGGCGTCTTTGTCGATATCGACGAGGAAAAGCGGAAATCGGAGGTGCTGGCTCAGACATCGCAGAAGAAGGAGAAGTTCTACGGCGAGCTTGAGACGATGCTCAGCAGCCTGTATGCGTCGATTGATACGATCACGGAGAGTGTGAGCCAAACGATGGAGCGCACGATGGAGATCTCGAACGTACAGGAGGAGATCACGAAGGCTGCGGAGGATACGCGCAGCCAGACAGAGAACACGCTCAAGATGTCCGAACTTGTTATGACGATCTCGAAGCAGACGAACCTTCTCTCACTGAATGCCTCCATCGAGGCTGCACGCGCGGGCGAGGCAGGACGCGGCTTCTCCGTTGTAGCGGAGGAGGTCAGAAAACTTGCCGACAGCAGCCGCGATGCCGCAAGTAAGATCTTCGAGGCACTCGAATCGATGGAGAAGGCGGCAAGTCATATCGCTGAGCGCGTTAAGTCTATTAACGGGATGATTGAGAATCAGGCGGCGAACATGAAGGAGATCAGTGCCTCTGTCGAGGAAGCGAAAGCGATGTCCGACAACATTGAGGAGCTGTCCAAGAAGCTGTGATTTGCTGGCATTAGCATTGCCTTGAAAACAATAGCAGTCCCCCATAAGCAGCATCGTTCTGTGTGCTTATGGGGGAAATTTCATTCATTAATTGAAATAAGATGGGGATGAGAAGATGGTAAGTGAGATTATACTTCGTACCTATCAGCCGGGAGATCCAAGCAAGGTTTGTTATTTTCAATACGAACTCTACAGGCGTCAGTATGGCTTCAACGGATTTTATGAGCAGGAGATGCTGCGGGGGATGGCGGAGCTCTACGATGATTTGGCGGGCAGTCAGATGTGGATTGCCGAGCTTGATGGAAAGATGGTCGGCGATATCGCAGTCATCAAAAAAGACACGGACAGGGCACAGCTGCGTTGGCTCGGCGTAGATATGGATGTGCAGGGACATGGGCTTGGAAATCGTCTGCTGGCCGAGGCGATTTCTTTTTGCCGCAAGAAAGGTTATCGTCATCTTTTTTTGGGGACGCTTGATCTATTGAAACCTGCACGCCATCTTTACGCTAAGTTTGGATTTCATCGGACGAAGAACGAAGCCTACAATAAGTGGGACAAAAACAGAGAGATGTGCCGTGAGATTTGGGAATGTGAATTAACATAATATAGCAGTCGCAAAGAGCCTGAATTTATTGACAGCACTCTGCGATTGAAATATAATATGGAGAACGGCTATTTATGCAAGATTGTCATTGGAATTATAAGGAATCGCTGATAAAATGAAGTCCGTCAGATTGGCGTAGATTTTTCGTCCGAACAAGGAGGCAAACCGGACGCATAGCCAAAGCTATGTGGAGGCTTTGCCGACACAGTGCGGGCAAAAAAGATGCGTCAAGATGGCGCGGCTGAATTTATCAGTGCTTCCTAAATCTATACGGGGAGAATGGATGGGCTTATGACTTTTGATATGAATCTCGTCATCAACTCATTCCCGTTGCTGCTCATCGGCGCGGGGGTTACGATACAGATCACGGTGCTGTCGACGGCGATCGGCTTTGTGATCGGTCTGATCGTGGGTGTGGCGCGCATCTCGAATCTGCGCCTCCTGCGTATGCTTGCAGAGGTCTATGTGGAGTTCTTCCGCGGAACACCACTGCTCGTGCAGATCTTCCTTTTTTACTTTGCCCTGCCCGTCATCACGGGGCAGCGCATCGACCCATTCATCGCGGCAATCTCAGCGTGTGGCATCAACTCGGGAGCGTATGTGGCGGAGATCTTCCGTGCGGGTATCCAGTCCATCGACGATGGACAGATGGAGGCGGGACGCTCGCTCGGCATGACGTGGCTGCAGACGATGCGCTACATCATCGTGCCACAGGCGTTCAAACGCGTTATCCCGCCGCTTGGCAATGAGTTCATTGCCATGCTCAAAGATTCGTCTCTGGTCTCGGTCATTGGCTTTGAGGAGTTGACGCGCCGCGGGCAGCTCATCATCGCAAAGACCTATGGATCGTTTGAAATCTGGATGAGTGTCGCCGTCATCTACCTTGTGATGACGCTGACGATCTCGCGCTTTGTCGCATATCTGGAACGGAGGTGTCGCGTCCATGATTGAGATTAAGGGGCTGCGTAAGGCCTTCGGCGCAGACGAAGTGCTGAAGGGGATTGATCTCTCCATTGATGAGAAAGAGGTCGTCGTTATCATCGGTCCTTCGGGCTCGGGCAAGAGCACACTGCTGCGCTGCATGAACCATCTCGAGGAGCCGACGGGGGGCGAGGTCATCGTTGACGGGATCACGCTCTCAAGCGAGGCGAATATCAACAAGGTGCGTGAAGAGGTTGGCATGGTGTTCCAACGGTTCAACCTCTTTCCGCATATGACGGTGCTTGAGAATATCATGCTCGCACCGATGAAGGTGAAGCACGTCGCACGCGATGCAGCGGAGAAGACAGCGCGTGAACTGCTCGGACGTGTAGGGCTTGCGGAAAAGGCGGATGCCTATCCCGACAACCTCTCGGGCGGTCAGCAGCAGCGCGTCGCGATTGCGCGTGCGCTTGCCATGCATCCGAAGGTTATGCTCTTCGACGAGCCAACCTCGGCACTCGATCCGGAGATGGTCGGTGAGGTGCTCGATGTCATGCGTGCGCTTGCGAACGAGGGTATGACGATGGTCGTTGTCACGCACGAGATGGGCTTTGCCCGTGAGGTGGGCGACCGCCTGCTCTTCGTGGATGAGGGACGCATTATTGAGTCTGGTGCGCCGCGTGAGGTGTTCGAACATCCAAAGGAGGAACGCACACGCAGCTTCCTGTCGAAGGTGCTTTGATTGATGCGCCTGCGTGGGACGTTGATGCTGCTGGCGGCATCGTTTTTTTGGGGCACAACCTTTGTCGCCCAGATCCTCGGGATGGAGGGGCTCGGTCCATATACCTACGCAGCCTCCCGTTTCGCACTCGGCACACTCCTGATTGGGACTCTTTGGTATGCCTATCGTGGTAAGCGTGCCGCAGAGCGCCGTGCGGGAACATTCCACTCAGGATTTCGCGCGGGGATTCCCGTGGGGCTTGCGATGTTTGTTGGCGTGACGCTCCAACAGGTCGCGCTTCTCTATACGACGGCAGGAAAGACGGCGTTCATCACGACGCTCTACATCGTCCTTGTTCCGCTCGCCGCTGTCCTGCTTGGACAGCGCGTACGCGCAGCACAGTGGGGCGGCGCTCTGCTCGCCTTTGCAGGGGTCTACTTTCTCTCTGTACATGGGGCGCTCACACTCAACACGGGGGACGTCCTCGTCTTTCTCTGTTCCTTTTTCTGGATGGGGCAGATTCTCCTCATTGATCGCTTTGCGCGTGCGGTAGATCCCATCGAACTATGCTTGATGCAGATGATTGTCTGCACCATTGGGAGTACGGCACTCGCTGTCGTCTACGAGACATTCGTCTGGATGGATCTTTGGTATGCAGCGGTTCCCATTCTCTATGCGGGGATTTTTTCCTGCGGTGTCGCCTACACCTGTCAGATTCTCGGACAGGCATATGTAGAGCCGACACAGGCGGCGATCCTCATGTCGACGGAGGCGATCTTCGCCGCCGTGGCGGGGTGGATCATCCTCGGGGAGACGATGAGCGGCATTCAGATGTTGGGCTGTGCGCTTCTCCTCGGTGGTGCGCTTATGGCGCAGGTGCGCGGGACAGGGAAATTGCAAAGAAACTGATGGAATCGGTACTTCGATAGGAGTATGTATATGCCGGCAGCTGAAATCATTAAACCAAAAATAACAATCAAGGTGGTCGGCGTGGGCGGCGGCGGCAACAATATTGTGCGTTGTGTGCGTGAAAAATACGACCTCGACATCACACTCATTGGGATCAACTCTGATCTGCGTCAGCTGAATACGCTGCACAAGCAGGGGATTACGGTTCTGCCCGTCGGGGAGAAACTGACGAATGGACGCGGTACAGGCGGACGAGTCGAGATTGCCGAGCAGGCGGCACGTGAGGAGGAGAAGGCGATCCGTACGATGCTCGAAGGATCTGACCTCGTTATCATTGCGGCGACGATGGGTGGAGGCTTCGGGACGGGGGCAGCACCTGTTGTTGCAGAAATCGCGCAGGATATGGGCATTCTCTCGATTGGTGTGGTGACGATGCCGTTTCACTTCGAGATGCCGCGCAAGACACAGACGGCACAGGTGGGGATCGCCAAAATGCAGGGACGTACGGATGCGTTCATTACGATCCGCAATGACAACCTACTCAAGATCGCGCCGGATCGAAATATGTCCTTTGTCGAGGCCTTTGCCCTTGCGGATGAGGTTCTACGGCAGACCGTCGGTTGTGTGGCGGAGCTGATCCTCACAACGGGGATTATTAACGTCGATTTCTCCGATGTGACAACGATCTTCCGACAGGGAGCATCGAGTGATGCCCTGCTCGCGATCGGTACGGACGTAAGTCCTCAGAAGGCGGTACGGAAGGCAGTCGAGAGTCCGCTCATCGACCGCGGCATCGATGGAGCGCGCGGAATTGTACTGAACCTCACAGGCGATCCTACGATGAGCTTACGCGATGTGGATGAGGCGGTACACTATATTCATAAGAGTGCACACCCCGAGGTCAACGTGATCGTGGGGCTTGTCGTGCAGCCGGAGATGGCGGGCAGGGTGCAGGCGACACTCATTGCAACGGATTTTGATGACAGCTATATCCCTGCTTCTGAGGGCTGATTCGGACAAAGTTTGTGAAAGGAGGAACGCAGATGGAAGAGCTCCTGCAAGAAATGCATGCATGGATGAATGTCTATATGCGTTCCTTCCGCGCGGATGACCCAGATGTCATGCGCGGGATCCGCCTGAAGGAGATTCATACGGGCTATGTGACGGCGAATGCGCGTGCACTTGCAAAGCACCTTGGCTGCAATGCACATGATGTAGCACTCGCCGAGATTATCGGGCTCTTTCACGATGTGGGGCGGTTTCGGCAGTATGCTGTCTATCAGACGTTCAATGATGCACAATCAGAGGATCATGCGGAGCTTGGGCTGAAAGTGCTCGCGGAGGAAGTAGACTTTTTGGCGCGGCTTCGTCCACAGGATGCTGACATTGTGCGTTTTTCCATCAAGTACCACAATAAAAAGGAAATTGCGCCGACGGACGATGAGCGAAAGCTGTTTTTCGCGAAGCTCATTCGCGACGCGGACAAGCTTGACATCTATCGTGTCCTCCTTCCGTTTCTCGCGCCCGATGCGGCGGAGAAAGCACCGCACTTCGTACCGTCGGATGCGGCGCAGGAGGTCAGCCCTGAATTTGTGGCGGACTTCGCGGCGGGACGACAGGCGGACTACTATCGTCTGCGTACGCACGGTGACCGCAAGATTGTGCGGCTCATGTGGATCTATGACATCAATTTCATGTGGACACTGCGCCGTATTGTGGAACGTGGCTATGTGGACGCCTTTATTGAGAGCCTTCCGGCGCAGGATGGAATTGCCGAGGGCGTTGCGCGTCTGCGCGCCTATATCGAACGGCTCTGCGCACAGAACGATTGATTGAAATTATACGGATCGAGGGGTAGGGACATGGCGGACGTAAAGACATCGAATTTTATCCGAAATATCATCGACGAAGATCTGCGTGCGGGACGGCACACGGAGGGGATTCACACGCGCTTCCCGCCCGAGCCGAACGGCTACCTGCATGTCGGGCATGCGAAGTCCATCTGTCTCAACTTTAGTGTCGCCGAGGACTACGGCGGATTGTGCAATCTGCGCTTTGACGATACGAATCCGACGAAGGAGGATGTCGAGTATGTGGACTCCATCCAGGAGGACATCCGCTGGCTCGGCTTCTCGTGGGGGGATCGCCGCTTCTATGCGTCGGATTACTTCGAGCAGATGTATAACTATGCAGTTACATTGATTGAAAAAGGACTTGCATACGTGGATGATCTCTCGGCGGATGAGATCCGTGCCCATCGCGGTACGCTGACCGAGCCGGGGGTGGAAAGCCCGTACCGCAGCCGCTCCGTGGAGGAGAATCTCGACCTCTTCAGGCGGATGCGTGCAGGTGAGTTCCCCGATGGGGCACGTGTCCTGCGTGCAAAGATCGACATGGCATCGCCGAACCTCGTGATGCGCGACACGGTGATCTATCGTATCGCGCATGTACCACACCATCGGACGGGGGATGCGTGGTGTATCTATCCGATGTATGATTTCGCGCACCCGATCTCAGATGCAATCGAGGGCATTACGCACTCGCTGTGCACGCTTGAGTTCGAGGAGCACCGTCCGTTCTATGACTGGCTGCTTGAGGCACTTGGCTTCCCTGCGGGGGAGCGTCCGCGCCAGATCGAGTTCGCGCGTCTCAATCTCTCGGGGGCGATCACGAGCAAGCGCAAGCTGCGTCAGCTCGTCGAGGAGGGGCATGTGCGCGGCTGGGATGATCCGCGTATGCCGACCATCTCGGGGATGCGGCGCCGCGGCTATCCGTCTGCAGCAGTTCGTGCGTTCTGTGAGGAGATCGGCGTCGCGAAGAGCAACAGCACGGTCGATAACGCCATGCTCGAGCACAGTGTCCGCGACGAACTGAACCGCAATGCGCCGCGCATCATGGCAGTGCTGCGTCCGCTGAAGATCGTCCTCACGAACTATCCCGAGGGCGAGACAGAGTATCTGCTCGCGGAGAACAGCCCCACCCACGGCGGACAGCGTTATGTGCCGTTCGCGCGTGAACTCTATATCGACCGCGAGGACTTTATGGAGGATGCACCGAAAAAGTTCTTCCGTCTGAAGCCGGGCGGCGAGGTACGCCTCAAGCACGCCTACATCATCAAATGTGAGGAAGTCATAAAGAATGCTGCAGGAGAGATCACGGAGCTGCGCTGTACGTATGACCCTGAGACGCGGAGCGGCGGTGCTGCGGCGAACCGCAAGGTGAAGGGGACGATTCAATGGGTCGCGGCAGAGTACGCGCTCACGGCGGAGGTTCGGCTTTATGAGAGCCTCCTGCGCGATATCCCCGAGGGTGAGGAGGTACCAGAGAATTTTATCGACGCACTGAATCCCCACTCGCTTGTGGTGCTGACGGATGCGAAGGTTGAGCCGAGTGTTCGTCTTATGGCGGCAGGTGCACACTATCAGTTCCTGCGTGTCGGTTACTTTGTGGTTGACCCGGATACCACACCGGATCATATTGTGTTCAATCGTGTGGTCGGCCTGAAGGACTCGTGGAGCAAGGTGAAGTAGAGCCCTCTCGAACCATGCGTATGTGTTGTCTTGCACAGCATAAGGAGGTTTGCCGTGGCAAAAATACCGAAGAACCGATCTGACAAGGATATGATGCAGGGCTTTGAGGAGGAGGAAACTCTCGCCGAGGTTTTGCTGAAAAAGGAGCGGCAGGCAGAGGAACGCGCACGTGCTCAAGCGGCACATGAACCTCCCGCCGACCTTGCCCGTGCGGGGCTTTCCTCCGCACAGGTGGATGAACTCGGTCGCGCGCTGATGGAGCTGAAGCTGTCTCTGGCACAGGAAGGTGTGCAGCACTATCGGCTCAAGATTCAGCGCAAGGGCCGACAGGTAATCATCACGGCAACGTGATGGATTTCTCGTAACGAGAAGAAGGATGTGTAATGATGGAAAATGCAACGATTGTGGCGATTGTCATCTTCGTCATCGCTTATGCGCTCATCATTTCCGAAAAGGTACACCGTACCATTGTCGGACTGTTTGGCGCAATGCTCATGATACTCTTTGGGATTATCAGCCAGGAGACAGCAGTCCACCATATCGACTTCAACACGCTCGGACTCCTCATGGGCATGATGATTATTGTGAACATCACGAGTGAGACAGGGCTGTTCAACTTCCTTGCGATTTGGGCGGCACAGAAGGTCAAGGCGCAGCCGATCGCCCTCCTCGTCGTGCTCTCGACCATCACGATGGTCTGCTCGGCGCTGCTCGACAACGTCACAACGGTTCTGCTGACCGTGCCCATCACCTTCAGCATTACATCGCAGCTCAAAGTCGATGTCATGCCCTACCTCATATCGCAGATCCTATCTTCAAATATCGGAGGTACGGCAACCCTCATCGGCGATCCGCCGAACATCATGATTGGTAGTGCCGTCGGTCTCGACTTTATGGCGTTTGTGGAGAATCTGACACTCGTCTCAATAATTATCTTTATCTTGGTACAATTCATTCTTATCGCGCTTTACCGAAAGAGTCTGCACACACAGCCGGAGCTCCAGGACAAGATCATGCGTCTGCCTGCAGGGGCACAGATTACCGATCATAGTCTCCTGCGCAAATGCCTTGCCGTCATCTTTCTGACGATCACACTCTTCGTCCTGCACGGCAGCCTCGGGCTTGAGTCTGCAACGGTCGCTCTCTCGGGCGCAGGGCTGCTGCTCCTCCTCACGGCGACGCGTGACGAGAACACGATTGTCAAGGTGCTCTCCAAGATCGAGTGGCCGGCAATCTTCTTCTTCGGCGGACTCTTCATCCTCGTCGGCGCGCTTGTTGAGACGGGCGTGATTCGAATGCTTGCTGCAGAGGCGATCAAGGCGACGGGCGGCGATGTCGAAGCAACGGCGATCCTCATCCTGTGGATGAGCGCATTCGCATCGGCATTCATCGACAACATTCCGTTTGTTGCGACGCTCATTCCGCTGATTCAGGATATGGGGCAAATGGGGCTCACGAACCTCGATCCGCTCTGGTGGTCGCTCGCGCTTGGCGCGTGCCTTGGCGGCAACGGAACGCTCATCGGTGCGAGTGCAAACGTCGTCGTTGCGTCCATGTCGGCGCAGCGCGGACGTCCGATCTCCTTCATAGGCTTCATGAAGATCGCACTCCCGATCATGACGTTCACCATCATTATCTCGAACATCTACGTCTGCATTCGCTATCTCTAAGGAATCGCTGATAAAATGAAGTCCGTCAGATTGGCGTAGATTTTTCGTCCGAACAAGGAGGCAAACCGGACGCATAGCCAAAGCTATGTGGAGGATTTGCCGACATAGTGCGGGCAAAAAAGATGCGTCAAGATGGCGCGGCTGAATTTATCAGTGCTTCCCTAAGCGGTGTGATATCGGAATCCCCGACTGCTTCGACGGTCGGGGATTTATCTTTGCGGTTGCGTGTGCTATGCTATGATAAAAAAGGAGGATGGCAATGATACTGCATACGGGAATGCGCACGGACATCCCTGCGTTCTATGCGCCGTGGTTCGCGAACCGTCTGCGTGCGGGTGAGGTCTGTGTACGCAATCCCTACGATGAGCAGCAGGTTACGCGCTACCGCCTTGATCCGTCCGTTGTCGATCTCATTGCATTCTGCACGAAAAATCCCGCGCCCATGCTCCCGCACATGACTCTTCTCGCGCCGTTCGGACAGTTCTGGTACGTTACCATCACGCCCTACGGAAGGGCCATCGAGCCGCATGTGCCGCCGTGGCAGGAGGTCGCGCGCGCCTTTCGCCGGCTCTCGGAGATTGTCGGCGTGCGCGCGGTCGGCTGGCGGTATGATCCCATCATTATCGATGGACGACATACGGTTGACTGGCATCGAGGACAGTTTTCCATGATGGCAGAGATGCTTGCAGGTGCGACTGAGATGGTCGTCATCAGCTTTCTCATGCGCTATGCCAAGACGCGGCGGAACTTCCCCGAGGGGCGCGAGGTGACGCACGCGGAACGGTTGGAACTCGGCGCGTATATCGTGGAGACGGCAAAAGCATACGGCATGACTGTCTATCCCTGTGGCAATGGGGATGAACTTACTGTATTTGGCGCGGATACGGGCGGTTGCATGACACCACGTATCTATGAGCGCGCGCTCGGGCAACGGATTCGATTCCCGAAGTATCAGCGGCAGCGCAAGGAGTGCGACTGCTATCTCGGCACGGATATCGGCGTGTACGACAGCTGTCCGCACCTCTGCCGTTACTGCTACGCAAATACGCATTTTACGCGTGTGCAGAGGAACCGCCGCCGCCACGATCCTGCATCTCCCTTTCTCATCGGGTACGCAGAGGCGGGCGATCGTGTGCATGATGCGGTGCAGGTGAGTTGGCTGGACGTTCAGGAGAGCCTGTTTTGAGCAATCTTTTGAGGTATAGAAAAAATGCTTGCACTTTATGAAAAACATCTGTATAATACAGAGCGTTGAAATCCGTTCCTCAAGACCTGATAGTCGTTCAATGAACGAGTGAAGCCTTGTTTATGTAATCAAGCTTACCCGTACCATAATCTCAGTGAACGCTTTCCCAGTTCGGCGAATGGAGAGACTCTATAATTATTCAAGGGAGATTGTGGAAGAATGGCTTTTGAAGACAAGACACTCGTATGCAAGGAATGCGGCAACAACTTCGTATTCACCGCTGGTGAGCAGGAGTTCTACGCAGAGAAGGGCTTTGAGAACGAGCCGGCACGCTGCCGTGATTGCCGTGACAAGCGTCGTCGCGGTCGTGACGAGCAGCGCAGCGGCGAGCGTCAGATGTTCCATGTGGTCTGTGCCGAGTGCGGCAAGGACACGGAAGTCCCGTTCGAGCCGAAGACGGATCGTCCGGTCTACTGCCGCGACTGCTTCAACGCGAAGCGCGCAGCACGTTTCTAAGGATTTTTTGAGGGACTTTCGGGTTCCTTCATGGGAGGGATTGCTGCCTTGTGTGCGGCGTCCCTCTTTTGATTTTATCTCATTTGAGGAGGCTTCCCTATGAAACTGAAGAAATTGGCACTTGTTCTGACCGGTGCTCTCGTGAGTCTCGCGCTTGTTGGCTGCGGTGGCGGCGATCAGGCGAAGCAGGATGCAAAGGTGCTGCGCGTGGGTGCAGCAGTGGACTTCGCACCGTTCGAGTTCCAGGATGAGGGACAGAAGGAATATCAGGGCTTCGACATGGATCTCATCCGTGCGGTCGCAAAGGAGATGGGCAGCGAGGCGGAGATCCAGAACATTGGCTTTGATGGCCTGATCCCTGCGCTTCAGGCGAAGAACATCGATGTCATCATCAGCGGCATGACGATCAATGATGAGCGCAAGCAGAAGGTGAATTTCTCCGATCCGTACTATCAGTCGGGTCTTACGATGATCGTCCGCAGCGATGAGGAGGCGATCAAGTCGTTCAAGGATCTCAAGGGGCACAAGGTCGCCGTCCAGATCGGCACGACGAGTGCGAATATGGTCAAGGAGATGGAGGGCGTTACGGTCACGGAGCTGAATACGCCCGCAGACTGCTTTATGGAGCTCAAGGCGCGTGGCGTGGATGCCGTTGTCAATGACCGCCCCGTCAATGATTACTACATCAACCAGACACAGGCAGTCGGCGTGAAGTCGCTTGCGGACAAGCTCTCTGCCGAGGACTACGGCATTGCGATGGCGAAGGACAACGCTGACCTCCAGAAGAAGGTCAATGAGGCGCTCAAGAAGCTGCACGAGAACGGCGAATACGATAAGATCTATCAGAAGTGGTTCGGCGCAAGCAAGTAAGCGCGCATCTAGGAAAGCCCCGCAGATGGAAAAATTCCGTCTGCGGGGCTTTTTGTGTTTACAGTGATAGGATGCGAGCCATATCATTAGGCAGGGGGGACGTTACAGAGAGCCGCTCACCTGTGTGCGGATGCGTGAGGGTGAGCTGGGCTGAATGGAGTGCGTGGCGTGGGATGAGCTCTGTGCTGCCGCCGTATAGGTCGTCACCGAGCAGGGGATGGCCGAGGTGGGCGAGATGCACACGAATCTGGTGCGTGCGCCCCGTCTCAAGCCGCAAGTGCAGGAGGGAATGTCGTCTGTTCGTCCACTCCGTTTGATAATGCGTACGCGCCGGTTTTCCATTAGGAGAGACGCAGCGCAGGATAATGCTCGGCAGTGCACGCGCAATGGGCGCGTCGATCGTGCCCTCCGTTGGTGTGAGCATTCCGTCAATTAGTCCAAGGTACTCGCGTGTCAGAGTGCTTTGCTTTGCAATTTGATACTGCACCTCGGGATGTTTCGCGATGAGCAGGAGTCCCGTTGTATTGCGATCGAGGCGGTGGCATGGGTGAAAGTCAAGTCGTATGCCACGCTCTTCGTAAAGACCAAGTATGGCATTTGCGACCGTTCCGTGCGCTTCCTTTGTCGTCGGATGCACGAGTTGACCTGCGGGCTTGTCGATAATGAGCAGATCCACGTCCTCGTACACGATTGCAAGCGGAAGACGCTCGGGGGTGACGGAGCTGACGATCGGCAGCTCATAGGATACAATGTCACTCGTGCGCAGCGTGGTATGCGCGGCGATGGCGGGTATGCCGTTTACAGCGAATGTTCCGCTGTGCTTGATGCGTTTCCAGAGCCCCGAGGAAACTCCGCACACGCGCATCAGATATGCCTTTGCGGGACATTCCGCGCCCTCGGGCAGCGTTATGATATGCTTCGTCATTCGCTGTGCGTTTGCCCCTGACGGCGCAGCGCGAGAATGATGCGGAAGGAGATGGAAAGAATGATGGCGATGACGGTCGCAAGTGCCATGCCACGCAGTGTGACTGTGCCGATGGTAAGGCTTGCCGTCGATACACCGATACCCATGACGATGGAGGTGAGGAGGAGGTTCATCGGGTTGTTGTAGTCCACCTTTGCCTCGACGAGGATGCGGATCCCTGAGGCGGCGATCACACCGAAGAGCAGCATGGAGACACCACCCATGACGGGAACGGGGATGCTCTGGATGAGTGCAGCGAGTTTGCCGAGGCAGGAGAGCAGGATTGCGAAGATGGCAGCACCGCCGATGACCCATGTGGAGTATACCTTTGTGATGGCGAGTACGCCGATGTTTTCCCCGTAGGTTGTATTCGGCGTTGAGCCGAAGAAACCGGAGAAGATAGTCGAGATACCGTTGCCGAGGAGGGAGCGGTCGAGCCCCGGATCCTTTGCGAGGTTGCGTCCGACAATGTTGCCCGTCACGATGAGATGCCCGATGTGCTCCACGACAACAACGATGGAGGCGGGCAGGATGATGAGGATCGCGCGCAGGTCGAACTCCGGCGTGTAGATGGTCGGGATCGCAAACCACGGCGCACTCTCAACGTGCGAGAGATCGACGATTCCCGCGCAGAATGCGATGATGTAGCCCGCGACCACACCGATGAGAATCGGGATGATGGAGAGGAAGCCACGGAATGCCATCGAGGCAAAAATGGTGATGGCGAGGGTCGCAATCGAGACGAAGATTACGGTTGCATCCGTATTTTCGCCCGTCAACCCCGCCATGCCTGCTGCCGTGGGCATGAGTTCAAGCCCGATGACGGCGACGATCGCGCCCATCGAGGCAGGCGGGAAGATCACGTCGATCCAACTTGTTCCGATGGTATGTACGATGAAGCTGACCGCACAGAACACAATGCCGACGATGATGAAGCCGCCGAGTGCCGCTTCATAGCTGTACTCGGAGAGCACGAGGAAGACAGGGGAGAGGAAGGCGAAACTCGAGCCGAGGTATGCAGGGATTTTCCCCTTACAGAGGATGAGGTAGAACAGTGTACCGATACCGTTGAAGAGCAGCACGGTCGCCGGGTTGACATGAAAGAGGATCGGAACGAGTACAGTCGAGCCGAACATGGCGAAAAGGTGCTGCAGGGACAGCGGGATGGTGGTTAGGAGCGGCGGGCGCTCCGTGGTGTCAATCGTCTTTTGGGACATAAGATCACTCCGTTTCAAATGGATCATAACATAGCGTCCCTATGATACCATAGACAGCGGCGGGGGACAATCATTATCCGTGCATTCCTGTGGATTTAAGGAAGCACTGATAAATTCAGCGCCGCCATCTTGACGCATCTTTTTTACCCGCACTGTGTCGGCAAATCCTCCACATAGCTTTGGCTATGCGTCCGGTTTGCCTCCTTGTTCGGACGAAAAAATCTACGCCAATCTGACGGACTTCATTTTATCAGCGATTCCTTAAGCAGGGCTTGACGGCTTTGTTATAATGAAACCGTTAGGAGAACTTTTATTAGTAAAGCCGATTGGAAGGTGAGACTCATCGAATTTCATGCCTTGACAAAGGAAGACAAGCCCCTGCTTGATCGCTATTTTCGTGCGAATTACTACGAGAATTCGCATTTTAACTTTACAAATCTCTATATGTGGCGCGAGCCGTTCCACGTTCACGTTGCGGAGGAAGATAATGTCCTCTACGTGGTGAGCGAATGGAAGGCTCGTGTGTCGGCGCTGCAGCCATTCTGCGATCCCGCACTTTACCCCGCAGCGACGAAGAAGCTGCTCGCGTACTTTGAGGACATCGAGCAGCCCTTTCACATCTATGATATGGAGCGCAGCTATGCGGATTTTTTGCGCGAATGCAACTGCGTGAACTTCGAGGTGGTTGCCGACCGCGATAACTTCGACTATGTATATCTTTCGGAAAAGCTCATCACACTCGCGGGACGCAAGCTGCACTCGAAGAAGAACCATCTGAATGCGTTTCGTAAGGAACACCCCGACGCGGAGTTCGTACCGATTACGGATGAGATCGTGACGCTGTGTAAGCTTGAGCTGAACAGCTGGTACAAACAGCATAAGCAGGAGGACGGTACGGTTGATCCGTTCATCGGCTACGAACGCACGGCAATCCTTGAGGTGCTGAACAACTTCGAGGACTTTGGCCTGAAGGGCGGCGCAATCCTGCTCGGGGGACGCGTCATCGCCTTTACCTTTGGCGAGCAGCTGAACACGGATACGGCGGTCATTCATGTAGAGAAGGCGGACCCCGAGCTGCGTGGCGCCTATCCCGCGATCAATCAGGGGTTCGTGGAGCATGCATGGAGCCATCTGACCTACATCAACCGCGAGGAGGATATGGGGATCGAGGGGCTGCGCAAGGCAAAGGAATCCTACAAGCCCGAAAAGTTGATTGAGAAGTTTAACGCGACCTTGGTCGGGTTTGCAAACTGCTCGTGAATATGGTAAGATAGCACAACGCTAGGATAACGTAGGCTCGTCCTTCGCCCCACATAAGCGGCGAGGGACGTTCTTGTTTTATAAGGATGTTTTGACAATGCGGGGGGAACGATCATGAATCACGTGAAGTACACCAAGGGTTACTATATGCCGCCCGAGATCTGCCTGGATTGGCTGCGTAAGGATGCGCCCAACAAGGCACCGATCTGGTGCTCGGTCGATCTGCGCGACGGCAATCAGGCACTTATCATCCCGATGAGTTTGGACGAGAAGCTTGCGTTCTTCGATCTTCTCGTGCGCGTGGGGTTCAAGGAGATCGAGGTCGGTTTCCCTGCTGCGTCGGAGACGGAGTATGAGTTCCTGCGCCGTCTCGTCGAGGACAATCTTATCCCCGACGATGTGACCGTGCAGGTGTTGACGCAGGCACGCGAGCACATCATCCGCAAGACATTTGATGCGCTGCGCGGCGTGAAGAATGCAATCGTGCACGTCTACAACCCCACGTCTGCGGCGCAGCGTGAGCAGGTCTTTGCGCGCTCGAAGGAGGAGATCCTCCAGATCGCCGTGGACGGCGCAAAGCTCCTCAAGCAACTGACAGATGAGGCGGGGGCGAACTATCGGTTTGAATATTCGCCCGAGAGCTTTACGGGGACAGAGCCGGAGTATGCGCTCGAGGTCTGCAATGCCGTTCTCGATGTGTGGCAGCCGACCCCCGACCGCAAGGCGATCATCAATCTTCCCTCGACAGTTCAAATGTCGATGCCGCACGTCTATGGCATGCAGATTGCCTATGTCAACGAGCGGCTGAAATACCGCGACAGTGTCGTTCTTTCCCTCCATCCGCACAACGACCGCGGCTGCGGTGTGGCGGATGCGGAGATGGGGCTGCTCGCAGGTGCGGATCGCGTCGAGGGTACGCTTTTCGGCAATGGGGAGCGCACGGGCAACGTCGACATCATCACGGTTGCGATGAATATGTTCGCACTTGGTGTCGATCCGCATCTCGATTTCTCCGATCTCCCGCATCTTGTCGAGGTCTATGAGCAGGTGACGCGTATGCAGGTCAATCCGCGTCAGCCGTACTCGGGTTCGCTCGTCTTTGCCGCGTTCTCCGGCTCGCATCAGGATGCGATCGCCAAGGGTATGAAGTACTGGGATGAGAACAAGCCGCAGTACTGGTCGCTGCCATACCTCTACATCGACCCGAAGGATATCGGACGTACGTACGATGGCGATGTCATCCGCATCAACAGTCAGTCGGGGCGGGGCGGCGTTGGCTACATCATGGAGCAGCAGTATGGCATCAGCATGCCGAAGAAGATGCGCGAGGATCTCAGCTACCGCGTGAAGTCCGTGTCCGACAGTGGACACAAAGAACTCCTGCCGGACGAGATCTACAAGGTGTTCATGGACACCTATGTCAATGTCATTTTTCCGTTCGAGCTTTCAGACTTCCATCTCAAAAAACAGCCGGATGGCACGCGCATGGGCGATGTTCACCTCAAGGTGGACGGTGAGGACCGCATGTATGAGGCACGCGGCAATGGCCGCCTCGACGCGATCTCGAACGCCATGCAGGCAAATCTGGGGCTTTGCTATACGAATCTGACTTACAGCGAACACGCGCTTGAGATCGGGCAGACCTCGCGTGCCATCTCCTATATCAGCATCACAGGGGAGGACGGCAATGTTTACTGGGGCGCTGGACTGGATACGGATATCATCACCTCGTCCATCCTTGCCCTGTTCAGTGCGATCAACCGCATGAAGGCGGGACACTGAGGTGACAGACCTTGTTGCCGAAAAACTGAAACTGCTGCCCGATTCGCCGGGTGTCTACATCATGAAGGACGCACGCGGGAAGATCATCTATGTGGGCAAGGCAATTGTCCTCAAGAACCGCGTGCGGCAGTATTTCCAGAGCAGCCGAAATCAGGCTCCGAAGGTGCGGGCAATGGTCTCGCACGTCGCCGACTTCGAGACCATCATGACCGCGAACGAAGTCGAATCTTTGATTCTGGAAGCAAACCTGATCAAGAAACATCGTCCTCGGTATAATATTCGACTGAAGGACGATAAGAGTTACCCCTATGTAAAGGTGACGGTGCAGGAGGAATATCCGCGCGTCTTCATCACGCGGCGTGTTGTACGTGATGGGGCGCGCTACTTCGGCCCTTATACGAATGTGACGGCGCTGCGGGACAGCTTGAAGCTCCTGAAGCGCCTTTTTCCTCTGCGCACGTGTCGGACAATGCCCGATCGTCCCTGCCTTGAGTACCACATCAAGCGCTGTCTCGCGCCCTGTGTGGGCAAGGTGATGGAGGAGGATTACTGCGCGATGATCCGTGCCGTCCTGCTCTTTCTCGAGGGGCGGACGGACGATGTGGAGCGCGAGCTGGAACACCGCATGAATCTTGCGGCGGAAGCCTATCATTTCGAGACGGCGGCACGTCTCAGAGATCAGCTCAGTGCCGTACGTAAGGCGGCGGAGCGGCAGAATATCGTCACGGGCGCAGGCGATCAGGATGCCGTCGGCATGGCGCGCTCGGCAGCGGGCGTCTGCGTGCAGATCTTCTTCATTCGCGGCGGTAAGATGATCGGACGTGAGCATTTTCTTCTGCGCGGGAGCGAGGAGGAGAGCGATGCGGACATCCTACGCGCCTTTCTTGAGCAGTACTACAATCAGGCGACATTTGTGCCGCGTGAGGTGCTGCTCCCGTGTGCGATTGAGGCGACGGGACAGGAGATCATCGAACGCTTTCTTGCAGAGAAAAAGGGCGGGGGAAAGGTCGCTCTCCTCACGCCGCAACGCGGAACAAAGCACGATCTCATCGTGATGGCGACGGGGAATGCGGAGAAATTCCTCGCGGACGAGGAGACGCGGCGCAGCCTTGCGGATGAGCAGACACTCGGTGCAGTCGAGGAGCTCGGGCGTTACCTTGGTCTGAAGAAGCCGCCGTATCGCATGGAGTGCTTCGACATCTCACACAATCAGGGGCAGGAGACCGTTGCCTCGATGGTTGTGTTTGAGGGTGGTATGCCGAAGAAGTCGGACTATCGCCGCTTCAAGATCAAGAGCGCGGAGGGCAAGCCGGATGACTTTCTCTCCATGCGCGAGGTCACAACACGCCGTTATGTGGGGCTGTCTGAAGAGGAGTTGCCTGATCTCATCATCATCGACGGCGGGAAGGGACAGCTCTCCTCCGCACTTGAGATTATTCGTAATGAGGCGGGACATAAAAATGTTCCCGTCGTCGGCCTTGCCAAGCAGTTTGAGCTCGTCTTTACCGAAGGGAATTCCGAGCCGATCGAGCTGCCGCGCCGCAGTCCGTCCCTCTATCTCATTCAGCGCATCCGCGACGAGGCGCACCGCTTTGCGATCACGTTTCATCGCAAACTGCGCGGTAAGCGCAATCTTGTTTCTGTATTGGATCATATTGTCGGTGTCGGTCCGAAGCGGCGTCAGGCACTCTGGACTCACTTCGGAACACTGGACAAGATTAAGGCGGCTTCGGTCGACGAACTCGCCAGTGTCCCCGGAATGAATCGCCCTTCGGCGGAGGCGGTGGTTCATTTCTTCGAGGCACAACGGGAATTGCGTGGAAAACAATAGAAGATAGGATTATCATACCAAATTGATGAATTGCCTAATTGCATATTAGTTCTGATAATTCTATAATAACAAAAAAGATTTGAAATTGATGACATCTCGTTGAGGAGGTGTCGCACGATGATCATCTTTCAACGTATGCAGATGTGGGGTGCGGCGCTTCTCCTCGCCGTGGCACTTCTCCTTACGGCCTGCGCTGCAGAACCGCAGCCTGTGCGGTCGGACGCCAATGTTGTGGTAGTTTACAACTGCAATGACGAGGACTGGACGGCTTCGCTTGCCAAGGAGTTTCAGGAAGAGACCGGCATACAGGTGCAGCTTGTCTGCGGGACTTCGGATGAACTCATGGCGCGTGTGCGCACGGAGCAGGAAAAACCACGCGGTGATATTATCTGGGGCGGCACGGCGGATGCCTATGTTGCACTCACACCCTATCTCGAACCCTACGTGTTTCCCGAGAAGTCTGCAATTCAATCTGATTTTGTACGCAGAGACAATGTCTTCTACAATATGACGATGGATCCTTACGTCATCGCCTACAACACCGATCTGGTGAGTGAGGCGAATGCCCCGAAGGGGTGGCGAGATCTTCTCGATCCGAAATTTCGTGGACGCATTGCCCTCGCAGACCCTGCCAAATCGAATCATGCCTACATCGTGCTTCTCACGATGATGGATGCCCTGGGCGGCGACACAGCTGTCATCGGGCAGATGGCGGAGCAGCTCAATGGACGCATCATCGGCAGTTCGGCGGAGCAGATCAAGGCGCTCTCAAATGGGGCGTATGCAGTCACAGCGACGTTTGAAGAACCGGTGCTCAAATACATCAAAGGTGATGCACATATCAAGATTGTCTATCCTCGAGAGGGGACAACGGTTTCTTCGACCGGCATTGCGATCATCAAAAATGCTCCGCATGCAGACAATGCAAAGAAATTCCTTGATTTTGCGATGAGCCGTGAGGTTCATGGGCGTCTCGGCTCTTATGAATTTCGCTCATCCCGTGTCGATATCTCGACACCTCCGAATCTCCGTCCATTATCGGAGATTCCTCATACTCGGTTTGATACGCAGCGCGCCGTCTCCTTTCGGGACGAGTTCCTAAGCAAATGGCGCGCAGCGGTTATCAAATAAATCCCCATTTCCCCCCATCCCCCATTCCCATATTTTCCCCTTCCAAGACCGTCACTTAGTGTGGCGGTTTTTCCTTTGTCTGAACATAAAAGTATACATTACGATTTATTTATAATTTTGCTTGACAGAAATGGAATTTATCCGTATTCTTTCTATATAGTCTGAAGATTGAGGGGCATTTTCCTCGTTTTTCCGTTGTGTATATCACAGCAGGAGAGGGGCTGTCTTTGTTATGGATCGATATCGGATCAGTTATCAAAAACGTCTGCTGGCGTATTTGTTCTTTGGCGGTCTCTTTCCCCTTCTGCTTGCTTCCGTGATGATTCTCTATGCCGCGGATCGTGTCTATGAGAATACGCAGGCGAAGAGCGGACGTGCGGAGGTACAGCGCATCTCGCGTGAGATCGACAATCTTGTTGAGAGTTATGAACGACTGATGAATCCACTGCTTGTGCGTGCGGAGACACTCGCATTTCTGCGCGGTGCACGCGGCAATGTGGAACACATCTACGGCGATCTCTATGGGATTCTTGCGGGACGTACGGGGGAGGCCGCGATTTACCTACTCTCGTCAGACGGTGCACAGGTCATTGCGACGGACGATCTGCCGCATGACTACCGCCTCCCGGAAAATCTGCACTGGGGACTGCTCGGACGTGCAGTAAAGGGGCAGAACTGGGTACTGATTTCGGCAGACCGTTATGAGGCGGATCGCAGGGAGACGGTTTTTTCGATGGCACGTGCAATTCGGGAGGGGGATAAACTTCTCGGTTTTGCCGTCATCGATATACGGCGTGAGGCTCTTGTACCGCTCATTCAGCGTGTGCAGGACGGCAACGAGGGGCAGATCATCCTGACGGATCGCTATCACTATGTGATGATGGATATGCTCGATCATCACCGCGAGGGCTTTTCCTCGGCACTGCTGCCGCAGACGGGGACAGAGCCGATGGAGTCCGTGTTCCGCGACTATGCGTATACCTCGCCCGCTACAGGCTTTGTCGTGCATCTGCGACAGCGTCTGGATTCTGCGCCGCTGGACTATCTGTTCCGCCTTGTGCTGATGGTGGACGTGATTGCACTCGGCGTGACGGCATATCTTGCCTATCGTTTGAGCCGCCATCTCTGGCGGCCGCTGCATACGCTCGCGACGGCAATGGGACACGTGCGCAGCAGTGATGACTTCTCCGTGCAAGTGGAGGTTCGCCGCACCGACGAGATCGGTGAGCTCGCACTGACGTTCAATCGTCTGATCGAGCATATCCGCGTCCTACTCGCAGAGAACAGGGAGCGTGAGCGGACGCTGCGCGTGGCGCAGGTGAAATCTCTGACGGAGATGATTAAGCCGCATTTCATGTATAACACGCTCAACCTCATCAAGTGGAGTGCAAAGCTCGGGGACAGCGATGGCGCAGCCGATATCGCAGTACAGCTCGGCAAACTCCTGCGCGCCTCGGTGAGCATGAAGGACTTTGTGACGGTGGCAGAGGAACTGACCTTTCTGCGTACCTATCTGAAGATCCAGCAGCGGCGTTTTGCGGGGCGGCTGAAGGTCTCAGTGCGTGTCGATTCAACGGCGTATGGATGCTATGTACCGAAGCTGATTTTGCAGCCACTCGTGGAGAACGCGATTCGGCACGGCATTGAGATGGCGGAGAGCGGCGGGCGTATTACAATTACGGGGAGGCGGGAGAACGGACATCTCGTCTTTCGCGTGAAGGACAACGGACAGGGAATGTCATCGCAGCGACAGAAGGAAGTGCTGGAGCGGCACGATGATAATCATTTTGGCCTTTACAATGTGCATATGCGTGCGGTGCTGAACGGGGATGAGGACTGCGGAATTACGCTGCACTCGACAGAGGGGAAGGGAACGGAGGTAATATTGACGCTGAAGCGCATGGAGGAGGCTCCTCATTATGATTAAAGTGCTCATTATAGACGACGAACCCATGCAGCGGCAGGGCATTATGCGCCTGACACCATGGGGGGATTTTGGCGCGGAGGTAATCGGGACGGCGGGCAGCGGGATGGAGGGCATTCTCCTTGCGCGTGAGCGACATCCAGACGTGCTGATTGTGGACATCAAGATGCCGGGGCTTTCGGGTCTGGACGTGATCGCACGCCTGCGCGAAGAGCTGGATGCGGAGTACATCATTCTCTCGGGATACAGCGAGTTTGAATATGCCCAGCAAGCGATTTCTCTCGGGGTATGTGCCTATCTCCTGAAGCCGCTCGACGACGAGGAGCTTGCCGCTGCCGTGCGTCTTGCAGCAGATCATATCGCGGCACGGCGTCTGCCCATGCAATCACCTGACGCAGCGGAGGCGGACTACGTCCATCTTGATCTTCCCGCCGAGGAGCCGATTCGTGGCTATCTGCTCCATGCCGTGCGTCACATGGAGGAGCATATGGCAGAGCCGATTACCGTTCGTGAGGTCGCGGATGAGCTCGGTCTCAGTGTAAGCTATGTTCACAAGCTTTTTGCGCGCTGCGGAACTTCGTTCAGTGCATATCTGACAGATTGTCGTCTGCGTCGTGCTGGGCAGCTGCTGCGCGAGAGCGACGAGAAGATCTACGCGGTCGCCGCGGCGTGCGGCTATCAGGACACACGCTATTTCAGCAAAATTTTTCAAAAACACATGGGGGTCAAGCCGACGGAATACCGTCATAGAAAAAATCTATAAGGGGTTTTATGAAAAGACTGGTAAAACACAAAAAAATGGTGTAATATAATAATTGTTATTGGGTAGTAATTTGTACGTGAGATAGACTTCCTGATACATCTGTGTATTATAGATCAAAGCTGTGTATTATTGATGAGGAGGGTTTCTTATGAAGACATGGGTTTGTACAGTTTGCGGCTGGGTCTACGATGAGGCGGCCGGGGATGCCGACTACGATCTGGCTCCCGGTGTAGCTTTTGAGGATCTGCCGGATGATTTTGTCTGCCCGCTCTGCGGTGTGGACAAGTCTCTGTTCGAGCAGCAGGAGTAGTGCTGCTTTTAGAAGAGCGACCCCGCGTATGCGGGGTTTTTTTCGTGTCAAGGTATGAGCCTATTTTGAAATGTCTTTGCTTTTCGGCGGAAAATCCCGTATAATAAGCGGCATAGTTTTTTGAGCGAGGGGTCGTACATTTGGCAGAAAAAATTGAAATTAGCATCATCTTCGTTGTATATATGCTGGTCATGATGGCGATCGGTGTCTACTATTATCGACGGACACGCAATATGAGTGACTACTTTCTCGGCAACCGCAAGCTCGGTGCATGGGTCACGTCGATGAGTGCAGAGGCGTCTGATATGTCGGGCTGGATGCTCATGGGGCTGCCCGGATTCGCCTATATGGCGGGGTTGAATGCAGGGTGGATCGCCTTGGGGCTTGCGCTCGGAACGTGGGCGAACTGGCAGTTCATCGCTGCGCGTCTGCGCGTCTATACAGAGCTGGCGAACAACTCACTGACACTGCCGGATTTCTTCGAGAATCGTTTTTTTGCGACATCGGGGGCATTGCGCATTGTGCCGGCGATCTTCATTCTGATTTTCTTTATCCTCTATACGTCCTCGGGCTTTGTGGCTGCAGGGCGTCTCTTCGAGACGATCTTTGCCCTGCCATATTTGACGGCTCTGTTTGCGGGGGCGGGCGTTGTTGTGTTTTACACGCTTGTCGGCGGATTTCTCGCCGTCTCGCGCACGGACTTCATCCAGGGCGTGATGATGTTCTTTGCGATCCTTGTTGTGCCTGTGGGCGCGGCAATCATGCTCGGCGGCTTCGGCGCGACGGCGGATCTGATCTACGCGGAGCATGCCTCGTTTTTCTCGCCGCTCACGAAGGTGGACGGCTCTACGCTCGGGCTCATCGAGTTTGTTTCGCTCATGGCATGGGGCATCGGCTATTTCGGACAGCCGCATATTCTCGTGCGCTTTATGGCGATTCGCCATGCGGAGGAGCTGCCGCAGGCGACACGGATTGCAATGGCATGGGTGGTGATCTCGCTCTCCGCAGCAATTCTGGTCGGTATGGTTGGCACGGTCTATTTGAAAACTCCACTTGAGGGAACGGCGGCAGAGACCGTTTTTCTTGCGATGGCGGGGGAACTCTTCCCTCCGGTCATCGCCGGTCTGATTCTCGCGGCGGTGCTCGCAGCGATCATGAGTACAGCGTCTGCGCAGCTCCTTGTGGCGGCATCTGCGTTTGCGCAGGACATCTATCGGCGCAGTTTCCGTCCGCACGCACAGCAGGTGGAGCTGGTTTGGGTGAGTCGTCTCTCGGTGCTCGTGATTGCAGCGGCGGCAATCTACCTCGGCATGAGTCCTGACAATTTTATCCTCGATATGGTGGCGTATGCATGGGCGGGCTTTGGTGCTGCGTTTGGCCCGGCACTCCTCATGTGCCTGTTTTGGCGGCGTACGACGGAGCGCGGCGTGCTTGCAGGGATTGTGACGGGCGGTATGACGGTGCTGATCTGGAAGCAGTTCGCACTGTTTGGGCTCTACGAGATTGTACCGGGGTTCATTCTTGGGCTTCTCGCGATTTACATTGTGAGTAAGCTGGACGCAGAGCCTGCGCCCGAGGTGACGGAGCTCTTTGACCGCGTGGATCGCGCATAGTTTTGCATTTGTTACTGCATTTGTATTTTTTCCGTAATACAATATTATTTGAGGGAGGAGAACATGGCATTTACATTTACGCATGTAAACTTTAATGTGCTTGATCTCGCGCGCAGCATGGATTTCTATGCAAAGGCGTTTGGCTTTCGTGAGAAGCGGCGCCTTGCGGCGGAGGGATTCACGCTCGTCTATCTCTGGGACGGCGCAACGGATTTTGAGCTGGAACTGACCTATCTGCACGAGCGAACAGAGCCGTACGATCTCGGGGAAAAGGAGTTCCACCTCGCGCTCTACACGGACGATTATGCGGCGGCGCGGGAAAAACATGCAGAGATGGGCATCATCTGCTACGAGAACGCGGCGATGGGGATTTACTTCGTCGAGGATCCGGATGGATATTGGGTTGAAGTTTTGCCAAAAAACATGTGACGAAAGCCATTGTTTCGTGCTATAATAACGGATGGATAAAGTGATCCGTAAAAGAGGGTGAAGTTGTATGGGGAAATTACGGGTGCTGATCGTGGATGACTCTAAGATCAGCCGCGTGATGATTGCCGAGAATTTAAGGGATACGGATTTCGAGGTCTGCGGCATGGCGGCGGATGCGGTGGAGGCCCTTCGTCTTTACGCAGAGTTGCGCCCGGATCTCGTGACGATGGATATGAATCTGCCCGATGCGAATGGTCTGGAGTGCAGCAGGCGGATTTTGACCGTAGATTCCGATGCGAAGATCCTGATGATCAGTGCGATGAAGGATCTGAATCTCATCACGCAGGGAAAGGCGATCGGGATTCGTGCGTTTTTGCAAAAGCCGGCGGCAAAGTCCGATCTGGTGGACACGCTCCATCTGATCTGTGAGTCGGCGGCAAGCCAGGAGTCGGTCTTTCGTGAGCTTTATGCCAAACCGTTTGCGCGCGGCCTCCAACAGGGAATTGCGGGGCTTCTCCGCATGGAGGGAGAGACCGAGATCGAGCCGTATGAGCCGCGCTCGCTTGATGTGAGCGGTGCGGCGGTCATTATCGGCATTACGGGATTCACAACGGGACGTGCGATTCTCTACATGGATGAGCCGATGATCAAGCTGTTTGCAATGCACATGCTTGGGCGTGCGTCTGTGGAAGAGCTCGATGACGATGAGGCCGTGGATGCCGTAGAGGAGGCCGCGAACATCCTGGCGGGACGTGCCGTCTCGAAGATCAACAACGTACTTGAGGGAAAGGAACTGCGTTTGACGCCGCCGGGGACGATACGCGGCTCCCAGGTGCATATTGTCAGCCCTCGTATGACGACATTCTGTATCAGTATACGCCTGCCAATCGGAATGGTGCGGATGAATGTGGGCTTTGCAGAGGGAGAGTAATCAATGGATGCAAAACTGATCAATCCTTTTGTGGATGCCTTCACAACGGTGATGCCGATGTTGGGGTTTCCGGAGCCGACACGAACGAAGCTCTATGCCTCTTCGTCGCGGGTTAAGAGTCTCGGTGTGTCGATGCTGGTCGGATTTACAAAGCAGATCCGTGGGAATGTCGTCTACAATATGAGTGAAGATACGGCGAAGTTCATCGCGTCTCAGATGATGATGGGGATGCCGGTTGAGGCGTTCGACGAGATGGCGCAGAGCGCGATTTCGGAGCTCAGCAATATGCTGACGGCGCACACGGCGACGAACATCACAGGACTTGGTCTGGACGTAGATATATCTACACCATCGCTGACGGTCGGAAAGGACTTCGAGGTCAAGATCAGCGACGGGCAGTATCTCGTCGTGGAGATGAATCTGAGCGGTCAGCTGGTGGATTTGGCGATCGCTGTTGATCAGAATTAGGGAATCGCTGATAAAATGAAGTCCGTCGGATTGGTGCAGATTTTTTGTCCTGTCAAGGAGACAAACCGGACGCATAGCAAAAGCTATGTGGAGGAGTTGTCGACATAGACAGGGCAAAAAAGATGTGCTAAGACGGCGTGGCTGAATTTATCAGTGCTTCCCTAGGCTGTGCAGGACACACTTTTTATCGGAGGGAGTATTCGATGAAGGGTGCGGAGCAGGTACGTGTCTTCCTGGACGGGAGACAGGTGGATGCTGCTGGCGAGGAGAGCCGCATTGCGCTGTCCGTTACCGGACGGCGTTTTTTGCGTGGAGAGAGCCGTTATGTGAGCTATGATGACAGCGAGCTCATCGAGGGGGCAGTCGTTCCCTCTGTGCTGCGGATCAGTGATGCAGGCATCATGCTCCAGCGGCGCGGTGTTGTGCGCTATGCGCAGCATTTCGCCGCAGGGGAGGAGCGTACGAGCAACTACCGTACGCCATACGGTACGTTCCTCATCAAGACGCTGACGCGCCGCCTCCGTCTCCGCGTGTTCCCGGATGGGCGTGAGGAGGCATATATCTTCTATACGCTCTATGTGGACGGTGTGCGGCAGAGCGACAATACGTTGGAAATACGAATTGAGCCGATGTAAAGGAGAATCAATCAAGGTGGATATAAAACAGCAGATGGAACAGGCACTCATACGCGCTGTGGAAGCGGCTGCAGCGGAGGGCGTCCTGCCCGAGGGCGCGGCACTGCCGCCTGTTCTTCTGGAAGAGCCCCCGGAAAAGGAACTGGGCGATTTTGCGACGAACTTCGCCATGCAGTCGGCGCGTGTCTTTCGTCAGTCCCCGCAGAAGATTGCTGCGGCGATTCGGGATCGCCTTACGGGCGACTGGCTCGATCATGCGGAGGTCGCAGGCCCCGGTTTCCTCAATCTCTACCTCAAAAAGACGGTGCTTTCGGACACCCTGCGCGCTGTGCTTGCGGCGGGGGAGGAATTCGGCACGCTGCCGCCCAACGGCGCGCCGCGCATCCAGGTGGAGTATGTCAGTGCGAATCCGACAGGACCTCTGCACGTCGGGCACGGGCGCGGGGCGGCAGTCGGTTCGGCACTTGTGAAACTCCTGCGCACGGCGGGTTATACGGTGGACAGTGAGTACTATGTCAACGATGCGGGCAACCAGATGAATCTGCTCGCTGTGTCGGTGAATGCGCGCTATCTGGAACTGCTGGGAAAGCCCGTGGAGTTCCCCGAGAACGGCTACCACGGGGCGGACATTGTGGAGACGGCGCAGCGCATCATCGACCGTGACGGGGACAAGTATCTCGAACTTCCCGAGGAGGAGCGTCTGAAGCTGTTTCAGGATGTCGCCTATCGTGAGAAGCTCGCAGCACTTGAGGAGGATCTCGCGGATTTCGGCGTGACGTTCGACCGCTGGTACAGCGAGCGCACGCTGCATCCCGATGCTGTGCGGCGTGTTGTGGACGTGCTCCTCGAACGCGGCACGGCATATGAGAAGGACGGGGCGGTCTGGCTGCGCTCGACGGACTACGGCGACGATAAGGATCGCGTCATTTTCCGCGACAACGGTGTTCCGACCTATCTCGCAGCGGACATTGCCTACCATGATGATAAATACAGGCGCGGTTACGGCCGCCTCATCAACATCTGGGGCGCGGATCACCACGGTTATGTCGCACGTGTCAAGGCGGCGATGGCGGCACTCGGACACGATCCCGAGGAGCTGACGGTGCTGCTCCTGCAGATGGTGAGCCTCTATCGGGACGGTGCCCTCGTGAAGCTGAGCAAGCGCACGGGCGAGACGGTCACGCTGCGTGAGCTGATGGAGGAGGTTGGCGTCGATGCAGCGCGCTATTTCTTCCTCATGCGCTCACTGGACAGCCAGCTCGACTTCGATCTTGACCTTGCGACGAAGAAGTCGAATGAAAACCCCGTGTACTACATCCAGTACGCACATGCGCGCATTTCCAGCATCTTCCGCCAGGCGGACGAGGCGGGGATTGCCGTGCGGGACGGAGTGGAGTTGGAACTTCTGACGGACGAGACGGAGATTGCGCTCATCAAGAAGATCGCCGCCTATCCCGAGGAGATCGCGCGTGCGGCGGCGGAGTTTGCACCGCAGCGCATTGCGCGCTACAGTCACGAACTGGCGGGCGCATTCCATTCGTTTTACAACAAATGCCGCATTGTCGGACAGGAGCCGCCGCTTGCCTCGGCGCGCCTTGCCCTCGTGCTGGCAGCGGGGCGCGTGATCCGTCACAGCCTCGGTGTACTCGGTGTTTCGGCGCCGGAGAAGATGTAAGGAAGTGCGGATCATCAGTGTTCCGTAACTCTCTGAAAGGAGCGTATTCATGGATTTTGAACAAATGGCGGAAATGGACATTGCCCATCATATCCTCACGCAGAAAAAAAAGCCGATGCACTACAAGGAGCTCATTACCGAGGTCATCGAGGCGAAGCACAAGCCTGTGCAGTCGCTTGCAATGGCAATTTCCGAGATCTATACGATGATGAACATGGACAGTCGTTTTCACTATGAAGGCGAGGGCAAATGGGGACTGACCGAGTGGGTTCCGCCCGAGGTCAAGAGATCATCGTCACGTGCGTCCGGAGGGGCGGCAAAGACCGCCATTACGAAGGAGGCAGCACGCAAGAAGAAGCTCGAGAGTATTCAAAACTAACGTGCGGAGGAACGGCATGGCAAAGTATATTTTCGTCACGGGCGGCGTGGTCTCATCGCTCGGAAAGGGCATTACGGCAGCATCGCTCGGGCGTCTGCTCAAGAACCGCGGGCTGAAGGTCACGATCCAGAAATTTGATCCCTATATCAACATCGACCCGGGCACGATGAGCCCCTACCAGCACGGCGAGGTGTTCGTCACCGACGACGGCGCGGAGACGGATCTCGATCTCGGGCACTATGAGCGCTTTATCGACATCAACCTCACAAAGCGCTCGAACATTACAACGGGCAAGGTCTACTCTTCCGTCCTGAACAAGGAGCGTCACGGTGACTACCTTGGCTCGACCGTACAGGTGATCCCGCACATCACGAACGAGATCAAACAGCGTGTTTATGACGTGGCAAAGGCGGACAACGCCGATGTCGTCATTACGGAGATCGGCGGTACCGTCGGCGACATCGAGAGCCTGCCGTTCCTTGAGGCGATCCGTCAGGTCAAGAAGGAAGTCGGCAAGAACGATGCGCTCTACATCCATGTCACACTGCTGCCCTACATCAGTGCGGCGGGCGAGCTCAAGACGAAGCCGACGCAGCACAGCGTCAAGGAGCTGCGTGCCATCGGCATTCAGCCGGATATTCTCGTCTGCCGTACGGAGCAGCCGATCCCGCGCGACATGAAGGAGAAGATCGCGCTGTTCTGCGATGTGGATGCGGATGCGGTCATCGAGAACCGCACGGCATCGACGATCTATGAAGTCCCCCTGATGATGCAGCAGGAGGGGCTTGACCGTATTGTGCTTGAGAAGATGGCAATGACCTTCGACCCATCCAACATGGAGGCGTGGGAGAAGATGGTCTTTAAGATCAATCATCCTGCGAAGAAGGTGAAGATCGCCGTCGTCGGCAAATACGTTGCCCTGCCCGATGCTTATATGTCAGTGACGGAGGCACTGCATCACGGCGGCATCGAGAACGATGCGCAGGTCAAAATTACGTGGATCAATGCGGAAGAGCTCGAGAATCCAAACGTGGATCTCGACGAGCTCTTTGTCGGGTGCAAGGGCATCCTCGTGCCCGGCGGATTCGGCGACCGCGGTGTCGAAGGGAAGATCCGCGCCATCCAATACGCGCGCGAGCATGAGATCCCGTTCCTCGGGCTCTGTCTCGGAATGCAGTGTGCCGTCATTGAGTTTGCACGCCATGTCGCGGGGCTGACAAACGCGCACAGCACGGAGTTTGTGCCGGAGACACCGCACCCCGTCATCGCGTTGATGGAGGATCAGCAGGATGTCGAGGAGAAGGGCGGCACGATGCGCCTCGGCGCCTATCCCTGTCTCCTCGCGGACGGCTCGCGTTCGCGCGAGGAGTACGGTGAGGGGGAGATCAGCGAGCGGCATCGTCACCGCTTTGAATTCAACAACGCGTTTCGCGCGCAGCTTGAGGAGAAGGGGATGGTCATTGCGGGCACAAGTCCGGACAACCGCCTCGTGGAGGTCGTGGAGATCGTGGATCATCCGTGGTTTGTTGCCTCGCAGTTCCATCCGGAGCTGAAATCGCGCCCGAACCATCCGCATCCGCTCTTTGCAGGCTTTGTACGCGCGGCACTCGCCGCAGCTCCCAAATGAACGCACTCTTTTCTATCCTACGTGCGGATCGTGCGGTCGGGCAGCTCGTGGAGACCCTGACCGCTGCTCCGCAGCAGACACTCGCATACGGCTTTGCCGGCTCGATGAAGCACGCCGCCGTTGCAGCCGCCTATGACAGCAATCCGCGCCCGCTCGCCATTGTCACGAGCGGGCGCGAGGCGTTGCGTGCGTGGCAGGAAGATCTGACGGCACTGCTGCCGGAGGCGGATGTCTATGAGCTGCCCGAACTGGACCGCATGGACTTCGCTGCACCAGGCGCGGCAAAGGGACTGGAACGCTCGGCACAGCGCATGAACATCCTCGCTCGTCTCCTGCGCCGCGAGCCGATCATCGTGCTTGCGGACATTGGCGCAGCGGTGCAAAAGGGGCTGAGCTCGGCGGAGTTCTCGCGTGCGGCACTCTCCCTGCGGCTTGGGGAACAGCTGCCGCGTGAGGTGCTGATCGAACGCCTTTCGGCACTTGGCTACGAGCACGCGCCCGAGGTAGAGCATGTTGGGCAGTTCAGTGTACGCGGCGGCATCGTCGACATCTTTCCGATCAATGCGCTCTCTCCGATTCGCGTGGAGCTCTTTGATACGGAGATTGACTCCATGCGCGAGTACGATTCTCTGACGAAGCGTTCGATCAAGAACATTGGCACGGCTTCCATCATGCCGCTGCGCGCAGCGGACGACGAGGGGGAGGCGTGCTTTTTGTCGTACCTCGGGGCAGAGGGGGTGACGGTATTCGATGAGCCGTCACGTCTCATCGCTGCACTTTCGGATGCTGTGCAGGAAGATGAGGGGCGTGCGGCACGCCTGTTTTCGTGGGAGGAGATCGTTGCGGCGGGCATGGCGGGTCACGAGGTCTTTGCCGCACTGATGAGCCGCTCCTTTCCCGCATGTACGCCCGCCGAGCTCATTGCCTTTCAAATGGTGCCTATGACGGCATTCGGGCGGCAGTTTCACCTCCTTGAGAGTGAGCTGCGCCGTTATCTGTCGGATGGAATGCAGGTGCTCGTGCTCGCGGGTGGGGTGGAGCGGGCAAATCTCGTCCGCGATATGCTGATGGGATGGAAGCTCCCCACTGTCATCGTGCGCAGGGAGGGCGATGCCCAGGACGGTGCTGTCGCCGTTGCCTCTGGTAGTCTGCGCGCGGGTTTTGAGCTGAGTGGAGCGCGGATCGCCGTGCTCACGGAGCAGGACATCTTCGGACGGCACAAGGCGAAGCTGCGCCGTACGGCATCGGCGGGGGAACGGATCCGCCACTTCCGCGAGATTGCACCCGGCGACTATGTTGTCCATGTCTCGCATGGTATTGGGAAATACCTCGGCGTGGAGACGCTTGAGGTGGCAGGAGTTCACCGTGACTACCTCCGTATTCTGTATGGCGGAGATGACAAACTCTTCGTGCCGACGGATCAGGTCGGGCTGCTGCAGAAGTACATCGGGTCAGAGGGAGCCGCACCGCGTCTGCATCGCATGGGGACGGCAGATTGGGCGCGTGCGCGTGCGAAGGCACAGAAGTCCGTGGAGGACATCGCCGATCATCTGCTTGAGATCTATGCACAGCGGCAGCTTGCACACGGGCATGCCTTTACGCCCGACGATGCCATGCAGCGTGAGTTCGAGGAGGCGTTTCCCTACGAGGAGACGGAGGATCAGCTGCGTGCCATCGCGGAGATCAAGCGTGATATGGAACGTGATAAGCCCATGGATCGTCTGCTCTGCGGTGATGTGGGCTTTGGCAAGACGGAGGTCGCTGTGCGTGCGGCGTTCAAGGCGGCAATGGACGGCTTTCAGGTGGCCGTTCTCGTGCCCACAACGGTTCTCGCACAGCAGCACTACCAGACGTTTGCCGCCCGTTTTGCGGACTTCGCACCAAAGGTGGATGTGGTCTGCCGTTTCCGTTCCGTGCGCGAACAAGCGGCAACTTTGCATGAGGTAGCGCGGGGGCGTGTGGACATCCTCATTGGGACGCACGCCATCCTCAACCGCAAGCGCGTCCGATTTCAGAATCTAGGCCTTTTGATCGTGGACGAGGAGCAGCGGTTTGGCGTCACGCAGAAGGAGAAGATCAAGGAGTTTGCAGCAGGGGTCGATGTGCTGACACTCTCGGCAACGCCCATCCCGCGTACGCTGCATATGTCGCTCGCGGGTGCGCGCGATATGAGCATCATCGAGACCCCACCTGCCGACCGTCTGCCTGTGCAGTCCTACGTTGTGGAGAGCAGCGATGCGATGATGCGCAGTGCGATTGAGCGTGAATTGGCGCGCGGGGGGCAGATCTACTTTATATATAACCGCGTGGAGAGCATCGACCGTATGCGCGAGCATCTGCTGCGTCTCGTGCCCGAGGCTCGCATTGCCTCAGCACACGGACAGATGAATGAGGACATCCTTGAGCAGGTCATGATGGACTTCTATGAGGGGCATTATGACATCCTGCTTGCGACGAGCATCATCGAGAACGGGATCGATGTCGCCAATGCGAACACGATCATCATTTATGATGCCGACCGTTTCGGGCTCTCGCAGCTCTACCAGATGCGTGGGCGTGTCGGGCGCTCGGCAAAGATGGCGTTTGCCTACTTCACCTATCGGCGTGACAAGGTCCTCAGTGAGACGGCGGAGAAGCGTCTGCAGGCGATGAAGGAGTTCGCGCAGCTCGGTTCGGGCTTCAAGATCGCCATGCGCGATCTCGAGATCCGCGGGGCGGGCAGCCTCCTCGGCGCACAGCAGCATGGACATATTGCGGGCGTCGGCTTTGAGATGTATGTGAAACTGCTTGAGGAAGCTGTGGCACGCAGGCGGGGAGAAGCGCCGCCGCCCCCGCCCGTGGAGACGGTCATTGACCTGCCCGTCGAGGCGTACCTCGACGGCGGATACATCGATGATGCCATGCACAAGATAGAGGTCTATCAGAAGATCGCCGCCGTGCGCACAAACGAGGATTTGGAGGCACTGCTCGATGAACTGATCGACCGTTTCGGCGAACCGACGAAGCCCGTACTCGCACTCCTCGACATCGCACGCATTAAGAACTATGCGCGCAGTTTTGGCGCGCGCAGCATTGCAGCGAAGGGAGATGCTCTGGATATCACCATGGGGGAGGTCGAGAAACTGCCGCTGCCGGTACTTATGCGTCTGGATCGTGCATTCGGGCGTCGCGTCGGTCCTCTGTCTGAGGGCGACGGTTACCGCATCCGCCTTCAGCCGAAGGAGCGCAGAGAGATCTTGGATACCGCATTGGAAGTTGTGAAGATGGCAAGTGGAGAGTGAGACATGGCATATCAATTGACGGTGGCGGGGCTTGGTCCCGCCGGCGCGGAGCTGATGACACGCGGCACATGGACGCGCATTGAGATGGCGGCGCACATCCTCCTGCGCACGCACATTCATCCGACGGTGGAGGCTCTGGATGCGGCGGGAATCCGCTATGAGACATATGACGATTTTTACGAGGACGCCGAGGATTTTGATGAACTCTATGAGCGCATTGTGAACGATCTCATGGAGCGTGTCAAAGCATCTGATGTGCTCTATCTCGTTCCGGGCAGTCCCTTCGTTGCCGAACGCACGGTGCAGCTGCTGCGCGAACGGGCGATGGAAGATGGGATACCGCTTGAGATTCTGCCTGCGATGAGCTTCTTGGAGCCCCTTTTTGCGGCACTCGGTGTCGACCCTGCGGACGGTCTGTCCATCATCGACGCGATGGACGAGGAAGCGGTTGCGGCTCCGCCCGCACAGGATCTCATCATCACGCAGCTCTATTCGCGCGAGCTTGCTTCGAATCTCAAGATCCTCCTCATGGAGCATTTCCCTGATACGCAGGAGGTGATCTATCTGCATCATCTGGGACTTCCCGATGAACGTGTTGTGCGCATCCCGCTTTTTGAACTCGATTGGCAGGAGGATATCGACCATCTGACCACACTCTTCATCCCATATATCCCTGTTTTTTGGGGGAATGGGTAAAAAAACCTATATTTTTAGGGAAAAAATCGCTTTTTTTATTTTTCCACTTGATTTTTCTAGGTAATTCTGTTAAATTCTCTCATGACAGCGCGACCCTAGGGTTGCAAGGTAAATGGAAAATATCTAAAGGAGGATGCTACTTTGAACAAGCAGGAATTGGTCGCAAACGTAGCAGAGCAGGCAGGCCTGACGAAGAAGGACGCGGAGAAGGCGGTCAACGCCGTATTTGAGACGGTCAAGAACGCACTTGCCGAGGGTGACAAGATTCAGCTGATCGGCTTCGGTACATTCGAGGTGAAGGGGCGCAAGGCTCGCAAGGGCCGCAATCCGCAGACGGGCAAGGAGATCGACATTCCGGCTTCCAAGTCGCCTGTGTTCAAGGCTGGCAAGGCTCTGAAGGATTCTGTGAACTAAGACAAGGGTTCTCTTGAACATGAGACCGGGCTTCCGATTGGGAGTCCGGTTTTTTTATCTGTTGGTGTGATGGTATGGAACAGAAAATTTTTGCCGCTGATGCTTTTGCAGGGAAAGTGGTGCTGATCTCGGGCGGCACTTCGGGAATCGGGCTTGCCTGTGCAAAGCTCTTTCTTGCAGGAGGGGCATGCGTCGCCCTTGTGGGGCGTGATGAGGGACGCGGACGCGCTGCGCTTGTCACTCTCTCAGAGGGGGAACGCGCCCTCTTTGTGTCCGCTGATGTACGCAGACGTGCGGACTGCACGCATGTGTTGGAGGAGACGATCCGTACGTTTGGTACGCTCGATGTACTCATCCACTCTGCCGGAATCTATGCAGAGGGGGGGCTTGATGATCTTGCGGGGGATCTGCTTGAGGATCTGCTCGCGACGAACGTCAAGGGAGTCTTTTATCTGACGCAGGCAGCATTGCCGCATCTGCGGGAGACGCACGGCAATATTGTGAGTGTCGCCTCGGATGCGGGGCTGCACGGCAACTATTTCTGTGCGGCGTATGCAGCGACGAAGGGGGCAGTCATCGCCTTTACGCGTTCGCTCGCGCTGGAGCTCGCTTGCGACGGTGTGCGCGTCAACGCCGTTGCGCCAGCCGATGTGCTCACCCCCCTGACGGAGCGGCAGTTTTCTCCGATCCTGCCTCGTGAGGAGCAGCTGAGAGAAATGGCGGCGCACTATCCTCTGGGGCGCATCGGGAGCCCCGAGGAAATCGCCGCTGTCATCGCGTTTCTCGCCTCCTCCGCGGCATCGTGGGTGACGGGGAGCATTTACCGTGTTGATGGTGGCTTGACTTCGTAAAAAAGTTTTGTCCATGGCGAAAAAATGTGATATTATAGACATAATTGTGCGAGGAGGTGGAGCATGGAGCACGTCCGTATTCTCATTCTGACGGCATCCATCGGCTCCGGGCATACGCGTGCGGCAGAAGCAATCCGCGCGGCACTTGCGGCACATCCTGCGGCGGCGACGATGCAGGTGGATGTGGTGGACTTTATGGCACGTGATATCTCCATCATCCACTATCTGATGAAGCGTATCTATCTCCTGATGCTGCGCTTTGTTCCCGATCTCTACGATGTGTTCTTTCGCGTTGCGGGCAAGAATGCGAGCGGCGGCGTTGTACGCGGTGCATTCGCACAGGTGATGGTGCATACTGTGGGACGGGTTATCAGGGCATATGCCCCTGACCTCGTCATCGCGACGCATCCGTTCCCTGAGGGAGCGGCTGCACTCTGGCGTGCACGGCATGGAGCATCCTTCACGCTTGCCGCATTGCTGACGGACTATGCCCTGCATGCCATCTGGCTTGTTCCCGGCGTCGATGTTTACTTTGTCGCGACCGAGGCGATGGCAGAGGGGATGGCGGCACGCGGCTTTGACACACACATGGTGCACGCGACGGGCATCCCGATCGCGCGCGCGGACTATGGACTGGAACGCAGTGCGGCACAGACGCATGCGGGGCTGGCCGAAGATCTGCCGACGATCCTCCTCATGGGCGGAGGGCTTGGTCTCGGAGGAATGGATCGGACGCTCGCGGCCCTTGAGCAGGTGAAGCTGCGGCTTTCGATCCTTGTTGTTGCAGGGCGAAACGCGGTGCTCGAAGAACACGCGCGCACTGTCGCACGCACATCGCGTCACGTCATCCGCGTCTTTTCCTACACCGATGAGATTCCAACGCTGATGTGCGCTGCGGATCTCCTCATCACGAAACCGGGCGGGCTGACGATCAGTGAGGCGTTTGCAGCGGGGCTCCCACTCCTCCTGCATGACCCCATCCCAGGGCCTGAGACGGAGAACGCCGTCTATGCGACGCGGCGCGGAGCTTCCGTGTGGCTGCATCCGGGGGAAGCAATGGCGCCCGCGGTGGAGGAAATTCTGGCACATCACATTTCGGAAATGCGCAGGGCTGCGCATGACTGCGCGCGCGCGGATGCGGCTCAGCATGTGGCGGCAATTCTGATGGAGCAGCTGACAAGGAAGAGAGGAGCGGCGCATGGCACGGAGAAGCAACCCTAGGAGACCGCGCTGGTTTGTCATCACGGTACTGCTCATACTTGGTTATTTTGGTTCGATGATCGTTTCGCAGGGACTGTATCTCTCCCATGTGCACGAAGATCAGCGGCTCGCATCGGAGCGGCTCGCGGCAGCGCAGGCGGAGAATGATCGCCTGCGTGCGGAAAAGCAGCGTTTGGGCGAGCTTCCCTATATCGAGAAGCTGGCACGAGAGGAACTCGGCATGACGGGTGCGGGGGAACTTCCCTACGCACCGGGAAAGCGTGCAAACGGCAACTGAGAACTCCTTGACATAGCGTACATCTCCCCTGTATAATGAGCGGGTAATGATACTGGGGGCAACCCCGTCGGTTTGTAGTTGAAGGGAAGAATTGTATTGGCCATCGAAGTTGGCAGTGTAGTAGAGGGCATCGTAACAGGCATCACCAATTTTGGCGCTTTTGTCGAGCTCCCCGAGGGAAAGACGGGACTGATCCACATCTCAGAGGTTGCCGATGTCTATGTGAACGATGTGCACGATTTCCTCCGTGAGCGGGATACGGTCAAGGTCAAGGTGCTTACCGTGGATGATCGTGGGAAGATCGGCCTTTCGATCAAGGCTCTTCAGGATAAGCCGGCAGTATCGGCACAGGCGGCTGCACCTCCTGCGCGTCCGCCGCGCCCCCCACGCGATCTGCGCCGCACCGCCGCTTCGCGGCAGATGGGGTCTCCTTCCTTCGAGGACAAGCTGTCGCGCTTCCTAAAGGACAGCGACGAGCGACTGACCGATCTGCGCCGCAAGACGGATTCCAAGCGCGGTGGACGTGGCTCACGCCGTGGCTGAAACAGGGATGTGCTGATGCCAAAGTGACTGTGCGCGCAGCGCACCTGTCCATATGAGGATAACAAAGGGCACTCCGTTCGGAGTGCCCTTTTTCATGGAGCTGACTGTGCAGAAACTTGTGGAACACATCCTGCGCGCGCATGATTTTTTTTGCTCCGCACGTACACTTCTCGTTGCCTGTTCCGGCGGGACGGATTCACTTGCCCTTCTGGACACGCTGGACACTCTGCGGAGGACAGAAGGTCCGCAGCTTATCTGTGCGCATTACGAGCATGGGATACGCGGAGAGGATTCACTTGCGGATGCGCACTTTGTAGAGGCGTTCTGTCGGGCGCGGGAAATTCCGTTCGTCTGCGGCGCAGGCGATGTGCCCACCTATGCGCGTGCACATAGATTCTCGTTTGAGATGGCTGCGCGTGTCTGTCGGTATGACTTTCTCCATCGTGTGCAGATGGAGCACGGCTGTGACGCACTCGTCCTTGCACATCACGCGGATGATCTTGCGGAGACGGTACTCCTGCGCATCCTGCGCGGTACGGGACCTGCGGGGCTTGCAGCAATGCGGGTGTGGGACGGTCGGCATCTGCGGCCGTTTCTCAGTGTCACACGCGCAGAAATCGAGGCATATGTGACGGAGCGGGGACTGATGCCGCGCCATGATGCGACGAATGACGCATTGGATGCACGGCGCAACCGCATTCGGCACGAGCTCTTGCCGCAGATCGCGCGTACATACAATCCCGCTGTGCGCCAGGCGCTTATGCGTCTCAGTGCGCTTGCCGCCGAGGAGGATGCGTTTCTTACGGAGCTTTCCCATGAGGCGTTTCAACGAGCGCTGTGTGTGGACGGGCTTTCACTCGCTGCGCTGCGCGCAATGCATCCCGCCATGCAGCGGCGCGTTCTGCGCCTTTTTTGGATGCAGGAGACGGGGGCAGCGCAGGATTTCTCCTATCTCCACGAGGAGCGTCTGCGTGCACTCATCTCAGCAAAGGGAGCGACGCGTGCCGAAATGCCGTATGGTTGGGTTGCGCACAGCCGCTATGGCGTTTTGACCCTGGTCCGTGCGTACGAAAAAACCTCCGCACAAAAGGAAGAAATTTTGCTTCCTTTCGTCCGCGAATATGCTATAATAAACTTTCAGGGTATGGCGCTTCAAATCAATCGCATAACCTGTATGACAGTAGACGATTGGCACAGCGTAGAAGAACGGACGGCGGTGTATGCCGACCTTGCCGTATTGCCGCCGCTTGTGCTGCGAACGCGGCGTGCGGGGGACTATATGCGGCTCCCGATCGGGCGAAAGAAACTCAAGGACATCTTGATCGACGATAAAATTCCGCGCGAGGAGAGGGACTCCATTCCCTTGCTTGCACTTGTGGACTCGCATGAGATTTTTTGGATTGCGGGTGGGCGGCGCAGTACGCTTGCGCCCGTGACAGAATCCTGCACGGATATTCTGAAAATAGAAATTGCTGACATGGACGGTGCTTCCCAACAACCTGTGTGAAGGAGACGATGGACAGATGATGAACAATGATATTGAGCGCATATCCTTTTCCGCCGATGAGATCCACACACGTGTACAGGAGCTCGGTGCGGAGATTGCGCGGGATTATCGCGATGCCCCCGAGACGGTCTACTGCGTTGGGATACTCAAGGGGGCTGCGGTCTTTTTCACGGATCTCGTTCGTGCGATCGACCATCCCGTCGCATTTGATTTCATGATCGTCTCCAGCTACGGGGATGCAACGGTCTCGAGTGGACAGGTCAAGATTCTGAAGGATCTCGACTTTTCGATCGAGGGCAAGCACGTCATCATTATCGAGGACATTATCGACTCAGGGATGACCATGCACTATCTGAAGCAGATGCTCCGTGGGCGGCATCCGAAGAGCATCAAGATCTGCGCGTTCTTGTCGAAGCCCTCGCGCCGCGTTGCGCCCGTGGAGATCGACTATCTTGGGTACGAAGTTCCGGATGAGTTCCTCGTGGGCTACGGACTGGACTATGCGGAAAAATATCGAAATCTGCCCTATATCGGGGTGCTCAAGCGTTCTGTTTACGAATAAACGGGAGGGAAGAATTGAATCAATCAATCCTGCGAAACCTGGCTTTTTATGCACTCATGTTCTTCGTCGTGTGGACGGTCGCCGACTATATGTCGGGCAGCCATCAAGCCCCGCAGGCGACAGCACTCGGCTACAGCGACTTCAATGCGAAGGTGACGGCGGGCGAGGTGGACAAGGTCGTCATCATCCAGAACAACATCCGTGGGACACTTACGGATGGGACGGAGTTTACAACGATTGCGCCGGACGCACCAAACAGCGACCGTGATCTCTACAAGCGCCTCGCGGACAAGGGAATCACGATCTCGGCGGAAAACCCGCCCGAGCCGCCGTGGTGGCAGACGATGCTCACCTCACTCATTCCAATTGCGATTCTCATCGGGTTCTGGTTTTTTATCATGCAGCAGTCCCAGATGGGCGGCGGGCGCATGATGAATTTTGGAAAATCCCGTGTACGTCTGATGGTGAGTGACAAGAAAAAGGTGACGTTCGCCGATGTTGCGGGTGCAGATGAGGCGAAACAGGAACTCGAGGAAGTTGTCGAGTTCCTGAAGACCCCCGATAAATTCAACGAACTCGGTGCACGGATTCCGAAAGGCGTGCTGCTCTTCGGCCCTCCGGGCACGGGCAAGACCCTTCTTGCGAAGGCCGTTGCCGGAGAGGCGGGTGTGCAGTTCTTCACGATCAGCGGTTCGGATTTTGTCGAGATGTTTGTCGGTGTCGGTGCGTCGCGCGTGCGTGACCTCTTTGAACAGGCGAAGAAGTCTGCACCGTGCATTGTGTTCATCGATGAGATCGACGCAGTCGGTCGTCAGCGCGGCGCGGGGCTCGGCGGTGGTCATGACGAGCGCGAGCAGACGCTCAATCAGCTGCTCGTCGAGATGGACGGCTTTGCCTCGAATGAGGGGATCATCATCATCGCGGCGACAAACCGTCCCGACGTGCTTGATCCCGCGCTCCTGCGTCCCGGTCGCTTTGACCGTCAGATTGTCGTGGACAAGCCCGATGTACGCGGACGTGAGGCAATTCTCAAAGTGCATACGAAGGGCAAGCCCATTGCGGAGGATGCGAATCTGGACGTGCTTGCACGCCGCACGCCCGGCTTTACGGGCGCGGATCTCAGCAACCTCGTGAATGAGGCGGCACTCCTCGCTGCACGCCGCAACAAGAAGAAAATCTTCATGGCGGAGATGGAGGAGGCGATCGAGCGCGTGCTGGCAGGTCCCGAGCGCAAGTCCCACGTCATGACGGACGAGGAGAAGCGTCTCACGGCCTATCACGAGGGTGGTCATACGCTCGTCGGGCTGCTGCTCGAGCATGCCGATCCCGTGCACAAGGTCACGATCATCCCGCGCGGGCGTGCGGGTGGCTATATGCTGTCCCTGCCGAAGGAGGATCGTTCCTATCGTACGCGCTCCGAGCTGTTCGACCGCATCAAGGTCGCGCTTGGCGGACGCGTTGCGGAGGAGGTCGTGCTCGGCGAGATCAGTACGGGTGCGTCAAGCGACATTCAGCAGGCGACACAGATCATCCGCAGCATGATTATGCAGTATGGCATGAGCGAGGCGATCGGTCCGATTGCCTACGGGGAGGAAAATCATCAGGTCTTTCTCGGGCGCGACTTCAACCGTGACCGCAACTACTCCGAGGAGGTCGCGGGTGAAATCGACCGTGAGGTGCGCCGCTACATTGAAGAGGCATATGAGGCGTGCCGTGTCCTCATCACAGAGAATCGTGAAAAACTCGATTTGATCGCTGAGGCTCTCCTTGAACGTGAGACGCTGAATGCAGCCGAGCTCGAGGAGCTGATGACAAAGGGCAAGATCAGCGACAAGGGGACGAAGAGCGACGAGCCAGATGATACAGGAAAGCCTCTGCCGATCCCTGTCGATGTCGTGATCGATGACTCCACGCAGACGAGCGAGGAAGCGGAGCGCGCTGCTGAGGAGCGCACTGCGCCTGTTCCGACGACGGAGCCGAAGTTTAACCTGACTCAATGGAATAAATAGGAGACAAGACAAAGGCTCTGCCGCGGAAGTGAGAATGCGGCAGTGCCTTTTCTTTAGGGACGGCAATATTTTGACGATAGTATAGGAAGCACTGATAAATTCAGCACCGCCACCTTGACGCATCTTTTTTGTCTGCACTGTGTCGGCAAACCCTCCACATAGCTTTGGCTATGCGTCCGGTTTGCCTCCTTGTTCGGACGAAAAATCTACGCCAATCTGACAGACTTCATTTTATCAGCGATTCCTATAGTTGTGTCATACAGGACGATCAGAGATGCAAAGAGGAGTTCCTATGCAGTGGTATGAGGAGATCATGGAGACGGCGCAGGTGGCAGTTGACTATGTCGGCTCCGTACTGGACGCGGGGACATTTACAGATGAGGCGCGGCAGGTGCTTTCTGATTTTGGTGCGGTGATGGACAGCGTTGCTGACTACCTGTCACGCGAGGAAGGGACACTCGTCGAGAAATGTCGTCGCTATGCATTGAATGCCGCGCATTCGGCAGATAAAACACTCGCGGCGCATACATCGGAAGAGGCACGACAACTTTTTTTCTACGAAGTGCGTCCGCTTGTTCTCGATCTGCGCATCCAGCTCGATCTCGAATACAATATCCTGCGCCATCCGGAGCGGGAGGAGGAACATCTTGCTGAGACATTGGCGGCGTTCGAGGCAGCGCGTAAGCGCTCGCACCGCACAGATTTCAAGTACCGTGTCTCGATCATTGTACCTGCTTACAACAAGGTGGAGTTTTCGCGCTGTGCGATCGATAGCCTGTTTCGACATACGGATTTTTCGCGTGGGGACATTGAGCTCATCACGATCAACGACGGCTCGTCCGACGAGACGGAGGCGTATTTTAACAGCCTTCCGCATGAGAAGAAAATCAATCTGAAGTATAATGTTTACAACCACCTCGGCTGGGGGATTGCCCGTCACATTGTCGAGGGGGAATACGTCGTCTATTTCTCGAACGATGCCGTTGCGACGGAGCACTGGCTTGAGAATCTGCTTGCTATTCACGCGGCAGAGAAGGATGTATTCTGGGTTGTGCCGACCTGTAACGAAGACTGTATCTCCAACGGGCAGGGGATTCCCGTCGACTACGCGAACACCTTTGAGGACATGGAGAAGATGCAGGTATTCGCAGCCCGCAATAACATGTCGAACCCGCTTCTCTGGGAGGAGCGGGCTATTCTCATGCCGTTTGTGAGCGTTGTGCCAAATCTCTTCGATGTGCCTGAAATCCGCGCGGACTATCGCTATGTCATGTGCGATTTCGAGGATGATGATTTTTCTGCGATGCTGCGCCGTTCGGGCTTCCGACAGATTCTCGCGAAGGACACCTTCGTTCATCATTTCGGTGGTGCGACATTGAATGAGGTGCGCACAAAGCGCGGTAACTATAAGAGCATCGTCTCCATGCGTCCTGTCTTTCGCGCAAAGTGGCAGGTCGACCCGTGGGAGTCACGCGGACATCTTGCCTTTTTGGAGGATTTTTTGAAGGAGCAGGATATACGGGATTCTCACGTTCATGTACTTATGATTGAACCGATGTTTGGTGAGGGACTTCTGGCTGTCCGCAATTATTTTCACAAGCTGCGGCAGAGTGTGGTGATCGATGCCGTTGTGACCGATGTCCGCTATCTGTCTGATGTGCGCTCCATGGCGGACAATATCGTGCATATGGATACATTGGATCATCTCGCGGAGGAGATCCATGATCTCTATGACATCATCATTATTGCCGCTCCGCTCAACAATCTGCCGATCACGCGCATTCTCCCGTTCTTCCACGGTTGCCATGAACATCTGCGTCCAAACGGCTTTGTCTACGCCTTGCTGAGAAACTACAACAGCTTTGAGCATACCATGGAGAGCCTGCCGAATGAGGTTCCATTCCTTACCTACGATATCATTATGCCGCTCGATGGACGGCGTACATACCCGGTGGCGCGTCTTATTGCGGCATTGCGGGCGCAGTATACAGAGACTGCGGTACAGATTGGTTATGTGACAGGGGCACAGTATTTTGGTGCGACGGAGCCCTTTGCACAGAGCATATACGCTGCGTTGGGAACCCCGGAGAATGACAGGGCGTATTTGTGCCAGTTCTTATCCGGAGACAGTGTTGTTTTTCGCATTCGTAAAGTGTAGTGATACACCGCTTTGCTGTCATTTGCGAAGCATTCTATGGTGAAGGGAGCAGATGTATGAAGGTTGTTATCCTAGCGGGTGGATTTGGTACGCGGATCAGCGAGGAATCTGTGCTCCGACCAAAACCCATGATCGAGATTGGGGGAAAGCCAATCCTCTGGCACATCATGAAGATCTACTCGTACTATGGTTTTCATGAGTTCGTGATTTGCCTCGGCTACAAGGGCTATATGATTAAAGAGTACTTTGCCGATTACTATCTGCACACATCAGATGTCACCTTTGACTTCACGCAGGGGAACCGTATGACAGTGCACAACAATGTCTCGGAGCCGTGGAAGGTGACGCTCGTCGACACGGGACTCAATGCGCAGACAGGGTGCCGCATCAAGCGTGTTCAGAAGTATATCGGTGATGAGCCGTTTATGCTGACGTATGGCGATGGGGTGAGTGATATCGATCTGCATGCACTCATTGCAGCGCATGAGAAGAAGAAGGGGCAGGTACTCGTTACGATGACGGCAGTTCAGCCGGGCGGCAGATTCGGTATGCTGGATATCGAATCCACGACCAATGCGGTCAGCCGCTTTGTCGAAAAGGCAAAGGAGGACGGCGGTTGGATCAACGGCGGTTTTATGGTGGTTGAGCCCGCGGTATTCAACTATCTGCGTGACGATGATACGTGTATTTTTGAGAAGGAGCCGCTTGAGACGATTGCGCAGCGAGGCAGGCTTCATGCGTTTAAGCATATGGGGTTCTGGCAGTGCATGGATACGCAGCGCGATAAGGGACGATTGGAGACTCTATGGGCGAGTGGTGATGCTCCGTGGAAGTTATGGCAACTGTCAAGAGGGTGATAGGAAATTCCCTTGAAGCCATTTATGGAAAGATGAGGTATCTATGCCAAAGCTGAGTATCATCATCCCCGCATACAACATGAATGCACAGCTCAATCGCTGCCTTTTGACAATACGAAAGACCATTCGTCTGCCGTATGAGGTCATCATTGTCGACGATGGATCGTCGGCAGATGAATGTGTCACAGTTCCCGCAGCGGGGGATGATGTTCGTGTGATCCGCCGGGCGGAGCATCGCGGCTTTTCCCATGCAGTGAATACGGGGATTCGTGCTTCCGTCGGCGAGGTTGTCCTATTTCTCCATGCAGATATTTTGCTTGCTCCGCACGCGGCGGAGGATATGCTGGATGCGCTGATCCGAGATTCGTCGATCGGAGCCGTGACGGCGGTTGCGCCGCGCACATACGCATTGGCGCGGCGGCTTCCGGAGACGAACTATCAGTCATGGTCAGATTTTGCGGCTGTGGCAGAGAGGATTCGATCCGGTGGAGTAAAACCGCATCCGGAAATCTTTGCAGAGATGATCGCATTGATGGTACGTCGGGATGTCGTTGAATCCGTGGGATTCCTTGACGAGCAGTATGTTATGCCTCCACTTGCGGCGTACGACTACACGCTGCGTATGACACAGGCAGGCTATGCTGTCGCGTCTTTGCCAAACGTCTATGTGCATCATGATGACCGTGTGTATGGATGGGAGGCTTGTGAACAACAAGAGTATGAGAAATTCCAGGCGAAATGGGGGCTTTCGCTCAACTACTCTTTTGCTCTGCGTTCAGATCTTTTCCCGTTGATGGATCTGTCGCGGGAGGGGCTGCGTGTTCTGGAGATTGGCTGTGCCTGCGGGGTGACCCTACGCGAGATCGGAAGCCGGAATCCTACGGCGAAACTCTACGGAGTGGAGCTGAATGAGCGTGCGGCGGCGATTGCTGCGCCGTTTGTGCAGATACTCACGATGAATGTGGAACATCTGGATCCTGCGAATTTCGTCGAACGCTTTGACTATATTATTATGGGGGATGTGATCGAGCATCTCTTGGAGCCGTGGGCGGCGATCCGCAATATACGGGAACTGCTCGTGCCGGGTGGTTCGATCATTGCGAGTATTCCAAATGTGGCACATATCAGCAATCTCCACAATGTTCTCTGTGGACACTGGACGTACGAGGATGCCGGGCTGCTTGACCGCACACATCTCCGGTTCTTTACAAAATCCGAGATTATCAAGCTGTTTGAGGGTGCAGGTTTTCTTGTTGGTGAGATTCGAGCCAAGAGATTTCCTCTGGATCCACAGTGGAAAGAGTTCAGAGATGAGGTCCTTTCGCTTCAAACAATTCATGTAAATGCGGAGGATTTGGAAGCATATCAATGGCTTGTGCGAGCACAACGCGTATAGAGGAGAGGACGTTCATATTTTTCTATATTTTTGTGGCGGGAAGCCGTTATCTGCGCTATAATGGGGCGGATAACGGCTTTTTGATTGGATGGTGCATATGAGCAGCGATGTGTTGGAGCTCCTGCGTGCGGCGGGCGGCTATATCTCGGGCGAAAAGATGGCGGAGCGGCTCGGCGTGACGCGTGCGGCGGTGTGGAAAAAGATTGCGGCACTGCGCGACGCAGGCTATGATATCTCAAGTGCGCCGCGCAGCGGCTATGTACTGCGTTCGTCTCCCGACCGATTGATCGAGACGGAAATCACACGAGGGCTCGCGACACGGCTCATCGGGCAAAAGGTGATCTGCTATGATGCCGTGAACTCGACAAATCTTGTCCTCAAGGATCTCGCCCGTGCGGGGGCGGAGGACGGGACGGTGGTAGTCGCCGACAGTCAGGGGACGGGGCGCGGGCGCATGGAGCGTGCGTTTTTTTCGCCGCCCGGCAAGGGGATCTGGGTGAGCATTCTCCTGCGTCCGACGTTCCTGCCGCAGGACGCGCCGAAGTGTACGCTGATGGCAGCGGTCGCGGTGGCGCGTGCGATGGAGAAATTTGGACTGCGCGCGGCGATCAAGTGGCCGAATGATATCATGCACGATGGGCGCAAGCTGGTCGGTATCCTCACGGAGATGAGTGCGGAGATGGATCGCGTGAACTACGTCGTGATTGGCATCGGCATCAACGTGAATATTGCGCCCGAGGATTTCCCTGAGGAGCTGCGTTCGGTTGCGACGTCACTGATGCAGATGAAGGGCGAGCCGCTGTCGCGCGTGGCGTTTTTGCAGGAGCTTCTGCGTGCGCTGGATGCGCTCTATGCGGACGTGCAGCGCGATGGATTCGCTTCCGTGCTTGCAGCGTGGCGGGAATACGCTGTGACACTCGGTCAAACCGTCCGCGTGATTGCACCTGCGGGCGAGGAGTTCGAAGGGGTTGCGTCGGATATTGATGCAGAGGGGGCGCTGCTCATCGATACGGAGCATGGGCAGCGGCGTGTGTTGGCGGGGGATGTGTCCATCCGCCCGAAGAAATAGTACGGAGGAAAGAACTTGCTGCTAGTATTGGACATTGGCAACAGCAACATCGTCATGGGCGCGTACGAGGGGAAAAAACTTCTGCGCCACTGGCGCATCTCGACGGATCGGCAGAAGACGGGCGATGAATACGGCATCTTATTCAATGAATTGTTTCGTTATCAGGGCATTGAGATGTCCGATATCAAGGCGATCATCATCTCCTCGGTTGTACCGCCGCTTGTCGTTCCCCTGCGCAAGATGTGCGAACGGTATTTCCGCATCCGCCCGTTGATCGTAGGCCCCGGCATACGTACCGGGATACGCCTGAACTATGAAAATCCGCGTGCGATTGGTGCGGACCGCATTGTGAACGTCATCGGCGCGCATGAGCAGTACGGCGGGCCGCTCATCGTCATCGATATCGGGACGGCGACAACATTTGACATCGTGGCGGAAAACGGGGATTTCCTCGGCGGCGTGATCGCGCCGGGGCTCGGCTCAAGTGCGGAGGCACTCTTTCAGCGTGCGGCACAGCTGCCGCGCATCGAGCTTGTGCCGCCGAAGACCGTGGTCTGCCGCAGCACGATCCAGGGCATGCAGGCGGGCATCATCTACGGATACGTCGGGCAGATCGACGAGATCGTCCGCCGTATCAAGGCGGAGCTGGCGATGGAGATGAAGGTGGTCGCGACGGGCGGCTTTGCACGCATGGTGGCAAAGGAATCGCAGACGATCGACAAGGTCGATCACTTCCTGACGCTGACGGGGCTGCGCGTTCTCTACGAGCGGAATCAAGCGTGAGTACTGTGATGCGACCCATGAAAATAGGTGCGTTTACGTTCGATGATCCTGTCTTTCTCGCACCGATGGCGGGGGTTACGGACACGGCGTACCGCGTGATCGCGCACGATATGGGCTGCCCGCTCGCGTTTGCGGAGATGGTGAGCAGTCAGGGCATCCACTACCGCAACGAGCATACGATGAAGATGCTCCATACGGAGGCGGGCGAGCGCCCGATTGCAATGCAGATCTTTGCCAAATCTGCGGCGATGGCGGCGGAGGCTGCCGCCTACATCGAGGAGATCGGGACGGCGGATATTCTGGACTTCAACATGGGGTGCCCTGCACCGAAGGTCGTGAAGAACGGTGAGGGCTCGGCACTGATGCGTGAGCCGAAAAAGGCGGAGGAGATACTCACAGCAGTCCGTCGGGCGACAAAGCTGCCGTTCACGGTGAAAATGCGGCTCGGCTGGGATGATGCCTCGCGCAATGCCGTGGAGATTGCGCGGATGGCGGAGGCGGTCGGTGTCGATGCCGTTGCCGTGCACGGGAGGACGCGTGAGCAGTTCTACAGCGGCAATGCGGACTATGCAGCGATCGCCGAGGTGAAGCGTGCCATCAATATTCCCGTGATTGTGAGCGGTGACATCCGTCGTCCCGCCGATCTTGCGCGTGCACTCGACATCACAGGTGCAGATGCGGTGATGATCGGACGTGGCGCGCAGGGGAATCCGTGGATTTTTCCGCAGCTCATTCACTGGCTGCACACGGGGGAGGAGCTGCCCCCGCCGACACGCACGGAGCGTGCACAGGTCATCCTGCGGCATCTGGATCTCCTTGTCGGATACAAAGGCGAATACATCGGCATCCGTGAGATGCGAAAGCATGCGGCATGGTACACGCGCGGGCTAAAGGGCAGTGCAGAGCTGCGTGAGCGCTTCAATCGTGCGGCATCAAAAGATGAATTCGTGCAGATTTTGCACGAGGCATGGGATATATGAAAGGAATACATATGAGTGACGATAAGAAGATCTCGGTCTGGTCGAAATACACATCGGAGGAACGCGCAGCAGTCGATGCACTCGCGCACAGCTACATTGATTTCCTCTCGGACTGTAAGACGGAGCGCGAGAGCGTGACGGAGGCAGTCCGCCGTGCACGCGCAGCGGGCTATCGCGACCTTGCGGATGTCATCACGAAGGGGAAAACGCTTGCGGCGGGGGATAAGGTCTACGCCGTCAACATGAAGAAGGCAATCGTGCTCTTCCATATCGGGACGGAGCCGATGGAGCGTGGCATGAACATCCTCGGCGCGCACATTGACACCTGCCGTCTTGATGTGAAGCAGAACCCTCTGTACGAGGACAATGGTTTGGCGTATTTCGACACGCACTACTACGGCGGCATCAAGAAGTACCAGTGGGTGACGATCCCGCTTGCACTCCATGGTGTCGTCGTGAAGAAAGACGGCACGGTTGTCGAGATCACACTTGGCGAAAAGGAGGACGACCCCGTCTTCTGCGTGACGGATCTCCTCGTACATCTCTCGCAAGAACAGCTTGAGAAAAAGGCATCAAAGGTCATCGAGGGCGAGAAGCTGGACGTGCTCATTGGTGGCTATCCGCTGAAAAAAGACGACAAGGAGTCCGTCAAGGACGGAATTCTCGCGCTCCTCAAGGAGCACTATGACATTACCGAGGAGGACTTCAACTCAGCGGAGCTGACGCTCGTTCCGGCGGGACGTGCACGCGAGCTTGGTTTTGACCGCAGCATGGTGCTCGGCTACGGGCAGGATGACCGCGTCTGCTCCTATACGGCACTTTGCTCCATGCTCGAGACGGAAGCAGTAAAGCGCACGGCGTGCTGTCTGCTCGTGGACAAGGAGGAGATCGGCAGCGTCGGCGCGACGGGGATGCAGTCGCGCTTCTTTGAGAACATGGTCGCGGAAGTGCTCTCCGCCTGCGGACAATACACGGAGATCGCCCTGCGCCGTACACTCGCACGCTCAAAGATGCTCTCCTCGGATGTCTCGAGCGCGTACGATGGGCTCTATGCGGACGCGTTCGAGAAGAAGAACGTCGCCTATCTCGGGCGCGGCATGGTGTTCAACAAATTCACGGGTGCACGCGGTAAATCCGGATCGAGCGATGCGAGTGCAGAGTACCTTGGCGAGCTGCGCCGCATGATGGACGAAAATGGCGTCAGCTATCAGCTCGCGGAACTCGGGCGCGTCGACCTCGGTGGCGGCGGTACGATCGCCTACATTATGGCACGTTACGGCATGGATGTCATCGACAACGGCGTTGCCGTCATGAGTATGCACGCGCCGTGGGAGGTTACGAGCAAGGTTGATATCTACGAAATGAAGAAGGGCTACGACGTGTTCCTGCGGAACGCATAAGTGTCCTCACCGCCGCTTACGCGGCTTCCCTCCCCCGCAGCAACGGGGGAGGCTTTATTTGGAAAGGAGCATTCGATGGTCTCAGAGCAGATGTACGAACTCGGCACGAAGAAATCCACGATTCGCACGATCTTTGAATACGGGCAGAAGCGTGCGGCGGAGGTCGGCGCGGAGAATGTTTTTGACTTCAGCCTTGGCAATCCGAGTGTGCCGACCCCCGACTTCATTCGAGACGCGGCGGTGGACATCCTGACACACAGTGATCCGATGGAGGTGCACGGCTACACGATTGCGCCCGGAAAACCGCAGGTGCGTGAGATCCTTGCCGCCGATCTCAAAAAACGATTTGGCATGGAGGTCACGGGAAAAAATCTCTTTCTCACGGCGGGCGCGGCGGCATCCGTGACCATTGCGTTCAAGGCTCTTGCCGAGCCGGGAGATGAGTTCGTCACGATTGCCCCATTTTTTCCGGAGTACCGTGTCTTTGTCGAGGCGTGCGGGGGGAAACTTGTCGTTGTGCCTGCAAAGACAGACGATTTTCAGATTGACTTTGCCGCTCTCGAGGCGTCAATCACGGCGCATACGAAGGCTGTCATCATCAACTCTCCAAATAATCCCAGCGGTGCGGTCTACAGCGCGGAGACCCTTCGGCGGCTTGCAGAACTCCTGTATGCAAAGGAGCAGACGTATGGACATCCGATTTTTATCATCGCGGACGAGCCCTATCGCGAGATCGTCTACGATGGACTGACCGTACCGTGTATTCCTCTCTATTATGATAACACGATTGTCTGCTACTCCTACAGTAAGTCCTTCTCCTTACCGGGTGAGCGTATCGGCTACATCGTCGTTCCGGATACCGCTGCGGATTTTGCACGCGTCTATGGTGCGATAGCAGGTGCTGCACGTGTCCTTACGCATGTTAATGCACCCTCCCTTTGGCAGCTCGTCATCGCACGCTGTGCGGGAAAATCTGCAGATCTGAGCACCTATGCACATAATGCAAGCTTCCTCTACAACGGACTGACGGCGGCGGGGTTTGAATGCATGCGTCCGCAGGGAGCGTTCTACCTCTTTCCGAAGGCACTTGAGGAGGACGATGCGACGTTCTGTGCACGCGCACGTGAGTTCGATCTTCTGCTCGTGCCGGGCACGGACTTCGGCTGTTCCGGGTATTTCCGCGCGGCGTATTGCGTGCGTACGGAGATGATCGAGCGTGCGCTGCCGCAGTTTCAAAAATTGGCAAAGACTTATAAAGAAATACATGAATGAAATTCGTTAATAATAGCTTCATTAAAAATATATATTGACAATCGGTCTCTGCAGAGCTATACTTAATACCGATTTACATTTCGTAAGGGATATCATTATCGACTGATATACTACGAATTTATAGGGGGATTACGCGCGTTTTGTGCGTTTGACAAGGAGGGTGTTCCTTTTGACCAGTGCTGAACTCTTTGAAAAAGGCGGGCCGGTAATGTACCTGCTGCTCCTGTGCTCGCTCACAGTGGCGGCGATTGCCATCGACCGTTTTTTGCTCTATCGACGTGCATCGCAGGGCGCACGCGCTCTTGAGGCAGATGTTGCCGCTGCACTTCGCAAGAAGAAGCTGGATGAGGTAGCACCTGCCGTGAAGGGCAAGGACAACATGGTCGCCCATCTCATACAGAGTGCGGTCGATGCGCGTGCGGCGGGGGAGGATGTTCCCATGACGCTTGAGGCGGCCTACGGTGATGCGGCAATGCTTCTGCGTGCACGCCTCAACTATCTCTCGACGATCGTCACACTTGCTCCGTTGCTCGGGCTTCTGGGGACGATCTCGGGGATGATCCAGTCGTTCAGCGTGTTCAACCTGCAGGCGGGTCAGCCGATGGCGATTACAGGCGGCATTGGCGAAGCACTGATTGCAACGGCAACGGGACTTCTTGTCGCGATCTTTGCACTTGTTGTGCACACCTACTTTGCGCAGCGCATGGACACGATGCTGACGCTGCTCGAAAAGACGATGAATACCCTGCTCGCGGGTTTTGCCGCAAATGATGGAGGGCGTTCTCATGCGTCGTAATTTTCATGATGTGCGCGAACCGCTCGTCATGATTATCCCGATGATCGACATTATGCTCTTCCTGCTCGTCTTCTTCATGCTCAGTACGATGTATATGGTGAATGCGAGCACAGTGCAGGTCAGTCTCCCACAAGCGGCAAGCGCCAAACAGGATACGCGTCCGCACATTGTCTCCATCACGGTGACAGAGGACGGCAAGGTCCTCTTCGACCGCGATGAGGAACCGACGCGGGAACTCACAGCGCGGGTCAAGACACAGCTCGAAGATGATCCCGATACGGTCTTTGTCGTACGAGGCGACCGCAAGGCAGACTATCAGTTTGTCGTCACCGTCTTTGACGCGCTCAAGGAGGCGGGGACGCGCCATGTGTCCATCGCAACGGAGACGGGAGGGGTCTGAGTGCAGTATCAGACACATTGGCGTCTCGCCTTTGTTCTCGCGTTCTTCTTTCACATCATTGCGTGGCTCTTTCTGACGATCCTGATTCCGCACGTATTCAAAGCACTTGAAGCACCTCCACAGGAGGAGCCGATGGAGTGGGTCGAACTCGCGGATGATCCAGGGCCTCCCGAGGAGGAGCAGGCGGAGGAACCTCCGCCGCCGCCACCGCCGCCTGAACCGGAACAGGTCGAAGAAGAACCTGCCGTGGTCGAGGCGGAGGTCCCGGAAGAAGCCATCACGGAGATTCTGAAGGAAGTTGAGGAAACGCCGGAGAAGGAGGAACCAAAGGTCCTTCGATCCGGTGAGGGGAAGCAAATCGGCATGCCGGGCAAGATCCTGCACGCGGAACAGCCGCCCTATGGTGTCATTCAGTTCAAGGGACGCATTGCCGTCTCGGCACGCATCGGTACGGACGGCAAGGTTATCAGCACCCGCATCCAGGTCTCCTCCGGAAATGCGCTCTACGATCGGATGGCGCGGCGCATTGTCGAGAAGCAGTGGAAATTCGAGCCCGCGAAGGATATGAACGGGCAACCGATGGAATCCGATATGCAGTGTCCTGTTTACTTTAACATGAAGCCTGCACGCAATATCAAATAATGTGCATGTGCTGGAAGAAGGAGAGGAATAAGTAATCCCATGAGAAAACTCATTGTATTCATTATGGCACTCTTTCTGCTCCTGCCTGCAGCATCCACAAATGCTGCGCAGACGTGGCAGCAGATCCACGACCACATTGCCGCTGAGATGAATAATGTCTATACGATCTACCAATCAGGCAATGCGGAGGGGGCAAAGGATGCCGTCAATGATATCTACTACGGCATCTATGAAAAGGACGGTCTGGAGAGTGCCGTGCGCAGCGGGATCTCTTCCAAGAGTGCGAACCTCACGGAGTACCAGTTCTACACGCTGAAAAAGGCGATCCGCTCGGGTGCACCGCAGTCCGAGGTAGAAGCCGAGGGAAAAAAACTCCTCGATATGGTTCAGGCAGAAGTGACAACCCTCGAGACGGCGGGGGTGCAGTCGGGCGGTTGGGGCATGTTCCTGCAGGCGTTCCTCATCCTTCTGCGTGAAGGCGTTGAGGCGATCCTCGTACTCGTCGGCATCATCGCCTACCTTGGGCGTGCCGGACACGAGAAGGAACTCTCCACCGTCTATAACTGGGCGATTGCAGGCGTTATTGCAAGCTTTATCAGTGCCTATCTCTTTGCCGAGATTCTCGACAATACGACGACAACGGGCTCCGGACGTGAGATCATCGAGGGCTGTACGGCACTCTTCGCCGTCCTTGTCCTCCTCGGCACATCTGCATGGATGGGCGGCAAGTCCAACGCGAAGGCATGGAAATCCTACATTGACAGCCAGGTGAAGCTGACGCTCTCGACGGGGAAATCACGTGCGCTCGGTTTCGCCGTATTCCTCGCCGTCTATCGCGAGGGCGCAGAGGTCATTCTCTTCTATCAGGCACTCTTCAACAACGCCATCGGCGATGTCGATATGATCTGGGGCGGTTTTGTCGCTGCGTGTGCGGCGCTTGCCTTGCTCTTCTTCCTCATGCAGCGCGGTGCGCTGCGCATCCCGATCGGTCCGTTCTTCAAGGTGACGAGCGCGTTCATGTTCATTCTCGCCGTTACGTTCCTTGGCGGCGGACTCAAGGAACTGCAGGAGGCCGATGTGATCTCCACCTCGGTCATCGAGGCGGTTCCCGTGCCGAGCATCGACTTGCTCGGGCTTTATCCCACCTATGAAACCATTGTGCCGCAGATTCTGCTGATTGCAGCGGCGGTCGCGATGGTATCATATAGAAAACGCTCTGCTGCGGCAGAGGCGTGAGTTTTCCCCGCAAGAGGGAGCAGTGTTTCATCTTTGTAAGGAGGATTATCCCATGAAGAAATCCGGTCTCAGCATGCTCAAGAAGGCGCTTGCCGTTGGCGCCGTCGCATTCTCTACGTTTGCGATCAATGCGAATGTCAGCGAAGCTGCGTTCGAGGAGTTCCCGATCGGCGACGAGATTGAGGATACGACGAACCACTTCAAGGTTGCGCTCGTGTACTTCCAGCCAGTTACGATGGAGCCTGCCGGCATGAGCCTCCCGGCAGATCAGGCGGATATCCACATTGAGACGGATATCCATGCAACCGAGGGCAACGAGTGCGGCTTTGGTGTCGGCGAGTGGATTCCCTATCTGACGGTGCACTACAAGTTCACGAAGCGTGAGACGGGCGAGAGCCTCGAAGGCGTATTCATGCCGATGAGCGCAGACGATGGTCCGCACTATGGCGCGAATGTCAAGATGCTCGGCGCGGGCACCTATGACTGCGAGTTCACGATCGACAGCCCCGCACGTCAGAACTACATGCTCCACACCGATAAGGAGACGGGCGTTCCGGGTCATCTCTGGACCGAGCCGGTCAAGATGAGCTGGGTGTTCAACTACGTTCCGCGTAAGTGGTAATTTCAGCTACTCCCGGACGATGACGGCGCGGGATTCCTGTGCCGTACACTGTCCTGCCGGAATTAGAATGGCTGCCGTCCTTCGGGGACGGCGGCTTTTCTAGTAGGAAAGGGTTATTACAATGTTACAGGCGTTTCTACAACAATTGGTACCGGCGCTCGAAGAGAGCATCAAGCTCGCTGTGCCGCTCGGTATTCTGCTTGCAATCATTCTGCCCCTGCCGAATCAAAGCATCCGCCATACGTTTGTGCGCGTTTTGAAATGGGGCTTTTTCCTCTCGCTCTTTATGACTGCCGTGCGTGTCGGCACAAAGTCCGCAGTCAACCGCGAGATTTTCGAGAGCATGGCAATCGGTGTCGATCTCGTGGGCGCGCTCGTTCTCTGTACGATCCTCCTGCGCAGCCTGCACCGCGAATGGACAGCGGGGGAGGAACGTGTCTTCCGCCTTGGAACCGGAGCACTCGCGCTTGGCATCTTCCTCTATCATGGGTTGGAGCTTTGGCTGATCCCCGTTGCTACGGTTCAGGTTGCGATGGGGGATTATTTCACATTGACCTTCTTCGTGAAGATGCTCGGCTTTTTCAGCGGGATCTTCCTCGGCTTCCTCTCAGGGTATCTGGCGTACCACGCGGCTGCAGCACTCAACCACGGACGTCTTGTTTTCGTCTTTACTGTGCAGATTGCGGCGACTGCCGTGCAGCAGGTTATATTTGTCATGACGGTCATGATGGCGCGGCAGGTGTTTGGTGCAGAAAGCCTCATCTCCTTCATGGCTTCGTTCATCGACAATCAGAACAAGATCATCTATGCGATTTACTTTGTGTCGATTCTCGTGCCTGTCACGCTCTTTCTGCAGCCGCGTCCCGAGCGTCCCGCTTGGGCAAATCCCGCGCAGTACCGTCAGCTGCTCGCCCGTGCGATTCGGCGCAAGCGCTGGGGATCGGGACTTCTTGCAATGCTCGTCCTGACAATCCTCATATCGAGCGTCGGCGGCTGGTATGCGAACAAGAAGGAGCAGCTTGTCCCTGCCGTTGCAGTCAAGGCGGAGGATGGTCTTGTGCAGATTCCGCTCGAGGAGGTCTCGGACGGACATCTCCACCGTTATGCCTTCCGTGCCTCAGATGGGACGGAGGTGCGTGTCATCATCGTCCAGAAGGGCGGCTCCGCATTCGGTGTGGGCCTTGATGCGTGTGAGATCTGCGGACCGACGGGGTACTTCGAGCGCGACGGACAGATTGTCTGCCGCCTTTGCGATGTCGTCATGAACAAGGCGACGATCGGCCTTCCCGGCGGCTGTAACCCGATCCCCGTGGAGTACCGTGTGGCAAACGGTGCGGTGCAGATCGCAGGGGATACGCTTGAAGCGGCGCGCATTCACTTCCGCTGACGGCATGAGAGGAGGAAAGCCATGTTTTGGCAAATGGTAAAAGGGGCACTCATCCGTCAGCGCGGGAGGTTCATCCTCATCGCCCTGACGGTCGCCCTTGGCGTTTCGCTCGCGACTGCCATGCTGAATGTCATGTTCGACATCGGCGAGAAGGTCAATCAGGAGCTGAAGGCATTCGGTGCGAACATCACGGTAACACCGCGCAACTCGATGGTGCTCAAGGATCTTTACGGCGTGGAAACCACGAAGAGTACACATCGTGAATACCTCGAAGAATCGGATCTCGGCAACATCAAGACAATTTTCTGGACGAACAACATCGTCGCATTTGCACCATCACTGACGACGAATATGACGCTTGCGGACGGTGAGACCGTTCCGCTCTTCGGTACGTGGTTTGAGCATACGCTCACGCTGCCGACGGATGAGGTCTACACCACGGGTGTGAAGTTCATGAAGTCATGGTGGCACGTTGACGGTGACTGGGCAGACGATACGCAGACGGAGCAGGTACTCGTGGGTACGAAGCTTGCACAGAAACTCGGCGTGTCGGCGGGCAGTACACTCTCGTACAAGAAGCCGGACGGGGCGGATGGCACGTTGACGGTCACCGGCATCCTTTCGGGCGGCGGCGATGAGGAGAACCAGATCGTCGGCTCACTTGCTCTCGCGCAGAATCTTGCAAACGCTGCGGGGAAGATCGATCAGGTTGAGGTCAGTGCGATGACGACACCGGAGAATGATCTTGCACGCAAGGCGGCAGAGAACCCGAAGTCGCTCTCACAGGCGGAGTATGACATCTGGTACTGCACCTCATATGTCGGCTCGATCGCCTATCAGATCGAGGAGGTCATGCAGAATGCGGCGGCGCATCCCGTGCGCCAGATTGCAGAGTCCGAGGGCAAGATTCTCGGCAAGACGCAGCTCCTTATGCTGCTGATTACGGTTTTGTCGCTGCTCTCTTCGAGCCTCGGTGTCAGTAACCTCATCAGTGCGAACATCATGGAGCGCAGCCGTGAGCTCGGACTTCTCAAGGCGCTCGGCGCGACGAATCTCGCGGTCGTGCTCTCCGTGCTTGCGGAGATCTTTATCGCGGGGATTATGGGCGGCATCCTCGGCTATGTCGTGGGGCTTGGCTTTGCGCAGCTCATCGGCGAGAATGTCTTTGGCTCGGGCATTGCGGTCAATCCGTATGTCATTCCGATCATTGCCGTGCTCATGTCGCTCGTGCTGATCATCGGGAGTGTGCCCGCGATCCGTATGCTTCTGTCGCTGCAGCCGGCAGAGGTTCTCTATGGCAGGTGATGAATGATGAATCGATATAAAATGTTCTTTATCATGGTCGCCAATTCCCTCCTGCGCCGGCGTGCACGCATGGCAATCGCTCTGCTCGCCGTCGCCATTGGGGCGACGATCATCTCGGGCATGATTACGGTCTACAAGGAAGTCCCCGAACAGATGGGACGCGCATTCCGCGCCTACGGTGCGAACCTCCTCATTCTGCCGGGGACGGACAAAGGAGCGATTCAGGAGGATTCGATTGCCGCCGTGCGTAAGTCCCTCTCGGGCTATGAGATCGTCGGCATCACACCGTTCCTTTACGATACGCTTCTCATCAACCATCAGACGGTGATGGCGGGTGGTACGGATTTTTCCGTCCTGCAGGAGGTCAGTCCGTATTGGCAGATTCGCGGTGACTGGCCGACGGCAGGGGAGAAGGAGATCCTGCTCGGTGCGGAGTTTGCGGCAAAGCTGCGTGTGAACCCCGGTGATACGATTACCGTTTCGGGCGGCGAGGGCACGATCGTGAGCGATTACCGCGTGTCCGGCATTGTCCGTACGGGCGGAAACGAGGAGAATTTTGTCTTTGTCTCCTTGCCCGATATGCAGAGCATGAAGGAACGCCCCGGTGAGCTGAGCCTTGCGCAGGTCTCGGTCGTTGCGGGGCAGGATGAACTGACGCGTGCGGAGGAGAAGATCCGTGCGGACGTGCCCGGTGTTGAGCCGCAGCTGGTCAAGCAGATTGCCCAGTCCGAGGGCACGGTGCTTGGGAAACTTCAAGCGCTCGTGCTCATCGTCACCGTCGTTGTCCTCGTCTTGACGCTGATCTGCGTCTCGACAACAATGATGGCGATTGTGACGGAGCGTCGCCGCGAGATCGGTCTGAAGAAGGCACTCGGTGCGGATAACCGTCACATTGTCATGGAGTTCTTCGGCGAGGGGTGCCTCCTCGGTGCGCTCGGCGGCGTGCTCGGCTCGGGCTTTGGCTATCTCTTTGCCCAGAGTGTCAGCGTCAACGTCTTCGGACGCGGCATCGAGTTCTCGGCGACCATCGTCGTTGTTGCACTCGTCATGTCTGTCTTTGTCACGGGGCTTGCATCGCTCCTGCCCGTGCGCATTGCGACGAATGTAGATCCCGCGATTATCCTGCGCGGCGAATGAGGAGGAATAACGCATGAGTTTGCTTGAACTGCGGCACGTTTCCAAGGCGTACAATGAAAAGGTACTCGCTCTGGACGATGTCAATCTGAAGGTTGAAAAAGGCGAATGGCTTGCGGTCATGGGCCCCTCCGGCTCGGGCAAGTCGACGCTCATGAACATCATCGGCTGTATGGACAGTGCGACGAGCGGCGAGGTCATCCTCGACGGCGAGGTGCTGACGGATGCGACTCCCGAGGAGCTGACGCGCTATCGCCGCGACAAGATCGGCATCGTCTTTCAGCAGTTCCACATGATCCCGTACCTCACGGCGGTCGAGAACATCATGGTCGCGCAGTACTACCACAGTATGCCCGACCGTGACGAGGCAATGGCGGCACTTGAGCGCGTCGGACTCGCCGACCGCGCGAGCCATCTGCCGAGTCAGCTCTCGGGCGGTGAGCAGCAGCGCGTCTGCATCGCGCGTGCCCTCATCAACTATCCCGTCCTCATCCTTGCAGATGAGCCGACGGGCAACCTCGACGAGCAGAACCAGAAGCTTGTCATGAAGATCTTCCATGAGCTGCACGATGAGGGGCATACGATCCTGACTGTTACCCACTCCGCCGAGGTCGGCGATGAGGCGCAGCGCTGCGTCATCATCGAACATGGTCATATGCGTGAAAGGACGGCGTGACGATGAAGAAAAGCGTATTGGGGCTTGCTGTACTTCTCTCGATCGGGGTTATGATCACAGGCTGCGGCGATGAGAAAAAGGAAGCACCGAAAAACGATGCGAAGCCTGCCGCACAGACGGTGTCACTCGATATGACAGGGGTCAAGGATGGTACGTTTGCGGGGGATAGTTCCAAGCACGAACAGCTTGGTCACTCGCATGTTGAATTGACGATCGCAAACGGTGCGATCACGAAGGTCGTTCATACGGGCTTTGACAAGGACGGCAAGGTAAAAGACGAGAATTACGGCGCGGATAAGCCCGAAGGTGTGCGCAAGAAAGCGCAGAACGCCTACAAGGCAATCGGCTCGTACGCAAGCCAGCTGGAGAGCAAGAAGGATCTCGCGAAGGTCGATGCCATCGCGGGCGCAACCGTCAGCTATGACCAGTTTAACGAGGCGGTCGCAAAGGCGGTCGAAGCGGCGAAGAAGTAAATCGTATACAGATAAAATGGAAGTCGTTATACATCTTGTATGGCGGCTTCTTTTTGTCTGTGGTACAATAGGGAAGACAGTTAGAGTCAGGAGGTAATCATATGATAGACGATGCAAAATTATTGGAGACGGTCATTTCAGAATTTGAGACACTGACGCACATTCCGCGTCCGTCGGGACATGAGAAAGCCGTCAGCGATTATCTGAAGAAACGATTTGAAGAGATCGGCTGCACGGTGACGCAGGACGAGGCGCTGAACATCATTGCGGAACTCCCCGCGACGAAGGGCTGCGAGGCTGCGCCGCGCACGATCCTGCAGGGGCACATGGACATGGTCTGCGTCGCGAAGCCGGGCGTAATCTACGATCCGCTCAAAGATCCAATCAAGCTCGTCCGCACGGAGGAGTCTCTGACGGCAGACGGTACGAGCCTCGGCGGTGACGACGGCATCGGCGTTGCGGAGATTTTGACCGCGATGCAGCATACGGAGGAACACGGACCGCTGCGCGCCATTGTTACGGTCGATGAGGAGCAGGGGATGTCGGGAGCGCGGCATCTCGCTGCGGATCATCTGAAGGAGGCGCGTTTCCTCATCAACTGCGACTCTGAGGACTACCATATCATGACAGTCGGCAGTGCGGGCAGTGTCAACCTTGACTTCTCGAGTATACTCTCGCGCAGGGAGTCGGAGCTGCCCGCCTATCGCATTGCGGTGGAGGGCTTGCTTGGCGGGCATTCGGGGGAGCGCATTGGCGATGGGCGCGGCAATGCGATTCGCATACTTGCCCTTGCACTGCAGGCACTTGAGGCACATGGTAAAATTGAGATTGTCACGTTCACGGGCGGTACGGCACGCAACGCCATCCCTCCGACGGCAGAGGCGGTCATTCGGACAGGCATTAACGAGCGTGAGATTGTCAACGTACTGGTCGCGGAGGAGAAGCGTTTTCATGCGCTCTATGGCACGGCCGATCCCGCAATGAAGTTTGCATTTACTACGGTGGAGAATGCAGGGCGCGTCATCGGCGAAGCAGAGAAGCGTGACCTCATCGACCTGCTTACACTCCTGCGTACGGGCGTGCATGATATGTCGCGTCTCCACGTGGGTAAGGTGGAGACCTCGGCGAACCTCGGCGTTCTCCACATGGACGAAAATGATGTGCGCGTTCAGTATTTCCCGCGCTCCTCGGTGAATGAGCGTCTGGATGAAATCGTCGTGATGGGGCGGACAATGGCGGAGCGCATGAACTTCAACCTCACCCTTGGGGCGCAGTCGCCGGCATGGCGCGAGCGCGAGAACAGCAGGCTTGCGCAGATCATGGGCGAAGTGTATGCCGCGCAGAACGGCGGTGCGCAGATGACGGTCGAGAGTATTCATGCAGGACTTGAGACCAGCTGGCACGCAGCGAAGAATCCGGAGCTGGACATGGTGTCCATCGGTGTGACGACGACGGGCATCCATACGCCTGACGAGCGCGTCGATGTTACGACGATTGTTCCGGAGGCGAAGCTGATGATGGAGACGCTGCGCCGCATTGCACAGGAGAAAGCATGAGTGTGGTGCTGCAAAATTTCAACAGTAACATTCTCAATTAGTTTTTCATCTCTATAGAAAAAACGTGTCATGTGTGCTATACTATTCTCATTGATTGTGATTATATATTGGAGAGTTATCATAGGGAATCGCTGATAAAATGAAGTCCGTTAGATTGGCGTAGATTTTTCGTCCGAACAAGGAGGCAAAACGGACGCATAGCAGGGGCTATGTGGAGGATTTGCCGACACAGTGCGGGCAAAAAAGATGCGCTAAGATGACGGGGCTGAATTTATCAGTGCTTCCCAGCAATAACACATGGAGGGGAATAGTATGGCAGATACCTATACGATGGAAGATCTAAAGAAGCGCCTGCAGGCAACGCAGCGCAAGATGACACCGCAGCGTCAAATCGTCCTGCAGGTGATCCTCGATCATCCGAGCGAGCATCTGAGCGCGGAGAAGATCTACGACATCCTGCGCGGCACGGAGTCGGAGATCGGGCTTGCGACGGTCTATCGCAGCCTTGAGATCCTCGTATCACTCGGCATCCTGCAGAAGATCGAATTCGGAAAGGAATTCGACAAGCGCAACAAGGGCTCGTACTCTTATGAGCTGAACCCGATTGATCCGAACCAGCACTTCCATCATCATCTGATCTGTACGGAGTGTAAGGAGATCTCGGAGTTCGAGGAGGATATGCTCGATCATCTGGAGGAGGATATCTTCAAGAAGACGGGCTTCAAGGTCGAGAACCATCAGGCGAAGTTTTTTGGCATCTGCAAAAACTGTCAGGAGAAGCAGAAAAAGTCGTGAAGATTCGGTCTCTTACGATCAACAGCAGAGCCGAGGTCATAGTCAAAATTGTCCGCGAGGTATTGACGCTCTTCAAGGTGGAGATCGTCGGGCGGACTGGGGAGGCGGATTACGTCCAGCTGTCGGTGGTGAACCGGCAGTCGGGCTGTGAGCCGCCTTCTGTTATGACCGAGGTCTTTCTTTTTGCGCATGATGGCGCGTGCGAAAAATTTCATTTTGTTTCGGATGGCAAGGCGGATGAAGTGCCGCGTGCCGCTGTTCATCGTGCCATCAAGCGGAATGTCTACGCATTCTTCCGCACACGCTTCGCTGTGCCGCCTGCGCCGTGGGGCATCCTCCACGGGGTGCGTCCGACGAAGATTGTGCATCGTTGGCTGCGCGGCGGCATGAGCCCCGAGGAAATTGTTGCGCGTCTCGGTGAGGACTACGATTGCAGTGCGGGTAAGGCACGGCTCATCACGGATGTTGCCGTGCGTCAGCTGCCGTTTCTCGCGCAGGGGAATGCGCGAACTGTGAGCATCTACGTCGGCATTCCATTCTGTCTCTCGCGCTGCCTCTACTGCTCCTTTCCGTCGAATTTGCTTCCCTCGGAGAAGAAGCTCCGCGCCTTTATGGATGTGCTCGCACGCGACCTCGATGCGGCGGCAGAGGATGTGCGTGCTTTGGGACTTACGGTGCAGAGCATTTACATCGGCGGAGGAACGCCGACCAGTCTTCCAAATGATTTTTTTGCCGAAATGCTCAAAATGGTATATAATGCGTTTTATGGATCGCATATCGCGGAGTTCACGGTGGAGGCAGGGCGTCCCGACAGCATGAGTGCAGAGAAGATTGCTGCGATGAAAGAGCACGCGGTAACGCGTGTGAGCGTCAATCCGCAGTCGATGCAGGAGGTGACGCTGGAACGCATCGGCCGCCACCACAGCCCCGAAGACATTGTGCGTATGGTGCATGAGATTCGCGCGGCAATGAACGTGCACATCAATATGGATGTGATCCTCGGGCTGCCGGGAGAAACAGCAGCGGATGTGGAGCGGACGATGGCGGCAGTGACGGTACTTGCGCCCGACGATATCACGCTCCATGCACTTGCCCTCAAGCGCGGCTCGAATCTCCGGCTGAAAATGGAGACGGAGCACGTCGAGCTGCCGTCCGATGCGGAGACGAGGCGCATGAGTGAAGCCGCTGTACGCGCGGTGGAGGAGGTGGGCTATCGTCCGTACTATCTCTATCGGCAGGGCTATATGAGCGGCGATCTTGAGAACGTCGGCTATGCCCGCGCAGGTGCCGAGAGCATCTACAACATTCAGATCATGGAGGAGCACCAGACGATCATCGGTATCGGCGGTGCCGCCACGACGAAGGTGCTCGGTATTCGCAGCGGACGGATGCGCTCTGTATTCAACGCAAAAGACCTTGTGACCTATCTGCGCGATATTGACATCTACATTGAAAAACGCCGTGCGCTTCTGCGCGCGGAATACGAGGAGGAAACACCCTGATGCTGACGAATGCGCCACGGGGGACAAAGGATATACTGCCCGATGCGGTGGGGGCGTGGACATACATGGAGAATGTCATCCGCGAGCTCTGTGCCCGCTATGGCTATTATGAGATCCGCACGCCGGTCTTCGAGCACACGGAGCTCTTCCAGCGCGGAATCGGCGACGGTACGGATGTCGTGGACAAGGAGATGTATACCTTTACCGACCGTGGGGAGCGCAGTCTGACGCTGCGCCCGGAGAATACGGCATCCGCCGTGCGTGCCTACCTGCAGAACAAGCTCTATGCGGATGGTGGGCTGCAAAAGCTCTTCTACATCGGCTCGATGTTCCGCTATGACCGCCCGCAGGCGGGACGTATGCGCGAGTTCCACCAGTTCGGTGTGGAGGCAATCGGCGGGGAGAGCCCTGCCGTGGATGCCGAGGCAATTCTCCTCGCGTACGACTTCCTCACGACACTCGGGCTGCAGGGGCTGACGCTCAAGCTGAACTCGGTCGGCTGCCCGAACTGCCGCCCCGTCTATCGGGAGCGTCTGCAGGCGTATTTCAAGGAGCATCTGGCATCGCTCTGCGATGATTGTCAAAGTCGCTATACCGTGAGACCAATGCGGATTCTCGACTGCAAGGCGGACGCGGAGAAGCCGTTTATGGCAGGTGCGCCTGCGATTACGGACTGCCTCTGTGAGGAATGCTCCTCGCATTTTGAGGCAGTGCAGAATCATTTGCGGGCGGCTGGCGTATCCTATGAACTCGATTCGCGTCTCGTGCGCGGGCTCGACTACTACACGCGGACGGCATTCGAGATCGCCTATCCGCCGCTCGGTGCACAGAGTGCCGTTGCGGGTGGTGGACGCTATGATGGTCTTGTCGAGGAGCTCGGCGGGAATCCGACCCCTGCGGTCGGGTTTGCGGCAGGGCTTGAGCGCGTTCTGCTCGCGCTCGGACAGCAGAATCTCCTGCCCGAGCGTCCCCCTGCGGCAGATGTCTTTCTCATCGCACTTGGGGAGGCTGCGGCAGCGGCTGCGTTTCCGCTGCTGCACGAACTGCGGCAGGGCGGTGTGCGTGCGCTGATGGACTATGCGGGGCGCAGCATGAAGGCACAGATGAAACAGGCGAACAAGTCCAGTGCGCGCTATGCCGTCATTCTCGGCGAGGACGAGCTTGCAAGGCATGAGGCAGTCGTGCGAAACATGGCTGAGAGTACGCAGGAGACATATTCTCTTGACGATATGGTAAAACGATTGATTTCTGAGGTGAAGGGCTGAGATGGAAACGATGCAGGGACTTAAACGGACACATGATTGCGGCATGCTCCGTAAGGAGCAGGTCGGCGGGGAGGTAACGCTGTGCGGCTGGGTATCGCGCCGCCGCGACCACGGCGGACTGATCTTTGTCGATATGCGCGATCGCTCGGGATTTGTGCAGATTGTCTTTGACGAGGCGGCGATGGCAGCGGGGACATTCCACGAGGCAGAGACGCTGCGCTCGGAGTTCGTCATCTGTGTGCGCGGCACGGTGCGTGCCCGCAGCGCGGAGACGGTGAACCCGAACATGGAGACGGGTGAGGTTGAGGTCGTCGTCAATGAGCTGCAGATTCTGAACAAGGCGAAGACACCGCCGTTCTACATTCAGGACGGCATCGACGTGGATGAGATGATCCGTCTGCGCTATCGCTATCTCGACCTGCGCCGCCCCGAGATGCAGGCGAATATCATGCTGCGCCACCGCGTGACGAAGATCATGCGCGATTTCTTCGATCGGAACGGCTTCCTTGAGATCGAGACCCCCATGCTCTGTAAGAGCACGCCCGAGGGCGCACGCGACTTCCTCGTGCCGAGCCGCCTCAATGCGGGCGAGTTCTACGCACTGCCGCAGTCGCCGCAGATCTTCAAGCAGCTCCTCATGGTCTCGGGCTTCGAGAAGTACTTCCAGATTGTACGCTGTTTCCGCGACGAGGATCTGCGTGCCGATCGTCAGCCCGAGTTTACGCAGCTCGATATTGAGATGTCCTTTATGGATCAGGACTCCATCCTCACGCTGATGGAGGAAATGGTGAAGGAACTCTTCGACAAGAGCATGGGCATCAAGGTCGAAACGCCGTTCCGCCGCATGGGCTGGGACGAGGCGATGGAGCGTTTCGGCTCGGACAAGCCCGATCTGCGCTTTGGCATGGAACTGCAGGACATCACGGACTACGTCGGCGGCTCGGAGTTCAAGGTCTTCAACGCCGTCATGGAGGCGGGCGGACGCGTCAAGGTCATCAATGTCGAGGGCTATGCGAACATCCCGCGCCGTGAGCTCGACGAGCTCGTCCTGTATGTGCAGAACTACGGTGCGAAGGGGCTCGCGTGGATTCAGTACACGGAGGAGGGCGTAAAGTCGCCCTTCAAGAAGTTCTATTCGGATGAGACGTTCGAGACGATCAAGAATGCCGTCGGCGCAAAGACGGGCGACCTCCTGCTCGTTGTCGCCGACCAGCCCGCCGTCGTGGCACAGGCACTCGGCGAACTGCGCCTTGAGATGGGCCGCCGTCGCAATCTGATGAATCCCGACGAACTGTCTTTCCTCTGGGTTGTGGACTTCCCGATGTTTGAGTACAGTGCGGAGGAGAAGCGTTACAAGGCGATGCACCATCCGTTCACCGCACCGCGTGACGAGGACATTTCGCTGCTTGCAACCGATCCCGGGCGTGTCAAGGCGAATGCCTATGACATGGTGCTGAACGGGGTCGAGATCGGCGGCGGCAGCCTGCGTATCTATCGCAGTGATCTGCAGGAGCAGGTCTTTGAGACGCTCGGATTTGCACCGGAGGAGGCGCGTGAGCGTTTCGGCTTTATGATGAATGCGTTCGAGTACGGCACGCCGCCGCATGGCGGTCTTGCGTTCGGTCTGGATCGGCTCGTCATGATTATGGCAAAGCGCCGCAGCATCCGCGACGTCATTCCGTTCCCGAAGACGCAGAGTGCGTCGGACGTCATGTGCGAGGCACCTTCGCCGGTCGACGAGAAGCAGCTGCGTGAGCTCTATATCCGTACGGCTGTGCCGAAGAAAAAGGCGGAGAATCCTGCACAGTAAGAATTGAAAAGAGGAGGGCGTCCGTTGATGGCGCTCTCTTTTCACGATATTTGGAGGGAATACTCCTTGAGTGAACGGGTTAATATACTGGGCGTGCATGTCGATGCGGTCACGATGACGGAGGCGGTTGCCGCCGTGCGTTCCTATATGGACGAGCGTGCGGGCGTGATGATTGCCACGGCAAACGCGGAGATGATTATGCGTGCGACGCATGACCCCGAACTGTGCGACATCCTCAATGCTGCGGCACTCGTCGTGGCGGACGGGGCGGGGACGGTCTGGGCGGCGCGCCACCTCGGGCATCGGATGCCCGAGCGTGTGGCGGGCTATGATCTCGCGCAGGAACTGCTGCGTGCGGCTCCCTCAGAGGGGCGGCGTATCTACTTCTTCGGCTCTGCGCCCGGCGTTGCGGAGAAGGCAAAGGCAAAGGCGGAGAAGCTGTACCCCGGCATCGAGATTGTCGGTGTGCGCGATGGCTACTTCAAGCCGGAGGACAATGCGGCGATCATCGAGGAGATTAAGGCCGCGAAGCCTGACCTCCTGCTTGTCGCACTTGGCGTGCCGAAGCAGGAGAAGTGGATTGCCGCACATCTGGCGGAGCTCGGCGTGCCCGTTGCCATCGGTGTCGGCGGGACGCTCGACGTAATGGCGGGGGTGATGAAGCGCGCACCGCGCTGGATGCAGAAGGCAAAACTCGAATGGCTCTTTCGCGGGATGCTTCAGCCGAAGCGTGCGGGTCGATTGCTTGCACTGCCGAAATTCGTGTGGAAGGTGCACGCCTCGCGAAAATAAAAGCACATATTTTGGAATCTGTTATCTCGCGTGCTCCACGCAAACGCTTAGTTGCGCAAGCGGCCGCGTTCTTGTTCGCCTAAATACCGGCGCACTTCTTAAGGAATCGCTGATAAAATGAAGTCCGTCAGATTGGCGTAGATTTTTCGTCCGAACAAGGAGGAAAACCGGACGCATAGCAGGGCTATGTGGAGGATTTTCCGACGAAGTGCGGGCAAAAAAGATGCGCTAAGATGACGGGGCTGAATTTATCAGTGCTTCCTTAAACGCGCTTCGCTTGAACGAAAGAAGTACGCCGGGGGCGAGTCGAACGCTTTCTCCGCTTGCTCCACTAGGGTTTGCTTAGGAGCATCGCAGACTGTGTTCCCGCATAACTTTGTCATAGAGGCAATACAAGTTATCTGTGGACAAAGAATAGGCTTTCCATTATAATTGATGGAAGTGCAATCATTTGATAAGGAGGCGGATGCGCATGGTCATTGTAAGCGAGGGCTATAAGTTTATCGGCGCGGCGCTTATTTTGGCTGTTATTCTCGGATTCTTTGCACATCCGTACGCAGCGATTCCATTTGTCGTGCTCGCGTGCTACTTTGCATATTTCTTCCGCAGTCCTGCGCGTGAGATCGTGCAGGACGTGAATCACATCCTCTCTCCCGCAGACGGAACGGTCACGGAGATCTCATCCGTCGGGATGGACGACTTCGTGGGGGAGAAGTGCAATAAGATCGTCATCTTTATGTCGGTGTTCAACGTCCACGTCAACCGCAGTCCCATCAATGGGGAGATCAAGCTCCAAAAATACTACTGCGGACGCTTTCAGCCTGCGTATAAGGATGAGGTAGGCTTTGAAAACGAGCACCATCTGATCGGCATTGACCGCGGCGATCTGCGCATCACGGTGAAGCAGATTGCGGGCATCCTTGCGCGCCGCATCGTCTCGTGGGTGACGCTCGACGATCGGCTGCGGCAGGGCGACATTTACGGCATGATCCGCTTCGGCTCGTGCCTTGAGATCGTCATGCCCGAGCGCGCAGCGATCTTGGTGCAAAAGGGCGAAAAGGTGCAGGGCGGCAAGACCGTTCTGGGGAGGCTCGAAAGCGAATGAATTACAGACGGTTTCTGCCGAATCTGTGTACGGCAATGAATCTTGTCTTTGGAATGTGCTCAATTCTTTCGACGGTCGAGGGGTATCTTGACTGGGGCGCAATTTTCATCTTTTGCGCGCTCGTCGCAGATGGTCTGGACGGGCGCATTGCGCGTGCGTTTGGTGTGTCCAGCGAATTCGGCAAGGAAATGGACTCGCTCTGTGACCTTGGTTCGTTCGGCGTTGCACCTGCGATCCTTGCATGGACACTTGCCCTGCATAACTATGGTTTTCTCGGCATTGCCGTGACGATCTTCTTTGCCGTCTGCGGCATGTGGCGGCTCACGCGTTTTAACGTGAACGCGAGTGTCGTGCATGGCTACTTTATGGGGCTTGCGATTCCGGCGGGCGGCAATCTCGTCGCCATGTCGACGTGGCTCTTTCTCGAACTCAAGGTCGATCCGACCTCGTTCGGACTGGTCTACCCGATCGCCGTTGCTGTGACTGCATATCTGATGGTCAGTCATGTGCACTATCCCGATTTCAAGGGGGGCGGAGAGAAAATCTATATGGCCTCCAAAATTTTTGCGCTTGTCGTATTCGCTGCAATCCTCTATTTCGGCAGCGCAGCGATCCTGCCCGCTGTCTTTGCAGGGATCTTTGCGACCTATGCGCTCTTTGGGATTGTCAATCATGCGATTGCCGTTATGGCGCGTGCAAAGGAAGGCTGAACCCACATGACTGAGTTCGTTCAATTTGTTTCGCCCTATCTTCCGGCACATATCTTCGACATCATCATGGTGCCGATGCAGATCATTCTGCTGCTCTTTACCCTCTATTTTTTCTTTATCGGCTTCTGCTGTCTCTGGCGGCGGAGGGAGCAGAAGATCCTGACCCCCGAAAAGACTTTTGCCGTTGTGGTCGCCGCACACAATGAAGCGGCGGTCATCGGTCAGCTGATCGAAAATCTGAAACGCCTCGACTATCCCGAGGAACTCTATGACATCTATGTCATTGCGGACAACTGCACGGACGAGACGGCACAGATCGCGGGGGACGCGGGTGCGATTGTCTGTGAGCGCACGCATCCGACGAAAAAGAGCAAGGGGTTTGCACTCGAGTGGATGTTTGAACGTCTCTTCGAAATGGACAAGGAATACGATGCGATTGCGATTTTCGACGCAGACAACCTCGTTCATCCGAACTTTCTCAAGGAGATGAACAACCGTCTGCTCAAGGGCGACAAGGTCATTCAGGGCTTTCTCGATGCGAAGAACCCTTACGACACCTGGGTTGCGGGGACGTTTGCAATTGCGTTCTGGGTCATTGACCACATTTCCCATCTCGCCAAGACGAACATCGGGCTTTCCGCGTGTCTCGGCGGCACGGGCATGTGCATTACGACAGATGTGTTGAAACGGCACGGTTGGCGTGCGACCTGTCTCACGGAGGACATGGAGTTCACGATGAAGCTGCTCGCGGAGGGAATCAAGACGACGTGGGCACACGATGCCATCGTCTATGATGAAAAGCCGCTGACGTTCAAGCAGGCGTGGAATCAGCGCCGCCGTTGGGCACAGGGGCAGTTTGACGTGGCGCACCGTTTCATTCCGACGATGATCCGCGAGGGCTGGAAGCGTCGCGACATTCGCATCTGGGACGGCTGCATCTATCTGCTGCAGCCGCATTTCCTGATGATGTCGACGTTTTTCATCATCATCAGCTATGTGCAGCTCGCATTCCCACCGTTCTATACGAGCATCTATAAGTTCCTGCCGTCGCAGCTCATGACCGCGATTATGATCGGGCAGTACGTCCTGCCCATGATTATCCTCATCAAGGTGCGTGCAAAGCTGAAGGCATGGTTTTATCTGCTGCTCTACCCGGTGTTCATCTACTCGTGGATTCCGATTATCTTCCTCGGATTCATCCACCGCAACGAGCACGAGTGGAGCCATACAAAGCATACGCGCGCCATGAGCATGGATGAGGTCATGAGCGACGTGAAGTGAAAAAGGGGCGCCCCTATCGGCTCGCCGAGCTCGCCACTTCCCCCGTTTCGACGGGGGAAGCTAATATGCCGTTATCCTAAGCCTTCCCCGTATGACGGGGAAGGGGGACCGCGTAAGCGGTGGAAGGGGCACGAAGAAGGGCTGTTGTACGAAGTTTTAGCTTTGTGCAGCAGCCTATTTCAATAAAAGGAGAACATTATGTATACATTACGCGTCGAGGGCGCATTCGAGGCGGCGCACCGCGTCGTGAACTATCCCGGCAAATGCGACCGTCTGCATGGGCACAACTGGGTGCTCGAGGCAACGTTTCAGGGGACGCAGCTCGATGAACTCGGAATGCTGATCGACTTCAAGATTGCGAAAAAGGCACTTGCCGAAATATTGGACGAGTTCGATCACTATTATCTGAACGATCTTCCTCCGTTTCATGATGGGGTGAATCCAACGGCAGAAAATCTGGCACGCATCATCTTCGAGCGGCTTGCGGCGTGTGAGGCGGTTGTGGCATCTCCCGCAGAGCTGACCGCGCTGACCGTCTGGGAGTCGCCGAAGTCCTCTGTCACCTATACAAAGGACTGATATGCGCGAGAACATCATCGAAATCTTTTCCTCCATACAAGGGGAGGGGAAATACGTCGGCTGCCGTCAGATCTTCGTGCGGCTTGAGGGCTGCAACCTCGACTGCACTTACTGCGATACAGAGAACGAGATCGGTCGGCATCCCACCTGCATGGTCGAGGAACGGGCGGGTACGCATGAACTCGTTCCATACGAAAATCCTCTTTCGGTGGAGAAGGTGGCGGAGATTGTCACGCATCTTACGGGGGCTGTCCCGCATCACTCGCTCAGCATCACGGGCGGGGAGCCGCTGCTTCATGTTCCCTTTATCAAGGAGCTTGCGGCACATATCGACCTGCCCATTTTCCTGGAAACAAATGGAACGCTCGACAGAGCTCTTGCAGAGTGCATCGACTGTATTTCACACATCAGCATGGATCTGAAACTGCCCGATGTTCTGTCTGCACCTGTCTGGGATGCGCACGCGCGCTTTCTTGAGATTGCGCACACGAAAGATGTCTACGTCAAGGTTGTCGTCGCGGCAGAGACACGCGCAGAGGATGTGGAGCATGCGACGCACCTCGTCGCCGACATCGCACCCGCGACGCTCCTCATCCTCCAACCCGTCACGCCCTACGGTGGCTGCACCGCACCTACACCCGCACGGCTCCTTGAACTCCAACGTATCGCTCTGTGCCATCTGTCCGATGTCCGCATCATCCCGCAGACCCATCGGATGATGGATTTGCTGTGAAACATTGTCTCATTTATCACGAAAAACTATTGACGAATATGGTAAACTAAACGGATAGTTAATTGTTTTTAGAAAGCGAATATACATGAAGATCATTGACGCTCATCTGCACTTTGGCAGAGGGGAGTATTTTGATACCGTGGCGCGGGCAGCGGGGCACGAGAATACGGAGGAGGCTCTGCGCCGCGACTTTCGTGCGTCGAACATTGTCCACGGCATCGTGATGGGCAATCTGCCTGTGGAGGAGACGAGTCCGAACTATCCAGATATCTTCCATTACTGCGTTGGCATCGGGGGCGACGGTGTGACGGAGATCGCGGAGGGGCGCATCGAAAAGATTTTGCCCGCGCTCGAACAGCATCTAAAAAATGAGCGATGTGTCGGCATCAAGCTCTATCCGGGCTATCATTATTTCTATATCTATGACGATATGCTTGCGCCCGTCTACGAGCTTGCCGCACAGTACAAGAAGCCCGTTGCCGTGCACACGGGACTGACGGCGACGGAGAAGGCTCTGCTCAAATACGCGCACCCGAATGTGATGGATGAGGCGGCGACGAAGTTCCGCGCGGTGCATTTTGTTATGTGTCATTTTGGCGAACCGTATTTCACGGACGCAGTCGCCGTGATGGAGAAAAATCCGAATGTGAGTGCCGATCTCTCGGGGATGCTTGCGGGTAAAATTCAGGATTTTGAGCTATTCTGTACGCGCAAGAAGTTCTACATCGAGCAGCTGCGCGGATGGCTCGCATATCTCAATGCCTATGACCGCCTCATGTTCGGGACGGACTGGCCGCTTGCGAATTTTGATGACTACATTGCGTTCACGAAGCTGCTCATCCCCGAGGAGCATTGGAATGCGGTGTTCTATGACAATGCTGTGCGAATTTATCATCTGCACTTATAAACGAGGAAAATCTATGGCAATACTGGAAATCAAAAAGGCGGGCGATCCCGTCCTGAAACAGGTGGCAGAACCGATTGAGCGGCTTACAAAGCGGCATCGGCAACTGCTTGACGATATGGCGGAGACGATGTACTCTGCCGATGGCGTGGGGCTTGCCGCGCCGCAGGTGGGGAAATCCCTGCGCATCGTGGTGATCGACGTGCAGGACGAGCACGGGCTGCTTGAACTTGTGAATCCCGTTATCACGATGCGTGAGGGCTCTGTGGTGGACTCGGAGGGGTGTCTCTCCGTGCCGCAGGTCTACGGCGATGTGGAGCGTGCGGAGCGGGTGACGGTGGAGTATACAGATCGGCGCAGTCGGCGGCGGACTCTGACGGCAGAGGGGCTCTTGGCGCGCTGTATTCAGCATGAGTGCGACCATCTCGACGGCAGGCTCTTTATCGATATTGCCGTGAGTTTGCGCAAGGCGGAGGAAAAGGAGTGACGAGGATGCGTGTCGTCTTTATGGGGACACCGGATTTCGCAGTGCCGACACTTGCGGCGATTGCGGGACGATCCGACCTCGCGGAGGTCGTCGCCGCCATAACGCAGCCCGACCGCCCGCGTGGACGGGGTAAGAAGCTCAGTCCGTCGCCCGTGAAGGCATGGGCAGTGGCGCATGATATCCCCGTGCTTCAGCCCGTGCGTGCACGCGATGCGGCGTTTGTCACCGCATTTCGAGATTTGAAACCCGATGTGGCGGTTGTCGTCGCATTCGGTCAGATTCTCTCGCAGGAGGTGCTGGACGTGCCCGTGCACGGCTGCATCAATGTGCACGCATCCCTCCTGCCGAAGTACCGCGGGGCGGCACCGATTCAGCATGCTATTATGGCGGGCGAGCAGGTGACGGGCATCACGACGATGCAGATGGATGCGGGGCTTGATACGGGCGATATGCTTCTGTGGAGAGAAGTGCCGATTCATGCGGACACGACGTATGGCACACTGCACGACGCACTGATGGAAACGGGGGCAAGTCTTCTCGTTGAGACGCTTGAGCGGCTTGCAGCAGGGACGCTCGTGCGCACACCGCAGACGGGTGCATCCTGCTATGCTGCGCGCATCACGCGCGAAACAGTCGCGATGGACTGGTCGAAAAAGGCGCAGGAGCTTGATGCCTTTGTGCGCGGATTGAACCCCGTGCCCTATGCGCAGACTGCACTGGACGGTGCAGTCTACAAGATCGGTGCAATGCACCGTTCGGAGCGTACTGCAAGTGCGCCTGCAGGGACGATTGTCGTCGCCGACCGCAAGGCGGGGCTTGTCGTTGCTACGGGGGATGAGGATGTGGAAATCACAGAGATTCAAGCCCCCGGCAAGAAGATGATGGAGACGCGTGCCTTTTTGAACGGTTATACACTTCCCGTCGGCGGAAGGTTTTCATCATGAGTGGGCAGACATTGACAGTGAACGGCAAGACGGCGGGCGAGAAAAAGACCATCGCACTTCCATCGCGTCCGAAAAAGCGGCTTTTCATCGGTATGCTGCTCCTTGTGACGGTGCTTGCGGCGATGCTCCTCTTTGGGATCTGGTACATCGGCGTACCTGGGCTTGAGCGTATTCAGCCGGCTCTGCCGTGGGTCATTGGGGGCGCGTTGACGCTCGCCGTTCTGTTGTCCTTCTTTGGAATCTTCAATATGGTGCTGGCAATTGCAGGGCTTCCGTACCTGCCGTGGATGAAACGGCAGACCTATGAGCTCATCAATCTGCTCTTTCCCGCAGCCGTGCGTCTCGGGGCAATTTTCGGCGTGAAGCGGCGGAAACTCGAAGGATCATTTATTGCTGTGAGCAATCTGCTCTTTCACCGCATGCACATCCGCGTGCCCGCGAACCGTCTGCTCGTTGTCACGCCGCACTGTCTGCAGCTTGCGAGCTGCCCACACAAGGTGACGCGCGACCCGAACAACTGCAAGCGATGCGGCGGGTGCAACATCGGTGATCTCGTGGCACTCGCGGAGGAGATGGGCTTTCACTTTTTTGTGGCGACGGGCGGCACGCTTGCCCGCCAGATCATCTACAATATGCGCCCGAAAGCGGTGCTTGCGATTGCGTGCGAGCGCGACCTGATGAGCGGTATACAGGACGTTTTCCCGCTGCCGGCGGTGGGTGTGCTCAATATCCGCCCGAACGGTCCGTGCTACAATACGAGCGTGGACATGGGCGAGGTGCGCCGTCAGTTGGAGGAGATCATTGAACCGCCATCGGACGACACGAGAAAGGGGGCATAATGCAGAACTACCGTGAGGAAAAGATCGACCATGTGCGTGAGCTGGCGATGCGGGTGCTCCAACGGGTACACGTTGAGGACGCATATGCCAATGTCGCACTTGCGGAAACGCTGCGTGAGGTGCAGCTGCCGGAACGTGACCGCCGTTTTCTGACGGAACTCGTCTACGGTGTCACGAAGGCGGGCGCATCGCTCGACTATATGATCGGGTGCTACGTTGCCGATATCCGAAAGGCGCAGCCCGCCATTCGCGAGCTCCTGCGTCTGGGATTCTACCAGATCTTCTGCATGGATCGCGTGCCGCCCTCTGCTGCGTGCAATACGGCGGTGGAGCTGGCAAAAAAACATGGGCGCAGGGGGGCGGACGCGTTCGTCAACGGGGTTCTCCGCGCAGCACTGCGCGAGCCGGAGCGTGCGGCATTCCCCGAGGGGCGGGATGCGTACGCACTTGCCCTGCGTACATGGCATCCGAAGTGGATGGTGGAACGATGGATGCGTACTTATGGATACGAGCGGACGGAGGAGCTCTGTCGCTGCAACAATACGAGTGCGCCGCTCTCCGTGCGCGTGAACACACTGCGTACGAATCGGGATGCTCTGATGGAGCAGCTCACGGCGGCGGGGGCGCAGGTGCGTGCCTCTGCATGGGTGCCGGATGGCATTGTGCTCGCCGCGCATGGTGCACTCGATGAGCTTGCACCTCTGCGCGAGGGGCTGGCACAGGTACAGGACGAGAGTTCGATGCTTGTCGCGCATATACTTGGCGCAGAGCCGGGCATGACGGTGATCGATGCCTGTGCCGCACCCGGCGGCAAGACGACACACATTGCACAGCGCATGGAAAATCGCGGGCGCATCCTCGCGTTTGACATCTACGAGGAGAAGATGCGCCGCATCGAGCGCAACGCGAAGCGTCTCGGTATTTCCATGATCGAGACGCAGATGCGCGACGCACGCGAGATCGGTGCGGCATATGCGGAACAGGCGGATCGTGTGCTCGTCGATGCGCCCTGTTCGGGGCTCGGCGTTCTCAGGCGTAAGCCCGACGCACGCTGGAAGAAAAGCGTACGGGATGCAAAGACGCTGCCGTCTCTGCAGCGCGACATCCTAGCGAGCGCGGCACGGGCGGTGAAACACGGCGGAATACTGGTCTACAGCACCTGTACCATGGAGGAGTGCGAAAATGCCGCCGTCGTCCGCGCCTTTTTGGAGACGCACGCAGATTTTGCGCTTGAGGAGACGGGGGCGTTTCTTCCGATGCAGAAAACGACGGAGCGCATGGTACAGATCATGCCCGAGACGGACGGCCCTGACGGCTTCTTTATCGCACGCATGAGGCGACTATGAATATCTTTGGATGGACAAAGGAACGGCTTGCCGAAGCCCTCAAAGAGCATGACATTCCCCGTTTCCGCGCAGATCAGATTATTCGATGGATGTATCAGCGCGGTGCGGTTTCTTTTCATGCGATGGATAATTTGTCTAAGTCTCTGCGTGCACAGCTCGCGGAACAGTTCTCCATCGAACGACCAAAGGTTGTCTCGCGTCTCCACTCCGCTGACGGTGCGACGATCAAGCTGCTCTATGAGTTCGCGGACGGACAGACGGCGGAGACGGTGCTGATGCGCCATTCGTACGGCAACAGCGTCTGTGTTTCGACACAGGCGGGCTGCCGCATGGGCTGCGCATTTTGCGCGTCAACACTGCACGGGCTGCAGCGCAATCTGACGGCGGGGGAGATCGCGGCGCAGGTGATCGGTATTGCGGACTTCCTGCGGCAGGAGGGGGCGCGTGTCGATACGATTGTCGTCATGGGCTCGGGCGAACCGCTCGAGAACTACGACAATGTGATTGCGGCACTGCGTCTTCTGCACGAGGACTATACCATCGGACTGAGCTATCGCAGTGTGACGCTCTCGACCTCGGGCATTGTACCCGGCATCGAGCGGCTGGCGGAGGAGGGCATCCCCATCTCGCTCTCCATCTCCCTGCACGCGCCGACGGATGCACTGCGCTCTGAGATCATGCCCGTCAATCGTATGTACCCGCTTGCGGATGTACTGCGTGCAGCCTGTATGTATGCGGAGCGGACGAAGCGGCGCGTCACCTACGAGTACATTCTGATCCGTGATCTAAATGACGGCGTACGTGAGGCGGAGCAGCTTGCAAAACTCCTGCGGGGACAGCTTGCAAGCGTGAATCTCATCCCCATCAATCCCGTTGCGGAGCGCAATCTCTTTCGCCCCGACAAGGCAGTCATCCGTCGTTTTCAAAAAACTTTGGAAGAGCGGCACATCACAGCGACGCTGCGGCGCGAGATGGGAACGGACATCCAGGCGGCGTGCGGACAGCTGCGCAACCGTCTCATGGAAGCGGGACTATAAAAATTTGTACTTTTATGGTATGATATAGAAGTTCGCGAAAACGATTTAGTTTGTAACCAAAGGAGAGTATTGCACGATGATGGATCGCGTGGAATCTTTTCTGGGAGATCATATCGAAGGTTTTTTCAACCGTAAGTTCAGCAGTCATCTCGAGCCGGTTGAGCTCATCAAGGGGCTTGAGAAGGAGGCAAAGAGGCAGGGCGCGGGCAAGGGCCTCGCGAACTCCTATGTCATCTCGCTCGGGACGGAGGATTACCAACGGCTCTGCTCGCATCGTGTGGCGGATGAGCTGGGGGTGGCACTCAAGAAATACATCATCCGTTCGGATCTCACGATGGACGGTAAACTCAGCATCTGCTTCGCACTGGATGAACGTCTGCGCGCGGGCTCTTATCATATGGAGGCACGGATGCAGCACGCGTGCGTTCCCGTGCCGGAGACACCGGTCTCCCATGATACGATGGCGCAGACGATCGTGCTTGAACGTCCGTCGCTGATGGATGCGCGCTGTCTGAACCTCCCTCCTGTGCATGAAATCGCGACGCTCACAGTGCTCAGCGGTGCTGATGAGGGGATTGCCATGTGCCTCGGTGAGCGCAAGATCTATATGGGACGTATGGCGCAGAACGAGTTTATCCTGACGGATACGAATGTCTCGCGCGTTCATGCGTGGATTGCGTACGAGCAGCACCGCCATGTACTCTACGATGCCGAGAGCCGTAACGGCAGCTTTGTGAACGGCGTGCGTATCACGGCGCAGCGGCTGCGTGACGGCGACGAGATTCGTCTCGGTACGACTGCTCTGCGCTACGGGGTGCTCTGATGCCTGCACTTGCATTGAAAGTCCTGCGCGTGCTGCTCGAATACGGTGCGCTTCTCTGGCTCGCCTACGTTGTCGTGCGGCTCGGGCGTATGATGTTCGGCACGCTGCATGCGGATCTCAGGGCGGCGGCACGTCCGCCGCAGCCGTCTGCCGGAGCGGCGTCTCTCGTCGCCGTTGCAGGCGAGGGGCTGGTCGGCCGGCGTTTTCCTGTGGGGCATGGGCTTTCCATCGGACGCAGTGCAGACAACGATATTGTACTTGCGGATAATTTTGTATCTCATCATCATCTATCCATCTATCAGAGAGAAGATGCGTATATTGCGGAGGATCTGGACAGCCGCAACCACACCTATCTGAACGATGGGATTCTGACGGGGCGGGCGTATCTGCGCGCGGGCGATGTCCTGCGGATCGGCGCCGTTGCCCTGCGTTTTGAGAGGTAAGCACATGATAGAGGTTTCGAGTGCGTCGGATATCGGACGCGTGCGGACATCGAACGAGGACAGCTACGGCGTATTTTCTCCTGCCGTCTACGTTGTCGCCGACGGACTTGGCGGTCATGCGGCGGGGGAGGTGGCGAGCCGCATGGTGGTCGCCGCTGTGCACGATATGGCAAACGAAGGGGCACCGATGGATACGGCGGCACTGAAATCCGCTGTCCTGCGTGCGAATGCACAGGTGCTCTCTGCTGCTGCGGGCAATTCTTTGTACGAGGGGATGGGCTCGACGGCGACTGTCCTCCACATCGATGAGAGCGCGGGCACGGCGTACTATGCACACGTTGGGGACAGCCGTCTCTATCTTCTGCGGCGCGGTGCCTTTCGGCAGGTCTCACGCGACCACTCCTATGTGGAGGAACTTGTCGCACGAGGGGAACTGAGCGAGGAGGAGGCGCAGCACCATCCGCGCAAAAATCTCCTCCTGCGCGCTGTCGGTATTGAGGAGCATCTCCATGTGGACGGGGACTCCTTCCCGCTTGAGACGGGCGATCGTCTTCTCCTCGCGACGGACGGGCTGACGAATATGGTGGATGACGATGCGCTTGCCTCCCTGCTCGGGGGTGAATTCTCCGATGTCGCAAAGCGCATGGCGGAGCGGGCGCTTGCAGGGGGCGGCAGTGACAATATCACGGCGATTGCAATCGCATACGAAATGCCATGACCGGCGGATTGAAATTTGCGCCCGTGGGGATTCTCGTCTGTGCGCTTGGTATTCTGTTTCTAAAACAGGGGGCGGGGCAGCCTGGTTGGTCGTTTGACTGGCATACGCAGCTCGCGTATCTGCCGTGGCTCGTACTCCTCCTCTGTGCGGGTGCAGCAAGCTATGTGCTCGCTGCACGCTGCAAGCTGGACTGTGTTCCGCTCGCGCTTGCCTATGTGCTGCTCGCCGTCGGGCTTGCTGAAATTGCGCGGCTGAAACCGGATCTTTTTGTGCCGCAGCTGCGGTGGGCATGTGTCGGCATTGCTGCTTGGGCACTCGTCCTGCTCCTCTGGACGCGCCTTCGGCGGATGCTCGACTATCCCTATGTACTTGGGCTTACGACAACAGTGATCCTAGTGCTTCCGCTGATTTTCGGCGTGAGCATCGGCGGCAATAAGAACTGGATCGCGTTCGGTTCCTTTTCGATGCAGCCATCGGAGTTTGGCAAGATTCTGCTCATTTTCTTCCTTGCGGCGTATCTTGCCGACCATCTCGCTGTGTTGACTCTCCCCGCACGCCGTTTCCTCTTTCTTCATCTGCCGCCCGTGCGCTTCATCGCACCGCTCGTCGCACTCTGGGGGCTCGCCGTGCTCATGTTCGTCATCGCGCGTGACCTTGGCTCTGCACTGCTTTTTTTCGGGATGGCGGTGCTCATGACCTATATGGGGACAGGGCGTAAATCTTACGTCTTCCTTGCAGGGCTGTTCATCGTCATTGCAGCGGCACTCAGCTATGCGCTCTTCGGTCACGTTCGCGTGCGCTTTGACATCTGGCTGCATCCGTGGGCAGATCCGAACGGCATGTCCTATCAGGTCGTGCAGTCGCTCTTTGCGATTGGTTCGGGCGGCATCTGGGGCACGGGCTTTGCCGAGGGGCATCCGCTGCTCATTCCCGAGGTGCATACGGACTTCATCTTTGCGGCGATTGCCGAGGAGTTCGGACTGATCGGAGGCGTGCTTGTACTCATGGTTTACGCGCTGATCTTCTGGCGGGGGAGCCGTATTGCGATGGGGTTGCCACGCGTGCAGGAGTCGCTGCTCGCCGCGGGCTGCGCCGCGAGCCTTCTCCTGCAGGCGTTCATCATCACGGCAGGCGTGACGAAACTCTTGCCGCTCACGGGGATTACACTGCCGTTTGTCAGCTACGGCGGCAGCTCGATGGCGGCGAGTTTTATCCTGGTCGGCATCTTGACGGCACTCTCGGGGGAGGTTAAGGCAGCGGATGACTGATCGGAAAATCCGAAAACATATTGCTGTTGCGGCATCCTTCCTGCTCGTACTCATTGGTGTTCAGATCCTCTACCTTGCGAAGCTGAGTGTTTGGGACGGCGATGAGCTTGCCGCGCACCCGCTCAATACGCGGTCGACACTCATGGAAAAGGACATCGTGCGCGGGCGCATCCTCGATCATGGGGGACGCGTACTCGCCGAGAGTGCGGCAGATGGCGTGCGCTCCTATCCCTATGGCAGGATTCTCGCGCCAGTGACGGGCTATCAGACGGAGCGTTATGGTGCGACGGGCGTGGAGCAGATCGCGGGTTCGGCGCTCAGCGGTGTCACAACGGATGCTGCGCACATGGGGCCTCTGCGCACCCTTCTGCGTGCGGATGCGGGCTATGATGTCCGCTTGACCGTCGACGCAGAGCTGTCGGAGACGGCATGGCATGCGCTCGGGGCACGGCGTGGTGCAGTGGTCGTCATGAATGCGGAGACGGGAGCGATACTCACGATGGTGAGCGCGCCCTCGTTCGATCCTGCCACGGCGGGGCAAAACTGGGACGAACTCACAGCGCGTGCAGACAGTCCGCTGCTGAACCGTGCGACGCACGGGCTCTATCCGCCGGGCTCGACGTTTAAGACATTGATCGCGGATGCCGCGCTCGAGGCGGGCGTGACCAATCCCGATGAGGTGTTCAACTGTACGGGGGAACTTGCCATTGGTACGGACTACGTCCTGCATGAAAGTCATGGAGAGGTGCATGGCAAACTTCACCTTGCAGATGCACTGCGTGAGTCCTGCAACGTCACCTTTGCGACCCTTGCTCTGCGCCTCGGTGCACGAGGCCTGTCATCCGCATGCGAGCGTTTCGGCATCGGGGCGGAACTCACCGCCCCCGAGATTCCGATGGCGGTGGCGCATGTGCCGGAGCTGAAGAACCTCAGTGACGGAGAACTTGCACAGATCGGCATCGGTCAGGGGGCACTCCTCGTGACACCCTTGCAGATGGCACTCGTTGCGGACGCCTTCGCGAACGGTGGGCGTGTGATGCAGCCGTACGTCGTAGATGCCGTGCTGACGAAGGACGGGATGCCTCTTTACGAGGCAAGTCCCACCACATGGCGAACAGCGACAACGGTGGAACGTGCGGCAGTCATCGATGGCTATATGGCGGATGTCGTTGCAGCGGGGACGGGTACAGCGGCAGAGGTCGCGGGTGTGCGCGTCACGGGCAAGACAGGGACCGCAGAGAATACGAGCGGCACGGATCATGCGTGGTTCATCGGCTCGGCGGAGCGCGGCGGACAAAAAATTGTCATGGCGGTCATCGTGGAAGAGGGCGGCTTTGGCGGACGCGCTGCGGCAGGGATTGCACGCGCGGTGATACAGACATATTTTGAAGGACTGCGATGAAATGCAGGATAGTCTTTCTGAGATAGAGACCTCGGCAGTGCATGGCAGAGGCGTTAGGAGGAACGAACATGGTTGAGCGTGTCTTGGATGGACGCTACGCGCTGGAAATGCTTGTGGGCAGCGGCGGCATGGCCGATGTCTATCGGGCAAAGGATCAGCTCTTGGAGCGCACCGTCGCCGTCAAGATTCTCCATCAGCAGTATGAGAACGACACGGAGTTTATCGCGCGGTTTCAGCGCGAGGCGAAGGCGGCCGCGCGCATCACGCATCCAAACATTGTCAACGTGTTTGATGTCGGTATTGCCGAGGGGCGGCACTACATCGTCATGGAGTACGTTCCGGGACGCACGCTGAAGGAGCGGATCAAGGAGGAGGGGCCGGTGCCCGCCGCGCAGGCACTGGAGATCGCGCGTCAGATCGCGGGGGCACTCGCACAGGCACACGCAAACAACCTCGTGCACTGTGACATCAAGCCGCACAACATCCTCGTCATGCCCGACGGCAACGTGAAGGTCGCGGACTTCGGCATTGCACGCGCCGTCACAGAGTCCACGATGACCTACAACGACAATATCATGGGCTCGGTGCATTACTTCTCCCCCGAGCAGGCACGCGGGACGATCATCACGCCAAAGTCGGATGTCTATTCCCTCGGCGTCGTCCTCTACGAGATGCTGACGGGATGTATTCCGTTCGACGGCAATACCGCGGTGAGCATCGCGCGAAAGCATCTGGAGGAGGAGGCTCCGTCCGTGCGCTCCATTGTTCCCAACATCCCGCCCGTCGTGGAAGCTCTCGTGACGCGTATGATGGCAAAAGAGCCCGCGCTGCGTCCCGACAGCCGTCTGCTCGTGCAGGATATCACACGCACGGAGCAGATGATGCGCGGCGATACGGCTGCGATGCCCGCATTCGATCCCGATGCGACACGCGTGCTCTCGCCCGTGGAGGCACAGGAGATCAGTGCAATCGCCGAGACGGAGGAGGAAGAAGCGCCGGCCGTGGAGGAGAAGTCCTTCTTCCGCACGAAGAAATTTAAGTTTGGCCTTGTGCTCATCCTCATGCTCGGCTTCTTTACGGGATTTTTTCTGAGCTTTGGCAAGTTTTGGAGCTCGGTGGAGATCACCGTACCCGATGTGACGGGCAAGCAGCTCACACTCGCGCGTCAGATCCTCGAGGATCAGCATCTGCGCGTCACCGTTGCGGAGACCTATGACGCATCCGTTCCTGTGGGCGTTGTCGTCTCGCAGACACCGGAGGCGGGGACAACGGTCAAGGAGGAGCGCACGATCACCATCTACGTCAGCAAGGGCGGCGAGGAGTTGGAGATGCCGAATCTGCGTGGCCTGAAACAGGCGGATGCAGTTGCGAAACTGCAGCAGATGGGACTGCGGCTCGGCTCTGCTTACGAGACGTTCTCTGATGAGGACAGCGGTACCGTCATCTCACAGGATCCGCGCAGCGGCACGCGCATTACTAAGGGGCAGTCGGTGGACATCACCGTCAGCAAGGGGCAGAAGGTCAAAAAGGTCACGGTTCCCAATGTGAAGGGCGTTCCTTCCGACCGTGCGCACACGATGCTCGAGGGCAGCGGCTTGAAGGTGGGCGGCAGTACTGAGGAGGCAAGTACACAGGCGGCGGGAACGGTTGTCAGCCAGTCTCCTGCAGCGGGCACCGAGGTCGATAGCGGCACTGCTGTGCAGCTTGTCCTATCGAGCGGCAGCAAGTCCTCTGGTGCAAAGGATGACGCGAAGGGCGGCGGTACGAAGAAGAACGATAAAGATCCCGCCGGCCGACGGATCCAGACGGAAAAGACGGAATAGGGAGTGCATGGTGGCAGAGCGCGGACGTATCCTGAAGGTCTACAACAATGTGCTCCATGTCGCGGCAGAGGATGCGGTCATCCTCTGCAAACTGCGCGGCAGGGTCAAGAAGGGGCGCAGCGATATGGGGCTTGTCCCCGGCGATCTCGTTGCCTTGGAACGCATATCGCCCGAGGAGGGCGTGATCGAGCGCATCGAGGAGCGTACGAACCTGCTGCAGCGTCCGCGCGTGGCGAATCTGACGCAGATCGTCATCACCGTCGCGGCGGCATCGCCCGACCCGCATCCGCTCGTCGTGAGCCGCTTCCTCGTGCTCGCAGAGCTCTCGGGGGTGAAAAAAATCATCCTCTGTGTGAACAAGATGGATCTTTGCACGGGCGATCCTGCGACGTTTCTTGCGGAATACGAGGCGGCGGGCTATCCCGTCCTACGCGTCTCGGCGGAGCAGGGGACAGGGCTTGCGGAACTGCGCGAACGCCTTGCGGGTGAGATCACCGTTCTCACGGGACCGTCGGGCGCTGGGAAGTCCTCTCTGCTGAACGCGCTTGATCCGTCGCTTGCCCTCGTGACGGGGGCGGTCAGCGAGAAGATCGGGCGTGGGCGGCACACGACGCGGCGTGCGGAACTGCTGCCCTTTATGGGGGGCTATGTGGTCGACACGCCGGGCTTTACGCAGCAGGAACTCACGGAGCTTGGGCCCGAGGATTTGACGCATTGCTTTCCGGATTTTGCCCATTATACAGGCTGCCGCTTTTCCCCGTGCAGCCACAGTCACGAGCCGGACTGCGCCGTCAAGGCGGCGGTGGAGGCAGAGGCACTCTCACGCGAGCGGTACGATGCCTACATCGCACTGCTCAATGAACTCAGAACAAAGAAGAAATAGGAGAACCCAATGGCACACGAACATGAACACGAGTACGAAGAGGAAATGATGGAAGAAGAGCACGTTCACATCGAGCGTCCGACCATCATTGCGCCGTCCATTCTTTCGGCGGACTTTGCAAACCTCGGCGCGGATGTGCGCCGCGTGGAGGAGGCAGGTGCGGAGTACATCCACATCGACGTGATGGATGGGACGTTTGTGCCGAACATCACCCTGGGACCCTGCGTTGTGGAGAGCCTGCGCAAGGTGTCAAAGGCGGTCTTTGACGTGCACCTCATGGTTGAGCATCCCGAGACACATATCGAGCCATTTGCAAAGGCGGGAGCGGACATCATTACCTTTCATGTTGAGGCGACGCGCCATGCCCACCGTGTCATTCAGCAGATCAAGGCGGCGGGCTGCAAGGCGGGCATTGCACTCAATCCCGGCACGTCGATCTATACCCTTGAGGAGCTGATCGACGATGTGGATATGGTGCTTCTCATGACAGTCAACCCCGGCTTTGGCGGGCAGAAGTTCATTGAGAACACGCTCGGAAAGATTCACGCGCTCTATCATACGGTTATGGACAACGAACTGGATGTTGACATCGAGGTCGACGGCGGCATCAATGCGGAGACGGCAGAGTCCGTGCGCTCGGCGGGGGCAAATGTGCTCGTTGCGGGCTCGTATATCTACGGCGCGCAGGACGTTGCCGCAGCCATTGCCTCGCTGCGCGGATGAGAGGTCACAATATGGGGGAAAAGGCGGTAATCCTGCTCTCGGGCGGGCTTGACAGCTGTACCTGTATGGCGGTCGCACAGGCGGCGGGCTATGAGCTCTATCCGATCAGCTTCAACTATCATCAACGCTACGACCGCGAGGTAGACTGTGCGAAGCGCATTGCCGCACATTTTCACGCGGCGGAGCATCTCATCATCGAGACGAATATGGATGCGGTCGGCGGCTCTGCGGTCACGGACAAGAGCATTGACGTACCCGATGGGGACGCAGACCGCACGGATATTCCCGTGACCTATGTGCCCGCGCGCAACCTCATCTTCCTCAGCTATGCCCTTGGGTTTGCGGAGCGCGTAGGGGCGGCACATCTCTACATCGGGGTGAACTCCGTCGACTACTCGGGCTATCCTGACTGTCGTCCGGAATTCATTGCGGCGTTCCAGACGGCGGCGGATGCCGCAACGGCAGCCGCGACCGAGCGTGGACGGCGCATCGTCGTTGAAACCCCGCTCCAACATCTCTCGAAGGGCGAGATCATCCGTCTCGGCACGCAGCTCGGCGCGCCCTATGAGCTGACGACGAGCTGCTATCGGGGCGGGGCGGAGGCATGCGGCGTCTGCGACAGCTGTCTCCTGCGTCTGCGCGGCTTTGCCGAGGCGGGGCGGCGTGATCCGATCCCGTATGCAGCAGGAGCACGATGATGCTGGACGTACAGAACCGTGAGGACGAGCGCGGCATTGCAATTCAGCGCGTCGGTGTCAAGGAAGTACGTCTGCCCTTCCTCATCAAGAAACAGGCGGGCGGCTATCAGCAGGTGCTCGCACGCATTGCATTCACCGTGTCCCTGCCGATGGAGTTCAAGGGGACGCACATGAGCCGTTTCCTCGAAATCCTCCTGCCGTGGAGCGAGAAGCCGCTCGCCGAGGAGGAGATGGACGCGATGCTCACGGAGGCACTGGATCGTCTCCACGCCGAGGCGGCAGAAGTTTCGCTCACGTTTACCTATTTTCTCGAAAAAAAAGCACCTGTCAGCGGACGTGCGTCTCTGCTCGACGTGGATGCCTCCTTTACGGGGCGCAAGCGGCGCGGAGAACCGATGCAGTTTGAGCTTGGACTCTCCATGCCGTTCACCTCGCTCTGCCCCTGCAGCAAGGAGATCTCTGCGTACGGAGCGCACAATCAGCGTTCCACAGCACGCGTGCGGCTCCGCTATCACGAGGGCGTGCCGTGCATCTACATCGAGGAACTGGCAGAACTGCTCGAGCGGCAGGGCTCTGCGCCCATCTATCCGCTGCTCAAGCGTGCGGATGAGAAGCATGTCACCGAGGCTGCGTACGAGAATCCGAAATTCGTCGAGGACATTTTGCGCGACACGATCCTCGCCCTGCGTGCGCTGCCGGGGCTTGCATATTTCTCACTGGAATGCGAAAATGAGGAGTCCATCCACAGCCACAATGCCTTTGCGGCACATGAAGAGTATTTGTCTGAGTAGAAGAAGGGGGGAGAGCGTAGAGCATGAGTAAATTTGCGCGACGCTTTCTCCTTCTCTTTGTGCTTGTCGTGGGTATCTCCTTTGCCGTCATCTACACGACGGTGGATATCAATACACTTCATAACCTGACTCGTTTTCATTCGTGGTCACTTCTCCTTGCACTCCTTGCCGTCGGGCTTGGGATGTTCTTTGACGGCAGCCGCCTCATGCACCTCGTCAAAATCTCCAATGAAAAAATCACCTTGTACCAAGCGGTACAGGTGATCTTCGGCAATTATTTCCTCGCACTCCTTACACCGGGGGCAACGGGCGGCGCAGTCGCACAGGTCATGTTCCTGCGCCATGCGGGTGTACCTACAGGCAAGGCTGCGGTGCTCGTCATCGTGCGGACACTGCTCTCAATCTTCTTTCTTGCACTCTGTATGCCGTTTATCTTTCTGCACGATGAGGGCATCGTCCCCGGTGTGTCGAACGATATTTTGATGGCGGTGACACTCGCGGCATTTCTTGGCATCGTATTCATCGTTGTGGGGGCGCGGCGCGGCTTTCTCGACTACATTGTCGTCTGGATTGCACGCCGTCTGCGGGACAAGAAGCGGCATCAGCTCTTTGGTCTCTACCGCGACACGAAGAGCGCGATCTCGCTCTTGCTCGGTGCGCCGCGTCAGATGCTCGTCGTCTTTGCCGAGTCGGGGCTGAACCTCCTCTGTATCTACGCCGTCGTTCCGTGCCTCCTGCTCGGGCTCGGCGTGACCGATGCGGACTGGTACACCGTCATGGGGCGTATGATTTTCCTCAATATGCTCCTTTACTTCAGTCCGACACCGGGCGGCTCCGGCATTGCTGAGGGCGGATTCGTCTTGCTCTTTGCGGCAACCGTTCCCGCAGGTACGGTCGGCATCGTCGCCGTCTGCTGGCGGCTCATCGCCGAATACCTCCCGTTCCTCATCGGTTTCTACTATACCGTCACCGTCTTCGGACGCGAGTTCCTGCGGCGGTATTGATAAATAAAGTTGCTCCTGCACCGTTTTGAACGGTGTTTTTTATTGATAAAGATTTTCATTCGGCGTATAATCCTGCCCACATCTAATGATGGATGTGTAAGTTTTTTGCTATGGAAAGCGAGGAAACAAATGGGAAAACGATTTAAGAATGTCCTCGGGGGGGGACACTCGCGCTCGCCAGTGCGGTCATTCTACCGTCGGGAGTGTTTGCTGCTGATACGACGCAGGAGGATGCGATTCAGACCTACGAACTGGGCGAGGTCGAGATTGTCGGACACCATGCGGAGGAACCGGCAACGCAGCAGGAAGAACCGGCGGTCGCATACGCAGGTGGGCAGGTCGCGCGCAAGTCGCAGCTCGGGGTACTCGGCGAGCGCGATTTTATGGAGACTCCGTTCAATGTGCTGAGCTTCACGGAGGAGCACATTCAGAATCGACAGGCGCAGACCATACAGGATCTTGTCGCAGATGATCCTGCGGTACAGGAGGCATCTGGTTCGTCTGCGACAAATCTCTGGACGGTACGCGGTATGGAGCTGCAGGGTGGCGATATTGCTTTTAACGGGCTATATAATATCGCACCTAGTAATACGAACAGTCTCAATGCGGTGGAGCGTGTGGATGTGCTCAAGGGACCGGGCGCACTCCTTTACGGCATGGCACCGAACGGTGGTGTTGGCGGTTCGATCAATCTTGTACCGAAGCGCGCGAAGGATGAGCCAACGCGTCGTTTTGCGCTCTCCTATGGGAACGGCAGCCAGTTCGGGCAGAGTGTGGATGTCGGCGAGCGCTTTGGTAAGAATAAAGAATATGGCGTTCGTATTAATATTGTGCATCGCAACGGAGCGACCGCGTTTGATCGTGAGAAACAGGAGACAACGGGGGCAGCGATCGCTCTTGATATGCGCAGAAACAAATTGCGTGCCTCACTTGATGCGGGCTATCTGCATCGGGAATTTAAGAATGCGACGACTTCGCTGCGCATGTCAAACGCGATGATTGCGGCGTTCGGATCAATTCCGAAGGCCCCATCCTCCAAGCTCAACCTAGGGGAAAACGGAACATTCCTCGACGCAAAGGAGCGGTATGGCCTCCTTCGCGTAGATTATGATTTCAACGAGAACTGGTCGGCGTACGCGGCGGCAGGTCTGCGCCACAGCGAGCAGGACTACGCCTACAATGTATTTCGTCTGACGGCGTTGGACGGAACGGCGCGTGTCATCAACTATGCATATCCCAAAGAGAGCAGGGCGAACACGCAGGAAATCGGAACAAAGGGCAAATTTCAGACAGGTGACCTCGCCCATGAGATGACTGTAGCTCTTAACCGTACACATTGGACGGCATACACGAATACAAAGACGCTCAACGCCTATAATACGAACTTCTATAACATTGTATGGCAGGGGGTACAGGGCTATACGGGATTGTCCTTGCCAAAGACAGGAGAATCTACGCTCTCGGGGCTTGCTATTACTGATGTAATCACTGTACCGAATGAGAAGTGGCAATTCATTCTTGGAGCGCGTTATCAGAAGATCAAGACGGAAAGTTTCAGTCGTACAACGGGACTGCGAACGGCTTCGTATAATGAAGCTGCTTGGAGTCCTGCCTATGCCATTCTTTTCAAGGCGACGCCGACGGCATCTCTCTATGCGACCTATATGCAGGGATTGCAGGAGGGAGGGACTGCAGACCGCTGGTCACTTAATGCCGGCGAGGTCTTCGCACCGATCAAGACAAAGTCCACGGAGATGGGCGTTAAGTTCGATCTGGGCAAATTTGCGACTGCGCTCAGTGTCTATGAGATGCAGAAACCGACGACAATCGATGACTATGTTGCGCCAGGCAGGTATTATCAGCGTCAAGTGGACTACAAGAGTCGGGGACTTGAGATTTCCTTCTTCGGTGAGCCACACACTGGAACGCGTCTGCTCGGTGGCTTGACATGGATCGACGCACGCTATGCACCGGAGAACTACAAGGGCAATACCATTGAGGGGGTTGCGAACAAGAAATTTGTTCTGAGTGTGGAGCAGGATATTCATAGTGTTCCTGGTCTTTCGCTATCGACACGCTTCCTCTACACGGGCGCGGCATATTATGATCCGAACAACTCCCTGCGCATGGCACCATGGTTCCGTATGGATCTTGGGGCGCGCTATGCGTTCCACATGGGTGATACGCCCGTTACCGTTCGTCTCGATGTGAACAATCTGCTTGACCGCCGCTATTGGCAGGCGAGCAGCTACCGCGCGAACCTTGGTGCGCCAAGGAACTTTGTTCTCTCCGTGACGGCGGAGTTCTAAGAATTTGATCAATGAGCATATGGCTCAAAAGAACCACGCAGCTGCGTGGTTCTTTTCGTGCCTGTTATCATAGGGGAGTGATGGAGTGACACGCTATAACCGTGCCTTTTTCCGCGACGTGTGGAGTCTCATGCGCGGGTTCTGGCGGCCGCGCACGCGCTGGACAATGTTTCTGCTTGCCGCTGCAATTCTCGGCTTGCAGGCATACTATGTGTCTGTCATGGTGGACTACAACGCATGGCAGAAAATGTTCTACGATACCATTCAGGAGATGGATTCGGACAGCTTTTTTTCTATCTGAAATACTGGCCGATGTATATGGTGGCATTCATTGCGATGGAGGTCGGGCGAAACTACCTCATGCAGTATCTCGAAATCAAGTGGCGCACATGGCTCGTCGATGATTTTGTGCGCCGCTGGCTCTCGGGGCGCACTTACTATCTCATGCAGATTGATGAGGAACTGAGTGTCGAGGGGAAAAGCGCCGTCGACAACCCAGACCAGCGCATTACGGACGATGTGAGGCTCTTCGTCTCGTATTTTCTGAATCTGACACTTGGCATCTTCAATGCCGCTCTGCGCATTTCGTCCTTTGGTGCGGTGCTCTGGGGGCTGTCTGGGGTGCTTGACATTCCTCTTTTCGGTGAGACGTTTGCTCTGCCCGGCTATATGGTGTGGCTCGCCATCGCCTATGCTCTCCTCGGCACAGGGGCGACGCTCTGGGCGGGGCGCCCGATCGTGCGTCTCAGCAACCGCCAGCAGGAGTATGAGGCAGACCTGCGCTTCGGTCTTGCGCGTCTGCGCGAGCATTTCGAGAGCATTGCGTTCTATGGCGGGGAACAGCGTGAGACGGTGGGGGCTCTTGACCGATTCAATGATGTGCGGCGAAATTTCTTCAGCCTCATGCTGCATCGCGTCCAACTTACATGGGTGACCGAGCTGCATTGGCGCATCGGTTTCCTCTTTCCCTATATGGTCGCTGTACCGCGTATCTTCGCGGGGGAGATGCAGTTCGGCGGGCTCATGCAGACCGCAGTCGCCTTCCAACAGGTTGTGAACTCGCTTTCCTTTCTCGTCATACGATATTATTCGCCGACGGAGGCATCCATCGCGCAGTTCCAGACGGTCGTACATCGTCTCACGGACTTTCGCAATCACATGGAGCAAGTCGAGCGTACGATGTCTGCATCGGATGTGCAGCATACGAAGAATGGAAATGTGCTTGCGGTGGATGGGCTCACGGTGTGTCAGCCCGATGGTCGTGTCCTGACACACCAGCTCTCGTTTACACTGGCACGCGGGGAACATCTCTTTATCGAGGGTGCGTCCGGGATCGGCAAGAGTACGCTTCTGCGTGCAATTGCAGGCATCTGGCCGTACGGTTCGGGGACAATCACGATGCCGAAGAACGCGAATATGCTCTTCCTCCCGCAGAAATCCTATCTGCCAATGGGGACACTACGTGCGGCACTCCTATATCCTGCGGCTGTGAGTGCGGCAGATACGCCTGTGATTGAAAATGCTTTGCGCAGGGCGAACCTTGCGGCATTCATCTCACGCCTCGATCAGGAGGAAAACTGGGCGCAGGTGCTCTCACTCGGGGAACAGCAGCGTCTTGCTTTTGCAAAGGCGTTGCTCCTGAGACCGCAATGGATCTTCCTCGACGAGGCAACTTCCGCGCTCGACGAGGAGAATGAGGATCGTATGTATCAACTGCTTCAGACGGAATGCTCTGACGCAGCAGTCGTCAGTATTGCGCATCGACGGCGTGTAGGTGCCTATCACGAACGCAAACTTTTGCTTTCGGCGGGTGGAGGTTGGCATCTGGAATAGCAAAGAGCCACCAGTCAAACTGGTGGCTCTTTGCTGCTACGGACAGCACACGCCGCACGGTTCGTATCCATCGGCAATAGCTGCCTCGCGTGAGCTGTAGGGAACGAAGTGCGGCGCGTCGGGATGTTTGATCGTTCGGCAGGTCGCGTAGTGGAATTTGCCCGACTTCGTGTTGGCGAGATAGTCTGTTGCGAGCGCGGGTGTCGCTGCAGAGAGTGTAACGGCGGCAAGCGTCGCGAGTGCAATTTTCCTAAGCATATGTATTCTCCTTCTTTCTATTGATATACGATTATGCCTTAAAAGTTATCAAGCTGCAAGTATAGCGCATATCATTCAGCTAAAAATTATACGAAAATGTCATCATATAGGAAAACATTAGATCGTAAAAATTTATTTTCTCCTTGATATAATTGGTACTTGCTAAAAGTCAAAAAAACAAATATAATAGAGAAAAGCACAATTAAGAAGTACCAAAGAAGGTGATACGATGAGCAACATTGCCGATATGATCGAGTCTTATATCCTACGTCAGCTTGCCACCCGACAGGATGGACAGGTGGAGCTGCGGCGAACGGATATTGCGGATGAGATTTCATGCGCACCATCGCAGATCAGCTATGTGCTCTCCACGCGTTTTACGCAGGATAAGGGATTCGTGGTGGAGTCGCGGCGCGGCCTTGGCGGCTTTATCCGTATTGTGCAGGTCCCACTGCGCGATCTCGTCTATCAGGATATGCTGTCAAAGATCGATGAGAACACCGATATGGAGACGGTGCAGTCGATGGTGCGTTACCTCGCGCAGCATGGGATGGTGGAGACGCGTGAGGCGGCACTCCTCATGCAGATGGTAACAGGGCTCTTTCGTTCCGAGACGCTTGCGGCAAAGGAGCGAGTCCAGATGCTGAAAACAATGATATTGACACTGGAGAATTTTAGATAGCTATTCGATATATATAAACAGGAAAATCCAATTACACGGAAGGAAATATAATGATTTGTGAGGAATGCGGCCGCAACGATGCGATTGTGCACATTGTGCAGATCGGTCCCGATGGTCGGAGTGAGAAAAATATCTGTATGAGCTGTGCGGCACGCTATGGGGCATCGATTTTTCGCGCACAGCAGGAGAACGTATCGGCAGAGGATTTCCTCAAGGGCATCTTCGGCAGCAATCAACAGGAGAGCACTGCCGAGGAGGATGCACCACACATCACCTGTCCGAACTGTGGCATGAAGTTTCAGGATTTCCCGCAGACGGGGCAGATTGGCTGCTCGGTCTGCTATGAGACGTTCCATTATGAGCTCACACCGCTCCTGCGGCGCATTCATGGTTCGAGTGTCCATCGCGGCAAGATTCCGCGCCGTTCGGGGTCTTCCATCATCCTCCGTCAGGAGGCGGAGCAGCTGCGTACCCGTTTGAAAGAGGCGGTGGCGCGCGAGGAATACGAGAAGGCGGCAGAATATCGGGATCGGATTCGCAGTCTGGAACGTCAGATGGAGGAGCAGACATATGGCAGTTGACGAGCTCCTGCAGAGCAGCCGACTCTCATGGTTCGGTACGAAGGGAAAGGATACCGATGTTGTGCTCTCGAGCCGTGTGCGCCTCGCACGCAATTTGGTGGGGGTGCCGTTTCCTGGGCGTGCCGATCTCGGACAGTTGGCAGAGATTGTGCAGCAGCTCGGCGATGCCTTTGCAGACATTGACAAGGAGCTTGGTCAGCCGTTTGACAGGATCGAACTCGACCGTTTGAGCACACTTGAGCGCGCGGTCCTGATCGAGAAACGTCTCGTCAGTGAGAAATTTGCCGAGGCACAGCCGCACCGCGTGGCATACATCAGTGCGGATACACGTGTCAGCATCCTAGTCAATGAGGACGATCATCTGCATATACAGTCCATGACCCCGGGGCTCTCCCTTTCTCAGGCGTTTGAGACGGCATCGCGTGTGGACGACTACACTGAGGCGCGGTTGGATCTCGCGTTTGATGAGACGATGGGGTATCTGACGGCATATCCGACCAACCTCGGGACGGGACTGCGTGCCTCTGCCATTCTCCACTTGCCGGGACTGGTCTACACACGCAATATCGAAAACATTGTCAATACATCTCCGCAGCTTGGACTTGCCGTGCACCCGCTTGAGGGGATTGGCGAGGGGGCGCATCTCTACAAGGTATCCAATCAACTCACGCTCGGATACTCCGAAGCGGAAATGATTGAGAACATCCAGACGGCTGTGGGAGAGATCGCAGCACATGAGCGACGTGCCCGCAAGGCTTTGTCCTGTCTAGGGAAGGAGGGCGTCGAGGACGGCGTATGGCGTGCCTTTGGCATCCTGTCCTACGCCCGTGCGCTGACGGAGCAGGAACTGTTTGCACTCGTCTCACGTGTGCGCTACGGTATCGATCAGGGGATCATCAAAGAGGTGACTTCGGACTGCTATGCGGAGCTCCTCGTCGCTACACGCGACGGGTATCTGCGGTATCTGGCAGAAAACGAAAATTTATCCACGGGGGAAATCAGCACCATGCGCGCCTCGCGCGTGCGTGCAATCTTACAAAAATATCGAATACAGGGATGAGGAGGGGGACAGCTTGAACTACCGTCAATTTTTCACACAGACGGCGATTAAAGCCGTAGAGTTTTCACAATACATCGCGCAGCGGCGCGGCAAGGGGTATATCGGAACCGGTCAGCTTCTGCTGGGGATTCTGCACATGCGCGATACCATTGCGGCACAGGTTCTGGATAAATTTGGCGTAGACTATGACAGTGCGGAGCAGGTAATTCGCGGCTCGGACGGTTTTCAGGATGTTCTGTCCCCCGCCGAGGATGTCCCATATTATACGCGCCGTGCCCAGCGTGTCATGCAGGGGGCGATTGATACCGCACGCGAAGAGCGTTCCTTTGTGACGACAGAGCACATCCTGCTCAGTCTCCTTACGGAGGCTGACGGGACGGCAGTCCATACAATTGAGGAGATGGATGTTGACATCGAGGCACTGCAGAGCGAGGTGCTCGAGCGCATGAGCGATGCGGAGGAGTCGAAGGGGAAGTCTGCACGCCGAAAGCCCGCCAAGGGGGAGGGAAAGGGGCTGCCCGCTTCGCTCAAGAGGTTTGGCCGTGATCTGACGGGTGCTGCCCGCAGCGGTGACCTCGACCCTGTCATCGGGCGGGGGCAGGAGATTGACCGTGTCATCCAGATCCTCGCACGGCGTACAAAGAATAACCCGCTCCTTCTTGGAGAGGCGGGGGTTGGGAAGACGGCCATTGCCGAGGGGCTGGCGCAGCGCATCGCAGACGGTGAGGTGCCGTTCCTGCTTGAGGATAGGCGTGTTGTCACGCTCTCGATGACGTCACTGGTTGCAGGGACGAAGTATCGTGGTGAGTTCGAGGAGCGGCTCAAGAATGTCGTGGATGAGGTCATCAAGGCGAAGAACATTATTCTCTTTATCGATGAGATCCATACGCTCATCCGTGCCGGTGGTGCGGAGGGCTCGCTTGATGCTGCCAATATCCTGAAGCCTGCACTTGCACGCGGGGAAATGCAGATTATCGGTGCAACAACGAGCAGCGAGTACAAGAAACACTTTGCGAAAGACAGCGCCCTTGCGCGCCGTTTCCAGACTGTTTTGGTGGAAGAGCCAAGGGAAGAGGATGCAGAGCAGATTCTCTTTGGGTTGCGTAGCAAATATGAGGAGTTCCATCACGCACACATCGAAGATGCTGCTGTTCGGGCAGCGGTGCGCCTTTCGAAGCGTTACATTACGGACCGCTGTCTGCCGGATAAGGCGATTGACCTCATGGATGAGGCGGGTTCGCGCGTGCGTATGCGGAATATCGGCGATACCGATCAGCTCGCAGGGCTGCGCATGGAGATTGCGGAGATTGTGAAGGAGAAGGACGCAGCGATCAGCGGGCAGGACTATGAGAAGGCGGCACAGCTGCGCGACCGTGAGCAGGAACTGCGTGCGCGGCTTGAGGCATCGCGGCGCGGTGAGGATCGACGAGCAGAGATTTTGGTGACAGAGAATGATATCGCCGATGTCGTGGCGCAGTGGACGGGCATTCCCGTGCAGCGCATTGCGGCGAAGGAGTCCGACCGTCTGCTCGCGCTCGAAAAGCAGATCAGTCGCCGTGTAATCGGTCAGGACGAGGCGGTGCGTGCCGTCTCAAAGGCGGTACGCCGTGCGCGTGCAGGGGTTAAAGACCCACGCCGCCCGATCGGCTCCTTCCTCTTTCTCGGCTCGACGGGAGTCGGTAAGACGGAGCTTGCTCGTGCTCTTGCCGAATCCGTGTTTGGAACGGAGGAGGCAATCATCCGCTTCGATATGTCCGAGTATATGGAGAAGCACACGACGGCACGTCTTGTTGGCGCGCCTCCGGGCTATGTCGGCTACGAAGAGGGCGGTCAGCTCACGGATGCCGTACGCAAGAAGCCGTTTTCCATTGTCCTTTTTGACGAGGTGGAGAAGGCGCACCCCGACGTCTTCCATATGCTCCTGCAGGTGCTTGAGGATGGACGCCTCACAGATGGGCAGGGGATGGTTACGGATTTTCGCAACACGATCATCATCATGACCTCGAATGCAGGCGCAAATCATCTGCGCTCAACGACCGGCTCGATTGGATTTTCCATCGGGCAGCAGGCGAAGGGCACCGATGAGGAGCGTGCGAAAAAGCGTGTCATGGAGGAGGTCAAAAAGCTCTTCCGCCCCGAGTTCCTGAACCGCGTGGATGATATGATTGTCTTCAACGCACTTGGTGAGACGGAGCTGACGAAGATTGTCGACATCCTTTTGCGTGATGTAAAGGCGCGCCTTGCCGAGCAGGAGATCAACATCGAGATCAGTCCATCGGCGAAGCGCGTGCTCATCTCGAAGGGGACGGATGTCAAATTCGGTGCGCGTCCGTTGCGCCGTGCGATTCAGAAGAACATTGAGGACGAGCTTGCAGAGCGGATCCTTGCACGCGACTTCACGGCGGGCGATATCATCTCCGTGCGCAAGGCGGGCGATGGCCTCGACTTTGTAAAAAAGGATACGAGCCGCAACAAGCGCGTAAAGCGAGAGAAGCAGGCATCCTATCATGAAGTCTGAGCGGCCCCGCAATGTGCTTGCCCCACCGACACGCACCGGGCGTGCGGCGGATTTCCTCCTCAACCTGAGCTGGTCACTGTACTGGCTTGTATGCTCCGCTGTGCGTGCTCTGAAATATTGGAAACGGAAGGGACTGTCGTAAGCAGTCCCTTTTATTTGCAGGAGATTCTATGGCAAAGAAGAAAAAGACCGCATATGTCTGTCAGAACTGCGGCTACGATACCTTTAAGTGGATGGGGAAATGCCCCGGATGCGGGGCGTGGAACTCACTCGTGGAGGAGATTGTAACGCCGCCGACGGAGGAACGTCATGGTGTCGGCACGCTCTCATCGGAGCCGCCGCAGCCCATCGGCAGTATTGCTGTTGAGGATCTGCCGCGCTTTTCGACCGGCTCGGGCGAACTCGACCGCGTGCTTGGCGGCGGGGTCATTCCCGGCTCGATGGTACTCATCGTCGGCGATCCCGGCGTCGGCAAATCCAGCCTCACGCTGCGTGTCTCAGCGGATATTGCGCGTGCGGGACATCGCGTGCTCTATGTAACAGGCGAGGAGAGCGCGCGCCAAATCCGTATGCGCGCGGATCGTCTGCGGGCGATCGCGGATGATCTTCTTGTTGTCAGCGAGACGAATCTTGACGCGATCTGTGCGCATGTGGAGCGGGAGCAGCCCGCGCTCTTTATCATCGACTCGATCCAGACGATGTACCGCCCCGACATCGAGAGTGCGCCCGGCAGCGTCTCGCAGGTACGCGAGTGCGCCATGGAGCTGATGCGTATCGCGAAAAATGCGGGCATCGCCGTCTTCGTCATCGGCCATGTGACAAAGGAGGGCAGTCTCGCAGGACCGCGCGTCCTTGAGCACATCGTCGACACCGTGCTCTACTTTGAGGGTGAGCGCAACGCCGAGTACCGCGTCCTGCGTGCGGTGAAGAACCGCTTCGGCAGCACGAATGAACTCGGGCTTTTCGAGATGTGCGATGTCGGACTGGTCGACGTTCCCGATGCATCGAAACTCTTTCTATCGGAGCGTGCGATGGAGAGCGGTTCGATCATCGTGCCGACGGTCGAGGGAACGCGTCCTCTGCTCGTTGAGGTGCAGGCGCTTGTCGCCCCGACGCCGTACCAGCCGCCGCGCCGCACGGCGGACTCCGTGGATGTGAAGCGCATACAGCTCCTCCTTGCCGTGCTCGAAAAACGTGTGAAACTGCCGATCGGCTCGGCGGATGTCTATGTGAAAGTGGCGGGCGGCATTCGTCTTGACGAACCTGCTGCCGATCTCGCACTCAGCGTTGCGATGGCATCCAGCTTTGCGAATCGTCTGCCGCGGCCGCACATGGTTGTCTGCGGCGAGGTCGGACTCTCGGGCGAAGTGCGTGCCGTATCCCAGGCGGAACTGCGCGTCGCCGAGGCGCGGCGGCTCGGGTTCAAATCAGTGCTCCTTCCGATGAAGAACTATCGCCAGCTCGTGGGGAAATTCACAGACATGGAGCTTCTCGGTGCAGAGACCATCGGTGATGCATTGAAATGCGCTATGCCAAAAAATATTTAAGAAACAGCGGATGCTTTCCGATAAACAAGTAGAAGAGGTGATGTGTAGATGAATGCAAATAATCTCATGGCGGTATCTCCGACCGATGGGATCTCTGCAGGAACGGGTGTGCCGAAGGGGTGCAGCGGATCCGTGGAGAATCGTGCGCAAACAGCCTCAGGGAAGAATTCGTTCAGCGATACATTTGGCGCACTGCAAAAGGGAATGGGTGCAGACGCGGCAAAGACCGAGATGCGTGAAGCTCCTGTAAAGACGGCACAGACGAAGGTGCCGCAGACGGGAAGCACCGTACCGTCGCAGGACACACAGGATGTGACGGCGAAAACGCCGAAAGTTGTTGACCCGCAGACGAACGGTACAGAGAAAAAAATGCCGACTGCGGACGATACCGCGGTGCAAAACAAGGTTGCAGCAGCTCTTGCGGCACTTGTGAACACGGATGCGGCACTTCCAAATACGGACGTGAACGAGGGGCTTGATGCCGCACTCACAGAGATCTTGGAACGCTACGGACTGACGGCAGACCAGCTCAGCGACACGAAGCTGAAAAATGCCGTGCAGAACCTACTGCAGACTCTGCCCGAAGATGCTGCGAAGAGCCGCAATCTCCTTCTCGCACTGGAGGGACAGCCGCTCACGCAGGAGAATGCAGCATCGACGCTCGACGCGCTGGCGCAGAAGATCGGTGCGGAGGGGCTTCCTACTCCGGTGCAGAACGCTGATGCGCCCATTTTGCGCCTGGCGGCGTTGGACACACCGCTGTCCACACAGCTGCGTGCGGCGGTCAACACCGAAGTGTCCGCGGCGGGGGAAAATATGCCTGCTATTACGGCAGATACCTACCCTGTGCCTCCCGTTGCAGAGAATACGACACAGCGCAGCATCGTAAATACGTCGTTACTCGCGGCGGAGCAAAACACACAGATGACGGCAGAGACGGTTGCAGCACCGCTCCTGCGGGCACAGGCAGAGCCTGCGTCGTCGGGGACACGGTCGGCAGCAGACCTTGTCGGCAATCAGCTGACCGTTGATGCGGATGTGGATGCGGCCAACCCGCTGACCGTACTTGCTCAGCGTACGATGCGCCATGATACAATGCAGGGCGATTCGACGGGGCAGCAGAGCAGTGCACAGGGGGAGCAGCAGCCACCGGCAAACGGGCAGCAGGATGTGCGTATGGCATCAAGCATGACCTTTGAGATTCCCTCGCGTACAACAGAGACGGTTCCGCAGCCTGCACAGCCCATTGCGGCACAGACGGGAACGAGCCCCCTTCCCATGCAGGATGTCAATGCTCCTGCACCGGCACAGGAGGCACAGCGTCCGCAGCCGGACTATGAAATCCCGCGTCAGATTGTCGAGCAGGCGCGCCTCCTACGCACGCTCAATGATACGCAGATGGTCATTCGTCTGCGCCCTGAACACCTCGGGGAACTCACTCTGCGTGTCTCGGTTGGTTCGAACGGTGCGGTACAGGCATCCTTCCACAGCGACAATGCTCAGGTACGCAATGTGATCGAGAACTCCCTTGTCCAGCTTCGACAAGAACTGAACAATCAGGGACTCAAGATCGACCGCGTCGGTGTCTACGCAGGACTGGCAGACGGCCAAATGCCGCAGGGACAGGGGCAGGAGGCGTGGCAGCAAAGCAGCAACCGGCAGGGTGGAGCACAGCAGGTCTACGCGAGCGGCGATGCCGATGACTATCTCGATGAGGTCGAGGGTCTCACATCCGCAGTGGCGCAGGAGAGGACTGACGGCTCGGTCGGAACCGATGGTGTAGACTATCGCGTATAACGCGTTGAGGAGGAAATATCGTGGCAAGTTCAAACCCCTTGAATACAATTAATGTCGGCGGCGTTGTGCAGAAGCTGTCCGACTACGAGGCAGCACAAAATCAGGCAAAAGCGAAGGACAAGAAGAATGACGCGCTCGGCAAGGATGCTTTCCTGAAGCTGCTCGTCACCCAGATGAGGTATCAGGATCCGCTTGATCCGCAGGACAACAGCGAATACCTCTCGCAGCTCGCCCAGTTCTCCGCACTCGAGCAGATGACGAACGTCTCCAAGGGTCTTGAGAATGTATCGAAGATCGTCGACAACATCAACTCTTCCGTTCTCATCGGACAGCTGAGCAATATGATTGGACAGCCTGTCCAGTGGACCACTGTGGTAAAGGGTGAAGATGGAAAACCCGTGAAGGACAGTGACGGAAAGGTCAAGACGCAGAGCTATGAGGGCAAGATCATCGGTGTCAGCATCACCGACGGTCAACCGAGCGTCATTGCCGACGTGAACGGCAAGACACATCAGGTTCAGGTATCCGAGATTGTGCGTGTCGGTCGTCTCAAGGCAGGATCCTAAACAAACGGATAGAAATGAGATACCGCCGAAGGATGATTTCGGCGGTATTTTACGCTTGCATAAAATATATTCATCCATTATAATATAGGAACAACACCCCAAGGGACAGTGGGGAATGAAATGGAGGGAACCATTATGGCAATACCGGCACTCAGAAGCGGTGGCTTCGGTACCAGCCTCTTTCAACGTGCGAACCGCGAGGCGCGGCGCATCGGCGGGCAGGTGACCCATGAAAAGATGCAGGAGGTTGCATCTGTTATTGGTGGATCAAATTTCGGTACCGGCACAAAGCTTGGTAAGGGGCAGTTCCATCAGACGCAGAACCGTGTCGCGCAGGACGGGGCGCAGAGCACGTCGCGTGCGGTGCAGAAGTCTGAGGAGTACATGGATCCGAGGCGTCTCGGAACGAGCAAATTCCAGCGCACGAACCGCGAGGCACAGCAGATCGGCGGACAGGTGACGCATGAGCTTATGCAGCAGGTCAAGCAGGCGTATGCAACCAGTCATCCGGTACAGAATATCGGCAAGAATGTGGACATTGCGGCATAACGAGTCCGCATATGAAATAACCCGTGAAGATTCAATAGAGAGAGTCTTCACGGGCTGTTTTAATTTATGGGAGAAACTTCCTCCGCATTGTCGAAGCGACGGATCAGGAATTGCTGGAAGCAGATCGCTGCAGGAGGCAGTTGTCGCTGTGTGTTCCATGCGACACCGACGGCACGCTTGCAGATCGGGAACGAGACGGGGATGTAGCGCAGCTCCGGATGCTCGACCCCCGCGAGTTTCGGGAGGAGGCTCACGCCAAGCCCCGCCGCGACGAGACCCGACATCGTTGACACATCGTCGCCCTCGAACGTGATTTCAGGGTGAATGCCCGCGAGGTCAAAGAATTGATCGACGAGGATGCGCAGACTGTAGCTGCTCTTCATTGCAATCAGCGGTTCATCCACCAGTTCATTCAGATTGATTTTCTTCCGCTCGGCAAACGGGTGTCCGAGTGGGACGGTGACAAAGAGTTCCTCCGACCAGAGATAGACCCATGCGCTGTACTCCGTCGTTGGGATGGTGGAGCAGAGACAGAGATCCGTCTCCCCGGCAGCAACCTGCTGCGCGAGCGTTGCTGAATCCTGCTGGTTCAGTTGGATGCGGATATCGGGATAGAGTGCGCGAAAGTCCTGCAGGATATGCGGCAGGACGTAGCTGCCGAGCGAGTGGATGAACGAGAGTTTGAACTCGGTTGAGACCTCTGCCCCTGCATTACTCGCCTCCTCGCGGGCACTGTCCACCTCACGCAGAATGCGATCCACGCGGCGCAGCAGACGTTCGCCTTCCGGTGTCAGTTCGATTTCACCCTCACTGCGTTTGAACAGCGAGACCTCCAGATCCTTTTCGAGTTTCGCCATCGAGCGGCTGAGTGCGGGCTGGGTCACATCGAGCATCCGCGCAGCACGCGTAAAGTGGCGGATATTAGCCATAACTTGAAAGTATTTTAATTGTGCAAGTTCCATTCAGTCATTCCTTTCTGGTATTCTATTATATCTGTAGAAAGAACAATATACAATGAAGAAGGCGCAACTTTCTATATAAGTTTTTCATATATCCTATTACTGATTGGTATATGGTGTACTTGTAAAGGGGGCTCATGCAGAGAGGACTCAATCTGCATGAAAATCACAAGGTTAATTTTTTTTGTGAAAAACGATATATTTAATAGAGCAAAAATACAACTTGTTATATAAAAATGAAAGGAAGAGGATCATGAGAATCGAGCAAACGTCAGCGGATGTTCTTGGACGGATGAATCAGACGCAAGGTGCAAAGAAACATAATGCGGGCGACTTTGCGTCGGTGCTTTCATCGGTTCAGTCCGAGCAGACGAAGAAGGCGGCGGAGAAAGAACCGAAGGTCGGGAATCCTCTCGGCATTCCCGACGAAGAGTATCGGTGGTATTTCAGCGGTCTGCGTTATGATGCCGATCACGTTGCATATTTTCCGCCGCATGACGCTCCGATCGAGCAGCAGCGCGCTTGGTATGAAGCTGTCAAAGGCTTGTCTCATTTGGAGATGCAGTCGTTCATGTCGGATCTTTCCTTGGCTTTGCGCGGTGAAAGAGATCACCTCAGCTATGATGAGATGACCGAAAAAATCCAAAAGCTCGGCTATCACGGTGTACTGGAAGCGGTCTACAAATGGGAGAAACAGGTGGAACATGACAGTGCCGGCGTTACTGATGAACAAAGCTTTGAGATCATCAAGCGCCATGTTCGTCTGTGTGAGAATCTTCTCGATGAATGGCTCAAAGGAGAGAAGAAGGAGGACAAGTGAGGCAAGGGTATTGACGTGGGAACGATTACGTCTGCGCAATACGATGAAGGGGCACGGAAGGCAGCCCCTTCATTTTTTTTCTTGACAACTTCGATATGTTCTGTTAATATATCCCATGTCGTTGATGAAGCGAAAAAAGAATATGGAGTGGTACTCAAGAGGCTGAAGAGGACGGTTTGCTAAATCGTTAGAGTGGGTAACCGCTGCGAGAGTTCGAATCTCTCCCACTCCGCCATTTTTGTTCTAAGCCTTATCGGGCTTTTTTTGTTTTTAAGGAGATGTTTACATGGAGATGCAGGGCACGCCGCCGTCCTTTATCGAGCGGTATTTCAAGATACGGGAGAAGGGCTCGTCCGTCCGCACGGAACTCATTGCGGGGCTGACGACCTTTATTGCAATGGCATACATTCTCTTCGTCAACCCGAATATTCTTGCCGATGCGGGGATTCCGAAGGATGCGGCGATTGCCTCGACGATCTGGATTGCGGCACTCGCCTCGATTGCGATGGGCGTCTTTGCGAACTATCCCGTCGCACTTGCGCCCGGCATGGGGCTCAATGCATTCTTTGCCTACTATGTCTGCGGCGTTCTCGGATTGCACTGGACGGTCGCGCTCGGTGCGGTTTTCTTCTCGGGCGTGCTCTTTCTCATTCTGACGGTCGGCGGGATTCGGCAGGCGATCATCAATGCCGTTCCGCGCGATCTGAAACTCGCAATTAGCGTCGGTATCGGACTTTTCATTGCATTCATCGGGCTCAAGGGCACCGGACTGATTGTCGAGAACTCCGCGACGTATGTTTCGCTCGGTCATGTGACCGCACCGACGACGCTGCTCTCGCTGTTCGGTCTGCTCTTTACGGCGGCACTCATGGCACGCAATGTGCACGGCTCGATCCTCATCGGCATCTTTGTCACGACGGTGCTTGCGATGGTGCTCGGCATGACGCCCGCACCGCAGGGGCTTGGCGATATTGTCAGCACGTCGCTGCCGCACATGGGCGAGACGTTCGGACAGCTCGATCTGGCGGGTGCGTGGAACTACGGTCTCGTCTCGATCATCTTCACGTTTACAGTGGTGGAGCTCTTCGATAATATGGGGACGCTGATCGGTCTGACGACGAAGGCGAAGATGGTGAAACCTGACGGACATATCGAAAACATCGACAAGGCTCTGACGACGGACGCGGTCGGTACGATGGTGTCTGCGGTGTTCGGTACGTCCACGGTTACGTCCTACATCGAGAGTGCGGCAGGCATTGCCGCCGGCGGCCGCACGGGGCTTACGGCACTCGCGGCGGGTGTACTCTTCCTCGCCGCTCTCCTCTTTACGCCGCTGATCGGGCTTGTGCCAGCATTTGCGACGGCTCCCGCGCTCATCCTCGTCGGAGCACTGCTCATGTCCGAGGTCGGCAAGATTGACTTCTCGGACTTCACGAATGCACTTCCCGCATTCCTCACAATCATCATGATGCCGCTCACGTCGAGCATTGCGAACGGTTTCGCCTTCGGCTTTATCAGCTACACGGTGATGAAGCTCTTCGCGGGACAGTATAAGCAGATCAGTTGGATCATGTATCTGGTCTCGATCGCGTTCCTCATCAATCTGGCACTGCGCTCCTAACGCGCGGGGAGGGGCTTGCAAATGAAACGATGGATTGCATCCGTCCTTGCGGGCACAGTGCTCCTCGCAGCACAGCTTTTCGCGGGCTGCACGGCTGCACCTGCCTCCGATGCGTCCAAGCATGCGGCGCAGGGGGAGATCACGGTCAAGGTGCTCAATATTGGGCAGGGCGACTCCATTCTCATCCAGACGGGGGAGAAGACGGTGCTCGTCGATACGAGTGATGTGGACGAGCGCGACAAGCTGCGTGCGGAGCTGAAAAAGGCGGATGTCAAGAAAATTGACACAATCATCCTCACGCATCCGCACGCCGATCACATCGGCGGTATGGATGTCCTGCTCGACGAGTACACGGTCGGTATGGTCTATGACAACGGTATGCCCTCGACCTCGAAGCTCTACCTCGGCTATGTGAAAAAGCTCAAGGAGAAGAAGATCGAGCGCAAGGGGCTCGTCGCGGGCGATCGTGTCGATCTCGGCGGCGGTGCCGTGTTCGAGGTGCTTGGCCCCTCGGCGGAGCTGGTCAAGGCGGGCTCGGTCAAGGGCTATAAGCACGATCCGAACAACGAGTCCGTGGTTGGGAGGCTGGTCTTTGGCGATTTCTCGATGATGCTCACGGGCGATGCGGAAAAGAAGGAGGAGAAGGAAATCCTCGCATCGGGTGGCGCACAGATAAAGAGCACGATTCTGAAATCCGGCCATCATGGCAGCAAGACCTCCTCCTCGGCGGACTTCCTGCGTGCGGTTCAGCCGGAGGCGGCACTCATCTCCTGTGGGGTGAACAACGACTACGGGCATCCGCATAAGGAGACGATGAAGAAGTACCACGCACTGAACATCCCGATCTATGTGACAGCAGGGAACGGGACGATCACGGTGACGAGTGACGGAAAGACCTACAAGATTGTACCCGAACGGGGGGAGAAACAATGATCTCTGCATATCTCGACCGCTTTGAAGGAAAATACGCAGTGCTTCTGCTCGGTGATGCGATGGAAAAGGTGAACTTCCCGAAGAATTTTCTTCCTGCGGATGTTTCCGAGGGGGACTATCTGACGATCTCCATGGAGCGCGACGCAGCAGCCACGGAGGCTGCCGAAGCAGAGGCTCTGGAATTGCTGAACAAATAAGGAGGTGTTATTGGCATTGATACGGTGGAATCAACACGTATGGACAAGGACGCTGCTCACAGTGGCAGCGCTTTTTGTCTGTTTTTGCACGCTTTTTATGAGCGGTACGGGCGAGGCAAAGGGCAAGACGTTCCGTCTCTTGAGCATGGAAAGTCATGCGGTGGAGATTGACGGCCGTGCCGCTGTCCGCATTCAGATTGGTGTGAACCGTGCGGGGGTATCCGATGCACTCACTGCCCAGACACAAGAGGGAAATGCGCTGACCATCGCACTCGAAAATGTGAAGCTTGATAAAAAGTTCCCGCAGGAATATGTACCAAGTGGTGAGATGACGGAAAAAATCTCTGTTACAATGGAAGACAAGCACAATGCTGTGCTCCACATTGCGTCAGCACTTCTCTTTACACACGAAGATGCCTATCGCGTCTACACAATGCCTGCCGAGGCACACGGCAAGGTGAAGGAGTATCTCGTCATTGACATCATTGCACCACGCTCGAAGCCCAGTTCCGCACGCGGGCATACAGTAGTCATCGATCCGGGACACGGGGGCAGCGATTCGGGGGCGATCGGATATACCGGTGTACCTGAGAAGGTAGTTGCCCTTGCAGTGTCGAAACGCATGGAGGTATTGCTGCGTGCGGCGGGCGCACACGTCATCATGACGCGGACGGAGGATACTGACGTTTCCTACGCTGGCAATACGTCATCAGGGGAACTGCAGGCGCGCGTGGATGTCAGTTTGGAGCACCCCGAGGCGGAGCTCTTCCTCTCGGTACACTGCAATTCGTTTACAAATCCCGATGCGCACGGCATGGAGACGTACTACTACCCCAAGACGGATGCGGATGAGCATTTTGCGACGCTTCTCAATGAGGAACTCGCGGCGGCGGGCGGTCTCTACAATCGCGGGGTCAAATACGCAAAGTTCTACGTTCTGCGCCACACCGAAATCCCTGCCTCCCTCGTGGAGCTCGGTTTTCTCTCAAATCCGCACGAGGAGGAACTGTTGGCGGACACCGACTATCAGGAGAAGCTGGCAGAGGCACTCGTCCGTGCGATCGAGCGATATTTTGAATAGAGGGGAGCGGACACGCAATGTTGATACAGATGAAACGCATGACATCCATCGCTGCCGTACTCGCTGCCGCAGCGATGCTCGCCCTTGCGGCGGGCTGCGGGGATGAACAGAAGCCGGTACAGGCGGATAGTCCCGCGCAGACGGCACAGACGAAGGATACGGAGAAACCTGCACAAGAGAAGCCAAAGGAAATGCAGGTGAATGTCTACTATCCGAGAAACGACGGCACGGGGCTCATCGCGGTCAGCCGTAAGGTGAACACAGAGAAGGACGACAAGTATACGGCGGCGATGAAGTCCCTCCTCACGGGAACGAAGGAGAAGGGACAGACGAATGTCATCCCGAAAAAGGCAAAGCTGCGCAGCGTCACGGTAAAGGACGGCGTTGCAACCGTGGACTTCTCGAAGGAATTGGAGCAGAATTTCAGCGGCGGATCGACGGGCGAGGAAATGCTCATCGGTTCCATCGTGAACACACTGACGGATTTCCCCGAGGTTCAGAAAGTACAGATCCTCATTGAGGGCGCGTCTGTGGAGACCCTGTCGGGGCATATGGATCTCTCCGAGCCGCTCACGCGCATGACGGAGCTGCTCAATTGACCCAGCGAATCCCTCGCTTGTCATTTTGGTGTTTTTGTGATACGATACAGATAGAATCGCGGACGTTGCGCTCTTTGCATGTCCGCATATCGGGAAGCGCGTAGATACGTTGTTTCCGTAGGAAAATAGCAGGAGGTTGTTTCATACAATGAAGGTTACGGCAGAGCATGGTGAGAACCGCGAGGTCACTCTGACGATTGAAGTTGAGCAGGCAAAACTGGAGAAGGCGACGGACGGCGCAGCAAAGCGCATTGCGGGGCGTGTGAACATCCCCGGTTTCCGCAAGGGCAAGGCACCGCGTAAGATCGTCGAGAACTTCGTCGGCAAGGATGCAATTTTGCAGGAAGCGTTTGAGGGCGTTGCCCAGCAGGCGTTCGAGGATGCTCTGACGGAGCAGAACATGGAGCCTGTGACGCGCCCCGAGATCGACATCGTGACCCTTGAGGAGGGCAAGGATGTCGTCTTTACAGCGAAGTTCACGCAGCGTCCTGAGGTCACGCTCGGTCAGTACAAGGGGCTGACGGTGGAAAAGCCCGAGGTCACTGTGTCCGAGGAAGACATCGACCGACAGATCGAGGGCATGCGTCAGCATCAGGGCACGCTCGTGGATGCACCTGCAGATGCCGAGGTCAAGAAGGATGATTTCATCACGCTTGATTTCGAGGGCTTTGTCGACGGCACGGCATTCGAGGGCGGCAAGGGCGAGGACTACCCGCTCCAGATCGGCTCCGGCAGCTTCATTCCCGGCTTCGAGGATCAGCTCATTGGTGCGAAGATCGGCGAGGAGCGTGAGGTCAATGTCACGTTCCCCGAGGAGTATCACGCAGAGAACCTCAAGGGCAAGCCGGCCATGTTCAAATGCACGGTGCGCAGCATCAAGTCGCGTGAGCTGCCCGAGCTGAACGACGAGTTCGCGCAGAAGGCGAGCAAGTTCGAGACGCTCGCAGAGCTGCGTGAGGACATCCGCAAGAACCTTCAGGAGGGCGCGGAGCGTCAGGCTGAGACAGAGCGCCGCACGAAGGCGATCGATATGGCGACGGAGAACTGCACGATGGAGATTCCGCCGGTCATGGTCGAGAACCGCATCACGGCGATGATTCAGGAGATGGCGATGCGTCTCGAGCAGCAGGGAATGAGCCTCGAGCAGTATCTCCAGTACGCGGGCCTCGATATGGCGCGCATCCGCGATGAGTACCGTGAGACGGCGGAGAAGAACGTCCGCACGGATCTCATGCTTGAGGAGGTCGCAAAGGCTGAGGGAATCAAGGTCGAGGGAAGGGATCTCGATCAGGAAGTCTATGCGATGGCACTGTCCTACGGTGCGACACCGAAGCAGGTCCAGAAGATCATCAAGGAGCAGGGACGTGTCAGTGACCTTGCCGCGACGGTTCTGCGCAAGAAGACGGCGCAGTTCATCGTGGACAATATCACGGCATAAGACATCCCCTGTGGGGAGGAACTATGAGTTATTATGTACCGATGGTGGTGGAGAACTCGAGCCGCGGGGAGCGTGCCTATGACATATATTCCCGCCTGCTCAAGGAACGCATCATCTTTTTAGGTGGACCGATTGACGACAGTGTGGCAAATGTCGTTGTGGCACAGCTGCTCTTTCTCGAGTCCGAGGATCCGGACAAGGACATCCACCTCTACATCAACAGCCCGGGCGGTGTCGTGACGGCAGGGCTTGCCATCTACGACACGATGCAGTACATCAAGCCGGATGTCTCGACCATCTGCATCGGGCAGGCGGCGAGTATGGGCTCCATTCTGCTGACGGCAGGTGCAGCGGGGAAACGCTACGCATTGCCGCACGCACGCATCATGATCCATCAGCCGCTCGGCGGTGCACAGGGACAGTCGACCGATATCCAGATCCAGGCGAAGGAGATCCTGCGCCTGCGTGAGGTCGGCAACAATATTCTCGCGCATCATACGGGGCAGGATCCCGAGAAGATCAACGTCGATACAGAGCGAGACAACTTTATGTCGGCAGAGGAAGCCAGGGCATATGGGCTGATCGACGAGGTTGTTACCCGTCCCAAGGCTGCCTCCACAGAGAACAAAGGCTGAGGGGGTGTGACGCGATGAAATTTGGAGAGGAAGACAAGGGGCAGCTTAAGTGCTCGTTCTGCGGCAAGACGCAGGAGCAGGTGCGAAAGCTCGTAGCAGGACCCGGTGTCTATATCTGCGATGAATGTATTGAGCTCTGCAATGAGATCATAGCGGAGGAGTTCAGCGATGATGCTGAAGTCGGACTCAAGGATGTTCCGAAACCGAAGGAAATCCGCCACATTCTTGACCAATATGTCATCGGACAGGACGAGGCGAAGAAGTCTCTGTCGGTTGCCGTCTACAACCACTACAAGCGCATCAATGTAGGCCAGGGGAAAAACGAGGATGTGGAGCTGAAGAAGTCGAACATCCTCATGATTGGCCCCACGGGCAGCGGCAAAACCCTGCTCGCACAGACGCTTGCACGCATTCTGAACGTTCCGTTCGCGATTGCGGACGCGACCTCCCTTACGGAGGCGGGCTACGTCGGTGAGGATGTCGAGAACATTCTGCTCAAGCTGATTCAGGCTGCGGACTATGATATCGAGAAGGCGCAGCGCGGCATCATCTACATCGACGAGATCGACAAGATTGCGCGCAAGTCGGAGAATCCCTCTATCACGCGTGACGTTTCGGGCGAGGGGGTTCAGCAGGCTCTGCTCAAGATCCTCGAGGGGACGACAGCATCCGTGCCCCCACAGGGCGGGCGCAAACATCCGCAGCAGGAGCTGCTGCAGATCGATACGACCAATATCCTCTTCATTTGCGGCGGCGCGTTCGACGGGATCGAGGAGATCATCGAGTCGCGTCTCGGAAAAAAACAGATGGGCTTTGGCGCGGAGGTACGCTCCAAGAAGCGTGTATCCGTCGGTGAATCGCTCAGCAAAGTGATTTCCGAGGATTTGATGAAAAACGGTTTGATTCCCGAGTTCATTGGGCGTCTGCCCGTTGTTGTGACGCTCAACTCGCTCGATGAGAATGCGCTTGTGCAGATCCTGACCGAGCCGAAGAACGCACTTGTCAAGCAGTTCCAGAAGCTCTTGGAGCTGGACGGTGTGCGTCTCGCGTTCGATGACGAGGCTCTGCATCTCATTGCAAAGGAAGCCCTCACGCACAAGACCGGCGCACGCGGATTGCGTTCCATTATCGAGGGCATCATGCGCAACGTCATGTATGAAGTGCCGTCGATTCAAGGCGTGACGGCGTGTCAGGTCACGAAGGATGTCGTCGCGAACCGCAGCGACCCCATCCTGACCATTGATGGCACGGGTGCACAAAAGATGGCAGCTGCAAACTAACACGATAATTTACGAAAGGGGCTCTGCACTGCGGTGCTCCTTTTTTCATACGAGAATATTCTCTTTAGTATAGATAGGTGGAAGGAAATACGATGTCCGAGAAACAAACCCTCCCGCTGCTCCCGCTGCGCGGTCTGGTGGTCTATCCGCATATGATGGTCAATCTCGATGTGGGGCGTGACCGTTCGGTTGCCGCCATTGAGCGTGCGATTGCGGGGGACAGCCGCATTCTCGTCGTGGCGCAGCGTGATCCGGAGTGTGATGACCCGACAACGGATGACCTCTATGATGTTGGTGCTGTGGCGGAGATTCGCCAGTTCCTGCGGATGCCCGAGGGGGTTCTGCGCATCCTTGTCGATGGGCAGAAACGTGCAGAGATCCTTACCATCCGTGAGGGGGAGAAGTATGCCGAGGCGGATGTGCACGAGATCGAGGAACACGAGGATGTACCTCTGAGCAAGGATATGGAGGCTCTGGTACACGGGGTTACGAGCAAGTTCGAGGAATGGGTGAAGCTCTCACATAAGATCCCCCCTGAGGCACTTGTCTCCATCTCCATCATGGAGGACATGGGACGCCTTGCGGATATCATCGCGAGCCATCTGAGCCTGAAACATGAGGTGCGGCAGGAAATCCTTGCCGCAATCGATGTGCGCGCACGTCTTGAACGCCTCTATCAGGCACTCGTGCACGAACTCGACATCATGGGGATCGAGAGCGAGATCAACCGCCGCGTTCGCAAGCAGATGGACAAGGTGCAGCGGGATTTCTACCTGCGCGAGCAGATCAAGGCAATCCGCAAAGAGCTCGGTGACGATGCAGACAAGGCGGCAGAGGTGGATCGTTACCGTGAGGCACTGGCGGCAAAGGAGTATCCCGAAGCTGTACGCGAAACCATCGAGCGCGAGATTCACCGCCTCGACATGAGTCCTACGATGAGTGCGGAGGTTGGTGTCATCCGCAACTATCTCGACACCCTCACCGAACTCCCGTGGAACGAGACGACGGAGGAACACGTCGATATGGCAGAGGCACAGACCGTGCTTGAGCATGACCACTATGGTCTTGAGAAGATCAAGGAGCGCATCCTCGACTATCTCGCCGTGCGCCGTCTCGCCCCCGAGCAGAGCGCACCGATCCTCTGCCTCGTGGGTGCGCCCGGTGTCGGCAAGACCTCGCTCGGCGCGTCGATTGCGCGTGCAATGGGACGCAAGTTCATCCGCATCTCGCTCGGCGGCATCCGCGACGAGGCGGAGATCCGCGGGCATCGCCGTACCTATGTCGGTGCAATGCCGGGGCGCGTCATCGAGGGCATTCGCCGCGCGGGGACGAAGAACCCTGTATTTTTGCTGGATGAGGTCGACAAAATCGCAATAGACTTCCACGGCGATCCGTCGGCGGCACTGCTTGAGGTGCTTGATCCTGCGCAGAACTGCACATTCAGCGACCATTTCGTCGAGCTGCCGTTTGACCTCTCACGCGTCTTCTGGATTGTGACGGCGAACAATCCGGCGAAGATTCCTGCGCCCCTGCGCGACCGTATGGAGATCCTGAACCTATCGAGCTATACCGAACTTGAGAAAATCGAGATTGCACGCCGTCATCTCCTGCCACGCCAACGTACGCAGAACGGACTGAAGGCGAAGGACATCCGTATCAGTGCGAGTGTCTGGCCTGAGATTATCCGCTCCTATACGCGTGAGGCAGGCGTGCGCGAGCTCGAGCGCGTCATCGGGCAGCTCTGTCGCAAGGCGGCACGGCGCATTGTCGCGGATGAGAAGCCGCCGATTGCCGTGACGAAGGCGAATCTCGCGGACTTCCTTGAGCGTCCGAAGTATCACGCAGCAAAGCAGGAGAAGAAGCCGCTCGTCGGCGTTGTGACGGGACTTGCGTGGACGGAGGTCGGCGGCGACGTGCTGCGCACCGAGGTCAATATCCTGCGCGGCAAGGGCAAGCTCATCCTCACGGGACAGCTCGGCGAGGTCATGCAGGAGTCGGCGCAGGCGGCGCTCTCCTATGTGCGCAGCCGTGCGGGCGCCCTCCATCTCGCCGAGGATTTTTATGAAAAGGATGACATCCACATCCACCTGCCCGAGGGCGCGATCCCGAAGGACGGTCCCTCGGCGGGGATCACCATGGCAACGGCGATGATCTCCGCACTCACGGGGCGCAAGGTGCGCTCTGATGTCGCCATGACGGGGGAGATCACCCTGCGCGGCAACGTCCTGCCCATCGGCGGGCTCAAGGAAAAGACCCTTGCCGCGTACCGCGAGGGGGTCAAGACCATTGTTCTGCCGGAGGAGAATGCGCGTGACATCGAGGACATCCCCGATGTCGTGCGCTCCTCCCTTGAGTTTGTGCCCGTCGCCCACATGGACGAGGTGCTGCGGGTTGCGTTGTATAATTAGGAGGTGTGGACGTGTCTGAAGCGGTTGTTATCACCAAGGCAACCTATCTTGCTTCCGCCGTGCGGCGCGACCAGTATCCCGAGGAGCTGCGTCCTGCCGTCGCCTTTATTGGGCGCTCGAACGTCGGAAAATCCTCACTCATCAACTCCCTCACGCGCATTCGGCAGCTTGCTCGTGTCTCCTCGAAACCTGGCAAGACGCAGACCATCAATTTCTACGAACTGCTTCTAAAGATCGATGGGGGAGAGGATCGTCACCCCGTCCACCTCGTCGACCTGCCGGGCTACGGCTATGCCAAGACCTCGCGTGAGAGCAGAAAGGTCTGGGCAAAATTTATCGAGGAATATTTTTTGCACGCCGAGGAACTGCGCTTTGTCTGTCTTCTGCTCGACATTCGGCACACACCGATGGAGTCCGACCGCCGTATGTTCGACTGGCTCGTGGAGCATGACATCCCTGTGCTTGTCATCGCCACGAAGGCGGACAAGATCGGAAAGAACGCACGCCGCACGCAGATTGCGGCGATGCAGAAGGCACTCGGCGTACCCGAGCTCACGATTCTTCCCTATGCCTCTCCAAAAAATGAAGGGCGTTCAGAATTACTTGACGTGATGAAGGAATATCTGGTAGAATAGGCACAGAAAGAAATGAAGCAGATTCATCTTTTGTGTCCGAATATCCGCCCATGAGCACGGCAGATGCACGATCGGCAGAGAGATGGGCTGCCTGTGTGTATTATGGGGGAGTTCCAGATGACTGTACTCACGGATTTTGACAAGCGGCTGCTGAATCTCCTGCAGGGCAACCTGCCGGTGTGTTCACGGCCGTTTGCGCGTTTGGGTGAAATGCTTGAGACGACGGAGGAGCATGTGCTCAGCCGTTTGGATGATCTGAAACGCGAGGGGTATCTGCGCCGCATTGGCACGTTCTTCAACTCCGAGCAGCTCGGCTATCACGGCACGCTGATTGCCCTGCGCGTTGCGGAGGAGCACATCGCCGATGTCGCGGCAGCGATCAATCGCTATGCGGGGGCGACGCACAACTATGAGCGCGAGGGGAAATACAACCTCTGGTTTACCCTCCTGACGCCGTCGCGTCATGCGGAGGAGAAGATACTCGCCGATGTCACCGCCCTGCCGGGTGTGGAGCGTCTGATGAGTCTCAAGTCGAATAAACGCTATAAGATCAACGTACAGTTCAAGCTGAACTGAGCGGATAGGGAAGGCCAATCTATGACAGAAGAAATAGAGCTCAGCGAACTCGATCGCAAGATCGTCCGTCTCCTGCAAGGAGAGTTTCCGCTCGTTGCAGAGCCGTACAAAGCGCTCGCTGCAGAGATCGGTATTACCGAGGAACAGCTTCTTGCCCGTATTGCCGCCATGCGCGAGGAGAAGAAGATCCGCAAGATGGGGGCTGTCCTGCGCCATCGCGAGGTGGGCTTTACCGCGAACTGCCTCTGCGTCTGGAATGTACCCGATGAACGCGTAGACGAGGTTGCGCGGCGCATGGCGGAGCATCCGCGTGTCTCGCATTGCTATGACCGCAATCGCGAAGCTGACTGGAAGTACAATCTCTACACCATGATCCACGGCTATAGCCGCGAGGAGTGTGAGAACATCGCCGCCGAGCTCACCATCGCCACCGGTATCGACGACCGCCGTATGCTCTACACCAAGAGAGAGTGGAAGAAAACGTCGATGAAGTACTTTACAGAGGAATAGTCCTGCTGCACATGAAAGAGGCTGCTTCACGAAATTTTTTCGTGAAGCAGCCTCTTTTCGTGCCCCTTCCACCGCTTTGCGGTCCCCCTTCCCCTAGCGGTCAACGTCAACCAATCACACCTCGCTATCGCTTGTGTTCTTGGGCCGTTTTCCCATACGACCTGTTGCCCAATTAGCTTCGTCCTACGGACTTGCTTCTTGGACAGGTCAGTAATACGGGGAAGGCTTAGAATAACGGCATATTAGCTTCCCCCATCGCAACGGGGGAAGTGGCGAGTGCAGCGAGCCGATAGGGGCGATCAGATTTACTCACAGTGCCAAAATCTGGTCGCGCAGTCCTGCGAGCTGCTCGGCGGAGGGGACGTAGAGCATACGCACCTTGTCCATGACAATCTCGCAGCCACCCGCTTTGAGCTCGTCCTCGATCTGCTGGATGCTCTGCCCGCCCCAGCCGTAGGAGCCGAATGCAAACGCCTTGCGCCCCTTCGGCGCGAGCCCCTTCATGTAGCAGAGGAATCCTGCGATGGTGGGGAGCATCTGGTTGTTGAGCGTCGGCGAGCCGACGGCGAGGTAGCGGCTCGTGAGTACGTCCGTCATGATGTCGGCGTGTGTGTTCTTCTGGATGTCGTAGTAGCCGACAGAGAAGCCCTTGTCGATGAATGCCTCGGCGATGGTGTGCGCCATTTTCTCCGTGGAGTGCCACATGCTGTCAAAGACCACGACGGCACGATCCTCGGTCTCGCCGAGCGACCACTTGTTGTAGAGGTCGATGATCTCGGGGATGTGCGAACGCCAGATAATGCCGTGTCCCGTGGCGATCATCTCGATGTCGAGCTTGTGGACTTCCTTGAGTGCCGTCTGTGCCTGCTTCGCATACAGGAAGAGAATGTTTGCGTAGTATTTCTTTGCCTCCTCGATGACGATCGAGAGGTCATTGTCGTCGTCATAGCGTTTGCCGGAGGCGAGATGCTGACCGAACGCATCGTTCGAGAAGAGGATCTTTTCCTCGGGGCAGTACGTTACCATGCTGTCGGGCCAGTGGAGCATCGGGGTCGGAACGAATGCAAGGGTGCGTTTGCCGATGGAGAGGGTATCGCCCGCCTTGACCGTCTCATAGGGCAGTTCCCCGTAGTAGGCGCGCAGCCCCTTGAGCCCGTTCGGCGCACTCGTGACGACCTTCGCATTCGGCGCAAGGGAGGAGATGAGCGGAACACCGAATGAATGATCCGGCTCGACGTGGTTTGAGATGATGTAGTCGATTTTCGACGGCTCAATGACAGAGGAAATACGCGAGAGCATTTCCTCCTCGAAGCCATGCTTCACCGTATCGATGAGTGTGATCTTGTCATCGATGATGAGATAGGCGTTGTAGGTGGAACCACGCTGGGTGTCGTAGCCGTGAAAGCTGCGCATGGACCAGTCGATGACTCCGACCCAGTAGATGCCGTCACGGATTTTGATAGCGTTCATGAAAAGCTCCTTTCATCGATAGAATCATATATGCGATTTATAGCTTATATCTATAAATAAGAACTATATTTATAGAAGTATTCTAGCTTAATTCCAAACCTTTTGCAACAGAAAATTCGATGTGTAGGAAGTACGAATAGACAGAATAGAGGCGATTTCTTGACAGATGATATGCCATGCGATATAATATTAATGACGAAAGCCACGTAGAAATCAGGAGAAAACGACTAGAAGAGGAAGGACTTTCATGCTAGAAAAAATTCTGGTCTTTGATACCGAGACAACGGGTTTTCGCAGTGACGATGAAGTACTGACCCTTGCTGTTGTGGATGGCAGGGGGGCAACCATGGTAGATGGGATGTATGCACCCGTACGTAAAAGTGCATGGCCGGATGCCGAGAAGATCAATCGTATCTCTCCCGCGATGGTAGCGGACTGTCCGCCGATTCGCACACAGCAGGCTGAACTTGAGCGACTGTTCAACGATCCGGACACGCTGCTTGTTGGCTACAACATTGAGTTCGACATTCGCCTTTTGGCGCAGTCGGGTATCCGCATTACGAATCCGAACCGTCACGATGTCATGCTTGCGTTTTCGGAGTTTCGCAAAGTACCCGATGCGCGGCGTGGCGGCTATCGCTGGTGGAAGCTGACGGAGTGCGCGGACTACTACCGCTACGACTGGGGCACGACCAAAGCGCACGGCGCACTTGCCGATACGCTTGCGACGCTCTACTGCTATCAAAAGATGCAGCAGCCGGTGTATGAGGAGCAAAGTCTGTTCTGATTTAAGGAATCGCTGATAAAATGAAGTCCGTCAGATTGGCGTAGATTTTTCGTCCGAACAAGGAGACAAACCGGACGCATAGCAAGGGCTATGTGGAGGATTTGTCGACACAGTGCGGGCAAAAAAGATACGTCAAGATGGCGTGGCTGAATTTATCAGTGCTTCCTTAATTACGGCATATCATACAGCCGTGAGGAAAGGAGGGGACGCATTATGCCAAAGAAGAAAAAATATGAACAAAGAGACCCAAGTCCCGTGGAGTCGATCCGCGAGCGAAAGCAGCGGGAACTGGAACGGCGGCTTGCGCGCGTTCGCAAAAAGCGCGCCTCCTATCAGCGCAAAATCATTGGTACGGCAGTCGTTTTCTTTATCATTCTGATTATTGTGTGTGCACTCCTGCCGGGGGAGGATACATCGGGGAATAAGTGGGAAAAGCCGGTGAACTCGCGTCAGGCGAAAATCTTGCAGAGTTTGCAGGATAATTTTAAGTAGGTACTTGCCATTTTCCAAAAACCGCGTATTCTATAGAGTGACGCGGTTTTTTTGATGAAGGAGTTGTTTGCATGAAATTCCAGGAGGTCATCCTCGCATTGCAGGAGTTCTGGTCGGGGCAGGGCTGTATCCTCGCCCAGCCGTATGATGTGGAGAAGGGCGCGGGCACGATGAGCCCGTGGACATTCCTGCGTGTGCTCGGACCTGAGCCGTGGAACGTTGCCTATGTGGAGCCGTCGCGCCGCCCTGCGGATGGACGCTATGGGGACAATCCAAACCGTCTCTATCAGCACCACCAGTTCCAGGTCATCATGAAGCCCTCGCCGGACAACATTCAGGAGCTCTATCTTGAGAGCCTTGCACGTCTCGGGATTCGCGCCGAGGAACATGACATCCGTTTCGTTGAGGACAACTGGGAGTCGCCGACGCTCGGTGCGTGGGGGCTCGGCTGGGAGGTTTGGCTCGACGGCATGGAGATCACGCAGTTTACTTATTTCCAGCAGGTTGGCAGTCAGGATGTAAAGCCTGTCTCCGTTGAGATCACCTACGGTCTTGAGCGGCTTGCCATGTATATTCAGGGCGTGGAGAACGTTTACGACATTGCATGGACGGACGATGTGACCTATGGCGATGTGTTCCATCAGAACGAATTCGAGCAATCGACCTATGCGTTTGATCTCTCGGATGAGGCACTGCTCTTTGACCTCTTTGACAAATATGAGGCGGAGGCTGTGCGCGTGATCGGCGCGGGTCATGTGCATCCTGCGCATGACTATGTGCTGAAATGTTCGCATACGTTCAACCTGCTCGATGCGCGCGGCGCGATCAGCGTCTCACAGCGCACGGCGTTCATCGGGCGCGTCCGCAAGCTCGCACGCCTGTGTGCGGAGGCATATCTTGCACAGCGTGAGGCTCTCGGCTATCCAATGCTGAAGAAGGAGGGGAAGGCATGAGTAAGGATCTGTTGCTTGAGATCGGGACGGAGGAAGTTCCCGCGCACGTTATGCCGCACCTCCTCGTTGATCTGAAACGTCTCGCAGGGGACATGTTCGCGGAGCGTCGTCTCGCCTACGAGAGTCTGCGCACGATCGGCACACCGCGCCGTGCGGCACTTCTCGTGACGGGGCTCGCCGAGCGACAGGAGGATGTCAGCACGGAGACGCGCGGCCCCTCGGTCGCCATTGCCTTCGATGCGGAGGGAAATCCGACGAAGGCAGGCGCGGGGTTTGCGCGCGGGCAGGGGGTCGAGCCCTCCGAGCTCATTCAGCGGGACGGCTATGTCTATGCCGCTGTGCACGAAAAGGGCGCGGAGACGGCGCAGCTGCTTGCGGAACTCCTGCCGGAGCTGATTCGTGCGATCCCCCTGCCGAACAGTATGCGCTGGGGCGATCTGGACTTTCGCTTCATCCGACCGATTCGTTGGATTGTCGCGCTCTACGGGACGGAGGTTGTTCCCTTTACGATCGCGAATGTCACGAGTGGGAACACGTCACGCGGACATCGGACGCTTGCCCCGCAGGATTTTGTCATCGCGTCGCCCGCAGACTATGAGGCGGCGTGTGAAAAGGCATATATTATCGTCGACCAAGAGCGTCGGCGTACCATGATTACGGAGCAGATCAATGAAGTGGCAAAGTCGTGCGGCGGGACGGCGGAGATTACGCCCGACCTCCTAGAGGAAGTTCTTTATCTTGTTGAGTACCCGACGGCGCTCAGCGGCACATTCGAGGAGAAATATCTCGCGCTGCCCGCCGAGACGGTCATCACGCCCATGCGTGACCATCAGCGCTACTTCCCCGTCAAGGCGGCGGACGGCAGCCTCCTGCCCGTATTCATCACCGTGCGCAACGGCGGCAGAGAGCATCTGAACGTGGTCGCGCACGGCAATGAGCGCGTCCTGCGCGCACGCCTTGCAGATGCCCAGTTCTTCTTTGACGAGGATCGCAAGAAGTCGCTCGCAGAGCACCGCGAGAAGCTGAAGACCGTTGTGTTCCAGCAGGGACTTGGCTCGATGTACGAGAAGACCGAGCGTCTGATGGGGCTTGTTACGGCAATCGTCGAGGAGCTTGCTCCGGACGAAGCTGCGTATGAGGCGATGGAGCCGGATGCACGCCGCGCAGCGGAGCTGTCGAAGGCGGATCTCGTGACAGGCATGGTCACGGAGTTCACGGAGCTGCAGGGCATTATGGGGCGCGAGTATGCGCTCCTTGACGGCGAGAAGCCGGAGGTCGCGCGCGCGATTGACGAGCAGTACATGCCGCGCTTTGCGGGGGACGAGCTGCCGCAGAGCGATCTCGGCTTTGCGCTCAGCGTTGCGGACAAGATCGACAACATCGTCGGCACATTCAGCCGCGGCAAGATCCCGACCGGCTCGCAGGATCCGTTTGCCCTGCGCCGTCAGGCACTCGGGCTCGTGCTCATGCTGATCGAGCACGAGAGCGGGCTGCTGCTCTCCGATCTCGTTGAGGAGGCATCCGATCTCTATGATCTCGATGTGTCTCTGTGTCAGAAAATGCAGGTCTATGTTGCAGATTTCATCCGTCTGCGCCTCAAAAATGTGCTCACGGAGCGCGGCGTGCGCTATGATGTGCAGGAGGCGGTGCTCACGGATGTGGACTTCGTTGCAGACGTGCCCGTGCGCGCCGCCTATGTGGAGCGCTTGCTTGCATCGGACGGAGCGGATGCACTCGTGCAGTCCTTTGTCCGCGTCGGCAATATCGCGCGCATGACAGAGACCGGGATTGTCGATCCGGCACTCTTTGTGGCGCAGGAGGAGGGAGCACTCCACTCCTCATACGAGCGTGCAGTTGTGGCACGCTCCGAGGGGGCGGATACGCTTCCGGCAGAGCAGGAACTTGCGCGGGCAATCGATGCATTCTTTGATGCCGTCATGGTTATGGACAAGGATGAGCGTATCAAGAAAAATCGTCTGACGCTCCTTAAGGTGATTGACAACTATCTGCTCTATACGGCAGACTACAGCAAGATCGTATTGAACTGACGGCAAACAGAATTTGCTCTGACAAAGTTCTTCTGTTGTAAATTTTTACAGCAGAGGAACTTTTTATTTGCATTTTTTTATGATTTAGCTTTCACATGAAAAGAAATATAAAGGATACATAAAAATGACAGGAAATTTAGAAAATGTGAAGAATTATATCAGCGGAGTGTGATCGAGATGAAAGAATATCTTGCACATATACGGCGTGATGAATCCGCCGTGCAGACGATTCGTGTGCATCTCCTGCGTGTAGGGGATCTGATGGCTTCGTATGCTGAAAAAATGGAGCTGTCCGCGACGGCACGCCTTATTGGCGTTCTTCATGATCTTGGGAAGTGTTCCCGTGAATTTGCGGACTATCTCGATTACTGCCGCAAGCACCCGGGCGACTACAGCCGCAAGGGAGCGGTCGACCACTCATCGACGGGCGGGCAGCTGCTTCAGAGGAAATACAGTGTCTTGGGAGAGGCTGAATGTCTGACCGCCCGGATGGCGGCACTGGTCATCTTCTCACACCATGCGGGTCTGCTGAACTATCTCGGTGAAGATGGTACATCGGATTTTCTGCGGCGTATGGAGAAAAAGGATGTCCCGCAGGTTCATCTGTCCTACTATTATGAACATGTAATTTCAGAAAATGCACTTGATGTGTTATTCAAGAAGGCGGTGCATGAGTTCTCTGTACTCGATGAAAGAATCGCGGCATGTACCGATATGGGGAGCGAGGCGTATCATTTTGCATGGGGCATGGTGCATAAGTTGCTCCTCAGTATGCTGGTCGATGCGGACCGTCTTGACAGTGCGGAGTTTGAGATGGGGGAGTCGCTGACAACTGAATGGGATACGGCTGCACTCTGGACGGACTTTTCACAGAAGCTGGAACAGAAAATTGCGCGATTCTCCATACCGACCGAACCAAAGGCTCGGGAGATTGCCAAACTCCGCCAAAGAATCAGCGATGATTGTCTCAAGGCGGCCGACGAGCCGCCCGGCATCTATCGTCTCTGCGTTCCGACGGGTGGAGGAAAGACGCTCGCAAGCATGCGGTTTGCCCTACGTCATGCCCAAAAATACGATAAGAAACGAATCATTGTCGTCATACCATATACCTCAATCATCGATCAGAACGTCAGAGAGATTCGCGATGTGTTCCACATGGATGCAGCGATACTGGAACATCATTCGAATGTCATTGAGGAGGAGGTCAGTGAGGATACGGAGTGCATGGATTTCAGACGTGTTCTGACGGATCGTTGGGATGTTCCTATCATATTTACAACGCAGGTACAGTTCCTCAATGTCGTGTTTGCGGGCGGGAACACGCCTCTTCGGAGACTGCATGCGTTGGAGGACAGCATTATCATATTTGATGAGATTCAGACACTTCCCGTGCGCTGTACTTATCTATTTAATGCCGCATTGAATTATCTCAAGAACTTTATGAATGTCACCGCTGTTCTCTGCACGGCGACACAGCCGCCGCTTGCGCATCTGGATATCCCTCTGGAGATGAGCCTACGGTCGGAGATGACGGGGGATGTTGCGGATTTGTTCGACGGATTCCGCCGGGTACAAATTGAAAACATCTGCGTCGACGGCGGCGTGTCCGTTCATGAAATCGCAGCTGAGATTGTGCAGAGTGCGGAGGAGCTTGGGGATGTGCTCTGCATCGTGAACCTCACGGCACAGGCACGCGCACTTTACGAGACGGTGGCAGGATTGGCACAGATGGCGGAGCATGATATATGTGTTCTACATCTCAGTACGAAGATGTGTCCCGCGCACCGCAAGACAATTTTGAAGCTTGTACGGGAGGAGCTTGCTGTTCGCAGACAGCATCCCGAGCGGCGGTTGATCTGTATCAGTACTCAGTTGATTGAAGCGGGAGTTGACGTATCCTTTCCTGTGGTCTATCGCGCACTTGCGGGATTCTCTTCCATCGCACAGGCAGCAGGACGCTGCAACCGCCACGGTGAAATGGAGTATGGGCTTGTCCGCCTATTTACATTGGAAAATGAGAACCTCAGTCGCTTGGAGGATATACGGCAGGGGAAGAAGATCGCGAGCGATATACTGTATAAAACGTCGGCGGATGAAATTCTCACACCGCAGACGATGGAGACGTATTTTCACAGATTTTATAAAGGGCGTACGGCGCGTGATATGCGTTTCCCAATGAAGGACAGCAATACCATATTTGATCTACTCTCGGCGAATGAGGCGGGCTTGCAGGAAGCAGCCGAGAACGGAGAGCAGCCGGATCTCTGGTTCACGCACGCATTTTGCGATGCGGGTCGCGCCTTTACGGTGATTGATTCGCATACGGAGCCGGTACTTGTTCCCTATGCAGGAGGAAAGGAGCTGATCGTAGAATTCAATGATATACAGTTCGATAAGCTGCGAATTAGCAAAAAGATGAATGCGGTGCAGCAGTATATGGTTAATTTGTTTTCCTATGAGCTCCAAAAACTCGTCCTGCTCGGCGGTATCTGGAGAACGGAGAGCGGAGTGATGGCTCTGCGGGAGGAATACTACAATGAGTCATTTGGTGTCCGGACAGAGGATCAGGGCAATGCATACTGCATGGTTTAGGGAGGTGAATATATGAGAAATTCGATTGAATTTCAAGTCTATGGGAGAATGGCGCTTTTTACCGATCCGATCACAAAGGTTGGTGGTGAACGTTCCTCCTACTCTGTGCCGACCTATCAGGCACTCAAGGGGATTACAGAAAGTATTTATTGGAAACCTACGTTCTATTGGGTCGTTGATGAAGTTCGTGTCATGAATCGAATAGCGACACAGTCGCGCGGCGTGAAGCCAATGAAATATGGCGGCGGTGGAAATGATCTCTCCATCTATAAATACCTGAGCGATGTTTGTTATCAGGTGCGTGCGCATTTCGAGTTCAATCTATACCGTAAGGAACTTGCAGAGGACAGGGATGAACATAAGCACCACAATATTGCAAAGCGTATGGTAGAGCGCGGCGGACGACGTGACATCTTTCTCGGCACGCGGGAATGTCAGGGCTATGTTGAGCCTGTGCGTTATGGCGAGGGAAAAGGATACTATGATGACAGCGGCGAGATGCCGCTCGGCACAATGTTTCACGGATTTAACTATGTCGATGAAACGGGGGGCAGTATGCTGCAGGTCCGTCTCTGGCAGCCGGTGATGGAGCATGGCGTCATTCGTTTCCCGCAGCCTGAGGAATGCACGCTCGTACGTGATATCCGCAAGGTGGAGAGCAAGCTCTTTGACAAGAACAGCGTTACTTTTGCAGAAAAGGAATATGTTTTATTGGGAGAGGAGGGAAGTTTATGAGTTGGATGGAACAGTTGGTACAGACGTATGATGAAAATGAACGCTTTGCTGGCAGGGATGGTATCGATGGCATGAGAGCCATGCTCCCTTTGGTCGGTCATATCATCCAGAATGCTCAAATCGAAATAACATTGAGTGCAGATGGGGAGCTCATTCAGGCAGAGATGATTCCAAAGGAACAACAGCGCACACTTATCCCCTGTACGCCTGACTCAGCATCACGCACTTCAAGTCCTTCACCGCACCCTTTGCATGATAACCTTTCCTATATTGCACGAGATTATTATGAGTATGTGAAGAAAAGGCCGAAAGGGCAGAAAAAACCTTATCCCATGTATAAGGAGCTCCTCGGTTCTTGGGTAGCGGCGGATGCAAATCCAAAAGTGCAGGCCGTCTATTTCTATATCAGTAACCATGATGTTCTTCATGATTTGATTGAAAAAAATGTACTTACTGGAGATGACAGAAATATTTCAAAATCTATGGTGCGCTTCCGTGTCGTTATTGATGGTGATGACTGCTCGGAACTGTGGAGAGATATACAAATTCAAAAATCGTATCAGAAATTCTTTCGGCAGAAGCTTTCTCAAACAAAAGGACAACTTTGTTATGCTACGGGGAAAATGCTCCTATCCACAGAAAAGCATGGCAAGGGAATACGCTTTCCGGGAGATGGAGCAAAAATTATTTCGTCAAATGACAAAGAGGGACTGACCTTTCGTGGACGATTTATCAATGGAGATGAATGTATCTCCATCGGTTATGAGACTTCGCAGAAAGCAATGAATGCGCTTACGTGGCTAGTTCAGAATCAAGGATACAAAGCTAGAAAAACCAGTAGGGAAGGCCGTGTGTTTCTTGCATGGGGACGTTGCGGGACTTTTGTCCCGTCTGTTTTTGACGATACAGCACATCTGACGCGCAGGAGGAGGCCTGCGGAGGTGGCACGACCATCGTCGATGAAAGGGTGGGCGGAATCCCTGACGCATGCACTTATGGGTTATTGCCACGAATTCAAGCAAGCAAAAATGAGTCAGGTTAACGTCATGATTCTTGATGCCGCGACGAAGGGACGGCTTTCCATTTGCTACTATAGCGAGATGGCGGGTGAGGACTTCATCGAGCGGATCGAACGATGGCACAGCCTTGGTCGTTGGCGTCAGCATGGATATGATCGGGAGAAAGATGAGACATTTGTCTACTTTGGAGTGCCAACACCGGAGATGCTTGTCAAGGCTTGTCATGGGGAAAAAGTGGGCGATTCACAGATGGATCAGGCAGTGGAACGAATCTTTTATGCAATCCTGCAGGGAAAACCGTTGCCTGTGGACATGGAACGTATAGTGATGAGACGTGCCGTAAAGAGGTCTGTCTGTGACAGCTACTATGATTGGAACCGACAGATTATAGAGCCAGCATGTTCCATTATAGCGCGTCGTCTCAATCATACAGAGGAGGTATATACTGTGGCACTTGATGAAACAAAGACAGATCGATCATATTTGTTTGGTAGGTTGATAGCGGTGGCAGATCAGATGGAAAGGCTGACATTTTCTCCGGAAGAAAAGGGGAGTCGCACAACAAATGCAATGCGCTATATGGAAATTTTTTCCTCCCGTCCTAACGCCACATGGATGACTCTTCAGAAGAAGCTTCTTCCCTATCAGAGAAAACGAGAAATGTATGGGGGAAAGGAACGTAAACTCATCAGTAAGATTGGCAGTATGTTTAACGATGATGATTTTCTCTCGGATCGCCCGTTAGATGGAAAATTCCTACTTGGTTACTACTGTCAGCAGTATGCGATGGAGCAGAAGAGGGAAGAGAATCGTAAGAAGAAAGAGTTCTCAACAGAGGAGGATGTATGATGGCTGCACTGACGAAAAAAATTGATTTTGTCGGATTTATTACGGTAGAGCGCTCCAATCCAAATGGTGATCCACTGAATGGGAATCAACCACGTACGGATTACAGTGGATTTGGTGAAATTTCAGATGTCTGCCTTAAGCGAAAGATGCGTAACCGTTTGCAGGACGCAAGAGAAAAGATTCTTGTGCAGTCCGATGAGCGTGTTGATGACGGCTATGATAGTATTCGTACTCGAGTAAAAGAGCATCCTATAGTAGGTCAATTGTTGGTTCGACTTGAATCAGATAAGGGGAAGGGGGAAGATAAAGAACAGAATGGCTCAGATAAGCGTTTGATACGATTAGAATTTGCAAAAGAGGCATGTAAGGCATGGATGGATGTGCGGACTTTTGGTCAAGTATTTGCCTTTAAAAAGAGTAAAAAAGGAAAATCTGCAGAGGATGATAGTGAATCAACTCAGACAGATGCTGTCTCTGTCGGCGTGAGGGGACCCGTGACACTTCATACGGCAGTCAGTCTCGATCCTGTCACCATCACGGGTATACAGATCACGAAGAGCGTCAACAATGAGCCGGGCGATAAGAAAGGCTCGGATACGATGGGCATGAAGTATCGCGTCGACTTTGGTGTCTATAAATTCCAAGGCAGCATCAATGTACAGCTCGCAGAGAAGACCGGTTTCAGTGAAGAGGATGCAGTAAAGGTCAAGGAGGCACTCCGCACCATTTTTGAGAACGATGCCTCCTCCGCCCGTCCTGAGGGAAGCATGGAACTGAGCCATTTTTATTGGGTCGAGCATTCGAATAAGACGGGCAGTGCACCGAGTGCGAAGGTGCATCGCAGTATTTCGGCACAGAAAAAGGTGGACGTAGAAACACCGACAAGTCTGGGGGACTACATCATCGACGATAGTGCGCTCTATGCCATCGACGGCATTCGTATTGAGAAATACGTCGAGGGAAGTTTGGTCGATTGATATGGGGTATGCTGAAGCAGAGTACCTTATGCTCTCGGAGATTCAGCATTATGTTTTCTGCCCGCGTCAGTGGGGGTTGATTCATCTCGAGCAGCATTGGCAGGAAAATGTTCTGACAGTTGAGGGAAATGCCCTGCACGAAAAAGCGCATGATGAGACGCTGAGGGAAAAGCGCGGTAATAAGATCATTGTGCGAGGAATGCGCGTCGCATCAACCCGACTTGGAATCTCCGGAGCGTGTGATGTGGTGGAGTTCCATGCGAATACATCGGGTGTACGCATTCCCTCTTACGAGGGATGCTACTGCGTTGTTCCAATCGAGTACAAGCGTGGAAAGCCCAAAGAGGGGGAGGAGGACGTCCTTCAGCTGACTCTTCAGGCACTCTGCCTTGAGGATATGCTCATGGCAGATATTCCCTATGGATATCTCTACTATGGGGAAATACGCCGTCGTGTCAAGGTGGAGTTCTCAGATGAACTAAAACAGCGGATTCCTGTTCTGGTACAGGAAATGCGTCAGTATATCCAAAGAGGGAATACACCTTTTGTCAAGCGGCGTAAGGGGTGCGTAAACTGTTCGCTGAATCAGGTCTGTATGCCGAAGCTGAATCGGCTCGGTTCTGCGAGGAAGTATCTTGAGAGGAGGCTCGCGGAAGAATGAAACCTCTTTTGAATACGCTCTTTGTCAATCAAGACGAGGCATATCTTGCACTCGATGGGGGGAACATCGTAGTCATCCGCGAGGAGCGGGAGCTCGCACGTTTTCCACTTCATAATTTTGAGCAGATTACAACGTTTGGCTATACAGGTGCAAGTCCGGCCCTTATGCGAAAATGTGCCGAGGAAAATATTGCGCTGACATTTATGACGCCAGAGGGGCACTTTCAGGCGCGTGTTATCGGCAAGATGAACGGCAACGTCCTCCTGCGCAGGGAACAGTATCGACGTGCGGATGATGAAGATGCAAGTCTTGTGCTTGCAAAAAACTTTATTCTTGGCAAGATTTACAATGCACGCTGGACAATCGAGCGGACACGAAGAGACCATGCTATGCGGATTGACGGGGAGAAACTTCAGAGCATTAGCGAATTTCTGCGGACATCCTGTCATGAGGTCATGCATACTGCTAATTTGGAGGAGTTGCGCGGTGTCGAAGGAAAGGCTGCAGTCAGCTATTTCTCTGTGTTCGACGATATGATCCTCAAGCAAAAAGAAGATTTTTTCTTCACAGAACGCAATCGGAGACCACCGCTCGACAACATGAACTGTCTGCTTTCCTTCTTCTACGCGCTCTTAATGAATGATGTAGGGGCTGCACTTGAGGGGGTGGGGCTGGATTCATATGTCGGCTTTTTGCATCGTGATCGTCCTGGCAGACAGTCGCTTGCTCTTGATCTGATGGAGGAACTACGCCCAATCGCAGATCGCACAGCGTTTTCTATGGTCAACACAAAAAAGATCAGCAGAAAAGACTTTTGCATGGAGGAAAGCGGTGCTGTTCGGCTGACCGATGACGGGCGTAAGAAGATTTTGGAAGCGTGGCATACACACAAAGAAGGGGACATAACCCATCCTTTCATGGAGGAAAAAATCAAATGGGGGCTTGTACCTCATGTGCAGGCGCTGCTTTTTGCTCGTCACCTACGCGGCGATCTCGATGCATACCCGCCATTTTTGTGGAAATAGGGGCTTGCCATGTATGTTTTAATCACCTATGATATTAGTACCATTGATGCCGACGGACGTCGGCGCCTACGGCAGGTTGCACGCAAATGTCGTGCCTACGGACAACGTGTGCAGAACTCTGTTTTTGAGTGCAAGGTCGACCCGACCCAGTGTAAGAAATTGGAGCTTGCGCTGCTTGAGATCATCGACTTGCAGACCGACAGCCTTCGATTTTATTATCTTGGCAAAGATATAGGACCAAAAGTGACGCACTATGGTGTCAAAGAGTCCTATGACATGGAGGCTGCTATCATCATATGAGCACTTGGAAGAGTGCGAAGGTGAAGTGAACAGAAAATCAAGTGTAAAAATGTAGGTACGTGAATCACGCTAAAGGAGGGGCGTGGGGCATGTGCACCGAGAAAATCATATTCATGGCGGGTAACACCCATGAATATGTGGCAAAAGAGGGAAATTGTGACTTCTTTTGCCGTCGCGCCCCGCACGGGGCGCGTGGATTGAAACGCAGACCCGTCACCGCTCGCAGCAGAGGAAGACAGTCGCGCCCCGCACGGGGCGCGTGGATTGAAACATGAAAGTTATCTACTAACTATACTATAACGCTGTCGCGCCCCGCACGGGGCGCGTGGATTGAAACCCTTAGTAAAGGAGAATATAGAATGAAAATCAAGTCGCGCCCCGCACGGGGCGCGTGGATTGAAACTTGTAGGAATGTGTAAGGATTCCTTTAGGACTGTGTCGCGCCCCGCACGGGGCGCGTGGATTGAAACATCGTCGCGCCGAACTCCATGACACGCCCCAGTGGTCGCGCCCCGCACGGGGCGCGTGGATTGAAACCAGCAGCTCCATATCCTCCTCGTCCTCGAGTTCGCCGTCGCGCCCCGCACGGGGCGCGTGGATTGAAACACAATGATATCCGCAAGGAGACTATTTGGCATTGGTCGCGCCCCGCACGGGGCGCGTGGATTGAAACGCTACGATCCTCGGGACGGCGGCAAGTGTCTACGGTCGCGCCCCGCACGGGGCGCGTGGATTGAAACAAGATGAATCAGGAGCGTGTCAGCACGGAGATGCGTGGGACATCGCTCGCCATTGCCTTTGATGCGGAGGGAAATCCGACGAAGGCAGGCGCGGGGTTTGCGCGCGGGCAGGGGGTCGAGCCCTCCGAGCTCATTCAGCGGGACGGCTATGTCTATGCCGTTGTGCACGAAAAGGGCGCGGAGACGGCGCAGCTGCTTGCGGAACTCCTGCCGGAGCTGATTCGTGCGATCCCCCTGCCGAACAGTATGCGCTGGGGCGATCTGGACTTCCGCTTCATCCGACCGATTCGTTGGATCGTCGCACTCTACGGGACGGAGGTTGTATCCTTTACGCTTGCAAATGTCACGAGTGGGAACACGTCACGCGGACATCGGACGCTGTCTCCACAGGACTTCATTATTTTTTCGCCCGCAGACTATGAGGCGGCGTGTGAAAAGGCATATATTATTGTCGATCAAGAGCGTTGGCGTGCCATGATAACGGAACAGATTGCAGAGACGGCGAAGGCTGCGGGCGGCAGAGCTGTCGAAGGCAGATCTCGTGACGGGCATGGTGACAGAGTTTACGGAGCTGTAGGGGATCATGGGTGGTGAGGATGCGGCTCTCGACGGAGAAAAGCTCGCCGTCGCGTGTGCTATCGACGAGCAGTATATGCCGCGCTTTGCGGGGGACGAACTGCCGCAGTCGGCACTCGGCTTTGCACTCAGCGTTGCGGATAAGATCGACAACATCGTCGGCACGTTCAGCCGCGGAAAGATCCCGACGGGCTCGCAGGATCCCTTTGCCCTGCGCCGTCAGGCACTCGGGCTCGTCCTCATGCTGATTGAGAACGAAAGCGATCTCCTGTTCTCCGATCTTGTCGATGAGGCGTGCAATCTCTATGCGTTTGACGAGATGGCGCGTGAGAAGATGCAGACCGATGTCGCAGATTTCATCCGTCTGTGCCTCAAGAACGCCCTTACGGAGCGCGTGCGTGCAAATCGCCTGAGCCTTCTCAAAGCCGTTGATAACTATCTCCTCCAGACGGCAGACTACAGCAAGATCGTACTGAACTGAGCAAAGACATAATGGTGGACGATGTACGGATTCGGAGATGAATCTCGTGCAGTCGTCCACCTTTTTTTGTTTTCCCTCTAGTCAAAGTCATTGCTTTATGTTAATATGTGAAAGCTAAAAAATGATAGGGGTTATCATTGTAGACATATGATGTTTATGGGGGGTGAAAATTTGGATGTTACGGTGAAGGAAAAGTATCTGTCGTGGGGGGCATCGTTCGGAATACATTTTTGCATTCTGATTGCAGCTGCGGCGATGGGGCTTTTCTCGATGGCGACGGAGCCGGAGAAGCGCCCGATAGACGTTGAGATCTACGATGCGTCTGCGCCGGAGAGTGCCCCCGAGCCTGCGGCAGAGGCGGCTGCGCCGATGCCGAGCATCGACGATATCCCGCTTGAGCCTCCGAAGAAGGAGCAGCCGCAAGAGCAGCAGGAGCAGCCGAAGGAGACACCGAAGACTGCCGCGACAAATTCGAGCACTGCACCGAGTACCTCTGAGGGAAAGAGTGAGAAGCCAAGTGCTGCACCCTCGGAAAGTACGGGCGGCGGCGAGAGTACAGGACGCGATGCCGCAGCGGCGCAGCGACCGAGCGTCCCTCCGAAGCTCATCTCGGGTTCTGCACCTGCCTATCCGAAGGAGCTCGATCGTAAGGGGATCACGGGGACGGTCGGGCTTGCCATCGTAGTCGGGGCAAACGGCGGCGTACAGAGCGTCGATGTTACGAGCTCCTCGGGGCATGCAGAGCTCGATCAGGCGGCGATTACGGCGGCGTACACCTATAGCTTTGAGCCGGCACGCAACATCTACGATGAGCCGGTCGCGTGCCGCGTAAACCGTTCGTTCTCATTCTCGTAAGAGAACACAAGGAATTTGGGAAGTGGGATGACATGGAGGTTTTTAAGTGAAGTACGAATAGAAGAAGTTGAAGAGCCGTATCGGGATTGCCCTTACAGCGGCGGCTGTCACAGCACTGCCGATGACGGCATTCGCGGCGGAGGATACGGCGATGGACTCCTACGATCTCGACACCGTCGAGGTCGTAGGGCAGCGTCCCGTCTCGCAGCCCGTGGAGCCGGTAGAAGAAACGCCGAATGTCTATGCGGGCGGACAGATTGCACGTCAGAGCCATCTCGGCGTGCTCGGTGAGCGTGACTTTATGGAAGTTCCATTCAACGTCACGACGTTTAATAACGAACTCATCGAGAATCAGCAGGCGAACTCGGTCGTTGATGTTATTGTCAACGACCCGTCCGTCGCAGACCTTACGCTTTCTACAGTTTCACAGGCATGGATGATTCGCGGCTTCAAGGCACAACAGCAGGATACCCAGCTTAATGGTCTCTATGGTGTTGCACCGCGGTTTTATGGTGGAACGGAGTATGTTGCAGTGGATGAGGGAGATCGCGTAAGCGGTGGAAGGGGCGCAAGGAGGCTGAAGAAAATTTTTTGGAAATCTTACCGCTCTCTTGCACACATCCTTCAAACGTGATATACTATCCCTTGTCGCGCGAGCGTGTGCGTCTTTCGTGCGCGTTCGCATAGAATTAACTCTGCCGCTCTCAAGGGGCGGTCATAGACCGAAGAGGAGGTGATTTCGTGAGATTGTACGAAGTCATATTTATTGTGAAGCCGATGGAGGAAGAAGCGACAAACGCCGTCATCGAGAAGTTCACGAAGCTCATTCAGGCAAACGGCGGTAAGATCGAGAAAGAGGACCGCTGGGGCAAGAAGCGCCTCGCCTATGAGATCAAGGATCACAGTGAAGGATACTATGTTCTGCTGTACGTCAATGCAGAGCCCGCCTGCGTCGCTGAGTGCGACCGCGTGATGAAGATCACGGACGAGCTTTTGAAGCACATGATCGTCCGTGCGGACGGTGTCGAGGAGTAATCGACTGACGGGAATCCATGCAGGAGAGAGAAACCGATGAACAGAGTCATATTGATCGGCCGCCTTGCGCGCGACCCCGAGATTCGCTACACACAGAGCGGAAAGGCTTTCTGCCGCTTCACGATTGCGGTGGATCGCCGTTTTTCGCGGGCGGCTCAGCAGGAAGGACAGCAGACGGCGGACTTCATTCCCGTCACTTGCTGGGAAAAACTTGCCGAGATCTGCGGAAACAATCTGACGAAGGGTCGCCGTGTCGGCGTTGAGGGGCGCATTCAGGTGCGCAGCTACGACGGCAATGACGGACAGCGCAAGTATGCGACGGATGTCGTGGCGGACAATGTCGAGTTTCTCGATTCCAAGAATGCCGGCAGTTCCTCGGGCGGCTATGACGCCCCGATGGGGCACAGTGCCGCGCCCGCTGCGGGCGGCGGTGCACCGGATATGATGGGTCCCGTGATTCCTGACGACGACATTCCATTCTGAGCACGTGATGCTCAGTACATCCCGTAATAAGGAGGGACAGCGAAATGATGAAACGAGATCGAGGCCGCAAGCCTCGTCGTAAGGTCTGCTCGTTCTGCGTGGACAAGGTGGATCATATCGACTATAAGGACGCCGCAAAGCTGCGTCGCTTCACGACGGAGCGCGGCAAGATCCTGCCGCGCCGTATTTCCGGCAACTGCGCGAAGCATCAGCGTCAGGTGACGCTTGCGATCAAGCGCGCGCGCAACATTGCGCTTCTTCCGTTCACAGCGGAGTAAGGAAAACCTCAGCGTCGCACCGAATAGGTGCGGCGTTTTTAATTTCATAACTCTAACGCATTGTTTACCTCTGCTTAAATACCCTCCAACCCAAAGGCAGTAGGGTAGGGGTGGAGGAAACACGAGGTAAAGGAGTAAATGATGATGAAGAACAGAAAATGCATTGCAGGTGTTTTTGCGGCAGCTCTGGGATTTGGCATGATGACACTGTCTCCTGCGGTGGAGGCTGCGCCCGTTTATCAGTCGCTCGACTACATCAACGGTGCGACGAATGAGTACAGCTTCCGCATGAAGGAGGAGGATCGCGTGCACGAGCAGAACGTGCGCAAGATCCGCTTTGAGTTTCAGCGCGACGGCAATCAGGAGAAGTATGACCGCGCGATGAAGGAGGAGCAGAAGCGTCACGATCAGGAAGTGAAGAATATCAAACGCGACTACGATAAGCGTACGCCGTGGCGGCGCTGAGCAGACGGAAAAAGGGACCGTTGCACGAACGCCCCTATCGACTCGCTGCGCTCGCCACTTCCCCCGCTCTGACGAGGGAAGCTAAGATGCCATAATCCTAGCCTCCCCCGTGCG
>NZ_JH376801.1:0-1199 GCF_000234095.1 Centipeda infelix ATCC 43532
CCATAGTTCAGTATAAGGGAGCGCATTAAAAACGTCATAGCGAGCCTCTGAGAGCGTCTGAAGGGTATTGCTGTAATGAAGGTGCAAGGGGCGCGCAGCGACCGCGTAGCGGCTTGCCCTTGCACCGTGATAAAAGCAGGACGCTTTTGCCCCGCGGTCGGGTGAACCCGACCGCCTGCCTAGCGGCGAGCGAGGGGTGCAGGGGGCTTGCTCCCTGCTGGGGGCGGTGGGGGCAAAGCCCCCACGAAACCCCTTGAAGTGGCGGTCGATGATTCTGCCGCTAATACAAGATAAGAGTGAAAAAAGGGGTAAAAACCTGTAATGCCTTGATATTACTGAATTTATCGCTATTTTGCTTGATATGATTTTTGGTAAATCTTGATATGATTTTTGATAACATTGAGTATGATTGACTTATATAATTCGATATGATATTATCATATCAATATCAAGCAAGGAGGAAAAACAAATGGCAGTAACCCGCAAGAAAGTCAAGGTAGTAGGAACAGAAACTTATATCAAGCAGGATACTGGAGAACTGCGAGAAATGCAGGTAATTGACATTGAGGAGCGCGACGCTAATTTTCATAAGCTCTGGCTCGGTCATATTTTGAACAGTATCGACCTTATCGGAAACCAGAAAACGCGCCTTGCTTTCTGGATTCTCGACCATCTGGACAGCAATAATCTTCTGCCAATGACACAGAGGCAGATAGCCGATAAAAGCGGTATCAGCTATCAAACGGTATCGAGGACACTACAAGCACTAATCGACAGTAACTTCTTGCAACGCATCAATCAAGGCGCATATCGCGTAAACCCAGACGTATTATTCAAGGGCGGGAAGAACGCAAGAATGAACGTGCTGCTGCAATATCACGACGCAGCAGCCGAAGGGGACGGCTCGAACGATTCCGCAGCCATTCCTGAAGAACAATACGAGGTATTCGCAGAGCAAAAAGCAAGCTGACTTGAATCCGATCGGCGCCGATGTGCGCCGATCTATTTTTTTTATCCGCCCATCGCGGCGGATCAGCGAACGAAGGTGAGCGGCAAAAATCGCCCGATACAATCGGGCGCGAACGGCGTTTCAGATTCTGAAATGCATAAGTGAGCTTCGAGCAATTCTGCTCGAAGGTGTGCACGAGTTTTTCGCGGCTGCGAGAAACTCCTAAGTGCACATCGAAAACGCATAGAAA
>NZ_JH376801.1:1219-2435 GCF_000234095.1 Centipeda infelix ATCC 43532
ATAAATTCAGTAATATCAAGGCATTACTAGGTTTTACCCCTTTTTTCTACTCTTATCTTGTATTAGCGGCAGAATCATCGACCGCCACTTCAAGGGGTTTCGTGGGGGCTTTGCCCCCACCGCCCCCAGCAGGGAGCAAGCCCCCTGCACCCCTCGCTCGCCGCTAGGCAGGCGGTCGGGTTCACCCGACCGCGGGGCAAAAGCGTCCTGCTTTTATCACGGTGCAAGGGCAAGCCGCTACGCGGTCGCTGCGCGCCCCTTGCACCTTCATTACAGCAATACCCTTCAGACGCTCTCAGAGGCTCGCTATGACGTTTTAATGCGCTCCCTTATACTGAACTATGGACAGACGCAAAATAGACGCTCTACGGGGCTATGAAGCGTCAAGGGTCGCCATCGGCGACCGCGTAGCGGCTTGCCCTTGACGCGTGACCACCCCCAGACGCTTTCATGCAAGGGGAACGGACACGTTCCCCTCTGCCCAGCGGCGAGCGTTTGATGGGTGTTGCAAGAGGGCACGCCCTCTTGCTCGGGGCGGCGGGGCAGACAGCCCCGCAATCTTTGTCCGTGTAGTTTCTGCGTAAAAAATCCCCCGCTAAAAAGCGAGGGATTGATATTTGAGCCTAGACCTATTTGATGGGTCGCACTGTCTAGCGGCGACTGAACATTTGAACCCAGACCTACTTGATGTGTCGCGCTGTCTGGCGGCGACTAAACATTTGCTTATTTGATTATAGCAGAGGTAGTCAATGATCTTCAAGTGGCGCAAGGCGTTGCACCGCTTTGAAGGTCGAGCGTGAATGTCGGCGTGGTAGTCACCTGTCGCCGCGCCGTTGTTCGCGTGAGCGGAATCCGATAGGGTGCGATGGTGTGGAAGATAATAAGACGTCGCCCCAGAATCGAGAATGCGCATTTACAGAAATCTCCACGCGTGGAGATTTCTATGCGTTTTCGATGTGCACTTAGGAGTTTCTCGCAGCCGCGAAAAACTCGTGCACACCTTCGAGCAGAATTGCTCGAAGCTCACTTATGCATTTCAGAATCTGAAACGCCGTTCGCGCCCGATTGTATCGGGCGATTTTTGCCGCTCACCTTCGTTCGCTGATCCGCCGCGATGGGCGGATAAAAAAAATAGATCGGCGCACATCGGCGCCGATCGGATTCAAGTCAGCTTGCTTTTTGCTCTGCGAATACCTCGTATTGTTCTTCAGGAATG
>NZ_JH376802.1 GCF_000234095.1 Centipeda infelix ATCC 43532
GGATGCATTTTTGCCGAGTTCCTTAACGAGGGTTTTTCCCGCGCACCTTAGGATTCTCTCCCCGCCTACCTGTGTCGGTTTTGGTACGGGCGGACATCTTCTCGTTAGAAGCTTTTCTTGGCAGTGTAGTGCAGCTGAATTCAGATTGACCGTAGTCTTTCCTATCTATCGGTTCTCGGCCTTATAGTATGGGGATTTGCCTCCATACCAGCCTACCGCCTTCGACGCGCCCAACCATTCGCGCGCTCAGCTTCCTTCCTGCGTCACTCCATCCTCAAACGAAGACGCCCGGTACTGGAATTTTCGCCAGTTGTCCATCGCCTATGCTTTTCGCCTCGGCTTAGGTCCCGACTAACCCCGGGACGACGAGCGTTGCCCGGGATACCTTAGGCTTTCGGTGGACAGGATTCTCACCTGTCGTTTCGCTACTCATACCGGCATTCTCACTTCTTATCCGTCCAGCAGTCCTTCCGGTCTGCCTTCGTCCAGATAAGAACGCTCCCCTACCCAGTGTGTACACATCAGCACAACGCTCAAAAAGCTTGTTAAAATTGCTCTCTGCTGTGTCAACCTCGTTTGACGTAGCTCTACTACGCCGCTCTCGGTTTCCTTGCAGATACCAATTTTTCCTGCGCTTTGAACGCTCTGTAGATATGTACACCCTGCCGCGGCTTCGGTTCTGTGCTTTAGCCCCGGATATTTTCGGCGCAGGGCCTCTCGACCAGTGAGCTATTACGCACTCTTTTAATGGTGGCTGCTTCTGAGCCAACATCCTGGTTGTTTTCGAAGTCCTACATCCTTCTCCACTTAGCACAGCATTTGGGACCTTAGCCGGCGGTCTGGGCTGTTTCCCTCTTGAATACGGGTCTTATCACTCGCATTCTGACTCCCAGACTGCCCATATGAGCCATTCGTAGTTTGACTGGGGTCGGTAGGCTTTACGCCCCCTTGCCCGATCAGTGCTCTACCGTCTCTATGGTGATTCGCCTGAGGCTAGCCCTAAAGCTATTTCGGGGAGAACCAGCTATCTCCACGTTCGATTGGCATTTCACCCCTATACACATCTCATCCCAAAGTTTTTCAACACTCACGGGTTCGGTCCTCCACTCATTTTTACCTGAGCTTCAACCTGGACATGTATAGATCACTGTGGTTTCGGGTCTAATCCATGCTACTTATCGCCCTCTTAAGACTCGCTTTCGCTTCGGCTCCGCGTCTCCCGCTTAACCTCGCAGCATAAATTAACTCGCCGGTTCATTCTTCAATAGGCACGCCGTCGCACATGTAAAGTGCTCCGACTGTTTGTAGACATACGGTTTCAGGTTCTATTGCACTCCCCTCCCGGGGTTCTTTTCACCTTTCCCTCACGGTACTTTTCGCTATCGGTCGTTTTGATGTATTTAGCCTTGGATGGTGGTCCACCCTGCTTCCCACCGGGTTCCTCGTGCCCTGTGGTACTCTGGATTCCTGCCCGCTTTTCACTCTTTCGTGTACGAGGGTCTCACTCTCTTTGCCGCACCTTCCCAGATGCTTCCACTAGAATGTCCAGTTTGTTGCAGGTCCACAACCCCAAGAAACCGAAGTCTCTTGGTTTGGGCTCCTCCCGTTTCGCTCGCCGCTACTCAGGGAATCTCTTTGATTTCTTTTCCTCCGACTACTTAGATGTTTCAGTTCATCGGGTGTTTTCTCTCTGTATCGAGTACAGAGTGACGGGACGTTACTCCCGCCGGGTTGCCCCATTCGGAAATCTGCGGGTCATAGCTTACTTGCAGCTCGCCGCAGCTTATCGCAGCTTATCGCGTCCTTCTTCGTTTCAAAACGCCTAGGCATCCGCCGTATGCCCTTATAAACTTGACTTAACTTTCCGCTTCGTACATCAGCGGCACTGCATATCCCGTCATCTGCTTTGTCAGCCTCATCGACATAGCATACTATGTCTCTGTCGGCTTCCGCGCATCTAACGGAATCTTCAGCGCCGATCCAACATGGAATCGGAACTTCATCTCGTGACTTAAGGTATTTTCGCTTTATCCTAATTTGCTTGGGAAAATCTTTTAGTGAGGAAAACGTCGCGTACATGAGAACGCTTCGTTTCCCTGTTTAGATTTTCTTGTTTCTTCTGTGCAGTTTTCAGTGAACAAAAGGACTACCGCAGAGACTTTCATCTCTTCGATGCGCCCTCAAAACTAGACAATGCAAAACC
>NZ_JH376804.1 GCF_000234095.1 Centipeda infelix ATCC 43532
GTCTCCAACGAAGTACCCTCGGCCTTTGAACGCTTAACTACTGTGTTCGGAATGGGAACAGGTGGAACCGTTCAGGCATCATCACCGCATGCTGACTTGTTCCAAGAGCAAAGCCCATAGGGCGCATGCGATTGGCTAAACAAGTCGTACGCATAAGTGTCCCAAGAGTCAAGTCCGTAAGGACGCCGACGATTGGCTGACACTACCTGCGCACTGAATGAGTGTTGTCCACTCAAAACTTCACAGAAGAAACTTCCTTGCAAATTGTTAGGCTATACCTTCTTAGAATAGCGGTCAACGTCATCCAATCACACGTCGCTTTCGCTCGTGTTCTTGGGACGTTTTCGCATACGACCTGTTGCCCGTTCAGCTTCATCCTACGGATTCGCTTCTCGGACAGGTCAGTAAGTCAAGCCCTCGACCGATTAGTGCTGGTCAGCTGCACACATTGCTGTGCTTCCACACCCAGCCTATCTACCTTGTCTTCTTCAAGGGGTCTTACTTCCTTATAGGAATGAGATACTTCATCTCGGGACGGGCTTCACGCTTAGATGCTTTCAGCGTTTATCCCTTCCGGACGCAGCTACCCGGCCGTGCCCTTGGCAGGACAACCGGTACACCGTTGGTCCGTCCACTCCGGTCCTCTCGTACTAGGAGCAGCCTCCCTCATGTATCTTACGCCCGCGATGGATATGGACCGAACTGTCTCACGACGTTCTGAACCCAGCTCACGTACCACTTTAATGGGCGAACAGCCCAACCCTTGGGACCTGCTTCAGCCCCAGGATGTGATGAGCCGACATCGAGGTGCCAAACCTCCCCGTCGATATGGACTCTTGGGAGAGATTAGCCTGTTATCCCCAGGGTAGCTTTTATCCGTTGAGCGATGGCAATTCCACTCTCTTTCCACCGGATCACTAAGCCCTACTTTCGTACCTGCTCGACCCGTCAGTCTCGCAGTCAAGCTCCCTTCTGCCTTTATGCTCTTCGCGCGATTTCTGTCCGCGCTGAGGGAACCTTTGGACGCCTCCGTTGCTCTTTCGGAGGCGACCGCCCCAGTCAAACTGCCCGCCTGGTACTGTCCCGAACACTGTTAATGTTCCGGTTAGATCCTTAGCATATGAAGGCCGGTATCCCAACGGTGACTCCGATAGATCTAGCGATCTATCCTCCCAGTCTCCCGGCTATCCTGTACGTCATATGCCAAAGACCAATGCCAAGCTGCAGTAAAGCTCCATGGGGTCTTTCTGTCCAGTCGCGGGTAACCTGCATCTTCACAGGTATTTCAATTTCACCGGGTCCCTCGTTGAGACAGTGCCCAAATCGTTACGCCTTTCGTGCGGGTCGGAACTTACCCGACAAGGAATTTCGCTACCTTAGGACCGTTATAGTTACGGCCGCCGTTTACAGGGGCTTCAGTTCGCTGCTTCATCTCAAGGACTAACAACTCTCCTTAACCTTCCTGCACCGGGCAGGCGTCAGCACCTATACTTCAGCTTGCGCTTTCGCAGGCACCTGTGTTTGTGGTAAACAGTCGCTTGGGCCTCTTTTCTGCCGCCGCCAACAGCTCCGGTGGTAAACACCTTCACCATCAGCGGCCATCCTTTTCCCGAAGTTACGGATGCATTTTGCCGAGTTCCTTAACGAGGGTTTTCCCGCGCACCTTAGGATTCTCTCCCCGCCTACCTGTGTCGGTTTTGGTACGGGCGAGACGTCTTCTCGTTAGAAGCTTTTCTTGGCAGTGTAGTGCAGCTGAATTCAGATTGACCGTAGTCTTTCCTATCTATCGGTTCTCGGCCTTGTAGTATGGGGATTTGCCTCCATACTAGCCTACCGCCTTCGACGCGCCCAACCATTCGCGCGCTCAGCTTCCTTCCTGCGTCACTCCATCCT
>NZ_JH376805.1 GCF_000234095.1 Centipeda infelix ATCC 43532
TCGAAGTCCTACATCCTTCTCCACTTAGCACAGCATTTGGGACCTTAGCCGGCGGTCTGGGCTGTTTCCCTCTTGAATACGGGTCTTATCACTCGCATTCTGACTCCCAGGCTGCCCATATGAGCCATTCGTAGTTTGACTGGGGTCGGTAGGCTTTACGCCCCCTTGCCCGATCAGTGCTCTACCGTCTCTATGGTGATTCGCCTGAGGCTAGCCCTAAAGCTATTTCGGGGAGAACCAGCTATCTCCACGTTCGATTGGCATTTCACCCCTATACACATCTCATCCCAAAGTTTTTCAACACTCACGGGTTCGGTCCTCCACTCATTTTTACCTGAGCTTCAACCTGGACATGTATAGATCACTGTGGTTTCGGGTCTAATCCATGCTACTGCTCGCCCTCTTAAGACTCGCTTTCGCTTCGGCTCCGCGTCTCCCGCTTAACCTCGCAGCATAAATTAACTCGCCGGTTCATTCTTCAATAGGCACGCCGTCGCACATGTAAAGTGCTCCGACTGTTTGTAGACATACGGTTTCAGGTTCTATTGCACTCCCCTCCCGGGGTTCTTTTCACCTTTCCCTCACGGTACTTTTCGCTATCGGTCGTTTTGATGTATTTAGCCTTGGATGGTGGTCCACCCTGCTTCCCACCGGGTTCCTCGTGCCCTGTGGTACTCTGGATTCCTGCCCGCTTTTCACTCTTTCGTGTACGAGGGTCTCACTCTCTTTGCCGCACCTTCCCAGATGCTTCCACTAGAATGTCCAGTTTGTTGCAGGTCCGCAACCCCAAGAAACCGAAGTCTCTTGGTTTGGGCTCCTCCCGTTTCGCTCGCCGCTACTCAGGGAATCTCTTTGATTTCTTTTCCTCCGACTACTTAGATGTTTCAGTTCATCGGGTGTTTTCTCTCTACCTCGAAGGTAGAGTGACGGGACGTTACTCCCGCCGGGTTGCCCCATTCGGAAATCCATGAGTCAATGCTTACTTGCAGCTCGTCATGGCTTATCGCAGCTTATCGCGTCCTTCTTCGTTTCAAAACGCCTAGGCATCCGCCGTATGCCCTTGTTCGCTTGACTTAACGTCTCACGACTTCAAGGTATTTTCGCTTTATCCTAATTTGCTTGGGAAAATCTTTTAGTGAGGAAAACGTCGCGTACATGAGAACGCTTCGTTTCCCTGTTTAGATTTTCTTGTTTCTTCTGTGCAGTTTTCAGTGAACAAAAGGACTACCGCAGAGACTTTCATCTCTTCGATGCGCCCTCAAAACTAGACAATGCAAAA
>NZ_JH376806.1 GCF_000234095.1 Centipeda infelix ATCC 43532
TAGCACAGCATTTGGGACCTTAGCCGGCGGTCTGGGCTGTTTCCCTCTTGAATACGGGTCTTATCACTCGCATTCTGACTCCCAGGCTGCCCATATGAGCCATTCGTAGTTTGACTGGGGTCGGTAGGCTTTACGCCCCCTTGCCCGATCAGTGCTCTACCGTCTCTATGGTGATTCGCCTGAGGCTAGCCCTAAAGCTATTTCGGGGAGAACCAGCTATCTCCACGTTCGATTGGCATTTCACCCCTATACACATCTCATCCCAAAGTTTTTCAACACTCACGGGTTCGGTCCTCCACTCATTTTTACCTGAGCTTCAACCTGGACATGTATAGATCACTGTGGTTTCGGGTCTAATCCATGCTACTGCTCGCCCTCTTAAGACTCGCTTTCGCTTCGGCTCCGCGTCTCCCGCTTAACCTCGCAGCATAAATTAACTCGCCGGTTCATTCTTCAATAGGCACGCCGTCGCACATCTAAAGTGCTCCGACTGTTTGTAGACATACGGTTTCAGGTTCTATTGCACTCCCCTCCCGGGGTTCTTTTCACCTTTCCCTCACGGTACTTTTCGCTATCGGTCGTTTTGATGTATTTAGCCTTGGATGGTGGTCCACCCTGCTTCCCACCGGGTTCCTCGTGCCCTGTGGTACTCTGGATTCCTGCCCGCTTTTCACTCTTTCGTGTACGAGGGTCTCACTCTCTTTGCCGCACCTTCCCAGATGCTTCCACTAGAATGTCCAGTTTGTTGCAGGTCCGCAACCCCAAGAAACCGAAGTCTCTTGGTTTGGGCTCCTCCCGTTTCGCTCGCCGCTACTCAGGGAATCTCTTTGATTTCTTTTCCTCCGACTACTTAGATGTTTCAGTTCATCGGGTGTTTTCTCTCTGCATCGAGTGCAGAGTGACGGGACGTTACTCCCGCCGGGTTGCCCCATTCGGAAATCTGCGGGTCATAGCTTACTTGCAGCTCGCCGCAGCTTATCGCAGCTTATCGCGTCCTTCTTCGTTTCAAAACGCCTAGGCATCCGCCGTATGCCCTTATAAACTTGACTTACGTCTAACGACTTTTGTCATCAGTTTAAAGGTATTTTCGCTTTATCCTAATTTGCTTGGGAAAATCTTTTAGTGAGGAAAACTTTATGACATGAGTACACAAAGTCTCCCTTGTTTTAGATTTTCTTGTTTCTTCTGTGCAGTTTTCAGTGAACAATAAGGACTACCGCAGAGACTTTCATCTCTTCGATGCGCCCTCAAAACTAGACAATGCAAAACTA
>NZ_JH376807.1 GCF_000234095.1 Centipeda infelix ATCC 43532
ACCTCAGGGGCTAACAACTCTCCTTAACCTTCCTGCACCGGGCAGGCGTCAGCACCTATACTTCAGCTTGCGCTTTCGCAGGCACCTGTGTTTGTGGTAAACAGTCGCTTGGGCCTCTTTTCTGCCGCCGCCAACAGCTCCAACAGTAAATGTCTTCACCATCAACGGCCATCCTTTTCCCGAAGTTACGGATGCATTTTGCCGAGTTCCTTAACGAGGGTTTTCCCGCGCACCTTAGGATTCTCTCCCCGCCTACCTGTGTCGGTTTTGGTACGGGCAGACGTCTTCTCGTTAGAAGCTTTTCTTGGCAGTGTAGTGCAGCTGAATTCAGATTGACCGTAGTCTTTCCTATCTATCGGTTCTCGGCCTTATAGTATGGGGATTTGCCTCCATACCAGCCTACCGCCTTCGACGCGCCCAACCATTCGCGCGCTCAGCTTCCTTCCTGCGTCACTCCATCCTCAAACGAAGACGCCCGGTACTGGAATTTTCGCCAGTTGTCCATCGCCTATGCTTTTCGCCTCGGCTTAGGTCCCGACTAACCCCGGGACGACGAGCGTTGCCCGGGATACCTTAGGCTTTCGGTGGACAGGATTCTCACCTGTCGTTTCGCTACTCATACCGGCATTCTCACTTCTTATCCGTCCAGCAGTCCTTCCGGTCTGCCTTCGTCCAGATAAGAACGCTCCCCTACCCAGTAGTATACACACCGGCACAACGCTCAAAAGGCTTGTTAAAATCGCTCTCTGCTGCGAGTATGTCGCTCTGTATAGCGCTGCTATGCATCGCTCCATCGCCTTGCAGATACCAATTTTTCCTGCGCCTTGAGCGCTCTGTCGATATGTACACTCCTGCCGCGGCTTCGGTTCTGTGCTTTAGCCCCGGATATTTTCGGCGCAGAGCCTCTCGACCAGTGAGCTATTACGCACTCTTTTAATGGTGGCTGCTTCTGAGCCAACATCCTGGTTGTTTTCGAAGTCCTACATCCTTCTCCACTTAGCACAGCATTTGGGACCTTAGCCGGCGGTCTGGGCTGTTTCCCTCTTGAATACGGGTCTTATCACTCGCATTCTGACTCCCAGGCTGCCCATATGAGCCATTCGTAGTTTGACTGGGGTCGGTAGGCTTTACGCCCCTTGCCCGATCAGTGCTCTACCGTCTCTATGGTG
>NZ_JH376808.1 GCF_000234095.1 Centipeda infelix ATCC 43532
GAGCCGTCCCCTTCGGGCTGCTGCGTCGTGATATTGCAGCAGCACGTTCATTCTTGCGTTACTTCCCGCCCTTGAATAATACGTCTGGGTTTACGCGATATGCGCCTTGATTAGATGCGTTGCAAGAAGTTACTGTCGATTAGTGCTTGTAGTGTCCTCGATACCGTTTGATAGCTGATACCGCTTTTATCGGCTATCTGCCTCTGTAGTCATTGGCAGAAGATTATTGCTGTCCAGATGGTCGAGAATCCAGAAAGCAAGGCGCGTTTTCTGGTTTCCGATAAGGTCGATACTGTTCAAAATATGACCGAGCCAGAGCTTATGAAAATTAGCGTCGCGCTCCTCAATGTCAATTACCTGCATTTCTCGCAGTTCTCCAGTATCCTGCTTGATATAAGTTTCTGTTCCTACTACCTTGACTTTCTTGCGGGTTACTGCCATTTGTTTTTCCTCCTTGCTTGATATTGATATGATAATATCATATCGAATTATATAAGTCAATCATACTCAATGTTATCAAAAATCATATCAAGATTTACCAAAAATCATATCAAGCAAAATAGCGATAAATTCAGTAATATCAAGGCATTACAGGTTTTTACCCCTTTTTTCACTCTTATCTTGTATTAGCGGCAGAATCATCGACCGCCACTTCAAGGGGTTTCTGGGGGCTTTGCCCCCACCGCCCCCAGCAGGGAGCAAGCCCCCTGCACCCCTCGCTCGCCGCTAGGCAGGCGGTCGGGTTCACCCGACCGCGGGGCAAAAGCGTCCTGCTTTTATCACGGTGCAAGGGCAAGCCGCTACGCGGTCGCTGCGCGCCCCTTGCACCTTCATTACAGCAATACCCTTCAGACGCTCTCAGAGGCTCGCTATGACGTTTTAATGCGCTCCCTTATACTGAACTATGGACAGACGCAAAAATAGACGCTCTACGGGGCTATGAAGCGTCAAGGGTCGCCATCGGCGACCGCGTAGCGGCTTGCCCTTGACGCGTGACCACCCCCAGACGCTTTCATGCAAGGGGAACGGACACGTTCCCCTCTGCCCCAGCGGCGAGCGTTTGACTGGGTGTTGCAAGA
>NZ_JH376809.1 GCF_000234095.1 Centipeda infelix ATCC 43532
TCAAAAATCATATCAAGATTTCCAAAAATCATATCAAGCAAAATAGCGATAAATTCAGTAATATCAAGGCATTACAGGTTTTTACCCCTTTTTTTCACTCTTATCTTGTATTAGCGGCAGAATCATCGACCGCCACTTCAAGGGGTTTCGTGGGGGCTTTGCCCCCACCGCCCCCTAGCAGGGAGCAAGCCCCCTGCACCCCTCGCTCGCCGCTAGGCAGGCGGTCGGGTTCACCCGACCGCGGGGCAAAAGCGTCCTGCTTTTATCACGGTGCAAGGGCAAGCCGCTACGCGGTCGCTGCGCGCCCCTTGCACCTTCATTACAGCAATACCCTTCAGACGCTCTCAGAGGCTCGCTATGACGTTTTAATGCGCTCCCTTATACTGAACTATGGACAGACGCAAAATAGACGCTCTACGGGGCTATGAAGCGTCAAGGGTCGCCATCGGCGACCGCGTAGCGGCTTGCCCTTGACGCGTGACCACCCCCAGACGCTTTCATGCAAGGGGAACGGACACGTTCCCCTCTGCCCAGCGGCGAGCGTTTGATGGGTGTTGCAAGAGGGCACGCCCTCTTGCTCGGGGCGGCGGGGCAGACAGCCCCGCAATCTTTGTCCGTGTAGTTTCTGCGTAAAAAAATCCCCCGCTAAAAAGCGAGGGATTGATATTTGAGCCTAGACCTATTTGATGGGTCGCACTGTCTAGCGGCGACTGAACATTTGAACCCAGACCTACTTGATGTGTCGCGCTGTCTGGCGGCGACTAAACATTTGCTTATTTGATTATAGCAGAGGTAGTCAATGATCTTCAAGTGGCGCAAGGCGTTGCACCGCTTTGAAGGTCGAGCGTGAATGTCGGCGTGGTATCACCTGTCGCCGCGCCGTTGTTCGCGTGAGCGGAATCCGATAGGGT
>NZ_JH376810.1 GCF_000234095.1 Centipeda infelix ATCC 43532
CATTGAGTATGATTGACTTATATAATTCGATATGATATTATCATATCAATATCAAGCAAGGAGGAAAACAAATGGCAGTAACCCGCAAGAAAGTCAACGGTAGTAGGAACAGAAACTTATATCAAGCAGGATACTGGAGAACTGCGAGAAATGCAGGTAATTGACATTGAGGAGCGACGACGCTAATTTTCATAAGCTCTGGCTCGGTCATATTTTGAACAGTATCGACCTTATCGGAAACCAGAAAACGCGCCTTGCTTTCTGGATTCTCGACCATCTGGACAGCAATAATCTTCTGCCAATGACACAGAGGCAGATAGCCGATAAAAGCGGTATCAGCTATCAAACGGTATCGAGGACACTACAAGCACTAATCGACAGTAACTTCTTGCAACGCATCAATCAAGGCGCATATCGCGTAAACCCAGACGTATTATTCAAGGGCGGGAAGAACGCAAGAATGAACGTGCTGCTGCAATATCACGACGCAGCAGCCGAAGGGGACGGCTCGAACGATTCCGCAGCCATTCCTGAAGAACAATACGAGGTATTCGCAGAGCAAAAAGCAAGCTGACTTGAATCCGATCGGCGCCGATGTGCGCCGATCTATTTTTTTATCCGCCCATCGCGGCGGATCAGCGAACGAAGGTGAGCGGCAAAAATCGCCCGATACAATCGGGCGCGAACGGCGTTTCAGATTCTGAAATGCATAAGTGAGCTTCGAGCAATTCTGCTCGAAGGTGTGCACGAGTTTTTCGCGGCTGCGAGAAACTCCTAAGTGCACATCGAAAACGCATAGAAATCTCCACG
>NZ_JH376811.1 GCF_000234095.1 Centipeda infelix ATCC 43532
GAAATCTCCACGCGTGGAGATTTCTATGCGTTTTCGATGTGCACTTAGGAGTTTCTCGCAGCCGCGAAAACTCGTGCACACCTTCGAGCAGAATTGCTCGAAGCTCACTTATGCATTTCAGAATCTGAAACGCCGTTCGCGCCCGATTGTATCGGGCGATTTTTGTCCGCTCACCTTCGTTCGCTGATCCGCCGCGATGGGCGGATAAAAAAATAAGATCGGCGCACATCGGCGCCGATCGGATTCAAGTCAGCTTGCTTTTTGTCTCTGCGAATACCTCGTATTGTTCTTCAGGAATGGCTGCGGAATCGTTCGAGCCGTCCCCTTCGGCTGCTGCGTCGTGATATTGCAGCAGCACGTTCATTCTTGCGTTCTTCCCGCCCTTGAATAATACGTCTGGGTTTACGCGATATGCGCCTTGATTGATGCGTTGCAAGAAGTTACTGTCGATTAGTGCTTGTAGTGTCCTCGATACCGTTTGATAGCTGATACCGCTTTTATTCGGCTATCTGCCTCTGTGTCATTGGCAGAAGATTATTGCTGTCCAGATGGTCGAGAATCCAGAAAGCAAGGCGCGTTTTCTGGTTTCCGATAAGGTCGATACTGTTCAAAATAATGACCGAGCCAGAGCTTATGAAAATTAGCGTCGCGCTCCTCAATGTCAATTACCTGCATTTCTCGCAGTTCTCCAGTATCCTGCTTGATATAAGTTTCTGTTCCTACTACCTTGACTTTCTTGCGGGTTACTGCCATTTGTTTTC
>NZ_JH376812.1 GCF_000234095.1 Centipeda infelix ATCC 43532
AGTATACACACCGGCACAACGCTCAAAAGGCTTGTTAAAATCGCTCTCTGCTGCGAGTATGTCGCTCTGTATAGCGCTGCTATGCATCGCTCCATCGCCTTGCAGATACCAATTTTTCCTGCGCCTTGAGCGCTCTGTCGATATGTACACTCCTGCCGCGGCTTCGGTTCTGTGCTTTAGCCCCGGATATTTTCGGCGCAGAGCCTCTCGACCAGTGAGCTATTACGCACTCTTTTAATGGTGGCTGCTTCTGAGCCAACATCCTGGTTGTTTTCGAAGTCCTACATCCTTCTCCACTTAGCACAGCATTTGGGACCTTAGCCGGCGGTCTGGGCTGTTTCCCTCTTGAATACGGGTCTTATCACTCGCATTCTGACTCCCAGGCTGCCCATATGAGCCATTCGTAGTTTGACTGGGGTCGGTAGGCTTTACGCCCCCTTGCCCGATCAGTGCTCTACCGTCTCTATGGTGATTCGCCTGAGGCTAGCCCTAAAGCTATTTCGGGGAGAACCAGCTATCTCCACGTTCGATTGGCATTTCACCCCTATACACATCTCATCCCAAAGTTTTTCAACACTCACGGGTTCGGTCCTCCACTCATTTTTACCTGAGCTTCAACCTGGACATGTATAGATCACTGTGGTTTCGGGTCTAATCCATGCTACTGCTCGCCCTCTTAAGACTCGCTTTCGCTTCGGCTCCGCGTCTCCCGCTTAACCTCGCAGCATAAATTAACTCGCCGGTTCATTCTTCAATA
>NZ_JH376813.1 GCF_000234095.1 Centipeda infelix ATCC 43532
CTTGATATTGATATGATAATATCATATCGAATTATATAAGTCAATCATACTCAATGTTATACAAAAATCATATCAAGATTTAACCAAAAATCATATCAAGACAAAATAGCGATAAATTCAGTAATATCAAGGCATTACTACGGTTTTTACCCCTTTTTTCACTCTTATCTTGTATTAGCGGCAGAATCATCGACCGCCACTTCGAAGGGGTTTCGTGGGGGCTTTGCCCCCACCGCCCCCAGCAGGGAGCAACGCCCCCTGCCACCCCTCGCTCGCCGCTAGGCAGGCGGTCGGGTTCACCCGACCGCGGGGCAAAAGCGTCCTGCTTTTATCACGGTGCAAGGGCAAGCCGCTACGCGGTCGCTGCGCGCCCCTTGCACCTTCATTACAGCAATACCCTTCAGACGCTCTCAGAGGCTCGCTATGACGTTTTAATGCGCTCCCTTATACTGAACTATGGACAGACGCAAAATAGACGCTCTACGGGGCTATGAAGCGTCAAGGGTCGCCATCGGCGACCGCGTAGCGGCTTGCCCTTGACGCGTGACCACCCCCAGACGCTTTCATGCAAGGGGAACGGACACGTTCCCCTCTGCCCAGCGGCGAGCGTTTGATGGGTGTTGCAAGAGGGCACGCCCTCTTGCTCGGGGCGCGGGGCAGACAGCCCCGCAATCTTTGTCCGTGTAGTTTCTGCGTAAAAAATCCCCCGCTAAAAACGCGAGGGATTGGATATTTG
>NZ_JH376814.1 GCF_000234095.1 Centipeda infelix ATCC 43532
AGCGACCGCGTAGCGGCTTGCCCTTGCACCGTGATAAAAGCAGGACGCTTTTGCCCCGCGGTCGGGTGAACCCGACCGCCTGCCTAGCGGCGAGCGAGGGGTGCAGGGGGCTTGCTCCCTGCTGGGGGCGGTGGGGGCAAAGCCCCCACGAAACCCCTTCGAAGTGGCGGTCGATGATTCTGCCGCTAATACAAGATAAGAGTGAAAAAGGGGTAAAAACCGTAGTAATGCCTTGATATTACTGAATTTATCGCTATTTTGCTTGATATGATTTTTGGTTAAATCTTGATATGATTTTTGTATAACATTGAGTATGATTGACTTATATAATTCGATATGATATTATCATATCAATATCAAGCAAGGAGGAAAAACAAATGGCAGTAACCCGCAAGAAAGTCAAGGTAGTAGGAACAGAAACTTATATCAAGCAGGATACTGGAGAACTGCGAGAAATGCAGGTAATTGACATTGAGGAGCGCGACGCTAATTTTCATAAGCTCTGGCTCGGTCATATTTTGTAACAGTATCGACCTTATCGGAAACCAGAAAACGACGCCTTGCTTTCTGGATTCTCGACCATCTGGACAGCAATAATCTTCTGCCAATGACACAGAGGCAGATAGCCGATAAAAGACGGTATCAGCTATCAAACGGTATCGAGGACACTACAAGCACTAATCGACAGTAACTTCTTGCAACGCATCAATCAAGGCG
>NZ_JH376815.1 GCF_000234095.1 Centipeda infelix ATCC 43532
CTCCTCAATGTCAATTACCTGCATTTCTCGCAGTTCTCCAGTATCCTGCTTGATATAAGTTTCTGTTCCTACTACCTTGACTTTCTTGCGGGTTACTGCCATTTGTTTTTCCTCCTTGCTTGATATTGATATAGATAATATCATATCGAATTATATAAGTCAATCATACTCAATGTTATCAAATCATATCAAGATTTACCAAAAATCATATCAAGCAAAATAGCGATAAATTCAGTAATATCAAGGCATTACAGGTTTTTACCCCTTTTTTCACTCTTATCTTGTATTAGCGGCAGAATCATCGACCGCCACTTCAAGGGGTTTCGTGGGGGCTTTGCCCCCACCGCCCCCAGCAGGGAGCAAGCCCCCTGCACCCCTCGCTCGCCGCTAGGCAGGCGGTCGGGTTCACCCGACCGCGGGGCAAAAGCGTCCTGCTTTTATCACGGTGCAAGGGCAAGCCGCTACGCGGTCGCTGCGCGCCCCTTGCACCTTCATTACAGCAATACCCTTCAGACGCTCTCAGAGGCTCGCTATGACGTTTTAATGCGCTCCCTTATACTGAACTATGGACAGACGCAAAATAGACGCTCTACGGGGCTATGAAGCGTCAAGGGTCGCCATCGGCGACCGCGTAGCGGCTTGCCCTTGACGCGTGACCACCCCCAGACGCTTTCATGCAAGGGGAACGGACACGTTCCCCTCTGCCCAGCG
>NZ_JH376816.1 GCF_000234095.1 Centipeda infelix ATCC 43532
AGCGGGGGATTTTTTACGCAGAAACTACACGGACAAAGATTGCGGGGCTGTCTGCCCCGCCGCCCCGAGCAAGAGGGCGTGCCCTCTTGCAACACCCATCAAACGCTCGCCGCTGGGCAGAGGGGAACGTGTCCGTTCCCCTTGCATGAAAGCGTCTGGGGGTGGTCACGCGTCAAGGGCAAGCCGCTACGCGGTCGCCGATGGCGACCCTTGACGCTTCATAGCCCCGTAGAGCGTCTATTTTGCGTCTGTCCATAGTTCAGTATAAGGGAGCGCATTAAAACGTCATAGCGAGCCTCTGAGAGCGTCTGAAGGGTATTGCTGTAATGAAGGTGCAAGGGGCGCGCAGCGACCGCGTAGCGGCTTGCCCTTGCACCGTGATAAAAGCAGGACGCTTTTGCCCCGCGGTCGGGTGAACCCGACCGCCTGCCTAGCGGCGAGCGAGGGGTGCAGGGGGCTTGCTCCCTGCTGGGGGCGGTGGGGGCAAAGCCCCCACGAAACCCCTTGAAGTGGCGGTCGATGATTCTGCCGCTAATACAAGATAAGAGTGAAAAAAGGGGTAAAAACCTAGTAATGCCTTGATATTACTGAATTTATCGCTATTTTGCTTGATATGATTTTTGGTAAATCTTGATATGATTTTTGATAACATTGAGTATGATTGACTTATATAATTCGATATGATATTATCATATCAATATC
>NZ_JH376817.1 GCF_000234095.1 Centipeda infelix ATCC 43532
CTGTTCCTACTACCTTGACTTTCTTGCGGGTTACTGCCATTTGTTTTTCCTCCTTGCTTGATATTGATATGATAATATCATATCGAATTATATAAGTCAATCATACTCAATGTTATCAAAAATCATATCAAGATTTACCAAAAATCATATCAAGCAAAATAGCGATAAATTCAGTAATATCAAGGCATTACAGGTTTTTACCCCTTTTTTCACTCTTATCTTGTATTAGCGGCAGAATCATCGACCGCCACTTCAAGGGGTTTCGTGGGGGCTTTGCCCCCACCGCCCCCAGCAGGGAGCAAGCCCCCTGCACCCCTCGCTCGCCGCTAGGCAGGCGGTCGGGTTCACCCGACCGCGGGGCAAAAGCGTCCTGCTTTTATCACGGTGCAAGGGCAAGCCGCTACGCGGTCGCTGCGCGCCCCTTGCACCTTCATTACAGCAATACCCTTCAGACGCTCTCAGAGGCTCGCTATGACGTTTTAATGCGCTCCCTTATACTGAACTATGGACAGACGCAAAATAGACGCTCTACGGGGCTATGAAGCGTCAAGGGTCGCCATCGGCGACCGCGTAGCGGCTTGCCCTTGACGCGTGACCACCCCCAGACGCTTTCATGCAAGGGGAACGGACACGTTCCCCTCTGCCCAGCGGCGAGCGTTTGATGGGTGTTGCAAGAGGGCACGCCCTCTTG
>NZ_JH376818.1 GCF_000234095.1 Centipeda infelix ATCC 43532
TGATTATAGCAGAGGTAGTCAATGATCTTCAAGTGGCGCAAGGCGTTGCACCGCTTTGAAGGTCGAGCGTGAATGTCGGCGTGGTAGTCACCTGTCGCCGCGCCGTTGTTCGCGTGAGCGGAATCCGATAGGGTGCGATGGTGTGGAAGATAATAAGACGTCGCCCCAGAATCGAGAATGCGCATTTACAGAAATCTCCACGCGTGGAGATTTCTATGCGTTTTCGATGTGCACTTAGGAGTTTCTCGCAGCCGCGAAAAACTCGTGCACACCTTCGAGCAGAATTGCTCGAAGCTCACTTATGCATTTCAGAATCTGAAACGCCGTTCGCGCCCGATTGTATCGGGCGATTTTTGCCGCTCACCTTCGTTCGCTGATCCGCCGCGATGGGCGGATAAAAAAAATAGATCGGCGCACATCGGCGCCGATCGGATTCAAGTCAGCTTGCTTTTTGCTCTGCGAATACCTCGTATTGTTCTTCAGGAATGGCTGCGGAATCGTTCGAGCCGTCCCCTTCGGCTGCTGCGTCGTGATATTGCAGCAGCACGTTCATTCTTGCGTTCTTCCCGCCCTTGAATAATACGTCTGGGTTTACGCGATATGCGCCTTGATTGATGCGTTGCAAGAAGTTACTGTCGATTAGTGCTTGTAGTGTCCTCGATACCGTTTGATAG
>NZ_JH376819.1 GCF_000234095.1 Centipeda infelix ATCC 43532
ATATGATATTATCATATCAATATCAAGCAAGGAGGAAAACAAATGGCAGTAACCCGCAAGAAAGTCAAGGTAGTAGGAACAGAAACTTATATTCAAGCAGGATACTGGAGAACTGCGAGAAATGCAGGTAATTGACATTGAGGAGCGCGACGCTAATTTTCATAAGCTCTGGCTCGGTCATATTTTGAACAGTATCGACCTTATCGGAAACCAGAAAACGCGCCTTGCTTTCTGGATTCCTCGACCATCTGGACAGCAATAATCTTCTGCCAATGACACAGAGGCAGATAGCCGATAAAAGCGGTATCAGCTATCAAACGGTATCGAGGACACTACAAGCACTAATCGACAGTAACTTCTTGCAACGCATCAATCAAGGCGCATATCGCGTAAACCCAGACGTATTATTCAAGGGCGGGAAGAACGCAAGAATGAACGTGCTGCTGCAATATCACGACGCAGCAGCCGAAGGGGACGGCTCGAACGATTCCGCAGCCATTCCTGAAGAACAATACGAGGTATTCGCAGAGCAAAAAGCAAGCTGACTTGAATCCGATCGGCGCCGATGTGCGCCGATCTATTTTTTTATCCGCCCATCGCGGCGGATCAGCGAACGAAGGTGAGCGGCAAAAATCGCCCGATAC
>NZ_JH376820.1 GCF_000234095.1 Centipeda infelix ATCC 43532
TTCAAGGGCGGGAAGAACGCAAGAATGAACGTGCTGCTGCAATATCACGACGCAGCAGCCGAAGGGGACGGCTCGAACGATTCCGCAGCCATTCCTGAAGAACAATACGAGGTATTCGCAGAGCAAAAAGCAAGCTGACTTGAATCCGATCGGCGCCGATGTGCGCCGATCTATTTTTTTTTATTTTACGTCCCCGACCTACGTCCGGGCCGGGGACGGTACTACGACGGAACCGGAAAACGGGTAAGGGTAGGACGGGCCGGAAAAACTAAAAACGTCCCCGGACCCGTAACTAAACTAACGGGTCCGGGGCCGGAACCGGGAACCGGGTTTCCGTTTACGAAGTTACTTTCGTAAAGTAAAGTCGACTAAAGTTAAGGTAGGACGTTCCGTTACGGACGAACTTAACTTTCGTCGTCCGTAACGGGTAAGGGTTGGTCGACCGAACGGTTTTTTACGGTTTTTCCGGGCCGGTCGTCGGACGGAAAACGTAAACCCTTAACCGTTAAGGTCGACCAACTACGTAAAACCGGAAAACCGACTAAGTAACCGTACGTAGGAACGAACCGACCGAACCAAACGGGGAAGGGGTAAGGTACGGAACGGAACGGACCAACCAACGGGGAAGGGGTAAGGTAGG
>NZ_JH376821.1 GCF_000234095.1 Centipeda infelix ATCC 43532
GTTTTCTGGTTTCCGATAAGGTCGATACTGTTCAAAATATGACCGAGCCAGAGCTTATGAAAATTAGCGTCGCGCTCCTCAATGTCAATTACCTGCTATTTCTCGCAGTTCTCCAGTATCCTGCTTGATATAAGTTTCTGTTCCTACTACCTTGACTTTCTTGCGGGTTACTGCCATTTGTTTTTCCTCCTTGCTTGATATTGATATGATAATATCATATCGAATTATATAAGTCAATCATACTCAATGTTATCAAAAATCATATCAAGATTTACCAAAAATCATATCAAGCAAAATAGCGATAAATTCAGTAATATCAAGGCATTACAGGTTTTTACCCCTTTTTTCACTCTTATCTTGTATTAGCGGCAGAATCATCGACCGCCACTTCAAGGGGTTTCGTGGGGGCTTTGCCCCCACCGCCCCCAGCAGGGAGCAAGCCCCCTGCACCCCTCGCTCGCCGCTAGGCAGGCGGTCGGGTTCACCCGACCGCGGGGCAAAAGCGTCCTGCTTTTATCACGGTGCAAGGGCAAGCCGCTACGCGGTCGCTGCGCGCCCCTTGCACCTTCATTACAGCA
>NZ_JH376822.1 GCF_000234095.1 Centipeda infelix ATCC 43532
ATTATAGCAGAGGTAGTCAATGATCTTCAAGTGGCGCAAGGCGTTGCACCGCTTTGAAGGTCGAGCGTGGAATGTCGGCGTGGTAGTCACCTGTCGCCGCGCCGTTGTTCGCGTGAGCGGAATCCGATAGGGTGCGATGGTGTGGAAGATAATAAGACGTCGCCCCTAGAATCGAGAATGCGCATTTACAGAAATCTCCACGCGTGGAGATTTCTATGCGTTTTCGATGTGCACTTAGGAGTTTCTCGCAGCCGCGAAAAACTCGTGCACACCTTCGAGCAGAATTGCTCGAAGCTCACTTATGCATTTCAGAATCTGAAACGCCGTTCGCGCCCGATTGTATCGGGCGATTTTTGCCGCTCACCTTCGTTCGCTGATCCGCCGCGATGGGCGGATAAAAAAAATAGATCGGCGCACATCGGCGCCGATCGGATTCAAGTCAGCTTGCTTTTTGCTCTGCGAATACCTCGTATTGTTCTTCAGGAATGGCTGCGGAATCGTTCGAGCCGTCCCCTTCGGCTGCTGCGTCGTGATATTGCAGCAGCACGTTCATTCTTGCGTT
>NZ_JH376823.1 GCF_000234095.1 Centipeda infelix ATCC 43532
ATGAAAGCGTCTGGGGGTGGTCACGCGTCAAGGGCAAGCCGCTACGCGGTCGCCGATGGCGACCCTTGACGCTTCATAGCCCCGTAGAGCGTCTATTTTGCGTCTGTCCATAGTTCAGTATAAGGGAGCGCATTAAAAACGTCATAGCGAGCCTCTGAGAGCGTCTGAAGGGTATTGCTGTAATGAAGGTGCAAGGGGCGCGCAGCGACCGCGTAGCGGCTTGCCCTTGCACCGTGATAAAAGCAGGACGCTTTTGCCCCGCGGTCGGGTGAACCCGACCGCCTGCCTAGCGGCGAGCGAGGGGTGCAGGGGGCTTGCTCCCTGCTGGGGGCGGTGGGGGCAAAGCCCCCACGAAACCCCTTGAAGTGGCGGTCGATGATTCTGCCGCTAATACAAGATAAGAGTGAAAAAAGGGGTAAAAACCTAGTAATGCCTTGATATTACTGAATTTATCGCTATTTTGCTTGATATGATTTTTGGTAAATCTTGATATGATTTTTGATAACATTGAGTATGATTGACTTATATAATTCGATATGATATT
>NZ_JH376824.1 GCF_000234095.1 Centipeda infelix ATCC 43532
GCTCCGTGCAACAGCTCCGGGACCGCGAGCGGTGGAAGGGGCGCCTGTAACAAAAGCTGTAAGCATATAAAAAGAGCCCGTGATTTCTCACGAGCTTATCTTTTGCGGCAACTACCTACTCTCCCACGTCGTCTCCAACGAAGTACCCTCGGCCTTTGAACGCTTAACTACTGTGTTCGGAATGGGAACAGGTGGAACCGTTCAGGCATCATCACCGCATGCTGACTTGTTCCAAGAGCAAAGCCCATAGGGCGCATGCGATTGGCTAAACAAGTCGTACGCATAAGTGTCCCAAGAGTCAAGTCCGTAAGGACGCCGACGATTGGCTGACACTACCTGCGCACTGAATGAGTGTTGTCCACTCAAAACTTCACAGAAGAAACTTCCTTGCAAATTGTTAGGCTATACCTTCTTAGAATAGCGGTCAACGTCATCCAATCACACGTCGCTTTCGCTCGTGTTCTTGGGACGTTTTCGCATACGACCTGTTGCCCGTTCAGCTTCATCCTACGGATTCGCTTCTCGGACAGGTC
>NZ_JH376825.1 GCF_000234095.1 Centipeda infelix ATCC 43532
CGATAAAAGCGGTATCAGCTATCAAACGGTATCGAGGACACTACAAGCACTAATCGACAGTAACTTCTTGCAACGCATCAATCAAGGCGCATATCGCGTAAACCCAGACGTATTATTCAAGGGCGGGAAGAACGCAAGAATGAACGTGCTGCTGCAATATCACGACGCAGCAGCCGAAGGGGACGGCTCGAACGATTCCGCAGCCATTCCTGAAGAACAATACGAGGTATTCGCAGAGCAAAAAGCAAGCTGACTTGAATCCGATCGGCGCCGATGTGCGCCGATCTATTTTTTTATCCGCCCATCGCGGCGGATCAGCGAACGAAGGTGAGCGGCAAAAATCGCCCGATACAATCGGGCGCGAACGGCGTTTCAGATTCTGAAATGCATAAGTGAGCTTCGAGCAATTCTGCTCGAAGGTGTGCACGAGTTTTTCGCGGCTGCGAGAAACTCCTAAGTGCACATCGAAAACGCACTGAGACACGCAACAGGGGATAGGCAAGGCACAC
>NZ_JH376826.1 GCF_000234095.1 Centipeda infelix ATCC 43532
AGATAGCCGATAAAAGCGGTATCAGCTATCAAACGGTATCGAGGACACTACAAGCACTAATCGACAGTAACTTCTTGCAACGCATCAATCAAGGCGCATATCGCGTAAACCCAGACGTATTATTCAAGGGCGGGAAGAACGCAAGAATGAACGTGCTGCTGCAATATCACGACGCAGCAGCCGAAGGGGACGGCTCGAACGATTCCGCAGCCATTCCTGAAGAACAATACGAGGTATTCGCAGAGCAAAAAGCAAGCTGACTTGAATCCGATCGGCGCCGATGTGCGCCGATCTATTTTTTTTATCCGCCCATCGCGGCGGATCAGCGAACGAAGGTGAGCGGCAAAAATCGCCCGATACAATCGGGCGCGAACGGCGTTTCAGATTCTGAAATGCATAAGTGAGCTTCGAGCAATTCTGCTCGAAGGTGTGCACGAGTTTTTCGCGGCTGCGAGAAACTCCTAAGTGCACATCGAAAACGCATAGAAATCTCCACGCGTGGAGAGTTT